>NZ_CP045456.1:1355000-3281994 GCF_009394735.1 Brevundimonas sp. Bb-A | reverse complement strand
CGCTCCGCCACCCAATCCAAAAAGCCAATCCGATCGTCTGCACTTCAGGGCGATGGTTCAGGGACGACTTCTCCAGCCCCGAAAAGCGATGCTTTTCGGGCGGGGCCGAACTCCTGGACAGACATCTCCCGCCAACGCGAAACTATCGTCCCGCGCCGTCTTCATCCGTGTTGGGATGGAAGTGCGTTAGAGCCCAAAACTTACGCGGCGCGCCGGTCGGGTCAACGCTGATTCGTTGGTTGATTCGCAGTTAAATTGTTTGACTCCGTCAAACGCTAATCCTGCTTGGGAAATTCGTCCGACCGACACGCCGGACTCCGTATTCGTGCGTAAAGAGAGTTAACCGGGGAACGCAAAACGGCGAAGGAGCATCTGCTCCTTCGCCGTTGAAAACGCGAACAAATGGCATAACGGAACGACGACAGCCCTTCCGTATGCTGGAAAACCCTTAACGGGTCAGGCGGCCGAAAGCTTCTTCAGCTGGGCGGCCAGACGCGACACCTTGCGCGACCCGGTGTTCTTGTGAACGACGCCCTTGGAGACGGCGCGCATCAGTTCGGACTGGGCCTCGATGAAGGCGGCCTTGGCCACCGCAGCGTCGCCGCCGGCCAGGGCTTCCTGGAACTTGCGCAGATAGGTGCGGACGCGCGAACGGCGCGCCTTGTTCACTTCGGTCCGCGCTTCGATCTTGCGGATCGCCTTGCGGGCGCCGGGGTTGTTGGCCATGTCAAACCTTCGAACGGAAAACGCCGCGGAGCACACGTCCACGGCGCGGAAATCTCAAGAGGGCGGGCCTATAGCCGAAAGGCCGTAGGCGGTCAACGCAGAGTCTGATTTTACGGGCTTAAGGATAAACGCCCACTGGGGCGCTAAAGCTTGTTCAACCAAATGCAGGCCATTTTCCGATCAAATCGGAAACCGCATGCCCAGATCAACGCCTATCGCCGTCCTCCTGCTCGTCCTCGCCAGTCTTTTAGGGGCCGGTGACGCCGGCGCCAGCCAGACGAGAGGGCGGTCGCCGCTGGAATTGGCCCAGGCGGTCGAACGGCGCGCCGCCGCCGCCAGCTTTCAGGATCTGGAGCGTTTCGGTCAGGACGCCCTGAGCCGCAATGATCGTGAAGGCCTGCAACGGCTCTACCATGTCGTCTGGACCTTCATGAACCAGGGCGAGTTCAAGACGGCGCAGCTGTGGAACGACCGCCTGGCTGCGGCCGCGCGCCACCAGAGGGACGAGCGCTATGTCCGCATCGCCGATCTGAACCGGCTGGCGCTTCGCTATGACGGGGGCGACCGCGCCGCCGCCGCAGAGATGCGCGAACACGCCGCCATGGAGCCGGACTGGTTCGCCCGGACCCATGCGATCCGGCTGTGGGCCGTGGCGCTGATGGATCAGGATGAGATCGGCCAGGGGTTGAAGGCGCTGGCGGACGCCGACGCCCTGATCCCAGACGAGGCGCCCTATGCCCGGGCGGCGCGGGCCAGCCTGTGGGAAATGACCGGAATCGGCCTGATGCAGTTGAACGACATCGACGGGGCCACCGCCGCCTTCGGCCATTTTGAGATCGACCTCGCCAATCCCGACTATCCTCGTCCGGATTTCGACGCCATCTACAATCTGGCCTATCTGTCGGCGCAGTTGGGCGACATTGATCGGGCGAAAAGCCTTTACGAGATTCACCACCGTCTGACGGTTCGGTCCGGTCTGCCCAACTTGGCGGTCTACGACGCGGCCCTGTGCGCTCAGACGTTCGAAGCGGCGAATGATCCTGGCGGGGTGCTTCAGTGTCTGGCGCCGTTGGGTGAAAATCTCGGGCAGGCGTCCTTCCTCGCCTCGCAACTCTTGCCGTCGCGGGCCGTCGCGCGGGCCCAGACCGGCCAGATCGAGGCGGCGCGCCGTGACCTTGTCCAAATCCGTCGTCGCGCAGCTGAAGAATCACAGCGAGAGGCCGCGTCCGAGATCGACCATGTGGAGGCTGAAATCCTGTTCGCCGAAGGGCGGGCCTCGGAAGCCTTCGTCAAGCTTCGCCGCCACATGCAGGAAGATCGGGTCGCCGACGCCCGTCGTTTCAGCGACGGCATTCGTCAGGTCACGGGCGACATGCAGCAACAGCTGACCGAGCGCCGCGCCCAGCTGGAGACGGCGCGATCAAACACCCATTTGCAGGGCGTGTTGCTGGCCATCTCCGTCATCTTCGTCCTCTCCGCCCTCGCCGCCGTGCTGTGGATGGCCAGCCAGGCCAAGGATCTGAAGGTCGCGCGTCGTCGCGCCGAAGAGGCCAGTCGCGCCAAGTCCGAGTTCCTGGCCAATATGAGCCATGAGATCCGAACCCCCTTGAACGGCGTGGTGGCGATGGCCGACGCCCTGACCCGCGCCCGGCTGGCGCCGCGCGAGCGCGAGATGGTCGAGGTGATCCGAAGCTCGGGCGTGACGCTGGAGCGGCTGCTGTCCGACATCCTCGACTCGGCCAAGATCGAGGCCGGACAGATCGCCTTGGAGCGTTCGGTCTTCGACCTGGGCGAGGCGGTGCGCGGCGTTGCCGCCCTTTATCGACCCTCCGCAGACCAGAAGGGCGTCGCCCTGCGCCTTGAGGTCGGACCGGCGGCCGAAGGGCCGGTCGAGGGCGATCTGGTGCGTCTGCGTCAGGTCCTTTCGAACCTGATCTCAAACGCCTTGAAGTTCACGGAGACGGGTTCGGTCACGGTGACGGCGTCTGCGGTCGACGCCGAGCGGATGCGCTTCACCGTCAAGGACACCGGTTGCGGTTTCGACGAGGAGCAGAAAGCCCGTATCTTCGGCCGGTTTCAGCAGGCGGACGGCTCGATCACCCGCCGGTTTGGCGGCACCGGCCTGGGTCTGTCCATCTCGCGCGATCTGGTCGAGTTGATGGGCGGGGGGCTGGAGTGCCGCAGCCGTCCGGGCGAGGGGGCCGAGTTCTGGTTCGAACTGCCCCTGGCGCGCGTCAAGGCGTCGGCGTCAGCGCCTGCGGAGACGGCGAGGAGCGACGACTTCCCCTTCCCCGCGCGCGTTCTGCTGGCTGACGACCATCCGGCGAACCGCAAGGTCATCGAGATCATGCTGGCCGAGACGCCGGCCGAACTGGTCGTGGTCGAGGACGGGCGTCAGGCGCTGGAGGCCGTCCGGCGCGAGCCCTTCGACCTGGTGTTGATGGACATGCAGATGCCGGTGATGGACGGCCTGACCGCCACCGCCGCCATCCGCGCCCTGGAACGCCAGGACAACCGAAAACGCACCCCCATCATCATGCTGACGGCCAACGCCATGCCGGAACATGTGGAGGCGGGGCGGGCGGCGGGAGCCGACGGCCATCTGTCCAAGCCGATCACCTTCGCCGGCCTTATCGACGGTCTCTCGGCGGTCATGGGTTCGGCCGAACGGTCGCATGCGCCGGCCGCCGCCTGACGGTCAGCGGCGAAAGTCGGCGGGCTTCAGGCCGTGCCGCTGCAGCTTGTCATAGAGGGTCTTGCGCGGAATCCGCATCTCTTCCAGCACGGCGACGATGTCGCCCCGGTGGGTCTCCAGGGCGTCGCGCAGCAGTTCGCCCTCGAACCGGTGCAGACGGTCGGGCAGGCTGAGATCCGACGTCGCCTCGGCGCGACCGTCCTCCAGGCCCAGAACCACCCTTTCGGCGAAATGGGCCAGTTCGCGGATATTGCCGGGCCAGGCCTCCTCCAGCAGACGACGGCGCACCCCGTCGTCGACCTCCGGCGCATCCAGCCCCTGGCGGTCGGCCGCTCGGCGCAGGAAATGGGCGAACAGAAGCGGAATGTCCTCGCGCCGTTCGCGCAGCGGCGGCACGCGCAGCCGCACCACGTTCAGCCGATAGAAGAGGTCCTCGCGGAAGACGCCGCGCCGCGCCGCCTCGCCCAGGTCGATCTTGGCCGAGGCCAGGATGCGCAGGTCCAGCACTCGGGGCTCATTGGCGCCGATCGGGTGAATCTCGCGTTCTTCCAGCACCCGCAGCATCTTGACCTGGACCGCCAGCGGCATGCTCTCGACCTCGTCGAGGAACAGCGAGCCGTTGTGGGCCCGCTCCACATGGCCCACGCGCCGCCGCATGGCGCCGGCGAAGGCGCCCAGCTCATGGCCGAACAGCTCGCTCTCGATCAGCCCGTCGGGCAGGGCGCCGCAGTTGACGGCGACGAAGGGGCCGACGCGGCGGCGTCCGCCATTGTGCAGGGCGCGCGCCACGGCCTCCTTGCCGACGCCGGTCTCGCCCTCGATCAGCACGTCCATCTTCGCATCGGCGATCTGGGCGATGGTGGCGCGCAGCGCCGTGATGGCGGGAGAGGCGCCGGCGAGGGGCAGCTCATGGCCCCCATCGGCGGCCGCCAGGGCGGTCAGCCGCCGATTGTCCAGCACCAGGCTGCGCTTCTCCAGCGCCCGGTTCAGGCTGTCGCGCAGGCGTTCGAACGGAAAGGGCTTGGCGACGAAGTCATAGGCCCCGCTCTGCATAGCGGCGACCGCATCGGCGATGTCGCCGTGGCCGGTGATCATTATCACGGGAAGCGCAGGGTCCAGGGCCTGAATCCGCGCCAGCAACTGGCGGCCGTCCAGGCCCGGCATGCGCAGATCGGTCACGACCGCCCCGTCGAAATCGGCGGCGACGGCCTTCAGGGCCGGCTCGGCGGCGGCGAAGGCGCGCACCTCATAGCCCTCCAGCGTCATGCGCTCGACCAGGGCCTGGCGGAAATCGCCGTCGTCTTCAATCAGCATGACGGCGCGGGAGGCGGCGCTCTGCATCAGGCGGGCCTCAGGGCGGCGACGAAGGTCGCGCCCCTGTCGCTGGGCGCCAGGTCCAGCTCGCCGCCGAAGCTGGCGATGATGTCACGGCAGATGACGAGGCCCAGCCCCAGTCCGTTGGAGCGGGTGGTGACAAAGGGGGTGAACAGCTGTCGGGCCACTTCGGGCGCCAGCCCGGGGCCGTTGTCGGCGATGATCAGGCGCACCCGTTCGCCCCGGCGCTCGACCGTCAGGACCAACCGGGCGTCCGCCTGCCCTTCCATGGCCTCGGCGGCGTTCTTGATCAGATTGACGATCACCTGTTCCAGCCGGAACTGGTCAGCGTGGACCTTGATCTCGCCCGATCCGATCCGCTCCAGCCGAATCCCGCCTTCCTCCAATCGGCCGCGGGTCAGCTGCAGTCCGCCCTGGATGGCGTCTTCAAGCCGGATTTCATCGATGGTCGGGGCGGCCTTGCGCGAGAACAGGCGCAGGTCCTGAGTGATGGCGCCGATCCGGCGGGTCAGGTCGCCGATCCGCCGCAGGGCGTCCAGGACCTTGTCGGTCTCGCGCCGTTCCAGCAGGGTCACGGCCGTGTCGGCGTAGGTCCATATGGCGGCTACGGGCTGGTTGATCTCGTGGGCCACCCCGGCCACGATCTGGCCCAGGGCCGCCAGCTTGCTGGCCTGCACCAGTTCATCCCGCAACAGCTCCCGTGCGGCCTCGGCCCGGCGACGCTCTTCGATCTGGCGGTTGAGCGCCTGATTGGCTTCGTGCAGTTCGTGGGTCCGTTCGCGGATGCGACGTTCCAGCTCCAGCCGGCCCTCCTCTTCGGCGCGGGCGCGAAGGACAGCCAGCCGGCGACGGCGCAGCAGCACCCCCACGATGAGGGCCAGCAGGCTGACGGTAAGAACCGCCAGGCCGCGCGCGGTCGCCACGGCGGTTCCGACGGCGCCACGCTCGGGCGTCAGAAGATGCAGGGTCCACCCCGGCGTGGCCGTGTCCGTCTGGGCATGCATCCAGGTCTGGGGCCGCGCCTCGCCGACGGCGGCGCGCACCAGCCGGGGCCGATCGCCGGAGGGCGTCTGGAAGGGCAGGGGGGCCAGGGCGCCGGGACGCAGGGTCAGATCGGTCAGGCTGAGCCTTCGCCGTGCTTCGTCCATCGGACCGGTGGCGCGAAAGCGCCATTCCGGCACGCTGGCGACCAGGACCACGCCGCCAGGGTCGGCGACCCAGGCCGGCTCGCCCGAGCTCCGCCATTGCGCCTCCAGGGCGTCGAACTCCACCTTCAGCACCACCACGCCCAGGGGGCGGCCGTCGGCGGCGTCCAGCCGGCGCGACAGATAAAGGCCGGGGCGGCCGCTGCGTGTGCCCAGGGCGTAGAACTCGCCCTGACCGTCGCGCATGGCGTTGATGAAATAGGGCCGAAAATCATAACGGACGCCGACGAAACTCGTGGGGGCGCGCCAGTTGCTGGACGCCAGCGTCAGCCCCTGCGCGTCCAAAACATAGATGACGGCGGCGCGGGTCTGACCCGCCAGTCGCTCCAGCTTGCGATCGACCGCCTTGGCCGCCTGGTCGGCGGGCCGGGCGAGCAACGCCGCCACATCCGGGTCTTCGGCCAGGACGACGGGGATGGCGCGCTGTTTCTCCAGCTCGCTGCGTAGAACGGCCGCATGGAGGGCGGCGCCTGTCGTCGCCTGGCGCGCCAACTCCTGGGTCGCGTCGCGCCGCGCCGCCTCCCCCGCCAGGCCCGCGAAGACAAGGCCCGCCGTCAGCCAGCCCAGGCTGAGCAGGGTCCATGGCCGCCAAATGAAACTCGACGATCTTTCGATAAATTCTCGGACCGCAGAGAGGCTCATTCGCTATTGTGCGATATTTCGCACAATAGCGCGAGTCCGGCGTGCGACACGCCGCACGGCAAATGGCCCTGCGAGAGGCGCTTTCCGAAAATAACGTGTTTTTACAGATCTCTATATCAAACGTCGATCGCGTTTGGACCTGGTTCCAGCGTGCGGGACAGTCGTCTCGGCGCCTCGACGACAGCAGCGAGGGCCGTCGAGGAAACCGCGGGCCCGTCCCGCCACCACAGGAGACATCCGTGATCGCGCTCCCTTCCGCCGCCCAGCCGACCGCGCCTCGGCCCTTCTATCGGCATCTCTATTTTCAGGTTCTGACCGCCATCGTCGCGGGGGCCCTTATCGGCCATTTCTGGCCCAGCTTCGGGGAGAGCCTCAAGCCGCTGGGCGACGCCTTCATCAAACTGGTGAAGATGATCATCGCCCCGGTCATCTTCCTGACGATCGTCACCGGCATTGCGGGCATGAGCGACATCGGCCGGGTGGGGCGCGTGGCGGCCAAGGCCTTCGCCTACTTCCTGACCTTCTCGACCCTGGCCCTGATCGTCGGCCTGACCATCGCCAACGTCGTCCAGCCGGGCCACGGCCTGAACATCGATCCCGCCAGCTTGGACGCCGGGGCCGTCGCCAAATATTCCGAACAGGCGCATGAGACGACCGTCACCGGCTTCCTGATGGGGATCATCCCCGACACCTTCGCCAGCGCCTTTTCCGAGGGCAACATCCTGCAGGTCCTGTTCGTCTCGGTCCTGTTCGGCCTGGCCCTGGCCATGGTGGGCGATGTCGGCAAGCCGGTTCTGAACTTCCTGGAATCGGTCAGCCACGCCTTCTTCAAACTGGTGGCCATCCTGATGAAGGCCGCGCCGATCGGCGCCTTCGGGGCCTTCGCCTTCACCATCGGCAAGTACGGCATCGGTTCGATCGCCAATCTGGCCGCGCTGGTCGCCACCTTCTACATCACCGCCGTCATCTTCGTGGTCGGCGTCCTGGGCCTGGTCGCCTGGGCGAACGGTTTCAACATTCTGAAGCTGATCCGCTATCTGAAGGAAGAACTGCTGCTGGTCCTGGGCACCTCCTCGTCGGAAGCCGCCCTGCCGTCGCTGCTGAACAAGATGGAGCGGGCCGGCGCCTCCAAGTCGGTGGTCGGACTGGTCGTGCCGACCGGCTATTCGTTCAATCTGGACGGCACCAACATCTATATGACGATGGCGGCCCTGTTCATCGCCCAGGCCCTGAACATCCAACTGTCGCTGGAACAGCAGATCCTGCTGCTGGCGGTGGCCATGCTGTCGTCCAAGGGCGCAGCCGGCATCACCGGCGCCGGCTTCATCACCCTGGCGGCGACCCTGTCGGTGGTTCCGACCGTCCCGGTGGCGGGCATGGCCCTGATCCTGGGCATCGACCGCTTCATGAGCGAATGCCGCGCCCTGACCAACTTCATCGGCAATGCGGTGGCCACCATCGTCGTCGCTCGGTGGGAGGGCGAACTGGACCGGAATGCGCTGGCGGCGGCCTTGAACGGCCCGGCCCAGCCGATCGCCGCCCAACCCGATCCCGCCGCAGGCCCCGGCGACAAGGATCTGGTCACCGCCGACTGACGGCCTTGGGCGCCGTCGCTGCCGGCTTTTCCGCCCCCGCAACGACGGCGCCCAGCACCCGCTGAAAAAACCGCCACGGTTTACGCAGTTCTGCGTATCGCGGTTCAGCCGTTCCTTAACACACTAAGTTTACAGGGGTTCTCATGAAACGCCTCCGCACCCTCGCGGCGGGCGTCGGCCTCGCCGCGCTCGCCACCTCCGCCTTCGCCCAGTCGCCTTCGACGGACGAAATCTCCGCCCTGCGCGCCCAGGTCCAGGCGCTCTCGGCCCGTCTCGAACAGTTGGAAGCTCAGGCCGCCGCCCAGCAGGCTCCTGCGGCTCCTGCGGCCGTCGGCGCCCCCGCCCCGGCCGCCGCACGTCCTGTGATCCAGACCGCCGCCGCCCCGGCGCCGGTCTCCACCACCGACTGGTCCAGCGGCCTGCCCGAGATGCGCAGCCCCGACGGCGCCTTCACCTTCAAGCCGCGCATCCGCGTCACCGCCGACCTGTCCAACACCTTCGGCTCGGACTACGACAGCCGCAACCTGACCACCACCGAACTGCGCGGGCTGCGTCTGGGCGCCCAGGGCAAGATCGCCGGCGGCTTCAGCTACTGGATCGAAGGCGACATCGCCGACAACGCCGTCAGCGTCGCCAACGCCTTCATGGCCTACAGCACCAAATGGGGCGGCCGGGATCTCGAAATTTCCATGGGCCAGCGCCTGAACGACCGCGGCGTCGAAGGCGGCACGCCCGAGGACATGGTTCCCTTCCTGGAGCGCAGCCTGATGGTCTCCACCATCGGCCCGGAACGGGGCGCCTACGGGGTCGGCGTCTCGTCCAAGCTGACCGGCAGCGTCTGGCACGCCTCCCTGTCCGTGACGGGCGATGCGATCAGCAGCGGCGCGACCAATGACTCGGTCACTGTCATGGCCCGCACCCACTGGGCGCCGTTCAAGACGGACGCCGGCCATCTGCACCTCGGCGGCTGGGGCTTCGTCGAAGACCTGACGCCGAACGCCTCGGTGGCGTCGCGCAGCCTGGTCGTCTCGTCCCGCGGCAACGACAATCTGCGGCTCCAAGGCGGCGTCTACGCCGATCCCAAGGGCAGCAAGGGTCTGGGTCTCGAACTGGGCGGGGTCCAGGGTTCGGGCTGGCTGATGGCCGAGGGCGGTCGGCGGGTGCTGGAAACGGCGGCGCGCGACTATGATCAGGACGCCTACAGCGTCTCGGCCGGCTTCTTCCTGACCGGTGAAAAGCCGCCGCTGTCGGCCAAGACGGGCACCTGGGCGCGTCCCAAGGTGCTGAATCCGCTCGGCGCCGACGGCTACGGCGCCGTCGAAATCGTGGGGCGGTACGATCAGGCCGACTACAGCGACATCGCCACGGGCGGCGAGGGCGACAGCTGGCTGTTGGGCGTCAACTGGTACCCGACCAACAATACGCGCGTCTCGGCCCACTGGAGCGCCTGGTCGGTCGACAACCGCACCGGAACCTTCCTGGGCGACGACAGCGGCAATACCGCCACGGTCCGCGTCCAGACGGCTTTTTAAGGTTTGCTCAGCTAGACAACATAGCCCGGAGCGGCCCGCCGCTCCGGGCTTTCCCCGCCCCACCAGCTCTCCGGGACAGTCCGATGAACCTGAAGAATATTCCGATGCAGCGGAAACTGGCGATCGCCTTCGCCCTTCTGCTGACGGTCGCCGCCGCCATGATCGGTGCGGTCTTCTTTCAGCTGTCGGAGATGCGGACTGCTGCGCGGCTGAACGCCGAAAGCAAGGCGATCATCGAACATACCCATGTCGCGGAAAAGGGCGTCATCCGCCTCAACTCGCAGATGCGGGGCGTGCTGCTGACGGGCAACGAAGACTATCTGGGGGTTTATCGAAAGGGGTGGGAGCAGTTCGAAGAGTCGAGCGCCGCCCTGGCCGCCGCCGATCTGACGCCCGAAGAAGCCGCCCTGGTGCAGAAGGCTCGCGCCGACGCCGCCGCCTGGCGGACCGAGTTCGGCACGCCCCTGACCGAGGCTGCGCTTGATCCCGCGCGCATCGATGCGGCGCGGCGGGTCCTGGTGGATTCCGGCGATCGCGTCCGGGTGACCCACATCACCAAAGCCATCAGCGATCTGCGTGACATGGAGATCGAGCGGATGAATCTGCGCGACGCCCAGCAGTCGTCCGCCATCACCGCCTCCTTCATCGCCCTGGCCGTCGGCGGCCTGATCCTGATCGTCGCCGCCGTCTTCCTGGGCGTCCAGTTGTCAATCCTGATGGTCGCGCCGGTGCGGCGCATGACGGGCGCCATGTCGATCATGGCCCAAGGCAAGCTGGACGTCGCCATTCCCGACACGGACCGCAAGGACGAGGTCGGCGCCATGGCCCAGGCCATGCAGGTGTTTCGCGATAACGGCCTGCGCGCCAAGACGCTGGAACAGGAAGCCGACACCCTGCGCAATGACTCCGAGGCCGAGCGCCGCCGCCGCGAGGCCGCCGCCGCCCAGGAGGCGGCTGAAAACGCCGTCGTCATCGAAAACCTGGGCAAGGGGTTGCACGCCCTTGCCGAAGGCGACCTCGTTTACCGCATCAATGCGCCCTTCCCGCCGCGCAGCGAGGTTCTGAAAACGGACTTCAACCGCTCGATCGCCCGTCTGGAAGAGACGGTCACCGGCGTTCTGGGCTCGGTCCACGGCATCGACAGCGGCGCAGGTGAAATCAGCCAGGCCTCTGACGACCTGTCGCGTCGCACCGAACAACAGGCCGCCAGCCTGGAGGAGACCGCCGCCGCCCTGGACGAGATCACCGTCACGGTCCGCAAGACGGCCGACGGCGCCAGCCAGGCCGCCGTCGTCACGAGCGGCGCCCGCCAGAGCGCGGAAGCCTCAGGCGCCGTCGTGATGAACGCTGTCGAAGCCATGCAGAAGATCGAAGACGGCTCGCGTCAGATCAGCCAGATCGTCGGCGTCATCGACGAGATCGCCTTCCAGACCAATCTTCTGGCTCTGAACGCCGGGGTCGAGGCGGCGCGGGCGGGCGAGAGCGGTCGCGGCTTTGCGGTCGTCGCCTCGGAAGTCCGGGCCCTGGCTCAGCGTTCGGCCGAGGCCGCCAAGGAGATCAAGACCCTGATCAACAGCTCCGGCGCCGAGGTCGAGAACGGCGTGCGCCTGGTCAGCGAGGCCGGCTCGGCCCTCCAGGCCATCGCCGCCCAGGTCAACGACATCAGCGCCCTGGTGGTCGAGATCGCCGCCTCGGCCAAGGAGCAGGCGACGGGCCTGCAAGAAATCAATGTGGCCGTGAATCAGATGGATCAGGTCACTCAGCAAAACGCCGCCATGGTCGAACAGGCCACGGCCGCCAGCGCCGCCCTGCGCCAGGAGACCGCCGAACTGTCGGCCCAGGTCGCCTTCTTCCAGGTGTCGGCGGCGGGCAAGACGCCGGGGGCCAAACCCGCCTCAGCGCCCGTCGCGACGGCTAGGCCCCGCACGGCCCCGCAGAAGACGCTCAAGGTCGCCAACGGCGGCGTGATTTCTACCGACGCTGCATCCGACGGTTGGGAAGAGTTCTAACTCCAGCGGGCGGCGGCGACGTCGCCCAAACACCCTTCAACGCGGCTGAGACCCTTGTCCGTCGCAGGAAAATCAAGGGTGTTGAGTCTTTGACACGCTTTCAAAAGCGTCATGATATTCGCCGCTTTCCGGCCATGATTTTCGCGTCCCAAGAGTGCCGACCTCCTCGTCACGGACCGATGTTTCATGACCTCCGCCGCGCTTCTTCTGCTTGCCCTGACGCCCGCCGCCGCTGACGTTCAGCAGACCCAGCCGGAGGCCCCTGCGGTGGTCCTGCCCGATGTCGAGGTGACGGCGACCAAGCGCGGCGTGGCCCTGGGCGGGCAGGAGCCGATCGTCTCCTATGACGCGACCCAGATTCAGGCCTTCGGCGCCACCAACATCGGCGAACTGGTCACCCTGCTGGAGGCCCAGACCCGCAGCGCGCGGGGCGGCTCGCCCGTCTTTCTGGTCAATGGCCGGCGCATCTCGGGCTTTCGCGAAATCCGCGGCATTCCGCCCGAGGCCATAGAGCGGTTCGAGGTCCTGCCTGAGGAGACGGCGCTCTCCTATGGCTACAGCGCCAATCAGCGGGTCGTGAACATCGTGCTGAAGGCCGATTTCCGCTCCCTGACCGCCTCGGTCAACGTCAGTCGGCCCGAGCAGGGCGGCCGCACCACCACGGCCAGCGAAAACAATCTGCTGAAGATCGCCGGCGCCGACCGCTGGTCGATGGACATCAACGGTTCGACCAGCAACCCCCTGTATGAGGACGAGCGCGACATCGACCGGTCGGGGACGACGCGGCAAGACTCCGTCGCCGACAGGGATCTGAACGCCTATCGCACCCTGCTGCCGCGTTCGGCCGAGGCCTCGGTGGCGGGAACCTACAAGCACGATCTGAACGACAAGGTCGGCATGACCCTGAGCGGCAGTCTGACGGACAGCGCCAGCCGCAGCTATCTGGGCCTGCCGGGCGTCAGCCTGACCCTGCCGGACGGCAATCCCTGGTCGCCGGGGGGCGATGCGACGACCCTTTATCGCTATCTGGACCTGCCCCAGGCCCTGACCCGCCAGACCAATACGCGCAGCGCCGAACTGGGCGCCGTGTTCGACGGCTATCTGGGCGACTGGCGCTGGACCGCGACCGGTGAATACAGCCGCACCCGGACCGACACCGTCACCGGCCGAGGGGTCGAGGACGACGACCTCCTGGCCCGGATCGCCGCCGGCGACACGACGGTGAACCCCTATGGCGATCTCACCGGCGCGGTCGGGCCGGTGCGCCGCGACACCGCCCAGTCGATCTCCCAATCGCTGGAGGGGGAGGTGGTGCTGAACGGCACGGCCTGGGAGCTGCCTGCCGGCGGGATCACCACCACCTTCAAGTTCGGCGGAGAGCATCAGGCGCTGGACTCCGAAAGCGTCCGCTCCGGCCTGGCGACAGACCGCTCCCAGTCGCGCGACCTGGGCAGCGTCCAGGCGAACTTCGACCTGCCGATCGCCAGCGTGGATCGCGGCGTCCTGGCGGGCATCGGCGATCTGTCGGCCAATATGAACCTGGCCTATCAGGAGCTGTCGGACTTCGGCGGGGTCTCCAGCATCGGCGGCGGCCTGAACTGGTCGCCGGTCGAGCGGCTGTCCCTGTCGGCCAACTATTCGGACGAGGGCAAGGCTCCCACGGTGCAGCAGCTGAACGATCCCACGATCGCCACGCCCAACACCCCTGTCTTCGACTATGCGACCAACCAGACCGTCGAAATCACCCAGATCAGCGGCGGCGATCCCAATCTGAAGGCCGAGGATCGGCGCATCCTGAAGCTGGGCGTGAACTGGCAGCCCCTGTCATCGACCGATCTGCGGCTGAACCTGGCCTATACCCGCACCGAGATCGACAATGAGATCGCCGGCTTCCCCGCCATCACCCCGGACCTGGAGGCAGCCCTGCCGGAGCGGTTCGTCCGGAACGCCGACGGCGATCTGGTCTCGATCGACGCCCGGCCGCTGAACTTCGCCAAGCGGGATCAGCAGGACGTCCAGTGGGGCTTCAACTTCTCGCGGCCCTTCGGCAAGGCCAATCCCGCGCTTGCAGGCCAGCGGGGGCCTGGGGGCGGCCCAGGCGGAGGCGCGATCCGGATGGGCGGCGGACCCGGCGGGCCCGGCGGTCCGGGCGGCGGCCGCCTGCGCGGCTCGCGCGGGCCGGGCATGCAGCCGGGCCAGGGGATGTTCAACCTGTCGCTGACCCACACCTGGCGGGTGCAGGACGAGGTGGTGATCCGCGACGGCCTGGCGCCCCTGGACCTGTTGGACGGCGACTCCGTCTCCGGCTCGGGCGGCCAGTCGCGCCATGAGGTCCAGCTTCAGACCGGAGTGTTCAAGAACGGCTACGGCGCCTTCCTCAACGCCAACTGGCGCTCGGGCACGACGGTGAACGGCGACGGTCCGAACACCGTCGATCTGGACTTTTCGGACCGCACGACGGTCAATCTGTTCGCCTTCGCCGACCTGTCCCAGCGCACTGGACTGGTGGAGCGTTTCCCCTTCCTGAAGGGCGCGCGGATCGGGCTGGGGGTTCAGAACCTGTTCGACGACCGCGTCTCGGTGACCAGCAGCGACGGCTCGACCCCGGTCAACTATCAGCGCGACTATCTGGACCCCCAGGGTCGGGTCTTCCGCATCAATCTGCGCAAGATCCTGTTCTGACGGCGGCTTAAGGCCAGACCAAGGCCAGGGCCGTCAGGATCACGATGACGGCGCCGGCCAAGGGGAAGAACAGACGATCGGACATAGGCGAACCCTATCCATCCGACGATCGGCGGACAAGGCGGTCGGTTTCGCACCTGCGTCAAAACCTTGACCGGCTCATGACGGCGGCTTACCCGGACAGACTGTTTGCAAAGGACCGTCGAATGCCGCGCCTGATCCTGCTCCGCCATGGCCAGAGCCAGTGGAACCTCGAGAACCGCTTTACGGGCTGGGTGGACGTCGATCTGACGGCGGAAGGCGAGGCCCAGGCCCGTCGGGGCGGCGAGCTGATCGCCCAGGCCGGGTTCAAACCCGCCGTCATGTTCACCTCGGTGCTGAAACGCGCCAAGCGCACCGGCGCCCTGGCCCTGCAATCGGCCGGCCTGACCGACGTGCCGGTGATCGAGGACTGGCGGCTGAACGAGCGTCACTACGGCGGCCTGACCGGGCTGAACAAGGCCGAGACGGCCGAGAAGCACGGCGAGGATCAGGTCAAGATCTGGCGACGCAGCTATGACGTCCCGCCGCCGCCTCTGGCGCCGGGCGGCGAGTTCGATTTCAACGCCGACCCCCGCTACGCCGGCAAGGCCATCCCGGACACCGAAAGTCTGAAGACCACCCTGGACCGGGTGGAGCCCTATTGGGACGCCGAGATCGCGCCGCGGCTGAAGGCGGGCGAGGACGTGCTGATCGCCGCCCACGGCAACTCCCTGCGCGCCATCGTCAAACTGCTGTTCGCCGTGCCGGACGATCAGATCGTCGGGGTCGAAATCCCTACCGGCAATCCGCTGGAGATCGAGCTGGACGCCGCTTTGAAGCCGACCGCCGCGCGCTATCTGGACGCCGATCGCGCCGAAACCCTGCCGACCCTGCCATGAGCTGGAGCGACGCCGACCGCAGCTTCATGGCCCAGGCCATAGATCTGGCGACAGGCCGTATGGGCGAGACCTGGCCCAATCCGGCGGTCGGCTGCGTCATCGTCAAGGACGGGCGGGTCATCGCCCAGGCCGCGACCGCCCCCGGCGGCCGTCCCCACGCCGAGGAGCAGGCGGTCCCCGCCGCCGGACCCGACGTCGAGGGCGCGACGGTCTATGTCACCCTGGAGCCCTGCGGCGCGCGTTCTTCCGGCCGCAAATCGTGCGCCCACTTCCTGACCGAGGCCAGGGTGGCGCGCGTCGTCATCGCCTGTCTGGACCCGTCGCCCTTTGCGGCCGGCCGGGGCACCGAACGCCTGCGCGCCGAGGGGCTGACGGTCGAAACGGGCCTTATGTGCGAGGAGGGCGCGGCCCTGTGCGAGGGGTTTCTGCACCGGTTGGAAACCGGCCGCCCCCTGGTGCGGGTCAGCAAGGACGGCGCCGGCTTTGACGGCCGTTTCGTCGCCTCGCCCAAGGCCGACCTGGTCACTGAGCTGAAGCGGCTGGGGGAGGCGGGCTATACACGGCTTTGGACCTCGTCGGGGGAGTTGGCCGACGCCCTGCGTGACCAGGGCCTGCTGACCGAGTGACAAGCGACTGTCGCTAAAGGCTTTCTTAAATCAGCCGGGCCTAGGCTGATCGAATGCAGGCGGCTGAACCCATCGTGCGCAAGCGCCTGACTCAGGCGGAACTGGACGTGATCTGCGCCCGGCACGACCGCCTGTTCCAGGCCCGCCCGGGCGGCGCCCGCGCCGTCTTCGCCTGGATGGACATCTCGGGCCTCAGCCTCAGGGGTCGCAATCTGGCCGATGCGGATTTCGCCGCCGCCTGTCTGGAAAACTGCGACCTGACCGGCGCCAGGCTGGACAACGCCAACTTCTTCGGCGCGGACATGCAGGACGTCGTCCTGGCGGACGCCAGCCTGCGTCGGGCCGATCTGCGCGGCGCCTGTCTGCGCGGGGCCGACCTGTCGGGCGCGGACCTGTTCGAGGCCGATCTGCGCGAAGGCACCATCGCCGCCGCCGACGCCAAACTGGGGTTCAAGGTCATTGAACCGCGTCAGCGCCAGGAAAGCGAAATGATGGGCGCCTGTTTAGCCGGGGCCAATCTGCAGCGTTCGCGCATGTCGGGCGTCATCGCCATCAAGGCCGACTTCTCGGGCGCGGTGATGAAGGACTGCAAAATGGTCCGCGCCAATCTGAAACAGGCCGATTTCCGCGGCGCGGACCTGGCCGGGGCCGACCTGTCGGGCGCCGACCTGTCGGGGGCGGACATGCGCGACGCCATCCTGGTGGGCTGCAAGATGACGATGTGGCGCGCCGACGGCGCCAATATGGAAGGAACCCTGACCGACGACCGGTCCGCCGGCGCCTCGGTCGATCGCATGCCGGCGGCGGAAATGCTGCGCGAACACGCCCGCTGGTGCGAGACGGGCGGGACGGAGGGGCAGCCTTCGGTTTTCGACGGTGTCGATCTGCGCCCGCTGAAGTCGATCACCGGCCTGAACCTGACCGCCCTGTCGGCCAAGGGGGCGGTCTTCTACGGCCTGGACATGGAGGGGGTGCAGCTTCAGGGCGCCCATCTGGAGAACGCCGACCTGCGCTCGGCGCGACTCTACCGCGCCGATCTGCGCGGCGCGCGGCTGAAGAACGCCAAGATGAGCGGGGCGGACCTGCGCGGGGCGCAACTGGGGCCGCTGCTGATCGGGGCCGACCGGCTGCTGGCGGCGGACCTGACCGGCGCCAATCTGCGGGGCGCCGACCTGTCCGGCGCGGATCTGCGCCGGGCGGTGCTGACGAGCGCCGATCTGGGCCGCGCCGTCATGCACGGCGCCCAGACCCGCCAGATCGATCTGACGGGCGCCAATCTGGCGGGGGTGCGCGGCCTGACCCTGGAGGATCAGGCCGGCTGAGGTCTCAGGCCAGGGCCTTCAACTGATCGACCAGATCGGTCCTTTCCCAGCTGAAGCCGCCGTCGGCGTCCGGCGCGCGGCCGAAGTGGCCATAGGCGGCCGTGCGGGCGTAGATCGGCTTGTTCAGCCCCAGGTGCTGGCGGATGGCGCGCGGCGTGGCGCCGCCGATCAGGCCCAGCAGCTTGTCTTCCAGCACGGCCTCGGACACCTTGCCCGTGCCGTGTAGATCGACGTGGATCGACTGGGGCTCCGCGACCCCAATGGCGTAGGAGATCTGGATGGTGCAGCGATCGGCCAGACCCGCCGCCACGACGTTCTTCGCCAGATAGCGGCAGGCGTAGGCGGCCGAGCGGTCCACCTTGGTCGGGTCCTTGCCCGAGAAGGCGCCGCCGCCGTGGGGCGCTGCGCCGCCGTAGGTGTCGACGATGATCTTGCGTCCCGTCAGTCCGGCGTCGCCGTCCGGCCCGCCGATCTCGAAAATGCCGGTCGGATTGATGTGCCAGACGGTCTTATCGTCAGTGAAGCCTTCCGGCAGCACCTCGAGGATATAGGGTTTGACGATCTCGGCCACCTGGGCGGCGCTCAGACCCTTGGCGTGCTGGGTCGACAGGACGATGGAGGCGGCGCGCTTGGGCTTGCCGTTTTCGTATTCGATCGTGACCTGGCTCTTGGCGTCAGGTTCCAGCTGCGAGCCGCCGGCGTGGCGCACCTCGGCCAGGCGCTTGAGGATGTTGTGGCTGTACTGCAGGGTCGCCGGCATCAGCTCCGGCGTCTCGTTCGAGGCGTAGCCGAACATGATGCCCTGGTCGCCTGCGCCCTCATCCTTCTCATTGGTTGAATCGACGCCCACGGCGATGTCGGCCGACTGGGCGTGCAGATGGCAGGCGTAGTCCGCCGTCGCCCAGTGGAAGCCGTCCTGCTCATAGCCGATGTCCTTGACCGCAGCGCGAACCAGGGGCTCCAAACTGTCGATGATCGACTGGGTGAAGGCTTCGTTCTGTTCCTTGGTGTTGCCCGGCTGGGTGGCGCGGACCTCGCCGGCCAGCACGATCCGCTGGGTCGTCACCAGGGTTTCGCAGGCGACGCGGGCCTCGGGGTCCTTGGACAGGAAGGCGTCGACGACGGTGTCCGAGATGCGGTCGGCGACCTTGTCCGGGTGTCCTTCGGACACGCTTTCCGAGGTGAAGAGGAAGGAGGAACGAGCGGCCAAGAGAGGCTCCTGTCAGTGTCAGGCGTGAAGACATATAAACATATGCTTATATGTTCAAGTGATGTCCTGACTCTTGCCTGGCTATATCCGAGACCCTGGTCTGGTCGAGGCGCGGAAATCCGTTATGACAGACGGGGGAGCGCGTGATGTCCGAAAACCTGTCGCCGAGAGAGAGGGAATGCGTCCAGCTGGCGGGCCAGGGACTGGAGGACAAGGAAATCGCCGCGCATCTGGGGATTTCGCCCCGCACGGTCGGCAACCACCTCCACAGGGCCTACAGCAAGCTGGGGGTTTCGGACCGCAAGCTGGCCGCGCGCCGGCTGAGTAACGGCTACTCAGGGCATTCGATACTCATTTCTGGCGCGCCGGAAGACGGCTTTGTTGCCCCGGCGTCGGCCGAACAGTCCGGCGATGCGGAAGCCGCCGGGGATGCCGGTTGGTTCCTGCCCGCTCCGCCCCGTGGGGTCGTTGCGCGGCTGGGGATCATCGTCGCGGGTTCCGCCATCGCCCTTCTGCTCGCCATCGGGATCGTGACGGCGGGCATGGTGCTTCCATCCCTGTTCGACCGGATCGCCCCCGAAGCGGTGCGCTGACGCAGCGGCTTTGAGCAGGAGGGCGAGCCATGAGAAATATTCAGGTCGGCGTCAGGGTGGCGCGACAAATCCGAACGACCGAACACGCCGTGGACAGGGCGATGATCGAGGTCTGCAGATTGGTCCAGACGGCCCTGGAAGGCCGCGCCGAGGCGCATCTGGCCGCAGAAGTGGGCCAGGCGGTCCTCGCCGACATGGTTCAGGGCCTCAGCCAACTGGCTCAGGTGCGCGGCGCGGTCATTTCGGCGCATGACGGTCTGGCCAAGGTCGCCGAGGACCATCAGATCGGCTGGAACCTGGACGGCACGCGCGAAGACAAGACCGGCAATCCCGTCACCCCCGTTCTTTCCGTCGCGGCCTGATCGGTCCCGCCGGTGGGCTCGCCCCTCTCGATCCTGCTGGAAGCCCTGACCTACGGCGCCATGGCGCTGCTGGCCTGGAAGGGGCGGACGCCGGAGCGACTGGTTCTGGCGGGCCTCCTGGCCCTCCAGTTCGGCTCTCCGATCCTGGATCACCTCACGATCGGCAGCTTCCGTTGGGCGGTGGCGGGCCTCTCCCTGGGCATGTTCGGCCTGCTGACGGGGTTGGCGCTCGTCTATCAACGGTGGTGGCTGATGTTGGCGGCCGGGGCACAACTGATCGCCCTATCGACCCATTTCGCCGCGCTCGGCGCGTCCCAACCCCTGATGTGGTCGATGGTTTCGGCCCGGATGGTGGTCTGGTTCGAACTGCTGCTTCTGGCGATCTTCGGCGTGTGGGAGGCCAATGCGGCCCCCTATGCGCGAACCCGTCCTAGTCAAGAACGCCGCGCGCTTTCGCTTTAAAGAAGGAACTGTATCAGTGACCGCTTCGACCGCCCCGGCCTTCATGCCGCTCTTTCGATCGTGGTTCGAGACCGCCCGCATCGCCGACACCCTTGGAGCGGCTGGCGTCGCCGCCAGCGACGACAATCTGCTGGCCGAACTGGACCTGGGGCCGATGGTGGAGGCCGAGGCCCGCCTCTTGAAACACGCGCCGTCCAGCGCGACCGAGGCGGCCTGTCTTTTGGAGATCGTCCGTCAGAACATCGCCGACTCCGGCCGTTCGGACAGTCTGGACGCCCGCGCCTTGGAGGCCGTCCAGATCTGGCTGGCGGATTTCGTCGTCGGCGCGGGGCAGGGGGCGGCGGTCAACCGCCTGCTGCAGCCGCCGCTCTGATCTCAGCCGCGCAGGCCCTTGGCGACGACCAGCAGGGCGTCGCGCTTGTCGCCGTCGCCGATGGCGCGGAACGCCGACAGCAGCTCCGCAACGCCCGGCTGCGCCAGAACCAGATCGTCGCCTTCGGCGGTGTCCAGTTCGCCCAGCAGGGCCGCTCCGGTCGATTTCAGCACGGCGGCGATCTGCAGCAGACGGGCGGCCGAGACGCGGTTCACGCCGCGCTCGTACTTCTGGATCTGCTGGAAGGTCACGCCTGCGCCGGCCGCCAACTGGGCCTGGGTGATGCGGAGTTCTTCGCGGCGGGCGCGGATGCGGGCGCCGATCGCGATGTCAACGGGGTCTACTGCGTCGCTCATAACAACCTTCGGAACGATATTAGAGGCCGTCAGGCCCGAAATCCTCCATGCCGTCAAGCCAAAGCTCTGCATTAGAGGGATGGTACGTACTTAGAATGGGAGTCTAAGGCTACTCAGGGGTGAAAGCGGCTCCGCCGATCGCCGCGCGACTCAATGTCCATCGTTGAACAACAGGCCGAAATCACGCGCCTTCCTGCGGCCCGCGTCAAGGTGGGACGGCCGCGTCCCTGAAGGCGCCCCCCATAACGGCCGCGGCCTAATAAAATCCTGCCTAACATCCCTAATTCAGCGCGGCTTTCGCCGAGGCACGATCGTCTCAGGGGCAACTGGGGAAAAGTGGTGCCGCTTAGGTGACTCGAACACCTGACCCCCTCATTACGAAATCGACTCAAGCACGGCCTTCAAACCCATGCGGGGCAAGGCTTTGAGGCGCAATCTGGCTGCCCGGATTCCGTCCTACCCACGGACATCCCAAATCGGCCCGACCGCGTGGTTCACGCGCTTCCTAGCTAACGCGCGCTAACTCAGACCAAGTCCAAATTGCCACCTCCGCCATACCTGCGAGAGCTCGTCTTGGGGGCCAGCTGAGCGACGGCTTCGCTTCCACCATAGAACTCGCCGCTGCGGTGCTCTTCTAGCAACGAGCGGTAAGTCTAGGCTCGTGCTCAGAGATAGATCAGCAACCCCATGTCGGCGATGGCTTCGTCTTCCTCTAGAACGCGCACCGAATCCCTGCCTATGCCGCCTTGCGCCATAAGGTGATCACGCAATGCTTGATCCGACAGATCGCATAGGCCCGGTGGTCCTAAAGTCCCGATAACCTGCAGACCGATCCGTCGGCACGCTTCGAAGGGGACCAACTCGCGATCGTTAATCAGAGCGGCCACGCCGGGGATTCCAGACTGTCTCTCAAGGATGCCGGAATCGAATTTGGGCGCTCCGAGGCGAGTCGAGTGGGCTATTAGTACCGTCCGCAATGCCCAGAAGAATCGGCGACGAGCGGCAAAGTTAGCTCCCCAATCCTTACCAATTAGAAGCCTCATGACGAGGGCACCAAGGGCTAGCTCGTCCTCGTAAGTGGACTTAGCTACGTACAGCGCGCGTAAGCGACCTAGAAAGTCGTCGGGGTCTTCCAGCGCCAAACCTTCAAAGGCGACGTGATAGGAAAATAGCGTTCCTGCTCTAGCGCTCTTCTCAAGCCAGCTCTGCGGATAGCGGTGTACGCTGACACCCCGAGTAGAGGTGGGTGCGCGTAGCTCGTTACCGGCCAGCGCCAGCAGAAGATCTACGTCAGAATCCGTTCGAGCCTCGCCGCGCGCCCGGCTGCCGTAGAGAAGGAGTACGGGGCCTGTCATCGAGTTCGTGAGAGTTTGGAGATCAGTGTGGAGAAGAACACCGTGTATAGGGTCACGGCCAAGATGGCGTGGACATCTTGCACTAGCGTGAGAGGCCACTGGCCGGCGCTATTGTGATTTGTAAAACCTATCAACAGAGTGATGTCGAAACTCTTTTGCCATGGATGCCCGATTGCCGGGGTGAATGGCACGAACGAGTAGATGGTGCCGAAAATGGCGAAGACCGCGGCGAGCAGGAGACTAGGGCGGCTCACCGACTCGCCCCAGCTGTTGGTCCAGCCCAGCAACCATATCAGGGCTAGGTTGAGGCCATGGAGCGGTATCTGCGCGATCGCCATCAGCTTGCGGACGTTCCGAGAAAACCGAAGTTGATACCAATCCTCGCAAAGCCTGGCCCAATTTCGCTGAAGCTCGTGTAGCTGAACTGTGCGGAAATAGATGTGCTCATCTCCGACCGTGGCGTGGCTAAGCATGATCGAACGCAGAACATGCGCCCGCGTCCCGGCCAATCGATACCACTGATAACAGGCGTGCTCCCTTTCTCCGGCCTTCGCTGGGTCCAGACCGCTAAACATCGCAGCTGTTAGATGCCCCGGGTTTTCAACGAAGGTGCGCTTCAGGTCGGTCTTGTTGCCCGAGACACCAATGCGCTCCCATCTGCAGCCGCGAAACTCACATTTCTCGAAAGATGCCAGCGCCAACGAGCTCGCGTTAAACGTACAGTTCCTAAAGTGAGCACTGTTCCAAGACGAGTAAGCAAAGTCGCAACCGACGAAATGGCAGCTGTCGAATATCAAAATGGACGTTACATGAAACCGCCCTTGGAAGTCGCATTCCCTAAAGGTGAGGCCCTTTATCTTATGCGTCTCGCCCGCGTGAATCTTCTGGACCAATGTTTCGCCGGACATGAACCGTCGCGTTGGGCTGGGGTCAGCCTCGAAATCCCAGTTATGGTGACGTGCCCCTGAGTTTTCATCCAGCGGCGACCAGAGTCCTTGGGTTAGTTACGCCTCGTAGCGTGGGGTGAGCAACAGGCCGAGCCGCGCAGCTTTCATCCTGCGCAGCGGGTCGGCCTGTTGCGGTCAGACTGGCGGCAAAGGCCTCCGGGGTGAGGTAGCCGATCGACGAGTGCGGCCGGCGGGTATTGTAGTCCAGCGCCCAGGCAGCGACCTTCTGGCGGGCGTGATCCAGACTAAAGAACAGGCTCTCGTTGAGCAGTTCGTCGCGCATCCGGCCGTTGAAGGATTCCACAAACCCGTTCTGGGTCGGCTTGCCGGGCGCGATGTAGTGCCAGTCGACGCCATGATCCTGCGCCCAGGCCAGGATGGCCGTGGACGTGAATTCCGTGCCGTTGTCGCTGACGATCATGGCGGGACGGCCCCGTCGAGCGATCAGCGCTGTCAGCTCGCGCGCGACGCGGCGTCCCGAGATCGAGGTGTCGGGGATCGCCGCCAGGCACTCGCGGGTGACGTCGTCGACCACGTTGAGAATGCGGAAGCGGCGGCCCGTGGCGAACTGGTCGTGCACAAAGTCCAGCGACCAGCGGGCGTTCGGCCTTGCCTCGATCAGGATCGGCGCCCGCGTGCCGATGGCTCGACGACGGGAGCGGCGCTTGCGCACCGTCAGACCTTCCTCGCGGTAGAGCCGGTAGATCCGGTTCTTGCCCGAAGGCTCGCCTTCACGTCGCAGCAGCACGAACAGCCGGCGATAGCCGAACCGTCGCCGCTCGACAGCCAGGGCGCGCAGCCGCTCCCGCAGCGCCGTGTCTGGCGGGCGGCAAGAGCGATAGCGCACCGATTTGCGGTCGGCCTTGATGATGGAGCAGGCCCGCCGCTCGCTGACGCCGAACGTCGCCTTCACATGGGCGACGGCTTGGCGCATCGCCGCGGGCCCTACCACTTTTTTGAGAGCAGATCGTTCAGCGCCGCCTTGTCGAGCATGGCGTCGGCCAGCAGGCGCTTCAGCTTTCCGTTCTCATCTTCCAGGGCGCGCAGGCGCTGGGCGTCCGACACGCTCATCCCGCCGAACTTGGCTTTCCAGGCGTAGATCGTGCCCTCCGACACGCCGTGCTTGCGCGCCAACTCGCCCGCTTTGGCACCGGCCTCGTTCTCCCGCAGGATCCCGATGATCTGCTCTTCCGTGAATCTCGCTCGTTTCATTCCGTCCGTCCTTTCAAGGGCCGGACTCTAGCTCCGCGTGGAGGAAATTCTCAGGGGCACGTCACCAGTGAAACAGCTGGACTTTCCGAGTCAGCGCGCCGCTCACGGTCAAAGGGTGGTGTGTCGGCAGGGACGAGAACTGGTTTGAAAGTGTTATAACTGCATCGATGCCGTTGAGCTTCGCGATGTTAAGGTAGGCTTCGATCTGCTCATTTGTGAGTTCTGCGGCACCGACTTTGGCTTCGACAAGCGCCGTCCATGTCGTTTTCCCTGTGTGAACGACAATCAGCCCATCGGGCCGGTGTTTCGCGCCTGCGACAGTCTTCTGGAGGCCGACCTCTGTGTATGTCTCGACTTTAGCCCTAACGCCCACACGCTGATCCACGCTGGCCATCATTGCTCGACCGAACTCGCCGACGTTCTCCAAGCAAGCCAGAAAGATCGAGAGAGTTCGCCCCTCTTTCGAGGTGTCGGCCAGCACCGGAAATAGCCGTGAGGGCTCACCTCGTTGAAGCACTGAAGGCAGCTTGGTCATGATGTTCCCTTGTAATCTTGGCCGCTGATCCGCCGCCTATCGCTAGCCGAAGTGTTCGCTCACATACGCCGCCACTTGGCTGAGTGGGATTTCCGGAGAGGACGCTCCAGCTCTAACGATCAGCCGATCAGTAGCGGTGCCTGAGCTGTCGGCCACGGCGAGGTAGACGGGCTTACGAGACCGCTTCACGTCAACCCGACAGATCACCTTCTCATCGATCACCGGATAGGAAACCGAAACGCAGCCGGCGCGGAAGCTCTCAGAAAAGCGATCTTTGATCAGGTTAGTCAGGTGGAGGTCGAACTTGTCCCGGCTTCCTCCGAACGTCGCCAAATCAGGCTCCAGTCCCGGAATTTCCCCATTGTCCTTTACGCCAATAAGCAGCGTTCCGCCCTTGTAGTTCGTGAAGGCCGCAACTGCTTTAAGGCACTGGTCTTCCAGCCGCTTGTGAAGCGCGGCTTGTCTCACATCCCATCGAAGAGTTTCTTTGAACTCCAACTGCTCGCCCTCACCTTGGGCGATCAGAAGCTCGACCGAAAGCTGGGTAGCCGCTTTCTCGATTTTGGGAGCGTTGGGGCCCGCATCAATGAGACTGTCGCGACGCAACAACACCCCTTTTTCCAGTCCATCCTCGAGAACGTCCAGGATGAGGTCTTTGAGCTGTGCGGAAGTCGACTTCACGCCGAATGCTCGAGCAACGGCCTGGACCGCTTGGTCTTCCGTCGCTCCAAAATTCCGGGACACAATGCTTACCAACGCGGCTTCGATCTCGGCGGGCGGGAACATCTCCGGTTTGCGCAATGTCGGGGACGCCGCTCCACTACGATCCCTGACAACGATGTCGGCGCCCGGATGGCTGAAGAAACCATCATCTTCCAGCACGCGTCCTTGCGAAATGGACACATCGATTGCCCGCCGAACAGCATCGCGTATCCGGCCGCCCGCGCGGGCTGCGCCCCAAGCATCACGGATGCGGGCAACAATCTCATCGAAATGAACGGGGCTTTCGAGCGCTACAACCTGTTCCGCTAGCTGAGTCAGAACCCCCGTCGGGGCTTGATGAAGCTCGGTCGATAGGTGTCCCGGCTTCTGGAGGACCGCTTCAATGTAAGGCTCTGAAACTGCGCTGGCCTCCTCAACGGCTGCTACGCCCATTTCGGTGACAGTTTCTCGTTCGACCGAAGTGATCTCGTATGTCGGCAGCCGGTCCTTGGCTTGCCCCGCCCGCGCCAATTCAACCTTCGCAGCTTCGATCGCTGCGACGACGCGATCGAGTTGTTCTTGCGGGCGCTTGAACCAATCTCCGCTCCAAATCCGATGCACGATCCAGCCTTGGCCTTCGAGGACGCTACGGCGAAGACGATCGCGGTCCCGCGCTGATCGGGAGTTCTTGTAGGACGGCCCGTCACATTCGATCGCGAGTAGATATCGATCAGGTTGGTCGGGATCGGCGACTGCGATGTCGATGAACAATCCTGAAACGCCAACGTCACGGTGAACTTGGTATCCGCGTTTGTGCAGGGCGGTCGCTATCTGCTCTTCGAACACGCCTTCGGTGTCGCGTCCGACAGATTCTGCCAGAGACATCCGCCCTGTCCGTGCGAAGTGCATGAACAGTTTGAGCGCAAAGACGCCCTTTCGCGACGAAGCGAAGTCTGGATCGATGTCTTCGTCCGTCATTGAACTAAAGACCTCGCATCGACGCTTCGCGCGACTGATCAGCACGTTCAGTCGTCGTTCGCCCCCTTCCTGTCCCACCGGGCCGAAACGCATGGGCGGTCTGCCACCTGGGGTCGTTGGACCGTAGCCGATCGAGATAAAGATTACGTCGCGCTCGTCGCCCTGCACATTCTCCAGATTTTTGACGAAGAATGGCTCAGACGGGTGCGCTTGGAAGAAGGCCTCATCTTCCTGCGTCAGTTGGCGACGGAGCACTTCCAACTGCTCCATGATCGCTTTCCGCTGAGCGGAGGAAAAGGCGACTACGCCGAGCGACTGATTGGGCGACGTTTTCGCATGATGGATAATGGCGGCTGCGACGACCTTGGCCTCCACCGGATTGGTCCGGGTCGTGCCGGTTTCAAAAACGCCATCCTTGATATGATGGAAGCGGAGCCCCAATCCCGATTGTGCGGTGTAAGGGCTGGGAATGATGACGAGCTTGTTCTCGTAGAACTGACGGTTGGAAACCGCGATCAAGGATTGATGTCGGCTGCGGTAATGCCAACGCAGCATCCTTGTCGGCAGCCCCCGCGCAGTGAACAGCCCCAAGATGCTCTCGATATCAGCCACAGGAGCTGATCCATCGTCGTCGTCCGCATCCGTCTGACCTGTCATCTTGGCGAAGAAGGCGGTCGGCGGCAGCTGTTGAGGGTCGCCCACCACGACGACCTGTTTGCATCTCGCAATCGCACCAAGCGCATCGACCGGCTGAATCTGGCTAGCCTCGTCCATGACCAACAGATCAAATGTCAGAGCGCCGGGCGGGAGGAACTGGGCTACCGAGAGGGGGCTCATCATGAAGACGGGCTTGAGCGCCTGGATTGGCTGTGCCGCCTTCTGCATCAGTTGACGGATAGGCATGTGGCCGCGTTTGCGTGCCATTTCACCTTTGAGGATTCCAAGCGGTCCCACTGCACCGCCAGTCTTGGGAGGAACGCGACGATGGTGATCGAGCGCAACCTGCATTGCGGCGGCTCGGATCCTTTGGTGATCCAAGTCGATGAATTCTCGGACCTTACGTCCGTGAAGTTCGCCATCAAACGTCGCTAGTGCCGGCTCAGCCGCCACCTGTCCTTCGAATACAGATTCGAAAAAGGCCTGTTCGAAGTCGGGCAGGGCGCAAACGGGCGCAAGTTCCCCTGTGTGAAGCCGATCGACAAGGTCGCCCAGACCGAGCGCCCGCCCCTCATGTGCGCGAGCTCGATACGCCACCCAAGAGGTCAGCGCCTCGCCGCCATCTCGCCACGCCGCAAGGCGGTCGGAGACATCAGATGTCGGCAGTGTAAGGACGTTTTCTGCGGTCAGAGCAGCTCCCGAATCCGCTTCAAGGTCCGAGAGTAGATTGCCGAAGGCATTGGACCACGTTGCCCGTAGGCTGATCAGATCATCACACCGACCGGGGAGCGTTGGTCGATCCGATATGCCTGCTGCCAGAATACGGATATCCCCGTTGCCCTCGATCCAGGTGGAGATGTCAGACAGCGCGCCCCAGTCTGAGACCTCGCCATTCCAGCGTCCACCAAACGCCTCACGCCCTAAAAGCTCTTGAGCCTTAAGCTCTGCCCTTGAGGCCTGCCCTCGCACGAGCGCGGACAGGTCGTCTCGACGTTCGACTATCGACCTGTCACCGTTGATCGAGAGATCGCGGTATTCTGTGTCGGCCTTCGCCAATCGCGCAGATGCTTCTGACACCGCTGACAGCGCGGCGTCATCTGCATGCGACGCGTCACCAAACATGACCGTGCGCCGATCTCCTAGATCATCCCACAGATCCGCGACCTCACTTCGTGTGGCCTGAAGCAAGGAAGAAAGGTTAGCTGCAAGGTCTCCCACCCGTAGTCGGTCTGGCCGACGACCAATCGCGATGCGGGGTTCAGCGCCCAATCCTTTGAGGCTGCGCATCCATTCGACCATCGCCGTCAGAGGCGCTGAGGACGATCGTTCACCGCGCCAGTCGCTTCCAAACGCGGAGCGCCCGAAAGCATCTTCCGATTGGATTAGCTTCTGAGCAGCCTGCCCGCGAGCAAGTGCATCCAACCAGTTCAAGCGCCGCTGGAGAGGGGCCTTCGGGTCCGAGAGATAGGACCGGACCAACTGGTTCGCAGAGCGCCAATCGCCGTTAAAGATTCTGAAAACCGAGCTGCCATGTGCTGCGAGGTTGCGACGTGCATCGGAGAGGTCAGTGTTCCATGCAGAATCACTTAGCGCGTTTCCAATCTCACTGCGCGCGTCTTCGAGTGACTTCACTGCGTTCGCCAAGTCGGCGGCACGCTCTACTCCATTGTCCCAGAGGTCCTGTGCGAAGGCAGCCGGATCGGCTTCGGGAGCATGGGAAACTCTCTCGCCTATCCGAGCCAGCTTCTCGAGTTCGGCGAGCGTATTCGGCGTCTCCTGTCGGCCGATCGCCTTGGCTAGACGCGCCGCGACCTCGGCGATCTCCGGAGTCCGTTCGGCGACCGAGCGCGCGAGAACAAAGGAGGTGATAGGCGTGCTATCGGCGAGCGCGGCAAGGGTGTCCAGGATTGACGTGACATCGGCGTCCCAAGCCGACTGGTTGAACTTCAAGTCCAACAAGGCTCGCAGCGAATCTAGTTCAGCACCCGCGCTTACTAGAGCCCGCACATTCGCGGGCTGCTCCCAGACGGTTGCGCTGAACGGCAGGGGGTCAAGCTCCGGAGCTGAAGCGACGCGAATCCCGAGGTCACGCACTGCCTCCAAATCTGCCAAGGCCATAGCTTCATTTCGATCGAGAAGCTTTAGCAACTCACCCTGACTAGCGCGCATGTCGCCCAGCTGCAGAAACAGCTCCGCCAGCCTTGCCTCAATCCTTGCGATTTCCGGTGGAAGCGCACGATCACGCTCAATTCCGCGCCAGAGATGTTGGCCGGGAACTCCCAGCTCGAGCACTCTTTCGGCGAGTTCGGTTACGAGGCGAGAGCGCTTTTCAAAGTCCTCCCGTGACCAGTCCTCCGGTGTGTTGAGCTTCAAATAGGCTGGTTTGACGCCTTCCTGACGAAGCCGCACCAGATGGCCTACGACCTCATAGGGTGTGTACTCAGCCGCTCCAGCGGGGCGATGGAGACGATCCGCGTGAGCATTCAGTTCGTCGCGGGCGTCGGTCAAACGAGCGTTCAGAACCGCGAGGTTGTCCGTCCGAGGCGCGCCAAGCTCCCAAGTTCGGCGAAGCTCTTCGAGAACGGCTCGCTTGTTCGCTTTGTTGCTGTGGAGTTCGAGACAGGCGTCGCCTACGCCTGTCGTGTCGAGCCGACGCTTAACTACCTCCAACGCAGCCATCTTTTCGGCCACGAAGAGCACCGTCTTGCCGTCTGCGACGGCTGCGGCGATCACGTTGGCAATTGTTTGTGACTTGCCGGTTCCGGGTGGTCCCTGGATGACCAAGTCCCGCCCCCGGCGTACTTCCTCGATCGCCAGCGTTTGTGAGCTGTCACTGTCAACGATGTGCACCATCTGGGATGGGGCAATGTGCGCATCGACTGAAACATCTTCCGGAATCAGCGCTTCACCGGCGGGAAAGCCCTCCGTCATTAGCGGCTTTAACAGGTTGTGATCCGACAGTTTGCCGTTTGGCGGCCAAGTGTTCGGGTCCAGGTCGCGGTACATTAGGAACTTGGCGAACGAGAAGAAGCCGAGAACCAGATCGTCTAGGTCCACGGACCATCCAGGTTTTGCGGCGATGGCTTCCGAGACGGCTGCTGCGTAAGCGGACGGATCAAAGTCCTCTCCGGCTTCGAAAGTCGGAAGTTTCAGGCCGTGGACTCGATCGAGATATGCTTCGAGCGAAAGATTGGCTGCGACGTCTTCTTGGCGTGCTCGTAGCTTGAACTTCTCGGCTGCGTTGCCTCGTTCCAACTCGACGGGAACCAGAATGAGCGGCGCGAACCGGATCAGCGCCGCATCTTTCGGATCAACCCACTTGAGCGTGCCGACCGCGAGAAACAGGATGTTGACCCCCTGCTCCTCCTCGAGAGTCCGAGCATCGTAGTAGAGGTCGAGCAGTTTCTTTTGCAGGCCCGCAGCGGTTAGCCGCGTTTGGAGCTTAGTGTCCGCGTGACGATTTGCGACGCCCCGCGCGTCAATGCCGTCATCTTCGGGTTGAGCGAGTTCTGCGATCTCGTCTTCACCATCCTCCCCTTCCAGCACCTCGCCGCGACCTGCGAGGAAGGTGAATGCCTTGCCTTCCTTAACCAAAAGGCGAAACACCTCTTGGCCTCGCTCATCGGCGATCTCTAGGGTCTTGGCGCTCTTCGCCGACCTGGGAATGCTAAGCAGGCGGTTGCGGGCCGATAGGTCCAGCAGCTCAGTTCTCGCTCTTTCGAGCTTGGCCTCAATCGGCAGGTCGCTCTGGAATACCGACACCGGCTCAGCGGCCGGTGCGGCGACATCTTCATTGGACATTTCACGCCTCTCCCTGCGCAACCTTTGCACGAGGTATCGTCGTTTCGTCTAGAAAATTTCTACTTAAACAATCGGGCACTCGCTGCTGATCGCTAGTGATGACTGTTCGCGCTCAGCGTCTGGTTGATCCTCGTTTTGCTCTTTCAGGCAAACTTGAGCCGGTAGACATCACGCTGAGCGCAAGCGGCCCGAAGCCCTTCCCACCGCATACCCACGCAACTCCCAAGCGGAAGCGCCTTCCGGCTGATCCGGCCGGGCGTCAAAGCTAGTGGTGCTCTGGAAAGGTGGTGCCGCTTGCGTGACTCGAACACGCGACCCCCTCATTACGAATGAGGTGCTCTACCGGCTGAGCTAAAGCGGCCCGGTCGCGCGGGCGGAAACGGCCCGTGCGAGACGCGCTCTTTATACGGGCGCGTCGCGCTTGCCAAGCGCCGCTTTCAAGGTCTTCAACAATGTCGTTTCGTTCGGCTGTTCTGACACCGCCGGTGTCAAGCCGAGCGGGGTCAGGGGCGCGGCTGCGGCGGCGGAGATGCAGGCGCAGACCGCCTGGGCCAGGCGGGTCGGCGAGGCGGCCGCCCAGGACGCCAGGGCCTGCGCGGCGCGCGGGGAATGGATCAGGACCGCGTCGAAAGGGGGCGGATCGACCTGAACCACCCAGGCCGTTCGATAGACGGCCAGGGCCTGGACCGCCACGTCGCGGGCCTGTGCGGCGTGGAGCGCGGCGGCTAAATCCCCCGCCGGGGTTTCCGCCAGGGGCGCCAGCAGGACGGCCTGGCTTAATTCGGCGGCGATCAATCGGGCGAGATCGGTCAGGTCGCCGTCGGCGGAGCGCACGGCGACAAATCCGGCCTCGCGCGCAGCCCCGGCCGTGGCCTCGCCGACGGCGAAGACCGGTCGGTCGCGGCGCGGCGTCAGGGCGGCGAAGGCGGCGACCCCGTTGGCGCTGGTGAAGGCCAGGGCGGCGAAACGATCCAGATCGGGCAGGGGCGGGGCCAGGGGCTCCACCGCCAGCAGCGGCTGGATCAGGGGCTCGCATCCCATGTCGCGCAGGCGGGCGGCGGTGCGCGACGCCCCCGGCTCGGCCCGGGTGATCCAGACGCGAGGCTTGGCCGGGGCCGGGCTGGGGGAGACGGTCATCCGTCCAGGCTCGCGGGGTCGACCTCCTGGTCGCCGGCGAAGGCGTGGACCTCGGCCCCCAGCTTTTCGCCCAGGGCGCGGGCGTCGGCCTCGGTCGGCTTGAACAGTTCGCCGGCGCGGCGCCAGCGGGCCGAGCCGTCGGGGCTGAGCATTTCCGTGGTCAGCCGCAGGGTGTCGCCGTCGATCAGGGCGTAGGCGCCCACCGCCGTCCGGCAAGACCCTTCCAGCGCCGTCATGGCGCCCCGTTCGGCCGCAACAGCGACGGCGGTCGGGGCGTGGTTCAGGGCGGCGACCCAACGGGCGTTCATGGGGGCGTCGATATCCTTGGCGCGGGTCTGGATGGCCAGGGCGCCCTGGCCCGGCGCGGGCAGGAAGGCGTCCAGCGACAGCTTCTCGCGGATGTGTTCGGTCACCCCCAGCCGGGTCATGCCGGAAACCGCCAGCAGAATGGCGTCGAAATCCCCCTCGGCGGCGCGGCGCAGCCGGGTGTCGATATTGCCCCGCAGCATCTCGACCTTCAGGTCGGGGCGCAGGGCCAGGGCCTGCGCCTGACGGCGCAGGCTGGCGGTGCCCAGACGGGCGCCGAAGGGCAGGGCGTCGAAACTGTCGAAGTCGCGGCTGATGAAGGCGTCGCGCGCGTCCTCGCGTTCCGGGATGGCGGCGATGCACAGGCCCTCGGGCTGTTCGGCCGGGACGTCCTTCATCGAATGGATGGCGATGTCGATCCGGCCGTCCAGCAGGGCTTCCTCGATCTCCTTGGTGAACAGGGCCTTGCCGCCCAGCTCCATCAGGCGGCGGTCCTGGACGCGGTCGCCGGTGGTGACGATCTCGACCAGGGGCACGGCCGTTTCGATCTCGGCCTCGGCTATGCCCAGTGCCCGGCCGATGGCGCGCTGCATCATGCCCGACTGGGCCAGGGCCAGTTTGGAGCGCCGGGTGCCGATGCGGAGGGGAAGGGTCATGAGCGTTGCTTACCGGACGCCGGATCGCTACCTCGATCCGATGGAGAGTTCCGCCGACTATAGCAGCGGCGCCGCAGCGGCAACTGGACGGGATGTCCCCCCTCGTTCCGGTAAAGCCCTGACGGTGCTGGGTCTGGAGACCAGCTGCGACGAAACCGCCGCCTCGGTGGTGCGCCTGCACCCATCGGAGCAGGGCGGCCGGGCCGAGGTGCTGTCCTCGGTCGTTCACAGCCAGATCGACGATCACGCGGCCTATGGCGGCGTCGTCCCCGAAATCGCCGCGCGCAGCCATGTGGAGATGATCGCCGAGGTCACGCGCCGCGCCATGGCCGAGTCCGGCCTGGGCTATGACGGTCTGGACGGCATCGCCGCGACGGCCGGACCGGGTCTGGTCGGCGGCGTCATGGTGGGCCTCAGCTTCGGCAAGGCGGCGGCCCTGGCGCGCGGTCTGCCCCTGGTGGCGGTCAACCATCTCGAAGGCCACGCGGTCTCGGCCCGTCTGGGGCAGGAGGTCGCCTATCCCTTCCTGCTGCTATTGGTCTCAGGCGGTCATTGCCAAATTCTGGAGGTGCGGGGCGTCGGCGACATGAGCCGGATCGGCGCCACCATAGACGATGCGGCGGGCGAAGCCTTCGACAAGATCGCCAAGGCCCTGGGCCTGGGCTATCCGGGCGGGCCGGCGCTGGAACGGTTGGCGCAGCAGGGCGACGGATCGAAGATCGACCTGCCGCGCGCCCTCTTGGGACGCAAGGACTGCGACTTCTCCTTCTCGGGTCTGAAGACGGCCGCCTTCCGCATCGCCCAGACCTGCGAAACCGACCAGGACAAGGCCGATCTGGCCGACGCGGTCCAGACCGCCATCGCCCGGCAGCTGGCCGACCGGTCCGAGCGGGCCCTGGCCGCCTATGCCGAGACCCACGATCATCGCCTCTTTGTCGTCGCGGGCGGCGTGGCCGCCAACAAGACCATTCGTGCGACCTTGCAGGCGACGGCGGCGAAACGCGGTTTCGACTTCCTGGCGCCGCCGATGGCCTATTGCACCGACAATGCGGCCATGATCGCCCTGGCGGGGGCCGAACGGCTGGCGCTCGGGCTGACCAGCGACATAGACGTGGTCGCCCGACCGCGATGGCCGCTGGACGAAGCGCGCGCCCTGGCCGATCCTTCGCACAAGCCCGGCCGCAAGGGCGCAAAGGCATGACGAACGAGACCGCCTTGGGAGGGCGCATGGAATTCCGCACCGCAGGGGTCATCGGCGCCGGCGCCTGGGGCACGGCCCTGGCCCAGGTCTGCGTCCGCGCCGGACTGGAGACGACGCTTCAGGCGCGTGAGCCCCAGCTGGTCGAGACCTTGAGAACGACGCGCGCCAACGACCTGTATCTGCCGGGCGTGCCCTTGGCTGAGGGGCTCAAATTCACCGCTGATCTGGCTGACTTGGGCGATTGCGACCTGATCCTGGCCGTGCCGCCGGCCCAGCATATGCGCGCGACCCTGACCGCCTTTGCGCCCCATCACCGCGCCGGCGTGCCGGTGGTGCTCTGCTCCAAGGGGGTCGAGCGGGGCACGATGAAGCTGATGACCGAGGTTCTGGCCGAGACCCTGCCTGACGCCCCGGCCGCCGTCCTGTCCGGCCCCAGTTTCGCGGGAGAGGTGGCGCGCGGCCTGCCCACCGCCGTCACCCTGGCCTGCGCCGATCCCGTCCTGGGCCAAGCCCTGCTGAACACCCTGTCGGCGCCGGGCTTCAGGCCCTATCTGGCCACCGACCTGATCGGGGCCGAGGCGGGCGGGGCGCTGAAGAACGTCCTGGCCATCGCCTGCGGCGTCTCCGAGGGGCGTCAGCTGGGGCGCAGCGCCCACGCCGCCCTGATCACGCGCGGCTTTGCGGAAATGACCCGGCTCGCCGTCGCCATGGGCGGCCAGGCCGAGACGGTGGCGGGCCTGTGCGGCCTGGGCGATCTGGTCCTGACCTGCTCCAGCCCTCAGTCGCGCAACATGAGCCTGGGCCTGGCCCTGGGACAGGGCCAGACGGTGGAACAGGCCCTGGCGGGCAAGCGGTCGGTGGCGGAAGGCTATGAGAGCGCCCCGGCCGTGCGCGCCCTGGCCGCCCGCTTGGGGGTGGAGACGCCGATCGCCGAGGGCATCGCGGCCCTCTTGGCCGGCGAGATCACCGTGGACGGCCTGATCGACGGCCTGTTGGCGCGCCCGCTGAAGGCCGAGCGTGTCTGAAGGCGAGACCGAACGCAAACGGGTCTGGAAGACGCCGCCCGGCGTCGCCCTGTGCGCCGAGGGCGACATCGCCGATCCCGGGGCGCGCGGCTTCGTGCTTCAGATCGGCGAGGCCTTCTTCCACGGCTTCGTGGTGCGAAAGGACGGGGTCGTCGCAGGCTGGGTCGATCGCTGCCCCCACGCAGGCTTTCCCATCGCGGTCGAACTGGATCGCTATCTGACGCCCGACGGCGGCCTGATCCTGTGCGGCTGGCACGGGGCGGTGTTCGAGCCCCTGACCGGCGAATGCCGCGGCGGCCCCTGCGCCGGCGGGCGGCTGACGCCCTGGCCGGTGGCGGCGAGCGGCGGGATCATCCGCACGGCGTGAGCCGCCGTCGTCTCCTCCCCGCGAACTGGAGAGGAGACGAGATCGAAATCTCAGTCGAGCGGCTGGGGCCGGGTGACGATCGGGGCGTCGGGATCGGTCTGGGTGGGGCGCGCGGCGGTCGGGGGCGGCGTCTGCGGCACGATGACTACCGCCGGGGGTTGGACGGCCGGCGCCGTTTGGCTGTGCGCCGGAGTCGTCGCGGGCGTCTGGGTCTGGCTCTGGGTCGGGCGGGACGCGGTCGCGGCTGGAGGCGTCGTCGGGCGAGCGGCCGGCGCGGGGGGTGTCCGCGTGGTCTCGGCCGGCGCGGGCGCTGATGTGGAAGCGGGCTCAGGCGCCGGTTCGGCAGCGGGCGCTTCCGCCTCGACCACCGCCGCCGAGGGCGCCGGAGCGGTTTCAGCCTGGATGGGCGCTGCGGCGGCCGGGACTGTCGGCGGGGCGGCGGGAGCAGGGGCGGGGGCGGGACGCAGGGCGAACCACAGTCCGCCGCCCAGCAAGGCGGCGACGACCAGTCCAGCCCCGACATAGAGCGGCAGACGCGACGGCGCCTTCTCTGCTCGACGTGCAACGGGAGTGGTCGGCGTGATCTCGGGAATCTGGGCGGCGTCGACAGGAGCGTCGACAGGGGGGGCGGCGGCGTCCGTCTCGGGCCGCGTCGCCTGGGCAGGCGGCCTTTCCAGAGCGGACGGCGCAGGCTCCGGAAGAGGCGGGGGCGCGGCGGGCAGCGGGCGAAGCGTCGAATCCGCCGGGGCGGGCGTCGGGGCGGGCGTCGGGGGCGCAGCCGGGGCGGGACGGGCCTGAGGGATCAACGAACCGGCCAGAATGCTCGCGCCGGCTCTCGGACGCGGCGCGGGCGCGGGGCGCTGCGGCTGCAGGCCGCCCTGAAGCAGGCTGGACGCCTGACCTTGCCGACCTTGCGCCCGCCCCTGGGGCGCAGTGGTCAACGGCGTCTTCAGCGGCGGCCGATCCGGAATCCGGTCCAGCGGATTGGGCGCGACGGGCACCGGGCCGACGTGAAAGGTCGTCACAGGCATCCGACCCCAGGTGACCGCCTTGCGGACGAAGGGTTCGCCAGGGGACGGCTGGGGCGCTGGATCGGAAACGGTCTTCTTATCGTCGGACATGTTGCTCTAATCGCTGGCGATCTGGCCGGTTTCGTGACGCCTGGACTTGGAAGTCTAGGCCTTCAGCCGATAGCCGGTCTTGAACATCCACATGACCACCCCAAGGCACAGGGCGAAAAAGCCCAGGGTCGCGGCCACGCTGATCCCGATCGCCACGTCGCCCGCGCCGTAGAAGGTCCAGCGAAACCCTGAGATCAGATAGACCACCGGATTGAACAGGGCCACGGTCCGCCAGCCCTCGGGCAGCATGTCGATCGAATAGAAGGAGCCGCCCAGGAAGGTCAGGGGCGTGACGATCAGCATGGGGATGAAGTTCAGCTGTTCGAAACTACCGGCCCAGATGCCGATGATGAAGCCGAACAGGCTGAAGGTCACCGAAATCAGCACCAGCATGGCCAGCATCATCACCGGGTGCAGCACCTGAAGCGGCACGAAAAGGGCCGCCGTCGCCAGGATGATCAGCCCCAGCACCGCCGACTTGGTCGCCGCCGCCCCGACATAGGCGATCACCACCTCCAGCGACGACACCGGCGCGGACAGGATCTCATAGATGGTGCCGGTGAATTTCGGGAAGTAGATGCCGAAGGAGGCGTTGAAGATCGACTGGGTGAACAGGCTCAGCATGATCAGGCCCGGCACGATGAAGGCGCCGTAGGCCACCCCGTCCACCGCCTGCATCCGACCGCCGATGGCGCCGCCGAAGACGACGAAATAGAGGGCGGTGGTGATCACCGGGGTGACCACGCTCTGCCACAGGGTGCGAAGCGCCCGCGCCATTTCGAACCGATAGATGGCCCAGACGCCGTATCCGTTGAAAGACATCAGGCGGCCTCTCCGTCGCGGTGGACCAGGCTGACAAAGATGTCTTCCAGCGAGCTCTGGCGGGTGTTCAGGTCTTTGAAGCCGATCTCCAGCCGGTCCAGCCGGCGGATCAGGGCGGGCACGCCGGTGTCTTCGGCGTTGGCGTCGAAACTGTATTCCAGCTCGCCCCCGTCCGGGCTCAGCCTCAGGTCCCAGTCCGACAGGTCGGCGGGCAGGGCGGTCAGGGGCTCGACCAGGTTCAGGGTCAGGGTCTTCTTGCCCAGCTTCTTCATCAGGGCGGTCTTCTCCTCGACTAGGATCAGCTCGCCCTTCAGGATCACCCCCACCCGGTCGGCCATCTCCTCGGCCTCTTCGATATAGTGGGTGGTCAGGATGATGGTGACGCCGCGCTCGCGCAGCTTGCGGACCATGGCCCACATGTCGCGGCGCAGTTCGACGTCGACCCCGGCGGTCGGCTCGTCCAGGAACAGGATGTCCGGCTCGTGGCTCAGGGCCTTGGCGATCATCACCCGCCGCTTCATCCCGCCCGACAGGGTCATGATCTTGGCGTCGCGCTTGTCCCACAGCGACAGGTCCTTCAGAATCTGTTCGACCAGGGCGGGGTTCCCCGGCTTGCCGAACAGGCCCCGGCTGAAGGTGACGGTGGCCAGCACCGTCTCGAAGGCGTCGGTGGTCAGCTCCTGCGGCACCAGGCCGATCTTCATCCGAGCGGCGCGGAAATCCTTGCGGATGTCGTGGCCGTCGGCCACCACAGTCCCCGTGGTGGCGTTGACGATGCCGCAGATGATCGAGATCAGGGTGGTCTTGCCGGCCCCGTTCGGCCCCAACAGGGCGAAGATCTCGCCCCTGTCTATGGTCAGATCGACCCGCTTCAGGGCCTGAAGACCCGACGGATAGGTCTTGGTCAGACCTTGGATCTCGATAACCGGCATGGGCGCTCCCGTTCCTGCGGCGAATGGCGCCTGGCGTGGTGGTGGCGGGAATATGGCGCGCCGCGCGACCGGCTCAAGGGGCGCCAAGCCGTTGTTAATCACATTGGTGCAGGGTCGGGCCTCAAATCTTACCCAGGGAACCGTCTTGACTGCCCTGTCCGCCGCCCATCGCGCCGCCCTGGAGGCGGTCGTCCAGGCCTGCCCCGATGACGGTCTGGCGCAGCTGGAGGCGGCTGTCGGCGGACTGCCGGGCGACAAGGCGGGCGAACTGGCGATCCTGATTCAGGCGGAAATCCGCGATCGCGCCCGCCGGGATCAGGCGTTCGCGCCGCTGATCCCCCTGTTCCGGCCGCGCGCCGACCAAGTGGCGGCCCTGACCTTTCCCCGGCCGGTTCTGGCCCGTCTCTGGCGCGAGGCCAAGATCGGCGACGAGCCCTATCTCAGCCTGCTGGACGGGGCGGGTCCGTCGCACGGCGACTGGACCCTGGTCGCCGATCGTCTGTGCGCCCGGGCGGCGGCTGTGCTGCGGGATCGGCCCGGCGACGTCTGGGCCGATCCGTCTCCGCCGGCGCCGGTGTCGAACCTGTCGCTCGCCGCCGCCCCCGCTCCGACCCCGGCGGAGCTCGCCGGCTGTTTCGACCTGGCCCCTCTGGCGCGAACCGCTACGCCGCGTTTGCCTGCCTGGCTCGATCGTCCCGACGACGAACAGGCGGCGGGACTGCGTCTGTTGATCCAGGACTGTCTTGCCGTCTCGCCCGAAGGCGGGCGCCGGATGGTCGACATCCTCTTCGCCCATGTCGCCGACGCCGAACGGATGCTGCGTGTCGTGACCCGCACCAATCGCCTCGCCGATAAGGAGGCGATGCTGAGCCATTCCGACATGGGCGTCTTTGTCGAACGTCTGCTGGCCTCGGTCACAACGCGCGTCGCACGGATCGCCGCCGCCCGGCCCAGCCCGGATGAGGCCGCCATGGCCGAGGTGGTTCAGGAGGTCGCCTGGTGCGCCGGGGTGCTGGGCGAGATCGACCTGTGTCTGCAAATGCGGCCGGACTCGCCCTGGGGCCGGGCCGCCCGGATGGCGCGGATCCAGGTGGCGGGTCAGATGTCCGGCCTGATGAAGTCCGCCTCGGCCGCCGTCCATGCGGCCCTGCCGATGAAGCGGCAGAGGCTGAGCGGCCGGATGACGCGACTCTCGCCCTGGCTGGACGCGCCCGCGACGGGCGAGGCGGTCGAGGCGGCCGCCGGCCTGCTGAACGCCGTCGGGGGGCTGAGAGGCGCCGCCGTCGTCTTCGGCTGCGAGGCGGATCGGATGGCCTTGAAGACCGAGCTGACCGACTATCTGTCCATCTGGGCCAATGAGGCCCTGGATCATCTGGCGGACGGCCAGGTCGCCCAGCCGGAGGGACCCTTGCGTCTGGTCGGCGTCGCGGCGCGGTTCCTGACCTTGATCGACGCGCTGGAGGCCGCGCGGGCGGTGCGACGTCGCGCCGCCGCCGCCGAGGCGCTTCTGGCGACCCAAGGGGCCTCGCCCGCCGCCGCCTGATGCGATAGACGGCGGGGATGATCGCCTTCTGGATAATGACCGGTCTCGCGGCGGCCGGCGCCGCCCTTCTGGTGCTGACCGGCGCGCGTTCCGGCGCCGACCCGACTCCGGCGACGCAGGCCGAGATCGGGGCGCGCGAACTGGCCGAACTGGACCGTCTGAAGGCGCGGGGGCTGCTGGACGAGGCCGCCCATGCGGCGGCGCGCGCCGAAGCGGCCCGGCGTCTGCTGGCCGGGCAGTCAGGGACGACGCCGGCGCCCCAGACGGGCCGTCGCGACCGGCTGTGGGTTCTGAGCGGGATCGCCGCCGCGACGGCCGCCGCCCTGGGGCTTTACATCCTGACCGGATCGCCGGGCCTGCCGGACCAAGCCTATCAGCGGCGGGTGGATGACTGGTCCACCCGGCTGGAGACGCTGCAGCCGGCCCAACTGGCGGCTGTGGCGGCGCGCGCGGCCCAGGATCGACCGAACGACCCCCAGGCCCTGGCCATGCTGGGCGCGGCCCGTTTCGCCGCCGACGACCACTTGGGCGCCGCCTCGGCCTTTCGTCGGCTGATCGAGCGGGAGCCCGAGAACGCCCAGGCCTGGGCGCGGCTGGGCGAAAGCCTGGTGCGGGCCAATGACGACCAGATCGGCGCCGACGCCGAGGCCGCCTTCCGCCAGGCGGTGAAACACGATCCCGATCAGCTGGGCGCCCGCTTCTTCCTGGGCGAGGCGGCCCTGCGTCGTGGGGATGCGGCCACGACACGGGCCATGTGGACGCCGCTGATCGCCGCCCTCGATCCGGCCGATCCGCGTCGCAAGGATTTGGAACGCCGCCTGCCGAGGGCGGAATGAGCCGTTGGCGCGGGGCGCCGGCCTCTGTAGACGGAAAGAAAAATCCGTCGGGGAGCGGGTCCGCTAAGTCATGAGTTGGCTGCCGAAATCGCCGAAGGCGCGCCGTCGCCTGTGGATCGTCGCCGCCGTGGCGCCGATCCTAGCCCTGGCGGTCGGCCTGTCGCTGTGGGCCATGCAGGACAGCGTGACCTTCTTCTATTCCCCGTCCGAGGCTACCGTCGACAAGGCGCCGGAAGGCCGCAACATCCGGCTGGGCGGCCTGGTCGAGACGGGCAGCGTGCGGAAGTCTGGCGATGGCGTCGTCGTTTTCACCGTCACCGACAATATCGCCGCGACCCAGGTCCAGTATCACGGCGACCTGCCCGACCTGTTCCGCGAGGGGCAGGGGATCGTGGCGCAAGGGGCGTTCGGCGCCGACCGCGTCTTCCACGCCAGCCAAGTCCTGGCCAAGCACGACGAGAACTATATGCCGCGCGAGGTCGCCGACCGGATCAAGGCCAAGGGCGAGTGGCGGCCGGAAACCTCGACCGAGACCATGCGCTCAAATAGGCCGCAGGCTGAAAGCCTATGATCGTCGAGTTCGGGGCCTTCGCCCTTGCCCTGGCCCTGGCCCTGTCGGTGCTTCAGACCGTGCTGTCGGCGGCGGGGCGGGCCCGGCGCAGCCCCGTGCTGGCCGGGGCGGCTGAAGGGGCGGCGATCGGCGCCGCGGCGGCGACGGCCCTGGCCTTTGCGGCCCTGATCTACGCCTTCGTCATCTCGGACTTCTCGGTCTCCAACGTCGCGGCCAACAGCCACACCGACAAGCCGATGCTGTACAAGGTCGCCGGCGCCTGGGGCAGTCACGAGGGATCGCTCTTGCTGTGGTGCCTGGTCCTGACGGTCTTCGGCGCCGTCCTGGCCCGCGCGCGCGGCCTGCCGTTCGGGCTGAAGGCCTCGGCCGTGGCGACCCAAGGCGCTCTGGGCTCGCTGTTCCTGGCCTTCGCCGTCTTTACCTCCAGCCCCTTTGTCCGCCTGGACCCCGCCCCCTTCCAGGGCGCCTCGCTGAACCCCCTGCTTCAGGACCCGGCCCTGGCCGTCCATCCGCCGCTGCTCTATGCGGGCTATGTCGGGTTTTCGGTCTGTTTCTCCCTGGCGGTTGCGGCCCTGATCGAGGGCCGGGCTCAGACCGCCTTCTGGCCCGCCTGGGGCCGGTGGGTGCGCCCCTGGGCCCTGGCCAGTTGGGCCTTTCTGACCGTCGGCATCACCCTGGGCTCCTTCTGGGCCTATTATGAGCTGGGCTGGGGCGGCTGGTGGTTCTGGGACCCGGTCGAGAACGCCAGCTTCATGCCCTGGCTGGCGGGCGCGGCCCTATTGCACAGCGCGGTGGTCACCGAGCGGCGCGGGGCCCTGGCGGGATGGACCGTCTTTCTGGCGCTTCTGGCCTTCAGCTTCTCGATGCTGGGCGCCTTCCTGGTGCGATCGGGCGTCCTGACCAGCGTCCACGCCTTCGCCGTTGATCCCCAGCGCGGGATGATGCTGCTGGCCATCCTGGGCCTCACGGCCGGCGCCGCCTTCGCCCTGTTCGCCTGGCGCGCGCCCCAGCTGAAGGGCGGCGGAATGTTCGCACCCGTAAGCCGCGAGGGCGCCCTGGTGCTGAACAATCTGTTCCTGACGGCGGCGGCGGCGACCGTGCTTTTGGGCACCCTCTATCCCCTGATCCTGGAGGCGGCCTCCGGCGCGACCATCTCGGTCGGCCCGCCCTATTTCGCCGCCACCTTCGTTCCCCTGATGACGGTCGCCTTCATCATCCTGCCTGCGGGGCCTCTGCTGGCGTGGAAGCGGGGCGACCTGGCGGGGGCGACGCAGAGGCTGGCGGTCGCGGCGGGCCTGTCGCTGGTCTGCGCTCTTGCGGCCTACGCCCTGTGGTCGCCGAAGAAGGCGTTGGCCGCCGCCGGGATCGGCCTGGGCGCCTGGCTGATCCTGGGCACCCTGGCCGAGGTCGCCGAACGGGCGCGGCTGTTCCGCGCCTCGCCCGCCGAGACCCTGCGTCGCCTCAAGGGTCTGCCGCTCGGCGCCTGGGGCATGAGCCTGGCCCATCTGGGTCTGGGGGTCTTCATCCTGGGGGCGGTGGTCGAGACCGGCTTCAAGGCCGAGGCGGCCCGCGCCCTGACCTTGGGCCAAACCGTCTCCGCCGGGCCCTGGACCGTCACGCTGGATCAGGTCCGGGTGGTCGAAGGCCCCAACTATCTGGCCGAACAGGGGCGTCTGACCGTGCGACCGTCAAACGACCGGGGTCGGGCGAAGACCGTCACGGCCGAACGCCGCTTCTTTCCCGCGGGCGGCCAGACCACGACCGAGGTGGGGCTGGATTTCCGGGGTCTGGACGACGTCTATGTGGTGATGGGCGAGCGGGCGGGGTCGCCCGATCAACCCGCCTGGGTCGTGCGCCTGTACTGGAACCCTTGGGCGCGGCTGATCTTTCTGGGGCCGATGATCATGGCCTTGGGGGGGCTTTTGTCCCTGCTGGATCGCCGGCTGCGACTGGGCGTCGGCGCGCGGCGGAGGCCGGCGTGAGGCGGCTCAAGATCCTGCTGGCTGCGCCGGTCCTGGCGCTGATGCTGACGGCGGCCGAACCCGCCGCCGCTCCCGACCGTCCCTTGAGCGACCCGGCTCAGGAAGCCCGCGCCCAGGCCCTGTTCAAGGATGTCCGTTGCGTCGTCTGCCAGCACGAGGCCATCGCCGACAGCCCGGCGGGCGTCGCCGGCGACATGCGCCGCCTGATTCGCGAACAGATCGCCGCCGGCGCCACGGATCAGGCCGTGCGTCAGGACCTGGTGCGCCGGTTCGGCGACTATGTCCTGTTCACCCCGCCGGTGCGGGCCGGAACCTGGCTTTTGTGGTTCGGCCCCTTCGCCCTCATCCTGCTGGCCGGGGGCACGCTGATCCTGCGCGCGCGTCGCCGCCCGATGGAGGTCGCGCCCCTTTCGCCTGAGGAGGAACATCGACTGCAAGACATTCTCGCAAATGAGAAGCTTCGCCGCGATCCTGACGCAAGCTCGCCTCACGACGGGCGCTTGTCGGGATCAACCATCGAACGCTGAAATTGGCGTAATGCCCGTTCGGCCTATATCAAGAGCGAGACGGGGCGCGGCCCCGACAGAGGATCGCAAGAACAAGATGCTGAAGCGCAAAGAGTTCATTCTCGGGGCCTTGGCCGGCCTGACCCTGGCGGCGGGAGCGACGGCGGGCGGGATCGTCACCTGGCCCGGCGCCCACGCCGACCCCCAGGCCGTCAACCGGATCACCCCCGTCCCCGCCAACGGCGACCGCTTCTCGCCTCCGCCCGGCGCGCCCAACAGCTTTGCTGACATCTTCGACCAGGTCGCCCCGGCCGTCGTCCAGATCGACGTGACGGTCAAGGTGGATCAGCCCCAGGGCGGCGCCTTCCAAATCCCCGGCCTGCCGTTCCAGTTCGTCCCGCCCCAGGGCCGCAGCGATGGCGAAGACGCCGAACCCCGCACCACCCAGGGCGCCGGTTCGGGCTTCTTCATCTCGCAGGACGGTTTCATCGTCACCAACAACCACGTCGTCGCCGACGCCACCGAGATCAAGGTCAAGATGTCGGACGGCCGCGAACTGCCCGCGCGTCTGGTGGGGCGCGATGAGGCCACCGATCTGGCCGTGATCAAGGTCGATGGCGACAACTTCAAATACGTCAGCTTTGAAGAAACGGCCGAACCCCGCGTGGGCGACTGGGTGATCGCTGTGGGCAACCCCTTCGGGCTGGGCGGCACGGCGACGGCGGGGATTGTCTCTGCGAAAGCCCGCAGCTTGCCGGATGCCTCTTCAGCATACACCGATTTTCTGCAGATCGACGCCGCCATCAATCGCGGGAACTCGGGCGGGCCGACCTTTGATGTCTACGGTCGCGTTATTGGTGTCAACTCCGTCATTCTGTCTCCAACTGGCTCGTCAGTCGGCATAGGCTTCGCGATTCCGGCGGAAATCGCTAAGCAGATCACGTCGCGCTTGATGCGTGGGGAGGTGATTGAGAGAGGCTATCTCGGCGTGAAAATCAGTACGCCAACCACCGAGGAGTTGGGTGCTTTGGGGCTGAAAGCCGACCAGAAGGGCGCCCTCGTTGCTGAGGTCACCCCTGAAGGTCCGGCCGACAAGGCTGGCCTCAGGTTCAGCGATCTTGTCGTCTCGCTGAATGGCGAGGTGATTGATTCATCGACGAAGCTGACGCGCTTAGTTGGCGCGGCTAAGCCGGGAGACACGCTTCGGATGGAGGTGCTGCGTGACGGTCGCCGACAAACGATCACGGCACGATCCGGTACCCGCCCTTCTGAGACGGAACTGAACAGCGAAAACGGCCTCGGCCAAGGCGGAGCCGCTCCGAACGATCCTTCGGGAGCTTCGGCCACAGTCGAAGGTCTAAACTTGACTCCTCTCACTCCAGCCCTGCGCCAACGTCTGGGCGCGCCGGCCTCCGTCGAAGGTTTGGCGATTATGGGTGTTGAAACCGGTGTCGATGCCCGCCTTGGGCAAGGGGTCGTGATCCAGCAGGTTCAGAATACGCCCGTAAGAACCGTGGACGACTTCCGAGACGCCGTAGCTTCGGTGAAAGCGTCTGGCCGATCCGGAGCTTATCTCCTGATCTGGGTTCGGGGTCAGGGCAACGTACCCTATGTGCTGACTTTCAAAAAATAGAGCACGAAACAGCCCGCCATCATTTCTGATGGCGGGCTGTTCACTTTTAGAAATCACGCTTGAATGATCTCGTCGTCGTATAAATATACGATCTGGCAATCTAAAAACGGTGCCCCATCTGGGTAGTGATTGGTTATGCAGACCATAACCGTCCGCACGGAGGTGGGTTGGTGAGACGGAGCTGTCGGTGATGCGAGGGCGGACGAACCTATGGCTGACGACAACAAGCTTAGAGCAATCAGTGTTCTCTTCACGTTTGATCTCCCAGGTTGAATGCCAAGTGGCGCTCAGTTGGTTCGCGTTTTAGTCGTTCAGTCGTCAACTTGAAACTGTATTCCGCTTCGTCAATTTTTGTTGACCGAGGAGATGGCTGCGTCGAGCTTCCCGCCCGAAGATCGAACTGTCCAAGAACTGATCGGTAATCTGACCAAGCCGTAACTCACTGAATCGCCGCCGATGCGCTACCATCGGCGGCGATTTTGATTCCGGGAGGGGTTTCGATGCGGATTCTGGTGGTCGAGGACGACGCCGAGGCGGCGACGGCCATGGTGCGCGGCCTGACCGAGGCCGGCCATGAGGTGACCCATGCCGTGGACGGCGCCTTCGGCCTGCTGGAGTCGCAAAAGGGCGGCTATGACGTCTATGTGGTCGACCGGATGATGCCGCGTCTCGACGGCGTCGGCATGGTCGAGACGGTCAGGAAGGGCGGGGACCAGACTCCGGTCCTCTTCCTGTCGGCCCTGGGCGAAGTCGAGGACCGGGTCACCGGCCTGAAGGCCGGCGCCGACGACTATCTGGTCAAGCCCTACGCCTTCGCCGAGCTGATCGCGCGGGTCGAGGCCCTGGCGCGCCGGCGCGAGACCGGCGGGGTCCAGACCGTGCTGAAGGTCGGCGACCTGGAGATGAACCTGATCGCCCGCACGGTTCATCGCGGAACCACAGAGATCGACCTCCAACCGCGCGAATTCCAGCTGCTTGAGTTCCTGATGCGCCACGCCGGCCAGTCGGTGACCCGCACCATGCTGCTGGAGAAGGTGTGGGAATACCATTTTGACCCCCAGACCAACGTCATCGACGTCCACATCAGCCGCCTGCGCTCCAAGATCGACAAGGGTTTCGACAAGGCCATGCTTCAGACGGTTCGCGGCGCGGGGTATCGGTTGGAGGCGTGACGTTCGGAGTGGCGAGTGGTTAGTGGCGAGTGGCGAGAATGATTGAGGCTGGCGACCGAGCGGCGACTTATGGTCAGGCCCCGCGGAAGCCTCTGTCTGTCCCTGCGCTTGCTCGCCACTCGCCACGCGTCACTCGCCACTAACAAGCCCCATGCGCCTTCCCTCCCTCCTTCGCCGCACGCCCTTTCGGCTGACGCTGCTGTTCCTGGCCCTGTTCGTCGCGGCGGCGGGGGCGATCCTGGCCTATGTCTATTTCGCCTCGGCCTCGGAGGCCCAAGGTCGCGCCCAGGCGGAGGTGGAGGCCGAGCGGGCCGCTTTGACCGCCGTCTATCGCACCCGGGGCCTGGACGCCCTGAACCAGGCCCTGGTCGAGCGCGCCATCCGCGCCGGCCCCTATCTGTATGTGCTGAAGGGGGCGGACGGAAAGATCATCACCGCCAACATCTCCGACGTGCCCGAGGGGGTCGACACCGGCGACTGGGAGCCCTTCCGCCTGACCGACACCGACGCAGACGGCCGGGTGCGGCGGCGCCAGTCGATCGGCATCGACACCCGTTTGGCGGGCGGCGAACATCTGTTCGTCGGGGCGGACATCGGCGACGTCGAGGACTATCTGGCCCGCCTGACCCAGGCCCTGTGGGGCGCCATGGGCCTAGTCATCCTGCTGGGCCTGGCGGGCGGCCTCTACATCAGCCGCCGGGTCGAAAGCGCCATGGCCGGGCTGAACCGCGTCGTCTCAGCCGTGCAGGAGGGGGATCTGAAGGTCCGCGCCCCCATCCGCCATTCCGGCGACGAACTGGACGAACTCAGCCAGGGGCTGAACCTGATGCTGGATCGGCTGGAGGCGTCCATGGCCTCCATCCGCCATGCCGGCGACGCCATCGCCCACGACCTGCGCTCGCCCCTGACGCGGATGCGGGCCAAGCTGGAGGTGGCCTTGATCGACGCCGAGGCGGGCCGGATCGACGGGGTCGACGCCCTGGGCGTGGCCCTGGACGAGGCGGACCATCTGCTGAAGACCTTCAACACCGTGCTCGCCATCGCCCGGCTGCAATCGGGCGGGGCGCCGGACCCCCAGCGGATGGACGCGGCCGCCCTGGCCGCCGACATGGCCGAACTGTACGAACCGGCGGCCGAGGACAAGGACATCGACTTCTCGGCCGAGATCGAGACCGGCCTGATGATCGAGGGCAACCAGCCCTTCCTGGCCCAGGCCCTGGCCAATCTGATCGACAACGCCATCAAATACACGCCCTCCGGCGGGGCGGTGAAGCTGCGGGCGCGGCGGCGGTCGTCCGGCGAGATCGAATATTCGGTCACCGACACCGGCCCCGGCGTGCCGGAGGAGGACCGCGAACGGGTGGTCCAACGTTTCGTGCGGCTGGACAACAGCCGCACCGAGCCGGGCTCGGGTCTGGGCCTGTCTCTGGTCACGGCTGTGGCCGAGGCGCACGGCGGCCGGGTGGTGCTGGACGAAGGCCCCGGCGCCTATGAGGGTTACGGGCCGGGTCTTCGCGTGGCCCTGGTTCTGCCGCCGGCCTCGGCCTCGACCTGATCTCCCCTAATTTCCGCTCATCCCGGCGAAAGCCGGGACCCAGTTCTTTGGGCGTTCAGGCTTGTGAGCGTGTCTTGGATCGTGGTCCAACGCATTGCCGAGCGAAAGCACTGGGTCCCGGCTTTCGCCGGGATGAGCGGATGATTTGATGCCCGAAACCAAAACCTCAGTTCCGTTGGCGCATAGCCTCGTCCCCGCCGGTCCCGTCGCCGACCCCGCCGCCGCCGAACGCCTGCACGAAACCCTGTTCGAGGCCGCCGCATCCGAGGGCTGGGCCGACACTCTGGACGCGGCCTGGCCGGCCCTGGCGCCGGTGGCGGGGGCCTCGCCCTATCTCGCCGGCCTGATGCGGCGTCGCCCCGCCCATCTGCGCCGCCTGCTGGAGACCAATCCGACCTCGGGCCTGATCCGCATCCTCGCCGACACCGACGCCCTGAACGCCGAACCCGATGAGGTCCGCGCGCCTCTGCGGGTGCTGAAGGCCGATCTGCACCTGCTGACGGCCCTGGCTGACCTCGGCGGGGTCTGGGACCTGGATCAGGTGACCGGCGCCCTGTCCGGCTTCGCCGACGCCGTCTGCCGCGCCGCCCTGCGCGCCGTCGCCGCCGAGCAGCGGGCGAGGGGGCGGCTGGTCTCGCCGCCCGACGATCCGCGCGGGCCCATCCCCGGCCTGTTCGGCCTGGCCATGGGCAAGCACGGCGCGCACGAGCTGAACTATTCGTCCGACATCGACATCTCCCTCTTCTTCGAGCCGCGCCTGATGGGCCTGGCCCTGCGCGAGGGCGAGGAGATGCAGGACTTCGCCAATCGCGTCGGCAAGGGGATCGCCGGCCTGCTGAGCGAACGCACCGCCGACGGCTATGTCTTCCGCGTCGACCTGCGGCTGCGGCCCGATCCGTCCTCGACCCCGCCGGTCGTCGCCGCCCCCATGGCCCTGGCCTATTACGAGAGCGTCGGCCAGAACTGGGAACGGGCGGCCTTCATCAAGGCCCGGCCCGTGCTGGGCGACCCGCGCGCCGCCGCCCGTTTCGTCAAGGCCCTGCGGCCCTTCGTCTGGCGTCGCAGCCTGGACTACGCCGCCGTTCTGGACATCCAGTCGATCAAGAAGCAAATCCATGTCCACAAGACGGGCGAGGGGCTTCAGGCCGCCGGCGCCAATCTGAAGCTGGGCCGAGGCGGCATCCGCGAGATCGAATTCTACGCCCAGACCCAGCAGCTGATCCTGGCGGGACGCGACCCGGACCTGAGGGCGCCGCGCACCCTGGCCGCCCTGACCGCCTTGGCCGGCGCCGACCACATTCCAACCGCGGTCGCCGAGGAGATGTCGGCGGCCTATGTCGAACTGCGCGGGCTGGAACACCGGGTCCAGATGCTGGACGACGAACAGACCCACCGCCTGCCCGAGAGCCCCCAGGCGCGCGCCGCCGTCGCCGCCCTGGCCGGCTGGGCCGATCTGGCCGCCTTCGACGCCCATGTCGAAGCGCTGCTGGGGCGGGTCAACGCCCGCTACGGCGAGCTGTTCGAAGGCGGGGAAGACCTGGATTCCAGCTACGGCAGCCTGGTCTTCACCGGGGTGGAGAACGATCCAGAGACCCTTCTGACCCTGGGCCGCATGGGCTTTTCCGAGGCGGCCTCGGTCGCCGACACCATCCGCTCCTGGCACCACGGCCGCATCCCCGCGACCCGGACCGAGCGGGGCCGCGAACTGTTCACCCGCCTGGCGCCGCGCCTGCTGGAGGCCCTGGCGCGCACGGGCGCGCCGGACGAGGCCTTTCGCCGGTTCGCCGTCTTCTTCTCGGGCCTGGCCGCCGGGGTTCAGGTTCAGGCCCTGTTCCTGAACCAGCCCAAACTGTTCGAAATGGTCCTGGGCGTCATGGCCTTTGCGCCGCGCCTGGCCCGCACACTGGGCCGTCAGCCGGCGGCCCTGGACGGGATTCTGGACGCCCGCTTTCTGGCTGACCTGTCCGACGACACCGGCCTGAGCGAACAGATGGTGCGCGAGGCGGGCGAGGCGGAGGATTTCGAAGGGGCGATGAACGCCGTGCGGCGTCTGCACCGCGAACAGATGTTCCGCATCGGCCTGCACGCCATGACCGGCCGCGCGGGGCCCGAGGCCGCCGGCCGGGCCTATGCCGATCTGGCCGACGCCGCCATGCGTATCCTGGCCCCTGCCGCCCTGGTCGAGGCGGAACGGCTGGGCGGCGCCTTTCCCGGCGCGGTCGCCGTGGTGGCCCTGGGCAAGGCCGGGTCGCGCGAGATGACGGCCGGGTCGGACCTGGACCTGATGACCCTCTACGACGCCCCGCCCGAGGCCGTGTCCGAGGCCAAGGGCTGGACCGCCGACGTCTTCTACGCCCGCTTCACCCAGAGGCTGATCGCGGCCCTTTCGGCCCATACGGCCGAGGGCGGCCTGTATGAGGTGGACATGCGGTTGCGGCCCACCGGATCCAAGGGCCCGGTCTCGGTGCGGCTGTCCGCCTTCGACGACTATTACGCCGCCGAGGCCGAGACCTGGGAGTTCATGGTCCTGACCCGCGCGCGCGTGGTCTGGGCCAGCGACCCGGCCTTCGCCGAGCGGGTGTCGGCGGGGATCGAGGCGGCGCTGCGGCGGCCCCGGCCGGGCGTCAACGTGGCGGCGGATGTGCGCCGGATGCGCGCCCTGATGGATCGGGAACGCCGTCCGCACGGCTTCTGGGATCTGAAGCTCTCGCCGGGCGGCCAGGTGGACGCCGAGTTCGCCGCCCAGTACCGCCAGCTTCAGGCTGCGGCGGCGGGCGAGCCCTTGACCCTGTCGACGCTTCAGGCCCTCGGGCAAGACCCGATCCTGGCCGAGGCCTGGCGCATCCAGCAGCGACTGGCCCAGCTCCTGGCGGCCGCCTTCGAAGGCCGGGTCGATCCCGAGGCCGAGCCGGCGGTCTTTCAGCAGCGGCTGGCCGAGGCGGCGGGGGCGCCCGACTTCGAGAGCCTGAAGACCCGGCTGACGGACCTGCGCGCCCAAGCGCGTCGGGCCTTCGAGCAGGCGGTTCCGGCCGGTCGCGACGGAGAATCGCCGGACCCGCGTTCAACCTCCTGACGGGGCGACGAAAAGGCCGTGCTTGCCACGGCCCAGGAGAAGATCGAGATGAGAACAACCTTGCTGACCGGCCTCGGCGTCATCGCCTTGGCGGGCCTGGCCGGCGCCGCCACGGCCCAGACGCCGCCCCCAGGTCCTGCGCCGACGGCGGCGCATTCGGGACCCCAAGCCGACCGCCCCCATCATCGACGCGGTGAAGCCCGTCGCGCCGGTCCGGTGACGCGGGCCGAATTCGTGGATCAGCACATCGCGCGTCTGACCGCCTTGGACGCCGACCGTGACGGCGTGGTCAGCGTCGCCGAGCGCGAGGCCGCCGTTCAGGCCCGGCGCGCCCGGCACGCGGATTCGCGCTTCGCCAAGCTGGATGCGAACGGCGACGGCGCGGTCAGCCGCGCCGAGTTCGAGGCCGCCCGCGCGGCGCGCGGCGAGGCCGGCGGTCGTCGCGAACGGGCGGGTCGCGGCGACGGACCTCGTCGCGGCAAGGACGGCGCCCATCGCCAGGCCGGTCCGGTGACGATTTCGGACGTCGCCGCCAAACTGGGCGAACGGTTCGACACGATGGACGCCGATCACGACGGCGTTGTCACCCCCGAGGAACGCCGTGCGGCCGCCCAGGCCCACCGCGCCGAACGGCGTCAGGCCCGCTCCGCGCAACAACCGGCTTCCCCGCCGGCCGGTTCGGCGTAAGAACAGTGTCGGGGTCGGCCGTCGCGCGCGAATCGGTCCCTTTCGTCCGGATCGGAAGAGGCAGGCTTGGTCGCGATCATCGACCCCGACGAGGATCTGGTGCGCCGCGTGGGTCAGGGCGATCCGGCGGCGGCCCAGGCGCTCGTCGTGCGCAAACTGCCGCGCATCCTGGCCTTGGCGCAGCGGATGCTGGGCGATGCGGTCGAGGCCGAGGACGTGGCTCAGGAAACGATGTTTAAGGCGTGGAAACAGGCGCCCCGGTGGACGCCGGGCCAGGCGCGGTTCGACACCTGGCTGCACCGGGTGGCGCTGAACCTCTGTTACGATCGGCTGCGGCGTCGTCGCGAGATTCCGACGCAAACGCCCCCCGACCGTCCCGACGAGGGACCGGCCCCGGATCGGGGTCTGATGGCGGCCGAAACGGGCTTGCGGGTCGGACAGGCGTTGAGCCGCCTGCCGGATCGGCAGCGCGAGGCGGTGGTCCTGTGTCATTATCAGGAACTGTCCAATATCGAGGCGGCCGCCCTGATGGAGATCAGCGTCGAGGCGCTGGAAAGTCTGTTGTCGCGCGGTCGCCGCGCATTGCGTCAGTCCTTGTCGGACCTGGCGCCCCGCGCCCCGGCTGCGGCGCTGAGAGGAGAGGCGAGATGAAGGCGCAACGGTTGCACGCCCTGGCGGAGGCTTACGGCGCCGACCTGCGTCGATGGCCGGCGTCCGAACGCGCCTTCGCCGAAAGCCTGATCGCGGCTGATCCGTCGCTGAAGGCGGTGCTCGACGAGGCGGCGGCGCTGGACGCCCTGCTGGACGCCGCGCCGGCGCCGGCGCCCTCGGCCGTCCTGACCGCGCGGGTTCTCGCCGCCGCGCCCAAGGCCAGAAGCCGTCGTTTCCATCTGGACCGGCTCGCCTTCTATCTGGGCGCCGGCTGGGCGGCGGCGGCCTGCGCCGGGGTTGTGGCGGGGGTCGGCCTGACCAGCGAACTGACCGCCAACGAGCGGGCTGATGCGGTGCTTTATCAATCCAGCCTGACCGGGGTGGACGATACGGAGGTTCTTCGATGAGCGGACGCGGGCTGAAAATCGCCCTGGCGGTCTCTGTGGCCCTGAACCTGTTCGCCCTGGCCGGCGGGGTCGCCTTCGCCGTCAGCCGGGCCAAGGTGGATCAGCACGTCGCCGAACAGCGCCAGCCCGGTCGCGCCGGCGGCTTTCGCGCCCTGGTGGCGGAGCTGAGCCCCGAAACCCGGCGCGAGGTGCGCGCCCGCATGCGCGCCGTCGCCCTGTCGGCCCGTCCCGATTTCGAGGCCGCGCGCGAGGCCCGCCGTCAGGCGGTCGAGGCCGCGCGCCAACCGCAGATGAATCCCGAGCGGGTCCAGGCCCTGCTGAATGACTCCCGCGCCGCCGAAATGCGCGGCCGCGCCCGTCTGGAAGGCGGCGCCATCGCCATTCTGGGCGCCCTGGACGTCGAGGACCGCCGCATCATGGCCGACATATTGGCGCGCAAGGGACCAGGTGCCGGCCGGGCCGATCGCCCGGCCGGCGAGGGGCCGCCGCCGCCCGAAGCCGGCGACGTCCCTCGCTGACCTCAGGCCTTGGAGGCGCGGAAGGCGGCGACAGCCTGAACCGCCTCGCGCACCGAGCTCTCGATGGCGGCCCAGTCGCCGGCCTTCACCGCCGCGTCCGTCACCAGTTTGGATCCCATGCCCGCCGCCACGATTCCGGCGCCGAACCATTTGGCGATTGAGGCTTCGTCGGGATCGACCCCGCCGGTCGGCATGATCTTGACCCAGGGCATCGGCCCCTTGACCGCCTTGACGAAGTCCGGCCCGCCGACCGACGAACCAGGGAACAGTTTGACGATGTCGCAGCCCAGTTCATGCGCCTCGCCGATGTCGGTCACCGAGCCGCAGCCGGGGAAGTAGGCCACCATGCGCCGGTTGCAGACCTTGGCCACGTCGGGGACCAGGCAGGGGCTGACCACGAAACGCGCGCCCCGGTTCAGATAGAGGGCCGCCGTGCCGCTGTCGACGACCGAGCCGATGCCCAGAACCACCCAAGGATCGGTCTTGATCAGTTCGCGATTGATCTCGCCGAACAGGTCGCAGGCGAAGTCGCCGCGATTGGTGAACTCCACCACCGGCGCCCCGCCGCGCGCACAGGCGCGGATGACGTTCAGGCTGACCTCGGGATCGGGATGATAGAAGACCGGGCAGACGCCCTGGGTCTGAAGCGCCTTCAGCACGCTGACGCGATCATGGGCCATGTCTCAAATCTCCGCCTGTCCGACCCGCGCCGGAACGCCTGTGTTTCCTCGACCGGTCGCCCGGCCTTCGCGCCCTGCTTATCCCAGCCGCTGCAGAAAACGAAAGCCGCGCGGTCCGGTTCGGGGCGCTGTGGCGGAACATATTGTTTCACCGGCCGTCTTCGACGCCGCGTCCAAAACCGTTTAGGAGGCGGAACAGCAATAGGAGAGCCCCGCCATGATGACCGCCATCTTCGTCTTCATCAAAACCGAGCTGGGCTACGCCAATGAGGTGGCCGCCGACATCGTGGACCATGTGGAGAACGTGTCGGAGGTCTATTCGACCTCGGGCCAGCACGATCTGCTGGCCAAGTTCAACCTGCCGCGCGACGCCGACATCGGGACCTTCGTGACCAAACAGGTCCAGACCCGACCGCATGTCCGCGACACCTTCACCGTCATCACCTTCTCGCCCTTCCTGCCGAAGGGGGGCTAGGATTTTCCGGCGCCGGTCTTTCGCTTGACGGCGTCCCTGCGCTCCTCCGCCTCGTCGTCCTCGCCGACCTTTTCCTCGACCGAGGCCGAGAACCGCTGGAAGGCGCCCAGGCCCACCAGCACCAGGACGGCTGCGATCAGCAGGGCGGTCGGATAGATCAGCTGGCTGACGTCCTCGCGCGCGGTCTTGAACACCACCACCAGGGCCTCCAGGAACAGGGCGATGACGATGGTGGACAGGAATTTCGTCAGGCTGCGCCGGGCCTCGGCGGCGCTGCGCCGCTCATTGCCGCGCCGCACCTCGTCTTCGAAGATGTATTTGGCCACGTCGAAGACGGCGATGGCGACGATGACATAGCCCAGCACGTCCAGCACCGCCTCGGCCCCCGACTGGCCGGGCGCGCGAATGGTCTCCAGCGCGTCCTTGACGCCGAAGCCGATCAGGGCGGTGGCGGCCAAAAGCAGCAGCAGGCTGGCGCCGCCGAACACCGCGCGGGTCAGATAGGTCATGGTCGCCCCCTGGGCCGCCCCCTTAGTTTCAGGACCACCAACGCGCGGGCGGCCAAGCTGTTGCCTGGGCGCAAATGACCGTAGCCAATCGAAACCCATCTGCTAACCTCCCCTCCAAAGAGGAAACGCGGGGAACACGCGACATGACCGATCTGGACGCCTTCCGCACCGAAACGCGCGCCTGGCTGGAAGAGAATTGCCCGCCCGAGGTGCGCGGTCCCATGGCCTCCGAGGCGGATACGATCTGGGGCGGGCGCGACGCCGTCTTCGCCACGCCGGGGCACAGGCTCTGGCTGGAACGGATGGGCGCGCGCGGTTGGACGGCGCCGGAATGGCCCCGCGAGTACGGCGGCGGGGGCTTAAGCCGCGAAGAGGCCAAGGTGCTGGCGTCGGAGCTGCGGCGCATCAAGGCCCAGCCGGCCCTGGCCAGTTTCGGCGTCTGGATGCTGGGCCCGGCGCTTCTGGCCTTCGGGACCGAAGAACAGAAGAAGCGGTTCCTGCCCGAGATCGTGCGCGGCGAAATCCGCTGGTGCCAGGGCTATTCCGAGCCCGGCGCCGGCTCCGACCTGGCCTCGATCCAGACCAAGGCGGAGGATCGCGGCGACCACTGGATCGTCAACGGCCAGAAGATCTGGACCTCCTACGCCGACAAGGCCGACTGGATCTTCTGCCTGGTCCGCACCGATCCGGAGGCGCCCAAACATCTGGGCATCTCCTTCGTCCTGTTCGACATGAAGACGCCGGGCGTCACCACCCGGCCCATCACCCTGATCAGCGGCAAGTCCCCCTTCTGCGAAACCTTCTTCGACGATGTGCGGGTGGAGAAGGAAAACCTGGTCGGCACGCTGAACCGCGGCTGGGACGTGGCCAAATATCTTCTGGCCCATGAGCGGACCATGATCGGCGCCATGGGCGAGGTCGGCGCCGGCCGGCCCCTGGCCCAGACTGCTCTGGAGACGATCGGCGCCGACGCCGAAGGCCGGCTGGACGACCCCATGCTGCGCGCCCGGATCGCCGAGCTGGAGATCGACGCCGCCGCCTTCCGCCTGGCGATGGAGCGGGCCGGCGATCAGATGAAGGCCAAACAGGCCCATCCGGCCATCGCCTCCATGCTGAAATACTACGGCTCGGAACTGAACAAGCGCCGCCACGAACTGCGGATGGCGGCCGGCGGGATCGACGCCCTGGAATGGGAGGGCGAACGCTCGCACGGCGGCGCCGCCGCCCGCGACTGGCTGCGCACCAAGGCCAATTCCATCGAGGGCGGGACCAGCGAGATTCAGCTGAACATCATCGCCAAACACCTGCTGCAACTGCCGGGCGCCTGAGCCCCGCCGTCTCCTCCCCACGCAGTGGGGAGGGGGACCACGAAGTGGTGGAGAGGTTCTTCCGCCGCACAGCCCTGGGACCCCAATGCCCCTGATCCTGACCGAAGAACAGACGATGCTCCAGGACGCCGCCGACGGCTTCTTGGCCGAACACGCCCCGCTGGACCATCTGCGCAAACTGCGCGACGATCGCGATCCCGACGGCCTGTCGCGCGACCTGTGGCGCGGCTTCGGCGAGATGGGCTTCGCCGGCGTCCTGATCCCCGAGGCGCACGGCGGCCTCGGCCTGGGCGCCGTCGAGGCGGGGGTGATCGCTGAAAGCCTGGGGCGCGCCCTGACCCCGTCCCCCTTCATGGGCTCGGCCGTCCTGTCGGCCAAGGTGCTGAGCGACGGCGGCTCAGAGGCCCAGCAGGCCTGGCTGCCCCGTATCGCGGCCGGCGAGGCCGTCCTGTCCCTGGCGATCGACGAGGGGGCCAAACACGCGCCCAGCCGCATCGCCGCGCGCGCCGAACGGTCCGGCAACGGCTTTCGCCTGAACGGCGCCAAGGCCCTGGTGCTGGACGGCCATATCGCCGACGCCCTGATCGTGGCGGCGCGGGCGGAGGAGGGGATCACCCTCTTCCTGGTCGATCCCAAGGCGGACGGGGTCGCGGTCGAACGCACCGTCATGGTCGACGCCCACAACGCCGCCCGCGTGACGCTGAGCGACGTCGAAATCGACGCCGACGCCGTGATCGGCGCCGTCGGCGGGGGGGAGGTCCTGCTGAACCCCGCCCTGGCGCTGGGGCGCGCCTGCGCCGCCTCGACCCTGACCGGCGCCGGGGACCAGGCCTTCAAGATCACGCTTGAGTATCTGCGCACCCGCAAACAGTTCGGCCGCCTGATCGGCGAGTTCCAGGCCCTGCAACACCGCGCCGCCCATCTCTATACCGAACTGGCCTTGGCCCGCGCCGCGACCCTGGCCGCGCTCCAGGCCATCGACGCCGGCCGCGAAGACGCCGACCTTGCGGCCTCCATCGCCAAGGCCAAGGCCGGCCGCGCCGCCGAACTGGCGGTCCAGGAAGCGGTCCAGATGCACGGCGGCGTCGGCATGACCGACGCCTTCGACGTCGGCCTCTATATGAAGCGTGTCCGCGTCCTCAACGAACTCCTGGGCGACGCTCAGTTCCACACCGAACGGTTGGCGAGGAGCCAGGGGTTTTGAGGGGGGCGATCAATCCTCGTCCATCTTCAGGGCGGCGATGAAGGCTTCCTGGGGGATTTCGACCTTGCCGAACTGGCGCATGCGCTTCTTGCCGGCCTTCTGCTTCTCCAGCAGCTTCTTCTTGCGGGTGGCGTCGCCGCCGTAGCATTTGGAGGTCACGTCCTTGCGCAGGGCGCGGACGGTTTCGCGGGCGATGATCTTGCCGCCGATGGCTGCCTGGATCGGGATCTGGAACAGATGGGGCGGGATCAGCTCCTTCATCTTCTCGACCATGCCCCGGCCGCGCGTCTCGGCCCGCTGGCGGTGGACCAGCATGGACAGGGCGTCCACCGGCTCGGCGTTGACCAGGATGGACATCTTCACCAGGTCGCCGACCTTGTATTCGGTGATCTCATAGTCGAACGAGGCGTAGCCCTTGGAGATGGACTTCAGCCGGTCGTAGAAGTCGAACACCACCTCGTTCAGCGGCAGTTCGTAAACCACCATGGCGCGGCTGCCGACATAGGACAGCTCCACCTGCTGGCCGCGGCGGTCCTGGCACAGTTTGATGACGCCGCCCAGGTATTCGTCGGGGGTCAGGATGGTGGCCTTGATCCAGGGTTCGGCTATGGTGTCGATCTGCATCACGTCGGGCAGGTCGGCCGGATTGTGCAGGTCCATCTCGGAGCCGTCGCGCAGGCCGATCTTGTAGACGACCGACGGGGCGGTGGCGATCAGATCCAGGTTGAACTCGCGGCTCAGCCGCTCCTGGATGATCTCCAGGTGCAGCAGACCCAGGAAGCCGCAGCGGAAGCCGAAGCCCAGGGCGGCGCTGGATTCCATCTCATAGGTGAAGGAGGCGTCGTTCAGCCGCAGCTTGCCGATGGCGGCGCGCAGGTCCTCGAAGTCGGCGGCGTCCACGGGGAACAGGCCGCAGAAGACCACCGACTGGACCTCCTTGAACCCCTTCAGCGGTTCGGCCGTGGGGCGTTTCTCGTCGGTGATGGTGTCGCCGACGGCGGCGTGGGCCACTTCCTTGATCTGGGCGGTGATGAAGCCGACCTCGCCGGGGCCCAGCTGGTCCACCGGGGTGTTCTTGGGCAGGAAGACGCCGACCCGGTCGATCAGGTGGGTCGAGCCGTTGCGCATCATCTTGACCCGCATGCCGGTCTTCAAGACGCCGTCGAAGACGCGGACCAGGACGACGACGCCCAGATAGGGGTCGTACCAGGCGTCGACCAGCATGGCCTTCAGCGGGGCGTCGGGGTCGCCCTTGGGCGCCGGCAGGCGGGTGACGATGGCCTCCAGCACGTCCTCGATGCCCAGGCCCGACTTGGCCGAACATTCCACGGCGTCGGAGGCGTCCAGGCCGATGACGTCCTCGATCTGGGCCTTGACCCGCTCCGGCTCGGCGGCGGGCAGGTCGATCTTGTTCAGGACCGGGACGATCTCGTGATTGTTGTCGATGGCCTGATAGACGTTCGCCAGGGTCTGGGCCTCGACCCCCTGCGAGGCGTCCACCACCAGCAGCGAACCCTCGCACGCCGCCAGAGACCGGCTGACCTCATAGGCGAAGTCCACGTGGCCGGGCGTATCCATCAGGTTCAGCACATAGTCCTGGCCGTCGCGCGCCTTATAGGTCAGGCGCACCGTCTGGGCCTTGATGGTGATCCCCCGCTCCTTCTCAATTTCCATCGAGTCGAGCACCTGTTCAGACATCTCGCGCTGGGTCAGGCCGCCGGTGTGCTGGATCAGGCGGTCGGACAGGGTGGACTTGCCGTGGTCGATGTGCGCGACCACGCTGAAATTCCGGATGTTCGAGATCGGAGGAGTCGTCATCCGCGCGCCCCTAACATGCGTATTCCTTTTGGACCAGCCGCCCAGGTCCGGCGGGAACGCCCCGTCGTAGATTACACCTCTGCAATGTTGCTCGTCCGGGTTTGAGGCGGAGGCGCGGACGGGGTATTAGCCAAGTACCTTCCCGACCGGCGCGAGCCGGCGATCCGCTTCGCCTGAAACCGAGGAACTCCCCCGTGTCCATGACGACCCGAACCGCTGCCGCCCTCTGCGCCGTCGCCCTGTCGGCCCTCTTGGCGAGTTGCGGCGGGGGAGGCGAGGAGAAGAAGGCCGACACGACCGCCGGCGCGCGCCAGACCGTCACGGCCGCCACGGTGGCTTCGATCAACCTCAGCCGCACCGTCAGCGCCTCGGGCTCGGTTTCGGCCTGGGAGGAGGTGCCGGTGGCGGCCGAGACCGGCGGCCTGACGGCCGTCGCCGTCTATGTGGACGAAGGCTCCTACGTCCGTCAGGGCCAGCCCCTGGTGCAGATGAACGACGTCCTGCTGCGCGCCCAGCTGCGTCAGCAGCAGGCACAGGTGCAGCAGGCCGAGGCCAACGTCGCCCGCGACGATGCGGCCCTGACGCGCGCCCAGCAGCTGAAGGAGCGGGGCTTCCTCAGCCAGGCGTCCCTGGACACGGCCCTGGCCAATCAGCGCAGCTCCAACGCCAATCTGGCGGCCGCCCGCGCCGCCCTGTCGGAAACCCAGACCCGCCTCAGCCAGGCCACCATCCGCGCGCCCGTCGCCGGTCTGATCACCAGCCGCAGCGTGACCAAGGGCCAGATCATCGCCGCCGGGACCGAGCTGTTCCGCATGGTGCGCGACGGTCGGCTGGAGCTGGACGCCCAGGTGCCCGAGACCGAGCTGGCCCTGGTTCGCGCCGGTCAGTCGGCGACCGTGACCTCCAGCGAGGCGGCGCCCACGACCGGCACGGTGCGGATCGTCACGCCGCAAGTCGATCCCGCCACCCGCCTGGGTCTGGCCCGCATCTCTCTGGCCCCGGCGGCGCAACTGCGTCCGGGCATGTTCGCCCGCGCCGAGATCGCCGTCGGCGACCAGCCGGCCCTGGTCGTGCCAGGGGCGGCGATCGTCTATCGCGAAGGCAAGCCGGGCGTCTATGTGATCGGCCAGGGCGAGGCGGTTCGCTTCGCTCCCGTGACCACGGGCGCGCGCACAGGCGATCAGGTGGCCGTTCAGGGCCTTCAGGCCGGCCAGCGCGTGGTGGTTCAGGGCGCCGGCTTCCTGGGCGAGGGCGACCATGTGACGGTGGCTCCGGCGACTGCGGCTGCCGCCGCTCCGGCCCCCGCCGGTCAAGCCGCGCGCTAAGGAACCGGACCGATGGGTTTTCAGAACATCTCGTCCTGGTCGATCCGGAATCCCATTCCGATCGTCCTGTTGTTCGTCGTCCTGACGATCGCGGGGACGATGAGCTATTTCAAGCTCCGCACCAACAACTTCCCCGACGTCGACCTGCCGGTTGTGGCCGTCACCGTGATCCAGTCCGGCGCCGCGCCGACGGAGATGGAGACTCAGGTCACGCGTCTGGTCGAGGACGCCGTGGCGGGGCTGGGATCGGTCAAACACATCACCTCGGTGGTCAATGAGGGGGTGTCGACCACCTCGATCGAGTTCCAGCTGGGGGTGGACCTGGAGAAGGTGACCAATGACGTGCGCAACGCCGTCAGCGGCATCCGCCAGAACCTGCCGGCGGACGTTCAGGAGCCGATCGTCCAGCGGATCGAGTTCACCGCCATCCCCTTCGCCAACTTCGTCGTGCGGGCGCCGGGCATGAGCCCGGAGGAGCTGAGCTGGTTCGTCGACAATACGGTGGCCAAACGCCTGTTGTCGGTGCGCGGCGTCAGCCAGATCAGCCGCGACGGCGGCGTCAGCCGTGAAATCCGCATCAAGCTGGACCCCGCGCGCCTCGCCGCCTCGGGCGTGACGGCGGCCCAGGTGTCGAACCAGCTGCGCGCCTCCAACATCAACCTGCCCGGCGGTCGGGGCGAGATCGCCGGCGAGGAACAGGCCATCCGCACCGTCGGGTCGGCCCAATCGGTCGAACAGCTGCGCGAGACCCTGATCCCCATCGGCGAGCGCAGCGTGCGCTTGGGCGATCTGGGCGAAGTCGCCGACGAATGGTCCGAACCTCGCGGCCGCGCCCGGTTCAACGGCCAGGAGGTCGTCGGCTTCGGCGTCTCGCGCGCCATCGGATCGTCCGAGGTGGACGTCTATGACCGGGTCAAGGCCGAACTGGCCAAGCTGGACGCCGAACGTGCGGATGTGACCTTCGAAGAGGTCGCCAACACCACCGAAGACGTCGTCAACAACTTCCACGCCTCGGTCGAGACCCTGGTGCTGGGCGCGCTTCTGGCCATCGCCGTGGTCTTCATCTTCCTGCGGGACTGGCGGGCGACCCTGATTGCGGCGGTCGCCATGCCGCTGTCGCTGATCCCGACCTTCTGGGTCATGGATCTGACCAATCAGTCGCTGAACGTGGTGACCCTGCTGGCCCTGTCACTGACTATCGGCATCCTGGTGGATGACGCCATCGTGGAGATCGAAAACATCGTCCGACACATCCGCGACGGCAAGCCGCCCTATCCGGCGGCGATCGAGGCGGCGGACGAGATCGGCCTGGCGGTCATGGCGACGACGGCGACCCTGGTGGCGGTCTTCGCCCCGACCGGCTTCATGCCGGGCATCGTGGGTCAGTTCTTCAAGAGCTTCGCCATCGCCACCTGCGTCAGCGTGCTCTTCTCCCTGTTGGTGGCGCGAACCCTGACGCCCCTGATGGGCGCCTATCTGCTGAAGCGCGACCAGGGCAAGGAACACGGCGATCCCTTCTGGATGGGACCCTATCTGAAGGCCCTGAACTGGGCGCTCGGCGACGACTGGCGCAAACGCCGGGCCGAGCATCATTCGCAGGCCGGCTGGTTCCGCCGCAAGGTGGCGGACCGGGTGTTCGATCACCGCGTCTGGGTGCTGGGAATGGGCGTGCTGTTCTTCTTCCTGTCCATCTTCATGGCGACGCGCCTGCCGGGGGAATTCATTCCGGTCGAGGACATTTCCCGCTCCACCATCACCGTTCAGTTCCCGCCCGGCACGACCCTGTCCGAGACGGACGCGGCCGTGCAGCGGATCAATCGCGAACTGATGAAGCGGCCGGAGGTCAAGTCGGTCTATTCCTCCATCGGCTCGGCGACCACCAGCTTCGGGCCGGGCGGCGGCGGATCATCGGGCGAGGTGCGCAGCGCCAATCTGACCGTCAACCTGGTCGGACGCTGGGACCGCAAGCTGAGCCAGCAGGCGTTTGAGCGCGACATGGGGCCGACGCTGCGCCAGGTGCCGGGCGCCCGCGTCCAGTTCGGCGCCTCGGGCGGGGGCGGGGGCTCCAGCCTCCTGACCATCGCCCTGGTCGGCGACGATCCCGACGTCCTGGAGCCGGCGGCCGCCAAGGTGGAGCGGGAGATGCGCAACATCTCCGGCCTGTCGAACGTCGTCTCCTCCGCCTCGCTCGTGCGGCCCGAAATCCTGGTCACGCCGCGCGCGGACGTCGCCGCCCTGCAAGGGGTGTCCACCCAGGACATCAGCCAGGTCGCCCGCGTCGCGACCCTGGGCGACGCCGATCAGCTGCTGGCCAAGTTCAACCTGGGCGACCGTCAGGTGCCGATCCGCGTCATGCTGAAGGAGGACGCCCGCTCGGACCTGGGGGTGCTGGAGACTCTGCGCGTGCCGACGGCCTCGGGCGCCACCGTCCCCCTGTCGGCGGTGGCCGACATCACCTTCGGCGCCGGGCCGAACCAGATCAACCGGCTGGACCGATTGCGGGTGGCCAACATCACCGCCGAACTCACCGGCCTGACGCTCAGCCAGGCGACCGAGGCGGTGAACGCCCTGCCTTCGATCAAGACCCTGCCCCAGGGCGTCAGCCAACAGCCGTCCGGCGACGCGGAAAGCTTCCAGGAGCTGGGCACGGGCTTCGCCTTCGCCATCATCACCGGCATCCTGCTGATGTATGTCGTGCTGGTCCTGCTGTTCAAAAGCTTCTTCCACCCGATCACCATCCTGGCGGCGCTACCGGTGTCGTTCGGCGGCGCCTTCTTCCTGCTGCTGGTGACGGGCAAATCCCTGTCCATGCCGGCCCTGATCGGCATCATCATGCTGACCGGGATCGCGGCCAAGAACTCCATCCTGCTGGTCGACTACGCCATCATGGCGATGGAGAAGGGGATGAACCGCCACGACGCCCTGATGGACGCCGCCCACAAGCGGGCGCGGCCGATCATCATGACGACCATGGCCATGGGCCTGGGCATGCTGCCGATCGCCGCCGCGTTCGGGGAAGGCACCGCCTTCCGCTCGCCGATGGCCATCGCCGTGATCGGCGGGCTGATCACCTCCACCGCCCTGTCGCTGATGTTCGTGCCGGTGGTCTTCAGCCTGATCGACGGCCTGAAGCGCCGCATGGAAAGCCGGTTGAGCCGTCTGACCCACGGGCAGCACGGGCATGAGGAGCCGGCGGCGGAGGATCGGATCGGCTGATCCGCGTTGCGCGAGAGACTAGGCCATGGTCGCGCGGTTCTGGCGAGACCGGGGGATCCTGCTCCCATTCGAGTGTTCAACGCCGGAGCCGGAAGGAAGCCTAAAACCCGCCAAGTCCCCGCCGACGCCTTTGGTGACGTACAGCAAAAAGCCCGATCGCGAGATCGGGCTTCTGCGCTGGGATCAAATACCAACCTTGTTCTGGCGTGCAGCAGAGATCCGATGATGGGCTCAGTCAGGGATTTGGATCGCGGTCGTCATCACACGGTTCAGTCGTGGTGACCGCAAACTCGGTCTGGATGCCAGATCGGTAAACACGCTGGTCGCAGTGCCTAATTACGTATCCAACTTGGGAAGACAACGTAGCATCGCTATAATATATCGTTTCGGTAGTCCAAGTTTGAGCCATTGCAGGTCCGGATATTGTGGCGCTACAAATGGCGAAACCCAGAGTGGTGTAAACAAGCCGCTTCTTTAGGAATGAATACATTGTGGTATCCTATTCAAGCATTGAAAACAACCGAGGTTTGCATAATGTGCGGCTCAGGACAAGGAAAATCGAAGTTGGGTAGCCTCCGCATAGGGTGCCAGTCTCAAGCCCAAGGATGACGGATTGGGAGGGAGCGCCATTCGGTCCAAAGGCTAACAACACGAAGGGCTGTTCGGGGTGGAAAGCTGGTTCTGGCTCGCACAAACGCCAGCCGCCTCCGCCGCGATCCCCCTCGCAAAGAAAAAGGGCCGGCCGGTTTCCCGGTCGGCCCTTCGTCGTTCCGCCCTGTCAGCCCAGGGGCCGCGGCGGTTCAGACGATCAGTATTTGACCTTCAGCGTCACGCCCCAGGTGCGCGGGGCGCCCAGATAGGCGTTGTAGGTCGCGGTGTCGGTGGCGATGTTGTAGTAGGTGCCGTCCGCCTGGGGCGTGGTGGTGTTGGTGAAGGCCGTGCCCTGCAGCGGGGCGGCGAAGCCCACCTGGGTGTATTCTTCCTGCAGCAGGTTCTGAGCCCAGACATCCACGGTCCAGCGCTCGTCTTCCGAACCGATGGAGATGCGGCCGTTCACGACGGTGAAGGCCTCCTGGTTCTTGTACGGCAGCAGGTCCGAGCCGGTGTTGTACTCGGTCGAGTATTTGGCCGACAGGTTGAAGCCGCCGCGCAGGCCGCCGCCCAGCGAGCGGTCGAAGGCCAAGGCGCCGGTCAGCGACCATTCCGGGGCGAAGGAGGCGCGGGCGCCCGGCAGCAGCGACAGCTGCGGGAAGCGCGCCGGGTTCGACAGATCGGCGCCGGTGAAGTCGCCGTACTTGGCGTCGGTGTAGGTGACGCCGCCCTGGAAGGACAGGCCCTCGATCGGGGTGAACCAGACCATGTCGGCGTCGACGCCGCGAGAGGTCAGTTCCGGGATGGATTCCACCACGAAGGCGGTGCCCAGGAAGGTGTTCAACTGGAAGTTTTCGAACTTCTGGTCGAAGTAGGTGATGTTCAACAGCATGGTGCGGTTGAACAGGGTCGTCTTCAGACCGGCCTCATAGCTGTCGACCGTCTCGGCGTCGAAGAAGAGCGAGGCGTCGGGCGTCACCCCCGTCTGCACCCGGTCCATATTATAGCCGGCGCCCTTGTAGCCGCGGGCGTAGGAGACATAGCCCATGACCGAGGGGTTCAGGCGATAGGAGGCCTTCAGCGTGCCGCTCAGATCCGTGTCGCTGAACTTCTCCTGGATGCGGCGGTTGTCGTACTGCGGGTTGGACCAGGGCAGGCAGAGCAGGCCGAGGGCCGCCGCTGGGGTGGCGACATTGGCCGTGCCGGGGATGGGCGAGACCGCTCGATTGGCCGGGTTCTGGTTCGCCAGGGCGCCGCCGCAGGCCGCGCCGTTGGTCCCCAGATTGTCCTGCAGGCCCAGCAGGCGCTTGCTGTCATAGGTGTAGCGCAGACCCAGGTTGATCTCGAACGCCTCCGTCACCCGATAGGTGTTGTTGGTGAAGACGGCGACCGATTCGGACTTCTGCGAATAGTGGTCCTCATAGGCCTTGCCCGCGCTGAAGGTCGGGGCGGCGGCGCTGGGCGGCACGGCGCCGATCACGCAAAGCGGCTGTCCGGCGGCCGGACCGGCCGTGCCGACCAGGAAGCCCTGGGGATTGGTGAAACAGCCCAGGCGGCTGGCGCTGGGGCCGCCCACCGTCGCCGGCAGGGAGGCCGTCAGCAGCAGGGAGGCGAAGGCGTTGTAGTCCGCGCCGTAGACATAGCTGTCGTCGCGATAGACCTCCTCCTTGGTGGCGAACAGGCCGACCAGCCAGTCGAACTTGTCCGTCGTCCCGGCCAGGCGCAGTTCCTGGGTCAGGTTGCCGACCCCATAGCCGTTGGAGCCGTCATTGGCGCGGTACAGGATGTCGGCGCCGGTGTAGTCCAGGTCCATCCCCTGCTGGAACGACCAGTCGCGCCACGAGGTCTGGGACGTCAGGGTGGCGTTCAGGCTGGGCAGGTCGATGGTGGCCTCCGCCGACAGACCCATGTCTTCGATTTCCTGCGGGGTCTCGCGGTTCGAATAGGCGGTGCGGCTGAAGGGCACCGTGCCGTAGCCGGCGACCGGCGGACGCTGGCCGGGGCCGTTCGGCGCCGTCAGGGCGGCGATGAAGGCCTGGGTCGGGCCGACGCGGGTCTGGACGGCGGCGCAGCAGTATTCGTCGCGCTTGGTGTAGTCGGCGATCAGGCGGATCGACACCTCGTCGCTGGGCAGGATCAGCAGTTGGCCGCGGCCGGTCCAATAGTCCTGGGTGTTGTCTTCCGTCAGGGTGCGGGGGCCGTCGCCAAGATTGACGTCATAGAAGCCGTCGCGCTCGCGATGGGCGACGAACAGGCGGCCGGCGATCTGATCGGTCAGGCCGCCGGTCACCGAGACGGAGCCGCCGACGGCGCCGTAGTTGCCGGCGGTCAGTTCGGCCGAGATCGACGGGTCGAACGACGGGCGCTCGGTGATGATGTTGATGACGCCGGCCGAGGTGTTCTTGCCGAACAGGGTGCCTTGCGGGCCCTTCAGCACCTCGATGCGGCTCAGTTCGCCCAGGTCGCCGAAGCCGACCGAGTTGCGCGAACGATAGACGCCGTCGATGACCACGCCGACCGAGCTTTCCAGACCGGGGTTGTCGCCCACGGTGCCCGCGCCGCGGATACGGACGGTGGTGGAGGCTTCCGACTGGGTCGAGGTGACGGTCATGCCGGGGGTCAGGATCTGCAGATCCTTGATGTCCTGCACGCCCGCGCCGTCCAGCACCTCCTGGGACAGGGTGGTGACCACGATCGGCACGTCCTGCAGGCTCTGTTCGCGCTTCTGGGCGGTGACGATGATGTCGTCCACGGTCGCCGGCGCCTCTTGGGCGGCGGCCATCCCGGCGAAGCCGAAGGCGGCGGCGCCGACCACGGCGGCGGACACGGTGGTTCTGAGGTAGCGGTTAGTGTGGCGCAACGAAGCGTCCTCCCGGCTCTGAAGCTCGGTCGCGGGGCGACCGAAGCGTTTCCTATTTCCCAATCGACGCGCCTCTGCGTGGAGGCGCGTTCAGTAAGGTGAGGCTAAGCCTGCTTCCCGCCGAACGACAAGCGAGCGCTGATACCCGCGACCATTTTTCGCCCTAGTTCGGCCCTTCTGTGACACGGAAGAGACAGAAAATTTTGACGCTAGGTCAGTCTTCAGCCGATCAGCGACGAGTCCGCGCCTTGCGAAAGCGTCCAGGCGGGCGCAACTGACCGCCATGCCCGTCCACGCCGACTACCGCCCCGCTCCTGTCTTTTTCGATCTGGGGCCGGACTTCGCCGACGCTGTGGAGGCCGCGCGCTTCCCCAAGGCCGATTTGCGTTTCCGCAATCAGCGCGCCGCCGCCGAGGTGGGGCTGGACAGCCTGAGCGAGGCCGAATGGATCGCCGCCTTCGGCCGGTTCGAACCCCTGCCGGGCCAGCCGGGGCCGTTGGCGATGCGCTATCACGGCCATCAGTTCCGTCACTACAACCCCGACCTGGGCGACGGGCGCGGCTTTCTGGCGGCCCAGATGTGGGAGACGCCGCAGGCGACGGCTGCGCGGCGCGGCGAGCGGCCCCGTCTGCTGGATCTGGGAACCAAGGGATCGGGCCAGACCCCTTGGTCGCGCGGCGGCGACGGTCGGTTGACCTTGAAAGGCGGGGTGCGCGAGGTTCTGGCGGCCGCGATGCTGGAGGCCCTGGGGGTTCCGACCAGCCGCGCCTTCTCCTTGATCGAGACCGGCGAGGCGCTGGAGCGGGGCGACGAGCCGTCGCCGACCCGTTCGGCCGTCCTGGCGCGCCTGTCGCACAGCCATGTTCGGTTCGGAACCTTTCAGCGCGCCGCCTATCTGGGGCGGGTCGATCATATCGAAGCGCTGATCGCGCACGTCCGCGGCCTGTATCACCCACAGGTCGCGGCAGGGGACGCGCCCGGGCTGCTGCGCGCCGTCGTCGAGGCCTCGGCCAAACTGACCGCGCGCTGGATCGCGGCGGGTTTCGTCCACGGAGTGCTCAACACCGACAATCTGAACGTCACGGGCGAGAGTTTCGACTATGGCCCCTGGCGCTTCCTGCCGTCCTATCAGCCGGGCTTCACCGCCGCCTATTTCGACCAGACCGGCCTTTACGCCTTCGCCCGCCAGCCGGAGGCGGTGTTCTGGAACCTGACCCAGTTGGCCGGATGCCTGAAGCTGGTCGCCGAGGTCGAGCCCCTGACCGACGCCTTGAACGGCTTCGGCCCAGCCTATATCCGCGAACTGCGCGCGGCCTTCCTGATGCGGTTCGGCGTGCTGAGCCTGGGGGAGGCGGCGGACCAGAGGCTGGTCGATGCGGCCTTGGCTCTGCTGCGCGAAGGCGGGGAGGGGCTGCGCTGGGAGCCGCTGTTCTTCGACTGGTTCGGCGGCTTCGCCTCGGCGGCGCGCGCCCTGTCGGGACCTCGCGCCAAACTGTACCAGGGCGAGACCTTCGACGCCTTCCGTTTCGCCCTGATGGAGCACGAGCCCGACCGGATCGAACGGCTGGAGCATCCGATGTTCGCCGCCCGCGAGCCCGAGGAAATGCTGATCGAGGAGATCGAGGCGATCTGGGCCGCGATAGACGCTCAGGACGACTGGGCGCCGTTCCAGGCCAAGCTGGCCCGGCTGGAGGCCGCGCGGATAGCCTGGGCCTTTACTGCCTGATTCAGAACCTTACGAAAGCTTCATCTCGTTTATCGATAAAGATATTGCCTGCTTCTCGATAAATCCATATCGATAGTCACTAAGGCGATGCGGAGGGCGACGCCGAAGAAAGGGCTATTCGACATGAGACTGATCGGAAAATACTCTATCTCAAGCGCCCTGCGCTGGTGCCTGGGGTTCGCCAACGTCTTCGTCATGCTGGCCACCGGCATCATGGCGATCTGCTTGGCCGCCAGCATCATATCGCCCGACTTTGCGGCGGGGTTCGTCGACGGAATGAGGAACCTCGACAGCAGCGACGCGCGTGACCTGCACTGGCCGGAACGGTTGACCCTGCTCGGCGCCTTCCTGGCCTGCGGCTTCACTTGGTGGATCATCAACCGACTGCGCCGCATCCTGCTTTCGGTCAATCAGGGCGACGCCTTCGAGTTCGCCAACGTCAAGCGGCTGCAGGGCGTGGGGCTGGGCCTGATGGGTATCCAGCTCACCGCCTTGATGCTGGCTCTTGTGGCGCCGCACGTCCTGGGGGAGTCGGTTTCCGACTATGACTTCAGCCTAGGATCGTGGCTGGGCATTCTGGTCGTCTTCATCCTGGCCGAGGTGTTTCGCCAGGGCTCGGCCATGCGCGACGAACAGCTGGCGACGGTCTGAGGCGCGCCATGATCATGATCCAACTGGACCGGCTGCTGCTGGAGCGCCGCATGTCCTTGACCGAACTGTCCGACCGCGTCGGGGTGACGATGGCCAATCTGTCGATCCTGAAGACCGGCAAGGCCCGCGCCGTGCGCTTCTCCACCCTGGACGCCCTTTGTAGAGAGCTGGACTGCCAGCCGGGCGATCTGATCGTCCAGACACCGGGACCTCAGTCGGAAGAGGGGTGATCCTCAGGGAAGGGCGACGGGTCGCCTGTAGCGTGGATGTCACAGAAACAATAAGTCATCAGCCGATGTCATCAACTGATGTCATCCGGCGATGACAAAATGCATCGGCTGCGCTACATACCCCTTGCGAACGGAGTTGCTCGATCCGATCTCGCAACTGTTACCAATCAGGCGCTCCCCGATGACCTCCACCACTCTGCCCGTCGCCCAGTCGCGCACCCGCTCCGTCTACAAGAACGTAACACTGTGGACCTTCCAGGGCTGGATGGCGATGTTCTTCATCGCCGCCGGTTACGCCAAGCTGACCGAGCCGATGACCAATCTGATCGCCCTGATGGGCTGGCCTGCGGTCGCGCCGGAAAACATGGTGCGTGGACTGGGCTTGGTGGAGATGGCGCTGGGCCTGAGCGTTCTGGCGCCGCTGATCTCCTGGCGCGTGGGTCGCCCTCTGTTGCTGAGCGCCTCGGCCGGACTGATCGTGATGGAGGCGACCATGCTGATGGTCCACGCCCTGAGCCGCGACATCGGCCTGGCGGTGGTGAACCTCATTCTCCTGGCGCTCACCGTTCCCGTCCTCTTGGGACGGCGGCGCGCCTGAAACAGGATCGATCGCCGGGGCCTCTCCCCCTCCGCCCCGGTGTGTCGCGCCCGGAGCCTTCCCTAGGCTCCGGGCTTTTCTTTGCCTCGCGCGCCGCGATGGGGCAGGGGGCGACGAAAAGCTTACCCTTACGCGCACGTAAACTCTTTCCTTTACGCGCACGTCAAGTTATGGTGCCCCCATGGCCACCGCCGACGACCATCGCACCTATTCCATTCGCCAGCTGTGCCGCGAATTCGACGCCACGGCGCGGGCGCTGCGTTTCTATGAGGACAAGGGTCTGCTGACCCCTGCGCGCAAGGGTCAGACCCGCGTTTATGACGCCCGCGACCGCGCCCGGCTGAAGCTGATCCTGCGGGGGCGCCGCATCGGCTTTACCCTGCAGGAGATCCAGGAGATGCTGGATCTGTACGACCGCAAGGATCACAACGTCCATCAGATGGCCGTGGCCCTGCGGCGTCACCGCGCCCAGATCGCGGCCTTGAAACAGCAGTTGGAAGACATCGAAGGCGCCATCCAGACGGCGGAGGACGCCTGCGCCTGGATGGAATCCAAGCTGAGCGAGCACCGTCCCGACCTGCTGCCCGGCGCCGAAGATTACGAGAAGCTGCTGCGCGCGCGTCTCAACCAAGACCACCACCACCCCTTCAAAGCGAGAGCCTGATCCATGGCCTACAAGTCGCCCGTCCGCGATTTCACCTTCATCCTCAACGAGGTGCTGGAGATCGACCGGTACACGAACCAGCCTGGTTTCCAGGACGTGTCGTCGGACCTGGTCAACCAGATCCTGGAGGAAGGCGCCAAGTTCGCCGACGAGGTCATCGCCCCGATTAACAACCCCGGCGACAAGGAAGGCTGCCACTGGTCCGAAGGCGGCGTCGTGACCGGTCCCAAGGGCTGGAAGGAAGCCTACAAGGCCATGTCGGAAGCCGGCTGGATGGCCTTGGCCGCCGATCCGGCCTACGGCGGCCAGGGCATGCCCTCGATCGTCGCCTCGGCCTTCGGCCAGATGACCGCCGGCGCCTCGGCGGCCTTCTCCATGTATCCGGGCCTGACCGCCTCGGCCTATGCCGGCATCCACGCCAGCGCCTCGGACGAGATCAAGGCCAAATACCTGCCCAAGATGGTGTCGGGCGAATGGTCCGGCACGATGAACCTGACCGAGCCCCAGTGCGGCACGGACCTGGGCATGGTCCGCACCAAGGCCGTGCGCAACGACGACGGCAGCTTCTCCATCACCGGCCAGAAAATCTGGATCTCGGCGGGCGAGCACGACTTCTCCGACAACATCATCCACACCGTCCTGGCGCGGATCGAAGGCGCAGTTCCGGGCATCAAGGGCCTGTCGCTGTTCGTCGTGCCCAAATATCTGGTGAATGACGACGGTTCTCTGGGCGAGCGCAACACGCTGCAGTGCGTGGGCCTGGAAGAAAAGATGGGCATCCACGGCAACGCCACCTGCGTCATGCAATATGACGGCGCCAAGGGCTGGCTGCTGGGCGAGGAAGGGCGCGGCATGAACAATATGTTCGTGGTCATGAACGAGGCGCGCCTGGGCACCGGCCTGCAAGGCCTGGCCATCGGCACCGCCGCCTATCAGGCCGCCGTCGAGTTCGCCAAGGACCGCCTGCAGGGCCGCAGCCTGACCGGGCCGAAGAACCCCGAAGGCCCCGCCGACCCGATCATCGTCCATCCCGACGTGCGCCGCATGCTGCTGGAGGCCCGCGCCTTCGTCGAAGGCGGCCAGGCCTTCATCCTGTGGACCGCGCTTCACGCCGATCTGGAGAAGTCGGAAGACGAGGCCGTGGCGACCAAGGCCAAGGACTACATGGGCCTGCTGACGCCGGTGCTGAAGGCCTATCTGACCGACAAGGGCTTCCACGTCGCCTCCCTGGCCATGCAGGTCCACGGCGGTTCGGGCTACACCGAACACTTCCCGGCCTCGCAGTATCTGCGCGATGCGCGCATCACCATGATCTATGAGGGCGCCAACGGCATCCAGGCCCTGGATCTGGTCGGCCGCAAACTGCCCGCCAACGGCGGCCGCGCCATCATGACCTGGTTCGGCGAGATCGACGCCTTCGTGGCGGAGAACGGCGGCGACGAAACGCTGAAGCCCTTCATCGACGGCCTGGCCGACGCCAAGGCCAAGCTGCAGGAAGGCACCATGTGGTTGATGCAGAACGGCATGGCCAATCCGGACAACGCCGGCGCCGCCTCGACCGACTATCTGAACGTCTTCGGCCTGACGGCCCTGGCCTATATGTGGGCGCTGATGGCCAAGGTCGCCCAGGCCCAGATCGAGGCCGGTTCGACCGACCCCTATTACGCCGCCAAGCTTCAGACCGGCCGCTACTTCGTCGAGCGCATCCTGCCCGACGCCGAAGCCCATCTGAAGAAGATGAAGACCGGCGCGGACGTGCTGATGGCCATGCCGGTCGAGGCGTTCTGAGGACTGTGGCGGCCTGTCCTGTCTGCAAATGGGAGCTGGATTTCGAACCGACACAGTCGTTCGAAATCTGCCCCTGCTGCGGGACACACTTTGGTTACGATGACGCCAAGGCGACACACGCCGAGCTTCGTCAGAAATGGATTGCGGCTGGCCTTCAGTGGTGGTCGCAATCCACACCAAGACCTGACGGTTGGGACGCAGAAGCCCAACTGCAATCATAGAGACAAGGGACAAAACCGATGAACGTGCTGGGCAGCCCTGATCCCGATTTCATGCAGGAAGAGGAGATCACCCTCTTCTCCGACAGCGTCGGCAAATGGATCGACGAGCACGCGCCGTTGGACAAGGTGCAGCAGTGGATCGCCGACTCCTCGGTGCCGCGCCAGCTATGGAACGACGCGGGCGAGGCGGGTCTGCTCGGCCTGTCGCTGCCCGAAGAGGACGGCGGTTTTGGCGGCGACTATCGGCACGAGGTCGTCTTGATGCGCCAGCTGGGCTGGAAGGGCGCGGACCATTTCGGCATCAGCCTGCACAATGCGATCGTCATGCCCTACATCTGGCATTACGGCACCGAGGAGCAGAAGAAGCGCTGGCTGCCGCGTCTGGCCTCCGGCGAACTGGTCGGCGCCATCGCCATGACCGAACCGGGCGCGGGCTCGGACCTGCAAGGGGTCAAGACCACGGCGATCAAGAGCGGCAACGGCTATGTCGTCAACGGCTCCAAGACCTTCATCACCAACGGCCAGCTGGCCAACTTCATCATCGTGGTGGCCAAGACCGACCCGGCCGAGGGCGCCAAGGGCACTTCCCTGATCGTGGTTGAGACGGACGGCGCCGAAGGCTTCGAACGCGGCCGGAACCTGCACAAGATCGGCATGGAGGGGAACGACACCTCAGAACTGTTCTTCAACGACGTGAAGGTCCCCGGCGACAACGTCATCGGCGGGGTCGAGGGCCAGGGCTTCGTCCAGCTGATGCAGCAACTGCCCCAGGAACGGCTGAACATCGCCGTCCAGGGCGTCGCCGCCGCCGAGCGCGGGCTGGAGGCCACCCTGGCCTACGTCAAGGAGCGCAAGGCCTTCGGCAAACGCGTCATCGACTTCCAGAACACGCAGTTCAAACTGGCCGAGGTCAAGACCAAGCTGACCGTCGCCAAGGTCTTCGTCGACCACTGCATCGGCCTGCACTTGCAGGGCAAGCTCGACGCCGCCACCGCCTCCATGGCCAAATACTGGGTCACCGACATCCAGGGCGAGACCATCGACGAGATGCTGCAGCTGCACGGCGGCTACGGCTATATGAACGAATATCCGATCGCCCAGCTGTACAAGGACGCCCGGGTCCAGCGGATCTACGGCGGGACCAACGAGATCATGAAGCTCTTGATCGCGCGGACGCTCTGACCACGTAAAAGGCTAGCGATAATGTACGTAAATATGTACATTATCGCTATGAAGGCCATGTCCGTCACCGAACTTCGCAAGAACCTCGCGTCGGCCATCGACCGGGTGACGGCGGACCATGACTACACCATCATCACGCGCGACGGCGGCAAGCCTGCGGCGGTGCTGATGTCGCTGGAGGACTTCGCCTCCTGGCAGGAGACGGACTATCTGCTGCGCAGCCCGGCGAACGCCGAACGCCTGCGCAAGGCCGTCGCCGAGCTGGACGCCGGCGGCGGTCAGCCGCGCGACCTGATTGAATGAGGCTGACGTTTCAGGAGGCGGCCTGGGAGGATTATCTCTATTGGCAATCCACCGACACGAAGCAGCTGAAAAAGATCAACGGCCTGATCCGCGAATGCCTGCGCACGCCGTTTTCGGGAACCGGCAAGCCTGAACCGCTGAAGGGCGAGTTGTCCGGCTGGTGGTCGCGGCGCATCGATCAGGAGCATCGACTGGTTTATCGCCCAACGGAAGACGCCCTTCTGATCGCGCAATGCCGGTACCATTACGCCAAATGAAAGAGAGGCGGTCGACGGGCGGATGACGGCCGCCGTTGAACCTTCTAAACCTCCCGCCAAGGGAGACATGCACATGACGACGCGATCCAACGCGCCCGCCTATCTGACCGGCTTCGGCAATCATTTCGCGACCGAGGCCGCGCCCGGCGCCCTGCCGCAGGGCCAGAATTCGCCGCAGAAGACGCCGATGGGCCTCTATGCCGAACAGCTGTCCGGCACGGCCTTCACCGCACCGCGCGCGGAGAACCGGCGCAGCTGGCTGTACCGCCTTCGTCCCTCGGCCCAGCACGGCCCCTATGTGGCCTTCGACCAGGGGCGCGTCCGCTCCGGCCCGTTCGACGAGACCCCGCCCAACCCCAACCGCATGCGCTGGGACCCGCTGCCGATCCCCGAGACCGCGACCGACTGGGTCGAAGGCCTGGTCACCTACGGCGGCGCGGGCGATCCCGACGCCGGGGCCGGGGCGGGCGTCCACCTCTATGTCGCCAACCGGTCGATGACCGACCGCGTCTTCTACGACGCCGACGGCGAACTGCTGATCGTGCCCCAGCAGGGCTCGCATCGGTTCGTCACCGAGATGGGGGTTATCGAGGCCGAACCCGGCCACGTGGTCCTGATCCCGCGCGGCGTCCGCTTCCGCGTCGAGATCGAAGGTCCCGTTCGGGGCTATGTCTGCGAAAACTACGGCAGTCCCTTCCGTCTGCCGGACCTGGGGCCGATCGGCGCAAACGGCCTGGCCAATCCGCGCGACTTCGAAACCCCGGTCGCGGCCTATGAGGACGTGGATCGCCCGACCCAGTGCGTCCAGAAATACGGTGGTCGCCTGTGGGCCACCACCTTCGACCACAGCCCGCTGGACGTCGCAGCCTGGCACGGCAATCTGGCGCCCTGCCGCTATGACACGGCGCGGTTCAACACGATCAATACGGTCAGCTACGATCACCCCGATCCGTCGATCTTCACCGTCCTGACCAGTCCGTCGGAGACGCCGGGTACGGCCAATATCGACTTCGTCATCTTCCCGCCGCGCTGGATGGTGGCCGAACACACCTTCCGCCCGCCCTGGTTCCACAGAAACGTCATGAGCGAATTCATGGGCCTGGTGACCGGCGCCTATGACGCCAAGGCCGGCGGTTTCGCCCCCGGCGGCGCCAGCCTGCACAACCGGATGAGCGGCCACGGCCCGGACCAGGCCAGCTACGAGGGCGCGATCAATGCGGAACTGAAGCCGCACAAGATCACTGACACCCTGGCCTTCATGTTCGAGACTCGGGCGCCGATCCGGATCACGAAATGGGCGTCGGAATCGCCGCAGATGCAGCTCGACTACGACGACGTCTGGTCGGGCTTCGCCAAAGGACAGGTCGAATGATCCGTATCCCTCTTCTCGCCGCCGCCGCCCTTCTGGCGGCCGCCTGCACCCCGCAGACCACGGCGGGCTCGGACGCCCCGATGCAGAGCGCCGACGCCTCGGCCTGCGCCGCGCGCGGCGGGACGATGAAACAGGTCGGCCGGCTGCAATCCTGGCAGTGCGTGATCAACTACGCCGACGCCGGCAAGCGTTGCACCGACGGCGACCAGTGCCAGGGCGACTGCCGGATCGAGGGCAACAGCGGGATTGCGCCCGGAACCGCCGCGACCGGCGTCTGTCAGGCGACCAGCGACCGCTTCGGCTGCAATACGCCGGTGGAGGACGGCAAGGCGGGCGCGACCCTCTGCATCGACTGAGGGAGCAGGGGCTGCGCCCCGCTCTCAATCCCCGTGCTTGCCGTTGCTGGAGAATTCCGGCGGGGCGGCCTTGTGCACATACTGTTCCGCCACCAGCCAGGCCTTGAACGGCCGCAGACAGCCCAGGCAAAGCGCGATCAGGATCGGCAGGGTGACGACGGCGTGGACCCAGATGGGCGGCTTCATCGTGAAGTCGATGACCATCAACAGGATCATGCCGACCAGGCCGACCGCCGACATGACGAAGAAGGCCGGGCCGTCCGCAGGGTCCGCAAAGCCGTAGCTGAGCCCACAGTTCGGACAGGCTTCGCGCAGGGTCAGATACCCTTTGAACAGGGGACCCTGGCCGCAGCGCGGGCATTTGCAGCCCAGGCCGGTCTTCAGGGTGCTGAGGCGGGGATAATCGGTCATGGCCCCATGATGCGCCAGATCGCCCGGCCTGTCGCGTGGGCGAACCGTCCCATTCGTGGAATCGCGGGTGAACGTCGGTTAACCGCGATTAAAGAGCTTTTGCGGCATGGCTGGGCCGATATGTCCGGGACCCCGCACAGCAAGCGCCTGCTGAAGACGACCGTGGCCGCCGCCGCGGCCGGGGCGGTCGCCTTTGCGCCGCTTGCGCCCCTGGCCCAGGAGGCCGGCCGCTCCAGCGATCCCCTGTCGATCAGCATCGGCCAATCCAGCGAGTTCACCCGCGTCGAATTCGCCGGCGTCATCGGCGTGCGCAGCCAGGTGCGGCGTGAGGCCGACAAGGTCATCGTCCGCCTGGGCGTCTCGGCCGCCCCTGACATTTCGCGTCTGCGCGTCGATCCGCCGCAGGGGGTCAAGGCGGTCGAGACCCGAATGGCGCGCGGCGGGGCGACCGACCTGGTCATCACCCTGGCCGAGGGCGCCGACGCCCGTTCCGGCGTGGCCGACGGCGCCGTGTGGCTGAACCTCTATGCGCCGGGCAAGGCGCCGGAGACGCCGGCGGAAGAGACGGGGGCCAGGATCAATGCCGTCGTGCCGGTCCGCGCCGTCTCCAGCGACGAGAAGACGGTTCTGACCTTCCAGTGGGGCGCCCCGGTCGGCGCCGCCGTCTTCCGGCGGGGTGAGGCGGTCTGGATCGTCTTCGACGCCGCCGCCAAGATGGATCTGGCCGGCGCCAAGGCGCTGGGGCCCGCCAAGGACGCGCGCTGGGCCGCCGGCGGCGACTACACCGCCGTCCGCATCGCAGCGCCGGAGGGGCTGGCGGTCGCGGCGGACGGGCAGGGCGGGACCTGGACCGTGACCATCGGCGGGCCGCCGACCGGCGCCTCGGGCGTGGAGGTGGACCGCGCAGACGACGGCTCCGACGCCCTGGTGGCCCGGATGGCGGGAGCCACCAAGACGGTCTGGCTGACCGATCCCCTCGTCGGCGACCGGTTCGCCGCCGTCACCGCCCTTGCGCCCGGCAAGGGCTTCTCGGGCTCGCGCAGCACGATCGACCTCAGCCTGATCCCCACGGCTCAAGGCCTGGCGGTGGAGACGCCGACCGACGATCTGAAGATCGAGGCTGCTGGCGATCTGGTCACCCTTAGCCGCCCGAACGGCCTGACCCTTTCGCCGCCGTCGGCGACCCTGGAGGCGGACGAGCGTGAGGCCGACGCGCCGAAACGGGCGCCCCATCCCAGCCTGATCCTTGAGGAATGGGCGGCGACCGAGGGCTTTTCCGAACGCTATCGCCGACTTCAGGACGCCGCGGCCCAGGAGAGTCTGGCCGCGACGGACAATCCCCGCGCCCCGATCGGCGCTCGCCTGGCCCTGTCGCGGTTTCTGGTCGGTTCGGGCCTGAACTATGAGGCGATCGGCGTGCTGAACGCCCTGATCGCCCAGGCCCCCAATATGCAGGGCGAGCCGGAGGTGCGGGGCCTGCGCGGCGCGGCCCGCGTCGGCGTCGGCCGGTTGGAGGAGGCCCAGGTCGACTTCGCCGGCGCCGCCCTGTCCAACGACCCGTCCGCCAAGGTGTGGCAGGGCTATATCGCCGCCGAACAGGGCGACTGGGAGGGGGCGCGCCGCGCCTTCGCCGCCGGGGCCTCGGTCATCGACGACTTCCCCAAGGAATGGCGCGCCCGCTTCGGCGCCGCCCACGCGCTGGCGGCGATCGAAACGGGCGATCTGCCCGCCGCGCGCCAGCTGCTGGACTATGTGTTCAGCCAGAACGCCTCGGCGGCCGACCAGCTGGCGGCGCGGGTCGTTCAAGCGCGTCTGTTTGATCTGACGGGCGACAAGGCGCGGGCGCTGGCGGTCTACAAGGCGGTGGCGCGCGCCCCGCTGGACGGCATCGCCACCCCCGCCAAACTGGGCGCCATCAGCCTGGAACTGGACAAGGGCGCCCTGACGCCCGACCAGGCGGCCCAGCAGCTGGAGCTGCTGAAGTGGCGCTGGCGCGGCGATGCGACCGAACTGGCGGTGATCCGCAAACTGGCGGACCTCTATCTGCAGCAGGGCCGCTATCGTGAGGCGCTGGACGCCCTGCGCAGCGCCGGCAAGCGGATGGCGAACGTGCCGGGCGCCGCCGAGATCCAGGCGGACCAGTCCAAGGCTTTCCGCGCCCTGTTCCTGGAAGGCGCCGCCGACGGCCTGCAACCCGTTCAGGCCCTGGCCCTATTTTATGACTTCCGCGAACTGACGCCGATCGGCGCCGACGGCGATGAAATGGTGCGCCGCCTGTCGCGCCGCCTGATCGACGTCGATCTGCTGGACCAGGCCGCCGAACTGCTGAAACACCAGGTGGACGAGCGGCTGGAAGGGGTGGCCAAGGCGCAGGTCGCCACCGATCTGGCCACCGTCTATCTGATGGACCGTCAGCCGGAGAAGGCGCTTCAGGCGATCTGGGGGTCGCGCACCACCCTCTTGCCGACCGCCGTCAACAGCCAACGCCGCGCCCTGGAAGCGCGGGCCCTGATGGACCTGGGGCGTTACGACCACGCGCTTGAGGTTCTGGATCGGGATCAGTCGGCGCCCGCGCGCGAAGTGCGCGGCGACGTCTTCTGGAAACAGCAGAAGTGGGCGGACGCCGCCCCCCTGTATGAGGCGCGTCTGGGCGATCGCCACAAACAGACCGACTTGCCCCTGACGCCCGCCGAGGAGAGCTGGCTGGTTCGGGCCGGGGTCGGCTATTCGCTGAGTGGAAACCGCGCGGCCCTGGATCGTCTGCGGGGTCAGTATTCGCCCTTCATCGCCCGGGCGCGTTCGGCCAATGCGATTCGCGTGGCCTTGGACGACGACCTGTCGGGGGTGGCGGGCGCGGCCGATTTCGCCGGCCTGTCGGCCAACGCCGACACCTTCGTCGGCTGGGTCAATGCGGCCAAACAGGACTTCAGAAAAGAAGCGGGCGGGGGCCGCCCAGCGACCCCCGCCCGTTAATCCGCAGATCAAATCCGCAGTCTGGACCCGAAGGTCTTAGCCGTTGACGGCGTCCTTCAGCGGCTTGGAGACGCGGAAGCGCACGGCCTTGGAGGCGGCGATCTTGATGGTCGCGCCCGTGGCCGGGTTGCGGCCTTCACGCTCGGCGCGGTCGGCGGTGTCGAAGACGCCCAGGTTCGAGATGCGCACGTCGCCGCCGGCCTTCAGGCTGGCGTGGATGTTTTCGACGATGGCGGTCAGCACCTTGCCGGCGTCGGCCTGCGAGACACCGGCGTCCTTGGCGACGGCGGCGATCAGTTCGGCTTGAGTGGTCATAAGAGACATTTCCAGTGTTAGTCGCCCGATTCAGGGCGAGGACCGGGGGATCAACACGGATTTCGCTTGGCTTTGCAAGCGGGGAAACGGCGCAAAGCCTTATGGGGCGGGGATTATCCGGTTCCGGACGCCCGCTGGAAGCTCTCCACCAGGCTCCCGGCGACCAGTCTCCAGCCGTCCACCAGGACGAAGAAGATCAGTTTGAAAGGTAAGGAAACCACCACCGGCGGAAGCATCATCATACCCATGGACATCAGTACGCTGGCCACCACCAGGTCGATGACAAGGAACGGAACGAAAAGAAGAAATCCGATTTCGAAGGCCTTCTTCAGCTCACTGATCATGAAGGCCGGGGTGACGACCCGAAGGGGCAGTTCCTGGAGGTTGGTCGGGGGCTCGACGCGGCTCAGTCGGGTGAAGAGCGCCAGGTCCGAACGGTCCACCTGGGCCAGCATGAAAGTTTTCACAGGTTCGGACGCCGCGTCGAAGGCCTGGGGCAGTTCCACCTGCTGATCCAGCAGCGGGCGGATGCCCGAATCATAGGCGTCCTGCCAGGTCGGGGCCATGACGATGGCGCTCAAGAACAGGGCCAGGGACACCAGAACGGCGTTCGGCGGCGACTGCTGCATCCCGAGGGCGGTGCGCAGCAGGGACAGGACCACGACGATCCGCACGAAGCTGGTGGTCATGATGACGATCGACGGCGCCAGGGACAGCACGGTCATCAGTCCGACCAGTTGGACCACCCGCTGAGTAAGGCCTGCCCCGGTGCCCAGGTCGATGTTGATGGCCGAGCCGGACTGAGCGGCTTCCTGGGCCAGGGCCGCGATCGGCCAGGCCAGGCAGACCAGGGTGGTGATCAGCGACAAGAGGGCCGCGCGCTTCAGTTCGGAGGCGGCGGGAACCGTGAAGACCTTCTCCCCGCTCCGGCGGGGGGAAAACGGTTTTGCGTCCTTCACTTGAAAATCCCCGGCTGGCGCGGCTCGATCAGTTCGCGGCCTTCGCCCAGCAGGATCAGCCGTTCCTCGTCGTCGATCCGAACCAGGACCAGACGGCGGGCGGGGTCCAGCACCAGGGTCTCGACCACCTGCATCCGCCGTTCGCCGCGTTCGGCGTTCAGCCGGGCCAGCAGCTGGGGGGCGTAGCGGCGCGCGGCGTAGGCCGCCAGGCCGATCAGGCCCAGGGTGAAGGCCAGGCCGAAGACGGCGCGGGCGAGATCGAGGAAGTTCATACGCTTTGGGCCCCGGCGCAGTCGGCGCTGTGACCCCAAGTCTTAATCAGCCTGGTTAACGAGCCGTTGAGATAACGCCCTATTAACCATGGAGGCGGCATTTTCTGCCCATCGCGCATTTTTGCGCCGCACGGGAGACCGCCATGGGCGTCGCCGACATTCCGCTGCTGGGACAGATCAAGGGCCGGCTGGGCTGGCTGGACGCCCGCCAGAAGGTCATCGCCGAAAACGTGGCCAACGCCGACACCCCCGGCTTCGTCGGCCGCGACCTGAAACAGCCCAGCGACTTCGCCGCGGCCCTGCGCTCCGGCGGCGGACTGCCGATGGTGCGGACCAACCGGGCCCATATGGCGCCCGCCGTGGCGCCGCCCCGCTTTGATTCGTCCAAGTCCCCGGACTCTGAGACGACCCTGGACGGCAATTCGGTGGTGGTCGAAGAGCAGATGCTGAAGATGGCCGAGAGCCGCATGGCCTATGACGCCGCCATCGGCTTCTACCAGAAGTCCATGTCGATGATCCGCATGGCCGCGCGCAAGCCCGGCGCGGCCTGAACCGGAGGCCTGACCCATGCCTGATCCCGTCCCCCCCTCGAACAGCGCCATGGCCGTGGCGGCCTCGGCTCTGAAGGCCCAGCAGTCGCGCATGCGCGTGATCGCCGAGAACATCGCCAACGCCCAGTCCACGGCCCGCACGCCGGGCGGCGAGCCCTATCGTCGGCAGATCCCCGTCTTTCAGGCACGAGAGGTGGACGGCGCGACCGGCGTCGCCTTGGCCGAGGTCCGCCCCGACGACAGCGATTTCAAGATGGACTACGACCCCTCCCATCCGGCGGCCAACGCCCAGGGCTATGTGATGCGACCCAATGTCGACACCCTGGTCGAGGCCATGGACATGCGCGAGGCCCAGCGGGCCTATGAGGCCAATCTGAACGTCATCGAGACGGCGCGGTCGATGGACAGCCGCACCCTCGACATCATCAAACGCTGAGGGACTAGGCCATGAACCCGATGATGGCCGCCAAGGCCTATGCCGCCGTCCAGGGCGGGGCCATGCCCGTCGCCGCCCAGCCGCCGGCCGTCGGCGACAACGGCTTCGCCGACCTGGTCAAGAGCGCCATGACCGGGCTCGCCGACCAGACGCGGGCGGCCGAGACCCAGATGACCAAGTCGATCCAGGGCCAGGGCAATCTGATCGACGTGGTCACGGCGCTGAGCTCGGCCGAGGCGTCGCTGGAGACGGTGATGTCCGTCCGCGACCAGGTCATCTCGGCCTATAAGGAAATCATGGCCATGCCGATCTGACCGAGCCGTCGGCGTTCGTCAGTCGGTCTGCCACCACCGCCGCCAAGTCCCGCGCCTGCCCTCGCAGATCGGGCACGGCGGTCATTTCCCAAAAGGCGCCGCGGGTCAAAGGGCCGATGGCGTAAAGGTCAGGGGTTGGGGCGCCCTCGCCCCCGATCAGTTGCCCGCCCTGATCGACCTCCAGCCCCAGGCCGATCGGATCGGGCCGACCGTAGCCCTGGGCCAGCAGATTGCGGATCACCGGCTCGGCGCTGTGCTGAATGACGCCCAGCGGGCCGGTGCAGTTGATCACCAGGTCAAACCTGTCCCGGATCGGCCGGCGACGGTGGCGCGGCCGCCAGGCGGCCGCGACCGAACCGTCGTCCAGCACCACTCCGGTCAGCTTGCCCGCCAGCACCGTCAGATCCCCCGCAGCCAGCATGGCGGCGATTTCTCGCGTCACGCCCGGCGCCGTCCGGTGGCGGTGAACATCCCACAAGGGGCGAAGATGACGCAGGAAGCGGCGCTTCTGCTGCGGCGTCCAGGCGCGCCACAGGTCGCGGGCGCCGTGCCTTAGGCGATCGAACACAGCCCGCCAATCGTGGGTCAGGACGGCGCGCCGCACTTGGGACAGGACTTCGGACGGACCGCCCGAAAAGGCGCCGTCGAAGGGCGCCGGTGGAACCGTGGCGTGGCCGCGGGGCAGGAGGCCGTGCCTGGACAGGGCGGTGAACCGCCGTCCCGGTCGCCGAAGCGTCAGGACCGCATCCACCATGGTCAGGCCGGAGCCGATCAGAAGGATGTTGCGCGCAGTTCCGACCGCAGCCGTGTCGATACGCCACGGGTTTTCGACATAGACGGCCGAGGCGCGGACCGTCGCATCGACGCCGGGCGGGGAGGCGGGCTCCAGATTGCCCAGGGCCAGGATCACCGCATCGGCCGCGATGACTTCCGCACCAACCATGATCCGCCAACCGCCGTCGCGGCGGTCGATCGCCTGGGCCTCGCCGTGGACGAGGGTCATTCGCCCCGCCTCGTCCGCATTGCCTTCGAGCGTTTCCGCCAGCAGATGCCGCAGATAGTCGCCGTACACGCCGCGTGTGATGAAGCCGTCCTGGGCGCGCCAGGACGGCTGTTCCGCCAGCCAGTTCGCCAGATGGTCGGGTCGGTCGGGAAAGGCGCTCATATTGTCCAGGCGGACGTTCAGCAGATGGCCGGGATTGCCGGTGTCATAGGCGACGCCGGGACCGAAGGCGTCGCGCCGCTCGATCAGCGTCACCTGCACGACGGGCGACCGCCTCAAAAGCTGTATCGCGGTCAGCAGGCCGCTGAAGCCGGCGCCGATGATCGCCACCCTGGGTCCATGGTCTTGCGACATCGATGCTCCCGTAATGCCGTGGGGCGACCCTTCACCCATACACGACGGGCGGAGGCGGAAGTCGATCATGCCGATAAATATCTATCTGCCAAGTAGGATTTAGATCAATCCGCTTGGCGTCGTCGGGCGAAGGCGGCGGTAAGTTCACGCAAGGCCAGAGGCGCCAGGCTCCACGGTTCGACGCAATAGCGGTGAAACAGGCGCCGGGGATCGTGCAGCAGGCGATAGGCCCATTCCAGCCCGACCCGGCCCATCCAGCGCGGCGCCGACTTCTGGACGCCGGCCTCATAGTCGAAAGCCGCCCCGACCGAAAAGACGACGCAGGCGGGCAGATCGTCGAACACGGTCGCGATCCACGACTCCTGGCGAGGCATGCCCATGCCGACGAACAGGATGTGGGGCGAGAAGGCGCGGATGTCCGCCAGGATGTCGGCGTTGTCGGCAGATCCGGGGCGGGCGTCGAAGAAGCCGTGGCGGGTGCGAATCTCCGCGCCAGGATAGCGTTCGGCCAGGCGCCGGGCCGCCTCCGGGCCGACGGCGGGCGCCCCGCCGATCGACATGACGCGCCAGCCCCGGCGGTCGGCGACGCTCCAGAAATGGTCCCGCCAGTCCAGATAGGTGGATCGGTGAAAGCCGCGACCGGGCAGGCCGAGGGCGCGCAGGAACCAGATCAGAGGCGTCGAATCGACCTGGACCAGGTCGGCGCGGTCATAGAAGGCCCACATCTCCGCCTGGGTCTGGATCAGATGCAGGCTGTGCAGATTGTGGTTGGCGATCAGGGTCTTGCGGCCCTCTGCCACCGCCGCCTGAACATGGTGCAGCACCTCTTCGGGCCGGACCAGATCGACCGCCTCGCCCAAGAGGCGCACCCGCTCCTCCGGCCGTCGCTGACGGCGGTAGGGACGCCGCACGGCCGCGCGCCGATCGGGCGTGGTCTGGGTCAGGGTCGGCTGGGCCATGGGCGGATGCTAGGCCGGCTCGCCTCAAGGCGGGGTAAGCGAACAGGCTTAACACAGGCTGGACGCCGCCCTGCGGCGACGCTTGGAAAATAAAACCGCCCGCCGATGAAAAATCCCTGTTGACCCCGCCCGGACCCTCCCTTAGAGGTCCGCGCCTTCCCGATGGAAACGCCGCAAGGCGCTGCCGACGGGGCCCAGATGGCGGAATTGGTAGACGCGCTGGCTTCAGGTGCCAGTGGCTTAACGGCCGTGGAGGTTCGAGTCCTCTTCTGGGCACCATCTTTCAGACGGCGCCGTGTTTTCGGACACGGCGCCGTCGTCGTTTCCGGCCCCTCATCATGCCTGTCGCGAGGCCGTTTCGCCGCGCGCCTTCGCCGTGTAAGAACCTGCCCATGACTGTTTTTCTGCATGAGGGCGACCTGCCCGACGACCTGGACCTGGGGGCGGAAGTCGCCATCGATTCCGAGACCATGGGCCTGCGTTTCCGTCGCGACCCCCTGTGCGTGGTCCAGCTGTCGTCCGGCGACGGAAACGCCCATGTGGTGCGGCTGAACCGTCCCGCCTACGACTGTCCGAATCTGAAGCGGCTGCTGACCGACCCGGCCGTGACCAAGATCTTCCACTTCGGCCGCTTCGACATCGGCATGTTCCAGCTGCACCTGGGGGTGGAGACCCGGCCGGTCTATTGCACCAAGATCGCCTCCAAACTGGCCCGCACCTATACGGACCGCCACGGTCTGAAGGACGTGGTGCGCGAGCTGGTGGGAGTGGACCTGTCCAAGGCGCAGCAGTCGTCCGACTGGGGCGCGGCCGAGCTGAGCCCGGCCCAGCTGGACTACGCCGCCTCAGACGTTCTTTATCTGCATGCGGCCAAGGCGCGGCTGGATCAGATGCTGGCGCGCGAGGGGCGGGCCGAACTGGCCGCCCGCTGCTTCGACTTCCTGCCGAGCCGTTCGGCGCTCGATCTCGCCGGATGGGACGAGGTCGACATTTTCGCCCACAGCTGAGGCCGTCTTGACCGAACCCGGCGAACAGACCCGCATCGAGGCGGACGAACAGCGGGTCGCCCTGGCCGGGGCGCGCTGGCGCGCCCATTCCCGCCGGGTCAAACTGTATCGCCGCGTCCTGCCGATCATCATCCTGGTGCTGGCGGGGGGCGTCCTGACCTGGACGGTCTTCCGAACCGTCATGTCCGGCGTGGAGCGCAAGGCCAGTCAGGGCCAGGAGGTCCGCCTGGACAAGCCCCTGTTCCACGGCCAGGACGCGCAAGGCCGCGCCTTCACCGTCGGGGCCCAGGGCGCCGTGCGCGATGCGGCGACCGGCCGTTTCCGCCTGATCGGCCCGGCGCTGAAGCTGAACCTGGGCGGACGCAAGGTCACCGAAATGACCGCCGACGGCGGCACCTATGACGAACAGGCCAAGACCGTGACCATCGGCCCCAATGTGCGGATTTCGGACGGGGGCACGGGGTTTGTGCTGACCACGCCCGAGGCGGTGGTCGACACCTCGACCGGAATCATCACCGGTTCAAAAGGCGTTCAGGGCGCGGGCCCTATTGGAACCATCAACGCTTCGTCCTATGCGATCTATGATCAGGGCGAGCGCGTGGTGTTCAAAGGCTCCGGCGACAACAAGGTGCGGGGGGTTCTGACCCCCTCGGGTTCAGGCGAATGACCATGATGAAGATCTTTGGAACACGGGCCGCGGTCGCGGCGGCGGGGGCGATGGCCCTCTTGGCCTTGCCGGCCGTCGGCGACGCCCAGACGCGGGGCTCGAACCAGCCGGTCGCCTATGGGGCGGACGGGGTCGAATATGCGCCGAACCGGGTCATTCTGCGGGGGCGGGCTGAGGCCGTGCAAGGCGGCAATCGGTTTCGCGCCGACCAACTGACCCTGGTCTCTGGATCGGGCGGCGATCTGGAGCGGGCCGAGGCGGCCGGATCGGTCTATTTCGTGACGCCGGAGCAGACCATGCGCGGCGATCGGGCGGTCTATAATCTGGGCTCTGGCGAGATCGTGGTGACGGGAAATGTCATCCTGACCCAGGGCCAGAATGTCCTGTCCGGATCGCGTCTGGTCTATAACGTCAATACGCAGACCGCTCGTATGGAAGGCGCGCCGCGCGGCGCCGCCGGCAATCGGGTCCAGGGCGTCTTCTATCCCAACGGAACCAACTAGGCGCCCGTCCGGGAAGGCCGCACGGATCTCGACCTTTGGCGCGTAAAGAACTCTCAGCCCTGAATCTGGACGATCGGCCGGCGCCCGAGCCGACGCCTGAGGTCGCGCGCGCGGAAAAGGGCCTGCGGGTGCGCAACATCGCCCGCGCGTTCGGCGCCCGGCAGGTGGTGCGCGACGTCTCCCTGACCGTCCAGCGCGGCGAGGTCGCGGGCCTGCTCGGCCCCAACGGCGCCGGCAAGACGACCTGCTTCTATATGATCACCGGCCTGATCCCGCCCGACTCCGGCTCGATCTGGCTGGACGGCGAGGACATCACCGGCCAGCCCATGTATCAGCGCAGCCGGATGGGCCTGGGCTATCTGGCCCAGGAAGCCTCCATCTTCCGCGGCATGACGGTGGAGCAGAACATCAAGGCCGTGGCCGAATTGAACTATCCGCGCGACCGGGTCGAGGCGGAGACGGAGCGGCTGCTGGCGGAACTGCACATCGACCATCTGCGTCACGCCCCGGCCACCGCCCTGTCGGGCGGCGAGCGGCGTCGGGTCGAGATCGCCCGGGCGCTTGCGGGACGCCCCTCCTTCATCCTGCTGGACGAGCCCTTCGCCGGCATCGACCCCCTGGCCATCGCCGACATCCGTTCGGTGATCCGCTATCTGGCGGGGCAGGGGATCGGCGTCCTGATCACCGACCACAATGTGCGCGAGACCCTGGACATCACTGATCGGGTTTCGATCATCTCGGGCGGCGCGGTCCTGTTCGAAGGCACGGCGGACGAGGCGGTCAACGACCCCGAGGTGCGGCGGGTCTATCTGGGCGAAAACTACATCTGATCGAAGGGCGGCGGCGCTCTGCCCGCCGGTCGCCAAGGCTCAGACGTGCGGGTCGGGACGGGCCCGTACCCCCCGTTTGTCGGGTGTTAACCAATGGGCGGCACTCTCGACAGCAAGTTCCGGGCCAGTTTTGGCGCCCGCAGGAAAACCGTAAGTGATCGGGCAGCGTCTAGAGATCAGACAGGGGCAGGGGCTCGTCATCACGCCCCAGCTGCAGCAGGCGATCAAGCTGCTGCAACTGTCCAATCTCGAGCTGGAGGAGTTCGTCGAGGCCGAGCTGGAGCGTAATCCGCTGCTGCAACGCGACGAGCCCGAGGGCGGAGAGGCTGACGCGCCCGAAAGGGCGGCCGATCCCGTCGCCGATCAGGAAATGTCTTTCGGCGAAGGGGTGGGCCAGGATTCGGTCGCGGCGATGGACGCCGGTTCCGACGACGTCTACGGCGACGCCGCGCCTGGAGAACGCACCAGCGACCGCCTGACCGACGAGGCTCAGCCCGGTCTGTCGGACTGGTCCAGCGCCGGCAAGGGCGGCGTCGTGTTCGAAGGCGACGGCGAGCGCCCCGACGCCCATGAACCCACCCTGTGGGAGCATCTCCAGGCCCAGGCCTCTTCGGCGGGCCTGTCGCCGGCCGACCACGGCATCGCCCTGACCCTGATTGATGCGACGGATGAAGGAGGCTATCTGCGCGGCGAACTGGCGGAGTTCGCCGATCGGCTGGGGGTCGATCTGGCGCGGATCGAGGCCGTCCTGGCCGTCTGCCACGGGTTCGAACCGACCGGCGTCATGGCCCGTTCCGTGCCCGAATGCCTGAAGCTGCAGCTGATCGAGCGCAATCGCTTCGATCCGGCCATGGCGGCCCTGCTGGACAATCTGGACCTTTTGGCGCGTCGGGATATGGCGGGGCTGAAGAAGGTCTGCGGCGTCGACGCCGAGGATCTGAACGAGATGATCGCCGAGCTGAAGGGCCTGACGCCGCGACCCGGCGCCGGCTTCGGCGGCGAACCCGCCCAGACGGTGGTCCCTGACGTCCATGTACGGCCCGATCCGGCGGGCGGCTGGCGGGTCGAACTGAACGCCGATACCCTGCCGCGCCTGCTGATCGACAAACGCTACCATGGACTGGTCCAGGCCGGCGCGCGGTCGGAAACGGAAAAGACCTTCGTCGCCGAATGCGCGGCCCAGGCCAGCTGGCTGGTCAAGTCGTTGGATCAGAGGGCCAAGACCATCCTGAAGGTGGCCTCTGAAATCGTGCGTCAGCAGGACGCCTTCCTGGCCTTCGGGGTCGAGTTCCTGCGGCCCCTGAACCTGAAGACGGTCGCCGACGCCATCGGCATGCATGAATCGACGGTCAGCCGCGTCACCTCGAACAAATATGTTTCGACCCCGCGCGGGGTGTTCGAACTGAAATTCTTCTTCACCGCCGCCATCCAATCGACCGACGGCGCCGCCAGCCATTCGGCCGAAGCCGTCCGTCATAAGATAAAAACCATGATCGACGGCGAGAGCCTGGGGGGGGACATTTTGTCCGACGACAGAATCGTCGAAATCCTTAAGGAAACCGGCATCGACATCGCCCGCCGCACAGTCGCCAAGTATCGGGAAGCCTTGAGAATTCCGTCGTCCGTCGAACGTCGCAGAATGGTTAGGGGCGCCTGACAAGCGTGACCACAAATCGGTGATCCCGATTGACACCAAAAGCGAGCGGGAGCGTTCTATCCGCATGCAAGTCCAAGTCAGCGGCAAGCAAGTGGATGTCGGCGAAGCGTTAGGCTCGCGCATCTCCCAGGAACTCGAAGAAGGGGTCGGAAAATACTTCGCCCGCGGCGGTGACGACGCCGAGGTCGTGGTGTCCAAGGACGGCCACGGCTTCAAGGTGGACTGTTGGGTCCGCCTCGCGTCGGGCCAGACTCTGGTGACGACGGGTATGGGCGGCGACGCCCACTCCGCCTTCACCGAGGCGCTGGACCGTCTCGAAAAGCGCGTCCGCCGCTACAAGCGCCGGCTCAAGGACCACCATATCGGACCCAAGGGTCTGTCGCCTGAAAAGACCGAAGACGCCGCGCGCGAAGTCGCCCGCAGCATCGTGCTGCGGGACCCCGACAGCGTGGAGGACGACGTCTTCGGCGACGCCGGCGACAGCGACGGTCCGCCCCCGGTCGGCATGGTCATCGCCGAAACCGAGCATGAGATCCGCACCATCACCGTCGGGCGGGCCGTGCTCGAGCTGGACATGACGGGCTATCCGGTCGTCCTGTTCCGCAACGCCGCCCACGGCGGTCTGTCGGTCGTCTATCGCCGTCCTGACGGCAATGTCGGCTGGATCGACCCCGAGCGCACCGGCAAGACCAACGGCCACTAGGTGAACAGCCGCGTTTGACTTTGTCGCGGGAGCCTCTAAAGGGGCGCCCGCGACAGCCATTCGCCTGTCTGGAGTCGGCTACAATGCATATCGCAGACCTCCTGGCGCCCAACGGCGTAGTGCTGCGCGGCGGCGCTTCTTCCAAGCGGCAAGCGCTGCACGCGGTCGCTGAGGCGGCCGCCCAGGCGATGGGGGTGGATCAGACCCGCGTGTTCGAAGCCCTGCTGGAGCGCGAAGCCCTGGGCTCCACCGGCCTTGGGTCGGGCGTCGCCGTGCCGCACGCCCGGCTGAAGGAGATCGACCGGGTCACGGCCGTCTTCGTGCGGCTGGATTCGCCGGTCGCCTATGACGCCGTCGACGATCGCCCGGTGGATCTTCTGTTCGCCCTGTTCGCCCCGCCCAAGGATGGGGCCGAGCATCTGCGCGCCCTGGCGGCGGCGTCTCGCGCCCTGCGTTCGGCCGAGCTGAGGGAACAGTTGCGTCAGGCGCGCACCGCCGATGCGATCCGCGCCCTGTTCGTCAAGGACGACGCCCCCGCGACCGCCGCCTGACAGCAGGCGGCGGCCTCTTCCATTTCCGCTCAGTGAACCGAGACGGGCTCCAGCTCGTGGGCCACGGCGGCCGCAAAGGCGGTGTCGCGGTCCAGCATCACCGCCAGGCGTTCGCCGTCGGCGCTGTGGACGGCGTAGAGCGACTGGTTCGGGTCGAAGGCGACATCCTTCATCTCGACCGCCTCTTCCAGCAGGTCGGACGCCTTCACCTCGCGCACATAGACGAGGTCAGGGGCGCCTAGGCCCGCAAAATCTTCCTTGGTCATAATCGGCGTCATAGGACCGCCTCCTTTGATTTCACAACGCCCGGATCGCCGGGCGGTTCGAACGGTCGCGCTTTTCAGCCCGCCGTGATGGGAATGCGCCGCACCTGGCGTTCCGCCTCGGGCCGGATCAGATCGACATGCAGCAGACCGTGTTCCAGTCGCGCGCCCTGAACCTCCAGCCCGTCGGCGAGGACGAAGCTCCTGACGAAGCCGCGCGAGGCGATGCCGCGATGCAGGAAGGCCTGTTCGCCCTTGCCGGCCTCGTCGCGCTTGCCGGCGATGATCAGCTGACGCCCCTCAAGCGTGATGGCCAGCTCGTCCGGCGAAAAGCCGGCGACAGCCAGGCTGATCCGAACCCCCGTGTCGGCGATCTGCTCGACATTATAGGGCGGATAGCTCTCGGCGGCGGCCTTGGCGGCGCGGTCGATCAGGGCGCGCGTATGGTCAAAGCCCAGCAGAAAGGGGCTGTCGAACAGAACGGTGCGGGTCGTCGTCATCTGGGTCCTCGAAAAAGCGACCGACCGACGGTCTCCCGCAAACGGCAAGACCTTCGATCACAGATGAAGATGGGGGCGGACGGGGACGGGATCAACCGCCCCTGTCCATGACCTCAGTGGATGGCTTCGCCATGCTGGGTATAGTCCAGCCCCTCGACCTCTTCGTCCCTGGCGACGCGCAGGCCGGTGGTGAACTTGCAGATCATCAAGACCAGGAAGGTGCCCGCCGCGCTCCAGGCGATTGCGCCGGCCAGGCCCACGGCCTGTTTCCAGACGGTCGCGCCCTCGGACAGGGCGTTGACGCTGGTGGTGGCGAAGACGCCGGTCAAAAGGGCGCCGACGATGCCGCCGATCCCGTGCACGCCGAAGGCGTCCAGACTGTCGTCATATTTCAGGGCGTGCTTCAGCCAGACCGCTCCGGCGTAGCAGGCCGGGCCGGCGATCAGGCCGATGAAGAAGGCGCCCTTGGGATCGACAAAGCCGGCGGCGGGCGTGATGGCGACCAGACCCCCCACGATGCCGGACAGCAGGCCCAGCAGGGTCGGGCGCTTGCGGTCAAACCATTCGATCGCCATCCAGCCCAGGGCGGCGGCGGCGGCGGCCAGGATGGTGTTGAAGGCGGCGGTGGCGGCCAGGGCGTCGGCCGCCCCGGCCGACCCGGCGTTGAAGCCGATCCAGCCGACCAGCAGCAGGCCGGTGCCGATGGCGCTATAGACCAGATTGGCCGGGGCCATGTTGTCGCGGCCGAAGCCGTGGCGCGGCCCCAGCACCAGGGCGCAGACCAGGCCGGCGACGCCCGCATTGACGTGAACCACCGCACCGCCCGCGAAATCCAGCACCCCCAGTCCGCCCAGATAGCCGCCGCCCCAGACCTGATGGCAGATCGGCGCATAGACGATCAGGTGCCACAGGGCGAAGAACAGCAGGCTGGCCGAAAACTTCATTCGTTCGGCGAAGGCGCCGGCGATCAGGGCCGGGGTTATGATGGCGAAGGTCATCTGGAAACTGACGAACAACAGTTCGGGCAGGCCCGGCAGCAGGCTGTGCGCCGTCTGCATCGTCACCCCGTTCAGGAAGGCCGCCTGGACCCCGCCGATCAGACCGTTGACCGCATCGGGCCCCTTGCCGAACGACAGGCTGTAGCCGACCAGGAACCACAGCACCGAGACGAGGGCGAAGGCCGCCGCCGACTGGGCGATGACGCTGATGATGTTCTTCTTCCTGACCATGCCGCCGTAGAACAGGGCCAGGCCCGGCAGGGTCATCAGCAGAACCAGGGCGGTGGAGGTCAGAATCCAGGCCGTCGCCGCATTGTCGATGACCAGCGGCGCCTGGTGGGCCAGCAGGGCGGGCGCCGCCAGGGCCGGTGAGGCGAGCGACGCCGCCCCGACGGCGGTGAAGGCGGAAAGGGCGGCGGTTCGGGTCATTTCAGGCGTCTCGGGGAGGAGAGGAAGGAACGGCGCAACCAGGCTTCAGGCCGAAGTCTTAAGCCGTTCCTCCGCCCTGACAATGTCCGTGAGCGGTACGATGCGAACGAAACGGTCAAGCGTGTTGTCCCAGTCGCTCAACAGGCGCCGCGCCAAGGGCGAGGCCGTCGCGGCCAGGTGCGCCTCGACCAGTTCGCGCAGTCGTTCGGCCGCGGCCGCGTCGATGTCGGTCACGCCCGCCAGATCGCCGTTCAGGGCGCGCTCGGCGTGGCCCGGCTGGTCCAGCACGAACAGCTCGCCGCCGCTCATGCCCGCCGCCAGGTTCCAGCCGACCGAGCCCAGCACGACCACCCGGCCGCCGGTCATATATTCGCAGCCGTGGGCGCCCAGGCCCTCGACCACGGCTTCGGCGCCCGAGTTGCGCACCGCGAACCGCTCGCCCGCCGCGCCGGCGACGAACAGCCGGCCCGAGGTGGCCCCGTACAGGGTCGTGTTGCCGCAGATCAGCTGATCCTCGCGCCATTCCGGCGTGCGGATCGAAATCTCGGCCCCCGAGAGGCCCTTGCCGACATAGTCGTTGGCCTCGCCCGTCAGGTGCAGTTCCAGCCCCTTGGCCGCAAAGGCGCCGAAGCTCTGGCCGGCGATGCCTTCCAGACGCAGCTTCAGCCGTCCGGCCGGACCCTGGGAACCGAAACGCCGCACGATGGCGGACGAGACGGCGGCGCCGACCGTGCGCTGGGTGTTGTTCAGCGGATAGGACAGCTCCAGCGTCTGGCCCCGATCCAGGAAGCGCACCGCATCCTTCAGCACCCGGGCGTCCAGACTGTCGGCGATGGGCTTGCGGCCCTTGTCGGCCCATTTGCCGGCGGCGCCCTCGTCGACCTGGACCAGCAGGGGGTTCAGATCGAGGTCGTCCAGGTGCGCCCCGCCGCGCCGGACCTGACGCAACAGGTCGGTGCGGCCGATGATCTCGTCCATCGTCCGGGCGCCGATCGAGGCCAGAATCTCGCGTGTCTCCTCGGCGATGAAGGTGAACAGGTTGACCACCTTGTCCGGCGTGCCGGTGAACTTCTCGCGCAGCCGCTCGTCCTGGGAGCAGACGCCGACGGGGCAGGTGTTCGAATGGCACTGGCGCACCATCAGACAGCCCATGGCGATCAGGGCGGCGGTGCCGACCCCGTATTCCTCGGCGCCCAGCATGGCGGCGATGACGACGTCGCGGCCGGTGCGGACCCCGCCGTCCGTCCTCAGCGTGACTGAGCCGCGCAGATTGTTCAGCGTCAGCACCTGATGGGCCTCGGCCAGGCCGATCTCCCAGGGCAGGCCGGCGTGTTTGATCGAGGTCTGGGGCGAGGCGCCGGTGCCGCCGTTGTGGCCGGCGATCAGAATGGCGTCGGCATTGGCCTTGGCCACCCCGGACGCAATGGCCCCGATGCCCGAGGCGGACACCAGCTTCACCGTCACCTTGGCGTCTGGGTTGATGGCCTTCAGATCATAGATCAGCTGGGCCAGGTCCTCGATCGAATAGATGTCGTGGTGCGGCGGCGGGCTGATCAGGGTCGTGCCGGGCACGGCGTGGCGCATCCGGGCGATGAACTCGGTCACCTTGAAGCCGGGCAGTTGCCCGCCCTCGCCGGGCTTGGCGCCCTGGGCCACCTTGATCTCGATCTCGCGGCACTGGTTCAGATATTCGGCCGTGACGCCGAACCGGCCCGAGGCCACCTGTTTCACCGCCGAGTTGGCGTCGTCGCCGTTGGGGCGCGGGTGATAGCGTTCGGGATCCTCGCCGCCTTCGCCCGAGACCGAGCGGGCGCCGATACGGTTCATGGCGATGTTCAGCGTCTCATGCGCCTCGGGGCCGAGGGCGCCCAGGGACATGGCCTGTGTCAGGAAGCGGCGGCGGATGTCCGACACGCTCTCGACCTGATCAATGGGAATCGGCGTCCCTTCGCGGAAGTCCAGCAGGTCGCGCAGCGACAGGTCCGGCTGGTTTCTGACGGCTTCCGAGAACTGCTTGAACCGGCGGTAGTCGCCCCGGTTGCAGGCGTCCTGCAGCAGATGGATGGTCTTGGCCTCGTGGGCGTGAGCCTCGCCGCCCGCACGGATCTTGAAGAAGCCGCCGATGGCGGGGGAGGGCTGGGCCTCGCCCCAGGCGACCTTGTGCCGCTTCAGCGCCGCCTGCTCCAGACCCGCCAGCCCGATGCCGGAGATGCGCGACGGGGCGCCGGGGAAGAACTCGGCCGTCAGGGCCCGCGACAGGCCCAACACCTCGAACTCGCATCCGCCGCGATAGGCGGAGATGACGCTGATCCCCTTGCGCGCCAGGGTCTTCAAGAGGCCCGCCTCGATGCCCTTCTTGTAGTTCAGACAGGCGTCGCGCAGGGTCAGGCCGGGGTACAGACCCCGGTCCAGACGCTCCTGGAACAGGTCCTGGGCCAGCCAGGCGTTGACGGTGGTGGCGCCGACCCCGACCAGAACCGCGAACCCATGCGGGTCCAGGGTCTCGGCGGTGCGGACCACGATCGAGCAATAGGTCCGCAGACCCGCCGCGGTCAGCCGCCCGTGAACCCCGGCCGTGGCCAGGATCATCGGGGCCGCCAGTCGCGTCGCCGAGCTTTGCTGGTCGGTCAGCACGATCAGGGCGGCGCCGTCACGGGCGGCGGCCTCGGCCTCGTCCATGATCCGGTCCAGGGCCGCGCGCAGGCCCGCGCCGGGCCGCGCGTCGTCGGCCGGGACGTCATAGCTGCAGTCGATGACCACGGTCGAACCCGCGCCGACAGTCGCGACCATCCGCTCGTACATGCCGTTGGTCAGGACGGGGCTGTCCAGAACAAAGACGTCGGTCTGCGCCTCTTCCTGAGCCAGGATGTTGCCCAGGTTCTTGAACCGGGTCTTCAGGCTCATCGCCCCGGCTTCGCGCAGGGGGTCGATGGGCGGATTTGTCACCTGGCTGAAGTTCTGGCGGAAATAGTGGCTCAGCGGGCGCGGCAGGGCCGACAGAACCGCCGGCGGGGCGTCGTCGCCCATGGAGCCGACCGCCTCCTTGCCGTCGCGCACCAGGGCGTCCAGCAGCAGATCCAGATCTTCGCGGCTGAAGCCGGCGGCGATCTGGCGGCGGGTCAGGTCCTCGCCGGAGGCCGAACGCGGTTCCGGTCCGGGGCCGATGATCGGCTCCAGATCCACCATATTGTCCAGCCACTCCGTATAGGGGTGGGCGGCGGCCAGGGCGTCGATGGCCTCATGCTCGTCGTAGAGACGGCCGTGCTTCATATCGACGGCGATCAGCTTGCCGGGGCCGATGTGCAGGCGGCGCTTCACCCGGCTTTCGGGGATGGGGACCAGGCCCGCTTCGGAGCCGGCCATCAAGAGGCCGTCCACGGTTTCGACCGCCCGCAGGGGGCGCAGGCCGTTCCGGTCCTTGCCCGCCACCACCCAGCGGCCGTCGGCGGCGCAGATGGCGGCCGGACCGTCCCACGGCTCCATCACCGCATTGCAATAGGCGTAGAAGGCCCGGTGTTCGGGCGGCATGACGACGTCGTCCTTGGCCCAGGCCTCGGGGATCAGCAGGGCCTTGGCCATCGGCGCGGGGCGACCGGCGTGGACCAGCACCTCCATCACATTGTCCAGGGCGGCCGAGTCCGACCCGCCCGGCTGGACCACCGGCTTCACCTCGCGGTCGCGATCCCCGAAGGCCTGGGCGGCCATGCGGATCTCGTGCGACTTCATCCAGTTCAGATTGCCCTTCAGCGTGTTGATCTCGCCGTTGTGGGCCAGCATGCGGAAGGGCTGGGCCAGCTTCCATTCCGGGAAGGTGTTTGTCGAATAGCGCTGGTGGAAGACGGCGTAGGCCGAAACGAAGCGCGGGTCTTCCAGATCGGGATACAGGTCGCCCAGCAGTTCGGCCCGCACCATGCCCTTGTAGGCGATGGAGCGCGCGGACAGGGTGCAGATATAGACGCCGGCCAGGTTCTCGGTCTTGACCGTCTTTTCGATGCGGCGGCGGCACAGATACAGTTCGCGTTCCAGCGCCTCGCCGTCCAGCGGTTGGCCCGCGTCGTCCAGCGGCGGGGCCAGCATGATCTGTTCGATCTCGGGCCGGGTGGCGCCGGCCTTGGTCCCGACGACCGACAGGTCGATGGGCGTCTGGCGCCAGCCGTAGATCCAGAAGCCGGCGCGCAGGGCCTCGGTTTCGACAATGGCGCGGGCGCGGTCCTGGGCCCCCAGGTCCGTGCGCGGCAGGAAGACCTGGCCCACGCAGATCGGACCGGGCCGCACGGACTGACCGATCGAGGCCACCTGGTCGGCGAAGAAGCCCTGCGGCAGTTCGCACATGACGCCGGCGCCGTCGCCGGACAGGCCGTCGGGATCGACGGCGCCGCGGTGGGCCACGGCCTTCAGGCTGCGGATCGCATATTCGACCACGTCGCGGCGCGGCGTGCCGTCGATGGAGCAGACCAGGCCCACGCCGCAGGCGTCGCGTTCGGAGCTGCGGTCATAGGCGTGTTCGGCTTCCAGCCGGTCGCGGGTCTGTTCGTACTTGTTCAGCCAATCGGTCATGCCGCGACCTCCTCGGTGCGGGTCTTCAGGTAACGGTCGATCTCGGCGGCGGCGTCCTGTCCCTCCCGCACAGCCCAGACGACCAGCGAGGCCCCGCGCACCGCGTCGCCGGCGGCGAAGACGCCGGGCAGGCTGGTGGCGAAGCTGACGGCGCCGACCTTGATCGTGCCGTCGTCGCGGAGTGTCAGGTTCGGCTCATGCGCCGCGAAGGGCTCGGGCGAAAAGCCCAGGGCCTCGATGACGATGTCGGCCGGAATATCGAAGTCGGCGCCGGGCACGGGCACGATGTCGCGCCGCTCGCCGGGGGCCGCCTCGGTCAGTTGCATCCGCGCGGCGCGGACGCCGGTGACGCGGTCGCCCTGAGACAATAGGGCCTTGGGTGCGCCCAGCCATTCGAAGACGACGCCTTCCTCCTCGGCGTTGACCACCTCGCGGGCCGAGCCGGGCATGTTCTCCCGGTCGCGACGATACAGGCAGGTGACGGAGGCCGCGCCCTGGCGGATCGCGGTGCGGACGCAGTCCATAGCCGTGTCGCCGCCGCCGATCACCACCACCCGCTTGCCGCGCGCCTCGTGCCAGCCGTCCTGTTCGGCGTCGCCCAGGTCGCGCCGGTTCTGGTGCGTCAGATAGGAGAGGGCCGCCACGGTGGAGTCCGGGCCACGCCCCGGCGCCGACAGGACGCGGGGCTGGTAGACGCCCATGGCCAGGAGGACCACGTCATGGCGGTCGCGCAACTCGGTCAGGGTCACGTCCTTGCCGACCTCGCAGCCCAGGACGAACTGAACGCCGCCGTCGATCAGACGGTCCACGCGACGCTGGACCACGTGCTTCTCCAGCTTGAAGCCGGGAATGCCGTAGATCAGCAGGCCGCCGGCCCGGTCATGACGGTCATAGACGGTGACCTGATAGCCTTCACTGCGCAGCCGGTCGGCGGCGGCCAGACCGGCCGGTCCCGCCCCGACGATGCCGACGCTCTCGCCGCGCTCGGCCGCAGGCCGGATCGGTTCGACCCAACCGTTGGCGAAGGCCTGATCCCCCAGCCAGGCCTCGACCGAGCCGATGGTCACGGCGTCCCAGCCGGACTGGTTCAGGGTGCAGCCGCCTTCGCACAGCCGGTCCTGCGGACAGATGCGGCCGCAGATTTCGGGCATGGTGGAGGTCAGGGACGCCACGCGCCACGCCTCCTGCGCCTCGTTCTCGGCCGACAGGCGCAGCCAGTCGGGAATGTTGTTCTGAAGCGGGCAGGCGTTCTGGCAGAACGGCACGCCGCAGTCGGTGCAGCGCGACGCCTGTTTCTCCGCCGTCTCGGTCGAGGGCGGAATCGTGATCTCACCGAAACCGCGCGCGCGCAGTTCGGCGGAGGCCTTGGACAGGCGGCGGGGTTCGACCACGAAAGTCCCGCCTTGCTTCAGGGTCTTATGCATCCCTCGCATATGCAGCAAAGCGGCGGTGTGAGGCAAATATTATTGCCGCCATGGGCTGTTGCTCGAGCAAATCGCAACAAATGATCAGTTATGCGCGCATTGTGGCGATAAATATGTGCGCTCGCCGCTCCACTTGGAACGGCTTTAGGGTCTGTAGGCGCCGAATTCGGAACCTGTGCGGCGTCCGTTCGTTGAGCTCGTCTCAACCGCAATCGAAAACGGGGGATCCATGCCGAGATGGACCACGCCGACGGGGCTGGGAGGATGGCTGACGCTGCTCCTCGGCCTCCTGATCGCCCTGATCGGAGCGATCCTCGCCTTCGGCGGGGCGCAGCTCGCGGCCCTGGGCGGCTCCTGGTATTATCTGATCGTCGGCCTGCTGCTGATCGCCTCGGGCGTGCTGCTGGTCTTGCGCGACGTGCGGGGCGCCTGGATCTACGGCGGCGCCTTCCTGTTCACCCTGGTCTGGGCGCTTTGGGAAAAGGGGCTGGACGGATGGGCCCTGGTCCCGCGTCTGATCGGCCCGCTGGTTCTGATGTTCCTGGTTCTGGCTAGCCTGCCCGTGCTGATGGGGCGGGGCGGCAAACGGCTGGCGGGCGGCGGCGCCCTGGGACTGGCGGTCCTTACGGTGGTGTTCGGCTTCGCCGTGGCCCAGGCCAACCGCGCTCAGATCGCCAGCCCGGCGCCGGGCGCGCGCGGCGCCTACAACGACCCGGCCCTGCTGAAGACCGGCGCCGACTGGCCCGCCTGGGGCGGCACGGACAGCGCCCAGCGCTATTCGCCTCTGACGCAGATCAACAAGGACAATGTCGGTCGACTGGAACGGGCCTGGACCTTCCGCACCGGCGATCTGCCGGAAGAACGATGGGGCGCGGAGACCACGCCTCTGAAGATCGGCGACACCGTCTATCTCTGCTCTGCCCGCAACAAACTGTTCGCCCTGGACGCCGCCACGGGGCGACAGAAGTGGGCCTATGATCCTCAGGTCGCCGACGAGAACATCCCCTATACGGCCGCCTGCCGGGGCGTGACCTATCACGCGCGGGCCGGCGCCGACGCGGCCGAGCCGTGCGCGACCAAGATCGTCGAGGGCACTCTGGACGGCCGCATCATCGCTGTCGATGCGCGCACCGGACGCCCCTGTCCGGCCTTCGGCCAGAACGGCGCCGTCGATATCAAGCGCGGCATGGGCGAGCCCTATCCGGGCATGGTCTCGATAACTTCCGCCCCTGTGATCGTGCGCGGGGTGATCGTCACGGGGCATCAGGTGCTGGACGGCCAGAAGCGCTGGAACGCCTCGGGCGTGATCCAGGGCTTCGATGTGGAGACGGGTGAACTGCGTTTCGCCTGGGACATGATGCGCCCCGACCGCAACGGCCTGCCGCCGGAAGGAGAGACCTATACGCCGGGCACGCCCAATATGTGGACCACGGCCACGGGGGACGAGGCGCTGGGCCTAGTCTATCTGCCCATGGGTAATTCGTCCGCCGACTACTGGTCCAGCTCGCGGCGACCGGCCGAGAATGAATACTCCACCGCCCTGGTCGCGCTGGACGTGACGACCGGCAAGCCCCGCTGGCATTTCCAGACGGTGCATAAGGACGTCTGGGACTTCGACCTGGGCTCTCAGGCGACCTTAATCGACTTCCCGACGGGGGGCGGCGTGGTTCCGGCCCTGCTGCTGCCCACCAAACAGGGCGACATGTATGTGTTCAACCGCGCCACCGGCCAGTTGCTGCATGGGGTCGAGGAACGTCCGGTCCCGACCACGGGCGGAACCGAACAGGGCCAGCGGTCGCCCACCCAGCCCTTTTCGCTGTTCGCCACCCTGCGCAAGCCCAATCTGGAGGAGCGGGACATGTGGGGCATGTCGCCCATCGACCAGATGTTCTGCCGCATCAACTTCAGGAAGGCCGACTATCAGGGCTATTACACCCCGCCATCGACCAACCACTACATCAACTATCCCGGCTATAACGGCGGCTCCGACTGGGGCGGCGTGGCGGTCGATCCTGTGCGCGGCGTGATCATCGCCAACTACAACGACATGCCCAACTACAACCGGCTGGTGCCGCGCGAAGAGGCCAATGAGCGGGGCTGGTTCCCGCGTGACGACCCTCGCTACATCGCCCAGCAGCAGGAGGCGAGCGCGCGCGGCGGCAGCCTGTCCAAGGGGGAAGGGGCGGGCGATCCGCAGATCGGGGTGCCCTACGCCATCGACGTCAACGCCGGCTGGCGCGTGAAGTGGACGGGCCTGCTGTGCAAGGAGCCTCCCTACGGCGGCATCACCGCCATCGACATGCGCTCGGGCAAGACCCTGTGGGACCGTCCGTTCGGGACGGCGCGCAAGAACGGGCCGTGGGGCATCCCCTCGCACCTGCCGCTGGAGATCGGCACGCCGAACAACGGCGGTTCGGTGGTGACGGCCGGCGGCCTGATCTTCATCGCCGCGGCGACCGACGACCTGATCCGCGCCATCGACATCGAAACCGGCGAGACCGTCTGGTCCGACGTCCTGCCGGCCGGCGGCCAGGCCAATCCGATGATCTATGAGCAGAACGGCCGCCAGTATCTCGTCATCATGGCGGGCGGCCATCACTTCATGGAGACGCCCCGCGGCGACTATGTGATCGCCTATGCTCTGCCGACCTGAGACAGGACGACCCTCTCCCTTCCGGATCGGGGAGGGGAGAGGTTCATCGCGTCGGCGTTCAGAGCTTGGCGCGCACCGACTGCATCGCTCGCGCCAGCCGGTCCGGATCGATCCGCCCCAGCTTCTTAGCCACGGCTGCATCTATGGTGGCGATCTTGACCGGACGAATTAACGACGGCGCCGGCAGACCGGCAGCGGCATAGTCCTCGTCCAGCGGCACATCCTCCGCCCATCTGCGGTTCTCGGCGCTGGTGATCATCACTACCCATAAGAGCCGGTCCGACTCGCCAAGCGGACCGTTGGACACGACCAGAGCAGGGCGGTGCTGGCGTGTGTTCCGATCGGTGTAGGGGAAAGGGACGCGGACGACGTCTCCGCGCTCAAAGTCCGGCATAGGCCTTGCGGTCCGCCTCGGTGTCCCATTCGTCGAAGGCGCTGAACGGATCGTCCGCAGGCGCGCGCCACGCCTTGCGCAGAATGGCTCGGTCGCCGTCCAGATCATACTGGATCTCGTCGCCGTCCTGCAGATTCAACGCCGTGCGGACGGCCTGCGGGATGGTGGTCTGGGCCTTGGATGTGAGGCGGCTTTTGATCATGGCGAGACGGTAAGGAATTTCCTTACTGTTCGCAACCCGTCTGCGCTCAGGGTCGGGTCTGGCCCCGTCCGCGCACGACGTATTTGTAGGTGGTCAGCTGTTCCGCCCCCACCGGACCACGGGCGTGCAGGCGGGCGGTGGAGATGCCGATCTCGCCGCCGAAGCCGAACTCGCCGCCGTCCGCGAACTGGGTCGAGGCGTTGATCAGGACGATGGCGCTGTCCACACGGGCGGCGAACCGTTCGGCCGCCTCGGCGTCGGTAGTGACGATCGCCTCGGTGTGGCCTGAGCCGTAGCGGGCGATGTGCGCCGTCGCCGCGTCCAGGTCCTCCACCACCCGCACCGAAAGGATCGGCGCGAGATACTCTGTGGTCCAGTCCGCCTCTTCGGCGGGCGCCATTTCCGGGACCAGGGTCCGCGCCTCGGCGTCGCCGCGCAGTTCGCAGCCTGCCGCGATCAGGTCCGTCGCCACCGGCGGCAGCAGGCGCTCGGCCGCCGCGCGATCGACCAGCAGGGTCTCGGTTGCGCCGCAAATGGAGACGCGCCGCATCTTGGCGTTCAGCACGACGGCCCGCGCCATGTCCAGGTCTGCGGCTTCGTGCAGATAGGTGTGGTTCAGCCCCTCCAGATGGCTGAGCACGGCGGTCTTGGCCTCCGCCTGGACGCGGGCGACCAGGCTCTTGCCGCCGCGCGGAATGATGACGTCGATCGCCCCGTCCAGCCCGCCCAGCATCAGGCCGACGGCTTCGCGGTCGGGCGTATCGACCAGTTGCACCGCATCCGCCGGCAGGCCGGCCTCCGCCAGGGATTCCGCGATCAGGCCGGCGATGGCGAGGGAGGACTGGAGGCAATCCGATCCACAGCGCAGGATGGCGGCGTTGCCCGAGCGGATGCACAGGGCGGCGGCGTCGGCGGTGACGTTGGGCCGGCTCTCATAGATCACGCCCAGCACCCCGATCGGGGTGCGGACCCGCGCGATGTCCAGACCGTTGGCGGGGGTCCAGCGCTCGGTCTCGACGCCCAGGGGATCGGGCACGGCGGCGATGGTCTTGACCGCCTGGGCCATGCCGGCGAGGCGGGCGGGGGTCAGCAGCAATCGGTCGATTTGGGCCTCGGCCATGCCGTTCGCACGGGCTGCGGCCACGTCTCGGGCGTTGGCGGCCAGAATGTCCGCCTCGGCGGCGGTCAATCGTCGGGCCAGGCTGTCCAGCGCGCGGGTGCGGGCGCCGGCCGGGGCGTCGCGCAGACCCGCCGCAGCGGCGCGGGCGCATCGGCCCCGCTCCAGCATCTGTTCGTTCAGCGTCAGAGTCTCGGTCATCGGTCGTCCAGCACCAGGTCGTCGCGGTGGATCAGGACCGAGGCGCCGCGATAGCCCAGAACGGACTCGATCTCATCGCTGCGGCGGCCCCGGATGCGGGCGGCCTCTTCGGCGGCGTAGGCGGCTAAGCCCACCCCGACAGGCCGGTTTTCGGCGTCGATCAGGCGCACGCAGTCGCCCTTTTCGAAGTCGCCCGAGACGGCCGTGACCCCGGCGGGCAGCAGGCTTTTGCCGGCCTTCAGCGCGGCCACGGCGCCGGGGTCCAGCGTCAGGGTTCCGGCGGGCGACAGGCTGCCGGCGATCCACTGCTTATAGGCGGCCATCGGGGTGTCGGGCGCCGTGATCAGGGTGGCGCGCGCCCCGGTGCGAACCGCGCTCAGAGGCGACAGGGTCTGGCCCGAGGCGATGACGGTGGCGCAGCCGGCCGAGCGGGCGATCTGTGCCGCCGCCAGCTTGGTCGCCATGCCGCCCGTGCCGACCCCGGCCTGGGCGTTGGCGCCGCCGCCCATGGCCAGGACGTCGGGGCCGAGGCTCTCGATCAAGGGCAGGTGGACGGCGTTTGGGTCTCGCCGTGGATCGGCGGTGTAGAGGCCGTCGACGTCGGACAGCAAAATCAGCAGATCGGCCCGCGCCAGTTGGGCCGTGCGCGCCGCCAGCCGATCGTTGTCGCCATAGCGGATCTCTTCGGTGGCGACGGTGTCGTTCTCATTGACGATGGGCACGACCCCGTGGGCCAGCAGGGCCTCGACCGTGGCGCGGCCGTTCAGCCAGCGCCGGCGCCGCTCGGTGTCGTCGCGGGTCAAGAGGACCTGCCCGGCGACCAGACCATGGGGCGCCAGGGCCTCGGACCAGGCGGCCATCAGCAGGGACTGGCCCACCGAGGCCGCCGCCTGCTTGTCCTCCAGCCGCGCGCCCAGGTTCGGCAGGCGGCCGCGCCCCAGTGCGATCGAACCGGACGAGACGACGATCACCTCGCGGCCCTCAGCCTTCAGCCGCGCCAGATCCTCGGCCATGGCGGCCAGCCAGTCGCGCGTCGGCCGCCGCGTCTCGGCGTCGATCAACAGAGACGATCCGATCTTGACCACGACCCGGCGGGCGGCCCCCAGGGCGGAGGCGGCGTCCGGGCGCGGCGCGGGGGAGGCGGCCTGGGACATGAAGGTTTCTCTAAACGGCCGATCGCCGCTTGTCTCTTGTCGTCTGTGCCTTCACAGCAGGGCGATGATGGAATCCCTGTCCCCTATCGCCGCCGGCGCCCTGGGCAGTCTGGCGGCCGGTCTGATGACGGCGGTCGGCGCGGCGCCGATGCTGGTGGTCAAAAGGCCCGGTCAGCAGACCCAGAGCGTGCTCCTAGGCTTCGCCGCCGGGGTGATGCTGGCGGCCTCCTTCTTCTCGCTGATCATGCCGGGGGTGGAGGTGCTGCAAACGGGCGGGGCGTCGCGCGGCTGGGCGGCGGGAACCATGGCGGCGGCGGTGCTGATCGGGGCCACGGTCATCGGCCTGATGAACCGGTTCGCGCCGGTGGACATGCTGGCGATCGGACCGGCCCAGTCGCAACATCTGGCGCGCCGCATCTGGCTGTTCATCATCGCCATCACCCTGCACAACTTTCCGGAAGGCGCGGCCGTGGGCGTCAGCTTCGGCGGCGGCGACCTGCACCAGGGGCTGGCGACGACGCTCGGCATCGGGATTCAGAACATGCCCGAAGGCCTGGCCGTGTCGGCGGCCATGGCCTCGCTGGGGTATGGCCGCATCGCCGCCTTTGCGGCCGCCCTGGCCTCGGGTCTGGTCGAGCCGGTCGGCGGGCTGATCGGCGCGAGCGTGGTCGGCGCCTTGCCCGGCGCCCTGCCCTGGGGCCTGGGTCTGGCGGCCGGAGCCATGATCTACGTCGTCACCGCAGAGATCATTCCCGAGACGCGTGAGCGATCGACCGGCGACGGCTCCATGATCGGGCTGATGGTCGGTCTGGTGGGGATGATGTTCCTGGACATCGCCCTGGGCTGAGCTTGGCCTTTAGGCTGCTCTCGAGTTGAAGGACTTCGGGCGCCTGTTACATCATTTACATGCGGCGCGGGTCTGGACGGGGGCGGTCGCCAGAGGTTAGGCCACCAGTTCGCCGATCCATCTGCCCCGAAGGAGCGCCCCATTAAGACGCGACCTGAAAAGCCTTCGGCTTCCCGTCGAAACTTCTTGTCTGGCCTCGGGCTTCTCGCCCTGATGGGCGCCGGAGTGTATTCCATGCCTGCTTCCGCCGAAACCGCCCGCGCCGTTCAGCGTCACCGCCAGCGGATCGAGGATCTGATTTCGGCCATGACGGTCGAGGAGAAGGCGGGCCAGCTCAATCTGCTCGCCGATCCGTTCCGCTGGATGCCGACGGCGGTGAACCCGCTGGACGGCACGGGCGATCCCGCCCGCGTCACCGCCATGATCCGCGAGGGCAAGGTCGGCAGCCTGTTCAACGGCATCGGCGCCGAGGCCGGCCGCCGCATCCAGCAGGTCGCGATGGAAGAGAGCCGGCTGAAGATCCCGCTGCTGTTCGCGGCGGACGTGATCCACGGCCTGTCCACCATCTTCCCCGTACCCCTGGCCGAGGCGGCGGCTTTCGACACTCAACTGGCCTATCGCACCGCCCGGGCGGCGGCGGTGGAGACGGCGGCCTCGGCCGTGCACCAGACCTACGCCCCCATGGTGGACGTGGCCCGCGACCAACGCTGGGGCCGAAACGTCGAGGGCGCCGGCGAGGACGTTCTGCTGAACAATCTGCTGGCCGCCGCCCGGGTGCGCGGCTTCCAGGGTGAAAAGGGGCTGGACGACCGCGACGCCGTCCTGGCCACCGCCAAACACATGGCCGCCTATTCGGCCGCCATCGGCGGGGTCGAGTACAACACCACCGACATGAGCGAGCAGACGCTGCGCGGCGTCTTCCTGCCGCCGTTCAAGGCGGCGGTGGATGCGGGCTGTCTGTCGATCATGAGCGCCTTCAACGATCTGAACGGGGTTCCGGCCTCGGGCAGCCGCAAACTGCTGACCGACATTCTGCGCGGCGAATGGGGTTTCGAGGGCTTCGTCGTCTCGGATTACACCTCCGAACAGGAGCTGATCGCCCACGGCTTCGCCGAGGACGGCCGCGACGCCGCCCGCCTGGCCTTCAACGCCGGCGTGGACGTGTCGATGGTCTCGGGCCTCTATCTGGAGCATCTGCCCAGCCTGGTCGCCTCGGGCGAGGTGTCGATGGCCCGACTGGACGAGGCGGTGCGCCGTCTGCTGCACACCAAGGCGGCGCTGGGCCTGTTCGACGATCCCTATCGCGGCACGGACGTGGCGCGTGAGAAGGCCGTGGTCGGCTCGCGCGATCATATCGCCCTGTCGCGCGAAGCGGGCCGCAAGTCCGTGGTCCTGCTGAAGAACGACAACGGCCTTCTGCCGCTGAACAAGAGCCAGAAGATCGCCCTGATCGGCCCCTTCGCCGATGACGTGGACAATGTCTGGGGGCCGTGGACCATCTGGGGCGCGCCTGAGCGTCGCGTCTCGCTGGAGGCCGGCTTCCGCGCCGCCATGAGCGATCCGCAAGCCCTGACCGTCGCGCGCGGCTCCGGCGTCGAGAGCGCGCTGGACGGCGGCATCGACGAGGCTGTCCGTGCGGCCGCCAACGCTGATGTCATCGTGCTGGCCATCGGCGAAAGCCAGAAGATGTCGGGCGAGGCACAGTCCCGCACTGAGATCGTCGTGCCGGCGCCGCAGATGGCTCTGGTGGACGCCATGGCCGCTCTGAACAAGCCCATGGTCATCCTGCTGCGCAACGGCCGGGCCCTGGCGCTGGAGGGCAATGTCAAGAACGCCCAAGCCGTCGTCGTGACCTGGTTCCTGGGCGAGCAGATGGGCCACGCCGTCGCCGACGTGATCTTCGGCGAGCATGGCCCCTCGGCCCGCCTGCCGATCAGCTTCCCGCACAAGTCGGGCCAGCAGCCCTATTCCTACGACCACAAGAACACGGGACGTCCGGCCAACCCGGACCTGCCGGTCGAGGAATACAAGGCCCGCTATCGCGAGACGACCAATACGGCCCTCTATCCGTTCGGTTTCGGCCTGACCTATGGCGAGGTGGTCTATGGGCCGGTTGAGATGGCGAGCGATCAACTGCCGTGGAACGGGACGCTGGACGTCGCCGTCACCGTGACCAACCGGGGCGCCCACGCGGCCGAGGAACTGGTGCAGCTCTATATCCACGACCGGGTCGCCAGCCTGACCCAGCCGGGCCGTCTGCTGAAGGATTTCAAACGGGTCAGCCTGCGTCCCGGTCAGAGCCAGACGGTGCGTTTCACCCTGAACCCGCGTCAGCTGGGCTTCATCGGCGAGGACGGCGCCTACCGGATCGAACCCGGCTTGTTCGACCTGTGGCTGGCCCCGCACGCCCAGGGCGGTTCGGCGGCTCAGTTCCGTCTGATCGGCCCGGCCTGATCCTGCGGACGTTGACGGAGCGGACGGCAGGGCTTAACGAGCCCGCCGTTTGTCTTCGGCCTCCTTTCGGGCTGGATTCGTGTTTAGGAGCGCGCCCATGACGACCAAGATTCTTCCGGGCGCCACAGGCGTTCTCGCGCTTGCAGACGGCACGATCCTTCAGGGAATCGGAGTCGGGGCGGTCGGATCGGCCCTGGGCGAGGTGGTCTTCAACACCGCCATGACGGGCTATCAGGAGATCCTGACCGACCCGTCCTACATGAGCCAGATCCTGGCCTTCACCTTCCCGCACGTCGGCAATGTGGGGACCAATGTCGAAGACATCGAACAGATGGGCGGCGGGTCCGACACCTCGGCGCGGGGCGCGATCTTCCGCGACGTGCCGACCGATCCGGCCAACTATCGCTCGGATGCGGGCTTCGACGCCTGGATGAAGCGTCGCGGCGTCGTGGGTCTGGCCGGGGTGGACACCCGCGCCCTGACCAAGATCATCCGAGACAAGGGCGCGCCCCACGCCGTGATCGCCCATGATCCGGACGGAAACTTCGACCTAGAAGCCTTGGTCGACCAGGCCAAGGCCTGGACCGGGCTGGTGGGTCTGGACCTGGCCAAGCCCGCCTCGACGCTGCAGGCCTTCGAATGGAACGAGGGTCTGTGGCAATGGCCTGAGGGTCATCCCAAGACCGAAGGCCGCAAGGAGGTGGTGGTCATCGACTATGGCGTGAAGCGCAACATCCTGCGCGCCCTGGCCTCGACCGGCGCCAAGATCACCGTGGTCCCGGCCACGACCACGGCGGAAGAGGTTCTGGCGCGCAATCCCGACGGCGTGGTCCTGTCGAACGGCCCGGGCGATCCGGCCGCGACCGGCGAATACGCCGTGCCGGAGATCCAGAAGCTGGTCGCCAGCGGCAAGCCCCTGATGGGCATCTGCCTGGGCCACCAGATGCTGGCCCTGGCCCTGGGCGCCAAGACGGTGAAGATGGATCAGGGCCACCACGGCGCCAACCATCCGGTCAAGGATCTGACCACCGGCAAGGTCGAGATCGTCTCGATGAACCACGGCTTCACGGTCGATCGCGACAGCCTGCCCGACGCCGTCACCGAAACCCACGTCAGCCTGTTCGACGGCACCAACTGCGGCATCGCCGTCAAGGACAAGCCGATCTTCAGCGTTCAGCACCACCCCGAAGCCTCGCCCGGACCCACGGACAGCCTGTATCTGTTCGACCGGTTCGCCGATCTGATGGCCGCGCGCTGAGCCGATGAACCAGGCAGCGGCCCGGTCGGACTATCTGGACTGGCTGGCCCAGGCGCTGGAGGCGGAGCGCGGGATGACCCCCTTGCCTGACGGCGATGTGGTGGTCGGCTACGCCACCGGCTATGATGCGGCCGATGTCGCGCCCTTCGTGCGGTCCTTGCGGGCGGTGTTCGACGGTCCTGTCGCCCTGGTGGTGGATACGGACGCCGAGTTGCGCGAGTTCCTGGCCCAGAATGACGTGACCGCCTTGGACGCGCCGACCTGGCGCGGCTGGGCGCCCCATCCGGTGATGCAGAGGTTCGTCGCCTTCGCCGGCCTGCTGGGCGATCGGTCGGGCGCGGCCCTGGCCTGCGACGTGCGTGACGTCGTCTTCCAGGCCCCGCCGCTCGCGCCCCATCCGCACGGGCTGGAAGTCTTCATCGAGGCTGACGCCCCCCTGGGCGCTCATGCCTTCAACATGAAATATCTGCGCGCCCTGTTCGGAGAGGCGACCGCGACGGCCCTGGCGGATCGTTCCTGCCTGTGCGTGGGCACCCTCGTGGGGCCGCGGGTCGAGGTGTCGCGCCTGTCGCGGCTGATCCTGTCGCTGGCCGCCATTCCGCGTTCCGAAATCGGCGGGGCCTTCGGCGCGGATCAGGCGGCCTTCAACATGGCGATCCATCAGGGTCTGGCGGCGGCGACGGTCCAGCCCAACTATGGCCGTGTGGCGACCCTGGGCCTGACGCCGGGCGACCTTCTGTCGGTGCAAGGCGGCCGGGTCGTCAACCCGGACGGCACGGCCAGCGCCGTCGTGCACCAGCATGACCGCCATCCCCATTTGGACGCGGCGATGCATCAGCGGTGGGGTGGCGGTTTCGAGCACCGCAAACGCGTCCGCCCCAAGTCCGCCCGTCAAAAGCTGGACAAGCTGGCGGCCTCGCTGAGACGTCGGACGCCGGAGCTCCGCTGATCAGGCCAGGCGACCCGCCAACTGATCAGGGCAGGGGGGCGAAACTCTTGTCCTCGCGCAGGGCGCTGGCCTTCCGCACGGCCATCGGCGCGGCATGCAGCCAGTAGTCGGCGTCTTCCAGCCGATGCTCGCGGCGGCGCTCCAGGCCGCGCATCCGCCTGAGGGCGGCGTTTTCGAGAAGGCGCGCATGCAGGGCGCGGGGCGACAGTTCGACGATGGCGGGAGAGCCGGGGACGGCGACGGCGTCGGGGCCTTGGGGCTCCACCGCCGGACGGGCGATGGCGATATACATCAGAATCTCGGTTCAGAAGGACAGGCGCTTCTGCGCCGCGCTAACGGGGAATTAACCACAACACCTGTGGATAGTTCCTGAGTGCGTCCGAAAAAAGTCCGTGATTCGAATGAGTTGGTGTCTCGATCCGAACAAAATACTTACTGAAATCTTAATCTGGAGGCGGAGCGCTTTCTCAATACGCCTCGTCATGCAGCCGATGAACGGCGCCGGTGGCAGTCCCTAGGGGAGTCGAACCCCTCTTTTCAGGTTGAAAACCTGACGTCCTAACCGATAGACGAAGGGACCGCGGCCGGGGCGGCGCATTTGCCCCGGATTGGTCCCTTCTGCAAGCGAAAAATCACGCCGCCTCGGCCGCTTCGGCCGGCGAGAGGGCGTCCAGCGCCGGGAACAGGTCGGCGATCAGATCCTCGACATGTTCCAGCCCGACCGACAGCCGCACCAAGCCGTCGCCGATGCCGGCGGTGGCGCGCTGTTCCGGCGTCATGGCGGCGTGGGTCATGGTGGCGGGATGGGCGATCAGGCTTTCAACCCCGCCCAGGGATTCGGCCAGGGTGAAGACGTCCAGGCTTTCGACCAGGGTCCGCACCGCCTCGGCCCCGCCCGCCAGTTCGAAGCTGAGCATGGCGCCCGGCCCCGCTTGCTGGGCCGTGACCAGGGCGTGGTTCGGGTGGGACTTCAGGCCCGGATAGTGGACGGCCTTGACCGCCGGGTGGCCGGCCAGCCTTTGGGCGATCGCGCCGGCCGTGGCCTGCTGCCGCTCGATCCGGGCGAACAGGGTGCGCACGCCGCGCAGGGTCAGATAGGCGTCGAAGGGCGAGCCGGTCACGCCGGTGCAGTTGGCCCACCAGGCCAGGGTCTGGTGATCCTCGGCGTCGGCCGACACGACCGCGCCGCCGACCACGTCGGAATGGCCGTTGATGAACTTGGTCGTGGAATGGACCACGAAGTCGGCGCCCAGCTTGATCGGGTTCTGAAGGGCCGGCGACAGGAAGGTGTTGTCGCAGACGACCTTGGCGCCCGCCGCATGGGCGCGGGTGCAGATGTCGGCGACATCGACCAGACGAAGCAGCGGGTTTGACGGGGTCTCGACCAGCACCAGCTTGGGCTTCAGCGCCAGGGCGGCTTCGAGGGCTTCCGGATCGCCCTGATCGACCAGCAGCAGCTCGAAATGGCCTTTGCGGGCGCGGGCGTTCAGCAGGCGGCAGGTGCCGCCGTAACAGTCGTGCGGGGCGATCAGCAGGTCGCCGGGCTCCAGCAGGGCCAGGGGCAAATCGACGGCCGCCATGCCGGTGGCGGTGATGACGCAGCCGGCGCCGCCCTCCAGCTCGGCCAGGGTCTCCGCCAGGACGTCGCGGGTCGGATTGCCCGATCGGCTGTAGTCGTACTTCCGCTTCTGGTCGAAACCGGCGAAGGAATAGTTGGACGACAGATAGAGCGGCGGCATGACCGCGCCGTGGGCCGTGTCCGTATCCACGCCCGTGCGGGCGGCGATGGTGTGCGGGCTGGCGGGGCGGGTCGTCATGCTTGGATATCCTTGAAGGCGGCGCGGAGGACTTCGCCGACGAAGGCGTCCTCCTTCAAAAAGGCGTCGTGGCCGTAGAGGGAGGGCGCCTCGACGAAGCGCCACAGGGTCGGCAGGCGCGCAGCCAGTTCGCGCATGTCGTCGATCGGCACCAGCCGGTCGGAGGTGAAGCCGATCAGGGTGACGGGGGGGGTTATGGCCTCGGGCGTCACGCTGTGGCGATCCAGCGAATCCGACATCGACAGCCAGCGGGTCGGGGTGGTGTGGGTGCGGTAGGCCTGGCCCCGCGCCGTCAGATAGTCGCAGACGGGATAGGCGCCGCCGACGGCGGCCGGGGCGGTGGTGTCGAACCGGTCGTTGAACTCTTCCGCCGTGCGATAGGTGGTCATGGCCAGTTCGCGGGCCAGGGCGACGCCTTCTTCCGGTCGGCCGGCGTCGACGGCGAACTGAAGAATACGGCGCTGGATGCCGCGCCAGGCCGTGGCCTGGGGATGGGCGCGGTGGGCGGCCGAGACGACGATCAGCTGTTCGGCCCAGTCGGGATAGAGTTCGGCGAAGGCCAGGGCGACCATGCCCCCGTAGGAACAGCCGACGAAGGCGGCGACCCGTTCGATCCGCAGATGGTTCAGAACCAGGGCCAGCAGGCGGGCCTGGTCGTGGGTGGTGATGGTGACGGGCGCATCCTGGAACTCCTGGCCGGGCGCGAAGTCGACGGCCAGGACCTGAAGCCGCGACAGGTCGATGGGGCCGCGCACGGAGACGGCGCCGGACCACCAGCCCAGGCCGTTGGTCTCGGTGCGGTGGACGAACCGGCCGGCCGAAATGCCGCCGGCCACCACGACGACGGGCGCCCCGGCGCGGCCGTGCAGACGGCCGATGACGTGGGGCTGTTTGAGCCTTTCACCCGAGGCGAGGCGGAAGTCGGCGGGAAGGGGAACGATCACGTCGCGGGCTCCGCCGCGTTCGCGCGCAGGCTTGGCCGTCGGCTGGGGCCGACAGTCGGGTTCTTCGAGCAGGGATGTTTCAGCCAGGGTCATCTATCGTCGTCCGCATCGTTCTCGCTCAGCAAGGCTCGATGCGGTGACAGATCGTGGAGCGTCGCCTCGTCGATGCTCCACTCATCTCTCGCGACCCCGAAGGACCCCGCAGGAGTTGGCACCGTTTCGGGCGGAACCCGATGGTTGCCCCGGCGTCAAAGGGCCTAATCCCTCAGCCGGTCTTGATGAGTGATCTTACGTTGATCAAACAGGCGGAGCCGGTCAAGCGAAAAATTCAACCCAAGTTGATAGTTCGCGCGGCCTCAGCCGGTCTGAAACCGCCCTAAAAATCGTCGTCGCGAAAAAATCATCCAATGCGGCTTGACAGCGAGGGTGTGGTCCGATCACCCTAGGCTCAGATTTCAACCGGATCAGACCTGTGCGCCAGCACCTGCTCATCGCCGAAGTTTCGACCGTCGCCGGCCTCGCCGCGACGGCCTTCGGCATGGCCATTGGCGGCTCGATTATTGGCGGCACCACCGGTACCACCACCACCATGCCCTCACGGGCGGGACGAGTTTAGCGCGCCGAACACCGGCAACCGCAGAACCCGAACCCCGCCCGGTCCGCCAGGCGGGGTTTTTCATTTCACCCCACCCCTTCCGAACATCGCCCGAGAAACCCAATGTCAGCCTCCCTCGCCGTCGTAGAGAAATCCGAGAACCTCGAACCGAGTAAACAGCCCGCCGCCGAGGTGGTGGTGCTGAAGTTCGGGTCGTCAATCCTGCGCAGCCCGGCGGAGGCGCCGCTGGTGGCCTCGGCCGTCTACGGCCATGTGCGGGCGGGACGGAAGGTGGTGGCGGTGGTCTCGGCCTTCGGCGGGGCGACCGACCAGATGCTGGGCGAGGCGCGGGCCCTGGGCCTGGCCCATTCCAACGAACTGCTGCCCGGCTATGTGGCCCTGGGCGAGGAGAAGTCGGCGGCCCTGGTGGCCATCGCCTGCGACCGGATCGGCCTGGACGCCTGCGCCCTGTCGGTGCGGGAACTGGGCATCGTCGCCGAAGGCGAGCCGGAGCATTCGCGCCCCTGCGGCCTGCGGCCCGACCATCTGAAACAGGCGCTGGACCGGCACGAGGTGGTGGTGGTCCCCGGCTTCGGCGCGGTGCGGCCGGACGGGCGGATCGCCCTGTTGGGCCGGGGCGGATCGGACCTGACGGCGGTCTTCCTGGCGGCGGAACTGGGGCTGAAGAAGGTGCGGCTGGTGAAGGACGTCGACGGCCTGTACGACCACGATCCGAACGACCGGACGGCCCCGGCCCTGCGCTATCGCCGGGCGTCCTGGGACGTGGCGCGCAAGCTGGGCGGCGCCCTGGTTCAGCACGACGCGATCGACCTGGGCGAGAGCCGGGGCGTGGAGATCGAGGTCGCGGCCCTGGACCGGGCCGACGGCACGGTGATCGGCAAGCGGTCGGCGCCCCCCGGACCGGCGCCGGCCCTGCCGCCGCTGAAGGTGGCGGTCGCCGGCTGCGGCGTGGTGGGCGGCGGGGTCCTGGCGCGGTTGCTGAACGATCCGCGCTATGACGTGGTGGGGGTGCTGGTGCGCAACCCGAAGAAGGTCCGCGACGTGGCCTGCCCGCAATCGCTGTTCACCGCCGACCCGGCGGTCCTCTGGGCCAAGAAGCCGGACATCGTGCTGGAGGCCCTGTCGGAAGGCGAGGCGGGCCATGCGGTGATCCGCGCCGCCCTGGAGGCCGGCTGCGACGTGGCCAGCGCCAACAAGCAGGCGGTCAGCCGCGATCCCGGCGGGCTTCAGGATCTGGCCAAGGCCAAGGGGCGACGGATCTTCTGGTCGGCCTCGGTCGGCGGGGGCTCGCCGATGATCGAGACGGTGCGGGCGGCCCGCGCCGCCGGCGAGGTGGTCGGGTTCGAGGCGGTGCTGAACGGCACGGTCAACTTCATGCTGGAGCGGCTGGGCGACGGGGCGGCCTTCGCCGAGGCCCTGGCCGACGCCCGGGCGGCGGGCTTTGCGGAAGAGGATCCGTCGGCGGACCTGGAGGGGCTGGACGCCGCCGCCAAGGTTCGGCTGCTGTGCCACGAGGCCTTCGGCCGCTCGCCCGACGGCGAGGTTCCGCGCGACTGCCTGACGGAGGCGACGTCGGCCGAGGGCGGGGTGCGCCAGATCGGCGCCGCCCATCTGAAGGACGGGGTCATCACCCCGTCGGTCAAGCTGACGGCCGAGCACGGCGACCCCTTGTTCTCCAGCCTGCGCGGCGAGGGCAATGCGCTGAAGGTTTACGGCGCCGACGGTCGGGTGTGGCGCTGCCGGGGCCGGGGCGCCGGCCGCTGGGCCACGACCGAGAGCATCATGGCCGACCTGGCCGAGATCGTGCGCGCCCGCCGCGCCGACGCGGGCCTGAACTAGGCCATGGCCGTCTTCACCCCCGTTTCGCTGGACGAGGCCAGGGCGTTCCTGGCCGGCTACGACCTGGGCGAGGTGGTCGAACTGACCGCCATCGCCGAGGGGGTGGAGAACACCAACTACCGGCTGGAGATCCAGGACGGGGCGAGCCGCAGGCGGTTCGTCCTGACCTTGTTCGAGGCGCGGACGGACGAGGCGTCTTTGCCCTTCTGCCTGGGGCTGACGGCCCATCTGGCGGGGCGGGGCTTTCCCTGCCCGACGCCGATCGAGGACCGGTCGGGCGGATGGCTGGGGCGGCTGAACGGCCGGGCGGCGGCGGTGATCGAATGGAAGACCGGCGCCTGGCTGCGCCACCCGTCGGAAGCGGATCAGGCGGCGGCGGGGGCGGTGCTGGCGCGGCTGCACCAGACGGCCCAGAGCTTCGCCGGGCGGCGCGAGAATCCGGTCGGGCCGGCCATGTGGCGGCGGCTGGCGGACCGGTGCGCGGCGGGCGCCTCGGGCGAGGACCGCAGCCTGCTGGATCAGGTCGAGGCGGCGCTGGCGCGGCTGGATAATCCGTTTGCGGACGATCTGGCGACCGGGGCGATCCATGCCGACTATTTCCCCGACAACATCCTGTTCGAGAACGGGACCGTTTCGGCCGTGATCGACTTCTATTTCGGCTGCACCGGACCGCTGGTCTATGACCTGGCCATCGCCCTGTCGGCCTGGGGCTTCGACGCCGAGGGGCGGCCCATGCCGCACGCTTTGGCGGCCTTCCAGCGCGGCTATGAGGCGGTGCGGCCGCTGAACGAGGCCGAACGCGCGGCCCTGCCCCGACTGGGCGAGGCGGCGGCCCTGAGGTTCACCGTCACCCGCCTGCACGACCGCATCTTCCACGACCCGTCCAAACTGGTGACGCCCAAGGACCCGGCGGTCTTCCTGCGGCGGATGGATCACTGGCGGGCGGTGGAGACCGTCTGAGGGGACGATACGTCGGACAGGGAAAAACAGTGTCCGATGTGTCCGATCTGTCCGATCTGTCCGAAATCGACGGGAGCGACTTTGGCGGTTGGAGGCGTGGCGTCAGTTTTCAAAGACCGGGCAGGGAGTATGGCACGGTTTGAGGAGTGTTAGGTTGAGGGATGTTTTCGGGCGCCAGGGATTTGAAAAGGCGCGGTTTTGTTTGCGGGATTGGGATGGCGAGGGCTTTGGCGGGGCCCAAGTGCGTGCGAGGTTGTTAGCCGCCCAAAGCCTGGCAACTTGACCTTATGACGAAGCTGCTCAAGATCCTGTCGGCCATCCTGCTGCTAATCGGCGGGTGCGCCTCACCAATCGGTCCAAGCCGCGCGGATCTGGCGGGCGTGCTTGCGATTTCGTCGTCCGAGATCGACCGGCTGCGTTGCCACGACATTCCTGAGGAGCCGACCGAGTTCGGATGCCGCTATCGCCAGCGGGACGCCGCTGGTCAGTGGGTGCGGCAGGACGTCATGGTTGCAATGGATGGGGCGACCTGGGTGATCATTGATGGCCCCGGGGGCGGCTGATCGCATCCGGCCCGGTCGCACTGGACCCTAGGTCCAGAACCCCTCCGTCACGGCGCCGAAGAGGCGTCGCGCCACCTCCCCCAGAGGGGGAGGAGACATCGCCCCGAGATCAGGTCCGGCAGATGGAGACGCCGCCGTCCACCAGTGTCGCCGTGCCGGTCATGAAGCCGGCGGCGTCGGAGGCCAGGAAGGCGGCGGCCTGGGCGATTTCCTCGGGCTGGGCGATGCGTTTGAGGGCGTGCAGGCCCGAGACGAAGGCCAGGGTTTCGGGGGTGTCGGCGACGGCCCGGCCCATCGGCGTGTCCACCCCGCCGCACAGCAGGGCGTTGGCGCGGATGTTCTGGGCGCCGAACTCGGCCGCGATGACCTGGGTCAGGCCGATCAGACCCGCCTTGGCCGAGGCGTAGGCCGCCATGCCCGGAAAGCCGACGGTATGGCCGACAAAGGTGGAGGTGAAGACGATCGAGCCGCCGCCGCGCCTCTGCATGGCGGGGATCTGATGTTTGGCGCACAGGAAGGCGCCGGTCAGGTTGATGTCCAGGGTCTGTTTCCAGCCGGCGACCGACAGGTCCGGCGTCGGGGCGGTTTCGGGGATGGCGCCGGCGTTGTTGAACGCGATGTCCAGGCCGCCGAACCGCTGCTCCGCCGCCGTGGTCAGGGCCGCGGCCGTGGCCTCGTCACAGACGTCGCCTGGGACTGCGCAGGCCTCGCCCCCTTCGGCCTGTATGGCCGCGACCAGGGCGGCGAGTTCGGCTTCTCGGCGGGCGGAAACCACCACCTTGGCGCCCAGGCGGGCGAACAGTCGGGCGGCCGCCTGGCCGATGCCGGAGCTGGCGCCGGTGACGACGGCGACCTTGTCTTTCAGAGCGTACACTGGGGCTCTCCTCTTTGCGTTTGGAGGCCGGTCGGGGGCGACACGGCCGAACGCGGCGGGTCTAGAGGGCGCGCGCGGTTCCGGCTGGCGGGAAGCGGCTGTGGGATTGGAAAATTGGCCAGCTCGACTGTTCATTATATGCTGAGGCATGCGGAAAGCGCAGCTTGTGAGGCTTGTCGGGATTGGAGGAGCGGCGATTTCCGCGATCGCCTACGTGACCTTTGTGCTTGTCGGCCTCAACGGCGGCGGCGCGCGTTTCGAGCTGCTTTGGAAGACTGTAGTCTTCGCCCCTCCTCACGTCATAGTGGCTTGGGTGATCTTAGGCGCATGCGGCGGGACTGCCTATGTATTCCGACAAGAACTTGGATATCGGTCGATTCTAGTCGGCGGGGCACTCGTAGGCTTGCCGGCTGTCTGGGTGGTCGGATTGTTCAGCTATTACGCTGAAAGCGTGCCGGAATGGCCCGGTTTCAACGGCGAAGTTTGGCGTTGGACCGTCAATCTGGCCTATGCGGAGTTCGCCTTCGGCTTTCTGATCGGGTTCTTAGGATTGGCGGCATTGGGCGCGAGCGGTGCGACCTCGCCAGCCTTCCCCACCCCCGACGCCGCACGAGGCCCTTCCGCCGTGGGGAAGCAAGAGGAGAAACGGTGAATTTGTCGCTGGAACGGAAGCGGGTTCCGGGATTTTCATCGTCACGCGGCCATCAGGGCCGCGCTCCCCGAGGATGAGATTTCACCATGACTGACGAACGGATCGAGGGCGCCGCGTATCAGGCGACCGGCAAGACCAAGAAGGGTTTCGGCAAGCTGGTCGGCGACCAGAAGCTGCAGGTCGAAGGCGCGTTCGAGGACGCCAAGGGCCGGTCGCTGGAGACCTTCGGCAAGGCGATGGACGCGGTCGATCGGCTGGTCGAAAAGGCGCCGGCCGACTATCGCGACAAGGCCCGCACCGTCGCCGCCGAGGCGCGCAAGCGGCCGCTGGTGACCACCCTGTCGGTGGCCGGCGTCGGCCTGCTGCTGATGGGCATGCTGACGGGCGGGCGTCGCCGCTAGTTCGCATACCAACGATTTGACAACGTCTGATTGTTGACGCAGTCTCCCCTGCAAAGGGGAGGCCGCCTATGCGTATGACCATGAGGGGCATGGCGATCGCCGCCTGCCTTGCCGCCGCCGGCTGCACCACGCTGAAGATGAAGCCCCAGGGCGGACTGGGCGTCGGCGGCACGGGACAGGTGCTGGGGGTCGATGTCGTCACTGAAGAGGCGACCAAGGCCGCCGAGGACCGGATGGACGCCCAATGGGCGAAATGGAACGCCGAGACCCGGGGCAAGCAGCTGGTCTACGCCCTGGTCGCCGAATCCGATCTGCGGTGCGACCGCTATCTGACAGCCGTCTCGATCGACCGGAATGCGACCCGCAGCAGCCTGGACATCGCCGGACTGGCTCTGGCGGCCATCGGGGGCGTGGCCTCGCCCAACGCCAGCGCCAACTGGTTCTCGGCCGGATCGACCCTGGCCCAGTCGTCGCGCCGGACGCTGGAGGATACGGTGCTGGGCGGGCGCGAGTTCGGCCTGATCTACGCCGCCGTGTGGCAGGGACGCGAAGAGGCGTCCAAGGCCCTGATGAAGCGGGCCGACGACGGCGAGTTCAAAACCTGGGACTGGCGGCCGATCCTGTCCGTGGCGCGCCAATATGATGTGAAGTGCGGCCTGAACTACGGCCTGGGCCGGTTGAGCCAGGCGATTTCGTCCTCGTCCTAAGCTTTGATTTCCGCCAGGACGGCCGTCAGGTCGGCGTCCACGATCGTCATCCGCTCGGCCTGATCGCCCAGGGCGGCGATGACGGGAGCCGGTTCGGGTTCGAAGCCCAGGACGTCGGAGACGAAGGCGCCGAACTTGGACGGATGGGCGGTGGACAGGGCGACGACGGGGCCGGTCGAACGGTCGATCCGGCGGGCGGCGGCCAGGGCCACGGCGGTGTGGGGGCAGACGACGCGGCCCCAGGTCTCATGGGCGTGGGCGATCTCGGCGCGGGTTTCGGTCTCGTCGATGGAGACGGCCGAGACGGCGGCGCGCAGGGCGGCCAGCAGATCCGGATCGAAGGCCACGGCGCCGTCGCGGGCGAAGGTTTCGAACACCGCGCGGGTGCGGTCGCCGTCGCGGCCGGTCGCCTCATAGACCAGGCGTTCGAAATTGGACGGGGCCTGGACGTCCATCGACACGCTGCCGCTCTCGATCGCGGGACGGCGCGAATAGAGGCCGTCGTTGACGGCGCGGGCCAGGGCGTCGTTCTGGTTCACCGCCGCGACGAAGCCGTTGGACGGCAGGCCCATATGGGCGGCGGCGATGCCGGCGAAGGCGTCGCCGAAATTGCCGGTGGGGACGACGAAGGTGGCCGGGCCGCCCAGTTGGGCGGTGGCCGAGACATAATAGGGAATCTGGCCCGCCAGCCGGGCCCAGTTGATGGAGTTGACCGAGGACAGGCGGCCGCGTTCGCGTAGGGACTCCTCAGCCAGCAGGCCCTTCACCAGACGCTGGCAGTCGTCGAAGTCGCCGCGCACGGCCAGGTTCAGCACATTGTCGGCCTGGACCGTGGTCATCTGTTTGCGCTGAACCGGGGAGACGCGGTCCAGCGGGTGCAGCACGACCAGATCGACCGAATGGGCGCCGGCGAAGGCGCGCACGGCGGCGGCGCCGGTGTCGCCCGAGGTGGCGGTGAGAATGGTCAGGCGCTCGCCGGACGCCGCCAGGGCCTCGTCCGTCAGGGCGGCGACCAGCTGCATCGCCAGATCCTTGAAGGCGGCGGTGGGGCCGTGGAACAGCTCCAGTACGAACAGGCCGGGCTCAAGCTCCACCAGGGGGGTGACGGCGGGATGGGCGAAGCCGGCGGTCAGCCGGTCCAGGGCGCGGTCGAGCGCGCCCGCCGGCAGGGCGTCGCCGATGAAGGGGGCGACGGCTTGCAGGGCGATGGACTTGTAGTCGGCGCTCGCGTCCCAGGCGGAGGGCGACAACCTCGGCCAGGCGGTCGGCATATAGAGGCCGCCGTCGGGGGCGATGCCGCGCAGCAGGGCGTCGGCGAAATCGGTCTCGGGGGCCTGGCCGCGGGTGGAGACGTAACGGGCGCTGGAGGTGCTCATAGTGGTCTGGTCCTAGCCAGACGGGGCGGCGGCGTCACCCGGTTTCTGGCCCTGCGCGGGAGGAAATTGTCGGACGGGCGGCGGGCGAGCCGGTTTGCGACAATTTCGTGCTGATTTCCGAGGGCCGCTCGCGCGAAGCCGCAGTGGCGGACGGCCCTGCGACCATCGTCCCCGCTGGCGTCCAAGCGCCGGACGGTCCATGTGATCATACATGAGAAGACGCGATCTCCTGATCCGGCTGGGCCTGGTCGCCGGCGGCGTGGCCGGGGCCTGGTGGCTGAGGGACCATGTGCTGTGGCGACAGCCTAAGGCCGTGTTCGGGGTGGACGGATCGTCGGGCTGGCTGGGCTATGCTCAGCCGCGCGCGGCGACGCCGACGGTGGAGGTTCTGCTGAACGGGGCGCCGGTCCGGGCCCTGGTCGATTCCGGCGCCCAGTATTCGGTGGTGGATCGCGCCCTGGTGGATCGACTGGGGCTGGGCGAGGGCCTTCCCCTGCCGATGGTCGCCTATGGGGTCGGGGGCGGGGCCCAGATGGGGCGGGCCGCGACCCTGGACGTCCAGATCGGCGGACTGAGGCTGGACGGGCTGAGGACCGCCATACTGAACCTGGGGCCGCTGGCGGGAGAACAGGGCTTGGGCGCGCCCCTGATCATCGGCCAGGACGTGCTCAGCCAGGTGGTGCTGGAGCTGGACACCGGCCGGCGGCGGATGCGGTTTCTGCCCAGAGACGGCTGGACGCCGGGCCGGGATCTGGCGCCGATCGCGGTCCGGCGCGCCGGACGGGCGCTGGAGACGACCATCACGGTGGAGGGGGCGACGGTGACTGCGGTGGTGGACACCGGCGCCTCGGCCGTGCTGGCGTTGACGCGCGAAACGGCCCAGGCGGCCGGCCTGCTGGACGGGCGACCGCGCACGGCCGGCCAGAGCATCGTCCTGGGCGGGGTGGTGGGGGCCGAGACGGTGGTCGTGCGCACCCTGACCATCGGCGACGCCCTGTATCGCCGGGCCGAGGTGGCGGTTTACGACAACGTGGCCGTGCCGGGCTTCCCCGACGCCCTGGTCGGCATGGCGGCCTTTGAGGATCGCCGGCTGGTGCTGGACCTGGGCGGGCCGGGCCTGTTCGTCTCGCGACCGATGGAGATCACCGTCGGGCGGTGACGCCGATCAGCAGAGGGCTGCGGCCACCACCGCCTTGGCCTCGGTCTGGACCTGGGCCAGATGGTCGGGGCCGAGGAAGGATTCGGCGTAGATCTTGTAGACGTCCTCGGTGCCCGACGGGCGGGCGGCGAACCAGGCGTCGGCGGTCACGACCTTCAGACCCCCGATCGGTTCGCCGTTGCCGGGGGCCTGGGTCAGGATGTCGGCGATGGGTTGACCGGCCAGGGTGGTCGCGGTCACGTCCGAGGGGCTGAGGGCCGCCAGCCGCGCCTTTTGCGCTCGGTCGGCGGGGGCGTCGATCCGGGCGTAGGCGGGGGCGCCGTAGCGGTCGGTCAGATCGGCGTAGAGGCGGTCGGCGCCGGCGCCGGTGCGGGCCTGAATCTCGGCCGCCAGGAGGCAGAGAATCAGGCCGTCCTTGTCGGTGGACCAGACCGTTCCGTCGCGGCGCAGGAAGGAGGCGCCGGCCGATTCCTCTCCGCCGAAGCCGACGGTCCCGTCCAGCAGGCCGGGCACGAAATGTTTGAAGCCGACGGGCGTTTCCAGCAGGCGGCGCCCCAGGCCCGCGACGACGCGGTCGATCATGGAGGAGGAGACCAGGGTCTTGCCCACCGCCACCTGCGGACCCCAGCCGGGCCGATGGGCGAACAGATAGGCGATGGCGGCGGCCAGGAAGTGGTTGGGGTTCATCAGGCCGCCGCCCGGGGTGACGATCCCGTGCCGGTCGGCGTCGGCGTCATTGCCGAAGGCGACGTCATAGGCCGAGCCGCCCTGCATCATGCCGATCAGACCCGCCATGGCCGAGGGGGAGGAGCAGTCCATGCGGATCTTGCCGTCGGCGTCCAGGGGCATGAAGGCCCAGCGCGGATCGACGGCCGCATTGACCACGGTCAGGTCCAGGTCCCAGCGTTCGGCGATCCGGCCCCAATAGGCGACCGCCGCCCCGCCCAGGGGATCGGCGCCGATCCGGACCCCCGCATCGCGGATCGCGTCCAGATCCAGGACACTGTCGAGGTCGTCGACATAGGCGGTCATGAAGTCGAACCGGCCGGCCGCCGCCTGGGCCTGGTCGAAGGGCAGGCGTTTGACCCCGGACAGGCCGCCTTCGATCAGCTGATTGGCGCGGGCGGCGATGGCGGCGGTCGCCTCGCTTCCGGCCGGGCCGCCCGAGGGGGGATTGTACTTCAGACCGCCGTCGCGCGGCGGATTGTGCGACGGGGTGATCAGGACGCCGTCAGCCTGACGCCGCCCGGCCCGATTATGGGTCAGTATGGCGTGGGACACGGCCGGGGTCGGGGTGAAGCCGTCGCCGGAATCGATCAGCACCTCCACCCCGTTGGCGACCAGAACCTGGATCGTGGTGCGGAAGGCGGGCTCGGACAGGGCGTGGGTGTCGCGGCCGACGAACAGGGGGCCGTCGATCCCCTGGGCGGCGCGATAGTCGGCGATCGACTGCGCGATGGCCAGGATGTGGGTCTGGTTGAAGGCGCCGTCCAGGCTGGAGCCGCGATGGCCCGAGGTGCCGAAGACCACCCTCTGGCCCGGATCGCCCATGTCGGGAACGACGCTCTCATAGGCGCCCAGCAGGGCGTCCAGGTCGATCAGGTCTTCGGCGAGAGCGGTCTGGCCGGCGCGAGGATGCATGGGAGGTCCGTACTGAAGTCTGAAGGCTGGCGGCTCAGGCGCCGCTGAAGGTGTCGCAGGCGGCGGGGTCGCCGGACTGATAGCCGCGTTGCAGCCATTCGACCCGCTGGGCCGAGGAGCCGTGGGTGAAGCTTTCGGGCGAGACGCGCCCGCCCGCCCGGCGTTGCAGCGTATCGTCGCCGATGGCCTGGGCCGTCTTCATCCCCTCTTCGATGTCGCCGGGCTCCAGCGCCACCTCGCCGTTCGACACGGCGGCGGCGTTTCGGGCCCAGACCCCGGCATAGCAATCGGCCTGAAGCTCCAGCGCCACCGAATAGCGGTTGGCCTCGGCCTCGCCCCTAGCGCGCTGCTGGGCCTGACGCACCTGGTCGGAGGTTCCGGTCAGGGTCTGGACGTGGTGGCCGAACTCATGGGCGATGACATAGGCGCGGGCGAAGTCGGCGCCCGAGGCGCCCAGCTGGGTCTCCATCTCCTGCCAGAAGCCCAGGTCCAGATAGACGGTGCGGTCGGTCGGACAATAGAAGGGGCCCATGGCCGACTGGCCGTAGCCGCAGCCGGTCGAAGTGCCCTGTTCGTAGATGACGACGCGCGGGCGTTCATACCCGTTAAGCTTCTGCGCCCAGACGTCGTTGATATTGCCTCCGACCACATCGACGAAGCGTCCGGCCTGATCTTCAGGCGTGCCGGCCTGCCCCTGTTGTTCCGCGCCGACCCCGCCGAACCGGCTGGCCAGCTGGGTCGTGGTCGAAGGATCTATGCCGAAGACCAGATAGCCGATGACGGCGAGCACGCCGACGCCGAGACCGCCCCCGGCGAGCGCGCCGCCTCCGAGGCCCCGACGGTCCTCGATCCCGCCGCCGCCCGTCCTGCCGCCCTGCCACCGCATGAGTTCCCTCCGCCCGTTCCGCCTGAAGCTAGGCCAGAACGCGAACGGAAGGGAAGGGATGCGTCAGCGCGGGCGGTCCAGCCAGGCGTCGATTTCGCTGAGGCTGCGTCGGGGTTCCGAAGCCGTGGGGGGCGGGGACGTCGATGGGGACGCCGGCGGGGCGACCGGGCGGAGATCGTGGACGGATGGGGCCGGCGCCGCCGTCGCTTGGCGCGCCGCTTCCAGCGTCAGGCGTCGCTGGGCCGCCTCGGCGTCCAGACGGCGGGCCAGGGCGGCGTTGGCCTGGGCCTGAAGACGGATCCGCTCGTTCTCATAGCGGTGCTGATCGGCGATCGCGGCGGGGGCGCCGCCCGGATAGGGGAAGCCGGGCTGAGGATAGGGATAGGGCGCGACCTGGGCCTGGACCGCGCTGGGGCCGAGGGCGGCGGCGAGGAGAAGGAGGGGCAGGGCGCGTCTCATGACCGACAGATGGGGTGTGATCGCGTCTCGCCAAGCGCGGCCGCAACCCCTGTCGGCCCACGGGGTTGAACAGGGCGAACCCACCTCAAATCAGGAGTTATCCCATGGCCCAGACTCTCTCTGGCAAGACCGTCGCCATTCTGGCGACCGACGGCGTCGAACTGGTCGAACTGACCGAGCCGATGAAGGCGCTGAAAGAGGCCGGGGCGGCGGTCGAGATCGTGTCGCTGAAGGCCGGCGACTTCCAGGGCTTCAACCATCTGACGCCGGGCGACAAGGTGACGGCGGACAAGGCGGTGGCGGGGGTGGACGCCTCGGCCTATTCGGCCCTGATGCTGCCGGGCGGCGTGGCCAATCCCGACCAGCTGCGGGCGAATGAGGATGCGGTCAAGTTCGTCCGGGCCTTCTTCGACGCCGGAAAGCCGGTGGCGGCCATCTGCCATGCGCCCTGGCTGCTGATCGAGGCGGGGGTGGTCGAGGGGCGAACGATGACGGCCTTCGACAGCATCCGCACCGATCTGAGAAACGCCGGCGCCCATGTGGTGGACGAGCCGGTGGTGGTGGATCAGGGTCTGGTGACCAGCCGCAATCCCGACGACATCCCCGCCTTCAACGCCAAGATGATCGAGGAATTCGCCGAGGGCCGGCATCGCGAACAGGCCGAGAAGACCCAAGGGGTTCAGCCGGTCGCCCACTGACCGGATCGGCGGGGGCGGCGATCGCTCCCGCCGCCCTTCAGGGCAGGGCCCAGACCGAGGCGCGCTTGATCTCCTGATCCTCCAGCTCGCGGGTTGTGGGCACCCGGTATTCGGCCAGGAAGTCCAGGCCCGAACGCGGAAAATAGGTCCGGCCCGGATCGCCGATCAGAACCCGCGTCCCCGCCGCCCGCGCCTGACCCAGCCAGGCCAGGACGGCCTCGGTCATCGGCTTTTCATAGCAGATGTCGCCCGCGCAGATGACGTCGACGGGCGGCGGCGGGGTGTTCAAGAGGTCGTGGCCGACGAAGTCCAGGGCCACGCCGTTCGCCTGGGCGTTGGCGGCGACCGCCGCTTCGCAGAAGGGGTCGATGTCGGCGCAGAGGGCGCAGGCGGCGCCTGCCCGCATGGCGGCAACACCGACCAGACCCGAACCGGCGGCGAAGTCCAGCACCTGCTTGCCGGCCACCTCCTGCGGGTGATCCAGCAGATAGCGGGCCAGCGCCTGACCGCCCGCCCAGGCGAAGGCCCAGAAGGGCGGGGGCAGGCCCAGTTCGCCCAGCTCTTCCTCCGTCAGCCTCCAGATGGGGGTGACTTCGTCCGCCAGCCACAGGGTGATCTCGGGCGCATGGGGGACGGGCTGCAGCCGGGTGTTGGTCCGGATGAAGGCGGCGGGATCGGCGATGACGGTCACGGGCGGCGGGTCGCCGTCTTCAGAACCTCGACATAGCCCGGCGCCACCTCCATGCCCGCCGCCTGGGGCCGGGCGCGAACGGCCCGGTGAAGCGCCGGCAGCTTCCAGCAGGGGACGTGCATGAACAGATGATGCTCCGCGTGGAAGTTGACCCAATAGGGGGCGATGAAGGCGCGCTCCCACCAGGCGGCGCGAGTGGTGCGGGCCGCGCGGAAGGGGTCGGCGTCGGATCCTTCGACGCAGGCGTGTTCGGCGATGTTCCGGAGCCGCGTCACCAGCGGAAACCAGGTCGCCATCGGCAGCAGCCACAGGGCGAAGAAGGCCCACCAGACGCCTGCGGCGATGAAGCCGGCCAGCAGGATCGTATTGAAGACCAGGAAGGGCAGGACCGATCGGCCGGTCACCACCGCGTCATACTCATGCGCAGGATCGGCGGCCGCTTCGCCCTTTGCGCTCTTTGATCGGGCCGCCAGGGCGAGGGGCAGGACGATCCTCTGTTTGAAGAAGGTCTGTCCGGTCAGGTCGCGGATCATCTTGCGGCGGAGCGAGGCGGGGGAGACGGGAAAGGGCGCCGACAGCATCAGGTCGGGGTCTTCCGGCTGCTGGGCGAAGCGGTGGTGGTTCAGATGATAGGGGCGATAGGCGCCAAGGTCCGCCCCGATCGGGACGGCGCACAGCCATTGGCCCAGAAGGTCGTTCAGACGCAGATCCTTGGACAGGCCGCCGTGGGCCGCCTCATGCATCAATATGGCCAGGCCCAGCTGGCGCGTGCCGATGATCATGACGCAGATCGGGATCAGCCAGGGGATCAGGACCCCCGCCCCGACCGCCAGGGCGATGACCCCCCAGCAATGGGCGACCAGCAGCGGCCCCACCCAGGCCGACCGGGTCTGGAACGGCCGCCAGTCGTCAGGGGCGAACAGGGCCGAGGGGGCGATGCGCGGGGCGGCGGGCATGGGCCGATCCTAGCGCAACTGCGGGGCTTTCGAAACCGGACGGGGCATGTAAGGCGATAATGACAAAAAGTCAGGTTGACATTACATAGAGGCGATGTCAGGTTCGCCTTACAAAAGGAGAGCGGGATATGATGAGTTTCGGAAAATCGACCACCCCGGCGCATAGGCGATACGTCATTCGCATCATGGCCTTCACCATCCCCTATGTGGCCATCTGCGTATCCATGATGACGACCGACGCCTTTGACGAGGTGATGGGCAAGCCGGCGGCCTGGGGGTTGGCGGCGGTGGTCTCGGCGCCGGTGATCGGCCAGATCTGGGCGGTGCTGTCTCTGATGCGCGAAAGCGACGAGTTCGTGCGCGGCGTGACGGCCAAACAGTTCATCGTCGCCTCGGGGCTGGCCATGGCGGTCGCCACCTTCTGGGGCTTCGGCGAGAGTTTCGCCGGGGCGCCCCATATGCAGACCTGGCTGATCGTGCCGCTGTTCTGGGGCATGTACGGCCTGACCGCCCCCTTCATCCGGACCAGCCGATGAAGAACCGGCTGAAACTGCTGCGCGTCGAGCGCGGCTGGACCCAGGAACAGTTGGGCCAGGCCCTGGGCGTATCGCGACAGGCGGTGATCGCGCTGGAGACCGAACGGCACGATCCGTCGCTGGACCTGGCCTATCGCATCGCCGCCACCTTCGGCCGTCCGGTCGAAGACATCTTCGAGAACCCGCACGCCTGAGGCGGCGGACCCGACTTCAAAACCTCAAGACAGGAGACATCCGATGTACAACGCCTTCTTCAAGGCGCGCCCGCGCCTGCGCGCCGCCCTGTTCGGACTGGCGGTCTGCACGCCGTCGCTGATGGTCGGCGTGACCGCCGCCTTGGCCGAGACGCCGGGGGCCGTCGCTCCCGCCTTCGCTTCGGACCGGCTGTCGGTCGAGGTGGTCGGACGCGGACCCGACGTGATCCTGATCCCCGGCTATGGTTGTTCGCGAGAGGTGTGGCGGGCCACGGCCGATCGGCTGAAGGCGACCCACCGGGTCCATCTGGTCCAGCTGGCGGGCTTCGCCGGTCAGCCCTGGACCCACGGCGACGGGCCGCTGCTGGAGCCGGCGGTCGAGGCCCTGGCGGCCTATGTCCAGACCGCCGGTCTGCAAAAGCCGGCGGTCATCGGCCATTCGATGGGCGGATTGTCGGCCCTGATGCTGGCCCAGCGTCATCCCGAGGCCGTGGGGCGGGTGATGGCGGTGGACAATCTGCCCTTCTTTTCGGCCCTGTTCGGCCCGCAGGTGACGCCCGAGACGGCCCGGCCCTTCGCCGACCAGGCGGCCCAGGCCATGCTGAGCCAGGACGAGGCGGCGATGCGGGCGGCCCAAGAACAGGGGGCTATCGGCCTGGCGCGCGATCCGGCGACGCGGACGGCCATGGTCGACTGGACCCTGGCCTCGGACCGCCGCGCCCTGGCCACGGCCATTCATGAGGTGATGACGACCGACGTCCGCCCCGGACTGGCGGCCATGACGACGCCGGTCACGGTGCTCTACGCCGCCGACGCGAACGGCGGGGCGCCTGCGGCCATGGCCGACGCCCTGTGGGGCCGCGAATACGCCGCCCTGCCTGGGGTCAAGCTGATCCGGGTGGACGACAGCCGCCACTTCATCATGGCCGATCAGCCGCAGAGGTTCGCCGAACGGGTCGATCAGTTCCTGGCGGACTGATCCCGCCGAGCGAGCGGATCAGCCCGCCTTGGGCGTGACGTCCCCGGCCTTGACCGGCGCGCCGGCGAATTCGTCGGCATAGGCCGGGTTGAGCAGGGACCGGAAGACCGACTGGGGCACGGCGATCCGATAGGGGCCGTCCGAATAGGGGCCGATCTGATAGGCGCCGATCAGGAAGACGACGCCGCCCGCCTTGCCCGGGGTGGTGCTGGGCGCCAGGACGAAGGGGGTGGAGACGGCCTTGGGGCAGGTCCACATCTTGCCGTCCGAAGTCGCCCTTTCCGACCCCGGCGAACGGGCCTGTTTGGCGGCGTTGGCGGCGTCGCACAGGGCCTTGTTCAGGCCCGACAGGTCGGCGCCGGGTCGGAACAGGTCCGCGAAGCCGAGCTGCTTCTTCATCGCCTTGTCCCACAGGACGGCCGAGAAGCTGGTGTTGGGATGGGCGCCGCCGGTGTACTCGAAATCGGTGCGGACCAGGCTGAACAGCTTGCCGGTCTCGGCGCCGGGGTCGAAGGCGATGGTCTTTTCATAGGGGTTCGGTCCGCCGCCCGCCTCGGACAGGTCGGCCTGGGCGCCTTCGGAGAACTGGCGCAGGTCCCGCACCGCGGCGGCGTAGAGGGGAGCGTGCAGGTCGGGCTTGGACTTGAGCGCGTCCGGCAGGGTCAGTTTGACCGTGGCGTACTGGGTCTTGGAGTCGAAGCTCATCGGCGCCCCGGCGGCGGCCGGATCGACCGGGGCGGCGGTGATCGGGGCGGGCGGGGGCGTCTCGGCCTTGTCTTCGCGCCTCTGGCAGGCGGCGACGGTTGCGGCGACGGCGGCGGACAGCAGCAGCAGACGAACGGTGGAGGTCATGGGGGGCTCCTTCACAGGCCGATCAGGTTTTGGCCGAGAGATCCGAGGGCGAGGGCGGCCAGCAGGATGAAGCCCGCCTCGCGGTTGGACTTGAACAGTGTCAGCGCCAGGGCGCCGTCGGTGCGGTCCAGCCGGACCACTTGGCGGGCCAGATGGGCGGCGTAGAGGGCCAGGCCCAGCCAGAACAGAGGGCCGAGACCGGCGGAAAGACCGGCCAGGGCGGCCAGAACCAGGCTGATCCCGTAGAAGACGGCGACGCCGGGGCGCACCGCCGAGGCCAGCCGGCGGGCCGAGGATTTGACCCCGATCATGGCGTCGTCCTCGATGTCCTGAAGGGCGTAGACGGTGTCGTAGCCCAGGGTCCAGAAGACGCCGCCGAGGTAGAGGAGGACGGCGGGGACATAGGCCTGCCAGACCAGGGCGACGGCGTGGCCGCTGTCGCTGGGCGGCGACCAGAGGAAGGGGCGGAACTCGCCGGCGATGTCGGCCGGCAGCAGAAGGGCGGCCGCCGCCAGGGGCAGGGCGGAGGCGAACCCCATCAAGGCGCCCCAGTTGAAGGTCAGGCCCAGCCAGGCCTGGGGCCACCAGGTGATCCGCTTCATAAAGGGATAGGCGGCGACCAGGGCCAGGGAGCCGACGCCCAGCAGGATGGCGACCTTGGGCAGGGTCAGCAGGATCATGAGGCTGATCAGGCTGCAGCCGATCACGAAGGCCCAGGCCTGTTTGACGCTGATCAGGCCGGCGGGGATGGGACGCAGGGCGGTGCGGGCCACCCGGGCGTCGAAGTCGCGATCGACGATGTCGTTGAAGGCGCAGCCGGCGGCGCGCATCAGACAGGCGCCGATGCCGAAGCCGACGAACAGCCACAGATCATAGAGGCCGGGCGCTTGGCGATACTGGGCCAGGGCCAGGGCGATCCCCTGCCAGCCGGGCAGGAGCAGCAGCCATATGCCGATGGGCCGGTCGAACCGGCCCAGCTTCAGCCAGGGCTTCAGCCGCTCCGGCGCATGGCGATCCACCCAGTTGGCGCCGGCGTCGGGAAGAGGGGCGGAGGTCATGACCGAGGCTTAACCGGAATGAAGGGCAGGGTGAAGGCGGAATGGCCCCCTGATGCCGGCCTGTCGGCGACAAGACCTTCCCCCGCTTGCGGGGGAAGCAGCAGCGCGTCGAGCGAAGTGAGACGGCTGACGATGGGGGAAGTCTTCTTCCTGAGCGACACTTCCCCCTCCGAGCCTGGTCCGCTGCGCGGACGCCGGCCCACCTCCCCCGCAAGCGGGGGAGGGTCTTTTTCCCGTCAATCCTGATAGACGTCGCCGGAGCCCGAGAGTTCAGTCGTCAGCTTGGCCGGGCGGGCCGCCAGGGTGACGTCGCCGGAGCCGTCGATCCGCACCTGGACGTCGCCGGTCGGGGCGACATTGGCGTCGCCGGAGCCGGACAGGTCGATGGTGGCGTCGCGCGCCGCCAAGGCCCTCAGATCCGCGTCGCCGGACCCGTCGATCTCCAGCCGCAGGGCGTCGGTGCGGCCTTCGGCGGTCACATCGGCGGAGCCGGAGACGTCCAGGGCCAGGGTGGGCTGGTCATAGGCCTTGATGTCCAGATCGCCGGACGCATTGGAGACGAAGCGGACGACGTTGGGCGCGGTCACGACGACCCGCAGTTCGTCACGCTCCGACCGGGCCGAGAAGTTTCCGCTGCTCCAGCCGAAGACGATCCGCTCGTCGCCGTCGCCCAGGGACAGCCGACCGCCGTCCAGCCGGACCCGGTCCGCCAGGGCCTTGGGTCCGGTGACGACCACGGTGTTTTCAGGACCCTGGCGGTATTCGACGTCGATGCTGGAATCGACGGTCAGGGTGTCGCCGCCGGTCCAGGCCAGGGTGCGGGTGGTGAAGGGGCCGAGGTCTTCGACCTCTCCGCTTTTGACCCGTTCGAAACGGATGGTTTCTCCGTCGCGGTCCTTGATCGTCCAGGCCCAGCCGTGGCGTTGCAGATCATGACCGCCCAGGGCGATGGCGCCCCCCACGGTGACGATGCACAGCACCAGGGCGGCGCCGGCGATGATGAAGAGCGTGCGGATCATTGCGAGCCTCCCGTGCTCGTGCCTTCGGATTGGGTGTCGGATTGGGGCTCCAGCGCCGGCTTCAGCAGCCGGTAGTGGAGGCGGGCGAACCAGACGAGGCCGTTGACCAGCCAGACGGTGACGATGGTCAGAAGGGCGCCGATGAAGACGGCCCCGGCCATCAGGCCCAGACCCATCAGGATCGCGGCGAAGGGGCCGCCGGGGAAGCCGGCGAAGGGCCCGGCCACCATGATCGCGCCGCCCGAGAAGAACAGGGCGATGGCGGCGATGAAGAAGCCGAAGATGGTCCCGACCACCCCCATCAGAATGGGCAGCAGGATCAGGATGTCGACGGCGCCCAGGCCCAGGACGGCGAAGACGGCGGCGGCGGCGGCGGAGGGGTTCTTCTCCTGGCGCCAGCGCTGGATCCCGGCCTCTGCCTTGAGTTCGCGGGCCAGACGGCCCGGATCGCCCAGGGCGGCGGCCACCTCGGCCTCGGTGCGGCCGGCGGCCAGGCCGTCGGCGAAATGAGTCTCATAGTCGGCGACGATGTCGTTCGCCGTGGCGGTCGGCAGGCCGACCAGGCCGTTTCTGAGACGGACGATGAATTCCGATCTCGTCATTGTTCCGTTCCCTCCGGTTGAGCCGTCGGCTCTTGAATATGGGGCGCGTCGCTGGCCAGGACGGCTTCGACGGCCGTGGTGAAGGCCGACCACTCGGCGGTCTGGGCGGCGAGGGCCGCGCGACCGGCCTCGGTCAAACGATAGTATTTGCGCGACGGGCCGGACGAGGATTCGACCAGATAGGTCTCGACCTGGCCGTCCGACTGCATTCGCCGCATCAGGGGGTAGATGGTGCCTTCCCCCATGCCGATCGCGTCGGAAAGGCGGCTGGCGATCTCATAGGCGTAGCTGTCCGCCCGGTTCAGAAGCGCCAGGACGCAAAGCCCCAGAACCCCCTTCTTCAGCTGTATCTCGATGGTTTCTGTCACCTCGACGTCTCCTTTGATGGAGATTGATTACGACAAGGTACCTTGTGACGCAAGGTACCTGTTTAAACATGACGAAGGTTTAATCCGCAGCCCGCCGCCGCCAATCGCGGCGGGTTTGCGGCGAAGGCGCGCGCGGATCGCTTGGCAAGCGAGGGGCGATCCGATAGGGACTCAACCAAGTGTCGGGCGGACCAACATGCCCGCGCGAAGATTTGCGAGCCATTCGCAAGTCTCTGCTGCGAAACGATATTATGGGGACTTCGTATGGGAATGGGGACGCGAGCCCTGAGATGGACCAGAGCGGCGGCCGCCTCTGCAACGGCGGCTGTCGGACTGGCGCTGGTCTCTGCGGCGCCGGTGTGGGCGCAGGACCTGATGGGTCAGCCGACGCCGGGCGGGATCGACCTTCAGCCGGCCGCCGCGCCGCTGAAGCACGACGCCATCTGGTTCCACAACATCGTGCTGATGCCCGTGATCACCGGCATCACCCTGTTGGTTCTGGCTCTGCTGGCCTGGATCGTCTTCCGCTACAATAAGCGCGCCAACGCCACGCCCGCGCGCTGGAGCCACAACACCACGGTCGAGATCATCTGGACGGTGCTGCCGGTGGTGATCCTGGTCTTCATCTCCCTGTTCTCGTTCAGGCTGCTGTTCGCCTATCACGACATGCCCGAGCCCGATCTGACGGTGAAGGTGACGGGCAACCAGTGGAACTGGGCCTATGAATATCCCGACCAGGGCGTTTCCGAATATATCTCCAACATGGTGCCCGAGGGCGAGCTGGCCGAGCGCGGCCTGTCGCACAGCGTCTATCGCCTGGCGGCGGACGAGCCGATGGTGGTGCCGGTCGGCAAGACGGTGCGTCTGCTGATCACCGCCTCGGACGTGATCCATTCCGTGGCCCTGCCGGCCTTCGGCCTCAAGACCGACGCCGTGCCGGGCCGGGTCAATGAGACCTGGTTCAAGGCCGAGCGCACCGGCGTCTTCTACGGTCAGTGTTCGGAACTGTGCGGCGTCGATCACGCCTTCATGCCGATTCAGATCAATGTCGTGACCCAGGCCGAGTTCGCGCGCTGGGTCGCCTCCAAGGGCGGGTCGATGACGCCGAAGACGCCTGAGGCCGCCCCCGGCGGCACGGCGGCCCAGGCCGAGGCGGGAACCACGGGCGCGCCCGTGGTGGGCACGGCGACCACCGGTCCCCAGGCCGGCGCCCAGACCGACATCCCGACCGCCCAGACGGCGACGACGCCGACCGCTCAATCCGCTCCCGCCGCGGCTCCCGCCGCGCCGGCCGCCCAGTAAGAGGCGAGCAGTTTCATGGCTGACGCAATCATCTCGACCCGCGACACCCTTCACGCGCACGACGCCCATCCGCACGACGACCACAAGCCGGGCTTTTTCACCCGCTGGTTCCTGTCGACCAACCACAAGGACATCGGCACCCTGTACCTGCTGTTCGCCATCATGGCGGGCGTGGTCGGGGGCGCCCTGTCGGGCCTGATCCGCTGGGAACTGGCCGAGCCGGGCATCCAGATCTTCAAGGAAGGCTCGTCGATCCAGCTGCTGGGCCTCGTGGAGCAGTCCAAACACGGCTACAACGTCACCGTCACGGCCCACGCCCTGATCATGATCTTCTTCATGGTCATGCCCGCCATGATCGGCGGCTTCGGCAACTGGTTCGTGCCCATCATGATCGGGGCGCCGGACATGGCCTTCCCGCGCATGAACAACATCTCCTTCTGGCTGCTGGTTGCGGCCTGGTGCCTGCTGGTCCTGTCGATGTTCACCGACGGCGGGCCGGGCAAGGGCTTCGGCGGGGGCTGGACGGCCTATCCGCCCCTGTCGACCACGGGCCACGTCGGCCCGGCGTTTGATCTGGCCATCTTCGCCCTGCACGTGGCGGGCGCCAGCTCGATCCTGGGGGCGATCAACTTCATCACGACGATCCTGAACATGCGGGCGCCGGGCATGACGCTGCACCGGATGCCGCTGTTCGCCTGGTCGGTGCTGATCACCGCCTTCCTGCTGCTGCTGTCGCTGCCGGTGCTGGCCGGCGCCATCACCATGCTGCTGACCGACCGCAACTTCGGCACCCACTTCTTCGACCCGGCCGGCGGCGGCGACCCGATCATGTACCAGCACCTGTTCTGGTTCTTCGGCCACCCGGAAGTGTACATCCTGATCCTGCCGGGCTTCGGCATCATCAGCCACATCGTCTCGACCTTCAGCCGCAAGCCGGTGTTCGGATACCTGGCCATGGCCTACGCCATGGTGGCCATCGGCTTCATCGGCTTCATCGTCTGGGCCCACCACATGTACACGGTGGGGATGAGCATCAATCTGCGCGCCTATTTCGTGGCCGCGACCATGATCATCGCCGTGCCGACGGGGGTGAAGATCTTCAGCTGGATCGCCACCATGTGGGGCGGCTCCATCAGCTTCAAGACGCCCATGCTGTGGGCCATCGGCTTCATCTTCCTGTTCACCGTGGGCGGGGTGACGGGCGTGGTCCTGTCCAACGCCGGCATCGATTACAGCCTGCACGACACCTATTACGTCGTGGCCCACTTCCACTATGTGCTGTCGCTGGGCGCCGTCTTCGCCATCTTCGCGGGCTTCTACTACTGGTTCGAGAAGATGTTCGGGGTGAAGTACAACGAGTTCCTCGGCGCGACCCATTTCTGGATCATGTTCGTCGGCGTGAACCTGATCTTCTTCCCGCAGCACTTCCTGGGCCTGCAGGCCATGCCGCGTCGCTATATCGACTATCCGGACGCCTACACCCTGTGGAACCAGGTCTCGTCCATCGGCTATGCGATCACCATCGTCGGCGTGCTGGTCTTCCTGGTCATGCTGCTGGAAGCCGCGATCCGTCGCCGTCCGGGCGTCGCCAATCCCTGGGGCGAGGGCGCCACGACCCTGGAATGGACCCTGTCCTCGCCGCCGCCGCAGCACCAGTTCAACGAACTGCCGGTGGTCAAGGGCGACGAGCACTGATCCCGGGCTGAGATCCCGAACGGAGGGCCGCTCTTTCCACGGAAGGGGCGGCCTTCTGCTTTGGGGTGTGTTATTCGGTCCCATCCATGACCCCCGCACCCATGTCCCAAGACGTTCACGACCGTCCCGCGATTTCGACCGCCCAGCCGGAAGACTTCTTCCAGCTGCTGAAGCCGCGCGTCATGTCGGTGGTGGTTTTCACCGCCGCGACCGGACTGGTCATGGCGCCGGGGTCGATGAACCCGCTGGTCGCCGCCATCGCCATACTGTGCATCGCCGTGGGCGCAGGCGCGGCCGGTTCGCTGAACATGGCGCTGGAGGGCGAGACCGACGCCCTGATGCGGCGCACGCGCGGCCGGCCGGTGGCGGCGGGGCGCGTTCGGAAAAATGATGCGATGGCCTATGGCGTCATCCTGAGCCTGTTTTCGGTCATGCTGCTGGGGATGAACGCCAACTGGTTCGCGGCGGGGCTGCTGGCCCTGACCATCGTCTATTACGCCGGCTTCTACACCCTGCTGCTGAAGCGGCGGACGCCTCAGAACATCGTCATCGGCGGGGCGGCGGGCGCCTTTCCGCCGGTGATCGGCTGGGCGGCGGCGACGGGCGAGGCGCCGTGGCAGGCCTGGCTGCTGTTCCTGATCATCTTCCTGTGGACCCCGCCGCACTCCTGGGCCCTGGCCCTCTATTCGGCCGGAGACTACGCCAAGGCGGGCATACCGATGATGCCGGTGGCGCGGGGGGCCAAGTCCACGCGGCTGCAGATCCTGATCTATTCGCTGATCTTCGTCGCCTCGGCCGTGGCGCCGGCCCTGGTGGGCATGGGCGGGCTGATCTACGCCGTGGTGTCGGTCGGCGGCGGCCTGGCCTTTCTGGGGCTGGCCTGGCGGCTTTACCGGTCGCGCGCCGGCGACGAGTCCGACAAGGCCGACACGGTGGGACGCGAGGCCGCATTGTATGAGGTCAAGGTCCAGGCCAAACCGGCGCGGGATCTGTTCGCCTTTTCGATCCTGTATCTGGTCGCCCTGTTCTCGGCCTTCCTGGTCGAGGCGATAGCCGGCCTGGGAGTCTGAGCCATGCGTCTGACGCCTGAAGAATTGCGCGCCCGCAAACGGCGCAACGTCTGGATCGCGGCCGCCCTGGTGGCCTTCATCGTCCTGGTCTTCGCCACCACCGTCCTGCGTCTGCAGCAGAATCAGGCGGCCGAACGCGCCCTGTTGGAGGCGGCGACGACGGCGGGGCCGCAATGAGGAAGCCGGGCCGTCAGAATCTGATCGCCATCCTGTGCGTCCTGGGCGTCATGGGGATGACGGGCGCGGCCTTCGCCGCCGTGCCGCTTTATCGGATGTTCTGTCAGGTCACAGGCTTCGACGGCACGGTGCGGCGGGCGGACAAGGCGCCGGACACGGTGCTGGACCAGACGGTGCTGGTGCGGTTCGACACCAATGTGCGCGGCGGCCTGCCGATGACCTTCCGCGCCGAACAGACGACCCAGAGGGTGCGGATCGGGGCCACGGGCCTGGCCTATTTCGACGTCACCAACACCTCGGACCAGCCGATCCAGGTGCGGGCCGGATACAACGTCGTGCCGGAATACACCGGCCCCTATTTCCAGAAGCTGCAATGTTTCTGCTTCCAGGATCAGACCCTGGCGGCGGGCGAGACGCGCCAGTTCCCGGTCCAGTATTTCATCGCCCCCGAACTGGCCACCGACCGCGAGGCCAAGGGCGCGCGCGAAATCACCCTGAGCTACACCTTCTATCCGTCGGTCGATGCGCCGACGGGGCCGAACGCCTGATGGCCCGTCCCGGCGTCGACTTTCCCGGCGTCGGCTGCGGTCTGGTGATTCAGCGGGCCGACGGACAGGTGTTGCTCTGCAAACGAGTGAAGGCGCCAGAGGCGGGGCATTGGAACATCGTGGGCGGCAAGGTCGATCAGGGCGAACGGTCCGCAGACGCCGCTCGGCGTGAGGCGGAGGAGGAGAGCGGCCTGACGATCGGCGCCGTCGACTTCCTGTGCTGGACCGAAGAGATCATCGCGACGGACGGGCAGCACTGGCTGTCGCTGATGTATGTCACGCGCGATTTCGCCGGCGAGCCCCGGCTGACTGAGCCGGACAAGCTGTCGGACATCGGCTGGTTCGCGCTCGACGCCCTGCCGCAGCCGCTGTCGGTGTTCGCGGCCAAGGCGTTCGCCGCCCTGGAGGCGCGGCCTTAGCGCCACCCCCAACCCCGTGACCCTAGGACTCGTCCCGATTCCGGCGGAAAGGCGGCGATCCACTGGCGTGTTGCAAAGGCCGGCGTTATAGCTGGCCAATAAGGCGAGTTCATCGCCAGCCCAAGATAGAGATGAAACGCATGGCCGACGCGCACGCCGCTCCGCATCACGACTATCACCTCGTGCCGCCCAGTCCGTGGCCGCTGGTGTCCTCGATCGCCGCGACGATCATGTTCATCGGCGCCGTCATCTGGATGAAGGGGCTGGCCCCGGCCGAAAACGGTCCGATCGCCGCCAACTTCCTGGCCGAGGGCAAGCCGGGCGTCTTCTTCGCCGGTCTGGCGGGGGTGCTGGTGTCGATGTTCGGCTGGTGGTCGGACGTGATCAAGGAATCCAAGGGCGGGGACCATACGCCGGTCGTTTCGATCGGCCTGCGCTACGGCATGATCCTGTTCATCGCGTCGGAGGTGATGTTCTTCGTCGCCTTCTTCTGGATGTTCTTCGACATGGCGCTGTTCCACGAATCGCGCGCCCTGACGCCGGAAGTCGGCGCCTGGGCCGACACCGCCAAGGCCTGGTCCACCTGGCCGCCCAAGGGGGTCGAGGTTCTGTCGCCGTGGCAGCTGCCGCTGCTGAACACCGTGACCCTGCTGCTGAGCGGCTGCACCGTGACCTGGGCCCACCATGCGATCCAGGTCGGCGACCGCAGCGGCGCCAAGCTGGCCCTGGTCCTCACGGTGATCCTGGGCGTCTTCTTCACCTGCGTTCAGGCCTACGAATACAACCACATCCTGCACGAGCACCTGTTCTTCAACGAGGAAGCGGTCAACTCGGGCCTTTATGGTTCGATCTTCTTCATGGCGACGGGCTTCCACGGCTTCCACGTCCTGGTGGGGACCATCTTCCTGACCGTCTGCCTGATCCGTCTGCTGGGCGGCGACTTCACCCCGCAGAAGCATTTCGGCTTCGAGGCGGCGGCCTGGTACTGGCATTTCGTGGACGTGGTCTGGCTGTTCCTGTTCGCCTTCGTCTACGTCGTCTTCGGTTGATCCCGGACACCACGGACAAGATCCCGGCGGCGGGGGGCGAGCCATCGTCTCCCGCCGTCGCCGTTTCCGCCGTGCGGGCGGGGCTGAAAGGGCGCTGCCCGCGCTGTGGTCAGGGGCGGCTGTTTGCGGGCTTTCTGAAGGTGCGGCCGGGATGCGACACCTGCGGCCTCGACTTTTCGACCATCCAGACCGGCGACGGCCCGGCCAGCTTCATCATGCAGATCGCCGGCTTCGCGGTCGGCTTCTCGGCCCTGGTCGTTGAGATCAAATACCATCCGCCGATGTGGCTGCATCTGGTCGTCTGGCTGCCGCTGGTGGTCGTCCTGTCGCTGGCCCTGATGCGGCCGGGGCGTGGGCTGATGATCGGTCTGCAATACAGGAATCAGACGTGAGGCGGTTTCCTTGGATACTGACGCTGGCGACGGCTGCGGCCCTGGTCCTGCTGATCGGCCTGGGTCTGTGGCAGGTCGAGCGGCTGAAGTGGAAGGAAGGGCTGATCGCGGCGGCCGAGGCGGCGGCGGCCAAGCCGCCTGAGCCCCTGGATCAGGTGCTGGCGGACGGCGACCTGGAGTTCAGGAAGGCGCTGATCGTCTGTCCGGGTCTGGCGACCGCCCCCTATGTCGAGCTTCAGTCCATCCATGAGGGCCAGGCGGGGGTGCGGCTGATCTCGGCGTGCAAACCGGCGGGAGCGGCTTTCAGCCTGCTGATCGACCGGGGCTTCGTCGCCGACGGGGTCTCGGCCCGTCCGCGCGTGATCGAGACCAGCCTGCCCCTGGTGCTGATCGGCGAGTTCCGCCGCTTCGATCCGCCGGGCGGGCTGACGCCGGCCCCGGCGAACGGGCGCTTCTATGCGCGCGACACCGCCGCCATGGCCCAGGCTCTGAAGGTTCAGGGGTCGGTGCGGCCCGAGGCGGTGTTCGCCGTGACCCAGACCAATCCCGAGTTTGCGGCCCTGACGCCCTCCGCCCCGCCCGCGGCCTTTTCCAACAATCATTTCGGCTACGCCCTGACCTGGTTCGGACTGGCGGTCGCGCTCCTGGGCTTCTATGTCGCCTTGCTCCGACGTCGGAATAAGAAGGACATCTCCTGACCGCTTCCCTGCACACCCTGTCCAACGGCGTCCGCGTCATCTGCGATCCTATGCCCGGCCTGAAGACCCTCGCCGTCGTCGTCACCGTCAAGGGCGGGGCGCGGTGGGAGCCCGAGGATCGCTCCGGCTGGTCGCACCTGCTGGAGCATCTGGTGTTCAAGGGCGCCGGCGACATGGCCGCCCGCGAGATCGTCGAACGGATCGAGGCCGAGGGCGGCACGATCAACGCCTCGACCGGCTATGAGCGGACCAGCTTCGAGGTGCGGGGGCTGGACGGGTCGCTGCCGCTGGCCATGCAGGTGCTGTCGGACCTGGTGTTCCGCCCCACGCTCGACCCGGCCGAGATCGAGCGCGAAAAGGACGTGGTGGCCCAGGAGATCGCCGAGGCCTTCGACACGCCCGACGACCATGTGTTCGAAATGGCCCAGACGCGAGCCTTCGCCGGCCAGCCGCTGGGGCGGCCGATCCTGGGCTCGGTCGACAGCCTGAAACCGGCGGACAGGGCGGCGGTCGAGGCCTGGCGCGCGCGGCTCTATTCGCCCGACCGGATGGTGGTGTCGGTGTCGGGCGCGGTGGAGGAGGGCGAGCTGCTGGCCCTGGCCGAGCGCTGGTTCGGCGAGGCGGTAGCGACCCCTGTCGAGGCGCCGGCGCCGGCCTTGTTCGTCGGCGGCCATGCGGCCCTGACGCGCAAGATCGAACAGGCCAATCTGGTGTTCCAGCTGCCGGCCCTGTCGGCGACCGATCCGGCCCTGTCGGCCATGCGGCTGTTTGGCGAAATCCTGGGCGGGGGCATGGCCTCGCGCCTGTTCCAGAGCGCGCGCGAGGAGCGGGGCCTGGCCTACGCCATCGACGCCTATCAGGAGCCCTATGAGGACGCCGGGGTGCTGGGCATCTACGCTGGGGCGGCGGCGGACCGGGCGAAAGAGCTGGCCCAGGTGGCGGCGGGCGAGGTGCGGGCCCTGGCCGAGACCGGGCCGACCGAAAAGGAGCTGTCGCGCGCCAAGGCGGTGATGAAGGCCGGTCTGTGGATGTCGGACGAAAACCCGATGAGCCGGGCCGGCCGCAACGCCGCCCAGACCCTGATCTTCGGCGCGCCCCGCTCCAGCCTGTCCATGACCGAACAGCTGGAAGCGCAGACGGTGGCGGACGTGCGGGCGGCGGGAGCACGTCTGTTGGAGGGACGACAGGCGGCCAGCGCCGTCCTGGGACCGAAATCGGCGGCGCCGGCGGGCGAGGCCTTCGCGGCGGCGCTGTTCAGGGCCTAAGGGGAACATCCTGCGTCGTCATCGGTTATGCTGACGCTTGACCCTCACAATCCGGAGCCGCCCCATGTCCGTCCGCGTCGCCTTGATCGTCGGCAGCCTGCGCAAAGGCTCCTATTCGCGCGCCGTCGGGCTGGAGATGAAGGCCATGGCCGCGCCCGAGCTGGAGGTGGAGCCGGTCGAGATCGGCGATCTGCCGCTGTATAATCCCGATCTGGAGACGGAGACGCCGCCGGCCGCCTGGACCCGGTTCCGGGCGGATATGGCGGCGGTTCAGGCGGTGCTGTTCGTGACGCCGGAATATAATCGCTCGATCCCTGGGGCGCTGAAGAACGCCCTGGACGTCGGCTCGCGCCCCTATGGCGACAGCATCTGGGCGGGCAAGCCGGCCGCCATCGTCAGCGTCTCGCCCGGCGCCATCGGGGCCTTCGGCGCCAACCACCACCTGCGCCAGCCCCTGGTCTTTCTGAACATGCCGACCATGCAGCAGCCCGAAGCCTATGTGGGCAATGTCGCCGGCCTGCTGAACGAGGAGGATGGGAGGCTGAAGAACGAGGGGACGCGGGAGTTCCTGAAAGGGTTCCTCGACGCGTTCGCGGGGTGGATCGAGAAGACCAAATAGTCTCGCCCGGATGACGGCGTTTAAAGAGGGCGGACGCCCCAATTGAAAACGGCGGCTCCTTTCGGAGCCGCCGTCGCCATATCAGCTGTGAAGCTGAAATCAGCCGATGGTTTGCAGCTGGCCAGCGGATTCCTTGCCCGAACGCTTGTCGCGTTCCAGCTCGTAGGAAACCTTCTGGTTTTCATCCAGGCCGCGCAGGCCCGCGCCTTCGACGGCCGAGATGTGGACGAAGACGTCCTTGCCGCCGTCGTCGGGTTGGATGAAGCCGTAACCCTTGGTCGGGTTGAACCATTTGACAGTGCCGGTAGCCATTTTGAGACCTCCGTTAGAAGTTGACCGAGGGAACGTCCCTGCGGCCTGTCGGGTCTGAATGGGATCGGCCTGGACTCATGCGTTCGCAAGGAGAGTGGGCGTTACGCAGAGAGATCGACGAGGCTTATTAGCGCAGGCTTTTCCGACAAAAGCAAGGCGGGGCGAATTATGGCGTCTGAGCGGCGGAACAGCTGCGCTTCCAAGGCGTTGTTACGGCTCACGAAAGGTCTTCCGTCATGAATCGCACCCATGTGGTCGAGCGCGCCTATCAGCTTGCCCGCACCCCCGAATGTCTGAACACCGGCGATGTGGTCAAGGCCCTGTCGGCCGAGGGCTATTCCAGCGCCGACATTTCGCACTTCCAGGGCAGTTCGATCCGGGCGGACCTGAACCGCATCTGCAAGCAGACGACGCCCGAAGCGGCCTGACAGAAGCGGCCTGACAGAAGCGGCCTGACATCAGGCCAGGCCGTCGACCGCCGGCGCCTCGGCGGCGCTGTCGGGAAAGACGTGCGTGTCCAGCTGGGCGCGGTCCACGCCCAGGTGATCGCGCAGCACGCCCTTGAACACGGCGCGCACGTCCAGGGTGGGCGCCAGGTCGCGCCCCTCGAACAGACGGTTGTCGGCCAGGCCGGGCCAGTCGCCGATCAGGCCGCCCGGTCGAACGGCGCCGCCCGCCAGGATCAGCGAAGACGCCGTGCCGTGATCGGTGCCCCCCGTGCCGTTGGCGCGGGCGGTGCGGCCGAATTCGGTGGCCACCGCCACGACCGTGCGCCGCCAGTCCTCGCCCAGCCCGTTCTCCAGCCCGGCGATCAGCCGGTCCAGGCCGGTGAGCCGGGTCTGGAGCTGCGCCCTCTGGCCGGCGTGGGTGTCCCATCCGTCCAGCGACAGGGCGACGACGTTCGCCCCCTCGGTTCCGGCCATCAGCCGCGCCACCGCCTGACCCAGGGCCTGGGCGTCGTTGCGACCCACGCGCCCGCCGTCGCCGTCGAGGGCCGCGCGTTCCTCGGTCGCCAGGCCGCGCGCCAGGCTTTGCCCCAGCAGCGGATCCTCGACATAGAGGTCTTGCAGCAGGCCGGCGATCCGGTCGTCCTCATGCACTCGTCCCCCCGGCGCCCAGCCGGAGACGGGCGCCTCGCCGCGCAGGATCAGGGGCGTCTGAGCGCCGATCGACAGGCCTTTCAGCCTCTGGCCGCCCGCTGCGACGATGGCGCGGTTCAGCCAGCCGTCGTCCTGACGGCGCAGGGCTTCGCCGCCGTTCTCCAGAACGTCCTGGGCGTCGAAATGCGACCGGACCCGCACGGGCAGGGCCACGGCGGGGGCGAACCTCATCTGGCCGCGGCCATGGAGGGCGTGCAGGGTCGAGAGGGCGGGGTGGAGGCCGAAGCCGTCGCTCAGCGCTAAAGCCCCGTCCGCCGATCCCGGCAGGGCCACCGCCAGGCCGCCGCGCAGGGCCGCATAGTTCGGGTCGGCGTAGGGGACGGTGACGGACAGTCCGTCCATGGCGCCCCGGGCGATGATCACGATCAGTTTGTTCTCGGGCGTCCTGGCCTGGGCCGCCGTTCGGCCGGCGAAGGCCAGGCTGAGGCCGGCGGCGGAACCGGCAAGAAAGGCGCGGCGGTGGAGGGGCGAGAGGGTCATCGGCGCTGGAACTCCGGCGACATCAGAAGAAGGGTCAGGGCCTCGGGCCGACTCTCGGCCCGGGCGACGGCCGAGCGGGTGCGCTCGCCCATTCGGCGGCCCAGGGCGGAGAGGGCGACGGCGTTCACATCGGTGACGACGGCGGCGCCGGCGGTGGTCCGCGCCCAGTTCAACCGCTTGACCAAGGCGTCGGGCCCGGCCCAGTCGGCGGCCGTGTCGGGCCAGCCCTCGGGTGACGGCGGCGCGAAGGGCGGCTGGCCCATGGCGATCAGCGCCTGTCGCAGAAGCGCGGGGCGTCGGGGGCCTTCATCCAGAGCCCGTCCGGCCGAGACGACGAACTCATAGGGCGTCTTGATCTTGGCGGCCTGGGGCGTCCAGGTCTCGGGCGCTTCGATCAGGGCGCGGGCGACCTCAGCCAGATCGCCTTGAGATCCGGTCCAGGCGGCCTCGAGCCGAGCGACCAGGGCCGGGGGCGGATCGTCGGCGACGAAATGGGCCGCGATCCGCCGCGACAGCCGCTTGGCCGTGGCCGGATGGCGCGCCAGATCCCGCAATATGGCCTCGCCCTGTCGGCGGCCGGTCTGGGCGTAGGTCCGGCCCATGACCGTTCGGACGCCGGGTTCGTGAATCTCGGGGCGGAAGACGAAGCCGCCGCCGTCCGCCCTTTGCCGATCCTGCTGGCGGGGGATCGACCATCCCGTCAGGGCGCGGGCCAATTCGGTGACGTCGGCCTGATCATAGCCGCCGTCGGCGCCGACCGTGTGCAGCTCCAGCATTTCGCGGGCCAGATTCTCGTTCAGCCCCAGCCTGCGGCGCGCGCCGGCTCGGCTGTCCGGTCCGGCCGACCGCGCCTGATCAAGGTACAGAAGCATGGCCGGATGCTGTTCGGCGGCGAGGACCAGATCCTCGAACCGGCCGAAGACATGGGGGCGAATGGCTTCGCGCTCATAGGTGTCGACGAAGGCGCCGGCGGTGAATTTGGCGGCCGAGACGGTCAGGGCGTTGGCCCAGAACAGGGCCCAGCGCTCGGCGAACCCCTGGTCGGTCTCCAGGCCCAGCCGAACGCGATCCAGAAAGCCGCGGGCCGTGTCCTCGGTTATGGCGCGCCGCGCCGCCTGCCGGGCCTGACGCGCGGCCTCGGCCGTCGGATCGGGCGCGCCGCCGGGCGCCGCCGCCTCGCGCCGGCCGGTCCCGCTGGCCTGATAGGCCAGGAAGGCCTCCATCCGTTCAGCGGTCGAGACGGCGGCGCCGGAGGGTTGGGGCGCACCTTCGGCCCGGATCTGACCCAGCGCCCAGCCTCTGGGATCGGCGGCGACGCGGTCGATCTCGCCGGGACGCGCGCCCAGGCCCAGCCGGGTCACGGCGACGGCGGCCTCGAAGGCGGATGCGGCCATGGGTGGTCTCCTTGCCGGCTTTGTCCGTTCAACGGCTCCAAGGCGGAATCTCCGTCGCCGGAAGCCTGCGGCCGGGTTTCACCCCTCGCGTTCATGCTTTACGCTGGAGGCGATGGCGCTGCTGGACTGGATGAGCGATGTGGCCGGGCCGGTTGTCCGGGGCGAGGGCGTGCTGCTGCGCCCCCCGCGCGCTGCGGACTATGGGGCGTGGTCGCGGTTGCGCGACGGGTCGCGCGACTATCTCCAGCCGTGGGAGCCGGCCTGGCCCGAGGACGATCTGAGCAAGGGCGCCTTTCGACGCCGGCTGTCCATCTATGCGCGGGAAATGGAGCTGGGAAACGCCTGGCCCTTCTTCATCTTCATCGAGGACGGCAAGACCCTGGTCGGAGCCGTGACCCTGTCGAACGTGCGGCGCGGCGTGGCCGAGACGGGCACCCTGGGCTATTGGATCGGTCAGCCCTTCGCTGGGCGCGGCCATGGAACGGCGGCGGTGCGCGCCGTGGTCGCCTACAGTTTCGAGCGGCTTAAACTGCACCGTTTGGAGGCCGCCTGCCTGCCCAGCAACCACGGATCGCGTCGCGTTCTTGAGAAATCGGGTTTTCGGCACGAGGGTCTGGCCCGCGCTTATTTGAAAATTAACGGCGATTGGGCAGATCATCTGCTGTTCGGCCTCGTGGAGGACGAGTTTGATCGCGGCGACCGGGGGTCGTCTTGAGGGAACGACAGCTGTGAACGCGCGACCCCGCTCGCTGGCCTGGGACGCCACCGCCGCCATCGAGGCCCTGGCGGCGGCCGATACGGCCCTGTGGGTCTGGACTCCGGCCGAGGATCAGCTGCGTTTCACCGGTGCGACCCGCGCCCTGGGGCTGGGGCCCCTGGCGCCGGAATGTTCGGGCGCCGGCTTTGTCGCCTCGACCCTGCCGCAGGATCGGTCGCTGGCCGAGAAGATGCTGAAGCCGCAGGAGGAGGGCGCCGAAATCGCGGTGCGCCTGCGGATGCGCGGCGCCGAGACCTGCCTGTGGCGCGGGGTCTGGCTTGAGGACGGCCTTCGCGCCGCCGGCGTCGTCGCGCTGGAGGCCAAGTTCACCGGTTCGGACCGCGACACCCTGACCGGCCTTCTGGACCGTCGCGCCTTCATCGCCCGCGTCGGCGAGGTGCTGACCCAGGCGGGCGAATATGAATTGGTCGTCGGCGACGTGGACCGTCTGCGTCGTCTGAACGAGGCCCTGGGCCATGAGCGGACGGATCTGGTGCTGTCGGCCCTGGGGTCGCGCTTGGCCGCCGCCTTCCCCAAGGACGCCGCCGCGGCGCGGATCGGCGAGGACGAGTTCGCCATCATCGTGCCCAAGACCGCCTCTCACACCAGCTATCGGGTGCGCGAGGCGCTGGAACAGCCGCTGCGGGTCGCGGGTTTCGACATCTATCCCACCGTCTCGATCGGCGCCGTCATCGTCGAGGGCGGGCCGGATGCGCCCGACGCCTCAGAACTGCTGCGCCGGGTCGAGCTGGCGGTGGAATCGGCCAAGGCGGCCGGGCGGGGCGGGTCGGCCGCCTATGGGCGCGCCCTGGAAAGCGATTCCCTGAGCCGACTGGCGCTGGAGGCGGATCTGAGAAACGCCTTCGTGCGCGGCGAGATCACCCCCTTCTTCCAGCCGATCGTGAACCTGAAGACCGGCGCCGTGGCGGGCTTTGAGGCCCTGGCGCGCTGGCGTCATCCCCGGCGGGGCCTGGTGCCGCCGGACGAGTTCCTGGGCCTGACGGCCGACCTGGGGATGATGAACGACCTGGGTCTGCTGATGATGACCCAGTCGGCGCGGCAACTGGCGGAGTGGATTCAGCGCCATCCCCTGGCCGGAAAGCTGTTTTGCAGCGTCAACCTGTCGGTCGGCGAGATCGAACGGCCGCATCTGTGCGAGGACGTGGCGCGGGTGATCAAGGAGGCGGGCCTGCCCCGCGGCGCCCTGAAGCTGGAGGTGACCGAGGGCGACATCATGCGCGACACCGCCCGCGCCGCCGAGGTTCTTCAGTCACTGAAGGACGTGGGGGCGTCGCTGGCGCTGGATGATTTCGGCACCGGCTTCTCGTCGCTGTCGTACCTGGCGCGCCTGCCGTTCGATACGCTGAAGATCGACCGCTATTTCGTCCTGACGATGAACAAGGACGAGGGCTCGGCCAAGATCGTCAAGTCGGTCGTCAACCTGGGCCGCGACCTGTCGCTGGAGGTCGTCGCCGAAGGGGTCGAGAACGCCGAACTGGCCGCCCTGCTGCTGGAAGCCCAGTGCCACTACGGCCAGGGCTTCGGCTATGCCCCGGCGCTGCCTGCCCAGGAAGCCGAGGTCTATCTGGCCGAAAGCCTGGCCGACGGCACGGCGCCGCTGAAGCAGCGGTCGGCCTAGGGCGTCAGTCCGGTTCTCGACCCACGCGAATGAGCGCGCCGTTGGGGTCGCTGACGGCGAACTCGTACATGCCCCACGGCTTCATTTCCGGCCCGACGCCGATGATGAGCTCACGCACCTTTTCGGCGGCGGCGTCCACATCCTCGACATAGAGGTAGAGGCCAAGGGCGTTGTCCTCGATCCTGGCGGGCCAGCCGGGCGTGAGGTTCAGGTGAAGACGTCCTCCACGTCCATCTTCCATCAGGCGATAATCGCCATAGTCGCTGACGACCGTGAAGCCGAGGCGGCGATAGAAGGCTTCGCTGACGTCCATGTCGCGTGCGGGCACGATGGCGACGACGTGATGTTGTGCGGTCATTGGCGGCTCCGATTAAGGGTCGATGATGCCGTGTGTCCGATCCTCGCGAAACCCGCGCGGCCAGCTATTCGGCCGTTTCCGGACAGTCGGCCCATCTTGTCCGGAAACCCTGGAAAGCCCTGACTGCTGCGCCTCGGGTCGTCTAGGTTGTCTGCATGATCGAGGACGAGACACAGGGGGGGGACGGGCGCCGCAAGAACACGCGGCAGGCGATTACCGACGCCCTGATCCGCCTGATGTCTGATCGGCGGTACGCCGCCATCCGAACGACGGATCTGATCCAGGCCGCCGGCGTCGGGCGGTCGACCTTCTATGAGCATTTTCCCAGCAAGACGGCAGTGCTTGAAGCCGTCGTGGAGCCGATCCTCGCGCCCTTGGCGCTGGCCGGCGCAGGACGGGGCAATACCGCGCGCTTGCGTATTATGTTGGATCACCTTTGGGAAAGGCGCGCGCTCGTTCGTCACCTCTTCGAGCCCCCATTGTCGGCGCGGCTTCAGCGCAGACTGGCCGCGATGATAGAAGGGTTTGCCGAATCGCGTGTCGCTGAGGGGGTTCCGGCGTCGCTTGCCGCCAGAGGTGCAGCGGCCCGCCAACTCGTTATGTTGCACACATGGCTGGTCGGCGAAGTTTCTTGCGGTTCAGACGCCCTCGCCAAGGCCCTTGTCGGCGTTCGTTGAACGGGGAACAGTGAGACCCATGACCGACGCCAGACTGGAAATCGCCGCCGGTTTCGCCACCGCGCAAGGGCCGAAGGCGGACAATCAGGATTTCGGCGGGGTGCATCTGGGCACGGCGGCCGAGCAGCGCGAGCATGGGGTCGTGGCCGTCATCGCCGACGGGGTGTCGGGATCGAAGGCTGGGCGGATGGCGGCCGAGCTGACGACGCGCAGCTTTATCGACGGCTATCTGGATCAGAACCCGCTGAACGGCATCGCCGCCAACGGGATCAAGGCGCTGAGGGGCTTCAACCGCTGGCTCCATGCGCGGGGCAAGATCGATCCGGCCATGGAGGCGGCGGCGACCACCTTCACCGCCCTGATCCTACGGGGACGTGAGGCGGTGGCGCTTCATGTGGGGGACAGTCGGGCCTGGCATTTCCGCGACGGGGTGCTGACCCGGCTGACCGAGGATCACACCCGGGCCCAGCAGGGGCTGAGCCATGTGCTGTACCGCGCCGTCGGCATCGAGGCGGACGTGAAGCTGGACGTGCGCCATGTGGAGCTGCAGCCGCACGACCGGTTGATGCTGACCACGGACGGGGTGCACGGGGTGCTGGACGAGGCCGCCCTGGCGCGGCTGCTGGCACGGCGTGGATCGCCCGACGCCGACGCCCAGGCCATTCTGGACGAGGTCGCCGAGGCGGGGGCGCGCGACAACGCCACCGTCCTGATCCTCGACGTCATTCGGGTCGGGGCGCCCGACTGGGAGGCGATCACCGCCGAGGCCGAGGGCCTGGCCATCCTGCCGCCGCCGAAACAGGGCGAGGCGGTGGACGGGTTTCATCTGGAGCGGCTGGTCGCCGACGGCCGCTATACGCGGCTGTTCCTGGCGCGGTCTGGCGAAGAACGGGTGGTGCTGAAGTTTCCAAAGCCGGCGGCGGTGTCGGAACGGGGGGCGAGGACGGCCTTCCTGCGCGAAGCCTTCATCGGCCGGCGGATCGACAGCCCCTTCGTCGGCAAGGTGCTGACGCCGGATGCGGGGCGCCAGAGCCGGCTCTATATCGTCCAGCCCTTCTATCAGGGCCAGACCCTGCATGCCCGCCTGGCCGAGGAGGGGCCGTTCGAGATCGCCGAGGGGATCGGCGTGGCCCTGAAGCTGGCGCGGGGGGTGGCGGCCCTGCATCGGGCCGGGGTGATCCACCGCGACATCAAGCCGGACAATGTGATCCTGGAGGCGAACGGCGGGCTGAAGCTGGTCGATCTGGGCGTGGCCCGGCTGAAGCGGGCCGAGGAGTTCGCCGAGGCCGAGGCGCCGGGCACGGCCGGTTTCAAGGCGCCCGAAATGTACGACGGCGAAAGCGGGAGCGCCGCCACCGACCAGTTCGCTTTGGGGGTGACCCTGTACCGGCTGTTCACCGGCGCCTATCCCTGGGGCGAGGTGGATCCGTCGGACGCGCCGCGCTTCGACCGCGCTCCGACCCCGCCCGGGCGACGCCGACCGGACATGCCCGCCTGGCTGGAGGCCGCCGTCCTGCGCGCCGTCGCCGTCGATCCGGACGAACGGTTCGAGGACATCGAGGAACTGATCCACGTGCTGGAGACCGGCAGCGCGGCGGCCGCCCCGGCCCCCCGCCCCCTGTCGCTGATTGAGCGCGATCCGGTGCGGTTCTGGCAGGGGGCTTGTCTGGTTTTGGTTCTGCTGCTGCTGATTTCGCTGGCGACACGCTAGGGGGGAATGCGCCCGGTGTCATTGTGGTGCGCGCAAGTATTCAGCGTCGCAAAATATGCATTCTTACTTAGGTAACTGTGGTGGAGATGTAAACGCTGTCGCCTTAATCGTGGAGCAGGACGGTTGCATGGCTAAGGCGTCTCAGCGAGATTATATCTCAATTTTCAACTCGAAGGAGACATAGTCTTGCGTGTATCCGCGCCCCAGACTAGGGGATTGGAAAATGCTTAGTGATTGACGGCGGCCTTTCCGTCAGCCTGTTCAGCGTGGTCCTTACGTATGCAAGATGCCATTGTCGAGAGTAAATTGGAACAGTTGAGTATCGGGGCGTCAGACGGAGAGAATGTGAGCCAAAGGTCCTTGACGCAACTGTTGATCAGCCAAAAGACGGCACTAGTGGCGCGCCGTTTTACAGCGCGCGCCGCCCGTCTCTTCAAATCCGCCGGCTATACGAACGCCCAAAGAGCTCCTCTTCGCGTCCTGAAGACCGCGCCCGACGGCATGACCCAGGCGGAGCTCGCCGCCAGTCTTCAAATCTCGGAACCGACCCTGTCGCGTCGCGTCGCGCGTCTGCTGGCCGACGGGCTGATTTCCAAACAGCGTCGACCCGGCGACGGCCGGGCCAATACGATCAAGCTGGAGCCTCGGGGCTATCAGGCGCTTGAACAGTCCGAAGCCATGGCGGCGCGGGATCGCGACATCCTGTTCCAGGGCCTCTCTCAGGAAGAGCTGGACATCGCCTTGAAGGTCTTGAGCCTGCTGGCCGCGCGCATCGCCGCACCTCTGAACGGCGCGCTGAACGAGGATGCGCAACCGGACGAGGAGGAGGACGCGGACGGGGACGCCTGATCGGCGATCAGGCCCGCCCGCCCTGGGCTGACAGCCGGCCGGCGTCCACGCCCATGCGCGCCAGGGCGCGGGTCCATTTGGTCTGGTGATCGCTATCGAAGATCAGGTCCAGGTCCGCTTCCGTGGTCAGCCAGACGTTATCGGCCAGTTCGTCTTCCAACTGCCCCTCGCCCCAGCCGGCGTAGCCGAGCAGCAAGGTGGCGTGGCGCGGTCCCATGACCGTATCCGTCATCGCCGCCAGGGCCTCGCGCGTCCCCGTCATGGCCAGGCCGTCGCCGAAGGGCAGGGTGTCGTCCCCCACGCTCCAGTCGTCGGTGTGCAGGACGAAGCCGCGTTCGCGCTCGACCGGCCCGCCCATCAGAACCGGACGGCCTACGGACTGTTCCGGCGCGGGCGCGTCCAGCTTGTCCAGCACCGCCTTCAGATCGATTCCCTGGGCGGGCCGGTCCAGCCTCAGACCCATGGCGTGGTCCGGCCCATGGGCGCAGATCAGAATTACGGCGTGTTCGAACCGGGGATCGCCGATGCCGGGCATGGCGACCAGAAGACGGCCCGTCAGGGAGGAGGCGTCGGTCATGGTTTCCATAATCGGGGCTGAATGGGCCCGGCGCAAGCGCGCCGAGCTTGTCTTGGCGGCGTCGGCCGCTATCTGTCGCAGGCGCACCCAAGCCAACCCGCGCGGAGAGATTTCATGACCATCCAGATCGGCGACCGCATTCCCGAGGCGACCTTCGCCCAGGCCACGGCGGAAGGCCCCAAGCCCGTCAACACCGCCGACGTCTTCGCCGGCAAGACCGTGGCGCTGTTCGCCGTCCCCGGCGCCTTCACCCCCACCTGCTCGGCCCGTCACCTGCCGGGCTTCAAGGACAATCTGGACGCCTTCAAGGGCAAGGGCGTCGACGTCGTCGCCTGCCTCTCCGTCAACGACGCCTTTGTGATGAAGGCCTGGGCCGAGAGCCAGGGCGTGGAAGACGGCTCGATCGTCATGCTGGCGGACGGCAACGGCGAACTGACCCGCGCGCTCGGCCTGGTGCTCGACGGCTCGGGCTTCGGCCTGGGCGAGCGGTCGCAACGCTATTCGATGCTGGTCAAGGACGGCGTCGTGACCGAGCTGAACGTCGAACAGGGCGGCGAGTTCAAGGTCTCCTCGGCCGAGCATCTGCTGGCCCAACTCTGATCGGGATCGGGCCGCGCCGACGCCTCGCATTTTGAGCGCGGCCCAACACGCATGACGACGGACGTCTTCAGCCCCGAGAAGCGCAGCGCGGTGATGCGCCGCGTCAAGGGGCGGGACACCTCGCCCGAACTGGCCGTGCGCAGGGTGCTGCGCGCGGCCGGGATCGGCTATCGGCTAGGCGGCCAGGGGCTGGCGGGACGGCCGGATCTGACAATGAAAGGGCGGCGGGTCGCCGTCTTCGTCCACGGCTGCTTCTGGCACGGCCATGACTGTCCGCGAGGATCGCGCAAGCCCAAGGCCAACGCCGACTACTGGGGCGGCAAGATCGCCCGCAACCGCGCCAGAGACGCGCGATCGGCCGAGACCCTGACGGCCGACGGCTGGCGGGTGGTGATCGTATGGGAGTGTGACCTGCGCACACCCGATTTCGCCGCTCGGCTGGTCGCCGAGATCAAGGGTCAGGCCGCGTCGACGTCTGAGGTCGAAGGCTGAGGCGTTGCAGCGCCTGCGTCCTGGGCCGCGTCGTCCAACACATGCTGTAGCGCTGCGAACAGGGCCGGCGGCGTCAGGGGCTTGGAGACGAAATAGGCCATGCCGGCGGCTTGGCAGGCGGCGATGTCTTCCGGCGCGGAATCCGCCGTCACGGCCACAACGGGTGTTCGGGCGTTCGGACCGTCGCCGGCGCGCAGCCGGCGGGTGGTCTCGCGCCCATCAAGCTCGGGCATGCGCACGTCCATGAAGATGACGTCGAAGACGACTTCGGCGCAGCGTTGCAAGGCGATCACCCCGTCGGAGGCGGTGACGATGTCGCAGCCCAGGGGCTCGAGGATCAGCTGAACCGCGCGACGGTTGATGTCGTGGTCATCGACCACCAGCAGCTTCAACGGACGGTCGGCCTCTTCGGGCGGAGGCGGCGCGGCCGGCGTCTCGACGGGCGGCGTCTCGGCGGCCGGCGCTGGGACGTCTTCGGCAGGGGGCGCAATAGGCGGAGCGGCAAGGGGCAGGGCCAGCGCGTCGGGGCGGGCCGTCAGCCCCCGGGCCGCTGGAGCCGTTCGCTCCGTCGCCCGGCCGGCCGGCAGGAACAGAGACACGGTGAAGCGCGCGCCCTGGCCGGGGGCGCTGCGCGCCGTCAGCCGTCCCCCCATCAACTCGGTCAGATCCCGGCTGATGGACAGGCCCAGGCCCGAGCCGCCGAACTGTGCGCCGACGCCTTCGGCCGTCTGATCGAAGGGGTTGAAGAGGCGCTCCATCTGCTCGGCGGTCAGGCCCGGACCCGTATCGGCGACTTCGAACAGAAGGGCATAGCCGGACGGCTCTTCCGGCCAGGCCTCAAGGCGCAGGGTGATCTGTCCCTCGGCGGTGAACTTGACCGCATTGGACATCAGATTGTTCAGCACCTGACGGATCCGCATGGGATCGCCTTTGACGTCGCGCGGCATCTGGGCGGCGCCCTCGACCCGCAAGGTCAGGCCCTTGGCCTCGATCGGTCCGCGCCACAGACGCAGGGTCTGGGCCAGCATGGCGCGCAGATCGAAATCCACCACCTCGACCTTCATCCGGCCGGCGCCGATGCGGGTGTGGTCCAAAAGATCGTCCAGCAGGGCCTTCATCATGAGGCCCGCGTCGGTGATCAGGGCGGTGTTGGCGCGAGAAGCGGCGTCGGCCGCCTGAAGCTCGGCCGCGCCGGTCAGGATGGCGCCGATCGGGGTGCGCAGATCATGGCCGATCGCCGCCAGGAAGGCGGTATGGGCCGCCAGATTCTGTTCGGCCTGCCGCCGCAGCCGATCCGCCTCGTCGCGCGCCCGCTGGCGCTTTTCGGCCGTCTCGCTGATGATTTGCCAACTGAGCACGGTGAAGATGACGAACATCACCACGGCCGCAGAGGCGGTCATGATGACCGAGACGCCGGCCCCGAAATGGGCGGCGAAGAACGGCGTGGACAGCAGATACAGCATCGGCGGCGAAAGGGTCGCAGCCAGAAGCATCTTGGATCGGGGCGCGTTGATCATCGAAAACAGCATCTGCGCCGGCAGCATCAGGGCCGCGCACAGGCCGCCCATTGCGCCGCCCATCAGCCACATGGGAATGGACAGGCCGCCGAAGGTCGCGGCGCTGATCAGGATCGCGGCGCAGGTCGGGATTTTCCGTAGGCGAGCGTCGGGCGCGCGTGAAGCCATGCGCAGGACCGCCCATTCCACCGTCTGGGCCAGGCCGTAGATCAGCAGCCAGAGCAGCGAGAGCCGCCAACCCAGCATCGGCGTCACGACCAGGGCGGTCGCCGCCGCCGTCGCCAGCCGTTGCGCCGCCTGTTTGGCGCGGAAGCGAGACGCCACAGTCCAGCCACTCACAGCCGTTGGGACCATGTTCGTCTGTTGCATTCCGCTTCCCATCGGCGCGAACGGTCTTCGTTCGTCGGGCCACAGGATGCGCAGATCGAAACTAACGCTCCGTCAACGGCCCGATCCCACGGCGGCGGAAACGGTGGAAAACCCGTCGGCGCGCAGGCGGGCGGCCAGGTCGCGCTTGATCGCGCCGACCAATCCCGGTCCCTGATAGATCAGGGCGGAATAGATCTGCACCGCCGAGGCCCCCAGGCGAAGGCGAGCATAGGCTTCGGCCCCGCTGTCGATCCCGCCGACGGCGATCAGCGGCAGACGGCCTTGCGCCGCCTCGGCCGCCGCCCGCAGCGCCCTTTCGGCGAAGGGACGCAAGGGAAGACCCGACAGGCCGCCGCTCTCTCCGGTCTGGGGCGAGCTTAGGGTTTCGGGGCGTTCCAGGGTGGTGTTGGAGACGATCAGCCCGTCGATCCGATGGGCCAGGGCGGCCTCGACGATCATGCCGATCTCGCCTGCGACCAGGTCCGGCGCGATCTTCAGAAAGACCGGCGCGCGGTCGGACCGGGCCGTCGGCCGGGCCGCCTCGATCCGACCCAGCAGATCGTCCAGCTGGTCCCGCCCCTGCAAGGCGCGCAGGCCGGGCGTATTGGGCGAGGAGATATTGACCGTGAAATAGGCGGCCCGGCCCGCGAGGCGCTGAAGCCCGGCGACATAGTCGGCCGCCTTGTCCTCCGTATCCTTGTTGGCGCCCAGATTGGCGCCGACGACGACGCCCTGGGGGCGTCGCTCAAGCCGGGCGGCGAAGGCGTCCAGCCCGGCGTTGTTGAAGCCCATGCGATTGATGATCGCCTGGTCTTCCTGCAGTCGGAACAGCCGCGGCCGGGGATTGCCGGGCTGGGGCCGTGGCGTGACCGAGCCGCATTCCACAAAGCCGAAGCCAAGCCGCGACAGGCCGCCCAGCGCCTCCCCGTTCTTGTCCAATCCCGCCGCCAGGCCGATCGGATTGGGCAGGTCGAGGCCGGCGATTGTCGTGTGCAGGATCGGATCATCGACCGGGGCGGCGGGCAGGGGCGCCAGGGCCAGACCCTGGATCGCCAGCCGGTGCGCGGTTTCCGGGTCCAGACGGCGCAGGCCGGCCGCCAAGCCGTCGAACAGGTTCATGCCGCATCCTCGAACCGCATGGCCCCGTCCTCGGCTACGGCGAAGGGGCGGCTGGCGGTGACGGCGGCGACGGGCAGGGGGGCGTAGAGATGGGGAAACAGGGCGCCGCCGCGCGACGGCTCCCACACCAGGGCTTCGTCGAGCAGCGCCAGATCGATCGTCAGCAGCATCAGATCGGCCTGACCAGCGTAGTGGCGGCGCGCGGTCTCGACCAGTTGATCGGCCGTCGACATATGGATGTAGCCGTCGGCCAGATCGACGACGGAGCCTTCGTAGCGACCCTCCGCCACTGCGCGGCGCCAGTCGTCCGAGGTCAGGATCTTGTAGGCGACGGTCATGCCGCCCCGCCCAGGGTGCGCGGGGTCAGAAAGCCTTCGTAGGTGCAGCGCCCGGCCGCATCGACGGTGAACAGGGCCGCCGCCCCGGTCGGAAAACCCCCGGCCAGGCGATCGAGAATGGCGGGCGAGGCCGCGCTTTCCGACAGATAGTCGCCGGCCAGCGCATGGACCCCCGGATTGTGGGCCAGAACCAGCAGACAGCCGGCCTCTTCCTCGCTGGCCTCGACGAAGCCGCGCAGGACGTCGGCGGGGGCGTTGTACAGGCGCGGCTCGTCGCGCACCTCCACATCGCCGAAGGCGTCATGCATCTGCTCCCAGGTCTGGCGGGTGCGGACCGCCGAGGATACCAGGGCCAGATCGGGCTTCAGCCCGCGCTCAGCCAGGGCCCGCCCCATCAGCAGGGCTTCGTTGCGTCCGACGGCGGACAGGGGGCGGGCTTCATCGCCGCCGGACGGGCTGTTCGGCTCGGCCTGGGCGTGCCGCATGAGGATCAGTCGATGCATGGGGCTTCGCCATAAGGCCGTTCGCAGGCGGCGACCAGATGGAACGACGTCAACTCCCCGTCAGAAGCGATCAGCCGAGCGGCCCGTCGTGCGAGACGGAGGCGGCAGGCTGAGGCGCAAGCGCCGCCTTGGCCGGGACGCGCTGGGCCTTGCCGCTGGGGCGGATGCGGGCGTAGGCCTGACGCGACGCCTCCAGCAGGATCAGACCGGCCGCGCCCGGCGCGATCCGACGGCCGACCTGTTCGAAACCGTCGGCCAGGGGCAGCAGGGGCGACCAGGGCGGAACATAGAGGGTCTGAGACCAGGCCGTCGGCTCCAGCCCCGCCTCGCGGACCAGCCGTTCCAACTGGCCCCGCGTGAACGGTCGGCCGTGGCCGAAGGGGGTGTTTTCGGCGCGGGACCACAGCCCGCCCCGCGCGGCGGCCGCCAGGATGATGCGGCCGGTCGGCGCCAGGGCGCGCACCGCCTCCAGCAGCAGGGCCGTCGGGTCGTCGGCCTCTTCCAGGGCGTGGACCAGCAGGATGCGGTCAAAGGCGCCGGCGGCGAAAGGCAGGCGGCGGTCATCGACCAGCAGGCTGCGGTTGCGGCCGACGCTGGGCCAGTGTTCGACCCCCTGGCCGCCGGGCATGGCCGCCACGACCCGTCGCGCCCCGACGAAGGCGTCCAGCCAGGGGGTGGCGTAGCCCAGGCCCAGAACGTCGCAGCCTGTCGCCTCGCCCCAGGCGTCCTCCAGCCGACGCGCCAGCAGTCGACGAGCCAGGGCGCCGGTCGGCTCGCCGTAGAAGGTTCGAAGCTCGTCGATGCTGCGCCGCATGTCGCCACCATAGGCCGCCGGGGTCCGTCCTGCTAGAACGTCGCCATGACCCTGGACGTTCATCTGTTCCCGTGCCGCAGCGACAACTACGGCTTTCTGATCCGCGATCGGGCGACGGGAACCGTCGCGGCGGTCGATACGCCGGACGCGGCGCGCATCCTGCAAGAGCTGGACGGCCTGGGCTGGGGGCGGCTGGACCTGATCCTGAACACCCACTGGCATCCCGATCACACAGAAGGCAACGAAAGGCTGAAGGCCGAGACGGGCTGCGAGATCGTGGGGCCGCAGGAGGTGGCGCGCGTGGCGCCGCTGGACCGCGTCGTCGGCGATGGGGACACGGTCGCGGTGGGCGAGACCCGGTTTGAGGTCACGGCCACGCCGGGCCACACCCTGGGCCACGTCGCCTATCGGTCGGTGGAGGCGGGGGCGGCCTTCGTCGGCGACACCCTGTTCGCCCTGGGTTGCGGCCGCCTGTTCGAGGGGACGCCCGAACAGATGTGGGCCAGCCTTCAGACCCTGGCGGCCTGGCCGCCGGAGACGGTGATCTGGTGCGCCCATGAATATACGGCCGCCAATGCGCGCTTCACCCTGAGCCTGGACCCCCGGCCCGAGACGGCCGCCCACGCCGAGGCGATCTTTGAGGCGCGGGCGCGGGGCGAGGCGACCGTGCCCACGACCCTCGAGACGGAACTGCGGTTCAACCCCTTCCTGCGGGCGGGTGACGCAGAGCAGTTCGCCGCGCGTCGGGCGGCCAAGGACGGCTTCAGCGGCTGAGGACGTCGTCCGCCACCAGGCGCACGATCCGCGCCGAGGACGGGCGGCCCGCGACGCCGGCGCGCGGCTCGATCACGATCCGCAGGGTGCCGCGGCTGAAGGCGGTCTGGCTGGTGCGCCCCTGATCGACGATTTCGATCCGCCGGATGCGGTTGGCTTCGGACCGAAGATTGGGCGAGCGGGCCATGCGGACGATGGCGTCCACGGCGGTGGACAGGGCGTCGGCGGCCACCGCCTCCGATCCCGGCTGGATATCGACATCGACCACGACCAGGCGCCCCAGAGCCCGGCTGGCGCGGTCGCTCTGGCGGACGATGTAGTTCCACAGCTGAACGGCGGTCAGGCCCGGCGCCAGAAGGGGCGCGGCCTCGCCGTTGCGCGACACCGGCGATCCTTGCGGCGCGGCGGTGGTGTAGAGGGTCATGCCGCCGTCGGGCGTGACGCGCAGAATCTGATCGCCGTTGTCGTTGCGATAGATGATGTCGCCGCGCGGCGCGGCGGTCGGACGCAGCACCCAGATCTCGGTCGACTGCTCGAACCGCATCAGGGGCCGGGCGCCCGTCACATCCAGCACGAAGGCCTGACCCGTGCCGGAGACGTAGCGGGCTGACGGGGGCAGGTTGCGGCGCGACTGGGCGTGGCAGTCGGCCGGCAGGACGGCCGGGGCGGCGACGGACAGGCCAAGGGCGACGACGGCGGCAAGCGCCGTCGCAGTCCCGCGCGGCGATTTTTTCGCCCAGGCCGATCCCGTCAACATCATGAGACTATGGATGAAACCGTCACGCGGCGGATTTTGGGCGAAGCCCGTTCACCCGACCAGGTATTGGCCGCCGTTCAGCGACAGGGTGCAGCCTGTGACATATCCAGCACGCTCGCCCACCAGCCAGGACACCATGTCGGCGATCTCCTCGCCCTTGCCCAGGCGGCCGACGGGAATCTGCGACACGATCGATTCCAGAACCTTGGGGTCCATGGCGCCGACCATTTCGGTGTCGATATAGCCGGGGGCGATGCAGTTGACGGTCACGCCCTTCCTGGCGTTTTCCAGCGCCAGGGCCTTGGTGAAGCCGATCATTCCGGCCTTGGCGGCGGAATAGTTGGTCTGGCCGATCTGACCTTTCTGACCGTTGATCGAGGAGATGTTGACGATCCGGCCGTGGCCCCGGTCGCGCATGCCGTTGATGACCTGGCGCGTCATGTTGAAGACGCTGTCCATATTCACCCGGATCACGTCGGACCACTGGTCGTGGCTCATCTTGTGGAAGAAGCCGTCGCGGGTGATGCCGGCGTTGTTGACCAGGATGTCGATCGGACCCAGTTCGGCCTCGACCTCGCTGACAGCGCGGGCGCAGTCCTCGAAACTGCCGACATTGCCCTTGACCACCATGACGCCCAGGGCGCGGGCGGTGGCCTGGGCCGCCTCGTCATTGCCGGAATAGCCGGCGGCCACCCTTATGCCGTCCTCGCTGAGGCGTTGAACGATCGCCTTGCCTATGCCCCGGGTTCCGCCGGTCACCAATGCTACGCGCGCCATCCGTCCGTCCTTGTTTCCTCGCGTCCGTCTGTTGCGGACTGTCGCTCAAGGTGTAGCCGCGCAGGGGTTGCGGATCAAAGGCCGATTTCCCCTGCGGCGCCTTTACGCCTGTTCAGGCGCGTCAGGCCGCCATCTTCGCCATGTCGATGACGAACCGATAGCGGACGTCGGACTTCAGCATCCGCTCATAGGCGTCATTGATCTGGTCCGGGGCGATGGTCTCGATGTCGCAGACGATGCCGTGTTCGGCGCAGAAGTTCAGCATCTCCTGGGTCTCGGCCATGCCGCCGATCAGAGAGCCGGCGATCCGCCGCCGACGCCACAGCAGGGGCACGGCGAACACCGGCAGGCCCTCGGTGGTCAGCCCCAGCATGACCATGGTCCCGTCGCGGGCCAGAAGCTGGGTGTGGGCGGCGATCTCGTGGGTCGCCGAGACGGTGTTGATGATGAGGTCGAAGCTTTCGGCCGCCGCCTTCATCGCCGCCTTGTCGCTGCTGATCAGGAAATGTTTGGCGCCCATCCGCTCCGCATCGGCCTTCTTGCGGTCGGAGGTGGACAGGACGGTGACCTCTGCGCCCATGGCGGCGGCCAGCTTGACCGCCATATGGCCCAGTCCGCCCAGGCCGATGACCGCCACCTTGGAGCCCGGTCCGACCTTCCATTCCTTCAGCGGCGAATAGGTCGTCACGCCGGCGCACAGCAGGGGGGCGGCGACGTCCAGCGGCAGGCTGTCGGGAATGGTGACGACGAAGTGCTGATCCACCGTGATATGGTCGGAATAGCCGCCCTGGGTGATGGTCTCGGCCGTGCCGCCCTTCCTGTCCTTGGCCCCATAGGTGCCCGTGAAACCAGGCACGCAATATTGCTCAAGCCCCTCGCGGCAGGATGAACATTCGCGGCAGCTGTCGACCATGCAGCCGACGCCGACGCGGTCGCCTTCCTTGAAACGGACGACGTTGGAGCCGACGGCCTTGACCACGCCGGCGATCTCGTGGCCCGGCACCAGGGGATAGGAGGCGGGTCCGGTCTCGCTGCGGGCCATGTGCAGGTCCGAATGGCAGATGCCGCAGTATTTGATGTCGATCAGCACATCGTCCGGGCCGGGATCGCGCCGCTCGAAGCTGTAGGGGACCAGGGGCTTGTCGGCGGCGGTCGCGGCGAAGGCGCGGGTGGCGATCGGCATGGGGAGTCCTTCAGGCTTCGGGGCGTGGCTGACAGATGCGCACCGCAGGCGCCGCCCGCAAGGCCAGCCCTATTTGAGCTGGGCGATCAGAGCCATGGCCGCCGCCGGATTGCGCGCCTTGGCCCCCGAGATGAAATAGGCGAAGACCTCGCCGCGCTCGGCCCAGGCGCGGACCTGGTCGGCGACGCCGGACAGTTCGTCGGCGGTCATGCCGGTCGGTTCGTCTTCGCGGCTGGACATCAGCCGGGCATAGGAGAAGTCGGCGGTGGGCTCGTCGATCTGGGGCCAGGTCGGCTCTTCGTCATCGACGGCGTAGACGATGGCGACGCCGTATTTGCGGGCCAGGTCATAGAACTGTTCGGTGGCGAAGGTCGGATTGCGGACCTCCAGGGCGTGGCGCAGGCGGACCCCGTCCTTCTCGGGCGGCAGCAGCTTCAAGAAACCCTCGAAGTCCTCTGGATCGAACTTCTTGGTCCCCATGAACTGCCAGTTGATCGGCCCCAGCCTGTCGCCCAGTTCGGTCAGCCCCTGCGACAGGAATCGGTCGAAGCTCTCGCCGCCTTCGGACAGGACCTTGCGATTGGTGCAATAGCGGCTGGCCTTGACCGAGAAGACGAAGCCGTCCGGCGTCTCGTCGCGCCACTTGCGCCAGGAGTCGGGCTTGAAGGTGGAATAGTAGGTGCCGTTGATCTCGATCGAGGTCAGTTTCGAGGCGGCGTATTCCAGTTCGCGCTTTTGAACCAGGCCCTCTGGATAGAAGACCCCGCGCCAGGGCTCATAGGTCCAGCCGCCTATGCCGATGTGGATGGGATGGGTCATGGTTCGCTCCCTTCGTCGTTCGATCCGACCTCAGAGCCATCGGATTGCCAATCCTCAAGCGCGTGCCGAATGCGTCGGATAAACACATCCGCATCGTCGATCCGATAGAGGACGGCATGGCTCTTGTAGAACATCACGTGAGCGTCCGCGCTTAACTCGGGCCGAGCGGCTCCGAGCCGGGGGAAGTCCGTAAGCAAATCCAGTTTTGCGAACAGGCCCTCGATATAGTCATCGGCCTGACGGCTCCTAAACAGTTCCAGACCTTGCAAATAGACCTGCTGCAAGTCCGCCCGCGCCTCGCGGCTCAGGCGAAGCATTAGGAGGCGCGGCGCAACTGGGCGCGCAGTTCCTCAATCACTTCACGCGGAGACTGATCGGAAACGCCAGAGGCGTCGGCCTCTGCGATCAGCCTTTGCCAATGGGCGATCTTTTCCGCCTTGACCTGCTCTCGGCGGATAAGGTCGCGGATGACGTCGGAGGCGTTGGCGTAGCGGCCCGATTGGGCCTGTTCCTCGACCCAGGCCTTCATCGGGTCGGGCAGGGAGATGTTCATCGTAGCCATGGGCGGTCCTTCCCTATCGCGGCAGAGGATGGACCTTTGGCAAACTTTGTCAATTTCCACCCCCAAGGGACGATCGGCCGAAAAAGGGTGTCCGAACTGTCCGATGTGTCCGATTTGTCCCTCAGGACGGGGCCTTACCCCGCTCGCACGTCAGAGGCGGTCGCAGGGGCGGCCATCAGGGCTTGAATGCCGCCCAGCAGGGCGGCGGCGGTGACGGGCTTGGAGACGTGCAGATCGGCGCCGGCCGCCAGGGCCTGACGGCGGTGGTCGTCCATGGCGTTGGCGCTGAGCATGATGACGGGAGTGCGCCTGCGGCGGCTCGCCTCCACCCGGCGAATGGCGCGTGTCGCCGTCAGGCCGTCCATTTCCGGCATCTGCATGTCCATCAGTACCAGGTCGAAGTCCTGGCTCTGGAAGGCCTCAAGGGCCTGGAGCCCGTTGTCGACCGTGACGATCTGCATGTCGTGCGCGCCCAGGATCAACTGGACGACCCGCTGGTTGACGGGGTGATCTTCGGCCAGAAGCACGCGGAGCGCGGGCAGGGGCGCGGCGATCTGCGTCGCCCGGCCGCGTGTCTGGACATCGTAATCACCCAGGCTGCTGACGCGCGGCAACGGAATTTCGACCGTGAACCGGCTGCCGACGCCCGGTGTCGAGGCGGCTCTGATGCGGCCGCCCATCATCTCCGTCAGGGCGTGGCAGATCGACAGACCCAGGCCAGTCCCGCCGAAGCGCCGGGTGACGGTGCTGTCGGCCTGAGTGAACCGCTCGAACAGGCGCGCGGCGTGGTCGCAGGAAAAGCCCACCCCCGTATCCTGCACCGTCAGGCTCAGCACGGTCAGGCCGTCGGAGTCTTCGCACACCCGGACGTCGACTTGGACGCCGCCGTGCTGAGTGAACTTGACCGCATTGGACAGGAGATTGTCCAGAATCTGGCGGATTCGCAGACTGTCGCCGACGAAGACGCCGCGGGCGTCGGCGTCGCGCCGCACCTCCAGGGTCAGGCCCTTGGCCTCGGCCCGCAGCCGCGCCACGTCCAGGCCGGCCTCCAGCGCCTCGTCCAGGTCGAAGGGGCGGGTCTCCAGGTTCAGCTGGCCGGCCTCGATCTTGGATACGTCCAGAATGTCCGAGACCAGGCGCTCCAGCGTCACGCCCGAACTCGCGATCAAGGCGACCATCTCGGCCTGTTCTGGGCTGAGGTCGGTCTTCGACAGGGCGTCGACGATTCCGATGACGCCGTTCAGCGGCGTGCGGATTTCATGGCTCATATTGGCCAGGAAGTCGGATTTGGCCTGGTTTGCGGCTTCCGCTGCGGCCTTGGCCTCCATCAGGGCGCGCTCAGCCGCGACCTTCTGGGTGACGTCGCGCGCGACGCCGAAGATCCGGTTCCCCAACCGCTGGGCGCGCCATTCCAGGGTGACGTAGCGGCCGTCCCGGTGGCGATACCGGTTGATCTGGCCCAGAACGGGATCACCCGGCCGACGGCTGACGACCTCGGCCATGGCCTCGCGCGTCGCCTCCTGGTCGTCGGGATGGATCAGGCTGGGCAGGAGGCGGCCCACCAACGCCTCGGGACGATAGCCGAGCACGGTGAACCAGGAGGCGCTGGCCTTGAGCACGGGCCCGTTGATGTCGCGCACCACCAGCAGATCCAGCGAGACGTCGAAGAAGGTGTCGAGATCCAGCTCCGGCGCCCTGCGAGGGGCGTCAAAGGGCGCGGCAGGCGTGAGCGAGTCTGCGATCGAGCGGCTGGTCATTGTTCGGCTTACCCGTATGGGACACGCCGTACAGCTTGCGGGTTAAGGACGCCTTTTCATCAGTAGGCGAAATCGGCGTAAATCCGCTTCACATCGCCGCCCCAGGGGCCGTGGTACAGGTCCAGCAGCCGTTCAGCCGGGGTGATCCCGCTGTCGGCGATGTCTTCCAGTTCGGACAGATAGCCGCGCTCGTCCACCATGCCGCCCGAGAAGCGCGCCCGGTTCTTCAGGCCCTGTTTGGCGATATTGACCAGGTCCACGGCGATGTCGCGCACGCTGCGGCCCGCGACCTCGGCCTTCAGGCCCAGGCGGGTCACGTCGCGGCGCAGGCGCTCGTGGTCGGCGATGTCCCAGTCCTTGACCAGGTCCCAGGCGGCCGCCAGCGACGGCGCGTCGTACAGGACGCCGGCCCAGAGGGCGGGCAGGGCGCAGATCCGGCTCCACGGGCCGCCGTCGGCGCCGCGCATCTCCAGATAGGCCTTCAGCCGCACCTCGGGGAAGAGGGTGGTCAGGTGGTCGTTCCAGTCCTTGATGGTCGGATAGTCGCCGGGCAGGGCGGGCAGTTTCCCGGCCTGGAAATCACGGAACGACTGGCCCGAGGCGTCGACGTAGCGGCCGTCGCGCTTGGCGAAATACATCGGGGTGTCCAGCGCATAGTCGGCGTAGCGCTCGAAGCCGAAGCCGTCCTCGAAGACGAAGCCCAGCATGCCGGTCCGGTCCGGGTCGGTGTCGGTCCAGACATTGGCGCGGGCCGACAGGAAGCCGTTGGGCCGGCCCTCGGTAAAGGGGCTGTTGGCGAACAGGGCCGTGGCGATCGGCTGAAGCGCCAGGGAGGTGCGGAACTTCAGCACCATGTCGGCTTCGGAATCGAAGTCCAGATTGGCCTGGATGGTGCAGGTGCGCAGCATCATGTCCAGGCCCAGCGACCCCACCTTGGGCATGTAGGCGCGCATGATGTCATAGCGGCCCTTGGGCATGACCGGCGTCTGCTCGCGCGTCCACAGAGGGTCGAAGCCGACGCCCAGGAAGCCGACGCCCAGCTGGTCGGCCACCTGTTTGACCTCCATCAGATGCTGGCCGGTCTCGTTGCAGATGTCGTGGATGGTCAGGAGCGGGGCGCCCGACAATTCGAACTGTCCGCCGGGCTCCAGGCTGACCGAGGCGACGAAGCCCTCGTCGTTCTTGCGCTCCAGCCCGATCAGAAAACCGTTCTCCTCGACCGGCGTCCAGCCGAAGCGCTGCAGCCCCTCCAGCATGGCCTTGATGCCGTTCGGGCCGTCATAGGCGGGGCGGGCCAGGGTGGTCTTGTCGAAGCCGAACTTCTCGTGCTCGGCGCCGATGCGCCACTGGTCCTTGGGCTTGATCCCCTTGGACATGGCTTCGATCAGGGCGGTCCGGCTCAGCGGCGCGTTGTCGGTCATGCGTCAGTCCCCTTCGGCGCATCAGCGACCGTCTGTCGCGGCTAGATGGGCGAGGTTGAGGCAAGGCTCAAGGGGGCGGGGCGTATTCCGGAACGGATCGCAACGTCAAAAATCCTCCCCCTCTGGGGGAGGTGGCTCGGAAGCGCAGCGGAGAGACGGAGGGGCGCTGCGGCGTCGGGCCCCTCCACCCCCGCGCAAGGGCGCGGCGGTCCCCCTCCCCCAAGGGGGGGAGGAATGAGGAGGAATGGCGTCTCTCAGCGGTCCCAGTCGCCGACCGCCGCCTGCCACAGGGTCATGGCGGCGATGGCGGCGGTGTCGGCGCGCAGGATGCGCGGGCCGAGCGAAACGGCGGTGGTGAAGGGCAGGGCGCGGAGCCGTTCGCCCTCCTCGGGCGAAAAGCCGCCTTCGGGGCCGATCAGTATGGCCCATTTGGCGGCCGGAGGAGACGCCTGGGTCAGCGCCCGGATCGCGGGCGCGCCGCCGGTCTCGTCGCAGAACATCAGGCGGCGGCCGTCCTCCCAGCCGTCCAGCAGGGCGTCCAGCTTGATCGGGTCTTCGACGGCGGGCACGTCCAGGCGGCCGGTCTGTTCGGCGGCCTCCTCGGCGATGGCGTCCAGCCGGTCCAGGCGGATGCGGTCCGCATTGGTGCGTTTCGTCAGCACCAGCCGCACCCGGCGGGCGCCCAGTTCGGCCGCCTTCTCGACGATGGTCTCGACCCGGGCCTTCTTCACCACGGCGACGATCAGCTCCAGGTCCGGGCCGAGCGTCTGGGGTCGGGTCTGGGCCTCGGCGCGCAGGATGACGCCCTTCTTCAGCACCTCGGCGATCGCGGCGCGCCATTCGCCGTCGCGGCCGTTGAAGACCAGCAGTTCGTCGCCCGCCTTCAGCCGCATCACCTGGGTGAGGTAGCGCGACTGGTCCAGGGTCGGGGCGACGGCGGCGCCGGGCGACAGGTCGCCGGTCACATAAAGACGTATCATGGGTCAGGTCTCGATCGCCGCAGGGGCTCAGCTGCTCATCATGTCCTGGGCGAACTCCAGGTCCATCTTCTTCATACGCTTGATCTCGTCGCGCAAGCGAGCCGCCTCTTCGTGCATGCACTCGGTCAGGTTATCGGCCATCCATGGTCAGGTGGCGACCGGGGCGCGGCAGCCGGCGCGGCTTGCCGGAGGATGACGAACGATCAGGGGATAGCTTGGCCGCCGAAATGGAGACCGCCGCGCTCAACTTCTTCCTTCTCCCCTTGCGGGAGAAGGTAGCCCGCAGGGCCGGATGAGGGGTCGGTTCGGCGTGGACCGTCAGGGCTGGTGCAACCCCTCATCCGACCTCCCCTCGGGACAAGCCCGAGGGTCGCCCACCTTCTCCCGCAAGGGAAGAAGGAGTCCCACCTCCACCCCCTCCGGCACGCCCACCGCCCGGCGCCACTCCTGCGGGTGCAGACGCGCCATCTCTGCATCCAGTCGGTAAAGCGGCCTCAGCGCCCCGTCCTCGTCCCAGAACGCCTCGGCCCAGACATACCCCATCTCCACCGCCCGTTCCCGGTCCCGCGCCGCCGCCTCGGGGCCCAGATGGTCGGCGCGCCAGCGATACAGCCACGGAATATGCCAGTGCGGCGCCCGCATCAGCCGCTCGTCCTTCATCGCCTCGACCAGACATTCCGCCAGCGCCCGCGCATCCGCCAGGCGCGCCTCGAAGGCGTCGCGCCGCCCCTGCACATAGGCGCCCCAGCCCTCGGCCGGCTCCACCGGCCCCGCCTTCGGCTCGGGCCGCGCCCAGCCCTCCGCCTCGCGCCGCTTCCACAGGGCGTGCACCCCCACATCATACCGCCGCGCCACCGACCGCGCGGTCTCCCCATCCTCCCACGCCTTGCGCACTTCGGCCCACACGGCGTCGGATCGGATCTTGCGGTGAATGCCCTGGCTCATGCCGCCACGGCCTAAACCGCCGTTACGCCAAACCCGGACGCAACTCTCTTCCTTCTCCCGCAAGGAGAGAAGGGGTCAGAACGGGGATGAAGGCCGAGGGCCTGGCCCGCGCCGCCATTCGTTCAAATGGCGAGATCACCTGTATTAGTGCACTTCAGAAATTCGTCCAGGCTCCAAATCAACCTTTGTAAGCCCGAGGTGTCGAGCGAGAATTCCATACCTTTCTCGAATAGATGAGGCGTCATTTGTCCCTTGCTGACTCAAACGGTCATACTCAAGGAGTTCGAATGATGCTCCTTCATAATCAAACTCTGCTTTGACCCTGTTTTCTGAAAGTTTGGCACGGAAATCCAGAAGGGCTCGTCTGTTCAGTCGATCCATTTCATTGTATTCAAGGGCGCTTCGAAATATTAGGTAGTATATAACTAAATTTCCCTGAGCAGATAATAGTTCGTCTCGATCCATAAATATCTCGCTCATCGCGTCAACTACGTTAGACACTTCCGACTCTAGGGAGGATGTAGTGTCTGACGATTGTTTGTTGTTTTTCACTAGGGCGTCGAGATAGACGCGCTTGGTATCTATAAGCCGCTTGTTTTTCTTGAGGCTATCTTCAGTCAGGAGGAAGCGGGCGGCTGCTTCCTTATGCTGGTAGCGTCTATTGGTTATTCGCAACTTTTCAGTGAAAAATCGCCTAGCGCAAATTCGATTTATGACGCCGACCATTTCTCCACCGATGGCGTTGCGTTTCTCGGCGGCGTTTAGAGGAACTGCTTCATTAAGCCGAGAAAACATGTCTTCTATAAGTTCGTCTTCATCGCCCTGAGTGCTTACAAGCACGACGGGAAGAACAAATGAGTCAAACTTGATGCGAATTTTGGGATGGCTTACAGCTATGTCAGCGTAGCCGAGGTTTCTTAGGTCTATCGAATTGTCTCTTTGATATTCAACGTCTGGACCGAGCGAGAAGCCTCCATCCATAAAGTCCCATATCGTTTCCAGGCGCTGCCTACCGTCAATGATGGCGTAACGTTTTCCGGTAGCCAGCATGCGTTGGCTGTCGTATTGATGAAAATAAAGTTTCGGAATATCGTAGTCGTTGAGTATTGAGTCTATCAATAACCTCTTCTTCTCGATCGTCCAAACTCCTCCTGCTCTTTGATACGGAGGCGTTGTCTCAATCTCATCGCGCTCCGAGTGGAGCATCATGACTGTGCTGTTCTTTAAGGGCGATGTTTCAACGTAACTCATCACATCGAATCCCGTATAATTGATCCGATGCTGGCCATCTCAGGGAACACCGTAAAGCGATTAATGTGAAGCATTGATAGTTCGGCCATTATTTCCTCTCGGGCTCTGGCCGGAATGTGGTATTTTGTTACGTGAGATCCATCGCCAACCTCTTCGAGAGGGGTTCGTCCGTTGTGATGTATTGTGAATGCCCCCATTTGAGCTTGAATGCGAGCGTTATTCCGAGTCGCTATTGCTGCAACTGGCGAAAGAACAATACGTTCGTTTTGACGAAGACTCTCAAATGAGTATGACTGGAGTTCTTGATCTTCAAATGCAGGGATATAGTTAGGTTCATGCGGGTCAACTATATTTGCATTCATGTTTAATGCGGTCGGTTTTAGGTACCATAAAGCAGAATCAACGCCATCAAGTGATGGGTCGTCGTATAGCGCGAAATAAAGCGCTATGAGTGGGCTTTCCGTCCAGTCCAGTAATCTTGTGGGAACACCGTAGTGTTGCATGAGAAATAGCCAGTCGAAAGATTCTCGTGGGGAGCGTTCAGTTAGCATTGCGGCGCTTTGACGAAAGCGACTTATGAGCGTGCCCTCAGACGTATCTGTTTCCTCCCGTAGGAAACCAGGAAGTAACTTCCAGTCATGTGAGGCGTGGCCTCTGAACCAAAGCGCTCCCGTATGGTCAGAGTGGTCCGCCCGTAGTGCTGCTAGCAGGTCGGCAATAGACGAGACTTGAGCCAATCGATCCCCCGGGTGTCAGTGCAACTCACGCTAGCAGGGATCTCGTGGCTTGCAAGTTCTCTAACCATCGGGGGCGGGTGCTTTTACCGCCCCTTCCTAAACGCCTCCGCCTTCTCCGCCGCCGCCTCCCTGCGCCACTTCTTCGGCGCCGACTTGTCCACCTCTTCGCCCGCCCCCGTCAGGGCCTCGTTGGCGAATTCCAGGTCCAGCAGCTTCATGCGCTTGATCTCGTCGCGCAGGCGGGCGGCTTCCTCGAACTCCAGGTTGGAGGCGGCCTCGCGCATGCGGCCTTCCAGGTCCTTGAGCGCGGCCTGGAAGTTGGAGCCGACGAAGGGTTTGGAGGCCTCGGCCACGCCGGGGCGGGTCAGGCGGTCCATCTCGCGGGACTCATAGGGGCTGTCGAGGATTTCCTTGATGTCGCGCTTGACGCTCTCGGGCGTGATGCCGTGTTCGGCGTTATAGGCCATCTGGCGTTCGCGGCGGCGGTCGGTCTCGGCGATGGCGCGCTCCATCGAGCCGGTCATGCGGTCGGCGTAGAGGATGACGCGGCCGTCGACGTTGCGCGCGGCCCGGCCGATGGTCTGGATCAGGCTGGTCTCGGAGCGCAGGAAGCCCTCCTTGTCCGCGTCCAGGATGGCGACCAGGCCGCACTCGGGGATGTCCAGCCCCTCGCGCAGCAGGTTGATGCCGATCAGGCAGTCGAAGGCGCCCAGACGCAGGTCGCGCAGGATTTCGATCCGCTCCAGCGTGTCGACGTCGGAGTGCATGTAGCGGACGCGGATCCCCTGCTCATGCATGTATTCGGTCAGGTCCTCGGCCATCTTCTTGGTCAGGGTGGTGACCAGGCTGCGATAGCCCTTGGCCGTCGTCGCCTTGACCTCGTCGATGACGTCGTCGACCTGGTTGCGCGTGGCGCCCGAGACGGGGCGGATCTCGACCGGCGGGTCGATCAGGCCGGTGGGGCGGATGACCTGTTCGACGAAGACGCCGCCGGCCCGCTCCATCTCCCACGGGCCGGGGGTGGCCGAGACGTGGATGGTCTGGGGGCGCATGGCGTCCCATTCCTCGAACTTCAGCGGGCGGTTGTCGATGCAGGAGGGCAGGCGGAAGCCGTATTCGGCCAGGGTCGACTTGCGGCGGTAGTCGCCCCGGAACATGCCGTTGATCTGGCCGATGGTGACGTGGCTCTCGTCCACGAACAGCAGGGCGTTGTCGGGGATGTATTCGAAGAAGGTCGGCGGCGGCTCGCCGGGGGCGCGGCCGGTCAGCCAGCGGGAATAGTTCTCGATGCCGGCGCAGCTGCCGGTGGCCTCCATCATCTCCAGGTCGAAACGGGTGCGCTGCTCCAGCCGCTGGGCCTCCAGCAGTTTGCCGTTCTCGATCATCCAGTCCAGCGTCTCCTTCAGCTCGGCCTTGATGCCGGTGATCGCCTGGTTCAGCGTGGGGCGGGGGGTCACATAGTGGCTGGCGGCGTAGACGGTGATCTCGTTCAGCTCGGCGGTCTTCTTGCCGGTCAGGGGGTCGAACTCCTGGATCGCCTCCAGCTCGTCGCCGAACAGGCTGAGGCGCCAGGCCCGGTCCTCCAGGTGGACCGGGAAGATTTCGATCACGTCGCCGCGTTTGCGGAACATGCCGCGTTCGAAGTTCAGGTCGTTGCGCTTGTACTGCAGCGCGATCAGGTCGGCCCGCAGCTTCGCCTCGTCGATCTGGTCCCCCACCTTCAGCGTGAAGGTCATGGCCGTATAGGTCTCGACCGAGCCGATGCCGTAGATGCAGCTGACGCTGGCCACCACGATCACATCATCCCGCTCCAGTATCGCCCGCGTCGCCGAGTGCCGCATCCGGTCGATCTGCTCGTTTATCGAGCTGTCCTTCTCAATATAGGTGTCGGTGCGCGGGACATAGGCCTCGGGCTGATAATAGTCGTAGTAGCTGACGAAATATTCGACCGCATTGTCCGGGAAGAAGCTCTTGAACTCGGAATAGAGCTGGGCCGCCAGAGTCTTGTTGGGGGCCAGGATCAGGGCCGGGCGCTGGGTCTGTTCGATGACCTTGGCCATGGTGAAGGTCTTGCCCGAGCCGGTGACGCCCAAGAGCACCTGATCCCGGTCGCCCGCCTCGGCCTGGGCCACCAGTTCGGCGATGGCGGCGGGCTGATCGCCGGCGGGGGTGTATTTCGTCTCCAGCCGGAAGCGCCCGCCCTTCTTGGCCCCTTCGCGCGAGGGGCGGTGCGGAACCCAGTCGGCCGGGGCGGCGACCGGCTCCTCCGGCGTCAGGCGCGGACCCGTCGCCGGGGCGAACATCGGCATTTTCCCGGTGTCGCGAATGAAGGCGGCCGCCGCCTCCCGCACGCCGGGATCGGGCACATGGACGGGTTTGGCGGGGACGGGCTTGGCGGGCTTGGCCGCAGCGGGCTTCGGCGTCGAAGAACGGTTCATGAACAGAACTTAGTGCGGCGACTTCAAGGGCGCCAGAGAGCCGAAGAGCGCCTGTAGCGCCCAGAATGTGGCGCATGCGGGCCAAAAAATGGCGACAAAACGTCACTACGCGAAAAGAACATGCTTCGATATGCCGCGACGTGGCTGCTGTTTTGCGGTTTTTCGTCGCTAATCGTACGTTTGTGCGACTTTTTGGTTGCGGCCCGTATTCCTGATCCTTAACAGAGTCACAGAACTGATACATTTGATGTATCGGTGATATATACCTTTGTTACCCGGCTACCGATCTAAGTAGTGTATCAATACTGTTTGTGAATGGGGCGTATGCGTACTCGTAAAAACACTCTTCTTTCTTCGACGATTGTCGGGGGATTGGCCGCTTCTATCTCGGTCTTGGCCGCTTCTGGCGCCTTGGCCCAGGACGCCGCCGTGGTTCAGGACGGAACGGCGGCCCAGGACGGCTCCGCCCAGGTCGAGGACATCGTCGTCATCGGCTCGCGCATCCGGCGTGACAACTACAATGCGCCCTCGCCGACCCAGGTGGTGACACGCGAAGAGGCGACCCTGCAGGGCTTCGCCTCGACCACTGAGGCGCTGCAAAGCACCGCCGTCACCGGCGGCACGTCCCAAATCAACAACGCCTACGGCGGCTATGTCACCGACGGCGGCCCCGGCGCCAACACCATCGGCCTGCGCGGCATGAGCCCGAGCCGGACTCTGGTGCTGCTGAACGGCCGTCGCGTTTCGCCGGCCGGTTCGCGCGGTTCGGTCGGCGCGGCTGACCTGAACGTCCTGCCGACCGCCATGATCGACCGGGTCGAAGTCCTGCGCGACGGCGCCTCTTCGGTCTACGGCTCCGACGCCGTCGCCGGGGTGGTCAATATCCAGACCCGCCAGAACTTCGAAGGCCTGGTCTTTGAAGGACAGCGCAACGAGCCGCTGGAGGCCAATGGCGCGGGCGGTTCGACCCGTCTGTCGCTGACCGCAGGCGTTCGTGGCGATCGCTGGCGCGCCGCCGGTTCGATCGAGCGCTACGAGCGCGACGAACTGACCCTGCGCGACCGCGAGTTCACCCGTTGCCAGACCGACGGCTTCCGCAACGGCCAGGACTATATCGACCCGCTGACCGGCCAGTCGAAATGCTATCCGGTCACCACGACCGGCTCGAACGGCGTGACGATCAACACGATCGCCACGGGCGCTACGACCGGCGTCGCGGCGCCGGGCGCGACCGGCACGACCTTCAACCGCTGGCGTCCGAACTCGGCCGTCACGACCGGTCTGGTCGGCTTTGAAGGCGTGGGCGGCCCGGGCAACGACCTGAACGTCCGCGACACCTTCGAAGACCGGATGCTGAACGAGTCGCTGATCTCGCCGGTCGAGATCACCACCCTGTACGGCGAAGCCGGCTATCAGTTGAACGCCCTGGGCAATGCTGAAATCTACGGCGAGGCCCTGTTCAATCAGCGCAAGTCGTCGCAAACCGGTTACCGCCAGCTGGCGCTGGACTACGCCGTCGGCAGCCCCTTGATCCCCGCCAATCTGCAGGGCAGCGTCGCCTTTGGCGACCAAGGGCTGAACCAGGGCCAAGACGTCGGCGTGCGCGCCTTCATCGGCTACGGCAACGATCACTCCGAACAGGAAGTCGATTTCGGCCGCTACGTCGCCGGGATCAAGGGCGACTTCTTCGTGCCTGAATGGCGCTATGACGCCTATGTCAGCTATTCGCGGTCCAAGTCGACCTACACCAGCGAACAGTTCCTGACCGACAATCTGATCGCTTCGCTGGACGTGGTCAGCGACGGCGCGGGCGGCTTCCAGTGCGCCGCCCTGGCGTCGAACCCCGGCTGTGTCGCGGCTCCGGCCCTGACGACCCAGACCATCGGCGGCGTCCTGCCGCAGGACTGGAAGGACTATGTCTTCCGTCCGGTGACCGGCACGACCGAGTTCATCGAGAAGGTCGCCAGCATCGGCATCGACGGTCCGCTGTTCAGCCTGCCCGCCGGCCGTGTCATGGGCTTCTTCGGCGCCGAATGGCGTGAGTCCGAGATCGACGACACCCCGGGCCTGGATAGCCAGCTGGGCAACACCTACAACTATTCGACCTCGGCCATCACCCGCGGTTCGGATTCGGTGAAGGAAGTCTTCGGCGAGATCGAGGCCCCGCTGCTGGTTGATCTGCCTGGCGTTCGCGAGCTGACCCTGAACGGTTCGGCCCGTTACACCGACTATGACTCCTACGGCGACGACACGACCTACAAGGTCGGTCTGGTCTATCGTCCGATCGACTGGATCACGGTTCGCGGCACCTACGGCACCTCCTACCGGGCCCCGGCCCTGTTCGAACAGTTCGTCGGCGCCACCAGCGGCTTCCAGTCGAACTCGATCGACCGCTGCAACGACTACGGCGCGCCGGGCGTGAACCCCAACCGCGTCGCCAACTGCGCGTCCGAAGGCCTGGCCGGCGACTTCCAGTCCACCAACAGCGTCCGGGTGATCACCGCCGGGGGCGCTGAGGCCGGTCTGTCGGCCGAGACCTCGACCAACATGACCCTGGGTCTGGTCGTGCGTCCTCCGATGCCTTCAAGCTGGGGCGACCTGGCCTTCGCCGTCGACTACTATGAGATCGAGGTCGAGAACGGCGTGTCGCGCACCGGCGCAGGCGAAATCCTGACCCGCTGCTACGACTCCAACCCGGAAGACTTCGCCGCCGACGCCGGCTTCTGCCGCCTGGTGTCGCGTGATCCGGCGGACAACAGCCTGACGGTCTCGGACAGCTACGTGAACCTGGCCACCGACAATGTGAAGGGGCTGGACTATACGGTCCGCTATCGCAAGGACGTCGGTCCCGGCACGGCCCTGCTGAACCTGGCGATCACCCAGTACACGGAGATCTCCAACAAGCTGTTCGAGGAAGACCCGCTGGTCGACTACACCGGCATGGTCAACAATCCGGAGTTCACCGGCACCGCCGACGTCTCCTATGCTTGGGACCAATGGCGCGTCCGCTACGGCGTCGAATGGATCCAGGGCACCGACAGCTACGCCTACTATGAGGAAGATCCGGTCACCTCGGACTACGACCTCGCGGTGGACGACTACTGGCTGCACAACGCCTCGGTCCAGTATTCGGCCGACGGCTGGACCGCCACCCTGGGCGTTCGCAACCTGTTCAACGAAAACCCCCCGACCATCTCGGCGGGCGTGTACAACCGGGTCGGCAACGCCCCGCTGTACTCGGGCTACGACTACCTGGGCCGCACGGCCTTCGTGAACCTGACCAAGTCCTTCTAAGGCGACGTCAGCGCGACAAGAACGGGGCGGCGGACTTCGGTCCGCCGCCCCTTTTTGCGATCGAAGGCGATTATACCGTCATGTCAGGAACCAGGGTCCAGATGCGTCGCAGCGGCAGTTCGGCGCGTATGTCGGCTGGAAGGTCATCGTAATGGGTCAGCAGGGCGTCAACGATCTGTTTGCGGTCCCAAAGCCGCACTCGGAAGTACAGCTCATTCACACGTTTTCGTACTGGCGGGCTAAAGCCGGACCAACTGACCAAAAGGCCATGATCGGCATGAACGTCATGGATGCAGCCGATCAGTCCTTGAAGCGTCGGCTGGTCCACCACTATGCCGCCGGACTTGACTTGAACGACAAGCTTGGGGCCGCTCAGGCCGAGGGCGCCCTGGCCTGCGACGATGTCGATGCCTCGATCCGGCCCGGGTGGCGACACCTCGACTTGATATCCCTGAGTTCCTAAAAGCGCGGCGATCAAGCGCGTGAAGGCGTGGCCTGCGAACTGGCTGGATATGCGCCGCTCGATCTGGTCGCGCGCCAACTCGGCCAGGTCCGCGATATCGGACGTTTCGGCGGCTTCCTCCGCCCCGGTTTCCGGCGTCGATGACGGCTTGGTCGAGGGCAGAGCGGCTGCGCCGGGGTCCACGCCGGTCTCGACCGCAGCGAGCAGGCGCGCCAGCGCTTCGTTGCGGCTGATCTCGCACACCGTCTGCGACGCGCCGAGACTATACAGCAGATCCTGTTTCAGAGCGTCGCGCGGCAGATCCGTGCGCAGCCATTCCACACGACGGGCGGGCGCCCCGGCCTCGGTGTGGATATAGCCGGGCTGAAGCCTGCCGACGGCGAGACGACCGGTGGTCTTCAAGGGCGTCACCACCAGATCGCCTGCAACGGCGACGTTCTTCAACTGGTTCAGCTGAGCGGCCCAGTTGCGCAACGTGCCCGGCTGTTCGTCCGGCAGGGCCTGGTGCAGGATGGACAGCACCGCCTCGCGCGTGTCGGCAGGCGTCAGGTCCGGCAGCTCCCATCCCGTGACCAATTCCCCGGTTTCCAGGGCGTGGGCCTCCTGTTCGCCGAACTTGCCGAGCCGCACCATCCATAGTCGAGGCATTGATCAGGTCTCCGTCAAGCCGCGCGGCGCGCGGCATAGGTTCCGCCGGGCAGGGCGCTGATCCAGCCGTAGCGGACCAGGGTGGACAGGGCCTGCACCACCCGCTGTTCGATCCGCTTGCCGCCGCCCTTGAAGGCGCGCGACACGGCGGCGGCGTCCATCGGGCGGTTCGCCGCCTGAAGCACGGCGTGGGTCAGGGACATGGACGGCTTGGCCGCAGCGGGCTTCGGCGTCGAAGAAGGGTCATGAACGAAACTTAGCGCGGGACGGACGGTCTCGCCATAGCGCCGCAGGGCCGCGAGGGTTGCGGGCGGTCAGCCGTCGAGCCGCGCGGCCTCGGCCTCGATCCGGCGGCGCCAGTCCGCAGCCTCGTCCGGGGGCAGGACGGCCAGCATCTTGGGCACATTGCGCTCCATCCGCGCCGCCTTCATGTCCGCATCCCAGGGCCAGACCTCGGCCGCCTGCAACATCTCCAGCGTCCGCCGCAGGGTGTTCACCGCAATGGGATAGGGCACGACATAGGCGGGCGCCGCCGGGGCGGGGTCGCCGAAGAGGTCGGGTTGGGTGGCGGACATCGGGGGTCAGAAGGCGGCGAAGGCGTCTTCGTCCACGGTGACTTGTTCCACCATTTCGACAGTCACGCCCAGGCGACGATCCTTCAGCAGATCACAGAGGGCGTCTCCATCGACCAGGTCGATGGCGGGGGCGCCGTCGCGCGTGGCCTCGCGCCGCGCATCGGCGGTGAAGGTCCCGGTGGTGATGATCAACCCCTTGTCGGTGCGCCCGACCATGGCGCCGCGAAAGTCGCGCACGGCGCCGGCGCCGACCGAGCCGGAATAGCGTTTGCATTGGAACAAGACGTGGAAGGACAGCAGATTGACCCGCAGCACGCCCGTGCCGTCGATCCCGCCGTCGCCGGACTTGCCCGTCACCTCCACCTTGATGAAGCCGAACTCGCGCAACAGACGCTGGCATAGGCGTTCGAAGGCGGCGGGCTCCAGCGCGAGCAGGAGGGCCATCAGACGGTCCTTCCAGTCTCCCTCCAAATGCTCGTCCTCCATCAGTTCGAGAGGCGGGCTGTCAGAGGCGCCCTGTTTGGCCTTTCGAGCATAGTCGCGCTGAACCTTCTTCGGGATGGCCGCCACTTCCTGCGGCGTCATCGCGGCGCCCAGCGGCGTCAGGGTCCAGACGCCGCGCTGGCTGTTGGTGACGGCGCCGCCCAGCTTGAGCCAACTGCGCGCGAAGCCCAGCCGTTGTTCGACCACCAACTGGTTCCACTTGCCATGGCGCAGGCTCATCTGCTCATCCGTCAGCCCCATATGGGCCGCGATGTCCTCCAGCATTTCGGCATTGGTCAACGAACGGCCATGCGCCTTCAGACGATCAATGATCGGTTGCATGAAGGCTTCAAAAGACGGGACGGTGGTCGGCGAGGTCATCAGTCTTCGGTCTTCTTCTGGTCGCGGGCGCTGGTCGGCAGGGCGGACATGGCGTCGGTTATGGCGAGGGTTTGCAGGCTGACGGTCACGACGCGGGCCAAGAGGTCGATCACCGTCTCCTTGTAGTCGGCGAAGCGGTAGGTGTTGAACTTCTCGCGGATGGTCGGGTCCTTGGGCGTCTTTTCCTTGTGCTGGTCCAGCACCCAGTCGATGGCCGAGCGGTTGCCCAGCCGATAACTCCAGGCCTCGGTCGGTATGCCCGACAACTGGGTGTCGGCGTCCAGCACGACGACGCCCTTGTCCGGATCGGACTTCAGCTTGACCGCCGGGGTCGTGCCCTCGGCCCGTTTGGGGTCGGGCGCATCGGTGCGGGTCAGGGCGAAGGGTTCGACGGCCTCATAGCCGATGTGCAGGTCCAGCAGGGCCTGGCCCCAGTCGCGCCAGCGACGGAAATCGGGATAGAGGGGAATACGCGGGAACTCGCGCTTCAGGTTCAGGGCGTAGGTCTCGCGGTACACGGGGTCGTGCAGCACCGCATAGACATAGGCGAAGATGTCGTCCTTGGTGATCGCGGCGGCCTTGCCGTAGCGGTCGATGAACTGTTTCAGCGCCCAGCTTGTCACATTGTCGATCTGGTCTTTTCCTACAAACCGATAGCGACCGGTGTATCGATAGCCGTCAACCGCCGCACCAAAATGTCGGTCAATCGGTAGTGCCGAAGCAAGAGAGCAGTAGCCTGAACGGAAACCAGGATCGCTAAAAGCGATGACAAAATTTACTCGGCCTTTTAGAAAGAAATCGTCTGCCCGAAATTGGTACGCATTAAGGCAACGATCAAAATAAAGATGCCGCTTTGAGAAAGGGCGATAGTTTACCTGCACGATCGCGTTATCCGAGTAGGTAACTTTTTCTCCTTGTCGAATGTGGCGTTCGGATTCCCGGTCCCATTTCACTGAGGTATCGATGGCGCCTCCAGCTCGGCGGGATTCATATGCGTCCACAAGCCTGCGGGCTTTTGCCTTCAGAGTGTCTTCAGAGATGCTGTAGACCCACTCATCTTTTTTCGTTTCGATACCGTTTGATACGAGTTCGAACAGCCCCCCTTGAGGCCCCCCGGTAAGCGGCAGGAAAGCGTCCCAATCGTTGTGAGTCTGGTCCAACCAGTGATGTTGTTTGTCCGGCTGGATCGTATCTACTGTTAGCTGGTGTAACCCGCCGATGGACGAGATGGCCTGCAACTTTTCCTCGGCCGTTTCCATCTCGGGTCGCCGCGCATAGCGGATGACGGCCCCGCCCTTGTGGCCCTTCTTCTTGACCAGGAAGACCATGGCGACGCCGGTCTGGATGCCGAAGACATTGTGCTTGGTTCCCGACAGCTTGGGGTTGTCGCGCACGTCGCCGCCCAGGTCGAGGACCCAGATTTCGGCGAACTCGCGCGCGATCACCTTGCGGAAGCCGTCGTAGGCGGCCTTGGCGAAGGGCTTGCGGCCGATGATGAAGGCGATGACCCCCTCGTCCTTCACCCGGTCCGAGGCCCAGCGGACGAAGCGGGTGTACATGTCATAGACGCTGTTCTTGTTCTGGGCCGTGCCTTCCTTGACATAGGTGGCGCTGATCCGCTGATCGACCCGGTGGTAGGGGCGGTTGGCGTTGTTCTGGTTGTAGTTTTCCTGCCAGGCGTTGTAGGGCGGATTGCCGATGACGATGCTGATCTTGCGGCTGTTCTGACGCCGCACCCGCTCTGAATTCTCGTCCGAAATCGTGGCGAACAGGTCGTGCTGGTGGCCGGAATAGATGCCAAGCGCAGCAACGTTATCCAGGGTGTCCACGAAGCACAGGCCCGGGAACTCCTCATACTTGCCCACGATGGCGGCGTAGGTCGCCTCGATGTTCAGATTGGCGACGTAATAGGGCAGGATCGCCACTTCGTTGGCGTACAGCTCGGTCAGATATTTGTAGGCCAGCTTCTCCGGCCGCCCCCGGAAATGCTCCATCAGTTCGACGATGAAGGTGCCCGTGCCGGTGGCGGGGTCCAGGATGTTCACGTCCCGGTCGATCAGTGACTTCTTGAAATGCTTCTCGCACAGCCAGTCGGTGCTCTCGATCATGAAGCGCACGATCTCGTTGGGCGTATAGACCACGCCCAGCTTGTCGGCCGCCTTGGGGTTGTAGACCTTGTAAAAGTTCTCGTAGATCGCCTTCAGGAAGCCCTGCTTTTCCGAATGGGAGCTGATCAGGGCGGCGGTCGAGCGGATGGCGGCGTAATAGGGCTCCAGCGCCGCCAGGGTCTGACGTTTGACGTCGCCGCGCCAGAAGCTGGAATCCAGGGCGTGTAGGGCCTTGGCGACATTGTTCTCGTGGTGGAAGTCGTCATTGCCGAAGACACGGGCGAAGATGTCTTCCGTCAGGATGTGCTGGATCAGCATTTCGCGCACATCGTCGGCCGTCACCGACGGATTGATGGCGGTCTTGGCTTGTTTCAGGAACGCCGCGGCGTCGGCCTGATAGGCGGCGTTGGTCGCCTGGGCCTCGTCAATGCGGCGGCGCAGTTCGGTCAGAACGGCCGGCAGATCGGCCTTGAACTGGGCGATGGCCTTTCTGAACTCGGCGATCTCGGGCCGCTGCCAGCCGAAGAAGAGTTCCAGCAGGCGCTGAAGCTCGGGCCCGTCGTCGGTCTTGCAACGCATGACCTCGGCGCCGTTCTGAATCAGCACGGCCTGGGTCGAATCCTCGAAGATGATGTTGGTGTTGGGGTAGCCGCGCCTGAACTTCTTGGCGATCTCCTCGTCCAGATCGTCGTCCGCGTCCTTGGCTTCCCAATAGCCGAAGGGCACGCGCAGATCGTGCATCAGGGCGCCGTCCACATAGTTGCGGACCTTGGCCGTGGTGATGATCTCGTGCTCGGGGATGAAGACAAGGTTCTGAGACCGGCCCCACTTCTTCAGCAGGTCCTTGAACGCCTCGCGCACTACGGATTCTCGCTGAGCCCCAGAGACGCGCTTCAGCGTCGCCAAATCGTTCAGATATTCCGTGATCAGCAGTTGGCTCATTGACGTCCCCCGGAGTCCGGCGACCTAAGCCCGCTTCGCCCTGGCGTTGCAAGCCTGCCGAAAGGGCGAGGGCTTGACTCCCTCACACAGTATGTCCCATACACTGTGTGTCACACACTATGTGGCGCATGGAGATCGGCGGGTGAGTCAGGATGAGGAACTGCTGTTCGAGAGTCTGCGGCTGGAGCTGCGGCGAGGGTCTTTGATCCTGGCGGTCTTGGCCAGTCTGAGGACCGAGCAATACGGCTATTCGCTGCGGGTCGCCCTGAATGCGGCGGGCGTCGAGATGGAGGAGAGCACCCTCTATCCGCTGCTGCGCCGGCTGGAGAGCCAGGGGCTGCTGGACAGCGAATGGCGCGAGGAGGAGCGGCGCAAGAAGCGCTTCTACCGCCTGTCGGCGCGGGGCGAGGTCCTGCTGGCGCGGCTGGCGGCCGAATGGCGGGGCCTGTCGGCCTCGCTGGAGAAGATGTTGTGATCAAGGGGACTGAGGGAGAAAACGGGATGGACCTGGTCGAACGGTATCTGAAGGCGGTGGCGGCCCAGCTGCCCAAGGCGACGCGCGACGACATCGTCGCCGAGCTGCGCGACGAGATCATGGGCCGGATCGAGGCGCTGGAGGCGCGACTGGGGCGGGCGCCCGGCGACGAGGAGGTCGAGGCCCTGCTGCGCGAGGTGGGCCATCCGCTGACGGTGGCGGCGCGCTATCGGTCCGGGCCTCAGTCGCTGATCGGGCCGGAGCTTTATCCCTGGTGGCTGTTCGCGGTGAAGACGGCCCTGGTGGTGATGGGCTGCGTCACCCTGATCGGCCTGGCGGTGCGGGTGCTGGTCGGGGACATCTATCTGGGCCAGGCCATCGGTCAGAGCTTCGGCGCCCTGTTCAGCGGGGCGGTGACGGTGATCGGGGTCGTCACCCTGATCGGCTTCGTGCTGGAGCGGCAGGAGAAGAAGCCGGACTTCATCGCCAAATGGCGGGTCAAGGATCTGGGCCTGTTCGAACTGGGCGGCGACCTGGACGCCGAGACCTGGGGCGAGCGGCTGGCGCGCGGTCGCGATGCGGCCCGAACGGCCAAGCCGGGGCCGGCGGTGCCCAAGAGCGCCGAGATGTCGCCGGCGGCCAAGGCCGTCGCCAGCGCCATCGCCTGGGCGGTTCTGCTGCTGTGGTGGACCGGCCTGTTGCCCATGGCCTCGATCCGGCCGGAAGACCTGGCCGGCAGTCTGGACGGGGTCGATTACGGCCGCATCCTGGTCCAGATCGTCGACGCCGCCTATTGGCCCGTGACCCTGTTCGCTGCGGCGCGGGTGGTGTTCGACCTGATGCGAGCGGCCTCGGGCGGCAATGCGCGGCTGACGGCCGTGGGCGACATCAGCTTTGGGGCGGCGGCGGCCTGGGGCCTGTTGTGGCTTTGGTTCTGGTCGCCGCTGAGCCCGGTGATCTGGGTCGGGACGGCGACCGATTTCTTCGACCGGGTGCGGAGCCTGTTCGACCGGACCGGGGACCACGGCGGCGAACTGGCCACCCTGTTGATGATCATCGTGGTCTGGGCCTTCGTCGGCGAGGTCTGGCGCGTCCTGCGCGGCGTGGGGCGGATGATCGTCGGACGGTGTTGAACCTCCGGCCGCCTTCGCCGTTGCAGTTGAAACGGCGGCGACGGGCGGCCGGGTCGGGGCTTAAGCGTGACGTTACAACAGGGTCTGGCCTTCGGCCTGGTGGGGCTGACGGTCGCAGCCTTCATCTGGGGAAGGTTCCGCTATGATCTGGTCGCCTTGGCGGCCTTGATCGCGGGGCTGGCGATCGGGGTCATTCCGGCGGACGCGGCCTTCGAAGGCTTTTCCAACGACGTCACGGTGATCATCGCCTGCGCCCTGGTGGTCTCGGCCGCCTTCGCCAAGTCGGGCATCGTCGAAATGGCCCTGAAGCGGATCATGCCGTATCTGAAGACCGAACGGTCGCAGGCGCCGGTGCTGACGGCGGCCGTGACCCTGCTGTCGATGGTCACCAAGAACGTCGGCGCCCTGGCCATCATGATGCCGGTGGCGTTGCAGGTCAGCCGACGCACCGGCACCAAACAGTCGCGCCTGCTGATGCCCATGGCCTTCGGCGCCATGGCGGGGGGAATGGTCACCCTGGTGGGCACCGCCCCCAACATCCTGGTCGCCGAGGTGCGCGAGACCATGACCGGCGAGCCGTTTCGCATGTTCGACTATGCGCCCGTCGGCCTGATCCTGACGGCGGCGGCCCTGGTGTTTCTGGCCTTCGGCTACAGGCTGCTGCCCAAGGACCGGACCGGCACCATCGGCCTGTCGGCGGCCCTGTCGGCCAACGCCTATCTGACCGAGGCTCGCGTGCCCGAGGATTGGCTGATGGAGCCGCGGCCGATCAACGCTCTGAAGGCCCTGGCTGTGGACGACATCCAGGTCATGGCCCTGATCCGCGATGGCAAGCGCAAGACGCGCCCGCGCGGCAACACCATCGTCCGCCCCGGCGACACCCTGTTGATCAAGGGCGACCAGGAGGCGCTGGAGGGCTTCATCGACGCCGCCAAGCTGAAGCTGGTGCGCGGCGACCGGCCGGTGTTGCTGGAGGAGGCCAAGGACGAGGTCAGTCTGGCCGAGGCGGTGATCGGGGCGGATTCGAAGCTGGTGGGGCAGTCGGTGCGGTCGCTGGATCTGTACGGTCAGCACGGGCTGAATCTGCTGGGCGTGTCGCGCAGCGGCTATGAGCTGACCCAGCATCTGCGGACGGCCAAGCTCCAGGCCGGAGACGTCCTTTTGCTCCAGGGGTCGGAATCGGGCCTGCCCGGAAAACTGGCGGACCTGGGCCTGCTGCCGTTGGCCGAACGGGAGATGCGCCTGGGCGGACAGAGGCGAAAATTCCTGCCCGCCCTGGTCCTGACGGCGGCGATGGTGATGGTGGGCTTCGGCCTGATCCCGGTCTCCATCGCCTTCTTCGGCGCGGCGGTGATCATCGTGGCCCTGGGCGGTCTGAAGATGCGCGAAGCCTATGCGGCGCTGGACGGACCGCTGCTGGTGCTGATCGCCGCCCTAATCCCCGTCTCGGACGCGATCCAGCAGACGGGCGGAGCCGATCTGATCGCCGGCGGACTGCGGTCGGTGTTCCAGGGCATTCCGCCCGTGATCGCGGTGGCGGGAATGATGTTTGCGGCCATGGCGGTGACGCCCTTCCTGAACAACGCCGCGACGGTTCTGGTGGTGGCGCCGATCGCCGCGACCCTGGCTCAGCAGCTGGGCTATCGCCCCGATCCCTTCCTGATGGCCGTGGCCGTGGGGGCGGCGTGCGACTTCCTGACCCCCATCGGACACCAGTGCAACACCCTGGTCATGGGGCCGGGCGGCTACAAGTTCTCGGACTATCCCAAGCTGGGGGCGCCGCTCAGCCTGCTGGTGCTGATCATCGGTCCGCCGGCCATTCTGCTGTTCTGGCCTATGTAGGTCCGCAGAAAGGCGACCGGTCCGGCCGGTCGCCTCCTCCGCAGTCAGGCCGAGCGGGGGGGCGAAGCCGGCGTGCAGGCCAGGCGGCCGTCGTCATTGCGGATCGCCGCGCCCCGGCAGCTGCGGACGCTGAGGGTCGACGAAACGGACTGACCGTTCTTGGCGATGCAGCGGGCGCGCAGCCGATCGCCGTTCAGAGTGATCCCCCGGCAGGTCTCACGATAGGCGCCGACCGGCAGGGCGCGCCCCGAGGCGGCGGGTTCCGGGCTGACCCTGTCCTGGGCGGCGGCGGTGAAGGCGACGAGGACGGCGCCGGCCCCCAGGACGGCGAGCGTGGAAAAAGGTAGGCGAACCAAGGCGTGACTCCCATTGTTTTATAACTGCGCCTCTGCGTGCGCAGGTGAGAGGTTATGTCGCATGGGGTCTCAGCGAAACCCCCGTTCTCGGATGGAATTCTCACGCTCATCCATGGCCGAAAACCGCGAGACAGGGGCGGCTGAAACGCCCATTCTGCGCCGATGGAACAGACCCTGGATTCGGAAGCCTGCTGGCGGGCGCTGAGCGCGCGCGACGCCCGGTTCGACGGGCGGTTCTTCACGGGGGTCACCTCGACCGGCATCTACTGTCGGCCGGTCTGTCCGGCGCGGACGCCGCGGCGAGAGAATGTGGTGTTCCACCCGACTGCGGCCTCGGCCGAGGCGGCGGGGTTTCGGGCCTGTCTGCGCTGTCGGCCCGAGACGGCGCCGGAGATGGGCGCCTGGCGCGGCACGTCCAACACCGTCAGCCGCGCCCTGGCCCTGATCGAGGCGGGCGCGCTGGACGACGGGGACGCCGAGGCCCTGGCCGAGCGGCTGGGGGTGGGGGAGCGGCACCTGCGGCGGCTGTTTCGCCAGCATCTGGGCGCCGCCCCCGTCAGCGTGGCCCAGACCCGGCGGGTGCTTCTGGCCAAACAGCTGATCCATGAGACCGAACTGACCATGGCCGAGGTGGCGATGGCGTCGGGCTTCGGCAGCGTGCGCCGGTTCAATGAAACCTTCCAGGCCCTGTACGGGCGCCCGCCCTCGGCCCTGCGGCGGCGCAAGGCGGCGGAGGAGGGCGGCGGGCGCGTGACCCTGAACCTGGCCTATCGCCCGCCTTATGACTGGGACTTCGTGTCGGCGGCCTTGGCGGCGCGTGGGGCGGCCGACGAAACCACGGCGGACGGCGCCTGGACGCGGCGGCTGCGCAAGTCGGTGGATGGGACCGAGGGCGCGGTGACGGTGCGCCCCGGCGCGCTCGGCAAGGTTGTGGTCGAGGCCCGCATCGACGAGCTGAAGGCCCTGCCCGGCGTTCTGGCGCGGGTGCGGCGCGTGTTCGACCTGGCGGCCGATCCGGAGGCGATCACCCGCGACCTGTCCGCTGACCCCGAACTGGCGCCGGTCCTGGCCGCGCGGCCGGGTCTGCGCCCCGTCGGCGACTGGATCGACGACGGAGAGGACGCGCCCAGCGACCGGCTGACCGGCGCCGACGCCGCCCTGACGGCGCGGGCCGAGCGGTGGCGGCCGTGGCGCGCCTATGGGGCCCTGTATTGGAACATGATCAAGGAGATGAGCCATGACTGAACCCGCGACGGCGGCCTCGGACCTGACGCTGGATCGGTTCGCTTCGCCTCTGGGCGAGATTCTGGTGGTGACGGACGCGGACGGGGCGGTGCGGGCCCTGGACTTTCACGACTATGAAGACCGGATGCGGCGGCTGCTGCACCGCCATTACGGGCCGGTCTCCCTGAGGACGGGACGAGCGGAGGGGGTGCGGCGGGCGGCCGACGCCTGGTTCGCCGGCGAACTGAGCGCCTTCGAGGGATTGGAGGTGCGGACCGGCGGCGGGGCCTTCCAAAGATCGGTCTGGGCGGCGCTGCGCACCATTCCGGCGGGCGAGACCTGGACCTATGGCCGGCTGGCGGCGGCGGTCGGATCGCCCAAGGCGGCGCGGGCCGTGGGGCTGGCCAACGGCGCCAATCCGGTGGCGATCATCGTGCCGTGCCACCGGGTGATCGGCGCGAACGGCGCCCTGACCGGCTACGCCGGCGGGGTGGAGCGCAAACGCTGGCTTCTGGCGCATGAGCGGGGCGCCGACCGGTTCAGCGTGGCGTGAACCGGTCCGGCGCCAAGGCGGCGGGGGTGAAGCGGGCCTGACGCACCGCCCCGTTGAAATAGTTCAGCCGATTGATCCGGCAGCCGACGGAGGCCCGTCCCGGACCCTGGGGCTTGAAGGCGATCGGATGTTCGCCCTGCAAAACGCCGTCGACATAGGACCGGTACATCGTTCCGTCGAAGGTCTGGGCCACATGGAACCACTGTCCGCAGGGGTACAGCCGCTCTGGGAAGATCAGGGTGTGGTTGTAGCCGGGGCCGCGGGTGAAGGCGTCCAGGTACCAGCGGTCGCGCACGACGCGGATTTCGAACAGGAAGCGGGTCTGGGACGGGGGCTGGCCCGCCGGCGCCTCTTCCGCCAGATGGAACCACCGCTGTTCGAAGGCGCCGCCGTCGGGACGAAACAGGGCCTCGAAGGTGAAGGTCTCGGCTCCGGCCAGCGGATGGCTGTCGATGAACAAGGCGTCGTCCACCCCGTCAAACCGCACAGCCCGGCCATAGGGGCTGTCGATCAGGGCCGGCGCACCCTCCACCGTCGTCCGCTCGCCGCCGATGTCGGCCAGCCGGTCGAAGGTCCAGACCGTCTGCCGGGCCGGCGCCCCCGACAGGGTGGCGCAGCCGCTGAGGGCCAGGGCGCCCGCACCCGACAGGACGGCGCGGCGATGGGGAGGGGCGGGATCGGACATGGCGACCGTCTTCCCCTCTGGGTCAGGTCCCGTCAAGGAACAGGCGGCAGGCGGGGTTGGTGGTTTCGTCGACGTAGGGGTAGCCCAGGTCGGCGAGGGCGGCGGGCCCGGCCAACGGCTCCAACCCTGCGGGAATCATCGTCCCCTGCCACCGGGTGATCGGCGTGAACGGACCCTGACAGGCTGTGCGGGCGGGCTGGAGCGGAAGCGCTGGCTGCTGGCCCATGAAGCCGGACCTCGGTTGCTTTAGGACTTGGGCGCTCCGGAAGGGAGCGGCGCGACCACCTGGGGTTCGGTCGGCGAAGCCCCGGCTTTCAGTTGGTCGATATACTCAAGTTCGCGCTTGGCGTTGGCGTCTTCGGGATCGAGTTCGAGCGCGGCCTCGTAGGCGGCCTTGGCCTCTTCCAGTCGGCCCAGTTCGATCAGGCTGAAGCCGCGTCGGCGATAGAAGGGGCCGCGATGCAGGAGCATCAGCAGGTCAGGAGAGGCCAGGGCGTCGTCGGCCAGGGCCAGGGCTTCCTCCCAGCGCGCCAGTCCCTGAAGGGCAGCGATCTTTTCGCTCAGCAGCATCCAGTTTTGCGGCTGGATCTTCAGCGTGCGGTCCAGATAGGCGATGCCTTCTTCGTAGCGCCGCGCTTCGACGGCTTCCGAGGCGAGCATCAGGGTGATGTCGCCATAGACGTTGGGCATGGCGGCTGCGCCGCTCCCCGGCTGCTCCATCTTTGAGCCGGATGCGGCGAGGGCGGTCAGCATGATCAGGACGTCGCCGGGATCGCTGACCCTGATGATGGTGCGCTCGTCTTGTTCGACCACCTGGCCATAGTCGGTCGGCATTCGGTCCAGCGCCTGGCGCAGGGCGGGTAGGTGCCGCGCGAGAGCCGAATGTCCGCGCCGCTGGAAGTCGGCACTGGCGCGCAGGAACAGGTCGTGGTCCCGTTTCTCCTGTCGCGACATTTCCGGAGCATTGGCGGCGGTCGCCGCCGTAACAGCCAGCGCGGGGCCGGTCGTCATCGCAGCGGTCGCGAGCGCCGCGGCCGCAGCCAGAACCTTCAACATGAGTGTCGTCTCCCTCTCCCTGTCGCCAGCTTAGTCACAACCAGAAGGATTTGACGAGGACTTGCGCGAGACGATCGCAGGTCGCTTGTCGTGAACGGTCCAGGCGGCGTGGGTCATGGTCGATCAGGGCGTGGTTTAGATGAAGCCGATCAGGTCCCGTCAAGGAAGAGGCGGCAGGCGGGGTTGGTGGTTTCGTCGACGTAGGGGTAGCCCAGGTCGGCGAGGGCGGCGGTCAGTTGGGCCTGTTCTTCGGGCGGGACGCTGATCCCGGCCAGGACCCGGCCGACGTCGTCGCCGTGGTTTCGATAGTGGAACAGGGTCAGGGCCCAGGCGGGCTGGAGGCTGTTGAGGAAGCGCAAGAAGGCGCCGGGCCGTTCGGGGAACTGGAAGCGCAGGATGCGTTCGTGGGGCAGGCCGACGGTGCGGCCGCCGACCATGTAGCGGACGTGCAGCTTGGCGGTCTCGTTGTCGCTCATGTCCTCGACGGCGTAGCCGCCGGCGCGGAGGGTCGCGATCAGGTCGTCCTTTTCCTGCCCTATCGCCTCGCGCGCGGCGCGCGGCTGGTTGAGGGCGGCGTGCGGACCGTTGTGCAGGGCCACGCCGACGAAGATCTGGGCCTGGCCGTCGCCGGACCAGCGGTAGTTGAACTCGGTGACCGAGCGGCCGTCCAGGCTGTCGAGGAAACGGCGGTAGTCGTCGCGGTCGTCCTTCATGGCCACGGCCAGCAGGGCCTCGGCGCCCTCGCCGATCTCAGCCCGTTCGGCGACATGGCGCAGCCGGTCGAAGTTGACGTTGGCGCCGGAGTTGACGGCGATCAGGGCGCCCGATCCGGGATGGGCGGCGGCCCAGGCCTTGAGCCCCGCAAGCGCCACGGCGCCCGAGGGTTCGGCGACGGCGCGGCTGTCGTCGAAGATGTCCTTGATGGCGGCGCAGATGGCGTCGGTGTCCACCAGGACGATCTCGTCCAGCAGATCCCTGCACAGGCGGAAGGTCTCGGCCCCTGCGCGGCGCACGGCCACCCCGTCGGCGAACAGGCCGACCTCGTTCAGGGTGACGACCTCGCCGGCGTCGACGGCGGCCTTCATCGTGGGGGCGTCGACGGGCTCCACGCCGATGACACGGGTCTCGGGGCGCAGGAATTTGAGGATGGACGCAACGCCGGCGGCCAGCCCTCCGCCGCCGATGGGGACGAAGACGGCCTCTATGGGGTCGGCGTGCTGACGGGCGATCTCCAGCCCCACCGTGCCCTGGCCAGCGATCACGTCGGGATCGTCGAAGGGGTGGATGAAGGCGGCGCCGGTCCGACTCTCCAAATGGCGGGCGTGGGCGTAGGCCTCGTCGAAACTGTCGCCGTGCAGGACCACTTCGCCGCCCAGGGCGCGCACGGCGGCCACCTTGATGCCGGGGGTGGTGGTCGGCATGACGATGGTCGAGGGGATGTTGCGGCGGGCGGCGGCCAGGGCCACCCCTTGCGCGTGATTGCCGGCCGAGGCGCAGATCACACCCTTTGACAGTTCGGCCTGGGACAGGCCGGCGATCTTGTTGTAGGCGCCGCGAATCTTGAACGAAAACACCGGCTGCAGATCTTCGCGCTTCAGCAGGACGGGCCGTTCGAGACGCGCCGAAAGGCGACGCAGCGGATCGAGGGGCGTCTCCTCCGCCACGTCATAGACGCGGGCGGTCAGGATGCGGCGGATGGTGTCTTGCATGGAAATGCCGGGAAGTCGGTATTCTGCGGAATGAAGTCGGCCGTTGTCTAGGCGAGCCTGCCGGGTTTGGGAACGGTTCTTGCCGTCTGCGGCGACGGTTATCGGTGCAAGAACTGGTGGCGAGGTGTTGAAATAGCCCGGCGGCGCCCCGGCATCGCGGGCGTCAGGCGGCCGAAGCGCGCAGAAGGCTCCCGTCGGAGGCGGAGCAACCGGGGCCGCTTGACGCGCCGAGTAACCTATGGGTTATATGTCACCTGTAGGTGACGCGGGGCCATGATGGACGATCGGGAAAGACGTGAGGTACGGGCGCGAGAGCGGAGGCGCACACAGCGTCTCGCGATCTGCGCAGGCCTGGGCGGAGTTGGACTGGCCCTGCTGGTGACCGGCCTTCTGGTCATGGAGGAGTGGCCGGCGAACCCCGAGAAGGGGCGTCTAATCGGCGGCGTGACGATGGTGGCGGGCGTCGCCGCCATCATTGCGAGCGCCTTCTTCGCGCGGCGTTTCCTGCCGAATGCTGACACCTACAAGCTACAGACCGGCTCCGCCTATCGCGACAAGGTCCAACGGCAGCGGGCGCATTCCATGGCCGTCATGCCGATCACCGGCGCCTATCTGACCTTCCTGTCGGTCAAGGCCGGTTGGGGCTTGGCGTCGGGCGCGCCGGGGGGCGTGGATTATCTAATGGTCGTGATGGGGCCCATGATCGGCGGCCTCATGCTGCTGATGGTGGCCGGTCTGGACAATCGGCGCGACAAGCGGATGAAACGACTGCTGGACGACGAACTGACGCTGTCATTCCGACACAGGGCGCTGGCTACGGCCCTGGGCGTCGCCGCCGTCGGGATGGTCGGCGTTTTTGCCCTGGGGCTTTGGCGACCGGCTGCGGCGGTCGCGGCCTTGCCGGCCCTCCTTTACCTGACAGGCACGGCGGCGGTGCTGCGCTATTATCTTCTAGACCGTGAGGCCGACCGTGGGTGAGGCGGACGGGAATGCGGAGCGGTTCGCTCTGTCGAGAACGCGGGCGCGGGCGCGGTTGAAGCGTATGAAGCGCGAGGGCTTCCTGCTGGGCGCGCTAGCCCTAGCCGCCTTCGGATTGATGATCGTGGCGGCGCAACTGAAGGGCTCCGCGCTGTTGTCGATGGCGGCGTTCGGGTTCGGTCTGGCTGTTCTGGGTCTGACGGTGGTTCTGGCTGTCGATCTCGGGGGGCGGCTCGAAGTGGATCGCGAGGCCGTGAAGGGCGGACTGGACAAGGACCAAGCTCAAAGCGCCGAGGCCTTGGGCATGGTCTTTTTGGCGGCGCTTGGTCTGCTTTATACGACCTTCGGAGTGGATGCGGCTTGGCGGATCGCGTCCGGCGGGGGTGACATCGAGGACTGGAAGCGGGCGTTGGCATCCCTGGCGATGCCTTTGACCGTCATGAGCGTGATGTTGGGGGGCAAGGTGTGGCAAAGGCGCGCCGGGGCCCTGCCCAAGGCGGCAGACGAACTGATGATCCATTTCCGCCGAAGCGCGACGGCTTGGTCATTCCGGGTTTCGCTGGCGTCCGTGGCTGTCCTCTATGTCGCCGGTCTTTTTCAGCCGCCCCTGACGGTCGCGGGGATGCCCGCTGTTTTCGAGGTCGCGGCGATGACCGCCGCGCTGCGTTACTGGTGGCTGGACCGGCAGGCTTCGCGTGGCTGAGCCCCGGCTGGCCGTGCGGTTGAAGGAGGTGCGGACGGCCGCCGGTCTGACGCAGCAGGAGCTGGCGGACCGGGCCGGGCTGTCGCGCAAGACGGTGAACACGATTGAAAACCGGGTCTTCACCCCGTCCGTGGTGGTGGCCCTGGCCCTGGCGAAGGCCTTGAATGTCCCGCTGGGCGATCTGTTCGAGCTGATCGACTGAACAATCCGCTTGCGCCCGTCCCCCATCGGCCTACATTGGTTCTGCTTATGCTAACTTTGAGCATAAGGGTCGATAGGAGAGGATCATGGCCGACGGCGCCTTTGGTCTGACGCAGGAACTGGAGCGGGAGACCGCCGGGGTGTGGGCGAAGGTCAAGGACCACGTCACGCCGCTGGAGTGGCCCGAACAGGCGCGGTTGATCAGCGCGATCAACCGGCTGAAGCGCGAGCGCGACGCCGTGATCCTGGCCCACAACTATATGACGCCCGAGATCTTCCATGGGGTCGGCGACTATGTCGGCGACAGCCTGGGCCTGGCCAAGGAGGCCGCGCGGTCGGATGCGAAGGTGATCGTCCAGGCGGGCGTGCACTTCATGGCCGAGACGTCCAAGATCCTGTCGCCTGAGAAGACCGTGCTGATCCCCGACCTGCGGGCGGGATGTTCGCTGGCCTCGTCGATCACGGGGGCGGACGTGCGGCTGATCAAGCAGCGCTATCCGGGCCTGCCGGTCATCACCTATGTGAACACCACGGCCGAGGTGAAGGCCGAGACCGACATCTGCTGCACGTCCGCCAACGCCGTTCAGGTGGTGGAATGGGCGGCGAAGGAATGGGGCGTGGACCGGGTCATACTGATCCCCGACGAATTCCTGGCGCGCAATGTGGCGGCCCAGACGACGGTGGGGATCATCGCCTGGAAGGGCCACTGCGAGGTGCACAAGCGCTTCACCGCCCAGGACATCGCCGACATGCGCGACGCCTGGCCCGACGCCGAGGTTCTGGCCCACCCCGAATGCCCGGAAGAGATACTGGCCGCCTCGGACTTCGCCGGATCGACGGCGGCCATGACCGACTATGTCGAACAGCGCCGGCCCAAGCGGGTGGTGCTGATCACCGAATGTTCGATGGCCTCCAACATCAAGGGCGATGTGCCGAGCGTCGAGTTCGTGGGCCCCTGCAACCTGTGCCCGCACATGAAGCGGATCACGCTTCAGAACATCCACGACTGCCTGCTGAACATGCAGTTCGAAGTGACAGTGCCCGAAGAGATGATCGAACGCGGGCGGATGGCCGTGCAGCGGATGATCGACCTGCCGCCGCCGACGATCCCGGCGCGCTATGACATCGTCAAGGCGCGGCATCACGTCGATGTGGAGCTGATCTGAGCGACGCGGCGATCGGTCCCCTCGCCGGGGCAGGGCGCCGCGCCCATCTGGACGCCATGAGCAAGACAGACACACCCGCCCCCGCGCCCGACCGTCCCCTGGGGCCCTGGGACATCAAGCCCGAAACGGCGGGCGCGCGACCGGCCCAGACCGAGGCGGTCGCCGAAGAACCGGTCGAGAAGGATCAGAGCCTGGTCTGGTCCGTGCTGTCCACGGCCCTGATGGCGGGCTTCCTGTGGTGGGTCACCGGCAGCGTCATCGTGGCGGGGGCGGTTCTGATCGGCCTGTTCGTGCATGAGGCGGGGCACGCCCTGGCGATGAACCGGCTGGGCATGGGTCCGGCGCGCATCTACATCATTCCCTTCCTGGGCGGACTGGCCAAGGGACGGCGCGCGCCCCGAAGCGAGTGGGACGGGGTGCTGGTGTCGCTGGCCGGGCCGGCCTTCGGTCTTCTGGCCATGATCCCCTTCGTCGCCGTCGGCATGGCGACGGGCCAGGGCGAATGGCTGGCCGGCGCCTTCTTCATCGCCATGCTGAATCTGGTGAACCTGGTTCCCGCCCCGCCGCTGGACGGGTCCAAGGCCCTGGGGCCGGTGCTGACGCGGGTTCATCCGCGGCTTGAGCAGATCGTCCTGCTGGTCATCGGCGTGGCAGTGGTGTGGTGGGGTCTTTCCACGGGCCGGTTCATCCTGGCCGCCTTCCTGGCCCTGTCGGTGTTCAGCCATCTGAAGCGCGGCGTCTGGCGCGCGGCGTGGGGCACGCTGAGCTGGCCCGAGGCGGGCAGGAGCCTGGGGCTTTATCTGCTGACCCTGGCCCTCTGCGCGGCGGCGGCGGTCGGCGCCCTGATGCCCGTGACCGAGGGTGATCCGGCCGGCGCCGTTCGGCTGGGCCTGAACTATCTGGGGATCGGACGATGAGCCGCGTGCGACATGAGGGGCCGGTGATCTTCGGCGCCGGACTGGCGGGGCTGTCGGCCGCGCTGGAGGCCGCGCAGGCTGGGGCGAGGGTTCTGGTCCTGACGCCGGAGCCGCTGCTGAGCGGCTGTTCGTCCGCCTGGGCTCAAGGCGGGATGGCGGCGGCCCTGACGGCTGTGGACTCGGCCGAGCTGCACGCTCGCGACACCGAGGCGGCCGGGGCGGGTCTGGTCGATCCGGGCGCGGCCCAGGCCTTGACCGAGGCCGGGCGCGAAACCGTCGAATGGCTGGCGGCCCTGGGGGCGCCGTTCGACCGGTATGGGGACGGCAGCTTCGTCGTCAGTCTGGAGGCGGCCCATTCCGTGGCGCGCGTGGCGCGGGTCGGCGGCGACGGCGCCGGACGCGCCATTCTGTCGGCCGTTGTCGCAGCCGTGCGGGCCGAGGCCCGGATCGAGGTCTGGGAAGACGCCCGGCTGAAGGGGCTGATGCAGGATGAGACCGGCCGGGTGGTCGGGGCGGTCGCCGCCCGCGGCGAACGGCTGGTCGAGGTTACGGCCTCGGCCGTGGTTCTGGCGACCGGGGGCGCCGGGGGGCTGTTCGCCGCCACCACCACCCCCGCCGCCTTGAAAGGCGAGGGCATGGCCCTGGCGGCGCGGGCGGGGGCGGAGATTCTTGACCCTGAGTTCGTGCAGTTTCACCCCACGGCTATCGACGTCGGCCTGGACCCCGCGCCCCTGGCGACCGAAGCCTTGCGCGGCGAGGGGGCGCGGCTGATCGACGGCGCGGGCGCCTTCCTGCTGGGTGAGGAGGCCGACGCCGATCTGAAGCCCCGCGACGTGGTGGCCCGGGCCGTCCATGCCGCGCGAATCGAGGGCCGGGGCGCCTTTCTGGATGCGCGCGCGGCTGTGGGGGAGGCCTTTCCGCACGAGTTTCCGGCCGTCTTCGCCGCATGCATGCGGGCCGGGCTGGACCCGCGCGTCAGCCCCATTCCGGTGATGGCGGCCTGCCACTATCACATGGGCGGGGTCGCCGCCGACGCCGACGGGCGCACGACGGTTCCGGGCCTGTACGCCGTCGGCGAATGCGCGGCGACGGGGGTGCACGGCGCCAATCGCCTGGCGTCCAACTCCCTGCTTGAGGCCGCAGCCTTCGGACGGCGGGCCGGGCGGGCCGCGTCGAGCGAGACGGGGGGCGGACGGCCGGTCCCGACGCCCCTGGCGCCCGATCTGCCCGAGGCGGCCCTGGCGGAGCTGAGGACGGCGATGACGGCCCAGGCGGGGGTGGTGCGCGATGAGGCCGGTCTGACGGCCCTGATCGCCCTGATCGACCGGCTGGAGGCACTGCACGGGCCGGCGGCCTGTCTTCTGGCGGCGCGGCTGATCGCCCAGGCGGCGCTGGATCGGCATGAGAGCCGGGGTGGCCATTACCGCGCGGATTATCCGCAGACGGCGGCGAACGCTGCGCATACGCGGATCAGACTGGCCGGAGACCTCGCCCTGGCGGCGGAATGACGGCCTCTATGGAGACTCCCCGAGACATGGCCCTGAACCGATCCCTGCCGGACGTCCTGATCGAACCGGTGGTGCGGATGGCCCTGGCGGAAGATCTGGGGCGGGGGGGCGACGTCACGGCCCTGGCCTGCATTCCCCCAGGGGCGCGGATGAAGGCGGCCTTCACGGCGCGCAAGGCCGGCGTTCTGGCCGGAATTCAGGCCGTGCGGCTGGCCGTGCAGGCGATGGACCCGACGGCCGACGTTGAGCTTCGGCTGGCCGACGGGGCGGCGTTCGAGACGGGGGCCGTGCTGGCGGTGGTCGAGGCCGACGCGCGCGCCTTCCTGTCCGCCGAGCGGACGGCCCTGAACCTGGTCGGACGGCTGAGCGGGGTGGCGACCCTGACGCGGGCCTATGTTCAAGCCGTCGCCGGGACCAGGGCGCGGATCGCCGATACCCGCAAGACGACGCCGGGCCTGCGGGCGCTGGAGAAACATGCGGTGGCCTGCGGCGGCGGGGTGAACCACCGGTTCGGCCTGGATGACGCCATCCTGATCAAGGACAACCACGTCGCCGTCTGCGGCGGGGTGGGCGAGGCCGTGCGGCGCGCCAAGGCCTTCGCCCCTCACCTGATGAAGGTGGAGGTCGAGGTGGATGGGCTGGATCAGCTGAGCGAAGTCCTGGCCCTGATCAATGAGGACCTGGCGCCGGACGTGATCATGCTGGACAATTTCAGCCTGGCGGACCTGAGGCGGGCGGTGGCCTGGACCGGGGGGCGCATCCGGCTGGAGGCGTCGGGCGGGGTGGATTTGACGACGGTGCGGCCGATCGCGGAGACCGGGGTCGATGTGATCTCGGTCGGGGCCCTGACCCATTCGGCGCCCGTGCTGGACATCGGCCTGGACGCCCTGTGAGGCCAGGGGAACAGCCCGCCGCGCGCGACGTTCAGACGATGAACCGCGCGAGGAGCGACCGATGTCCCAGACGCCCCAGACGCCCCAGACCCTGCGGGTGCGGCGGGCGCCCGCTCAACCGCTCAGCGTCGGCTACGATCGGCTGAGCATGATCGAGGTCGGTCGGGAGCAGACCTCAAGCCCGGACAAGCCCGGCCGTCGGTTCGGCGAATTCGATCAGAACCGGACGACACGGGGGCCTTTCGGCCAGGACTGAAGCGCCTTTGCGATCAGACGGGGTTGGAGGCGTCCGCCGTTTCCGTCCTGGCGTCCGCCCGGGGCGCAGCGGCGCGCGGCGCCGAGGCCCCCGTGGGCCGGGCGGCGGGCGGGGGGGAAGCCTGGCCGGACGCCTGGGTGGCGACGGCCGCATCCGCAGGCTTGGCGGCGGGGCGGGCGTTCGTCGTCGGCGCAGCCTGGGGCTCGGCGCCGCCCTCCTGGGCCAGGATCAGGGAATAGGCCACGGCCTGTCCGGCCTGGCGGGCCGCTTCGACGGGATTGAGACCCGCCTGGATCAGACGGGGCTGATCGTCGGCCTGAGACGGACGGGCGGCGTAGGTGAAGGCCCCGCCTGAGCCGGCGCGACCGCCGAACCGATAGAAGAGATGGCTGCCCACCTGGTTCACCCGGATCAGGGTGTTGCGCCAGTCGGGCGACACGCCGGTGGTGTGGAAATGGGTGGCGTTGCCGACGCCCGCATAGACCGATCCGGACAGGGCCGAGGAGGCGATGCCGCGCGCTCGGTTCCAGGCGGCCTGATTGATCCGGCCGCGCATCACGCCGTTGCAGGTGAAGGAGAACTGGCAGCCGGTGCGGCGCGCGGCGCCCTGATAGACGACGGCGCAGATGCTCTTGGGGAAGGCGGGGTGGCGGACGCGGTTCAGGACGACCTGGGCCACGGCCCGCATGCCGTCGCGGCCCTCGCCCCGCGCTTCATAATAGACGACCTGGGTCAGGCAATCGAGGTCGCGGCTGGCGTCAAGGGCGTGATCCAGGCGGAAGGGCTTGGCGCCGACGGGGGTGGAGAGATTGGCGTGGCGCAGCTTGGGATCGCGGTTGGCGTCCAACTGATCCAGACGGGCCGCCAGAAGTTCGGCCTGGCGATCGCGCTCGGCGGCGCCGGCGCTGGTGTAGGGGTCGTGCCGACGAGCGATCGACAGGGCGCTGGCGTCCAGACCGCCGGCGGCGGCGGACAGGGCTTCTTCGGTGAAGCCGGCGGCGGTGGCGCCCTGGATCCGTTCGGCCTGGGCCCGCAGCGTCGCATTGCGCGCCATGGTCCCGCCCAGATAGGCGCCGCCGATCGCCAGTCCCACCAGACAGCCGAAGGCCGCGGCCGCCGTCACGGGCTTGATCTTCGCCACATGATCGGTGCGGGCGGGGCCGCGCGTCTGCGAGGAATGCGACAACGAGTTCATCCTGTTCAGCAGGGCGAGAAACGCTGCCCCCGGGTAGTCTCGCCGGCGGGGCGACCCGAAACGGTCGCCAGCCCAGCCGGCATTCGGCGCGCGGCACATACAGCCCGTGCGTCGAGGACGGGCCTATATAGCGAAGTTTGTGACCTGAATGTGGCTGATTCGCAAGCGGCTGGTTAAGGCGACGAAAGGATTAGGTATTTTTACGATATTGCCCCGGCGGCATGACAATATGGGCCGGATTGCGACAGTGGATAGAGCGAATACTGTATTGGGTTGCACGGCGTCTCGGCTGTAGATTGTCACATTTCCCCGTATCTGCTGAATGGCGCGCGGATTGTGTTGTCCGTTGGTCCGTTTTCCGTATTCGCCAGTTCTGGATCGCGCTGGGAACCTCAAGCGCGGCGCGGCGTTCAAGCGTGACCTTTTTGGAGAGACGCCATGTCGCGCATGATCATCACGACCTGCATCGCCGCCGGCGCCCTGGCGCTGACGGCTTGCGGGACCACAATCGAGCAAAAGGCCGCCAGCGGCGCGGTGGCGGGGGCTGTGGTGGGCGGACCCGTGGGCGCCGCCGTCGGTGGAGCGGCCGGAACCGCCGTCGGCCAGGCGCAGAAGCCCAACTGACGAACCCGCCGTTGCGCCTGCTCTTGTAACGGGGCGGGCGCGACCTATCTGCATCACTGGAGCAGGTAAGGGCGCCTTAAGCGCGCCATTTCGTGCGCGCGGCCGATTTCGTGGCGGCGAACCTTGCTTTTGGTCCCTGCATAGGCTTTGTGCGCCCCGCTTCGGGACGCGCGCGTTCTCCGCCGCCCGACCCCCGATGGCCGCTGGCCGATCACAAGGAACCCTGACGCTTTCGCATGAAAGATTTGAAGACCGGATTTACCGACCGCCTGACCGCCCAGCAGGAAGCCAAGAAGGCTCTGCTCGCCAAGTTCAAGCCCAAGCCCGCCGCCCCCGATCCCGAATTCGAGCGCCTGGCTGAGAAGCGCGCCGCCGAAAAGGAAGCCCTGCGCCAGCAGCACGAACTGGCCAAGGCGGAACAGCGCCGCGAGAAGGCCGAGAAGGAGGCTGCGCGCCTGGCCGCCGAAATGGCCGCTCAGGAAGCGATCGAGGCCGAGAAGCGGGCCGACCGCAAGGCGCGCAAGCAACTGACCAAGGAAGAGCAGAAGGCCCGGCGCGACGCGCGCTACGCCGCCCGCAAGGCGCGCCGCTGAGGCGGCCTTGGAACTGACGAAGAAAAACGCGCCGCAGCCTCTGCGGCGCGTTTTTCTTGGATCTAATGGTTTGGCCGCGGCCCCGCCGTCGAAAGAACGGCGCGCAATTGTTCGGGCGAATAGGGTTTGCGCAGGAAGGGCCAGGGCGTGTCGGCCAGAACCTGATCCACATCGTCGCCCACATAGCCCGAGGTCAGGACGATCCGCATCTGAGGCCGGTCCCGCGCCGCCTGACGCGCCAGGTCCACGCCGCTCATGCCCCCCGGCATGACCACATCGGTCAACATGACGTCGAAGCGCGCCCGTTCCAGGGCCTCCAGCGCCTCGGGACCGGTCTCGACCCATTCGACGTGCAGGCCGAAACTTTCCAACTGATCAAGGGCGATGGCCGCGACATCCGCGTCGTCCTCCACCAGCAGCAGGCGGTGGCCGTTCGGCAGGGCGGCGCCGACGCCGCCCGGTTCGGGTGACGGGGCGGCCTTGTCCGCGATCAGCGGCGGCAGATAGAGGCGGATTTCCGAGCCGCGGCCGGGGCTGGAAGCGATGTGGACCCCGCCGCCCGACTGTCGCGCGAAGCCGTAGACCTGGCTGAGGCCCAGGCCCGTGCCCTTGCCGATCGGCTTGGTGGTGAAGAAGGGTTCGAAGACGCGGTCGATGACCTCGGCCGACATGCCCGATCCGTTGTCGGACACGGCGACGCAGACATAGTCGCCCGCCGCCAGTTCCGGGATCTGCCCCGCCGCGACGGAACAGGCCTGGGTTTGGATCGTGATGCGGGCGCCGGCGCGGACGGGGCCGTCTCGACCCGATCGAGGCGGGCCGCCGGCCTCTTTCGTCGCATCGGCTGATGCGGCGTCGCGCCCGGTCACGTCGCCCAGGGCGTCGCGGGCGTTGACGACCAGGTTCAGCAGGGCGGCCTCGAACTGAGCGGGATCGACGTTGACGCGAACGCCGCCGCGCTTCAGCCGGATCTTGAAGTCCACGGCCTCGCCGACGGCCCGGCGCAGCAAGGGCTCGCCCTCGCGGATCAGGCCGTTCAGATCGACCGCCTCGGGACGCAGGGCCTGACGGCGCGAGAAGGCCAGAAGCTGGTGGGTCAGGCTCTCTCCCCGACGGGCGGCGGCCAGGGCGGCCTCGCCCAGCTTCTTGCGTTTTGCGGCGTCGTCGGAGCGCAGGATGATGTCCAGCGCCCCGATCACCACCGTCAGCAGATTGTTGAAATCGTGGGCGACACCGCCGGTGAGACGGCCGACCGCCTCCATCCGCTGGGCGTGCATCAGATGGGCCTCTGCGGCGGCCTTTTCGGTCAGGGCCTCCGCGACCCGTTCCTCCAGCAGCTCATTGATGTGCTTCAGGTCGTCCTCGGCGCGTTTGGCGTCGGTGACGTCGATGGTGGCGCCCACATAACCCTGGAAGGCGCCGGCCGCATCGAAGCGGGGCACGCCCTCGGTCCGGAGCCAGCGCAGCCCCAGGGTCGGATGATTGGCCCGGCTGAGCGCCTCGAACCGATCCCGCGCCTGGAAGGCCCGCAGGAAGGCGGCGTCGAACACCGTCTCATCGTCCGGATGCATCAGCCTGCGCCAGCCGTCCAGCAGTTGGCGCTGCGAGCGGATGTCGCAGAACAGACGATAGCGCTTGTTGGCGAAGACGATCCGGGGCGTCGCATCCGTCATCCAGATCATGGCCGGAGCGCTGTCCGCGACGGTGCGGAAGCGGCTTTCGGATTCGGTCAGGCGGGCTTGGGCTTCGCGCATGTCGGTGACGTCGAAGGCGACGCCGACGAAGCCGATCAACTCGCTTCCGGCCATGCGCGGACGAGAGAAGGATTTCAGCCAGCGCCACTCGCCGTCATGACGCCGATATCGTGCCTCTAGAGAAAACGGTTCTCTCGTCGCCTCTCCGGCCAGGGACTCTCGAAGGATGCGGTCCTGGTCGTCCGGGTGCAGTCGGGCGCGCCAGTCCGCCGCAAGGGCCGTCTCATAGTCCGCGCCGAAGAAGTCCGCATAGGCCTGGTTGATGAAGGCGCGGCGGCGATCCTGGCGCGTGACCCAGATCAGGACCGGCGCGGTGTCGGCGATGGCGCGGAAGCGCTGTTCGCTCTCGCGGGTCTCGGTCTCGGCGCGGGCGCGTTCGATCTCGACCCAGGTGCGGGCGGCGACCTCCTCGACCAGCTGGACCTCCGCGTCAGTCCAGCGTCGGGGGGCGGCGGCGTGGACATAGAGGAAGGCGCGCAATCGGCCGTTGCGGATCAGCGGCGCTCGGATCACGGCGCGGGTCTGGATCTCGGCGAATGCGCCGGCGATGGGGGCCGACCGGGGGTCGTCGCGGACGTCGTCGATGCGGATGGTCCGACCGTCCAACAGGTCGGCGACGAGGGCGGGATTGAAGACGCTCGGCGCGCGCCCGTGAACGCTGGCGACGCCCTGAATCCAGTCGCGGCTCAAGGAGACGACTTCGCCCGTCTCGTCCACCTCGCCGTAGCCGACGCGGTTCGCGCTCAGCAGGCCGCCCAGGGACGCCTCGACCTCGGCCATCATCCGCTCCGGGTCGGACAGGTCGCGCAGGCGGTCGCTGAGGTTCAGAAGGAAATGCTGGCGGCGCTCGGCGCGGGCGGCCTTCTCCAGAGGTTCGCGCGCCCCGTCCACGTTCAGGTTGATCCCGGCATAGCCCAGAAAGGCGCCGGTCTTGTCAAACCGCGCGTTGGACAGGGACAGGGCCGAGACGACGGAATCCAGCCGGATCAGGGTCTGGCGCAAGGAGGCGCCCAGCCAGGTGCAGAACAGGCCCACCAAGACGAAGTTGGAGGTGGCGACCACGCCCAGATGCGGGGTCGTCGGGCCGGGGTTCAAGGCGACCAGCGCCCAGCCGCCCAGCAGAGACCCCGCAACCGCCGTCAGACCCGCCAGACGTCCGCCGGCCAAGGCCGCCAGAATGACGCCCGGCAGAAGGATCATGAAGCCGGTGATCCCGCCGTAAAAGCCGGCGCTGGCCGCCCGCACCGCCAGTCCTGCGCCGGCGCCGGCCAGTCCGACTAGAATTCTCCGCCAGGCGGGACCGGACTTCAGACGGGCGAGAACGAGGAGACCGGCTTCGGCGTTCAGAAATCGGCGGAAGACCGCGCCTGGCGTCATACTGTGCCTATCCCCTCAACGTCGTTCGATGCGACGTTATGTGATGCAACGCTTGTTGCGGTTTTGCGTTCCTGCCTGCCGGATTCCGTCTAGATTGCCGGCGACGACCTCACACCCACGGAGCGTATTATGACCGCAACCATTGACACCGGATTGTCCCAGAGCGAGCGCGGCGACGTGGTTGAGCAGCTGACCCGGGTTCTGGCGGACGCCTACGCCGTCTATCTGAAGACCCACGGCTATCATTGGAACGTGCGGGGGCCTGAATTCTTCTCCCTGCACAATATGCTGGAGCAGCAGTATCGCGACCAGTGGGCGGCCCTGGATGACATCGCCGAACGTATCCGCGCCCTGGGCGAGTTGGCGCCGCAGGGCTACGGCGCCTTCGCCAACCTGACCAGTATTCGCGACGGCGAACCGGAAAAGGACGCGCCCGACATGCTGCGTGAGCTGATGCGCGATCATGAGACCCTGATCGCCACCATGCGCTCCGCCCTGGACGTGGCGGACGGCGACGGCGACGATGTGACCGTGGATCTGCTGACCCAGCGTCTGGCGGCGCACGAGAAGTTCGCCTGGATGTTGCGGGCCAGCCTGGGCGGTCGGTAAGGCGGATCGGCGGTCCGCCTGAAAACGGCCCCGAAATGCGGGCACGGTCCGGGCCTCCTGCGTCCATGACCTGGTCGCGCCTGCTGTGGAACAGAATGGTCCTTACCCATTGGAACCGGATTTGGGCGGCGGTCAGGCGCTCGGCTGCGGCCTTGCCCGCCGCCGCCGCCGTGCTGGGCGTCGCCCTGTCGGCCGGCTCGGCCGTGCGGCCGGACGCGGATCGGACGGCGGAGGCCGTGGCGCGGATCACCCGGGGCGATCTGGGGCCCCACGGCCTGGCCGCTCTTGAGGGGCGGCTGAGCGCCTCGCAGCTGGCCCTGGCGCAGCGGCACGATCCGGCCCTGACCCGGGCGGCCTTCACCCCAGGTGCGACCCTGGCGACGGCCGGAGCCCTGCGTCCGGCGCGGCCCTTCGTCTTCAAGGGCGGGGCCGAGGATCGCCGTCGCGCCCTGCGGTGCCTGACCCAGGCGGTCTATTACGAGGCGGCGCTGGAGTCCGACGAGGGCCAGGCGGCGGTGGCTCAGGTGGTGCTGAACCGCGTGCGCGATCCCAACTACGCCGACACGGTGTGCGGCGTTGTGTTTGAAGGCGCCGAGCGTACGACCGGGTGCCAGTTCAGCTTCACCTGCGACGGCGCCCTGTCCCAGGCGCCGGTTCCCTGGGCGTGGGAGCGGGCGCGCAAGGCGGCCGAAAAGGCCTTGAACGGCTATGTGGCCCAGACGGTGGGGACCGCCACCCACTATCACGCCGACTATGTGGACCCCTGGTGGGCGCCGACCGTCTCGCGCGTCAACAAGATCGGGACGCACGTCTTCTATCGCTGGAAGGGTCTTTACGGGGAGACGGCCGCCTTCCGCGCCGTTTACAAGGGACGCGAGCCCCTGATCGATGAAGCGCGGTTCGCCCGCCCCCGACCCGGCGTTCAGCCCGGCCAAGGGACCGGAGGCCCGGACCCGGACGCGGTCCCCGCCGAGGCAGGGCAGGCGGCCCCGCTTAAGACCGTCGAGGTCGATGGACGTCAAAGGGTGGTGGGCGTGGTCAGCCTGGGCGGGCGTCGTCTGCCCACCCAGGAAGAGGTCGCCGCCATCAATGCGCGGCTTCAGGCCCTGGAGGCCAAGCCGGAGCCGGAGCCCGCTCCGGCAGGCGTCGCCGTGATGGCGGTGGAAGAGGTCGGACGCCCCGCCAAGTGAAGCGACGGGCCGCTCTAATGCAACGCTTGTGTGGGTCGAGCATTGAAGCTGCTGATCCCGCTTACGGCCTCGAAAGGACGCCTGTTTGACCGACCCCATTGCTGAACCTGCACGGTGGGATGAGTCCGAGCGTCTGGCGGCCCTGAGAGACTACGGCATTCTTGATACGGCGCGCGAGGCCGCCTTTGACGACGTGGTGGCCTTGATCGCCCGCATCTGCGAGACCCCGATCGCGGTCGTCAATCTGATCGACTCCGGACGGCAGTGGTTCAAGGCCGAGGTCGGGCTGGGCGTGCGCGAGACGCCGCTGGCGACCTCCTTCTGCGCCCACGCCCTGTTGAATGAGGACGGGCTGGTGGTGCCGGATGCGACAAGGGACGCCCGGTTCGACGGCAATCCTCTGGTTCATCAGGAGCCGGGGCTGCGCTTCTATGCGGGGCGGTTGCTGAAGACGCCCAGCGGCCTGCCCTTGGGCACCCTGTGCGTTCTGGACACCCAGCCCCGGCCTGAAGGTCTGACTGAGCTGCAGGAGACGGCGCTCAAGACCCTGGCCGGTCAGGTGATGTCGCAGATGGAACTGCGCCGCGCCCTGCGTCAGAGAGACGAGGGCCGGGACGCGCTTGAACGGGCCTTGGAGGCGTCCGACGACGTCGCCGCCCGGCTGAGGGCCAGCGAGGCCCAGTTCCGCGTCTTGGCCGACGCCATGCCCCAGATGGTCTGGTCGACGCGCCCCGACGGCTTCCACGACTACTACAATGCACGCTGGTACGAGTTCACCGGCGTGCCAGCCGGATCGACGGACGGGGAAGGCTGGAACGACATGTTCCATCCTGACGATCAGCAGCGGGCCTGGGCCCGCTGGAGCCGGTCGCTGGAGACGGGCGAACCCTATGAGATCGAATATCGGCTGAAGCACCATTCGGGGGTCTATCGCTGGACCTTGGGGCGGGCGGTGGCGATCCGCAACGAGGATGGCGAGATCACCCGCTGGTTCGGCACCTGCACCGACATCGACGAGCTGAAACGGCTGGAGCAGGGTCGCGAACTGGTCAGCCAGGAGCTGAGCCACCGGATCAAGAACATCTTCGCCGTGGTCACGGCGCTGGTGGCCCTGTCGGCCCGTCAGTATCCTGAGGCCCGGGCCTTTGCTTCGTCTCTGCGGACCCGTATCGCCGCCCTGGCCCGCGCCCATGAGTTCGTCCGACCGCACACGGAGGCGTCTCAGCCGACGGTTGGGGCCACCACCCTGCACACCTTCCTGGCGGATCTGTTCAGGGCGTACAGCGATGACACGGGCGCCCCGCGCGTTCACATCAGCGGCGACGACGCCGTGTTCGACGACCAGGCGGCGACCTCCGTCGCCCTGCTGTTCCACGAACTGGCCACCAATGCGGCCAAGTACGGCGCCCTGGCGGCGACGGCGGGTCGGGTGGAGCTGGCCACGCGCCGCGACGACGACCGGTTCATCCTGACCTGGACCGAGATCGGCGGCCCGGCGATCGAAGGGCCGCCCGAGCGCCAGGGGTTCGGCTCCTCTCTGGCCAATCTGTCGGTGGAGGGCCAACTCGGCGGGCGGCTGCACCGCGAATGGGCGGCCGACGGTTTAAGGATTGTTGTGGATTTGCCCGCTACGGCGCTCTCGCGCCGCAGGGCGGCGGAAAAGGACCGCCTTCAGCCACTCTGACGGAAACCGATCGCCTGTCCCCGCGTTGTGTCCGCCACAGAACATAAAACCGCCGCCCATGACCGCCCGCATCCTGATCATTGAAGACGAAGCGCTCGTCGCTATGGAGCTGCGTTTCGTCCTGGAAGACCTGGGCCATAAGGTCGTGGGGGTGGCGTCGACGTCGAAGTCGGCCCAGAATCTGGCGCGTGAAAATGAGGTCGATCTGGCCCTGGTCGACATCCACCTGTCCGACGGCCCCACGGGCATAAGCCTAGGGCGCGAGCTGGGCCAGGAGATGGGCGTGACCGTCCTGTTCATGACCGCCAATCCGGGCATGGTGCGCGACGGCGTCGCGGGCGCCATTGGCGTCCTGTCCAAGCCGACCGACGAACAGGCGGTGCAGACGGCGGTCGATTACGCCCTGCGCCGCCGCACAGGCCAGCCGGTCCAATATGCGCCGCCGGGTCTGCAGCTGTTCGCCTGACTCCGCCCGTCCGGACGTTCACCAGACGCCGATCTTCTCGGCTTCCTTATGGCTGATGGGATGGTTGGCCTTGGCGTGGTCTTCCTCGGCCAGGAAACGGCTGGCTTCGAGCGCGGCCATACAGCCCATGCCCGCCGCAGTCACAGCCTGGCGATAGACGTCGTCGGTCACGTCGCCGGCCGCCCACACGCCCTCGATTGCGGTCTGGGCCGTGCCGGGTTTGACGCGGATATAGCCGCCCGAATTGGTCTCGAGCTGACCCTTGAACAGGTCCGACGACGGGGCGTGGCCGATGGCGATGAAGACGCCGTCGGCGGGGATCTCCTGGGTCGAGCCGTCCTGGACGTTCTTCAGCCGAACGCCGGTGACGTTGCGGGCGACGCCGTCCACGACCCCCAGCACCTCTTCGACCGCCACATTCCAGATCACCTCGACCTTGGGGTGGGCGAACAGGCGGTCCTGCAGGATCTTTTCGGCGCGGAACTCGTCGCGACGGTGGACCACCGTGACCTTGGCGGCGAAGTTGGTGAGGAACAGCGCTTCCTCTACGGCCGTGTTGCCGCCGCCGACCACGACCACGTTCTTGCCGCGATAGAAGAAGCCGTCGCAGGTGGCGCAGGCGGAGACGCCGAAGCCCTGATAGGCCGCCTCGGACTCCAGACCCAGCCACTTGGCCTGGGCGCCCGTGGAGATGATGACCGTCTCGGCCAGGATTTCCTCGCCGCCGTCCAGCTTCAGCCGGAACGGGCGCTGCGACAGATCGGCGGAGACGACGATGTCGTGGATGACTTCCGTGCCGACGTGCAGGGCCTGGGCCTGCATCTGCTCCATCAGCCAGGGGCCCTGAATGGTCTCGGCGAAGCCGGGATAGTTCTCGACGTCGGTGGTGATGGTCAACTGGCCGCCGGGCTGGAGACCGGCGATGACGACGGGGTTCAGCGAGGCGCGGGCGGCGTAGATGGCGGCGGTCCAGCCGGCGGGGCCGGAGCCGATGATGGCGACGCGGACGGTACGAGCTTGGGTCATGCGCCTATTTAGGGGCTGATTCCCGTTTGCGCGATGATAGTCTCGCCGAAGATGAAGGGGAGATGAGAATGACCAACAAGAACGCGGCCTTCCTGCCGATCGGGATCGGCATGGGTCTGTCGATCGGCGTGGCCCTGGGCGTCGCGATGGACAATGTCGGCCTGGGGCTCGCCCTGGGCACGGCCATCGGATCGGGCCTCGGCGTGGCCTTGATGGGCGCGGCGAACGCCAAGGCCAAGAAGGGCGACGGTTCGGACGGCGGCGCCGTCCCGCCGACGTCGGACACGTCAGGCTGCGCCGACTCCAGCGCGGACGGCGGCTGTGACAGTGGCGGCGGAGGGGGCGGCGACTAAAGGCCACTCCAAATTTTTTAGTGCACTTTCGTGCAGATTTTTGCGAGCGGTTCTTAGTTTTCCTCCTGACGCCAGCGGGTGGCTTGCACCACGGCTGCGTCAGAATCGGACGCAGAAGATTATCTCTGTTGCGCTCATGCCGGCGAAAGCCGGGATAAGCGGAGTGAGTGGCTTAGCGCGCCCCCATCGCCTCCAGCACCGCCCGCGCCGCGCGCTGGGTTTCGGCCAGGGGGGCGTAGGTCCATCCGTCCAGCGTTCCGTCGAACGGCCGGGTCGCGCCGCGTTCGGCCAGATCGTCGTGCAGTCGGGCGAACTTGTCGCCGGACCTGAGCGCGACCATGGGCAGGATGTGGACCGGCTTGCCGGTCGAGGCGGCCTCGGCGGCCATGTTGGCGCTGTCCTCGGTGACCAGGATGTGGTCGGCGAAATGCAGGAAGCCGAACAGGGGGTTGTCGCCGGCCCCGTCCCAGATCCAGCCGGGCAGGCCGGACAGGCGTTCGGTCATCACGGCCTTGGCGGCGTCCGGCGTCCGGCGCGAGAAGGTCAGCAGCAGGGAACCGCCCGAGGCGTGAACGGCGGCGGCGATCCGGTCGGCCAGGTCCGCCGCATGGGCCTGGGTCAGGTCGAAAGCCTTGGACCGGCCGCCGATCAGGACGGCGACGCGGGGATGGGGCAGGGGGGCGATCCGGTCGGCGAAGGCCGGAGCGGCCTGGGCGATCCGCTCCGGCGTGACGCGATGAGGGGAGCCGGTGATTTCAAAGACATTGTCGCCCGACAGGTCGTCATGGGCCGGGGCGACGATCAGGTCGTAGCGGTCATTCGCCCAGCGCGGGTCCTGGGTCTGAACCACGAAGGTCTTGCCGCCGCTCCAGCGCTTGATGCGGGTCGAGAGGGGCAGGGTCGCACGACCGGTGGCGATCCAGAGATCGGGCCAGGGCGCCGCGAGCGGGGCGGACGCCAGCATGGCCGGGGTCTTCAGCGCCGACGGCAGGCGGTCGAACAGCGGCCGCCAGCGGATCTGTTTGACCGTGATCTCGGCGGGGGTCAGGCGCTGGACGGCCTCGGCGAGGCCCAGGGCCTGGTTCTCGATACCCGCACGTCCGTCCGAGACAACCCAGATGGAGAGGCGATGGGGCGGCGGCTCCCCGGTCACGCGGGCGTCGCGTCGACCCAAGCCAACGCCTCGACCTTATTGCCGTCCGGATCGCGCAGGAAGGCGCCGTAGTAGCCGGGTGCGTATTCCAGACGAAAACCCGGCGCTCCTGCGTCGGCGCCCCCCGTTGCCAAGCCGGCAGCGTGAAAGGCGTCAACCGCCTGTCGGTTCTGGGCGGCGAAACAGACGTGGACGCCGTTGCCGGCCGAGGCGGGGGCGCCGTCGTGCGGAACCGAAGCCCAGAACTCAGGAAACCCACGGCCCCAGCTCACACCCAGCGCATGTTCCATGGTCCGGCCGACGCCCAGCGGCGCCAAGGCGGCGTCATAAAATGCAGCGGCCCGATGCAGATCAGAGACGCCGACCGAAACGTGCGACACTAGGCGCGGCGGCGTTTCGGCGGCGTTCGTCACGATCCTATTTCCACTCGACCTTCAGGATCTCATAGGCCTTGACCCCGCCGGGGGTGTTGACCTCGACCACGTCGCCGACCTCCTTGGAGATCATCGCGCGGGCGATCGGCGAGGCGATGGAGATCTTGCCCTTCTTCACATCGGCCTCGTGTTCGCCGACGATCTGATAGCAAGCCTCTTCTTCCGTGTCCTCGTCGACCACGGTGACGGTGGCGCCGAACTTGACCTGATTGCCCGACAGTTTCGACACGTCGATGACCTGGGCGCGGCTGATCTTGTCCTCGATCTCGGCGATCTGGCCCTCGATCCAGCCCTGACGCTCCTTGGCGGCGTGGTATTCGGCGTTTTCGGACAGGTCGCCGTGCTCGCGGGCCTCGGATATGGCCGCGATGACGGCCGGCCGCTCGACCGACTTCAATTGCTTCAGTTGATCGTCGAGGACACGGTAGCCCTCGCCCGTCATCGGCACTTTTTCCATTGGTGTCGTGATTTTTCTGGTTCGCCCGGAGACTGGAAAGACGCGAAATAGGCAGACAAAAGGCCGCGGGGCGGGCGCGGCCGGGCATAGACAATAGGGCTTATCGCGCCGCAATTCAAGGGCGCGCCTCCACGCCCGATCGAGATCAGGCGCGGGCGGGGGGTTTGGTCTTGCCGCTGCGGTGGGTGACGCTCTTGATGAGGCTGTAGGCCAGCCAGGCGACAGCGGCTAGGCCCATCAGCATGAACAGGCTCGACGCCACCGCGGCGCCGGCCGCCATGAAGGCCAGGATGAAGGCGACGGCCGCGACGAGTCCGGCCACGATCTGAATGGTTTGAAGGCGCATGAGACCTTAACGCCTTCATCCCCTTCGGGTTGCGCGGCGCGTCCCCGCGACGCCATCACGCATAGGTGTAGGGGCCGCCCCGTTCCAGCGCCCGCTGATAGGCGGGACGGGCGTGGATGCGTTGCAGGAAGGCGGCCAGGCGCGGCTTGGTCGCTATGTCGAAGGCCCGGTCCGCCCCGGCCTCGACCGGGAAACTCATCATGATGTCGGCGGCGGTGAACTGATCCCCGGCGAACCATTCGGACCGGCCCAGCTCGTCCTCCCAGAAGCCGATATGGGTGCGAAGCTGCGGATCGACGAAGCCGCTCTGGGCCTTGGCGGCGATTCCGTTGACGAGGGGTTTGAGCAGGGCGGGGGCGCGGCGGGGCAGCAGGCCGAACACCAGTTTCAGCAGCAGGGGCGGCATGGCCGACCCTTCCGCATAGTGAAGCCAATAGGTGAAGCGCCGCGCCTCTTCCGTGCCGGGAGGCGGGCGCAGCCGGCCCCGGCCGTGGGCGTCCAGCAGATATTCGACGACGGCGCCGGTCTCGGCGACCTTGATCGCCCCGTCCTCGATGACGGGGGACTTGCCCAGCGGATGGACGGCGATCAGTTCGGGCGGGGCCAGCCGGGTCTTGGCGTCGCGTTCGTAGCGCACGACCTCATAATCCAGCTCCAGCTCCTCCAGCAGCCAAAGGATGCGCTGGGACCGGCTGTCGTTCAGATGGTGGACCTTGATCATCGGGCGGCTCCTGATGCGGCGGAACGGACTATTCCGCCTCACCGTCGGGGAAGTCCAGACCTATCGCGGGGACCGGCCGCTCCATCGCGATCGCGGCCGGGGGCGCGGCTCGGACGTCGTCTGATCCTGGGTCTGACCCGCCTTCTGACGGCGGTTGCGCCAGACCTCCAGCGCCAGTGTGGCCAGGGCCAGTTTGCTGGCGTGACGTCCGGCCAGACGACGGCCGCCGCGCGACAGCAGCAGGCTGCCGACCAGGGGGACGATGGAGTTCAGACGCGGCATGGAAGCCTCCTTTGTTTCCGGCTCAACGCGCGGCGGCGCCGGCGTTTCCACCTGCGACGACATGGGCTGACGACGGGCGATAGAAGGTTTGACGCGCGCGCGGACGAAACCGGTGCTAGCCGTGGCGTATGCGCTCTTCCCGACTCGCCGCCTTCTTCACCTCGCTCAGCTTCGCTGTGATCGCCGCCCTGGTCGCCGGGGTGGTCGTCGGCGCCTTGGCGCAAGGCGCCGACGCGCCCCTGCTGACCGGAGGGTTGGGCGTGATCGAGAGCCTGGGCCAAGTCTGGCTGAACGCCCTTCGAATGACCGTCATCCCACTGGTCTTCAGCCTTCTGGTGACGGGGATCGTCTCCATCGCCGATGCGGCGGCGACGGGGCGGATCGCGGCGCGGGCCCTCATGGTGTTCGGCGTCCTGCTGGTCGGGGCGACGGTTTACGCCATCCTGGCGGGCCTGGGGCTGCTGGCCCTGTGGCCCATTGACCCTGAGGCGGGCCGCGCCCTGCTGGCCGGGGTCTCCCCCGACGTGGCCCAGACGGTGGGCGAGGCGGCCCGGACCGACGGGTTCCGCGCCTTCCTGGCCAGTCTGGCGCCGGCCAATCTGATCAAGGCGGCGGCCGACGACGGGGTTCTGGCGGTCGTGGTCTTCGCCGTGGCCTTCGGCTTCGCCGCGACCCGGATCAAGCCCGAGCTGCGCCGCCCCCTGGCCGGCTTCTTCGAGGCGGTGGCCGAGACCCTGGTGGTGATCGTGCACTGGGTGCTGCTGGCCGCGCCTTTCGGGGTCTTCGCCCTGGCGCTCGGCGTGGGCTTGCGGGCCGGCCTGGGGGTGGCGGGCACTCTGGCCCACTATGTCGCCGTCGTCTGCCTGAGCCAGATCGGCCTGATCCTGATCCTCTATGTCGTGGCGACTTTGTGGGGGCGGATGTCGCTGGGCCGGTTCGCCCGCGCCGTGGCCCCGGCCCAGGTGGTGGCCGTCTCGACCCAGTCTTCGCTGGCCAGCCTGCCGGTGATGATCGAGCGGGCGCGCGACTGGCTGGGCGTGCCCCAGACCTCGGCGGGCCTGGTGCTGCCCCTGGCGGTGGCGGTGTTCCGCATCACCAGCCCGGTCGCCAATCTGGCCGTCTGCCTCTATGTTGCCCAGCTGAACGGGGTGGATCTGAGCCTGTCCGCCCTGGTCGCCGGCGGACTGACGGCCATCGCCGTCTCGATCGCCTCGGTCGGCCTGCCGGGGCAGGTCAGCTTCTTCGCCGCCATCGGCCCCATCTGTCTGGCCATGGGCCTGCCGCTCGGCGTCCTGCCCCTGCTGCTGGCGGTCGAGGTCATCCCCGACATCTTCCGCACCGTCGGCAACGTTACCGCCGACCTGGCCGCGACGCGGATCGTGGCCGGCGAAGATGGGGCGGGGGAGGACGCCGCGCCGGAGACCGACCCGGCGTCCTGACGCCCTTCAGGCGTATTCCTGGATCGCCTTGACGTCCAGGTCGCCGGCCTTGATGGCGCCGATGGCCTGGGCGGCGGCCAGGGCGCCGGCGGTGGTGGTGTAGTAGGGGATCTTCATCATCAGGGCGGTGCGGCGCAGGCTGAAGCTGTCCTGCAGCGACTGCTTGCCCGAGGTGGTGTTGAAGACCAGCTGGACCTCGCCGTTCTTCATGGCGTCGACGATGTGGGGACGGCCTTCCAGCACCTTTCTGACCAGGCCGACCTCAAGCCCCTGGGCGGCCAGATAGTCGCGGGTGCCGCTGGTGGCGATGATGGAGAAGCCCTGGGCCAGCAGTGTCTTCACCGCCTCGACGATGAAGGGCTTGTCGTCCTCCTTGACCGAGACGAAGGCGCAGCCGGAGGTCGGCAGATGAGTGCCGCCGCCGATCTGGGACTTGGCGAAGGCGCGGGCGAAGGCGGGGGCCATGTCGGCCTCGCCCTCGCGCTTCCAGTCCAGGCCCATGACCTCGCCGGTCGAACGCATTTCCGGGCCCAGGATGGTGTCCACCCCGGCGAAGCGGGCGAAGGGGAAGACGGCTTCCTTGACCGCGATGTGGTCATAGGGGGCGTCGGTCAGGCCGAAGGAGGCCAGGGGCGCGCCCGCCATGACCTTGGCGGCGATCGAGGCGATGGGCCGGCCGATGGTCTTGGCCACAAAGGGGGCCGTGCGGCTGGCGCGCGGGTTGACCTCCAGCACGAAGATGCGCGGGTTATCGCCGTGCGGCTCTTCGATCGCAAACTGGACGTTCATCAGGCCGCGCACCTTCAGGGCCTTGGCCATTTCGGTGGTCTGGCGCTTCAGCTCGGCCACCGTCTCGGGGCGCAGGGACCAGGGCGGCATGGAGCAGGCGCTGTCGCCCGAGTGGACGCCGGCTTCTTCGATATGCTCCAGCACCCCGGCGACGAAGACGGTCTCGTCGTCGCACAGGGCGTCCACGTCCACCTCGGTGGCGCGGTTCAGATAGTGGTCGATCAGGACGGGATCATCGCCCGAGACCCGCATGGCCTCGTGGACGTAGCGGTCCAGCTGCTCGCGGTCATGGACGATCATCATGCCGCGGCCGCCCAGGACGTAGGAGGGGCGCAGGACGACGGGATAGCCGACGTCCTCGGCCTTCTGCGCGGCTTCTTCGGCGCTGCGGGCCAGGGCGTTGGGGGGCTGACGCAGGCCGATGGCCTCCAGCATCTGCTGGAAGCGCTCACGGTCCTCGGCCAGGTCGATCGAGTCGACGCTGGTGCCCAGGACGGGGATGTCGTCCTCCTGAAGCGCATGGGCCAGTTTCAGCGGGGTCTGGCCCCCGAACTGGACGACGACGCCGATCAGCTCGCCCTTGGAGCGTTCGACCTCGATCAGCTCCAGCACGTCCTCGGCCGTCAGGGGCTCGAAATACAGGCGGTCGGAGGTGTCGTAGTCGGTCGAGACGGTCTCGGGGTTGCAGTTGACCATGATCGACTCGACGCCGATGTCGTCGAAGGCGAAGGCCGCGTGGCAGCAGCAGTAGTCGAACTCGATCCCCTGGCCGATCCGGTTCGGGCCGCCGCCCAGGATGACGGCCTTCTTCTTGTCCGACGGTTCGGATTCGCACTCGGGAACCTGGCCCAGGGCGCCGGTCTCATAGGTCGAGTACATATAGGCGGTGGCGCTGGCGAACTCGGCCGCGCAGGTGTCGATCCGCTTGAAGACGGGGCGGACGTTCAGGCCGCGACGGGCGGCGCGGACCTCTTTCTCGGTCTTGCCGGTCAGGGCGGCCAGACGGGCGTCGGAGAAGCCCTTGGCCTTCAGGCGGCGGAACTCGGTCGGGTCGGTCGGCAGACCCTTGACCCGCACATGGCCCTCCTCGCGCACGATGTCGGCGATCTGGCGCAGGAACCAGGGCTCGTAGGCGCAGGCGGCGTTGACCTCTTCCACCGTCAGACCGTGGCGGAAGGCCTGGGCGATGACGCGGATCCGGTCGGGCGTCGGAACGCCCAGGGCGCGGACCACGGCGGCGCGGGCGGCGCCGGCGTCCTCGACATCGGCGACGCCGTCGATCTCGATCTCGTCGAAGCCGGACAGGCCGGTCTCAAGCCCGCGAAGGGCCTTCTGCATCGATTCCTGGAAGGTGCGGCCGATGGCCATGACCTCGCCGACCGACTTCATCGAGGTGCCCAAGAGGGGCTCCGAACCGGGGTATTTCTCGAAGGCGAAGCGGGGGATCTTGGTGACGACATAGTCGATCGACGGCTCAAAGCTGGCCGGGGTGACCTGGGTGATGTCGTTCTGCAGCTCGTCCAGGGTGTAGCCGACGGCCAGACGCGCGGCGACCTTGGCGATGGGGAAGCCGGTGGCCTTGGACGCCAGGGCGGACGAGCGCGACACGCGCGGGTTCATCTCGATCACGACCATGCGGCCGTCCTTGGGGTTGATCGCCCACTGGACGTTCGACCCGCCGGTCTCGACGCCGATCTCGCGCAGGACGTTGATCGAGCCGGTCCGCATCCGCTGATATTCCTTGTCGGTCAGCGTAAGCGCAGGGGCGACGGTGATGCTGTCGCCCGTATGGACGCCCATCGGATCGACGTTCTCGATCGAGCAGATGATGATGCAGTTGTCCGCCGTGTCGCGGACGACCTCCATCTCGTATTCCTTCCAGCCCAGCACCGATTCCTCGATCAGCACCTCGGTGGTCGGCGACAGGTCCAGGCCGCGCAGGACGATCTCCTCGAACTCTTCGCGGTTGAAGGCGATGCCGCCGCCGGTGCCGGCCAGGGTGAAGGAGGGACGAATGACGGCGGGCAGGCCGACGTACTCCAGCCCTTCCAGCGCCTCTTCCATCGAATGGGCGGCCTTGGAGCGGGGGCTCTCCAGCCCCAGCTTGTCCATGGCGTCGCGGAACTTCTGGCGGTCCTCGGCCTTGTCGATGACCTCGGCTTTCGCGCCGATCATCTCGACCCCATACTTCTTCAGCGCGCCCGAGGCGTCCAGGGCCAGGGCGGTGTTCAGCGCGGTCTGGCCGCCCATGGTGGGCAGAAGGGCGTCGGGGCGTTCCTTGGCGATGATCTTCTCGACCATCTGCGGGGTGATCGGCTCGATATAGGTGGCGTCGGCCACCTCCGGGTCGGTCATGATGGTGGCGGGGTTGGAGTTGACCAGGATGACCCGGTACCCCTCGGCCTTCAGCGCCTTGCACGCCTGGACGCCCGAATAGTCGAACTCGCACGCCTGACCGATGACGATGGGGCCGGCGCCGATGATGAGGATCGACTGGATGTCTGTGCGTTTGGGCATGGGGAGGGCCTCTTCTTTTTGTTCTAGTGGGTCACGACCGCGCATTCCCAGCCGTCGTACTCCAGCTGGAAGGCCGCGGCCCAGGTCTGCATCATGGCCGAGACGGGCGCAAAGCTCGCCGCATCGACCGCCATGGTGGTTTCGAGAATCGTCATGTCGCCCTCGCCGCGCGCGATGAAGCCGGCGCGCCGCGGCACCTCGCACAGATCGCCGTGGGCGTCCTCGTCGCCGAGGAAGAAGAACAGCGTATGGCGCGGCGTCACGCCGCTGTCGCCCTGTTCGGCCAGCGCCGCACGCACCATGGCGTCGCGTTCGTCATGACTGATGTCCGAGGCGTGCACGGGGCGAGGGGATCCTTGGTTCTTTGCGCGCGCGTAGCCGCCGCAGGGCGTCGCCATGCGGAGCTTGCGTTGGGTTGTCGGTTAAGCGGCCCGTTTAGAGAGGGAGGGGCGGGGGGGCAAGAGCTTATGCGTCGCCGATCGCCGCGATCCAGTCGGGCAGTTCGGCGATGCGCGAGAGGGAGACGTAGCGCGGCTCGTTCACCGGGGCGTCGGCTAGCTCATGGGCCCAGGTGACATGGTAGGGGATGTGGACGCCGAAGGCGCCGGCGGCGATGGCGGGCAGGACGTCGGACTTCATCGAATTGCCGGCCATGACGGCTTCGGCCGGGCCTGTGCCGTGGCGGGTGAAGACCCGTTCATAGGTGGCCCGGTCCTTTTCCGAGACGATCTCGACCGCCGCGAACCGGTCGCCCAGGCCAGAGGCGGCCAGCTTGCGTTCCTGGTCCAAGAGGTCGCCCTTGGTGATCAGGACCAGGCGGTAGTTTTCGGCCAGTTCGGCGACCACCTCGTCCACGCCGGGCAGGGTCTCGACCGGATGGGCCAGCATTTCGCGGCCGGCGGCCAGGATCTCGCGCACCACCTCGGGCGGGGCGCCGCCGTCGCACAGCTCCATGGCCGTCTCGATCATCGACAGGGTGAAGCCCTTCACGCCGTAGCCGTAGAGGCGCAGGTTGCGCTGTTCGGTCTCGGCCAGGCGCGCCTCGATCGTCTCGGCGTCGCCGTGGTCGTCCAGCAGGTCGACGAAGCGGGCGTGGGTCAGACGAAAGATCGTCTCATTGTGCCAGAGGGTGTCGTCGGCATCGAGGCCGACCGTGGTGATGCTCATGACGCGCCCCTATCATGAGCCGCGTCGGCATGGGAGATGAAGATGAGCGGATCGGCGGTGGTGATCGGCGCCTCGGGCGGGATCGGGCGGGCCCTGACGCAGCGTCTCGTCGCCGAGGGCGGGTTCGAGGCCGTCTGGGCGGTGTCGCGTTCGGCGGCGGCGGTTCCCGGCGCCCAGGCCCTGGCGGCCGATCTGGAGGACGAGGACAGTCTGGCCCAGGCGGCGGCGCGGATCGCGCAAGGCGCCGCGCCGACCCTGGTGCTGGTCGCGACCGGCGTCCTGCACGACGGTTTCCAGCCCGAGCGGTCCCTGCGTCAGCTTGAGGCCGAGCATCTGCTCAGGGACTATCGGATCAATACGGTGGGGCCGGCCCTGGTCGCCAAACATCTCCTGCCCCTGCTGCCGCGCGACCGGCGGGCGGTGTTCGCGGCCCTGTCGGCGCGGGTCGGTTCGATCGGGGACAATCGGCTGGGCGGCTGGCACGCCTATCGGGCGTCCAAGGCGGCGCTGAACATGATCCTGCGCAATCTGGCGATCGAGACGGCGCGGACCCACCCCCTGGCGGTGGTCGCCGGGCTTCATCCCGGCACGGTGGACACGGGGCTGAGCGCGCCGTTTCAGAAGGGGGTGGGGGAGGGACGGCTGTTCAGCCCGGACCATTCGGCCGAACGGCTGCTGGCGGTGGCGGCGGGGTTGACGCCGGGGGACAGCGGCGGGGTCTTCGCCTGGGACGGGGTGCGGATTCCGGAATGAGGACGGCCGAAGGCCGGGCCGTCAGCTCAGCAGCATTTGAAGCCGCCGGCGCCGCCGAAACGGCGCTGCTCGTGCAGGCGGAAGAAGGCGATCTTGTCCAGAGGCGGCTGGTCGGGGTGGGTCGCGGTCGCATGCCGGACATAGGCCTCATAGTCCGGCTGGCCGATCATGGCGCCGGCCGTGCGCCGGACGCCGCGACCCCACCGAACGGCGGCGTCGCGGCACAGGCAGAGCAGATCGTCCTGAACGTCAGGCACGGGCGACGTCCGCCGCATCGTCGGCCGGGGTCAGATCGTGCGCCTCGGGATATTCGCGCACGGTCGGCCGGCTGTTCAGATAGGCCTTGCGGCAGGCCAGGACGCCATAGATCACCATGGTGACGACCACGAACAGGAAGCCCGCCGTCAGGGTGGAGTTGACGTAGTCGTTGACGATGATCCGGTGCATGTCGCCCGCCGCCTTGGCCGGGGCCAGCAGTTCGCCGGCGCCCAGGGCCTCCTGGTATTTGCGGGCGTGGGCCAAAAAGCCGATGCGGACGTCCGGGTGGAACAGCTTCTGGAAGCCGGCCGTCAGGGTGCAGATCAGCAGCCAGGTCGCCGGGACCACCATGACCCAGGCGAACTTCTCGCGCTTCATCTTGAACAGGACGACCGTGCCCAGGATCAGGGCGACGGCGGCCAGCATCTGATTGGCGATGCCGAACAGGGGCCACAGGCTGTTGATGCCCCCCAGCGGATCGACGACGCCGGTGTAGAGGAAATAGCCCCACAGGCCGACCGTAAGCGCCGTGGCGACGACATTGGCGCCCCAGGACTTGGTCTCGCGCATCCTGGGCACGGCGACGCCCAGCAGGTCCTGGATCATGAAGCGGCAGACGCGGGTGCCGGCGTCGACCGTGGTCAGGATGAACAGGGCCTCGAACAGGATGGCGAAATGGTACCAGAAGGCCATCATGGCCTTGCCGCCGATCACGCCCGACAGGATGTGGGCCATGCCCACGGCCAGGGTGGGGGCGCCGCCCGCGCGCGACAGGATCGAATGCTCGCCCACGTCCCGGGCCAGCTGCTCCAGCTCGCCGGGGGTGATGTGGAAGCCCCACTGGGCCACGGCGGCGGCGGCCGAGGCCGCGTCCTTGCCGATGACGGCGGCCGGGCTGTTCATGGCGAAATAGACGGCCGGGTCCAGAACCGTGGCGGCGATCAGGGCCATGACGGCGACGAAGCTTTCGCACAGCATGGCGCCGTAGCCGATCATCGGGATCTGGGCTTCGTTCTCCAGCAGCTTGGGCGTGGTGCCCGACGAGATCAGGGCGTGGAAGCCCGACACCGCGCCGCAGGCGATGGTGATGAACAGGAAGGGGAAGAGGGCGCCGGCGAAGACCGGGCCGGTGCCGTCGATGAAGGGGGTGATCGCGGGCATCTGCAGGTGCGGACGCACGATCAGTATGCCGATGGCCAGGGCGACGATGGCTCCGATCTTCAGGAAGGTCGACAGATAGTCGCGCGGCGCCAGCAGCAGCCAGACCGGGATGACCGAGGCGATGAAGCCGTAGACCATCATCAGTATGGCCAGGGTCGGACCCGTCAGGGTGAAGGCCGGGCCCCAGAACGGGTCAGCCGCCACATGGCCGCCGCCGATGATGGCCAGGATCAGCAGGACCACGCCGATGACCGACACCTCGCCCACGCGGCCCGGCCGCAGGAAGCGGGTGTAAAGGCCCATGAAGACGGCGATGGGGATGGTGGCGGCGACGGTGAAGGTTCCCCACGGGCTCTCGGCCAGGGCCTTGACCACCACCAGGGCCAGGACGGCCAGGATGATGACCATGATCATCAGCACGCCCACCTGGGCGATGACGCCGGGGATATTGCCCATTTCGGTGCGGATCATGTCGCCCAGGGACTTGCCGTCGCGCCGGGTGGACATGAACAGGACCATCATGTCCTGCACCGCTCCCGCCAGCACGGCGCCGACCAGGATCCACAGCACGCCGGGCAGATAGCCCATCTGGGCCGCCAGGACCGGCCCGACCAGAGGCCCCGCGCCGGCGATGGCGGCGAAGTGGTGGCCGAACAGGACGTTTCGGGGCGTCGGCACATAGTCCAGGCCGTCATCGCGCCGCACCGCCGGGGTCGGGCGCGAGGGCTGCAACTGCATGACCTTGTTGGCCAGGTAGCGACTGTAGAAGCGGTAGGCGATCGCATAGGTGCAGACGGCGGCGACCACCATCCAGACCGCGCTGACGCTTTCGCCCTGGTGCAGGGCGATGACGCCCAATGAGACGGCCCCCAGGATCGCGATGACCCCAAATACCAGAGGGGTTCCAAGTTTGCCCACGACCTACTCCTACTCGACCGGACGACTGACGATTTCGCGTCCTGTTTGCACGATAGGCCCGCCGAAGGCCAATCGACTAAAGTCGTAGGCAGGGCCCGGCGTTCCGGCGCGCGATCCGTTCGCGCGGCTTCGAAACTTGGATACACGCCCCCCCGTGCAATCCGCCAAATCTATTGCTAAGCGCATCGGATGATCGCTCGCCTTCGCCCCGTCCCGTTCGACCTCGGTCCCGTCCATTTCGTCGGCATCGGCGGCATCGGCATGAGCGGCATCGCCGAGATCATGCTGAAGATTGGTTATTCGGTTCAGGGCTCTGACGCCAAGGCCAGCGCCAATACTGAACGGCTGGAGAAGCTGGGGGCCCGGATCTTCATCGGTCACGACGCGGCCCATGTCGGCGAGGGCGTCTCGGCCGTGGTCTATTCGACGGCGGTCAAGGCCGACAATCCCGAGATGAAGGCCGCGCGCGAGCGTCGCATCCCCCTGGTGCGCCGGGCCGAGATGCTGGCCGAGCTGATGCGGCTGCAGTTCTCCATCGCGGTCGGGGGCACCCACGGCAAGACCACGACGACCTCCATGGTCGCGGCCCTGCTGGACGCGGCCGGTCTGGACCCGACGGTGGTCAACGGCGGCATCATCAACGCCTACGGCACCAACGCCAAGGTCGGCGACGGCGACTGGATCGTGGTCGAGGCGGACGAGAGCGACGGCAGCTTCCTGCGGCTCAAGTCCACTGTTGCGATCGTCACCAATATCGACCCGGAGCACCTGGACCACTACGGCGACTTCGACGCGGTGCGGAAGGCCTTCGTCGATTTCGTCGAAAACATCCCCTTCTACGGCTTCGCCGCCGTCTGCCTGGACCATCCCGAGGTGCAGAAGCTGGTCGCCTCGATCGATAACCGGCGGCTGGTGACCTATGGGACCAATCCCCAGGCCATGGTGCGGGCCGAGGGTTGCCAGATGGGGCCGGACGGCGCCCGGTTCGACGTGGTGATCCAGAACGGCGAAACGCACCGGATCGACAATCTGCACCTGCCGATGGCGGGCTGGCACAATGTCTCCAACGCCCTGGCCGCCATCGCCGTGGCGCGCGAGCTGGACGTATCCGACGAGGCGATCCGCGAGGGCCTGGCCGGGTTCGGCGGCGTCAAGCGTCGCTTCACCACGACGGGCGTGGTGAACGGGGTGCGGATCGTCGATGACTATGGCCACCACCCGGTCGAAATCGCCGCCGTGCTGAAGGCGGCGCGTCAGGTTAGCGAGGGCCGGGTCATCGCCGTGGTCCAGCCGCACCGCTACACCCGTCTGCGCGACCTGATGGACGAGTTCTCGACCAGTTTCTCCGACGCCGACAGCGTGATCGTCGCCGACGTCTATCCGGCGGGCGAACAGCCGATCGAGGGGGTGGACAAACACGCCCTGACCGACGGCATCCGCCGCTACGGCCACCGCCATGTCCAGGCGCTGGAGAACGCCGCCGTCCTGCCGCGCCTGATCAAGGAAGAGGCCCGGTCGGGCGACGTGGTCGTGCTGCTGGGCGCCGGCGACATCACCAGCTGGGCCTATGGCCTGCCGGCGCAGCTGGAGGCGCTGGGCTGACGCCCGGCTTGTCCGGCGGGGTCTGGAAAGTATATACTTCGGCGTGACGGTATATCCTTGGAGGATGCCATGGCCCTTTATGTGAAGGACCCCGAAGTCGATCGGATGGCCGAACGCCTCAGCCGCATCGGAGGCATCAGCAAGACCGAGGTCGTTCGCCGCGCCCTCCGCCGCCAGCTGGAGCAGGTTGAAGAGCCCGGCGATCTGGTGAAACGTATTGAGGCGTTCGTTAGCGATCTGCAGGCGCGGGCCCCGCGCGAACGCGGCGAGCCGATCGACAAGGCGTGGATCGACAGCCTGTATGAGCGCGATTGATGTTCATCGACGCCTCGGCGCTGACGGCCATTCTGATCGATGAACCAGACGCAGGCGACTTGCGTGTGCGCCTCGCCGCGAGGGTCCCAAGATCGACGTCGCCCATGGCGGTTTGGGAGACGGTGTTGGCGGTGTCGCGCCGCAGAGTGATGGAAATCGAAGACGCCGAAGGCGTGGTCGAGGATTTCCTCCGTCTCGCAAAGATCGAGGTGGTCGCCATTCCCGCCGAGGCGCGGCGCGAGGCGATCCGCGCTCACGCCCGATACGGCAAGGGCCGTCACCCCGCGGCATTGAACTTCGGCGACTGTTTCGCCTATGCCTGCGCCCGCCACGCGCGGTCGCCCCTGCTGTACAAGGGCGACGACTTTTCCCGGACCGACATCGAAGCCGCATGACCGAGATCACCCTTCCCCCCGTTCGCGGCAAGCTGCTGCGGGACGAGCCGCTCGGCCCCTACACCTGGTTCCGCGTCGGCGGCGCGGCCGAGGCCCTGTTCATTCCGGCGGACGCGGAAGACCTGGCTGATTTCCTCAAAGCCCTGGACCCGTCCGTGCCCGTGACCGTGCTGGGCGTCGGATCGAACGTCATCGTCCGCGACGGCGGGGTCGAGGGGGTGGTGATCCGCCTGGCCGGCCGGCCCTGGGCCCAGGTGACGACGGACGGCGACACGATCACGGCCGGCGCCGGGGCGCTGGACTCCATGGTGGCCAAGGCCGGCGCCAAGGCCGGGATCGCCGGGCTGGAATTCTACGCCGGCATTCCGGGTACGGTCGGCGGCGCCCTGACCATGAACGCCGGCTGCTATGGCTCGGAGACCAAGGATGTGCTGGTCTCGGCCTGGGGGCTGAACCGCAAGGGCGAGCGGGTCGATTACGCCCTGGCCGATTTCGGCTACACCTATCGCCATTCGCGGGCGCCGGCCGAGATCCTCTGGGTCGAGGCCGTCTATCGCGGAACGCCGGACGCGCCCGAGGCGGTGCAGGCCCGGATCGACGAGATCACCAGCCGCCGCGAAACCACCCAGCCGATCCGCGAAAAGACCGGGGGATCGACCTTCAAGAACCCGCCCGGTCACTCGTCCTGGAAGCTGGTGGACGAGGCGGGCTGGCGCGGCAAGCTGCACGTGGAGACCGGGGGAGGGGCCATGTTCAGCGAGCTGCACTCCAACTTCATGATCAACCCCGGCGAGGCGACGGCGGCCGACATCGAGGGCCTGGGCGAGGCGGTGCGGGCGGACGTCCTGAAGAAGACCGGCGTTCAGCTGGAGTGGGAGATCAAGCGGATCGGGCGTCGCCTCTGATCACCGGCGTTTGACGCACAAATTTCACCTCGCGCGGGCGACAAGGTTGACGGCCTGTTAAACATCTCGGCCGCAATCGGAGAGCCCATGACCCGCGCATTCGAAGACCTTCATGTCGCCGTCCTGATGGGCGGCCTGTCCGCCGAGCGGGAGGTGTCGCTGACCTCCGGCGAACAGTGCGCCCAGGCGCTGGAGCGGCAGGGGGTGCGCGTCAGCCGCGTGGATGCGGGGCGCGATCTGGCGAACGTCTTGTCGGGCCTGATCAAGCCGGACGTGGTGCTGAACTGCCTGCACGGCGCCTGGGGCGAGGACGGCTGCGTCCAGGGCGTTCTGGAGACCCTGCGGATTCCCTATACCCATTCCGGCGTCCTGGCCTCGGCCCTGGCGATGGACAAGAACAAGTCCAAGGCCGTGCTGAGGGCGGCGGGGATCAAGGTTCCGGGCGGCGGCCTGTACAACCGGCATGAGGTGGCGGCGCGTCATGTGATCGAGCCCCCCTATGTGGTCAAGCCCAACGCCGAGGGCTCGTCCGTCGGCGTCTATCTGGTGCGCGAGGGGGCCAATCGACCGGTCGCCGAGGTGGGCGAGCCCGGCTGGGCCTATGGTGAACAGGTGATGGTCGAGCCCTATATCGCCGGCAAGGAGCTGGCCGTCGCCGTGATCGGCTATGCGGACGGGCCGCGCGCCCTGACCGTGACCGACATCACCCCGACCAAGGGCTTCTATGACTACGAGGCCAAATATGCGCCGGGCGGTTCGGTTCACGTCCTGCCCGCCGTCCTGCCGCCCGCCGTTTTCGAGGCGGCCCTGCGCCAGGCGGAGGCGGCCCATGTCGCCATGGGTTGCAAAGGCGTGTCCAGAAGCGACTTCCGTTATGACGATGTTAAGGACGATCTGGTTCTGCTGGAGGTCAACACTCAGCCGGGCATGACGCCGACCTCGCTCGTCCCCGAGCAGGCCGCCTATGCCGGAATGAGCTACGAAGATCTGGTTCGGTGGATGGTGGAGGACGCCTCATGCCCGCGGTAGTTCGCGGCGGTCGGCGACAGAGTACGGGTTCCTCGCGTGGCGCAGCCCCCAAGAAGGGAGGGCGTTCGCGCGGCGGCGCGCCCCGGCCTGCGTCCCCCATTCCCGGCAAGATGGCCGCCATCGGCCGGATCGACGTCTCCCCCCGCACCGTTATGATCGCCCTGGGCGCCGGCGCCCTTCTGGTCGTCGGCATTCTGGCGACGGGCGCGCGGGCCGAAAGGATCGGCCAGTCCGTCTCCCACGGGATCGACGGGATGACGGCCGGCATGGGACTGTCGCTGAAACGCGTTCACATCACCGGCGCCTCGGCCGAGGCCGAGCCGGCCATTCAGCAGGCCCTGGGTCTTTATTCGGGCCAGCCGATCACCAGTCTGGATTTGGACGCCATTCGCGACCGGGTGCAGGGCGTGGGCTGGGTCAAGTCCGCGCGCGTCGTGCGCCTGTTGCCCGACACCCTGATCATCGAGGTCAAGGAGCATGACCGCCTCGCCGTCTGGCAAGAGGCCGGTCAGATCAAGGTCATCGACACCCGGGGCCAGGTGATCAAGGGCGCCGACGCCCGCCGCTATCCCACCTTGCCGCTGGTCGTGGGCAAGGGCGCCGATCAGGCCGCCGCCGAAATCCTGCCTCTGCTGGCTCAACGGCCGCGTCTGATGAGCCGGGTGGATGCGGTGGTGCGGGTCGATGAACGCCGCTGGGATCTGCGCCTGAAGGACGGCAGCCTGATCCAGCTGCCCGCCACGGAACAGGAGGCGGCCCTGATCCGCCTGGATGCGCTGGATCAGCGCGAACGCCTGCTCGACCTGGGCTTCGCCCGGGTCGATCTGAGAACGCCGGACGAGATTGCGGTGCGCCCCGCCGCCGACGCTTAACAGGGACCAGTAGAGAGTATGGCGGGAATGCAGCGTGGATCGGCGAACGACCAGGGCCGGGTGATGGACCCCCGCGCCGGCCGCGCGCCGGTGATCGCCGCCCTGGACATCGGCCAGTCCAAGGTCTCGTGCTTCATCATGAAGCCGGACGGCGTGCGCCATGCCGACCGCACCATCCGTGTCGCCGGCGCCAGCCACGTCCAGTCCAAGGGCGTCAGGGGCGGGGCCATCATCAATATGGATGAGGCGGCCCAGGCCATCGGCCACGCCGTCGAGCGGGCCGAGCGCGCGGCCCAGAGCCCGGTCTCGGGCGTGGTCGTCACCACCGCCATCGGCCAGATGGCCAGCCACAGGGTCCAGGCCCGGGTGTCCCTGGGCGCCAATCCCGTCGGCGACGCCGATCTGGCCCGCGCCATCGGCATGGCCCTGGCCCAGATCCGTCTGCCTAACCGCCGGCCGATCCACGTCCTGCCCATCGCCTGGTCGGTGGACGGGGCGCGCGGCGTTCATGATCCGCGCGCCATGCGCGGCGGCTCCCTAGGGCTGGACCTGCTGGTCGTCTCCATGGCCGAGAATGTGTTCACGACTCTCAGCCACTGTCTGGAACTGGCGCATCTGGATCTCCAGGGGGTGGCCGCTGCCCCCGTCGTTTCGTCGCTCGCCGCCTTGGAAGAGGACGAGATGGACCTGGGCGCCGTCTGTATCGACATGGGCGGCGGCTCGACCAGCGCCGCCGTCTGGGGCGGGCGATCACTGTTGCATGTCGAAAGCCTGAACGTCGGCGGAGACCATGTGACCTCCGACATCGCGCGGGGTCTGTCCACGTCCAAGGCGGGCGCCGAGCGGCTGAAGACCCTGCACGGTTCGGCCATGGCCAGCGCCAATGAGGACCGCGAAATGCTGGAGGCGCCGCCGCGCGGCGAAGACGCCTCGGCCGGCCCGGTGATCGTGCCGCGCGCCATGCTGAAGACGGTGATCGCCCCGCGCGTGGAAGAGACGCTGGAACTGCTGCGCGACCGGCTGAAGGCGGCGGGGGTCGGCCTTGAGCCCGGCGCCGGCCTGGTCCTGACCGGCGGCGCCAGCCAGCTGAACGGCGTGCGGGAACTGGCCGTGCGCGTCTTCGACCGCCCGGTCCGCCTTGGAAAACCCCAACGGGCGCCACATTTGGCCGACGCGGCGTCAGGACCGGCCTTCTGCGCCACCGCCGGGGTGCTGTTGCGGGCGGCCTATGGGCCCCGCGAGGCGGTGTCCGCCAGGAAGCTGATGGCGCGCCAGATCACCGCTGCGGATGCGCCCAAGGTGCACCGCGGCAATGTGGTGGGCCGTGTGGCGGGGTGGCTGCGGGATAATTTGTAGATCGTAGGTCTGCGGAATGAGGCCATATTGTCGCATTCTCGCTGCAATCCCGCCATGACGTATTGCCGCGCTGATACAATTCCGTAAACGTCCTCGAAACAGTGCCGCCCGTGGGGGGCGGACATGCTGCCTCGGGGCTATTTATGCGACACAAACCATACTTGTTGAGCACTTCGGTTTTGGCTGGAGTCCTAATCGTAGCCTCGGCTGCGGTGGCTCAAACGGCTCCGCAGACGCCCGCTGATGACGGCGCGACCAGCGAAGTCGAAGAGATTGTCGTCACCGGGAGCCGCATTCGCCGCCCCCAATACGAGGGAACCATCCCTGGCGCCCAGGTCGATCGTCAGGCGATCGAAGATCGCGGCTTCACCAACGCAATCCAGATTCTGAACGACATTCCGCTCGTAGGCCCGCCCGTTTCCGCGGTGTCGACCGGCACGGCTCAACCGGCCAACCTTGGCGCGCAGTATGTGGACCTTCTGGATATCGGGTCTTCGCGCACCCTGACGCTGGTCAACGGCCGTCGAATGGTTTCGAACAACGGCGGCACCATCTTCGTGGCGGGCAACGAACCTGGCAATCAGGTGGATGCGGGGACGATTCCTGCGGCCCTTATCGACCGCGTTGATGTTCTGACTGTGGGCGGCGCTGCCGCCTATGGCTCGGACGCCATCGCCGGCGTGGTCAACTATATCCTGCGTGACGACTTTGAAGGTCTGGACGTCCGCACTTCGATCCGTGGTTATGAAGGCGGGCAGGGTGAAACCTACTCCTTCGGCGTCACCACCGGCCGAAACTTCTTGGACAATAAGCTCAACGTCACCGTCGCGGCCGACATCTCCGAGACTGATGCGCTGTACTCAAAGGATTTCGACTTCCTGGGTAGAAACTCGGGCCTGTTCACCCAGCCCTATGGCGTGCGCAACCCCGCCTATACTCTGGGCGTGAGGCCATCGACGGCTCTAGGGGTCTTCCTTCCGGCCAATGCGGACGGGCTCTTCCCCAGCGTCTTCATTGACAGCTTCCGCTCGCACACGGCGCTGCCCGGCGGAACGATTTTCCGTGCGAACCCCGTGCGGACGCTGCAGCCCGGAGCGACGGCGCAAGTCTACGAAAATCCCTCCGCCGGCGGCGGCTTCAACAGCAACACGTCTCTGGGCTCGTTGGATGCGGCCGGATATTATTCCGGGAGCTATTTCCCTTCGGTCCCGAGCCTTTGTAATGCCGGCGCCTTCTCGGCGGCCCAAGCCCAGGCGGCGGCGGCCTCGAACGCCAGGATCTGTAACTTTGCTCCAGCCTCACTGCCGGGGACCACGGCGGCGCAACAGAATGCAAATGCGGCGCGGGTTTTCGCGGCGTATGGCGTGACGCCTCCCGCCGGCGCCACCCAGTCCGATTTGAACCGACTGGCGCTGGACATTTTGCAATCGCGGCTGCCGACGGCGCGGGAATACTTCCTTGCGAATCCCAACCTCGATCCGAATCTCTTCATCGGATCGTTCATTCAAGGTTATCCGGGCGTAGCCAGCGGCAACCCGCTGCTGCCGATCATCGCTCAGCCGCTGCGCTTCGACGCCAACGGCAATGTGGTGCAGTTCGCAGTTGGAGACCTGAGCTCGACCTCGCCGGGCAGCTTCGGCAGCGCCCCCGGCAGCAATCCTGATCTCTACAACGCATCCGACCGTAACGTTCAGCGCTTCAAGCAGCAGCGCTCGATCTTCAACGTCAACGCACGTTACGACATCACCGACAACATCACCTTCTTCACCGAAAACCTGTATTCGGAAATCACCAGCATCAACCCGGTGAACCAGCAGTCCGCCTTCAATTCTGTCGGCTCTGCGGGTATTGAGAACGGCGGTATCATTGTCAGTGTCAACAACCCCTTCCTGACGGCGCAAAATCGCGCTGATCTGGCCGCGCGTGGGATAACCTCTACTTTCGCTCTCTCCACCGATTTCTACGACATCTTCGGTGAAAACAACGAGGCGCGCGGCAAGTCGAAGACCTGGCGCTCGGTCAACGGCCTGCGGGGCGATTTCCGCGCCTTCAACCGCAACTTCAACTGGGACTTCGCCTATTCGACCGGCGGATCGGACTTCCGTTACGAAACCAAGTTCATCAAGGATGTGGAGTTCCTGCTCGCCATCGACGCCGTTGATGTCGGGGGCGTGACGCGGTGCCGCAGCCAAACGGCTCTCGGCGCCGGCATCGTCGGCACCAGCCCTCCCGGTCTGACCAACAACGTTGTGCGCGTCCCCTACGCCGTCAACGCCAATCCGACCGTGCCGGTCGTGGGCGATGTGCCCCAGGATCAGAACTATCAGCCGGTCGTGACCCAAGCCCAGGTCGATGCTTGCCAGCCGCTGAACCTCTTTGGCGTCGGCCGCTCCTCGCAAGCTGCGCGCGACTACATTCTGGCGGATACCTTCATCACCAATGAAGCCCGTCAGGATTACTTCCAAGGCACCTTCGGTGGTGAGATCATCCAACTGCCCGCCGGCGCCTTGGCGTTCGCAGTCTCGGGCGAGCATCGCAATGAAAGCCTCGTCTATAGCGGCGATACGCTCGGCCAGCTTGGGCGGTCACGTTCCGCGCCGACCGCATTGACGGACGCCGAGATCAAGACGACCGAATACGGCGTCGAGTTGAACGTGCCCTTCGTCAGCCCGGACATGAATATTCCCTTCATTCACCGACTGGATGTGAACCCCGCATGGCGCTGGGTGAAGCAGGAGGGGTCGGCCGCCGCGTTCCGTAACGCCAACGGCGTGTTGAATTCGCCGAAGTATGACGGTGACGTTCAGGACATCTATTCGATCGCCGTCAGCTATGCGCCCATTCAAGACATCACGTTCCGCGGCAACATTTCCCGCTCCGTGCGTCAGCCGGGCATTGTCGACCTGTTCCTCGGCAGCCAGCCGGCGTTCCTGAACAACTCGACCGACGTCTGCGGATCGACGAACATCGACTCGGGCCCGAACCCTGCAAAGCGCCGCGCGAACTGTGAAGCTCTGGTTCGGCAGCTCAACCCGGTTTCGAACGTCTATCAGAACGGCGTGATCGATCCGACCCTGTCGGACGCGGACAATACGGCGCGGGTCAAGAACTTCCTGTCTACCTTCGCGTCGGGCGTGCCGTCGTTCCAAACGATCGTCGCGGGCGAGCCGGGGCTGCAGCCGGAAATCGGCAACAGCTACACCTGGGGCTTCGTCGCTCAGCCACGCTTCATCCCGGGCCTGGTGTTCTCGGCTGACTATGTGAAGATAACCGTCAAGGGCCTGATCTCCAACCTGTTCGCCACGACCGCCAACCAGTTCTGCATGGACAGCAACACCTATCCGGACACGCGCCCTGACGTGAATGGTCTGGATCTGTGCCCCTATGTCGTTCGTGACTCGCAGTTCACGATCACGAACGGCTCCATCTCCGGCTTCTGGAACCAGGGTGGTATTCGCGTCCAATCTTTGAACCTTAACGCCGCCTACAACTTCGAGATCGGTGATCTGCTCGGCAACGGCCAGACCGATTTCGGCCGTATGGGTCTTCGTGCGTCGGCCTATCACCTGATCAAGTATCAGAGCTCGCCGAACGGTGAGTTCGACGGCACGACGACCTATTCTCAGGGCACTCTCGCTCGTCCGGATTGGGAGGTGCAACTGGGCGCCAACTACACCAAGGGCGATCTGCGCATGTCATGGACCGGCAACTGGCAAGATACGACCAAGGTGTATGCCGGTAACGGCACGCTGTTCCCGACGATCGACCAAGCGACCGTTCGGCAGTATCGTTCCTACTGGATCCATTCCGCCACGGTCGCCTATGACGTGACGAAGGAGGCGCGGGTCCAGCTGACGGTCGATAACCTGTTCGACACCGTCTATCCGGGCACCCAGTACGAGATCGGCGGGCAGCCGCAGAGCCTCGGCCGCACCTTCCTGGGGCAGTTGATCTATCGCTTCTGATCTAACGCCAGGAACCTCGACACGAGGGGTCAGCTTCGGCTGGCCCCTTTTGTTTTGAGCGTTGCCGCAATTGGGGCGTTGATCCAATCCCGACTCACATTATCGCCGTAACCATCTCTTAACCCTCGTGGGTGCAATCCTTAACGCGCTCATAACCAAGGTGATTCGGCGGGGTGTTCGCCTTGGGACGAGGGGCAGGGTCGGAAGGTCGGAAAACAGAATGTCGCTCTCATTGGTCAAGCCGCAACACACTGAACTGAAGCCCCGCATCGTCGTGTTCGGCGTCGGCGGAGCCGGCGGCAACGCCGTGAACAATATGATCGACGCCGGCCTGGAAGGGGTCGAGTTCGTCGTGGCCAACACCGACGCGCAGCACCTCAGCTTCGCCAAGACGGATCGCCGCATCCAGCTGGGCGAGACCATCACCCAAGGCCTGGGCGCCGGCGCCCACCCCGAGGTCGGCATGAACGCCGCCGAGGAATCCGCCGACGAGATCCATCAGCACCTCGAAGGTGCCCATATGGTGTTCATCACCTGCGGCATGGGCGGCGGCACCGGCACGGGCGCGGCGCCTGTCATCGCCAAATGCGCGCGCGATCGCGGCATTCTGACGGTCGGCGTGGTGACCAAGCCCTTCACCTTCGAAGGCCGCCACCGGATGCGCCTGGCCGATGCGGGCGTCGCCGAGCTGCAACGCTATGTCGACACCCTGATCGTCATTCCGAACCAGAACCTGTTCCGCGTCGCCAATGAACGCACCACCTTCGCCGACGCCTTCGGCATGGCCGACCAGGTTCTGCACTCGGGCGTGCGCTCGATCACCGACCTGATGATCCTGCCGGGCCTGATCAATCTGGACTTCGCCGACGTGCGCGCCGTCATGTCCGAAATGGGCAAGGCGATGATGGGCACCGGCGAGGCGTCGGGCGATGATCGCGCGCTGATGGCCGCCCAGAACGCCATCGCCAATCCGCTGCTGGACGAGACCAGCCTGAAGGGCGCCAAGGCCGTGCTGGTCAACATCACCGGCGGTCTGGACATGACCCTGCTGGAAGTGGACGAGGCCGCCAACGCCATTTCCGCCGAGGTGGACGGCGACGCCAACATCATCTTCGGCGCCGCCTTCGACCCCGCGCTGGACGGCAAGATCCGCGTCTCGGTCGTCGCCACCGGCATGGACGAGAGCGTGGTGCAGCGCGCCGAGCCCTCGGCGCCGACGGCCCCCCTGGCCGATCACAGCGCCCGCCGCTCGGCCGGCGGCCTGTACGGCGCCCAAACGTCGCGGGCCGCCCCTGAGCCCGCCCGTGAGACCTATCGCGAGCCGGTCCGCGCCGAACGCGCCCCGGAGCCGCGCGTCGAGGCCCGACCCGAACCCCGTATCGAAGCCGCCCCCGTCGTCCCCAGCTTTCAGGCCCCGGCTGCGGCCGAACCCCGTCCCGAACCGGTGATCCGCGTCGCTGAACCGGCGCCGCGCACCCTGGAGCCGATCGTCGATCCGTGGGTCGAGGAGTATGAGACGCGCGCCCCGGCGGCCTCCGCCCAGCCGAGCCGCGCCCCGGTCGAACCCCAGGGGGATCTCTACGCCGCGCGTTCGCCCGAGCCGACCGCCGACGACTATGACGACCGCGACCATCGCCGCAGCGGCTGGAGCCTGTTCGGTCGGGGCAAGCGCGCCCAGCCGCAGCCCGAGCCGGTCTACAGCCGCACCCAACCCCAGATGCGCCAGTCGGCCCAGCCGCAGTCGACGCCGGAGCCGGAAGCGGGCCAGGCCGACGACGATCTGGAGATTCCCTCTTTTCTCCGCCGTCTCGCCAACTGACCGCCGGAAAAACTGACGACGACGCCCCGAAGCCCGGCTTCGGGGCGTTTTTCGTTCCGTCCGTATCAGAACGAAACAATCCGAAACCCGACTTTCATTTTCCTGTTGCCGGCCAGCCGTTAGACCGGGCCTGTGCCGCAGTCCGTCCCCATGGGCTGTGGCGGTAACCAAGCGAGTTTGCCTTTGCCGGTCCGGAACGACCATCAGGAACGCACCCTCATCGCGCCGGCGATCATCGCCGGCGTGGGCGTGCACACGGGCCGCCGGGTGCGGCTGGCGGTGCGGCCTGCGCCTGCGGGGACGGGGATCGTCTTCGTGCGCACGGACGTCGCCGACCGCGACAACCGTATCCCCGTTTCGGGCGAGGCGGTCGTGGACGCCCGGCTGAACACCATGATCGAGAATGCGGCGGGCGTGCGCCTGTCGACCATCGAACATCTAATGGCGGCCTTCTGTGCGCTCGGCGTATCGAACGCCGTGGTCGAGGTGGACGGTCCGGAGTTGCCGATCCTGGACGGGTCGGCGCTGGAGTTCGTGCGGCTGCTGGACCGGGCCGGCTTCCGGCCCCAGGCGCTGCCGCAGCGCTATATCGAGATCCTGGAGACGGTTCATGTCGTCGAGGGCGACAAACACGCCGCCCTTCTGCCGTGCGACCGCTATGAGATGCGGTTCGAGATCGACTTCCCCTCGGCCGCCATCGGCAATCAGGTGATCGACTTCGTCGTGGACGAGGCGACCTTCCGCCAGGAGATCATGGCCTGCCGCACCTTCGGCTTCGCCCATGAGGTCGAGGCCCTGCGCCAGGCGGGTTTGGCCCGCGGCGGTTCGCTGGAGAACGCCGTGGTCATCGACGGTGACGAGATTCTGAACCCCGGCGGTCTGCGCATGGAACGCGAGTTCGTGCGGCACAAGGCGCTGGACGCGATCGGCGACCTTTACGTCCTGGGCGCGCCCCTGCTGGGCCGATACGAGGGTTACAAGGCCGGCCACGCGGTCAACAACAAGCTGGTCCGCGCCCTGCTGGCTGCGCCGCATGCGTGGCGGGAAGTGACGCGCGTACCGGAGTTGGCCCAGGCGGGGTGATACACCCTCTCCCTCCCCGGACGGGGAGGGAGAGGGTAAGCGGATTAAGTCAGACCCCGATCACGGAAATCAAGCGCCCGAAATCCGGCTCTCCGCGTTGGAACGCCCTGCGGTTGGAATAGAAGCGGTCCGCGTCGGCGCAGGTGTCGTGGCCGGTCCAGACGGCCTGGCCGACCCTGGCCTGTTGCAGACGCCACAGGACGAAGCCGGGCAGGTCGAACAGGCGCTTGTCATCCGCCGCGCCGGGCTTGAAGAAGCGTTCGCTGCCGGGGTCGTGGTGGACGAACCGCTCCTGGAAATCGACGCCGACCTCATAGCTGGCCTGGGCGATGCACGGGCCGACGACGGCCAGGATGCGGCGCGGCGAGGCGCCCAGGGCCTCCATGGCCGAGACGGCGGAATGGACCACCCCGCCCAGGGCGCCCTTCCAGCCGGCGTGGACGGCGGCGACGATCCGGGTCTCAGGGTCCGCCATCAGAACGGGCGCGCAGTCGGCGGTCAGGACCGAACACAGCAGGCCGGGCTCGGCCGACACGACCGCATCGCCCTCGGGGCGGTCGCCGCGCCACGGACCATCGGCGACCCGGGCGACGGCCGAGTGGATCTGATAGCAGCCGTTCAGATGATCGGCGTCAGCCCCGAAATGGGCCGCCACGCGGCGGCGGTTCTCGGCCACGGCGGCCGGGTCGTCCTTGGAGCCGACGCCGGTGTTCAGGCCCTTGTATATGCCGGTCGAAACGCCGCCCGCGCGGGTGAAGAAGCCGTGGTCGAAGCCGGCGGCGGTCAGCAGCGGATGGGTGATGGGGGCCAGGCTGGTCATCGGGTCGCTCATTGATCCCATCCCGGCACGATCAGCGAGCGGGGGGAGAAGATTGCGGCGGCCTTGAACAGGCGTCCCATCTGGTCCTCGGCGGTCAGGCGGTGCAGTTGGCGCTCGATGACGGGGGCCGCATCGGGGCGCCCCGCTTTCAACCGTTCCGCGCGGGCTTCGATCCCCAGACGGCGCAGGAAGTCGCCCTGTCCCAGGCAGCCGGTGACGTCGGCGCCGGCGCGGACGGCGGCCTCCAGCACGCGCGGGAAGTCGGCCCACTGGGTCAGGTCGGCCTCGCCGGGACTGTCCAGCGGATCGACCTTCTGGTGGCGGCGCAGGGCCTGCAGAGTATCGCCGGCCTCGGGCCGGGCGCGGCCGTAGTCGATCAGCAGGGCGGCGCCCGAGGCGGCCTTCATCAGCAGGGCCAGGTCGCGGCCGAAGATCGCCTGCTGTTCGGAAATCTCGAAAGTCTGACCCGGCGTCATGTCGAAGCCGGGCTTTTCGAAGCCGCCGGTGATCGCGGTCAGGCCGAAGATCAGGTCGTTGTCGTCGGTGACGCCGATCCGCCGCTCGGCCCAGCCGTCCTCGGTGCGGACGAACTGGCGGGCGGGCATACAGTCCAGCACCTCGTTGGCGATCAGGACGACCGGAGCGTCGGTCTCGATCTGGGTCAGGTCGCGCACCCAGCGCGGCGACAGGTCTGCGCCGGCCAGGGCCCTGGCCTGCAGATCACGCAAAGGTCCGCTGGGCTCGATCAGGATCAGGTCGCAGGCTTCCAGAAAGCCGGGAACCAGGCGGGCGGCCCTCAGGGCGTCGCTGATCAATGTCCCGTCGCCCGGCCCGACCTCGACCAGACGGAACCGCTCGGGCGCGCCCAGCCGGTTCCAGGTCTCGACCGCCCACAGGCCGATCAGTTCGCCGAACATCTGGCTGATTAGGGGGGCGGTGATGAAGTCGCCGCCCTCTCCGAGGGCCGGGCGCGAGGCGTAGTAGCCGCCCTTGGGATCATGCAGGCAGCGGGTCACATAGTCGGCGACCGTCATCGGCCCTGTCAGGGCGATCTCGCGCGCCAGACGGGTCTTCAGGCTCTCGGCTTCGCTCATGCGGCGACGGGCGGCCGGTTCCAGGCGCGCCAAACCAGCCAGGCGCCGACCAGGATCATCGGGATGGACAGCATCATCCCCATGGTCAGGCCCAGGGGGAAGTCGGGCATGCCGTAGTCGGGTTCACGCACATTCTCCAGCGCCGCGCGGCAGACGCCGTAGCCGACCAGGAACAGGCCGGTGATATAGCCCCGCTTCTTCAGCAGGTCGAACTTCCAGACGCCCAGCGACAGGATGGACAGCAGGACGATCCCCTCCAGACCGGCCTCATAGAGCTGGCTGGGATGGCGCGGCGCGTCGCCGGCGGGACAGAAGCCGTACATCTGCTGGATACGGGCGTTGCAGAAGCGGATGGCCCAGGGAACGGTCGTCTCGCGGCCCCAGAGTTCGCCGTTGATGAAGTTGGCCAGACGGCCGAACATCAGGCCGATCGGCACCACCGGCGCGACGACGTCGCCCAGACGCAGCATGTCGATCTTCTGGCCGCGCGAATAGAGGACGATGGCCAGGCAGACGCCCAGGAAGCCCCCGTGGAAGCTCATGCCGCCGGTCCAGAGCTGGAACAGCTCGAACCGTTCGCCCAGGGTCTGGCCCGTGAACAGCTGGGCGTACATGACCGGCTTGTAGAAGAGGGCGTAGCCCAGGCGGCCGCCCAGGATGATACCCAGCACGATCCACAGCACCAGATCGTCCAACTGGGTCGTGCTGATCGGCGGCTTGCCCGGCGCCCACAGGCGTTCGGTCTTGATCAGTCGGGCGGCGTACCACCAGCCCAGGACGATGCCGGCCACATAGGCCAAGGCGTACCAGCGGATCGGAAGCGGTCCGAGATGGATCAGGACCGGATCGAATTCGGGAAAGGGCAAGGGGATTTCCTGTGCTGGCCGTTCTCTTGACGGGCGGTTTAGCAAGCGTCGCCGCCTACGTCGCCTGTGAAGACGCATCACGACGCCTTGATGGCGCCGCCGAAGCAGCAGAAAGAAAGGTTTCGTTCACCATAGTCGGTGACCCTCCGTTAACGACGTTCGAGTCGGAGCCTTTCGATGCAGACCCGCAATCCCCTTCTGGATGAGTTCGCCAAACTGACGACGGGCGCCATGGGCCTGGCCCAGGCCGCCGGCGAAGAGGCCAAGACCGCCTGGCGCGCCCAGACCGACCGGATCGTCGCCGAGATGGACCTGGTCCGGCGCGACGAGTTCGATGTGCTGAAGGACGAGATCGCCGCCCTGCGGGCCGAGATCGCCGAGCTGAAGGCCGGGAAGAAGCCCGCCGCCAAGGCTTCGACCAAGCCCGCTGCGGGAACGTCCACAGATGGAACTCAACCCGGGGACGCAGCCGGTTGAGCCGAATCCGCGAACAGGCTTACCACTCTGTTAACGGCCGTGATTCTGGCGGCCGCAGCCCGAACTGAGAGACTTGATGGACATCGCCCGGCCCGAGGAAACGGACGTGCCCTTCGACCCGCTGGAGGTCGTGGAGCATGTTCTTACGGCCGAGAACCTGCCGTTCGACCGCACCGACGACGGTGATCTGGCCTTTGCGCTCGCAGGGGACTGGAAGGATTACGAGCTTTGGTTCGCCTGGCGACCGGAGGGCGACTGCCTGCAACTGTGCTGCGCCCTTGATCTGAAGGTGGCCAAGAGCCGCAAGACGGCCGCCCACGAACTGGTCGGCCTGATCAATCAGCGCACCTGGATGGGCCATTTCGAGGTCTGGGCCGAGGACGGCGAGATCGTCTTCCGCCATTCCCTGGCCCTGCCCATGGGCGAGCGGCCGACCCTGGCCCAGGCGGCCTCGATGATTGATGCGGCGATCGAGGCGGCGGACCGCTATTACCCCGCCTTCGACTTCATGGTGCGCGGAAACAAGAAGCCCCAGGAGGCCATAGAGGCCTGCCTGTTCGAGACGGTCGGCAACGCCTGATGCCTGATCGCCAGCCGGTGGAAGGCCCCCTTGTCCTGGTCGGTTGCGGCCGGCTGGGCTCGGCCATTCTGGAAGGCTGGCTGCTGAGCCAGACGGTCGCAGCCTCCGATCTGATCATCCTCACGCCCTCGCAAAAGCCCGCCGCAGAAGCCGCCCGGGGTCGAGGCGCACGGATCAATCCGCCCCTGGAGGCCCTGGCCGAGGCGCGCGTGATCGTTCTGGCGGTCAAGCCCGCCCTGTGGCGCGACGTCATGACGCCGCTTCTGCCCTTCCTGGGCGATCAGGCGGTGATCCTGTCGGTCATGGCGGGCGTCACGGCGCCGACCCTGGCCGAAGGGATCGGCGGCTGGCCCATCGTGCGGGTGATGCCGACCACCGGCGTCTCGCGCGGACGCGGGGTCGCCTCGGTCTGGTCGGCCGATGATCGGGCGCGCGCCCTGGGCCGCGCCCTGTTCCAACGGATGGCGGAGACGGTCGATCTGGCGGACGAAGCCCTGATGGACGCGGCGACGGCCGTGGCCGGATCGGGCGCGGCCTATTTTTACGCCTTCACAGAGGCCCTGGCGCGCGCCGGGGAGGCGGCGGGACTGGACGCGGGCACGGCTGACGTTCTGGCCCGCGCCACCCTGCGATCCGCCGCAGAGTCGATGGGCGATGATCCCTTGGACGCCCTTATCGGCCGGATCGCCTCGCCCGGGGGCTCGACCCGCGCGGGGCTGGAGGCCATGGCGCGGGACGGCCGTGTGACGGAGATGCTGAACGACACGGTCGCGGCGGCGGTGCGCCGCAACCGCGAAATGGGCGCCTGAGACCCTTTAGAAGCGGCCGCGTTCGATCTGGTCGCCGAACCGCTCGAACGCCCGGTCGGCGTCGCGCCAGACGCTGTAGCCCCAGACGTCGCGGATGTTCGGCGAGAAGTAGGAGAAGTCCACCGGCCGCGACTGGCCGTCGGCGGTGACGATTTCGCCCTTGATCGCGGCGCCGCCGATCGAGACGCTGCGGATGGGGTCCAGGCTCGGGTTCTGGCGGATCTGCTCCATGGTCGGCCGGTTCGGCTTCAGATCGTTCAGGACCAGATTGGCCTTGGCGCCGGGATAGCGTTGCTCCAGCGCCTTGCCCACCTCGGCCTGAAGGGCGGCGATCTGTTCATTGACTTCGCGATCGCCCAGTTTTTCGACCTGGCGCTGCAGGTCGGGGCCGATCGTGACGTTGACGTTCGGGTTCTGCGCCTGAGCCATGGCGGCGACGGCCAAGGTCGCGGCAAGCGGCGCAAGAAAGGCGAGTTTACGCATCGTGTTCATCTCCATGCCCTGTCCGAACTGAAGATGCGCCCTGGCCCCCCGTTTCGCTAGAGGGGGCGACGATGGAGGCCTGTCCGGGCAGGCGGATGATCGCCTTCAGTCCGCCCATGTCGCTGCGGTCCAGGGTGACGTCGCCGCCGTGTCCCCGCGCGACGTCCCTGGCGATGGCCAGGCCCAGGCCGACACCCTTGCGGTTCTGATTGCGGGATTCGTCCAGGCGCGAGAAGGGTCGGAAGGCTTCCTCATACATGTCTTCGGGAATGCCGGGCCCGTCGTCCTCCACCGCGATCTCCAGCCCGCCCGAGGCCAGGGCGCGGGCGGACAGCCGCACCCTTTCGCCGTGCGAAGCGGCGTTGCCCGCCAGATTGACCAGGGCCCGCTTGAAGGCCAGGGGGCGCAGCGAGGCCGTCAGCCCCTCCGGCGCCGCCAGCTCGACTTCGGCGCCGGCGCGTTTCGCGTCCTCGCCGGCCGTCTTCAGCAGATCGCGGATGGACACCGGCTTCGGCGGCTCGCCGGCTTCGCCGCGGGCGAAGTCCAGATATTCGTCGATCATATGCTCCATCTCGTCCAGGTCGCCGCGCATGGCGGACTGACGCTTGAACGGCGGGGCCAGGGCCAACTCTAGTCGAAGCCGGGTCAAGGGCGTGCGCAGATCGTGGCTGACCGAGGCGAGCAGGGCGGTGCGCTGGTCGATATGACGCTGGATGCGGTCGCGCATGGACAGGAAGGCGGTCGCGGCGGCCCGCACCTCGCGCGCGCCGTGCGGCTTGAACCGGGGCACGGTCTCGCCTCGACCGAAGGCTTCGGCCGCGTCGGCCAGACGTTCGATGGCGCGGACCTGGTTGCGGATGAACAGGATCGCCACCCCCATCAGCAGGATGGTGGCGACGGCCAGCCACAGGACGAAGATGTGGGCTTGGGTCGCCACCGCGCGCTCACGCGGGGCGATGATCCGCAGCACCCCTTGCGGCTCCTGCACCTGAATGTCGACATAGGCGGGGTAGCGGGTGGTGTCGAACCAGTAGGGACGGTCCAGGCGGGCGTCGAGGGCCCGGTCCAGCACCCGGTCCACCACCCCGATCGGCCCGCGTCGCGTTTCGGTCGGCAGGGTGCGCCCCTCCTGCAAGGCGATCGACAGGGACATGGAGCGTTCGGCCCGGCTGGCCAGCCGCTCCAGATTGCGGGGGCTGGGGTCGTCCTCATAGCTTTCGACGGCCCAGGCGATGTCGCCCGCCAGCCCCTCCGACAGGCGCGCCGTGACCGTCTGCCAGTGGGCGTCGAAGAAGATCCAGGTCACCACCACCTGCATCACCAGCACGGGCAGGACGATGATCAGCAGGGACCGCCCCCAGAGGGAGGTCGGCAGGCGCCGCTTCAGAAAGCGCGGCCACAAAGGGGCGGGCAGCAGCCGCATGGGCGGGTCTCGGCCTCAGTCGGGGGCGAGCATATAGCCCACGCCGCGCACCGTCTGAAGATAGCGGGGGTTCTTGGGGTCCGCCTCCAGCTTGCGGCGCAGGCGGGTGACCTGAACATCGACGGCGCGGCCGGTGATGTCGGCGGTGTCGGGCGACAGGCTCATCCGCTCGACCGGCGCATGGGCGTGAAGGGCCAAGGTCTTCAGAAGTTGGGCCTCGGCCTCAGTCAGGCGCTGGGGCGCGCCGTCGCGGATCAGCTCCAGCCGCTCCATGTCGAAGATCGCCGTCCCCAGCTTGATCTCGCGGGGACCGATGGGCTTGCCGCCCGTGCGCCGCAGGATGGCCTCGATCCGCAGCACCAGTTCGCGCGGTTCGAACGGCTTGGACATATAGTCGTCGGCGCCGCGCGACAGACCCTCGATCCGGTCCTCAGGGTCGCCCCGCGCCGTCAGCAGCAGGACCGGCGTCTTCGAGGTCTCGGCCTTGGCGCGAACCCAGGAGGTCAGGTCCAGGCCGCTTTCGCCCGGCATCATCACGTCCAGCACGACCAGGTCGAACTCGATCAGCTCCATCATCCGCTTGGCCGCCGCCGCGTGGGCCGCCCCGGTGACGCGGTAGCCCTCGCGCGACAGATACTCCTTCAGCAGTTCGCGGATGCGGTCGTCGTCATCGACGATCAGCAGATGGCGGCCCACCCCCGGTCCCGCGATCGGCCCCGAGCGGCCGTAAGAGCGGGTTTCGGCCAGGCTCATGCGCGATTCTCCCGATCCCAGCCGTTGACCTGAGCGATTCGGGGAGCTCTAACAGGCAGACTTCTGTAGGAGACGTGTTTCAATGGCCTTCGTTCCTTTCGACGATCGTGATGGATGGATCTGGTTTGACGGCGAATTCGTGCCCTGGCGGGAAACGAAAACGCATATTTTGACCCATGCCCTCCACTATGGCTCGTCGGTATTCGAGGGTGAGCGTATGTACGGCGGCGAAATCTTCAAGCTGACGCCGCATTCGGAGCGCCTGAAGCGGTCCGCGAACCTGCTCGATTTCGAGATACCCTACAGCGTCGCTGAAATCGACGCCATCTGTAACGAAACCTGCGCCAAGAACGGTCTGACCGACTGTTACGTGCGTCCGGTCGCCTATCTGGGGCCGGAACAGACCAGCGTCTCGGCCCTGAACAACAAGGTCCATCTGGCGGTCGCCGTCTGGGATTGGCCCAGCTATTTCGATCCCGAGGTCAAGGCGCGCGGTCTGAAGCTGGAATGGGCCAAGTGGCGCCGCCCCGACCCGGCGACGGCCCCGACCACGGCCAAGGCCGCCGGCCTCTACATGATCTGCACCATGTCCAAGAACACGGCTGAGCGGAACGGTTTCGCCGACGCCCTGATGCTGGACTGGCGCGGCTATGTGGCCGAGGCCACCGGCGCCAACGTCTTCTTCGTCAAGGACGGCGTGCTGCACACCCCCAGCGTCGAGCACATTCTGGACGGCATTACCCGTCAGACGGTGATCGAGATCGCCAAGGCCAAGGGGATCGAGGTCGTGGTGCGCGACATCCGCCCCGAAGAGCTGTCGGACTTCTCCGAATGCTTCCTGACCGGCACCGCCGTCGAGGTGACCCCGGTGGCCGAGGTGGGCGACTACCGCTTCACCCCCGGCGCCCTGTCGCTGGACCTGATGGAGACCTACGGCAAGCTGGTGCGCCGCCAGCTCTGAGGGCGGCTCACCAACGCAGGGCGAAGCGGCCGACGGCGGCGCCGATCAGGCCGGCGGCCGCGATCCCCAGCGTGTACCAGGTGGCGACGAAGGCGGCGGTCGCCTCGCCGCAGTGAAGCAGGCCGTAGGCGGTGGCGGCGAGGCCGCCGGTCGCCAGGCCCAGCGCCAGACCCGCCGTCGCCGGCCGCGTCGGGGCCAGTTTCCGCGCCGAGAGAAAGACAAACGGCGCGGCGAAGGCCGAGACCAGCACGATGTTACGGCCGCAGATGGTCCAGGTTCCGCCCAGCCAGTCGTCCATGCGCTGCTCAGGCGAAGTCAGGCTCATCTCAATCAGGCCCCACAGTCCCGCCGCCGCCACAACGGCGAGCAGGGCGAAGACCGCCGGGCGCGGATCGACGCCGGGGCGCCCCAGCCGTATCGCCAGCCAGATCCCGGTCCCCGCAAGGGCGGCGGTGTAAATCCCTTTCAGCCAGGGGATCGGCCCCTGAAGCGCCTGGCCCAGATCAGGCCGGAAGCCCAAGAACAGGCCGACCGCCGCCACGGCCGCCACGGCGGCGGCGGCCAGCAGGACAGGGCTGGGCATGGCGGGCTTGGCCGGCTCCAGCCCGGCGGCGAGGGCGTCGATCAGGTCGTCAGTCTTCATCGGGCGATACGCTGGCGACCAGCGTCTTCATGCTGCGGTGGACGCTGACCTTGGCCGCGCCCTCGGTAAAGCCGTTGCGCTTGGCCGCTTCGGCCAAGGAGAAGCCGCCGATCCGAACGTCCTCGATGAGGCGGCGCTGACGCGGCGGCAGAATGGACAGGACCTTCTTCAGATCGCGGCGCACGACGCCGTCCTCGACCGTGTGTTCGGCCAAAAGGACCGACGCCTCCTCCAGCGGCACGTCGGCGCGTCGTCCCAGGCGGCGGAAATGGTCGATCAGCTTGTAGCGCGCGATCGCGTAGGCCCAGGCCGTGAAGGGCAGCGACCGGTCGTAGGTCGCCCGCTTGGCGTGGATGGCGATCAGACAGTCCTGCACGAGATCCTCCGCGTCGGCCTCGCAGCCGGTCAGGCGACGTTTGAAAAAGGGGGTCAGGGCGCCGCGCATTTCGGACAGCAGGGCGCGCCAGGCCACGGGGTCGCCGTCGAGACCCCGCAACATCAGACGTTTGAGCTCGGCTTCCTTGTCGACCACGCCCCAACCCATTCGCGTCGGACAGGGCGGAGGTTACACGGCGGACGACAATCGGCGAGAATTCTTTTTCTGATGGCGCCGGTAACCTTCGCCGTGCGGGCGTCGAAACCCTTCCTGTCAAGCGGGTCCGCTCCGGGCCGCTGTCACACAGGAAATGATCCCATGACTATCTCCGCCAAGATCCTGGTCGGCGCCGGCGCCCTGCTGGCCCTGGGCGCCAACGCCGCCGCTGCACAGAACCGCCCGACCGCCCAGCAGGAAGCCGCCATGGAGAAGTGCTACGGCGTGGCCAAGGCGGGCAAGAACGACTGCGCCGCCGGCCCCGGCACCACCTGCGCCGGCACCTCGGTGCGCGACTATCAGGGCAATGCCTGGAAACTGGTCGCCAAGGGCACCTGCACCTCTATCGAGACGCCCAGGGGCAAGGGTTCGCTGAGCCCGATCCCGAACCGCTGATGTCCCCCGTTCCGACCGCTGGACTGGGCCTGAAGCCCCAGCACTATTCGGAGGCTGCGGCCTGTCCGGCGGCCGGAGCCCAGCGCGGCCTGTGGTTCGAGGTTCATCCCGAGAACTATATGGTCGCGGGCGGGCCGCGCCTGTCCTGGCTGGAGACGATCCGCGCCGCCCGACCGTTGTCGCTGCACGGGGTCGGCCTGTCCCTGGCCGGTGACGAGCGGCCGGACCGCGAACATCTGGCCCGTTTTCGCGCCCTGATCGATCGGTTCGAACCCTTTTTGGTGTCCGAACATCTGGCCTGGTCGCGACGCGGCGGGGTCTATCACCCCGATCTGTTGCCTGTCCCGCGCAGCCGCGAGATCCTGAACCTGGTGTGCGACCATGTCGACGAGGCGCAGCAGGCCCTGGGACGGCGGCTGCTGATCGAAAATCCGTCCGCCTATCTGGCCCTGGCCGGACATGACTGGGACGAGGTGGATTTCCTGGTCGAGATGGCCCGGCGGACCGGCTGCGGCCTGCTGATCGACGTCAACAACGTCCATGTCAGCGCCTCCAACATGGGGTTTTCGGCCCAGGCCTGGCTGGACGCCGTGCCCGGCGGGCTGGTGGGCGAGGTGCATCTGGCGGGCCATAGCCCCGATCCCGTCTGGGGCGAGGCCCTGCTGATCGACAGCCACGACACGCCGGTTTCCGAGACCGTCTGGGCGCTCTACGACCGTCTGATCGCGCGCATCGGTTCCCGGCCGACCCTGGTCGAACGCGACGGCGATGTTCCGGAATTTTCGGTCCTGCTGGATGAGCAGGCGCGCGCCGCTGCGGCGCTGACCGCTGCGGAGGCGGTGGCGTGACCGGGTTTCACGCGGCTTTCGACAGGGCGCTGACCGGCGATCTGGAGTCTCTGCGGCCTCACCTGGAGCCGGGCGACCGGACGCTGGGTGCGCTGGCCGTCTATCGCAACACGACGATCAAGGGCCGTATCGACGCCCTGGAAGCCAACTATCCCACCGTGTTGCAGATGGTTGGCGAAGATTGGTTTCGCGCGGCCGCCGCCGCCTTTGTCGCCGACCAGCCGGGCGACACCCCGGTGCTGGTCGATTACGGCGAAGGCTTCCCCGATTGGCTGGCGCGTTTCCAGCCGGCGACGGACATGGCCTATCTGGCGCCCTGCGCCCGGCTGGATCGGGCCTGGACCCAAGCTCATCTGGCCAAGGACGCAGCGCCGTTCGAGCCGCGCGAGGCCGCCGCGCTCGGCCCCGCCTTGGCGGGCGTAACGGCCAATCTGCACCCGTCGGTTCAGTTGTTCTGGTTCGAGTGGACGGCGCCCTCGCTCTGGCTGGCGCATCGTTATCCGTCCCCGGACGCGTCTCTCGAGTGGCGGGCCGAGGCGGAAGGCTTGCTGGTGCACCGGCCGGGCGCCGAGGTGCAGGCGCGGCGGTTGAGCCGCGCGGAATGGGTCTTCCTGGACGCCTGTCGCCTTCATCGACCGTTCGGCGTCGCTGCGGCGGCGGCCCAGGCCGCTGCGCCCCACTTGGATCTGTCCGCCCTGTTCGCCGGCCTGATCTCGCTCGGCGTCTTCCTCTCACCCTCGATCCCGAAGGACCAACCATGAACCGTATCGCGGACATTCATCGACGCATCACCGCCGCCGCGCCCGAGGCCGCCCTGGCCCTGCTGCTGCGCGTCGGGATCGCCACGCCCTTCTTCCTGTCGGGACGGACCAAGGTCGAGGGGCTGCTGACGATCACCCCCTCGACGCGCTATCTGTTCGCCGAGGAATACCGCGTGCCCCTGCTGCCCGCTGACCTGGCGGCGAATCTGGCGACCTATTCGGAACATCTGCTGCCGATCCTGCTGGTGCTGGGTCTGGCCACGCGGTCGGCGGCGGCGGGCCTGCTGTTCATGACCCTGGTGATCCAGGTCTTCGTCGAGCCGGGTGGTTGGCCCGTCCATCTGCTTTGGGCCGGGCCGCTGGCCTATCTGATCGCGCGCGGACCGGGCGCCGTCAGTCTGGACCGTGTGCTGAAGATCGACTGATACGCGCACGCCTCTTGTCAGCCGCGTCACTTTGTCCTTGAAGCGGATGAAGCCGGCGCGGGCCGGGCAGGGATCGCCGTTTCATGTTCAGCCTTCTGAACCTCCAGAGCCTGTTCGGCCTGGTCGTCATCATCGCCGTCTGCTGGGCGATCTCGGAGAACCGGCGGGTCTTCCCCTGGAAGCTGGCGATCGGCGCCGTCGCCGTTCAGGCGGCGCTGGTGCTGGCCCTGTTCGCCATTCCGGGGTCGCGAACGGTGCTGGCCGCCGTCACGGGGGCGATCGACGGCCTGGCCGTGGCGACGGCGCAGGGCACGCGATTCGTCTTCGGCTATCTGGGCGGGGGCGATCAGCCCTATGCGGTTCAGAACGAAGGCGCCCTGTTCACCTTCGCCTTCAACGTCCTGCCGCTGATCATGGTGATTTCCGCCCTGTCGGCCCTGTTGTGGCACTGGAAGATCCTGAAGTGGCTGATCCGGGGCTTCGGCTTTCTGTTTCAGCGCACCATGGGGCTGGGCGGCGCCTCGGCCCTGGCGGTGGCGGCCAACATCTTCCTGGGCACGATCGAAAGCCCGATCGTCATCAAGGCCTATCTGGACAAGCTGAGCCGGTCCGAAATCTTCCTGATGATGACCGTCGGTCTGGCGACGGTGGCGGGATCGACCATGGTGGCCTACGCCAGCATCCTGTCCCAGACCCTGCCGAACGCGGCCGGCCACGTGCTGGTCGCCTCCATCGTCTCGGCCCCGGCCGGGGTGCTGCTGGCGCGGATCATCGTGCCCGAGCCCGACAAACAGGCGGCTCAGGCCATCAGCTATGACTCGGCCCTGAAGTACGACAGCGCCATCGACGCCATTTCCAAGGGCACCTCGGACGGGCTGATGGTGGTGCTGAACATTTCGGCCGTGCTGATTGTGTTCGTCGCCCTGGTCGCCCTGGTCAACATCATGCTGGGCGGTTTGATCGTCTTCGGCGAGCCGCTGACGGTCGAGCGGATTCTGGGCGTCCTGTTCACCCCCCTGGCCTGGCTGATCGGGGTGGATGCGCGCGAGGCGGGCCTGGGCGGCTGGCTGCTGGGCGTCAAACTGGCCCTGACCGAATTCGTCGCCTTCATCGACCTGGGCAAGATACCGGCCGAGGCGATGAGCGAGCGGACGCGGATGCTGATGACCTATGCGCTGTGCGGCTTCGCCAACATCGGTTCGGTGGGCATTACGGTGACCGGCCTGTCGGTCCTGATGCCCGAGCGTCGTCATGAGGTTCTGGGGCTGATCTGGAAGGCCCTGTTCGCCGGCTTCATGGCCACGCTGATGAGCGCCGCCATCGTCGGCGCCTTGCCAGCGGCGGTGTTCGGGCAGTAGCGTTTCTCAAAACAACGGAGGCGTTCCGATGAAGCTCTACACCTCACACCGCGCGCCCAATCCCCGCCGGGTCCGATGGGTCCTGGCGGAGAAGGGGGTCGAGGACGTCGAACTGGTCGAAATCGACATCATGACCGGCGAGCACCGCAAGCCGGACTATCGCGACAAGGTCGGGGTGCCGCATCTGCCGGCGCTGGAGCTGGACGACGGCACGACCATTTCCGAATCCGTGGCTATCGGCCGCTATCTGGAGGCCCTGTATCCAGAGCCGAACCTGTTCGGCCGCGACGCCCGCGAACAGGCGGTGGTCGAGATGTGGACGCGCCGGTGCGAGTTCTATCTGTCCAATCCGCTGATGCTGAACGTGCGCCATTCCCACCCGGCCCTGGCCGCGCTGGAGGCGGTGCAGATCCCACAGGTGGCTGAGTACAATCGGGTTTCGGCCGAGCGGTTCATGAAGACCCTGGACCGGCATCTGGCGGAGCGGGAATTCATCGCCCTGGAACGGTTCACCATCGCCGACATCGTCGCCGTGGTCGGTTTGGACTTCGCCCGGCTGGTCCGCTACCGCCCGCCCGCCGAGTTCGAGAACCTGCACCGCTGGTTCGACGCCTGCCGCGAGCGCCCGGCCGCCAAGGCGGGGGTCTGAGCCGCCTTGCGGTCGCTGACGCGATCGGATCGCTGGCTGGCCCTGCTGCTGGCGGGTCTGGCCGGCTATGTCGACGCCCTCGGCTTTCTGCACCTGGGCGGCGTGTTCGTCTCCTTCATGAGCGGCAATTCCACCCGGTTGGCCGCCAGCCTCGCCGAAGGGCAATGGCCGGCGGCCGCCCATCTGGCGGCCATATTGGCCTTGTTCGTCCTGGGCTCGTTTCTCGGCGCCCTGGTCGCCGGCGGCGAGGACGCTCCTTCGCGCAGCCGGGTCCTGATGTTCGAGGGGCTGCTGCTGGCCTTGGCAGCTGCTCTTGCGGGCGCGGGGCTGACGCCTGCGGCCGTCGGCCTGATGGTCATGGCCATGGGCGCCGAGAACTCGGTCTTCCTGAGGAACGGAGAGGTCGGGGTCAGCCTGACCTATATGACCGGAACCCTGGTCAAGCTGGGTCAGGCCCTGGCGGGCGCTGTAAAGGGCGGAGACCGGCACGCCTACAAGGCCTATCTGACCCTGTGGGCGGGGCTGAGCGTCGGGGCGGTGCTGGGCGCCCTGACCTTCGGCCGTCTGGGACTGGCGGCCCTCTGGCCCGCCGCCGGTTTCGCCCTCTTGATGGCTCTGATCGTGCGGTTCAGCCGCGCGGCGTGAACTTGCGGATCACGCCCGAGAAGGTCATCAGCAGCCGTTCGCCGGTGTTGATCTGGCCCCGCACGAAGATCAGGCTCTTGCCCGCCTTGGTGACCTGACCGGTCGCCTCGATCAGTTCGCCGACATAGGCGCCGTCGATGAAGGTGGAATCGAGCTGGACCGTCACGCCCGAGGCGCCCTCCATCTCCTGATAGGCGATCTGGAACATGGCGATGTCGGCGAAGGTCATCAGACAGCCGCCGTGCATCCGGCCGCCCGCATTCATATGCTTTTGCTCGGCGCGGAAGGCGCAGCGCATGTGGCCGTCGGGATCGAGCTTGCCGTAAAAGGGGCCGACCACGACGTCGAAGGTGTCGTGCAGGTCATAGGTCTGCCAACCGGCGAACTCGCCCTCGGTGACGGTGATTTTCTTCGGCATGACGACTCGGCCTTACTTCTGGTCTCGCGGTGCAGCATATAGGCGCAATGAGCGATCCGATCGAAACCGCAATCTTGAATAAACTCGCCGGGCTTGAGCCGGGCAAGAGCATCGAGCCGGCCGAGGTGGCCAAGGCGCTGCAGCCGGAGCAGTGGCAGCGCATGCTGCCCAAGGTGCGGGCGACGGCCCTGGGGCTGATGCGGCAGGGCAGGCTGACCATCACCAAGAAGGGCAAGCCGGTCGATCCGGACAATTTCCGCGGCGTGACGCGCCTGCGCCTGCCGACCGAGGAGGAAACGGCCCTGGCGCTCAGCCGCCGTCCGCCGGTCGCCGAGGACGACGTCGAAGATTGACCACTCCGCTCATCCCCGCGAAGGCGGGGCCCCAGTCCTTTTCTTGAGGCAAGGCTTTTGGGATCGGCATCGCTGAAAATCGGCGAGAGGAAAGCCCCCAATGATCTGGGTCCCCGCCTTCGCGGGGATGAGCGGGGCGTGGGAAGTCTCGACGCCCTTCTGAGCGACATCCGCGCCTGTCGCGCCTGCGCGGGCGTGCTGCCGCATACGCCGCGCCCGGTCGTTCGGGTCTTTCCCGAGACGCGGCTCTTGATCTGCGGCCAGGCGCCGGGGCGGCGGGTGCATGAAAGCGGCCTGCCCTTCACCGATCCGTCTGGCGACCGGCTGCGCGACTGGATGGGGGTGGACTATGAGACCTTCTACGCCGACCGCCGCATCGGGGTGGCGGCCCAGGCCTTCTGCTATCCCGGCACGGCGCCGAAAGGGGGCGACTATCCGCCGCCCGCGCACTGCGCCGACCTGTGGCGGCCGTCGCTGATGCAGGCCCTGCCGCAGATGGAGCTGACGCTTCTGGTCGGCGGCTACGCCCAGGCCTGGGCCCTGGGCGCACGGACCCGACGCAATATGACCGAGACGGTGCGAGCCTGGCGAGACTACGCCCCCGACCATCTGGTGCTTCCGCACCCGTCCTGGCGCAATACCGCCTGGCTGAGACGGAATCCGTGGTTCGAGGAAGAGGTGATCCCCTATCTGCGGATGCGGGTCGCCTCGATCCTGGCGTCGATGAGGATGTGCACATGACCTCCAGAGGGCTGATCGCGGCCGCAGGACTGGTCTTGGGCCTGACCGGTTGCGTCGCGCCCCACATCCAGCCGCCGATGACGCCGCCGGCGGGCTTCGCCGGACCCCATGTGGAGGATCGCGCCCTGGTCATGTCGGACGGAGCGCGGTTGCCTCTGATGCGCTGGGGGCCGACCGACCGTGAGCCCTGGGCGGTCATCGTCGCCCTGCACGGCATGAACGACCACGCCGCCAGCTTCCGACTGGCCGGACCCTGGTGGGCCGAACAGGGAATCGAGACCTGGGCCTATGACCAGCGCGGCTTCGGCGCCGCGCCGGGGCGGGGCGTCTGGGCGGGGACCGCCAAGATGACCCAGGACCTGCGCGAGGCGACGGCCCTGGCCCGCGCGCGCCATCCCCATGCCGTCATCGCCGTGGTCGGCGAGAGCATGGGGGGATCGGTGGCCGCCGCCGCCTTCGGATCGGACGATCCGCCCGACGCCGACCGGGTGGTGCTGCTGGCGCCCGGCGTCTGGGGCTGGTCGACCCAGGGGCCGTTGAACAGCGCCGTCCTGAACATCGCCGCGCGTCTGGCGGGCGGCGTGGCCCTGGAGCCGCCCAGCTTCATCACGCGCGACATCCACGCCTCCAGCAACACGCTGGAGCTGGTCCGCAACGGCCGCGACCCGCAAAGCATCCTGGCCACCCGGTTCGACACCATCTACGGCCTGGTCGATCTGATGGAGACGGCGTCGCGCAGCCTGGGCCGCATCCGCGGCGACGCCCTTCTGATGTACGGCGCGCACGATCAGATCGTGAAAAGGGATCAGATGAAGAAGGCCCTGCAAAGGGCCGTGGCCGAGGGCGGCGGCTTGAAGACGGCCTGGTATCCCGACAGCTGGCACCTGCTGGACCGCGATCTGGACGCCGAGATCGTCTATCGCGACATCGCCGCCTGGCTGAAGGATCCCAGGGCGGCCCTGCCGTCCGGCGCGCCACCGGTCCTGACTGAGCTGGAAGCGGCGGTTCGCCCGTAAAGGTCTCTTAACGGCCCATTTACCATCGACACGGCATTTTCTGCCTAGCGGGGCGTCGGTGTCTCCCGTGAGTTTGGGGCGTGGGCGCGTGGGCGGCTTTACGGCGGCGTTGCAGAAGTTCGGGATCGGTCGTCTGGCCGCCGTCCTCGGCGTCGCCGCGGGCGTGACCGCCGTCCTGGTCGCCGTCATGCTGCGCGTGGGCCAGGCGCCGGACGCCTTGCTCTATTCCAACCTCGATCTGCGCGAAGCCGGCGAAATCACCGCCGCCCTGCAGCAGGCCGGCATCAAATACGCCTCCAAGGGCGACGGCTCGACCGTCATGGTCAATCGCGACGACGTGGGCACGGCGCGGATGCTGATCGCCGAAAAGGGGCTCGTGACCTCCGGCTCGGTCGGCTACGAAATCTTCGACAATCAGTCGGTCCTGGGCCAGACCGAGTTCCAGCAGCAGCTGAACGAACAGCGCGCCCTGCAAGGCGAACTGGCCCGCACCATCATGTCGATGCGCGGCATCACCGCCGCCCGCGTCCACATCACCATGCCGCGTCGCGAGATGTTCACCGCTGCTGCGGGCGAACCCACCGCCGCCGTGCTGGTCGGCCTGGGCGGGCGGGATCTGACGGCGGATCAGGTGCGGGCCATCCGCAATCTGGTGGCCTCGTCCGTGCCCAATCTGAAGCCGGACCGGGTCACGGTGGCCGATCAGAACAACCGCACCCTGGCGGCCGGCGACGACGGCGGCTTCACCTCGGCCTCTGCGGCCGAAACCAAGGGCAATACCGAGGCCCAGCTTCAGGCGCGCATCAAGGACATCGTCGAGGGCGTCGTCGGCGTCGGCTCGGCGCGGGTCCAGGTGACGGCCGACATCGACCAAAGCCGCTCCACCACCCAGGAACAGAAGTTCGATCCCGACGGCCAGGTCGTGCGTTCGACCACGGCCAACGGCTCGCAGTCCTCGGACACGACCGGCCAGAACGACGGCGGCGTGACGGCGGCGAACAACATCCCGGGCGGCGCCCCGCCCGCGACCACGCCGGCCGGCTCGACCACCGCCGAGAACGCCGAGACGACAAACTACGAAATCTCCAACACCACCACCACGACCACCAAGGAGCCGGGCGAGGTCAAGAAGCTGGCCGTCGCCGTCGCCGTGGACGGCAAATGGACCCCGGCCGCCGACGGCAAGGGAGAGCCGACCTATGCGCCGCGCTCGGCCGAGGAGATCGCTCAGATCAAGTCCCTGGTCGCGGCGGCGGCCGGCATAGACGAGGCCCGCGGCGACAAGATCGAGGTCATCAACGTCCGCTTCAACCGCGACACCGGCCTGCCCGGGGGGCTGGACGACAAGCCTTCGCTGCTGGACTTCTCCAAGACCGACGTCATGCGCCTGATTGAATTGGGCATTCTGGCGGTGGTGGCGCTGCTGCTGATCTTCTTCGTCCTGCGGCCCCTGCTGAAGACGGCCGGCTCGGGCGGGGCGGCCGGTCCTGGAGCGCCGGCTCTGGCCGCCCCGGACGGCACGCCGGTCGCCACCTTGACCACGACCGTCATCGGCCCGGACGGCCAGCCCCAGCTGGTGCAACTGCCTGCGCCGAACGAAATGGACCAGAAGATCGACATTGCCCGTATCGAAGGGCAGGTGAAGGCGTCTTCGGTCAAGAAGGTCGCCGACTTCGTCCAGGCCCATCCTGACGAGGCCGCCAACATCCTGCGCAACTGGGTGGCGGAAGGCTGATGGCCAAGCTGGTTTCGAAAAAGCCGGTCATCGAGGACCCCAATCGGCTGACCGGCCCCGAGAAGGCGGCCGTCATCCTGCTGGCCCTGGGCGAAGACCACACCGCCCTGTGGGAGAGGCTGGACGACGAGGAGGTCAAGGAGATCTCCCAGGCCATGGCGACCCTGGGCAATGTGACGGCCGAGGCGGTCGAGGCCCTGATGCTGGAGTTCGTGTCCGGCCTGTCGGGCACGGGCGCCGTCATGGGCAGTTTCGAACAGACCCAGAAGCTGCTCAGCGCCTTCCTGCCCAAGGATCGCGTCGACGGCTTGATGGAGGAAATCCGCGGTCCGGCCGGCCGGACCATGTGGGACAAGCTGGGCAATGTGAACGAGGCGGTTCTCGCCAACTATCTGAAGAACGAATATCCCCAGACCGTCGCCGTCATCCTGTCCAAGGTGAAGTCCGACCACGCCGCCCGGGTGCTGACGGCCCTGCCGGAGGATTTTGCCCTGGAATGCGTCCAGCGGATGCTGCGAATGGAGCCTGTCCAGCGCGAAATCCTGGACAAGATCGAGGCGACCCTTCGCACCGAATTCATGTCGAACCTGGCGCGCACCTCCAAGCGCGACAGCCACGAAATGATGGCCGACATCTTCAACAGTTTCGACCGACAGACCGAGGCGCGCTTCATCGGCGCCCTGGAAGAGCGCAACCGCGAATCCGCCGAACGCATCCGCGCCCTGATGTTCGTCTTCGAAGACCTGTCCAAGCTGGATCCGGGCGGGGTTCAGACCCTTCTGCGGGCCGTGGACAAGGACTCGCTGGGCCTGGCGATGAAGGGGGCCTCCGAAGGGCTGCGGGAGATGTTCTTCTCCAACATGTCCGAACGCGCCGCCAAGATCCTGCGCGAAGACATGGAGTCCATGGGGCCGGTGCGGCTGAAGGACGTGGATGGGGCCCAGATGGCCATGGTCCAGGTCGCCAAGGATCTGGCCGCGCGCGGCGAGATCATGCTGGCCGGCCAAGGCTCCGACGACGAGTTGATCTACTGACATGAGCACCCCCTTCGCCTTTGACACCGAGTTCGACGCCGACGGCGCGGTGGTGCGCGCAAGCGCCTGGAAGCCGGTCAAACGCAGCTACATGCCCGCAGAGGTCGAGGCCCTGGTCGCCACCGCCCGGCTGGAGGCGCGCCAGGAGGCCCTCGCCGAGGTCGAAAACATCCGGGCCATGGCCCTGACCAACATCGCCCAGGCCGCCGCCGCCGCCCTGCCGTCGCTGCGAACCGTCGCCCAGACCCATCGCGAACAGTCCGCCGACCTGGCCCTGGCGGCGGCGCGGGCCATCGCCGACGCCGCCCTGCACCGCTTCCCCCAGGCGCCGTTGCGCGCCGCCCTGGAGTCCCTGGCTCAAGAGATCGACGCCTCGCCGCGCCTGGTGATCCGGGCCTCGGGCCTGGACGAGGTGGTGCGCGGACAGATCGAACAGGCCTGCGCCGACAGCGGCTTCACCGGCGTCGTCGCCTTCCGCGACGAACCCGGCATGGCGGTCGCCGCCTTCCAGCTGGAGTGGGCCGACGGTCGCGCCGATCACGATCCCGAAGGTTCCGCCGCCCGCGTCGCGGAGGCCCTGAGCGCCGCCCTGGCGGCCGAGACGGGACACGCCGAACCCCCAATCCACACCGACCGGAGTGAGTTCTGATGGCCTCCGACGATCTATCGCTCGAGGAATTTCCCGACTCCACCGCCCTGGCCGTCGCCGACGACGCGGGCGAAAAAACCGCCGCCGATCTGGCGACGGTGTTCGAGGTTCCGGTCAATATCTCGGCCGTGCTGGGCAAGTCGCACATGTCGGTCGCCCAGTTGCTGAAGCTGAACAAGGGTTCGGTGCTGGAGCTGGACCGCAAGGTCGGCGAGGCGATCGACATTTTCGTCAACAACCGTCTGATCGCACGCGGCGAGGTCGTCGTGGTCGAGGATCGGCTGGGCGTGACCATGACGGAAATCATCAAGACTGAGGACTCGGGCGGCTGACGCGCGCTGCGCGTCGGACCGGGTGAAGGATTAGAGGAGAAGAACGATGCGTCTTCTGGTGGTAGGCAGACTGAGCGGACAGCTCGCTTCGGCGGTGAAGATGGCCATGGCGCACGGCGCCAAGGTCAGTCACGTCGAGCGCGCGGATCAGGCGACAGAACAGCTTCGACGGGGGCAGGGCGCCGACCTGCTGATGGTCGATTATCAGCTCGACATCGCCGCCTTGATCGCCGCGAACGAGGCCGAGCGGATCACTGTGCCGGTGGTGGCCTTCGGGGTCGACGCCGACGCCCGCGAGGCGGCCGCCGCCATCAAGGCCGGGGCCAAGGAGTTCATCCCCCTGCCGCCCGATGCGGAGATGATAGCGGCGGTCCTGGCCGCCGTCGCCGACGACGAAAAGCCGATGATCTCGGCCGATCCGGCGATGAAGGCGGTGCTGCAACTGGCCGATCAGGTGGCGCGCTCCGAAGCCTCCATCCTGATCACCGGCGAAAGCGGCGTCGGCAAGGAGGTGATGGCGCGCTACATGCACGACCATTCGCGCCGGTCCGAAAAGCCCTTCATCAGCGTCAACTGCGCGGCCATTCCCGATAATCTGCTGGAATCGGAACTGTTCGGTCACGAGAAGGGCGCCTTCACGGGCGCCGTCGCCCGCCGGATCGGCAAGTTCGAAGAGGCCGACGGCGGCACCCTGCTGCTGGACGAAATCTCCGAGATGGACGCCCGGCTCCAGGCCAAGCTGCTGCGCGCCATCCAGGAGCGGGTGATCGACCGGGTGGGCGGCTCCAAGCCCGTGCCGGTGAATATCCGCATCATCGCCACCTCCAACCGCGATCTGGCCAAGGCCGTCGCGGAAGGCACGTTCCGCGAAGACCTTCTGTACCGGCTGAACGTCGTCAATCTGCGCCTGCCGGCCCTGCGCGAACGGCCGGGCGACATCGGGGTGCTGGCCGATCACTTCATCAAGAAATATGCGGCGGCCAACGGCGTGCCCGAGCGGCCGATGTCGGCGCGGGCGCGTCAGGCGATCAGCGCCCACCGCTGGCCCGGCAACGTCCGTGAGCTGGAAAACGCCATGCACCGGGCCGTGCTGCTGGCGACCGGACCCGAGATCGATGTGGACGCCATCCGCCTGCCGGACGGCCAGCCGCTGACGGCGGAAGGCGGCGGCATGATGGGAACGGCGGCCGTGGGGAACCCCTATGGCGGCGGCGTTGCGGCCCGGGCGGCCCAGGCGGCCGACGCCGTGACCCGCAGCTTCGTCGGCCAGACGGTGGCGGCGATGGAGAAGACCCTGATCCTGGACACCCTGACCCACTGTCTGGGCAATCGCACCCATGCGGCCAACATCCTGGGCATCTCCATCCGGACCCTGCGCAACAAGCTGAACGAATACGCCGAGGAGGGGACGGTCATTCCCGCCCCGCAATCCGGCGTCTCGGCCTCGGGCTACGCCGCCTGAGCATGGGGCGCGGTCTGGACAGGCGGAGGCTGATGGCCGGCGCAGGCGCGCTGGGCCTGGCCGCCTGCACGCCGCGCAGCCAGACCAAGGTCAAGGCCGAGGCGGCCCCGGACCTGTTCCTGAACGATCTGGAGACGCGTTGGGGCGGGCGGCTGGGCGTCGCCGCCCTGGACGTCGGCAGCGGGGTGCGGGCGCTGTGGCGCAGCCAGGAGCGGTTTCCCTTCTGCTCGACCTTCAAACCCTTTCTGGCGGCGGCCATCCTGCAAAGGGTGCAGCGGGACGAGGAAAGGCTGGACCGGCCGGTCCGCATCACCTCGGCCGACATCATTCCCCATGCGCCCGTGACCGAAAAGGCGGTGGGGCGGACGCTCACCATCCGCGAACTGATGCAGGCGGCGGTGGAGGTCAGCGACAATCCGGCCGCCAATATCCTGATCCGCGAGATGGGCGGAATCGGCGTATGGCGTTCGTGGTGGCCGACCTTCGGCGACACGACGACCGTCATCTCTCGGCTGGAGCCGGACTTGAACACCGCCCTGCCTGACGATCCGCGCGACACCTGCCTGCCGGAACAGACCGTCGCCAACATCCGCGAAATGGCCTTCAGCGATCGACTGACGCCGGCGCACGACGCCCTGCTGCACGGCTGGCTGACCGCCTCCCCGACCGGCCCCAACCGGATCAAGGCGGGCGCGCCCGAGGGTTGGAGCGTCGCGCACAAGACCGGCTCGGGCGCCCGCGGCACGACGAACGACGTGGGCATGCTGACCCCGCTCAGCGGTTCGCCGGTCATCATCGCCGCCTATTTCACCGGCGCCGCCTCGGCGACGGAGGATCAGCGCGACGCCGTGATCGCCGAGGCCACCCGCCGCGCCTTGAAGGCCCTGGGCCGTGACTGATGCGCCGATCATGATGAAGGACGGCATGGCGCGCCCCACCGGTCGCGACGTGCTGAGCTGGATCAACCGCGGCGAAGTGCTGATGGCGGTCGGCGTGATCGGGGTGATCATGCTGCTGATCCTGCCGGTTCCGAAGATGCTTCTGGACCTGCTGCTGGCGATCTCGCTGGTCTCGTCCGTGCTGATCCTGATGACCGCCGTGATGATGAAGAAGCCGCTGGACTTCGCCATCTTCCCGACGGTTCTGCTGGTCTCGACCCTGTTCCGCCTGGGCCTGAACCTGGCCTCGACGCGGCTGATCCTGACCCACGGTCAGGAAGGGCACGACAGCGCCGGCCAGGTGATCAACGCCTTCGGCGAGCTGATGATGGGCGGCAACTTCATCATCGGTGTGATCATCTTCGCCATCATCCTGGTGGTGAACTTCGTCGTCATCACCAAGGGTTCGACCCGGATCGCCGAAGTCTCGGCCCGCTTCACCCTGGACTCCATGCCGGGCAAGCAGATGGCGATCGACGCCGACCTGTCGTCGGGCCTGATCACCGAGGACCAGGCCAAGCTGCGCCGCAAGGAGCTGGAGCAGGAATCGACCTTCTTCGGGGCCATGGACGGCGCCTCGAAGTTCGTGCGCGGCGACGCCGTCGCCGGCCTGATCATCACCTTCATCAACGCCATCGGCGGCATATTGATCGGCACCCTGCAGCACGGCATGCCGGCCATGGACGCCGCCAACACCTATGTGCAGCTGACCATCGGCGACGGTCTGGTCACCCAGGTGCCGGCCATCATCATCTCGATCGCCGCCGGCTTCCTGGTGTCCAAGGCCGGCGTCGAGGGCACGGCGGACAAGGCCCTGGTGACCCAGCTGGCCACCAACCCCGTGTCTCTGGGCGTGGTGTCGGGGGCGGCGGGTCTGATCGGCCTGATCCCCGGCATGCCGCTGATCCCCTTTGCCGCCCTGGCCATCGGTTCGGGCTTCATGGCCTGGCGCCTGGGCCGCCAACGGCTCAAGCCCCAGCCGACGGAGGCCGAGGTCGCCGCTGCGGCCGCCCCCAAGGAGGAGGTCGAAGAGCCGATCTCGAACGTGCTGACGATCGACGAGGTCAAGATCGAGCTGGGCTATTCGCTGCTCAGCCTGATCAATGATCTGGAAGGGCGGCGTCTGACCGACCAGATCAAGGCGCTCCGTCGATCGCTGGCCCAGGAATACGGCTTCGTCATGCCGCAGGTCCGCATTCTGGACAATATGCGCCTGCCGACCCAGGGCTACGCCATCCGCATCAAGGAGATGGAGGCTGGGGCGGGCGAGGTGCGTCTAGGGCATCTGATGGCGATGGACCCGGCGGGGGGCCAGGTGGATCTGCCGGGCGAACATATGCGCGAGCCCGCCTTCGGCCTGCCCGCCACCTGGATCAGCGAAACCCTGCGCGAAGAAGCGACCTTCCACGGCTATACGCTGGTCGATCCCTCCACGGTCCTGACGACGCACCTGACCGAGATCCTGAAGGAGAATATGGCGGACCTGCTGTCCTACGGCGAGGTGCAGAAGCTGCTGAAGGAGTTGGGAACCGAAGAGAAGAAGCTGGTCGAGGAGCTGATCCCCAGCGTCGTCAGCGTCACCACCCTGCAAAGGGTGCTTCAGGCCCTGCTGCGCGAGAAGGTGTCGATCCGCGATCTGCCCGCCATTCTGGAAGGGCTGGCCGAGGCCGCGCCCCACAGCACCAGCGTCACCACCCTGGTCGAACACGTCCGCGCCCGCCTGGCCCGTCAGCTGTGCTGGCAGCACCAGGGCGGCGACGGCGCCCTGCCGATCGTCACCCTGTCGCCCGAATGGGAGAACGCCTTCGCCGAAAGCCTGATCGGCGGCGGCGAGGACAAGCAGCTGGCCATGGCGCCGTCGCGGCTGCAGGACTTCATCCGCGCCGTCCGCGACACCTTCGAACGGATCGCCATGTCCGGCGAGAATCCCGTCCTGCTGACCGGGCCCCAGACTCGCCCCTATGTCCGCTCGATCATCGAGCGGTTCCGGGGCCAGACGGTGGTCATGAGCCAGAACGAAATCCACCCCCGCGCCAAGCTTCGGACCCTGGGCCAGGTCTAGTCGGCGACCGTCCAGCCGCCGGCGGAGGCGGCGCGCGCGGCCTCATTGACCGGGCGGGCGATCAGGCCGGACTGGGTGATCCAGACCTCATAGCGCGCGCCCTCGGCCATCGGCATATAGGCGGCCGAGCCGTAGAGGGTATCGGCGGCGTCGATGTAGCGCCGGTAACGCCGGATCGCGTCCCAGGCCTCGACCTTATAGGGCAGGGCGCCGTTGCGGGCGTTTTCCTCGATGGCCGCCAGATCATAGGCGCTGCGTTCGGCGGTCAACTCCTGTTCGACCGTGCGATAGCGACCCGACAGGCGTTCCAGCCGATATTGGGAATCCAGACCCAGCACATTGGCCCAAGGTTTCCACTTCAGCACCTGGGCGTCGATCCGCCAGTCGTCGCCGTGGACAGGATAGAGGGTCGCTGCGGCCGGCCTGTCCTGCGACAGGGGCGTCAGCTCGATCTCATAATACTGCGGCCCGAGGCGCCTCAGTTCCAGGCTCGCCACCGGACGTTCATAGGTCAGCCGGTCGTAGGTCTGAAGGTTCAGGCCGAACAGGGTCGCCAGGGACGCCAGCCAGAGGACGCCGCCGCCGAGCGCCGCGCCCGCCACGCCCCGCACCGCCCTGCCGCCGAACAGGGCGCGCAAGCCGCGGACCAGCAGAACCAGGCCGATCAGGGCCGCCGCCGCCGGTAAAATCCACCACCACCAGATCATCGCTCTTCCCCCCGTTTTCCGCCCGCCGCAGACCGGCAAGCCAGACCATACGCATCAGAAGACGCGAAAGGCCCAAGAGTTTCGTGTGACTGCCGTTTGACGCAGCCTCGGTCGCCGCTAATGCTGCGCCGCATGAAACTTCCCTCGAGCCAAAGCTGGTCGCGGTTCAGCGAATTTGTGCGCACGCCCTCCCTGGCGCGGTCCGTCACCGGCCTGCTGGTCCTGGCCTTCGTCCTGCTGCTGACGGTCAACATCTCGACCTTCGTGATGATCCAGCGCACGGCGGCGGTGAACGATGCGATCGAACACGCCCAGCAGATGCGGCGCCAGTCCCGCTCGGTCCTGATCGCCATGTTGAACGCCGAAACCGCTCAGCGCGGCTTTCTGCTGACCGGCCGCAGCGATTTCCTGACGCCCTTTGAGGAGGCGCGGGCCGCGCGCGAGCCCGCCCTGGCGTTTCTCGAAGAAGGCGCGGCGGCCGACCCGACGCTCCGGGCGCCGGTGGCCCAAATTCGTCGGCTCTCCGACGCCAAGCTGAGGGAGATGGAGGCGACCCTGGCCCTGGCGCGTGAGGGCCGCATCGGCCAGGCGATCCAGACGGTGCGGTCCGGCGAAGGCAAACGCTATATGGACGAGCTGCGCCAGACCATCGACGATTTCGACGCCTTCAAGTCCGCGCGCATCGCCGAACGGACCCGCGTGTCCGAGCGCGCCGCCATGATGACCGTGGTGATGAACGCCATCACCGGCCTGCTGGTCCTGGTCCTTGCGCTGCTCTCGGCCTGGATGGTGCGGCGCTATGTCGGCGAGATTCAGCACGCGCGCGAGGAGGTGGCCGCCATCAACGCCGGCCTGGAGGACATGGTGCGCGACCGCACCGCCGCCCTGACCCGCGCCAATGAGGAAATCCAGCGCTTCGCCTATATCGTCAGCCACGATCTGCGCGCGCCCCTGGTCAATGTGATGGGCTACACGTCCGAACTGGAGCAGGCCGGGAAGATCATCGAGCGCGGCGTGACGGAGGCCGAGGCGGAGGGCGAGGTGCCGGCCGACATCGTCACCGCCGTGCGTGAAGACATGCCCGAGGCCCTGGGCTTCATCCGCGCCTCGACCGAGAAGATGGACCGGCTCATCAACGCCATCCTGCGCCTGTCGCGCGAGGGGCGTCGCAATCTCCTGCCGGAGACCCTGGACATGACGGCCATGGCCCGCAACATCGCCGACAGCGTCCACCATCAGACCGAGGCCGCCGGCGCCCAGATCCGGGTGGAGGCCCTGCCGTCGATCGAAAGCGACCGCCTGTCGATGGAGCAGATTCTGGGCAATCTGGTCGACAATGCTGTCAAATATCTGGACGCCGGCCGCCCTGGCGAAATCGTCATATCGGGCGAAGACCTGCCCGGGGGCTGGGTCGTCTATCGGGTCGCGGACAACGGGCGAGGAATCGCCGCGCGGGACCACGAACGCATCTTCGAACTGTTCCGGCGCTCCGGGAAACAGGACCGAAGAGGCGAGGGCCTGGGCCTGGCCTTCGTCCGCAACAGCGTTCGGCGCATCGGCGGCACGATCGATATCGAGTCCGAGCTTGGCAAGGGCTCGACTTTCCTCCTGAAATTCCCCAAACGACTGATCCTGTCGGAACCTGGAGGCGTACTGTGACGCAAGCCGTCAAAATCATCATGGTCGAGGATGACCACGGTCACGCCAAACTGATCGAAAAGAACATCCGTCGCGCCAACATCAGCAACGAGATCAAGCATTTCGACGAGGGCGGCGCGGCTCTGGACTATCTGTTCAGCGCGGAAATCCTGGCCAACGGCCCGCTGCTGATCCTGCTGGACCTGAACCTGCCTGACATGTCGGGCACGGACATTCTGGAAAAGGTGAAGGCCGACGACCGTTTGAAGCGGGCGCCCGTCGTGGTTCTGACCACCACTGACGACAAGGTCGAAATCCAGCGCTGCTACGACCTGGGCTGCAACGTCTACATCACCAAGCCTGTCGATTATGAGTCCTTCGCCGGCGCGATCCGTCAGCTGGGTCTCTTCCTTTCGGTCATGCAGGCGCCGGAGATTTAACGATCGGACTGTCCGGCCCCATTCGTCTGCTCTACATCGACGACGACCGCGGCCTGTCGCGGCTGGTCGAGAAGGAACTGACCCGCCACGGCTACGCCGTCACCTGCGCCCCGGACGGCGACGCGGGGTTGGAGCTGCTCGCCGCCAACCAGTACGACATCTGCGCCCTGGACCACTATATGCCCAGCCGGGACGGTCTGGACGTCCTGCCGGACATCCTGGCCCTGCCGGCCCCGCCGCCCGTGGTCTATGTGACGGGGGCTCAGGACGGGCGGATCGCCGTCGCCGCCCTGCGCGCCGGGGCCGCGGACTATGTCATCAAGGACGTGTCCGAGGACTTCACCTCCCTGCTGCGCTCGGCCCTGGAGGACGCCCTGCTGCGTCGGCGGCTTCAGCGCGAGAACGAGATCGCCCAGGAAGAGATCCGTCTGGCCCGCGACCGCGCCGAGGCCATGCTGCGCGAGGTCAATCACCGCGTCGGCAATTCGCTGCAACTGGTGTCCAGCTTCATGTCCCTGCAGATGCGCCACATCAGCGACGAGGGCGCGCGCGAGGCTCTGCGTGAATCCCAGGCCCGGATCGAGGCCGTGGCCCACGTCCATCGCCGCCTCTACACCTCCGGCGACATGAGCCGGGTGGCGATGGACGAATATCTGCAGGGCCTGATGGACGAGCTGTCCAAGTCGCTCGGGCCCGGCGAAGGTTCGCCGCGTCTGGTCGTCGACGCCGCTCCCCTTTGGGTCACGACGGATCAGGCCGTGTCCCTGGGCGTCGTCGTCGCCGAACTGGTCACCAATGCGGTGAAATACGCCTATCAGCCTGGGCAGGGCGGGGAGATCCGCATCAGTCTGAAGCCGGACGGCGAGCATCGCGCCCTGTTGACGGTCGAAGACGACGGTCCGGGTCTGGGAGACGGAACACCCAAGGGCACCGGCCTGGGCGGCAAGATCATTTCGGCCATGGCCTCGGGCCTGCGCTCAGCCGTCGAGTTCGACGCGGCGCACAAGGGCGTGCGCGCCAAGTTGGCGTTCGACCTCTAAGGTCGGATCTGCATCATGCTTCAGTTCGGCCTTCGTAATCCCGCGCTCGACTATCGCCACCGCGCCACGGCCTTCGGCGTGGTGGAGCGCGACGGCCTGATCGCCTGCGTCCGGGTCGAACGACCGGCCGGCGCCTATTTCGATCTTCCCGGCGGGGCGGTGGACGGCGAGGAGACCGAGGTCGAGGCCCTGGTGCGCGAGTTCGTCGAGGAGACCGGCCTGTCTGTGACGCCTCTGAACCGCATCGCCGAGGCGGGCCAGTATCATCTGAAAAGCACCGGCGAGCCCCTCTGCAACGTCGGCGGCTTCTGGACCGCGACGGTCACGGCCGAGAACCCCCAGGCCAAGTGCGAGGATGATCACACCCTGGTCTGGCTGGACCCGACCGTGGCTCTGTCGCGCCTCCGCCACGACTCCCACGCCTGGGCGGTCGCGGTGTGGCTGCGCCGGGCAAGCTGAGCCTTACGGAACGGCCCGGACCCGCTCCCGTTTCTCCTTCACCTTGCAGCGCCATCGCGGCGTCGCTCGAAACAGGAGAATTCCCATGGCAGATCATGACCGTATTGAAGGCTCCGCCAAGAATGTCGGCGGCAAGATCAAGGAAGGCGTCGGCAAGATGACCGGCGATTCCAAGCTTCAGGCTGAGGGGAAGGCGGACCAGGTCGAAGGCAAGGTCCAAAACGCGGTCGGCGGCGTGAAGGACAGCCTGCGCGACAATCGCAACTGACGCGACCGACTATTTAAAGACGTTCAACGCCGTCCGCAGTCGCGGGCGGCGTTTTCGTTCGGGTCAGTCACCCCATAGCTTCAGCGTCAGCCCCTTGTCCTGGGGCGCCCCAACCGGTCGGCATTCCGAGCTGAAGCCGCCCCGTTCGGGACGGGGGCGGCAATCCACCTCCTTGGGCCGGGGAGAGTCGGTCGGCGCCCGCGACTGGGGGCCGCACTGCAGGCCGTAGGACGAGCCGCCCTGGGCCGCCTGGGCCATCTGGCAGTCGCCCGCCATCCCCTCAGGGCGCAGGGCGTCGGGCAGATCCGGCCCCAGAGCCAGGGCCAGCTGGGCGCGAACCTCGGCCTGACAGACTTCCAGCGATCTCGCGCCGCGCAGCTGCGGGCTGCACCGCGCCCGCTCATAGCCGAACGGATCGGCGAGACCCCATTCCGGAACATTGTGGGCGGGACGCGGCGGCGGGGCTTCGGCGGCGGGCGGCGCCTCCCACACCACGGTCGGGGCGGCCTGTTGGGCCAGAAGAAGCAGGGCGAAGGCGGCGAGCATGTCTCTGGCCTCTTTCACAATCCACGGGACGGCTCGCCCCGCAGGCGAACCTACCTTGTCAGCGCCCGCATCGCCTTGTCGAGCCCTTCCAGCGTCAGGGGGAACATTCGGTCGTCCATCAGCTCCCGCAACAGGCCGACCGAGGCGGTGTAGCTCCAATACCGTTCCTGCACCGGGTTCAGCCAGACCGACTTGTCCCACTGCTGACGGGCCCGCTTCATCCACACCGCCCCGGCCTCCTCGTTCCAGTGTTCGACCGAACCACCGGGCATGGTGATCTCATAGGGGCTCATGGTCGCATCGCCGACGAAGATGGCGCGCCAGTCGCCGGGGTATTTGTGCAGCAGGTCCCAGGTGGCGATCCGCTCGGTGTGACGCCGCCGGTTGTCTTTCCAGACGCCTTCGTACAGGCAGTTGTGGAAATAGAAGAATTCCAGGTTCTTGAACTCGGTCCGGGCGGCCGAGAACAGCTCCTCCACCAGCTTGATGTGGCCGTCCATCGAACCGCCGATGTCCAGGAACAGCAGCACCTTGATCGTGTTGCGTCGCTCTGGCCGCATCTGGATGTCCAGCCAGCCCTGGCGCGCCGTGCCGTCGATGGTGCCGTCGATGTCCAGCTCTTCCGCCGCCCCTTCGCGCGCGAACCGGCGCAGGCGACGCAAGGCAACCTTGATGTTGCGCGTGCCCAGTTCGACCGTGTCGTCCAGGTTCTTGAACTCGCGCTTCTCCCAGACCTTGACGGCCCGGCCATGTCGTCCGGGTCCGCCAATCCGCACGCCTTCCGGATTATAGCCGCCGTGACCGAAGGGGCTGGTCCCGCCTGTGCCGATCCATTTCGAGCCGCCGGAATGGCGTTCCTTCTGCTCCTCCAGCCGCTGTTTCAGCGTCTCCATCAGCCTGTCGAACCCACCGAGCGCCTCGATCTGGGCCTTTTCGTCGTCGGTCAGATATTTCTCGTTGAGCAGCCGCAGCCATTCCTCGGGGATGTCGGTCGTCAGATCTTCGCCCGCGCCGACAGATTCGACGCCCTTGAACACGGTCCCGAACACCTGGTCGAACCGGTCATAGTGTTTCTCGTCCTTGACCAGCACCGCGCGCGACAGGTGGTAGAAGGTCTCGACCTCGCGGCCCGCCAGATCGTGATCCATGGCCTCCATCAGATGGAGCCATTCCTTCATCGACACCGGAATCTTGGCGTCGCGGAGGGCGGTGAAGAAGGGCAGGAGCATGGGCTCTTAATGCCGCAAAGCCGAAGCTTTAGGGAGCGACTTTCTCTGTCGGGAGGCTGCGCGAGAACATGATCGCGCCCACGAGGTTTGTGGGCGTATCGCCTTCTGACGGTCCCGTCACACGCCCCTTGAAACTCCATTCGCCTTGATGGGTCACCAGAACGAGTGTGAGCATGGGACGACCGTCGATCTTGATATCATAGCCGGCGACGCGCTGGGCCGGGGCATCGTTGATGGTAGCGGTAATCAGCCCCTCGGCGTGGGGCTTTGCATCCGGCCATCGCTGCACAATCGCGTTCATTGTGTCTTGAATTATGGCTTCCTCGCTGAAGTATCGCGCATAGCGTGTGGCGTAGCTAGTGAAGTTAACTTCCAGCAGGCGCGTGTTGCATCCCACGTCCTCACCTTCCCCAATCGAGGCTGCAGCGGGGTAGATGGTGATCTTGTCGTATTCCGGGTCTGAGAAGGCGCACACCATGCCGCTGGCTTTGTGACGGACCGTGGGGGTAGCGTCGGTGGTGATATTCTCGAAATAGCGTGCCGCATTGGCCGAGGCGATCAACTGGTCGGCGTAGGATCGGGCGGTGGCGATCTCCTCAACATTCGGCGGTTTGTTGTCAGGCGCCGTGTCTTGAGTATGGGCTGCTGTAGAATAGGCAGCCAGCAATAGCGCAATTGCAGCGACGCGGTTTGACACCGTGAACTCCTCCCTTTTTTTAAGAAAAGCACGCAGCTCGCCGAACGTCTATCCGCGCCGCAAGATGAACTCGTGGTCGCGCCAGGCGCCGACCGGGTATTCATACTCGCCCGCCTTCTTGAACCCATAGGCGGCGTACAGGCGCTGGGCCTTTTCGTTGCCGCTCCAGACGCCGATCCAGAGCGGCCCCTGGGTGTGGGCCTCCATCCAGTCCAGCGACAGGGTCAGCAGCTTCGTGCCCAGGCCCAGACCCTGGGCGGCCTTGGATACATACAGGCGGCGCAGCTCCATATGCTCCGGGCGCGCCTCCGGATGGGGCAGGCCGTTGGGGCCGGCGTTGGCGAAGGCCAGCAGTTCGCCGTCCCGCTCGGCCACCCACCAGGCTGCGTTGGGTTCGGCGAGCTTTTTCCGCGTCGGCTCGGGATCGAAACTGGCGTCCAGAAAGGCCGCCAGGTCCGCCTCGGGATAGGGAATGCCGAAGCCGGTCACGAAGGTCTCGACGAAGGTCCGCCGACCCAGGGCGCCCAGGGCTTCGGCGTCTTCAGGGCGGGGGGAGCGGATCAGGATTTCGGTCATGATCCGCCCCTTAGCCTCAGAAGCCGTCCAGCGCGACCTTGCCGATCGTCGAGCCGCTTTCCAACTGACGATGCCCGTCCAGAAGGGTCTCGACCGAAAGCCGGCCCAGGTTGCGGGTCAGGGTGGTGCGGATGGCGCCGGCGTCGACCGCCTCCGACACGGCGTTCAGGATTTCGTGCTGCCGGATCATGTCGGGGGTCTGGTGGACCGGCCGGGTGAACATGAACTCCCACACGAAACCGGCCGCCTTCTGCTTCAGCAGTTCGACCGGCAGACCCTTGAAGTCGTCAATGGCGCCGATGACCCCCTGGGGCGCCACGGCGCGGGCTAGGGCCTCGAAATGGCCGGCCGTGTGGGTCAGGGATGCGATATATTTCGGCGCCCGTTCGCCGGCTTCCGTCAGGGCTTCGTCGATGGGGCGGGAATGGTCGATGACGGCGTCCGCCCCCTGGTCCAGGCACCATTGACGGGTCTCAGGGCGAGACGCGGTGGCGACGACACGCAGTTTCGTCATGGCCTTGGCGATCTGGATCAGGATGGACCCGACCCCGCCGGCGCCGCCGACGATCAACAGGCTCTCGTCCTCGTCCCGGTCGGCCTTCATCCGGTCGAACAGCAGTTCCCAAGCGGTGACGGCGGTCAGGGGCAGGGCGGCGGCCTCGGCATAGGTCAGGGACTGCGGCTTGCGACCCACGATCCGTTCGTCCACCGCCTGACGCTCCGCGTTCGAGCCGGGGCGGTCGATCTGACCGGCGTAGAAGACCTCGTCTCCGACCTTGAACAGGCTGACCTCCGCCCCGACGCCGATCACCACGCCTGCGGCGTCATAGCCCAGGATGCTGGGCTGGTCCGGCTGCCGACTGCTGCGCACCTTTGTATCCACGGGGTTCAGGCTGACGGCCTTGACCGCAACAAGCAGATCCCGCGGGCGCAGGTCCGGCTCGGCGGCCTCGAACGCGATCAGGGCGGCGGGATCGGAAACGGGGCGGGGGCCGGTCGTGCCGATGGCCTTCATGGGGAAGCTCCTGGGTTCGTGTCGTCGCGTCCCACATCGGCGCCGATACGGTTCGGCACAAGGCGGGGGCTGCGTCTTCCTCGCCGGGCCCGTCTGGCGCGACGCCGTCGACCGTGCAAAGTCAGGGGGATGATCTCGTTGCCGATCTTCACCCATCCGTCGATGCTGGCCCATGCGCCGGGAGCCGGTCATCCCGAAAGTCCGGCCCGCCTCAAGGCGGTTCTGGACGCCCTGGACGACGCGGTTCGGGCGGTGGCGCGGGGCGAGACCGCCCGCGCCTTCGCCGCCGTGCGCCCGCCCGGCCACCATGCTGAGCCGGACCGGGCCATGGGTTTCTGCCTCTTCTCCTCCGTCGCGGTCGCGGCGCGCGCAGCCCAGGCGGAAGGGATGGCGCGGGTGGCGGTGGTCGATTTCGACGTCCACCACGGCAACGGCACCCAGGCGGCGTTCGAGCGGGACGAAAGCCTGTTCCTGGCCTCGATCCATCAAATGCCCCTCTATCCGGGCACGGGCGCGGCGGATGAGGTCGGGGTCGGCAATATCGTCAATGCGCCGGTCGGGCCCCATACGCTGCGTGAAACCTGGCGCGCGACCTTCGCCGGCGGACTGATGCCGGCGCTGGAGGCCTTCCGGCCCGACCTGATTCTGATCTCGGCCGGCTTCGACGCCCATCGGCGCGATCCCCTGGCGCATCAGTCTCTGGAGGCCGAGGATTTCGCCTGGGCGACTCGCGCCGTTCTGGAGGTCGCGCGCCGGACCTGCTCAGGCAAGGTTGTGTCGGCGCTCGAGGGGGGGTACGACCTTGAAGGACTAGGCCGCTCCGCGGTCGCACACGTCGCCGCGCTCGGGGAGGAATAGGACGTATAACGCCTTGAAAGCTAAGGCCCGTCCGCTCGCCATGCCAGTCCCCGCCCTGTCTCTCGATTCGACTGAAGTCGCCGATTCCGGCCCGACCGAGGCGGTTGCGCCGCGCGCCCTGACCGGTCGGCCGGGCTCCATCACCCTGACCCGTCATGGCGAACCCGCCCTGTCGCGCAAATGCCTGATCACGGCGCGCCAGTACGGTGACTGGTGGGCGAAGTATGAGGTCGGCGGTCTGCTGGCGGGCCAGACGCCCCCGCCCGAACTGGTCGCCGCCGCCCAGGGCGCCGGCGCCATCTACGCCTCCACCCGCCAGCGGGCCCAGGAGACGGCCGCCGCCGTCGTCGCCGGGCGGGAAGTGATGTCGGACGTCATGTTCATCGAGGCGCCCCTGCCGCCGCCGCCGATCCCCGACTGGATCAAGCTGTCGCCGAAATGGTGGGGGGTGGTGTCGCGCTTCTGGTGGCACGCCTTCGATCATCACGGCGGCCAGGAGACCCGGGCCCAGGCCGAGGTTCGCGCCGAACAGGCGGCCCGCAAGCTGATCGCCCGCGCCGAGACCGGCCAGGACGTCCTGGTCTTCGCCCACGGCTATTTCAACCATATGGTCGGCGCGCGTCTGAAGGCCGACGGGTGGAAACTGGTGCATAACCAGGGCTTCAAATACTGGTCGCAGCGCCGTTACGAAAAACGCTAGCCGCATAACCGTTGATGCGGGGCGACCGGGTCTTTAGGGTCGCGCGCCATGACCGACGCCGCACCCGCCATTCCCGCCGACCTCAGCTTCGAAGACGCGCTGCAGCGTCTGGAGACCATCGTCTCGCGCCTGGAATCCGGCCAGGCGCCGCTGGAGGAATCCATCGCCCTGTACGAAGAGGGCGCCCGGCTGAAGGCCCATTGCGAGGCGCGTCTGAAGGCGGCCCAACTGCGGGTCGAAAAGATCGTGGTCGGGCCGGACGGCCAGGCCAAGGGCGTTGAGGCGGCGTCGTTCGAATGAGGCCGCATCGTCCTCTTGCGGCCAAGGGCGGTCGATCGTCTTGAACCGGGTCATCGCCGCCAATTCGCCCGAGCAGGCCGTGATCGACCGGGTCGCCGAGGTCGCCGATCTGGTGACGGTGGCGCTGGATGAGCTGTTGCCGCGCGCCGAAGGGCCGGAATCCCGCCTGACCGAGGCCATGCGCTATGCGGCCCTGGGACCGGGGAAACGGCTGCGGCCCTTTTTCGCCCTTGAGGCGGCGCGGCTGTTCGACATCGACGCGCGGTCGGTGCTGCGCGCCGCCTGCGCCCTGGAATGCGTCCATGCCTACAGCCTGGTCCACGACGACCTGCCCTGTATGGACGACGACGACATGCGGCGCGGCCGCCCGACCGTCCACCGCGCCTATGACGAGGCCACGGCGGTCCTGGCCGGCGACGCGCTTCAGACGGCGGCCTTCGACATCATTCTGCACGAGGACACCCACGACGATCCCGCCGTCCGCTGCGAGCTGGCGGCGCGGCTGTCGCTGGCCTCGGGCGCGCGGGGCATGGCGGGCGGCCAGATGATCGACCTCCTGGGGGTTCGCGACGACCTGGGCGGGGTCGCCCGGATGCAGCGGCTCAAGACGGGCGCCCTGTTCGCCTACGCCTTCGAAATTCCGCTGATCATCGCCGAGGCTTCGGCCCAGCATCAGCACGCCCTGATCAGCTTCGCCCACGACGTCGGCCTGGCCTATCAGATCGTCGACGATATTCTGGACGCCGAGGGTTCGGCCGAAGAAATGGGCAAGGCCGCCGGCGGCAAGGACGCGGCCTTGGGCAAGACCAATTTCGTCACCCTGCTGGGGCTGGACGAGGCGCGACAGAGGGTCGCGCTGTTGTCCGATCAGGCCCGCGCCCATCTGGAGTCCTTTGGCGATGAGGCGGAAATCCTCAAGGCGAGCGTGGACTTTGTGCTAAGGCGCCGGTCCTGATACGAAACGTCGACCGCCCTCGCGGGTTGATTGATCAGACTTCCAAGGTTTTCCCGGCTGATGCCCGACACCCCGCTCCTCGACACCGTCAAGTTTCCCGCCGACATGCGGGGCTTCGACATCGCCCAGCTCAAGCAACTGGCGGAAGAAGTGCGGGCGGAAACCATCGACGCGGTTTCGGTCACGGGCGGCCACCTGGGCGCGGGCCTTGGGGTGGTCGAGCTGACCACGGCGCTTCACCATGTGTTCGAGACGCCGAAGGACATTCTGATCTGGGACGTCGGTCATCAGTGCTATCCGCACAAGATCCTGACCGGACGTCGCGACCGGATCCGCACCCTACGCCAGGGCGGCGGCCTGTCCGGCTTCACCAAGCGCAGCGAGAGCGAATACGATCCCTTCGGCGCCGCCCACGCCTCGACCTCGATCAGCGCCGCCCTCGGCTACGCCGCCGCGCGCGACCAGAAGGGCGAGAAGAACAAGGTGGTCGCCGTCATCGGCGACGGCTCCATGTCCGCCGGCATGGCCTATGAGGCGATGAACAATGCGGCCGAGGCCACCAGCGGCCAGCTGATGGTCATACTGAACGACAACGACATGTCGATCGCCCCGCCGGTGGGCGGCATGAGCGCCTATCTGGCTGGCCTAGTGTCCGGCGGCGCCTATCAGAACGTTCGCCGCCTGGGCCGTTCGTTCGCCCAGCACCTGCCGCGTCCGTTCCGCAACGCCGCCAAGAAGGCCGAGGAATACGCCCGTGGGATGGTGACGGGCGGCACATTCTTCGAAGAGCTGGGTTTCTACTATGTCGGCCCCATTGACGGCCACGACATGGAGAACCTGGTCCCGATCCTGAAGAAGGCGGCGGCGATCGAGGACCGGCCGGTTCTGGTCCATGTCGTGACGCAGAAGGGCAAGGGCTACGCCCCCGCCGAGAGCAGCGCCGACAAACTCCATGCCGTGGTCAAGTTCGACGTGGTCTCGGGCAAACAGACCAAGGCCGTCTCCAACGCGCCCAGCTACACCAAGGTGTTCGGGACCGAACTGATCAAACACGCCAAGGCCGATCCGTCGATCGTCGCCATCACCGCCGCCATGCCCTCGGGCACGGGGCTGGACCTGTTCGGCCAGGCCTTCCCCGACCGCACCTATGACGTCGGCATCGCCGAACAGCACGCCGTCACCTTCGCCGCCGGCCTGGCCGCCAACGGGATGAAGCCGGTCTGCGCCATCTATTCCACCTTCCTCCAGCGCGGCTACGACCAGGTGGTCCATGACGTGGCGATCCAGTCGCTGCCGGTGCGGTTCGCCATGGACCGGGCCGGACTGGTCGGCGCCGACGGGGCGACCCACGCCGGATCGTTCGACATCGGCTTCATGGGGGCCCTGCCTGGCATGGTGCTGATGGCCGCCGCAGACGAGGCCGAACTGGCGGGCATGATCTCGACCAGCCTGGCCATCGACGACCGCCCCAGCGCCTTCCGCTATCCGCGCGGCGACGGCGTGGGCGTGGAGATTCCGGAACTGGCCGCCCCGTTCGAGATCGGCCGCGGCCGGATCGTGCGCGAGGGGACCACCGTCGCCATCCTGTCCCTGGGCACCCGACTTCAGGAATCGCTGAAGGCGGCCGATCTGCTGGCGGCGCGGGGCGTGTCCGCCACCGTCGCCGACGCCCGCTTCGCCAAGCCGCTGGACGCCGATCTGATCCTGCGCCTGGCCCGCGAGCACGAGGCCCTGATCACGGTGGAGGAGGGGGCCATGGGCGGCTTCGGCGCCTTCGTCCTGCAACTTCTGGCGGAGAAGGGCGCTCTGGATCGCGGGCTGAAGATCCGCACCCTGAACCTGCCCGACGTCTTCCAGGACCAGGACACGCCGGCGGCGATGTACGCCCAGGCCGGGCTGAACGCCGACCATATCGCCGCCGCCGCCGTCCAGGCGCTGGGGCTTGCGGCGGCGCGGGCCGTTCGCGCCTGACGCCCGCGCCCGTGGCCGCCGGCATTCCAACCCGGCCGGCCGGGCCGGCCTTCCTCTTCGGCTACGCCGTCGCCTATATCGGCGGCTTCATCGGCGTGGCGCCCCTGCTTCAGGTGCTTGCGCCTCTCCACGCCGAGCTTATCGGCGGCGAGGCCAAAGGCCCCCTGCTCAGTCAGGCCCTGTTCTGGGGCTGTATGGCGGCCGGGGTCGGCAACATCATCGGCGGCGCCCTCAGCGACCGCACCCGGTCCAGGCACGGGCGCAGACGGCCTTGGATCATCATCGGCGCGGTGCTGACGATCGCCAGCTACGCCGGCCTTCATCGCGCATCGACACCCGTCGGCTTCGTTCTGGCGCTCGTCGGGTTTCAACTGGCGTTCAACATCCTGCTGGCGCCGCTCCTGGCCCTCTTCGCTGATCGGGTGCCGGAAAACCGGCGCAGCGCCATGTCGGCCGTCATGGGCATGGGCTATCCTCTGGCCGCCATGATCGGGTCGGTGGTCATGGCCTGGGGACCGCAGGGCGAGGCGGCGCGGCTGGCGGTCCTGGCCGCCGTCGTCGCGGCGGCCACCGTGCCCTTCGCCCTGCTGTCGCGCGAAGATCCGCCGCCGTCGGCGCAGGTCCGCCCGGTGTTTTCGCGCTTCTCCCTAGCGAGCCTGCTTAGGCCCTTTGCAACCCGCGACTTCAGCCTGGCCTGGTCCTATCGTTTCCTGGTCGTCACCGGCTATTCGCTGGTGGCCTTTTATCTGCTCTTCTACATCGCCGACGCCATCGGCTTTGCTCGGCTGTTCCCCGGCCGGACGGCTGAGGCGGGTCATTCCCTTGTCACCGCCATCGCCGTGGTCGGGGTGGTCGCGGTCAGCGCCGTGGTCGCCGTCAACGGGTCGCGTGTGACGCGGCGAAAGCCCCTGGGGGTGACGGGGGCGGTCCTGTTGACGATCGCAGCGGCCGTCATGGCGGCGACCCCGGACTGGACCCTGGTCCTGATCGCCTTCGCCCTCTATGGCCTGGGCCAAGGCTGCTACGGCGCCGTCGATATCGCCTTGATGACTGACGTCCTTCCCTCGGCTCAGGATCGGGGCAAGGATCTGGGGCTGATCAACCTGGCCGTGACCCTGCCCCAGGCGATCGCCCCCTTGATCGCCCTGGTCCTGTTGGAGCGGCTGGATCTGGGCTTGCGCAGCCTGTTCGTGGCCGCCGCCCTGTGTTTCTTGGGAGCTGCCCTTGCGGTGGCGGCGATCAGGCGGGTGCGGTGACGTCTTCCAACGGCCCCAGGCCCGTCTCAGTCCGCGCCAGACGATAGCGTTTCAGCGTCCGGTTCTCATACGGCTTGGCCAGGATGGTGGAGACGGTGCGCAGTTCGCCGACGGCCTGATCCCGCTCCAGGGTCAGCAGCACATAGCCCTTGGCCGACTGGTCGCAGAACTTGACCTCGGGATTGGCGGCTTGCAGCGCCAGGCCCAGGGGCAGGCCGCCGACATGGTCGCCGGGCGAGGGGCTGGAAATGGCCGAGGTTCCGAACTCGACCGCCCGGCGCTCTCCGCCGTTGTCATACAGTTCATTGACCCAGAAGGCGTGGCTGTCGCCGGCCAGGACGATGGGCTCGACCCCCGCCTGTTTCAGGGTCTCGTACAGACGCTCGCGTCCGGCCGGATAGCCGTCCCAGCTGTCCAGGTTGAACGGCAGGCCCAGTCTGAACAGCTGGATGGCGGTCTCGACCTGGGGGCGGACGTCGTCGGGCAGGCCGGAGACCATCTGGGCCAGCTGGGCGGGGGGCACCATCTGTTCGATGTTCGGCCCCTTGACCCGGGCCATAATGACCTGATTACCCAGGATCTGCCACGGCCGGCCGGCGGCCTTGGACTGGCGCATGGCCTCGCCCAGCCAGCGGCGCTGGGGCTCGCCCAGCAGATCGCGCGACGGGTCCTGGCGCTGGGCCTCGAAGGCGTCGAGGTCCGGCCGCCCGTCGGCGGTCTTGGGAATGTCGGCGAACTCCATCTGTTCGACGCGGGCCAGCAGCCGGGTCTCGACCATATGCAGGCTGGCCAGGTCGCCGAAGTGGAAGCTGCGGTTGATCGCCTCCTTCATGGTCCCGGCGCGAGCTTCGCGGATCGGCATCCATTCGAAATAGGCCCGTAGAGCCGCCGCCTTGCGCGCGGCGAAGTCGCCTTCGGTCGCGGGCTGATGGTTCTCGGCGCCTCGCATCCAGGTGTCGTTGGCGACCTCGTGGTCGTCCCAGACGCAGATGAAGGCGGCGCGGGCGTGGGCGGCCTGAAGGTCGGGATCGGTCTTGTACTGGGCGTGGCGCGTTCGATAGTCGGCCAGGCTGACGATCTCATGCGGCGGCAGGGGCGACCGGCCCAGCGGCGCACCGGTATTCATGCCGTAGTCGTTCGGAGCGGCGCCGTATTCATAGATGTAGTCGCCGAGGTGGACGACGGCGTCCAGTCGATCCAACTGGGAGATGGCCTCATAGGCGTTGAACAGGCCGCCCGGATACAGCTGGCACGACACCACGGCGAGGTTCACCTGGGGCGTGGCGCCCAGAGGAAGGGTGCGGACCCGACCGACGGGCGAGGTCACGCCGCGGGCGATGAATCGGTAGAAATACTCATGGCCGGGCTCCAGGCCGCGCCCATGCAGATCGTGTTTGACGGTGAAGTCGCGCTCGGCCCGGGCCGTCAGGTCGGCGGTGCGGCGCACCATGTCGGTGAATTCGGCGTCCTTGGCCACTTCCAGAACGACCGGGATTTCCCCGGCCGACGGATCGGCCGGGGTGACGCGGGTCCAGAAGACGGCCGAATGATGATCGGGATCGCCGCTCGCCACGCCGTGCAGGAAGGCGACCTGACCGCCATCGGCGGCCTGGGCGACGGCGGGCGTCGCCGCCCCCGCGCCCAACAGACCTAGAAGGCTGCGGCGATCCAGTTTCATCGTTCGATCCTTACAGCTTCAGCTTGAACACCAGACCATAGGCCGCCGGACGACCGGCGATGAAGGTCGGCATGCCCAGGGCGTCGCCGGTGTTGCCGGCGTCCTTGATGTACTTCTCGTCCAGGACGTTTTCGCCGAAGGCTTCGAGGCCCCAGTTTCCGCCTTCCGGCGTATAGCGGACCCGAATGTTCAGCAGGCCGTAGGCGTCCTGATATTCGTCCTGGATCAGGTCCGCGACGAAGTTCTGCGTTTGCAGGGCGGGGATGTCGTTGTCGTCGCTGAAGAAGACCTTGGACTGCCAGGTGTAGGTCGGCTCAACCTCGATCTCGCCGCCCGTCGTCGGCAGGCGCCAGGTCGCGCCGATCGAGGCGGCGTGGTCAGGCGACAGGCGGAACTGGTTGCCGTCGTAGATGCCGTTCTCGAAGCGCGAGTGGTTGTAGGCGTAGGTGGCGAACAGGTCCAAGGTCGAGGCCACGGCGAAGTTCGCCTGACCCTCGAAGCCGTAGGACTTGGCCTCGCCGGCGTTGGTGGTGATGAACTGCGTGCCTTGCTGAATCGTCGTTTGGAAGTTTTCGTAGTTGTACAGGAAGACCGCGCCGTCGACGCGCAGGCGGCCGTCCAGCAGGGCCGACTTGGCGCCGACCTCATAGCTGTCCACGGTTTCCGCATCGACCGGGGTGAAGCGCGCCGCGCCGCTGGGCGCGGACGGCCCCGAGGCGCTGATGACTTCCGGGCGACGACCGCGGGCGTAGTTGGCGTACAGATTGGTCTCGTCGGTCAGTTCATAGCGGGCCGTGAGGCGCCAGGTCAGGCCGTCGTCTTCCGAGTCGAAGTAGGAGAAGTCGCCGTTGTTGGTCGTCGGCTGGGCGGTCAGACCGAACAGCGGGAAGAGGCCGGCGGGCAGGACGGCGAAGCTCGGATTGGCCAGGGCCGCCAGGAAGCTGGGAACCTGGGCGGCGGGAACGGCGCCGGTCTGAAGACCCAGAAGAGCGCCCAGGGCTGAACGGCGCTCCACCGAACTGGCGTAGCCGGTGGTCTTGTCGTCGCGGGTGTAACGCAGGCCCGCCGACATCTCGAACCGGTCGGTGAAGGCGTAGGTGACGTCGCCGAAGACGTCATAGGAGGTCAGCTCCGACCGGTTGGTCGAGGTCTCGATATGGGCCGGGTCAAGATTGGCGGCGATCGGCGTGGCCAGGGCGCCCGCGCCCAGGGGCGTCAACAGGGCGGCCAGGGCGCCGCGCGCCACGGTGGGATAGGCGGCGAGCGGCAGGGTGCGGTCGCCGACCGTCGTCGGCGAACCGTCCAGCAGACCGGCCAGCTGGGCCAGGGCCAGGCGTTCGTCGAACTGGGCCGGGGTGCGCTGATAGCCTTCTTCGTGGAACCAGCCGGCGCCGACAAAGCCGGTCAGGCGACCGCCGTTGTCGAAGCCGAGGCGCAGATCCTGGCTCCATTGTTCGCCATGGGTCTCTTCCGCCGCCGTCAGGACGGGCAGGGAGACGCCGTCGGCGTCGAAGGTTTCGTAGTTGTCGAACTCACGATAGGCGGTGGTCGAATTCAGGGTCCAGGCGGCGTTCAGATTGATCCGGGCCAGACCGGTCACGCCCCAGACTTCACGATCCAGACCCAGGTCCTTGCCGCCGTCGAAGGCGCCGCCGCGCGTCAGGGCCGCGCCTTCCCAGGGCTCCTTGCCGCCCAGGACGGCGCCCGTGTCAGGGTCGGCCGGCGCATAGGCGATCGACTTGAACGAAGTGCCCGAGGCGTGGTCGTTCTGATAGTTGCCGATCACGTCGAAACGCAGGGCGTCCGACGGGGCCCAGGCGCCGGACAGGCGAACGGCCTTGGTTTCGATGCCGTTGAAATCGTCGCCGCCCCGCAGGTTCTCGACCGAACCGCCGCGGGTCTTCAGCCGGGTCGCCAGGCGTAGGCCGGCGGTCTCGCCGACCGGCAGGTTCAGCGCGCCTTCGACCATGCGATAGTCTTCATTGCCCGCCTCGATATTGGCGTAGGCTTCGGTCTGGCCGGGCTCGGCGCGGTTCTGCACCAGATTGACCGCCCCGATCAGGGCGCCGCGGCCGTACAGGGTCGATTGCGGGCCCTTGGCGACTTCGACGCGCGCCAGGTCGAACAGTTCGACATAGGAGCCGCGCGACTTGGAGATCGACACGCCGTCCTGGAACACCGAGACGCGGGGCTCGGCCGTGGCGGCGCCCGAGTCGGATGTGATGCCGCGCATCACGAAGCCGGGGTTGTTCGGCGACTGGTTCTGCACCAGGAAGCCCGGCACGAAGGCCGACAGCTGTTCGAACTCCTGGATGCCCAGGTCTTCCAAGAACTGGCCGGAATAGGCGGTCAGGGCGAACGGAACCTCGATGGTCTTCTGTTCGCGCAGCTGGGCCGTGACGACGATCTCGTCCAGATCCGTCGGTCCGGCCTCTTGGCTTTGCGCCTGAGCGGCCTGGGCCATGGCCAGGACGCCGCTCAGGGCGGCCGCGGCCATCAGCCGCGTCTTCAGTTCGTTCGCCATCTTTATCCCCAACTTGGCTGAATGGCGCTCAGTAGCGGGGGGCGATGTCGTATGGACGACGAAAGCGTGCCGTCTGCATGACGCTAGGCTTGAAGATTGACGACAAATCCGCCGTATGCGGAGGCTTTCACGCCGTTTGTCAGCCGCCGCGGCCCGCGGCGATGAAGGCGGCGATTGTCGGCCAGGTGTCGCCCCTGGGCCGCATGCTGTCGCAGGCGAAGCTTTTCAGGGCGCCGTAGATGCCGCCGGCCGGGGACGGCTCCCACGGCGTCTCCTCGGAATAGCGGTCGGTCTCCGCCCCGTCGGCCCCGATGGTCACATTCGTCGTCGTGCGCGACTGGCCGTCCGAACAGCGGATCGAAACTTCTTCGATCTCATGGCTTTGATCCGCCGCATCGCCCTGAGACGGCACGCGGGCGAAGCGGGCGGCGACCACGCCGTCCACGGCGTTCAACTGGTCCAGATCGACCAGATAGGCGATCCGATCCGTCGCCGAAAAACGGCTCCAGCTTTCGGCCGCAGCGGATTGGGCCGTCAGAGTCAGGCCGGCGATCAGTGCAAATGTGGCGATTCCGCGCATCATATCCTCCCCAAGAAGAGGCGATTTGATACCCGTGATCGTCCAATTTCAAGCGGCCGCGACGTCGCGTCAGGGGCGGACCCGTTCAGGCAGGGCCTCGACCTCCGCCTCGGTCAGGGAACGGGTGATGAAGGCGCGGCAGGTCCGGTTGCCCGGCGTGCCGCTGGGGACCAGAATCTGGACCGGATCGCCGACGCAGACGTTTTCGGACGCCCCGGCCGTGGGCGTGATGGCGATGGAGATCGCCGAATCCAGATCCCAGCAGCCGCCGCTGGTGTTGATCTGGAACACGTCGCCGCGCGCCGAGCGTACATAGAGGTCCCCCGGCCGCTCGGCCCGGAAGTTGCGGACCTGATCGGTGCGGAAACACCGCGCCGCCTCGGACCCGGTCTCGGCGAGGGTCTTCTGCGGGGCAGGGGCGGCGCAACCCGTCAGGGCGGCGCCGGTCAGCAGGCAGGCGAGGGCGGGGGCGATCGGCGTAAAGCGCATGGCGTATCCTTTCAGCTTGGCGCCAGGATACACGATCTCTCTCGTTAAGTCCGTCGGCAGGCGCGGTTCAGAAGCGATCCGGCGACACCCGTTCCGCCAGGCTTGCGGGGAGGGGCGAGGGCTGGCCGGCGATCAAGGCCGCGACATGTTCGCCCAGCAGGGGCGCGATGCAGAAGCCGCGCGATCCCAGGCCAGAGAGAATATAGACGCCGTCGCGCCTGCGACCTGCAACGGGCAGGCGGTCGCGGGTGGTGGCGCGCACGGCGACGCGCCGCCCGCCCTCTTCCGACAGTCGCGCGGCCAGTTGCGGCAGGCGGGCCTTCAATGTCTCAAGATTCTGGCGGCTGTCCGCGTCGCGCGGGGTCAGGTCCACGTCTCCGCGCGTGTGGGTCGCGCCGTACAGCAGGCCGGCGCCGGTGGGGGCGACATAGCCGCCCCAGGCCGCCCCTTCGACCGAGGCGCCGTCGCGCCAGTCCGCCTGACCCCGGACGGGCGACAGGGCGGCGCCGGTCTCCAGCAGGGCCTCGACCCCCCAGCCGGCCGCCGCCACGACGGCGTCGGCCGTAACGATGACCCGACCCTGGGCGTCCAGCAGGTCCCAACGGTCGCCCGCGCGCCGGATGCTTGCCACGGCGGCGGACAGGACGGGGGTCCCTTCCAGCCAGGCCTCCAGAATGGCGGCGGGGCGAACCACATGGGCGTCGGCCATCATCAGACCGCCGTCGGCCTGGGCCTCGCCCAGACGGTGTTCGGCCGCAGCGGCGTCGATCACCGTCATGGCCCCCTCGCGCCACACGGGCTGGTCGGCGATCTTGGCGAAGCGGGCCCGGTCTCTCTCCGCCCGGTCTCTCTCGGCCTGGGGCAGTTGCAGCACCCCTCGGCCCAGGACGGCGCCCGGCGTGGCGTCGTACAGATGTCGCGCCCGTTCCAGCGCCTGGGCGTAGAGGCCGGCGATGGCCGCGTCTCCCGCATCCAGGCGCGGCGTCGCCAGGCCGGCGGGGAAGCCCGAACCGCCTGCGCCCGGCCGGTCGGCCTCGATCACCACCGCCGTCAGCCCCGCGGCCGCCAGGGCGCGCGCGACCGAGGCGCCGGCTATGCCCGCCCCGACGATCGCGACCTGGGGTCGGTGTTCGGCCTGTGGCGGCCCCGGCCGTCGCGCCTCCAGCCGTTCGCGCTTGCGCCCATGCCCCGGCCGCTTGTCGACCACAAAGCCCCGCTCGCTCAATCCCCGTCGCACGGCGCCGGCGACCGTGAAGGTGGCGAGACGGGCGTCCGGCGCGGATTTCTCGGCGATCCGGTCCAGAACCTGCGGCGACCACATTTCGGGGTTCAAGGCGGGAGAGAAGCCGTCCAGGAACCAGGCGTCGGCGGTCCCGCTCCATTGATCCAGCGCCCAGCCTACGTCGCCGACGGCGAGATCAAGAACGGCGTCAAACCCCGGCAGATCGACCCGGTGGAAGCCGGGCGTCGCCTCCGGCCAGGCCTCAAGCAGGGCCTCGGCCGGCTCGGCCAGTTCCGGCCAGTTGCTCAGGGCGCGACGGGCTTCCTCGACGGCCAGGGGAAAACCCTCGACGGAGAAGACGTTCAGCCGTGCGCCCTCAGGCCGCGTCCGTCGCCACAGGTCCAGCAGGGCGGCGATGTTCAACCCCGTTCCGAACCCCAGTTCCGCCACGGTGAAGCCCTGACGGCCCGCCCAGGCCCCCGGCAGATCGCAGCCCTGCAGAAAGACCGCTCGGCTTTCCGCCAGACCGTCGTCGCGCGAGAAATAGACGTCGCCGAACCGGCCCGAGCGCGGCTCGCCCTCTTCGGTCCAGGTCAGTCGGGGGGAGGCGTCTTGGGAACTCATGGCGCGGCTGTACACCCGGACGGCCGCAACGAAAAAGGCCGCCCCGAACGGAGCGGCCTTTCAGACGGGGTCTGGACCTTAGTGGCCGGCGTCATGACCGGCGTCGTGCGCCGGCTCGGCCGGCTTGGCCGCTTCCGAATGGGCGGCGTCGACGGGCGGAGTTTCGGTCGGCGTCGTGGCCGCGTTCGCGGCGTCGGCGTCTTGGGCCGCCTCATTGGCGGCTGCGGCGGCTGCGGCGGCGGCCTGGTCCGCGGTCAGGGCGGCGTCGGCTGCGGTCCCGGCGGCTTCGACCGCGTCGCTGGCGGCCTCGTCGGCCTTTTCCTCGGGGGCCTTGGAACAGGCGGCGATGGCGAGGGCGGCGGCCGAGGCGGCGATGAGGGCGGTGATGCGCATGACAATCCTCCAGAAGGCGGTTCGCAAGGTTTGAGGCCTTGCCCGAAACGATAGCGCCGCCGCAAAGGCCGGGGCAAGCGGCGATCGCGACGGCGCAGATCAGGACGAAAACACCCCGGCCTGGGGCGTGTTCCGGTTCAGTCGTTCGACACGTTGTTCAGCGTTTCTTCCATCTCGCTGAAGGACGGCTGGAGGGAGGAGGGGATGTCGCCCCGGCCGATCTCGGCCGAGATCTGGGCCGCATTGCCGTGAAGGTGGGCCACCAGGACCGACTGGATGATCTTATAATAGGCCGCTTCTTCGTTGATGATGGCCGTCAGGCGCGCGGCGAACGGACCGACAAGACCATAGGCCAGGAACACGCCCATGAAGGTGCCGACCAGGGCCCCGCCGATCATGGTGCCCAGCACCTCGGGCGGTTCGGTGATCGAACCCATGGTCTTGATGACGCCCAGCACGGCGGCCACGATTCCGAGGGCGGGCAGGCCGTCGGCTAGGTTCTGCAGGGCGTGGGCGTTTTCCAGATGCTCGTGGTGGTGCTTCTCGAGCTGTTTTTCCATCGCGTCTTCGACCTGGTGCGGATCTTCCAGGTTCATCGTCATCATCCGCAGGGTGTCGCAGATGAAGTCGACGGCGAAGTGATCCTTCAGCACCTTGGGGTACTTTTGGAAAATCGTCGATTCCTTGGGCTTTTCGATGTGGCTTTCCAGGGCCACCACGCCCTTGGACTTCATCGTCTTGGTCAGCTGGAACAGCAGGGACAAGAGGTCCTTATAGTCCTGCTTCTTCCATTTCGGTCCGGCGAAGGTCTTGCCCAGGCCGCCCATCGACCCCTTGATCACGGGCAGGGAGTTGGAGATCAGGAAGGCGGCGATGCCGGCCCCCCCGATGGCCATCAGTTCGTGCGGGGCGGCGTGGATGATGACTTCGAACTTGCCGCCGGAGATGGCGTAGCTGCCGAAGACGAGGCCGAACAGCAGCACAATGCCGATGATCTGAAACATGGGGACGCGACATCCTAGACGGAGAGGCGTCGACCATGGCGGTTATTGATTAAGACGGCGTTTCGCCAAACGCCGTCCAGCCGCAGTCAAAGCCGGCCTTCACCGTTCAGAATGGCCGTGCGCGCCGCCGCCGTCAGCTTCTGATAGCCGCTCTTGCCGCCGCGCACATACAGGGACGCCCCGACCCTTTCGGGATCGAAACCGTCGGCCACAAGGTCGGACTTGCGATATTTGAAGGTGCCGGTGGTCTCGGCTGCCTCGATCATGCGCAGGAAGACGGGTTGGGCGTAGGCTGGCAGTTTGCCATTGATGTGGTCGGCGAAGGTCTTGGGATCGAACTTGCCTTCGATCACCAGGGCGGCCATCCCCGCCTTGCCTTCCTGGCCGGGCACGGGAATGCCGTAAACGATGGCTTCGGCCACGCCCGGCGCATCCATCAGAACCTGTTCGACCTCGGAGGTCGAGACATTCTCGCCCTTCCAGCGGAAGGTGTCGCCCATCCGATCGACGAAATAGAAATAGCCCTCGGCGTCCTGGCGCATCAGGTCGCCGGTGCGGAACCAGCGATCGCCCTTCTTGAACACGTCGGTCAGGATCTTCTTCTGAGAGGCGGCCTTGTCGGCATAGCCCGAGAAGTCGTGACGGATGTCGTTGCCGATCTCGCCGATCGCTTCGCCGATCTCGCCCACGCGGGCCAGGCGGCACAGGCCGTCGGGCCCCCGGACCGGCTGTTCGGTCTCGACGTCGCACTGAACCAGACGGATGTTGATCTGCTTCTTCAGATAGCTGGGGACGCGGCCGATGGCGCCCTGTTTTCCGTCGAAGTTGAACAGGGAGACATTGCCCTCGGTCGAGCCGTAGAACTCCAGCACCTCTGGAATGTTGAACCGGCTCTGGAACTCAGGCCAGACGTCGCCGCGCATGCCGTTGCCGAAGGCGAAGCGCAGCTTGTGCTTCTTCTCATAGGCCTGGGGCGGACAGTTCACCAGATAACGGCACAGTTCGCCGATATAGACGAACATGGTGGCGCCCGACGCCACGACGTCCGGCCAGAAGCTGCTGGCTGAAAACTTCTTGCGGATCACCAGGCGCGCGCCGTTCAGCAGGGCCGCGCCCACGCCCACCAGACCTCCGGTCGAATGGTAAAGCGGCAGGACGTTGAAGATGCGGTCCTTGGGGGTTGAACGGGTCGCCCCGGCGAAGGCGCGCATATAGGTGCGGGCGCGCGAATGCGGAATGCGGGCGGCCTTGGGCAGGCCGGTGGTGCCGGAGGTGTAGATGTAAAGGGCCGTGTCGCGGTTCGTCAGACCCTCGCGTCCGCTGCGGGCGGGGCGCACCGAAGAGCCGCCGCGCACCGGCTTGTCCAGGCCCCGGCGTTCGCTGTTCTCGTCCTCGTCGTCCAGGCCCAGAACCCACAGCATCAGATTGTGGCCGACCAGAGGGCGGGCGTCCTCGATCTGGCGCCAGCAGTCCTCGTCCGCGACGACCTGGAAGGCATTGGAAATGGTCAGGCAGTGGGCCAGGCCCTGGCCCGTCAGATTGGTGTTGATCAGGGCGGTGGCCACCCCGACCTTCGAAAAGCCGATCCAGGCCGCCAGATATTCGACCCGGTTGGTCATCATCAGGGCGATGGTGTCGCTGCGGCGCAGGCCCCGGCTCTTGGCCCAGTGGGCGAAGCGGTTCGCCATGGCGTCCAGGTCGCGATAGGTCAGGCTGCGGCGCTCGTCCTCGACGGCGATGTTGTCGGCGAACTTGTCGACGGCCTCTTCGAAGTCGTCGCACAGCAGGACGTCGCTATCCAGCTCGATCGGCTTGATGCGCTTGAGCAGACGGAACAGGCCCCGCGCGAACCTCACGTCCCTGCGAATATTCGCTACCAAACCCATGCTCGCCGATTCTCCGGTCTGTGCGTTTCCACCCGTCTTCGTGATGAACGAAGCCGGTCCGTCGGGTCAACCGTGTGGCGGTCAATCACCTGCGAAAGCGCCACGATTGCCGACGGGCGTGTCCCAATTGTTCGCGTGACGTGACGTAAATCTAGACCCAAAAACGCGACAGCGACCTTATGCGTCGCCGACCCTGATCCTCAGCGGGCCGGAAGGGCAGGGTATTCCAGGCGGCTCACGTCATAGCCCAGGGCGCGCGCGCGATCCGTCAGGGCCTTGATCTCGGCCGCGCTCGGCACGTCCCGCGTGTAGATGAAGAGGCGGTGGAAGGTGGGATCGGTGGAGATGAACCAGCTGTAGTCGTCGGCGCGGTCCAGCACCCAAAAGTCCCAGGTGACGAAGCCGTGCAGATAACGCACGCGCAGCTTGGCGTTCGTTCCGGGGTCCAGGATGCGTCCGTCGCCGCTGATCGCCTTCTCCCTGCCCTCCGGCGTGCCGATCTGACAGGTGTCGCGCACCGCGATCCGGTCGCCGCCCAGCGGGCGATAGGCCGAGGCGCCGGCGACGCAGCCGTCGGTCAGCCGGTCCGGCAGGCGCGCGACCTCATGCCAACGCCCGGACCAGAGTCGATCGATTTCGACCGTCTTCAGCGGCTGCGGAGCCCGATATTCGGACGGAGAGGGGGCGGTGACACAGGCGGCCAAGGCGCCGCAAAGACTCAGAGACAGGGCGAGGCGGGCGAGCGTTTTCATGATGGAAATCCCCTTTCGGCCATAAAGCCGCCACATGCGGCTCAGGTTCCGCCCAGGCTTGGCCGTTCGTCCGTCAGGTGCAAATCTCTCGACGGGCGACAGTATCATTCGCTTGCGACCCATTGCATGCTGGGCTTTCACGTCAGGGTTCGATGGAGACCTGACCTGGTGGACGCCGCCATTCTGACTGAACAGCCGACCCCGATCCGACCCTTGGCGATCAGCCCTTCGCGGCTGACCCATCTTCAGCGCCTGGAGGCCGAGAGCATCCATATCATGCGGGAGGTGGCGGCCGAGGCCGAGCGCCCGGTCATGCTGTATTCGATCGGCAAGGATTCGGCGGTGATGCTGCATCTGGCCAGGAAGGCCTTCTATCCGTCCAAACCGCCCTTCCCCCTGCTGCACGTCGACACGACCTGGAAGTTCCGCGCCATGTACGCCATGCGCGAACAGGCCGCCGCAGACCTGGGCGTCGAACTGCTGGTGCACCAGAACCCGGAAGCCCTCGCGCGCGGCATCAATCCGTTCGACCACGGCTCGGCCCTGCACACCGACCTGTGGAAGACCGAGGGACTGAAACAGGCTCTGACCCGGTACGGCTTCGACGCGGCCTTCGGCGGCGCCCGGCGCGACGAGGAGAAGTCGCGGGCCAAGGAGCGGATCTTCTCCTTCCGCACCGCTGAACACCGCTGGGATCCCAAGAACCAGCGGCCCGAGCTCTGGCGGCTTTACAACACCCGCAAACGGCCGGGCGAGAGCATCCGCGTCTTCCCCATCTCCAACTGGACCGAACTGGACGTCTGGCAATACATCCATCTGGAGAACATCCCCATCGTGCCTCTGTACCTCGCCGCTGAACGGCCGGTGGTGGAGCGCGACGGCGCCCTGATCATGGTCGATGACGACCGTTTCCGCCTGCGTCCCGGCGAGACGCCGCAGATGAAGTCCGTCCGTTTCCGCACCCTGGGCTGCTACCCCCTGACCGGGGCGGTCGAGAGCACGGCTGCGACCCTGCCCGAGGTGATTCAGGAAATGCTGCTGACCACCACATCCGAGCGCCAGGGCCGGATGATCGACCACGACCAGTCCGCCTCGATGGAGAAGAAGAAGCAGGAGGGCTATTTCTGATGGCTCACCAGTCCGACCTCATCGCCCGCGACATCGACGCCTATCTGGACGCCCACCAGCACAAGAGCCTGCTGCGCTTCATCACCTGCGGCAGCGTGGACGACGGCAAGTCCACCCTGATCGGCCGGCTGCTCTATGATTCCAAGATGATCTTCGAGGATCAGATGGCGGCGCTGGAGGCGGACAGCCGCCGCGTCGGCACCCAGGGCGGCGACATCGACTTCGCCCTTCTGGTCGACGGCCTGGCCGCCGAGCGCGAGCAGGGCATCACCATCGACGTCGCCTATCGCTTCTTCTCGACCGAAAAGCGCAAATTCATCGTCGCCGATACGCCGGGCCACGAGCAGTACACCCGCAACATGGTCACCGGCGCCTCGACCGCCGACGCGGCCGTCATCCTGATCGACGCCCGGCGCGGCGTCCTGACCCAGACGCGGCGGCACGCCTATCTGGTCAGCCTGCTGGGCATTCGCCATGTCATCCTGGCGGTGAACAAGATGGACCTGATGGGCTGGTCGCAGTCCGTGTTCGACGCCATCGTCGCCGACTTCTCCGCCTTCGCCGACCAGATCGGGCTGAAGCGCTTCGACGCCGTCCCGATGTCCGCCCTGCGCGGCGACAACATCACCGAAGCCAGCAATCATTCGCCCTGGTACGCCGGCCCGCCGCTGATGAGCCTCTTGGAAACGCTGGAGGTCGGGGACGATCTTCAGGCCGACCCCTTCCGCCTGCCGGTGCAATGGGTCAACCGGCCCAATCTCGACTTCCGCGGCTTCTCCGGCCAGATCGCCGCCGGGACCGTGCGTCCGGGCGATCCGGTGCGCGTCCTGCCGTCGGGAAAGACCTCCACCGTCGCCCGCATCGTCACCGCCGACGGCGACCTGGCCCAGGCGGTCGCCGGCCAGTCGATCACCCTGACCCTGGCCGACGAGATCGACGTCTCGCGCGGCGACGTCCTGGCCGGCGCCGACGCCCCGCCGGAGGCCGCCGACCAGTTCGAGGCCACGGTCGTCTGGATGGACGACGAACCCTTGCTGCCGGGGCGGCCTTACTTGCTGAAGATCGGCGCCAAGCTGGTCGGGGCGACCATCACCGAGCCCAAGCACAAGGTGAACGTCAACACCCTGGAGCAGCAGCCGGCCAAACGGCTTGAGCTGAACGAGATCGGCGTCTGCAACCTGTCGCTGGACGCCCCCGTCGCCTTCGCCCCCTACGCTCAGAACAAGGATCTGGGCGGCTTCATCCTGATCGACCGGATTTCGAACCGGACGGTCGGGGCGGGCCTGCTGCACTTCGCCCTGCGTCGCGCCCACAACATCCATTGGCAGGCCCTGTCGGTGGACAAGAGTTCGCGCGCGGCCATCAAGAACCAGAAGGGCAGGGTCATCTGGCTGACCGGCCTGTCCGGCGCCGGCAAGTCCACCATCGCCGACCTGGTCGAGAAGCGGCTGCACGCCGACGGTCGCCACACCTATCTGCTGGACGGCGACAACGTCCGCCACGGCCTGAACCGCGACCTTGGCTTCACCGAGGAGGACCGGGTCGAGAACATTCGCCGCGTCGCCGAGGTGTCGAAACTGATGGTGGACGCCGGGCTGATCGTCCTGGTCAGCTTCATCTCCCCCTTCCGCGCCGAACGCCGCATGGCCCGTGAGCTGCTGGGGCCGGGCGAGTTCGTCGAGGTCCATGTCGACACGCCCCTGGCCGTCGCCGAGCAACGCGACGTCAAGGGCCTCTACAAGAAGGCCCGCGCCGGCGAACTGAAGAATTTCACCGGCATCGACAGCCCCTATGAAGCGCCCGAGGCGCCCGAGATCGTCGTCGACACCACGACCATGTCGGCCGAAGATGCGGCGGAACGGATCGTGGCCTGGCTGGACGGCCGGTTCTCGACCGAGGACTTCAGCATCTGAGGCGGGACTGCATCGCCGGGAGGAGCCAATATGGAACTGATCATCGGCCCCCGGACCTATTCGACCTGGTCCCTGCGGGGGTGGCTGGTGATGAAGCGCACGGGCGCTGACTTCACCACCGTGGACGTCCGCTATGAGACCCAGGCCCAGAAGGCGGCGCTGCGTCAGGTCTCGCCGTCCGGCTTCGTCCCGGTGCTGAGGCACGGCGATACGCTCATCTGGGATACGCTGGCGATCGCGGAATGGGCGGCCGAGACCTATCCCGAGGCGCGGCTGTGGCCTGCGGACCCGATGGCCCGCGCCCTGGCCCGATCGGCGACGGCGGAGATGCATTCCGGTTTTTCGGCCCTGCGGACCTTTTGCGGCACGGGGCCGGACCGGCCCATGGTCGGCGAGGCCCGGTCCGAGACCCCGTCGGACCCGGCCCTGGACCGCGATCTGGCCCGGCTGGTCGATCTGTTTCGCCAGATGCGCGGCCGGTTCGGGCAGACGGGGCCCTGGCTGTTCGGCGACTGGTCGATCGCGGACGCCTTCTTCACCCCGGTCGCGGCGCGCATCCGACACTTCCAGATCGACCTCAGCGCCCATGGCGACGACGGCGCAGCCGCAACCTATGTCGCCGCCCTCCTGGCCCAACCGGCTTTCAGGCAGTGGGAGACTGAGGCCCTGGCTTAAGCGTTTCGCAACCTTGGCCGCAGACGGCCCGTTAAGATGACGTCGTTATCTTGATCCGGCGTGGGACCGCCCGTTCCACCCGGAGGACGAGATGCCGCTTCACACCCCCGCGCCGACCAAGGCCGCCGTTCAGATCAAGCCCTCGTCCGAAGGCCTCAGTCCGCTAGCCGGCTACGGCCTGGCGGCCCTGGTGGGAGCGGCCTTCTGGGCTCTTCTGCTGGCGGCGGTGTTCTGAAACCCTATTGGGCGCCGGCGATCGGGCTGGCCTGGGCCACCATCAGGGGCTGTTCCGCCGGCGGCGTATAGTCCAGGGCCAGCGGCACGAGCCGGGCGCCCGAAGCGACCGCATCCAGGGTCTTCAGCGGGCCGCCGAACAGACGCTGATAGATCCAATAGGCGGCGACGACCTTTTCCACATATTCGCGGGCCTGGGGCACGTCGATCGTCTCGATCAGCAGCAGGGGATCGGCGTCCGGCCCCAGTTTTCTCAGGGCCGCCAGCATCGGGCCAGGGCCGGCGTTGTAGGAGGCGACCGCGCGCAACAGATCGCCCTGGAAGGCCGGCAGGTTCAGCATCCGGCTGACATAGGCCTGACCCAGCCGCATATTGGTCGCCGGGACCAGAAGCTTGGTCGGGTCGGTCACGAAGGTGCGGTCGCCCGTCATCTCTGCCGCCGTCGTCGGCATGACCTGCATCAGCCCATAGGCGCCGGCGCCGGACCGGGCGTCGGGATTGAAGTCGGTCTCCTTGCGCGCCAGGGCGTAGACCAGGGCCTTCTCGATGACGAAGCCGCCCTCCGGCTCCAGCACCGGCATGGGGAAGCGGGTCGCGTCGATCCGGGCGACGTCGGCGCCGCTGCTGGGCATCATCACCCGCGCCAGGGCCATCCACATCCGCGCGGCGTCGCCCACCGCGGTGCGAAGCCCGGCGCGCAGCTCGTTCTCGCCCTCGGTGCGACGGCCGACCTCATAATAGGCGACGGTGCGCCGGGCGCGGGCGTCGCTCTGGACGAAGGCGTTCAGCTCATCGGCCCCGACGCGGCCGTCCTGGGGCACATAGACGGCGCGCTGCAGCCGGGGTTGGGCCTCATAGGGGCGGGGCCCCAGGTTTTCGATCGCCGGCTCTTCACCCAGCTGACGCAGGGCGATCTGGCCGTAGAAGGTCGCCGGCCACTGACCCGCCAGACGCAGATAGTCGTTGACCCGGTCCTGGCGGCCGGACTGGGAGGCCGCCCGGGCGGTCCAATAGGCGGCGCCGGCGCGGACCCACGGGTCTTCGGTCGGATCATTGGCGACGCGCTCAAAGGCGGCGAAGGCCTGATGGAACTGACCCAGCCGCCATTCGGCCAGGCCGACCGTCCACCAGTCGCCGATCTCGCGGCCGACGGCCGAGGCGCCGGTCAGGTCGTCGTTGTTGTATGCGACGCGCGCCGCCTTCATCGGATCGACGGCCGGTCCGCCCGAGACGGCGGCGACGACGCTGTTCCAGGTCCGTCCCAGAAGACCGCCCGGCTTGACCGGTTCCGGCGCCCCGTCGGGCCGACGCCGCATCGCCAGGGCGTAAACCCGGTCCGCACAGGGCAGGTCTGAATAGGATTCAAGCCAGGCCGTCAGCTCTTCATAGGTGGCGACATGGTCGGGGTGGAACAGGCTTTCGAACTCGACCTGACCCAGCAGGACGCGGTCCTGAGCCTGACGCGCCGACAGGCGGGCCGCCTCGATGTCGCCGCGCCGCAGGGCGTCGAAGGCGGTGGTGTAGGACAGGCGATCAGATGAACTCAGGGCCGTGGGGCGGACGGAACCGGAACTGACGTCAGCCATTCCCTCTGCAGGCGCCTCGGCCTGCACCGCGCCGGCGAAGGCGAGCGAAAGCACCAGAGTCGGGGCGATCAGCGCCCGGCGGAACATCAACATACGCGGCGGCCCCGTTGGCGTCGCCCTGCCCGTTCTCGTCAGGCGGGGATCGTGTGGCGTTGGTCGTCAAACGATCATGATGCCTTAAAGCGGCGGTAACCTCAACCTGCGCCGTCCAGCCGAGCCGAAAGCGCCAACAGATCGCCCCAGACCAGCCGCTTGGCCTGGGGCTGACGCAGAAGGAAGGCGGGGTGCAGGGTCGGCACGACCGGCGCGGACACGGCGCCCTCGTTCAGGCGCCACTCCCGCCACTGGCCGCGGATTTTCATGATGCCCTCCTCGGTCTGAAGCACCGACTTGGCCGAGGCCGCGCCCAGCAACAGCACCGCCCTGGGCTGCAACAGCGCAAAGGCGCGCTCGACGAAGGGGGCGCAGACGGCCTGCTCCTGCGGGGTCGGGGTGCGGTTGCCCGGCGGGCGCCAGAAGACGGTGTTGGTGATGAAGACCTTGCCGGTCAGACCCGCCGCCGCCAGCATTCGGTCCAGCAGCTTTCCGGCCTTGCCGACGAAGGGCTGGCCCATCCGGTCCTCTTCGGCGCCGGGACCTTCGCCGATGATCAGGACGGGCGCGTTCGGGTCGCCACGCCCGAAGACCGACTGGGTCGCCCCCATGGCGCGCAGCGGACAGCCTTCAAACGCCGCCACCGCCGCCGCCAGATCCTGGAGCGTGGCGGCCCCCGCCGCCAGATGTCTCGCCTCGGCGATCGCCTCGGCTGCGCCGGGTCCGGCAAGGGGCGCGGCCACCGAGGCCGTGGCCTTCTGCACCGCCTTCAGGGCGGGGGGCGGGGCCAGATGGGTGTGATCGACCGGCGCCTCGCCGTAGCAGGCGTCCACCCCCGCATCCCGCCAAAAGGCGAGCAGGCTTTCGATTGCAGCGATCTCGTGAGGTTGCGCGTTCATGTCTCAACACACCGATAAGCCTTGACCGCCCTCGCGTCACCTTCCGATAAGCGGCATAACCACACGAACAAGCAGGATTTCAGGGGAAGACATGGCCGAAGAAGCCATCGAGGGCGGCGCGGAAAACGCCCGCCAGGAAGCCATCATCGACAATCTGCCGCCGCTGGAGGCTCTTCAGGGCGTCGAGCGCGAGGTCATGGAGTATGACGTCGTCATCGTCGGCGGCGGCCCCGCCGGTCTGTCGGCGGCCATCCGTCTGAAACAGCGGGCGGAAAAGGACGGCAAGGAAATCAGCGTCGCCGTGCTGGAAAAGGGCGCCGAGGTCGGCGGCCACATCCTGTCGGGCGCGGTCATCGACCCCAAGGCGCTGAACGAACTCTTCCCCGACTGGAAGGAGCGCGGCGCCCCGCTGGAGACGCCGGTCACCCAGGACCGTTTCCTGCTGCTGGGCCCGCAAGGGTCTGCCGCCCTGCCGATGGGGCTGATGCCCCCCTTCATGCACAATGACGGCTGCTACATCGCCTCCCTGGGCAATGTGGCGCGCTGGCTGGGCGAACAGGCCGAGGCCCTGGGCGTCGAGGTCTATCCCGGCATGGCCGCCAGCCACGTCGTCTGGGAAGAAGAGACGGGTCGGGTGAAGGGCGTCGTCGCCGGCGTCTTCGGCATCGACCGCGAGGGCAAGCCGACCGGCGACTTCCAGCCGGGCATCGAACTGCACGGCAAATATGTCTTCATCGCCGAGGGCGTGCGCGGCTCCCTGGCCAAGACCATCATCGCCAAGCACAGGCTTCAGGACGGCAGGTCGCCTCAGAAATACGGCATCGGCCTGAAGGAGCTGTGGCAGGTGCCGGCGGATAAGCACCAGCCCGGCCTGGCCCAGCATACCACCGGCTGGCCGCTGGACGAGCACACCGGCGGCGGCAGCTTCCTGTACCATTTCGGCGACCGCTATGTGGCGATCGGCTATGTCGTCCACCTGAACTACAAGAACCCGCATCTGTCGCCGTTCGACGAGTTCCAGCGCTTCAAGCACCACCCGGCCATCGCCTCGCACCTGGAAGGCGGCACGCGCATCTCCTACGGCGCACGGGCCATCACCGAGGGCGGTCTTCAGTCCATTCCGAAGCTCAGCTTCCCCGGCGGCGTCCTGATCGGCTGCTCGGCCGGCTTTGTGAACGTGCCCCGCATCAAGGGCAGCCATAACGCCATGAAGACCGGCATGCTGGCCGCCGACGCCGCCTATGACGCGGTTCAGGCCGGACGCGGCGGCGACGAACTGGTCGAGTATGAGGCCGCCTTCAAGAAGAGCTGGGTCTATAAGGAGCTGTCGGTCGTCCGGAACGCCAAGCCCCTGCTGTCGAAGTTCGGCACCACCCTGGGCGGGGCTCTGGGCATGTTCGACATGTGGTGCCGCACCCTGCTGGGCGGCTGGTCGCCGATCCCGACCCTGCAACACGGCAAGACCGACGCCGCCTCGACCGAGCCGGCGGCCAATCACAAGCCGATCGCCTATCCCAAGCCGGACGGCAAACTGTCGTTCGACAAGCTGTCGTCGGTCTTCATCTCCAACACCAACCATGCGGAAGAGCAGCCGGCCCACCTGAAACTGCTGGACCCGTCCAAGCCGATCCAGGTCAACCTGCCCAAATACGGCGAACCGGCCCGTCTCTACTGCCCGGCGGGGGTGTACGAGGTCGTCTATGCGGACGAGGTCGCCAAGACCGATCCCCGTTTCGTCATCAACGCCCAGAACTGCGTCCACTGCAAAACCTGCGACATCAAGGATCCGTCGCAGAACATCGTCTGGACCACGCCCGAGGGCGGCGGCGGCCCGAACTATCCGAACATGTGAGGCAATCCCGGCGCTGGGGTCATAGCCAGCGCCGGATCGTCTCCATGACGACAGCCAGTCGCGCCTCGTCCAACGCCCCGATCCGTTCCGCCGCCGACGCTTCAATGGTGGCGATCTTGGAGGGGCGCACGACCGAGGGGGCGGGCAGGCCGGATTCGCCATAACGGTTACCCAGGTCCAGATCATCGGGCCAGCGCCGGTTGGCGGCGCTGGTGATCATCACCACCCAGATCAAGGCGGCCTGATCCCCGATCCCGCCTGCGGACACCACCAATCCTGGCCGATGCTGGCGGGTGTTGCGGTCGGTATAGGGAAAGGGGATGCGGACGACGTCGCCGCGCTTAAAGGTCGGCATAGGCTTTGCGGTCTGCTTCGCCGTCCCATTCCTCGAAGGTCGCAAAGGGGTCGTCGGCGACCGGTTTGCGGGCCTTTTTCAACAGAACCCGATTCCCCTCGATCTCGTAGATCAGCTCGTCGCCGTCCTGCAGTTTCAGAGCGGCGCGCACGGGCTGGGGAATGGTCGTCTGGGCTTTGGACGTCAGGCGGCTGGTGATCATCATCGCCTCCGTAAGGATTATCCTTACGGTACGCCCTTATCGGCCGTCGTCAACCATCCGCCCACTTGCAGGGGCAGAGGAAAGCGTGAAGGGTCGGCGCATGATCGCCTCCCATTCGCGCCTGTTCGCCGCCTCCCTGACCGTCCTCGCACTGGCCATAGCCCAGGGGGCGGTAGCGCAGGAGACAAGGCCGGCGTCGCCGTCCGTCAATCCGTCCCAGGACCATCCGCCCGCCATAATCCTCGAGCCGGGTCAGACGCCTGAAGCCGCGCCCGCCGAAGACGAACCCGAGGACGGCGCGCCCCAGGAAAAGACGCCCGGCGGCGATCCGGCGATCGACGTCGCGGGCGATGACGAACCGGCCGCCCCGCCCATCCCCGAAATCTGGTCGCCGATTCCGACCGACGCCCAGGGCCGCAGCGCCTATGGCCTGTATCTCGCCGGAAAACTGGCCCTGATGACGGGAGAGGGCGAACGCGGCGCCGATCTTCTGGCCCAGGCCGAGGCCCTGACGCCGGAACAGCCGCGCCTGCGCGAACAGGCCTTCACCTCGGCCCTGCTCAGCGGCGATCTGGACGTGGCGGCCCGGCTGGCGCCGACCGCCGACGCCTCGCCGGCCTTCACCGAGGGCGGGCGTCTGATCGCAGCGGTCCAGACCTTCGTGCACGGCGACGCCCGCGCCGCCGACGCCGCATTGGCCGCCCGGTCCATCGCCGCCCCGCACGCCCGCGCCGGGCTGATGGTCGCGCCCTGGATCGCGGGGGCGGCCGGCGACTGGACCCGCGCCCTGGCCGCGCCTCCGGCCCAGGGCGATCCCGTCACCCTGGCCTTTGCGCGTCAGAACCGCGCCCTTCTCTTGGAAAAGCGTCGCAAATACGCTGAGGCGGAGGCCGAGCTGAAGGCCCTGTCCGATCTGCCGACCCTGGGCGCCCTGTTCCACCGGCCCTATGGCGAGTTTCTGGAGCGGCGCGGCAAGCGGGATCAGGCCCTGGCCGTCTATCAGGCGGCGATGCAGGGACAGACCGATCTGGCGACCGCCCGCGCCCTGGCGCGCCTCCAGGCCGGCGATCCGCCTCCGCCCGCTCCGAACTTCCGCCAGGGCGCGGCCCAGGCCCTGGCCACGGCCGCCGCCCAGGCCGTGGCCGAACGCGGCAATGAGTTTGCGGTGGTCTATCTGCGCCTTGCGCTGAACCTGCACGAGGACGCGGCGACCCAGATTCAGCTGGCCCAGGTGCTGGACCGGGTGGGGCTGAAGGCGGCCGCCCGCACCGCCCTGTCGCGCGTCGGGCCGGAGGACCCGGTTCTCTACGCCAGCGCCCGCGCCCAGCTGGCGATCAATCTGGAGGAGGACGGCCAGTCCGAGGCCGCCCTGACCGAACTGCGCGCCGCCGCCGCCGCCCAGCCGGACGATCCGCGCATCGCCCTGGTCCTGGCGGGCCAGCTGATCCAGGCGCAACAGTTCGAGGCGGCCCTGACCCTGTTGAACGGTCCCTTGCTGAACACGGCGGACCAGGGCGCCCACATCCACTTCCTGCGCGGCGCGGCGCTGGAATCGCTGGACCGCATCCCCGAGGCCGAGGCCGAACTGTGGGCCGCGCATCAGGCAGACCCGAACAACGCCGACGTGCTGAACTATCTCGGCTATCTGTGGGTGGATCGGGGCCTGCGTGTCGATCAGGGCGCCGGCCTGTTGGCCCAGGCCCACGCCGCTGCGCCCGACAACGGCAATATTCAGGACTCCCTGGGCTGGGCCCAGTTCAAGCAGGGCTATTACGACACCGCCGTCGTCACCCTGGAGCAGGCGGTCGAGAAGGAACCGGCCAACGCCGAAATCAACGACCACCTGGGCGACGCCTATTGGAAGGTGGGACGTCGGCGCGAGGCGGTCTGGCTGTGGAACCGCGTCCTGAGCCTGGACCCGGAGCCCGAACGCAAGGTCGAGGTCGAACGCAAGATCGCCAACGGCCTGGACGACGCCGGCCCCGCGACCGGCGTGCCGCAATAGGGGGCGCGCCACCGCACGCTCAGCCCCCGCGCTGCCACACCCACGCCCGTCATCCTCGCCCTTGTGGGGGGGATCCAGACTCCCGGTGTGTCCGCAGACGTGCGCCCGCTCGAACACCGGGAGTCTGGATCCTAGGGACAAGCGCTAGGATGACGACCGGGAAGGGAGAGGGGCGCCGTATTCCCCGTTCCGACCCAGCCCCCAAGTCGCTAAGACCTACTCCATGCCACCACTCACGGCCCTGGCCCCGGCCAAGATCAATCTGTTCCTGCACGTCGGCCCGGTGGACGCCGACGGCTATCATCCCCTGTCCAGTCTGGTCGCCTTCGCCGAGGTCGGGGACCGGGTGACGGTCGAGCCCGCCGACCGCCTGTCGCTGAGCGTGAGTGGCCCGTTCGGCGCGGGTCTGGCGGCCGAGCCCGACAATCTGATCCTGCGCGCCCTTCGCGCCCTGGGCCAGGCGACCGGAACCGGCGAGCCGCCGCTGAGGGTGACGCTGGACAAGCGCCTGCCCATCGCCGCCGGCCTGGGCGGGGGGTCTTCCGACGCCGGCGCCGCCCTGAAACTGGCGCGTCAGGCCCTGGGGCTGGACATAGACGATGTGGAACTGGAGGCCGTGGCGGGGGTCATAGGCGCCGACGGCCCCATGTGCCTGCGCATGCGCACCGCCTGGGCCGAGGGGCGAGGCGAGCGGCTGACCGACGAGCCGCGCCTGCCGCCGCTCCACGCCGTCCTGTTCAATCCGGGCGTCCCTTCGCCCACCGGCGCCGTCTACCGGGCCTATGACGCCGGTCCGCCGCGCGCCGCTGCCCACGCCCTTGCCTGGCCCGCGCCGCCCGCCGACTGGAGCCCGGCGGTCGTGATCGACTGGCTGGCGGGTCTTCGCAACGATCTTCAGCCGCCCGCGGAGGCCCTGACCCCGACCATAGCCGGCGCCGTTTCGGCCGTGGCGACGACGCCCGGCGTGGCCCTGGCGCGCATGTCCGGCTCGGGCGCCACCGTCTTCGGCCTGTGCCGGTCCAGCGAGGACGCCGCCGCCGCCGCCGCCGCCCTGTCGGCCGCCCATCCCACGGCCTGGGTCGCCCCGACCCGCCTCGCCGCCGCCTGAGCCATAAATCCCCCGCGCGTGTTGAAGCGCGCGGCGCCGGGCCCTATGGTCCGCCGTCCTTTTTTCCAGCCCCTCCCGAGCCCGATTTGACCACCTCGACCGAGCCGCTCGCCTTCCAGGACCTGATCCTGACCCTGCATCGCTATTGGGGCGACCAGGGCTGCGCCATCCTCCAGCCCTATGACATCGAGGTCGGGGCCGGCACGCTCCACCCCGCCACCGTCCTGCGCGCGCTCGGCTCAAAGCCGTGGAAGGCCGCCTATGTCCAGCCCAGCCGCCGCCCCGGCGACGGCCGCTATGGCGAAAACCCGAACCGTCTCCAGCACTATTATCAATACCAGGTCATTCTGAAGCCGAACCCGGACAATCTTCAGGAGCTCTATCTCGGCTCGCTGGCGGCGATCGGGATTGATCCGAAACTGCACGACATCCGCTTCGTCGAGGACGACTGGGAGAACCCGACGGTCGGGGCCTGGGGCCTGGGCTGGGAGGTCTGGTGTGACGGGATGGAGGTGACCCAGTTCACCTATTTCCAGGGCGTCGGCGGCATCGAGGTCGATGTGGTTTCGGGCGAGCTGACCTACGGGCTGGAGCGTCTGGCCATGTACGTCCAGGGCGTGGACAACGTCTATGACCTCAAATTCACCAAGGAGGGGCTGACATACGGCGAGGTCTTCCTGGAGAACGAGCGCCAGCAGTCGGAAGCCAACTTCCACGGCTATGACGTGGACGGTCTGAAGCGCCGGTTCGAGGATATGGTGGCCGAGGTCTCGCGCCTTCTGGCCCTGACCGGACCCCAGGGCCAGCCCCTGGTCCTGCCGGCCTATGATCAGGTGCTGAAGGCCAGCCACCTGTTCAACCTGATGGACGCCCGCGGCGCCATCGCCGTCGCCGAACGCCAGAGCTACATCGGCCGCATCCGCGAACTCTGCAAAGCCTGCGCGACGGCCTATGTAGAGCGGGAACGGGCCGAGGCATGAGAGATGATACCGTCATCTCTCTGGCTGACCGCCGCCCAAAGCTGATCAAGCCGGTCGGCGGTGGAGCGATCGTAGCCAACGAAGCGCTGTATGTCCCGATGACCAAAGTCGCGTCGCAGGAAGTGCAATGGGCGTTTCAGACGACCTTTGAACTGGACGGCGAAAAGGACTGCCCCTTGCAGGGTTCGTTTCTCGCGGTTCCGCTAGAAGACGATGAGCCCCTTGGTCATGTGTTTGAACACGAACATGGCGTCAGTGCTCAGTTCGTGGTCGGCCAGCAGTTCGCAGATATAATCAGCGGCGCGGCGCTCAGCCCTGTGCCCTTTGAAATTTTGGTCGGTTTCCATGCCGACGAGACAGGTGTGGTGCGCGACCTCAACCTGTCGATCCAACGCAGACAAGCTGACTGATGCCCCAACTCCTCCTCGAAATCTTCTCTGAAGAAATCCCCGCCCGGATGCAGCAGGGCGCCGCGCGCGACCTCGACCGCATGGTCTCCGACCGGCTGAAGGCCGCCGGCCTGACCTGGGAGGCCCTGACGACCTACGCCGGCCCGCGCCGTCTGACCCTGGTGATCGACGGCCTGCCCGCCGCCACGCCCGACCGCGAGGAGGAGATCAAGGGGCCCAAGGCCTCGGCCCCGGAACAGGCGCTTGAAGGCTTCCTGCGCAAGACCGGCCTGACCCGCGATCAACTGACCGAGCGCGACGGCGTCCTCTACGCCGTCCTGTCGTCCAAGGGCCGGGCCACGACCGATCTGATCGCCGAGACGGTGGACCAGGTCATCCGCGCCTTCCCCTGGCCCAAGTCGATGCGCTGGGGCTCGGGAAGCCTGCGCTGGGTCCGCCCGATCAAGCGCATCCTGTGCCTCTTCGACGGCAAGGTGGTCCCGTTCGAGATCGACGGCATCCCGTCCGACGCCGTCACCGAGGGCCACCGTTTCCTCGGCTCGGGCCAACTGTTGAAGGTCAGCGACTTCGTCGACTACCGCACCCAGCTGGAGCGGGAGTTCGTCCTGATCGACGTGGCCGATCGTAAGCTGCGCATCCTGGAACAGGCCAAGGCCGCCTGCGCCGCGCGCGGCCTCGTCTTGGTCGACGACGACGGCCTGCTGGACGAGGTGGCGGGGCTCGCCGAATGGCCGACCCCGATCCTGGGCGACATGGACCCCCAGTTCCTGGCCCTGCCGCCCGAGGTCGTGCGCCTGTCGATGAAGGTGCACCAGAAGTATTTCGCCGTGCGGGACCCCGCCCGGCGCGCGCCCCGCCCCCAACGTCCTGGTCGTCGCCAATGTCGAGGCCCGACGGCGGCAAGGCCCTGGCCGCCGGCAACAGCCGCGTCCTGTCCGCCCGCCTGAACGACGCCCGCTTCTTCTGGGATGAGGACCAGAAGGTCGGCTTCGACGCCTGGAACGAAAAGCTGAAGGGCGTCACCTTCCACGCCAAACTGGGCACATTGGCCGAGCGGGTCGAGCGCATCGCCGCTCTGGCCCGCGAGATCGCCCCCCTGGTCGGCGCCGATGCGGACGAGGCCGAGATGGCCGCCCGCCTGTGCAAGGCCGATCTGGCCAGCGGCATGGTCGGCGAATTCCCGGAACTGCAGGGGATCATGGGCGGCTATTACGCGCGCGCTGAGCGCGCCCCCCTCGACCGCTTCGCGGCCACTCCCCCCCGAGGGGGGGAGATCGCACGGATCAATCCTCCCCCCTTGGGGGAGGGGGGACCGCGGAGCGGTGGAGGGGGCTGGACGCCTCAAGTGCGCGACCGCATCGCCGACGCCATCCGCGACCACTACAAGCCCCAAGGCCCCGCCGACACGGTCCCGACCGCACCCGTCACGGTCGCCGTCGCCCTGGCCGACAAGCTGGACACCTTGGTCGGCTTCTTCGCCATCGACGAAAAGCCCACGGGGTCGAAGGATCCGTTCGCGCTGCGGCGTGCAACGCTTGGGTTCACGCGGCTCGTTCTTGAAACGGGTTCGAGGTTATCGCTGGATCATTTTGTTTGGCGAGCTGCCGCAAATTTGATCAGCCAAATGGCTGAAAAACCCGTCTTCCTAGCGACTGAAAAACTTTCAGCGGAGCGAACGCAAGAGCTACGAGATGAAGCTCTTACGCGAGGCTACGGCTTTGCCAATGAACTGGCTGGCAGTGAGGCGGTTAAGTCAGTTTGCTTCGATTTGGACAACTGGCGACAAGGTCGCGCAAGCGTCTGGCTCACGGTCGATCCCTTGCCCATTGGGAAAGAGTGGCTCGTCACAGATATTGAGCAGCAATTCGAGGTATCTTTCTCTCGCTGGCAAGCGCTGACGGGGTCATTGCTGCCCTTCTTCGCCGACCGCCTGACCGTCCTCCTCCGCGATCAGGGCCAGCGCCACGACCTCGTCGCCGCCGTCTTCGCCCTAGGCGACGACGACCTCGTCCTCATCGTGCGCCGGGTCGAGGCCCTGGCCGCCTTCCTCGCCACCGACGACGGCGCCAATCTGCTGGCCGGCTACAAGCGCGCCTCCAACATCCTGCGCGCCGAGGAGAAGAAGGGGCCCGTCCCGACCGGCATGGTCCAGACCGGCCTGGCGAACCAGCCCGAGGCCGAGACCGTCCTGGCCTTCGCCGTCGGCGCCGCCCGCACCGCCGTCGAGACCGCGCTGGAGACCGAGGATTTCGCCGCCGCCATGACGGCCCTGGCGGCCCTGCGCGCGCCGGTCGACGCCTTCTTCGAGGCGGTGATGGTCAACTCCGACGTTCCCGAGGAACGCGACAACCGTCTGAAACTGCTGGGCCAGGTGCGCGACGTGATGGGCCAGGTGGCGGACTTCGGCCAGATCGCGGGGTAGGTGCTGAAGACCCTCTCCCGCTTGCGGGAGAGGTGGCCCGGCGTCCGGCGTAGCCGGACCAGGGTCGGAGAGGGGAGGCTTGTTTCGACAAGAAGACTTCCCCCATCGTCAGGCGTGTCGCTGCGCGCCACGGCCTGACACTTCCCCCGCAAGCGAGGGAAGATCAGCGCACTCTAGCCCGACGCCCCCAACCGCCCTAAACCTCGCGCTCAATCCGTCGGACCCGCCTTGACCCCAACCTCGGACATCGCCGCCAAAACCCCCGCCTGGGTCTGCGCGCCCGGCGTGCTGAAGGTCCCCTTTCTAGACGTCTTCCTGAACGACTACGATCTGCGCCGCCTGCCGGGCGATCAGGTTCAGGCCGTGCTCGGCTGGGGCCTGAAGCCCACCGCCGCCGCCGGTCGCCGTTGGGCGGACGCGAACAACCGCCCCTATGTGGCGCTGGAAGACGGCTTCCTCCGTTCGGTCGGCCTGGGGGAGGCGGGGGCGGCCAGCCTCAGCCTGATCGTCGATGATCTGGGCGTCTATTATGACGCCACCCGGCCCAGCCGCCTCGAACATCTGATCCAGACCGCCGACGCCTGGTGCGACGCCGCCATGGCCGCCCGCGCCCGCGCCCTGATCGACCGGATCGTCGCCTCGGGCGTGTCCAAGACCAATATGGGCGGGCCGCTGGACCCCGGCCTGCTGCGGCCCGGCCGCCGCGTCCTGATCGTGGACCAGACCTTCGGCGACGCCTCCATCGGCTATGGGCTGGCGACGCAAGACAGTTTCGACGCCATGGTCGCCGCCGCCCGGCGCGACGAGCCCGAGGCGCAGCTGATCGTCAAACGCCACCCGGCCGTGGCGGCAGGCAAGAAGAGGGGCTGCATCACCGATCTGTCCGGCGTCACCCTGGTGGACGCCGATGTGCGGCCCGCCGACCTGCTGGCGGCGGTGGACGCCGTCTATTGCGTCACGTCTGCGCTCGGATTCGAGGCCCTGTTGCGCGGTCTGCCGGTGCGCTGTTTCGGGGCGCCCTTCTATTCCGGCTGGGGCCTGACGACCGACGCCGTGGCCACCGGCCGACGCGGCGCGGCGCGCTCGGTGGAACAGGTCGCCGCCGCCGCCCTGATCGCCTACAGCCGCTATGTCGATCCCGTCACCGGCGAACGGTGCGAGGCCGAACAGGCGCTGGAGCGGTTGATCGCCCTGCGGGACCGCGCCGACCGTCTGGCGGGCGCCTGGTCCGCCGTCGGCTTCGCCCCGGCCAAACGCCCGCCGGTGCGCCGCCTGCTGAACTCGCCCAAGGCGCGGATGCGCTATTTCATGTCGCCGTCGCGCGCCGCCGCCCACGCCGCCGCGACCAACGGCCGGCTGATCTGGTGGGCGGGCAAGGAGAGCGAGGCCGTGCGCCGGGCCGCCGCCGACTTCAGCGGCCCGACCGTCCGCATGGAGGACGGCTTCATCCGCTCTCGCGGCCTGGGCTCGGACTTCGTCGGCGCCCTGTCGGTCGCCCTGGACGATCAGGGCGTCTATTACGACCCCTCGCGCCCGTCGCGGCTGGAAACCCTGATCGAGACGACCGCCGCCACGCCGGAGCAGCTGGCCCGCGCCGCTGCGCTTCGGACCCGCATCGTCGAGGCCGGCCTGTCGAAATACAATCTGAAGGGCCAGGCGCCGGCGGACTGGCCCAAAGACAGGAGTGGCGATCGCGAAGTGCTGCTGGTCGTCGGCCAGGTGGAGAACGACAAGTCGATCCTGCTGGGCTGCGAACCGGACCTGAACACCAACTCCGCCCTGGTCGAGGCCGCGCGGGCCGATCACCCGGACGCCTTTCTGGTCTATCGCAACCACCCCGACGTTCTGGCGGGCAACCGGCCCGGACGGCTGGACGCCTCGGCCCTGGCCTCGGTCGATGCGGTTGCGGACGGGCTGGACATCATCGACTGCCTGAACGCCTGCCGCCGGGTCGCGACCCTGACCTCCCTGACCGGATTCGAGGCCCTGATGCGGGGTCGGGCGGTGTCAGTCTATGGCCGGCCCTTCTACGCCGGCTGGGGCCTGACCGACGACCGGCTGGGCTTCGAGCGCCGCACCCGGCGCGCCACGGTCGATCATCTGATCCTGGCCGCCCTGATCCACTATCCGATCTATGTCACGCCGACGGGCTGGCCCTGCGAGGCCGAGGATCTGGTCCAGGCCCTGATCGCGGCCCGCGATCTGCCGCCGCCCCCGGCGCCGCGTGGCCAGGTTCAGCGCTGGGCCGCCGGGATCATCGCCTCTCTCGACCGCAGGCCGCCGCCGTCCTATTGAAGGCGTCTTCAAAGGAAACGCGCTTCCTCAAGCAGCGAGGCCCGCGGGCCGCGCGATAGGACAAGAAACTAAGTGACCCACGCCGTCATCGCCGCCACCGGCCTCTTCACCCCCGAACAGTCCGTCTCCAACGCCGAACTGGTCGACAGCTACAACGCCTGGGCCGACGGCTGGAACGCCCGCCACGCGGCCCAGATCGAGGCCGGCGAGCTGGAGGCTAAGCCCCATTCCTCGCCCGAGTTCATCGAAAAGGCCTCCGGCATCAAGCAGCGGTTCGTGATGGACAAGGCCGGGGTGATCGACCCCGCCCGCATGGCGCCCAACCTGCCCGAACGCAGCAATGAGGAGCTGTCGATCCTGGCCGAGATGGCGGTCAAGGCCGCGCGCCAGGCCATCGAGGCCTGGGGCAAGCCGGTCAGCGAGATCGGCGCGGTGCTCTGCGCCGCCTCCAACATGCAACGCCCCTATCCGGCCATGGCCATCGAGGTGCAGCAGGCCCTGGGGATCGAGGGCTTCGCCTTCGACATGAATGTCGCCTGTTCCTCGGCCACCTTCGGGATCAAGACGGCGGCGGACTTCATCGCCGGCGGCTCGGTCAAGGCGGTGCTGATGGTCAATCCGGAGATCTGCTCGGCCCACCTGAACTTCACCGACCGCGACAGCCATTTCATCTTCGGCGACGTGGCGACCGCCGTGATCGTGGAATCCTCGGACACCGCCGGGCCGGGCGGCTGGGACGTGCTGGGCTCGCGGCTGAAGACCGTCTTCTCGAACAATATCCGCAACAATTTCGGCTTCCTGAACCGCAACGCGCGCGACACCGCCCATCTGGATTCGCCGGTCGCCGACGACAGCGTTCAGAACGACAAGCTGTTCATCCAGCAGGGCCGCAAGGTGTTCAAGGACGTGGTGCCGATGGTCTCGGACATGATCGTCGATCATGCCGGCGAACTGGGCCTGGATCCGCGCGAATTGAAGCGGCTGTGGCTGCACCAGGCCAACATCAACATGAACCAGCTGATCGGCAAGAAGGTGCTGGGTCGCGAACCGACCGAGGCCGAGAACGTCATCATCCTGGACGACTACGCCAACACCTCCTCGGCCGGCTCGATCATCGCCTTCCACCTGCACAACGACGGTTTCGCCCCCGGCGAGACCGGCCTGATCTGCAGCTTCGGCGCGGGCTACTCGGCCGGGACGGTGTTCGTGCGAAAGCGCGGCTAGGGGTTCGAAACAAAAAGTTTCGACCGGCGTTACGGCAGGTTAATCCCGATCTGCGACGATAATTTCTGAGGCCACGCTTGAATCCGGCGGCGGATTTTGCGAGGCGTTCGATTGTCGAGAACAGGGGAGTTCCCAGATGGCTCAGACGACGCCGAAGACAGTGCTGGAAAGCCTGGCTCAGGATATCGCCGCCGTGCTGAAGAGCATGGGCGGCTCGGCTCATCAGAATTTGGTCGTTGACTGCGTTGCGGCCCTCAGGCGCCAGCGCGGCGAGGCGGTGGACGCCCAGGCCCTGCGTCAGAAGATCATCGAGGCCTTCGAACAGTACCGCGACTGGTTCGTGCGTCCGTTCGGCGAAGGCTCGCAGCGCTGGGCCTTGGCCGGCGACTTCGCCTGAAGTCCTGAAAGAAAAAAGGCGCGCCCCTTTCGGAGCGCGCCTTCTTCAATCCGCCTGATCGCCGGGATCAGAAGCGACGGATGTAGCTGAGCGAATAGGCGTCCGCCTCGCCCGCGTCGTCGCGGTAGTCGCGGCGGGTCCAGTCGGCGCGCAGGCCGTTAACGCCGTCCAGATAGTAGTTGGCGCCGGCGCCGTAGTTCCAGCTGTCGCCGCCCACGTCGGTATTGGCGCCGGGGAACTCCTGCTTCAGCTCGGTGTGGCCGTAACCGCCGCGGGCGAACAGCTCCAGCTTGTCGGAAACCGGCACCTTGCCGACCACATAGCCCGCCGCGTCCCACTCGTGCTTGGTCGTCCCGTCCACGCCGGCGACGGTGAAGTCGTCGTCCTTGACGCCGACCGAAGCCTCGGTCTCCAGCGCCAGATAGCGGTTCAGATTGACGCCCAGGCGGCCGGTCACGGCGCCGGTGGTGGCGTTGTCGCCTTCAAGATGAGTATAGCCCAGTGATCCGTAACCACGCGGTTCAGGATTGGTTTGAGCAAAGGCCGGAGCGGCGATTGCGGAAACGGCGACAGCAGCGAGAAGAATGTTGCGCATTGTTTCTTATTAACTCCTAGATGTGATGACCGGTTGGATCATCAGCCCCATCCAGCGAGTGCTTAAATAGGTGAGGGCGTTCTCTGTTCCAGAGGCCGCCAGAACGGTCTGTCGTCTGTGGACGGAGAGACACACACTGCGTTCTGTCAAGGTCGGCGACTTTGTGGCGATGCAACAAAAAGGGCGGCCTCGTCAGAGACCGCCCTCTAATCTTTCACCCCGTCATCCTCGGGCTCGACCTGAGGACCAGACGTTGATCGGGCTGTGCGTCAAAGTCTTCGCACAAGCGGCGTCGCGTCCGATCCTCGGGTCAAGCCCGAGGATGACGGAGAATGTCTAACCTCAGCGGTCCTTTTCGCGCTCACCGCTCAGGGCCGCCTGGGCCGCCGCCAGGCGGGCGATCGGCACGCGGTAGGGCGAGCAGGAGACATAGTCCAGGCCGGCCTTTTCGCAGAAGGCGATCGACGACGGATCCCCGCCGTGCTCGCCGCAGATGCCCAGCTTGACCTCGGGGCGAACCGCACGGCCGCGTTCGGTCGCGATCTCGATCAGGCCGCCGACGCCGTCCTGGTCCAGACGCACGAAGGGGTCCGTCTCGAAGATGCCCTTGTCCAGATAGGCCTGCAGGAACCGCCCCGAGTCGTCGCGGCTGATGCCGAAGGTGGTCTGGGTCAGGTCATTGGTGCCGAAGCTGAAGAACTGGGCGTGCTCGGCCAGATCGCCCGCGCGGATGGCGGCGCGGGGCAGTTCGATCATGGTGCCGACCAGATAGTCGACGCTGTCGCCGGCCTCGTCGAACACCGCCTTGGCCGTGCGGTCGGTCAGTTCGCGCAGATATTTCATCTCCAGACCCAGGGCGACCAGCGGGTGCATGATCTCCGGGATCGGCGCCTGGCCCGAGCTCTTCTTCACCTCCAGCGCCGCCTCCAGCACGGCCCGCACCTGCATCTCGTAGATCTCGGGATAGGCCACGCCCAGGCGGCAGCCGCGGTGGCCCAGCATGGGGTTGGTCTCGTGCAACTCCTTGGCCCGGCGCTTCAGCTTCTCGGCGTCGATGCCCGACGAGGCGGCCAGGGCGTCGATGTCCTCGTCCGTATGCGGGATGAACTCGTGCAGCGGCGGGTCCAGCAGGCGAACGGTCACAGGCAACCCGGCCATGATCTCGAACAGTTCGACGAAGTCCGACTTCTGGAACGGTGCGATCTTGGCCAGGGCCGTGCGGCGCCCGGCCTCGTCGTCGGCCAGGATCATCTCGCGCACGGCGGCGATCCGGGTGTCGTCGAAGAACATATGCTCGGTCCGGCACAGGCCGATCCCCTCGGCGCCGAAGCCGCGTGCGGTCTTGGCGTCCAGCGGGGTCTCGGCGTTGGCGCGGACCTTCAGGCGGCGCACCTGGTCGGCCCAGCCCATCAGGGTCTGGAAGTCGCCGGTCAGCTCGGGCTCGATCATCGGCACGGCGCCGTCCAGCACCTCGCCCTTGGAGCCGTCGATGGTGATGATGTCGCCGGTCTTGAAGGTGCGGCCGCGGGCGTTGAAGACGCCCTTGGCCTCGTCGATGTGGATCTCGCCGGCGCCGGAGACGCAGGCCCGGCCCATGCCGCGCGCCACCACGGCCGCGTGGCTGGTCATGCCGCCGCGCGCCGTGACGATGCCGCGCGCCGCATGCATGCCGTGGATATCCTCAGGGCTGGTCTCCTCGCGCACCAGGATGACGGCCTCGCCTAGGCCGGCCAGACGCTCGGCCTCGTCGGCGTCGAACACGATCTTGCCGGTCGCGGCGCCGGGCGAGGCGGGCAGGCCGGCGGCGATGACGGTGCGGGGCGCCTCCGGGTCCAGGGTCGGGTGCAGCAGCTGATCCAGCGCCGAGGGCTCGACCCGGCTCACGGCCTCTTCCTGGCTGATTACGCCTTCCGCCGCCAGATCGACCGCCACCTTCAGCGCCGACTTGGCGGTGCGCTTGCCGTTGCGGGTCTGCAGCATCCAGAGCCGGCCCTGTTCAACCGTGAACTCGATGTCCTGCATGTCGCGATAATGGCTCTCCAGCTTGTTCACCACCTCGACGAACTGGCCGAACACCTCGGGCATGGCCTCTTCCATCGAGGGAGCGGTTTCGCCCATCTCCTCACGGCCGATCCTGGTCAGGGACTGGGGCGTGCGGATGCCCGCCACCACATCCTCGCCCTGGGCGTTGATCAGGAACTCGCCGTACAGCCGCGCCTCGCCGGTCGAGGGGTTGCGGGTGAAGGCCACGCCGGTGGCCGAGGTCTCGCCCATATTGCCGAACACCATCGACTGGACGTTGACGGCGGTGCCCCAGCTCTCGGGGATGTCATGCATGCGGCGATAGAATTTCGCCCGGTCGTTCATCCAGCTTTCGAACACGGCGCCGACGGCGCCCCACAGCTGGTCCTTCGGATCCTGGGGGAAGGGGTGGCCCAGTTCGCGCTCGACCACGGCCTTGTAGTCTTCGACGACCCGCTCCCAGTCCTCGGCCTTCAGATCGGTGTCGACGCTGACGCCCAGCCGGTCCTTGTGGGCGTCCAGCACCTCTTCGAAATCGTCGTGGCTGAGGCCCAGGACCACGTTGGAATACATGGTGATGAAGCGGCGATAGGAATCGAAGGCGAATCGCCGGTCGCCTGACAGCCTGGCCAGGCCCTCGACCGTCTGGTCGTTCAGGCCCAGGTTCAGCACCGTGTCCATCATGCCCGGCATCGAGGCCCGCGCGCCCGAACGCACCGAGACCAGCAGGGGATTGTCCACGTCGCCGAAGGTCTTGCCGACCACGCCCTCGACCTTGGCCAGGGCCGTCTTCACCTGGTCTTCCAGATCGGCCGGATAGGTCTCGCCGTGGGCGTAATAGTAGGTGCAGACCTCGGTGGTGATGGTGAAGCCGGGCGGGACGGGCAGGCCCAGGGCGGACATTTCCGCCAGGTTCGCCCCCTTGCCGCCGAGAAGGTTCTTCATCGACGCGTCGCCGTCGGCGGAGCCTCCGCCGAAGCCGTACACCCACTGAGTCATCTTAAGCCCCTGAGCTTTGTCTTAAGGTTCGGCGGGTTGACCCGCTCGCACATGCGGCCTGCTCTAGCGCGGCGAAACCGGCTTGACCATGGCGTTTGTAACAAAGCGTGAGCCTGAAACCGGTTTCCGAGCCTCGGTTTTTCGGATCCCTTCGAACCGACGGACTGCGCCGTACAGGGACGATTACCAGCCGCGCCCGCCGCGACTCCAACGATCATCGCCATAGTAGCGGTTGTCCGGCACATAGCGGCCGTCCCGATCATACCAGCCGTAGCCCTGCTGGTACCGATCATAGCCGTCCAGCGGATAGCCGTAGTCATAGTACTGACCGTCTTCGGCCTCCCACCAGTCGCGGGGATAGGGGCTGTATTGGCAGTCATAGCCGCGGTCGCCGCCGCCCCATGAAGGCGCATAACGGTCGCGATAGCGGTTTTCGAAACGGGGGCGGCACAGGTCGCGCGACCACACCCGATTGTCGCGGGCCTCGATGCTGGCGCGCGGCTCGCCATAGATGGCGTCGCGAACGCCGGCGAAACTGTTGCCGGTGATCACGGCCCGGCCCGAGGCGGCGGCGACCCCGACCTGATCCACCCGGACGCGGTTCTGATCGAACAGCAGTTCGCCGTTATAGAGGACCGCGCCCTTGTCGCCCTTGCAGATCCGGCTGTTGGAGACCGAGACCGAGGCGCCCTCCACCGCCACCCCTTCGACATAGCCGCAGATCTTGGCGTTGCTGATCTCGACCCGGCCGTAATCGCGGGCGGAGCGAACGATCACTCCGATGGCGCGCGGGCCGAAGCTGTTCGGCTGTTCCGATCCGATCAGGGTGACCGAGGTCAGGCTGGAGGGGGCGGCGGAGCCCGGCGTCAGATCCACGCCCGACACGGCCCCGGTGACGGCGGTTTCGTACAGGGTGACGGCGGCGCCGTCGGCCACCACGGCGGCCGAGACGGTGCGGGCGTCGATCAGGGCGTCGCGCAGGTCCAGAAGCCCGCCGTCGACATAGATCGCCGCTTCGTCCCCGGCGTGGCGGAAGCCGACCCGGCTCATGACGATTTCAGCCCCATAGCCGATGACGCAGGCGGCGTCGCCGGCGTGGGGTGAGGCGAAGACCAGGTCGCGGACCTCGACCCGGACGCCGGGGGCGGCGGTCAGGCAGGGCAGGCCGTCCGGCGCCTGAAGGGTGGGCGTCGCCGCATCCCAGCGGCGCGGATCAAAGCCGCTGTCGCCGATGATGGTCATCGGCTTGTCGATGTTCAGCCAGCCGACGCAGGCGCCGGCCCTGGCCCGGATGATCAAGGTCCCGCCGGGACGCACGCGCTGGACCGCGCTCTCGATCGCGCCCGAGCCGGGATTGCCGCCGCAATCGACCAGGACGATCTCTTCCTGGTGCGGGGGGCGGGGCAGGGGACGCCAGTCGGGACCACGATACCGGCCGTAGTCGTAGCGGCGATGGGCGCGGGGCCGGGCGCGGGTCGGCGGGTCCAGCAGGACGCCGAAATTGGGCCGGGTCTGGGCCTCGACCTTGGCGGCGACCTGGGCCTGGACCGGGCCGGGCAGGGTCGCCAGGGCGGACAGGGCGAAGGCCACGAGGAGCGAGACTTTCGCGAGCGAGCGGATGTTCATGCGACCAGACCCTCCCTTTTAGCGGCGCTGTTGTTGGGCGCGGGACACCTGGGACAACAGGGCCTGCAGACGCGAGGCCGAGGGGCCGAAGCCCGACAGCGCGGATTCGATGCGGAAGGCGACGGCCTCGGCCTTGTCCTGGTCCGCCACCCCGGCGACGCCGAGGGCGAAATAGGTGGACATGGCGAACTTGGCCTCGGGGCTGCCCTGGCGGGCCGCCTCCTCGAACCATTTGAACGACCGGGCGTAGTCGGGGGGCAGGCCGATGCCCTCGGCGTACATGACGGCCAAGACAAGCTGGGCCTCCGACGAGCCGTTGACGGCGGCCAGCTGGATGGCGCGGACCCGCTCCAGCGGCGACAGCCGGCTCTCGGTCGCATGGCCGAGCATGGCTTCAAAGGCCTCGATCTGCTGGCGGGACAGTTGCTCGGGCGCGGTGACGGCCTCGGGCGTCACGCCCAGATAGCGCAGGGCGCGGCCCACATGGACGAAGGGCAGCTCGTTCTGCAGCCGCGACAGGGCGTATTCATAGGCGTCGCCGCGCGGGCGGCTCTCGTCCGAGAAGGGGACGCCCGAGGCCGGGGCCTCCAGCGGATAGAATTCGAACGGCGGGGTCCACTGACGCGCCTTGGCCTCGACGAAGCCCGCGTACTGGGCGCGGCCGGGCGAGGAGCGTTCGAAGTCCTTCATCAGCACATAGGCGCCGACGTCGCCGGTCTGAACCGCCAGATAGTTGTAGAGATAGGCGTCGACGTCGTTCCTCTGGAACAGATTGACCGCCGCCCAGTAGCCGCCGCGCGAACGGGGCTGGCCCAGGGCGCCGCCCTCGGGCTTGCGGCCCAGCGCCTCGCGGGCCTCGCGATTGTCGGCAGGCTCGCCGAAGGGGCCGTAGAGACCGTCGTGGAGGCGGGCCAGGGTGCGATAGCCCTCGGCGTCCTGGGTGGAGAGGACGTAGATGACGCGGTCGCGCACCGCCTCCTGCTCCTGCCGGCTCATCCGCGACAACTGGCGGTCCAGCACCTGATAGGCGCGGTGGCGTTCGAAGGCGCGGCAGTCGTCGTATTTCGACAGGCGGCGCAGACCCCCGCCGAACAGGCCGCCGCCCTGGGGTTCGACCCCGTTGATCGGGGCGTAGCCCTCGTCATTGGCCAGGGCCATGGCGTACCAGACCGAGCTTTCGATCGGATCCTCGATATTCTTGTCGGTGGCGCGGACGGCGGCGTAGCGCGAGCCCAGCTCCAGCTGGGCGAAGACGTCGCCACGGAAGGCGGCGCGGCGCAGGTGGCGCAGGCTCGCCTCCTGGGCGTTGAACTCGGACCCTGTGACCGAGGCTGGGCGGGGGCAGGACAGGGCGGCCTCGTTCTGGGCCCCTCGGCGCCAGAAGCCGGGGGCGCCGTCGCCGCAGCTGGCCAGAAGCAGGACGGCGATCAGCAGGACCAGAACCGCCACGGCGCCGCCGGCCAGGGGCATGCGATGCCGCTGGAGCTGGGATGGACCGTGACCGGCGTTGTCGTACTCGCCCATACCTTCCTGTCGCTCCCGCAATCCCACTGGCCGACGCGACGCAGGACGGCGCGCCGGCGCCGACGGGTCAGACCGCCAAACATGGTTAACAATGTTTTGCGACAAAGCGGCGCCACAGCAAGCGGCAAATTTCGACACGACGAACCTTGTTGTGCGATTTCCGGTATTTAAGAAATTGAACCCTGTGGACGAAGGCTCGCTTCCGGGGATGGGGCCTCCTATATCGACTGCGAATCGAAGGAGCGCCCATGTCCTATGTCCCCCGCGACGACCGCCCCGCCGACAAGGCGAACCGCTATGCCGAGGTCGAGGCCGAGATCCTGGCGGTGCTGGACGGGGAGCCGAATCTGACCGCGCGAATGGCCACCGTGGCCTCGATGCTGGCCGACGCCTTCGACCACTTCTTCTGGACCGGCTTCTACGTCGTCGCGCCGGACAAGACGCCGGATGGGGCGGACGAACTGGTGGTCGGACCCTATCAGGGGACGCTGGGCTGTCTGCGGATCGCCTTCGGGCGCGGGGTGTGCGGGACGGCGGCGGCGACACGCCAGACCCAGCTGGTCGAGGACGTCCACGCCTTCCCCGGCCATATCGCCTGCGACAGCCGCTCGGCCAGCGAGATCGTGGTGCCGGTGCTTGACGTTTCGGGCGAACTGATCGCCGTCTTCGACGTGGATGCGACGACCCCGGCGGCCTTCGACGCCGTGGACCAGGCGGGGCTGGAACGCCTGATGGCCAAGGTCTTCGCCGCAGGCTGAGCCGACAGACGAGAGGGGCAAAGGGATGGAGGACGAGATGAAACGGGTGATCGCGATCACGGGCGGGCACGGGGTGCTGGGCCGGGCCGTGCTGGAGGCTGCCCTGGCGGCGGGGCTGGCGGTCGCCGTCATCGACCACGCCGAAGGCCATCCGGTTCCCGCCGGAGTGCTGGAGGTCGGCGGCGTCGATCTGACCGACCCGGCCCAGGCCGAGGAGGCCGTGGCCTCTGTCATCAGCCGCTACGGCCGGCTGGACGTCCTGGCCAATATCGCCGGCGGCTTCGTCTGGCAGACGACGGACGACGCGCAGCCGGCCTGGGACCGGATGCAGGCCCTGAACCTGACCACCGCCCTGAACGCCAGCCGGGCGGCTCTGCCCTATCTGAAGGCGGCTTCGGACGGGCGGATCGTCAATGTCGGTTCGGCTGCGGCGCTGAAGCCGGGCGCGGGCATGGGGGCTTACGGCGCCGCCAAGCTGGGCGTCCACGCCCTGACCCAGGCCCTGGCGGAGGAGCTGAAAACCACGTCCGTAACGGTCAATGCGGTGTTGCCGTCAATCATTGATACGCCCGCCAACCGCAAGGACATGCCCGACGCCGATCCGGCCGCCTGGGTCGCCCCCGCGGATCTGGCGGCGGTGATCCTGTTCCTGGCCTCGCCCGATAGCCGAGCCATGACCGGCGCCCTGGTTCCTGTCACCGGGCGGGTCTGATGTCGGGCGAACTGGCTCGCAGCGTCCTCTATCTGCCGGCCTCCAACGCCCGGGCGATCGAAAAGGCCCGGAACGTGGACTGCGATGTCGCCGTACTTGATCTGGAAGACGCCGTGGCGCCCGAGGCCAAGATCGAGGCGCGGGCGGCCGCCGTGGCGGCGGTGAAGGCGGGCGGCTTTCGTCCCCGTCTGGGCGTGCGGATCAACGCCCTGGACACCGACTGGGGCGAGGACGATTTGGACGCTCTGGCTCAGGCGGGCGCCGGCCTGATCGTCGCGCCCAAGGTGGAGACGGTCGAGACCGTCCACGCCCTGTCGGCCCGCGCGCCGGATGCGGCCCTGTGGGCCATGATCGAGACGCCGCGCGGCCTGATCGCCCTGAATGAGATTGCGGCGGCGGGCGGGGGGCTTCAAGGGTTGATGCTGGGGGTCAACGACCTGGCCAAGGCCCTGGGGACGGGCGCGTCGCCGGATCGCGAACCGTTCAAGCCCTGGCTGGCGGCCCTGGTGGTCGCGGCGCGGTCGCACGGACTGCTGGCCATCGACGGGGTGTTCAACCGGATCGAGGACGTCGACGGCCTGGCGGCCGAGGCGGCGCAGGGCCGGCTGTACGGCTTTGACGGCAAGAGCCTGATCCACCCGTCCCAGATCGCCGCCGCCAACGCCGCCTTCGCCCCGTCCGAGGCTGAGGTCCAGGCGGCGCAGGCGGTGGTGGCGGCCTTCGCCGCGCCGGAAGCCGAGGGGCGAGGCGCGATCCGGGTGGGGGGCGCCATGGTCGAACGTCTGCACCTGGGCCAGGCCGAGGCCTTGCTGGCGCGACACGCCGAGGCGACGAACCGCCGGTAGAGCCGCGATCCGGCGTTTCCTAATCCGCCGGGACACTGTAGGAAGCCCGCCCTTCGAGGAGCCGGGTCATGACCACGCCGCAGCCGATCACGATCGGCATAGACTTCGGCACGACCAATTCGGTCGTGGCCCTGGCCGATCCTGCGACCGGCGCCGAGCTGGTCCGTTTCACGGTTGACGGGGCGGGCGGCGTCTCCACCTTCCGCTCGGCCCTCAGCTTCCAGTTCCACCCGGCCGAGGACGGCGGCCGTCCCGAACGGGTGGTCGAGGCCGGGCCCTGGGCCATCGACGCCTATGTGGACGACCCGATGGACACGCGCTTCATTCAGTCGTTCAAGACCTTCGCCGCCAGCGCCGCCTTCACCGAGACCCGCATCCACGACCGGCGCTATACGTTCGAGGATCTGCTGTCGGCCTTCCTGCTGAAGCTGCGCCACCATGCGGGGGCCGCCATGGCCGATCTGCCGCCCCGCGTCATCGTCGGCCGCCCCGTGACCTTCGCCGGCAATCGGCCCGACGAGGCCCTGGCCCTGTCGCGCTACGAGACGGCGTTCAAGCGGCTGGGGTTCCAGGACGTCCGCTACGCCTATGAACCCGTCGGCGCCGCCTTCTATTTCGCCCGCACCCTGAAACAGGACGCCACCGTCCTGGTCGCCGACTTCGGCGGCGGCACCAGCGACTTCTCCATCGTCCGGTTCGAACGCACGCCCGAGGGGCTGAAATCCACGCCCCTGGCCCAATCCGGCGTCGGAGTGGCCGGCGACGCCTTCGACTATCGGATCATCGACCATCTGGTCTCGCCCGAACTGGGCAAGGGCAGTTTCTACACCAGCCTGGGCAAGACCCTGCCGGCGCCCCAGCGCTACTATTCCGCCTTCGCCCGCTGGGACCAGCTGGCCCTGCTGCGGGCGTCGCGCGACATGCGCGACATCCGCGCCCTGGCGACCACCTCGCTTGAGCCCGAGAAGATCGAGCGGCTGATCGAGGTGCTGGACGACAACCACGGCCACGCCCTGTACCGCGCCGTCTCCAGCCTGAAACAGGATCTGTCGCGGGACGAGACGGCCGATTTCCGCTTCGTCGCGGGCGGGGTGCGGATCGAGGCGACGGTCACGCGGGCCCAGTTCGACGCCTGGATCGCCCCCGAACTGGCCGAGATGGAGGCGGCGCTGGACCAAGCCATCGACCGCTCCGGCCTGGCCCCCTCCACCATCGACCGCGTCTTCCTGACCGGCGGCACCTCCTTGACCCCCGCCGTCCGCACCCTGTTCACCCGCCGCTTCGGCCCCGACCGGATCGAGACCGGCGGAGAGTTCGAATCCATCGCCGCCGGCCTGGCCCTGATCGGACTGGAGCCCGACGTCGAACGCTGGACCCAGGGCGGCTGATCCGCAGCAGCCTCAGTTTTCCGCCGCCGTCATCAGGCGGCGCAGCACCGTCTCCGCCTCCCGTCTCTGGGTCGGGTCCAGCGGGGCCAGCGCGCGTTCGGCCATGGCGAAACGCGGGTCTATGAAACCCTCGACCAGGGTCAGACCTTCCGGCGTCAGCTGCGCCAACAGGCGTCGGCGGTCTTCCTTCACACTGTGGCGCGACACCAGGCCTCGCGTCTCCAGACGCCGCAGGCAGGCCGTCAGGCCGCCGGAGCTGAGCAGGACACGCTTAGCCAGATCCGTCGGCGACAGTTCGAACGGGGCGCCGGCCCGGCGCAGGGTCGCCAGCACGTCATAGTCGGAATAGGACAGCCCATGTTCGGCCAGCATCTGGGCGACGGCCTCTTCGTATCGTCGCCCGAGCCACAGGATGCGCCCGACAATATTCAGGGCGTCGGCCTGGGTTTGAGGCCGCGCGTTTCGCCAATCGGCCAGGACGGCGTCGATCACGTCCGGCGAGGAAGAGGTCTGAATCATCGCTGCACGATAGGCGTCGGACGCTCTCGGCACAAATCTTTGCGAAAAATATCTTGACATAAAATATCTTGATGAAAAGATATTGGCGTGATCGAGAGGGCTTGGATGTGGCTTTGAGAATCCTTTGGAAGGCTGCTGCGGCCGCCTCCGTCTTTCTGACCGGTGCGTGCGCGACGCCGCTACAGGCCGCACCGCGCCAGACGCTTCAGGATCCAGCAACCTCTGCCCCCGCAACCTCCGCCCTTGCGGTCTCGCCCGATCTGAGCGCGGCCTTAGACGCCTATATGAAGGCGGCGGTGCGTAACGCGGCCTTCAGCGGGACCGTCCTGGTCGCCGCCCACGGGAGACCTGTCTTCCGTGGAAGCTATGGACTGGCGAACCGGGCCTTCGACGTCCCCAATGACACCGACACCGTCTATCAACTGGCCTCGGTCACCAAGCCCTTCACCGCCCTTCTGATCATGATGCTGCAGGAGGAGGGGCGGCTCAGCGTCGATGACCTGGCCTGCGACCACCTCGCCGACTGTCCCCCGGCTTGGCGGGCCGTCACCGTGCGGCAACTGCTGACCCACACCTCCGGAATCCCCAACTACACCAGCCTGCCGGACTGGGACGAAGCCCTGGACAGCCGAACCTACGGCCCCGGCGGCGTCGTGGCCCTGGTGCGGGATCGGCCGCTCGAATTCGCGCCGGGCCAGGGCTATCGGTACAGCAACACCGGCTACAACCTGTTGGGGACGATCATCGAACGGGTCGCCGGCAAACCCTATCCGGAGGTCCTTCGTGAGCGGATTCTGGCGCCGCTCCACATGGATCATACGGTCTTCAACGCTTCACGCCGGATCATCCCTCATCTGGCGACCGGCTACTATTCGATCGGCTCCACCTTCATCGAGGCGACGCCGCAGTCGATGACCGGCGTCTACGGCGAGGCGGGGCTCAGCAGCACCGTGGACGATCTGTCGACCTGGGCCCAGGCGGTCGGCGCCGGGCGGCTGGTCTCTCCCGCCTCCCTGGCCCAGATGACCGACGGGGCGCGCAACAACTACGGCTTCGGCTGGGAGATCCGCTCCTGGCATGGTCGTCGTATGGTCGGCCATGCGGGCAGTGGGCCGGGATTTTCGAACATGGTCGCCCGCTTTCCTGACGACGACCTGACCATCGTGGTCCTCAGCAACAGCGACGAGGCCAGCGGCGGCGGGACGGCCCGGGCTCTCGCCGGCCTCTACTTCGGCGAGGCGACGTCCTTGCCGGATGTTCAGCCCAAGACGGTGATCCTGGACGCGGTGATGGCGGGCGGGGCCGAGGCTGGAATCCGCCAGTATCAGGCCATGAAGGCGGCCCAGCCCTCGGCCGAAGCCTTCGCCACCGATGAACTTTTGGTCGAGATCGGCTATGAACTGTCCGGCCTGCCCGCGATGGAGGAGGCGCGCCGCCTGTTCGCCTTCACCCTCGAACAGTTTCCGCAATCGGCCTTCAGCCATGACGGCCTCGCCGACATTTCGGTGGCCGAGGGCGATTTTGCGGCGGCGATCGCCCATTTCGAAACGTCGCTGCGGCTTGATCCGGACAACCAGTACGCCCGTGAGGGGCTGAAGCGCCTAAAAGGCCTCCCTGAAAGCTGACGGCGAGCGCTGTCGGACCGAGTCTTCCGCGAGTTCGAATCCATCCCCGCCGGCCTGGCCCTGATCGGACTGGAGCCGGACGTCGAACGCTGGACCCAGGGCGGCTGAGGCTCGCGCTGCGCGTTCGGCGCGACGTCTCATTTCTTCGCAGGCTTCTCCGCGGTCGGGGCTTGCGGCTGAGACGGCTTGTCCGCCGTCGGCTGCCGCTCCTTCCAAGCGAACAGGTTCCGATTGTTCCAGGCGACGCGGATCGTCGCGGATTTGAACTCTCGCACCGCCACCTCATAGGTGGTGAAGGCGCCCTCATGGCAAGGCGGCAAGGCCAGCCGCATCGCCAGATTGTCCTTGATCAGGAAGGCGGAGATGTCTTCTGGAGACGGCGCGGTTTCAGAATGGAAAAGGAACCTCAGTTTTACGTTCGTCACCGGATATCGCATCGAAGATATGGAGTAGAACGGTTCTTTTGCGTTGTATTCATCGACCAGATGAATGACAGTCGTTCTCTTGACGATCACATTGAAGAATGCGCCGAAATTCTTGTAAATCGAATGTACTACCTGGTTGGGCAGTATGGTTATGAGCGGATTTCGAGGCAGGGATTCGTTGTAGATCTCGATCACATTGATCGATTTTTCGTTGCCCTGCTTTATGATTTCCCCCTTGATCGAGCGATGTCCGACCTGGGCGTCAAAGACTTGGTGGTCGGGGTCTATCGACGCCTTTTCCCCATCCACCTTGGTGGTCGAATGATAGGCGCCCACGTCGGGTTGGTTGGCGTGGAAGAATTGCTTCCTCGTCAAAATTGCCCGCTTCATGTCGGGCTCGGCGAAGCTTAGGGTGACGTCGGTCTCCAAAACCGACAGTGGGACGCGCGCATTGTCCCAGTATTCGATCGCCTGTCGAACCCAGATGCCCAGCACCACCAAGGGTATGACGCTCGCCGCCAAGAACAGATAGCCGCCGATCGGCACGTCTGGATAGATCGGCGTCGGGATTTGCAGGAGGGCGATGAAGGTGTCGACGGCGTCGTGGGTGCAGACCTTGGGCAGTTCGCCTGCTTGGCCCGCCGCAACAGCGTTCAGCCGGTGGGCCAAGGCAGGATCGCTGATCGCCACGCATTTTCCATACTCTCGGATCGGCGGCCAAAAGATCGCCGCCCAGCCCGCGATCCAGGTTATGGCGCCCGCCAACCAACCCAGCCTGTCCCACCACCTGCCTTTGAACATCACGCGCCTCCCGGTGGCATAAAGCTCGTTTTCAGCGAACGCGGCAATCCAAAAAGGAAGGGCCAAAAAGCAAAAAGGACAGGGCTGGTGAGGCCCTGTCCCTTTCACTCGCCGTTCGGCGAAAAACCAGCAGCCCGCTGGCGGGGCTTAGATCGTTTCGGTCGCACGCATACTCATTGCCTCGCTTCCAGAGTCGGAAAATACCGACGTTCAGAGCCTAACGGCCCATGATTAAGAAAATCCCTTCGCCGCCGCCGTGTTCCCGACGGTTGGAAGAGAGAGAAGTGGGTGTTCGACATCGACCGCACAAGCGATCTGCTGTTTGACTACTTGTGTTCGGCCGTTTCGGCTAGACCCCTGAGGGCTGAGAAATTCAGAGAAAGAAGTCCCGTGGTAGGCCCGGAGGGACTCGAACCCCCAACCAGACCGTTATGAGCGGTCGGCTCTAACCATTGAGCTACAGGCCCCCAGGGACGCGGCCGAGAGGCGCGGCGCGGCGGGAGGAACGGCCTAGCAGGGGAGGGCGCGGCTTGCCAAGGGCCTGATCTTCGCCGCGTCCGTTTCGGCGAATTCATCAAGATGAACGGAAACCGACATCGACGACCGGACGTTCGTTCAGGCGTAAAAGGCCAAGGTTACGGCCATGGATCGACGACCCCGTCGGTCGGGATCTTCCACGGAGACATCTTCATGAAACGCGCCTTCCAATCCCTGATGCTGGGCGGGGCCCTGACGGCCGCTGCGGTGATGGGCGCCGTCGCGCCGGCTGCGGCCCAGACGGTCCAGCCGGGCGTCCAAATGATGCAGCCTCCGCCCTCGCTGAACCTGTCGGCCTATGGCGAGGTCAAGGCCGCGCCGGACATGGCGACCATCAGTTTCGGCGTCCAGACCGAGGCGGCGACGGCCCAGGAGGCGATGCGCGACAATGCGACCCGCATGACCCAGGTCATGGCCGCCCTGCGCCGCGCCGGGATCGCCGAGCGCGATGTCCAGACCTCGGGCCTGAACCTGTCGGCGCAATATGACTATCAGCAGAACGAACCGCCCAAGCTGCGCGGCTATCAGGCCGTGAATCGGGTGACGGTGACGATCAACGACCTGACCAAGGTCGGGACCACCGCCGACGCCGTGGTGGCCGCCGGGGTCAATCAGATCGACGGCATCAGCTTCGGCCTGAAGGATCCCTCGGCGGCCGAGGACCAGGCGCGCCGACTGGCCGTGCAGGCGCTTCAGGCCAAGGCCCAGCTGTACGCCCAGGCCCTGAACGTCCAGCTGGCGGGCATCCGCAACCTGAGCGAAGGCGGCGGCTATGCGCCCCAGCCGCCGCAGCCGATGTTCGCCTCCCGCGCCGTGGCGCTGGAAAGCCGCGACAGCACGCCGGTGGCCGCCGGCGAACTGATGGTGCGGATCGACATCACCGGCGTCTACGACATCGCCCGCTGATCCCGGGTGCAGAATGAGAAAGGCCCGCCGTCGCCGGCGGGCCTTTTTTGCATCGGCGACGATCTCGGCTCAGGCCGGGCGCTTGATCTCGTTATCATCGTCCAGCAGCACGACATTGGGCGTCCACTGGCGGGCTTCTTCCTGGGGCAGCTGGCCGTAGGTGACGACGATCACCTTGTCGTTCTTCTGGACCAGGCGCGCGGCGGCGCCGTTGACGCCGATGACCCTGGAGCCGCGCGGGGCCTCTATGGCGTAGGTGGTGAAACGGGCGCCGTTGGTGATGTTCAGCACATCGACCTGTTCGTTAGGATAGATTCCGGCCGCGTCCAGCAGGTCCATGTCGATGGCGATCGACCCCTCGTAATCGAGGTCGGCCTGGGTCACCGTGGCCCGGTGCAGCTTGGACTTCATCAGGGTGACCAGCATGGACGGCGGTCTCCGAAATAGGACACGGGGCGATAGGCCCCCGCTCGCAGGCGGCTCATATAGGGATTTCCGCCCTCCGCATCAATCGCGGCGCCGCATCGCAACCGCGGCCGTGTGCGGCGCCGAACTGCGCCCGCACGTTGCACGACGTTCATTTGACGGTGACCGTTCCCGCTCTATGGTGCGGCTGAGCCATTCCGGCCTCTTGCGAGCGCGCCTTTTCCCATGAAGCAATTCTTTCTGACGGTTCTGGGTGTCTTCACCGGACTGATCCTGTTCGTCGTCGTGGTCCCGGTCGTTCTGCTGACGGTCGCCATCGCCGGCGCCTCCAAGCCGACGACGCCCGCGACCATGGTGCTGGAACTGGACCTGCGCGAGGGGATCAGCGACCAGCCCTCGACCAATCCGTTCGCGGCCTTCGGGGGATCGGGCCTGTCGGTGACCCAGGTGGTGGACGGTCTGGCCCAGGCCCAGGAGGACGCCGGCGTCAAGGCCGTGCTGGTCCGCCTGCCGGAAAGCGGCATGACCCCGGCCTCGGCGGATGAGCTGCGCCAGGCGATCCGCCGCTTCCGCGCCTCGGGCAAGCCGGTCATCGCTCACAGCCAGGGCTTCGCCCCTGCGGGCGCGGTGATGTCCACCTATATGGTCGGCGCCTCGGCGTCTGAACTGTGGATGCAGAACACCGCCGGCTTCCAGGCCACCGGCTTCTCGGCCGACAGTCTGTTCCTGGGCCGGGCGTTCGACAAATACGGCGTCCGCGCCGATTTCGAGCAGCGCTACGAATACAAGAACGCCGTCAACGAATATACCCAGAGCGACTACACCCCCGCCCACCGCGAGGCCATGACGGCCTGGATGACGTCGCTGTACGACAGCGCCCTGGCCAACGCCGCCCAGGACCGCAAGACGACCTCGGCCGCCCTGAAGACGGTGATCGAGGCCGGCCCCTATTCGGCGGAACAGGCCCTTTCGAACAAGCTGGTCGACAAGATCGGCCAGGTCGAGGAGGCCGAGGCCGAGATCAAGCGCCGCGCCGGCAAGGGCGCCGAGATCGTCGAATTCGGCAAATACGTCTCTGAAAAGGGCGAACGGACCGGATCGGGCCGCAACGCCATAGCCATCGTCGGCGGGGAAGGGGCGATCGTGACCGGCCGCAGCGACGGCGGCGGCTTCGGCGGCGGCTCCTCCATCCATTCGGACGATACGGCCGAAGCCATCTATGACGCCATTGAGGACAAGAGCGTGAAGGCCATCGTCTTCCGTGTCTCCTCGCCCGGCGGCTCGCCCGAGGCGTCGGAACAGATCCTGGCGGCGGTGCGCGCGGCCAAGGCCGCCGGCAAGCCGGTGGTGGTCTCCATGGGCGCCTACGCCGCCTCCGGCGGCTATTGGATCAGCTCTGAAGCCGACTGGATCGTGGCCCAGCCCTCGACCCTGACCGGCTCCATCGGCGTGTTCGGCGGCAAGTTCGTGATCGCCGACGCCCTGGGCCGGTTCGGCGTGGACATGCGCGAGCTGACCGTGGGTGGTTCCTACGCCGACGCCTTCTCCCCGACCCAGCCCTTCACCAACAGCCAGCGCGCGGCCTTTGCGGCCTCGATGGACCGGATCTACGACGACTTCATCACGCGCGTCGCCACCGGCCGCAAGCTGGAGCCGGCGCGGGTGCGCGAGATCGCCAGGGGCCGGGTCTGGACCGGCGCCCAGGCCCTGCCTCTGGGTCTGGTCGATCAGCTGGGCGGGCTGAACGAGGCGGTGGCCAAGGCCAAGGCCCTGGCCAAGATTCCGGCCGGCGAGTCGGTCCGCTTCAAACATTTCCCCAAGCAGAAGTCGCCGTGGGAGGCCCTGTCGGAAATGTTCGGGGTCCAGAGCGAGGCGGCCCAGGCCCTGGTCATGCTGGGCGGGGTCATGGCCGACCCTCAGGCCCAGGCCGTCATGCGCCGCATCGAAGGCGAGCGGATGCGCAGCGAGGGCGCGGTCGTCCTGGCCGATCAGCCGGTCTTCTGAAGGAGGCGTGACGATCCATCGCACACAGGCGTGAGGGGGCGCTCCATTGACCGCACGGCTCAATGGACCGACATTGAGGCTTGGGCGTTCTGCGGAACGTCTGAAAGGATGATCCATGTTCCAGTCTGAACGTCTCGCCTCCCTGGGCGTCGCGGCCCGTCGCCGGCCCAACGGCCTGGTGGCCTCCATCCTGTGGGTCGCCAGCCTGATCGCCGCCGTCGCCGCCATGGCGGTGGGCGCGGTTCTGGCCGTCTTCACCGCCGCCGCGGTGGCCGTGATCGCCCTGTTCGCCGGCGTGCTGGTCTTTCTGGCGGGTCTGGCCATGCGGGCGCGCCGCAACCTGACACCGCGCCGCTGCGCCGGAGACCCCGAGCTGATCGAGGCGCACAAGGTCAACGGCACTTGGGTCGCCTACGGCTGGGACCGCCACGGCCGCTGAGGCCCCCTGAACCATGGTTGAGCTGATCGCGGCGCCCTCGCCGAACTTCGATGCGCGCCGCGCGCCGCCCGATATGCTGGTGCTGCACTATACCGGGATGGAGACCGGCGAGGCCGCCATGGCCCGTCTGCGCGACCCGGAGGCCAAGGTCTCGGCCCATTATCTGGTCGAGGAGGACGGTCGCATCTTCCAACTCGTGCCCGAGGAACGGCGCGCCTGGCACGCCGGTCGGGGCGTCTGGCGGGGCGAGGACGACTGCAACGCCGTCTCCATCGGCATAGAGATCGTCAATCCGGGCCATGAGTTCGGCTATCGCCCCTTTCCCGAGGCCCAGATCGCCGCGGTGATCGCCCTGATCGGCGAGATTCGCCAGCGCTGGACCATTCCGGACAACCGCATCATCGGCCATTCCGACCTGGCGCCGGATCGCAAGGCCGATCCCGGCGAACTCTTTCCGTGGAAGCGGCTGGCCGAGGCCGGACACGGCCTGTGGTTCGAACCGGCGCCCGAACGGATCAAGGCCCTGGGCGGCCTACTGCAGAAGGGAGACCAGGGGATCGGGGTCGTGGTCCTGCGCGCCGGCCTGCACCGGCTGGGCTATGGGCTGGCGCCCGGCGGCGACTATGACGCCGAGACCGAGACCACCGTCCGCGCCTTCCAGCGCCACTGGCGGCCCGGGCGCGTCGACGGCGTCGCCGACGGCGAGACCCGCGCCCGTCTGGTCGGCCTGCTGCAGCTGGCCAGCGTCGAGAGCGTCACGGGCGTGCTGGATTAGTAGGTTCGCGCGCGCGCCGTCGCCGCCAGCAGTCCGACCCCCAGCCAGGCGCCCAGGATCGGGCTCATGCCCACCCCGACCAAGGGAACCGGAAAGGCGCCGAACAAGGGCGTGACCGCCCAGGCGGCCAGACACAGGCTCAGTGCGGCGCCGGCCAGCTTCAGTCTGGCGTCAGGCCGGGTCAGGGTGGCCGGAACCGCTGCGAAGACGGCCAGAAGGATCAGGGCCAGACTGCCGATCAGGGGCGAGATCTGGAAGGCCAGGCCGACGATCTCCTCAACCTCCGCGACCGGCTGCAACGGATCAGGCCGCATCCAGGCCGCCGCAGCCGCAAGTCCGGCGAACAGGATCAAGCCGGCCTTCACTCCGCGGCCGGGCGCGCGAACGGCGGCGACCAGGATCAGAACCGCCGCCAGTGTCGTGGTCTGAGAAGCGTCCGGCTGGGCGACCAGCAGGATCAGGGCTGCGACGGCGGCGCCCCAGATCGCCCGACGATCCTCGGCCGCCGCCAGCACGACCGACAGGGACGGCAGGACGACCATGGCGATATTGACGTGCAGCGGCCCGGCGTCGATCCAGCGATGCACCCCTTCCTGGGCTGGATTGAAGAAGCTGGCCGCCAGCCCCGCCACGGCCAGTCCGGCGACCGCCAGCGCCGCCCCCGGCGAGACGATGCGCCGCCCCGCCGCCGCCAGGGCAGCGGCGATCACCGCCCCGACCAGCCAGGCCGCCAGGTTCCGTCCCCAGGAGGCCGCCGATACGCCGCTGAGGGCGCAGACGGCGGCGCCCAATCCCACAGCGGCCAGGGACGCCAGGCCGAATACCGCCATCAGCCGCACGCTCTTGTTCGTCGCCGTCTTCGTCATGGTCTCGCCCCTCCAGCCACGCCCAGCAGTCACGGCGCCCCCGGTCTCGTCAAGCCGCGAATGATCCGCCCGCTGTTGACCTGGGCGCCCAGGCGGCGCATCTAGCCCCCGCCAGACGGCCGGGCGGTCGCGGCGGACTCCGCGTCCGTCGAGGAAAGTCCGGGCTCCACGGTGAAAAGGCGGCGGATAACTTCCGCCCGGGGCGACCCGAGGGATAGCGCCACAGAAAGCAAACCGCCTCCCGTTCGCGGGCGGCAAGGGTGAAAGGGTGGGGTAAGAGCCCACCGCGGACCTGGCGACAGGGACGGCATGGCAAGCCCCGCCTGGAGCAAGACCAAATAGGGACATCGTGCGGGGTTCGCCTCGCGGGGCTCACCGCCCTGGATGTCCGGGTAGGTCGCGAGAACCGTTCAGCAATGGACGGTCCAGAGGAATGATCGTCGCCGTCCTTTCGGGGCGGAACAAAACCCGGCTTACAGGCCGTCTGGCATATCTTTTTTGAGGGCCTATCGGCCTTCGGCCTGCTTGAGGCGGTTCTTTGGCCTACCGGCCTTCGGCCTGATTGAGGCCGGTCATTCGGCGCCGGTTTGCGCTTCCATCCCCATCTTTCGCCGCCGGATCGGACCGTCCACAGGGCGGGGCCCGTTAACCTCTTGTGGGCGCTGGACTGCCTAGACTGATCCACAGCCTGTGAATACTTTGCAAGTTCCGCTTATGTTCTCTCCGTCGGAGCGACTTCAAGTCCAATCGCGTGAAAACATGGTTAAGTAACACTGCTGATCCCATTGAGACCCATTTCATCCCATGCTATCCCACTCTCATGAGATGGGGCTGAGAGGCGGGCGCGGCGGGCGTTCGTCAGGCATCTAAGGGACGGGCCGAAGGGTTCGATTGGGCAGGGCGTGTTTCTCTCGACCTACGAGAAGCAGCTGGACGGCAAACGCCGTCTCCTGATCCCCAATGATTTCCGCACGGCCGAAAACGGCGCGGCCGGCGGCGTCTTCATCTTTCCCTCCATCGAGGCCGACTGTCTGGAAGCGGGCGGCGACCGTCTGTTCGCTGTCTATGCCGAGATGATCGAATCCCTGCCGTTCGGCTCCGAGGAACGTTCGGCCCTGGAATGGCAGGTGATGGGCGAACAGGTCCGCCTGGCCTATGACGCGGGCGGCCGCATCACCCTGCCCGAATCCCTGTGCGCCGAGGCGGGTCTGGAGGACACGGTCGTCATCGTCGGCTTGAACGACCGGTTCCAGATCTGGTCGCGCGAGAAGTGGGCGGCCCGTCGCGCCGAACAGCGCGCCCTGGCCAAGGCCGGCATGGCCCAGATCGGCGCCCTGAAACTGGCGGCCCAGATGAAGCTGGCGGGAGGCGGTTCGTGACTGAAGCGCCCCACGCCCCCGTCCTGCTCGCCGAGGTGATCGAGGCCCTTAAGCCCGCGCCCGGCGAGGTCGTGATCGACGCCACCTTCGGCGCCGGCGGCTATACGCGCGCCATTCTGGCGACCGGCGCCGCGGTGATCGCCCTGGATCGCGATCCGACGGTTCAGCCCCACGCCGACGCCGTGGCCGCCGACTTCCCCGACCGGTTTCAACTGGTCCGCACTCCCTTCTCGGGCCTGGCCCAAGCCTTTGCCGACAGCGGCAAGGCCCGGCTGGACGGCGCCGTCTTCGATATCGGCGTCTCGTCGATGCAGCTGGATCAGGCCGAGCGCGGCTTCTCCTTCATGCGCGACGGGCCGCTGGACATGCGGATGTCCGATGAGGGCGAGACCGCCGCCGACATCGTCAACGGCTGGGACCACGGCCCCCTGGCCCACATCTTTAAACTGTACGGCGAAGAGCGTCAGTCGGGGCGGGTCGCCACCGCCATCCTGCGTCGCCGGGCCGAGCAGCCCTTCACCCGCACCCTGGACCTGGCCGAGGTGGTCGAAAAGGCTTTGGGCGGCCGTCGCGGCGCGCCCATCCATCCGGCGACGCGGGTCTTCCAGGCCCTGCGCATCGCCGTGAACGACGAACTGGGCGAGCTGGAGCGTGGGCTGGAGGCGGCCGAAGCGAGCCTGGCCCCCGGCGGCCGTCTGGCCGTCGTCACCTTCCATTCTCTGGAAGACCGGATCGTGAAGGCCTTCCTGACCGAGCGGACGGGCAATACGCCGGCCGGATCGCGTCACGCCCCCATGGCCGTCGACCCGCGCAAGCCCAGCTTCACCCTTCAATTCAAGGGCGCGCGCGAAGCGGGCGAGGCCGAGCGCGCCGCCAATCCGCGCGCCCGTTCGGCCAAGCTGCGGGCGGCGATCCGCACCGAGGCCCCGGCCTGGGCGCCCGAAAAGACGAGGATGGCGGCATGACCACGGCGCCCTTCTTCGGCTACTCCCGCAACGCCCTGCAGCGGCTGTTCGACTGGAAGATCCGCGGCGTCCGCTGGATCGAGATCATCGGCGTGGCCCTGGTCGCGGTGATGATCGTCTCGGTCTATGCGGCCAAGGCCGCCGCCGCGCGCGAAAGCAGCCGCATCGCCCAGCTGGAACAGGATATCCGCGAAAACCGCCAGCGGGTCCGCCTGCTGCGCGCCGAAGTGGCCCGCCTGGAACAGCCCGCCCGGCTGGAAAATCTGTCGCGCCAGATCGGCATGGCTCCGGTCGACGTTCGTCGCCAGGCCTATGAAGCCCAGTTGCCGCACCTGAAGTCGGCCGCCGCGCCCGCGTCCCCGGCTCAGCCTCAGGCCGCCGCCCCGTCCGCCGACGCCCCATCCGATGAGGCGGCGCAATGACGGTTCAGGATCATCGCTATCACCGGCCGGCGCCGGGCGTGGATCTGCAAGGCCGGTTGTCGCCCTTCTGGCGCTGGCTGTCGGAACTGGTCTGGCGGCTGGAGCACGGCTTCGAACGCGCCCGCGCCGACGCCCGCCCGGAAGAGGACACCCGCGTCCGCATCTTCCTGATCCTGATCGTCTTCTCCTGCGTCTTCGCCGGTCTGGCGCTGGGGGCCTCCTACCGGGCCCTGTTGGCCCCGGCCGGCGCTCGCGGGTCCGGCGCCAGCCCCGACGCCCTGGTGCGCGGCGACCTGACGGACCGCAACGGCGAGCTGCTGGCGATCAACATCGTCCACTATGGCCTCTATATCGACCCGGCGGAGATCTGGGACCGCGGCCTGGCCTATCGCCAGCTGCGCCGCGCCCTGCCGCGCATTCCGGCCGAGCGGCTTCGGCGGGTGCTGGACGGCGACCGCCGCCTGATCGTGCTGACCGGTCTGACGCCCCAGGAGAAGGCCGCCGTCCACGATCTGGCCCTGGGCGGCGTCACCTTCGAGCCCGAAGATCGCCGCGCCTATCCGCTGGGAACCTCGGCCGTTCACCTGATCGGCGACGCCGATACGGGCGGGCAGGGGATCTCCGGCGCCGAACTGGCCTTCAACGACGAGATCCGGGCGGCAGGCCAGCGCGGCGAAAGCTTCCCCCTGTCGATCGACCTGCGGGTGCAGGGGGTGGTCGAGAACGAACTGGCCGCCGCAGCGATCAAGAACCAGGCCAAGGGCGCCGTCGCCATCGTCACCGACGTCCAGACCGGCGAGGTCCTGGCCATGGCCAGCTGGCCCAACTTCAGCCAGTCGAACCGCGGCGCGGCGCCCGACGGCGCGACCCTGAACCGGGCGGTGTCGGGCCACTATGAAATGGGCTCGGTCTTCAAGACCTTCACCGTCGCCGCCGGTCTCGACACCGGCCGGGCCGACATGGGCACCCTGTTCGACGCCTCCGAGGCCTTCCAGATCGGCGACCGCAAGATCAAGGACTTCCATGCCCAGAACCGGGTGATGACGCTGGAAGAGGTCTATCTGCACTCGTCCAACATCGGCACGTCCCAGCTGGCGGTGCAGATGGGGCCGGACACGATGCGCGACTATTTCCGGCGCCTGGGGCTGCTGGACGCCTCCACCATCGAGCTGAAGGAATCGGCCCGACCGGTCCTGCCGCGCCGCTGGGACAACTCGACCCTGGCCTCGCTCTCCTTCGGCTACGGCATCATGATCACCCCGGCCCAAATGGTTCAGGCCATGGGCGCCCTGACCAACGGCGGGCGGATGGTGCCCCTGTCCCTGCGTCGCGGCGGCGCGCGCGGCGCCAAGCCGCAGCAGATCGTCACCGAGGACACCTCGCGCGCCATCCTGGAGCTGATGCGCGCCAATGTGGTCAAGGGCTCGGGAGGCTTCGCCGACGCGCCGGGCCTGCGGGTCGGGGGCAAGACGGGCTCGGCCAACAAGCTGGTCAACGGCCGCTATGACCCCAGCCACGCCCTGGGCTCCTTCGCCGCCGTCTTCCCCGTGGACGGGCCTCTGACCGCCAAACGCTACGCCGTCTTCGTCCTGATGGACGAGCCGGGAACCTATCCCAAGACCGGCGCCTATGTGGCCGCGCCCGCCGTGCGCAACATCGCCGACCGGATCGCCGGCTTCCTGGGCATCGAACGCCGCGCCGACCGCTGGCGCACGGCCTCGGGCGAGAAGATCCCGCAATATCAGGACGTTGAGGGAGACGGGCTGTGAGCGCGCTGCACCTGTCCGACCTGCTGCGCCGTGACCTGGCGTCCGATCCGATCATCACCGGCGTGACCGCCGACAGCCGCAAGGTCGCGCCCGGCGCCCTGTTCGTCGCCCTGCCGGGCACGACGGCCGACGGCCGCGCCTTCATCCCCCAGGCCCTGGCCCAGGGCGCCGCCGCCGTCTTGGCGCCGGCCGATACGCCCGACGGCGTCGCGCCGGTCCTGGTCACCTCGGGCGACGTGCGCCGGACCTACGCCATCGCCGCGCGCGGCTTCTACGGCGCCCAGCCCAAGACCTGCGTGGCGGTGACGGGCACCAACGGCAAGACCTCGGTCGCCGCCTTCTGCCGCCAAATCTGGGCGGGCCTGGGCCACAAGTCGGCCAGCATGGGCACCCTGGGCGTCGTCGGTCAGAAGGGCGACAAGACCTACGCCCTGACCGGGCCCGGCCTGACCAGTCCCGACGCCGCCGAGGCCGCCCGCCTGATGGCCGAACTGGCCGCCAAGAACGTGACCCATGTGGCGGTCGAGGCCTCGTCTCACGGCATCGACCAGCGGCGTCTGGACGGGGTGGCGCTGAAGGCGGCGGCCTTCACCAACCTGACCCAGGACCATCTCGACTATCACGGCACGATGGACGCCTATCGCGCCGCCAAGCTGCGCCTGTTCGAGGCCCTGCTGCCGCGCGGCCGCACGGCGGTGCTGAACGCCGATTCCGACGCCTATTCCGCCTTCGCCGCCGCCTCCATCATGGCGGGCCTGGGGGTCATGGGTGTGGGCGAACGCGGGCGCGACCTGACCCTGATCGGCCGCCAGGCGACGCCGGAGGGCCAGCGCCTGACCCTGGACGTGCAGGGCGAGGTGCGTGACATCCTGTTGCCCCTGGCCGGCGCCTTCCAGGCCTCGAACGCCCTGGTGGCGGCGGGCCTGTGCATCGCCGCCGGCGACCGCCCCGACGCCGTCATCGGCGCCCTGGAAGGCCTGACCGGCGCGCAAGGCCGGCTGCAACGGATCGGCGCCGAGACGGGACGCGGCGAGGTCTATGTCGACTACGCCCATACGCCGGACGGGCTGGAGACGGTGCTGACCGCCCTGCGCCCCCATGCGACCGGCCGTCTGATCGTGGTCTTCGGCGCCGGCGGCGACCGGGATCGCGGCAAACGGCCCCTGATGGGCGAGATCGCGGCGCGTCTGGCCGACGTCGCCATCGTCACCGACGACAATCCCCGCTCGGAAGACCCCGCCTCCATCCGCGCCCAGGTCCGCACCGGCTGCCCCGATGCGCTGGAGATCGGCGACCGCCGCGCGGCCATTGAAGCCGCCATCGAAATGATGCGCGACGGGGATGTGGTGGTGATCGCCGGAAAAGGGCATGAACAGGGCCAGATCGTCGGCGGGACGACTCATCCCTTCGACGACGCCACCGTCGCGTCCGAGGCCCTGTCTTTGTATGCCTGATACACCCGCCCGCCCGCTCTGGACGGCCGCCGAGATCGCCGCCGCCACGGGCGGCGTGCTGCACGGCGACGACCGCCCCGTCACGGGCCTGACCTACAACAGCCGCGAGATCGTCCCCGGCGACCTTTTCCTGGCCCTGAAGGGCGCGCGCGACGGGCATGAGTTCGCAGCCTCCGCCTTCGCCGCCGGCGCGGCGGCCGCCCTGGTCGACCGACCGGTCGAGGGCGGACCCTATGTCGTGGTCCCCGACACCCTGCACGGGCTGGAGGCCCTGGGCGTCGCCGCCCGCGAGCGTGCGCCCCAGGTCAAGCGCGGCGCCGTCACCGGCAGCGTCGGCAAGACCAGCGTGACCCAGGCGATCAAGGCGGGGCTTGATCTGGCCGGCCCCGCCCACGGCTCGATCAAGAGCTACAACAACCATATCGGCGTGCCCCTGACCCTGGCGCGGATGCCGGTCGAGACCCGGCGCGCCGTCTTCGAGATTGGCATGAACGCCCCCGGCGAGATCGCGCCCCTGTCGCGCTTCGTCGCCCCCCACGCGGCCTGCGTCACCACGGTCGGTCCGGTCCATATCGAGGCCTTCTCGGATGGAGAGGCGGGGGTGGCGCGCGAAAAGGCCTCCATCTTCCAGGGTCTGATCCCCGGCGGGACGGCGGTGGCCAACGGCGACGTCGCCTTTTCCGGCCTGCTGTGTGACGCGGCCCGGGCGGCCGGGGCGCGGCTCGTGACCTTCGGGACCGATCCGGGCCATGACGCCCGCCTCAAGGACTTCCGCCCGGACGCCGAGGGGGCGACGGTCTTGGCAGACCTGTTCGGCAAGCCGCTGGAGTATCGTCTGGCCCAGTCCGGCGCCCATTGGGGGCTGAACAGCCTGTGCGTCCTTCTGATGCTGAACGCCCTGGACGTCGAACTGGAGACGGGGCTCCAGGCCCTGGCCGGCTTCCAGCCCCTGGCGGGACGCGGCCAGACCCGCGCCGTCGCCGTCCCCGGCGGCGCCTTCACCCTGATCGACGAGAGCTACAACGCCAATCCCCTGTCGATGACGGCGGGCTTCAAGAGCCTGGGCGCCCGCCCCGCCGCCGGCCGCCGCATCGTGGTCCTGACCGACATGCTGGAGCTGGGCGACCAGAGCCGCGCCCTGCACGAGGGCCTGGCCCAGCCGATCGAGGCGGCGGGCCTGGATCTGGTCCACGCCGCCGGGCCTCAGATGCGCTGGCTCTACGAGGCCCTGCCGACCTCGCGCCGTGGCCTGTGGCGCGAAACCGCCGCCGAACTCGCCGCCGAGGCGTCCGTGCTGGCGGGCCCCGGCGATATCGTCATGGTCAAGGGATCGAACGGGTCCAGGGCGTCCCTGGTCGCCAAGGCCCTGGCCGATCTTCAAACCGCCCCTTCAAGCCCTGACACGCCCCCGGCGCCCCGATAGAGACCCCGCATGTTCTATCTTCTGTACCTCTATTACGCCGACGTCGCGCACCAGTATCCGCTGCTGAACCTGATCCAGTATCAGACCGTCCGCACGGCCCTGGCCCTGGCGACGGCGGCCATCGTCGCCGTGGCCATGGGCAGCCGCTTCATCAACTGGATCCGCGCCAAACAGGGCCGGGGCCAGCCGATCCGCGACGACGGTCCGGTCTCCCACCTGTCCAAGGTCGGCACCCCCACCATGGGCGGGCTGATGATCCTGGCGGGCATCGGCGTGGCCGTCTTCCTGTGGGGCGACCTGACCAATCCCTATATCTGGATCGTCAGCTTCGTGACGGCGGCCTTTGGCGTGTTGGGCTTCATCGACGACTACGCCAAGGTGACCAAACAGACCTCGGCGGGCCTGACTTCGAAACAGAAGCTGGTCGCCCAGACGGCGGTGGCCGTGATCGCCGGCGTCCTGACCGTGCTTTGGATGACCGCCTCGCCGACCTCGCCGGGACTTGAGACCTCGATCGCCTTCCCCTTCTTCAAGGCGGTCCTGCTCAATATCGGCTGGTTCTATGTGGCCTTCGCCGCCTTCACCATCGTCGGCTTCTCCAATGCGGTGAACCTGACCGACGGTCTGGACGGGCTGGCGACCGTGCCGGTGATGATGGCGGCCGGCGCCTTTGGCCTGATCTCCTATCTGGCCGGCAACTTCGTCTTCTCCCAGTATCTGCAGATCCACCACGTCCCGGGCGCCGGCGAACTGGCCATCTTCTGCGCCGCCATGATCGGCGGGGGCGCGGGCTTCCTCTGGTACAACGCCCCCCCGGCCAAGATCTTCATGGGCGACACCGGCTCCCTGGCCCTGGGCGGGGCGCTGGGCGCCATCGCCGTCACCACCAAGCACGAACTGGTGCTGGGCATCGTCGGCGGCCTGTTCGTGATGGAGGCCGCCTCGGTCATGATCCAGGTCGGCTATTACAAGCTGACCAAGAAGCGCATCTTCCTGATGGCCCCGATCCACCACCATTTCGAAAAGATGGGCTGGCCGGAATCCACCGTGGTCATCCGTTTCTGGATCATCGCCGGGGCCCTGGCCCTGCTCGGCCTGTCCACGCTGAAACTGCGTTGACGCCATGATCCCGGTTCCCGGCTATGAGGGCAGGCGGGTCGCGGTCTTCGGCCTGGGACGGTCGGGGATCACGGCGGCGCGCGCCCTGAAGGCCGGGGGCGCGATCCCCGTCCTGTGGGACGACGGCGTCTCGGGCCGGCTTCAGGCCCAGGCCGAGGGCTTCGTGGTCGAGGATCTGACGACCGCCGACTGGTCCGGCTTCGCCGCCCTGGTCCTGTCGCCCGGCGCCCCCCTGACCCATCCCAAGCCGCACTGGACGGTGGACCGCGCACGAGACGCGGGCGTGCCCGTGATCGGCGACGTCGAACTATTCGCCCGCGCGCTGGAGGCCTTGCCTCAGGGGCGGCGGCCGAAAGTCGTCGCCATCACCGGCACCAACGGCAAGTCCACCACCACCGCCCTGATCGGCTGGGTGCTGCAGCAGGCGGGCCTGACCGTCTATGTCGGCGGCAATATCGGCATCGGCGTCCTGGCCCTGCCGGAGTCGACGCCGGGCGCCGTCTATGTGATCGAGGTCTCCAGCTATCAGTTGGACCTGACCACGCGCTTCGCGCCGGACGTGGCGATCCTGACCAATGTCTCGCCCGACCATCTGGACCGCCACGGCGGGATGGAGGGCTATGTCGCGGCCAAGCGGCGGATATTCCAAGCGCAGGGACCGGAGGCGGTGGCGTTGGTGGGGGTCGACGAGGAATGGGGGCAGGGGATCGTCCGCGACCTGGCCTCGCGTGTTCTAACCATTTCTTCCGCTCATCCCGGCGAAAGCCGGGACCCAGTGCTTTCGTCAGGACACGATGCCGGGGATCAGCGTGCTGCCGCATCGCACCCGTCGGAGCGCCCACAGGACTGGGTCCCGGCTTTCGCCGGGATGAGCGGAATAGAGGTGCGATCAACCTCGATAGAGTCGGACGGCGCGATCCTCGCCGACCTCTCCGCCGCCCGCTCGCTGCCCGGCCGTCACAACGCCCAGAACGCCGCCTTCGCCTATGCCGCCGCCCGCGCCCTGGGCGTGTCGCATGAGGCCGCCGTCAAAGGCCTGCTGACCTTCCCCGGCCTGGCCCACCGGATGGAGGCCGTCGGCCATATCGGCCCGGTCCGCTTCATCAACGATTCCAAGGCCACTAACGCCGACGCTGCGCGTCAGGCCCTGTCGAGCTATCCCAAGGTCTTCTGGATCGCGGGCGGCAAGCCCAAGGACGGCGGCATCGACGACCTGACCGACCTCTTCCCGCGCGTGGCCAAGGCCTATCTGATCGGCGAGGCGGCCCAGGCCTTCGCCGACACCCTGGGCGACACGCCCCATGTCATCTCGAAGACCATGGACGCCGCCGTGGCCGCCGCCGCCGCAGACGCCCAGGCTGCGGCGGGCGACCAGATCGTGCTCTTGTCGCCCGCCTGCGCCAGTTTCGACCAGTTCCCCGACTTCGAGGCGCGGGGCGAGGCCTTCCGCGCCGCCGTCCTGGCCCTCGGCGCAACCCCGGAGACAGCCCGATGAGCGCCTCCTACACCCCCGCCTTTTCCCGAAACGACCAGAGCCCGATCGCCCAGTGGTTCTGGACCGTGGACCGCGGCCTCTTGGGCGCGGCGCTTGCCCTGATGGGCCTGGGCGTGGCCCTCAGCTTCGCCTCCAGCCCGGCCGCCATCCTGGCCGATGAATCCATCACCGATCCCTTCCACTATTCCTGGCGGATGATCGTCTTTTCCGGGGTCAGCCTGACCCTGATGCTGACCACCTCGCTGATGTCGCCGCGCGGGGTGCGGCGGATCGCCGTCCTGGCTTTGCTGGGGGCCATCGTCGTGATGATGGCCCTGCCCTTCATCGGCGACACGGTGAAGGGGGCGGCGCGCTGGGTGAATTTCGGCCCCTTCAGCCTGCAGCCCAGCGAGTTCGCCAAACCCGGCCTGATCGTCTTCGCCGCCTGGATGTTCGCCGAGGCGCAGAAGGGCCAGGGGGTGCCGGGCGTCACCATTGCGTTCGGCTTCTACGCCCTGACGGTCTGCCTGCTGCTGATCCAGCCGGACATCGGCCAGACCCTGCTGATCACCACCACCTTCATGGCCGTCTTCTTCATGGCCGGGGTGCCGTTCAAATGGATGGCGGTCCTGGCCAGCGCCGGCATGGCGGGCCTAGTCTCCCTGTATTTCGTCTTCGGCCACATGCGCGACCGCCTCAGCCGCTTCTTCTCGCCCGAGACCACCGACACCCACCAGATCGACGCCGCCGCCGAGGCCATCCGCGCGGGCGGCCTCCTGGGCCGCGGGGTGGGCGAGGGGGTGATGAAGCGCCGGGTGCCGGACCTGCACACCGACTTCATCTATTCCGTCGGCGCCGAAGAGTTCGGCCTGATCCTCAGCCTGATCATCATCGGCCTTTACGCCTTCATCGTCGTCCGGGGCATGCGCCGGGCCATGAAGCTGACCGATCCGTTCGAACAGACGGCCTCGGCGGGCCTCTTCATGCTGATCGGGCTTCAGGCCTGCATCAATGTGGCGGTGAACCTGAACCTGATCCCAACCAAGGGCATGACCCTGCCCTTCGTCAGCTACGGCGGCTCCTCCATGATCGCCATGGGCCTGACCATGGGCTTCGCCCTGGCCCTGACCCGGCGTCGGCCGGGCGCCTATGAGCCGGGCGCCAGCCTGTCGCGGCCGGGGCGGCGGCTGCTTTAGGGCGGCGGCGCGTGAAGGCCCACAACCTGGGTCGTAAACCGCCGTCTTATCAAGGCGCTGACCTCGACCGACCGCCTTCTCCTCATCGCGCCGGAAAACCGTGGCATTCTATGGGACGAAGGGCTCGAACGGCCCAACCGGACAGTCCGGACACATCGGACACATCGGACACATCGGACACTCTTTTTTCCGCCCGCCGTCCTCAGACCGGACAAATCGGACTATTCAGACACTGTTTTTTCCGGAGGCCCCATGTCCAAACTCTGCGTCGTCGCCGCCGGCGGCACCGGCGGCCACATGTTCCCCGCCGAGGCGCTGGCGCGGGAGCTGGCCGGGCGCGGCTGGCGCGTGGTCCTGGCGACCGATCATCGGGGCGAGCAGTACGCCCACGCCTTTCCGGCCGAGGAACGGCTGGCCCTGGACGCCGCGACCGGCGCCGGCCCCCTGGGCCTGATCAAGGCCGGGGTGCAAATCTTCAAGGGCGTCATGCAGGCGCGGGCCGCCTTCGACCGGCTGGGCGCCGACGTCGTGGTGGGCTTCGGCGGCTATCCTTCGGCCCCGGCCCTGGTCGCGGCGGTGACGTCGCAGCGGCCGACCGTCATCCATGAGCAGAACGCCGTCCTGGGCCGAACCAACCGCATACTGGCCCCCTATGTGGGACAGGTGGCCTCGTCCTTCCCGACCCTGGAACGGGCGCCGGCCCAGGTTCAGGGACGGTCCCACGTCGTCGGCTCGCCCGTGCGCGCCGACATCCGCGCCCTGTTCGATCGCCCCTATGTCGCCCCCGCCGAAGGCGGCCCCATCCAGGTTCTGGTGACGGGCGGCAGCCAGGGCGCCCGCATCCTGTCGGAGACCACCCCCCGGGCGCTTGCGGCCCTGCCCGAGGCGCTGCGGCGGCGGCTGAAGGTTCAGCAGCAGTCGCGGCCAGAGACCCTGGAAACCGCCCGCCAAATCTACCTGGAGGCCGGGATCGAGGCCGAGGTCGCCCCCTTCTTCCGCGACATGGCTGAACGGCTGTACAAGGCCCATCTGGTGGTCGGCCGCTCCGGCGCCTCGACCTGCGCCGAACTGGCGATCGCGGCCCTGCCTTCGGTCCTGATCCCGCTCAAGATCGCCACCGACGACCACCAGCGCCTGAACGCCAAGGCCCTGACCGAAGCCGGGGCGGCGGAGGTCATTCTGGAGGACGCGCTGACCGTCGAGAGCTTGACCGCAGCCCTGGATCGCGTCCTGTCCGATTCAGCCCGCCTGGCCGCCATGTCCGCCGCCGCTCGCTCGGTCGCCATCCCCGACGCCGCCGAACGCCTGGCGGACTTGGTCGAGGCGACGGCGGGGGCCGCCTAAGACCGACAACCGTCTCGCTTGTCGCGCGTTTAGGAGCCCATGCCCCCCGAAATCATCGCCCTGACCCGTCAAGTCCGCGCATTGTGGCGTCAGTTCGACTGGCTTCCCGAATGGGCGGTGATCGGCCTCGTCCTGCTGGTCTTCGTCGGCGGCGGCTGGCTGACGCACAAGGTCGTCTTTGCGGTCCTGCGCCGCATGGTCAGGAACAAGGACGTCTTCTGGCGCGGGATCGTCGAGCGGGCGCGGGTCAAGCTGCGGGTGCTGATCATCATCATCGGCGTCGGCATCGGCGTGACCGTGTCGCCGATGCATCCCGAACCCTCGGCCGACATCCGTGCGGTGCTGCTGTTCCTCTCCATCCTGACGCTGGGCTGGATGGCCTCGGGGGTGCTCGACATGTGGTCGGTCATGCATCTGAAGCGGTACAATATCGCCGTCGAGGACAATCTGCTCGCCCGCAAACACCTGACCCAGACCCGCATCCTTCAGCGGGTCGCCAAGGTGATCCTGTTCATCGTCACCGTGGGCCTGGCCCTGATGACCATCTCCGGCTTCCGCCAGTGGGGCGTCAGCCTGCTGGCCTCGGCCGGCGTCGTCGGCATCATCGCCGGTCTGGCCCTCCAGCCGATCCTGACGAACATGGTCGCCGGCATCCAGATCGCCCTGACCCAGCCGATCCGCCTGGACGACGCCGTCATCGTCGAGAACGAGTGGGGTAATGTGGAGGAGATCACCGCCACCTATGTGGTGGTCAAGCTGTGGGACTGGCGGCGTATGGTCCTGCCCCTGTCCTATTTCATCACCAAGCCCTTCCAGAACTGGACGCGCGAGAACGCCCGCCTGATCGGCACGGCCTTCTTCTACGTCGATTACGAGGCCCCGATTGATAAGCTGCGCGAGGCTTTCGAGGGGATCGTCAAGAACTCTAAGCTCTGGGACGGCGACGTCCAGGTCATGCAGGTGACCGACATCACCGAACGGGTGCTTCAGGTCCGCTGCCTGGCCAGCGCCCGCTCGGCCCCGGTCGCCTTCGACCTGCGCTGCGAGATTCGCGAGAAACTGATGGCCTTCATGCGCGACCAATGCCGCGAAGCCCTGCCGCGCGACCGCCTGGAATGGCCGCAGGGGGAAGAGCGGCCCCCTAATCTCCCTCCCCGCTCCGGGGAGGGTGGCCGCGCAGCGGCCGGGTGGGGCGGCGTCAGTCCTTCAACGCCGCCTGGCCCCGAGCGATCGCCTGATCCAGCGTGAGGATCTCCCGCGCCGGAGCGCCCCCGCACGCCACGGCCAGCAGCTCCGCCGCATCCCCGCCGGGCGCGGCCTGATAGGCGGGCGCGGGGTCGGGCGTGGCCGGCCCCTCTGTTCCGTCTTCGCGCAGGGAGGCGAAATCCAGCCGGTCCGCCGTCTGCGCCCGGCAATCGAAAACCCAGCGCGACCAGCCGCCGACATAGGTCACGTCCCCCACCTTGAAGCCCGCCTCGGTGACCTGAAGCTCGCGCATCCGGGCCAGGTCTCCGTGCCGCTCGATTGAGGCGACATCGGCGTAGACGGCGAACCGGCCGACGCCGGTCTCGACCAGTTGGGGATCGGCGAATGCGAGCAGCAGGGCGATCATGCGACCAGCGTCTCCGCCTGTTTCAGATCCACGCTGACCAGCTGGCTCATGCCGCGCTCGGGCATGGTGACGCCGTACAGCCGATCCATCCGGCTCATGGTCACCGGGTTGTGGGTGATGACGATGAAGCGGGTGTCGGTCCGCGACCGCATCTCGTGCAGCATCTTGCAGAACCGGTCCACGTTCGCATCGTCCAGCGGGGCGTCCACCTCGTCCAGCACGCAGACGGGGGCGGGGTTGGCCAGGAAGACGCCGAAGATCAGGGCCGCCGCCGTCAGGGCCTGTTCGCCCCCCGACATCAGGCTCATGACCGACAGCCGCTTGCCGGGCGGGCAGGCGTAAATCTCCAGCCCCGCCTCCAGCGGATCGTCGCTCTCCACCAGTTTCAGCTCGGCCTGGCCGCCGTCGAACAGGGCTTCGAACAGGGCCTTGAAGTTGGCGTTGATCACGTCGAAGGCGGCGATCAGCCGTTCGCGCCCCTCGGCGTTCAACTCATCGATCCCGTCGCGCAGCTTGGCGATGGCCTGGGTCAGGTCGATCCGCTCCGACCTCATGCTGTTCAGCCGCTCGCCGTATTCGGTCGCCTCGTCCTCGGCGCGCAGGTTGACGGCGCCCAGGGCCTCGCGCTCGCGCTCCAGCCCGTACAGCAGGCTCTCGGCGCCGGCGGCGTCCGGCGGCCGGGCCACGGCCTCGTCGGTCAGCTTGCGGGCCAGGTCTTCGGGCGACATCTGGGCGGTCTCGCGCAAGGTCGTCTCGGCTTCGGTCAGTTTCTCGGCCGCAGCCTCGGCTCGGGCGGCCAGACCGGCGCGGGCTTCGCGCGCTTGGGAGGCGGCGGTTTCGGCGGCGCGGGCGGCGCGGTCAGCCTCGGCCGCGGCGCTCTCGGCTACAGCCATGGCGTCGGAGGAAGCCTGTTTGCGCTGTTCGGCGGCGGTCAGCGTGTCCAGCAGCTTGCCGCGTTGTTCGGCGAACCCCTGGGGCGCGACCTCGGCCTGTTTCAGCAAGGCGGCCGTCTTTTCAGCGTCCTTCTCCAGCGTGGCCAGCCGGCCGCCGCTGTCCTTGGATCGGGCGATCCAGCCGTCGCGCGCGCGGGTCAGGCCGCCCAGACGTTGCTCGCGTCCCTGGCGGTCGCGGGCCTCGGCGTCACGGTCCGACCGGGCGGTCTGGGCGGCGACGCGGGCGGCTTCCGCGGCGGCGCGGGCGGCGGTCAGATCGTCGCGCAGGCCGGCCAGGGTTTCCGACGGGGCCTCGACCGTCTGTGCGGCCGCCAAAGCGGCTTCAGCCTCGGCCACTTCGGCCGCCAGCCGCGCCAGGGCCTCATCCAGCGCCTGGGCGCGGGCTTCGCGGCGGGTCTGGTCCCGCGTCAGGCTTTCGACGCGGTCGCGGGCGGCGGTCACGGCCTTGTCGAGGGCGAAGGGTTGCAGGCGGGCGGTCTTCACCGCCTCCTCGGCCGCACGGAAGGCTTCGGCCGCCGCCTTCTGCTGGGCCTGAGCCTGCTCAAGGGCCGGCTTGCCCTTGTCGATCTCGGTTTCCAGCTCGGCCAGCCGGGTCCGTTGCGCCAGACGCACGGCGGCGGGACGCGGCGCCTCGGCCCGGCTGACGAAGCCGTCCCAGCGGTACAGGTCGCCCTCGGGCGTCGTCAGACGGGCGCCGACCGGCAGGGTGCGGGCCAGTTCGGCCGCCTGGGCGCGGGAGGCGACGCCGCACTGGGCCAGACGCGCCGCCAACTGGTCGGGAGCCTGGACATGATCCGAAAGCGGTTCGACGCCTGTGGGCCAGACCGGCGGGCGGGGTTCCGCCCCGCCCCAGTAGGCGGCGGCGCGGGCGTCCAGGGCCGCGTCCAGGTCTTCGCCCAAGGCGGCGGCCAGGGCGGCCTCATAGCCTCGGTTTGCGCGGACCTTGTCGAGCGCCGGCGGATGGTCGCGCTTGCCGCCGACCAGCAGCTGGGCCAGGCCGCGCGCCTCGGTCTGTAGCCGGCCCAGCCGGTCCTCGGCGGCGCGGGCGGCGGTGCGGGCCTCCTGCTCGGCGCGGGCCAGGTCGCTGCGGTTGGCCTCGGCCGCCTCGACGGCCTCGCGGGCGGCGGTCAGTTCGGCCTGGGCGGTCTCCAGCGCCTGACGGGCGGCCTCCAGTTCCGGCGTCTCCAGCGGGCCCAGGGTCTCGCGTTCGCGCCTCTCCTGTTCCAGCTGTGCGGCGACGCGGGACAGGCGGGCTTCGGCGTCGCGGCGGCGGGCGGCCTCGGCATTGGCGCGGGCCTCGACGGCCGCGAGGGCGGCGGCCAGGCGTTCGACCTCGGCGTCGGCGGTCTTGCGGGCCTCCTCGGCGGCGGCCAGGGCCTTGTCCAGTTCGGGGCCGCGAGCGGGGGCGGCGGCGATCTCGGCCTGGAGGCGGGCCAGTTCGTGATCCAGCCGGTCCAGCTCGCGCCTGGCGTCGGCGGCCATATTGGTCTCGCGCTCCTTATCGGCGGCGATGCGGGCGGCCTCGGCCTTCAGGCGATCCACCTCGGCGCGGGCGGTCTGTTCGGCCATGTCGAGCCGGTCGCGCTCCAGACTGGCCCGGTGCAGCAGGGCGGAGGCGACGGCGTCCTCTTCCCGCGCCGGCTTCAGCGCCTCCTGGGCGGCGAGGGCGGCGGTCTGGGCGGCGGCGGCGGCGGTCGTCGTCTCGGCCACGGCGCGGTCGGCGGCGCGCAGCTCCAGGGCTGCGGCCTCGGCGGCGATCTGGGCGTCGTTCCAGCGGGCGTAGAGCAGGGCGGCCTGGAGGGCGCGGATCTCGGCGGAGATCTTCTTGTACTTCTCGGCCTGACGGGCTTCGCGCTTCAGCCGATTCAGCGCCGTCTCCAGCTCGCGGCCGATGTCGTCCAGCCGCTCCAGATTGGCCTCGGCCGCCTTCAGGCGAAGCTCCGCCTCGTGACGGCGGGTGTGCAGGCCGGCGACGCCGCCCGCTTCCTCAAGGATCCGGCGGCGGTTCTGGGGCTTGGCGGCGATCAACTCGCTGATCTGGCCCTGGCGGACCAGGGCGGGGGAGTTGGCGCCGGTCGAGGCGTCGGCGAACAGCAGCTGAACGTCGCGGGCGCGCACCTCCTTGCCGTTGATCCGATAGGTCGAACCCTGGCCCCGGTCGATACGGCGCGACACCTCCAGCACCGGGCTGTCGGTGAAGGGCTGGGGCGCGCGACGTTGCGCATTGTCGATGGTCAGCTGGACTTCGGCGTGGCTGCGCGGGGGGCGGCCCGCTGCGCCGGCGAAGATGACGTCGTCCATCCCCTGACCGCGCATGGCCTTGGCCGAGTTGGCGCCCATGACCCAGCGCAGGCTCTCAAGGACGTTGGACTTGCCGCAGCCGTTGGGTCCGACGATGCCGGTCAGGCCGGATTCGATGTGCACCTCCGCCGGATCGACGAACGACTTGAAGCCGACGAGCCGGAGGCGCTGGAACTGCATCGGTCCTGGCGCTTACCGGCGCAGCAGCGGATCGACGGCGGCCGACAGGGCTTCCAGCGAGTAACCGGCGACAGGCTTGCCGTTGACGAACAGGGTCGGTGTGCCCTCGACCCCGGCCGCCTCGGCGCCGGCGATCTGGGCCTGAAGCGCGGCGCGGGTGGCGGGGTCGTTCAGGCAGGTTTCGACCTGTTCGCGCGTCTTGCCGGTGGCGGCGAGGCCGGCGTCGAACCAGGGCTTGGCGCCGGTGGTGCGCAGATTGGCCTGGTCACGCATGAAGACCTCGGCCACGTCGAAATAGCGGCCCGGCGCGGCGCAGATGGCCACGGCGGCGGCGGCGGCGGCGACATTGGCGGGCGGGGTCGGCAGGTTGCGATGCACCAGCCGGACCTTGCCCGTGTCGATGTAGCGGGCCTTGAAGGCCGGCAGGACGTCGTTGTGGAAGACGGCGCAGTGCGCGCAGGTGAAGCTGGCGTATTCGATCACCGTGACCGGCGCGTCGGCCTGACCCAGAACATGGTCCTGGGCCGTGACCGGCGGCGGGGGCTCGGCGGCCGAGGCCGGACCCGCCAGGGCGGCGGTCAGAGCAAAGGCGAGGACGGCGCGCCGGACCATGGCTTACTTCGCCAGCTCGGCGTCGATGGCGGCCGACAGGTCGGCCAGGCTGGCGCCTTCGCCGCCGGGGGTGATGACCTGGGTGTCGTTCACGTAGAAGGCCGGAGTGCCCGTCACGCCTTGGGCTTGGGCGGCCTGGACGCGCTTCTCCATGGCGGCGACGGCCGCCTTGTCGGTGACGCAGTCGTTGAACTGCTGCTCGGACAGGCCGGCGGCCTGGGCCGTGCGCAGCAGCCAGTCGCGCGGCGAGGAGGTCAGCATCTCCTGCTGGGTCGCCATCAGCTGGTGGACGACGTCGAAATACTTGTCCGGCCCGGCGCAGCGCGCGACCAGGAAGCCGGCGGTGGCGGCGTCGACCGGCGGGGTCGGCAGTTCGCGGAAGACGTAGCGCACCTTGTTGGTGTCGACGTACTTGGCCTTGAACGCTGGCCAGGTGTTCTTCTGCCACAGGGCGCAGTGGGGGCAGGTGACCGAGGCGTATTCGACCACGGTGACCTTGGCGCCTTCCGGCGCGCCCAGGCCCATGTCGCCCTCGACGGCGCCCTTGGAGCCGCCGCCGCAGGCGGCCAGGGCCATGGTCGCCATGGCGGCGCCGGTGATGGCCGCACGGCGGCTCATGCGGGCGAAGCGGGATTCGGTCGGGGCCATGGGACTTCCTCAGTCGGATCGTTGGCGATCGGCGGCGTGATTCCGGGTGAACCGCGCAACCTTGATCATTCGAGAACAGGTGCGGCGAAGATTTGTCAATCGCGGTCGTTCGAACGCGATATCGCCGCTCGGCCCAGTTTGGCCAGGGCCGCCTTCAGTTCCTCGGGTGCGGCGGCCAGGGAGGCCGCCAATTCCGCCTCGGCCGAGGCGGGCAGGGGCGGTGGAACAGCGGCGCGTTTGGGGCGGGCGGCCGGCTCGGTCAGGGGCTTGATCGGTCCCTGGGCGATGCGAAGCCGATCGACCGAACCGGCGCCCAGAAACAGGTTCACCCGCGCCAGGATGTCCTCGGACTGATGCTGGACCAGCAGGGCGGCGGCGCCGGCGACGCGCAGCTCCAGCACGCCGGGCTGGCCGCCCTTGCCCTTGGTCAGCTTCTGGGGCCGGGTGACGCGGGCCAGGCGGTCTCCGACGATCTCGCGCCAGCGCGGCTCAAGGGCGCCGGCGCCGCGGCCGAATTGTTCGTCCAGCTTCTTGATCAGGGGCGTCAGGGCCTGGCCCGCGCGCGGCGCCGGGCGCGGCGCCGGGCGGGTGCGGCGGCGCGACAGGATCTCGCGGACCTCGGCGTCTGTGGGCAGCGGGCGGCGCATGGGCTTATATAGACCGATCCCATGACTGACGTCTCTCCCGACATCGCCCTGATCCGCGCCCGTCTGCTGGACTGGTACGACCGCCATGCACGCAGCCTGGCCTGGCGCGCTCCGCCGGGGACGCGGCAGAGGCCCGACCCCTATCGCGTCTGGTTGTCGGAGGTCATGCTGCAACAGACCACCACCCCGCACGCCACCCCCTATTTCCAGACCTTCACCAGCCGCTGGCCGACGGTGTCGGACCTGGCGGCGGCCCAGGACGCCGAGGTCATGGCCGCCTGGGCGGGACTGGGCTATTACGCCCGCGCTCGCAATCTGCTGGCCTGCGCCAGGGCGGTGGCGGGCGAACATGGCGGGGTGTTTCCCGATACGGAGGCGGGGCTTTCAGCCTTGCCCGGCGTGGGCGCCTATACGGCCGCAGCGGTGGCGGCCATCGCCTTTGGCCGCCCCGCTAATGTGGTCGACGGCAATGTCGAACGGGTCATGGCGCGGCTGTTCGCCGTCGAGACGCCGGTCCCCCAGGCGCGGCCCGAACTCCGGCGGCTGGCGGGCCTCTTCGTCAATGATCAAAGGCCCGGCGACTGGGCCCAGGGCCTGATGGACCTGGGCGCGACCGTGTGCCGGCCCAAGTCGCCGCTGTGTGGGACCTGCCCGATCGCAGATCACTGCTCGGGTCTGATGACAGGCGAGCCTGAACGCTATCCGTTCAAGACCAAGAAGGCGGACCGGCCGCAGCGGAAGGGCGTCGCCTGGGTTCTGTTCGACGACCAAGGTCGAGTGGCGGTGGAGACAAGGCCGGAGAGAGGGCTGCTGGGCGGAATGCTGGGCCTGCCGACCAGTGACTGGACGACGGGCGAACCATTGACGCCGCCGCCGATCGACGCCGACTGGCGAGACGTCGGATCGGTCGAGCATGTTTTCACCCATTTCAGCCTGACCTTGACGGTGATGACGGCGCGAGGCGAGGCGAGGGCGGGTTGGCGATGGATGCCTTTCGAAGCGGCGCGCGCGGCCCTGCCCACCGTATTCGCCAAGGCGCTGGATCGGGCGACCGTTGAATCTGACCTATTTTTGTAGTAACAAAAATCTGTGCGCATCACCTTCGATCCCAGCAAGCGTGATCGCACGTGGATTGAGCGTGGACTGGATTTCGCCCAGGCGTCGGCTGTGTTCGACGGTGATCATCTGACGTTTGACGATGATCGTCGGGACTATGGAGAAAGACGTCTGATCACCATTGGGCGTTTGACCGACCGTATGGTGGTTCTGGTGTGGACGCCGCGTGGCGAGGCGCGCCACATCATTTCGATGAGGAAGGCGAATGACCGTGAACAGCGACGCTACGAAGACCGATTGGGTCGATCCTGACGACGCGCCGGAACTTGACGACGTCTGGTTCGACAAGGCGGATCACTATCGAGGAGAGACGCTGGTCCAACGCGGACGCCCCAAGGGCGCGGATAAGATCTCGACCACCATAAGGTTCGACGCCGACGTGCTGGCCGCCTTCAAACAGGACGGGCCGGGATGGCAGACGCGCATGAACCAGGCGCTGCGTGACTGGCTGAAACGGAAGTCGGACGCCGCCTGATCACCGCAGGGTGCGGATGGCGATCCCGCCCTGTTTGCGACGAGGCACCACCACGGCGCGGCCGTCCACATGCTGGATGTCCAGATCGACCGAGGCGTCTCCGACTTGAAGACCCTGAATCTTCAGCGTCTGCAACCCGGCGGGCAGAACCGGGTCGATCAGATCGACCGTTCCGCTCCAGGCGTCGATCGACAGGCCCAGCGACGCCTGAAGCATTAGAAAGACCGACCCCGCCGCCCAGGCCTGGGGCAGACAGGCGACCGGATAGGCGATCGGCGGTTCGCCCGGCGCGCGCGGGAAGCCGCAGAACAGCTCGGGCAGACGCAGATGGAAATGGGCGGCGGCGGCGTAAATCTCGGCCAAGATTTCGGCCACCGCCTGGCGTTCGCCATAGGCGGCCATGCCGGCGGCGGCCATGGCGGTGTCGTGCGGCCAGACCGAGCCGTTATGATAGCTCATCGGATTGAACCGAGCCTGGCCCAGCTCCAGCGTCCGCACGCCCCAGCCGGTGCGGAACCGTGACGACAACAGGCGTCGGGTCACGCGCCGCGCCCGTTCGGGCGACGGCAGGCCGGTGAAGAGCAGATGGCCGGCGTTGGAGGCGATGGCGCGGCACGGCTCCCCGTCTCCGTCCAGGGCGACGGCGTAGAAGCCCTCGTCCTCCATCCAGTATTTGTCCTCGACCAGGGCGCGGACCTGTTCGGCGCGGATGCGCCATTCCACCGCTCGGTCGTCGTGCAGCCGCTCGCCCAGATCCGCCAGGGCGCGCCAGGCGGCGAAGGCGTAGCCTTGAACTTCTAAGAGTGCGATCGGCCCCTTGGGAAAGCGGCCGTCGGCGTGGAAGATGGAATCCTCGGAATCCTTCCAGCCCTGATTGGATAGACCGGTATCGGCGCCGCGCTGATAGTCGATCAGGCCGTCCCCGTTGGAATCCCCATAGTCGCGCATCCAGTCGGCGGCGGCGATCAGATTGGGCCATAGTTTGCGGATCAGCTCCAGATCGCCGGTGCGCCCGGCATAGGCGCCGGCCAGGGCGATGAACAAACAGGTGGTGTCGACCCCGCCGTAATAGAGGCCGAAGGGCACCTCGCCCAGGGCGCTCATCTCGCCGCCGCGCGTCTCGTGCAGGATCTTGCCCGGCTGGCTGTCCTGGAACAGCGACGTCTCCGTCGCCTGGCGCGAGGCCAGATAGGTCAGGACGCCCTTGGCCAGGGACGGGTCCAGCCACAGCATCTGCCAGGCGGCGATGATGCCGTCCCGCCCGAACGGGGTCGAGAACCAGGGCGTGCCGGCATAGGGGTAGGGGCCGGTCGGCAGGTCGGTGGTCAACAGGGCCATGTCCGCCCGCGACTGGTCCAGCCAGTCGTTGAACCGCGGGCTGCGGGGGCCGCGCACCGAGGCGCCGCGCCGCCGCTTGGCCCGCATCGCCAGACGGGCCTGGATGGCGTTCAGCCGCCAGCGGCGGGCGTCCGGCGCCTCGCAGGAATCGACGCCGCATTCGATGAACAGCTCCATCGACCGGCCCTTGGGCAGGCTGAACATGAACTCGGCGCGGTTATGGGTCAGGCGGGCGGGCGGTTCGGAAAAGGCCAGGCAGCTGGCGCGGTCCACCCCGTCCAGGCCGGTGTAGCGGAAGGTGACGCGGCGCCCGTCGGTGGTGGGGGCGTGGATCGTGCCGCGCTTGACCCGCGGCGTCCCCCGGACCTGGAAGATGTCGGCGAAGTCGGCGCCGAAGTCGAAGGCGAGGGGCAGAAGTATGTCCTCGACCCCGTGGTTGACCATCTGGATGCGTTCGAACATGCGCCGGTCCCACAGGAAGCGCCGCCGTTCGATATGCATCACCCCGGCCGGGGCCGAGCGTCCGCCCATCGGCGGCAGGGGACGATTGGTCGTGTGGCAGGAAAAGAAGACGTTGTCCTGGCTGACGCCGGAAGACAGCCGCGACGGCTTCAACAGGCCCACGGTCATCGTCCAGCGCGATAGAACCCGCGTGTCCCCGGCGAACAGGCCGTCGGCCCCGCCCTTCATGTCGCCCCAGCCGTCGGCGACCAGGAAGGCGTCCCCCGCCTTCAGCGCCATCAACTGTTCCAGGCCCGAAGCCTCGACGGACTCACCGGCGGTCAGCTGGGTGGAATAGGCGTCGTCCATGCGGTATCTGTCCCCGTCGCTGTTGCAGCCTGCGCGAAACGTCTCATTGGAATGCGGCGCTCAAGGGCCGCTCCGATGATGAAATGAAGCCGGCGGCGGAGGGTTTCACCCTCCGCCGCTGAACCTCGACAATAAGACGGGGATCAGGCTATGGCCGCGAAGCTGCGATCTTCCAAGGGGCGCAGGGGCGTCACCACGTCCGCCAGCGGGGCCTCGGCGAACGGACGGCGCGCCAGAAGGTCGCCGTAGACGTCCAGATAACGGCGCGCCATGGCGGCGGCCGAGAAGCGCAGTTCGAACCGGGCGCGGATGGCCTCGCGGTCCAGGAGGCGGGCACGGTCGGCGGCGGCGACGGCCTGTTCCATGGTGTCCACCAGGAAGCCGGTGGCGCCGTCCTCGATGATTTCCGGCGTCGATCCGCAGCGGAAGGCCACCACCGGCGTGCCGCAGGCCATGGCCTCGATCATCACCAGGCCGAAGGGTTCGGGCCAGTCGATCGGGAACAACAGGGCCTCGGCGCCGCCCAGGAAGGCTGATTTCTGATGGTCGCCGATCTCGCCGATGAACTCGATCAGGGGATTGGCCTCGACCATGGGACGGATGGTCTCCTCCCAATAGATCTTGTCTGCGGCGTCCACCTTGGCGGCCATCTTCAGCGGGCGGCCCAGTTTGGTGGCGATCTCAATCGCGCGGTCGGGTCGTTTCTCGGGCGAGATGCGGCCCAGGAAGGCCAGATAGCCCTCTGACTTCGGCGAGAAGACATATTGGTCGCCGGGCATGCCGTGATGCACGGTCGCCTTCCAATTCGCATGGGGCAGGGGGCGGCGCTGGTCGTCCGAGATGGAAATCAGGCCGAAGTCGCTCCAGCGATCGTAAACGCCGGGCAGATCCTTCAGATCGAGCCGTCCATGCAATGTGGTGATGGTCCGGTCCGCATAGGGCCGGAACAGGGGGAAGTGGATCATGTCGGTGTGGAAGTGGATGACGTCGAACTGATCGACGCGATCCAGGACCTCGCTCAGCATGGTCATATGGGCGGCGAGATCGGACTTCAGCGGGGCGGGGTCCAGGCGGATGGCCTGGTCGCGGACGGGGACCAGCCGCGCCCGCGTCTGTGCGTCTGCGGAGGCGAACAGAGTGACCTCATGGCCCAGATCGACCAGGGCGTCTGTGAGATGGGCGACGACCCTTTCGGTGCCGCCATACAATTTGGGAGGCACAGCCTCATAAAGCGGTGTGACCTGCGCGATCTTCATCGATGTGCTTGCTCCAGCCCGGCGCTGCGGGGCTGTTCACATCAATGTTCACGCGGGTGCGCGGTTCCGTCGCGGAGACGAAATTTCCGTCGCAAATCCGGCGAGTTACAGAGCTTTACCGTAGGGCGGCTACTGCATCCCCGCCCGGACTTCCGCACGCAGGGCGTCGATCGACTTCAGCCCCTGGTCGGTCTTGAAGCGCCAGTAGGTCCAGCCGTTGCAGGCGGGGGCGTTTTCGAGCAGGGCGCCCAGCTTGTGGATCGAGCCGGTCAGCGAGCCCGACACAAGGGAGCCGTCGGCGCGGACCCGGGCCTCGCGCTCGCCCTTGGGGCAGTACAGACGGTCGCCGGGGTTCAGCAGGCCGGCCTCGACCAGGGCGCCGAAGGGCACCTTGGGCTCGGCGCGCTTGGAGCCCATGACGGCCAGGTCTTCGGGACTGGCGGGAATGACCGAGGCGATGCGGGTCTCGGCGACGGCCGCATAGGTCTCGTCCCGCTCGATGCCGATGTAGTGGCGACCGAGGCGTTTGGCGGCGGCGCCGGTGGTGCCGGTGCCGAAGAAGGGGTCCAGGACCACGTCGCCGGGGCGGGTGGCCGACAGCAGCACGCGGTGCAGCAGGGCCTCGGGCTTCTGGGTCGGATGGGCCTTCTTGCCGTCGGCGTCCTTGATCCGCTCCTCGCCGGTGCACAGGGCGAAGGTCCAGTCGGACCGCATCTGGGTGTCTTCGTTGAAGGCCTTCAGGGCGTCGTAGTTGAAGGTGTAGCGCTTCTGGTCGCGCGAGCGGGCGGCCCAGATCAGGGTCTCGTGGGCGTTGGTGAACCGGGTGCCCTTGAAGTTCGGCATTGGGTTGGACTTGCGCCAGATGATGTCGTTCAGCACCCAGAAGCCCAGATCCTGGATCGCCGCGCCCAGGCGGAAGACGTTGTGATAGGAGCCGATCACCCAGATCGAGCCCTCGGGCTTCAGCACCCGGCGGCACTCGGTCAGCCAGGCGCGGGTGAAGGCGTCGTATTCGGCGAAGCTGCCGAACTTGTCCCAGTCGTCGTCAACCGCATCGACCTTGGAATTGTCGGGCCTCAGCAGGTCGCCGCCCAGCTGAAGATTATAGGGCGGGTCGGCGAAGACCATATCGACCGAGGCGTCGGGCAGGCTTTTCAGAATCTCGATGCAGTCGCCACGGTGAATGACGTCGGTCTGGAATTGGGACATGGAACGCGGCCTCGGAACGATGAGACCGGCATGGTGAATCCTTACGGTTAAGGCAGTGTTGATTCCGCCCTGTTCGGCGTCAGCCCGGGACCACCTTTACCCGACCCGCCGCCTCCCGCGCCCGTTCGCGGGCTTCGTCCACATCGGCGCCGCGCGCGGTCGCCACGCCCATGCGGCGGCGTTCATAGGCTTCGGGCTTGCCGAACAGGCGCAGGTCGGCAGTGGGGACGGACAAGGCCTCGGCGACGCCCTCGAAGGCGACGCCTTGGGCATCCATGCCGCCGTAGATGACGGCGCTCGCGGCGGGTTCGCGCTGGGTCGCGTCGACGGGCAGGCCCAGGATGGCGCGGGCGTGGAGGGCGAACTCGCTCATGGTCTGGCTAGCCAGGGTGACCAGGCCGGTGTCGTGGGGGCGGGGCGAGACCTCGGAGAACCAGACCTGGTCGCCCTTGACGAACAGTTCGACCCCGAACACGCCGAAACCGCCGAGGGCGTCGGTGACCTTGCCGGCGATGTCCTGCGAGGCGGCGAGGGCAGCGGGGCTCATGGCCTGGGGCTGCCAGCTCTCGACATAGTCGCCCTTGACCTGACGGTGGCCGATGGGGGCGCAGAAATCCGTGCGGGTCGAGCCGTCGGCGGCGCGCGAGCGGACGGTCAGCAGGGTGATCTCGAAATCGAAGTCGATCCGGCCCTCGACGATCACACGGGCGCCGGCGACGCGGCCGCTGTCCTGCGCATAGGTCCAGGCGTCGGCGATTTCATCGGGGCTTTCGACAAAGGACTGGCCCTTGCCGGACGAGGACATGACCGGCTTGACGAAACAAGGGTAGCCGACGGTTTCGGCGCCGGCGGCCAGTTCCTGGGCGCTGCCCGCGAAGGCGTAGGGGCTGGTGGGCAGGCCCAGCTCTTCGGCGGCGAGACGGCGGATGCCCTCGCGGTTCATGGTCAGTTGGACGGCGCGGGCGGTGGGAATGACGCGAGCCATGCCGGCGGCCTCGATGTCGGCCAGGACCTCGGTGGCGATGGCCTCGATCTCGGGCACGATGATGTGCGGGGCCTCGGCCATGATCAGGCCGTTCAGCACCTGGGGATCGGTCATCGGGATGACGTGGCTGCGGTGCGCGACCTGCATGGCTGGGGCGTTCGGATAACGGTCGACGGCGACCACCTCGACGCCCAGGCGCTGAAGCTCGATGGCGACCTCCTTGCCCAGTTCGCCGGAGCCCAGCAGCATGACGCGGACGGCGGTGTCGGAAAGCGGGGTGCCGAGTTTCATGGGGGGCTCCGGGGTTTGGATCAGGGCGTGGGGACGGCGTAGAGCTTGCGGAAGGCGTCCAAGGCCGCGCCGTGGTAGATGGTGGCGTGGGTCTCGGTCGGGCGGGGGGTGAAGCTCCAGCTCAGGCCGGGCAGGGCGTGGTCGCGCAGATTGGCGGTCAGGACGTCCATCGGGGCCTGCATCTCGGGGCCCTCGTCGCCCAGGGTCAGGATCAGGGTGCGCGGGTCGTTCGACTGGTCACGCAGACGGGCGCCGGACTGACGCGCCAGTTCGCCCCCGTCCCACCACAGGCTGGGGCTGACGGCGACATAGGCGTCGAACATCTGGGGTTCCTTGAGGAAGGTCTCGACCACGAACAGGCCGGCCAGGGATTCGCCCATCAGGGCGGTCTCGCCGCTGGTGCGGAAGCGCGTCTCGACGAAAGGCTGGACCTCTTCGGCCAGGAAGCGGCGGAAGCGGTAGGAATGGCCCTGGGTCGGATAGCGGGCGATCAGTTCGGGGTCTTGCGTCGGCAGGGCCAGTTCGTTGCGGCGGTCGACCGAAGCGATCCCGACCACGATCACGTCGCGGGTCGTGCCGACGACGGTTCCCAGCTGGGCGAGGCCCGAGATGTGGTGGAAGTCCTGATCCTGGCCGCCGTCGAGGACATAGAGGACGGGATAGGTCTTGCCGCTGCCCGCATAGCCGGGCGGCAGCCAGACACTGATCTCGCGCGTCGCGCCCATGACGGCGGAGGGGAGGGCGTAGGACCGGCCAATGACGATGGGGGTTTCGGCGGGGGCGGGCGTCTGGGCGTGGGCGACGGGGGCCGACAGGGCGAGGGTCAGAAGAAGGGCGAGGGCGCCCGATTTCATCGTCTGCTCCTGCTGATCCTTCTCCGCTTGCGGGAGAAGGCGGCCCGAAGGGCCGGATGAGGGGTTGGATGATGCGAAACGGCTCGGCCGGCGTGACCCCTCGCCCGACCGCGCCAGGACGACGGCTGCGCCGCCGTGCGCGGTCTCCCTCTCCCGCAGGGGGAGAGGGAGATGAAGAGAGATTACAGCCGCGCCTTCACCGCCGCGACGACGGCGTCGGCGGTGACGCCGAACTTGTCGTAGAGCACTTCCGCCGGGGCCGAGGCGCCGAAGCCGGTCATGCCGATGAAGGCGCCGTCTTCGCCGATGAACCGCTCCCAGCCTTGCTTGATCGCGGCCTCGACGGCGACACGCACCGTGCCGCGGCCGATGACCGAGGCCCGGTAGGCGGCGTCCTGCTGCTCGAACAGTTCGAAGCAGGGGACGGAGACGACGCGGGTCGGCACGCCTTCGGCCTCAAGCGTCTCCGCCGCCTTCAGGGCCAGGGCCAGTTCCGTGCCCGTGCCGAACAGGGTGGCCCTGGCCTCGCCCGAGGCCGCCTTGATCTCATAGGCGCCCCTGGCGGAAAGGTTTTCCGTCGCGGCGACGGTGCGGACTGCGGGGGTCTTCTGGCGCGACAGGGCCATGGCCGAAGGGGTGGTCTTGGACTGCAGGGCGATCTGCCAGCACTCCATGGCCTCGACCGTGTCGGCGGGGCGGAAGACGTTCAGGTTCGGGATGGCGCGAAGCGCCGCCAGATGTTCGACCGGCTGGTGGGTCGGGCCGTCCTCGCCCAGGCCGATCGAGTCGTGCGTCAGGACGTGGATGGCGCGGACCCCCATCAGGGCGCCCAGACGGATGGCCGGGCGGCTGTAGTCGGAGAAGACCATGAAGGTGCCGCCGTATGGGATGATCCCGCCGTGCAGGGCCAGGCCGTTCATGGCCGCCGCCATGCCGAACTCGCGGATGCCCCAGTTGACGTAACGGCCTTCATAGTTCGGCGCGTCGAGGATGGGGGTGCCCTTGACGAAGGTGTTGTTCGAGCCGGTCAGGTCGGCCGAGCCGCCGACAAGTTCGGGGATGGCGGCGAAGACCTGGTCCAGGGCGGCGCCCGAGGACTGGCGCGTGGCCTGGGCGGGCTGGGTTTCGATCAGTTCGGCGATCTTGGCGTTCAGGGCGTCGAAGGCGCCCTCGGGCAGGTCGCCCTTCATGGCGCGGGTGAAATCGGCGGCCTGGGGCGAGGCGGCGAGGCGGGCCTCCCACTTCTTGCGGTCCTTGGCGCCGCGACGGCCGACCTTGGCCCAGGCGTCGGCGATGGTCTGGGGCATTTCGAAGGGTTCGTGATCCCAGGCCAGGCCCAGGCGGGTGGCGGCGATCTCGGCGGCGCCCAGGGCGGCGCCGTGGGTCTTGTGGCTGCCTTCCATGGTGGCGGCGCCCTTGCCGATCTTGGTCTTGCAGGCGATCAGGGTGGGCTTGTCCTGGCGCGTCGCCCACTTCAGGGCGGCCTTGATGGCGTTCATGTCATGGCCGTCGATGGCCTTGACCGCCCAGCCGGCGGCCTTGAAGCGGGCCTTCTGGTCGGTGGCGTCCGACAGGGAGACCTTGCCGTCGATGGTGATCTCATTGTCGTCCCACAGGACGGTGAGCTTGTTCAGACGGTAGCGGCCGGCCAGGGCGATGGCCTCCTGGGACACGCCTTCCATCAGGCAGCCGTCGCCGGCGATGACCCAGGTGCGGTGATCGACCAGGTCCTCGCCGTATTTGGCGGCGAGGTGACGCTCGGCCATGGCGAAACCGACCGAGGTGGCCAGGCCCTGGCCGAGGGGGCCGGTGGTGACCTCGACGCCCGGCATATGGCCGTACTCGGGGTGGCCGGCGGTCTTGGAGCCCCACTGACGGAAGTTCGACAGCTCTTCCTTGGTCGCGGCCTTGTAGCCGGTCAGGTGCAGAAGCGCGTAGATCAGCATCGAGCCGTGGCCGGCCGACAGGATGAAACGGTCGCGGTCGGCCCAGTCGGGGCGGCTCGCGTCGAACTTCAGAAACTTCGAAAACAGCACCGTGGCGACATCGGCCATGCCCATCGGCATGCCGGGGTGGCCCGACTTGGCCTTTTCGACTCCGTCCATGGCGAGGACGCGGATGGCGTTGGCCATCTGCTGGGGCGTGGCCTTGGGGGCGGATTTGACGTCGTTCACGAGGCGAGACCTTTCGGCGGGAACGGAAATTCAGAGGCGCGCCGCTTTACCCCGGCGCGTCCTCGGGTTCTATACGCAATTTGAAGGAGCGACCGATGGCAGACGCCACCACGGCCGCACGGGCCCGTATCGACCGGGCCCTGGCCGAACTGGAACGCAAGATCCTGGCGCTGAAGGCCCGACCGGCTTCGGCGCCGCCGATCGCCGACGACGATCTGTTCGCGCCCCGCAGCGATGCGAACGGGGCGGCGGACGCCGCACGCCTGGCCGAACTCGAGGCTGCGGGGCGCGAGGCGTCTGAAGCCTTGGGGCGGGCGGCCGAGGCCGTGCGAGAGGTGCTGGTCCAGGGCGAACGTCAGGCTCGCGATGAAATCGAAGGCGAGGCCGACTGATGGCGACGGTGACGGTGGAGGTGAACGGTCGCCCCTATGCGGTGGGCTGCGCCGACGGACAGGAGGAGCGGGTCCGCATCCTGGCCAAACAGTTCGACAACCAGGTGCGCCAGGTGGCCCAGGACGTCGGCCATGTGGGGGATCTGCGGCTTTTCCTGATGTCGGCTCTGATCCTGGCGGATGAGCTGCATGAGGCCCGACTGAACGGCGGCGGAGCGCCGGCCCCGACGGGCGACCCGGCGCCCACCCGTGACGGCGTCGCTGAGGCGCTGAATGCGGTTGCAGCCCGGATCGAGAAGATCGCCCAATCCATCTGAAGGCGGCTGATCGGATTACACCGCTTGAGAAGGCGGGGCGCAGGCCCTATCTTGTGCGACGGCGGGTCCTGCTGCGGCTCACGTCGGAGGCAACATTTCCTCGCGACCTTAATTCACTCGAAGGGATCTGTCCCTGTCCGGGCTCGAGGGCCTGGGCATATGGAGCCCACCTGGCTACCCAGGTCGAGAGGATTTAAACCGCTCTTCACGGTTCACGCGGCGCCGCCAACCCTTCCCCTTCTTCGCCCTGCGCGTGAGACGCGCGCCAGCTGAGCGCACCCATGTTCGACAAGCATGAACTCCGGTCCGCCGCCCGCGCGCGGCGCAAGGCCCTGGCCGGCGCCGACCCGACCGCCGCCCAACGCGCCGCCGACCACATCGACGCGCTGCCGCGGGGGTCGGTCGTCGCCCTCTATCGCGCCATGGGGTCCGAGCTGGACACCGGAGCCCTGGCTGTGGCGCTGGAGGCGGCGGGGCGGCGGCTGTGCCTTCCGGTGGTGCTGGAGCGGGACGCGCCCATGGTCTTTCGCGCCTGGTCGCCGGGCGAGCCGCTGGAGCTGGACGCCGCCGGCTGTCCCGCGCCCCTGCCGCTGGCCGAGTTGGTGGAGCCGGACCTGATCATTACGCCGCTACTGGCCTTCGATGCGTCCGGCGGCCGGCTGGGGCAGGGCGGCGGCTTCTACGACCGCACCTTCGCGGCCCGGCCCGAGGTGATCCGGGTGGGTTTCGCCTATGCGGGGCAGGCGGTGGAGGCGCTGCGCCTGGAGGCGCACGACATGCGGCTGCACGGGGTGCTGACCGAGGCGGGGTATCGGGCGTTCTGAGGGATATGTCATTGACATATACCTCGCCTCGGCCCATCCTTTCGAAATGAACGCCCCGTGGAAAGCGCCGCTGAAGGCTTCGATCTTCATGTCCAATCGCTCGCAGGCGGTGCGGTTGCCCAAGGCCGTGGCCTTTCCGGATGACGTGAAGGAGTTGCGCGTCATACAGGAGGGGCGCAGCCTGTTGCTGGTGCCTGCGGACGCGGTCTGGACCGATTTTCTGGCCGAGCCCGGCATAGATATCTGCGAGCCTGAAGATCCGATCGACGATTCCGTCGTGGAATTCTGATGCTGCGCTACAGCCTGGACACCAATGTCTGTGTCCGAATTCTGAGAAACAGGCCGTTTTTGAACGGGCCCCTGGCGGATCGGCTGAACGATGCGGCCGACTCCATTGCGGCTTCGACCATTGTGGCGATGGAGCTTCTGTATGGCGCGGCCGTATCGGATCGGCCCGGGCAGCGGCGAGAACAGGCCAAAAGACTGCTGGCGCGGATGACCGTGCTTGATTTCGATGCGGCGGCGGCCGAACACGCGGCCGACATCAAGGCCAATTTGAAAAGGCGCGGCGAATTGATCGGTTCAAACGACATTCTGATTGCGGGGCACGCCCGTAGTCGGGGTCTGATCCTGGTGACGGGTAATCTGCGCGAGTTCGAACGCGTCGAAGGCTTGCGGGTCGAAGACTGGCCTGCGGGTCCGAACGCGCCGGGCGTCAAATGAGACTGGCGTTTTTCGGCGACGTTATCGGCAAGTCCGGCCGTGACGGGATCAGCGATCATCTTCCGGGCCTGAAGCGCGACCTGAAGCTGGACTTCGTGGTGGTGAACGCCGAGAACGCCGCGGGCGGCTTCGGCATTACCGAGAATACGGCGCGTGAGCTGTTCATGGCGGGGGCGGACTGCCTGACCCTGGGCAATCACTCGTGGGACCAGCGCGAGGCCCTGACCTATATCGTGCGCGAGCCGCGCCTGATCCGGCCGGCCAACTATCCGCGGCTGATGGATGCGCCGGGCGCCGGGGCCAATCTGTTCGAGACCGACACGGGCCGCACCGTCCTGGTGATGAACGTGCTGGGCCGGGTGCATATGGACCCGATGGACGATCCGTTCGGGGCGGTGGAGCGCGAGCTGGCGGCCGCGCCCCTGGGCGCCGTGGCCGATGCGGTGATCGTCGACATGCACTGCGAGGCGACCAGCGAGAAGATGGCCATGGGCCATTTCTGCGACGGGCGAGCGTCGCTGGTGGTCGGCACCCATACCCACGTCCCGACCGCCGACTGCCAGATCCTGCCCGGCGGTACGGCCTATCAGACCGACGCCGGCGGCTGCTGCGACTATGACAGCGTGATAGGCAACGAGAAGGAAGAGCCGCTGCGCCGTTTCACCACCCGGATTTCGGGCGGGCGCTATACGCCGGCGTCCGGGCCGGCCACCGTGTGCGGCGTCTTCGTGGAGACGGACGACCGGACGGGGCTGGCGACGCGGGTCGAGCCGATCCGGGTCGGCGGGCGGCTGAGCCAGGCGGTGCCGGTTCTCTGATCCGCACGGGAGAAGTCGCCGCGCTCTCCTGGCCGAGGCGGATCCTATCTCAGTGGCTGATGTCGCCCATGCCCGTGAGGTGAAGGACGCCCTTTCCGGGCAGTTCGACGCGCAGTTCAAGGGTGCCGCCGGCCGCCTCGACGAACCGGCGCAGAGTGGACAGGTAGAGATCGGCCTGGCGTTCCATCTTGAGCACCGAAGGCTGCTTTACTCCAAGCGCCTGGGCGATCTGCTCCTGGCTGCGTTCGGCGAGCTCGCGCAACGCCTTCAGGCCTTCCACTTCGCCCACGAGTTCGGCGGCGCGGGCGTCGATGCGCGTCCGCCGGGCCTCCGGCAGCGCAGCCATGATCTCTTCGCGCGTGCGACCCATCTTATGTCTCCTTCAACGCCCTCAAGTGGCTGGTGAACCGGCTGTCCGCCTTGGCGATAAGGCCTTTGTAGAATCGCTTCTGGGCCGCGCCTGCCTTGTCGCCGGCGACCAGCAGGATGGCCTGCCGCTCCGGATCAAATGCGAACGCAACCCGCCAGACCCCGTCGGCCGCCTTGAACCGAAGTTCCTTCATGTTGGCGTGCCTTGACCCTGCCAGGGTGTCGGCATGGGGGCGGCCCAGCCGGGGCCCATAGACTTCCAACAGCGCCGTCATCGCCAATAGCTCGTCCTGGACTTCGACTGGGAGGGCGTCGAACTCTGGGTCGAACTCATCATGGTTGCTGACGGCCCATGGCATGTCGCTATATAGCTGAGAGGCTATATCCTGTCCATAGGCTCCAGCCTATGTGAGGTCATCACGCCGGCGTCAGCGTGTTCGATCCCGCCTCGATCGCGAAGGTCTGGCGGGTCGTCAGCACGCCCGAGCGGTCCGACACCTTGTCCAAAACCTTGAATTGAGTGGTCCAGACGGTCGGCGTGGCTTCACAGACCACATAGCCGCGCTGGGAGTTGCGGAACTTCAGCTGGGGATTGACGGCCATAAACCGGTCGTAGTCGGCGCCGCGGTCCGATCCGTCGCCGCGCGAGCTGATCGAGGTGCCGACGAATTCGACGGCGATAGGGGCACCCTCGGGCTGGCTGCCGTCAAGCCACAGACCGCCCGCATAGTTCTGATGCTCGTCGCCGGTCAGGACCACGACATTGTCGATGCGGCGGTCGCGGATGTGGCTCAGCAGCCGGTTGCGCGGCACACGATAGCCGGCCCAGCTGTCGGTGTTGACCCCCTGGCCGCCGGAGGTGTTGCGGTTCAGGTCCATCATCATGACCTGTTGAGCCAGGGCCTTCCATCGGGCCTTGGACCGGTCGAGGTTGGTCAGCAGCCAAGCTTCCTGAGCGTCGCCCAGAACCTGAGCCGTCGTCGCTTCTATGCCGGGGCAGGCGGCGTTGAAGCGGCCACTGCAGGGCTGGTCCGTGCGATACTGGCGTGTGTCCAGGAAGGCGACGTCCAGCAGATCGCCGTACTGGCCCCGGCGATAGGCCTGCATGCCCGCGCCGCGCGGGAAGGCCGACTTCCGCATCGGCATGAATTCGTAGAAAGCCTGCATGGCGGCGGCGCGACGCAGCAGGAAGACTTCGGGCGGCGTATCGTCCTGATCAATGTCGCCGACCCAGTTGTTGTCCACCTCGTGGTCGTCATAGGTGCAGAACCAGGCGGCCGAGGCGCGCGAGGCCTGAAGGTCGGCGTCCATGGTGTACTGGGAATAGCGGCGGCGATAGTCGTCCAGGCTGTAGACCTCGCCGCCCAGGTGGACGCGGGTGTTGTCCTGCGGACCGGCGCCCGACTGGTAGATGGGATTGCCGCGGCCCTCATAGATGTAGTCGCCGTAGCAGAAGATGAAATCCAGCTCCTCGTCCGCCATCTTGCGGTGAGCGGTGTAATAGCCCTGCTCATAGTCTTGGCAGCCGGCGACGCCGAAGCGGACGGCCGAGACGGAGGCGCCGGCCAGGGGGGCGGTCTTGGCGCGGCCGACGCCGCTGCGCTCGGTCCCGCACTGGAAGCGGTAGAAATAGGGACGGGCGGGCTCCAGCCCCTCGACCTCGACATGGACGGAATGGCCCAGCTCGGGCCGGGCGATCGCCTCGCCGGAACGGACGACGGTGTTGAAGCCACGGTCGGCGGCGACCTCCCACTTCACGGCGACGGGCGCCTTGGGCATGCCGGAACCGTAGGCGAGCGGGTCGGGGGCCAGGCGCGTCCAGATGACGAAGCCGTCCGGGAGCGGGTCGCCCGCCGTCACGCCCAGCCGGAAGGGGTTCACATCGAACACGGCCTCGGCCAGGGCGGGGCCGGTCGGCGACAGGGCCAGGCCGCCGCCGAAAGCCGCAAGCATGGAACGGCGGGAAAGAGCGAGGCGGGTCATCGGCGCATCCTGAGTTTTCGTCGCCCTTATCCCTACAATGTGACAGGTCTTCCGACTGCGGGGGGCGTCAGGCCGCGTCTCGGCGTTTCCGGCTTTCGACCAACTGGCGGCGCACCTGGGCCAGTTCAGCGGCGCGCCTTTCGGGCGTGTGGGTCTTGAGCACATAGTGCTGGGCCGCGCGGGCCAGGGCCAGGCGGCGGTTCGGCTCCCGGATCAAGGCGTCCAACGCCGCGACCAGATGCCGGGGGGTCACGGCCTCCAGATAGTGGGCGTGGTCGCCGCTGGCTTCGCGAAGGCCGCCGCGCCCCGATGATATAAGGGCGGCGCCCGCCGCATGGGCTTCCACCGCCGTCAAACCGAAGGGCTCGTCCCAGGTCGAGGGCGTCACGGCGATGGCGGCGGATTTCATCTGTTCGCGCACCTGGTCCAGCGGGGCGGACCGCAGGACGGCGACCCGGGGGCCAAACCGCTGAAGCGGCGTGAGGTGCGGGGCGGCCCAGTCCGCGTGCGCGGCCCAGTCGTTCAACATCAGGACCGCGCGCCAGCTCGGGTGGCTGTCCAGCACGGCCGGCAAGGCGGCGCACAGGACGTCCAATCCCTTTTCCGGCATGGCCCGTCCGGCGAAGGCGATGATCGGCTGGCGATCTTCGGGCGGCGCCAGCCAGGCGCCGGCGTCGATGGGATTGGGCACGGCGTGGGCGCGATCGGCCAGCTGCGGATAGGTCCGGGCGAAGGCCGTCTTCTCCGCCTGGCTGACGAAGATGAAGCCGTCCATCCGGCTGTAGCGCAAGGCGTAGCGCCACCGATCAAACCACCGGCGCGCGGGCTTCAATGCATTGTGTCGATAAAGGACATGCACCGCCTGGGGGAAACGCGCCGACACGGCCAGGGCCTGTTTCACCTGCTGATGGTGTTCGATCAGTTCCGGCTGAAGCGCGCGCAGGGCGTCGAACAGACTCTGTTGGGTGTTGCGTCGTGGAAGGGCGATCACGCGGGAGGCGTTGTGGTCCTGGGCGCCCTCCTGGCAGAGAATTCGGGTGTCTGGATCATGATCGCAGCGGGCGAGCGTCCGCACGACCGTCTCCATGGAGTTGGGGCGCGCTTCGGAGAAGAGCGAACCCGGCGGCAGCAGAATGGCGGTTCGCAGCGCGGTCGTCCTGAAGCTGATGGCAAGCTGAACAATGGCGCCCGGTCGGCGACACCTGTGTTTAACGCGCCGGGCGGCGAATTCCGTCGCGTGAATTCTTCAGCCTCGGCGCATCCGCAGCCGAAGTCGCATCGGTTCGCGACTGCGCAGGGTGATCTGGTGCACGGGGCGGGGTTCGATCGTCGTGATCGGCTCGATCTCGGCGGCGCGCAGGATGGAGGCCAGGGCGATCACCGCCTCCTGAATGGCGAAGGCGGCGCCGATGCAGACGCGGGGACCGGCGCTGAAGGGGATGTAGGCATAGCGGTCGATGGACTTGCGGTTCTGGGGCAGGAAGCGTTCGGGCTTGAAGGCGTCCGGGTCTTCCCACAGCAGGCTGTGGCGTTGCAGGATCCACGGGGAGATGATGACGGTGGCGCCGGCCTTGATCGGCTGGCCGCCGATCTCGTCGTCGGCCAGGGCCTTGCGGGCCATGGTCGGGGCGGGCGGGAACAGGCGCATGGTCTCGTCCAGCACGGCGCGGGTCCAGGGCAGGGCCTCGGCCCATTGCGGATCGGAGACGTCGAAGGCGTCGGCCTCGGCCTGGAGCCGGGCCATGTACTCAGGCTGGCGCGACAGCAGGTGCAGGGTCCAGCCCAGGGCGCGGGCCGTGGTCTCATGCCCCGCCAGAATGAAGGTCAGGATGTTGGCGGCGACTTCTTCGTCAGACAGGCCGGGTCCGCCGTTCTCGTCGCGGGCCAGCAGCAGGGCGCTGAGCAGGTCTTGGGGCGGCATGTCCCCAGCCTCGATGCGGGCGCGGCGGGCCTCGACCAAGCGGGTGACGCGCTGTTCGAAGAAGCGGGCCGAACCGAAACTGGCCAGACGACCCAGACGGGGCGCCCAGTCCGGCGCGCCCAGCACGTCCAGCGGATCGATGCGGGCGCCGTTGGCCAGGAACTGATTCAGGGCGCGTTCGAAGCCGCGGGCCTCGCCGCCCAGGTCGTCGGAGAACATGGTGGCCGACAGGATGTCGAAGGTCAGACCCGACATTTCGGAATCGATGTCCAGCACCCGGCCGCGCGCAGACAGGGACCAGCCGGCGACGCGCGCCTGACATACCTCGGCCATGCGGGCGTTCAGGGTGGTCATTTTTGCGGGGGTGAACAGGGGGGCCAGGATGCGGCGGGCGCGGCGCCATTTGTCGCCCTCGGTCAGCAGCAGGCCCTCGGCCAGCATGGGGCCCAGGACGCGGCGTTGCAGGTCGCCCTTCACATAGTTGGCCGCGTTCTCGGTCAGGACGTGGCGGACGCCCTCGGGGTGGCTGACCACCAGGATCTCGCCGAAGGCGCTGTTTCCGTACAGCTGCGGCTCGGTGAAATGCCGCTCGGACCACATGCGGATCGGATCGCGCCAGCTGATCCACAGGAAGGGCAACAGGGACAGCGGGCCGCCCGTGCGACGGGGCGGAATGGCGGGGCGGAAGACGGCGTCGGCAGCCAGGGTCATGTCCATGCCTCCAGTAAGGCCCTAGACTTGGGGTCCGGTCGAGGCTGAACAAGGGCCGCCGTGCGACAGTGCGTATCGACGTGTGACTGGCTTAGGGCCGATCGCTCAGGCTGCGGCGTTCGGTCGGTGCGTCATGTCCCCGCGACCGGCGATCAGGCCTTCGACGGAGATGTCCTCGTCGATTTCGTCCCAGTGCAGGCCGGCGGGGCTCAGCCAGACGGCGGCGCGCTGCTCGGGGGTGGCGTGGAGCAGGCGGGGGAACCAGGCGAGGGGAACCCCCAGCTGCCGCCCGTCGGACAGATCGACGAACAATCGCTGCTCATCGAACCACACGCGCTCAGGACTAGGGGGTAAAGAAGTCATTCCAACGTTGCTCTATCAGGTCGCGGTTCGCCTCGACGAGGCGAATGAGTTCCCTGATCTCGCGATCACTATACCCGTTTTGAACGCGAGGCGAACGGCTGGGAAAAGCCAGAATTCGGCCTCCTTGCCTGGCTCGGACACATGGATGTGGATGGGCTCGCGCGGCGAGCCCTCGTCCGAATAGAAATGGAACCGTCTTCCACGATTTCGGAAGACGACCGGCATTCGATCAGGCTTCCAGCCAGCCCGGCATCCAGCCCTCGTGCCACTCGCGCAGGTGGGCGACGGGGATGCTGAACAGTTCACCCTTGTCGCCGCGAGAGGCGAAGGCGTCGCCACCGGCGTGGCCGACGACGGAGGCGTGCAGGCCGGCGGCCTGGGCCTTGGCGATCAGGGGGTCGGCGTCGGGGACGGCGACCAGATAACGGGCCTGGTCCTCTCCGAACAGGAAGATGTGGGCGTGGGCGGCGCTGGAGGCGTCCAGGGTCACGCCGACGTCGGAGGCCAGAACCAGATCGGCGGCGGCGCCGATCAGGCCGCCGTCGGACAGGTCGTGGACCACGGTCAGGTCGCCGGCCTCGATCAGGTCGCGGACGAAGTCGCCGGTCTTCTTCTCCAGCTTCAGATCGACGGGCGGCGGGGCGCCGTCCTCGCGGCCCAGCACCTCGCGCAGATAGAGGGACGCGCCCAGTTCGCCGACGGTCTGGCCGATCAGGACGAGCGCATCGCCCTCGGCCATGCCGGAGAAGCCCGTCACCACGTCATAGTTGGGCAGCAGGCCCACGGCGCCCACGGTCGGGGTGGGCGGAATGGCGACGCCGTTGGTCTCGTTATAGAGGCTGACATTGCCCGAGACGACGGGGAAGGACAGTTCGCGGCAGGCCTCGGCCATGCCGTCGATGGCGCGGACGATCTGGCCCATGATCTCGGGGCGCTGGGGGTTGCCGAAGTTCAGATTGTCGGTGATGGCGATGGGGCGCGAGCCGACGGCGGTCAGGTTGCGCCAAGCCTCGGCCACCGCCTGTTTGCCGCCCTCGTAGGGGTCGTTCTGGACGTAGCGGGGGGTGCAGTCCGAGGTGACGGCCAGGCCCTTGTCGGTGCCGTGGACGCGGACCACGCCGGCGTCGGCGCCGGTGGCCGAGTCCTGAAGCGTGTCGGCCATGACATGGCGGTCGTACTGTTCCCAGATCCAGCGCTTGGAGGCCATGTCGGGGCAGGCGACGACCTTCATCACCGCATCGGCCCAGTTCTCGGGGGCTGGGATGTCGGCGTGGTTCAGCTTCGGCTGAAGCGCGGGCTGGACCCACGGGCGGTCGTACAGGGGGGCGTCGTCGAACAGGGGGGCGAGCGGCACGTCGCAGACCGTTTCGCCGTGATGCTTCAGCACCAGTCGGCCGGTGTCGGTGGTGATCCCGATCACGGCGGCGTCCAGGCCCCACTTTTTGAAGATGCGATAGCCGTCTTCCTCGCGGCCCGGCTTCAGGACCGCCAGCATCCGCTCCTGGCTTTCCGACAGCATCATCTCATAGGCGGTCATGCCCTCTTCGCGCTGGGGCACGGCGTCCATGTTCAGCTCGATGCCGACGCCGCCCTTGCCGGCCATTTCGACCGAGGACGAGGTCAGGCCGGCCGCGCCCATGTCCTGGATGGCGGCGACGGCGCCTGAGGCCATCAGCTCCAGCGTCGCCTCGATCAGCAGCTTCTCGGCGAAGGGGTCGCCAACCTGGACGGTGGGGCGTTTCGATTCCGACTCATCGTCGAACTCGGCCGAGGACATGGTGGCGCCGTGGATGCCGTCGCGGCCGGTCTTGGAGCCGAAATAGACGACCGACAGGCCCGCCGAGGGGGCGGCCGAATAGAAGATGCTGTCGGCCTTGGCCAGGCCGACGCACATGGCGTTGACCAGGATGTTGCCGTTGTAGCCGGCGTGGAAGTTGGTCTCGCCCGCCACGGTCGGCACGCCGACGCAGTTGCCGTAGCCGCCGATGCCGGAGACCACGCCCTTGACCAGGCGTTTGGTCTTTTCATGCGACGGATCGCCGAAGCGCAGGGCGTTCAGCAGGGCCACCGGGCGGGCGCCCATGGTGAAGACGTCGCGCATGATGCCGCCCACGCCCGTCGCCGCGCCCTGATAGGGTTCGATATAGGAGGGGTGGTTGTGGCTCTCCATCTTGAAGATGCAGGCGTCGCCGTCGTCGATGTCGATCACGCCCGCGTTCTCGCCCGGACCGCAGATGACGCGCTCGCCGGTGGTGGGGAACTTGCCCAGGTGGATCTTGGAGGATTTGTAGGAGCAGTGCTCGGACCACATGACCGAGAAGACGCCCAGTTCCACCTGATTGGGCTCGCGGCCCAGCCGGTCGAGGACGACCTGATATTCGTTCGGGGCCAGGCCGTATTCGGCGGCCAGTTCGGCCATGGTCTTCTGGGGAGCGCTCATGGCCGCGCCTTCTAACGGCAGACGGGCCGATAAGCTACATTCCAGACAGCATTTTGGGCGTTCTGGCCTGAGACTCGGCGCCGACCTGTGATGTCGCGGCCGTGATCTGAGCCAGGGACGGACGGACGGAACGGGTCGGGCGCCGCGCCATTGTCTCCTGGCGACAAAGGAGCATCCGCATGACCGACACCCCCAACGACCCTGCCGCCGCCCCGGAAGAGGACGACCGCGCCGAGATCGCCGCCGACGACGCCGGCGCCTCCGCCATGGCCGAAGAGGCGCAAAAGGAGGTCGAGGAGACCGAGGAAGACGGGGAGGGCATCTGATGGCCTCCCACGATCTGACCAAGCCCAGCCCCGCCGAGCACCAGCAGATGGACCGGTCCAGCGATCCCGACACGACGCGGAAGATGGACGCGGCGGCGCCGGAGGCGGCCCTGGCCAGCCGCCGCCAGCGGATGACTGGAGAGGCGACCGGCGTCGGCAGCGTCGGCTATGACGAGGAGGGCGCCTTTGACGTGGGGGCGGGCGAGGCGGTTCCGCCCTCGACCTCGACCTCGACCTCGACCTAGACGGCGCGTTCGACCCCAGGCTTGAGGCGGAACACCAGAAGGACGCCGCCGACCAGCAGAATCACGGCGCCGGCCAGGGCCGTGAAGGCCACCGCCGGCTTTTCCGCCTGTTCCGCGACGAAGGCGCCCAGGAGGCCCCAGGCCGTCGGGAGGGGATAGGCCAGGGTCCGCAGCGCCGCCGTCACCGCCAGGGCGACCCCTGTCGTGGCGACGACGGCCAGCACGGCCCATGCCGTCGGCGACAGGGCGGCGGGCAGGGCGTCGAAGGCGGTGAGGGTGGTGATCAGGTTCAGCGGCGCCGCCACCGTCAGCCAGCCGGCCAGGGCGGCGAGGGGCCAGACCAGCAGCAGCCGGTCGCGATCGAAGCGGGCGAGCCGCCGCACCTCGCCCGACACGGCCAGCAGCGGCGCCAAGAGGGCGATCAGGGTGGCGAAGATGATGACGACGCTGGCCGCCTTCAGGTTCAGGGCCGCCACGATGATCCAGAGACCCAGGCCGAAGAAGGCCACGGCGGAGGGCCAGCCCATCCGGTTGATCAGGACGCTCTCGCCCGTCTGGGGCAAGACCTGACGCACGGCGTAGGCCAGAAGCCCCAGATAGATCAGGCCCCAGATCGATAAGGCGTAGCCGGCGACCCGCAGGGTCTGGTTCCCTTCAGCGGCGAACTCGGCTTGGGTCAGGCCCAGCCCGGCCAGGTTCTGAACCAGGGGGACGACCACGGCGAAGACGGCGGCGGCCAGGACGACCAGGCGACGGGTGCGCTGGGCGGGCGTGGGGCGAAGGATCGAAGACATGGGGTTCCACTTCACGGTTCAGCGCTCTGTACGCCCCACAAGGACGGAAGGTTCACCGGCCTGGGTTGAAAATGTGAAGCTTGCGGCGGAGCGACGGCCCATGCTGGTGTCGGCGGATGATCCGTTTCCGCCTTTTCGCCTGCGCTGGTTTGGCCGTTCTGTTTCTCGGGGCGTGGGGCAGCGATCCGGCCCTGGGCCAGACGCAGACCCAGGCCCAGGCCCAGACCGCGCCCGCGCCCGCGCTGGTTCTGAACGCCTCGGCCGAGGCGGCCTGGGCCGAGGTGCGCGCGGCCCTGACGCCGTCGCAGCAGGCCCTGGCCGTGCGGCGCTTCATGGCCGCCCTGGCGAACGCCAACGGGCGACCGGTCGTCCCGCCGATGGACGCGCGCGAGATCGCCTCCGGCCGGGCGGCGGCGGCGGACGATCCCGCCCTGCTGCAAAGGCCCCAGGCCTATGAGGCGACCTTGAGCGTGGGGGGGCGGTTCCTGACCTTCCGGCCCCTGTCCCGCGCCAGTCTGGAGCCCTTGACGCGGCGGAGCGCGCCCTAAAACACTGTCCGATGTGTCCGATGTGTCCGATGTGTCCGATGTGTCCGATGTGTCCGAAACCGGCGCCGACTCCGTCAAAGACCCCCTGAACCATACGCCCGCTTGCCGCAGCGGCGGGTCGTTTGGGTTGGGGCTTCTGCAAGCCGTTGAAGCGCCGAGGGTTCCATCTGAGAATTGCACCGACGTCAGGAACCGGCGGCCGTGCGGCCGGTTGTCAGTCCAGTTCCAACTGGAGAGGCGACATGGCCGATCAGACCGAAACCCCGCATTTCGAAACCGATGAAGTCGCCGCCAACCGCGCCATCGAAAACGGTCAGGGCGTCGGCGCCCGCGAACTGGCCGCCCAGCGCGAGCCAGGCGGCGTCGACACCGCCGATGAAGACCCCCAACTCGAGAACGGCGTCTCGGTGATCGAGGACGGCGACGATGCTTTGGATGAGAACCTGGCGGTTCAGGGCGTGGACGACGCGGGCTGATCCCACCTTGCCGAGGATGAACGCGGGGCGCGCGGGCGCCGCCCTCTCTCACGCCTAAGGCGCGGATGTTCCAGGTCGCCATCAGCAGACTGTCGCCGGCCGTCTTGGACGCCACGGCGTCCCAGGGCGTTCAGCCGCTGGAGGTCGTCCAGCACCGCCTGGGGGCGGTGGATCGAGAATAGTCGCCATGATCACCCCCGAGACGCTGATGCACCTTCAGGTTAGCCAAGAACGCGATCATCACGGGTCACGAGCGCGAGAGAACCGTGGTTTTCCTACGTCCCAGCCTTCGAAGGGGGCTGGCGACCGTGAGTCTCAATCCATCCTGAAGCTGACGGAGAAGACGATTATTCCGTCTTCAAGACGCCTTCCAGCGCTTGCAGCCTCGTCGCTGAGGCGGAGCCGCGCCCGATCCACCGAGCGCAAGGCTTCTCGCCCCAGGCCGTAACCGCGCGGCCATTCGCTTTCGATCTGGCAGTTCACCAGCCGACCGTCGTTTTCAGCGCCGCAGGACAGGACGGCGTAACCCTCCGTCGGCGATCGGCCGCCGACAGGGGCCGGGAACCGGGGTCGGGGAACGATTTCCCATCGCGCGAGCGCAGGAAGCGTTTCTCGCCCGTCGCCCTCCGTGTCCTTGTCGCGGGGATCGATCAGAGGCCGACCGCAGGCGGTCAAGGTCTGCTCAAGGGCGGTGCTGGACGGGTTGAGGGCCATGATGAAGCGGTAGCGTCGGTGGTCGGGGCCTTGGGCGACGATCTGGAGTTCGCCGCCTTCCGCCAGTTGGCGCGCCACCATGGCCGGCAGACGGCTGAAAGCCGTCGTGCGATCCTCTCCCACGGTCCAGACGGTGGTTTTAAGAGCCGCATCTTCTCCGACCGAAAGCCCAAGATCGCGCGTCGTGGCGCGTAAGGGGGCCTCGGGCAGGCCGGTGATGAAAAGGTCGTAGGCCCCGTCGATGCATCGGGCGACCAGGGTGACGCCCGAAGTGAATTCAGCAAGGGCCAGGGTAGCCTTACGCTCGGGGATGGAGGTCAACACCCAGTCTTCTTGGGGCGGCGGCGCGTCCTGCGCCTTCGCGGAGACGGCGCCGGCCAAGAGGGCGGAAACGGCGAGGGCGGGGAGGAAGGCTTTCATAACCCCACTCCGCCTCAACGCATGATTGCCGTCAAGCCGCCGCGTAGATGCTTTGGAACAGAACCGCGCCGTCGGCGGAGCCCAGTTCGGCTTCGAAGGCGCGGTCGGGGTGGGGCATCATGCCGAGCACATTGCCGCGGGCGTTCTGGATGCCGGCGATGTCGTTGACCGAGCCGTTGGGGTTGTCGACGTAGCGGAAGACCACCTGGCCCTCGCCCTCGATCCGGGCCAGGGTCTCGGCGTCGGCGAAGAAGTTTCCGTCGCCGTTGCCCTGGGTCATGACCACTTCGCGCTGCCCCTGATAGCCGGCGGTGAAGCGGGTCTGGCCGTTGGCGACGGTCAGGGCGATGGGCTTGCAGACGTATTTCAGGCCCTTGTTGCGCAAGAGGGCGCCGGGCAGCAGGCCGGCCTCGCACAGGATCTGGAAGCCGTTGCAGATGCCGACCACGGCGACGCCGTCGTCCGCCGCCTTCTTCACGGCCTGCATCACCGGCGACTGGGCCGCCATGGCGCCGCAGCGCAGATAGTCGCCGTAGGAGAAGCCGCCGGGAATGACGATCAGGTCCAGGCCCTGGGGCAGTTCGGTCTCGGCGTGCCAGACCATCGAGACGGGCTCGCCGGTGGAGCGTTCGACGGCGACCTTGCAGTCGCGATCACAGTTGGAACCGGGGAAGACGATGACGGCTGCGCTCATGGCGCGGGCCTCTAGCACCGTTTTCAGCAAATGTCAGTGCGCGGGTTCAAGAAGTCCGAGGCGGGTCTCGATCCGGCCGAGACGGGCGTCCTGACGATCAACGATCTGATAGAGGTTGGAGACGTCTTGGTTCAGGCCGTTGAGGTGGAGGCGCATGGCCTGAAGTTCGCCCTTCACGTCGGCGATGTTGCCGTCGATCCGATCCAGGCGCGTCTGCATCGACTTCAGCACTTCGTAGATGAGGTCATTGGTGACGTCCGCCATACGCCCATACTACCATAAACTGTGGTTACGCCAAACGCTCGGACGCAGCACGTTTGCGCCCCGCCAACCAGGCGATCACGAAGATTGCAAACCCGCCCAGGGACAGGCCCATGCCGACCCAGCCGGTCGAGGTCCAGCCGTAGCCGGCGGCGATGGCCAGACCGCCGAGAAGCGGGCCCAGCGCGTTGGCGGTGTTGAAGGCCGAGTGGTTCAAGGCCGCAGCCAGGGTCTGGGCGTCGCCGGCGACGTCCATCAGACGGGTCTGAAGCACCGAGCCCAGGCCGCCGCCGCCGCCGATCAGAAAGACCACGACCATGACGGCCCACAGGTGCGGTGCGGCGAAGGGATAGAGGGCCAGGGCGGCGGCGCTCCACAGCAGCAGGCCGCCCGCCGCCGGAAAGCCGATCCGGTCGGCCGCCCAGGCCCCCAGGATATTGCCCAGGAACATGCCGACGCCGAAGACGGCGAAGACCCAAGGCAGGATCTCCGGCCCCACGCCGGTCACCGCCTGAAGCGTCGAGGCCAGATAGGCGTAGACGCAGAACATGCCGCCGAAGCCGATCGCGCCGACGCCGAGCGTCAGCCAGACCTGGCTGCGCTTCAGGGCGCCCAGTTCGCGCAAGGGGCTGGCGTCGGCATGGGCCGGGTCGCGCGGGGCGAACAGGGCGACCAACCCCATGGTGATCACGGCCAGGACGCTGACGATGGCGAAGGTCCAGCGCCAGCCGAAGGCGTGGCTGACCAGATTGGCGAAGGGGACGCCGATGACGGTGGCGACCGTCAGCCCCATCAGAATGGTCGAGACGGCGCGGGTGCGCAGGTGAAGCGGCACGATGGAGGCGGCGACCAGGGCCGCCACGCCGAAATAGGCGCCGTGCGGCACGCCGCTGAGGAAGCGGAAGACCAACATCCATTCATAGGTGGGCGCCATGGCCGACAGGCCGTTGCCGACGGCGAACAGGGCCATGAAGCCGATAAGCAGCAGCCAGCGGGGGCTGCGCGCGCCCAGCACCGCCAGGATGGGCGCCCCGACCACCACGCCGGCCGCATAGGCGCTGATCACATGGCCCGCCGTCGGGGCGTCGACGCCCAGGCCGGCGGCGAAGTCCGGCAGGATGCTCATGGCCGCGAACTCGGTCACACCGATGGCGAAACCGCCCATGGCCAGGGCGATCAGAACCAGGGCCACACGGCCCGCAGCCATGGGTCTTACGGCGACGTCAGTGTCGGCCACGGCGCCGGAGACGGCCATGCGAAAATCCTGGGGCGAGAACGGAGGGGTGTTGCGCTGCAACATAGGGGGCCCCTCGCGGGCTTCAACCCGCCAGAAATGATCGTCGATCACATAAGGTTGCGGCGCGGCCGCCGAGGGGCGGGCTCAGCCCAGGTTCTCATAGGTCGCGGTGATCGAGGCCTTGGCCAGGGTGTGGAAATGCAGGTTGAAGCCGAACACCGCGCCGGAATCGTCGGCGGTGACGTCCAGCCGCTCCACGTCCACGGCGAAGACGGTGAAGACATAGCGGTGCGGGCCGTGGCCGGGCGGCGGGGCGGCGCCGCCGAAGCCGGCCTTGCCGTAGTCGGTGCGGCCCTGGACGGCGCTGGTCGGCAACTGACCGCCGGGCGAGCCGGCGCCGGTCGCCAGTTCGGTCACATCGGCCGGGATGTTCGCGACCGTCCAGTGCCAGAAGCCGGAGCCGGTGGGGGCGTCGGGATCATAGCAGGTGACGGCGTAGCTCTTCGTCCCCTCCGGCGCGCCCGACCAGGCGAGGTGGGGCGAGGTGTTGCCCTTGGCGTGAACCTGGGCGTCGGGCAGGACGCCGCCGTCCTGAATGTCGGTGGAGGTGAGGGTGAAGGGCATAGGTGCTCCGTCGTTCAAGCCGTTAGCTTAACTAGGAGTCCGCTGTATGGATGCAAGCGCCTCTTCCGCACCTTCGCGCGGAAGAGGCCGAATGCTTCAAGCCGCCTCGATACGGTAGCCTTCGATCACCGTATTGGCGAGCAGCTGCTCGCACATCTTCTTGGCCTCGCCTTGCGGATCCTCGACGCCGTCGAGGTCGAACTCGATCAGCTTGCCGACGCGGGCGTTCGATACGCCCGACCAGCCCAGACCCTGAAGGGCGCCTTCAACGGCCTTGCCCTGGACGTCCAGCACGCCGGTCTTGAGGAAGACGTGAACCTTGATTTTGGCCATCAGCCGTTGCCTTTCATGAAGGGAGTGAAGTCGGACCAGTTCTCGACGCGGAAGCCGCGAACGTCCTTCACGCATTGGGGGAACCAGGGCAGAGCCTTGAGGGCGGTCATGGCCAGAGTCAGATTAGCGAGGTCCGGGATTTCAGTGAGATAGACGCTCTGTTGGACGCGGTGGAAATCATAGCGTTTCAGGGTCCGTTCGATCTCGCGATACGCCTGCCTCACCCCGGCGGGATGGATAGCGGTCGTCTCGTTGAGGTCCAGATCGAAGGAAATGGCGAACATCAGGCCAGGGGGTCGTTTTCGGCGTCGGCCAGCGGATAGTCGAAGGCTTCGTCGCTGTCGATTAGACAGGCCCTGATGAGGTCCCCGACAATGGCGGTCACTTCATAGACCGGCCCGACGCCCGCGATGCGGCGAAAGCGGCTGGTTCCGGCCAGGTCAATGGACCGTCGGAACTCGCCGCCCTCTTCCGCTACGTCAATCATCAGTGCAGCCCGCCCTGAATCACCGTCGGCATGCCCTTCATGATGCCCAGGCGACGCGCGACTTCGGTGTAGCTTTCGATGACGTTGCCCAGGTCGCGGCGGAAGCGGTCCTTGTCCATCTTCTCGCCGGTCGAGGAGTCCCACAGGCGGCAGGAATCGGGGCTGATCTCGTCGGCCAGGATGACGCGGCTAAAGTCGTTCTCCCAGATTCGGCCGAACTCGATCTTGAAATCGACCAGGGTGATTCCGACCGCGCTGAACAGGCCCGACAGATAGTCGTTGACCCGAACCGTCATCGCCAGGATGTCGTCCAGTTCCTGGGTCGAGGCCCAGTTGAAGGCGGTGATGTGCTCTTCGGTGACCATCGGGTCGTTGAGCTCATCCTTCTTGTAGTAGAATTCGATGATCGAGCGTGGCAGGGGCGTGCCTTCCTCGATGCCCAGGCGCTGGCTCATGGAGCCGGCGACGATGTTGCGGCAGACGACTTCCAGCGGAATGATCTCGACTTCGCGGATCAGCTGCTCGCGCAGGTTCAGGCGTTTGATGAAGTGATTGGTCACGCCGATGCCGTTCAGGCGCGACATGATGAATTCGCTGATCTGGTTGTTGACCACGCCCTTGCCTTCGAGAACGGCCTTCTTCTGGGCGTTGAAGGCGGTGGCGTCGTCCTTGAAGTACTGGATCAGGGTGCCGGGCTCGGGCCCTTCGTACAGGATCTTGGCCTTGCCCTCGTAGATCTTCTTGCGTTTGCTGTTCATATTCCGGTCCCGGCTTACGGGCGCCCTCCAGAAACAAAAATCGCGCGGCCATGGTGGAAAGGGAAGACCCGGTCCTGGCGGCGCGTTTTGGAATCGTTCGGGCAGTCAATCTCGTTCGGCGTCTCCTTAGCGGAAGGCGGCCCTCGACACAAATGAACGCCGCGTGCGACGCCGCAACAGGACCAAGGTCTATGCAAGCCATGTTGCGTTCGGGCGCGGGCGGGCTATAGACGGCGCTTGCCCCGAGGTCAGGGGTGTGCGGAGCTTGCTGAGCGACATGACGACGTTCGACGATCGGGAAAAGGGCTTTGAGGCCAAGTTCGCCCTCGATCAGGAGCAGGAATTCAAGGCCATCGCCCGGCGCAACAAGATGCTGGGCCTATGGGCGGCCGAGAAGATGGGCCTGTCGGCCGACAGCGCGGACCAGTACGCCGCCGCCATCGTGCGCGCCGACATGGAGCAGCCGGGCGACGAAGACGTGTTCCGCAAGGTCGCCGGCGACTTCAAGGCCTCGGGCCTGACGGTCTCGGAGGGCGAAATCCGCTCCAAGATCGACGAACTGGCCTCGATCGCCCGCGAACAGATTCGCGCCGGCGAATAGGACTTTCGGCCTTCGGGCCTTCAGACGTCGAAAGGGCCGCACCCGGGGGAAAGTGCGGCCCTTTCTTTTTGCCGGGGACGTTGGGGGATGTCTCACCCGGCTTACTGTGCGTCTCGCGCCCCCTAAGAACACGGGGGGCGGGATTTGGTTTCCGCCGGTTCCGGGCGGATCGTAAATATTTTTACGGCATCAGAACCGTATCTACGACATGGACCATGCCGTTCGATTGAGCCACGTCCGCCTGGGTGATGGTGGACTTTCCGCCCTTGGCGTCGGTGATGACCCAGGTATCGTTCGGGCCCGCCGAAACCTTCAGTTCCTCGCCCTGAACGGTCTTCAGGGTCGCGGTTCCGCCGTTCGCCTGGGCCTGGGCGGCGATGTCGGCGGCCGTCAGACGCCCGGCGACGACGTGATAGGTCAGGATCTTGGTCAGATCGGCCTTCATGTCAGGCTGCATCAAGGCGGTGCGGGTGGCTTCGGGAATCTTGTCGAAGGCGGCGTTGTCGGGGGCGAAGACGGTGAAGGGGCCGGGGCCTTGCAGGGTTTCGACCAGGCCGGCGGCCTGAACGGCGGCGACCAGGGTCGACAGGTTCGAGGCCTTGGAGGCGTTGGCGACGATGGTCTCGTTCGAGCTCATGGCGGCGCCGCCGACCATGGGTTCGGCCGCCATAGGCGCCATGGCGGTCCCTTCCGCCGGCGCCATGGCCGTCGATTCGGCCGGGGCGGTCTCGTTGTTGTTGCAAGCGCCGAGCGCCATCAAGGCGCCGCCGGAGGCGGCGACGAGCATAAGTGTCCGAAGATTTGGCATGGTTGTTCCTTCCCTGTTGGTCCGCACTGCGGCGTTGACGGAAAGGTTACGGCTTGAGGCGGGTAAAGGATGCCTGCGGCGTGACAAGAGGACGCAGCTTGGCCGTTAGTCCTCGAAGACGACCGTCTTGGCGCCATGCAGCAAAACCCGGTCTTCCAGGTGCCGACGGACTGCGCGGGCCAGGACGCGGCGCTCGATGTCGCGGCCTTTTCTGATCAAATCTTCGGGCGTGTCGCGGTGGCTGATTCGCTCCACGTCCTGTTCGATGATCGGACCTTCATCCAGGTCGGCGGTGACATAGTGGGCCGTGGCGCCGATCACCTTCACCCCGCGCGCATGGGCCTGGTGATAGGGGCGGGCGCCCTTGAAACCGGGCAGGAAGGAGTGGTGGATGTTGATGCAGCGGCCCGCCAGTCGCGCGCTGAGATCGTCGGACAGAATCTGCATGTAGCGCGCCAGAACGACCAGTTCCGTGCCGGTCTCCTCGATCAGACGCAGAAGCTGGGCCTCCTGGGCCGGCTTGTCGGCGGCGCTGACGGGCAGGTGATGGAAGGGCAGGTCGCCCAGATCGACATGGCCGATCATCTCGCGCGGATGGTTGGAGACGACCGCCGTCACATCCATGGGCAGTTCGTCGATACGCCAGCGGTACAGCAGGTCCGCCAGACAGTGGTCGAAGCGCGAAGTCAGAATCATCACCTTGCGCGGTTCCGGCCCCCTCAGGGTCCAGTCCATGTCGAATCGCCCAGCCAGAGGGGCGAAGGCGGCGCGGATCGCGGCCGGGTCGTCGCCTTGGCGCGGTTCGAACACCACACGCATGAAGAAGGTGGCGCTGGCGGCGTCGCCGAACTGCTGGGCGTCGGAGATGTTGGCGTCCCGCTCCAGCAGGAAGGCGGACACGGCCGCCACTATGCCGTGGCGGTCGGGGCAGGAAAGGGTCAGGATCATCAGGCGGCGGGCTTATCCGGGAGAAACTTTCCGAGTATGGCCCAGTTTTCCGCCTTTGCCGACAAGGATATTGCATGGGCCGGGCTGGATGACGGCAGGTCGACCAGGGCGAGGCCGGCGAGGTCGGCCAGGATCCGCCTGCCCAGCTTGGCCGCCAGACCGCCGTTGAAGGCGACGGCGCGCAGTTCGGGGAGGTCCTGGATCAGACCGCGCAGATCGGCGGCCTCGGGCGACCTGATCGCCGCGTCCAGACTGCCGGATCGCTGGGCCGAGGCGATCACGTCCCACAGGCCGACGCCGCGCGCCTTCAACCGCTCCAGGCGGTCGGGGTAGGGCAGGGCGGCCAGGGGTTCGTCCAGCACGCCGCCGATCAAAGGCCAGAAGCCGTTGCGCGGGTGGGCGTAATATTGCGCCGCCTTCAGCGAGGCGTCGCCGGGCAGGCTGCCGAGGATCAGCAGGCGGGTGTTCGCATCGACGACGGGGGGGAACTGGCTCTTGGTCATTCCCGACGCGCCGCGTCCCGATACACCTGGCTGCGGTCGCGTCTGCCCACCGCGACGACGGTCACCGTTATGATTGCGTCCTCGACCCGATAGACCAGCCGATATCCGGCGTAGCGCAGCTTGATCTTGTAGTGATCGCGCATCCCGTGAAGCGCATCCTTCGGAACACGCGGACTCTCCAGTCGTTCGGCCAGCTTTTCCTTGAACTGGACCCGGACCGGCGCGCCCAGCTTCTCCCACTCCTTCAGCGCGGAGGGGAGGAACTGAAGATCAAAGGGCATCGAGCGAGACGCGCACCGGCGTCTCGTCCTGCCGCTGGCGGACAGTCTCGATCAAGGCCAGATCATCCAGGCGTTCGACCATCGCCTCATAGACGGCGGCGGGGACCATATAGGCCATGACCCGATTATGATTCAGCACGGCCACGGTCTGGCCCGCCGCGTCGTCCATGACGGCGCTGGGGCTCTTCTTCAGGTCAGAGACGCTGACCGCGACAGAGGCTTCGACGCGTTGCATGGTGATAGAGTACGAAAATCGGTACAATTTTCAATACTGAAGATCACCCCTCGCCGAACACCCGCCTGAACACCACGTCCACATTCTTGGTGTGATAGCCGAGGTCGAACAGGGCCTCGAGCTGGTCGTGGGGCAGGGTGACGCGGTCGTCGGCCTTGAGGAAGTCCAGGAAGGCGCCCTCGCCGCGCCAGACCTTCATGGCGTTCTCCTGCACGGCGGCATAGGCCGCCTCGCGCGAGACGCCGGCCTGGGTCAGGGCCAGCATGACCCGTTGCGAGTGCACCAGACCGCCCAGGCGGTCGAGGTTCTTCTGCATGTTCTCGGGATAGATGTTCAGCCGCTCGATCACGCCGGCCAGGCGTTGCAGGGCGAAGTCAAGATGGATGGTGGCGTCGGGACCGATGCCGCGTTCGACCGAGGAATGGCTGATGTCCCGCTCGTGCCACAGGGCGACGTTTTCCATCGCCGGGGTCACGGCTGAGCGGACCAGACGGGCCAGGCCGGTCAGGTTTTCGGTCAGGATGGGGTTGCGCTTGTGCGGCATGGCCGACGAGCCCTTCTGACCCTTGTCGAAGAATTCCTCGGCCTCCAGCACCTCGGTGCGTTGCAGGTGGCGGATCTCGACCGCCAGACGCTCGACCGAAGAGGCGACCACGCCCAGGGCGGCGAAGAAGGCGGCGTGGCGGTCGCGCGGGATGACCTGGGTCGAGACCGGCTCGACCTGGAGCCCCATCTGTTCGGCCACATAGGCTTCGACGGCGGGGTCGACATTGGCGAAGGTGCCGACGGCGCCGGAAATGGCGCAGGTGGCGATCTCTTCCTTGGCCGTGATCAGGCGGCGTTTGGCGCGCTGGAACTCGGCGTGATAGCCGGCGAGCTTCAGGCCGAAGGTCACGGGCTCGGCGTGGATGCCGTGGCTGCGGCCGACGGTCGGGGTGTACTTATGCTCCTTGGCGCGGGTTTCCAGCGCGGCCAGGACGCGATCGACGCCTTCGATCAGCAGGTCCGACGACCGGGCCAGCTGGACCGCGAAACAGGTGTCCAGCACGTCCGACGAGGTCATGCCCTGGTGCAGGAAACGCGCCTCTTCGCCGACGATCTCGGCGACGTGGGTCAGGAAGGCGATGACGTCGTGTTTGGTGGTGCGCTCGATCTCGTCGATGCGGTCGGCGTCAAAGGTCGCGTCCTTGCCCTTGGCCCAGATGGCGTCGGCGGCCTGCTGGGGGATGACGCCCAGTTCGGCCATCTTGGTCGCCGCATGGGCCTCGATCTCGAACCAGATCTTGTACTTGGTCTCTTGCGACCAGATGGCGGCGGCGTCGGGGCGGGAATAGCGCGTGATCATGGGGCGGTCGTGTCGGTCCGGCCGCCGTCGGAGTCAAGGTTTGCGGTGCTCTAAAGCTGTCCCATCGTATTGTCGTGATCGACGGCCTGCCGCTTCAGCCAGGCGACGAAGGCGGTGGCGCTGGGCGAGGGCGGGCGGTCGCGGGGCTGGACGACGTAATAGGCGAAGCCGACCGCTTCCGAGCCGTCGGGGAAGGGGGCGACCAGACGGCCCGAGGCCAGGTCGGCCTGGGCCAGGGTGCGTTTGGCCAGGGCGACGCCGCGGCCGGAAGCGGCGGCCTCGATCAGCAGGCTGGACTGGTTGAAGCGCGAGCCCCGGCGCGGGTCGGGGTGGCGCACGCCGCGCGCCTTCAGCCACATGGCCCAGTCGGGGCGGCTGGGGTCGCCGTCGTTGGACATGTCGTGCAGCAGGGTGTGGCGCATCAGATCGGCGGGTTTGCGGATCGGATGTTCGCCGTTCATCAGAGACGGGGCGCAGACGGGCAGGACCGTCTCGGTCATCAGCCGGTCCACGGTCAGGCCGGGGTAGTCGCCGGGGCCGTAGCGGACGGCGAGATCGACCTTGCCCTCGGTCAGGTCGGCAGTCTCCATGTCGGCCGAGATCCAAAGCTCGATCTCGGGATGGGCGGCGTGGAAGTCGTCCATGCGCGGCATCAGCCATTTGGAGGCGAAGCCGGGGGCGATGCTGATCGACACCTGTTTGCGGCGCGGCGGCTCGCGCAGCAGGGCCGAGGCGTCCATCAGCCGCTCGAACCCCTCGCGCAGCAGGGGGACCGAGGATCGGCCGAGGTCGGTCAGCTGGAGACCGCGCGCCTCGCGCACGAACAGGGGGCCGCCGACAATGTCCTCCAGCAGGCGGATCTGCTGGCTGACGGCGCCGGGCGTCACCGCCAGTTCGTCGGCGGCGCGCGAGAAGTTCAGGTGACGCGCGGCGGCCTCGAACGCGCGCAGGGCGTTGAGCGGGAGCAGGGAACGGGCCATCGCCGTTAGAAATCCTATCAGCGTGCCAAAGGCAATCTGGTTTGCGGGTCTGGACGGGGAGGCCGATGGTTCGGGCTCCGCCGCCGTCCTCCTTCCCCGACGCCGGCCCTGAAAGCAAGACGATGCGTGTATTTCTCGCCTCCATTCCGCTTGAGGCCGCCAAGATCGTGATCATCGGCGGCGGTGAGCCCGCCCTGGCCAAGCTGCGACTGTTCCTGAACACGCCGGCCCAGCTGCTGTGGTTCGCGCCTGACGGCGCCCCGCCCCGGATGGAAATCCCGCTGAGCGCGCCGGAGCCGGTGCTGCGCGCGCCCCAGGCCCAGGATCTGGCGGGGGCGCGTCTGGTCTTTATGGCCTTGGACGACGCGGACGAACTGACGCGGCTGGGCGCCCTGGCGCGGGCGGCGGGGGCCCAGGTCAATGTGGTGGACAAGCCCCATCTGAGCGACTTCCAGACCCCGGCCCTGATCGACCGGGACGAGGTGGTGATCGGGGTCGCCACCGGGGGATCGGCGCCCATACTGGCCCGCGACGTGCGCTCGCGGATCGAAGGGGTTCTGCCGGCCGGCCTGGCCAATGTGGCCCGAATGGCGCGCGAACTGCGCGACACCGTCAAGGCCAGCGTGCCGGACTTCATGGCCCGGCGGCGGTTCTGGGAGAAGGCCTTCCGGGGTCCGGCGGCCGATCTGGCGGCGGCGGGCCGCACGGCCGAGGCGCGGCGCGAGATGCTGCGGCTGCTGAACGTCGCCGCGCCCGAACAGGGGGTGGTCCATATCGTCGGGGCGGGGCCGGGCGATCCTGAGCTGCTGACCCTGAAGGCGCTGCGGGTGTTGCAGGACGCCGACGTGATCATTCACGACCGGCTGGTGCCCGAGGCCGTGCTGGAACGGGCGCGGCGCGACGCCAAGCGGCTGTATGTCGGCAAGGCGCGCGGCGAACATTCCGTGCCCCAGGATCAGATCGAGGCCCTGATGATCGAGGAGGCCAAGGCCGGTCACCGGGTGGTGCGGTTGAAGGGCGGCGATCCCTTCGTCTTCGGGCGCGGCGGCGAGGAGCTGGAGGCGATACGGGCGGCGGGGGTTCCGGTCTTTGTGGTGCCGGGGGTGACGGCGGCCCTGGCCTGCGCGGCTTCGGCCGGGATCCCTCTGACGCACCGCGAGCACGCCCAGGCGGTGACCTTCGTGACGGCCCAGGCCAAGCCGGGCGGCGTCGACGCCGACTGGACCCGGCTGGCGGCGCCGAACCATACGCTGGCCATCTATATGGGCGTGGACCGGGCCGAGGAGACGGCGGCCAGGCTGATGGCGGCGGGCCGCGCGGGCGCGACGCCGGTGGCCGTCGTCGAAAACGGCAGTCGGCCGGACGAGCGGGTGCTGACCGGCCGGCTCGACGGGCTGGGCGCCCTGGTGCGCGGCGCGAACCTGACCGGTCCGGCCCTGCTGTTCGTGGGCGAGACGGCGGCGTTTTCGGCGGCCCAGCCGGACGTGCGGACGGAGGCGGCGGCATGAAGATCGTCACCGCAAACCGCCTGTCGGACGGGCGCGTCATCTATGCGGGCGTGGACAATCAGCCGGTCGAGCGCCTGGACCAGGCCTCGACCCTGGACGACGCGGCGGCCGAGATCGTGCTGGCCGAGGTCGCGGCGCGGCCGGACGTGTTCGTCAATCCCTATCTGGTCGAGGTTCAGGATCGCGCGCCCTCGGGCCGGGATCGGCTGAAGGAGCGGATTCGCGCCGCCGGTCCGACCGTCGGCCACAGCGTCGCGGGAGGCGTGGGCTGATGTATCGCTATGACGAGTTCGACCACGCCCTGGTGCGTGAGCGGGTGGCGGAGTTTTCCGACCAGGTGGCGCGCCGCGCCTCCGGCGCCCTGACCGAGGACGAGTTCAAGCCGCTGCGGCTGATGAACGGGGTCTATCTGCAGCTTCACGCCTATATGCTGCGGGTCGCCATTCCCTATGGAACGTTCAACAGTCGGCAGATGCGCCGGCTGGCCCATATCGCCCGCACCTATGACAAGGGCTACGGCCATTTCACCACGCGGACGAACATCCAGTACAACTGGCCGGCCCTGACGGACCTGCCGGCGATCCTGAGCGATCTGGCCGATGTCGAGATGCACGCCATCCAGACCTCGGGCAACTGCATCCGCAACACCACGACCGACGTCTTCGCCGGGGCGGCGGAGGACGAGATCGAGGATCCGCGGCCCTGGTGCGAGATCATCCGACAGTGGTCGACGATCCACCCGGAGTTCAGCTTCCTGCCGCGCAAGTTCAAGATCGCGGTCATCGGCGCCGAGAAGGATAGGGCGGCGATCCGCACCCATGACGTGGGGCTGCAGATCGTGCGCGGCGAAGACGGCGGGACCGCCTTCCGCGTCTTCGTCGGCGGCGGGCAGGGGCGGTTGCCCCATATCGGCCAGGAGATCGCCTCGGCGGTTCCGGCTGCGGACCTGCTGGCCTATCTGACCGCCATATTGCGGGCGTGGAACCTGTTGGGACGGCGCGACAATATCCATAAGGCGCGGATCAAGATCCTGGTCGCCTCGGTCGGGCTGGAGGCCTTCCGCGAGGAGGTGGACAAACACTACGCCACCCTGCGCCTGGAAGACCTGCGGATCCCCGAGGACGAGGCCGAGCGGATCAAGGCCTATTTCGCCCCGCCGCCGTTCGAGGATCTGCCCAAGGCCAGCGCTCCGTTCGAGCGCGCCCTGCTGGCCGATCCGGACTTTGCGCGGTTTGCGCGGAACAATGTGCGGCGTCACCGGCAGGCGGGCTATGCCTCGGTGGTGGTGTCGCTGAAGCCGGTCGGCGGCGTGCCGGGCGACATCACGGCGGACCAGATGGACGCGGTTGCTGATCTAGCCGAGCGATACGCCTTCGACGAACTGCGGGCCGCCTATGAGCAGAACCTGGTCCTGCCCCATGTGAAGCTGGACGACGTGCCGACGGTCTGGCGGGCGCTGCTGGAGGCGGGGCTGGCGACGGCCAACGCCGACCTGGCGACCGACGTCATCGCCTGCCCGGGTCTGGACTATTGCAGCCTGGCCAACGCCCGGTCGATCCCGGTGGCCCAGGCCCTGTCGAAACGGCTGGCGGACCTGGACTATCAGGAGAAGCTGGGGCCGGTGCGTATCAATATGAGCGGGTGCATCAACGCCTGCGGCCACCATCACGTCGGCCACATCGGGGTGCTGGGCGTCGACCGGAAGGGCGAGGAATACTACCAGATCACGGTCGGCGGTTCGCCCGACGAACAGGCGGCGCTGGGCGACATCGTCGGCAAGAGCCTGCCGGCCGACGAGGTGGCGCCCGCCATCCAGCGGACCCTGGACCGCTATCTGCAAATCCGCGCCGAGGGCGAGCGGTTCATCGACACGGTGCGCCGTGTCGGACCCGATCCCTTCCGCGACGCCATCTATGAGACGCTCGATGCTGCAAACGCTTGAGGGAGTTCAGAACGGGCCGCGCCTGTCGGTGACGACCCCGCTGGAAGAGGTCGAGGCGGCCGCCGCCGCAACCGACGTCCTGGTGCTGGAGTTCGACGCCTTTCGCGACGGGCGCGGCTTCTCGCTGGCGGCGGTGCTGCGCGAGCGGGGCTATGCCGGGCGGCTGATCGCGGCGGGCAAGGTCCTGCCGGACCAGGCGCGCCATCTGCGGCGGTCGGGATTCGACGCGGTGGAGCTGGCGCCGGGCGCCGACACGGCGGCCTGGGCGCGGATGGACCAGGCCTTCAGCGGCTCCTATCAGCCGGCCGTCGATCCGGCCCCGACCATCTGGCAGAGACGGCGGGCGGCGTCGAACGATCGGGATCTGCAGGCCCTGGCCGACCGTCTGAACCGCGAGACCGAGGGCAAGGCCGCGTCGGACATCCTGAAGGCGGCGCTGGATCCGGCCCTGGGCCTGCGGATCGGGACCATATCCTCGTTCGGGGCGGAATCGGCGGCCCTGCTGCACATTGTGGCCCAGACCAATCCGGACGTGCCGGTCGTCTTCCTGGAGACCGGCCAGCATTTCCTGCAGACCCTGTCCTATCGCACCCAGCTGACCAAGGCTCTGGGGCTGACCGACGTGCGGCTGGTCACGCCGGATGCGAACGAGAAGGCGGCCCTGGACGCCCGCGACGACCTGTGGAAGACCGACGCCGACGCCTGCTGCGACCTGCGGAAGGTGCGGCCCCTGGCGCGGGCGACGGTCGGGTTCAACGCCCTGATCACCGGGCGCAAACGCTATCAGGCCGCGACCCGCGCGGCGTTGAAACCGTTCGAGGTGCTGGACGGGGTGCTGCGGATCAATCCGCTGGCGGACTGGGACGCCGACGCCGTCGAGGCCTGGCTGGAGGCGCACGACCTGCCCCGTCATCCCTTGGTCGAGCAGGGCTACCGCTCCATCGGCTGCTGGCCCTGCACCCGCGCCGTCGAAGACGACGAAGACGCGCGGGCCGGACGCTGGTCGGGGATGGACAAGGTCGAATGCGGCATCCACCTAGGCAGGCGTCAGGTCGCCGCCTGATCGTCCTCCCGTTCGACCTCGCCTGAAAGCTGAAACGTGTCCGCCACACCGTCTGTCATCGACCTGATCGGTCATACGCCGCTGGTCCGCCTGAATCGCCTGTCCGACGAGACGGGCTGCGAAATCCTGGGCAAGGCCGAGTTCATGAACCCCGGCGGCTCGATCAAGGACCGCGCCGCCCTGTCCATCGTTCAGGTCGCGCGGGCGTCGGGCGCGCTGAAGCCCGGCGGGACCATCGTCGAGGGCACGGCGGGCAATACCGGCATCGGCCTGGCCCTGGTCGGGGCGGCCCTGGGCCATCCGGTGGTCATCGTCATGCCCCGCACCCAGTCGGAGGAGAAGAAGTCGGCCATCCGGTCGCTGGGCGCGCGCCTGGTCGAGGTGGACGCCGCCCCCTTCTCCAGCCCCAACCATTTCGTCCATTATTCGGGCCGTCTGGCGACCGAGCTGAACGAGAGCGAGGAGGCGGGCGCTATCTGGGCGAACCAGTTCGACAACACCGCCAACCGAGACGCCCATTATACGACGACAGCGCCGGAAATCTGGGAACAGACGGGCGGCCAGATCGACGCCTTCGTCTCGGCCGTGGGGTCGGGCGGCACCATCTCGGGCGTCGCCGCCTATCTGCGAGAGAAGAAGCCCGAGGTGACCATCGCCCTGGCCGATCCCGCCGGCGCGGCCCTGTTCAACTGGTTCACCAAGGGCGAGATGACGGGCGAGGGCTCGTCGATCACCGAGGGGATCGGGGTGGCGCGGATCACCGGCAATCTGGAGGGGTTCAAGCCGGATTACGCCTACCGGATCGAGGATGCGGAGTTTCTGCCGATCCTGTTCGATCTGGTGAAGCACGAAGGTCTGTCGCTGGGCGGATCGGCCGGGGTCAACATCGCCGGGGCCGTGCGGCTGGCGCGCGAGATCGGGCCGGGCAAGACCATCGTCACCTGCCTGTGCGATCCGGGGTCGCGCTATGCGTCCAAGCTGTTCAACCCGGAATTCCTGACGTCGAAGGGCCTGCCGGTTCCGGCGTGGGCTTAAGACCCTCTCCCGCTCGCGGGAGAGGTGGCCCGGCGTCCGCGCAGCGGACCAGGGTCGGAGAGGGGAGTCTCGTTTGAACAGAAGACTTCCCCCATCGTCAGGCGTGTCGCTGCGCGCCACGGCCTGACACTTCCCCCGCAAGCGGGGGAAGGTCCTATTTCTCCGCCGCGATCCAGGCGTCCATCCGCTGGTCCAGCAGGGCCAGCGGCAGCGGGCCCTCCGTCAGCAGGGCGTCGTGGAAGGTGCGGATGTTGAACTTCGGCCCCAGTTCGCGTTCCGCCCGGGCGCGGATTTCGCGCAGGCGGATCTCGCCGATCTTGTAGGCCGTGGCCTGGCCCGGCCAGCCGATGTAGCGCTGAAGCTCGGTCTCGATATTGTGGGACGCCAGGGCCGAGTTGTCGCGGAAACAGGCGCGGGCCTCTTCCTCTGTCCAGCCCATCCAGTGCAGGCCGGTGTCGGCCACCAGGCGGCAGGCGCGCCACATCTCGTAGGACAGGCGGCCGAACCGCTCATAGGGCGTGCGGTAGAAGCCCATCTCCTCGCCCAGGTATTCGGCGTACAGGCCCCAGCCCTCGGTGAAGGCGGTCACATTGGCCTGGCGTCGGAAATAGGGTTGGTCCTCGGCCTCCTGCTGCAGGGCGATCTGGAGGTGGTGGCCGGGCACGGCCTCGTGCAGGGTCAAGGCCGGCAGTTCGTACAGGGGGCGCTGGTCCAGCTTGGATGTGTTGACCACATAATGGCCAGGGACGCCGTTCTGCATCGAGCCGGGATTGTAGCGGCCGGTGGTGTAGTTCGCCTCGATCTGCGGCGGGACCGGCTGCACGTCATAGGGCAGGCGAGGCAGGGTGGCGAACAGGGCGGGCAGGCCGCCGTCCGCGCGCTTGGCCATCTCCGACGCCTTCTCCAGCAGGTCCTCGCGCGTCTTGGCGTAGAACTGGGGTTCGGTGCGCAGGAAGTTCAAAAAGCCGGCGAAGTCGCCGGTCCAGCCGGCGGCCTTCATCTCGACCTCCATCCGGGCGCGGATGCGGGCGACCTCGGACAGGCCGATCTGGTGGATCTGGTCCGGCGTCAGGTCCGTGGTGGTGTGGCCGCGCACCAGATAGGCGTAGAGGGCCTTGCCGCCGGGGCGGTTGCCCAGGCCGGGCTCGATCGGAGCCTTGGGCAGGTATTCGGTCTCCAGGAAGGCCAGCCAGTCCTGGCGTGCGGGGACGATGACTGCGGCGACCGCAGCGGCGGCCTGGGCCCTCAGCCGGTCGCGGTCGGCGGGGGCGATGGTGGTCGGCAGGGTGGCGAAGGGTTTGAGCAGGGGCTCGTCCTCGGGCGTGATCGCCACGTCGTTGCGCGCCCCGGCCAGGGCGCTTTCGGTGACGGAGCGGGGCTGGACCATGCCGGTGGCGAGACCCCGCCGGGCGTTGTCGGTGGTCTGGGCGTAGATGTCGCCAAAGCCCCGTATGCGCCGGATATAGGCCTGGGCCTCCGCCACCGTGTTCAGTCGGGTGCTCTGGCCGACATAGAGGGCCCAGGTTCCCGGCCCGCCTTCGCTGTCGAAGGCCAGGCGAGAGGCGTCGTAATCCAGACCCTCGACGCCGCGCTTCAGGCTGTACAGCAGAAAGGCGTGATTGATCCGCGCCGCCTGGGAAAGACTTGCCGGGTCGATGGTCTCGAGCCGGGCGACGAAGGCTTCCAGCGGCGCGCGCTGGGCCAGTTCGAAGGCGCGCGACAGGTCGGGAACCCGGCCCATGGCCTCCACATCGCCCTCTCCGCCCGCAGCGAAGGGGTCGATCGCCTTCAGATAGGTTTCGTAGTCCGCGATCAGGGCGTTCAGCGCCGCCTCAGCCGGGCGGGCCGTCGCCGGCGCCGTCACGGGGACCCCCGTCTGCGCAGCCTCCGGGGCCGCAGCCGCGCCGGTCGCCGCCGTCGCCAAACCGGCCGCAACGGCCAAACCGATGATCTTCATGACGCCCTCCGCTTTCAGCCGCCACGCAAGCGGAGCGGACGGGGGGCGTCAAGCCGTCATCCGCAGGCGGCGAAGAAGCGTTCGATCTCGGCCAGGGCGGCGGGGCGGGCGGCGTAGGCGTGACGTTCGTCCCCGTCCCAGACGGCGATCCAGCCCAGCCGGCGGAACCGCTGGAAGACGGGGTCCTTGGTGCTGGCGCGGGCCTGGGCGTAGTAGCCGTCGCTGATCGCCGCCTCTTCAGAAGTGGCGCGATAGGTTTCGGTGTCGCCGCCGGACTCCAGCCGCAGCTGGCGCGCCGGCTTGTCGAGTATGGCGGCCAGATCCAGGGTGTCGGAACCGGGACGGCAGAAGAGCTGAAGCTTGACTTCGTCGCTGTGGGCCATGCCGTAGACCAGAGCCTGTTGCGGCGGCTCGTCCGTGTTGCGGATCCAGTCGTAGCCCGGCGTCGGGGCGGGGGCGGATGCGGCCGGGGACAGGTCGGCCGTCGGCGGCTGGGTCGCGCAGGCGGCCAGGGCCGCGACGGACAGAAGGGGCGGGATCAGCTTAAGCCGGGACATCGTCGGTCTCCTCAACCGGCGCAACGGTCCGCCAAACGGCGCAGCTTGGCAAGATGGGCGCGGGGGATGGCCACCCGGTCTGTTCGATCGCCCGTCTGAATGGTCAGATCGCCCGAGCCGACGAAGGCGGCGAACAGCGGATGGTCGGTGCGGACCGTCACCTGCAGCCGTCCCCGCCGTCCGAACCGGGCCGGACTGGTCGCGGCGACGTCGCCGGAGCTCAGGCGCGCGAAGGCGGCGCCGGGCGCCGGGGCGTCTTCCTTGTATACCGTAAGGTCCACGACGCCTGAGCGCGGATCACATTCCACGGTGGCGCGAAGATTGGGCGTGTCGGGCGCCTCATTGGCCAGAACGACCGGACCCTCGTTCTCATAAAGGGTCCAGGTCCAGACCGGGGCGGCGCGCGGAGCTCCCGCCTGGCCGAAAGCCAGGAGGGCGGCGAGAATGAGGTTCATCGGTCGGCCCTGCTGGCGGTGGAACTCAAGCCTGCGTCAGCCGCGTATTTTGTCAAGCGCGCGAAGACCCGCAATAGGCCAGAAAGTCCGCGATCATTCGCCGCTCGGCCCTGTCAGCGGTCAGGTCGAACTGGCCTGCATCGCCCTGAACCCGCATCACGCCGCGGTCGGCGAGACCCTTCAGACTGGCGTCCTGCAAGGACAGGCGCGACTCCGTAGCGTCGCCGCCGGTCAAGGGATCGATCAGGCTGGGACCGTGCGAGGCGTTGATCAGGCGAGGCGTGTCCGGCTGAACGTCGCCATAGACCACGGCCGTCCGGTCGCCGGGCGAGCAGGTGACCATCAGGGCCAACTGATCGGAGTTGGCTACGCCGTAGGCCAGCTTGGCCATGGCGCCCTCGTGGCTCAGATGCCAGGCCATGGCCGGCGTTTCCGCCGACATATGGGCCGAGGGCTCGGTCGCCTGCGGCTTGGCGGCGAAGGCGACCAAGGCGATGGCAGCGGCGGCGGGGATCAGAACCTTGAACATTTGATTAACTCGCGTCTGACGGTCAAACGCGGGTATCCGTCAACAGTTCACGGCTCCGCTTGCGCGGTTGATGGTTGTGGCTTTCGCGCCGCAGCGGATCAGAACGGGCTGAAGCGCTCCACCAGGCTCTGCGCGGCGGGGGTGGCCTGCATCCGGCTGATGTCGCCCCGACCGCCGTAGGAGATGCGGGCCTCGGCGATTTGGGTGTGGTTGATCGAATTGGCCGAGGAGATGTCTTCCGGCCGCACGATGCCGGCGACGGTCAGTTCGCGAACCTCACGATTGGTGCGGACCTCCTGGCGGCCCTGGATGACCATATTGCCGTTGGCCAGAACCTCGGTGACGACGGCGGCGATGGTCAGAGAGACCTTTTCGGACCGGTTGACCGAGCCCGAGCCCGAGGCGTTCGTTTCGCCTTCCAGCCCGACCATCTTGGCCGGATCGAAACCGCCGGGGAAGGCGCGGCCCAGGCTGCTCTCTAGGCCGAAGAAGTTGGACACTCCGGTCGAGGCGTCGTTGGACCGCGACCGCTGGGTCGTGTTCTGGGTCTGGGCGCGGTCGTCGATGTCGATGCGGACGGTCAGGATGTCGCCGACGTGACGGGCGCGCTGGTCGCCGAAGAAGGTGCGGGCGCCGACCCGCCACAGGCTGTTGGCGCTGGCGGGGGTCGATTCAGTCCGCATCGCCGGGGCGGCCATATAGGCCTGCTGGGTGGGAACCAGGGCGGCGGGATAGCCGATGGGCGCCAGTTGGGGGCCGCGCACCGCCTCGACGGCGGTGGAGCAGGCGCCCAGGGAGGCGGCGGAGACGGCGGCGGCGAGGACGAGCTTGCGCATGACGGACTTCCCTAGCGGGCGGCGAATTGTTGAGGATTGGCGCGGACCATGTCGGCGGCGGGACCGGCAAGGGCCTGGCCGGGACCGGAGGCCACGGCGTCGATGATGCGGTTGGAGGAGGTGTTCATGACCGCCACGGGCTCGCCCAGGGCGGCGTTGCGCAGCGCCTTGCCCATGACGCTGAGATTGACGCCCCCGACCTGATAGGTGACGCGCACCATGTCGTTGCGGGCGATGACCTGGGCGCCGGCGGAGACAAAGGCGGGGCGGGCCGTCTGGCCGGCCGAGGCGGCGGCGGTCTGAACCGGGACGGCGGCGGCGCGACGCACGGCGACTCGACGCAGGCCCGTCGGATTGTCCCAGTCAAGACCCGCCTGACGCGCCTGGGCCTGGAGGGCGCCGGCTTCCAGAACGACGGACGGGCCAACGCGCTGGGCCACCACCACCTCAGAGGCGGCGCCCGCGCCCTCGAACAGGTCGCCCAGCGTCACCCGGCCGTCGTCGTCGACAGGGTTGGACTTCAGGACCACCGAGCCGGCTGAGGCGGCGCCGGCGATCGCGGCGAAGACGGCGGTCAGGGCCAGGGCGTTACGAACGATCTTCATGGCTCAGCCCTTCACCTGGGAGGTGACCGACATCATCTGGTCCGCCGTCGATATGACCTTGGAGTTCATCTCATAGGCGCGCTGGGCGATGATCAGGGCGCTGATCTCGGACACCGCATCGACGTTCGAGGCTTCGGTATAGGCCTGCAGGATCTGGCCGAAACCGACGTCGCCGGGCGAGCCGATGTTGGCGGCGCCCGAGGCGGCCGTCTCCAGCAAAAGATTGTCGCCGATCGCTTCCAGCCCCGCCTCGTTGAAGAAGGTCGCCAACTGGATCTGGCCCACGGTGGTCGGCGCCGTCTGACCCTGCTGCGTCGCCTGGACCAGGCCGGTCTTGGAGATGGTCAGCTTGACCGTGTCCTGCGGGATCGAGATCGCCGGTTCCAGAGGATAGCCGTCGTCGGTGACGATCTGGCCTTCGGGGCTGAGCTGCAGATTGCCCGCGCGAGTGTAGCCGATCTCGCCCGAGGGCAGGGTCACCTGGAAATAGCCGCGGCCGTCGATCGCCATGTCATAGGGATTGCCGGTCTGCTGGGGCGTGCCCTGTTCGGTCACGCGATAGACCGCCCCGGCCTTGACGCCGGCGCCGATCTGAATGCCTGTCGGGACGACCGTGCCCTGGCTGGAGGACTGGGCCCCCATCCGTTCGACGTTCTGATAGAGCAGATCCTGGAACTCGGCGCGCTGCTTCTTGAAGCCCACCGTGTTCATGTTGGCGATGTTGTTGGAGATGACCTCCACGTTCAGCTGCTGGGCGGCCATGCCCGAGGCGGCGGTGCGAAGTGCGCGCATGTCCAGGGTTCCTTATGCGACCTTGCCGAGGCGCTCGACGGCGCGACGGCTCAGGTCGGTGGTGTTCTCGATCATCCGGGTGACGCTCTCATAGGCGCGGCTGATCTCGACCAGGTTGGTGATCTCGACGAGGGAGTTGACGTTGGAGGCTTCCAGAGCGCCCTGATGGACCTGGGCGTCGTTCGCCTCGACCGGCTGGGTGTTCGAGCTGTTGCGGTAGAGGCCGTCGCCGCCCTTCTCCAGAACGCCGAGGGTGTCAAAGCGGACGACGGAGAGGCGGCCGGTGATCTGGCCCGCCTGGGTGATGGTCCCGTCCGCGCCGACCGATATGGCGCCCAGCGCAGGGTCCAGCACGATCTCGGCGCCGCCGCTCAGCACAGGCGCGCCCTGTTTGGTCGTCAACCGGCCCTCGGGGTCCAGGGTGAAGGCGCCGTCGCGGGTATAGGCCTCGCCGTTGGCGCCGTCGCGGACGGTGAAGAAGGCGCCTTCTCCGGCGATGGCGAAGTCCAGCGTGCGGCCCGTCTCGGACATGGCGCCCTGGCCGAAGTCCCGGCCGACGCCGTTGTCCAGCACGAAGCTGGCGGACGGCCGGATGGCGTCGTTGCGCGCCCGCTGGCCGATTTCCGTCCCGACCATCAGCTGCTCCACCTTGAAGCCGGTGGTGTCGGCGTTGGCGATGTTGTTGGCCACGATGTCCAGCTCGCGGCGCAGCGTCATCTGACGGGACAGTCCGATATAGGCGGCGTTTTCCACGACGAGGCTCCTTCGAAATCCCTTACGCAATGACCGTGCCAACAGGGTTAATTCAGGCGCGGCGGGGCTTTGCGGGGGAGGAGGGCCGGGTTCGCCCGGCAAAAACTGCCGTTTGTAAACGTCGCATTAACCAAGCCGGGCCGATCTTCCCCTGTAGATTCTCCGGGGCGAGCGCATGTTGAAACTTGGCAAGAAGAAGGGCGACCCCAGCGCCGACGCGGCCGAGGCCGAGGCGGGCGCCGAGGGCGAAGAAGGCGCGCCCAAGAAAAAGAAGCTGCCGATCCTGTTCATCATCGCGCCGGTCGCCCTGCTGGTCCTGGGCGGCGGCGGCGCGGCGGCCTTCTTCCTGATGAAGCCCAAGCCGGCCGAGGCGCATGGCGAGGAAGCCGCCGCAGCGGAAGGCGGCCACGGCGAAGCCAAGGCCGAGGAAAAGGGCGGTCACGGCAAGGAAGAGAAGAAGGGCGAGGAAAAGGGCGGCGGCCACGGCGGGGGCGGCAAGGAGGGCGAGGCCGATCCGTCGCTGGGCAAGATTTCGGAAGGGCCGGACGGCGTCACCTTCTACACCCTGCCGGACATGGTGATGAACATCCAGTCGCCGGACGGACGCCCCACCTTCCTGAAGCTCAAGCTGACGCTGGAGATGCATGACGCCGAGGTGGCGACGCATCTGCAGGAAGAAATGCCGCGCCTGCAGGACATGTTCACGGGCTTCGTGCGGGAGCTTCGCCCCGAGGATCTGAGCGGTTCCGCCGGCACCTATCAGCTGCGCGCCGAGCTTCTGCGCCGCATCAATCTGGTCGCCGCGCCGGGCAAGGTCGACGCCGTTCTGATCGAAGAAATGCTGGTGCAATAGGCGATGACCGACGCGCCGATCGATTCCCTGGCCGGACTGGGCGATCCTGCGGACGCCCTGTCCGAGCGCGTCCTGAACCAGGACGAGATCGACAGCCTGCTGGGCTTCGATCTCGGCGACGACGACGGGTCGGAAAAGTCCGGCATTCGCGCCATCATCAACTCGGCGCTCGTCTCATACGAACGCCTGCCGATGCTGGAAATCGTGTTCGACCGCCTGGTGCGGTTGATGACGACCAGCTTGCGCAACTTCACCTCGGACAACGTCGAGGTGTCGCTGGACAACATCTCGTCGATCCGGTTCGGCGACTATCTGAACTCCATCCCTCTGCCGGCCATCCTGGCGGTGTTTCGGGCCGAGGAACTGGACAACTACGGTCTGCTGACCGTCGATTCCAACCTGATCTATTCGATCGTCGACGTGCTGCTGGGCGGCCGTCGCGGCACGGCGGCCCTGCGGATCGAGGGGCGGCCCTACACCACCATCGAACGGGTGCTGGTGCAGCGGATGGTGGAGGTGGTGCTGAACGACGCCCGCCAGGCGTTCGAGCCCTTGACCCCGGTCACCTTCAATCTGGACCGGCTGGAGACCAATCCGCGCTTCGCCGCCATTGCGCGCCCGGCCAACGCCGCCATCCTGATCAAGCTGCGGATCGACATGGAGGATCGCGGCGGACGGATCGAACTGCTCCTGCCCTATGCGACGCTGGAGCCGATCCGCAAGATGCTGCTGCAGCAGTTCATGGGTGAGAAGTTCGGCCGCGACAACATCTGGGAAGGCCACTTGGCCACCGAAATCTGGACCACCGAAACCGAGGTGCGGGCGGTGCTGGACGAGCAGGTCATGCCCCTGTCCAGCGTCTTGAACCTGAAGGTCGGGGACACGATGATGCTGAACGCCACGCCGGATTCGGAGGTTTCGATCCGTGCGGGCTCCATCCCCCTGACGACCGGCCGCATGGGCCGAAAGGGACAACATATCGCCGTGCGCGTCGAAGGGCCGATCAGCCCGGAATCCGCGGCGAGAATAAAGGGCGCGCGCTGATGGCTGGAATGATCATGGACGCCGTCCTGATGCTGCTGCTGGTCGCGGCGGTCGGCTACGGGATCAAGCTGGAGCGCAAGCTGGCGGCCCTTCGCACCGGGCAGATCGCCTTCGCCCAGGCGGTGACCGAGCTGAACGCCGCCGCCGGCCGCGCCGAGGCGGCCCTGGCCAATCTGCGCGCTTCGGGCCAGGAGACGGATCTGCTGCACGACCGGATCATCAAGGCGCGCGAGGTCAAGCAGCAGCTGGAGGTTCTGATCGCGCGGGCCCCGACCGCGACGAGCCGGAGCCGGGAAGAGGAGGCGGTCGCCCGTCCCGAACCGGTTCGTTCGGCCGCGATCGCCCCTTCGCCGGCCGCCCTGGTCAATGACGACGACGAGCGCGCCCGCCGCATGGCCGCCCTGGCCGAACGCATCCAGGGCATGACCCCGACCGTCGCGAGCGCCGCGACGGGCCGGGCGCCGGCCGGGCGCGACAATGTCGCCGCCATCGTCCAGGCCCTGACCGCCGTCGGCTCCGCTAACCAAACCGCAAAACAAAGCCTCAACGCCGCGCGTCGTAATCTGGACGACGACCTGTTCGCCGCCTGAGTTCGGAACCTTCTTTCATGGCCCGCATCCCCCGCCTTCTCCCCCTGATCGCCGTCGCCATCGGCGGGGTCGTCGCCGTGCGCGCCGTCGGCGTCGCGCCGGGCCTGTTCGAAGGCGCCAAGGCCTGGGCCGAGGAGGCTGCGCCGGCCGCCGCCGCTGCGGCGCCCAAGCCCGCCCCGGCCGGCACCTGCGCGCTCTCGCCCGAACAGCTGGCGCAGCAGGCCGGCATTTCTCCGGCCGAGCTGAAGATCATCCAGTCCCTGTCGGCGCGCCGAACCGAGCTGGACGCGCGGGATCAGGACTTCGCCACCACCCTGCCGCTGATGGTCGCCGCCGAGCAGAAGCTGGACGCCAAGGTCAAGGCGCTGGAGGCGCTGAAGGCCGAGATGAAGCAGATGCTGGGCCAGGTCGACGAGCGCGAAAAGGCCGAGATCGACCGGCTGGTTCAGGTCTATTCGGCCATGCGGCCCAAGGACGCCGCCCCCGTCATGGCTTCGCTGGAGGATCGGGTTCGTCTGCCGGTCGCGGCGGCCATGCGGCCGCGCACCCTGGCGGCCGTCATGGCCCAGATGACGCCGGCCCAGGCCAAGGAGCTGACGGAGAAGATGGCCGCCCGCTTCCAGGCGCAGCAGATGGCGGCCCGCGCCGCCGCCGCCGAAGCGACCCCCGCCCCGGCCGCCGCCGCGCCCGCGACGCCGGGTTCTGGTCCGACGGCTGCGTCCCCGGCGCCGACGCCTGCTGCGGCGACCCCGGCGCGTCAGACCCCGCGTCCGGCCGCCCGCCGCCCGGCGAACCGTCCAGCCGCCCGCCCGACCGCGACCCCCGCCGCCGCTCCGGCCAGCGGTCCCCAAGCCTATCAGCCCTCGGCCGCCGACGCCCAGCCGCGCCAGACGGTGCAGTGACGTCCCTTGCGGATTCATCCTTAGTGGGATGACGGCGATCCGCTAACCCATTTGGGCGCATCCTCCCTTCACGCCCGATTTGGGGGCGAGGCATTGAGGATGGTCCGCCATGCTCGGGGAAGTCTTGTATATTGCGCACCGCCTTCGGCGCCCGCTGGCGCGCGGCCTGCTGACGGCGCCCCTGTGGCTGGCCATACCGCTGGCGCGGCTCTGGCTCGGGTTCTGAGCGGCGGTTTCGGTTGGCAGGGCGGCCGGGCGCGGCTATCACCGCGCCTTTCCGACCTACGAGCCCGCTGACCGACCATGTCCGACACGCCTCCCGACCGCCTCTCCGTCGACCCGTCCAGCCCCTATCACGACGCCGAGGCGTTGCAGCGCGGCGTCGGCGTCCGGTTCAAGGGCGAGGAAAAGACCAATGTCGAGGAATATTGCGTCTCCGAGGGCTGGGTGCGGCTGGCTCTGGGCAATCGCGTGGACCGCAAGGGCAAGGCCCTGACCGTCAAGTTGCAGGGGACGGTGGAACCCTATTTCCAGAACGGCTGACTCTTTCTAGGGTCGCGGCTTTCCAAGTGGAGCCGCGCCCATGTCCCTTCGTCTGCTGACCGCCAGCGCCCTTGCGCTGGGCCTTGTCGCCTTTGCGCCCCTGGCGTCGGCCCAGGACGCCGCGACGGTGGAGCGGGCGATCGCCATTCGCGACGCGGCCCTGCGCTCCAACATCGCCCTGGACTACGTCACCCAGCTGACGACCCGGTTCGGCGCGCGCCCGGCGGGATCGAAAGCCGAACAGGACGCCGCCGCCTGGGCCGCCGACTATCTGCGCGCCCACGGCTTCCAGAACGTCCGGATCGAAGAGTTTCCTCTGGTCGGGTGGGAGCGGGGCGAAAGCTCCGCCGCCATTGTCGGCGACCACGCCCAGGCCCTGGTCGCCGCCGCGCTGGGCCATTCGCCAGCCACCCCCACAGGCGGAGTCGAGGCCGAGATCGTCCGTTTCGCCTCGATGGAAGACCTTCAGGCCGCGCCGGACGCCGCTGTGCGGGGCAAGATCGTCTATGTCGATTTGGGCCAGATGCATCCGATGCAGGACGGCTCGGGCTATGGTCCCCAGACCCGCGTGCGCGGGGCCGGGCCGGGCGTCGCCGCGGCCAAGGGGGCGGCGGCCTTCGTGATGCGCTCGGTCGGGTCCGACGAGGACCGGATGCCGCACACCGGCACCACCCGCTATGTGGACGGCAAGCCGACGATCCCCGCCTTCGCCCTGTCGGCGCCGGACGCCGACCAGGTCAGCCGCCTGGTCGCCCTGGGCGAGCCGGTGCGGATGCGCCTGACCTCGACGGCCCATACCTATGAGACCCACAGCCAGAACGTGATCGGCGACCTGCCCGGCGCCAGCCGTCCGGACGAGATCATCGTCCTGGGCTCGCACATGGACAGCTGGGACCTGGGCACCGGCGCGATCGACGACGGAGCGGGCGGCGCCATTACGGTGGCCGCAGCCAAGGCCATCGCCGACAGCGGCCGTCGCCCGGCGCGCACCCTGCGCGTCATCTTCTATGGTTCCGAAGAGGTGGCCCAGCCGACGCCCCGGACCGGCAACGGCGGCGGCGTCTACGCCCGCAACCAAGGCGCCGCCCTGGACAAGCACATCATCGCCGGCGAGAGCGACTTCGGCGCCGACCGGGTCTATGCCCTGCGGCTGCCGGCCGGCGCGCAAGGCTCCGACTTCCAGAAGGCCGCCACGCGCGTCCTCTATCCGATCGGCGTCCTGGCCTCGGACCGCGTCGAGACCGAGGGCGGGGTCGATGTCGGGCCTATGGGGCCGTTGGGCGTGCCCTTCTTCGGCCTGGCCCAGGACGGAACCCGCTATTTCGACCTGCACCACACGGCCAACGACACCCTGGACAAGATCGACCCGGCCCAACTGAGCCAGAACGTCGCCGCCTGGGCGGGGCTGCTGTGGCTGATCGCCGATTCGGACGTCGATTTCCGCGCCATGCGCCCCGCCGCCCCGGCCACGCCTGCGCGCTGAGCCGCTTGGCCCCGGCCGCCGGTTCTGGCTATAGAGCCGGACCGGCTCGCGGGCGTGGCGAAACTGGTAGACGCAGCAGACTTAAAATCTGCCGGGCGAAAGCCCTTGCCGGTTCGATCCCGGCCGCCCGCACCAGCAGCCCCGTCCGCGCCGCTGGATCAGATGACCCGATGCAGCACGGCGCCTTCGGCGATATGGCGTATCACGGCGTCGCGTCCTGGCGCGTCCAGGCCCGCCGACAGGCCTATGGCCTTGCAGTTCTGCCGGGCCAGGTCGCATGCGGCGTCGATCAGGCCCTGGACGAGCCGCTCGGGCCTCAAGAGATCGAAGGCGACCAGGGCGTCGACGATGAATTGACGCTCGCCCTCCGTCGTGGTGGCGATCGTATAGGCCAGGACCGCGCGCACGACCCCTCCCGCCACGGCCGCCATCACTCCGCCGGCCGCAGGCGCCGCCGCGACGCGGGCGCGCCAGGCGTCCATCGTCAGGGTCGAATCAGCCATGCGCGCGATGACATAGGCCTGGTCGGCCTCGTCGCCGCTCAGGCGTCGGTATTGGAGTGCGCTCATTGTCGGACGTCTAGGGCTTGGACGAAAGGACCGCCTTGATCCGCGTCAAAAGAATTGCGTCTTAGGCGGACAAGAGCATAATCGCGCCATCATGCTGGAACTTCGCGCCCTGCCGACCGACTGCGCACAGCGCCGACAGGAATCGGTCTGCGTCGGCTGCGGCGCGCGCGCCTTCAGCGTCTGCAGCAGCCTGGATCCGGCGGACCTGGCCGGCCTGGACGCCATCGCCGAAAGGGTGTCGCTGAAGGCGGGCGAGGCCCTGATCCGCGAGGGCGATCCGGCCATCCATCTGTTCAACATCACCTCGGGATCGGTGCGGATCTACAAGCTGTTGCCCGACGGGCGGCGCCAGATCACGGGCTTCCTGTTCGCCGGCGACTTCGTGGGCCTGGCGACCGGCGAGGACTACGCCTTTTCAGGCGAGGCGATCGAGGATTCGACCCTGTGCCGGTTCCGCAAGAGCGAATACCGCGCTCTGGTGCGTGAGCGGCCCCGGCTGGAAGAGGCTCTGCTGGATCGGGCGACCCACGAACTGGCCGCCGCCCAGAACCAGATGCTGCTCCTGGGCCGCAAGACGGCGCAGGAACGAATCGCCTCCTTCCTGCTGGAGCTGCCCAGCCGCGATCCCTTGCGGCCGCAGGCCGAGGATCAGGTGCGGCTGCCGATGACCCGATCCGAGATCGCCGACTATCTGGGCCTGACCATAGAGACGGTGAGCCGGGTCCTGACCAAGTTCAAGACCACAGGGGTGATCCGTCTGCTGTCGCTCAGCGAACTGCGGATCGAAGAACCCGAGCGGCTGCGCGACATCGCCGAGGGCGAGGCTTAGAGCCTGATCGGTTGAAGTGGAATCGCTTCGCGCTTCCGCTGAAGCCGTGAATCAGGCTCCAGATTAAAACGAGAGCATGATTCACGCTTCTGTCGGAACCGCGAAGCGGTTCCGTCCGAAACGATTATGCTCTAGGCGGGCGTGAGCCGGCGGGCGGGCGCCAGGCCGACCCGGCCGTCTTCCCCCACGCCCTCGACCCGGATCGTCCGGTCGCACAACTGAGTTGGGGCGGAGCGGTGGCTGACCAGGATCAGGCCCTGACCGGCCTGTTTCAGCCGTCGATCCAGGGCCTTCAGCACCTGGGCCTCGGTCGCCGGGTCCAGCCCCTCGGTCGGTTCGTCCAACACCAGCCAGGCGGCGGGCCGCAGATAGGCGCGCGCCAGACCCAGCCGACGCCGTTCGCCCCCGGACAGCCGTTCGCCGTTGGGGCCGATGCGGGCGTCCAGACCCGCCGGGTCGGCGCGCAGACGTTCGGCCAGGGCCGCGTCGTCCAGGGCGCGCCACAGGGCGTCGTCGTCGGCCGGGCCGGCCAGCAGCAGGTTCTCGCGGACGGTGCCGTCGATCAGCCGCACGTCCTGGGCGGCATAGGCGAACAGCGGCCGTCGGTCCTCGGGGGTCAGGTCGGCGACGTCGATGTCGCCCAGGCGAGCTTCGCCCGGCTGGGCGTCCCGCAGGCCGATCAGGCGTTCGATCAGCGTGGTCTTGCCGGCACCGGAGGGGCCGATCAGGCCCAGGCGCGCCGGCGGATGAAGGGCCGCGCCGTCGGCCTGGAGCACCAGGGTCGGGGCGACCGAAACCGGCGCCCGATTCGGGTGAAGAGCCGAGGGCAGGGCCTCCAGGCGGCGGGCGGCTTCCTCGGCGGCGCCGTTCTGTTGCAGGGCGCCGACCAGGCCGGCGACCGATTCGACGCCCATCACCGCCGCCAAGGCGGCCAGGGCGGTCAGAGGCAGGGACGCGCCCAGGGTGGCGGGGACCACCGCCGCGACCGCCGCCCCCGTGACGACCGCCTGCCAGGCGGCCATCCAGCCTCCGGCCTGGGTCAGGGCGACTTGGGCCTGGTCCAGGTCGGCGGCGGCCTCGGCCGCTTGGGTCGCCGCCCAACGGTCCAGCCCATAGGCTTTCAATTCGGGCGATACGGCCTCGAGGGCGGCCAGCCGGTCTTTCAGTCGGCCGACGGCGATCTGAACCGCCTGCCCGGCGGGGGCGGCCAGACGTCGCGCGATCAGAAGGGCGCCGGCTGCGCAGAGGGCCATTGAGGCCAGCAGGAGCGCGCCCGCCCATGGACTGGCCAGGCCGGCGAGGAGGGCGGCGGACGCGGCGCCGGCTCCCAGGGCCCAAGGCGCCGACAGCCGCACGAACAGGGTCTGAACCGCGTCCACATCCTGGACCAGCCGCGCCGAGGCTTCCCCCGAAGCGAGAGCCAGGGCGCGGCTTGGCGGCGCCGAAGCCAGGGCGTCGAACAGTTGCGGACGCATCCGCGCCAGGGCCTTCAGCGCCGCCTCATGGCCGGAGACCCGCTCGATATAGCGGGCGCCGGTCCGCAGGATCGCCAGCAGACGGATGGTGGCGCTGGGCACCATATAGTTGAAGGCCTGGACCGCCGCCGATCCGGCGATCCCCGCGAGGGCGGCGCTGGTGATGAACCAGCCCGACAGCCCCAGAAGACAGGTCGCCGCCACGGCGACGATCGCGCCGGTCGTAGCGGCGATACGGAGACGCAGCCGCTGGGCGCGACGCTGGGCGGCGATCAGGGCGCCGATGCGGGAGGCCGAGGGACGGTTCATCACAGGCGCACCACGCGGTCGGCCATGGCCGCGACGGCGGCGGAATGGGTGGCGATCAAGGTCGTGCGACCGCGCGTCGCCTGGCGGATCAGATCCAGCATGGCCTCTTCCGCAGCCGGGTCCAGATTGGCCGTGGGCTCGTCCAGCAGCAGGATGGGGGCGCGCTTCAGAATGGCGCGGGCCAGGCCCAGGCGGCGCCGTTCGCCGCCCGAAAGGCCGCCGCCGCGTTCGTCGATGGGCCGGTCCAGATCGCCGAACAGGCCCGCCTCTCCGGCGGCGACCAGGATCCGGCCGGGGCAGGCGGACGGATCGGCGATGCGGATGTTGTCGCCCAGACTGCCCGGCACGACGACGGGGTTCTGGCTGGCCCAGGCGATCTGACCGGCGAAGTCGCCCGCCTGACTGAGGTGCGCGCCGCCCACCTCGACCTCTCCGGCGGTCAGGGGCGACAGGCCCAGGAACAGGTGCAGCAGGCTGGACTTGCCCGAGCCGCTGGCGCCGACCAGGGCGACGATCTGGCCGGGGCGGACCTCCAGGTCGAAATCGGAAATCACCGGGGCGGCGTCTCCGTAAGCGATAGAGACGCTAGAAAAGCGGATCGCCGGGGCGTCTTCCGGCAGGATATGTCGGTCGCGCGCGACGGGCTCGGGCGTGATCAGGGCGGGGACGGCGGCCTCGGCCGCCTGGCGGTCATGATAGGCGGCGGCAAGGCGACGCAGGGGCTGATACACCTCGGGCGCCAGGGCCAGCACGAAGAAGGCGCGCGGCAGGTCCAGCTGCTCGGGCGCGGGGAAGGGCAGGAGCTTCAACAGGTTGAAGCCGCAATAGACGGCGATCAGCGCCACCGACAGGGCCGAGAAGAACTCCAGCACCCCGGAGGATAGGAAGGCGATGCGCATGACCCGATTGGTGCGCCGCTCCAGTTCGTCGGAGGCGCGGGCGATTTCGACGGTGGTGCGGGCGCGGGCGTCAAAGGCCAGGACGGCGGGCAGGGCGCGCACCCGATCGACGAACAGGCCCGACAGCCGTTCCAGCGCCTGGAATTGACGGCGGCTTTCACCGGCGGCGGCGGTTCCGGCCAGGATCATGCCGAAGACGAAGGGCAGGAGGGTGAACAGGAGTATGCCGGCGGAAAAGGGGCTGGCGACGGCGGCGACGGCGATGATCAACAGGGGCGAAAGGCCGGCGGCCGTCTTCAGGGGGGTGAAGCGGGACATATAGCCGTCCAGCGCGCCGACCCCTTCGACCACGGCGGTCAAACGGTCGCCGGACCGGGCGCCCCGGCCGAAAAGGTCGACCAGCAGCCGGTCGCGCACGCTGGTCTTGACCGACCGACCCAGGCGCGCGCCCACCACCACCGTCGCCTGACCGATCAGGCCGCGGGCGATCAGGCTGACGACCGCCAGCAGCAGCCAGGGCAGGGCGGCCAGGGGCGAGGCGCCGAAGGCGGCCACCGTCATGGCCAGACCGCCGGCGAAACCGACCGCCGGAACCACGTCCGCCACCGCCAGAAGACCCGCCAGGGCGGTCAGACGCCGCCAGGGCGCGGCGGACCGTTTCAGCCAGACGGCGGGAGGGGCGGCGGGAGAGGAGGCCGAAATCGGCGCAGAGGTCATTCGAACACTCCAGCCTCGGGACAGGGCCGAAAGCCATTGGACAAACCGTCGTTGGGCGAAATGTCCAAGGACGATCAGTCCACTACGATCCCGAGGGCAAGGGGGCTTTGATCGAAATCAAGGCGACCGCCCCGCCTTGGTTCTAGGGCGGGACGAACGTCGGTCGTCGGGGCCGGCTACAAGGAGCCTAGAGCCATGATCGACCTCGCGGTCGTCGACCTATCCAGGCTGCAGTTCGCGCTGACAGCCCTTTACCATTTCCTGTTCGTGCCCCTGACCCTGGGGCTGTCGTTCATGCTGGTCATCATGGAGTCCATCTATGTGATGACCCGTCGGCCGATCTGGCGGACGATCACGCGCTTCTGGGGCACGCTGTTCGGCATCAACTTCGTGCTGGGCGTCGCCACCGGTATCACCATGGAGTTTCAGTTCGGCATGAACTGGAGCTATTACAGCCACTATGTCGGCGACATCTTCGGGGCGCCTCTGGCCATTGAGGGCTTGATGGCCTTCTTCCTGGAGGCCACCTTCGTCGGTCTGATGTTCTTCGGCTGGGACAAGCTGAAGCCGTCGGCCCACCTGCTGGTCACCTTCATGGTGGCGCTGGGTACGAACCTGTCGGCCGTGTGGATCCTGATCGCCAACGGCTGGATGCAGAACCCGGTCGGCGCCGCCTTCAATCCGGACTCGATGCGGATGGAGGTGACGGACTTCATGGCCGTGATCTTCAACCCGGTGGCCCAGGCCAAGTTCGTCCACACCGTCAGCGCCGGCTATGTCTGCGCCTCGGTGTTCGTGCTGGGGGTCTCGGCCTTCTATCTGCTGCGCGGCAAGCATGTCGGCTTCGCCAAGCGGTCGATGACGGTGGCCTCGGCCTTCGGCCTGGCGGCCTCTCTGTCCGTCGTCGTCCTGGGCGACCAGTCCGGCTACGCCCTGACCGACAACCAGAAGATGAAGCTCGCCGCCCTGGAAGCCATGTGGCACACCGAGCCCGCGCCTGCCGGTTTGACCCTGATCGGCATCCCCAGCATGAAGGACCGCGAGACCCACTACGGCGTCCACGTGCCGTGGATCATGGGTCTGATCGCCACCCGCACCATCGACAAGCCGGTCCAGGGCATCTTCGAACTGGTCGCCACCGCTGAGGACCGCATCGAATCCGGCGTCATCGCCTATGACGCCCTGGAGAAGGTCAAGGCCAATCCGGCCGATCCCGTCGCCCGCGGCGTGTTCGAGACCCATCGTCGCGACCTGGGCTACGGCCTGCTGCTGAAGCGCCACGTCGCCGATCCGCGCATGGCTTCGCCCGAGCTGATCAAACAGACGGCCTGGGAGACGGTGCCGAACGTGCCGGCCCTGTTCTGGAGCTTCCGCATCATGGCCGGCATCGGGATGTTCATGATCCTGTTCTTCGCCACGGCCTTCTTCCTGTGCACCGTGCGCAAGCATGACACCCGCTGGTTCCTGCGTCTGGCGGTGCTGATGATCCCGCTGCCGTGGGTCGCGATCGAGTTCGGCTGGATCCTGGCCGAGTTCGGGCGTCAGCCCTGGGCAGTCGAAGGCGTGCTGCCGACCTTCCTGGGCGCCTCGACCCTGACCGTGCCCCAGCTGTGGGGCACCATCATCGGCTTCACCGCCCTGTACGGCGCCCTGGCCGTCGTCGAGGTCAGGCTGATCCTCTACGCCATCAAGAAGGGGCCCTTCCACGAGCAGGAAACCTTCGGCGCCCCCGCCCCCGAGGCGCCCGCGACCCCCGTCGCCGCCCCGGCCGTGGCCTGAACCAGACAGACTGAGGACATCCGACCATGGATCTTCCAATCGACTTCGCAACCCTTCGCCTGATCTGGTGGGCCCTCTTGGGCGTGCTGCTGATCGGCTTCTCCCTGACCGACGGTTTCGACCTGGGGGTCGGGGCCCTGCTGCCCTTCGTCGCCAAGACGGACGAGGAGCGCCGGATGGTGATCAACACCGTCGGCGCCACCTGGGAAGGCAACCAGGTGTGGTTCATCCTGGGCGGCGGCGCCATCTTCGCCGCCTGGCCCTTCGTCTACGCCGTCAGCTTCTCGGGCTTCTACCTGGCCATGTTCCTGGTCCTGTCGGCCCTGATCCTGCGGCCGGTGTCGTTCAAGTACCGCTCCAAGCGGCCCTCGCCCAAGTGGCGGTCCTTCTGGGACTGGTGCCTGTTCATCGGCGGCTTCGTGCCGGCCCTGGTGTTCGGCGTCGCCGTCGGCAACGTCCTCTTGGGCGCCCCCTTCCGTCTGGATAGCGACCTGCGCTCCTTCTACGACGGCAATCTGCTGGGCCTTTTCACCCCGTTCAGCCTGATCGCCGGCCTGCTGTCGGTGGCCATGCTGGTGCTGCACGGCGCGGCCTGGCTGTCGGTCAAGGCGGAAAAGGGACCGGTGCTGGAACGCGCCCGTCTGTACGGCACGATCGCCGGCCTTCTGGCCCTCGTCCTGTTCGCTGCGGGCGGCCTGTATATGGCCTTCGGCAACGTCGGCTACCGGATCGTGGGCGACCTGGACATCCAGGGCTTCTCCAACCCGCTGCGCACCACGGTCGAGGCCGCGCCCGGCGCCTGGCTGGACAACTACAAGCTCTATCCGTGGATGATGATCGCGCCCACCCTGGGCTTCGTCGGGGCGGTGGTCGGCCTGTCGGGCATGTGGCTGCGGTCCGCGCCCCTGGCCTTCGGCGGGTCGTCGATCTCGACCGTCGGCATCATCTCGACCGTCGGCCTGTCGATGTTCCCCTTCATCCTGCCCAGCTCGATCGACCCGCAGTCCAGCCTGACGGTCTGGAACGCCTCGTCCAGCCACGTGACCCTGTTCATCATGCTGATCTGCACCCTGGTCTTCCTGCCCATCGTGCTGGCCTACACCAGCTGGGTCTACAAGGTGCTGTGGGGCCGGACCTCGACCGCCGCACTCAAGACCAACCCCGACCTGTACTGAACCCGAGGAGCATCAAGCCATGTGGTATTTTTCCTGGATCCTGGGTGTCGGGCTGGCGGTCGGTTTCGGCGTGCTGAACGGCCTGTGGCACGAGTTCCACCTGTTCGACGAAGGCGACCAAGGCCTGTCGGTCGATGCGGCGAAAGAAGGCGATGTCCCTCTCTAGCCCGGCCGGCGCCGACGTGCGGACGACGCGCGAGCTGATCGCCCGCTACGACGCCCACGCGCCGCGCTACACCTCCTATCCGACGGCGGCGCAGTTCACCCCCGCCGTCGGGGCCGCCGATTGGGGGGCGTGGCTGTCGGCCGCGCCCCTCGACCGCGCGGTGTCGCTGTATCTGCACATCCCCTTCTGCAAGCGGCTGTGCTGGTACTGCGGCTGCAACACCCGGGCGATGAACCGGGTCGCCCCCATGAGCAGCTATGTCGATCTGCTGCTGAAGGAGGCCGATCTGGTCCTGGCCCGGATGGGCGGGCTGAACGGCCGACGCCTGAGGGTCGGTTCGATCCATCTGGGCGGCGGCACGCCCAACATGTTGCCGCCGCAAGAGCTGGAACGGCTGTTCGCGGGCCTGGCGGCCCGGTTCGACCTGGGCGACTGTTTCGAGATCGCCGCCGAACTGGACCCCGAAGTCCTGACCCAGGACTGGATCGAGGCCGCCGGCCGCATCGGCCTGAGCCGCGCCAGCCTGGGGGTGCAGGATCTGTCGCCCGTGGTTCAGGCGGCGGTGAACCGGCCGGAATCCTTCGAGACCATCCGCTGGGCGGCCCAGGCGCTGCGGGCGCAGGGCGTGACCTCGCTGAACCTCGACCTGATGTACGGCCTGCCGCTTCAGGCGGTCGAGAACGTCGTCAATACGGTGGCCCAGGTCGCGACCCTGCGGCCCGACCGGATCGCCCTCTTCGGCTACGCCCATGTGCCGTGGATGAAGCCGCATCAGAAGCTGATCAAGGAGGCCGACCTGCCTGGGGCCGAGGCGCGCTTCGCCCAGAGCCAGGCGGCGGCGCGCTATCTGGTGCAGAAGGGCTGGCAGGCGATCGGACTGGATCATTTCGCCTTGCCGCACGATTCCATGGCCGCCGCCGCGCGGGCCGGCCGGCTGCGTCGCAACTTCCAGGGCTATACGACCGACGAGGCGCCGGTGCTGATCGGCCTGGGGGCGTCGTCGATCAGCCGCACGCCGCTGGGCTTTGTTCAGAACCACGCCCAGGAGCGTGACTGGCGCGCCGCGGTGGAAGCCGGAGACCTGCCGGTCGCACGAGGCGTGGCCCTGAATCCGCGCGACGCCTTCGTGGGCGAGATCATCGAACGGCTGATGTGCGACTTCGCCGTCGATGTGGCGGATCTGGCGCGCCGACACGGGCGCGCTCTGGCCGAGGTGGACGCCGCCTGGCCCCGGCTGCTGCCGTTCCAGCTGGACGGGCTGGCCGAAGTCAGCGGGTCTGTGGTGACGGTCACGGACCTGGGGCGTCCGTTCGTGCGGGCGGTCTGCGCCGCCTTTGATCCCGCCGCCGTCGACATCGAGAAGCGGCACGCCCGGGTGGTTTGACTGGACAGATTGTCCAACCCCTGCATGGGTTTGCGCTGGATCAAGGCCGAACCTTTGCAGGGGGCGCACATCCCTCTCAAGACGCTCGGAACAGGTCGCATGAGGCGGCAGCGGGCGTCGGGGATGAGCAAGATGAAACTGAAAACCCTGATCCTCTCAGCCGTCGCCGCCGCCGCCTTCGCCGCGCCGGCCATGGCCCAGACCGCCGTCTGGGAAGCGCCCAAGAAGGGCGACTGGGTCATCACCGGCCGCGTGACGGACGTCTTTTCCGAAGCCGACAACGCCATCACGACCGCCGCCGGCGCCGACTCCGGCCTGCACGTCGATGTGGGCGACAGCGTGATGCCGACCCTGGGCTTCACCTATTTCCTGACCGACCATCTGGCGGTCGAGGCGATCCTGGGCACGACCAAGCATGAGATCCGCGCCCAGGGCGGAACGACCGACGTCGCCGTTCATGAGACCTGGGTCCTGCCGCCGGTCGTCACCCTTCAGTATCGCCCGCTGACCGAGGGCCGGTTCAGCCCCTATGTCGGCGCGGGCGTCAACTACATGCTGTTCTACAGCGGCGAGGACAAGAACGGCTTCAAAGTCGATCTGGACGACAACTTTGGCTACGCCCTGCAGGCGGGCGCCGACATCGGCATCCAGGGACCGTGGAGCCTGAACGTCGACGTCAAGAAGGTGTGGGTCAATATCGACGCCGACGTCAACGACGGCGCTCTGAAGAGCGATGTGGATCTGGACCCGTGGGTCGTTTCTGTGGGGGTTGGCCGTAAGTTCTAAAAAAAACCGACATCGGAAATGCGTTCGAATGGAAGTCCCGCCGGTTCGCCGGCGGGGCTTTCGTCGTCGTGCGGATGCGCTCGACAAATCCGGCGGCGCGCCCTAGGGCCGGGAGCGACCGCCTATTGCGGCGCAACTTGGGGATTCTCGCATGCCTTCCGGTTTGATCGCCTTGCTCGACGACGTGGCGGGCATCGCCAAGATGGCGGCGGCTTCGATCGACGATGTCGGGGCGGCGGCGGGCAAGGCCTCGACCAAGGCCGCCGGGGTGGTGGTGGACGATGCGGCCGTGACGCCGCGCTATGTCACCGGCCTGTCGCCCAGCCGCGAACTGCCGATCATCGGCAAGATCGCCCTGGGGTCGTTTCGCAACAAACTGCTGCTGATCCTGCCTGCGGCGCTGTTGCTGAGCGCCTTCGCCCCCTGGGCCATAACCCCGATCCTGATGTGCGGCGGGGCCTATCTGTGTTTCGAGGGCGCCGAGAAGCTGATGGAGGTCTTCGGCGGCCATGGTCCTGACGAAGAGGTCGCCGCCGAGGACGATCCCGCGTCGCTGGAGAAGGCGACCGTGGCCGGGGCCGTGCGGACCGACCTGATCCTGTCGGGCGAGATCATGGCCATCGCCCTGGCCGATGTGGCGGCCCAGCCGATCCTGACCCAGGCGGCCATTCTGGCGGTGGTCGGCATCGCCATGACGGTCGCCGTCTATGGGGTCGTGGGCCTGATCGTGAAGATGGACGACATCGGCCTGCATCTGGCCGAGCGCCCCAACGGCGGGGTTCGCGTCCTGGGGCGCGGCCTGGTCAAGGGCATGCCGGTGGTGATGAGCGCCCTGTCGATCATCGGGACCGCCGCCATGCTGTGGGTCGGCGGCGGCATTCTGGTGCACGGAACCCATACGCTGGGCCTGCACTGGCCGGCCGAGCCGCTGGAGCATCTGGCCCATGCGGTCGGCGCCGCGACGGGTCCGCTGCACGGCGTGATCAGCTGGGCGGTGACGGCGCTGGGCTCGGCCATTATCGGGGTGATGGTCGGCGGGGCTATCGCCGTCGCCGTGCATCAGCTGGGACGGCTGCGGTCCCGACCGGCCCACTGATCCGCTGTCACGCCATCGCCATCGGCGGCCTTTAAGACGCTGAGCCACGCTGTTTCGGAGTAAGCCCATGTCCCTGTCGCGCATCACGCTGGCGGCCCTGGCCGCCCTGTCGCTGGGGGCGGCCGGTCCGGTCCTGGCCCAGACCGCCCAGACGGCGGCGCCGCAGACCGCCCGCGCGGCCCTGACGCCGCCGAAGCTGATCGTGACCATCGTGGTGGACCAGTTCAGCGCCAATCTGTTCGACCAGTATCGCAGCCGTTACTCCGGCGGCCTGCGGCGGATGGCGGACCAGGGACTGGTGTCGATCAACGGCTATCAGACCCACGGCCTGACCGAGACCTGCCCCGGCCACTCGACGATCCTGACGGGCCTGCATCCGTCCGAGACCGGCATCCCCGCCAACGACTGGATCGACGCCAAGACAGGCAAGGAGGTCTATTGCCTGGCCGCGCCGCAGAACCACCTGGCCCACGGACGGGACGACACCGACAACGGCCCGGTGGGGCCCGAGCAGCTGCGCGCCACGACCCTGGGCGACTGGCTGAAGGCGGTGAGCCCTGAGAGCAAGGTCGTCGCCGTCTCGGGCAAGGATCGGGGCGCGATCAATCTGGCGGGCCATCAGGGCCAGGCCTTCTGGTTCACCGGCGACTTCGGCCTGACCACCTATGTCGAGCCCGGCGAGACGGCGCAGGCCAAGCTGGCGCCGGTGGCGGATTACAACCGCGCCTTCCGCCAGGGGATGAGCCTTGCGCCGGTGACCTGGGACTACGCCCATGATCAGTGCCGGGCCCTGGCCGGGGACTGGACCATTCGCGGCCAGACCTTCCATTCGACCCTGCCGCCGGCGGGCCTGAAGTTCGACACCTCGCCCCTGCTGGACGAGGCGACGCTGGAGGCCGCCGAATATCTGCTGGACAGCCAGAAGCTGGGGCAGGGGCCGGCGACCGACATGCTGGGCGTCAGCCTGTCGGCCACGGACCGGATCGGCCATTTGTACGGCACCCAGGGACCGGAGATGTGCGAGCAGATGCTGCGGCTGGACGCGGCCCTGGGCGAGTTCCTGGATCGGCTGGCCCAGGTTCCGGGCGGGGTCCTGGTGGTGCTGACGGCCGACCACGGCGGGTCCGACTTCGTCGAGCGGCTGCACGACCACGGCTATCCCCACGCCCGCCGCGCCGACATGGCGGCGATCCAGGGGGTGAACGACGCGCTGAAGGCGCGTTTCAACCTCAGCGCCGATCCGCTTCAGGTCGGGGGCAGCGGCCTGATGGTCGCCGACGCCCAGCACCGGTCTTTGCCTGATCCGCTGCGGACCCAGGTGGCCGAGGCGGCGGTCGAGATGCTGCGCGCCCTGCCGGACGTGGCCTTCGCCGAAACGCGGGATCGGCTGCTGGCCGAGCCCTTGCCGGACAGCCGCGAGCCGGAGATGATGAGCCTGCGCGAGCGGATGCGCCTGTCGACGGTGGCCGAACGCTCGCCCGACATCCAGTTCGCCTGGGCCCAGAACGTCACCGCCGGCGGGCGGGTCGGCTCGACCCTGGCCGGGCACGGCACGCCGTGGGAATATGATCGCCGGGTGCCGATCCTGTTCTGGTGGCCCGGCGCGACGGGCGAGGAGCGGTTCCTGCCCATCCGCACCATCGACATCGCCCCCACCCTGGCCCACGTCATCGGGGTGGCGACGCCCAAGGTCGAGGGCCGCTGCATCGACCTGAACGGGTTCGCGGTGGCCGACTGCCCGGCGACGGAGACGACGCCGGCGCGATAAACTCCTGTTTCGGGGCCGTAAACTCGTGTTTCCCGAAGGGAAGCCGGGCTTACGCCCTTGACGTTTCCTAGGCAGAAGAGGGCAAATCGTCCCGGATCGGCGCCGCCGTGCGCCGCCGGGCGGCCCAGAAACCAGCAGGAAACGCCGTCATGAACAGAGCCCGCCGCGCCCGCATCGTCGCGACCCTGGGGCCCGCCAGCCGCGCGCCCGGCATGGTCAAGGCCCTGGCCCAGGCGGGGGTGGACGTCTTTCGGCTGAACTTCAGCCACGGCTCGCACGAGGACCACGCCGCCGCCCTGAAGGCCGTGCGGGGCGCCGAGATGGCGCTGCAACGGCCGCTGGGGGTTCTGGCCGATCTGCAAGGGCCCAAGCTGCGGCTGGGCCGGTTCAAGGACGTCGAGATCGCGGTCAAGCCGGGCCACAAGATGCGGTTCGACCTGGACCCGACGCCGGGCGACGAGACCCGGGTGCAGATGCCGCACCCCGAAATCTTCAAGGCCCTGCGCCCCGGCATGCTGCTGTTGCTGGACGACGGCCGGGTGCGGCTGCGGGTCGGCGACCGGACCGACGACTGGGCCGATGTGACGGTCGAGAGCGGCACGAAACTGTCGGACCGAAAGGGGGTGGCCGTGCCGGACGCGGTGATCCCGGTCTCGGCCCTGACGCCCAAGGATCGTGAGGACCTGGCCTTCGCCCTGCGCCAGGGGGTGGACTGGGTGGCGCTGAGCTTCGTGCAGAAGCCCGAGGACATGGCCGAGCTGAAGCGGATCGTGAACGGCCAGGCGGCCTGCCTGGCCAAGATCGAAAAGCCCGCCGCCGTGGCCGATCTGGAGGCCATTCTGGACTATTGCGACGGGGTGATGGTGGCGCGCGGCGACCTGGGGGTCGAGCTGGACCCCGAAGACGTGCCGGTGGCGCAAAAGCAGATCGTGCGGGCGGCGCGCAATCGCGGGGTGCCGGTGATCGTGGCCACCCAGATGCTGGAATCCATGACCAGCGCCCCGGCCCCGACCCGCGCCGAGGCGACCGACGTCGCCAACGCCGTTTACGAAGGCGCCGACGCCCTGATGCTGTCGGCCGAGACGGCGTCGGGCGACTATCCGCTGGAATCGGTCGGCATCATGAGCCGGATCATCGAGCGGGTCGAGCGCGACCCGATGTGGCCCAAGCTGATGGGCGCCGAACACGCTGGCATGGACGAACATGACGTGGACGCCCTGGTGGCGGCGGCGGGCATGGCGGCCAGCGCCCCCTCGACCGGCTGTCTGGTGGTCTTCACCACCCTGGGTGGCACGGCCCGGCGGATGGCGCGCGAGCGGCCGCTGAAGCCGATCCTGGTCCTGACCCCCAATCCGAACACGGCGCGGCGGCTGGCCTTGGTCTGGGGTCTGGAGCCCCGGCTGGGGGATCAGCCGGACTCGCTGGAGGCCGTGACCGACGATGCGGTCAACAGCGCGGTCCGCTATGGGCTGGCCGAGCCGGGCCAGCGCATTCTGATCCTGGCCGGCACGCCGTTCGGCGCGCCGGGGGCGGCCAATCTGCTGCGCCTGGCCCATGCGCCCGCCAAGGCCAAGGGGCGCAAGAAGGGCTGAGGATCAGGCGCCGTCGGACTGAGAAAAAACAGTCCGATGAGTCCATTGAGTCCGGTCAACGGGCCGCAGACGGCGGGATCGGACACGAAAAAAAACAGCGTCCGATGTGTCCGATCTGTCCGATTGAGCCGGGCCAGGACGGCCGCGAAGGCCGCTGAACGCGCCGAAGGCGGCCCGGTCGGACACGAAAAAGAGGTGTCCGATGTGTCCGATCTGTCCGATCTGTCCGATTGAGCCGGGCGCTGGACGGGGGCGAAAGATGTCAAAGACCTGAGACGTCCTATAGGGCGCCGTCGGACCCAGGGGCGTCGAAAGCGGGTCGATCCGTCCAAGGCCTTGACGGCCTTGTCTGATTTTCGCTCCGTGGTGCGGATCGGCGGCGACGGCGATGGCGGCGATGGAGCCGGGGCGCTACCGTGGCGGTATGAGTCGGCGGCCCGGATGATCAAATATATCGGCTCCAAACGCGCCCTCTTGGGCCATGTGAGCGCCGCCGTGGCGAGCGTCCTGCCCCAGGGCGGGCGGGTGTGCGACCTGTTTTCAGGGACGGCCCGGGTCGGCCATGCGCTGAAGGCCAAGGGGTTTCAGCTCTGGTCGAACGACCACAACGCCTATGCCCACGCCCTGGCGACGGCCTATGTCCAGGCCGATCGAGAGGTCTGGATCGACCGGGCCGAGGCGGTGCTGGCGGAACTGCGGGCCGTGAAACCCGAGGCGGGCTGGTTCACCCAGACCTTCTGCCGGGACGCCCGCTACTTCCATCCCGACAACGGCGCCCGGATCGACGCGGTGCGCGACCGGATCGAGGCGATGGAGCTGGAGCCCGAGTTGAAGGCCGTGGTCCTGGTCAGTCTGATGGAGGCGGCGGATCGGGTGGACAGCACCGCCGGGGTGCAGATGGCCTATATGAAACAGTGGGCGCCGCGCGCGCTGAAGCCGCTGGAGCTGCGCCTGCCCGACCTCCTGCCGGGCGTCGGGGCGCCGTGCCGGGCGACCCAAGGCGATGCGGTCGAGATGGCCGATCAGGTGGAGGCGGACCTGGTCTATCTGGACCCGCCCTATAACCAGCATTCCTATCTGGCCAACTATCACTGCTGGGAAAGCCTGGTGCTGTGGGACCGGCCCGAGACCTATGGGATCGCCAACAAGCGGGTGGATGTGAAGACGCGCAAGAGCGCCTTCAACAGCCGCCCCGGCATCGGCCCGGCCCTGAAGTCGGTGATCGAGCGCGTCCGGGCGCCGAACCTGATCGTCAGCTTCAATGACGAAGGCTATCTGAGCCGTCAGGACCTGGTCGAGATGTTGTCGGCGCGGGGACGGGTCCAGGTGGTGGAGATCGCCCACCCCCGCTACGTCGGCGCCCGGATCGGCATCCACAATCCCAAGGGGGAAAAGGTGGGTCAGGTCGGGCGGCTGAGGAACGTCGAACATCTGTTCGTCGTCACCGACCCGCCGGTGGCCCTGTCCTTCGCGGCCTGAGCCGACGGGAACCCGACTCGGGCGGACGCCGTTCAGGGTCCATGCAACCGCCCGTCACACACACTGGAACCCCCGCTCGCGAAGACGATTATCGCCTGCGCCCGGCCGCCGAGCCCAAGTCCTGGGTGACGGATCAGCCCATTTCCGATTTTCCGGCGGATCGCATGACGTCGCGCCTCTATACCCACAACGCCGAGCGGTTCGGCCGCCGCGAGCCCGAGCCGGTCGAGACCGTCGAACCGGAGGCGGAACCGGCCCTGAACCCGCCGCCGCACTGGATGATGATGATCGCCGGCGCCGCGGTGGCCGCCCTGATGGGCGCCCTCCTGGGCGGCTTCATGCACATCTGAGGTCAGGCCTCTTCGAGCAAGGCCTTGATCGGTCCCCAGCTGCGGCGATGGGCGGGGCAGGGGCCGAGGGTCTTCAGCGCGGCCTGATGGACGGGGGCGTTATAGCCCTTGTGCCCCGCAAAGCCGTAGCCGGGATATTGGGCGTCCAGTTCGATCATCAGCCGGTCCCGCGCCGTCTTGGCCAGGATCGAGGCCGCCGCGATGGACAGGGACAGGCCGTCGCCGCCGACCACGGTCTGGATTTCGCACGGCAGTTTGAACCGATAGTTGCCGTCCACCAGGGCGGCGATCGGCTGGACCGACAGGGCCTCGATGGCGCGGCACATGGCCAGGCCGGTGGCGTGCAGGATGTTCAGCGCCTCGATCTCCTCTACCGAGGCGAAGCCGACGCCCCAAGCGACGGCGCGGGCCTTGATCTCGGGCTCCAGCGCGGCGCGGCGCCTTTCGGTCAGGGCCTTGGAATCGTCGATGCCCGGCGGCAGGTCGTCGGGGTTCAGGATCACCGCCGCCGCCGACACCGGCCCCGCCCACGGCCCGCGCCCCGCCTCGTCCACGCCGCAGACGGGGCCGTTGACGCGCTGGATCAGCAGGGTCTCCAGCGCGAGCGTGGGAAAGGCCTTCGGATTCGCGGGGGCTTTAGCCATGGCCCGCCATCGCACGAACCTGGGCGTGACGGAAGCAGGTCGTCTGGTGATCATTGACCATGCCGACCGCCTGCATAAAGGCGTAGACGATCACCGGGCCGCAGAAGTTGAAGCCGCGTTTCTTCAGGGCCTTGGCCATGGCGACGGACTGTTCGGTCTGGGTCGGGGCTTGGCGATAGTCGGCGAAGGGGGTGTGGATTGGTTCGCCGCCGACGAAGGACCAGAGCCACGCTGAGAAATCCTCTCCGTTGTCGCGCATCTCAAGCCAGATCTGGGCGCCGCGGATGGCGGCCTTGATCTTGGCGCGCGAGCGGATGATGCGGGGGTCGCCCAGCAGGCGCTGGATGTCGGCCTCGTCATAGCGGGCGACGATTTCGGGGTCGAAGCCGTCGAAGGCGTCGCGTATGCCCTCGCGCTTTCGCAGGATGGTGATCCAGGCGAGGCCGGCCTGGAAGCCGTCGAGGACCAGCTTCTCCCACAGGGCGCGGGGGTCGCGTTCGGGCACGCCCCATTCGGTGTCGTGATAGGCGATGTAGAGCGGGTCGGTGGTCCCGCACCAGCCGCAGCGGCCCGAGGCATGTGAGTCGGTCATACGGCGATGTTGCCGGTTTGTTCGAACGTGTCCAGTTCGCTCTCCCGTTGGGAGAGGGCTTGAGCGCCCGAGAGCGTAGCGATCGGTCTTGCGCGAAAGGGTGAGGGGCGCGGTGGTGCGAGCTGGCCCATCGGCGGGCCCTCATCCGGCCCTTCGGGCCACCTTCTCCCCTAGGGAGAAGGGAAGGGAGCGGGGTTCAATCCCGCACCAGTCCCCCGTCCACCACCAGGTTCTGACCCGTCACTGCGCGGCTCCAGGGGGAGGCGAAGAACAGGGCGGCGTCGGCGAATTCCTCCGGCGTCGTGACCGACCGCAGCGGGGTCATGCCGGCGATCAGGTCGAAGACGGCGTCCGGCGTGGCGGCGCTGGCGTCGGTGGTGCGCAAGAGGCCGCCGGAGACCATGTTGACGGTGATCCCGTCCGGACCCAGGTCGCCGGCCGCCGTGCGGGTCAGGGACAGGAGTGCGGCCTTGGCGGCGGTATAGTCGTGATAGGGCACGACCGGGTTCTGGAACAGGTTGGTGCCGATGTTGATCACCCGCCCGAACTTGCCGGCGGCCATGCCCGGCGCCGTCGCCTGGATGGTGTTCAGGGCGCCGCGCACCACGGTCGAGAACTGGGCCGCCAGTTCGTCCCAGCCGATGTCGGTCATCTGCGACCGGGCGTCGCCGTTGAAACTGTAGTCCAGGGCGTTGTTGACGACGGTGGTGACGGGGGCGCCGAAATGGCCTTGAGCGGCGGCGACCAGGGCGTCGACGGCGGCGCGGTCGGCCACATCGGCCTGAAGGGCGACGGCGCGGTCGCCGATCTCGGCCGCCAGGGCCTCGGCGGCCTCGCCGCTGGCGCGCCAGTTGATGATCACGCGGGCGCCTTCGCGGGCGAAGGCGCGGACGGCGGCGGCGCCGACGCCGCGCGCGCCGCCGGTGACGAGGACGATCTGGTCGGCGATCTTCATGGAAGGGTCTCAGTCGGTGGAGGAGGGGAGGACGTCCTGACCCATCCAGGCGGGCCGGCGCAAGCGCACCGGCCGACCCTCGACGGTCAGCTCGCCGTCGAGACGGTCGATGCGCAACAGGGCCATGGCCGAGCCGTCTCGGCCCGAAAGCACCTCGCCCGCGCGCAGCTCGCCCTTCAGCACCTCGGCGCCGAAGGGGGGCGGGGGGCCGTCGAAGTCGAGGACCAGCATCCGGTTCTTGATCGAACCCCGGCGTTTCATCCGCGAGGTGGTCTCCTGGCCGACGAAACAGCCCTTGTGGAAGTCGATCCCGTTCAGCAGGTCGAAATCGGCCTCGATCGGATAGGTCTTGTCCTGGGGGGCGTCGGCGGCCGGATCGGGCACGCCGACCGACAGGCGATGGGCGTCATAGTCGGCCTCGGTCGCGTCGGCTGTAGCCGGGCCATAGAGGCGGCCGCCCATCAGAGGTGTTCGGGGGTCGGGAATGAAGCCTGTGGGCGCGTCGGGCCAGGCGGCGAAGACGGGGCGGTCGTCGGCGGCCACCTGGACCCGGGCCCTCAGTTTGTACATCGACAGCCGCTGGATCAGGGCGTCGCGGCGGTCGGCGGCGACGTCCAGCAGGACGCCCTCGGCCTGGCCCAGGATGAACAGGTCGAACAGCAGCCGACCGGGCGGGGAGAGCAGGGCGCCGAACCGCAGTTCGCCTTCGGACAGGGTCTCGACGTCCTGGGTCAGCAGATTGTGCAGGAAGGGCCGGGCCTCGGGGCCGGTGACGGCGATCAGGGCGCGGCTGGACAGGCGGGCGACGGGCATGGCGCCTAGATAGGCAGGCCGGAGCCTGGGCATAAGGCGGCGGGACCGAAAATCTGGGCCTCAGACCACGGCGTAGCGGGCGACCACCCCGTCCGGCTGGAAATCATGGCGGTCCAGCCGGTCCAGCGACCGCATCAGCCGATCCAGGAAGTCGGCGGGATCGCCCTCCTCAACGGCCGGGCGCAGCCAGTCGGTGACGACCGCGCGGGCGGGATAGGTCCCCACGGGGCCGGGGACGCTGAGCGCCACCTCCACCCCTTCGGCGATCCAGCCGGCGATGGTGGCGAACAGGTCGACGGAGGCCAGGAAGTCGCTGCGCCGCAGGACGTACAGGGTGATCACCCCGTCCTCGATCCCATCCGGGCGGATGATGACGCCGCTGCGGTCCGGCCGCCAGTCGTCGGACAGTTCGACGACCCGCCACAGGCAGAACCAGATGCGGCAGGTGTTCGGCCGCACGGCATGGACCGAACAGCCCGCCGCCTCGACGCAATAGGCGCACAGCTCGCCGGTGGGCTTGGCCAGTTCGGGCAGGTCCAGCGGAATGGCCCGACAGCATTCGACGCAGGCGCCGCAGGTCCGGTCGGGCAGGAGGGGCAGGCTCAACCGACCGACCGCTCCAGCCGGGCGATGCGGCGGTCCATGTCGGCGACCACGGCCTGAAGCCGCGTCTTCTCAGAGGCCATGTCCACGGGCGTTCCGTCCTCATAGGTGATGACCGCGCCCTGGTCGATCAGGTCCAGCCGATAGAGGGCCGTGACCCGTTGAGCCTTGAAGCGTTCGAGGGCGGCGACGGCGGCCGGATCGGGGGTTTGAACCATGGCCGGGCTCTAAACCATTGCGGCCTGCGGGGAAACCGTCGGGCGAGGCGCAGACCCGCAGTTGGGGATTGGCGCTGAATCCCGGCGAGAATCCCTTTATACGGTGCACGGATGATCGGGCGCTTTCCCATCCTCTATATCGCCGAGGCGGACGCCGAGGACGCCGTCCTGTCTTCGGGCGTGCTCGCCTATCTGGTCGAGAGCCTGCCCAACGCCGTCTTCACCGTGGTGGGATCGGCCGCCAGCGCGCCCCTGTTCGCCGACACGCCCCGGCTGGAACGGCTGCTGGTGCTGGAGCGCGAGGGGCGGTTCGACTGGATCGCCCTGTGGAACCAGGTGCGGGGGACCCACTGGGGCCTGGTCGTGGACATGCGCGGCTCGACCCTGTCGGGCAAGCTGAGGCGCCAGAAGCGGGCGGTGCGGGGGCGCGATCCCGAGGGCCTGCATGCGGTCGAGGCCGCCGCCGCCGTGCTGAAGCTGGAGCCGCATGAGGCGCCGTCGCCCCGGCTCTATGTCTCCGACATCACCCAGGCCCAGGTCGAGGCCCTGATCCCCGCGACCGGCGGCGACGGCCCCATATTGGCGGTCGGGCCGGGGGTGGAGTGGATGGGGCGGCGCTGGCCGGCCGAGCGCTACGCCAAGGTGGCGACCAAGCTGTTGGCCGACGACGGCCCCCTGGCGGGCGGGCGTCTGATGATCGTGGGCGAGGAGATCGACCGGGAAGCGGCCCACACCATCCGCTACGCCGTGCCGCGCGCGCGGGTGATCGAGCTGCAAGGCCGGCTGACGCGGCTGCAGACCGTCGCGGCGCTGTCCAAGGCGCGGCTGTACATAGGGGCGGATTCGATCTGGACCCATCTGGCGACGGCGGCGGGCGCGCCCGTGGTGGCGGTCTTCGGCCCGTCGGACGAGACGCGGCGCGGCCCCTGGAAGGGGGTGACGGTGCGCGGGCCCCGATCGTTTGCGGAGTTCAAGACCCTGGACCCCCGGCTGAACCAGGCCATCCAGCATATGATGGACCTGCCGTGGGAGCGGGTGCTGAAGGCGGCGCAAAGGGTGTTGAAGGAGCGGGGCTGACCCACGCCGCCGTCATCCTCGGGCTCGACCCGAGGATCGAGGGTTCCGCACACGGGGCGCCTTCCGGTAGAAGCACACAGCCCATGCGTCTTCTGCCGTGACGCGGACGGTCCGATCCTCGGGTCAAGCCCGAGGATGACGGTGATGAATAGTCAGGAGCCCGCCCCATGACCCAGACCTATGACCTGATCGTCCGCGGCGGCGAGGTGGCCAACCATGCGGGGCGGGGCATGGCCGACGTCGGGGTGATCGACGGCAAGATCGCCTTCATCGGCGACCTGTCCCAGGCCTCGGCCGGAGAGACTTTCGACGCGACGGGCCTGACCGTCCTGCCCGGCGTCATCGACACCCAGGTTCATTTCCGCGAACCCGGCCTGGAGTGGAAGGAAGACCTGGAGACGGGCAGCCGCGCGGCGGCTCTGGGCGGGGTCGTCGCCGTGTTCGAAATGCCGAACACCAATCCCAACACCACCGATCCGGACACCATGGCCGACAAGCTGGCGCGGGCGAAGGACCGGATGTGGACCGACCACGCCTTCTATGTCGGCGGCACGCATGAGAACGCCGACTATCTGGGCGAGCTGGAGCGGCTGCCCGGCTGTTGCGGGGTCAAGGTCTTCATGGGCGCCTCGACCGGCGACCTGCTGATCGCCGACGACGAGGGGGTGCGCAAGGTTCTGTCGAACGTGCGCCGCCGCGCCACCTTCCACTCCGAGGATGAATACCGGCTGGTCGAGCGGCGCGGCCTGGCCCGCACCGGTGACTGGACCAGCCACCCCGAGGTGCGCGACGCCGAGAGCGCCATCCGCTCGACCCGCCGTCTGGTCGGCCTGGCCCAGGAGACGGGCGCCCGCATCCATGTGCTGCACGTCACGACCAAGGACGAGATGGAGTTCCTGCGCTTCCACAAGGATGTCGCCACCGTCGAGATCACGCCGCAACACCTGACCCTGGCCGCGCCCGAAGCCTATGAGCGGCTGGGCGCCTATGCCCAGATGAATCCGCCGATCCGGTCGCAGGAGCATGTGGACGCCCTGTGGCTGTGGGGCATGCAGCAGGGCGTGGCGGACGTGCTGGGCTCCGACCATGCGCCGCACACCAAGGAGGAGAAGGCCAAGCCCTATCCGGCCTCGCCGTCCGGCATGCCGGGGGTGCAGACGCTTGTGCCCCTGATGCTGACCCATGTGGCGCAAGGGCGGCTCAGCCTGGAGCGCTTCATCGACCTGACCTCGGCCGGCGCCCAGCGGGTGTTCGGCACGGCCAACAAGGGACGGATGGCCGTCAGCTATGACGCCGATCTGACCATCGTCGATCTGAAGGCCAAGAGAACAATCACCCACGACCAGCAGGCCTCGCGCTGCGGCTGGACCCCCTTCGACGGGGTCGAGGCGACCGGCTGGCCGATGGCGACGATCGTGCGCGGGCGGGTGGTGATGCAGGACGGCGAACTGATCGGCGCGCCCCACGGACGGCCGGTGCGGTTCATGGAGACACTGTGAGGGAAAAACTCGGCCTGATCGGCTTCGGCGCCTTCGGGCGGCTGACGGCGCGGCATCTGTCGTCCTGGTTCGACATCTACGCCCATGACCCGGCCGCTGAAGACGGCGAGGGCTGGGCGACCCTGACCGATCTGGCGACCGCCGCCGCCTGTCCGACGGTGATCCTGGCCGTGCCGGTCGAGGCGCTGGAGGCGACCCTGGGCGCCATGGGCCCCCATCTGGCGCCGGACGCCCTGGTCCTCGACGTCGGTTCGGTCAAGGTGAAGCCGGCGCGACTGATGGACGATAGGTTGGCGCCCGGCGTGCGCGTCGTCGGAACCCACCCGCTGTTCGGCCCCCAGAGCGGCAAGGCCGGGATCGCCGGGCTCAGGATCGCCGTCTGCGCGGTGCGTGGCGACCGTGACGCCCGCCGCGTCGCCGCCTTCTGCCGGAAAGCCCTGAAGCTGAGGGTCTTTCTGGTCACGCCCGAAGATCATGACCGGGAGGCGGCCGTGGTCCAGGGCCTGACCCATCTGATCGCCCGTGCGCTTCTGGCCATGGAGCCCCTGCCGACCCGCATGACCACCGCCAGTTTCGACCGGCTGATGGAGGCGGTGGACATGGTGCGCCACGACAGCCCCGCCGTCTTCCGCGCCATCGAACGCGACAATCCCTTCGCGGCCGAGGTGCGCGAGCGGTTCTTCACCCTGGCGGATCAGGCGCGGGGGGCGTTGGGGGAGGGGTAGGGGGCGTCTCTTTTGGGGCGTAGGCTGGATGGGTGCTATCGATCCGTTGCGGACGTTTTCCTTGAGGATCAAAGAGCCACGCATGGCACCGCTTACGGTTTATTCCTTCCGAGATTGGGCTTTCAGTCCAAGAGGCGACACTCACGTCTGCATCGTTGAGCGTGAAGCGTTGAAAGCATTCATGTCGCCGAAGGAAATCTCCGCCGCGTTCAGTGGGCATGTGGTCTATCGCCGTGGCGTCTTTGCTCGCTACGTCGGCGTTTGGGGGCGAAGAAACGGTAAGCGGCTTAGACGTTTCCTTTCAGAGCGAGGCGCGACCGTTGCCATCGTGCGATGCAGGCCCACTGGCGCACGCATTGCGATCTTCGAGACGCGAGCAACTCGTGAAAGGATTAGAGACATCGCGATGGTGGACGCTTAGGCGGTAAAGTCCGCTCCCAGCCCATGAGCGACGCTGAGTATGTCCGCTTCCCAAGTTGAACTCAGTGTTCATCGTTCGCCCGAATGAACGCCCCCACGTCCTCCGCCACCCCCGGCGCGAGCGGCAACGCCGGGTCGGCGTAGGTGGCCAGGTTGGCGGAGCGGGCGGCGGGGGCGGTTTTCAGGATGTGGTTGACGCCGTCCCACAGTTTCAGCGTCGCCCTGGGGTCGGCGGCGGCCAGGGCCTGGGCGTCGGCGATCCCGACCTGAAGGTCCGTGGTCCCCTGGCCGATGAAGACCGGGCCGTCATAGGCGGCGAGCAGGGCGGCGGGGTCCAGCGGCAGCCAGGAGATCAGATAGGGCTGGACCGAGGGACGGAACAGGGCCGCCAGGGCCGGGGGCGGATCGGCGACGGTGCGGCCGGCCTCAAGCTCGGCCAGGGCGGCGAAGGCCGGGGCCTTCAGCGGCTCGGGCAGGCCCTTTTCCAGCTGTTCGCGCAGGACCACGCCCGCGGGGCGGCCGGCGCCGGACAGCAGGACCAGGCCGCAGACCTTATCGTCTCCACCCTCGACCGCCTTCAGCGCGACCAGGGCGCCCTCGCTGTGGCCGATCAGCCAGGCGCAGGGCTTGTCGGCGCGACGGGCGGCCTCGGCGGCCCAGGCGCGGGCGTCGGCCACATAGGCGTCGAAGCGCAGATCGGCCTCGGCCGGACCCGCCGCCGCGCTGGCGGCTATGCCGCGCTTGTCGATCCGCACCGTGGCGATCCCCTGCGCCGCCAGTCCCTCGGCCAGCAGGCGATAGGTGGAGGCGGAAACGCCCATGGGGCTGTTGCCGTCGCGGTCCGTCGGTCCTGAGCCCGGCAGGATCACGGCGACGGCGGCGGGGCTGTCGGGCGCCAACAGGGTTCCGTGCAGGGGCGCGGGCTGTGCGGGCAGGGTCACCTCGCTGGAGACGGGACCGGCGAGCAGGGCGAGGGCGAGGCTGAGCATAGCGTCTCCTTTGAAGAGGGGGGGCGTTCAGAAGGGTGGCGGCTCTCGACCCTAGTCCCCTGAGCCGGTGCGGCAAGATGGCCGGGCGCCGAACACCGCCTTGCCATTGCAAACCAGTTGCAGAAGCGCGTATGGAGCCCGCCTTTCTGTTCTTGAGAATATGTTGCAGATCATGGCCCGCCCGATCCGTCTCGCCTGCGCCGTCAGCCTCCTGGCCCTGAGCCTCGCCGCCCCCGCCTTGGCGCAGCAGGGGCCGGCCGCGCCGACCGAGCTGGGCGAGATCGTGGTGACGGGGTCGCAGGTGAATCTGACGGCGCCGGCGGCGGGCGGCCAGGTGGCGCGGGGCGGTCGGGTCGGCCTGTTGGGCAATCTGGACATGATGGACACGCCCTTCTCCACCACCAGCTACACCGAAAAACTGGCGCGGGATCAGCAGGCGCGCGGGATCGGCGACGTGTTGCAGAACGATCCGACGGTGCGGGTGACCAAGGGCTTCGGCAACTTCCAGGAACTGTATGTGATCCGGGGCTTCCCGGTCTATTCGGACGATATGAGCTACAACGGCCTGTACGGCGTTCTGCCGCGCCAGTTCGTGGCGGCCGAGCTGATCGAGCGGGTCGAGGTCTTTCGCGGGGCCAGCGCCTTTCTGAACGGGGCGGCGCCGGGCGGAACCGGGGTGGGCGGCGCCTTCAACCTGACGCCCAAGCGGGCCAATGGACCGCTGACCCGTCTGACGGCGGGCGTGTCCGGCGCCGATGAAATCTACGCCGCGGCCGATCTGGCGCGCCGGTTCGGCGATCAGGATGAATGGGGCGCGCGCCTGAACGTCGCCGGCCGGGGCGGCGAAGCCTCGGTCGAGGACCAGACCAACACCCTGCGCGTGGTGGGCCTGAACCTGGACCGGCGGGGCGAGCGGGCGCGCTTTTCGGCCGATCTGGGCTGGCAGGACCACCGGATCGACGCCCCGCGCCCCAGTGTGACGCCCGGCGCCGCCATCCCCGAGGCCCCCTCCGCCGATCGGAATTTCGCCCAGCGCTGGACCTATACGGATGAGGAACAGCTGTTCGGCGCGGTGCGGGGTGAGTTTGACATCACCGACAGCGTCACCGCCTGGGCCGCCTTCGGCGGGCGTCAAGGCGAGGAAGACAACAGCCTGGCCAATCCGCGAGCCGACGCGGCGGGCGCCATCCGGGGCTATCGCTTCGACAATATCCGCAAAGACACGGTCTGGTCCGGCGACGTCGGCCTGCGGGCGGACCTGACCACCGGCCCGGTTGGGCACCGACTGGTCGCCTCGGCCTCTCAGATCCAGTCCAAGTCGAGGAACGCCTGGGCGGGGTCGAACTTCGCGGGTTACAGCTTCGGAACCCTAACCGATCCGATCCTGTCGCCGGCGCCGGCCATCGCCAGCGTCTCGGGCGACCTGAGTGACCCGAAGGTGACCGAGCGGGTCAAGAACACCAGCGTCGCCGTGGCGGACAGGCTGTCCTTCCTGGACGGCCGCCTGCTGGCGACCGTCGGCGTGCGGTATCAGGAGATCGAGACCAAGTCCTACGCCTATGCCGACGGCGCCTTCGGCTCGGGCTATGCCAGCGAGGCTGCGACCCCGGCCTTCGCCCTGGTCTACAAGCCCAGCGACCGGGTTTCGCTGTACGCCAACTATGCCGAGGCCCTGACGCCCGGTCGGGTCGCGCCTGCGGTGGTCAACGGCGCAGCCGTGGCGAACGCCGGCGAGGTGCTGTCGCCCTTCCGCGCCGAACAGGCCGAGGTCGGGGCCAAATATGACGCCGGAACCTTCGGCGGGACGCTGAGCCTCTTCAGGACGACCCTGCCCAGCGCCTTCTTCGATCCCGCCTCCCGCCTCTATTCCGACGGGGGCGAACAGGAGAACCGGGGCGTCGAACTGACCGTCTATGGCGAGCCGATCGACGGCCTGCGGCTGATCGGCGGGGCGACCTGGCTGGACGCCGAGGTCAAACGGTCGCTGACGGCGGCGAACGAAGGCAAGTCGGCCATCGGCGTGCCGGACCTCCAGACCAATCTGAACGTCGAATGGGACGTGCCGCGCCTCAGCGGCCTGACGCTGGAGGGGCGGGTGGTCCACACCAGCGCCCAGGCGGCGAATGCGGCCAATACGCTGGAGCTGGACGCCTGGACCCGGTTCGACGCCGGGGTTCGCTACGCCTTCGAGGCCGGCGGGCGTCCTCTGACGGTCCGGGCGCGGGTCGAGAACGTGGCCGACGAGGACCAGTGGGTCGCCGTCGGCGGCTATCCGGGCTCCAACTATCTGACCCTGGGCGCGCCGCGCACCCTGTCCCTGTCGATCTCGGCGGAATTCTGATCGGATGAGGACGCGGACGATCCGCGCCTGGTCCTGGACGCACAAATGGTCGAGTCTTGTCTCGACCCTGTTCCTGCTGATGCTGTGCGTCACCGGCCTGCCGCTGGTCTTCACCGATGAGATTGAAGAGGTGCTGCTGGAGCAGGCGTGGACGCCCGCCGCGCCCGACGGGCCGTTGTTGAGCCTGGACGAGGTGCTGGCGGCGGCTCTGGCGCGTCATCCGGGCGAGGTTCCGGCCTTCATGAGTTTCGACGTGGATCGGCCGGTGGTGAACGTCACCAGCGTCGATCCGAACGGCCCGGCCGGTCGCTACAGTTTCGAGCCGATCGACCAGACCAGCGGCGCCGTCGCCCCGCCGGTCGCCGGCCATCCGGTGATGGAGTTCCTGCTCCAGCTGCACACCGACATGTTCCTGGGCCTGCCGGGCATGCTGTTCCTGGGCCTGATGGGGCTGATGCTGATCACGGCGGTGGTGTCGGGGGTGGTGCTGTACGCCCCCTTCATGCGGCGTCTGCCGTTCGGGACGGTGCGGGCGACGAAGTCGGCGCGGACGCGCTGGCTGGACTATCACAACCTTCTGGGCGTCATCACCGTGGCCTGGGTGCTGGTGGTCGGGGCGACGGGGGTGGTCAACACCCTGGCGACGCCGATCCTGGCCTATTGGAAGAATACGGCGCTGAAGGAACTGACCGCCGCCCATGAGGCCCCGGCCTCCGTCGGCGAGCGGGCCTCGCTGGACCTGGCGGTGGAGCGGGCGAAACAGGCCCTGCCGGGCAGGACGCTGCAGTTCATCGCCTTTCCCGGAACCGACTATTCGACCGATCACCACTATGCCGTCTTCTTCCACGGCGACACGCCGCTGACGACCCATCTGACGACCCCGGCCCTGATCGACGCCAGGACCGGCGAACTGACGGCCGTGGCCCCGACGCCCTGGTATGTGAAGGCCCTGTCTTTGTCTCAGCCGCTGCATTTCGGCGACTACGGAGGGCTGGGGCTGAAGATCCTGTGGGCGCTGCTGGACCTGGCGACCATCGTCATCCTGGGGTCCGGCCTCTATCTGTGGCTGGGCAAGGGACGGCGGAAGGGGTCATGAGCCGCAAGGATCGCAGCCTGTGGGCCATCTTCGGCGCGCCGTTTTGGGTGTTCGTGCTCAGCCTGACGGGGCTGATCGGGGCCCTGCTGGAGGACGGCCTCTGGGACGCCGTCTTTTCGGCCCTCTTGGCTTCGAGCGTGGTCGTCACCGTCTGGGCCCTGATCCGGCGCCGACGGTGATCGGCGTCAGATCGAGAAGCTGACGCCGCAGCCGCAGCTTGAGGCGGCGTTGGGATTGCGCACCACGAACTGGGCGCCGGCCAGTTCGTCGACATAGGCGATCTCGGAATTCTTCAGGAAGGGGACCGAAACGGGGTCGATCAGGGCCGTCTGGCCCTGGGCCTCGATCCGCAGATCGTCGTCCTCGGCCGTCTCGACCAGTTCGAACCGGTACTGAAAGCCCGAACAGCCGCCCCCGTCGACAGCGACGCGCAGCATCAGGGACTTGCCCTCGGCCGCGCTGAGCCGGGCCAGACGATCGGCGGCGCTGGCGGCCAGGACGATGCCTTCCGGCGCGCGCGTGGCGACGCTGAAGGCGGGTGTGGACGGTTCTGTGGATTGGACGGTGCTCACAGCTGTCTATATGAGGCGCGTGCGGGCGTTCGCAAAGGCCCCGTCCGATCAAAGCCGCTTCAAAGTTGACGACTTGAGCCCGATGACTCTCGCCCCCTACGCCGAACGCGCCGATCTGACCAAGGGCCGTCGCTTCTTCGAACCGCCCAGCCGCACCCGCACCGCCTTCGCCCGCGACCGCGACCGGATCATCCACGCCACCGCCTTTCGTCGCCTGAAGGAGAAGACCCAGGTCTTCGTGGCCCATGAAGGCGACCACTATCGCACCCGCCTGACCCATTCGCTGGAGGTGGCCCAGATCGCCCGGTCCCTGGCCCATGCGTTGCGGCTGGACGACGACCTGGCCGAGACCATCGCCCTGGCCCACGATCTGGGCCATCCGCCCTTCGCCCATGCGGGCGAGGATGAGCTGGTGATCCAGATGGCCGACTACGGCGGCTTCGACCACAATGTGCAGAGCTTCCGCGTCATCACCGAGCTGGAGAACCGCTATCCCCAGTTCGACGGGCTGAACCTGAGCTGGGAGACGGTCGAGGGCGTCATCAAGCACAACGGCCCGGTGTCGCACCGGCTGGACGAGGCGGCCTGGTCGGTGGTGCGGCCCTATCGCGCGGGCGGGGAGGCGGGCTGGGACCTGCGTCTGGACAGTTTCGCCTCGCTGGAGGCCCAGTGCGCCGCCATCGCCGACGACATCGCCTATAACAATCACGATGTGGACGACGGGGTGCAGGCCGGGCTGATCACGCTTCAGGATCTGGATCAGGTGCCCCTGATCGGCCCGACCCTGGCCGAGGTGCGGCGCGACTGGCCCGCCATCGACGACCGGATGCTGCGGATCGAGGCCGTGCGGCGGATGATCGGCGTCATGGTCGAGGACGTGCTGGCCGAGACGGCGCGAAGGCTGGAGGAGGACCGGATCGGCTCGACCGAGGATGTGCGCAACGCCTCGCGGACTTTGGTGGACTTCTCGCGGTCGATGCACGCGGACCTGGCGATCCTGCGCAAATTCCTGTTCGAGCGGATGTATCGCCACTACCGCGTCAACCGCACGCGCAGTCAGGCGCGGCGGGTGCTGTCGCAGCTGTTTGAACTGTTCATGGCCGAGCCGGAGGTCATGCCGCCGGAATGGGGCGTGCCGGCCCAGACCGAGGATCGGACCCGCAGGGCGCGCGCCGTCTGTGATTACATCGCCGGCATGACCGACCGCTATGCGATCGAAGTCCACCAGAAATTGTTCAGCCTCGACCTGGCGCTCGATCTGTGATTCGAAAGACGGCGGCGGGGCGTTAAACTAACCGTTCGACGCGCCGATTCGCTGCGTCGGACAGACGGCGGAGCGACACCATGTCTTTCGATGACGAGAACCGACCCGGCCGAGGCGCCTATACGCCTCCGACCGACGACGACCTGCCGTTCCGCCGGAACACCTATGACCCGCGCGGCGGCGGCCGAAACGTCGGCTCGGGCGGGGGCAAGGCGCCGCCCGTGACCCTGATCGTCAGCGGCGTGGTGCTGCTGGTGCTGATCATCGCCGTCATCTTCTTCTATCGTTCGGGCATGCGGGCCTCGACCGACGCCCCGCCGGCCGTGGGCCAAGCCGTCGGCGAGATGAAGACCGCCGCCCCCCTGGACGCCCAGCCGGTCGATCCGGCCGAGGGCGTGCGCGTCTATCGCGACGAGACCGAGACCGCCGACGCGCCCGTGACCTTCACCCCGCCGCCCGAGACGCCCCAGCCGCGCCCGGCCGCACCGCCGACCGCCGCGCCGACCGGCCAGGGCCTGCCGCCCGCCGCCGCTGCGCCCCGTCCGGCCACCCCGGCGCCCAAGACCGAGGCGCCGACGCCCGCCGCTCCCGCGCCGACGGCTCCCGCCGCCGCCGGCGGTTCGGCCTCGGTCCAGATCGGCGCCTTCTCCTCGACGGAGATCGCCGACCGGGAATACGCCGCCGTCGCCGGCCGTTTCAGCCAATATGCCTCGGGCGCCGAAAAGCGGGTGACCGAAGTGACCTCGTCCAGCGGTTCGACCCTGTACCGCACCACCTTCACCGGCCTGTCGCGCGAGCGGGCGGTCGCCTTCTGCAACGCCCTGAAGGCCGCCGGGCGGGATTGCATCGTTCGGTGACCTCCGCCGCCATCTACGGCTGCGCGGGTCACCGGCTGACGGACGACGAACGCGCCTTCTTCGCCGAGGCGCGGCCCTGGGGTTTCATCCTGTTCCGGCGCAATATCGACAGCCCGGAACAGGTGCGGGCCCTGACGGACGAGCTGCGCGCCGCCATAGGCGACCGTGACGCGCCGATCCTGATCGACCAGGAGGGCGGGCGGGTCCAGCGGATGGGGCCGCCGCACTGGCCCAAATATCCACCGGGGAACGCCTATCTGAAGGCGACGAACGACCCGGCGGACGCGCGCGATCTGGTGCGTTTGGGGGCGCGGCTGATGGCGCACGATCTGCGCGAGGTCGGAATCAATATTGATCTGCTGCCGGTGCTGGACGTGCCCGTGCCCGGGGCCCACGACATCATCGGCGACCGCGCCTATGGCCGCGACCCGCAGAACGTGGCCCTGCTGGGACGGGCGGCGGCGGAGGGTCTGCTGGCGGGCGGGGTCCTGCCCTGCATCAAACACATGCCGGGGCACGGTCGCGCCTTCGCCGACACCCACAAGGACCTGCCGACGGTCCATGCCGATCTGGAGACGCTGGACGCCTGGGATTTCGCCCCGTTCAAGGCCCTGTCCGACATGCCGATCGGCATGACGGCCCATATCGTCTTCAGCGCCATCGACCCCAAACGCCCGGCCACCCAGTCCAAGAAGGCGATCCGGCTGATCCGCGAACGGCTGGGCTTCGGCGGTCTGTTGCTGTCGGACGATCTGGTGATGAACGCCCTGTCCGGCTCTCTGACCCAGAGGGCGCACAAGGCGCTGAAGGCGGGATGCGACGTCGTCATCCATTGGAACGGCGACATGGACGAGATGCGTCAGGTCGCCGAGGGCGTCGGTCCGCTGAAGGGCGGTGCGAAACGGCGCGCCGAGGCGGCCCTGGCCCGGATCGTGAAGACGCCGGAGCCGCTGGATCCCGTCGCCGGGCACGAACGCTTCTTCCGCGCAATGGCGGGCAAGACGGACGCGGCTAAGGGACCGGACGTGGGGGAGGCGCAGGCGTGAGCGAGGCGTTTCAGCCGAACCTCGATTTCAGCGCCGAGGAGGTCGAGGAACGCGAAGCCTTCGTCGTCGATCTGGACGGCTATGAGGGGCCGCTGCACGTCCTCCTGGCCCTGGCGCGGACGCAGAAGGTCGATCTGCTGAAACTGTCGATCACCCAGCTGGCGGAACAGTATCTGGCCTTCGTGCACGAGGCGCGGCGGCGCAACTTCGCCCTGGCGGCCGATTACCTCGTGATGGCCTCCTGGCTGGCCTATCTGAAGTCCCGGCTGCTGCTGCCGCGCACCGAAAAGGGCAAGGGCGAGGAGCCGCCGGCCGAGGCCATGGCCGCCGCCCTGGCCTTCCGCCTGCAAAAGCTGGAGGCGATGCGCAAGGCGGTCGAACAGCTGATGGCCCGGCCCCAGCTGAAGCGCGACGTCTTCACCCGCGGCGATCCCGAGGCCACGGTGATCGTGCCGTCCGACCGGATCGACGCCAGCCTGTATGAGCTGATGAGCGCCTATGTGACCCAGCGCCGACGCGAGGAGGCGCGACGCTATTCGCCCGGCCAGCGGGTCGAGGCCTTTCCGCTGGAGGCGGCGCGCGACTGGCTGCGCGAGATCATGCCGCGTCTCGCAGACTGGACCCCGCTGGACCAGGTCGCGCCCCGTCCCGAAGACCCTGAGGGGCCCAGCCAGGCCAGCTATACCGCCTCGACCCTGTCGGCCAGTCTGGAGCTGGTGAAGGAGGGGGCCATGGACATTCGCCAGACGGCGCCGTTTGCGGACCTGTATCTGAAGCGGCGGGGCCTGGGGCAGCCGCTGGAGCTGACGCCGTGATGCGTGTTGGTTTTTGCACCGTCAAGGCCGTCATCCTAGGGCTTGTCCCTAGGATCCAGAATCCCGGCGCCGGGCATGGGCGCATCTTCGGAGAAACCGGGAGTCTGGATCCTCGCCACAAGGGCGAGGATGACGAACTTTGGGCTAGGGGCGTCGGCGCCGAAAGTCGGGAGTTGGCCCATGTCTGACCTGCCCTCTCAGCCCGATGAGGCCGAGATCGAGCGCCGGGTTGAGGCCCTGCTGTTCGCCGCCGCCGGCCCGCTGAGCGCCGCCGAGATTGGGGCGCGCCTCCCCGAAGGCGCCGACGTCGGCCGCGCCCTGTCGGGCCTGCGCGCCCGTTACGAGGGGCGGGGGGTGGAGCTGGACTGTGTGGCCGACCGCTGGCGTTTCCGCACGGCCGCGGACCTGGCCTTCATGATGAGCCAAGAGCGGGAGGAGCCCCGCCGCCTGTCCAAGGCGGCGCTGGAGACCCTGGCCATCATCGCCTACCACCAGCCCGTGACCCGCGCCGAGATCGAGAGCGTGCGCGGCGTCAGCCTGTCCAAGGGCACGCTGGACCTGTTGCTGGAGATGGGGTTCGTGCGTCTGCGAGGGCGGCGGCGGACAGCGGGTCGGCCCGTAACCTACGGCACCGCCGACCGGTTCCTGGAGCATTTCGGCCTGGCCAGTCTGTATGACCTGCCGGGGGTTCAGGAGATGAAGGCCGCCGGCCTTCTGGACCTGTCGGCGCCCGTCGGGTTCGAACTGCCCGACCCCAGTCGTGCGACCGGGGCGGATGAGGAGGAGGCGCCCCTGCTGGACGAAGACAGCCCCGAGTTCGCCCAGGACTTCGTCGGCGAGGAGCGATAGCCGTCGGACGCCGCGCTCAGGCGGTCAGCTGGCGCGGCAGTTTGAAGGTCACGGTCTCACGCGCGCCGGCGTCCTCGGTCACGGTGGCGTCGAACCGTTCGGCGATGGCGTCCACCAGGGCGGCGATCAAAGGCTCGGGCGCCGAGGCGCCGGCGGTGACGCCGACCGTCTGAACCCCGTCGAACCAGTCCCAGTCCACCTGGGAGGCGTCATCGACGAGGCGGGCGTCGCGGGCGCCGGCGCGCATCGCCACCTCGACCAGCCGGGCCGAGTTGGACGAGTTCTTCGATCCGACCACCAGCACCAGTTCGCAGCCCTCGCCCAGCACCTTGACCGCCTCCTGGCGATTGGTGGTGGCGTAGCAGATGTCTTCCTTGTGCGGATCGGGCAGTTCGGGGAAGCGCCGCTTCAGCACCTTCAATATGCCGGCCGTGTCGTCGACCGACAGGGTGGTCTGGGTCGCATAGGCCAGGGGGGCGTCGCCGGGGCGTTCGAAGGCCTCGGCGTCGGCCTCGGTCTCGACCAGGCTGATGGCGCCCTCGGGCAGCTGGCCCATTGTGCCGATCACCTCCGGGTGACCGGCGTGGCCGATCAGGATGATGTGGCGGCCTGCGGCATGATGACGCTCGGCCTCGACATGAACCTTGGACACCAGGGGACAGGTGGCGTCCAGGAACAGCAGCTCGCGCGACCGCGCCGCCGCCGGCACGGACTTGGGCACCCCGTGGGCCGAGAAGACGACCGGTCGGTCGTCGGGGCATTCGTCCAGTTCCTTGACGAAGACGGCGCCCATGGCCTTCAGCCGCTCGACCACATGGCGGTTATGGACGATCTCGTGGCGCACATAGACGGGGGCGCCGAACTTCTCGATGGCGCGCTCGACGATCTGGATCGCCCGGTCCACCCCGGCGCAGAAGCCCCGCGGCGTCGCCAGCCGCACGGCGATGGGGCGGCGTTCGGGCGCGGGGGAGGGGACGTGCATGGTCATGGCCGCCAACCTAATGGTTCGCGGCCCATATCGCCATGCGGGGCGAGCGAATCCGGACCTCCAGGCAGCGACGCATCGCCACGGTCGGCTGGCGTGCGATTAAAATTCATTGGGAACAAAGATTTAGACTAAGTTCACGACGCCTTGACCAACCGGCCGCTCACGATTAGTTTCCGCGCCGAATTCAGACCTGCCTCAACACATTGTTCGGGCGCTGAGCGCACAGGCCATGTCCCCAATGTCGGAATCGCGCGAAGAGGCGATCAAACGCCTCCAAGACAGCGCATCCGCGTTGGAGGACAAGACGGCTCAGAAGGCGTCGGAGCACCTCGCGGCTCAGGCGGTGACGAGCCAGGCCTACAAGATCGTCGCCGAGCTGCTCGGCGGGGTCTTTCTGGGCTTGGGGCTAGGTTTTGGGGCGGACCGACTGTTCGGGACCAATCCCTGGGGTATCATCGGCGGAGTCCTTCTGGGCTTCGCTCTGTCGATTTACATGGCGCGCCGCACGGCCAACCGGCTGATGGCGCAGGCGAAGGCGAGCGGGATCGAACCGAAATCGGTCCCCTTCGACGACGAGGAAGACGAGGACCGATAGGCTGATGGCCGATCCGCTTCACCAGTTTAAGATCCAGCCGCTCGTCGATTTCGGCGCGGTGAACCTGCCTGTCTTCGGCCACACCCAGCTGGCGATCACCAATTCGCACGTCGCCATGACGGTCGCCTTCGTGGCCATCGTCCTGTTCCTGCAGTTCGTCACCTCAGGCGCCAAGGTGGTGCCTGGCCGCTTGCAAACGGCGGGCGAAAGCCTGTTCGATATGATCGACGGGGTGACCGATTCGATCATCGGCCACGACGGCCGCAAATATTTCCCGTTCGTCTTCAGCCTGTTCCTCCTGGTGCTGGTGATGAACCTGTTGGGCATGTTCCTCAGCTTCACCGCGACGTCGCAGCTGGCGGTTACGGTCACCTTCGCCGCCCTGACCATCCTGCTGGTCATCGGCGTGGGCTTCCTGAAGAACGGCCTGGGCTTCTTCAAACTCTTCTGGCCGGCCAGCGCGCCTCTGGTGCTGCGCCCTGTCGTCGGCGCGATCGAGTTCCTGTCCTTCCTGCTGCGTCCGGTGACCCTGGCTCTTCGTCTGTTCGGCAACATGCTGGGCGGCCACGTCGCGCTGAAGATCTTCGCCGGCTTCGTCGTGGCCCTGGGCGCCGGCGCCTTCGTCGGCGAGGGCCTGGGCCTCTGGGGCCTGCCGATCGCCGCCCTGTCGATGACCATGGTCGTCGCCCTGACCGCCCTCGAATTCCTCGTCGCCTTCCTTCAGGCGTTCGTGTTCGCCGTTCTGGCCAGCATCTATCTCAATGATGTGGTCAACCTGGGTGAAGGCCATTAAGGCCCGGCCCAGTTCGAGAACTCCCTTCTTCCAACCCACCTGACTGAAACAAGGATACTCACCATGGAAGCTGAAGCCGCCAAGTACATCGGCGCCGGCCTGGCCACCCTCGGCATGATCGGCTCGGCCATCGGCGTGGGCAACATCTTCGCCAACTTCCTGAACGGCGCGCTGCGCAACCCGTCGGCCGCCGCCTCGCAAGTCGGCAACCTGTTCGTGGGCGCGGCTCTGGCCGAAGCCCTGGGCATCCTGGCCTTCGTGCTGGGCATCCTGATCCTGAACTCCTGATCTATCCGGGGTTCGGGGCGGCGGCGGCTTCTCGCTGAGGCCGTCGCCGCCTTTCTGCTTTTCGGACGAACGGACACCATGGCCGCACCCAATTCTAACGACACGCACGCGACCACCGAGGCCGAAGGCCACGGCGGCGGCGGACTGCCCCAGTTCGAGACCCAGCACTGGGCCGGGCAGATGGGCTATCTGCTGGTCCTGTTCTTCCTGCTCTATTTCCTGATCGCCAAGGTCTTCGCGCCGCGCCTGCGCCGCGTGATGGATGAACGTCGCGAGACCATCTCCGGCGCCGTCGCCACCGCGCGTCAGGTCCAGGCCGAGGCCGCCGAACAGGCCGCCCAGGCCCAGGCCGATCTGGCCAAGGCCCGCGCCGACGCCCGCGCCACCGCCGCCGCCGCCAAGGCGCGCGTCACGGAAGAAGCCAACGCGCGCCAGGCTGCTGAAGAAGCCGTGGTCAATGCCCGCATCGCCGAAGCCGAGGCCGCCATCGCCAAGACCCGCGACGCCGCCATGGGCAATGTCTCGACCATCGCCTCCGACGCCGCCGCCGCCATGGTGGAGCGCCTGACCGGCCAGGCCGCGACCAAGGCCGAACTCGACCTCGCCAAGGGAGCCGCCTGATGAACCTGATCTTTGAACCGGGCATCTGGGACCTGTCGAATCCCGAGATCTGGGTCGGCGTCGGCCTGCTGATCTTCTTCGGTATTCTGATCGCCGTCGGCGTGCCCAAGATGGTCGCCGCCCAGCTGGACGCCAAGGGCGCCAAGATCCAGGCCGACCTGGACGAGGCCGCCCGTCTGCGCGCCGAGGCCGAAGCCCTGCTGGCCCAGATCCGCAAGGAGAAGGCCGAGGCAGAGGCCCAGGCCGCTGATATGATGGCCCAGGCGGAAGCCGACGCCCGTCGTCTGGAAGTCGAATCCAAGGCCAAGCTGGAAGAGACGCTGGAGCGTCGCCAGAAGATGGCCGAGGCCCGCATCGCCCAGGCCGAGGCCCAGGCGTCCGCCGAGGTCAAGGCCGCCGCCGCCGACCTGGCCGCCAAGGCCGCGGAACAGATCCTGGCCGCCCGCCTCGCCGGCGGCGCCAAGGATCCGCTGCTGGACGCCGCCATCGCCCAGATCGGCGACCGCCTGAACTGACGACCTCAAGTCTGACCGGGTCTCAACGCCCGTCCTTCGGCCGAAATCGCTCTGGCGGTTTCGGCCGAAGTCGTTTTGGGGCGGCCCCTCAGCGCCCGATGACGCCGCTGACCGTCAGAACCACAGCGATCATCACCAGGATGAAGACGATGACCCCGCCCATGATGCGGAAGGGCGGGCCGCTTTCACTGCGGCGGCTGAAGCCGTCTGGATCGCGGTCGGGCTCAGTCATCGGTCTGCATCGGCTGCGGGGGCGGCGTCGAGGTCGTGGAGCCGTTCAGGGGCGCGCCGTCGCCGCGCACGGCCGACTGGCCGCGCAGGGCCGGATTGTCGCCGGGCGCCACGGCGGGCGCGCTGGGCGGGACGGCGCCGCCGGGCGGCGGCACGACGGCCGGTTGGACTACGGCCGTCTCGCTGTCGCTGGCGGCCTGAGGATTTCGCCAGATCACCTCAGCGACGAGGTAATAGGCGATCAGGGCCAGGACCACGCCGCCGACCAGCAGAGGCTCCCAGCGGATGCGCCCTCGGCGCGTCGGATCTTCCTTGCGGTTCATCGCAGGGGAAGCCGTCGGCCCACCGTCCGGTTCGTCTGTGTAGAAAGCCGGACGCAGGGACGGCCTGGAGACCAGGCCGTCCGGCCCGCCGAGATCAGTGGGCCGTGGCGCCGCCGATCACATGGGGCGTCTGGCGCTTGTCGCGCGCGACCAGCCGGGCATAGACATTGCCCAGGACGATCCCGAACACGGCATGGGTGACCAGAAGCCAGGCGATGGTGCCGAAGCCCGAGCCGGCGTTGAAGGTACGGTAGTCGCCGACGATGAAGACGCCGGCCATCATCACCACCCAGGCGCCGACCGCAAAGACGATGCCCTTGGTCTCGGGCGTGTCGGTGGGCAGTCGCGGGCAGAGGTAGGCGAACAGGGGGCCCAGGATCAGCACCCCGGCCACCGCATGAAGAACCCAGCCCACGGCCAGGGCGTCGGGCATGCCGATCAGGGCGGCGATGACGCTCTGGAACGGGTCGAACCAGTTCAGGAACAGATTGGGTATTTCCAGCAGGGACACGGCGACCGTGGCGGCGAAACCGGCGATCAGACCTTTTTGTAAGCGTGACATCATGACCTTAGCGCCTCCCAACGCTTTTCTGGTTCTCTGATAACGCTGGGACAGAATACGCCTGACTCGGACGGTCGGCGTTCACGTTGCCGTGGTTAGCGAACGCAGCAACGCAAGCGCGAAATGATCGCTGATGCGCGCGCGGTCAGCGGAACAGTTTGCGGATGTAGCGGCGAAGGCCCTTGCGCAGACGGATCAGGCCGCGCCGACGCCGGGTCAGGATCACCTTTTCGGCGCGCAAGGCCTGTTGCCAGAAGACCGGCGCGAACTCCGGCTTTTTCCGCATCAGCCGCCGGAAGGGATAGACCCATTTGGGCCGGGCGTACTGGGCGCGGATGAACTGTCGCTTGGCCCAGAAGGAGCTCTTCAGGATCAGCATCAGGCCGACCGCGATCACCGGGACGCCGCCGGGGCCGGGCAGGGGGGCGATCAGAATGCCAAGCAGGACCACGAACAGCCCGCCCGCCATTAGGGCCCAACGCTTCAGCACCCGCAGCTTGCGGCTGCGAGGCGAGGCGGAGGACAGGACGAGAGCGGGTGCGGAGATCACGAGGGCGCCGGGAGGGAGGAGGACTGACTGAGGTGTGACAACGGTCGCCACGCCCACCCGATCCCAAGCCGGGAAGGGAAAGAGCGACCGTGGCGAGGTTGTCACATAACCCCTTAAGATCCGGTTCGATGGCCGATCCGTGGCTTTCCTATGAAGCTTTGGTCATGAAGCCGGATTGTCGCACTCTGTGTCCCACAGGACGCGGCTGGGCCTTGGTCAGCCGTAGTGGACGCCGGTCAGGCGTTCGGACTCGGACCACAGGGCGCGGGCGGTTTCGACATCCAGCGCCTGGGGCTTGATGAGGGCGCGGCCGGGCGCACCCCGCATCTCCTGCCAGCCCTGAGGGCCGTAATAGGCGCCGGGTTCGGCCTGGGGCAGGGTCGCCGCCATCAGGATCGGCAAGGCGCCGTCGGCCGCCGAATGGCTGGCCACGCGCGCCAGAAGGCGGCTGACCAAGGCGAAAAGTCCGGGCGGGCTGCCGGCGTGGCCGTTGGCGATCAGATCCGTCCGGGCGAAACCGGGATGGGCGGCCACGCTGGTCAGGCCCCAATCTTCGCGATCGCTGCGGCGCTGAAGCTCCAGGGCGAACATCAACATCGCCAGTTTGGACTGCTGATAGATGGGCCAGGGCCGGTAATTGGAGCGATAGTTCAGATCGCTGAGCTGAATCCGACCGCCGCGATGGGCGACGCTGGACAACTGCACCACTCGCGCCTGAGCCGCCGTCAGCAGTGGCAGGAGCCGGCCGGTCAGGGCGAAGTGGGATAGATAGTTGGTTCCGAACTGCATCTCGAAACCATCGATGGTCGTTCGGCGACGGGGCACGGCCATGACGCCCGCATTGTTGATCAAAATGTCGACCGGCCGACCCGCCGCCAGGAGGGCCTCGGCGAAGGCGGCGACAGAGCTGAGGTCCGCCAGGTCCAGCCGTTCGAACCGCACGAGGGCCTCAGGGTGGCGACTGCGGATCAGCCGTTCCGCCTGATCGCCCTTGTCCGGATTGCGCGCGGCCAGAACGACCTCGGCGCCCTTTTCAGCCAGAACGAGCGCCGCCTCCAAGCCGATGCCGCCGGTCGCCCCGGTGATGATGACCAGCTTGCCGCTCTGGTCGGGAATATCGGCTGTCGTCCATTGGGTCATTGCGGCTATCCTGGGGTGAACTGAATTTCCGAAGGGCTCCGGCTTGCATATCTGCATCCGGTGCAAATATGCAAGAAGTGCAAGAAAAAGTTTTTCCTGACGAGCAGGGTCTGCGTGCGCGAAAGCGGCAGGAAACCCACGCCCGCATTCAGGCCGAAGGCCTGCGGCTGTTCATCGAAAAGGGATTTGACGGCGCCACCCTGGACGAGGTGGCGGCGGCGGCGGGCGTATCGCGCCGCACCCTGCTGAACTATTTCGGCTCCAAGGAAGAGATCGTCTTTTCCCTCAAGGCCCAAATCCCTGAGATGATCGCCCAGGCGGTGGCGGCCCGGCCGTGCGACGAACCGCTGCTCGATATGGTGGAGGGGGGGCTGGCCGATGTCGCCGCGCGCTTCCAGACGCCCGACATGCTGGACCTGACGCGGCTGATCCATCAGACGCCCGCCCTTCAGGCCGGTGATCACGCAAAGTATGAAGGGGTGGAGCGGCTGCTGGCCCAGACGCTGGCCGAGCGGAAGGGATTGGCCCCGGACGACGTCGCCTGTCGCGTCGCGGCGGCGATCGGCGTCAGCATCATGAAACTGGCCGGCGAGGCCTGGCTCGCCCATCCGGGCGAAGGGCCTGAACGGTTCGGCCGCGAAGCCTTCGCCGTCCTGAGACGCATGGCGGGCCAGCGTCCGCCGCCCTGATCCAGGACGGCGGACGCCAAGAGCGGCTTAGGCCGCCTGGTTCGAACCCGCAGGGGCGGTCCAGCGCAGCACCGGCGAGCGGGCGGCGCGGGTTTCGTCCAGACGACGCAGGGGGGCGTGGAAGGGGGCGCCCTTGAAGCGGTCGACGTCGCCGGCCTTGGCCGCCTGGGCCAGCAGGCGCATGGCCTCGATGAAGCGATCCAGCTCGGCCTTGGACTCGGTCTCGGTCGGCTCGATCAGCATGGCCCCGTGGACGACCAGGGGGAAATACATGGTCATCGGGTGGAAGCCCTCGTCGATCATCGCCTTGGCGAAGTCGAGCGTGGTGACGTCCGTGCCCTTCAGCCATTCGTCGTCGAACAGGGCCTCGTGCATGCAGGGGCCGTCGGGGAAGGCTGCGCTCATCAGGTCCGACAGGCGGGCCTTGATGTAGTTGGCGTTCAGCACCGCATCCTCGGCGACCTGACGCAGGCCGTCGGCGCCGTGGCTCATCATGTAGGACAGGGCGCGCACATACATGCCCATCTGCCCCTGGAAGGCGCACAGGCGGCCGAAGGCCTGGGCTGCCTCGCCTTCTTCCCGTTCGATCAGCGCGTAACCGCTATCGTCATGCACGACCCAGGGGGCGGGGGCGAAGGGCGCCAGGGCCTGTGACAGCACCACCGGACCCGCGCCCGGCCCGCCGCCGCCGTGCGGCGTCGAGAAGGTCTTGTGCAGGTTGATGTGCATGGCGTCCACGCCCAGATCGCCCGGACGAACCCGGCCGACGATGGCGTTGAAGTTGGCGCCGTCGCAGTAGAAATAGGCGCCCGCCTCGTGCGTCAGGCGGCTGATTTCCAGAATGTCGCGCTCGAACAAGCCGCAGGTGTTGGGGTTGGTCACCATGATGGCGGCGACGTCGTCGCCCAGCTTGGACGCCAGGTCGGCCACGTCCACGCGGCCGTCCTCGGTCTGGGCGACCTCGACGACGGTATAGCCGACGAAGGCGGCGGTGGCCGGGTTGGTGCCGTGGGCGCTGGTGGGCACCAGCACCTTGCGGCGCTTCTCATGCTGGCCCGAGGCCTCGTGCGCGGCGCGGATGGCCATCAGGCCGCACAGTTCGCCGTGCGCTCCCGCTTTCGGAGATAGCGCGACGGCGGGCATGCCGGTCAGGGTCTTTAGCCAATGGGCCAGCGTATCCATCAGCTCCAGCGCGCCCTGAACCGTCGACATCGGCTGCAGGGGGTGGATGTCCGAAAAACCGGCCAGACGCGCCATCTTCTCGTTCAGGCGCGGGTTGTGCTTCATCGTGCACGAGCCCAGCGGATAGATGGCCAGGTCGATGGCGTGGTTCTTCTGCGACAGGCGCACATAGTGGCGCATGGCCTCGGGCTCCGACAGGCCGGGCAGGCCGATCGGATCCTTGCGGACCAGGTCGCCCAGGTCCGACGCATCGGTCTTCGGTTCGGGCAGGTCGACCCCGGTCTTGCCCCAGCCTTCGCCTTCGAAGATCAGCGGCTCGTTCTGCAACAGGCCGCGCCCGCCGGTCAGGGTGGCGGGCTTGGTCTGTACCTGGTTCGGGGCGGTCGGGCGGCCGACGGTGTTCATGGTGCTCATGGTCTTGTCTCCGCTCAGGCCGCCAGCACCTTGGCGAGGGCGGTCGCCAGGAGCTTGATGTCGGCGTCAAGGGTGGTTTCGGTCGCAGCGACCAGCAGGACGTCGTCCATGCCGGCGTCGGGGGCCAGGCGGCTGTAGGGCACGCCGGCCAGGACGTGATGGGCGGCCAACTGATCCACGACCTCGGCCGCGTTCTTGGGCAGGCGCACCGCGAACTCGTTGAAGAAGCGGTCGGTCAGGATTTCGACGCCCGGAACGGCGGCCAGGGCGTCGCGCGTGGCGAGGGCCTTCTCGTGGTTCAGCAGGGCCAGTTTGCGCAGGCCCGTCTCGCCCAGCAGGCTCATGTGGATGGTGAAGGCCAGGGTGCAGAGGCCGGAATTGGTGCAGATGTTCGACGTCGCCTTGTCGCGGCGGATGTGCTGTTCCCGCGTGGACAGGGTCAGGACGAAGCCGCGCTCGCCGTCGGCGTCCACGGTCTCGCCGGTCAGGCGGCCGGGCATCTGGCGGATCAGCTTCTCGCGCGTGGCGAACAGGCCGACATAGGGGCCGCCGAAGTTCAGTGCGTTGCCGATCGACTGGCCCTCGGCGGCGACGATGTCCGCGCCCATCTCGCCGGGCGACTTCAGCAGGCCCATAGACACGGCTTCCGTCACCACGACGATCAGCAGGGCGCCGGCTGCATGGGCGGCCTCGGCGATCTTCGTGACATCCGTTGCGGCGCCGAAGACGTTCGGGGTCTGAACCACGACGCAGGCGGTGTCGGGACCGATCTGGTCGATCACGGCGGCCTCGGCGTCGACGGCGGGAGCCAGGACTTGCGTCTCGACGCCGACGGCGTGGACCACGGTCTCGGTCGCCTTGACGTAGTGGGGGTGCACCCCGCCCGAGATCACCGCCTTGTTGCGGCGGGTCACGCGGGTCGCCATCAGCACGCCCTCGGCCATGGCGGTCGAACCGTCATAAAGCGAGGCGTTGGCCACCGGCATGCCGGTCAGGTTCGCGACCTGGGTCTGGAACTCGTACAGATACTGCAGAGTCCCCTGGGCGATTTCCGGCTGGTAGGGGGTGTAGCTGGTCAGGAACTCCGACCGCTGGATGATATGATCCACCGTCGCCGGGACATGGTGCTTGTAGGCCCCTGCGCCGCAGAAGAAGGGGACGGCGCCGGCTGTGGCGTTCTTGGCGGCCATGGCGGACAGGGCGCGCTCGACCTCCAACTCGCCCGCCACCCGCGGCAGGTTCACCGGCCCGTCCAGCCGCGCCGCCTCGGGCACGTCCACGAACAGGTCGTCGATCGATTTGGCGCCGATGGCGGCGAGCATCGCCGTGCGGTCGTCGGGCGTCAGGGGGAGATAACGCATTGCCGGTTTCCTTCACCCGTCATCCTCGGGCCTGACCCGAGGATCGGATGTTGTGCGGCTCGTGCGTCTAAGGCTTCGCACGAGTGGTTGATCCTCCGACCCTCGGGTCAAGCCCGAGGGTGACGGAGTTTGAGATTAGAGGGTGGCGAGGAAGGCGTCGTAGGCGGCCTGGTCCATCAGGGCGTCCAGTTCGGCAGCGTCCGACACCTTGATCTTGGCGAACCAGCCGTCCGCTTCCGGGGCCGAGTTGACGGTTTCCGGAGCGGTCGACAGGGCGTCATTGGCCTCGACCACTTCGCCCGAGACGGGGGCGTAGACGTCGGACGCCGCCTTGACGCTCTCGACCACGGCGAAGCTGGCGCCCTTGGCGACGGTTTTGCCGACTTCCGGCACTTCCACGAACACCACGTCGCCGAGGGCGTCGGCGGCGTGTTTCGAGATGCCCACGGTGGCGATGTCGCCGTCCAGGCTGACCCACTCGTGATCCTTGGTGAATTTCATTTCTCTTCTCCATCTCCCACCCCGTCATCCTCGGGCTTGACCCGAGGATCGGAGGCGGATCGTTCTCTGTGTTGATCCCGACGCAATGCGGCGGATAATCCGGCCCTCGGGTCAAGCCCGAGGGTGACGGGGTGAATGTTACGCCTTCGGCTTCCGGTAATAGCGTTGCGCCACGAAGGGCATGGCGACGACTTCGGCGGCGGCGGGCTTGCCGCGCACGATGACCTTCAACTCCGTGCCCAGCGCGGCATGGGCCGGCGGCACGAAGCCCATGGCGATATTCTTGCCCAGGGTGGGGGAGGGGCCGCCCGAAGTGACCTTGCCGATGACATTGCCGTCTGCGTCGGCGATCTCGGCGCCTTCGCGGGCCGGGGCGCCTTCCTTGACGATCAGGCCGATGCGGACGCGAGACGGGCCATCGGCCAGTTCCTTCAAGATGCGGTCGGCGCCGGTGAAGTCGGCGCGCTCCTTCCTCGACTTGGACAGGGCGAAGGTCAGGGCGCCTTCGACCGGGCTGGTGGTCGGGTCGATGTCGTGGCCGTGCAGCGGCAGGCCGGCCTCCAGGCGCAGGCTGTCGCGGGCGCCAAGGCCGATCGGCTTGACGCGGGCGTCTTCCAGGATGGCGTTCCAGACGCGCTCGGCCTGGTCCGCCGGGACCGAAATTTCATAGCCGTCCTCGCCGGTATAGCCCGAACGCGAGACATAGCAGTCGACGCCGAACAGCATCAGCCGGGCGCATTCCATAAAGCCCATTTCCGCCAGGATCGGTTCGTGGGCGGCCATGACCTCGGCGGCTTCCGGCCCCTGGATGGCGATCAGGGCGCGGTCGTCCAGCACCGTCAGCTTGGCGTCGCCTTCGAGGTTCGCCTGCCAGAAGGCGAAGTCCTCGTCCTTGTTGCCGGCGTTGACGACGACGAACAGGCCGTCGTGATCCGGGCGGCCGGCCATCAGGTCGTCGATGATCCCGCCGTCCTTGTTCAGAAGCAGCGAATACTTCTGCTTGCCCGCCTTCAGGATTTCATAGTCGCCGGGCACGAACCGCTCGAACTGGGCGGTGGCGTCGGCGCCGGTGATCTTGCACTGGCCCATGTGGGACACGTCGAACAGGCCGGCGTGTTCGCGGGTCCAGCGGTGCTCGGCCAGGACGCCCTCATACTGGACCGGCATGTCATAGCCGCCGAAGCCCACCATCCGGGCCCCCAGGGCGCGGTGCGCGGCGTTCAGGGGCGTGGTCTTCAGGGTCTGATCGGTCATGGTTCAGGCTTTCACGGTCGCGTGTTGTGGCGGAGCTCCGCCGTCCTCGCGCCCCCGCTGTCCTGAAGCCTGAGAGATTCCGGCGACCAAATCATGTCGCCTTGCTCCGTCGGCGCGCCCGTGAAGAGCGGCTTTCCAGCGTCCGTATGCTTCGCGGTCCGTTTGCCTGAGCGTTTCCGGGGCGGTTGCGCCTTCGGCGTCGACCCGCCGAGGCGTGCCGATCTCTCCCGCGAGAGCAACCGACCTAAGCCACCGACTCCGGCCGCAAGTCAAGCGCAGGCGTGTTTTGACGCCGCCTTGTCGCACTTCCTGACGTCCGGCGTCGGCTCGCCCTTGCTCTCCCTGCGTCCGCCCGCCAAGAACGGAGCGTCCCTCTCCGCCGCTCCGGACCGATCCCATGACCGCCGACCGCACCCGCCTCGACGCCCACATCGCCGCCCTGGAGGTTCCGGAAGGGCTGAAGACGGTCCTGACGGTCGCCGCCGCCACCTGCGCCGACATCAGCACTCTGGTCGCCGGCGGCGCCCTGGCCGGGGCCTTGGGCGCCTCGGGCCAGATCAATGTTCAGGACGAGGAGCAGAAGAAGCTCGACGTCATGACCAACGACATGCTGACCGACGCCCTCCTGGCCTGTCCCGCCGTCGCCGGCGTCGCCTCGGAGGAGATGGACGAGGTTCAGCCGGCGGCCAATTCCACCGGCCAATATCTGGTCCTGTTCGATCCGCTGGACGGCTCGTCCAACATCGACATCAACGCCATGGTGGGGACCATCGTCTCGGTGCTGAAGTCTGCGACGCCTTCGCCGACCGAGGCCGACTTCATGCAGCCCGGCCGCAATCAGGTCGCCGCCCTCTACGCCCTGTACGGTCCCCAGACCATGCTGGTCCTGACCACGGGCGCCGGGGTCAAGGGCTTCACCCTGTCGAACGACGGCGACTGGATCCTGACCCACGACGACATCGCCATCTCCCTGGACACCAAGGAGTTCGCCATCAACATGTCGAACCTGCGCCACTGGGCCGAGCCGGTGCAGACCTATGTGGGCGATCTGCTGAAGGGCGACGAAGGGCCCCGTGGCAAGAATTTCAACATGCGCTGGGTCGCCGCCATGGTCGCCGACGTCCACCGCATCCTGATGCGCGGCGGCGTCTTCTACTATCCGTGGGACAAGCGAGAGCCGAACAAGCCCGGCAAGCTGCGCCTGATGTACGAAGGCAATCCGATGGCCTTCCTGGTCGAACAGGCCGGGGGCAAGGCGACGACGGACGGGACCCAGCCCATCCTGGACATCCAGCCCGAGCATCTGCACCAGCGCATCCCCGTCGCCTTGGGCTCGGCCAACGAGATCGACGCCTACGCGAGCGCATGATGAAGATAGGTCCGACTGACGCCCTTCTGGTCATCGACCCGCAGAACGACTTCTGCGAGGGCGGTTCTCTGGCGGTCGCGGGCGGGGCGGGGATCATGCCGCTGATCAACCGGCTGGCCGAACGGTTCGACCGGGTGGTCCTGACCCAGGACTGGCACACGCCGGACCAGATTTCGTTCGCCTCCAACCACCCCGGCGCGGCCCCCTTCACCGAGATCGAGGTCGGCTACGGCAGCCAGATGCTGTGGCCCGACCACTGTATCCAGGGCTCGCCCGGCGCCGACTTCCACCCCGACGCGGCGCCCACGGTGCAAAAGGCCCTGGCCGTGATCCGCAAGGGCTATAACCCCGCAGTGGATTCCTATTCCGGCTTCTTCGAGAACGACCATCGCACCTCCACCGGCCTGGCCGGCCTGCTGCGCGACCTGGGCGTGACCCGCGTCTTCCTGGCCGGCCTGGCCTTCGACTACTGCGTCCGCTTCACCGCCGAGGATGCGGTGCGCGAGGGTTTCCAGGCCGTGGTCGTCACAGGCGCCAGCCGCGCGATCGCGCCACAGACCGAGGCGGCGGCGCGGGACAGCTTCCGGGCGCTGGGGGTTTCGGAGATGGGGGCTACAGCCCTACTCGGCTGACCCCGATACTGTCGTCATCCTCCGGCAAGCCGCGTCTTCGCGGCGCAGACCGGGGGACCCAGCGGCGCCGTCAGGCGAAATCTCAACACCGCAAGATGTTGGAGGACCGAGTCCGCGACAGGTTCGCACTCACGCGCGCCGCTGGGTCCCCCGGTCTCGCTAAGCTCGCCGGAGGATGACGAAAGGGAGAAGGATTCACCCCCTCTTCGCGTAGGCCTCCACCTCCGCCAGATACGCCGCCTTCTCCGCCTCGCCCAGGAACGACCCCTCGAAACTGTTCTTCGCCATCTGTGTCACCTGTTCGCGGGTCAGGCCCACCGCGGCCGCCAACCGGCTGTAGTTGTCGTTCACATAGCCCCCGAAATAGGACGGGTCGTCCGAGTTCAGGGTGACGTGCAGGCCCCGGCGCAGCATCTCCGGCACGGGGTGGTTCTTCAGATCGTCGACCACGCAGAGCTTCAGATTCGACAGGGGGCAGACGGTCAGGGTCATCTGCTCTCGGGCCAGCCGCTCCACCAGAACCTCGTCCTCCATCGAGCGATTGCCGTGGTCCATCCGGTCGATGTGCAGCAGATCCAGGGCCTCGTGGACATAGGCCGGCGGGCCTTCCTCGCCCGCGTGGGCGCACAGTTTCAGACCCAGGTCGCGCGCGGCGGCGAAGACGCGCTGGAACTTGGACGGCGGATGTCCGACCTCCGACGAATCCAGCCCCACCCCGATGAAATGGTGCAGATAGGGTTTGGCGGCCTCCAGGGTCGCGAACGCCTCCTCCTCGGTCAGATGACGCAGGAAGCTGAGGATCAGACCCGAACTCACGCCCAGTTCCGCCTTGGCCCGGTCCATTCCCGCGATCAGCCCCTCCACCACCACGCCGAAGGGCACGCCCCGGTCGGTATGGGTCTGGGGATCGAAGAAGATCTCGGCGTGGCGCACGTTGTCGGCGGCCGCCCGCTGGAAATAGGCGAAGGCCAGATCTTCGAAATCCTGGCGCGTCAGAAGGACCGCCGCCCCGGCGTAATAGATGTCCAGGAAGTCCTGCAGGTTCGAGAAATCATAGGCCGCCCGCACCGCCTCGACGCTGTCATAGGGAATGGACACGCCATTGCGCTGCGCCAGTTCGAACATCAGCTCCGGCTCCAGCGAGCCCTCGATGTGCAGGTGCAACTCCGCCTTGGGCAGGCCGGCGATATAGGCGTCTAACGACATGGGGCATCCTTCGAAGAGAAGGCGTCAATTCGACACCACCAGCCGCAGATGTCCAGCCTTGGTCTTCCCCGCGTCGTTCGTCGGCGGCGGATCGGGGGGCGGGGGCAGGCTGGGGCGGGCGCTCCAGGCCTCGGGCCGTTCGACCCAGCCCCTGGCCGTCTTCAGCCGGTCGGGCAGCATGGACCCGGCCAGCAGATTGGGCCCGATCCCGACCAGTTCGTCGGTCCAGGCGGCGATCTGGCGATTGTGCGCCCGGCCGGGCGGGGCGACGCTGACGATCCGCTTTTCCGGATAGGCCTCGCGCACGTACCGCACGGTGGCGGCGTGGTCCCCGTCGGTGGTCAGCAGATAGACGGAATCGACCCGGTTCGCCGCCACATCGTCCGCCACCGCCAGGGCCAGGTTGACGTCGCTCTGCTTCTCCGTGGACGCGCTCCAGACATTGCCGCAGGCGCGGCAGTGTTCGCCATGGACGATGAAATGGCCCATCAGGCAACGAACCTTGCGCGCCCTCAGCGCCGCCTCATAGCGGAACAGGGCCTCCATCCGCGAGCGGGATTGGGGCTTGTGGGCGCTGACCCAGACCACGCCGGCCAGCCGCTCCGTCGGATCGATCAGGCCCCGCCCCAAGGCCTGCAAGTCCAGCCACAGCCATTCGCGCCGCTTCTGGTTCAGCAGGGCGTGGAAAAGGTTGTAGCCGTCCACATAGAGGATCGCCCGGCGCTTCAGGAACGGCGGCGTCAGATCGCGGGGGCCGAACGGCCGCAGGGCGCCGTCCGCCACGCGGATGCGTCCCCGATGCTGACCCCAGCGACGCCCCTTAGACTGCTGACCGCCGGTCCCCATCCGTCGACCGCTCCCTGAACCCGGCGAAGGTTAATCAGAGCTGAAGAGCAGAGTCCGCGTCTTTCAGGTCACAGAACGGCGGTCACATCCGTTCGGGCGTCTCGATCCCCAGCAGGTTCAACGCCGTTTCCAACTGCAGCAGCGCCGCCGCCGACAGGGCCAGGCGCGAGGCCCGCGTCGCCTCGTCCGGCGCCACCAGCACCGGGCAGGCGGCGTAGAATTTCGAGAACGATTGCGCCACCCGATAGGCGTGTTCCGCCACCAGATGCGGCATCCGCTTGTCATAGGCGTCCGACACGGCGGTCGAGAAGGCGTCCAGCGTCAGGGCCAGATCCCGTTCCGCCTGTTCGGCGATGACGATGGCGCCGGGCGCGGCGCCCTGTTCGGCGGCCTTTCTCAGCAGGGATTTGATCCGCACCGCCTGGTACAGCAGATAGGGGCCGGTCTTACCCTCGAAGCTCATGAACCGGTCCAGATCGAAGACGTAGCTGGTGGTCCGCGCGTTCGACAGGTCGGCGAACTTCAGGGCGGCGATGGCCACCTTGTGGGCTATGGCCTCGAACTCTTCCGGCGACAGGTCGTCGCCCAGCTTGGCCTCATGCAGCCGCTCGCGCGCCTTGTCCGTCGCCTGGTCGATCAGGTCGCGCAGCTTCAGCACCCCGCCCGCGCGGGTCTTGAACGGCTTGCCGTCGGCGCCGTTCATGGTGCCGAAGCCCAGATGCTCCAGCGACCCTTCCGCAGCGTAGCCGACCAGATAGGCGGCGCGGAACACCTGTTCGAAATGCTCGGCCTGGCGTTCGTCGACGACGTACAGGGCCAGGTCCGGCGCCAGGGCCTTCTTGCGGTCCAGGATCGTGGCCAGGTCGGTCGTGCCGTACATGGCCGAGCCTTCCGAGCTGATCACCAGCAGGGGCGGGGGCGAGGGCGCCTCGATCACCGAGCCGTCGGCCAGCTTCTTCTTGCGGGTCTCGCCCGGCTTGGCGACATGCACCACCTGGGCGCCGTCGTCCTCGACCAGCAGGCCCGTCGCCTTCAGATGGGCGATCATCTCGTCCATCAGGGGATCGGCGTCGCTCTCGCCGTTCCACAGGTCGAAATCGACCGACAGGTCGCCGTATTCGCGCTTCAGCGCCTCGCGGCTGACCGCCACGAAATGCGACCACAGGGCGCGATAGCCGGGGCGGCCGTTCTGCAGCTCCGCCGTCGCCTTGCGGGCCCGGTCGCGGAACGCCGGGTCTTCCTTGGCCTTGCCGGCGGCCTGCGGATACAGCCGGTCCAGATCGGCCAGGGTCACCGGGCTTTCGGCGGGGAAGGGGCCGTCGCCGTCGGCCATGAAGGCGTCGGCCAGACCCTCGTCGCCGCACGCCGTGATCAGCAGCCCCATCTGGAAGCCCCAGTCGCCGAAATGGGCGTCGCCGGTGACATGGTCGCCGCGGAAGCGGAACAGCCGCTTCAGGCTCTCGCCGATGATGGCGCTGCGCAGATGGCCGACGTGCATCGGCTTGGCCACGTTCGGACCGCCGTAGTCGATCACCACCTTGCGCGGATCGGCCACGACGGCTGCGCCCGCGTGCTCGGCGTCGGCCGCCACCTCTGCGGCGCGTTCGGCCAGGGTCGCGTCGGCGATCTTCAGATTGATGAAGCCCGGCCCCGCCACCTCGACCGAGACGAAGCGGGCGTCGGCGGTCAGCCGCTCGGCGATCTTGCCGGCCAGTTCGCGCGGATTGGCCTTCAACGCCTTGGCGGCGGCCAGGGCGCCGTTCGACTGGAAGTCGGCCAGGTCGGGGCGGTCCGACGGGGTGACGCGCGCCAGGGCCGCATCCACGCCTTCGGCGGCGAAGGCGGCGGCGACCGCTTCGCTGAGGACGGTCTTCAGATCAGACATTACTGGCTCGGCGCAGAGGCTTGGGCGGCTCCGGCGTTGACGCGGAAGCGGCTGCCGGACCGGTTGAACTCGGCCATTTCGGGCGTGACGTCGAAACCGATCAGAACTTCGAAATTGCCACCGCTGGTGGTGGCCTCGGCGCGGGGAATGATGATGGTCCGCTGTTCGTTGACCGAGGCGGTGCGCTGGCCGTCGAACTTCACCGGCAGGTCGAAATATTCCTTGGCCAGGACGGCGCTGTTCCGTTCGGTCACCGCGACCCAGTAACGATAGGTCTTCTGATCCTCGGTCGCCTGGGCGCCGCGGCCCAGCTGGAACAGGATGTCCATGTCCAGTCGGATCGGATCGGCTTCGCGATATTCGCAATCGGCCGAGACGCCTTCGATCTCGCCGGTGTAGCCGACGTTGGCGATGGCGGCGCGACCGCCTTCCAGCTCCACATAGCGGGCGGCGTCGTACAGCACCTTGACGAAGGGGCAGGGGCCGGCGTTGGCGCGGCGGCGCAGGGGCGCGATCCGGGGCGCGCGGGTGGACGGCGCATTCTCCGACCCGTCCGCCTGCTGTCCGCTGGAACCGCGTTGACGCTGACGTTGCTGCGCCTCGGCGGCGACAGGCAGGACGGAGGCCGCGATGGAAACGGCGGCCAGGGCGGTGAGCAGGCGACGCATCAAATGATTTCCGACAGCGAAAGGACCAACGCCGCAGCCGGCGTCCGACAAGGGTTCGACCGGTTTACAGACCCGGCAGTTTGAAACCGCCGCTGCGACGCGGGGTGATGGTGATGGCCTCACGACCGCCCGTCAGGGCCTGAAGCCGGGCGGCCTCGGTCGAGGCGTCGATCGTCTGCTGGCCCTCGGCGGTCTGGCGGGTGGTGGCCGCCTGGGTCGAGGCGTCGTCCTTGCGCCAGAACATCACGCGGTTGGCGAAGCTTTCGTCCTTGTGGGCGATGTCGCCGAACTCGTCGTCGACGACGTAGCGGGCCAGGGGGTCGGCCTGATCGGCGCCGGCCTGGGCCACCAGGACCTGTTCGCCGGGGGTGCGGGTGACGGCCTGACGCTGACCCAGCAGAATCTGACGGGCGGCGCTTTCGGGCGCCAGCTCCTGCGGGCGGGGCTGGCCGGGCGCAGGGGGACGCAGGCCGTATTCCGGCGGCACGCTGAGCGGCGCGGTGGAGACGGTCACGAACTCGTCCGGCACGACCTTGGTCAGGCCGATGCCTTGCTTGAGGCTGCCGCAGGCCGAGACGGCGAGGGCGGCTGAGGCGGCGAGGGTCAGGGCGGCGACGCTGCGGATACGCATGGGTTCAGGCTCGATCGGCTGATGCACGGAGCGCCTCTGCGGGCGCTGTTGGCATAGTGAAGACGGGGTGATTACGACTTTTCGGGGGCCGCGCCAACCTTGCAGCCGTTTTCAGGCCTTGGAGGCCCGGTCGGACAGGAAGCTGTCGATGATTAGAAGGACGACCCCGATGGTGATGGCGCTGTCGGCGACGTTGAACACCCAGGGAAAGACGCCTGTGCCCGAAACGTCGATGAAGTCGACCACATAGCCGAACCGCACCCGGTCGATCACATTGCCCAGGGCGCCGCCGATCACCAGGCCGATGGCGGTGATCAGCAGACGACGATCGGCCCGCGTCGCCCACCAGGCCAGGGCGCCCGAGACCAGGACGGAGAAGATGGTCAGACCCCAGCGCGCTTCGCCCCCGCCGAACAGGCCGAAGCTGACGCCGGTGTTCTGGACGAAGGTGAATCGCAGGATCGGCGGGAACACCTCGGCGAAGACGTAGCCGACGGGGATTTGCTCGATCGAGGCCACGTCCGGAAGGCTCAGTATCCAGGCCTTGGTCAGCTGGTCCAGGACGATGATCAGAAGGGCGAAGCCATAGGCGGCGAAGGCGATGCGGGGGATCTTCATGCGGCGGCGGTTAGCAGGAAGCGGCTCAGGCGCGAAGCGGAAAAGCGGGACCGGACGTCAGAAGAGGTCGCCCTGGTCCGGCGCGGGGCGCTTGGGCCGAGACGTCGGTCGTGGAGTCGACTGGGGCTTTGACTGGGGCGTCGCAGAGGGCGGCGTAGGCGGCGGGTTCTGCGCCGCGCCGTCGATGACGGCCTCGCGCGCGCCGTCGCCGAACACCAGTCGGACAGTCTGGCCCGATTCCAGCCCCGCCGCTGCGGTGATCCAGCCGCCGTCGGCGCGCTCGACCCGGGCGAAGCCGGGTTTGGGGCGGCTGGGATCAAGCGTCGCCAGGGCGCGGGACAGGGCGTTCAGCCGGGCTCGGTCGCCGTCCAGTCGACGGGGGATGACGCCGTCCAGGCGCGCGGAGACCGCGTCCAGCCTGGCCTGGCGCTGGTCCAGGCGGCGGTGCAGCGGTTCGGGCGACAGGCGGCCGCCGATCTGCAACAGCCGTCGCTCGCCGCGCGCGACACCCGCCTGAAGCGCCGCCCCCAGCCGGTCCCCCGCGCCGCGCAGTCGATCCTGACCCCGCTCGATCCGGGTCCGCAGCAGCCCGGGGCTCAACTTTCCGCCGGTCACGGCCAGATGGCGTTCGTGAAGGGCGATGTTGCGTTGCAGGCCCGAACCCAGACGGCTGGACACATGGTCCAGCCTCTGTTGCGCCAGGGCCGTCAGGTCCTCCGGCCGAGCGGGCAGTCCGCGCGCCACGGCGCGCAGCCGGGTCCGCCGATCCTCGATCAGCCGCCCGCCCGCCAGCACCAGCCGTCGATCCAGGTCGGCGACGGCGTATCTCAGGTCGGCCAGCACAGGCGTGGCCATCTCGGCCGCCCCCGTGGGCGTCGGCGCGCGCCGATCCGAGACGAAGTCGATCAGGGTGGTGTCCGTCTCGTGTCCCACGGCCGAGATGATCGGAATCCGCGCCGCCGCCACCGTGCGGGCCAGCCCCTCGTCGTTGAAGCACCACAGGTCCTCAACCGACCCCCCGCCGCGCGCCACGATCAGCAGATCCGGCCGGGGGATGGGTCCGTCGGGCGTCATCGCATCAAAGCCGCGAATGGCGTTCGACACCTGGCCGCACGCCGCCTCGCCCTGGACCACCACGGGCCAGACGATCACCCGGCACGGCCAGCGTTCGGCGATTCGGTGCAGGACGTCGCGGATCACCGCCCCGGTCGGGCTGGTGATCACGCCGATTGCGCGCGGGAACTGGGGCAGGGGCTTCTTGCGCCCCGGCTCGAACAGGCCCTCATCGCGCAGGCGAACCTTCAGCCGCTCCAACTGGGCCAAGAGGGCGCCGGCCCCCGCCGCCTCCATGCTCTCGATCACGATCTGGTACGAGGACCGCGCCGGATAGGAGGTGATCTTGCCGGTGACGATGACCTCCAGCCCCGCCTCGGGCTGGACGCCCAGGCCGCGCACCGACCCCTTCCAAATCACGCCGTCGATGGCCGACTTGTCGTCCTTCAGCGTCAGATAGACATGGCCCGAGGCGTGGCGATTGACCTTGGACACCTCGCCCCTCAGCCGGACGTGGCCGAATCGCTCCTCCAGCGTCCGCTTCAGGGCAAAGGACAGTTCCGAGATCGACAGGGGCGGATTGTTGTCGCGCGGGGCGGCGGCCTCGGCTGGGCCTTCGAACACATAGGAGTCGTCGCTCATGACGCCACTCTAGCCCGAGGCGGATCGTTTTCGCACCCGTTTCCAAGGAAGAGGCGATATCGCGGACGCCCGCCGCTTGACCGCCTCGCGCGGTGCGGTCATTGCCGACCTTATGAACATTCTCCTCGTCGGATCGGGCGGGCGTGAACACGCCCTGGCCTGGAAGATCGCCCAGTCGCCGTTGGTCACCCGCCTTGTCGCCGCGCCCGGCAATCCCGGGATCGAGGCCGTGTGCGAGCTTCGTCCAGTCAAGGCTGACGACGCCGAGGGCCTGGCGGCCCTGGCGCGCGAGATCAAGGCGGACCTGGTGGTGGTCGGGCCGGAGGTCGCCCTGGCGGCCGGTCTGGCGGACCGGCTGGCCGCCGCCGGCATCCCCTGTTTCGGCCCCACCGCCAAGGCCGCGCAGCTGGAGACGTCCAAGGCCTTTTCCAAGGCCTTCCTGGAGCGTCATTCCATCCCCACCGCCGGCTACGGCGTCTATGAGACGGTTCAGGAGGCCAAGGCCGCGCTCGACGCCTTCCAGCCGCCCTATGTCATCAAGGCCGACGGCCTGGCCGCCGGCAAGGGCGTGGCCATCAGCCCGGATCGCGCCGACGCCGAGGCCGAGGTCGAGCGCATGCTGGGCGGCCGCTTCGGCGCCGCCGGCGCCCGCGTGGTGATCGAAGAGTTCATGGACGGCGAGGAAGGCTCCCTTTTCGCCCTGTGCGACGGCAAACAGGCTGTCCTGTTCGGCGGCGCCCAGGACCACAAACGCGCCTTCGACGGCGACACCGGACCCAACACCGGCGGCATGGGCGCCTATTCACCGGCCCCTGTCTTCACCGCCGACCTGGTCCAGCAGGCTGACGAACGCATCGTTCAGCCCACGATCCGCAAGATGGCCGTCGAGGGCGCCCCCTATCGCGGCGTCCTCTACGCCGGGCTGATGGCCACGACCGACGGACCCAAGGTGGTCGAGTTCAACGCCCGCTTCGGCGACCCGGAATGCCAGGTGCTGATGATGCGCATGGCCGGCGACATCGTTCCCTATCTGCTGGCTTGCGCGCGTGGCGACGTCTCCGGCCTGCCGGCGCCGGCGTTCAAGCCTCAGACGGTCATCTGCGTCGTCATGGCGGCCAAGGGCTATCCCGACAGTCCGCTGGAAGGCTCGATCATCCGCGGCGCCGATCAGGACTTCGGTCCCCATGTCCAGGTCTTCCACGCCGGCACCAAGCGTCGCGACGACGGCCAGCTGTGCGCCGCCGGCGGCCGCGTCCTGAACGTCTGCGCCGAAGGCGACGACATCGCCCAGGCCCGCGAGCGCGCCTACGACGCCATCAAGAAGATCGACTGGCCCGGCGGCTTCAACCGCGCCGACATCGGCTGGCGGGCCCTGGGCCGGGGCTGACCGTATCGGCGGGGTGTGGTAGGCTCGCGCCATGGCTGATCCCGCGTACCACGAAGATGACGACGAGCCGGGCGTCTTCGACATCGCCGACGACGCGGCGGACGAGGCGGCGACCCTGCGTGGCCTCGCCGACGCCGAGGCCGGGCGGGTCGTGAGCCATGAAGCCGTAAAGCGGTGGCTTCTGTCTTGGGGAACGGACAATCCGCTCCCGCCGCCGAAATGCGGCGAGTAGTCTGGACCGAGCAAGCTCGGGAAGACCTGATCGCCATCCAATCCTATGTGCAAGGTTTCAGCCCGCCAGCGGCGATTCGCCTGGCGGTTCGCCTGATCGATCTGGCCGAAAGTCTGAGCGCCTTTCCGGATCGCGGCAGGCAAATACGCCATGGGCTTCGCGAGGCGGTCTCGATCCGCCCCTATGTGATCCGCTACGCCATCCTGCCCAGCGAGATTCGCATAATCACCATCCGCCACTCGGCCCGACGCCCCGAGCGATAGGCCTTACGCCCAGGCGAACAGCAGCCGGCCTTCGCCCATCCGCTCGCGCAGTTCCGGCAAGTCGGTATGGGCCACCGAGAAACAGCCGTAGCTGCGGCCCAGCTTGCCCTCCCGCGCCAGGAAGTCCGGGTCGGCGTAGTCGGCGCCGTGAACGATGATGGCGCGCTCGCGGGCCTTGTCATTGGTGTATTCCAGCCCGTCCAGCAGGACGTTCGGCCCCTGCTGCTTGCCCCAGCTGGCGCCGGCCGTGGCGTAGGCGCCGATCGAGGACATGTTGGAATCGGGCGTGTTGGAAAAGCGGCGCGCATAGCCGGAATGGTCGGGGTCGGAGCCCCGGCCGTGGCAGGTCCGCAGCACCTTGACCTCGCCTGCGATCAGATCGACCTCGTACAGCCGCTCGTCGCCCGAGAACTTCTTGAAATCGACCAGATACATCCGGTCACGCAGGGGGAGTTTGCGGTGGTGGATGTCCAGGGCCGCCATGGCCCGGTCCATCAGATCTTTCGGAACGGCGCCGCGAGGATCCAGCGGCGGCGGGGTCACGCTGACGGTCTGAACCGGGGGAACGACCACCGGGGCCGCGACGGGCTGGAGCGCCGCCGTCGTCACGGGGGCCGTGGCGCTGGCGCTGGCGCACCCCGCCAGCATGGCCGAGCCGCCCAGAATGAGTCCTCGTCTCGAAAGCCGCATGCGACGCCCTCGTTGCGGTTTGTCTTCGGAGGTGTTTGTTTCAAACCGTTACGACCGAGGCAACCTGAGCCTTGTGGGGCGATTTTGCGGCGAGGCGTCGCGGGAGGGCGATCAATGAAGCGTTTGATCCTGGCTTTGTCGGTGCTGCTGGCGTCCGCTTCGGCGGCGGCGGCTCAGCAAACCCCCGCAGGGGTTGGACTTTCCGGACCCCCTGTGGTCACCTTCGTCGAGGCGGGGCGGCTGCTGGCGGATCCGTCGAACGGCGTTGTGCAGCGCAGTAAAACTCTCGTGATCAGCGGGAACCAAGTCGTCGATATTCGCGACGGCTTCGTCGGCGATCCGGCGCAGGGCCGGGTCATCGACCTGCGGGACTCCTTCGTTTTGCCGGGGCTGATCGACAGCCACGTCCACCTGACCGGCCAGCAAAACCCCAATTCGCGGCTGGAGGAGGTGACCCAGTCTGAGGCCGCCCAGGCCATGGTCGGCGCCCGCTATGCGCGCCGCACCCTGATGGCGGGCTTCACCACCGTCGCCGATCTCGGGGCCGACAACGAAGCGATCTTCGCCCTGCGCGAGGCGGTGAAGGCGGGCGACGTGCCGGGGCCGCGCATCATTGCAGCGGGCTCGGCCGTGTCGGTTCACGGCGGCCATGGCGACGCCAACGGCTTCCGCGCCGACGTCCTGCACCTGCTGTCGCCGGAAAGCGTCTGTTCGGGACCGGAAGACTGTATGCGCGCGGTCCGCACCCAGATCCGCGCCGGCGCCGACATCATCAAGATCACGGCCACCGGCGGGGTCCTGTCCAACACCGCCGCCGGTCTGAACCAGCAGTTCAGCGATCCCGAACTGACCGCCATCGTCGAAAGCGCCCACCGGATGGGCCGTCAGGTCACGGCCCACGCTCACGGCGTCGACGGCATCAACGCCTTCCTGCGCGCCGGCGGCGATTCCATCGAACACGGCACCTATCTGGACGACCAGTCGATCCGCCTGTTCAAGCAGAACGGCGCCTGGCTCGTGCCGACCCTGCTGGCGGGGGATTTCGTCGCGCGCGTCGCCTCCGGGCCCGACAATTTCTTCACTCCCGCCCAGACCGCCAAGGCGCTGGAGGCGGGGCCGAAGATGCTGGAGATGGCGCGCCGCGCCCACCAAGGCGGCGTCAAAATCGCCTTCGGCACCGACAGCGGCGTGTCCGCCCACGGCGACAACGCCAAGGAGTTCGCCCTCTTGGTCCGCGCCGGCCTGACTCCGCTGGAGGCCGTCCAGGCCGCCACGGTCGGCGCCGCCGAACATCTGCGCATCTCCAGCGAGGCCGGGCGGATCGCGCCGGGCATGCCGGCCGACATCGTCGCCGTCTCCGGCGATCCCCTGAGCGACGTCACCGAGCTGGAGCGGATGAGGTTCGTGATGAAGGGCGGCGTGGTCTACCGCGCCGACTGAACAGCCTGGGTCAGGAAGGCGGCGAAGCCGGCCTCATCCTCAAACCGAGCGACGACCGGCCAGGCGGCGACGCGTGCGCGTTGATCGGGCGTCAGCCGCACCCAGTCCTTTTCGGTGGTGACCAGGCCGGCGCCGTAAACCGCCGCCCGTTCCGTCAGAAACACCATGTCCTTGTCGCTATAGGCCGCATGGTCAGGGAAGGGGACGAAGTCGGCGAGGTCGCACCCCGCCGCCTTCAGCGATCGTTCGACCTTCCACGGCTTGGCGATGCCGGCGAAGCCCACCTGTGGGCCGGCCGGCGGCGGGCCTTGGGGCGTCAGCCGCGCCACGAACACCGGCAGACTGTCGAACAGCGCCAGCAGTTCGGGATCGGCGGTCTCCAGATCGGTCGGCAGCATCACCACAACGGCGTCGGCGCGCGCCAGCCCCGCTTTCAACGGCTCGCGCATCGGGCCGGACGGAAAGACCGAGCCGTCCCCGAACGGCCATTCATCGCCGCGGGTCTCTCCATCCGCGACGATCAGGCTGACGGTCTTCTTCAAGGCGGGGTTCTGGTGTCCGTCGTCCAGCACCAGGGCGTCGGCCCCGTCGGCGACGGCCGCCTCGGCGCCGGCGACCCGATCGCGGGAAATCCAGACCGGCGCGTCCTGGGCCAGCATCAGGGGTTCGTCGCCGACGTCCTCGGCCGTGTGGGTCGCGGGATCGACGCGGACCGGCCCGTCCAGCCGCCCGCCATAGCCGCGCGACAGACCCTGCGCCTGCACGCCCGCCGCGCGCAGCAGCCGCAGCGTCTCGCGCGCAACCGGCGTCTTGCCTGAGCCGCCGACCGTCAGGTTGCCGACCGAGATCACCGCACAGCCTGGGGCGTGGGGAACCGTCCGCGCGATGCGCCGCGCCGTGACCCCAGCCCAGATCCAGCTCAGCGGCTTCAACAGGGTGCGCGTCATGCGGGCGTGATCGCGGTCGCGCACATACCACCAGCGGGGCGTGTTCAGCTTCATCGCCGGGGTCTCTTCTGCGGCGTGAGCGGAGAGAGCCAGGACCATAGCCGCTCCAGATCCCCGCCCGCCTCGGCCGCCGCGCGGCGGGCGCGCTCGCCCATGGCCTTGGCCGCCGCCGGATCGGCCAACAGGGGGCCGATCGCCTGGGGCAGGTCCCAGGGCGCCTGGACCGGGATCAGCCCGCCCGATTGGGCCAATGCCGCCGTCACGCTGGCCCAGTTGGAGGCGTCCGGTCCCGTCACGACGGGCCGGCCCAGTCGCGCGGGCTCCAGCGGATTGTGACCGCCGACCGCGGGCAGGCCCAGGGCGGGGGCGAAGGAGCCGCCCATCACCACCACATCGGCCAGACGCAGGAACAGACCCATCTCGTTCAAGGTGTCGGCCAGATAGACGTCCGTGTCGCGCCCGATGGTCTCGCCCCGCGAGCGCATGGCGAAGGCTGCGCCGTCCCGGTGCAGGGCCTCCGCGATCAAGGGACCGCGCTCGGGGTGGCGCGGCAGCAGGATCAGGCAGACGCGCTCGCTCAGCTTGTCCAGGGCGCGGACGATGGCGATCTCTTCGCCCTCATGGGTGCTGGCGGCGACGATGACGGGCCGGTCGCCGATGGCGGCGCTCAGACGGCTGAAGGCGGCCGTATCATGGGGCAGGGGCTCGCCCGCCAGCTTCAGATTGACCAGGCCGTCGATACAGGCGCCCATCCGCTCCAGCCGCTCGGCGGAGGCGGCGTCCTGGGGCAGGACAAGGTCGAAGGCGCGCGTCACCGCCTGAGCCGAGGCCGGAAACCGGCGCCAGCCCTCGACCGTCTTGTCGGTGATGCGGGCGCTGACCAGGGCCAGCTTCACCCCGCGCCGGTGGGCCTCCAGCAGCAGATTGGGCCATAGTTCGCTCTCGACGAAGACCGCAAGCGCAGGCCGCCAGTGATCCAGGAAACGGCCGACCGCGCCCGGTCCGTCCACCGGCGCATATTGGTGGATCACCCCCTTCGGCAGCCGGTCCTCAAGAATCCGGGCGGACGTCACCGTGCCCGACGTCACCAGAACCGTCAGGTCCGGTCGCGCCTTGGCGAAACGTTCGACCAGGGGCAGCAGGGACAGGGTCTCGCCCACGCTGACGCCGTGCAGCCAGACCAGGTCGCCCTCAGGCCGTTCGACACGGGTGAAGCCCATCCGTTCATCGACACGGGCGGGGTCTTCCTTGCCCCTGGCGGCGCGGGCGTCCAGCAGGCGCGGCGCCAGGGGCTCCAGGGCGCGGGTCAGCAGCCGATAGGCCAGCAGGGGCAGGGGCGTCACGGCTTCAAACCCGTGATCGCATCCGCCCGCGCCTCGACCGCATTCAGCCGCGCCGTCCAGTCGCGCGTCACCTGGGCCATGTCGGCTCCCTCGGGATAGTCGGCCCGATCCCAGACAATGGCGCCCTTGCCGAACGGCAGGGGCAGGACCGCTCGATCCCAGCTGTTCAGCCGGATCGCCGGATTGCAGGACAGGCCGATGAACAGGACAGGGGCGCCGGACAGTTTCGCCATCAGCGGCAGGCCCTCGGCCATGATGTTGACCGGGCCGCGCGGGCCGTCCGGGGTGATGGCCAGGGCGCCGACCTTGAGCTGCTTCAGCCCGTCGCGCAGGGCCTGGGAGCCGCCCTTGGCCTTCTGCGCCTTGTCCTTATTGGCCGATGAGCCGCGCACGGCGGGAAAGCCCTGGCGCGCCACCGCCTTGGCGATGAACTCCCCGTCGGCCGACAGAGAGATCAGGGCCTTGGCCGGCTGGGCTCGGTCCAGCGGCCAGCAGGCGGGCGACAGGCCAATGCGCGAATGCCAGAAGACGCACAGAACCCCGCCGCCCTGCGCCCAGACAGCCTCGGCCGCCTGCTGGTTCTCATGGGTCCAGCGGATGGTGGCGAAACAGACCTGCATCCATTTGGCCAGGGTCCAGGCCAGGGCGGACTGGATGATCGGATTGCGCAGCGGCCTCACGCGACGGCCTCGACCGCCGGGGTTCCGTCCAGCGACTGTTGCCGGGCCAGGCGGGCGTAGAGTCCGCCACGGGCCACCAGGGCGTCATGCGTCCCTTCCTCGACCACCCGCCCGGCCTCGATCACATAGATGCGGTCGGCGTTCCTGACGGTGGACAGACGGTGGGCGATCATCAGGGTGGCGCGCCCCTCCATCAACCGCTCCAGCGCCGCCTGGACCAGGGCCTCGCTCTCGGTGTCCAGGGCGCTGGTCGCCTCGTCCAGCAGCAGGATCGGCGCGTCCTTCAGGAAGGCGCGGGCGATGGCGATCCGCTGGCGCTGCCCCCCCGAAAGGCGCAGGCCCGCCTCGCCCGCACGGGTGGCGTAACCGTCCGGCAGGCTCGTGATGAAGTCATGGGCGGCGGCGGATCGCGCGGCGTCCTCGATCTGGGCTTGCGTCGCGCCCGGCCGGCCATAGGCGATGTTGGCGGCGATGGTGTCGTCGAACAGGAAGGGCTCCTGGGTCACCAGGGCGATGTGGTCGCGCAGATCGCTGATCCGCACCTGACGGATATCCATCCCGTTCAGCCGCACCGCCCCGGCCGTGACGTCATAGAAGCGCGGCAACAGGCTGAGGATGGTGCTCTTGCCGCCGCCGGAGGGGCCGACCAGGGCGACCGTCTCGCCCGGCGCGACCCGCAGGGAGACGGCGTCCAGGGTCGGGGCGTCCGTCCCCGCATAGGCGAAGGACACCTGATCCAGCGCCACCTCGACCGGGCCGGACGGTAGGGTCTCGGCGTCGGCCGCCTCACGGATTTCCGGCTCGATGTCCAGGGCGGCGAACAGGCGACGCGCGGCGGTGAAGCCTTCGCTCATCACCGTGGCCAGGTTCGTGACCTGGCGCAGCGACTGGCCGGCCGCCAGCAACAGGCCGATGAAGGCGGCGAACCCGCCCACCGTCATCTCGCCCGACTGGGCCCGCCATCCGGCATAGGCCATGACGGCGGCGACGACGACATAGGCGACCAGATCGCTGGACGGGCCGGCGAAGGCGCGGGCGTTGGCGCCCTTGATGACGTGGCGCTGGCGACGGGCCACCACCTCGGCCACGCGATCCTGCTCGGCCGCCTCGCGGTTCTCGATCTTGATCAGGCGAACCCCGTCCAGATTCTCCATCAGGGCGGTGGACAGGTTCTCGGTCTCGGCCATGGCGCCGACGGCGGCCTTGCGCGTCCTTCGCCCGAACCGGCGCAGCACCAGGGCCACCAGGGGCACGCCCAGCAGGACCACCATGGTCAGCTGCCAATCAATGATCCCCATATAGATCAGCACCGCGATCAGGGTCAGCAGGTTCTGGGTGTAGTTGACCACGCCCGAGGTGAAGGCCTCGCGCACCAGATTGGCGTCGAACAGGACCGAGGAGACGAAGCCGCCCGAATGCTGGCTGCGCAGTCGGGCCAGATCGGCGCGGATCATGGCGCCGAACAGGCGGATCTGGATGTCGCCGACGATCGTATGGCCCAGTCGATTGACCAGGGCGGCCTGCCCCAGGGCCGCCAGGGTCCGCACCACCGCCACCGTCAGAATGGCGGCGGGGATGACGATCAGGGCCTCGTCCGCCGGGAAGCGGAAACGGCCGAACAGGACGATCGGCTGGTCGCCGCCGAGGAACAGGCCGTTCACCGCCGGCTCCAGCAGCTTCAGCAGGGCCGCCGTCAGCAGACCTGTCGTGGCGGCGCACAGGATCGACAGGATCAAAGATCCCTTGCGGCTGCTCAGATAGTCACGCCAGATCCGCGCCAGCAGGGCGCGCAGGGGCATGGAGGGGGCGGGCTCGCTCATCGGCCTTCGGTCGTCCGAGCCGCCCCTCAAGTCAAGGCTTGTCAGGCGCCGGCGTCAGCGGACGCCCCGCCTCGTCGGCCCGGATCAGGGTTTCGCCCGGGGCATCATCGATCCTCATCGCCGGGGGGACGGTGGGATTGGAGGCGTAGCGTCGCCCGTCGAATGGCACGGCGGCCTCATAGCCCTGGATGATCCCGCCGCCCGCCACCTGCACGCCCAGAGCGCGCCGGCCGTGATCCTCGCGTTCCAGAAGACGAATGGGCGCGCGGGCCACGCTGATCTCGCCGACCGAGCGATAGGAGGACCCGTCGCGGTCCAGAACCAGCAGGCGGCATCCGCCCGATCCGCACCAGGCCGGTCCGGTCAGATAGACCAAAGCCGTCTTGCCGTCGGGGGTGAGGGCGGCGGTGTAGCGGGTCGTGTCCGCCGCCTCGCCGGCGCGCTGTTGCAGATAGGCGATCAGGGACGGGTCTTCAGGCGGCGTGCTCTGGGCGACGGCGCCGCCCGGCAAGGCGACGGCGATGACGGCGGCGAAGATCTTCATGGCGGCCTTTCGGGGTGAGGAGCTTGGATGTCTGAACGCCTGAACGCCCAGGTGGTTGAAGATCAAGCGGCCCCTTTCTAAGTAGGGCGGGCAGGTTCGCCTGCGGTGTTCTCAGGGCGGGGTGCGATTCCCCACCGGCGGTAAGGCGGCGACGCCAAGCCCGCGAGCGCTCCCCCCGCTTGGGGAGGTCAGCAGATCCGGTGCGATTCCGGGGCCGACGGTATAGTCCGGATGAAAGAGAACGGGACCCAACGCCTCGCGGCGTGCGTCGCTCTTGCTTGAGCGGCGGGCGCGGCGCGTCGTCGCCCGTAACCCTGGAAAACTGGTTACGGAAAGGACGACCAATTGAACCAGATTTCCTCGTCTTCGCTTCGCGCCCCCGCCTTGGGGGCGCTGTTGATGCTGTCGGCCAGTCTCGTCTTCGCCTGCGGCAATATCCTGCAATCCCTTTTGCCCCAACGGTTCGGCATGAGTTCGACCGGAATGGCCTTCTGGCAGTATCTGATCGCCTCGGTCCTGATGCTGCCCATCGTTCTGCGGATCGGCCTGAACAGGCTGAGGACGCGCCGTCCTCTGGCCCATCTGATCCGCGCCTTCGCCTCGGCCCTGGGCGTCCATGTCTTCGTCTACGGCTTCGCCTCGGGCGTGCCGATCTGGCAGATGGTGACCCTGCTGGCGACCGGCCCCCTGTTCGTCATCATCGGCTCGACCCTGTGTCTGGGCGAGCGGGTGTCGAGCCCCCGGATCGTCGCGGCCATGGTCGGCTTCCTCGGCGCCGTGATCGTTTCGGGGGTCGGGTCCGAAAGCCTGGGGTGGGCCGCCCTGACCCCGGTCCTGGCCGCCGCCCTGTGGGCCGTCACCGATGTGATGACCCGCTGGCTGGCGAGGGAGGAGACGCCCGAGACCCTGACCCTCTCCCTGCTGGTCCTGATCACGCCCAACCATCTGGCGCTTCTGTTGCTGGCGAACGCCTTCGCCTTCGCCTTGCCGGCCGGGGTGGCGACGGACCTGCCCTTCGCCCTGCCTCAGGGTGCGGGCCTGCTTCTGTTGCTGGCCCTGGGCGGCCTGACGGCGGCGGCGCAATATCTGCTGGCCTTCGCCTATCGGCTGGCCGACGCCGCCTATCTGCAGCCCTTCGCCGATCTGAAGGCGCCGCTGGCCGGGCTGGTCGGTTGGCTTCTGCTGGGACAGACGCCGTCGCCCTGGTTCTGGCCGGGCGCCGCCCTGATCGTCGGAGCCTCGATCTTCATCTTCTGGATCGAGGGTCGGGCGCCGCAAGACGGGGCGGCGACGGCCCCGGTTGCAAGCGGAGGATGACGCGGCGGCCCCGGATCGCTATCTGGCGGCCATGGCGCGCTTTGACCTTTCGACCGCAATGGGCCGTTTCCGGGCCCATTGGCATTATTTCTGGGCGGATCACGCCTTTCTGCGCCTGGTCTTCTCCAACGCCCACTGGCTGGGGCCGGACCTTGTCCGCACCAACCAGCCGTCGCCGCGCCAACTGGCCTATTGGAAGTCCAAGGGGGTCAAGACCGTCATCAATCTGCGGGGCGAGCGGGACGAGGGCTATTACTGGCTGGAGAAGGAGGCCTGCCGGCGGTTGGGTCTGACCTTGATCGACGCGCCGCTTGACTCGCGCGACCCGCCGCAGAGGGATCGCATTCACCGGGCGCGCGACCTGTTCAAGACCATCGACTATCCGGTCCTGATCCACTGCAAGTCCGGCGCCGATCGTGCGGGGATGATGGCGGTCTTCTATCGCCACTTCCATCTGGGCGAGCCCATATCGGTCGCCATGAAGCAGTTGTCGAAGAAATATCTTCACTCGCGCGAAGGGCTGACCGGCGTCCTGGACTATACGCTGGAGAAGTACGTGAACGAGGTCGAGCCGCAGGGCGTCAGCTTCATCGACTGGGTCGACAGTCCCGACTACGACCCCAAGGCCATCCGCGCGGAGTTCAAGGCCGGCTGGTGGGGCACGCTGCTGACCGAAAAGCTGCTGAGGCGGGAGTAGGGGCCGACACCGTCAGCCCCAGGGGCCGGTCTTCGGTCTTTCGTCGTCTTCGCCGGCCTGGCGCGCCTCGGCGGCCAGTTCGGCGTCCCGTCGCGCCTTGCGTTCGGCCTCCCACCGCTTGAACCAGCGCGCATAGCCGATGTGGCCTCGCAGCGAAAAGCTGAACAGGGCCAGGACAGCCAGCAGGCTGACCAGTTGAAAAATCTGTTGGGGTTCCAGGTTGATCACGGTCGTTCAGCGTCCGTGTCAGGGAACGGGTTCCCGCTCCCTGACGTCGCACTCAGGCCGCGTCGCCGCGCGGGTCGATCAGCTTGTGGGCGTGCAGGATGAAATAGCGCATATGGGCGTTGTCCACGGTCGCCTGGGCGCGCGCCTTCCAGGCCTTCTTGGCTTCGTCATAGCTGCCGTAGGCGCCGACGAACTCGACCTGGGACAGGTCGCGGAAGACGGGCTCCTTCGGGTGGCGCAGTTCGCCGCCGATGACCAGGTGCAGCAGTTGCGTGGGGACGGAGGATTGGTCGACCATCGGATGTCCTTGAAAGGCTCGGGTGGGGCTCTGGCCGGGGCATAGGCCGAGAACGGCTAAGGATCAATGTATGACGGGGTTTTCAGACCCTGCCTTACGTCGAAAGCGGCACGTTTTTACAGCCGCGCTCCCGTTTGCCCGTCATCGCAGCTTGGGGCATTATGCGGTCATGAGCAGTGATCCGGAAAATCTGACGCTGGTGTTCCTGCGGCGGATCGACGCCAAGATCGATACGCTGGCGCTTGATCTGCGTGAGTTGAAGGAACGGGTCTCCGGCGTCGAAATCGGGCTGACGTCCGTGCGGCGCGATATCGCCGGGTTGGCGGAGACTGACGCTCGCCTCCAGGTGTCTCTGGACCGAATGCGAGACGATGTGGGCCGTATTCAGCGTCGGCTCGACCTGCATGAAGAGCCGGCCGCCTAGGTTTCAGGTCGAAAGCGGCACGTTTTTACAGCGCCGTATGATCAGCGGATGCAGGGCCGGGGCGGCGCAGACCAGACTGGCCTGGCGTGGATCGGCCCGGTTGAACCGCCAGGGGCGGCCGTGGTGGTCGGTGACGCGCGCTCCCGCCTCTTCGGCGATCAGACTGCCCGCCGCCACGTCCCAATCCCATTTCGGCGTCAGGGCCAGGGCGGCGTCGAAGGCGCCGGCGGCGACCAGAGCCATCCGATAGGCCAGGGCGTTGCGCTTGGAAAACCGCAGCGGCGGCCAGGGCTCGTCCCAGTGCGGCCCCTCGATCATCCGGGCGTCGCCCAGCACCGAGGCGTCGTCCAGCGTGTCCACGTCCGAGGCCCGCACCGGGGCGCCGTTGCGCCAGGCGCCGCCGTTCCGAACCGCCGCATAGGTTTCCTGAACCTCCGGCGCATGGATGACGGCGGCGACCACCTGGCCGTCCTCGACCACGGCGATAGGGGTGCACCACCAGGGTTGGCGCTTCATATAGGCCACCGTGCCGTCCACCGGATCCACCACGAAAATCCGGCATTTGGACAGGCGCTCGGACGAATCCGCCGTCTCCTCCGACAGCCAGCCATAGTCGGGGCGGGCGGCCAGCAGACGGTCCTTCAGCATGGCGTCCACCGCCAGGTCGCCGCTGGTCACGGGCGAACCGCCGACCTTCGCCTCAACCTTCAGCCCCGCCTCACGTTCGGCGAGCGCCAAGGCGCCGGCGTCGAGCGCGGCCTGGCGGATCAGTTCGAGGTCGGCGTCCAGGTCCGTCATTTTCCGGCTATGGCCACCGCGTCGAACATCAGGCTCGGCACGTTGAAACTGCCTCGGAACTCCAGGTCCGAGCCCCGAACCAGCCGCAGATAAAGGTCGGGCAGCTTGCCCGCCACGGTCACCTCATTGACCGGATAGGCGATCGCGCCGTTCTCGAACCAGAAGCCCGACACCCCGGCGGACCAGTCGCCGGTGTTTCCGTTCAGCGACGGCCCGAACATGGAGGTGACCAGAAGTCCGGTCCCTGCATCGGCCATCAGTCCCGCCAGATCCCGCTCGCCCGGCTCCATGTGCAGGTTGTGGGTCGAAACCCCCGCTGATCCCGCCAGGCCGCGCGAGGCGTGGCCGGTGGACTCCAGCTCCAACTGCCGGGCCGAGGCGCTGTTCAGCAGCCAGGTGGTCAGCACCCCGTCGTCGAACAGGGCGAGCCGTTCGACCGCGACGCCCTCATCGTCGAACGGGGTCGATCCCAGGCCGCGCGGCCGGAACGGATCGTCGATCAGGGTGACGCCTTCGGCGAACACCCTCTGGCCCATCCGGTCCTTCAGGAAGGAGGTGCCGCGCGCGATCGACGGCCCCGAAATCGCGCCGATCGCCGGCGAGACGATCTGGCCGGCCATGCGGTTGTCGAAGATGACGGGGGCGGTGGTCGAGGCGATCTTGCGCGCCCCGGTCCGGGCTGCGGCGCGTTCGCCGGCCGTTCGCCCGATGATTTCGGCGCCCGGCAGGTCCGACAGATGCCGGGTCGAGCGGCTCTCGCCGCCGCGCTCCATCGCTCCGTCCTTCTCGGCGATCACTCCGACGCCCAGCGAGAAGGCCGAACCCTGATAGTCCCCGTCGAATCCATGCGAGGTCACCAGTCGCCAGCGGCTGGACGACCAGGACGCATGCCCGCCCTCGGACCGGGCGACGCCCTTCACGGCCAAAGCCGCGGCCTCTGCCTCGGCGGCGGCCTGCTCCAGCGCTTCCGCACTGCGTTCGCTGGGATCGAACAGGTCCAGTTCGGCGAAGGGCGCCTGCGCCAGCCGATCCTGCGGCGCCAGACCGGCGTGGGGGTCTTCCGGCGCCAGCCGCGCCATGGCCACCGCGCGTTCGACCAAACGTGTGCGAGTCGCCGGCGACAGGTCCGAGGCGGAAACCGAGGCCTGCCGCTGTCCGACGAAGACCCGCAGGCCCAGATCGCGCGACTCTTCGCGTTCGACGTCCTCCAGCCTTCCATTGCGCACCCCGACCGACAGGGCGCTTCGGTCGGCGCTGACCGCCTCGGCGGCGTCCGCGCCGGCTTTCAGCGCGGCCTGGACGATGTCATGCAAAAGATCGGTGGAGGCGGAGGCGTCGCGGGCTTCAGTCATGCCCCGATATGGCGGACCCTTTGCTGCGTCGCAACCTCGCGCCTCACACCACGGCGAAGGCGATCAATCCGACCGCCGCCGTCAGCAGGGCGACCCAGGTCAGCAGCATGCCGATCACCCGACCCAGCGAGGGCCCCGTCTGGAACAGAAGGCCCAGGGCATGGGCCGAGCGCCCCACGAACAGGGTCGCCCCCACCCCATGCACCATCCAGGCGGGCGCTCCGACGGCGGCCAGAAGCAGCATGGCGATCATGCCGGGCGCGGCGTATTCGGCGCAATTGCCGAAGGCGCGCGTGGCGGCCGCGAGGTCCGCGATACCGCCGTCCCCCAGCGACACCATATGTTTGCGGCGGCCGCTGACCACAATGCCCGACAGAACCAGGAGCAGCAGGATCAGCAGGCCGCTCCACAGGGCGGCGGCCTGGACGGCGTACATCATGGGGGTGGTCATGGATCAGTCCTCGCGCCCGACGGGATAGAGCAGATAGCGGTCGTCATAGAAGGGCGTCCGCTCATAGAACCAGGCCAGCCGCGCCTGCGGATCAGCCGCGAACGCCGGTTCGGCCGCCAGCTTGGCCTCGAACTCGGCCTTCAGCGCCGGATCGGCCGCCAGCATCTTCTCGGCCAGGGGCGCGATGGCGTAGGCCTCGATATATTCGACCCGGCTCATGACTTCGGGGAACAGGCCCCAGGCGAAGAAGCTCTCGCTGGACTGCGGCTCCAGCAGCAGGACGACGACGTCGCCCAGCGGCTGGTCAGTGGGCACGCGCACCGAGCCGGTCGGGAAGGTCCAGTCGTGGCGCTCGACCTCGACCGTCTTCACCGAGGCCTGGACGTGGCCCTCGTTGGCCCGCGTCGCCAGTTTCGGCTCGACCAGGCGCAGCATCGACAGGTTCACCGTGCGCGGCGCCGCCAGCGTCTCCATCTCGACGCCGTGGATTTTCAGCCGCTCGATGATGTCGGTGCGATAGCTCGGCACCCAATAGGCGGTCGGGCGGTTCAGGGTCAGCGTCGGCTTGGATCCGTAGAAGGGCATCTGCCACAGCTCGGGATCGGGCCGGCCCAGCCAGCGCACCTCGTCGCGACCCGAGGCGGGGCTGTGATACATCTCGTACAGCATCCCCTTGAACGGGCGGGTGGAGGAGGGGGTCTCTTCCGCCTGGAAATTCGCCAGGATCTGCGCCGGTCGCAGGGCCCGGTCCTGATCGGTCGCCGCCTTCAGCGCCGCGCCCTGATCGGCCAGCAGCCGCATCGCCTCCTCGATGAAGACATAGGTCCCCAGCACCCGCTGCTCATGCGGTTTCAGACTGTGGTTTTCGATCAGAATGGTCGGCACATGGGCGGCCGCGCCCCAGCCGTTGGAGTAGCGTTCGCCCAGGCCGCCGTCTGACAGGCCCTTCTTCGGTTCGTCGTCGTCGATGCCGAACACCAGTTCGCCGGGGATATGGCCCTCGCGCTCCAGGGCCGCGTTCATCGCCGGTTTGAACACCGTATCCAGCCAGGCCGAGCTGTTGGGCGAGCGGCTGAAGGTCCCGTCCTCGCCGTTGAAGCCGTAGGTGACGTCGTACTGATAATCCAGGCCGTCGGTGACGTGGACGTCGACATAGAGGTCCGGCCGGTACTTCAGGATCAGGCCCCGCACCGCCCGCATCTCTGCCTGGTCCAGTTTCAGATAGTCGCGGTTCAGGTTCTGGTTGGTCGCCGTATTGCGCCAGCCCTGGATGCGCGGCCCGCGCTGGTTCGGGCGGGAATAGGGGCCGGCGCGCTCATGCCCGTCCACGCTCAGGATCGGGATCAGGATCAGATTGACCCGGTCCAGCAGGGCGTCCTTGCCGTAGAAGGCGATGTCGCGCAGCACCATCATGCCCGCGTCCTTGCCGTCGATCTCGCCGGGGTGAATGCCCGCCTGGATCATCAGCACCGGCTTGGCCGGATCGAAGGCCGCGCCGTCCTTCGAGGCGATCACCGCATAGATGGGCCGACCCTCGGGCGAGACGCCGAACTGTTCGATGCGGATCAGGTCGCTGGCGGCGTCCAGTCGGTCGAACCAGGCGCGGGTGTCGACATAGTTCGGTGAAAAGTCATGGCCCCGATCCGCCTCGAACGGCGTCACCCAGGGATCGCTCGCATCGCGCAGCAGGGCCTTCGACGCCCCGTCCCAGGCCGGCGTGGGCGGCAGGAAGGGCTGGTCCCAGGGCGCGATATTGGAAAGAACGGGCGGACGGCCCGGCGACTGGGACATGGCGGGACTCGAGACTAGGGCCGCGACGGCGGCGAACAGAAGCGCGTGACGCATGGATGAAGTCCTCGACCGATCCGGTCCTTATGGCAAGCCCGCGGGCTCAGCCGGCGACGGCGGCGGGCGGGGATGGGGCGGGGGCGGCGAGGGTCGCCGGCAGGCAGGCCAGGATCAAATAGATGGCGACGTGCAGGCCCAGCAGGATGGCGAAGGTCCGCCTGCTGCGCGTCAGGGCCGCCGGAACGACCAGCACCAGATACAGCGGATAGGCGATCGCATAGTTGATCAGCAGCAGGGTCGCACCCGGCTTGCCGAGTATTTGAGAGATTGAGACCGCCACCATCAGCGTATTGGCCACGGTGGTCAGGATCAGCACGATCCTCTTGTTGCCCCAGAAATGATCGTCCAGGTCCATGCCGTCGACGATCTGATGCGGAAAGACCAGAGAGGCCGCGATGAAATAGACCATGGCGATCGCCAGGCCGATCACCAGCATGCCGTAGCTGAACGGGGCGTCTCGGAAGGTGTGCCAGGCGGCGTCCCAGAAGGTGGCGATGTCCAGGCCGACGAACAGGGCCAACAGGGGCGTCAGCCAGCCGATGCGCAGGGTCTTGCGATGCTGGATCGCCGCAGCCAGGCCCGTGGCGATCACCGCCACCGACAAGCCGAGCGCCAAGCCATAGAAACTGAAATAGAATTCGAACGCGCTCACCTGTCCCCCGATCTGACGCCACGCCCAGATATGGAGTTATCGCGCTTGTCTTGGCAAGCGCGCCTCGGCGGCCGATCCGCGATCGGCGGACTATTCCTTCGCCACCAGGGACCAGCCGCCCTTTTCAACCAGGGGCGCCGCAGCCCGGCTGATGTTCAGGCCGTAATAGGCCAAGAGCGCGATCAGCGCCGCCTTCACGATCCAGGGGCGGCGCGCCAGGGCGGCGATCAGCGTCAGACCGGTGAACAGACTCACGCCGAACCAGAAGAACCAGCTCTTGGCCACCAGATGCAGTTCGCCCTGGGCGGCCGCGACGCCGACGATCAGGCTGGCGACAATGACATTGGCGCTCAGCAGAAGCAGAAGGATGGTGCGCTTGTTGCGCCAGAAATGGGCGTCCAGATCCTCGACCTGATCCTCGTCACGCGGAAAGACCAGGGTGGCCGAGATGTAGAACAGGCCTGCGATCACCAGGCCCAGCATCAGAAGGGCCAGATTGAACGGGGCGGGGCGGAAGATGATCCAGGCCTGGAACCAGAAGGTGGTCACATCCAATGCGGCGAACACCACCAGCAGCGGCGTCAACAGGCCGAAGCGCGGCCTTGGATTACGGTTCAGCGTCCGCGCGAACCCGCCCAGCAGTTCCGCCACCGACAGGCCCAGGATCAGCCCATAGAAGCTGAAGAAAAATTCGAACGCGCTCACATCGCCCCCTCGGCGTGAATCAAGGCTTCCGCCCTATTTCCAGATCGACCTCTTGTCGCCGGGCAAGCCGAGCGTGTCCCAGATAGCGTCGATCCTTTCGACCACCGCCTGGTCCATCCGGATCTCCTCGCCCCATTCGCGCTTGGTCTCGGGCGGCCATTTGTCCGTCGCGTCCAGGCCGATCTTGGAGCCCAGGCCGCTCTCGGGGCTGGCGAAATCCAGATAGTCGATCGGGGTGTTCTCGATCACGGTGATGTCGCGCGCCGGGTCCATCTTGGTCGAGATGGCCCACATGACGTCCTTCCAGTCGCGGGCGTCGATGTCGTGGTCCACGACGATGACCCATTTGGTGTACATGAACTGGCGAAGATAGCTCCAGACGCCCAGCATCACTCGCTTGGCGTGGCCCGGATAGGCCTTCTTCATCGACACCACCGCGATCCGGTAGCTGCACCCCTCGGGCGGCAGCCAGAAGTCGACGATCTCGGGGAACTGCTGGCGCAGCAGGGGGATGAAGACCTCGTTCAGCGCCTCGCCCAACACGCTGGGCTCGTCCGGCGGCCGTCCGGTGAAGGTGGTCAGATAGATGGGGTTCCGCCGCATGGTGACGGCGCTGACCTTGAAGACCGGGAACTTTTCGACCGAGTTGTAATAGCCGGTATGGTCGCCATAGGGGCCTTCGTCCTCGAACGCGTCCAGCAGGACGTGGCCCTCCAGCACGATTTCGGCCTGGGCCGGGACCATCAACGGCACGGTCTTGCAAGGTACCAGCTCGGCCTTGGCGCCGCGCATCAGGCCCGCGAACTGATATTCCGACAGGGTGTCCGGCACCGGCGTCACCGCCGCCAGGATGGTCCCCGGATCGGCGCCCAGGACGACGGCGCAGGGCAGGGGCTCCTTGGGCCGCGCCTTCTTGTGCCGGGCGTAGTGCTGGGCCCCGCCGCGATGGGCCAGCCAGCGCATGATCGCCCGGTCCTTGCCCAGGACCTGCATCCGATAGATGCCCAGGTTGAAGTCGTCCTCGCGATCCTCGCTGGGCCCCTTGGTCACGACCAGACCCCAGGTGATCAGGGGCGCCGGCTCGCCGGGCCAGCATGTCTGGACGGGCAGGGCGGCCAGATCGATCTGGTCGCCCTTCAGCACCACCTCCTGCACCGGCGCCTTCTTCACCGTCTTGGGCCGCATCGACATGACGGTCTGCGCCAGGGGCAGCATCTCCATGGCGTCGCTTAAGCCCCGCGGCGGCGTCGGATTTCTCAGGAAGGCCAGCAGTTCCCCGACCTCGCGCAGCTCGCCCGCCGTCGTGCGGTTCTTGCCCTCCAGCGTCACCCCCATGGCGACCCGTTTCACCGTGCCGAACAGATTGGCCAGGCAGGGGATGGGGCTGATCGTCCCGTCCGGCATGACCGGCTTTTCGAACAGCACCGCCGGGCCGCCGTTGCGCAGCAGCCGGGTCTGGATCTCGGTCATCTCCAGCACGGTGGAGACGGGTTCGGACACCCGCACCAGCTCGCCGTCGGCTTCCAACTGGTCGATGAAGTCACGCAGGGATTTATAGGCCATGGCTCCGCCTAAAGCGCCGGGGCCGAACTGTCACGCCTCGTTCGGCTTAAGACCCGGTCCATCCCGACCAGCGCCGATCCGACCAGCAGGAAAAAGACCAGCAGCCCGCCGAACGTCGCCAGCACCCGGCCCAGCCCCAGGGCGTCAACATTGACGAACCCATAGGGCCACCAGTGGGTGGCGAGCCCGTGACCCAGGGTCCATGCGCCGAAGATCAGCGGAAATCCGAGGGCCTTCACCGGGTCGATCCACCGCAACGCGCCCCTCGGCGTGAACCAAAGCCAGTCCAGCAGGAAGGCGGCCAGCATGACGTAGTGCAGCACCAGATTGACGGCCAAGGTCAGCCCCTCCGGCCGCCAGTAGGGGGCGATCATGAAATGATACACCAGCCCGACGATCAGAATGTAGGTCGTCACGGCGGCGCGGAAGGTCGGCGACGCCGTCCAGCGGGCCAGGGGCCATGTCGGTTTCAGCAAAGGCCCGGTCAGGGCCAGGGCGACCAGTATATTGGTCAGAATCGTGAAGAAGCTGAAGTACTGGACGGTCCGCGTCGCCACCGCCCAGCCGTCCGCCGGCCCCGCCATCAGCAGATACTGCAACGCCAGCGCCGCCCAGCCGATGACGGCGAAGGCGGCGCGCCACAGACGCGGCCGATCTCTTTCCCGCACCATGCGCGCCTCCTCTGATCAGGCGGCGGACTTGTCCCATTCGTAGGCGGGGTCCAGCCAGTCGCCCAGCCGTTCGCCCCGGTCCAGGGCGTCCATCCGCTGCATCTCCTCGCCCGACAGTTCGAAGTCGAAGATGTCGAAATTCTCGCGCGCCCGGCTTTCCTTCGTCGTGCGCGGAATGGCGATGATCCGGTTCTGGATCAGCCAGCGCAGGGTGACCTGGCCATTGGTCTTGCCATGGGCCTGGGCGATCTCGGAAATCGTGGCGTCGTCTGCGATCTTGCCCTGGGCCAGGGGCGACCAGGCCGTGATCGACGACCCCAGCTCGGCCGCCGTCGCGACCAGGGCGTCAACGCCCAGATAGGGATGGTGTTCGACCTGATTGGTGATCAGCCGCGCCTTGGACAGGGCCTGGGCCTGCCGGAATTCCTTGGACGGGAAGTTGGACAGGCCGATGTTGCGCGTCAGTCCCCTGTCCTTGGCCTCGTTCAGCGCGCCCAGGGTCTCTTCGAAGGTCGGCGTCGGCTTGGGCCAATGCAGCAGCAGCAGGTCCGGCGTGGTCCCCAGGCTCTCGGCCGATTCCTCGGCCTGTTTCAGCAGGGCGTCATGGGTGAAATGCTCGACCCAGATCTTGGTGGTCAGGAAGATGTCCTCACGTGGCACGCCCGAATCCCGGATGCCTTCGCCGACCGCCTTCTCGTTCTTGTAGATCCAGGCCGTGTCGATGTGGCGATAACCGATCCGCAGGGCCTCGGCGACCATCCGGCGCGCGTCCGCCGGCTCCAGCTGCCAGGTGCCGAAGCCGAGCAGGGGAATCTCGACGCCGTCGACGCTGAGGGTGGGCTGATCGCCATAGGTCATGGGGGGAACACCTTCTTACTGGGGGAGCCGAACAGTTAGGCGCCGGGTCCAGCCTTCGAAACCCCTGCGTCGAACCAATCCAGAATTTCCTGCCACAGCGGCTCCAGTCCCTTGCGGAAGGCGCCCTCGTGGCCGATCCGTCGGGCGCCGTAGTCTTGGGAGCGTCGCACCACGATCTCGGACGAGGCGTTGGGATAGGCCTTCAGCAGGGCCGCGCCTGTGCCCGGTGTGGCGATGGGGTCGTCGGGAAAGATCCAGGACCGGATCGGCGCCCGAACCTTGTCGAACCCCTGGGGCTCAAGGGCGCCGGACCTCAGCTCGTCCAGGAAATAGGCGGGCTTCAGGCACCACCGCTTCCAGGTCTGAAACACCCCGCGCGGCAGGTCGGTCCCCCGCCACAGCCGGCCCGCGCGGATATAGCCGTGGCGGCGCAGCTGGTGCGGTCCGAAACCGAACCAGAAGAAGAGCTCCACCGGATTGTACGACCGATGATGTCCGCCCCACCATCCGGTCCCGACCGAGACGAAGGCGTGGCGGGTGATCTCGCCCTGGTTCGGCATGAAGCCGACGAAATGACCCCCGACGCTGTGTCCGACATGGAAGATCGGCAGGCCCGGCGCCGCCTTCTTCAGAGCCTTCAGCGCCGCCGGCATGTCCAGCCGACCCCAGTCCGGATAGTCCATCTCCATGGCCGCCAGATCCTCGGGCCGCGACCCGCCGATGCCGCGATAGTCATAGGTCAGAACCACGCCGCCCCGTTCGGCCATCCACCGCGCGAACCGGGCGTAAAAGCCGCGCGGAAATCCCGTTCCGGCCGAGACCAGCACCGCCATTCGCGGCCTGTCGCCCCGAAACAGGGTCGCTTCCAGCGGCCAGCCGTCCTCGGCCTTGATCGACCGGTCTTCGACCGTCAGCCCCATGTCGTTTCCGTCCGTTGCTATTTTCAACGGACCCTGACTTATTTCCCCGACGTCAGGTCAAGCCGCGTCATGGGCCTTCACCAAGCGCTTCGGCGCGACCTTGCGCCACCGTTTCCACAGCGCCGCCTTCAGCCAGACGGGATCGACATGGGCGATGCGGGCCAACACGATCGGATAGTCGCGGTAGTGGTCCGTGAAATGAAAGGCGTCGGGGTCCATCTCGATCAGCAAATCCCGCTCGTCCAGATTATCCAGGTGCACCACGATACTGTCGTCCAGCTTCGGACGCAGCCAGGTGAAGAACTTCCCCGCCACCTTGAACGACGGTTCCCCATAGGAGACGCCGTCCTCGACGCCGGGAAAGGACAGCAGCAGAGCACGCACCTCTTCGTGGGTCATTTCCGAACGCCAATCTCAATAGGCCCAACCTCAATAGGCCAGGGCGATCCCGTCCTTGCGCATTTCGGTCGCCGCGCCATAGGTCCAGCGCCCGCCCGGGTTCATCTGCTTCATCACGTTCTGATAGCCGCCGAAGCCGCCGTCCGGCTCGCCCAAGGTCCAGCCCATGGCCCGCAGCTGCGCCTTGGTCGCCTCGGGCACGCCGCTCTCAAGGTGCAACACCCCGGTTCCTTCCTGCGGCTGGCCGGTCGGTTCCGACGAGCCATAGTGCTGCCAGCGCGGCGCATCACCCGCCGCCTGGGGCTCCAGCCCATAGTCGACCATGTTGATGATGATCTGGGCCTGGCCCTGGGGCTGCATGGCGCCGCCCATGACGCCGAACGCCATCCAGGGCTCGCCGTCCTTGACCGCGAAGCCGGGGATGATGGTCTGGAACGGCCGCTTGCCCGGCGCATAGATGTTGGGGTGGCCGTCGGTCAGGGCGAACAGTTCGCCCCGGTCCTGGAACATGAAGCCCAGCGGTTCGGAGCCGTTGTCGGGCGCCAGGCCCGAACCCATGCCGCGATAGTTGGACTGAATCCAGCTGACCATCATCCCGTCAGCGTCGGCGACGCTGAAATAGGTGGTGTCGCCGTGGTGCGGGGCGTCGCCCGGCATGACGCGGTCCATGACCCGATCGGGCCGGATCAGCTTGGCCCGCTCGGCCGCATAGGCCTTGGAGTTCAGCCATTCGACCGGCGTCTTGGAGAAACGGTCGTCGGCGAACCAGCGCGCCCGGTCCTCGAACGCCAGCCGCTTGGCCTCGGCTTGGACGTGCAGCGAGGCGGCGGACTGGAAGCCCATGGATTTCAGGTCGAACTGTTCGCAGATGTTCAGGATCTGGTTGGTCGACAGGCCCTGGGTGTTCGGCCCCAGGCCGAAGACGTCCACCCCGCGATAGTTGGTCTGGATCGGCTCGACCCATTCGGTGCGATGGGCCGCCATGTCGGCGCGGGTCATCCAGCCGCCGATCCGCTTGAAATAGGCCTCGATCTGATCGGCGATGGGCCCGTCATAGAAGGCGTCGCGTCCGCCCTCGGCGATCATTCGCAGCGTCTTGCCCAGGAAGGGATTGGCGAAGACCTCGCCCACCTTGGGCGTCGCCCCGCCCGTGGCCCAGATGCGCTTCCTGTTGTCGTTTTCCTCGATCGGGATCCGGCCCCGGTCGAAGGCGGCCATGTTGCGTTCCAGGTAGTAGGCGATGACCTGGGGCACGGGCGCGCCCTGTTCGCACAGTTCGGCGACCGGCAGCAGGACCTCCTTCCACGGCAGTTTCCCATACCGCTGGTGCGCGCTCCACCAGGCGTCCACCGTGCCCGGCACATTCACCGTCACCGCGCCGTAGCGGGGCAGATAGCCGTCGATGGCCCTGGACCGCGCGGTCTCCAGACTCAGGCCCCGCGGGCTGGGGCCGGACCCGTTCAGCCCGACCACCTTCTTCTGCTTCGGATCCCACAGCATGCAATAGGCGTCGCCGCCGATGCCGTTGGCCACCGGCTCCAGAAAGCCCAGGGCCGCATTGATGGCGATGGCGGCGTCTATGGCCGATCCGCCACGTCTCAGGGTGTCGATCCCGATCAGGCTGGCGGTCGGATGGGCCGTCGCCGCCGCCCCGTTCATGCCCCAGACGGTCGAGCGGCCCGTGAACCTGGGTCCCGTGATCCGATCTCCGATGCCGATCCCCGCATAGGGATCAGCCGGACGGGCGGGGGAGGGGGCAGCGCCCGCCGCCTGTCTCGCCTCGGTCCCGGTCGCGGCCAGGGCGCCGGCGGCCAGGGTTCCTGCGGGCAGGGCGGATAGGAAGGTGCGACGGCGCATGGGCGGACTCCTCGAACAGCCGGAACTTATCAAGTCTGCCTCTGGCGCGTCCGACAAGCTTCACCGCAAAGAAAAAGGCCGCGCCCCTTTCGGAACGCGGCCCTGATCCTGGATAGACCCCAGGTCCTATTCGATGTCTTCGTTCAGCAGGCCGACCTTGAAGAAGCCGTTCTCCTGCATCTTGTTCATGACTTCCATGAACTGCGAATATTTCACTTCCGGCTGGGCGCGGACGAAGACGCGCTCTTCCTGGCAGGCGCCGCCGCCCAGGGCGGTGCAGACGTCAGCAGCCAGGTTGTCGATCGAGGTCTGCTTGTCGGAGATGAACAGCTGACCGTTTTCCTGGATGGTGATGTACACCGGTTCCTTCTCTTCGGTCGGATTGGTGGGCGGCTGCGCCGGCGGCAGGTCCAGGCGGATCGAGACCGTCGCCATCGGCGCGGCGACCATGAAGATGATCATCAGCACCAGCAGAATGTCGATGAACGGCGTGATGTTGATATCCGCCGTCTGTTCGATGGTGTGCTTGTCCCCGCCGGAACCACCGATCTTCGCAGCCATGCACCGTCTCCGTTACTCGCCGGCCGTCGTATGCGCCGACATTCCCTATGGATCGCCCGAAAGCTTGATCGGTTCTTGGCGTTCCGATCGCCGCTTGTAAAGCGCTTCTAAACGATCGCGCCTTCCTGCACGTCAATTATATGCGACAGCCATATATATGCGACAGCCATATGCGACAGGGTCGCCGGCTCAGCCCTTCGCCAGCTTCAGGAAACGCTCCGCCAGGGCGGGATCGGACTTGAAGGCGCCGGTGAAGCGGGTCGTGACGGTCGAGACGTGCCGGTGATGCACGCCGCGGGTGGTCATGCACTGGTGGGCAGCGTCGATCATGACCGCGACGCCCTTGGGCTGAAGCTGCGATTCGATCGCTTCGATGATGTCGTTGGTCAGGGTTTCCTGATTCTGCAGCCGCCGGGCGAAGATCTCGACCACCCGCGCCAGCTTGGAGATGCCCACCACCTTCTCGCCGGGCAGATAGGCGACATAGGCCTTGCCCAGGAAGGGGGCCAGGTGGTGCTCGCAGTGGCTCTCCACCTCGATCTCGCGCAGGATGACCATGTCGTCATAGCCGGTCACGTCCTCGAAGGTGCGGCTCAGCTCCTTGGCCGCGTCGGCCTCATAGCCGTCGAACCACTCCCCATAGGCGTCAACCACCCGCTTGGGCGTGTCGATCAGGCCTGGCCGGTCGGGATTGTCGCCGGCCCAGGCGATCAGGGTCCGCACCGCCTCCAGCGCCTGTTCGCGGCTGGGACGCTGCACAGCCGCATCGCTGACGAGGACGGGTTTGGCGGGGGTGACGCTCATGGACTGGATTTCCGGCCGGCGCGGGCGAGGGCGCCCGGTTGTATCTCAGGCCGCTATATGGGACGGACCCTCCGTCCTGCAAGAAAACCTGCCGAAGACCGCTCCATGCCGCTGCACATCCACGACACCCTGCGCCGTGAAAAGCGCCTGTTCGAACCGCGCGATCCGAACCGGGTGACCCTCTATGTCTGCGGCCCGACGGTCTATGACTACGCCCATATCGGCAATGCGCGCCCGCCGGTGGTGTTCGACGTCCTGGCAAGGCTGCTGCGAAGGCAGTACGGGGCGGACAAGGTGCTTTACGCCCGCAACGTCACCGACGTGGACGACAAGATCAACCAGAAGGCCGCCCGTGAAGGCGTGCCGATCGGCGAGGTCACGGCCCGGTACGAGGCCGCCTATCTCGCTGACATGGCCCTGCTGAACGTCTCGCCGCCCGACCTGGCCCCCCATGTCACCGACTATATACCGGCCATTGTCGATCAGATTCAGGCCATCATCGACGCCGGCTGCGCCTATGCGGCGGAAGGGCATGTCCTGTTCGACGTCTCGGCCTATCCGTCCTACGGCGCCCTGTCGGGCCGGAACCTGGACGACATGATCGCCGGCGCCCGGGTCGAGGTCGCGCCCTACAAGAAGAATCCGCACGACTTCGTCCTGTGGAAGCCGTCCAAGCCGGACGAACCGGCCTGGCCCTCCCCCTGGGGCGAGGGGCGTCCAGGCTGGCATATCGAATGCTCGGCCATGATCGAACAGACCCTGGGCCTGCCGATCGATATCCACGGCGGCGGCGTCGATCTGGCCTTCCCCCACCACGAGAACGAAATCGCCCAGGGCGTCTGCGCCCACGGCTGCGCCCATGCCGAGAACGCCCACGACCACTACGCCCGCTACTGGATGCACAACGGCTTCCTGACCGTGGACGCCGAGAAGATGTCCAAGTCGATCGGCAACGTCCTCTTGCTGCACGACCTGGTCCAGTCCATGCCGGGCGAAGTCGTCCGCTGGGCGCTGCTGAGCGCCCACTACCGCCAGCCGCTGGACTGGAACCAGGGCCTGCTGGAACAGAGCCGCAAGAATCTGGACCGACTTTACGGCGTCCTGCGCGACGCCGACGCGGCCCTGGCCGACTTCGATGAGGCCACGCTGGACGAGGCCGAGCTGGAGCTGGCCGAGAACGCGCTCGATCCAGTGCTGGACGCGCTGGAGGACGATCTCAACACGCCCGGCGCAATAGCTCAGCTCTTCGGGCTGGCGAACGCCTTGCGCGATCTGCTCAATGACGCCGAGACCGACATCAATGACGTCGCCATGGCTCGCTGGAGCCTGAAAGAAGCCGCCGGCCTGCTCGGCGTGCTGTCGCTGACGCCGGACGCCTGGTTCGAGGGCGGTGATCCCGCCCTGAAGGCCGAGGTCGAGGCCCTGCTGGAGCAACGCGCCGCGGCCCGCGCCGCCAAGGACTGGCCCGAGGCCGACCGCATCCGCGACCGCCTGAACGAACTGAACGTCGTCGTCATGGACGGCCCCGACGGCGCCGCCTGGCGGCTGAAGGGGTAAATCGTCCTCCCTCCCGTCACCCTCGGGCTTGTCCCGAGGGTCCACCTCGATACCGTTCGAAACAGAAGAGGGGCGCACGATCTGTGCGCCCCTCATACGTTTTGAATCGGCTCGATCCGTAGCCCCTCAGGACAAGCCCGAGGGCGGCGGAGTGCTGGATCAATACCGCGCCCGCAGCGTGATCCCCACCGTGCGCGGATCGCCGGGGTTGCCGATCACCAGGCCCGAGTTGCCCGACTGGATGCTGACGAACTGCAGATAGTCCTGATCCAGCGCATTCTTGACCCAAAGCGACGCCTCCCAGCCGTTATCGGCGCGGAAGCCCGCCCGCAGGTTCAGGATCGTATAGCCCTCGATCTCGGTATAGCGAGAGACCGAGGCGTCGGAGTTGTAGGTCGAGCGGAAGCTGGCGTCCGCCCCGCCGTAGAACTGACCCGGCAGACCCAGGAAGCCCCCGTTCCCGTGCACTTCGCCGCCCGCCGACGCCGCCCAGGGCGACACACCCGGCAGGTCCTTGCCTGACAGATCGCAGGCCACGGTCGAGGTTCCGATCCGCTCCAGCGGGCAGGGGCCGTTGGCGAAGGAATCGTACTTCGCATCGGTCCAGGCGACGTTTGCGTACAGGTCCAGGTTCTGGTTCGGCCGCGCCACGGCGTCCAGTTCGATCCCCTGGATCACCACCTTCTCCGCATTGGCCAGATAGCCGCGCAGGGCGCCGGGACCGCTGTCGACCACATTGGCCTGATAGTCGTCCACGTCGGTGCGATAGGCGGCCAGATTGGCCGTCGCCCGGCGATCGAAGCCTTGCGTCTTCAGCCCCAGCTCATAGGTGGTCACCACCTCGGGCTTGACCACCGCATTGGCCAGCGAGGGCTGGCCGTTCGGCAGATTGGGAATGCCGGCCATGTTGATGCCCGCCGACTTGTAGCCTCGCGCCACGCTGCCGTAGGCCAAAACGTCGGTGCGGACGTCATAGGACAGCGACAGCTGACCGGACAGGTCGTCGTCCGACAGGTTGGCGGCATAGGCCTGTGGCCGAGCCACGCCCAGGCGGCGTGAAATCAGCGTGGCGTCCGCCGTCGCCAGCCCCCCGGTCGTGGTGGCCGTATAGGCGCCGGCCTTGTCCTCGTAGGTGTAGCGCAAGCCCGGGGTCAGGTGCAGCCGGTCGGTGATGTCCCAGGTCAGCTGGCCGAAGACGGCGTAGGAGTCCGTCTCGATCCGGCTGTCATTATAGACCGTGTAACCGTCCAGCAGGGCGTTCGGCAGGCTGGGGCTCAGCAGCCAGTGGGTGGCGTCAGCCCCGTATTCGGTGACCCCGTGGGTCTCGACAGCCTGGTGGAAGGCGTACAGGCCGGCGGTCCAGTCGATGCGGTTGTTTCCGTTCGAGGACAGCCGCAGCTCCTGGCTCCACTGATCCTGCCAGGAGGGGTTGGCCGACTGCCGAACGATGTCCAGCGCCGTATAGTCGCGGTCGTTCTTCGGTCCCCAGTCCCAGGCGCGCCAGGCCGAGACCGAGGTCAGGGTGGCCCAGCCGAAGTCGTAATCGACGATGGCCGAGACGCCGCGATGGATCTGATCGGCCTGAATGTCGCTGTCGACGTCCGCCAACCGGTCATAGGGATTGGTGCTCGCGGGGGCGTAGCCGCGCCCGGTCGCCAGGGCGGCGAACTGCTGGGCGGCGGGTTTCAGCGTCTGGCCTGCCGTCACATAGACCTGGGTGCAGCATTCCGGCGTCAGGTCGGCGTAGTCGGCGAACAGCCGCACCCTCAGTTGGTCGGTCGGCTGGAACAGCAACTGGCCGCGCAGGCTGATCGAGTCCTGGGAATTCTGCTTGGTTCCGGTCGTGACATTGTCCAGCACCCCGTCGCGCCGGGTCGAGACCACCGAGAACCGCCCGGCGACCTTGTCGTCCACAATGGGGCCTGAGACGCTGGCCTTGGCCTGCAGGAAGCCATAGTCGCCGAAGCTCAGCTCGGCCTGGCCCTCGGGCGTGAAGGACGGGTCGCGGGTGGTGATGTTCAGGGCGCCGGCGGTGGTGTTCTTGCCGAACAGCGTCCCCTGCGGCCCGCGCAGGATCTCGATCCGGTCCAGATCGACGAAGTCCAGCGTCGCCGTGGCGGGGCGGCCGTAATAGACCTGGTCCACATAGATCCCGACGCCCTGTTCCAGCCCGTCGTTCGCCAGGCCGTAGCTGGCCCCCAGGCCCCGGATGGTGATGGCGGTGTTGCGCGGGTTCGAGGTCAGCAACTGCACGCTAGGGGCCAGCTGGGTGACCTGGCCGACGTTGTAGGCGCCGGTCCTGTCCAGCAATTCCTCGTTCACCACCGTCAGGGCGATGGGCACGTCCTGCGCCCGTTCGTCCCGCCGACGTGCGGTGACGACGATGTCGCCCAGGCTGGCGGTCGGCGGGGTGGCGGACTGTCGCGCCTGCGTCGAATCCGCAGCGGCGCCCTCCGCCTCCGCCAGGGCGACGGCGGGTACGCTGAGGCAAGCCGTCAAGGCCGCAACCGAAGCCAGAGTGCGGGCGGACGCCCTGGTGACGACAGACATGTTCCCCTCCTGTGATCCGAAGGGAAATGCGCCCTAATTAAATCTACCAATCAACTAGGAATTTCTAACACCGGTGTATAGCGCCGCTGGGGGGCGCTCCTCAACTCGCCTTCAGCAGCCGGATCAGCGCGGTCTCGAACCCCTTGGCGTCCGGTCCCGGCAGGGCGGTCTTCAACGCGCCGCTCTCGAACAGGGCCATCACCTTCGGATGGACATAGGAGGCCCGGCACACCGTCGGCGTATTGCCCAAGAAGCCCGCCACCGCCTTGACGCAGACGGTGATCTTGCGTTTCGCGTCGGTGGGCGAGGTAGGGGGCTCCATCTCGCGCAGGGCCCGCGCCGCCGAGACCGTGCCCGCCCAGGTGCGGAAATCCTTGGCCGAGAACTGGTCGCCCATGGCCGCGCGGATATAGGCGTTCACATCGTCCGAGGTGACCGGGCACAGATGGCCCTCGGCGTCGCGGTATTTGAACAACTGGCGCCCCGGCAGCTCCTCCAGGGTCCGAACCACCCGCGCCAGCCGCCGGTCGCGGACGCTGACCCGGTGGTCCTTGCCGCTCTTGCCGCGGAACTCGAACGTCAGGGCGGCGCCGTCCACCTCCAGATGCCGCTTGTTCAGTGTGGTCAGCCCATAGCTGCGGTTCTGCCGGGCGTAGGTCGCATTCCCGACCCGGATCAGGGTGATCTCCAGCAGGCGCACGGCGGTGGCCAGAACCTTGGCCTTCACCGGCCCGCGCAGGCCCAGATCATGTTCCACCTGCGCCCGTAGTTTCGGCAGGGCGCGCGAAAAGGCCGGCAGCTTGTCGAACTTGTTCTCCGACCGGGCCGTGCTCCAATCGTTGTGATAACGGTACTGTTTGCGGCCCTTCAGGTCTCGGCCCGTGGCCTGGATATGGCCGTTGGCCTTGGGGCAAATCCAGACGTCGGTCCAGGCGGGCGGAATGGCCAGGGCGCGGATCCGGTCCAGAACCTTGGGGTCCTTCACCGGCCGCCCCTCGGCGTCGCGATAGGACCAGCCCTTGCCGGCGCGGCGGCGGGTCAGGCCGGGGTTGTCGTCGCTGCACCAGCTCAGCCCCTGCGGAACCTCGACCACGGGGTCGAAGCCATGCGATCCGTCCGCCATCCCGGCGTTTCCTTTTCAGCGGTCTTTCAGCGGCTTGCCTCAGACCTGCGACGAACGCGGCGCCGCCTTGGCGAGTTCCCCTTGACCCTGCGCGCCCGGCGCGACACGAGGCGGCATGAACTATCGCCACAGCTTCCACGCTGGAAACTTCGCCGACCTGGTCAAACACGCCCTGGTGCTGTGGCTGGTGAAGGCCCGCGCGGCGGCGGGCCCGCTGACGGTGCTCGACACCCACGCCGGCGCCGGCCTCTATGACCTGTCCGGAGACGCCGCCCGGTCGAAGGAGGCCGAGGCCGGGGTCGCGCGCCTGATGACCGGCCCGGATCGTCCGCCGCTGATGCAGGCCCTGGCGGATCGGGTGGCGGCGCTGAATCCCGACGGCGGCGCCCGCTTCTATCCTGGCTCGCCGGTGCTGATCGCCGACGCCCTCGGGGCGGGCGGAACCTATGTCGGCTATGAGCTGAACCCGCCCGTCCGCGCCCTGCTGGATCAAGCCCTGGCGGAGCGCCCCAACGCCGAGGCGCGCGAGGGCGACGGCTACGCCCTGGCCACGGCCGAGGCGGCGCGGGCCAAGGCGCCCCTGATCCTGATCGACCCGCCGTTCGAGAAGCCCGACGACTATATCCGCTCGGCCGAAACCGCCCTGGCGGTGATTCGCCGCGATCCCGCAGCGACCATCGCCGTCTGGACCCCGCTGAAGGATCTGGAGACCTTCGACGCCTTCACCCGGCGGCTGGAAGGCCGGGCCGGCCCGACCCTGGTCGCCGAGGCCCGCCTGCGGCCCCTGACCAATCCGATGAAGATGAACGGCTGCGCCCTCGTGATCGTCAATCCGCCGCCGGGCGCCGAGGACGCGGCCCGCCAGGTGTGCGGCTGGGTGGCCGATTGTCTGGGCGATCCGGGCGGCCGGGCTGAAATCTGGTCCTTCTGATCGGCGCGCGGCCCGTCTATGGTCGGGTCATGACCCGTATCGCCATTCTGGAAACCGGCCATCCGCCCGCGGCCCTGAAGGACAGTTTCGACGACTATCCGGCCCGGTTCCGCGCCCTCCTGGGCGAAAACGTCCCGACCACCCGGTTCGACGTCCAGTCCGGGCATCTGCCCTCCGACCCGTCCGCCTTTCAGGGGGTGATCGTCACCGGCTCGGCCGCCGGCGTCTATGACGACCTGCCGTGGATTCCCCAGCTGGTCGACTGGCTGCGCGCGGCGCGGGGGCGGACCCGGATCGTCGGCATCTGCTTCGGCCACCAGGTCCTGGCCCACGCCTTCGGCGGCGAGGTCGTGAAATCGGACAAGGGCTGGGGCGTCGGCCTGCACCGTTACGACGTCCTCAGCGACGAGCCCTGGATGCACCCCCGCGCCCGCACCATCGCCATTCCGGTCTCGCACCAGGATCAGGTCGTGGCCATTTCGCCCGACGCCCGCGTCCTCGCCTCCAGCGGCTTCACCCCCTACGCCGGCCTGGCCTGGGGCGAAGACGCCATCTCCTTCCAGTGCCATCCGGAGTTCCAGCCCGACTACGCCGCCGCCCTGGTCGAGACCCGACGCGGTTCGCGCATCCCCGAACCCCTGGCCGACGCCGCCCTCGAAAGCCTGAAACGCCCCAACGACCGCGCCGTTCTCACCGCCTGGATCCGCGCCTTCCTGCTGCTGACCCCGCCGCCGGTGGAGGACCAGGGCAGCGGGATCTGATCATTCCTTCGTCATCCTCCGGCGAGCGCAGCGAGACCGGGGGACCCAGCGGCGCGCGTGAGCGCGAACCTGTCGCGGACACTGGCTTCAAACAAGGAGCGGCGGATGGATTTCGCCTGCCGGCGCCGCTGGGTCCCCCGGTCTGCGCCGCGAAGGCGCGGCTTGCCGGAGAATGACGAAAGTGGAAGGGCTAAACCCCCAGCACCGCGATCAGCCCCAAGCTCAGCCCCACCAGGGCCGCCAGCGACAGCACCACGGCCGCCGCCACTCGCCCGCCGGCGCGCGCCACGGCCCGGATGTCGGTCTGCAGCCCCAGGGCCGCCATGGCCGCCACGGTCAGCAGGCCCGACGCCGCCGCCATCGGCTCCAGCGCCGCCTGCGGAATCAGGTCCAGGTTCCGCAGGGCGATCATCCCCAGGAAACCGACGATGAACCACGGCAGCAGCCGGTGCAGACCCGGCCCCGTCTTGCCCGCCGCCCGGTCCCGGAAGATCAGCGACAGCACCAGGATCACCGGCCCCAGCATCAGCACCCGCGCCAGCTTGACCACCGTCCCCGTCTGGGTCGCGACCGCGCCGAACGGGGCGGCCGCCGCCAGCACCTGGGGCACGGCGTAGACGGTCAGCCCGGCCAGGGCGCCGTACTGCAGGCCGCTCATGGACATCAGCCCGCCCAGCAGCGGCAGGGTCAGAACCACAACCACCCCCAGCACGGCGGTAAAGGCGATGGAGGCGGCCACCTCTTCGCCGTCGGCGTCGATCACCGGGGCCACGGCGGCGATGGCCGAGTTGCCGCAGATGGCGTTGCCGCACGCCACCAGCAGGGCCATGCGCGGCGTCAGTCCCAGCAGACGGCCGATCCCGAACCCGACCAGGATGGCGGCGGCCACCAGGGCGAAGACCCCCGCCACAAACCCCAGGCCCAGCGAGGACAGGGTCGCCGCGCTGACCGAGGCACCCAGCAGGACCACGGCGACCTCCAGCAGAATTTTGGCGCTGAAATCGATCCCGACCCTGAACCGCTCATCCGGCGTCCAGGCCGCCCGCACCCCGGCTCCCAGCAGAATGGCCAGGACCAGCGGCTCCAGCCAGACCTTGCCGACCGCCTCGCGTTCCAGGCCGCCCAGGCCCACCGCCGCCAGGGCGACCACCAGGCTCATCATCAGGCCGGGCCAGACCGAACGGGCAAACGCGCCGAGCCGCGCCGCCAGGCCGACGGGGCGGGGCAGGGACGGGGTCGCGACGGCGGCAGAGGCGGCGGACTTCATGGTTCCGCTTGATGCGCGCCCGCTCGACCTCGGTCCAACGGATTGTTATGGTCGTTTCAATCCGATTTGGAGATTGATTGTGACTTTGGAGCGCCTGCGCATCTTCGTCGCCGTGGCCGAGCGTCAGCATGTGACGGCGGCGGCGCGGGCGTTGAACCTGACCCAGTCGGCCGTCTCCAACGCCATCGCGGCGCTCGAGGCCGAGCACGACGTCCACCTGTTCGACAGGGTGGGGCGGGGCGTGGTGCTGAACCAGACCGGCCAGGCCTTCCTGCCCGAGGCCAAGGCCGTTCTGGCCCGGGCGGCGGCGGCCGAAGCGGCGCTGGCGGATCTCAGCGCCCTGCGGCGCGGCCGCCTGACCGTCTTCGCCAGCCAGACCATCGCCTCCTACTGGCTGCCCCGTCGCCTGGTCGCCTTCCACGCCGCCCATCCGGGCATCGAACTGGACGTCCAGATCGGCAATACGCGCCAGGCCGCCGCCGCCGTTCTGGGAGGCGAGGCCGAGATCGGCCTGGTCGAGGGCGCGGTCGACGAATCCGCGCTGGAACAGACCCGGATCGGCTCGGACCGGCTGGCCGTCGTGGTGGCGCCGGACCACCCCTGGGCGGGCCTGCGCCGTCTGTCGGCTCAGGATCTGACCACATCCCCCTGGGTGCTGCGCGAAGCCGGCTCGGGCACCCGTTCGACCCTGGAGGAGGCGGTGCGCCAGGTCGGGATCGATCCCGCCGATCTGCCCGTCGCCATGACCCTGCCGTCGAACGAGGCCGTCCTGGCCGCCGCCGAGGCCGGGGCCGGCGCCACCGCCCTGTCCGAAAGCGTCGCCTACGCCTCCGTCGCCGCCGGCCGCCTGGTCACCGCCGCCTTTTCCCTGCCGGAACGCCCCTTCCGCCTGCTGCGCCACGCCGAACGCTACCGCAGCCGCGCGGGCGACGCCTTCACGGCGGCGATGGGGTGAGCGGACGGGCCCTGGGCTCCTCATTCCGCTCTGGGCCACACACTCCCGTCATCCTCGGGCTTGACCCGAGGACCGGGCTGTCCGCCGCATTGCGTCAGCGGCGGGCGCACAGCCCGATCCGCATCCGGTCCTCGGGTCAAGCCCGAGGATGACGGGAGTGTGGGGTGCGGCGGCTTACAGCCCGAACCGGGGAAACACGAACCGCTCCAGCAGCAGCGAGGCCGCGAAGTAGAAGCCGATCACCACAAACAGGGTCAGCGGAATATCCGGCTGCTTCGCCAGGACCAGATAGATCCCGTACAGCACGGCGAACAGCACCGAGGTGGCCAGGGGCCGCAGCAGGATCTTCGCGAGGGGGGATTTCACGGCCATTTCACCACCGGGGGCATGGAGCTGAGGATCGAATCGACGTTGCCGCCGGTCTTGAGGCCGAACATGGTGCCACGGTCATACAGCAGGTTGAACTCCACATAGCGCCCGCGCCGCACCAGCTGCTCCTCGCGCTCCTCCGGCGTCCAGGCCTCGCCCATCCGCCCGGCGACGATCTTCGGATAGACGTCCAGGAAGGCCAGGCCCACGTCGCGGGTGAAGGCGAAGTCCCGGTCGTGATCGCCGCTGTCGTGGTGGTCATAGAAGATGCCGCCCGTGCCGCGCGGCTCCTGCCGGTGCGGCAGGAAGAAATACTCGTCGCACCAGGCCTTGTACTTGGCGTGCCAGTCGGGGTCATGGGCGTCGCAGGCCGCCTTCATCGCGGCGTGGAAGGCCAGGGTGTCGGGGTGGTCCTGGCGCCGGTCCGCCTCCAGCACCGGCGTCAGATCGCCCCCGCCGCCGAACCAGCTCTGGGTCGTGGCGATGAAGCGGGTGTTCATATGCACCGCCGGAACCCTGGGGCTGACCGGATGGCAGATCAGGCTGATCCCGGTGGCGAAGAACCGGGGGTCTTCCGCCGCCCCCGGAACCGTCTTGGCGTAGTCTGCAGGGAATGTTCCGTGCACGGTCGAAACATGGACCCCGACCTTCTCGAACAGCCGGCCGTGCATCATCCCCATCACGCCCCCGCCGCCTGCCTCGCGCGCCCAGGGGGTCCGCACGAACCGTCCCGGCTCCCCCGGAAACAGATCGTCGGGCGCCGCATCCTCCAGCGCCTCGAAGGCAGAATGGATGCGGTCGCGCAGATGCTCGAACCAGGCGCGGGTCTCGACCTTCTTCAGGTCGAGCGGATCGGAGAAGGCGGCGTCGCTCATGCCGTCTCTTAGACCTTCCCCCGCTTGGGGGGGAAGTGTCAGGTCGTGGCGCGCAGCGACACGCCTGACGATGGGGGAGGTCTTCTTATGGGCGAGACTTCCCTCTCCGTCGCTGGATCGGCTTTGCCGATCGACGCGACACCTCTCCCGCAAGCGGGAGAGGGTTCTTTTCTCGAGGTCGGTCTGTCAGTGTGCGTCGCAACAAGGGAGTCGCATCATGATCCGTCGTCTTCTGGCCGGCGTCGCCGTCGCCGCCATCGCCACCGTCGCCCACGCTCATTCGGCCAATGAGGCCAGGGTGATGGAGATCCTGAAGACCACCCCCCTGATCGACGGCCACAACGACCTGCCCTGGGCCCTGCGCCAGCAGTACGGCAATGACGTCTATGCCGTTGATCTGACGACCAATCTCGAAGCGACGACACGGCTCCACACCGACATCGCCCGCCTGCGCGCCGGCGGCGTCGGCGGCCAGTTCTGGTCCGTCTACGTCCCCGCCAGCCTGACCCCGCTGGAGGCGGTCGAGGAGACCTTCGAGCAGATCGACACGGCCAAGCGGATCATCGCCGCCCACCCCGACGTCTTCGGTCTGGCGACCACGGCGGACCAGGTGGACGCCGTCTTCGCCTCGGGTCGGATCGCCAGCCTGATCGGCATGGAGGGCGGCTATTCTATCGACGACTCCCTGGCCCTGCTGCGCGAATTCTATCGCGCCGGCGCCCGATACATGACCCTGACCCACTCCAAGACCACCACCTGGGCCGATAGCGCGACCGACGCCCCCAAATGGGGCGGGCTCAGCCCCTTCGGCGAGGATGTGGTGCGCGAGATGAACCGCCTGGGCATGATGGTGGACCTCAGCCACGTGTCCGAGGACACCATGCTGGACTCTATGCGGGTGTCCGACGCCCCGGTCATCTTCTCCCACTCCTCGGCGCGGGCGATCACGGCCCACCCGCGCAACGTGCCCGACCGGGTGCTGCGGATGATGCCCGAGGACGGCGGGATCGTGATGATCAACCTGGCCCCCGGCTTCGTCTCCGAACGGGTCCGCGCCTGGAACGCCGACCGCGCGGGCGAGGAGGCGCGGCTGAAGACCTTGAACCCCGGCGATCCGACCGCCGTCGAGGCCGGCCTGACCGCCTGGTCCGCCGCCCATCCGACGCCGGAGGCGACCCTGGCCGACGTCGTCGCCCATATCCAGCATGTGCGTCAGGTCGCCGGGATCGATCACGTCGGCCTGGGCGCCGACTTCGACGGCATCGGCAGCCTGCCCGAGGGCATGACCGGGGTGGACGCCTATCCGCGCATCCTCGCCGCCCTGATGGACGCCGGCTGGACCGAGGCCGACATCCGCAAGATCGCCGGCGAGAACCTGCTGCGCGTCATGCGCGCCGTCGAGGCGACCGCCGCCGCCAAGGCGAATGAACGACCGTCCCTGGCCAAGCCGAGCGCCGGCTAGGTCGTCAGCCCCAGGCTTCGACCGCGCCGCGACGTCGGATCGGCGCCGCGCTGGCCAGCTGGGTCCGCGGCTCGGCCTCGGCCCGGCCGAACAGCCAGCCTTGGCCGTATTCGACTCCCAGGGCCTTCAACTGATCGGCGACCTGGTCGGTCTCGATCATTTCGGCGATGGTCTCCAGCTTCATCGACCGGCACAGATCGACGAACCCGCGGATCAGGCCCTGCGTCATGGGATCGCCCAGCCCCCCGACCAGATCGCCGTCGATCTTGACCGCGTCCACCGGCAGTTTGCGGACATAGTCATAGGAGGTCGCGCCGGCGCCGAAGTCGTCGATGCAGACCTTGATGCCCGTCTCGCGCAGGGCGGCCAGGCGTCTGTTCGCCGCCTCCAGATCCGCCAGGGCTGAGGTTTCGGTCACCTCCACGATCAGCCGCTTGCGCTCCTCGGGGGAGCCGGAGGTCATCTTCAGCAGGTTCTCGACATAGGTGTCATCACCCAGCGACGCCCCCGACACATTGATCGCCATCTTCAGCAGGCCGGCGCCGGGCGCCCGCATCCGCTTCAGGACCTTTTCAGCCACGGCCAGGTCGAAGGCCTCGATCATTTTCAGCTCTTCAGCCATGCGGATGGCTTCGGCCGGGCCGTTGGGGGTATTGAACCGCGCCAGGGCCTCGAAATGGTGGACCGCCCGCGAGTCCAGTCGGACGATCGGTTGGTAGTGGACCTGGAAGTCGCGAGCCTTGACCACGCCGCGGAACGCCTCGGCGTCGCGGAAGGTCCGCTTCAGGGACTCGGTGAAGGCGATCTGAGGATTGGCCAGGCCGCCGTCCTTCAGACATCCCTCAATGGCGAAACGCATGGCGCGCAGCACGCACAGGCTGTCCGCGCCCTGGGGAACGGGGGCGGTGAAACTCTCGGCGGCCAGTTCGGCGCCCTCCGCTCGTCCGGCCTCGACCACTTCCGCCGCCAGGTCGCGTTTGTCGGTTTCCGGCCGCAAGAGGGCGAAACGCTCCTGGGTGATCTGGGCGGCGGAGGATCCGTGAACGGCGGCCGACTGAAGCGTGGCCTCGATCCGGCGTTGAACCCGGTCCGCCAGCGCCTCCGGCAGCTGCTCCAGGCCGTGAACGTCCAGGAAGCCGAACGCCAGATCGCGCGAATTGTCGATGATGCGGGGCGCGTCGATCAGGAAGCGTTCGGCGTCGATCAGCGGCGGAACGTCCAGTTCGCCCAGCGGGATGGCCGGACCCTCATAGGCGATGGCGCAGGATATCGCGGGCGCCAGCTGGGGCAGGACGAAGGCGCGGATCGAAGCGCGTCGCACTCGGTCGGCGCCGGCGGTCAGAAGAATCTGCAGGGGCGCGCTGCGGGCGCCCGCTTTGCTGTTCATCAGCGTCTGGAGGACATGATCGCCCTGATGAAGCAGTTCGGTCAGGGGTTTGCCGGTCCACAGGGCGCCGACGTCCTGTCCCGCAGCGGGGCCCGCGCCCAGGGCGAAGCCGACGCGCCCTTGGGCGTCGATTTCCACCAGGGCGTCGGCGGACGCAAAGGCAAGTCCCAAAAGGCGCGTGGTGATCGGCATGGGGCGACTATGATCCCCGTCGCTTAAAAAACCCGCAACACGGCGGGAACGAGGCCCGCAGAAATCAAAAAATGTCGCTTAAGCCTTGCGGTTGAACGCCACCGCGCGTCCGTCGCCCATGGCCGCCCGTCCATCGGCGGCATAGGCGGCGGCCGGCGTTCGGGCGGCTGCGACCTCATGGGCGATGGCCCGCACCAGGCCCTCGGAAATACGGCGGGCGGCCTCAACAGCGCCGGCGTGACGGGCCAGGACGGCGTCGAAGGCGCGGGTGGCCTCGATCAGAGCGGACCGATCAGCCGAAGGCGCGTCGGCCAGAAGGGCGGGGTTGGCCTTCACATGGGCGGAGTCGCGGCGATAGAGGTTGGCCATCTCCTGGGTTTCGGCCAATCCCTTGGCGACCTCCTGGGGGCGCCCCTCTTGGAAGGCGCGCGTCTCGGCCGCCAAACGCTCGGTCAGGCGCCGCGTCAGATCCAGCAGTTGGCGCACGCGCGCCCCGGCCAGTTCAGCGTCGCTCATGGCCGCGCCTCCTGCATCTTCAGCATTTCGTTCATCACCGGCCCGGCTAGGCCGATCCCGCCGGCGGCCACGGTCTTCTTGGCCATTTCGTCCAGCAGAAAACTGCGCCAGGTCGCCTCGCCCTGACCGCCGCCGAACAGGCCGTCGGTCGACAGGCCTTCGAACATCGGTTTCAGCATCTGAGACAGGAAGCTGGCCTCGAAGGCTTCCGCCGTGGCCTTGATCTTCTCACGGCTCGCGCCGGCTGCGGCCGTCGCAGCGGCGGGCAGGGGCCGGATCAGTTCGGCGGGGGCGGACAGGTCCGTCATGCTCACATCACCTCGATCTCGGCCTGCAAGGCGCCGGACGCCTTGATCGCCTGCAGGATGCTGATCATGTCCCTGGGGCTGACCCCCAGGGCGTTCAGGCCGTTCACCAGGGTGGACAGGCTGGTTCCGCCGCCAACGAGCCGCATCTGGGTGCCCAGATCTTCTTCGACATTGACCTGGGTGCTGGGCACGACCGCCGTCTGTCCCTGGCTGAAGGGGGCGGGCTGGCTGACAAAGGGCTGTTCATCGACCGAGATGGTCAGATTGCCCTGGGCGATGGCCACCCGCGAGATCCGCACCGCATCGCCCATGACGATGACGCCGTTCACCTCGTCGATGATGACCTTGGCGGGTGAATCGACGGTGACGGGCAGGTTTTCCACACGGCTGATGAAGCCGGCCATACCCATTTGTCCGGGCGCCCGCAGGGCCACGACCGTTCCGTTCTCAGCCAGGGCGGTTCCGGGGAAGGCGGCGTTGACGGCGGCGGCGACGCGCTGGGCGGTGGTGAAATCCGGATTGCGCAGATTCAGCCGGACCTCGTTCATATTGGCCATTTCGAAGCCTGTCTCGCGCTCGACAGAGGCGCCCGAGGCGATCCGGCCGGCCGTCGGCACCCCCCGCGTCACCGAAGAACCTGATCCTCCGGAGGCCGAGACGGCGCCGGTCTGGACCGAGCCCTGGGCCACCGCATAGACCTGACCGTCCGCGCCCTGAAGGCTGGTCACGACCAGAGATCCGCCCAGCAGGCTCTTGGCGTCGCACATGGAGGAGACGTTGACGTCAATGCGCGAACCCGGCGTGGCGAAGGCCGGCAGTTCGGCCGTGACCATGACTGCGGCCATATTCTTGGTGTTGGCGTTTGCGCCGCGGATATTGACCCCGAGCCGCTCGGTCATGCCTTCCAGCGACTGCCGGGTGAAGGGACAGTTGCGCAGCGAATCGCCGGTGCCGTTCAAACCCATGACCATGCCGTAGCCGACCAGTTGGTTGCCGCGAACGCCTTCAACGGCGGCGATGTCCTTGATCCGCGACTGGGCTGCGGCCGCGGACGCGCTGACGCCCAGGGCCAGGACGGCCAAGGGCGTGACGAGGCGGGCGAGCAGATTCTGCATGGGTCGGACGTCTCTGAGGCTTCTTCTGATGCCTTATGCCAGGATCGTGCCGTGATCTAAGCTGTTGAAAATATGGTGGTGTGGCGGCTTGTGGGTGGATGGTGAGGGCAAATTCTGCCCAGCTGTTAACCAAACGGTCACTCCGTTCCTCAAGGATATGATCATGAGCCGGAGCATGCGCGGATGAAGGTCACAGGGACCACGGGCCCCCAAGCCCCGACCAGCGGCAAGTCCGCTCGCTCGGCCAGCGGCTTTTCGCTCGGTCAAGCCGGCGGGGCGTCGGCGCCCACCGCCGCTTCAGCCGCCGCCGCACCGACGAGCGTCGCCGACGTCTCGGCCCTGATGGCTCTCCAAGGCGTGGAGGGGCCGCTGGAAAAACGTCGGCGCGCCATCAAGCGGGGCGCAGGGCTTTTGGACCGGCTCGACGAGATGAAACTGGCTCTGTTGTCCGGCGAGGGCGATCCCGCCTTGTTGGAACGGCTGGCCCGCAATCTGCGCGAAGAGCGCCCCGATGGCGGGGATGCGGGGTTGAACGCCGTGCTGGATCAGATCGACCTGCGCGCCGCTGTGGAACTGGCCAAGGCCGAACTGCGTCGCGGCGAGGCTTGATCGTAAAAGCTTCGGCTTTTCAAGATCGAGGACGGGGCCTTAGCTGGGTTCCTATTTCATCAAGGCGCTCACGGAATCATGATCACGGAATCGCGAACGCCGTTGCCGCGACTCGTCGGGCTGACTATACGGCCCCTACGCCACAGGGGGGCGTGATTAGAGAGCGTGAGTGGGATGAGCGCCTTGGCGTCCGTTGTGTCCGACGAAACCGGTCCTTACCGCCCGTCGGACGACGAGCCGTTCATGAATGAGCGGCAACTGGCTTACTTCAAAAAGAAGCTGCTGGACTGGAAGGATGAAATCCTTCGCGAGTCCAAGGGGACGGTCGTCAACCTGAAGGCGGAGACGGAAAACCATCCCGATCTGGTCGATCGCGCCTCTTCGGAGTCGGATCGCGCCCTGGAATTGCGGACCCGCGATCGGCAGCGCAAGCTGATCTCCAAGATCGACGACGCCCTGCGGCGGATCGAGGACGGCTCCTACGGCTATTGCGAGGACACCGGCGAACCCATTGGCTTGGGTCGTCTGGAGGCTCGCCCCACCGCGACCCTGTCGGTCGAGGCGCAGGAGCGCCACGAACGCCGCGAGCGGGTTCACCGGGACGACTGAAGTTCGAGGGACCCAAGCCTTGACTTCGCGGGGTTGCGGCGCGACCTAGCCGCCTCGCTTTTGAGGTCTAGGTCTTCATGTCCGTCAAGGTTCGTTTCGCCCCGTCGCCGACGGGTAAGCTGCACGTCGGCAATGTCCGCACCGCCCTGGTGAACTGGCTGTTCGCAAAAGGGCAGGGCGGATCCTTCGTGCTGCGGATCGACGACACCGACCTGGCGCGCTCCACGCCGGAGTTCGAGCAGGGGATCGAGGACGATCTGACCTGGCTGGGGCTGACCTGGGACGAGCGCTATAATCAATCCAAGCGCTTCGACCGCTATGAGGAGGCCGCCGCCAAGCTCAAGGCGTCGGGCCGGCTCTATCCCGCCTATGAGACGGCCGACGAATTGGATCGTCGCCGCAAGGTGCAGCTGTCGCGCGGCCTGCCGCCCATCTACGACCGCGCCGCGCTGGACCTTACGGACGCACAGAAGGCGGCCTATGAGGCCGAGGGGCGTCGTCCTCACTGGCGGTTCAAGCTGGAGGGCAAGCGGGTCGCCTGGGAAGACCTGGCGCGCGGCCACGCCGAGGTCGATACCTCCTCCATGTCCGACCCGGTTCTGATCCGCGAGGACGGCCTGTTCCTCTACACCCTGCCGTCTGTGGTGGACGACATCGACATGGCGATCACCCACGTCATTCGCGGCGAAGACCACGTCACCAACACCGGCGCACAGATCGAGATCTTCGAAGCCCTGGGGGCGACGGTTCCCGGCTTCGCCCACATGCCCCTGCTGGTCGGCGCCGACGGCGCGGCCCTGTCGAAACGGTTGGGCTCCCTGTCGATCAGCGACATGCGCGACCAGGGTTACGAGCCGATCGCCATCACCAGCCATCTGGGCCGGATCGGCACCTCCGACCCCTTGGAGGTCGCCGCATCGGTTCAGGCCCTGGGCGAGAGCTTTGCCTTCACCAAGATGGGCCGGTCGCCGGCTCGGTATGACACGGCCGATCTGGACCGGCTGAACGCCCAGGCGCTGCACGTCATGGATTATGCTTCGGCTCAACCCCGGCTGCAGGCTCTGGACGCGGATCTAGGCGAGACCTTCTGGTCCGTGGTGCGGGGCAATCTGAACAAGTTCGCCGATGTGGTTGAAATGGCGAAGGTCGTGCGGGGGCCGATCCAGCCCGTCATCGAGGACGCCGCCTTCATCGAGGCCGCCGCCGGCCTGTTGCCCGAGGTCATTGATGAGACGGCCTGGTCCGCTTGGACGAACGCCGTCAAGGCCGAGACGGGCGCCAAGGGCAAGGCCCTGTTCATGCCCTTGCGGCTGGCGCTGACGGGCCAGGCCCATGGGCCGGACATGGCGGCCCTGGCGCCGCTGATCGGTCGCGAGACCATCCAGCGGCGCCTGAAAGGCGAGGCGGCCTAAGCCGCCTCACGCCTGGATCAGGCGTTGCAGGCGGCCAGTTCTTCGGCGCTGAGCGTCTTGCCCTTGTAGGAGAAGGCCGTCACCGGGCCGAACTTCTGCACCACGCGGCGGCAGGCGCGCGTCGCCGGCTGTTCCGTGCCGCCCGAGGCGGTGCAGGCCGAGCCCTCGCAGGACCAGCGCGCGCCGTCGATGATGGTCGGGCGGGCGGGGGCCTTGGCCGCATCCGCCAGGACCAGGCTGGTGGGGGCGGGCGTCTGGGCGACGGCGGGGGCGGCGGCGAAAACGGCGGCGGCGATCAGCAGGACGCGCATGAAAACTCTCCGAAATTGAAGAACGGCGTCGTGCCGTCGGGCGTCAATGTCAGTTTTCGATAAAAACTGTCAAGATGCGCGGCGTCGATTGTGACCGGCGATCACCTATCGGCGATCATAGATACGCGCCCCGTCCATGGGATCCGTCTGAATCTGCTCCAGCGCAGCCTCCACCGTGTCCGCCACCGTCCAGGCGTTCAGGAAATCGGCCGGCGTCATTCCCTCGTCGACGCTGTGACGCATCAGATCGAAAAAGCCGTTCCAGAAGCCGTTTAGGTTCAGGAAGACCACGGGCTTCTGATGGAGATCCAGCCGCTTCCAGGACAGCAGTTCGACGACCTCTTCCAGGGTTCCGATGCCGCCCGGAGCGACCACGAAGGCGTCGGACTGGTCGTACATCAGTTGTTTGCGTTCATGCATGGAGGTCACGACGACCGTCTCGACCTCGTCGAACAGGCGCTCGCGGCTGCGCAGGAAGGCCGGCATGATCCCCAGCACGCGTCCGCCCGCCTCATGGGCTCCGCGCGCCGAGGCGCCCATCAGGCCCACGCCGCCACCGCCATAGACCAGGCGCCATCCCGCCTCGGCCGTCGCCCTGCCAAACTCTCGCGCGGCTTGGACGTAGGTGGGATCGGCCCGATCGGACGAACCGCAGAACAGGCAGACGGAGGGGCCTTCGAAAGGCTGGATCGAAACAGGGGGCAGGGACATGAGGCCTCGAAATGAACGGATGCGCCGTCGGCCATGGCCAAACGGGCGGCGATCGAGCTAACAGACTCTCGGCCGCTGGGCGCCAGCCATATCGTGTCGGAACCAAGGATGAAACGCTGGATCGTCGCCAAGGCGGCCCTATCGACGGCTCTGGTCCTTGTGGCGCCGACCTTGAGCGCCTGTTCGGAAAAGAAGGACGCCGCCGTCGCGTCCGAGCCGGGCGCTCCGGTGGAATCGCCCTGGACGCAGCCGCCGATGGTTGACGCCGCCCGGCGCGAGGGGGGGCAGGTGGTGGTGCGGGGCGCGGCGGCGCCCAACGCCCGGGTCGTGCTGCGCGCGGGGGACGGAGCGGCCGTGGCGGTCAGCGCAGACGCCGCCGGCCGGTTCGAACTGCGGGCGCCCTTGACCTCAGGCGACATGCGGTTGAGGCCGGAGGTGCAGATCGGAGAGGACGCCGCGCCCTCGCCCGAGACCTTGGTGCTTCTGCAAGGCGGCGCGGGGCCGATCATCCTGATCGCGGCCGGAGAACCCACGACCCGGCTGGACGGCCGGGGTCGGTTGGATGCGGTGGATTCCGACGGCGCGGTCCTGATCGTCTCCGGTCGCGCGAACGGACCGCCGCCGGAGGTGACGATCAACGGAAGGCGGGCGCCGGTCCTGAGCCGCACCGGCGGCAGTTGGCGTGCGACGGCCCCCGACGGGGGTGCAGCGTCGATCGTCGTGGACGGCGAACGGTTCGACTATCCCGGCGTCGGTTCTCAGGCGGACTTTCAGTCGCAACGGGCCGGCGACGGATGGCGGCTGACCTGGCCGACCGGACCGAGCGGTCGTCAGACCACATGGCTGCCGGATCGCGGCGGTTAGGACTTCGTTAACCGAAGCGGCGGACAGATGAATCTGTCCCGTTCTGGGACACGCCATCACCGAACTTCCATTCAAAGCCCGGCGCCTGCGTCGGGCTCTTTTTTCAGACGGCCAGGTTGTCGATAAGCCGCGTCTTGCCCAGCCAGGCGGCGGCGAGAATGCGCGCGGGGGCGTCGACCACGCCGTCGCGAAAGACTGACAGGTCTTCGGCCCGCCGGACCGCCACATAGTCGATGCGCTCAAAGCCGGCCTTCAGCACGGCGGCATAGGCGTCTCGTTCGACGCCGGGCAGGGGACGCCCCGACGCGGCATCGGCCGCCGCCGCCGCCAGGATGCGGTTGAGCCGGCGGGCCACGGCCAATTCGTCTTGCGACAAATAGGCGTTTCGCGACGACAGGGCCAAGCCGGCCTCGTCCCTCTGGGTCGGAACGGCGACGATGTCGATCGGCAGATCCAGGTCGCGGACGAAGCGCCGGATCACCATCAGCTGCTGATAGTCCTTCTCGCCGAACACGGCCAAGTCCGGCTGAACCTGGTTGAACAGCTTGGTCACCACCAGGGCGACCCCGCCGAACATCTGAGGCCTGAAATCGCCTTCCAGGCCCATCGCCGGACCCGTCACGGCGATGCTGGTGGCGAAGCCTTCGGGGTACATGTCCTCTGGCGCGGGCGCGAACATCAGAGGGCAGCCGACGCCGGACAACAGCCGCGCATCCTCCGCCTGCTGGCGTGGATAGCGGGCCAGATCCTCGGTCGGGGCGAACTGGGTCGGATTGACGAAGTTGGAGACCACCACCCGATCGGCGCGCCGAACGGCTTCGCGCACCAGGGCGAGATGGCCGTCATGCAGGGCGCCCATGGTCGGAACCAGGCCCACCGTCAGGCCTTGTCTCTTCCAGTCGCTTACCGCGGCGCGCAGTTCCGCGACGGAGCGGACGACGAGGAGAGAAGCGGGCTGGGTCATGGTGAACCGGTTAACCTTGTGCCTTAAGCGTGTCGATGCACCAGACCTCAAGCCCTGGCGACTAGGGTGGTGCTTATGACGCCAGCAGCAGCGACCCGTCCAGTTCTGATCGCCCTCACCCTCGGGCTTGCGGGGTGCGGGGCCGTCGAAGGCGACCGTCATTCCTTCCAGTCCGCCGCCGATCGGATCGCTGCGATCGAGATTCCGATGGACCCGGACGCCCCGAGGCCCGCAACTGCGCACGAAACTCGCGCCGAAACCCAGGGGTTGCGGTCCGCAAAATTCTCGCCCGTGAAAATCGCCCTGATGACGCCCTATGAGATGTGGGACGCCCGCGACGCCATGGCGGGGCGGCTTGGCGCGGACGAAGGGCGGACGGAACCCGAGCCTGACCGGGAACCCGGTCTAAGGGGGGCGGTGACGCGGATGGTCCAACCGGCCGTGCAGCCCGCCATGCGCGCCGCCGCTCCTGCGCTTGTCGAGGCGGTTGATCGGGCCGACAGGCCGGTCTTGCGCCCCGCCGTCATCCGATCGGAGGCGCGGCCGACGTCGTCGGCGGAAGGCCGACTGATCCAGCTGGGCGCCTTTTCCAGCGAAGCTGCGGCGCGGGCCGCCTGGGCGCGGCTGAGAACCCAGGCGGATCTGTCCGACTTTTCGCCGCGATTCGAGGACGTCGAGGTCGCCGGTCGTCGTCTGACCCGGCTGCGGGTTGGGCCTATTCCAACCGAGACCGCCAGCGCCCTGTGCGCGGCCGCCCAGGTGGCCGATCCCTGGTGCCGTCGCGCCGGCTGACCGGCGGGCGTCCCTTCCACCAGAGCAAAGTCCACAGATGGCCGTTAACGCCGCGTTGACGTTTGGCCTCTGTGCGCCGAGTCTAAGGCGTCCGAAGGCCGCGCTGCACTGAGTCGCGTCGGCCGCCACAGAGGGTTTCCTCCATGACGCAGCCACACGTGATCGTCCTCGGCAATGAGAAGGGCGGGGCGGGCAAGTCCACCCTGGCGATCCACATCGTCACCGGCCTGCTGCATGCGGGGCGGACGGTGGCGATCATCGATCTGGATCTGCGCCAGCGCTCCATGCAGCGCTTCTTCACCAACCGTCAGGCTTGGCTGGCCGCGAACGGCCAAACGCTGCCCCAGCCGTTCATGCCCGACATGGGCGACGGCAAGGCCTTGGCCAAGGGCGGGACAGATGAGCAGATCGCGGCCTTCGAAAAGGCCTTCGCCGAGGCTGCGGCCGCAGGCGTGGACGCCATATTGATCGACACCCCCGGCGGCGACACGGCGGTGTCCAGCGCCGCCCATGCGCGCGCCGATCAGATCGTGACCCCCATGAACGACAGTTTTGTCGACTTCGACCTGCTGGGCGAGGTGGACCCAGTCTCGCTGGAGCTGCTGAAGCCCTCCATCTATTCCGAAAGCGTCTGGGAGGCCCGCAAGGTCCGGGCGATCACCCAGGGCCGGCAAGCGACCATCGACTGGCTGGTCGTGACGAACCGTCTCGCCGTCGCCGAGGCGCGCAACCGCAAGCGACTGGAAGAGCGGATGAACAAGCTGGCCAAGCGGGTCGGCTTCCGCGTCGGGCCGGGCTTGCGTGATCGGGTCATCTATCGCGAGCTGTTCCCCTTCGGCCTGACGGTTGCAGACCTGTCCAATGAGGTGCGGCCGGTGGCGGTGTCCCTGGCCCATGTCGCGGCCCGCCAGGAGCTGCGCAATCTGATGAAGGCCATGGGTCTGGAACAGGCCCTGGCGCCGCTGGACGTGGCGGCCTGAAAGGCCGGATGACCGCGTGGCTCTGATTGGACTGGCCCTGGCGGCCGTCGCCGTCTGGGCCCTGGTGCGACTGGGACGACAGACGGAAAGACGTGGTCGGGCCCATTGGCGGGTGACGGCGACCCTGCTCGCGTCTGCGCTTCTGGCCGGCGGGGCTTTGGCGGCCTTCAGGGGCGCTTGGCTGTGGGGCGCAGGCCTCGCGGCGGCGGGCCTCTATCTGGTCTGGTCGTCGCGGATGCGGACGCCCGTACGTTCCGAGCCGATCACCGAGGCCGAGGCGCGCGCAGTGCTCGGCGTCCCTCCGGACGCGGACGAGGCGCAGATTCGCGCGGCTTGGAAACACGCCATGAGCCGCGTCCATCCCGACCAAGGCGGCACGGCCGGGTTGGCGATCCGAGTCAATGCGGCGCGGGACCGCCTCCTGAAGAAGAACAGAGGCGCTTGAGACGCGCGATCAGCTGACCAGGCGAAGCGGCGGCGGCGCGTCCAGCAAGGCCTCCAGGCCTTCCCGCCAACTGGGATAGGCCGGTCGCCAGTCCAGTTCGGCCTTGGCCAGGGCGTTCGAGACCCGCTTGGAATCGAGATAGAAGCGGCGCATCGCCTCGCTGACGCTGTCATCGGTCCAATCGACTTCCGGCGGACGGGGCAGGCCCATCCGGTCGGCCGCCCATTCCACCACCATGTTGGCGGGCGAGGGCTCATCGTCGGTCAGATTATAGGCGGCGCCGGGCCTGGGCCGGTCCATGGAGGCGAACAAGGCCGAAACCACGTCATCGACATGGATGCGGTTGAACACCTGGCCCGGCTTCCGAACGAGTCTCGCCGTGCCGTCTCTCAGCCGATCGATGACGCTGCGACCGGGGCCGTAAAAACCGGGCAGACGGAAAATCTGGACTGTCAGCCCCATGCCCTGCGCCCCGTCCAGCCAGTCGCGTTCGGCCCGCACTCGACGGGCGCCCTCCAGGCTGGCGGCGTTCAGCGGCCCGTCCTCGACCACCCAGCCGCCGGCTCGGTCGCCATAGACGCTGGTTGATGACACATAGCCGATCCAATCCGGCCAAGCCTGGGACGCGACGGGCGCCAGGGCGCGCAGGCCCGGACAGCCATGGGCGTCCGGCGCCGCGGTGATCAGCACTGCCGTGGCCGATTCCAGCGCAGTCTTGAGGGCGTCAGAGTCTGCAGGATTGATCGCGGAAACACCTTCCGCCGCAAGGCAGCGTCGGCGTTCGGGATCGCGAGAGGTCGCCGCCGCCTGTCCCCCTCGCTTCAAGGCTTCGCGCGCTGCGGCCCGCCCCAGATAGCCGCCGCCGAAGACCAGTAGGGAGGGGGCGGTGACAGGGCGGTTCATCGGCAGGCTCAGGCGGTCAGGATGTTGGGCGAACCGGGCGAACTCGCGCACGGCCGCGCTTGGCTTTCCAGCGCCTTGGCGCGGCGTTGGTTCCAGGCCGAGACGCAAGGAATGCGGCTCAGATCGGCCCGCTCGGCGTAGCGCCGGGCGATCTCGGTGACGTCCTGCATCAGACCTTCAGCCAAGGTGATCGGCTTCAGCCCCAGTTCCCGGAACTGGTCGTTGGCGACGACCAGATCGTTTTCGTCGGCCTCTTGGCGGGGGTTGGGCACATTGTGGACTTCGGCGCCGGTCATGTCGGCGACCATCCGGGCCAGGTCGCGCACACGCCGACTCTCGGTCATCTGGTTCAGGATCTTGACCCGATCGCCGCGCTTGGGCGGATTGTTCAGCGCCAGTTCGACGCAGCGCACCGTGTCCTGAATGTGGATGAAGGCCCGGGTCTGGCCGCCCGATCCGTGCACGGTCAGCGGATAGCCGACCGCCGCCTGCATCAGGAACCGGTTCAGCACCGTGCCGTAGTCGCCGTCGTAGTCGAAGCGATTGATCAGACGTTCGTCCAGCCTGGTCTCGGCCGTTTGGGCGCCCCAGACGATGCCCTGATGCAGGTCTGTGATCCGCAGGCCGTCGTTGCGGGCGTAGAACTGGAACAGCAGGGCGTCCTGAGTCTTGGTCATGTGATAGATGCTGCCGGGGTTTGGCGGGAACAGAATCTCCTGCTCGGCCGGGCCGTTGTCGGTCTGGACCGTCACCTTCAGATAGCCCTCGGGGATGCGCAGGCCCGCAGTGCCGTAGCCATAGACCCCCATGGTGCCCAGGTGGGCCAGATGCACGTCAAGCCCGCTTTCGACGATGGCGGCCAGCAGGTGGTTGGTCGCGTTGATGTTGTTGTCGACCGTGTACAGCTTGTGCCGCGCCGACTTCATCGAATAGGGGGCGGCGCGCTGTTCGGCGAAATGGACCACGCTGTCGGGCGTCAGGTCGCGGATCAGGGCCACCAGACGGTCGAACTCCTTGCCCACAGTCATGTTGACGAAGCCGATGTCGCGGCCTGAGACCTCTTTCCAGGCCTTGATCCGCTCGCCCATGGTGCGGATCGGCGTCAGCGACTGGACCTCCAGCTCATTGTCGATATTCCGCCGACTGAGATTGTCGACGATGGTCACGTCCCAGCCCTGGGCCGAGAGATGCAGGGCCGTCGGCCAGCCGCAGAAGCCGTCGCCGCCTAGAACCAGAACCCGCATGGAAGAATGCCTCATCGTCGCCTTAAAGAACCTGCCTAGCCCACCCGACGCTCGTCGGCAAAGCGGAGCCGTGGTTCAAGGTGCGACGCTTTGTCGAAAACCCCTTGGAAAGGGACGGCGCACACGCTAAGTCTCTCTCGTCTCCCACTCAAACGCAGCTTTACGGGTTTTCGCCCGGCTGTTCGCGGCTTGAGCCGGCCATGACGGTCGGTCCCCACAGGGCCGGCGCACCATGCGGGCGACAAGGCATTCCGACAGATCGACAATCGGGGATCGGCCCCGAGCGAAACGGAACCACGAAACGGACGGACCCGGCCCGACGGCTTGGCTCCATCCCTGCACACGGTAGCGCGAATGAGAGATTTCAAGGGCATGAAGCGTCAGCGCGGACGCAATCGGAACAAGGCGGGCGCCAATAACGCCAACAACGCCAATCCGAATCGTTCGTGGGATTCGCAAGGCCCCGAAAACATCAAGGTCCGCGGCAACGCCCAGACCGTCTATGAGCGCTATCAGCAGCTGGCCCGCGACGCGGCGTCCAGCGGCGACCGGGTGCTGGCCGAGAACTACCAACAGCACGCCGAACACTATTACCGGGTTCTGCGCGCGCTTCAGCCCCAACGCTCCTTCTCCGACATCGCCGCGCGCGAACTGTCGAACCAGGGCTTCGACATCGATTTCGAAGACGAATCCGGCGCCCAGGCCGCGGCCTTCATGGCGGCGCAGCAGGCGGCGGATCGCCAGGCTCAGGAAGCGGCGGAGCGCGCGGAGCAGTCCCAAAACCGCGACCAGAACCGGGATCAAAATCGGGACCGTGATTACAATCGCGACCGCGACCAGAACCGCGACCGCGACGGCCAGTCATCGCGTGACGACGGCGAGATGCGCGCTGAGGGCGAAGGCGGCGGTCGCCGCGAAACCCGCCGTGAGCGCTGGGAGCGGCGTCGCGAGGAGCGTCAGCGCCGATTCGACACCCAGGGCGAAGGCCAGTCGGGCGAAGGCCGCCCGATCGAAGCGGTCGCCGATGACGCCGCCGCCGCGACCCAGACCGAGTCGGTGGCTCCGGTCTCGGATCAGAGCGACGTCCCTCAGACGGACGAGCGGCCGGCGCGCCGGTCGCGCCGTCCCGCCGTTGCAGCCGAAACGGGCGATGATGAGACTCCGACGGCTCTGCCCGGCTTTCTGACCCGCTCGTCCGCCCCCGCTCCGACGGTCGAGGAGGGCGAGCCGGCCCCGCGCCGCCGCGCGCCCCGCCGCAAGGCCGAGGCTGCGGCCGAGGCTGCGGCCGAGAGCGAAGGCTGATCCCCCGCCAAGCCGTGATCTGCGGCTGCGGTCTTGACGCGGGCCGCCGACCAAGGGCCTAAAAGACCGACTTCGCCGCAAGGTCCGTCCCCTCGGACGCCTTTTCACAGGGAAGCGTTGATGCGCCAGATACGTCCGCCTTGTCCCTCGCTTAGACGCCTGGCCTCAGGGGCCGGGCCGAAGGGCGGTCTGGCTCTGGCGGGCCTTCTCGCTCTGGCGGCCTGCGCCTCCACCCCGCCGCCGCCTCCGCCCCCGCCGCCGCCCTCTTCCGTAACGGGCGGGGTTCTGATGGACTGGCGCGGCGTCATCACCTCGACCGATCGGGATCGCTATCAGCGTCGTGACGCCGCCTGGGATCTGGCCCTGCAACAGGCGCGGCGCCAGCGCGGTTCGGGCGATTTGAACAGTCTGGGCGATCTGATCGATCCGTCCGCCGCACGCCCCGGCGTGACCCCGCCGACCGGCGACTACCGCTGCCGCACCGTGAAACTGGGCTCCCAGGGCGGCGAGGACGGACTGGGCTATGTGGTTTACGGCTGGTTCGCCTGTCGCATCGAACAGACGCCGCGCGGTCTGAAGTTCACCAAATTGACCGGCTCCCAGAGGCCTTCGGGCCTCCTGTTCCCCGAGAACGACCGGCACATGCTGTTGCTGGGGTCCATGGCCCTGGCCCAGGAACCGGCCGCCAACTCCTATGGCCGCAACAGTGATCGCGATCTGGTCGCCGTTCTGGAACGGATCGGCGAGGCGCGCTGGCGTCTGGTGCTGCCGTGGCCGCAGTATGAGTCGAACCTGGACCTGATCGAACTGGTTCCGGCCAAGACCGACTGAACCGCGCGGCGGCTTGACCGTTCGTCTCCTGAACCGATGGAGACGCCGATCATGCGCCGCACCCCGACCTTCTTTGCGCCCTTGCTTCTCGGCTTGGCGGTGTCCGCCTGCGGTGAGAACAGTCCGGGCAGCCGCGCCGAAACCTCGCCGGCCGTCAGCGCGCCCGCCAAAGGCGTCCCCCCGCGCGTCGCGCCGCCCGCGACAGCCGCCGCCGCAGCCGCACCTTCCGCAGCTCAAGGCGGGCTTCAAGGCGGAAGCGACGATTGGCGTCAGGTCGCCTCGGCGGCCGACGCCAGCCTGCTCGGTCGGTTGGACCAGGCCTGGCGTATGGCCCGCGCCGAGGCCGAGGCCGCCGGCTTCGCCTCTGAGGTCGAGGCCCTGGGGCCATTGGTCGACCCCAACGCCGCCTTGCCGGACCGCCTCCAACCGCCGCCTGGAACCTATCGGTGCCGCACGATCAAGCTGGGGCGGCGCGGGGAGGGAACCGGTCTGGCCTATGTCGACTATCCCTGGTTCGCCTGTTCGGTGGAGACGACCCCCGGCGGGGATCTGGTTCTGACCAAGACGACGGGGTCGCAGCGGACTCAGGGCCTGCTCTATCCCGACACGGATCGTCGCCTCGTCTATATCGGCGCCCAGGCCCTCAGCGACGCCGAGACCGGCTTTCCCGCCTATGGCGATCGTCCGGAACGCGATCAGGTGGGCGTTCTGGAGCGAATCGGCCAGAGCCGCTGGCGGCTTGTCCTCCCTTGGCCGAAGCAGGAAGCCAAGCTGGAGCTGCTGGAAATCAGGACCTGAAGTCCGCAGGAGGGGCTTCAGGTCTTTGGGGTCAACGATTGCCGGTTGAACGCGAAATAGCGGCCCGCATGCCCTCGGCGTGGAGTGCGCCCGAGGGGGCGATCTTGGTGTTTGGAGTTTCGCTCGGTCCTTGATCCGCCGTGCGGTCCTCGGGGCCGGTCCAAGTCGGGTTCTCAGCCTTGCGCCGGACTGCGTCGCGAAGATTGTCGGTCGCCCTCTTGGTCTCTCCGTCGCCCTCGCTCCGACGGGCGTCCATCGCTTCGGCGACGCGCGCGATCGCCTCCGTCAGCAGCGCCTTCTTCTCTCGCGCGCCGGTGTCGGCCCCGGCGGTTCCGCCTCGCGCTTGAGCCGAACGGGCGCGGGTGCGGATTTGGCGCTGCGCCTTGTCTCGGCGCGCCCGCAGCCGACCGATCAATTCCCGCAGTTCTGCCGGCGACCGCTCGTCCAGGGCCTGGCTTTGCCGGACCATGTCCGCTTCTTCACGGTCTAGCGCGCGGGGCGTTTCTGAATTCGACATGGCTGTCCTCCTTTGGGTTGATGGAAGGACAGCGTTTGCTGGTTCTAGGCGTTCCGCCCTTGCGCGCCTAGGTCACAGGCCGAACGTTCAAATCCGCGTCAGTCTCAAATCCTGGTAATCGTAGGAGAAGTCGATGTCCGGCGAGACGCCCTTCATCGTCGCCGTGGCGGGTTTGGCGGTCTGGATGTCGAAAGTCACAAAGGCGTCTTCCTCCCGCTTGTCCGGGAAGCGGGTGCGGAAGGTCTCGCCGTCATAGGGTTCTAACCAGCCTTGCAGGGCCGGGGTGTGGGTGAAGGTCAGCCACAAGCCCGGCTTGCGGTCGCGCCCCCGCCCTCGGGTCTTGGGCGCGATGACGATGTCGCCATACCAGGGATCCCGCCAAGTTCCGGCATAGGCGTCCAGAGGCATGGAGGGCGGCGCGCCCGCCGCCTGTTTGGCGTCGATCTCGGCGGCGGCCGCGACGGACTTGGCGTTGCCCTCGGCCTCCAGTCGCTTGGAATCGGCGATCCAGTCCTTGTCGATCTTGCCCATGCAGATGTCGGCGATGCCTGAGCGAAGAGCCCGCAGCAGGAAGCTCTCTTCCGCGTTGGAGAAGATGCTGAACCCAACCTTGCGGCCGGGGATCAGAACGGTCGCGGAAATGCCGCCGGGCGATCCGCCGCCGTGGCTGATCAGCCGTTCGCCGCGATAGTCCTGAACCTGCAGGCCCAAGGCGTAGGTCGAGGCGATGGAGCGGTTGGGCAATTCCGCCGTCGGGCCCGGCGAGTTGCCGACGATGATGTTGGGGCGATACATTTCCCTGGCGGACTCTTCGGAGAACAGGCGCGTCCCGTCGGGCAGGCGCCCGTCGTTCAGCCGCACCGTCATCCATTTGGCCCAGTCCGCCGGGGTGGTGCAGATTCCGCCGGCTGCGGCGGCCGAGTCCCAATTCCAGACCTCCACGATCGAATCCGCGATCGGAGTCATGGCGCCCTGATAGCGCAGCGGCGGCCCGACCCGGCCGTGGGGCAGGGCGGACTTGGCCGGGTCAGCCAGGCGCGCCAGGGGCACGGTCTCGCCCATGCCGACGCGGTCCAGAATCCGCGTCTGGATGAAGTCTTCCCAGGTGTGGCCCGAGACGGCCTCGATCACCGCCCCCGCGACCACGAACATCAGATTGCAATAGTGGTAGCGAGCGCGGAATCCGTCCTCGATCGGCACGAAGGCGGCCTGAGCCAAGACCTCGGCGCGGGTCCGGTCGCTGTTGGGCCAGAACAGCAGATCGCCGGCGCCCAGGCCGAAACCGGCGCGGTGGCTCAAGGTATCGCGAACCGTGATGTGGTCGGCGATGTACGGATCGACCAGCCGGAAATCGGGCAGATAGGTCTTGATCGGCGTGTCCCATTTGACCTTGCCCTCATCGACCAGAATGGCCAGGGCGGCGGCGGTGACGTTCTTGGTGTTGGAGGCGATGGCGAACAGGGTGTGTTCATCGGCGACGGCCGGCTTGCCCTGAACCTTCACCCCATAGCCGCGGGTCAGCACGGCGGCGCCGTCCTTGACCACGGCGATTCCCAATGCAGGCTGGTCGGGCCAGGCGGCCATCGCCTTTTTCACATAGGCGTCGATCGCCTCGGCCAGGGCCGCATCGTCGTTGGCGGCGTTCCAGGCCAGGGCCGGGCGGGCCGCGAGGCTCAGCGGGAGGGCGCCGGCCAGGGCGCGACGACGGGTCAGGTTCAGGGGCAAGGCGCAGGCTCCAACTCTCGATGCGGCGACACGCTAACGCGCCGCTTCGCGCGCGTCACCCATCGCTTTCGGAGCAAGCATGACGAAGGTGTAATGGACCTGTCCAAGATGTAACTTTGCATTGCAAAGCAGGCTCGATACGCAACGATTATCGATAAGCGTCGGAAGCCGTCCGCCGCACCTTCAGGATCATCGGGGATGACGTCGTCCAAACTTGTTCTGCTGCTCGGCGCGGCCTGGGCCGTGCTGCCCGCCGCCGCCCTGGCCCAGGCGCAAACGCCGCAGCCGTCGCAGACGCCCGCGCCGGCTCAGCAGAGACCGACCCAGACGCCGGCTGGGCAGACGCCGGCCGGGCAGACGCCGCCCGCCTCCGGCCAGCCGGCCTCCGACCAGCCCGCCTCGGTCGGCGACGTCACCGTGACGGCGCGCGCCGACGACGTCCGCACCTCGATCGATTCCGTCAGCTACAGCCTGGCCAATGATCTGCAGGCGACCTCCGGCAGCCTGGCCGACGCCCTGCGCAACGTGCCCTCGGTCGATGTGGACTCGGAGGGCAATGTCTCCCTGCGCGGCGACGCCAATGTCACCATACTGGTCGACGGTCGCCCGTCCGGCATTCTGACCGGCCCCGGTCGCGGGCAGGCGCTGATCCAACTGCCCGCCAGCCAATATGCGCGGATCGAGGTGATGACCAATCCCTCGGCCGCCTACATACCCGAGGGGTCGGGCGGAGTCATCAATCTGATCACCAAGCCGACGGCGCCCAAGCCGGGCACGCAATCCACCGGCTCGGTGCGGGCGAACGTCGGCGACAACGGTCGCTGGAACGCCGGCCTCAGCGGATCCTGGCAGAAGGACCGGCTGACCCTGTCGGGCGACCTCAGTTACCGCTCCGATCCGACGGAGCTGAGCTTCAGCCGGACACGGGAGCAACTGGACCCGACGACCGGCGCCGTGGTCGCGACAACCACCGTCGATCAGCCGATCGAGTCCGAGCAGAACGGCGCCTTCGGCCGCTTCACCGCCGAATACAAGCTGGACGACAAGACCCAGATCACCGGCGAACTGCGCGGCGTGGCCTTCGACGGCACGGGCTCGGCCTCCAGCCTGTTCGAAACGCGCAACGCGGGCGGGGCGGTGACGAACGCCTATCGGCGCGAGGGATCGTCGGACTTCGACTTCGCCAACTGGGGCGCCACGGCCCGCGTGCTGCGTCGCTTCGACGGCGAGGGCCACGAATGGTCCAACGAACTGCGTTATGATTCCAACAGCAATGAAAACACCAGCCAGGCCCTGACCACCTTTCTGACGCCGGCGGCGGCGGCCCTGTACGAGCGCACTCGGACTGACGTCGATCAGGTCACCTGGGGCTTCACCAGCGCCTATACCCGCCCGATGTCAGACGGCGGCAAGCTGCGCCTGGGCTATGAGCTGAACCTTCAGCGGCCCGAGCAGGACGCCGGCTTCCTGCGGGGCCCGTCCGAGGCCGCCCTGACGCTCGTCCCGGCCCTGAACAACCGGTTCGAGGCCGAGCAGACGGTGCACGCCCTCTACACCACCTACGAACGTCCTCTGGGCGAGAAGCTGTCGGCTCAGCTGGGCCTGCGCCTGGAGCAGGCGGACATCGAGATCAAGGATCTGACCGGCGGCGCCTCGGCGTCCCAGGACTATTTCCGCGCCTATCCGACGGCCCATCTGCAATATCAGCTGTCGGCCGAACAGACGCTGCGCGCCAGCTATTCGCGCCGCATCCAGCGGCCCCGGCCCAGCCAGTTGAACCCCTTTGTCGTCTATCAGGACCCGTTGAACGTCCGCTCGGGCAATCCGGATCTGGAGCCGCAGGAGACCGACAGCTTCGAGGCCATGTGGCAGATGCGCAAGGGGCAGAGCTTCTATCAGGCGACGGCCTATCTTCGGAACACCGACAAGGCCTTCACCGATGTGGCGACCGACATCGGCGGCGGCGTCTTCCTGACCCGGCCCGAAAACCTGGGCTCGCGCCAAGACGTGGGCGTCGAGGCGACGGCGAACGGGCGCCTGCTGTCGACCCTGCGCTACAGCGCCGGGGTCAACGTCTTCCGTCAGGAGATCGACTCGGGCGCCGTGGTCGGCGGCGGAGACCGCGAGGCGACCCTGGCCAGCGGACGCCTGAGCCTGAACTGGCAGCCGACGGCCAAGGACTTCGTCCAACTGTCCAGCTTCTGGCAGGGCGACAGTCTTCTGGCCCAGGGGCGGCGCGAGGCCGGCGGCATGGTCAATCTGGGCTATCGTCGCAAGCTGAACGAGCAGCTGTCGTTCAACTTCACCGCGCGCGACCTGTTCAACACCTTCAACACCACGACGATCTATGAAACGCCGCAGTTCCGCGAACGCTCGGAGCAGGACATCAAGCTGCGGGCCTTCTACGTCGGCCTGACCTGGAACTTCGGCGGGCCGCGCCGCCAGCCGGAACAGTTCGACTTCTCGACCGGTCCGACAGGCGGCTGACGCCCTCGGACGGTTCTGAGCGGGCGGGGTGAAATCTCCCGCCCGCCACCCCTTGTGTGCCCGACGGGTCACACCATCTGGATTTCACAGACCCGTGTCGTCGCTTCCTGAAAGGGCGGCGCGGGCGAAATCCGCCTGATGAGGGGACACCTATGAATCTCGATCTCTATTCCGACCGCGCCAAACAGGCGGTCCAGTCCGCCCAGTCGCTGGCCCTGGCCCGTCGCCATCAGCAGTTCGCGCCCGAACACCTGCTCAAGGTCTTGCTTGAGGAACGCGACGGCCTGGCCCGCAACCTGATCACCGCCGCCGGCGGCGACGCCCGCCGCGCCGAGGCCGATGTCGAAACCGCGCTGAAGAAGCGCGCCCAGGTCACCGGCGGCTCGGGTCAGCTCTATCTGGACGGCGACACCGCCCGCGTCTTCGCCGCCGCCGAAGAGTCCTCAAAATCCGCCGGCGACGCCTTCGTCACCACCGAACGCCTGCTGGCGGCCCTGGCCAAGGAGGGCGGAGCCGCCGCCGAGGTGCTGAAGGCCTCGGGCGTCACGGCCGACAAGCTGGAGGCCGCCATCGCCGAGGTGCGCAAGGGCAAGACCGCCGACAGCGCCGCCGCCGAGGACGGCTACGACGCCCTGAAACGCTATGCCCGCGACCTGACCCTGGCCGCCCGCGACGGCAAGATCGACCCGGTCATCGGCCGCGACGAAGAGATCCGCCGCACCATCCAGGTCCTGGCCCGCCGCACCAAGAACAACCCCGTCCTGATCGGCGAGCCCGGCGTGGGCAAGACCGCCATCGTCGAGGGCCTGGCCCTGCGCATCGTCAACGGCGACGTGCCCGAATCCTTGCGCGACAAGACCGTGATGGCGCTGGACATGGGCTCCCTGATCGCCGGCGCCAAATACCGCGGCGAGTTCGAGGAGCGGCTGAAGGCCGTGCTGTCCGAGGTCTCGGCGGCCGAGGGCGGCATCGTCCTGTTCATCGACGAGATGCACACCCTGGTCGGCGCCGGAAAGGGCGACGGCGCCATGGACGCCTCCAATCTGCTCAAACCCGCCCTGGCGCGCGGCGAACTCCACTGCGTCGGCGCCACGACGCTGGATGAATACAGGAAGCACGTCGAAAAGGACGCCGCCCTGGCCCGCCGCTTCCAGCCGGTCTTCGTCTCCGAACCGACGGTGGAGGACACGGTGTCGATCCTCCGTGGACTGAAGGAGAAGTACGAGGTCCACCACGGGGTCCGCATCTCCGACAGCGCCATCGTGGCCGCCGCCACCCTGTCGAACCGCTACATCACCGACCGCTTCTTGCCGGACAAGGCCATCGACCTGATCGACGAGGCCGCCAGCCGCGTGCGCATGGCCGTGGACTCCAAGCCCGAGGCCCTGGACGAGATCGACCGCCGCCTGGTCCAACTGAAGATCGAGCGCGAGGCCCTGAAGAAGGAGACCGACCAGGCCTCTCAACACCGGCTGGAGAAGCTGGAGGACGAGATCGCCGATCTGGAAGGCCAGTCCGACGACCTGACCGCCCAGTGGAAGGCCGAGAAGGAAAAGGTCGGGCAGGGCGCCCAGTTGCGCGAGACCCTGGACCGTCTGCGTCTGGAGCTGACCAACGCCCAGCGCGCCGGCGACCTGGGGAGAGCGTCCGAGATCGCCTACGGCCAGATCCCCCAGATCGAGAAACAGCTGGCCGAGGCCGAGGCGAACGAGGCCGACAAATCCGGCCCCCTGACGCCCGAGGTGGTCGACGCCGAACAGATCGCCGCCGTCGTCAGCCGCTGGACCGGCGTGCCCGTCGACAAGATGCTGGAGGGCGAGCGCGAAAAACTGCTGAAGATGGAGGAGGCCCTGTCCGCCCGCGTGGTGGGCCAGGACGAGGCGCTCGCCGCCGTCTCCGACGCGGTGCGCCGCGCCCGCGCCGGCCTGAACGACCCCAACCGGCCCCTGGGCAGTTTCCTGTTCCTGGGCCCGACCGGCGTGGGCAAGACCGAACTGACCAAGGCTTTGGCCGACTTCCTGTTCGACGACGAGGCGGCCATTACCCGGCTGGACATGTCGGAATATATGGAGAAGCACAGCGTCAGCCGCCTGATCGGCGCCCCTCCCGGCTATGTCGGCTATGACGAGGGCGGCGCCCTGACCGAGGCCGTGCGTCGCCGCCCCTATCAGGTCGTCCTGTTCGACGAGGTGGAAAAGGCCCACCCCGACGTCTTCAACGTGTTGCTGCAAGTGCTGGACGACGGCCGCCTGACGGACGGGCAAGGGAGAACCATCGACTTCCGCAACACCCTGATCATCATGACCTCCAACCTGGGCAGCCAGTATCTGGCCGATCAGGGCGAGGGCGAGGATGTGGAGGCCGTCCGCCCCTTCGTCATGGAGGCCGTCCGCGCCCACTTCCGGCCCGAGTTCCTGAACCGGATCGACGAGATCATCCTGTTCCACCGCCTGGGCCGCGACCAGATGGGCGGGATCGTGCGGATCCAGCTGTCACGGTTCGAAAAGCTGCTGGCCGACCGCCGCATGACGCTGGACCTGGACGACGCCGCCCTGGCCTGGCTGGCCGACCGCGGCTACGACCCGGCCTATGGGGCGCGGCCGCTCAAGCGGGTGATCCAGAAAGAGCTGGTGGACCCGATTGCGAGGAAGCTGCTGGCGGGCGAGATCGAGGACGGCGGGGTGATTGCGGTGACGGCCGGCGAGGGCGGGTTGGAGATCGGGAAGGCGCGGGTGCATTGACTAAGCGGCCTCCAGGTTGCCCGAGACGAATTGCTCAAGCAGTTTGAGCCGATCGCCTGAGACGCCAACGAACGACTGCGGAGGACCGTCAAGCAAACCCCGGCCCTCCAAGTCTGCTCGCAGAAGCGGTTCTTTGAGGTAGCCGTAAAATAAGAAGGTGAGAGCCTTCAGGCCCGGCTTCTGGACAAGGACTTCTAGCTCCTCGTTTGTATAAACTGAACGCTTGGCGACGATAGCGACCGCTTGCTCATATTCGTCGATGCGGTCGTATCGCTCAGCGATTCCAACGGCTGTGACAGCACTTTTGACGCCCATTTCATTGTCGCTGGACCGGTAAAACGCGACAAGCGTCCCTGGCTCAATAGTGGCGGTGGGTGTATAGCCGAGATAGACTTTTCTAATGCTGTTCGATGGGCTGGAGCGTTCAGGAGTGCCCTGAGACCAAGCTGATGCAAAGAGATCGCCGGGCATGTCTGCCAAGCGTGATGCGGCTTCTGGGAAAAGTCGATCATGGTAGCCCGGTCGCACAGGAACGATGAGCCCCCTGTGAAACTTTGCCGGCCAAGCAGGGTAGTTCCGGCGCACTCGTACTACGTCGGACGCGTCTAACTTTAGGTGACGATCCCAGTGTTTGGCATACACAAGCTCACCGTTCGCCTGTTCTGACACGTTACGAAAACCGAACGACTGAATCAGCTCGCGAAGCGCAATTTGTTTTGGAAAAACTGTCAAGTACGCGGCGTCGTATCCGCCATCGTATCCAAACCACATAGCCTGTCTGAGTAGCTGTTCGCCTAAACGGCCTCCACGATACCGCTCTGAGACTTTGAATGTGCAGAGTTTGAGAACGCGATCTCCGAGTACTCCCGACGGCGTTTCGTCGCTGCTTTCGTCCTTGAATATGACCAGCGCAGCTATTGAGCTATCGTCCTCGACGACCCAACATTCGCGATCATTCCTTCGGCATTTTTCCATCCAACTGGCGAAAGGTGGATAGTCCGAAATAAGTGAATCGAAGATCGGGTCGGTCGGTCTAAGCTCGTAGCAAAATTTCCGAGAGACTGATTTGAGCACGTAGTCGATGCGCGCGTACGTGCCGTTGATAAAGTCTAGCGCCTGACGTACCGTGAGGACTTTCTGTCCAAGTCCTCGACGGTGCGCCCTAGTGTGGAGCCCTTGATCTTCTGTGATCAGCGCATCGACAATACCGTCGTAGAGGGCGCTGAGAATGTGGGCGTCAGACAGGTCATTTTCATTCCGTATTTCGCCGAACTCTTTCGTCAGCGCAGACCTGTCTCTCCAGCTGTTCTTAATCCGGGGGTACTTTGCCGCTTTTGATAACGAGATCGATCTGCGCGCAGCATCCTGGTCGCGTTTGATGTCAGCCAGTGTGGCATCATGGACGTGAGATGTATGGCCTTTGGCCTGTAGGTCACGCAGCAGCGAGGCGTAGGAATCCGGCGTCGCTCTCGCATCTTCCACCGGTATCAGAATATTGGTGTCCAATAGAAATTTGGCCATGCCGTAGAAGTGCTGCCGTTAGATGGTCAGGTATCTCTCGGTAAGATTGCGGAGCTTGCAAGCTATAATATTGGGTCAGCGCATTGAGGGGGACTGGCGTGGGAAATTGTACCGCAGATGCTAGGCCAATCGCAAAGCCATCCTCTAGCCCATCGAAATAGGCGAAAAACGCATCCCGTAAGATGCCTCCTTCTCGTTCTGCCAACCCCCAAAGCGACCGCAAAGGCATGGCTTTGACCGAGGTTATGACTGCGGCTCCCGTGACTGCTTTCGTGGGTGTGGTCTCGTAGATTAGCATCAAGGAGCCCACTGAGATTTTCGGCGAAACTCGGCGCCGGAGTTCAACCGTTTTCAATCCATCGAAAATCTGAGCGCAGTACTCGGGTTTGATGCTGAATAGATATGCCATGCTGCGCTCGTTCTATCTGATGGAAACAAGGTGATCTGACACGCCTTAAGGTGCCGTTAATCACGTTAACATTGACGTAGGTGGGGCCTCCGTCATTTTTGGACGTAGAGGCTACCTCCTTAAAATCCGACACGACCTCCACGTCGGCGCACGGAAAGATCGCCCCGTGCGGCGGTCCTCTTACAGGAACGGCGACCTCGTGGCTGTCGTAACGCCTGCCATCCTCCTTGCGGGCCGTGAGCACTCCGGACAAGCTGGAGGATGACGGGGCGGGTGCGGGCTGGTGATGCGGTTTAGAGCCCCACCGTCACGCCGCTTCGCGTCGCGCTGCGTCCCCATTTCATGGGGAGGAGACAGGCAAGGGCCGGCGCTCCGTCTCCTCCCCGCCTGCGGGGAGGGTGACCGCCGCGCCGCTTGCGCGGGGGTGGAGGGGTTCTGGACGCCGCACGATGCGGGATCGCCCCCACGCCGGGTCATAGGCGAAAGACCCTCTCCCGCTTGCGGGGGAGGTGGCCCGGCGTCCGCGTAGCGGACCAGGGTCGGAGGGGGAAGTGTCGCCAAAAAGGAAGACTTCCCCCATCGTCAGGCGTGTCGCTGCGCGCCACGGCCTGACACTTCCCCCGCAGGCGGGGGAAGATTTGTGTCGCCTCCGGGCCGCTCCCTCAGGCGTAGTTGAAGCTGATCGAAATCCGGTCGGACTTGGCCTGGTTGGTCGGCACCTCGTGGCGCAGCCAGCTTTCCCACATCAGCACCGTCCCGGCCTGGGGCCGCAGATAGACGAAGGGGCGTTCGGCCTCGGGGGCCGCGTCGGTGACGCCGGGGCGGGCCATCATGAAGGGCAGGCGGGGGTCTTCCAGCTTCAGCGCGGAGGCGCCGTCGGGCACGTCGATATAGACGGTGCCGGACAGGAAGGCGTGGGGGTGGACATGGCCCGTGTGACCGCCGCCGGGCTTCAGGATGTTGACCCACAGATTGTCCAGACGCGGCTTCCGGGCCAGGTCGAAGTTCAGCGCCTGGGCATAGGCCAGGGCGTGGCGGTCCAGATGGCGTTTCAGCTCGGCGAACTCGGGGAAGCGCTGGGGCAGGTCGTTCAGAGAGGCGTAGGAGGTGTAGCCGCGATAGGCGTTGTCGCGGCACCAGCGGCGGCCGGCGGCGTCTTCTTCGGCCATCATGCGGACCACCTCGATCAGCTGGGCATTGAAGGCGGGCCAGCCGCTTCCCTCGGCAAGGGAGGCTTCATAGACCTGGGTGACGAAGAGGGGGCGCAGGGACATGGGGCCGGGATAGCCGGTCTGGCGCGGGGCGCAAGGCCTCGCCGTCGCAGCCGGGGAGAACCGCTGGGCAGGGGCGCACGATCCGGCTAAGACCGGGGCATGTTCAAGTCCGTCCTTGTCGCCAATCGCGGCGAAATCGCCTGTCGCGTCTTCCGCACCGCCCAGCGGATGGGGATTCGCACCATCGCCGTCTATTCCGAGGCCGATGCCGACGCCCTGCATGTGCGGGCGGCGGACGAGGCGGTGCTGATCGGGCCGGCGGCGGCGCGTGAGAGCTATCTGGACGGGGCCAAGGTGCTGGCGGCGGCCAAGGCGACGGGGGCCGAGGCCATCCACCCCGGCTATGGCTTCCTGAGCGAAAACGCCGACTTCGCCGAGGCGGTGGCGGCGGCGGGGCTGATCTGGATCGGGCCGGACCCGGCTTCGATCCGGGCCATGGGGCTGAAGGACGCGGCCAAGGAACTGATGATCCAGGCCGGGGTGCCGGTGACGCCGGGGTATCAGGGGGCGGACCAGTCGCAAGAGACGTTGACGGCCGAGGCGGCGCGGATCGGCTATCCGGTGCTGATCAAGGCGGTCGCGGGCGGCGGCGGCAAGGGGATGAAACGGGTCGATGATCCGGCCGACTTCGCCGCCGGCCTGGCCAGCGCCCGGCGCGAGGCGGCGGCCGCCTTCGGCGACGACCGGGTGCTGATCGAACGCTACATCACCCGTCCGCGCCATATCGAGGTGCAGGTGTTCGGAGACCGGCACGGCGAGGTCGTGCATCTGTATGAGCGGGACTGCTCCCTGCAACGCCGCCACCAGAAGGTGATCGAAGAGGCGCCGGCTCCGGGCATGAGCGAGGCCGTGCGCGCCGCTGTAACGGACGCGGCGATCAAGGCGGCCAAGGCGGTCAACTATGTCGGGGCCGGGACGATCGAATTCATCGCCGACGCCTCGGACGGGCTGAAGGCGGACGGCGTCTGGTTCATGGAGATGAACACCCGGCTTCAGGTCGAACATCCGGTGACCGAGAGCGTGACCGGCGTCGACCTGGTCGAATGGCAGTTCCGGGTGGCGGCGGGCGAGCCCCTGCCGCTGAAGCAGGATCAGATCCGCCTGAACGGCTGGGCCATGGAGGCCCGCCTCTATGCCGAAGATCCGGCGACCGGCTTCCTGCCGTCCATCGGGCGGCTGGACCATTTCGTCATGCCCGACGGGATTCGGGTCGATACGGGCGTGGAACAGGGGGGCGAGGTCAGCCAGTTCTACGACCCGATGATCGCCAAGCTGATCGTCCATGAGGACACCCGCGAGGCGGCTGCGGCGCGCCTGGCCGAGGCGGCGGGCGAGGTCGAGGTTTGGCCGGTCAAGACCAATGCGGGCTTCCTGAAACGCTGCCTGGACCATCCGCGCTTCGTGGCGGGGGATGTGGATACGGGCTTCATCGCGGCGGAGGAGACAACGTTGCTGGTTAGCGGCCCGTCGTCGAACGCTCGGATCGCCGCGTTGAACCTGATCGCAGACCGTCATGATTTGTCGCCGCAGCGGGGCGAGTATCTTTCGCCTTGGTCGTCGGACGCCGACAGTGCGGCGGTTGGTTTCCGCCTCAATGGACCTTCACGTGCGCTGTTTCAGGCGCAGATCAATGGCGAGAAGGTAGCGGGCTCGGTTCTGACCAACGGCAGCGGAGATTTTAGCTGGAAGATCGAGGCCGATGGTCGAACGGTCGTTAGCCGCGCCGATGAAGACCGGATCGTCGTCGGCGACGGCGTGAGCTTAGGTTACGCTGGAGGGTTGTCGGGCGTCGAGGGCGTCATCTTCGAGCAGGGTGACGCATGGTCTGTCACCACAGCCAGCAATGAGCGTGGACCGGGTGAAGGTTCCGCTTCCGACGGCTCCCTTCGCGCACCCATGCCCGGCAAGATCGTCGCCACGCCGGTCAAGGCGGGCGACCTTGTCGCCAAGGGGCAGCCGGTCGTGGTGCTGGAGGCGATGAAGATGGAGCACGCCCTGACTGCGCCCTTCGACGGGGTAGTCGAAAGCGTCGCGAGCGTCGGTGATCAGGTGGTCGAGGCGGCGGTTCTGGCGGTGGTCAAGGCGCCGGACTGATCGCGGATCAAAACCCGATCCCGCCCAGGGGGCGGGTCAGGATGGACTCATCCATCTTGGCCATCAGGCCGTAAACGGCTCGCCAGGCGCCGCTGGCGCGCAGGTCCCGGCTCCAGGACTGGTGGGTGGGCTGATCGACCCAGACCTCCGTCACCCACAGGGTTTCCGCGTCGGCCAGGTCGTGGGCGACGATGTAGGAATGGCATCCGTGTTTCTTCACGGCCGGATCGGTCAGCAGAAGCGCCAGTTCGTCGCGGCGGCCGGGATGCGCCGTCAGGCGCGTAATCAATCCGTACATGGTCGTTCCGTTGCGCCGTGAATGAGAAGAAGGCACGGACCGCACCCTAAGGTCCGACCGTAAAGAGAAACTGGCGAAGGCCCTTAAGGGAGATTACGTGGTCGCCATGCCGCTTCACATGATCAAGCTGGGCGTCGGGGTGCCCGACGTCGAATGGCTGGAACGCCGCGCCGCCAAGGGCGGACCTCTGGTGGTTCACACCCGAATGACGCCCAAACGCGCTTCGGAAATCGAGGACGGCGGGTCGCTGTACTGGGTGGTGAAGGGCGTGATCGTCTGTCGCCAGCCGGTTCTGGACATCGCGACCCTGGGCGAGGGCAAGCAGAGCCGGTGCGAGATCAAGCTGGAGCCTCGGGTGATCCGCACGGCGCCCCTGGCGCGGCGGCCCTTCCAGGGCTGGCGCTATTTCGAGCCCAAGGACGTCCCGCCTGATCTGGATACGCTGGACGCCGGCGAGGCGCCGGAGGAGCTGGTCCGTCAACTGCGTGAACTGGGCGCCTGGTAGCCAAGACCCCAGAGTTTTTGGGAGTTGACCCCGACGATCCCGCATGGCCTGTGCCGCGTCCGATGATCGCGCTCAACTCCCAGACCCGCACCGCCTTCCACGACCTGCTGAACCTGGCCTGGCCGGTGATCCTGGCGCGGATCGGCATCATGACCATGGGTCTGACCGACGCCATTGTCGTCGGCAATTTCTCAAGCCGCGAACTGGCCTTCCACTCTCTGGCCTGGGCGCCGACGTCCATCGTGGTGACGACGGCGGTCGGTCTGATGCTGGGCGTTCAGGTGATGACCGCGCGGATGCTGGGCGAGGGACGGCGGCACTCGGTCGGCTCGGTGCTGCGCCGGGGCATGACCTATTCGTTGCAGATCGGCGTGGTCTCCATGATCGCCCTGATCGCGATCGGTCCGTGGGGGCTCGGCAAGATGGGCCTGGAAGACGGTCTGGCCGAGGGGGCGAGCCCCGCCCTGATCGTCTTCGCCCTGTCCATGCCCTTTTATCTGATCTCGGTGACGGGCCAATTCTTCCTGGAAGCCCTGGGGCGGCCCAAGCCCGGCATGGTCGCCATGTGGGTCGCCAATGGGGTCAATCTGACGCTGAACCTGCTGTTGGTGCCGGATCTTTTGGGGATCGGCTTCAACGGCGCCTTCGCCTCGGCCTGGGCGACCTTCGGGGCGCGGGCGGCCCTGGCGCTCTTTCTGGTGGTTTATATTCTGCGCCTGCCCGAGGCGCGGGCGCTCGGCGTCTTCGACAAGCCCGAACGCGATCCCCAGGCCGCGCGGGAACAGGTCAAGGTCGGCCTGGGCGCCGGCGCCTCCTATTTTATCGAGGTCGGAGCCTTTTCCGGTTTCACCTTCTTCGCCGGCCAGATCGGCGCGGCCGAGACGGCGGCCTGGGCCGTGGTGCTGAACGTCTCGGCCATCGTCTTCATGCTGCCCATGGGGCTGTCCTCGGCGACGGCGGTGCTGGTGGGCCGCAGCTATGGCGCCAGCGATGGCCGAGGGGTGTTGCGGGCCGGTCTGGTCGGCCTGGGCGTCGTCACGGCCCTGACCTTCGTCGTCGCCCTGGCGGTCTGGCCCAGCGCCCATCTGATCGTCGGCGCCTATAACCGCGACCCGGCGCTCTTGGCCATCGCCGCCCCGGCCCTGGTGCTGGCGACCCTGTTCTTCGTGGCGGACGGCATCCAGGTGGTGGCCGCCCAGGCGAACCGCGCGGCGGGCGACGTCTGGTGGCCGACCATCCTGCATTTCACCGCCTATGGGGCTGTGATGATGCCGCTGGGCTGGGTCTTGGCGCACCAAATGGGCGTGAACGGTTTGGTGTGGGCGGTGGTCATCGCCAGCCTGGCCTCCTCGACCCTGTTGACGGGGCGATTCATCCGTATTGCGCGCCGACTGCCGCAAGGCGTTTGAGGAAACGACGTCGCCGCTCTATATCCCTGCGCTTCCCCGAACTCCTGGACGATCATGGCCCGCATCCTCATCACCTCGGCGCTGCCCTACATCAACGGCATCAAGCACCTGGGGAATCTGGCGGGCTCGATGTTGCCGGCCGACGTCTGGGCGCGGTTCAAGCGGGCCCAGGGCCATCAGGTCCTCTATATCTGCGCCACCGACGAGCACGGCACCCCGGCTGAACTCGCCGCCGCCGCCGCCGGTCAGGACGTGCGGACCTATTGCGACGAGCAGCACGAGATCCAGAAGGCCGCCGGCCAGGCCTTCGGCCTCAGCTACGACTGGTTCGGCCGGTCCTCGAACCCGCAGAACCATCGGTTGACCCAGCATTTCGCGGAGGCGCTGGAGAAGAACGGCCTGATCGAGGAGCGGGTGGATCGGATGATCTATTCGATCGACGACGCCCGTTTCCTGCCCGACCGCTATGTCGAGGGGACCTGCCCCCACTGCGGCCATGTCGGCGCGCGCGGCGATCAGTGCGACAACTGCGGACGGCTGCTGGACCCGACAGACCTGATCGATCCCTATTCGTCGGTGTCGGGCTCCCGGAATCTGGAGGTGCGGGATACGCGCCACCTGTATCTGCTTCAGACCAAAATCGAGCCCCAGATCCGCGCCTGGGTGGACGGCAAGACCGGCTGGCAGACGCTGGCCAAGTCCATCGCCTACAAGCATCTGGACGAGGGGCTGATCGACCGGGGCATCACCCGCGACCTGGCCTGGGGCGTGCCGGTGACCAAGGACGGCTTCCCCCGCCCGGGCATGGAGGACAAGGTCTTCTACGTCTGGTTCGACGCCCCCATCGAATATATCGCCGCGACGGAGGAATGGGCCGAGGCGACGGGCGGGTCGTGGCGTGACTGGTGGCGTCTGGACGAGGGCGCTGAGAACGTTCGCTATGTCCAGTTCATGGGCAAGGACAACGTGGCCTTCCACACCGTGAGCTTCCCCGCGACCATCATCGGCTCGGGCGAGCCGTGGAAGACGGTGGACCAGCTGAAGGCCTTCAACTGGCTGAACTGGTACGGGGGCAAGTTCTCCACCAGCCAGAAGCGCGGCGTCTTCATGGATCAGGCGCTGGAGCTGCTGCCGGCCGACTACTGGCGCTGGCGCCTGACGGCCTATGGGCCGGAGCACGCCGATTCGGCCTTCACCTGGGAGGATTTCCAGGCCTCGACCAACAAGGACCTGGCCGATGTGCTGGGGAATTTCGTCAACCGGATCGTCAAGTTCGCCGAGTCGAAGTTCGACGGCGTGGTGCCCGAGGGCGGCGAGGCGGGACCGGTCGAGATTAAGCTGGAGGCCGACATCCGGGCCGCCGTGGCCGAGGCGACCGAACAGTTCGAGGCGATGGAGTTCCGCAAGGCCGCCGTCGCCGTCCGCGCCGCCTGGGTGCTGGGCAACGAATATCTGCAGGTCGCGGCCCCCTGGACCGCCCTGAAGACCGATCGCGACCGGGCGGCGGTGGGCGTGCGCACCGGCCTGAACCTGGTGGCCCTGTTCGCCCGGCTGGCGGCGCCGATCCTGCCCTTCTCGGCTGAGAAGATCGCCGCCTCGGTCGGCTCGACCGATCTCAGCTGGCCCGCAGCGGACGAGGACTTGCTGAACCGTCTGCCGGTCGGCGGCAAGGTCGAGGCTCAGGGCGTGCTGTTCGCCAAGATCGAAGACGCCCAGGTCGCGGAATGGTCCGAACGCTTCGGCGGGGCGGAGTAGGGCGACCGCCTCAGTCCGCCTGCAGGCTGCCGCAGAAATGGGCGTGCAGCACGTCCATGACCTGAACCGCCGCCGGATGGACGATGAAATAGGTCAGGGTGCGGTGGTCGCGGCGAACGTCGATCACCCCCTCGTCCTTCAGCTTGGCCAGATGCTGGGACATGGATGTGGGGGCCATGCCGGTCTCGGCGATCAGGGTGGAGACGTTGCGCTCTCCCTGGGCCAGGGCGCACAGGATCAGCAGCCGGTGCGGACTGGCCAGCCCCTTCAGAAACGCCGCCGCCTGATCCGCTCGGGCCGGAAGGCCGTCGAAGACAGCGGTCATCGGTAGGTCTTTACATTTCATATTTCGATCATATCATAAATATCGAAATTGAAAAGGAGGCCGCCATGGCCAAGGACTATACGGCGCTGACACGCGACATCTCGGCCTATATCGGTGAACTGCGCCGGGCGCAGCCGGGGCCGATGCAGGCCTTTTCGGAACTGGCCAAGACGGCGACCGCCGACGGCGCCCTGGACAAGAAGACCAAAGAGCTGATCGCCCTGGCGATCGGCGTGTCCCAGCGGTGCGACGGCTGTATCGGCTTTCATGCCAAGGCGCTGAAGGATTTGGGCGCGACGCGCGACGAGATCGCCGAAGTCATGGCCATGACGGTCTATATGGGCGGCGGCCCGGCCCTGATGTACGCCGCCGACGCCCTGCGCGCCTACGACCAGTTCGCCGAGGCCGACTAACCCTCGATGATCGGCAGACCGGCGGCGTACCAGGCCTGGATCCCACCGGTCAGGTTGAACAGCGGCTGACCCTCCGGCCCGGTCGGGCCGATGAAGGCGCAGACCTGATGGCTGCGACCGCCCTTCAGGCACATGACCACGATCTTGCGGTCGGCCGGAAGGTCCAGCGCCTGCCAGGCTGCGGGCATGGCGCTGAGCGGGGCCAGGATGGCGCCGTCGATGCGGGCGGCGGCGAACTCGTCCGCCTCGCGCACGTCGATCAGCACGGCTTCGCCGGACTGAAGCCAGGCCGCCGCCTCTTCAACGGTGACGGTCGCGACCGTCATGCGGCCGGAACCGACGCAGGCTCGGCCGGGGCTTTAACCGCGCTGTCTTCTGCGCGCTTCTGACCCAGATGTTTGGCGGCTTCCTCGGGGTTGATCTCGATGAAGGCCGGCGCCGAGGCGTTGAACTCATCCATATGGCCGGTGCGGACCACCACCTGACGCGCGCCGTCCCAGATCATATGCAGGGCGACGTACAGAACCACGACCAGACCGACATAGCCGATCCAGCGGAAGCGGTGCAGCAGACGGGCGATATAGGTCGCCGCCACACCCATCAGGGCGATGGATAGGATCAGGCCGAAGACCATGATCCAAGGGTGTTCGTGGGCGGCGCCGGCGACGGCCAGCACATTGTCCAGCGACATGGTGATGTCGGCGATCATGATCTGGAGCAGGGCGGCGCCGAAGGACTTGCGCTTGACGCCCAGCTCTTCGGGCGAGGGGCCGGTGCCGTGCTCGATGCTCAGGGCGAGCTCCAGCTCCTTTTCCGCCTCGGCCTGATCGTGGGTGCGCTGCTCCTGCAGTTCTCGCCACATCTTCCAACAGACCCAAAGCAGCAGCAGACCGCCCGCCAGCAGCAGCCCGACCAGGGCCAGCAGCTGCACGGTGATCAGGGCGAAGCCGATGCGCATGACCACGGCGGCGGCCAGGCCGATCAGAATGGCCTTCTTGCGCTGTTCCTGGGGCAGGGCGGCGGCGGCCAGGCCGACGGCGACGGCGTTGTCGCCGGCCAGGACCAGATCCATCAGCAGAACCTGGCCCAGCGCGGTCGCTTGGCTGGCGAGTTCGGGAGAAGAGAGGAATTCCATGGCGGCTCCTTAACCTCGCCCGCGCCGTCTGTCAGCCGCGTTGCGCGCGCGCAGCCTCATAAAGCGCCACGGCCGCCGCATTGGAGACGTTCAGGCTCTCGAATCCGCCCGGCATGGGGATCTTGGCCAGGACGTCGCAATGTTCGGCCACCAGACGACGGATGCCGTCGCCTTCGGAACCCATGACCAGGACCGTCGGCTGGGCGTCCAGCGCCTCTTCCAGCGTCTGGTCGGCCGAACCGTCCAGGCCGACGGCGCGCCAGCCCAGATCCGCCAGTCTTTCCAGGGCGCGCGACAGATTGGTCACTCGCGCATGGGGCAGGCGTTCGGTGGCGCCGACCGCCGCCTTGGCCAGGGCGCCGGCCAGGGCGGGCGCATGGCGATCCTGAACGACGATCCCCCGAGCCCCAAAAGCCAGGGCGGAGCGGAAGACGGCGCCGACGTTCTGCGGATCGGTCAACTGGTCCAGCATGACGATGACCCCCTGGGCCGGATCGGCCAGATCGTCCAGCGACACTCCTTCCAGCGGCTGGACCTTGAAGGCCAGGCCCTGATGGACGGCGCCGGGCGGCAGCATGCGGGTCAGGATCTGGCCCTCGACCACTTCGATCTTGTGGCCGTGCGCCAATCGGCCCTCCTCGATTTCGGCGGCGCGCTCGGGCGTGGCCAGCAACCGGCCCATGCCGCGCCGCGCCGGATTCGCCAGGGCGGCGAGGACGGGGTGACGGCCCCACAGAAAATTATCGGCGTCCGCCTTGCCGCGATCGGGCGAACGCGGGGTTCGGCTCGCATCATCTCGGCCGGAAAAGCCTTTTGCGACAGGCTTTTGGCCCCTTTCCCGCGGGCCGGAAGATGGGTTTGCTGGGATTGGCTTTTTACCGCTTCTACGGTCGTTGCGTTCTGATTTCGACGACACTATAAGACGCCCTCCGATTTGGAGCCCCAAGGGCTTTCGGGTCTGGGCGCCCCCTCTATCGCAGAGGAGGCGACATGCCGAAGGCTTTTGTTTCGTCCCGCTTGATTATGGGCGGAACGAGGGGTCCGGCGGTTCGACAAGGCGCGTTGGGGGAATGTCCCGAGCGGCAAAGGGGGGGGACTGTAAATCCCCTGCGTAAGCTTCGAAGGTTCGAGTCCTTCTTCCCCCACCACGCGCCTTCGAACACGACGGATCAGGACGACGGAGAGGAATCGGCTGCGGCGTTCCCCGGAACTTCCGCAGTCTCCGCGCGGGTATAGCACAATGGTAGTGCAGCAGCCTTCCAAGCTGAGGATGTCGGTTCGATCCCGTCTACCCGCTCCAGGTTTTTAGATCAGCATCGCGCCCCTCAACCCGGGCCATCAGGAGTTTGGCCATGGCCAAGGAAAAGTTCGAACGCACGAAGCCGCACTGCAACATCGGCACGATCGGTCACGTTGACCACGGCAAGACGACGCTGACGGCGGCGATCACGATGACGCTGGCGAAGGCCGGCGGCGCCAAGGCGATGAACTACGCCGACATCGACGCTGCGCCGGAAGAGAAGGCGCGCGGCATCACGATCAACACGGCGCACGTGGAATATGAGACGGCGAACCGTCACTATGCGCACGTCGACTGCCCCGGCCACGCCGACTATGTGAAGAACATGATCACCGGCGCGGCGCAGATGGACGGCGCGATCCTGGTGGTTTCGGCCGCGGACGGCCCGATGCCGCAGACGCGCGAGCACATCCTGCTGGCCCGTCAGGTCGGCGTGCCGGCCCTGGTGGTCTTCATGAACAAGGTCGACCTGGTCGACGACGAAGAGCTGCTGGAGCTGGTCGAGATGGAAGTGCGCGAGCTCCTGAGCTCGTACCAGTTCCCGGGCGACGAAATCCCGATCACCAAGGGCTCGGCCAAGGCCGCGACCGACGGCGTGAACCCGGAGATCGGCGAACAGCGCATCCTGGCGCTGATGGAGACGGTCGACAGCTACATCCCGCAGCCGGAGCGTCCGGTGGACCTGCCGTTCCTGATGCCGGTGGAAGACGTCTTCTCGATCTCGGGCCGCGGCACCGTGGTGACCGGCCGCGTCGAAAAGGGCGTGATCAAGGTCGGTGAAGAAGTCGAGATCGTCGGCATCCGTCCGGTCCAGAAGACGACCTGCACGGGCGTGGAAATGTTCCGCAAGCTGCTGGATCAGGGTCAAGCCGGTGACAACGTCGGCGTTCTGCTGCGCGGCACCAAGCGTGAAGACGTCGAGCGCGGTCAGGTTCTGTGCAAGCCGGGTTCGATCACCCCGCACACCAAGTTCCTGGCCGAGGCCTACATCCTGACCAAGGAAGAGGGCGGCCGTCACACCCCGTTCTTCACCAACTATCGTCCGCAGTTCTACTTCCGCACGACCGACGTGACCGGCATCGTGAAGCTGAAGGAAGGCGTCGAGATGATCATGCCCGGCGACAACGCCGAGCTGAACGTCGAACTGATCACCCCGATCGCCATGGACCAGGGCCTGCGCTTCGCCATCCGTGAAGGCGGCCGCACCGTCGGCGCCGGCGTCGTGGCCAAGATCGTCGAGTAATCGACGGTCCAAACGACCCGAAGACCTCAGCGGCCCCCGGAGAAATCCGGGGGCCGTTTGCTTTGGGGGCGTCGGGGGTTAGCGTGAGTTCAGGCTGAAGACGGACGGCACGTCACAGCGCCAGGTCTTCAATCGCAAGGTGATGGCGGCGGCTTCTATTTGGGAGATCACGCCCAGGCCGAAGGCGGCCCACAGCAGGGCGGTGGGTTGACCCGTCACGAAAAGTTGGGCGAACAGGGCCCAGAGCGCGAGGCAGAATACCTTGGACATCCAGTGATGGGGCGAGGCTTCGCGTCTGAACTTCGCGATGCTCAAGGCGTGATTGGCGGTTTCAAGGGCGACCAGCGCCAGGGCGGGGGGGAGCAAGGTCGCCACCAGCGCAGGGTGCATCAGAAGCAGGGCGATCGCAGCGCCAAGCCAGAAGACGACATCGGCGCGGCTGTCCCAATGTCTCAAGTTCGGCGTGACGCAATCGAGACGGCGCGCGATCACGCCGTCTAAGATATCGGACAGGACGGCGAGCGAGAGCAGGACTGCGGCCGTAATGGCTGCCGACGGGCCGATAAGCGCCAGGCCAAGCAGGGCTGGGGCCGCCACCAGCCGAAAGATCACCAGAGCCCAGGGCAGCCGCCGCATTGTGCTTGGCCTTATCGCTTCGCCGCCTCGATCATGCGGGCGATTTCGGCCGGGTCGATGCTGGCGGCGGCCATGCCGTTGACGAAGAAGGTCGGGGTGCCTTGAAGCTTCAGGGCGGCGGCCGTGGTGTGGATGTCGGCGATGTGGCGGGTGGTGTCGGGTGCGGCCAGGGTCGCCTTGGCGCGGGCCAGATCGACGCCGTGTTCGACCAGGATGCGGTCGATGGTCTCTGGCGTCAGAGCCCTTTCGGTCATCAGGGCGTCATAGACCTCGAGATACTTGCCCTGCTGATGGGCGGCCAGGGCGGCGCGGGCGGCGTATTGCGAGGTGATGTCCTCGCCCCGATCCAGGATGGGCCAGTCCTTGAAGACGAAACGGACGTCCGGGTGGGCCGCCATCAGGGCGCGGTACTGGGGCGCCACCGCCTTGCAGCCGGGGCAGCGGAAGTCGAAGAATTCGATCACCGTCACCTTGGCGTCGGCGGGACCGAAGGCGGGGTCGCGGCGGTCGGGGGCCAACAGGGCGGCGTTGGCGGCGGCGGCCTGGTTGGTTTCATCGACCCGGGCCTGTCCCTCCTTGGCCTGCAAGGCGAGGCTGGCTTCCTGCAGGACTTCGGGATGTTCCAGGAGATAGGCGCGGACGTCGCTGGACCCGCCTCCGAGATAGGGCGCGGCGGCCAGGCCCAGGGCGACCACCGACACCCCCAGGGCGACATAGCCGGCGACCGCCCCGTTCATCCGGCGGGCCGGGGCGGGCGGAGCGGCGGGTGTCTCGGGCGCGGGGGCGTCGTGGGTCATGAGGTCTCGCAACAGGCGGAGAGGGGGATCAGTTCAGGGTGGCGGGGCGACGGCCGGCTTCGCGGCGATCGAGGTCCAAAAGATCATCGGGCGTCGCGCCGGACGCCAGGACGATATCGACCGCCCGGCGCCATTCGATGGAGTTCGGGTCCAGCATGCTGCGGGCGCGCAGGGCGAACTGGGTGGCCTGCTGTTCCTGGCCGGCGGCGAAATAGTATTCCGCGGTCGCCAGCCGGGCCTCGCCCTCCTTGCCCTGGGCGGCGTAGGCCTGTCCCAGCAAACGCCAGGCCATGGTGTTCTCGCGCTCGGCGACCGTGGCGTGTTTGAGCTGGTCGATGGCCTCGTCGAGGTTCTTGGGGTCCTCTGTGCCGATCAGGGCGTGGGCCAGGTTGATCCGCAGCAGGGGGGCGTCAGGCTTCAGCCGCACCGCCTCGCGGTGGGCGGTTACGGCCTCGGTCGGGCGGCCCTCTTCGAAATAGATCTGGCCCTTCAGTTCCGCGAAATAGGGGTTCTGAGGGTCTTCGGCGATCAGGGCGTCCACAGCCGTCAGCGCCTTGTCGGTCTGGCCGTCCCGATACCAGGCGATGGCGCGGGCGTAGCGGCCGGGCAGGCTGACATCGGAAGACGGATAGGCCCGCAGGGTGGTGTTGGGCGGGTCCATGAAGGCGTGGATCTTGGCCAGGATCAGGGCGTGCTGGGCCATCCGCTCGGGACTGTCGCGATGGTCGTAATGGGGCTGGTCCTGCACGAAACGCCGGAGGGATTCGATCCGCTGCGACGACAGGGGGTGGCTGCGGAAATAGGGATAGCGGCGGGCGTCGGAGAAGACCTCCTGGGCGCGGAAATTCTCGAAGAAGGACACCAGGCCCGCGCCGGATTCACCGGCCGCCTCCAGGGCGCGTGCGCCGGTCAGATCGGCCTCGCCCTCCTGGCTCTGCATATATTGCAGGGCACCGATCGTGCCGAAATACTGGCTGGAGCCCAAGAGGGCGACGCCCGCATCCGGCGCGCCTGCGGCGATGGCCAGGGCGCCCAGGGCCATGGTCATGAACATCGGCTGTTTGGCCGCGTTTTGGGCCCCGTCGCGCTGGGTGTGGCGGTTCTTGATATGGCCCGCCTCGTGCGCCATCACGCCCAACAGCTCATTGGGGTTCTTGGTCCGCAGGATCAGGCCGGTGTTCACGCCCATGATCCGCCCGCGCGTGGCGAAGGCGTTCAGCTCATTGTCATTGACCAGAAGAACCTCGACGTCGGACGGGTTCAGACCCATGGAGACGAAGACCGGATCGACCCATTCGCGGATGATCCCCTCGATCTCGGTGTCGCGGATCAGGCTCTGGGCCGAGGCCTGACCGGCGGCGACGAGGGCTGCAAAGCCCACCGCCGCCGCGGTCAGAAGGCGGGATGCGGATCGGGGAAGCCACGTCATGGCGTACTCCAAAAACGACCGGCCCCCGCCTGCATCCTGACAGCTTAATCGTGACCGATCAGCGGCGCCACCACCCGCGCTTGGGCTTTTCAGGCGGGGCGACGATTTGATTGGGGTCTTCGGCGATGATGGCTTCGATATCGACCTCGGGCTTGGGCGCCTCGAAGGTTTCCAACTCCGCCGTCGCGGCCGTCAGCACCGGCTGGTCGGCCTCGACCGCCGTCGGCGTCGCTTCCGGCTGGACCGGTTCAGGCTCAGGCGTGACGGCGGCGGCTGGCGTTTCGCTTTCGACTTCGACCTCGACCTCCGCCTCGGCCGGCGTCGCGACGGCTGGGGCGGCGGCGGTCTTGCGGCGCACGCGACGGCGCTGCGGCTCGGGCTGTACGGCGGATTGCGGTTCGGCTTGCGCCTCCGGCTGAGCCTCGGCGGCGACGGTCTCGGTCAGGACCGCCGCCTCCGGGGTCTCGTCGGCGGTTTCGGCGACGGCGGCGTCCGCCTTGAGGTCCTGGGCGTCGCCGCCTCGGCCCCGACCGCGTCTGCGACGGCGCCGCGAACGTCCGCCCTCTTCGCCGCCGCTTGCCGCAGCGACGACGTTCAGACCTTCAACCTCGGCCTCGGCCGCCGCGGGGCGATCGCCGCGCTCAGCACGGTCGGAGCGGGGCTCTGGCCGTCCCGGATTCAGCGGATCGAACCATACATAGGGATTGTCCAGCGACGGCGTGCGGCCGCGCACCCAGCTGTAGACGTCGCGCTCGCCGTCCTCGCGCACCCGGCGCCCGCCGCGGCGTCCCCGGCGGCGGCGGCGGCCGTTTTCGTCGTCCTCGTCATCCGAGGCGTCGGCGATGTCCAGCGCATCAATGGTTTCCGTCTCGGCGCCCTCGTCGTCGCGACGCCCGCCGCGACGACGGCGACGGTTCCGTCCGCGACCGCCACCGTCGTGACGTTCGGCCCGCTCGCGCGGCTCGTCATCGTCGCTGTCCTCGCGGTCCAGGGCGTCCAGATCGTCGTCCTCGTCGTCGGTGATGATCTCTTCGTCGTCCTCCTCATCCTCGTCTTCATAGAGGGAGGCGTCGAAATCGTCGTCGAGGTTGGGCATCTCGATCTCGGGCGCGACGAAGTCCTCGTTGGTCTCGGTACGCTCGATATTGTGTTCGCCCTGGCCCAGGCTGTCGTCGATCTGGACGATGACGTTCAGACCGCGACGCTCCAGCAGCGACTGCAGATAGGCGCGCTTGTGGTTCAGGATGTAAAGGCCGACGGCGGTGCAGACCTTCAGCACCACGACGCCCGCGCCGTTCTTGCCGGCCTCGATATCGACAGCGCGCAGGGTCATCAAGGCGGCGGATTCGGCTGAGCGGATGCGGCCGGTGCCCTGGCAGTGCGGGCACGCCTCGGTTGCGCCCTCGATCACGCCCAGGCGACGGCGCTGGCGGCTGATCTCCATCAGGCCGAAGGGCGAGATTCGGCCCATCTGGATGCGGGCGCGGTCGGTCGACAGGGCCTCCTTCAGCACCCGCTCGACTGCGCGGTTGTTCTTGCCTTCATCCATGTCGATGAAGTCGATGACCACTAGGCCGGCGAGGTCGCGCAGGCGCAGCTGGCGGGCGGCTTCCTCGGCCGCTTCCAGATTGGTCTTGAACGCCGTCTGTTCGACGTTGCGCTCCTTGGTCGCACGACCCGAGTTGACGTCGATGGCCACCAGGGCCTCGGTCTGGTTGATCACCAGATAGCCGCCCGACTTCAGCGGCACGACCGGCTGGTGGATCTGGGTCAGCAGCTCCTCGATGCCGTTGGCGGCGAACAGGGGGCGCGAGCCGCGGTACAGGTGAACCTTCTTGGCCTGGGCGGGCATCAGCACGCGCATGAAGTCGCGCGCTTCCTTGAAGCCCTCGACGCCCTCGACCTGAATGCCGTCGAAGTCCTTGTCGAACATGTCGCGCACGGCGCGCCGGACGAGGTTCTCTTCTTCGTAGATCAGAGAGGGGGCGTGGGAGGCGAGGGTTGTCTCGCGGATCGTCTCCCACAGACGCAGCAGATATTGATAGTCGCGCTTGATCTCGGCCTTGGTGCGCTTGGCGCCGGCGGTGCGGATGATCAGGCCCATGCCCTTGGGCACGTCGAGGGCCGCGACGGCGCTCTTCAGCCGGCGACGGTCCGAGGTGTTGGTGATCTTGCGGCTGATGCCGCCGCCCTTGCCGGTGTTGGGCATCAGGACGCAGTAGCGGCCGGCCAGCGACAGCCAGGTGGTCAGGGCTGCGCCCTTGGCGCCGCGCTCGTCCTTGACGACCTGCACCAGCAGGATCTGGCGACGCTTGATGACGTCCTGGATCTTGTAGCGGCGCATCAGCCGGCGCTTCAGCCGCTCTTCGTCGGCCAGGGCGGCCTCCGGATCGACGTCGTCGCCGGTGGATTCCCGATCCAGATCGTCCTCGTCCTCGTCGTCATGCGCCTCGGCCATGATGGCTTCGCGGTCGGCGACGGGGATCTGGTAGTAGTCCGGGTGGATTTCGTTGAAGGCCAGAAAGCCGTGACGGTTGCCGCCGTATTCGACAAAGGCGGCCTGTAGGCTGGGCTCTACGCGAGTGACCTTGGCAAGATAGATGTTGCCGCGAAGCTGGCGCTTCGCGCGGGATTCGAAATCGAATTCCTCAATCTGGCGTCCGTCTACGATCGCGACCCGGGTTTCTTCCGGGTGGGCCGCGTCGATCAGCATGGTCTTTGACATGGAAAGTCTCTCTCTGGCGCGCACAAGCCGACCGTCCCGGAACACCGGGCAGGGTCATGGCGGCTCGCCGAATGGGGGTAGGGGCCGGCGCGTGCGACTTCCCTTCGCCGAGGAGGGCGAAAGAGGCTTGGTCAAGCCGTAGGGGAAGGCAGGCGGAAAGGCCCATGGAGGTCGTCGGTCCTGAACCGGGCGCGCCAAACCTGGGGGGAAGGCCGCGACCCTGGTCCGCTCTTCGAACCATCGGCGACGCCGGGGCGGTTCTCGGATTGGTGAAAGTCAGCGCCGCGAGGAGGGCGCGCCCCCATTCGCAAGGGCGAAAGGGCGCGATCGTTTCGCGGACGGACCACAGCATAGTCACGCTGCATGCGAATTAAAAGGTGTTCGGCCTTAACCCCCTGAATACGAGCCTCTGGCATGATGGATCCGAAGTCGCAGTAGGAGTGGTTTGCAGGCGTCATGGGTGGTCGCGCTGTCACAGGGATGAGCCGTTGGGGCGCGAAGGAATGGGCGATGACCGCCCTGGCCTTCGTGGTCATCTGCGCCTGCGTCCTGTTTGCGACGCGCGGTTTCGCCTGGGGCGCCCAGGGCGACGTGCTGGCCGTGCGTTTCGGCGCCGATCGGGATCGGACCCGTGTGGTCATTGATCTGGACAAGTCCACACAGGGGCGCGTGGTCAATGCGGGAGACGGCGGACGGATCACCCTGGCTCTGGCCGGAGTGGCGCCGGGACGCGGCCTGAACGGCGGCGGATCGGGCCTTGTCCGCGCCTATCAGGTGACGGCGGTCGGCGGCGCCTCTCGCGTCGAGTTGGAGCTGGCGCGCGACAGCCAGATCGAGCGACGCTTTCTTCTGCCGCCTGGCGACGGGGTGGCCCACTATCGCTATGTGGTCGATCTAAAGGCGAACGGCGGCGCCGTCGGCCCCGCTGCGCCGCGTGTCTCGCCGACCCCGGCTCCCCGACGCGCCGAAAAACCGCTGGTGGTCATCGACGCGGGCCACGGCGGCCGCGATCCGGGCGCAAGCGGCGCGAAGGTGAGTGAGAGTGAGGTGACTCTTGCCGCAGCCCTGGCCCTGAAGGCCGAGCTGGAGCGCACGGGCCGGTATCGCGTTCTGCTGACACGCGAAACCAACACCTATGTCGATCTGTATCGCCGTGTCGCCATTGCGCGTCGGGCCGACGCGGATCTGTTCATATCGCTGCACGCGGATGCTGGGACGGACCCGGCCGTGCGGGGCGCCAGCGTTTACACCCTGTCCGAACAGGGCGCAGGGCGGGCGGTGCGCGAGTTCACGCGGAGCGACAACTGGCATCGCGAACTGCATCTGCCCGGCCGCGACCCTTCGGTGGACCGCATCCTGCTGGACATGACCCAGCGTGCGACCCAGAACCGGTCGGCCCAGTTCGCCCGTGTGCTGCTGACGCATTTGGAGGCCTCGGACCATCCGCTGCTGCGCCGCAGCCATCGCGATGCGGGCCTGGCCGTGCTTCTGGCGCCGGATGTGCCGGCGGTTCTGCTGGAGATGGGCTTCATCACCAATCCTGAGGACGAACGGCTGTTGACCGACGAACGGGCGCGTCGCCGCCTGATGAGGTCGGTCGCCGACGGCATCGACCGCTATTTCCGCGAGCCCGCCGCGGCCCTGGTGACCGCCTCCACCGACGGACCCGCCGGTCAGCCCTGACCGGTCGGCAACCAAGCCGGGGCTTGGCGGTTGTCGGATCATGAAGAGAGCAATCGTCACGGGAGGCGCCGGCCTGATCGGCGCCGGCATATGTCAGGCTCTGGCCAGCGAAGGCTGGCAGGTCGTGTCATTCGACAAGAAGGCCGCCGCGCCGGGCACGCGGCAGATCCTTTGCGACGTCGGCGACGAAGCCTCGGTCGCCGCCGCCTTCGAGGATCTGGGGTGGTCCGAGCTCGATCTTCTGGTCAACAACGCCGGCATCGCTGATCCCGCGAATGGTCCGTTGGCGGAATTGTCGCTGGAGGCATGGCGCCGCACCCTGGACAGTCACCTGACCGGCGCCTTTCTGATGAGCCGTGCGGTCATTCCCCGCCTGAAGGAAGGGGCAAGCGTCGTCAACATGGCTTCGACCCGCGCCTTCATGTCCGAGCCCGAGACGGAAGCCTACGCCGCGGCCAAGGGGGCCCTTGTCGCCCTGACCCACGCCATGGCGATCAGCCTGGGGCCAAAGGTGCGGGTCAATGCGATCGCGCCGGGGTGGATCGCTGATCCTGACGATGTGACCGCTGCCGACCACGAGCAGCATCCGGTCGGTCGGGTGGGGCGGGCTAAGGACGTCGCCCAGGCCGTGCTCTATCTGGCGGCGGCCGAGTTCGTCACAGGACAGGTGCTGACCCTGGACGGCGGGATGACGCGAAAGATGATCTATGCCGACTAGGGGCGAGCTGCCCTAGGCCAGGCCCGCCTTCTTCAGCGTCTTCCAGGCCTTGATCACCCGCTGCAGCTTGGCCTCGGCGCCGCGGTCTCCGCCGTTGGTGTCGGGATGAAAGCGCTTCAGCATCTCGTGGTAGCGGGCCTTGACCGCCGCCTTGTCCGCGCCGGGCTCCAGGTCCAGATCCGCCAGGGCGCCGCGCTCCAGCTTGCCGACGCGCCGATCCTCGGTCGGCGACTGGGGCGCCTGATCGCCGCGACGGCCGAAAAGGCCGAAACTGTCGCGCCATGAGCCGGCGCCTGTGGTGTTCGACGTACCCATCTTCGCCGAGAAGGCGGCGGCTTCGCGCGTGAATCGACCCGCCTTCATCTCCCAGGTCGGGCGTCCGCCCGTCATGGCCTCGTTTTCCTGAGCCGCGCGAATCTCGCCTTCGGTCATGCCGGCGTAGAAGTTCCAGCCCTTGTTGTACTCACCCGCATGGGCCTGGCAGAACTCATAAAAGTCGTTCAATCGTTCGCGCGACTTGGGCGCCTTGGCGGTTGCGGCGCGGCGGCAGTCCGGCCACTGGCACGGCTTTTCGCCGGGCTTGAGATGCAAAACATCCGCCTGGGCCGCTTCCTCCTCGGCCTTTGGCGGCTTCACGCGAATGTCGGTGAATCGCGGCTTGTATTGAAAGGAGGCGGACATCACACGAAGTGTAGTTCGGATTTGGACCTCTTCAAGGAAACGATCATGTCAGACGGGCCCGTGGCGACGATTATCCGTGAAAAACTGACCGCTGCGTTGTCGCCGCAACGTCTTGAGATCGAGGACGACAGCTGGCGGCACGCCGGCCACCATCACGAGGGCGGCATGGACGCCCAGCCGGGTGGGGAGAGCCATTTCAACCTTGTGATCGTGTCGTCCGCCTTCGAGGGCGTTTCGCGGGTGCTGCGCCAGCGGCGGATCAACGACCTTCTGCGCGCCGAACTGGCCGGGCCTGTACACGCCCTGTCCATAAAGGCCCTGACGCCGGCGGAGGCCGTTCACAGCGTCTGATTGCGGCGGAGACCAGCGTTCACTCCGTCTTAGAACCTTCGTACTAGCGTCGCGCCTTACAAAGAACGTGGGGGCGGGTTCATATGGTTGAATCGGACGGTGTTGCTAAGACATTTCCCGGTGATCGGCGCGCGGGCGACCCGGCCCAGGCCCTGACGGCCATCCTGCAAACCCAGTATCTGCGCTATGTCATCATCGCCTCCTGGGCCCTGGCGCTGTTGGGCACCGCCCCTTGGTGGCAAGCTCTGATCTGGTTCGTGATGACCCTGGGGGCCGGCACGATCCGGGGCGTGGTCGAGCACAAGCTGCGTGATCGGGTGGAGGCGGGCTGGGGCATGGTCTTCCCAGCGGTCGCGACCGTCACCACCGCCGCCTGGGCCGTCGCCCCCCTGATGGCCTGGTACTCCGGCGCGGTTTTCGGCCAGGCTTTGGCGGTCGGATTCATCATTTGCGGCTATGTGCTGGTCTTCGCCCAGCTTCGTAATTCGCCGCTGCACGCGATCATCGTCTCGTCGCCCTATGGGGCGGCGGCGGCGGTCATGTTGCTGAGCTGCTGGGGCGAGCCTCAGTTCTGGTCGATGATTGCGGTGCTGCCGTGCGTGGTCGCCGTGCTGTTCGTGCTGGTTACCATGACCATGTTGCGCGAGAGCCGGATCGAGGCCTTCCAAGCCCACCAGGCCCATCTCATCGAAGAGCTGGAGGCCGCCCGTGACAAGGCGGATGCGGCGAACCAGGCCAAGTCCAACTTCCTCGGCGTGATTTCGCACGAGCTGCGAACGCCGATGAACGGCGTCCTCGGCGCGGCGCAGCTGCTCAGCGCAACCCGACTGGAGGCCGCCCAGCGCGAATATCTGTCGATCATCCGCAACTCCGGCGACAACCTTCTGTCGCTGCTGAACGACATTCTCGACATGACCAAGATCGAGGCCGGCAAGATGACCTTCGAGGTCGTCGATGTTGTGGTGGAGGACCTTCACCGTCGGATCACCGGACCCTTCGAGGCCCAGGCCGAGGCCAAGGGTCTGACGTTCGCGTCTGAACTGGAAGGCGAGATTCCGGCGGTCGTGCGCGGCGATCCGCTGCGCGTCTGTCAGGTCGTGCAGAACCTGTTGTCCAACGCCGTGAAATTCACCGACGGCGGCGAAATTCTCTATCGCGTGCGCGGCACGCGCATCTCCGATCGGCGCGTCGGCTTTGAATTCTCGGTGACGGACAGCGGATCGGGCATATCCGAAGCGGATCTGGCCCGGCTGTTCCAGCCCTTCACCCAGGTGGACGCCTCATCCACGCGGCGCTTCGGCGGAACGGGCCTGGGTCTGACCATCGCACGCCGGATGGCCAACATCATGGGCGGCGACATCACGGTGGACTCCGAGGTGGGGCGCGGATCGTGCTTCACCCTGACCGTAGAGGCCGAGGTCGTGGAATGGGTTCGCCCTGTCGCGACCGGCGCCGTAGAGGCCGAGGTCGAGGAAGGGGTTGCGCTGAGGGTGCTGGTGGTCGAGGACCACCCCGTCAACCGCATGATCCTGGAAGCCTGGATGAGCACGGCCTCCCACGCCGCCGTCACGGCGGAGAATGGACAGTTGGCCGTAGAGGCAGCGTCCGAACAGCCGTTCGATCTGATCATCATGGACGTCAACATGCCGGTCATGGATGGGCTGACGGCGACTCGGCGCATTCGGGACGGAGACGGGCCGAACGCCGACACGCCGATCGTCGTGCTGTCGGCCTCAGCCCGCAGCGAGGATCACGAAGCCGGGCTGGAGGCCGGCGCGGACGCCTATCTGACCAAGCCGATCGACTTCGCCGCCCTGGCGGAGATGATGGGCCGTGCCGCCGGCGGGCGCGCAGCCCTGAGCGCCGCCGAGGATTCGCCGAGCCAGTCGGCCGCAGCCTGACGCGACTCATTTAAAGGGGGCGCGCAAGGCGCGGCGGCGGGAAACCTCCGTCGCCTTCTTCGTTCTGGGCTGACGGCGCCGCTCGCCGCGGCCAGACTGGATCATCATGCGCGCCTTCGCCGAACTTCTGGATCGCCTGTCTCTGACGGCGTCGCGCAACGCCAAACTGGTGCTGGTCCGGGACTATCTGAAGGCGACGCCCGATCCGGATCGGGGCTGGGCCTTGGCGGCCCTGACGGGGGATCTGACCTTCGACGCCGCCAAGCCGGCCATGATCCGAAAGGCGGTCGAAGGGCGGGTCGATGCGACCCTGTTCGGCTGGTCCTACGACTATGTCGGCGATCTGGCCGAGACCGTCGCCCTGATCTGGCCTAGTCAATCGGATCATCGCCCCAACCGCGAACCGGAACTGGGCGAGGTGGTGGACGCGCTGCGCGCTGCGGGCCGCACCGAGGTTCGAGGCTTGCTGGAAACCTGGTTGGACGCTCTGGAGCCGAAGGGGCGATGGGCCTTGCTGAAGCTGATGACGGGCGGACTGCGGGTCGGTCTGTCCGCGCGCCTGGCCAAGACGGCGGCGGCCATGATGCGCCCCACCGAAGCGATTGCGCCTCCTAAGGCGGAAGGCGGGGAGGCGCGCGCGGCCCTGGAGCCGGTGGACGTATCGGCGGTGGAGGAGGTGTGGCATGCTGTGGACCCGCCTTACGCTGATCTGTTCGCCTGGCTGGAAGGTCGCGCCGAACGGCCGAGCCCCGATGCGCCTGGACGGTTCAGGCCGGTCATGCTGGCCGTGGCCGTCGATGAGACGGCCGATCTGCCGCGGCTCGATCCAGCCGACTACGCCGCCGAATGGAAGTGGGACGGCATCCGCGTTCAGGCGGTGGTCGAGGGCGGTGTGCGCAAACTGTGGTCGCGCACCGGCGACGAGATTTCAGCCGCTTTTCCTGACGTGATGGAGACCCTGGCCTTCGCGGGCGCCTTGGACGGCGAACTGGTGGTCTGGCGGGACGGGGCCGTGGCGCCCTTCGGCGATCTGCAGCAAAGGCTGAACCGCAAGACGGTCGACGCCAAGGCCATGGCCGCCTTTCCCGCCGCCGTCATCGCCTATGATCTGCTGGCCGATGAGACCGGCGATTTACGGGCGCTGCCCCTCAGAGACCGCCGCGCCCGGCTGGAGGCGCTGGTCGGCGCCCATCCCGAGGCGCGCCTGCATCTCTCGCCTCTGGTCGATTACGCAGACTGGACGGAGTTGGCGCGGCTGCGGGCCGATCCGCCGGTCGGGGCGGCGGCCGAGGGCTTGATGCTGAAACGGTGGGACAGCCCCTATGTGGCCGGCCGACCAAAGGGGCCGTGGTTCAAGTGGAAACGTGATCCCCACGTCATCGACGCCGTTCTGATGTACGCCCAGCGCGGTCACGGCAAACGGTCGAGCTTCTACTCAGACTACACCTTCGGCGTCTGGACCGAGGCGGGCGCGCTGACCCCCGTCGGCAAGGCCTATTTCGGCTTTACCGACGAAGAGCTGAAGCAGTTGGACAAGTTCGTGCGGGACCATACGGTCGAGCGGTTCGGACCGGTGCGGTCGGTTCGGGCAGAACGGGATTTCGGCCTGGTGCTGGAGATCGCCTTCGAGGGTCTTCAACGATCGTCGCGGCACAAGTCCGGCGTCGCCATGCGCTTTCCCCGCATCAGCCGAATCCGCTGGGACAAGCCGGCGCGCGAAGCCGACACCCTGGTCGGGGTTATGGATCTTCTGGACGCCCTGGAAAGCGGCGGCGGACGGGTGGCTCAGAGTTGACGACCCGCGCCGGTTGCGGCGTCAGTCCGGGCGCACGACCATGCAGGTGACGCGACGTTCCGACAGAGCCTCGCACGCCGCCTTGGCGGCGTCCTCGGTCAGTCCGGTGAAGCGCGACCGGTACCATTCGCCCGCCGTCTGAACATTGCGTTCGGCGTTGGCGAATTGGGTGCGGAAGCGGCGATTGACCTCCGTCAGCCAGTCGGAAGCGACCTTTTCATCCTTGAAGGCGCCGACCTGAACAGCCCACCGGCCTGAGGCGCGTGATGGGGCGGCCCTTGCGGCTTCGCGGGCGGGCGGCGGCGTGGTTCGGCGCGCAGGCGCCGCACCGCCGGATCCACCGTTCAGAGAGGCGGTGAGGTTGGCGGGCGCCCGACCGGCTGTGTCGGCGGCGGCGCGTCGTTCCGAAGGGGCGGGCGTGACGCGTGTCGGCAAAGCCGCCGGGGCCGGGGCCGCCGTATAGGCGACGGCCGAGGTTTCGCCGCCGATAGCGTCTTCGTCATCCGACAAGGCGGCGTAGGCCACCGGGGCGCTGGGCGACAGGGCTTCGGAGCCGACGCCGAAGCCGCGTTGTTCGAAGAAGGACTGGGCGATCTGGATCGACTCGCCCTGCGCCCGCCGCCGTTCGACCTCGAAGCCGGTGTCCATCAGTTCGGCGACATGGGCGTTGCGGCTGGCGCTGGAGCGACCGCCCAGCACGACGGTGATCAGCCGACGTCCATCGCGCACCGCAGAGGCGGCGAGATTGTAGCCCGAGGCGTTGGTATAGCCGGTCTTCATCCCGTCATAGCCGTTTCCAGTGGGTAGGAGACCGTTGGTGTTGCGATAGCTGCGGCCGTTGTAGGCCCAGTCATGCAGGCCGAAATAGCTGTAGTACTGGGGAAAGTCTCGCATGATGGCGCGGGCCAGGATGGCCTGGTCGCGGGCTGAGGTCACCTGGCGCGCATCGGGCAGGCCGTTGGCGGTGAAATAGCGCGTCTGGGTCATGCCCAACTGTTGGGCCTTCTGCGTCATCAGGCTGGTGAACCGGCTTTCGGAACCGCCCACATGTTCGGCGATGGCGACGGCCATGTCGTTGGCCGACCGCACGGCGGTGGCGCGCATGGCGTCGTCCAGGGTGATGGTCTGGCCCGCCGCCAGGCCGAGTTTCGACGGCGGCTGGGAGGCGGCGTGGGGCGAAACCGTCAGGACGTCGTCAGCCTTGACCCGGCCCTGAGACAGGGCCTCGAAGGTCAAATAGAGCGTCATCATCTTGGTCAGGGAGGCCGGATAACGACGGGCGTCGGCATGGCGCGAAAACAGAACCTCGCCCGAGGCGGCGTCTATGACGATGGCGGCGTAGCGGCTGTTTTCCTGGCTTTGAGCCTGGGCTTCGATCGGCCGGACGTTCGCGCTGAACACCAGCGACAGGGCGAGAACGGCGAAGAGACCACGGCGGAACAGTGAAAGCATGGGCGGATACGACCCTCGGTGAGCAGGGTGCGACAGGCCCCCCGGCCGACGCGATTGGAGGTCTAGCATAGGAGAGGCGGGTTTCAGGGTGGTTAACCGATCATCAACGCGAATTTGAAGAGCGAGTCACGAAATGGTGCAATGCACAATGATCCTTGATTTTCGTTCGCTTGTGCAGCATAATGGCGATGACCCTGGGTCAACTAGATTGCGCCGTCCCCCTAACCAATCGGAAACATGACCATGGCCGACACCGCCGAAACCATTAAGAAGACCGCCGATTCCGCCGCCAAGGCCCAAAACCAGGCTCAGGCCCATGCCGCCGAATTCCAGGCCGCCGGCGCCAAGGCCATGCGTGAAGGCATCGACAAATCCGTCGCCTCGCTGACCGAACTGAACGCCCACGGCAAGAAGAACCTGGACGCCATGGTCGAATCCGCCACCGTCGCCCAGAAGGGCGCCGAAGCCCTGTCGCAACAGGCCCTGGGCTTCGCCAAGACGAGCTGGGAAGACGGCGTCGCCGCCGCCAAGGAACTGTCGACCGCCCGCTCGGTCCAGGAGTTCTTCGAACTTCAGACGACCTGGGCCAAGAAGTCCATGGAACGCTATATGTCCGAACTGGCCAAGACCAACGAGATCGTCACCACGACGGTCAAGGACAGCCTGAAGCCCATCAATGAGCGCGTCACCGCCTCGGTCGAGACCTTCCAGGCCGCCCGCTAAGTCTGGCGATCGAAGCATTCGAAGGCCCCGAGGTTCGCCTCGGGGCCTTTTCTTTGTCTTCAGGGCAGGGGCGTGTGGTCGTAGCTGAAGACGCGCGCCAGCTTCCAAGTCTCGCCCTCGCGCTTCCACATCTGGGTGAAGCGGGCGCGGCCGACGCGGGTTTCGGGGCCGTCCCCGCGCCGCTCATAAAAGACGTGTTCGCCGGTTTCGACGGCGCCGTAGTTTTCGATCGGATAGACCGCCACCGCGTCCGCAAGCGCTTCGCGTCGAGACCGCCAGGCGTCCGGCGCAAGGCGGTCCTGACACCGATCGGCGTACTGGGCCACGAAACCGTCCGCATCCGTCGCCACCCGACCGCCCCTGTCGTCGAAGAATTCGAAATCGTCCGTAACGAGCGTCCGCAGGGTCGCAGGGTCGCACGCTTCGAAGAAGACGGAAAAGAGCCGGGCGTCCGCCGCCATGACCGACTCGCGCAGGGTCTGGCCCGGCGAGGGGGCGGCGAGCAGCGCCAATGCGGCCAATGGCGCGGCGGCGAGGGCGACAGACATGGGGGCGACCTTTGATTGGCGATGTCCCAACCTGTGGCGAAAGGGTTGCGGGATCACGTGAATCTTTCGTCAGCCTCCGCTCACGAAAGCCGTGACTGGACGCCGCTTCAAATCAGGCCATCATTCCCTATCTGATAGACAAGACGACTCCCCGATACGGAACACGAATGCCCATACAAAGGCCCGGTGAAACAGGCAGCGGACAAGGAACCGCCGTCGTCACCGAAACAAAGCCCAAGCTTCAGAAGCCCTCGCTTTACCGAGTGCTCATACTGAACGACGATTATTCGCCGATGGAATTCGTCGTCTATGTGCTGGAGCGGTTCTTCCAGAAGAGCCGAGAAGAAGCCACCCGCATCATGCTGCATGTGCATCAGCATGGCGTGGGGGTCTGCGGCGTCTACACCTATGAAGTCGCCGAGACCAAGGTCGCGCAGGTCATCGAAACCGCGCGCCGCCACCAGCACCCTCTGCAATGCACGATGGAAAAGGACTGAGAGGAGCCTCCCTATGCCTTCATTTTCCCGTCCTCTCGAAGAAACCCTGCACCGCGCCGTCGGCTACGCCAATGCGCGTCGGCACGAATACGCCACGCTCGAACACCTGTTGCTGGCCCTGATCGACGACCCGGACGCCGCCAATGTGATGCGGGCCTGCAACGTCGATCTGTCGGCCTTGAAGGCGGCGCTGAACCTCTATGTCGACAATGATCTGGCCGCCCTCGCGACGGCGGACGGCGAGGACGCCAAGCCGACGGCGGGCTTCCAGCGCGTGATCCAGCGCGCGGTCATCCACGTCCAGTCCTCGGGTCGCGAAGAGGTGTCCGGCGCAAACGTGCTGGTCGCCATCTTTTCGGAGCGCGAGAGCCACGCCGCCTACTTCCTGCAAGAGCAGGACATGACCCGCTATGACGCGGTCAACTTCATCGCCCACGGCATCGCCAAGAAGGCCGGCGCCGGCGAGACCCGTCCGGCAAAGGGCGCCTCGCCTGAGGAGGCCGAAGACCAGTCGGCGGTCAAACAGGGCGGTGAGGCGCTGGAAGCCTATTGCGTCGACCTCAATGAGAAGTCGCGCCAGGGCAAGGTCGATCCACTGATCGGCCGTCAGGCCGAGGTCGAACGCTCGATCCAGATCCTGTGCCGCCGGACCAAGAACAATCCGCTGCTGGTCGGCGACCCCGGCGTCGGCAAGACCGCCATCGCCGAAGGCCTGGCCCGCAAGATCGTCAACGGCGAGGTGCCCGACGTCCTGAAGGACGCCACCATCTATTCGCTGGACATGGGCGCTCTTCTGGCCGGCACCCGCTACCGCGGCGACTTCGAAGAGCGGCTGAAACAGGTGGTCAAGGAGCTGGAGAACCACGACAACGCCGTGCTCTTCATCGACGAGATCCACACGGTGATCGGCGCCGGCGCGACCTCGGGCGGGGCCATGGATGCGTCGAACCTGCTGAAGCCGGCCCTGGCTTCGGGTTCGCTGCGCTGCATGGGATCGACGACGTACAAGGAGTATCGCCAACACTTCGAGAAGGACCGCGCCCTGGTGCGCCGCTTCCAGAAGATCGACGTCAACGAGCCGACGGTCGAGGATACGGTGAAGATCCTGAAAGGTCTGAAAACCTATTACGAACAGCACCATAAGGTTCGTTACACTGACAGCGCCGTGCGGACGGCGGTCGAGCTGTCGGCGCGCTACATGACCGACCGGAAACTGCCGGACAAGGCGATCGACGTGATCGACGAGGCCGGGGCGTCGCAGATGCTGCTGACCGAGTCCAAGCGCAAGAAGGTCATCGGTCAGAAGGAGGTCGAGGCCGTCATCGCCAAGATGGCCCGCATCCCGGCCAAGTCGGTGTCCAAGTCGGACACCGAGAGCCTGCGCGAGCTGGAGGTCGATCTGAAGCGCGTGGTCTTCGGGCAGGAGCAGGCGATCGAACAGGTGTCGGCGGCGATGAAGCTGGCGCGGGCGGGTCTGCGTGATCCGAACAAGCCGATCGGCAGCTTCCTGTTCAGCGGTCCGACCGGCGTCGGCAAGACCGAGGTGGCGCGTCAGCTGGCCTCCACCCTCGGCATCGAGATGCAGCGTTTCGACATGTCCGAGTACATGGAGCGGCACACCGTCAGCCGCCTGATCGGGGCGCCTCCCGGCTATGTCGGCCATGACCAGGGCGGTCTGCTGACCGACGCCGTCGATCAGCATCCCCATTCGGTGGTGCTGCTGGACGAGATCGAGAAGGCGCACCCGGACGTCTACAACATCCTGTTGCAGGTGATGGACAACGGCTTGTTGACCGACGCGGTCGGCAAGAAGGTGGACTTCAGGAACGTCATCCTGATCATGACCACCAACGCCGGCGCCGCCGACAACGCCCGCGCCTCCATCGGCTTCGGCCGCGGCAAGGTCGAGGGCGAGGACGAAAAGGCCATCCAGCGTCTGTTCGCGCCGGAGTTCAGGAACCGCCTGGACGCCATCGTGGCCTTCAAGCCGCTGCAGGCCGACACGATCCGCTCGGTGGTGACCAAGTTCATCCTTCAGCTGGAAGCTCAGCTGGCGGACCGCAACATCACCATCGAACTGACCGACGAGGCGGCCGACTGGCTGGCCAAGAACGGCTTCGACGAACTGTACGGCGCGCGTCCGCTGGCGCGGGTCATCCAGGATTCGATCAAGAAGCCGCTGGCCGACGACATCCTGTTCGGGCGTCTGACGCGCGGCGGACACGTCAAGGTCCAGCTGAAGGACGGCAAGATCGACTTCGACATCAAGAGCGCCGGCGGCGTTCCGGCGAAGTCGGAGGAAGAAGAGACGGCCTGATCAGCCCGAGCGACGACGAGCGGAAGGCCCGGGCGTCTCCGCCCGGGCCTTTTTTCTGTCTCAAGTCACTGGCGAAATCGGGGGCGGAGGGCGTTATGAAACTAAAGATCTTGAGGGCTTTGCTCGTGATGGCGGCGGCTTTGGCTGTTCTGGTCATTGCCCTCGTTGTCTGGTTTCAAGGCTTTAGCCTTCAAAGTGATGGAATATTCGTGGTCACATTCGCTATGTGTCTGTTGGGTGCGGATCGCACCTACGAATGGATTTCCAAGCGATCTAGCAATCGCATAGCCGCCTATTCGTCAGCAGCGACGGCTTTGATGATTGGCGCCTTCGTCATGGCCGAACTGATGGCCCGTCTCAGCTTCGACAATCGAGCCTCGACCTACCGATGGATGGCCGGCTTTGGGATGGTGACGGCTTTGGCCTGGGTGTCGTTTGACCTGCTGCTGCGTGGAAGGCTCGACACATCCGACAAATGGGTCAAACCCACAGCGACCGGGTTGGCCATTGTGGTGTTCCTCATTTCGCTCTGGGCGGCTTTCGCCGTTCCGTTTGTCCGGGTAGGGACCGTCAGCCCCCATGACTGCGCCTTGATGGCCCAGGCGCTGAAGGAGTTTTCGCCGGAAGGCGTATCTGGTGGAATGCGGTTAAGCTCGAAGGCGAACTGCAACTGGCGGACCCTAGGTCTCCCTGAGCCAAATGCTAATGTTATTTCCCAGAGCGGGGAGTTTCACCCTTGGTTCTCAGTGGAGCCTCCCGTCTATTCTCTGCTGCGAACCCGTGCGACCCTGTCAGTAGGACAAGAATGGATCATGCTGGGTGGAGGCGGACAAGATTGTCTCTATTCGCGCACCTTGAAGGGATGGCGACGAGATAGATGCGAAACAAGCTGGATCAGTTGAGCGCGCACGACGAATGAGCGTTGCCGATGCAGAACGCACCATTCAAGCTGCTCAGGTCGCCCTTGAGAATGGCCGAAAGCAGGAGGCGTTTGAGTGCCTTAAGGCGGCTATCGCCGCGGATACTGATCATCCGGCTGCCCTGGCGGCCATGGGGATGTTCCTGTCGGTCCATGGCGATCCGGGGCAGGCGAGCCAGGTCCTGAGTCGGGCCTTGGCGAAGGCCGTAGATCCCGGGATGCGTGGGAAGGTGGCGGCGGCTCTGGCTGAGCGGCTGTCCGGTCTGGCGCCGAACGGCTGGCATCCCGTGCTGGACGCGGATCTTACGGTGTTGCTGGGCGAAGCGGCGGTCGATCCGCAGAAACTGGCGCGGGTCGTTGCGCGGACCCTGCTGCTGAAGACGCCGGACTTTGACGGCTCCGTTGAGGCGCTGGAAGCGATTGGCCGCGATCCGCTGTGGCGGGGGTTTTTGTCGCGCTGCCTGAATCTGGATGCTGCGATGGAGGCGCGGTTGAATGCCGTGCGCGCCGCCCTGGTCGCGACCGATGGGACGGAGGGCGAGGGCCGCGCGGCCTTGCTAGAGGCACTGGCGGTGAATGGTTTCGCCGCGGAATATCTCGACGCAGGACCAGAGGGTTTGACGGGGCGCCTGGCCTGGCTGTTTCGGACGCCGGGGCTGGATGAGGAGGTGAGCGGCGAACTAGCGCGTCGGGCCGTTGAGCAGCCCAAGCGAGAGGGTGAGCTGGCGGCAGGGCTCGAGTGTTTGACGCCGTCCGACGACGCGGTTTCCGTGGCGGTGCGCGATCAGTATGAGGCCAGTCCCTATCCGCGTTGGGTCGCACCGCCCGCGCCCGAAGCGCGCTCACTGATTTCGTGCGTTAAGGCCTTGCCTGGGCTGGATCGGGAGGCTTTCGCCGGACGGCCCGAACGGGTTCTGGTCGCCGGCTGCGGCACAGGGTTCGAGCCGATCGACCTGGCCCGGACCGATCCGACCTTGTCGATCACCGCCATGGACCTGAGCCGCGCCAGCCTGGCTTATGGCGCACGGGTCGCAGGCGAACTTGGGCTTGATCGGGTTCGGTTCGTCCAAGGCGACATACTGGCGCTGGACCAGATCGAGGACCGGTTCGACGTCGTGACTTCCACCGGCGTGATCCACCATATGGCGCGGCCGGACGAGGGCTTGGCGCGCCTGGCTGGGGTGCTGCGGCCGGGCGGAGTGGTGCGGCTGGGCCTCTACAGCGAGCGGGGGCGCAAGCGGGTGAAGCTGGCTCACGCCCTGATCCGGGAACGCGGCTGGCGAGCGACGCCAGAGGACATCCGCGCCTTCCGCGCCCACGTCCTGTCCTTGCCGGACGGGGCGCCCTTGGCCGCCTTGAGGGAGAGCGACGACTTCTACAGTCTCAGTGGATGCCGTGATCTGGTCTTCCACGTGCAGGAACATTGCTACACGCCGCCCCAACTGGACGATCTGCTGGCCGTCGCTGGTCTCCGCCTTATCGGTTTCGACGCCCCGCCCGAGGCTCAGTCGGCCTTCCGTTCGGCCTTCGGGCGCGCCGATCCGCTGGATATGGACCTATGGGACCGGCTGGAGACGCAAAACCCGACCCTGTTCGCCGGCATGTACCATCTGTGGGCGCAGAGGCCGGCCTAGGTGGACCTTCCCCCGCTTGCGGGGGAAGTGTCAGCTCGTCGAGCGTAGCGAGACGGCTGACGATGGGGGAAGTCTTCTTCCAGCCAAACAAGACTCCCCTCTCCGACCCTGGTTCGCTTCGCGAACGACGGGCCACCTCTCCCGCAAGCGGGAGAGGGTCAGTTTTCTTTTTTGAAGGGCGACAGTTCCTCGGTCATCTCTCGCCTCTGCGCCTCCACTGCGGGGCCTTCGCGACGGAGATAGTCGGCGACCGGGCCGCGCAGCGCGGGGTCGGCGATGAAGTGGGCGGAGTAGACGGGGGAGGGCAGATAGCCGCGTGCGATCTTGTGCTCGCCCTGGGCGCCCGCCTCGACGCGGGACAGACCGTGCGCAACGGCGAACTCGATCGCCTGATAATAGCAGAGCTCGAAATGGAGGAAGGGCACGTCTTCCAGCGCGCCCCACTGGCGGCCGTACAGGGCGTGGCGGCCGATGAAATTCAAGGCGCCGGCGATGGGCCTTTCGTCGCGGAAGGCCATGACGAGGGCGATCCGGTCCGCCATGGTCGCGCCCACGCGGGAGAAGAAGTCCCGCGTCAGATAGGGCCGCCCCCATTTGCGGTCGCCCGTGTCCATGTAGAAGGCGAAGAAGGCGTCCCAATGCGCCTCGGTGATGGCGGCGCCGGTCAGTATGCGAATGTCCAGACCCGCCTGGGCGTCGCGGCGTTCGCGGCGGATGGTCTTGCGGCGGTTGGCCGACAGGGCGGCCAGGAAGTCGTCGAAGGTCTGATAGCCGTCATTGCGCCAGATGAACTGGATGTCCTGGCGGGGCAGCAGGCCGGCCTGGGCCATGTCCGTCCATTCCGTCTCGGTCGGGAAGTTGACGTGCAGGGACGAGACGCCCAGCCGCTCGACCAGGGTCAGGGCGCCCTGGAGCAGGGCCTGCCGCACCGTTGCGGCGTCTGAATCGGGGTGGTTGAGAAAGCGCGGGCCGGTCGCCGGAGTGAAGGGCACGGCGCCCAGCAGCTTGGGGTAATAGCGGCCGCCGGCGCGCTCATAGGCGTCGGCCCAGCTGTGGTCGAAGACATATTCGCCCTGGCTGTGGCCCTTCAGATAGAGGGGCATGACGCCCAGAACCGCGTTATCCTCGTCCCGCAGGGCCAGGTGGCGCGGCGCCCAGCCCTGGTGCGGGGCGGCGCTGCCGGACGCCTCGCAGGCGTGCAGAAAATCGTAGGAGACGAAGGGATCGCCGGTGGGACGCGCGCAGGCGTCCCAGGCCTCGCGGCCGATGGCGGCGATCCCGTCGTGAACCGTCAGTGTGAAGGTCAACGGATCTCCACGACGGCGTCCACCTCGACCGCGAATCCGAGCGGCAGCTTGTAGACGCCGACGGCGGAACGGGCGTGGCGGCCGGCGTCGCCGAACACCTCGACCATCAGGTCCGAGCAGCCGTTGATGACGGCGGGAATGGCTTCGAAATCCGGTCCCGCCTGGACGAAGCCGCCCAGTTTCACGATCCGAACGACCCGGTCCACGTCGCCGTCACAGGCGGCCTTGATCTGGGCCAGCAGGTTGATCCCGCACAGGCGGGCGGCGGCGTTGGCCTGTTCCGGCGTCACGTCCACGCCGACCGTGCCCTTGATCCCGCCCGAAGCGTCGTTCGACAGCTGGCCCGAGATATGGACGACCGCGCCCGACTGGACGAAGGGCACATAGTTGGCCACCGCCTTGGCGGGTTCCGGCAGGGTGATGCCGAGTTCGGCGATACGGGATTCGATGGTCATGGGGGCTCCTTGATCTGGTCGGCGGTTTAGCGCGGCGCAAGGGCGGCGTCACCCGTCCGGCGTCTTAAGCCTTCGCCAATCGCCATATGCCAGGATGGCGCTCATGGATCTGCACCTGACCTCTGACGTCGCCGCCTTTCAGGCCGTGTTGGCGCGCCTTTCGCCGTCGGACTGGGCGCACGTTGATGCAGCCATGGAGCCCGCCGCCGCCAAGGCCGCAGAGGCCGCGCCCCACTGGGATTTCGAAATGCCAGCCAGGGCGGTGGACGCCGTTCTGGGCGCATCCGCCTCTGACGCGGTTCGACGCGGCCTCATCGCCAGTTGGGCCCTGCGCTTGCCGGATCGGGTCGCGACCCTGGCTCTGCCGCCCGAAGTGCTGTCCCTCTATCCCTATTGGATCGAACAGCTGGCGGCCTTCCTGACCCAGGCGGAGGGCGATTACGACTTCGACCACTGGGCCAAGGATGTTCGCTTCAGCCTGGCGCTCAGCGTGCCGGCGGCCAAGAGCCAGGTCATCGACCTGAGTTCGCCGGTGGGGCCGGGACAGATCATCAAACATGTGCGCGACGGCTGGGGCTTCGGCCCGCTGTTCCGCTATCTGAAGGCGGGCGCCAAACGCGAGCCCTGGCTGGAGGTCCATACCGAGAGCCGCTGGCTGCGCGGCTTCAACGAGGAGGGTTGGAACGACGCCTGGGCCACGGCGGCGGAAATCTGTCGGACGCGACCGGAGCTGGCGGGGATGATCGGCTCCAGCTGGTTCTACGACCCGCCCCTGACCGAGATCAGCCCCCGCCTGGCGCACCTGCGGCTGAACCCGCTGAAGGGCGGGGCCTTTATGGTGCATCAAGGGCCGGGCGAGATCCACACGCAGCGGGCGGCAACAGCCTCTGCGTCGCGAAAGGCGTTGATCGACAGCGGTGAATACACCGCGCGGTCATGGCTGATGGTCTGGCCGAGGAAGGAACTGATCGCCTGGGCGGACCGGCGCAAGGCCATCGCCCTCGTCTGAGAGCCGGCGATGTTCGATAGCCCGATTATCGATTAGTGTGCTGACATTTTCGGATTGGAGCGACGGCATGTCGATGGCGGCGAAGCGTGCGGGCGGGACGCATCCTCTGCGTTTGGTCGGTTGGGCCTTGTGGCCTTGGCCCTATCGGCGCCGCTGGTGGCCATGCAGTTCACTCGCGAGGTCGCCTGGACGGCGTCGGACTTCCTGTTCGCGGGCGTCTTGCTGGTCGGAGCGGGCGTCTTGATCAAACTGACGCTGGCTTTGATCAAACGTCGTTCTTTGGCTCTGGCCGTCTGCGCCGCGGTGGTCCTGGCGGTTCTGCTGATTTGGGCCGAGGGCGCCGTGGGCGTTTTCTAAGCTGTTTCAGCCGGTGACGCGGCCCCAGGCTGAGGCCACGGGTTGAATGTCCAGCCCGGCGGCCTTGGCTAGTCCGATCAGCCGGTCGATGTCTTCCGGGCGGCAGCCATAGGGGGTGGGCGCGTCGCTGACGTCGTGGCCGTAGGCGATCAGCCAGCCTCTAGAGCCCGCCGTGTCTGCGACAAGCTGTTCCAGATCATAGCCGGGCAGGCGACGACTCTCCAGGCCGATGGCCTGCACCAGATTGCGATCCACGCGGCCGGTGTTGATCCCGTCGCGCACGCCTCGGCCGCACAGGAAGCGCCGCTCAATCACCGCCTTGGACCCCAGGGCGCAGTCGCCGAACGGATAGGCGAAGGTCTGCATCCGATAGCCGTCCAGCCGTTCCGACACCCAGGCGGCGTTGCGGGCCAGGCTGGCGTCCAGTTCGGCTGGCGACAGGCGCAGGGTCGAGACGTGTTCATAGGTGTGGCAGCCGACCTCGTGCCCCGCCGCGTGCAGGGCCTGAAGGTGTGCGGTCTCGAACTGCGGCAGATCCAGATTGCGCCCGCCCGCCAGACCGCCGCAGACATAATAGGTGGCCTTCACCCCGTGCTGGGCCAGCACCGGCCCGGCCTCCAGCCAGGCGGAGGCGGGGATGTCGTCGAACGACAGGCTCAGCACGCCTCGCGGGGACCGGATGGCCACGGGGCGGACATCCAGATAACGGCCGGCGCGGCGGCGCATCTTATCGACGAAGGCGTTCATGTCGCCCTTATCGCGGATCGGGCTTAAGGCCGGGTTTCAGACCGCAACGGGTCGAGCGGTCAGGCCGCGCTCGCCGAAGACGCGGCGATAGCGTTGGATTTCGGCCGGATCGCCCACGGCCTTTTCCGGATTGTCCGACAGTTTGACGGCGGGGCGCCCCCCGGCCTCGACCACCTTGCAGACCAGGGAGATAGGCTCAAGCTCGGGGGCGAAGGCGGGCGAACACTCGCGGAAGTCATTGGTCAGATTGGTGCCCCAGCCGAAGCTGAGCCGGGTGCGGCCATGGAAATGGGCGTGGGCCGCTTCGATGCCGTCGATGTCCATGCCGTCGGAGAAGATCAGCAGCTTCTCGCGCGGATCGCGGCCCCGTTCGCGCCACCAGTCGATCAGCCGTTCGCCCGCCGGGATCGGTGGGGCCGAGTCGGGGCGGAAGCCGGTCCAGTCGGCGACCCAGTCGGGAGCCTGATCCAGAAAGGCCTCGGTGCCGAAGGCGTCGGGCAGGACGACCAGCAGATTGCCGCCGTAGTGCCGCCGCCACTCGTCCAGCACAGCATAGGGCGTCTGGGCCAGGCTGGCGTCGTCGGGGGCCAGGGCGGCCAGGACCATCGGCAGTTCGTGGCCATTGGTGCCGATGGCCTCCAGATCGTTCTCCATGGCGTGGAGCACATTGGAGGTGCCGATGAAGGACCGGCCCAGGCCTTCCTTCAGGGCCTGAATGCACCAGCGTTGCCACAGGAAGCCGTGGCGACGACGGGTGCCGAAGTCGGACAGGGCCAGATCGGGCAGGGCGCGCAGCCGCTCGACCTTGGACCACAGCCGGGTCTTGGCCCGGGAATAGAGGACGTCCAGTTCGAACCGTCCCAGCCGACGCAGCCCTGTGCGGCAGCGCAGTTCATTGAGGATGGCCAGGGCGGGGATTTCCCACAGGGTCACCTCGGCCCAGGCGCCGGAGAAGGTCAGGACATATTGGCCGTCCTGAACCGACAGGTCGTAGTCGGGCAGGCGGTAGTCGGTCAGCCAGGCGATGAAGTCCGGCGAGAAGATCTGCTTCACCCCATAGAAGCTGTTGCCCGCCAGCCAGACCAATTCCTTGTTGGTGAAGCGCAATGTGCGGGCGTGGTCCAGCTGGTCGCGCAGTGCAGCGACGTCGATCTCGTCCGCCATACGGACCGACCGGGTGCGGTTGATGACCTGGAAGACGACGGGCGTGTCGCGATGTTCACGCCAGATCATCTGCAACATCAGCAATTTGTAGAAATCGGTGTCCAGCAGGCTGCGGACGATCGGGTCCAGGCGGAACCCGTGGTCGAAGGCGCGTTTGGCGAGGTCCATGCGCCCTCTTAGGTCTTAAGCGCCCGACCCGCCACCACGGCGTCCTTGCCGAACTTTTCCCGCAGCCGGTCGATGGCCCGTTCGGTCTTCAGGAGGCGGGTCTCGGCGCTTTGGAACAGACCGACAGGCGCGTCTTCGGCATCCTGAATATCCGCCATGCCGATGCCGATCAGCCGATAGGGCGGCCCCAGTTCCGGTCGCAGCAGATCGCGACCGGCGGCGAACAGGGCGCGGGCGGTCTGGACCGGTTCGGCCAGGCTGATCCGCCGGGTGACGATCTTGAAGTCGGTGCGGCGCAGTTTCAGCACCAGGACGCGGCTGGCGACGCCATCGCGCCGCGCCTTTGACGCCAGCTTCTCGCACAGGGGCCAGAGCTCGGCCTCCAGCGCCTCGGCTGTGCTGAGGTCCTCATTGAAGGTGGTCTCGGCGCTCATGCCCTTGCGGTCCCGCTCCGGGTTCACGGCGCGGGCGTCGCGGGCGTGCGCCAGGTCGTAGAGGCGCAGACCGGACTCCCCATAGCGTTTGACCAGGTCGCGGACGTCGGCCCGGGCCAGATCGCCGATGGTGGCGTAGCCGTCGCTGCGCAGCGCCTTGCCGAACACCGGGCCGACGCCGGGCAGGGCGGTGACGGAGCGGGGCGCCAGCAGGGCCCGGGCATCCCCTGCGCCGATCACGGAAAAGCCGCGCGGCTTGTCCATCTCCGAGGCCATTTTCGCAAGGAAGCGATTGGGCGCCAGGCCGATCGAGACGGTCAGGCCGGTCTCGTCCTCGATCTGCTTCTGGAACCGGATCAACTGAAAGGCCGCAGGCCCGCCGTTCAGTCGCTCCGTGCCCGACAGATCGACCCAGGCCTCGTCCAGCGACAGCGGCTGGATCAGGGGCGTCAGCCGGCCCAGGGCGCCCAGGATGCGATCTGACTCAAAGACGTATTTGGCGAAGTCCGGCTTGATCACCACGGCATCGGGACAGGCCTTCAGGGCCTTGAACATCGGCATGGCGCTGCCGACGCCATATTGGCGGGCGACATAGCAGGCGGTCGAAACCACGCCGCGCTTTCCCCCGCCGACGATCACCGGCCGGTCGCGAAGCTCGGGCCGATCGCGCTTTTCGACCGAGGCGTAGAAGGCGTCGCAGTCCATGTGCGCGATCGTCAACCGATCCAGTTCCGTGTGGGCGACGATGCGGCGCGATCCGCACGACGGGCAGCGCCGATCCGGCGGCCCGGCGGGGTCGGTTCCGGTCCACAGACAGTCGCGACAGACGGCCTTTATGGCCACGCTTAAGGTCTCCGTAACCTTGGCTTCACCCCAACTTAAGACTGGGCAGGCAGTATGACGTTCAACGCGGCGTCGCCAATTCGCCGGCGACCCAGGTCAGGTGATGATGTCCAAGAAAGTCCTCATCGTCGAGGATAACGAGCTGAACATGAAGCTTTTTCATGATCTGCTCGATTCCCAGGGCTACGAGACCTTGCAGACCCGAGAGGGGCTGCAGGCCTTGGCCCTGGCGCGCGCGCACCATCCGGACCTGATCCTGATGGATATTCAACTGCCTGAAATTTCGGGTCTCGAAGTCACCAAATGGCTGAAGGACGACGAGGAGCTGAACCATATTCCCGTCATCGCCGTGACCGCCTTCGCCATGAAGGGCGATGAGGAGCGGATTCGTCAGGGCGGTTGCGAGGCCTATATCTCCAAGCCGATATCGGTCATGCACTTCCTCCAGACCATTCGGCAGCATCTGGGATGAGCGCGCGAATTCTGGTCGTCGACGATGTAGACGTGAATGTGCGTCTGCTCGAGGCCAAGCTGACCATCGAATATTATGACGTGCTGACCTGCCACGACGGTCAGACGGCCTTGACCCTGGCGGCGAAAGAGCAGCCGGACCTGATCCTGCTGGACGTCATGATGCCGGGCATGGACGGTTTCGAGACTTGTCGGCGGTTGAAGGCGCGAGCTGAGACGCGGCACATTCCAGTGGTGCTGGTGACGGCGCTGGACGGACGAGCCGACCGTATTCGCGGTCTGGAGGCCGAGGCCGACGACTTTCTGACCAAGCCGATCGACGATGTGGTGCTGCTGGCGCGGGTCAAGTCGCTGACGCGGCTGAAGCAAGTGATGGACGAACTGCGCGAGCGCGAGGAAAGCAGCCGGCGCATGGGCGTGGGCGACGAGGCTGCAGCGCGTCTGAGAACCGAAGGCGGCCGGGTTCTGATCGTCGATGACGACGAAAGCCAGGCCGCAGCGGTCGCTGCGGAACTGGGCCGCGAACACCGCGTGGTGGTGGAGACCGACCCCCAGGCGGCGCTTGCGGCGGCCAAGGGGCCGCTGGATCTGATCATCGTCAATGTGGCGGCCCAGAGTTTCGACGGATTAAGGGTCGTCGCCACGCTGAAATCCGGCGACGCGCGGCGCGCGCCGGTCCTCGCAATCGTGGAGCCTGGCGAGCGACCGCGGATGGTCAAGGCGCTGGAGTTGGGGGCTACCGACATCCTGCCGCGTCCGATCGACACCGAGGAGCTTTCCGCCCGTGTCCGCACCCAGATCCGGCGCAAACGCTATACGGACTTCCTGCGCCAGAAGCTGGACAGCAGTCTGGAAATGGCCGTCACCGACTCTCTGACGGGCCTGCACAATCGGCGCTACATGGCCGGCCAGCTGCAGGCCCTGGTGGGGCGCGCCACACACGGCGGCTCGCCGGTGGCTGTGCTGGTCTTGGATATCGACCACTTCAAGGCGGTCAACGACGGTTTCGGCCACGACGCCGGCGATGAGGTTCTGGCCGAGTTTGCGGTCCGGCTCGCCACCAATGTGCGCGCCGTGGACCTGCCCTGCCGTATGGGCGGGGAGGAATTCGTGGTGGTCATGCCGGGCGCGGGTCTGGAGGACGCCCGCATGGTGGCCGAGCGTATTCGCCGCGACATCGCCGCAGCGCCGTTCCGCGTGATGGGCGGCGAGGAGTTTTTGACCATCACCCTGTCGATCGGCGTCGCCGCGACCACCGGCGCCGGGGACACGCCTGAGGCCCTGCTGAAGCGGGCCGATGAAGGCGTTTATGAAGCCAAGGCCGGCGGCCGCAACAAGGTCGTCGCGCGCGCGGTCTGACGTCGCAACGGCATAGCCGCAACGAAAAACGCCCGGCTGCGACCAGCCGGGCGTTTTCCTTTGTCAGCGGATCAAGGCGTTACTTGATCTTGCCTTCCTTGAACTCGACGTGCTTGCGCACGACCGGGTCGTACTTCTTGACGACCATCTTTTCGGTCATGGTGCGAGCGTTCTTCTTGGTGACGTAGAAGAAGCCGGTGTCGGCCGTGGAGTTCAGGCGGATCTTGATGGAAGCCGGTTTGGCCATCGGAATTACCTCTGCGACGGCGAAAGCCGCTTAAAATAAGAGGCGCGGAACATACTCAGACTCGATCCAAAGTCAACGGCCCAATCTCAGACGGCCGTCCACGGCTGAAGAGGCCGCACAGTCGCGCAGGCGGGGCCGCCGTCGCGGGCACGGCCGGGCAGAATCACCTCAAGCGTCTGACCGGCGCGGGCCTGGGCCAGAAGGGCGGCGGGAATGTCGTGGACATCGATCTTGGCGCGACGGATCCATTCGCCGTGCTGTCCAGCCGATGTGCCGATGGCGATATAGATGAAGCGTCGCGACGGTCCCTCGCGGCGTACGAAGGGACCGGTCAGCCGTCCGTCATCGGACAGGGTGACGAGGACGTCGAAACTGATCGGACCGTCGTCTGCGATGCGGGGTCGACCGGCGCGTTGGTCTTGTCCTGCAGGCTGTAGGCGACGCCTGGGACCGGGTCTGCTGTGGTCAGCCGCAGGGTGATGGCGCTGGGCATGGTCAGTCCCTGTGATCGACGATGTGGCGGCCGCGCACCATGCGGACGAAGGGGAGGGGGCGGTCGGGGCTGGTTCGATCCTGGCCAAGCCGCTCGGCCAGTTCGCCCAGCACGAAGCGGGTGATGGCGGGCAGATCAAGGGCGCGAGCGTCTTCCAGGGGAAGCCAGGCGATTTCGTCCAACTCGCCCGACCCTGTGGTCGGCTCGGGCGTCAGCAGGGCCTCGGCTGGGGCCATGAAAAAACGAGCGTCGAACCGGCGCGTGCGGCCGGGCGGCGTAACGGCGCGGGCGATGTAGGACAGGACCGAAAGATCGGGCAGGGCGCCCGCTTGGCGGTATTCGCGCCACGGTCCAGCGACGCTGGCCGACGGCGCGGCGCGCCCCAGGATCAACCCGGTCTCCTCGAAGGTCTCGCGGATCGCCGTCAGGGCCAGGGCGCGGGCGCGGCGGGCGGGAACCTCGGCCTCCAGCCGACGCGCGACGTCTGACGCCAAGGCGCCGGTCGAGGCGGCGGTGAAATCCGCCCGGTCGATCCGCCCACCGGGAAACACCCACTTCGACGCCATGAAGACATGGCCCGGCGCCCGCCGCCCCATCAGCACCTCAGGCCGCGACCCGCCCCGTGTCACGATCAATGTCGCCGCGTCCTTGGGGCGTTGGGCGCCGCCGACGCGAGGCGCGTCGGTCAGGTCCTGCGCGGCGTCGAAGGGGGTCACCTGCGCTTGCCTTTGCGCACGCCCTTCAGCCCGCCCGAAGGTTTGGAGCCGTTGCGGGGCTTGGGGCCGCCCGGCCGGTTCTTGCCGCGGATCGGCGGGCCGTCGCCGCCTCGTCCCCGGACGCCGTAGCGAGGGGGCGGGGCGTTGGGATCGCGCGGCTCCGGTTCGCTGAGCATTTCGAACACCAGTCCGCCGGTGACGGGGGTGGCCTCCACCAGCCTGACCTCGACCATCCGGCCCAGGGTGAAGCGCTTGCCGGTGCGTTCGCCGACCAGGGCGTGGGCGCGGTCGTCGTGGGCGAAATACTCGCCGCCCAGGGTGGAGACGGGAACCAGGCCGTCGGCGCCGGTCTCGTCGAGGCGGATGAACAGGCCGAAGCGGGTCACGCCGGTGATCCGTCCGGTGAAGGTCGCGCCGACGCGGTCCTCCAGGAAGGCGGCGATATAGCGGTCCATGGCGTCCCGCTCGGCCGCCATGGACCGGCGCTCGGTCATGGTCACGCCCTCGGCGATGGCCGGCAGTTCGGCGATCTCGCGGTCGGTCAGCCCGTCCTTGCCGAGGTTCAGCGCCCGGATCAGGCCGCGGTGAACGATCAGATCGGAATAGCGCCGGATCGGCGAGGTGAAGTGGGCGTAACGGTCCAGGTTCAGGCCGAAGTGGCCGACGTTGTCCGGTGAATAGATGGCCTGCATCTGGGTGCGCAGAACCACTTCGTTGACGACATCGGCGTATTCGCCGTCGCGGGTCTCGTCCAGCAGCTTGTTGAACCGTTTGGTGGTGCCCGGCTCGCCCTTATTCCACGGCTTGCCGATGGTCGAGAGGAAGTCGGCCAGGTTGAAGATCTTCTCCTGACTGGGGGCGTCGTGGACGCGATAGATCAGGGGCGTCTTCTTCTGTTCCAGGGTCTCGGCGGCGCAGACGTTGGCCTGGATCATCATCTCCTCGATCAGCCGGTGCGCCTCCAGAGAGGCGCGCTTCTCAATCGAGGCGATGCCGCCGTCTGGAGCCATGCGGATGCGGCGTTCGGCGGATTCGATCTGCAGCGGACTACGTTTCAGCCGGCCCTTCAGCATGGCGTGATAGGCGTTCCACAGCGGATAGAGGATGGTCTCCATGATCGGGCCGGTCGTGTCGTCGGCCCCGCCTCCCTTTTCAGGCCCGTCGATGGCGGCCTGGGCCTGTTCGTAGCTGAGCTTGGCGTGCGACCGCATCAGGCCGCGCACGAACTTGTGGCCGGTCTTGCGGCCGTCCTTGTCGAACACCATCCGCACCGCCAGACAGGCGCGGTTCTCGCCCTCCTTCAGGCTGCACAGACCGTTCGACAGCACCTCGGGCAGCATCGGCTCGACGCGGTCGGGGAAGTAGGTGGAATTGCCCTTGTCGCGCGCCTCGCGGTCCAGCTGGCTGCCCGGCCGGACGTATGCGGCGACGTCGGCGATGGCGACCCAGACGATCCAGCCGCCGGGGTTCTTCGGATCTTCGTCGCGGGCGGCGTAGACGGCGTCGTCATGGTCGCGCGCATCGGCGGGGTCGATGGTGATGAAGGGGATTTCGCGCAGGTCTTCGCGCCCCTTCAGCGTCGGCAGTTCCTGATCCTCGGCCTCACGCTCGACGGCCTCGGAGAAGCCGGTCGGGACGCCGTGGGCGTGGATGGCGATCAGGGAGGCGGCGCGGGGATCGTCCTCCTTGCCGATATGCTCCAGGATCTTGCCGCGCTTGGGCCCATAGCGCTGGTCGCCCTTTTCAATGGCGGCCAGGACCAGATCGCCGTCGCGCAGATCGCCAGACTGGGCCTGGGGCACCAGCAGCACGTCCTTGGAGCGACGATCGACCGGCTCGACGCGGGTCTCGCGCGCCGACTTGCGGATGACGCCCAGAACACGGTTCGTCCCGGCGTCCAGCCGTTTGATCAGTCGCGCCTCCCAGCCGTCGTCGCCGCGCTGGAACTTGACCAGCAGCCGGTCGCCCAGGCCAGGCGCGGGACCGGGCTTTGCCTTGTCAGGCATCAACAGGGCGCGGGGCGCATCGGCGCCGGCCTCGACCAGGCGGACGTAAAGTTCGCCGTCGCCGTCGCGTTCGATCACGTCGGCGACGCCGACGGGGGGCAGGGCGCCGGCTTCTGAGAAACCCTTGCGGCCGCGTTTGCCCAGCCGGCCCTCAGCCTCCAGCTCGCGGATCATTTCGCGCAGGGCCCGGCGATCGCCGCCCTTCAGGCCGAAGTGGCGGGCGATATCGGTCTTCTCGGCCGATCCGGCCTCGCGCAGGAAGGCGAGGAGGGTGTCTTTGTCGGGGAGACCGGCGGGCGGCCTCTTGGGTGATTTGGTCATTGCGTCTTTCGTAGCGCGGAACCGCGCCCTTGGGTCAAATCTTGCGTGAGTTGACCATGTGAATGTGAGGCCTCAGCCTCGCTGCGTCCCGAACCGGAGCCTACGATGTCCCTGACCGCCCCCGCCCTGAGCGCGACCGTGAAGTCGCCGCTGGATCTGATCGGCAAGACGCCGATGGTGGAGGTGACGAAGATCGACACCGGCAAGTGCCGGCTGTTGCTGAAACTGGAGTCCCAGAACCCCGGCGGCTCGATCAAGGACCGGATCGCCGTCGAGATGCTGGATGCGGCCGAACGCGAGGGATGGCTGAAGAAAGGCGGCACGATCGTCGAGGCGACGGCCGGCAATACCGGCCTGGCCCTGACCCTGGTCGGCCGCGCTCGGGGATATAAGGTGCTGCTGGTCATTCCGGACAAGATGTCGAAGGAAAAAATCCAGCATCTGCGAGCCATGGGCGCCGATGTTCGCCTCACCCGGTCGGATGTGCCGCACGGTCACCCCGATTACTATACCGACATGGCCGAGCGCCTGGCCCAGGCCATTCCCGGCGCCTATTACGTCAACCAGTTCGCCAACCAGTCGAACGCCGAGGCCCATGTGAAGACCACGGGGCCGGAGATCTGGGAACAGACGGGCGGCGACATCGACGCCTTCGTCGCCGGCATCGGCTCGGGCGGGACGATCACCGGCGTGGCGCGCTACCTGAAGAGCGTCGGCTCCAAGGCGCAGATTATTCTGGCGGATCCGGTGGGATCGACCCTGGCCGGCATCGTCAACGACGGCGTGCCGGGGCCGGACGGCAGCTATACGGTCGAGGGCATCGGTCAGAACTTCGTGCCCGATACGGCGGACATGAGCCTGATCGACAAGGCCTATTCGATCCCGGACGCGGAAGCCATCGCCACGGCGCGCGAACTGCTGCTGAAGGAAGGCATTCTGGCCGGATCGTCTTCGGGCACTCTGATCGCCACGGCCCTGCGCTGGTGCCGCGAACAGACTGAGCCCAAGACCTGCGTCACCTTCGTCTGCGACACCGGGGCCAAGTATCTGTCCAAGGTCTATAACGACGCCTGGCTGGCGGATCAGGGCCTGGGCGAGCGCGAGCTGCACGGCGATCTGTCGGACCTGATCAACCGCAAGTACGAGCGGGGCGACGTGGTCGTGGCCGGGCCGGGCGACACCCTGGACACGGCCTTCAAACGGATGAAGGGCGCCGATGTCTCCCAGCTGCCGATCATCGAGGACGGGCGTCTGGTCGGCATCCTGGACGAGAGCGACCTGGTCCATGTGATGAACACCGATGAGATCACCCGCAAGGAGCGGTTCGCCAAGCCGGTCGCCGACGCCATGACGCGCGATCTGGACACGGTCCAGGTCAATGAGCCGCTGGACGCCCTGATCCCCCTGTTCGACCGCGACCGGGTGGCCATCGTGCTGGACGGCGAAAAGTTCGTGGGCCTGATCACCCGCACCGACCTGATCAACCACCTCAGCCTGAACCGCTAACATGTCCTGGCTCAAGAAGATCTTCGGTAAAGGCGGAGACGTCGCGCCGCCCTTTGACGGCCGGCTTGAGACCCATTTCGTCTATGTCCGTATGCCGGGTGACGTACAGCCGGTCGAGCGTCACTACCTCTTCGAGGATCCGATCCAGGAACAGCTGAAGCTTCGCAACCTCGGCTATGTCAGCGGCGGCGGCACAATGCAGTCCGCGCCGGATGAGAACGGCGCGACAACCATCATACTGACTGGCATCGATATCGAGGCGGACGATCTGGACGGCGTTCGCGGCCTGCTTAGAAGCCTGCTGCCGGGCTTGGGCGCGCCGCTCGAAACCCAGATCGAGTACACTGTCGGCGATACGCGGCTGCAGGATCGGTTGACCGCCGAGGGATGGATCGAGAACGAGCCCCGGACGGACCTCCATCCTGGCTTCGATCTTTAAGGAAGACCAATGAGCGACAAAAAAAACAGCCAGGGCTTCTCGACCCGCGCCATCCACGCCGGGCAGCATCCCGACCCGACGACGGGCGCGGTGATGACGCCGATCTACGCCACCTCGACCTACGCTCAGGAAAGCCCGGGGGTAAACAAGGGCTATGAATACGCGCGGGGCAAGAACCCGACGAGGGAGGCGTTCGAGGCCTGTATTGCGGATCTTGAGGGCGGCACGCATGGCTTCGGTTTCGGCTCGGGCATGGCGGCGACCTCGACGGCGCTGGAGCTGCTGGACGCGGGCGATCATATCGTCACGGGCGATGACCTGTACGGCGGTTCGTGGCGGCTGTTCGAGCGGGTGCGTCGGCGCACCATGGGGCTGGACTTCGCCTATGTGGACCTGAACGACATCGGCGCGGTCGAGGCGGCGATCACGCCCAAGACAAAGATGCTGTGGGTCGAGACGCCGACCAATCCGCTGATGAAGCTGGCCGACATCGCCGCCCTGTCGAAGGTGGCCAAGGCGCATGGCCTGCTGCTGGTGGTCGACAACACCTTCGCCACGCCCTTCTGCCAGCAGCCCTTGAGCCTGGGGGCGGACATCGTCATGCACTCGGCCACCAAATATCTGAACGGCCATTCGGACATCATCGGCGGGGTGCTGGTGACGGGCGATCCCGAGCTGGCGACGCGGGTCAAGTTCCTGCAGAACTCGGTCGGCGGCATCATGGGGCCGTTCGACGCCTTCCTGGCCAACCGGGGGCTGAAGACCCTGGCCCTGCGTATGAAGGCGCACTGCGAGAACGCTCTGACGGTGGCGCGCTGGCTGGAGACGCGGGCCGGAGTGGCCAAGGTCATCTACCCCGGCCTGATCGCCCATCCGCAGCACGCGCTGGCGGCGCGGCAGATGCACGGCGGCTACGGCGGCATGGTGACGGTGGTGCTGGAGGGCGACCTGGAGCGGACCAAGCGGGTGCTGGAGCAGGTGCAGGTCTTTACGCTGGCGGAGTCGCTGGGCGGGGTCGAGAGCCTGGTGAACCACCCGGCGATCATGACCCACGCCAGCGTGCCCAAGGAGGTCCGCGAGGCCGGGGGCATCACCGACAGCCTGATCCGGCTATCGGTCGGGGTCGAGAACGTCGAGGACCTGATCGCCGATCTGGATCAGGCCCTGGGGTGATCCTGGGCGTCGCTCATGCTCAGGGCGACGAAGCTGCCTTCGAACCGTCCTGCGGCTTACCATCCTCGGTCAAGGTCGCAACGACTGTGATTCGCGCCTTGCCGCGCCGATTGAACAGGGCGACGAAGCGCGGCCAGCCGGCGGGATCGGCCAATGTGGCGGTGGACTGGAATGTCCCCGCTATGGCTCGGTCATAGTGGACGGTGTTGGACTGGATCACCAGTCGCGCCTTCAGCCCTTCGGCTGTCAGCCGGGTGTGCACGAGCGACCAGGCGGAGAGAATGGCCAAGGCTGAGGCGCTTCCACTAAACACTGTGTCGCGGTGATTGATATTGGGCGCGAGAGGCGCCTGAAGCGTCAGGGTGTCCGGTGTGATGGCCTCGACACAGACCTGCATCGCGCGGGAGAGCGGGATGTGGTCTTGGAGATAGGACTGGAGGGCGTCAGGCGTCATGGACGCCTTTTAGCAACCTTGCAGCACGCCCAGCCAGCCTGGTGTCGTCGTCAGCCTCAGCTGGACGGCAGAGCCGTCTGGTGGCCGGTGACGGGGGGCAGCTTTTTCTTGGGGGCGGCGCGTTTGGCAGGCGGAGCCTTGGCGGGCTTGGGCAGGGCGGCGCGGCGGGCCATTTCCGTGTCGATGACCGGCAGGATGTCGCTGGCGGCCATCACCTGGGTGGAGGCGCCGTGTTCGACCAGACGGGCGGCGTTGGCGCGCAGGGTGGTCAGGTCGGCGTCGGTCATGGTGGGGATCATGTCGGCGAGCGGGGTCATGTCGTCATCCGTGCAGAAAGGCTTCAGGGCCGGCGCGCGAGGCGCCAGCCCTTCAGCTGATTGAAGGCGATCTCGACCACGACACGGTCGCCGAGCAGGGACACGCCGTTCGGCGCACCCAGGGTCGGCAGGACCGTGACGATGTGGCCGTTGTCCAGGCGGACCTTCCGGCCGCCCAGAGGCAGGAGCTTCGTCACCTCGCCGTCGAAAGCGATGGCGGGCGAGCTAAGAAGCTTGTCCTACTCCGCCGCCGAAAGGCGGCCGGCGGATTCCTTGCCGGAGCGCTGGTCGCGCTCGATCTCGTAGCCGATCTTTTGGCCTTCGTTCAGCGAGCCCAGGCTCGAGGTTTCGACCGCCGAGGCGTGGACGAAGACGTCCTTGCCGCCGTCATTAGGGGCGATAAAGCCGTAGCCTTTGGTGGGATTGTACCATTTTACAGTGCCGGTAGCCATTTGGAGACCTCCGTCTGGCGTTGGCCGCAGGGAGGAATCCCTGGTCGGCCTGTCGGGTCTGAATGGGATCGGCGTTTGGACCTCGGCGCGTGATGCAAAGGGAGCAGCGGCGTTACGCAGAGAGATTGACACCTTCGATATGGGAGGCCCAAGGCGCGGGCGCAAGGGTGCGGTCAGAAGGCGTAGGCCACTTCCGCCACCAGGGCCTCGCGGTACTGGTCGCCGACCCTGTGGGCGTCGGTATCGTGGTAGCGCAGATCCAGCGCCAGGGCGTCCGTCAGGGCGTAGGTCGCGCCCGCGTTCCAGCCGGTGTAGTCTGGGGCGCCGTCCTGTTCGCGGCGGCCGACGGCGGCAGAGCCCTCCAGACGGGGACTGAAGGCCCAGGCGAGTTGGGCTTCGACCCAGGTGAAGGACTGTGTGGACCCGGCCGCGTCGGGCGAATACTGGACCTGTAGTCGGGCCTCGGCGGGACCGACGGCGCGGCTGATGTTGCCGGTCAGCTCCCAGCCGTCGGCGTCATAGCCGGGATCGACGTCGAGCCGGTGCTTGTAGGCAAGGCTCAGGTCGAAGGCGTAGCCCCACACCTCCGGCCGGTAGCCGGCGACCAGTTCGGTCTCCAGCCGGGAGCCGCCCGCCTGGATCGTCTCGAAGCCGGGTCCGGCGTAGAAGCGGCCGTCGGCGGACTCCCAGGTCGCCGCGCCGAAGACGTAGCCGTCGTTGCCGGACTTGGACGCCGCCTTGGAGCGGTTGTCCGTCCCAGCCCCCAGCTCGAAACCCCAGTCCGAGGAAGGACCGGAGGTCTGGGCCAGGGCCGGTGCGGCGAGGGCCGCAAGGGCTACGGCGAGGGGAACGGGGAGGCGGGCGACGCGTGTGTTTCGGATCATGGGGGCTCCAACGCGCGAACCGCGCGAAAGAGCCCCTTAGCCTGTCGGGAAGCGGGCTGAAAACTGTTCCGTAGCCTGAGCGAACTCTTGTCGCAGGCGGGCGACCAGTTCGGCGGTCGGAACGACGTCGTGGATGGCCCCGGCGCCCTGGCCGGCGGACCAGACCGTCTTCCAGGCCTTGGCCTCGTCGCCCATGTCCAGCTTGTGCTCGGGCAGGTGTTTGGGATCGATCCCGTTTTCGACCAGGGACTTGGTCATGAAGTTGGCCGGGATGCCCGAGACCGCAGGGGTGTGGACGATGTCGGTCGCGCCGCTGTCGATGACCATCTGCTTGTAGGCTTCGGGCGCCAGGGCCTCGGTCGTGTTGATGAAGCGGGTGCCCATATAGGCGAAATCGGCGCCCATCATCAGGGCCGCCGCCACGTCTCGGCCCGTCGAAATGGCCCCGGCCAGGATGATGGTCCCGTCGTAGAAGGACCGGACCTCGTTGATCAGGGCGAAGGGATTGATGATGCCGGCGTGGCCGCCGGCGCCGTTGGCGACCAGGATGAGGCCGTCGACGCCCGCCTCGGCCGCCTTCCTGGCGTGACGGATGTTGGCGATGTCGTGGAAGACCACGCCGCCGTAGCCGTGGACCGCATCCACCACGTCGCGCACCGCGCCGAGGGAGGTGATGATCAGGGGCACCTTCTCCTCGACCGACACCATCATGTCGACCATCAGCCGGGGGTTGGTCGGGTGGACGATGTGGTTGACGCCGAAGGCGGCGGCGTCGGGGGACAGGCGTCCCTTGATCTCCTGCAGCCAGTCCCGATAGCCCTCGGTGGTGCGCTGGTTCAGCGACGGGAAGGTGCCGATGATCCCGGCGTTGCAGGCCTCGACCACCAGATCCGGCCCCGAGACCAGGAACATCGGCGAGGAGATGACCGGCAGGGTCAGGCCTTTTTGAAGCGAAGCGGGAATGGCCACAGGCGTCTCCTTCAGTTTCGTTTCAGGACGCATACCGGGCTGTCGTGGCGTAAGGCAATCCGTTCCGAAGTCCGACCGAAACCTTCAGTCTGTCAGGAAAGGCGCCAGCAGGGGATGGGCCAGGACGGGCGCGGCCAGACGAACCACGGCCTGCGGATCTTCCAGCCGGACGGCGGCGGTGGCGTCGGCGACGATAAAGTCGGCGTGGGTGCGCGACGGCTCGGTCAGCCGCTCATGGCCCGGCCGCACGGTCGCCAGATACTGGGCTACGACCGAATCCGCCGACCGACCCCGCTCGGACTGGTCGCGCAGCAGGCGCCGGATGAAGCGGATGTCGGCGGGGGTGTCTACGAAGACCCGGATGTCAAACAGGGCGGTCAGCTCGGGCGTACAGAGCACATGGGTGCCTTCGACGATCACCACCTCGGCTGGCGGGATCGGTTCGCCGCCCGGCTCGCGTCCATGATGGATGAAGGAATAGACGGGCGCCGTCACGCCCCGACCCGACTTCAACGCCTTCAGGTCTGTGATCATTAGCGCATGGTCGCGCGCGGCCACATCGTCGAAGTCGAAGGTCGCGGGGTCGAAGCCGGGCAGGGCGGCGGCGTCTTTATAATAGGAGTCTTCACGCACCAGCACGGCCGCCCCGTCGGGCAGGCTGGACACAAGCGCCTCCGCCAGTGTGCTCTTACCGGAGCCGGAGCCCCCCGTGATTGCGATCAATATGGCCATGGACGGCCTTCTACGGCGCCGGCCGGCGCATCGCCAAGCGCCGGTCCGACGGGGCGATCGGTCGCGCGACGGCGCGCCGGGGTCGCATTGCTTATCGCTGATCACCCCTATAGCGTCTCATCAAGCGTCGCGGGCGAGCAGACGCATCAAGGGACAAGGAAGACGCACATGCTGGGATTGATGCAGGATTGGCCTCTGACGGTCGATAAGATCCTCGACCACGCCAAGAACTGGCACGGCGACCGCGAAGTGGTCACCCGTTCCGTCGAAGGCCCCATCGTCCGCACCACCTACAGCCGGATTCACGACAGGGCCAAGCGGGTGTCCAACGCCCTGAAAGCCTGGGGTATCGAGCCCGGCGATCGCGTCGCCACCCTGGCCTGGAACACCGACCGCCATATCGAGACCTGGTACGGCGTCATGGGCATAGGCGCGGTGTGCCACACCCTGAACCCCCGTCTGTTTCCCGAGCAACTCGTCTATATCATCAACCACGCCGAGGACCGGGTCATCTTCACCGACCTGACCTTCGTGCCGCTGCTTGAAGCCATTCTGCCCCACATCCCGAAGGTCGAGCGGGTCATCATCATGACCGACGACGCCCACATGCCGCAGACCCGGCTGCCGCGCGCAGAATCCTATGAAAGGATCGTGGCTGAACAGTCCCCCGACGTCTTGTGGGGCGACTTCCCGGAAAACACCGCCTGCGGCCTGTGCTACACCTCCGGCACCACGGGGAATCCCAAAGGGGTGCTGTATTCGCACCGCTCCAACTTCCTGCACACCTTCATGGCCCTGCAAGCTTCGGTGGTTGGGGGCAAGACCAGCGACGTCATACTGCCGGTGGTGCCCATGTTCCACGCCAACGCCTGGGGCATCGCCTTCGTCGGTCCCGCATCGGGCTGCAAGCTGGTGATGCCGGGCGCCCGGATGGACGGGGAGGCTCTGTATGAGCTGCTCGAGACCGAGGGCGTCACCTTCTCGGCCGCCGTGCCCACCGTGTGGCAGGGGCTTCTGGCCCATATGCGGCAGAACGGATTGAAGCTTTCTACGGTCAAGCGCGTGCTGATCGGCGGTTCGGCCGTGCCGGAAAGCCTGATCCGAGCCTTCCACGACGATTATGGCGTCGAAGTGCTCCAGGGCTGGGGCATGACCGAGACTTCGCCGATCGGCACCCTGTCGAACATGACGCCGGAGACGGCGGCCCTGCCGTTCGAGGAACAGCTGAAATACCGCACCAAACAGGGTACGCCCCCACTGGGCATCGAACTGGCGCTGAAGGACGACGCGGGTCAGAGCCTGCCGCATGACGGGGCCACCTTCGGCCATTTGATGGTCAAGGGGCCGACGGTCGCCCGCGCCTATTTCCGTGAGGAGAGCTCGATTCTGGACTCAGACGGCTTCTTCGATACGGGCGACGTCGCGACCGTCGACGAGCTGGGCTTCATGCAGATCACCGACCGGTCAAAGGACGTGATCAAGTCGGGTGGGGAGTGGATCAGCTCCATTGAGATCGAGAACATCGCCGTCGGCCATCCCAAGGTCGAACTGGCGGCGGTGATCGGCGCCCCTCATGCCAAATGGGACGAGCGCCCGGTCCTGCTGGTCAAGCTGAAGGCGGGAGAGATCCTGGACAAGCAGGAGCATCTCGACTTCCTGAAAGGCAAGATCGCCAAATGGTGGATGCCCGACGACGTGGTGGCGCTGGACGAGATTCCCCTGGGCGCCACAGGCAAGATCGACAAGAAGCTTCTGCGCGAGCGGATGAAGGACTATCGTCTGCCCGACGTTCAGCCCGCCTGACCTGCCGGAACGCCGATGCGATCGACCAAGCCCGTCCCCGCCTTGATCCCTGTCCTGACCGCCGTGACGGCGGCGGCTCCGGTCTTGGCGGTGGGGGCCATGGCCGCCACCCTGTTCGGCGGGGTCGATCGGGCGGTCACCTATGATCTGCTGACCTGGACGGTGGGGCGGGGTCTGGCCTGGGTCGGCCTCGGTGCGGCCTTGGTCGTCTCGGTCCTGGCTCTGCGCGACCTCGGCCGACGTGGGGCCTATGCCGCGACGGCCCTGGTGTTGGCGGGAAGCGTGCTGGGCGTCTTCCTCTATCAAGGGGCGCGTCTGGCCCAGCCGACGCCGCGCGACGTCAGCACCAGTGTGGAAGAACCGCCGGCCTTCAGCCGTTTGGCCGCCCTTCATCCTCGCGCGAATGACGTTCAGGGGATGCAGGCCTGTCCCGCCGCCCGCTCCATTCCCTCGCAGATCTTGGCGCAGCAGGCGGTATCGGCCCTGGTGGACGCTGGTTTTCCAGTGGTTCGCGCCGCGACCTTCGAGGTCGAGGGGGTGCATGAGGGCGCCTGGTTCGGCTTCGCCTATGACGCGGTGATCCGCATCCGGCCCGGACGGACCGACATTCGAGTTGCAGCGCGCGATCCGCGCCCCGACGGCGGCGCGACCTGCCGTCTGATGGGCAAGATCGTCGCGGCCCTGGAGGAGGAAGTCCGCTAGAGCATGATCGTTTCGGACGGAACCGCGCAGCGGTTCCAACAGAAGCGTGAATCATGCTCTCGCTTTGATCTGGGGCTTGATTCACCGTTTCAGCGAACCGCGTAGCGGTTCCTCCTCAACGGATCAGGCTCTAGGCCGGACGAAACTCCGTCGTCACGCTGGGCGGGCCCGAAACGGTCGCCGTCCCGTCTTCGACCAGTTTGATCAGATGGGCCAGGACCGACAGGGCGGCGGCCGGCCACAGCCGCTGATCCACGGCGGCGTAGAGAATCGGCGTCATCTCCGCCGCCGTTCGGTCGCCCGCCCTCAACCGCGCCGCCACCTGGGCCTCGCGCTCCAGCCTGTGGGCGCGATAGGCTGACAGAAAGGGCCCAGGGTTCGTCACCGGGGCGCCGTGTGTGGGCCAGAGGGTGGTGTAGTTACGCGCGATCACGGCGTCCAGGCTGGCCATATAGTCGCGCATGTTTCCATCCGGCGGCGCCACCACCGTGGTGGACCAGCCCATGACGTGGTCGCCGCTGAACAGGGCTTTCTCCTCCCGTAGAGCGAACGCCATATGGTTCGAGGCGTGGCCGGGCGTGAACAGGGCCTCCAGCGTCCAGCCGTCGCCCTCGATCCGTTCGCCGCCCGTCAGCACCCTGTCGGGGGCGAAGTCCGCATCCTCATCCTCATCCAGCGCGCCCGAGGCGTGGGTTTCTCGCAGCGGGGGCCGCGCCGCGAGAATCGTCGCCCCCGTACGATCGGCGAAGGGGCGGGCGAGGGGGGCGTGGTCGCGGTGGGTGTGGGTGACGAGGACGTGGCTGACGACGCGCCCTTCCACCGCCGTCAGCAGGGCGGCCAGATGCGCCTCGTCCACAGGGCCGGGGTCGATCACCGCCACCTGCGCCCCCGGCTCCGCCCGCCCAACGATATAGGTCCCCGTCCCCGTAAAGGTGAAGGGGCCCGGATTGTCGGCGATCACCCGCTGAATCAGCGGCGAGACCTGATCGCGCCGCCCATAGGCGAAGTCGAAATCGCGAACGAAGGGAATCACGCCGCCGCCCCCGTCCTCTGGCGCGACCCTTGCCTTAACTCCTCGGTAACCTTCGCCGGAGCGCCCGTCATGGCTCGTTCGATCGCCTTCGCTGTCTCAAATCGGCTCCAGCCTATCGCGGCGGCGCTGCTGTGTCTCATGGCGGCGCAACTCGTCACAGCGTCGTGCACGCCCGAGCCGGCGCCTTATGCGTCAAGGGTGGCGGTGGAGCGGTGATTTGAGCGGAATGCTCCTAGGGACCACCTAGAGGGCTGTGGGGGAAATATTGCGCATTCGATGACGCAGCAGACAAAAAATCTCAAAGTGTCGCGTTTTTGCGGGCTCAGATTGATGAATTGGTGGATTTCGCCGCAATAACGACGTATTGTGGCCTTCCTCGCCTTTCTGTGGCCATATTGCGACAGGTGGACGACTAAAGGGTTACGGGCCTGTAATAGACGTAGCGCGCCCTATGTGGCGGATTAAGCTCTCCTCCGATCTACGTGCATGGGGACGTAGAGTTTAGGCGGCATTTTAGCGTCGCCCGATCGTTTCAGGAGGATGATTTTGAAAAACCGATCCATTCGGCAGCGGATGCTCGCTACGACCATGATGGGCGGCGTGGCGTTCGCCATGATCGTGGCAGCGCCTGTCCTGACGCCAACGGCTGCTTTGGCTCAAAGCACGACGGGCGGCCTTCGCGTGACCGTCAATGGCCCTGACGGCGCGCCCCTGGCCGGCGCAACGGTCACTGTCAGTTCGCCGCTCTCGCTTGTGTCTCGTACTGGCGTGACGGATAGTGCGGGTTTTGTGCGCTTGTCGGGCCTTGACCCGGCCGCCAACTACACGGTCTCGATCTCGGCGCCCAACTATGAAACCTTTACGGCGACCGGCATTGCGGTGACGTCGAACAGTGACCTGTCGCAGACGTTCAGCATCGGTGGTGCGTCGACCGTGGACGACATCATCGTGACCGGCACCTCTTTCGCCGCTGTCGATGTGACCTCCGCCACGGTTCAGACTGTTTTGACGCTGGACACTGTGGAATCCCTGCCTACGGGCCGGAGCTATCAAAGCTATCTGCAACTCGTTCCTGGCGTGAAGCCTGGCTCGAACCCGTCTTCAAAGTCGGGCATTAACTCGTCAGTCACTGGTGTGGTGGGTTCGTCTTCGGACAACGTCTACTACATTGATGGCGTAAATGTCACCGACCCCGTCACCGGCACCTTTGGCGCCAACCTGAACAACGAAATCATTCAGGAGCAGAAGGTCATTACTGGCGGTGCACCTGCTGAGTACGAAGGTGGTTCGGGTCTCATCTCACAAGTGGTGACAAAGTCCGGGTCAAATGAGTTCCACGGTTCTGTCAACTACTACTTCCAGAATGACAGTCTCGTTCAGGAAGACAAACATAATGAGTCGGCTGGATTCTCCACCTACGACACGGCAGTGACGCTCGGCGGACCCATTCTTCGTGATAGGCTGTGGTTCTTCGGTTCTTATCAGCGCACGCATCGCGAAGACGACGTTCTGAACAGAACCACCGGCGCGGTTCAGCGGACGGTCGAACGCGACGCTGAGTACGGCTTCGCGAAGTTGACTTGGCAGATTACCGACAATGACCGGTTGACCGCGACCTACCTGAGCGATCCGACGGAAATCAGCGGCAGCTCCTCGGCATCTGTTCGCAACTATCGTGACTCGGCGACGGACCAGGGTGGCGAGCGTTACAAGATCGATTACACCAAGACCTGGGGCGATCTGACGCTGAACGCTTACTACTTCAACCACGAGTCTGAGCTCAACACGATCGCCGCCGACAGCTCCACGCGTAATAACGTCGTGTTTGCTCGTGGGGCGACTTATACCTACGAAGAGCAGAACATTGGTGGTTCGGGCGGGAATACGCTTCGTAACCGCAATCGGGATGAATGGGGCGTCAGCGCCGAGTACTTCCTGGACACGTCCTTCGGCAGCCATACGTTCAAGGCGGGTTACACATCGACCAAGAACGAAAACATCGTCGAGGGTACGGTGAACGGAGGCGCGACCTATACCTCGCTGTCGAGCCGTTACCCGGGCACGACCTTTGCTCAACTGGCGGGCACGGGCTTTACGAGCGCTGTCTTCTCCGCCGATGACCGTAGTCGTATCATCGATGGCATCAACGCAGCCTCGAACCGGGCCGCGCTTTATGCGATCGTTGACACCAACCGTGACGGATCCCTGTCGCTGGGTGAGATCGACGCCATCAGCTTCTCCGATACGGCAGGAAACCCGGGCAGCCAGATCAACTCGTATCGCTCGCTGCGGACACAGAACGGCATCAACAATGTGGGTTCCGAAGGCAAGGCCTTCTACATCCAGGATAGCTGGACCAAGGGACAACTGACGGTGAACGCCGGCGTGCGAGCCGAGGAGTGGACCCACACCGATTCGAACGGAAGCGAACTGTTTACGTTTGAATGGGAACTCGCGCCGCGTGTCAGCGTCGTCTATGATTTGTTCGGGGACGGCCGCACCAAGGTCTGGGCCTTCGGCGGTCGCTATTACGATCCCGTACGTAACGACATGACCGCCTTCGCCGGCAGCCTGTCAGGGGCAGTCGATGAAGAGCAGATCAACATTGGCGGCAACTGGGTGACTTATCGCACCCGCGGTGGCGCTGCTGTGCTCGACTCCATCTTCTCGCCCAGCACCAAGACGCCCTACACGGATGAATTCCTGATCGGCTATTCGACCACCTTTGGACGTGACATCGGTCTGTCGGTGGTCGCCACCCAGCGGAACACCCGTAACATCTTCGAAGACTACGATCTGCACGTCTATTCGGACCCGACCAATACGGGTCTGGACGGCAACGCGGTTCCCGGTGGGCCCTTCTTCCTGGACTACAGCTACTTCGGTTTGAGCGCCGCTCAGATTGCTGACGTCCAAGCGGGTCGGATCAACTATGTGTTGGGCACCCTCGCCGGCGGCAAGCGTGACTATCGCGGCATCGAAGTGGCGCTGACGAAGTACCGTACCGAAAACTGGTTCGGACAGCTGTCCTACACCTTCAACGACGCCAAGGGTAACTCGAGCTCGGACGGCAATGCAGGCGTGCAGGGTGACTTCATCTACCTGGATCCCCGCGCTCCGAACGCCTGGGGTGATCTGCCTGGGAACATCAAGCATCAGTTCAAGGCTTACGGCGGTTACGAGTTCGACTTCGGCCTCGAAGTGGCTGGCGTCTTCAACTGGAACAGCGGTGTAATCTACACCCCCATCTCGTATCTGTATGGATATGTGGCGGGACCGCGCGATCCCGCTTACAACTTCGGCGGCACGACCTCGACTTGGCTTTCGCCCGGCTTCACCGGCTCGGAGACGGGCCCGTCGTACTTCACCTTCGATGTTCGGGCGACCTACACGCTCGACCTGTCGTTCGGTAAGGTCGAGCTGTTTGCGGACATCTTCAACATCTTGGATCAGCAGTCCGCGACGTCGGAATTCACTGACGTGGCTGGTAACGCTGACTTCGACTACCAGGAAGCGAATGCTTGGGTTGCGCCTCGCCGCGCCTATCTGGGGGTGCGCTACTCCTTCTAAGACGAGAACCTCAGGATGTCGGCGGCTCCGCCGTCATCCTCAAGGCCAAGTCATAGCGGAAGAAGCACTGGGCGGCGGACTTCGGTCCGCCGCCCTTTCTTTTTGTGCGCCGCACTGGCGCCATCTTGGCGGTGGAGCGTTACAGCTTGGCTGGGCGCTGGGGCGCCCTCTCGTCTAGGATTGCAATGCTGAAGTTTTCCGCCGCCGCGCTCGCCGCGACCCTTTCGCTTTCCGCCGCCGCCGCCGCCTTCGCCCAGTCCCAGGACGGGCCGATCGTCACCGGCAATCGCACCGCCGAGACGGCGGAGGCCCTGAAGGTCCGTGAGGCGATCGCCTATTCGCACACGCTGCCGCGCGGGGCGCCGACACAGGATTATCCGCTGGTGGCCTGGTGCGACGCCCTGGTGACGGGGCACGCGGATCTGGGCGACAGCCTGACGAACCGCTCGCCGGAGGATACGGAGCTGGTGCGGCTGGGTCGTCTGGAGGCCCAGGATTTCCGCAGCGCCCTGGCGGCGGCGGAGCCGAGGCAGACGGCGGCGACCAAGGCGGCTGCGCAACAGGCGGCGGCTGCGGCCAAGGCCCAGTGGGCGCCGCTTCTGGCGAGCGAGGACGAGGCGGCGCGGAGCCAGTCCTTCGGCCTGTTCTACGGCCTGCCGGGCCGGTGCGAACATGCGGCGCGGCGCATCCGGAACAACATCACCACTCCGCCGGCGACCCCGGCCGAAGTGGGGCTTGAGGCGCCGGCGCCCGCAAACTAAGCGGCGGGGTCTCGAAGATTAACAGCGGCGGCCTGGGTCCGGCTCAGGCCGCCGTTTCCCGTTTGGCGGCGTAGGGATCGTAGTTGAGGATGGGGGCCAGCCAGCGTTCGCAGGTGGCCACGTCCCAGCCCTTGCGACGGGCGTAGTCCTCGACCTGGTCCAGATCGATCTTGCCGACGCCGAAATAGTGGCTGCCGGGATGGCCGAAATAGAGGCCCGAGACCGAGGCCGGGGGCGTCATGGCGAAGCTTTCCGTCAGGGCCATGCCGGCGTTGGTTTCGGCCTGAAGCAGGCGGAACAGGGTGGCTTTTTCCGTATGGTCCGGCTGGGCCGGATAGCCGGGCGCGGGGCGGATGCCCTGGTACTGTTCGGCGATCAGATCGTCGATGCTGGTCGCCTCGTCGGCGGCGTAACCCCACAGCTGGGTGCGGACCGTCTTGTGCAGCCGTTCGGCGAAGGCCTCGGCCAGGCGGTCGGCCAGGGCGGTGGCGAGGATGGCGGAATAGTCGTCGCCCGCGTCCTTGAAGCGTTTGGCGATCTCCAGCTCGCCATGGCCGGCCGTGACGGCGAAGGCGCCGATATAGTCCTGGTCGTCGGCGATGAAGTCGGACAAGGCGAGGTTCGGCTTGCCGTTCGACTTCTTGATCTGCTGACGCAGGGTGTGGAAGCGGGCGATCTCGGCGTCGCGCGCCTCGTCGGCGAAGATGATGATGTCGTCGCCGTCGGCGCGGGCGGGCCAGAAGCCGACCACCCCCTTGGCGGTGAACCACTTCTCGTCGATGATCCGCTTCAGCATGGCTTGCGCGTCGGCGAACAGATCCCGGGCGGCCTGGCCGACGATCTCGTCTTCGAGGATCAGCGGATAGCGGCCGATCAGCTCCCAACTGGCGAAGAAGGGAGTCCAGTCAATGTGGTCGGCGAGATCCTGAAGATCCCAGGCGTCGAAGGCCCGCACGCCGATGAAGCCGGGCTTGCCGGGGCGGGGCTGATCGGGGTCTAGCCTGAAGCGGTTCCCGCGCGCCTGATCCAGGGTGGAGCGGGCCTTGACCTCCTGGCCCCGGGCGTATTGTTCGCGGATGCGGATGTATTCGTCGCGGGTGGCGGCTTCGTTCCTGGCCCTTTCGGTGGGAGACAGCAGGCCTGAGACCACGCTGACGGCGCGCGAGGCGTCGACCACATAGGTGGTCGAGCCGCGGCGATAGGCCGGCTCGATCTTGACCGCCGTATGGGTGCGGCTGGTGGTGGCGCCGCCGATCAGCAGGGGAATGTCGAAGCCGCGTCGCTCCATCTCGGCGGCGACGAAGACCATCTCGTCCAGCGAAGGCGTGATCAGGCCGGACAGGCCGATGATGTCGACGTTATGGGCCTTGGCCTCGTCCAGGATCCGGTCGGCCGGGACCATGACGCCCAGGTCGATGACTTCGTAATTATTGCACTGAAGCACGACGCCGACGATGTTCTTGCCGATGTCGTGGACGTCGCCCTTGACCGTGGCCATCAGGATGCGGCCCGCCTGCTCGCGCGGTTTGCCGGCCTTTTCGGCCTCCATGAAGGGTTCCAGCCAGGCGACGGCCTGTTTCATCACCCGGGCGGACTTGACCACCTGGGGCAGGAACATCTTGCCCGAGCCGAACAGGTCCCCGACCACATTCATCCCGTCCATCAGCGGACCTTCGATGACGTGCAGCGGCCGTTCGGCGGCGAGACGCGCCTCCTCGGTGTCGGTCTCGATGAACTCGGTGATGCCGTGAACCAGGGCGTGCTCGATCCGCTTGCCGACCGGCTGTTCACGCCAGCTGAGATCGACGACGCGGGCCTGACCCTTTTCGCCCTTGTAGCGCGGCGCCATATCGACCAGCCGCTCGGTGTTCGAGACATTGGTCCGCTGCGGCCGGTTCAGAATGACGTCCTCGACCGCCTCGCGCAGCTCGGGGTCGATGTCGTCATAGACGGGCAGGTCGCCGGCGTTGACGATGCCCATGTCCATGCCGGCGTTGATGGCGTGGTACAGGAAGACGCTGTGGATGGCCCGGCGCACCGGCTCGTTGCCGCGGAAGCTGAACGAGACGTTCGAGACGCCGCCCGAGATGCGGGCGTAGGGCAGGGTGGCCTTGATGACCTTGACCGCCTCGATGAAGTCGACGGCGTAGTTGTCATGCTCTTCGATCCCCGTCGCCACGGCGAAGATGTTGGGATCGAAGATGATGTCCTCGGGCGGGAAGCCGACCTCGTTGACCAGGATGTTATAGGCGCGGGTGCAGATCTCGATCTTGCGGGCGGCGGTGTCGGCCTGGCCCACCTCGTCGAAGGCCATGACCACGACGGCGGCGCCGTAGCGCAGGCATTTGACGGCGTGTTCGCGGAAGGCGGCCTCGCCCTCCTTCATGCTGATCGAGTTGACGATGGGCTTGCCCTGGACGCACTTCAGCCCCGCCTCGATCACCTCCCATTTGGAGCTGTCGATCATCACCGGCACGCGGGCGATGTCGGGCTCGGCCGCGATCAGGTTCAGGAAGGTCCGCATGGCGACGGCGCCGTCCAGCAGCCCCTCGTCCATATTGATGTCGATGATCTGGGCGCCGGCCTCGACCTGTTGCCGGGCGACGTCGAGCGCGGCTGAATAGTCGCCCTCGACGATCAGCTTGCGGAATTTGGCCGAGCCGGTGACGTTGGTCCGTTCGCCGACGTTGATGAAGGTGGGACGCATGGGCAGATTCACGTTCTCGCAAACCAAGTGAGGACGCGTTTACACACCTCAAACTTGGAGCCATAGACGTCGGTGAACTCAACCTCGACCGTTAGTGTCGCTAAGATGTTGCGGACCGAATTGTGGGCCGTAACAAAAATCGGATCGGTTGGTTCGCCGTTAAGAGCAATCAGGATCATCTCGTCGTTCGAGCGGATACTTCTACCGGTCGCTTCTACGACGAAGTCCTCCCAAACTATCTTCTCGGAAATCTCTGACATGAACGCCAGAACGTTGTCGGTAGTCGTGGTGCCGTCGGACACACGAACGGCCTCGATGATCATCGGCCCGGGGCCATCGTTGACGACCTTCACGTGGAGTCGATTGACGTAGTCGCCTACTGCAATACGGGGTAGCGGCCTGAGAGACAGACGATTGTGCTTGTCTTGTGATCTGACGGAAGACCGCGTCAGCAGGACCGAAATGATCGCGCCTAGAAGTGCTGCGAAAGAGATGCCAACGCCTATCCAGTCGGCAAGACCCGTCGATTCTGGGGTGATGATCTGAATCACGCCACTAACTCAAAAGGTTCGAGGCCTGACAATCTGAGGGCCACCGGCCGTTCCGGGATAGCGCGCGGCTTCAGGGGAGCGACTTCCTCGGCGACGTGCTTGATGTGATCCGGCGTCGTGCCGCAGCAGCCGCCGACGATGTTGACCAGGCCGGAGGCGGCCCATTCCTCGATGAAATGGGCGGTCTCGTGCGGCTCCTCGTCGTACTGGCCCATGGCGTTGGGCAGGCCGGCGTTGGGATAGGCCGCGACCAGGGTGTCGGCGACGCGGCTCAGTTCGGCGATGAAGGGCCGCATCAGGTCGGCGCCCAGGGCGCAGTTGAAGCCCACAGCGAAGGGTTTGGCGTGGCGCACACTGTTCCAGAAGGCCTCGGCCGTCTGGCCCGACAGGGTGCGGCCCGATCGGTCGGTGATGGTGCCCGAGATCCAGATGGGCAGGGCGTCCATGCCCTCGTCCTCCAGATCCTTGATCGCCTTGATCGCGGCCTTGCAGTTCAGCGTGTCGGTGATGGTCTCGATCAGATAGAGATCGACGCCGCCCTCGTTCAGCGCCTTCACCTGATGGCGATAGGCCTCATAGACTTGGTCGAAGGTCACGCTGCGGGCGCCGGGGTCGTTCACGTCGGACGACATGGACAGCATCTTGTTCAGCGGACCGATGGAGCCGGCGGCGAAACGCGGCTTGTGCGGCTCCTTCTCCGTCCAGCGGTCGGCGGCGGCGCGGGCCAGTTTGGCGCCTTCCAGATTGATGTCCCACACCGCCTGGGCGTCCAGGGCGTAGTCCTCTTGGGCGATGGTGGTGCCGGAGAAGGTGTTGGTCTCGGAGATGTCGGCGCCGGCGGCGTAATACTGGTCGTGCAGGTCCGAGATGATGTCGGGCCGGGTGATGCAGAGGATGTCGTTGTTCCCCTTCATCTGGTGCGACTCGTCATAGCCGTTGGCGGCGACGAAGCGGTCGGCGCGGAAGTCGGCTTCGGACAGGCCGCGACGCTGGATCATCACGCCCCAGCTGCCGTCGAGGACCAGGATGCGTTCCTTGGCCGCCGCATGCAGGGCGGCTATCCGTTCGGCGCGGGTGAGGGGAGAGGTCATTACGCCACAGCCTTTGTTTCACGCACGCCCAGCACGCGGCAGATCGCATAGACCAGATCGGCGCGGTTCAGGGTGTAGAAGTGGAAGTCGGAGAAGCCTTCCTCGTGCAGACGCGCACAGGTCTCGGCGGCGACGGAGGCGGCCAGCAGTTTGCGGGTCTCCGGGTCGTCGTCCAGCCCGTCGAAATGCGCTTTCAGCCAGTCGGGGATGCCAGCGCCGCAAGCGCCGCACATACGGACCAGGCCGGCGAAGTTGGACACGGGCATGACGCCGGGGATCAGGGGAATGGTCACGCCCGCCGCCCGCACCCGGTCGCGGAAACGCAGGAAGGCGTCGATATCGAAGAAGAACTGGCTGATGGCCCGGGTGGCGCCGGCGTCCACCTTGGCCTTGAGCACCTCGATGTCGTGGTCGATGGAGGGGCTCTCGGGGTGTTTCTCGGGATAGGCGCCGACCGTGACGTCGAAACCGCCGATGCGGCTGATGGCGGCGGTCAATTCGGTGGCGTTGGCGTAGCCGTCTGCGCGGGGCTGATAGACGCCGCCGATGCCGCCGCCGCCGGGCGGATCGCCACGCAGGGCGACGATGTGATCGACGCCGATGGCCTTATAGCCGGCGATCACCTCGTCCACCTCATCCCGACTGGCGTCGACGCAGGTCAGGTGTGCGGCGGGACGCAAGGCGGTCTCGGCGATGATCCTTTGCACGGTCCGGTGGGTGCGTTCCCGCGTCGAACCACCCGCTCCATAGGTGACGGAGACGAAGGCGGGGTTCAGCGGCTCAAGCCGGCGGATCGCCTTCCACAGATTGACCTCGGCCTCGTCAGTCTTGGGCGGAAAGAACTCGAAGGAGACCCGCACCGTTTCGCGGTTCGATCCGGCGCGCGCGACCGGCCCCAGCGGCGAGAGCAGCAGGGCGCGCGCTTCCGCCAGATTGGTGGAGGAACCGGTCATCATGCGCTCTTTCTGCCTTGGGCGGCGGCCGGCGCCGCCCTGCGCTCCGCCGTCCAGATCGTCACGGTCAGCCCTTCGTTATCGGGGGGCAGGGCGATGGGCGCAGAGGGTGTCAGGTCGTTCTCGACCAGCCAGTCGGTGATTTCGGCGTCGGCGAAGCCCAGGCGGCGGTGCTGATGCGCCTCACGCATATGTTCGAAGTCGTGGGGTGCGAAATCCACGATGACCAGCCGCCCGCCTGGGCAGACCAGACGCGCCGCCTCAGCCACGGCGGCGGACGGGTCGGCGAGATAGTGTAGGACCTGATGCACGATCACCAGATCGGCGCTGCCGGCGGGCAGGCGGGTGGCGAAGATGTCGCCGTGACGCAGTTCGACCTTGCTCAGCCCGGCCTTGGAGACATTGGCGCGGGCGATGTTGAGCATGTTCTGGCTAAGATCCAGACCCACTGACATCTTGGCCTTCTTGCCGAACAGGGTCAGCATCCGTCCCGAGCCGGTGCCCAGGTCGACGACACGCTTGAAGGGGCCCGGCCCCACCGCCCTTTCCAGCGCGGCCTCCACGGCGCTTTCGCTGACATAGAGGGAGCGCAGCCGGTCCCATTGCGGCGCTATCTGTTCGAAATAGCTTTCGGCCGCCTGCTGTCGGTCCTTCTGCACCTCGCTCAGTCGCCGATGGTCGGCCTCTCCGGCGTCGTCGGCCAGGATGTCCAGAACGGTGTCGATCAGCCGCCGCGCATGGGGATCGTGCGACAGGCGGTAATAGACACGGGCGCCGTCGGGAAACCGCTCGATCAGCCCGGAATCGGTCATCAGCTTCAGGTGACGGGAGACGCGGGGCTGGCTCTGGTCCAGAATGCGCGACATCTCCATGACCGACAGCTCTTCACTGGCCAGCAGAGACAGGATGCGCAGGCGGGTGGGTTCGCCGGCGGCGCGAAGCGCTTCGACAGTCTGATCGGCGTTCAGGCTCATATGATCATATAAAGATATCTTTATATGATTTGGCAAGCAGAAACCTTGTCGCAAAGGCCGCGACGGGAAGGCTTCTGTTCGCCGTTGAAGGAGATGCAATCCCTTTGGAGTGGTTCCATGCGCAGTCTTCTGATCTCAACCTTCGCCCTCCTCGTCGCCGGACCGGCCCTGGCGCAGAGCGATTTTCCGGAGCCGCCGATGGGCGGGGGGCAGATGTCCGGCCCGCCGCCGATGGGCGGGATGCGTCCGCCGGAGCGCGAGACCCTCGCTGACATGAAGGCGAGGATGGGCGCCATGTTCGACCGTATCGACGCCAACCATGACGGCGCGATCAACGCCTCGGAGCTGGCCGCCTCGCCGGGCGGTCGGATGCTGAGCCGCGCCGATGCGGATGGGAACGGACTCATCACCAAGGCCGAGATGGAGGCCGCCGCCGAAGCCATGTTCAAGACCATGGACAAGAACGGCGACGGCGTCGTCACGGCCGATGAACGCCCCCAGCGTCCGCAACGCCCGAACTGATCACTCGACCGGCGTCTTCAGCGGCTGGCCCGCGAAATGCGCCTGAAGATTCTGCATCAGCAGCATCAGCATGCCCTGCACCCCGGCGGACGTCGCGCCGGCGGTGTGGGGCGTCAGGACGAGGTTCGGAACATCGGCCCAGCGTGAAGGCTCGGTCGGCTCCTCCATGAAGACGTCCAAGGCCGCCTGACCCAGGGCGCCGGATTTCAGCATGTCGATCAGGGCTGCCTCATCGATCAACTGGCCGCGCGCGACATTGACCAGCAGGCCGTCCGGCCCCAGGGCCTGAAGCACCTCGCGAGACATCAGGCCGCGATTGGTTTCATCGGCCTTGCAGGCGACGACAAGGATGTCGCTGGCCTTGGCCAGGGCCGACAGGCTGTCGGCCCGCGGCCATTCGGCGTCCTTGGGGCGAGGGCCCCACCAGCTCACATCCATGCGGAACGTCTCGGCGCGCCGGGCCACGGCCGCGCCTATGGCGCCCAGGCCGACGACGCCCAGTTTCTGGCCGCCGAGCGAGGGGGTGATGCTGCGGGTCTCGGCGGTCCAGCCGCCCGACCGGACCTGACGATCGCCCGAGACGATCTGGCGGCGTGCGGCCAGGATCAGGCCCAGGGCGTGGTCGGCCACGTCTTCATGGTTGACCCCCGGCGCATGGGTGACGGGCAGGCCGCGTTCACGACACCAGTCGATGTCGATCCCGTCATAGCCCGAGGTGAAACAGGCGATCAGATCGAGGGCGGGGAGGCGTTCGATCAGCCCCTTGTCCAGCGGCGCCTCGCCGGCGACGATCAGGGCGCGGATGTCGTGGGCGGCCTCGATCGGCGGACCTTCCCAGAAGCGGTAGACGTCATAGACGCTCTCGAGGATCGGCGAGAGCGGGGCGAGATGCCGTTGCATGATCAGGACGGCGGGGCGTTGGGTCATGCGCGCACCTCGATCAAATGGAGGCCGTCGAGGAGGCCTTGTTCGATCCTGGCCCATCGGGGTTCAAGCCATTCGATCAGCACACGCCGGGTCGCGTTGCCAAGACGAAGCCAGACGATCTGAGGCCCTAGCCGGCGGTCCGCCGCCCAGATGGCGAAGTCCCGATCCTTGGTGATGATGACGCGCGATTCCGCTCGGGCCAAATCCCAGATGTCCTGGTCACGCGCATGTACCGCCAGAAGCGTGGAAACATGGTCGGCCGCGTGCCCATTAGCTCTCAGCCAATCGGCAAGAGCGATAGGCAGCTGGGCGTCCACGATGAATTTCACGCGGCGATCACGCCGGTGTCGCCGATGCTTGCGGCCGCATAGGCAAGGCTGGCCCGAATGTCGTCAGCTTCCAGGTAGGGAAAGTCCGCGAGGACTTCCTCCGGGCTCGCGCCACCGGCCAGCATGTCCAGAACGTCCTGCACGCGAATTCGCATGCCTCGAATGCACGGACGGCCCCCGCACTGGCTGGGATCAATGGTGATGCGGGACAGAAGATCGTCGCTCATGTCCCGCATCCTATCACAGATCAATCAGCGCCCGAACTTCTGGTGTTGCAGGCGCTTGGGAATGATGCTGTCGGCGCCCAGGCGGCGCATCTTGTCCTGTTCGTAGGCCTCGAAGTTCCCTTCGAACCATTCCACATGGCCGTCGCCTTCAAAGGCGAGGATGTGGGTGGCCAGACGGTCCAGGAACCAGCGGTCGTGGGAGATGACCACGGCGCAGCCGGCGAACTCCTCCAGAGCCTCCTCGAGGTTCTGCAGGGTCTCGATATCCAGGTCGTTGGTCGGTTCGTCGAGCAGGATCAGATTCCCGCCGGCGGCCAGGGTCTTGGCCAGATGGACGCGGTTGCGCTCGCCGCCGGACAGCTGACCGACCTTCTTCTGCTGGTCGCCGCCCTTGAAGTTGAAGCTGCCGACGTAGGCGCGGGTGTTGATCTCGCGCTTGCCGACCATCATCACGTCGGTGCCGCCGGAGATGGCCTGCCAGATGGTCTCGTCCGGCTTCAGGTCGTCGCGCGACTGGTCGACGTAGGCCAGCTTGACCGTCTCGCCGACGCGGATCGAGCCGCCGTCGGGCTTTTCCTGGCCGGTGATCAGCTTGAACATGGTCGACTTGCCGGCGCCGTTGGGGCCGATGACGCCGACGATGCCGTTGGGCGGCAGTTTGAAGGTCAGATTGTCGAACAGCAGCTTGTCGCCATAGGACTTCTGCAGGCCCTCGACCTCCAGCACCACATTGCCCAGGCGCGGGCCGGGCGGGATCTGGATATGGGCGTGGGTCTGGGCCCCGCGCATCGATTCCTGTTCCTCGACCATCCGTTCGTAGGCGGCCAGACGGGCCTTGGACTTGGCCTGACGGGCCTTGGCGCCCGAACGGACCCATTCCAGTTCGCGGGTGAGGGCGCGCTGGCGGGCTTCGGATTCCGACTGTTCCTGAACGACGCGCTTCTGCTTGGCTTCCAGCCAGGAGGAATAGTTGCCCTCGTGCGGGTGACCCTTGCCGCGGTCCAGCTCTAGGGTCCACTTGGTGACCTGGTCCAGGAAGTAGCGGTCGTGGGTGACCAGGATGACGCAGCCGGGGAAGTTCTCCAGGTGGTGCTGCAGCCAGGCGACGGATTCGGCGTCCAGGTGGTTGGTCGGTTCGTCCATCAGCAGCATGTCGGGCTTGGACAGCAGCAGGCGGGCCAGGGCGACGCGGCGCTTCTCACCGCCGGACAGGTTGGTGACTTCCCAGTCGTCGGGCGGGCAGCGCAGGGCGCCCATGGCCATTTCGATGCGGCTGTCGATGTCCCAGACGTCGGCGGCGTCGATCTTCTCCTGGAGGCTGGTCATTTCCTCCATCAGCTCGTCGGTGTAGTTCTCGCCCAGTTCGGCGGCGACGGCGTTGAAGCGGTTGACCCACTGCTTCTCCTCGCACCAGGCCTCGACGTTCTCGCGAACATTCAGGGCGGGATCGAGCTGGGGCTCCTGCTCCAGATAGCCGCGCTTGATTCCGTCGGCGGCGCGGGCCTCGCCGGAGAACTCGGTGTCCAGGCCGGCCATGATCTTCAGCAGGGTGGACTTACCCGAGCCGTTGACCCCGACCACGCCGATCTTGGCGTCGTTGTAGAAGCTGAGCCAGATGTTCTCGAAGATCTTGCGGCCGCCGGGGAAGGTCTTGGTCAGACCCTGCATCTGGAAAATATATTGTTGCGCCATGAGGTGCGATTTCGCCCTTGGGGTTTTCGTCGAATGGGGGAGGTTGCCGCGGATGTAGCGATCCTGAGGCGCGAGAGCAAATAAGGCGAGTATTGGCGGGTCGGGCGCCCTGTGTCGGAACGGGGCCTCTCACCAGTCCAGAGCGGCTTCGCCTCTCAGAAGGGCTTCGGATTCGGGCGTGTGTTTGGCGCCCGATCGGTTGTGCAGCACCAGCGGCGGCAGGAGGCGCAACGGCGCCTTGCCGGTCTTGATCGCCCGGACCAGCACCCGTTTGGCCGGTTCCTCGGCGAAGGGCTGAATCGGTCGAATGGCGAAGGACCCGGCCTTGTCTCCCAGCAGGGCCAGAAGATCGGCCAGGCGGTCGGCGCGGTGGATGATCACGATCCGGCCGCCCTCGCGCACCGCTTTCAGCAGCAGGCCGGTCCACGCCGCCAGACCGTCGTCGGCCATCCAGGCGCCGTGCTTGCCCGGGGCCGGCGCGCGCAGGGCGCCCGGGTCGTCGAAGAAGGGGGGATTGGATACGGCCCAGTCGAAGGCCGGCAGCTCCAGGGGGCGGAAGCCCGCCGCCACTTCGCCGTCGATGACGGTCATACGGTCCGTGAAACCGTTCAGCGCCGCATTCTGACGCGCCAGATCGGCGGCGAGCGAGTCGCGCTCCAGCCCCGTCAGGAAAGCCCCCTCATGACGGGCGGCGATCTGCATCAGGACCGCCCCCGTGCCGCAGCCGGCTTCGAACAGCCGCTCGCCCGGCCGTGGCGCGACGGCGGCGGCCAACAGGGCGGCGTCCATGCCGGCGCGATAACCCCGCGCGGGCTGTCGCAAGCGCACCCGCCCGCCTAACAGGGCGTTCTCGACGACTTCCGGCGCGGCGGGAACGCTGTCCAAGCCTCAATCTCCTTGACCCTCCGGGGGGTGATCACCATTGTGCGCGCCATCGCGATCCGGCAAGCGGACGCGGTCGGAATTAGCTGCGCGGCGGACGTTGCGCGACCTGCGAAAGAGTATCCCCTTGGACCTCGCCCCTGCCGTGTTTCCCCGTCCGAAGGGGGATGTGAACGCCCTCGTCCGGCTGGCCGGAACCGATATGGCCGAGGTGGACGCTCTGATTATCGACCGGATGCAGTCGGATGTGCCGATCATCCCAAAACTGGCCGAACATCTGGTCTCGGCGGGGGGCAAGCGGTTGCGGCCCCTGCTCACAGTCGCCGCCGCCCGGGCCACGGGCGCGCAGGGGGACATTCTGTCGCCCAAGAAGCTGGCGGCGGCGGTGGAGTTCATCCACACCGCCACCCTGCTGCACGACGACATCGTGGATGCGTCGGAGCTGCGTCGAGGCAAGGTCGCCGCACATCTGATCTGGGGCGCACCGACCAGCGTCCTGGTCGGCGACTTCCTGTTCGCTCGCGCCTTCGAACTGATGGTCGAAACGGATTCGATGCGGGCTCTGGGCATTCTGGCCGAGGCCTCGCGCGTGATCTCGGAAGGCGAGGTGCTGCAGCTGACCCGCGCCCACGACCTGAACCTGGACCAGGCCACCTATCTTCAGATCATCTCGGCCAAGACCGCCGAACTGTTCGCCGCCGCCGCCGAGGCGGGGGCCGTGGGCGCCGGGGCGTCGGCCGAGGCGGTCAAGGCCCTGCGCGATTACGGCATGGCCCTGGGCATCGCCTTCCAGCTGGCCGACGACGCCCTGGACTACGGCGCGACCGCCGAGGCCCTGGGCAAGAACGCCGGCGACGATTTCAACGAGGGCAAGGCCACCCTGCCGCTGCTGCTGGCCGTGGCCCGCACCCGGGGCCGCGAGGACGCCTTCTGGGAGCGGACCGTGACCAAGGGCGAACGCACGCCCGACGACTTCGCCCGCGCCCGTGAACTGGTCGTCGGCTCCGGCGCCATCGGCGCGACCCTGGACCTGGCCGGCGACTACGCCGATCAGGCCAAGGCCGCCCTGTCGGTCCTGCCCGCATCCGACTGGCGCGCGGCCCTGGAAGACCTGGCCGATTTCGCCGTTTCGCGTGCCGCCTGAACCTGCTCCTGCGGCAGGGGGGGCAGGCCTGGACGCCCAGGTTCGCGCCGCCGATCTGGACCGCTGGCTGTCCAGCCGACTGGTCGCCGATGATCGCTCCCGCGCCGATCTGATCACCCTCTACGCCTTCGAGGCCGAGCTGATGGTCATACCCACGCGCGTGACCCAGCCCCTGCTGGCCGAGATGCGCTACACTTGGTGGGCCGAACAGCTGGATGGAGTCTTCGCCGCCGTCCCGCGCAAGGGCCATCCGGTGCTCGAGGCCCTGACGGATCTCGTCGCCCGTCACAGCCTGGACCGCGCCCCCTTCGACGCCCTGATCGAGGCCCATATCGGCCGCGTCCACAGCCAGCCCCATGATCTCGACGCCTTCTACGTGGGGCCCATGCAGACGGCGGTCCATGTGTTGGCCGGTCCTGGCCATGTGGATAAGGTGATCGAGGCCGGACGGGTCTGGGGCCTGACCCAGGTCGGGCGAGCGGACGAGGCGAGGGCCGGGCGCAAGGCCGCCAACGCCGCCCTGAAGACCCTGCCGGTCGCCGCCTTCCCCGCCGTGGCCCACGCCGCCCTGTCCGGGCGTGACCGGCCCGAGGCCTTCCGGCGGCTGCGGTTGATCCTGGCCGCCTTCGTCGGGCGGATTTGATCCAGATCGGGCTTGCGCCCACGGGCTTTTGGGTCTGGTCTAGAGGTGCAGACACACGGAGGCCGCCATGGCCCGACCCCATTCTGAACGCCACCTAATCGAGCGTATCGGCTGGCTGAGAGCCGCTGTCCTTGGGGCTAACGACGGCCTCGTCTCCACTGCAAGCCTGATCGTCGGCGTCGCCGCCGCCGAGGCCTCGAAGGGCTCGGTTGTGGTTTCGGGCGTCGCCGGACTGGTCGCCGGCGCCATGTCCATGGCCGCTGGCGAATATGTCTCGGTCAGCTCCCAGTCCGATACGGAGAAGGCCGATCTGGCCAGAGAGGCGGCCGAACTGGCCGCTGCGCCTGAGGCCGAGCTGGACGAGCTGGCGGGTATCTATGTCGCGCGTGGGGTCCAGCCCGACACGGCCAGAGCCGTGGCCGAACAGCTGATGGCTCACGACTCCCTCGGCGCCCATGCGCGCGACGAACTGGGCATCTCCGGCTTCACCACCGCGCGCCCCATTCAGGCGGCCCTGACATCCGCCGCCACCTTCGCCGCAGGCGCGGTTCTTCCCCTGGCCGCCGTGGCGATCGCGCCGACCGACGGCCTCCTTATCTGGGTCTCCGCCAGCGCCGTTGTCGGTCTGGCGGTCCTGGGCGGCATGGGCGCGCGTGCGGGCGGGGCCGACATCCCCCGCTCGGTGGTGCGCGTCGTCTTCTGGGGCGTGCTCGCCATGGCGGTCACCGCCGGAATCGGACGTCTGTTCGGAACGGTGGTTTAAGCCGTCACCGCGTCCCGCCAGGCCTTCAGGCTCTCCATCGCCCGAATGCTCTGCAACCGCTTCTTCGCCCGGCCGCGTTCCTTGGGATGGATGCGCTTGCCGTCTTCATCGACCTTGGGGGCCTCCAGCGGGGGCAGCAGGCCGTAGTTGATGTTCATCGGCTGGAACTTCGAGCCTTCCAGGTGTCCGCCGGTGATGTGTTCGACCAGGGCGCCCATGGCGGTCTCAGGCGGGGGCGCCGACAGGTCGCGACCCAGGGCCTGGGCGGCGGCCAGGCGGCCGGTCAGCAGGCCCATGGCCGCGCTCTCGACATAGCCTTCGACCCCCGTGACCTGGCCGGCGAAGCGCAGGCGGGGCATGGCCTTGAGCCGCAACTGCTTGTCCAGCAGCTGGGGGCTGTTCAGATAGGTGTTGCGGTGCAGGCCGCCCAGGCGCGCGAACTGGGCGTTCTGAAGCCCCGGTATCATGCGGAAGACCTCGGCCTGAGCTCCGTGCTTCAGCTTGGTCTGGAAGCCGACCATGTTGAACAACGTACCCAGCGCATTGTCCTGACGCAGCTGGACGATGGCGTGGGGCTTGACCGTCGGATTGCGCGGATTGGTCAGCCCGACCGGCTTCATCGGCCCGTGCCGCAGGGTCTCGCGCCCCCGCTCGGCCATGACCTCGATCGGCAGGCAGCCGTCGAAATAGGGGACGTGCTCCCAATCCTTGAACTCGGCCTTGGGGCCGTTCAGCAGGGCGTCGATGAAGGCCTCGTACTGGGGCTTGTCCATCGGGCAGTTGACGTAGGCGGCGGCGTCTCCGCCGGGGCCTTCCTTGTCATAGCGGGACTGACGCCAGGCGATGTCGAAGTCGATGCTGTCGGCATGGACGATGGGGGCGATGGCGTCGAAGAAGCTGAGGCTTTCCTCGCCCGTCGCCTTCAGGATCGCCTCGGCCAGGGCGGGCGAAGTCAGGGGGCCGGTAGCGACGATCACATTGTCCCAATCCTCAGGCGGCAGGCCGGCGATCTCCTCACGCACGACGGTGACCAGGGGGTGGGCTTCCAGCTTCGCCGTGACCGCTTGGGAAAAGCCGTCGCGATCCACCGCCAGGGCGCCGCCCGCCGGCACCTGATGGGCGTCCCCGCAGGCCATGATGACCGAGTCCAGCGCCCGCATCTCGGCGTGCAGCAGACCGACCGCATTGTACTCCCAATCGTCCGAGCGGAAGGAGTTGGAGCAGACCAGTTCGGCCAGTCCGTCCGTCTGGTGGGCGTCGGTCTTCACGCCGGGGACTCCGCGCATCTCGTGCAGGATGACGGGCACGCCGGCCTGGGCGATCTGCCAGGCGGCCTCCGAGCCGGCCAGGCCGCCGCCGATGACGTGAACAGGGGAAGGAGATGTGGGGGAAGCGTTCATCGCGGCCTTCTAGCGGCCGTCTGGCGTGATGTCATGATCCCCTGCTATGTCGCGGCGGGGATGAGGGGGTGCGCGTGAACCGTCACAGACAGTTGCCGTTAGGCGAGACCCTGAAGGCCGCCTTCGCAAAGCTGCCGCTGGCCTGGCGGGGCGCGTGGGGCGCGATCCTGGTCTGCGCCGTCGTTTGGAGCGTCGCCGGGTGGAGCGCCCATGCGGTTGAAGCCTCCTGGGCGATGATCGGGCGGGGTGTCGGCCAGATCGCCGGCCTCGTCGCCGGCTTGGCCCTGGCGGGCGGCCTGACGCGGATTGCGGTCAGCGCCGATCTGGATGAGGCGCGGCGACGCGGACTGGGTCCGGCCGGTCTTCAGTTCGGATGGCCGGAACTGCGGTTGCTGGGCGCCGCCCTGCTGTGCGCGGTCTTCATGGCCATGATCCTGTCGGTTGCGGCCCTGCTGCTTCTGGCCCTGTTCGGAATGGCGGGGCTGGACGCTGAGGCGATCAACCAGCGGAACTGGGCTGCGGTCGGTCCGGTGTGGAAGCTGGTGCTGCTCGCGGTCGTGACCCTGCTGGTGGCCTATGGGGTTCTGGTGATGGCCGTGCGGCTGTCCTTGTTCGCCCCGGCCACCCTGGGGCGCGGGCATATGGTCTCGCTGAACAGCATGGGCGTCGCCCAGGGCAGTTTCTGGCCCCTGCTGGGCGGGCTGATCGTGGTCGGCCTGCCCAAGCTGGTCCTGATCGGGCTCTCCGCTGCGGGCTTGCTGTCCGGCGCCGCCAGGGACGTGGCATCCGCCCTGGTCCTGTCGGGGCTGGAGGCGCCCTTGGCCGCCGTCTTCCTGGGCGAAGCCTATCAGCGGCTGGAATATTGGGCTCCGGACGCGCGCGATCCGGGCTGACGCCTAACGGATCGAAACTGAGCGTTCCAGGCCATACAGGGCCTCGACCACGTCCTCCGCCTTCTGCTGGACCAACTGCTGGGCGTCCTGAACGCCGCGATTGTAGAAGATCGCGCCGATTTCCTTGCCGATGAAGTCCAGCAACATCTCGGCCGGCAGTTGAGCCAGCTCCTGCTCCAGCTCGTCGCGGAAATAGGCGCGCAGCCTGGCCGTGGCGGCCGCGCGCTGATCCTTGGACAGTTGAACGGGCTTGATCATCACGCCACCTCGGCCAGCGCCTCTTCCGCCGCGATCCAGGCGGTTTCAGCGGCGTCCAGATCGGCCTGGGTCTTGGCGCGGGCGCGGCCCAGGCTTTCCAGCTTTTTAGAGTCATTGGCGGCCGCCGCAGCGGCGAGGTCGGCGTCGATCCGGGCCAGGTCGGCCGTCAGGCGGGCCATCTCCTCTTCCGCCTTCTTCACCGCATGGCGCAGGGTAGAGGGGGAGGGGCCTGATTTCTTCTTCTCCGCCTTGGACGCAGCGACAGGCGCCGCTTCGGCCACGGGCTCGGGCTTGAGCTGACTGGGCTTCATCCCGGCTTGTTTGGCGCGGTCGAGGACGAACTTGGCGTAGTCGTCCATGTCGCCTTCGAACGGCTTCACCGTACCGTCGGCGGCCAGCCACAGCCGGTCGGCGACCAGCTCCATCAGCGACCGATCGTGGGTGATCAGGATGACGGCGCCCGTGTACTGGTTCAGGGCGTCCAGCAGGGCGCGACGGCTGTCGATGTCCAGGTGGTTGGTCGGTTCGTCGAGGATCAGGATGTGGGGCGCATCCATGGCCACCAGGTTCAGCAGAAGACGCGCGCGCTCGCCCCCGGACAGGGCCCCCACCTTGGTGTCCTGCTTCTGATAGGGCAGGCCGAACTGGGCCAGGCGGCTGCGCCGGCTGCTTTCGGACGCTTCGGGCATGGCGCGCAGGATGATCTGCAACGGCGTGTCCTCGGGATCCATCGCCTCGATCTGGTGCTGGTGGAACCAGCCGACCCGCATCTTGCCGTCGCGGTGAAACTCGCCGGCGTCGACGGTCAGGGCCTTGGCGATCAGCTTGGCGAAGGTGGACTTGCCGGCGCCGTTGACGCCCAAGAGGCCGATGCGGTCGTCCAGGTCCATCCGCAGGTTCAGGTTCCGAAGGATCGGCTTGCCCGGCTCATAGCCGACGCTGGCCTTCTCCAGACGGATCAGGGGCGGGGGCAGGGGGCGTTCAGGCGAGGGCAGGACAAAGGGGGCGACCCGTTCTTCGGGCGGCAGCTCGATCCGCTCCATCTTCTCCAGCTTCTTGACGCGCGACTGGGCCTGGGTGGCCTTGGAGGCCTTGGCCTTGAAGCGGTCGATGAACTTCTGAAGGTGGGCGCGCTCGGCGTCCTGCTTGGACTTGGTGGCCTCCATAAGCCGCAGCTTTTCGGCCCGGGTGCGCTCGAAGGTGTCGTAGTTGCCGGTGTAGAGCTCCAGCTTGCGGTTCGAGAGCTGAAGGATGTGGGTGCAGACCGAGTTCAGCAGATCGCGGTCGTGCGAGATCATCAGGGCCGTGTGCGGGTATTTCTTCAGCCGCGCCTCCAGCCACAAGGCGCCTTCCAGATCGAGGTAGTTGGTCGGTTCGTCCAGCAGCAGCATGTCCGGTTCGGCGAACAGGGCGGCGGCCAGGGCCACGCGCATCCGCCAACCGCCCGAGAAGTGCGACATGGGCCGTTGGATGTCTTCCTGGCTGAAGCCCAGGCCGACCAGGATTTCCGAGGCGCGCGCCGGGGCGCTCTCGGCATCGATCTCGATCAGCCGGCCCCAGATTTCGCCCATCTCCTCGGGATCGGCGGTTTCCAGCCGCGTCATCAGCTCGTGGCGCTCGACGTCGGCCTCAAGGATGGTCTCCAGCACGCTGACGGGGGTGGCGGGGTGTTCCTGATCCACCGAGGCGATGCGGGCGGTCTTGGGCAGGCTGATCTCGTCGCCGTTGGCGGCCAGTTCGCCCAGGATCACCTTGAACAGGGTCGATTTGCCGATGCCGTTTCGGCCGACCAGACCCACCTTGGAGCCGGGTGGCAGGCTGACCGAGGCGTCGTCCAGAAACTGGCGGCCCCAGGCGTTCAGGGTCAGGTTGTTGATCTGGAGCATGCGGACGAATTGACTTTCTGACTGGTCATCTCAATATGACCAGTCATGACGTATGACCATGTAGGCGGCGAGGTCGTCATAACGGCCACGGAGTTCAAGGCCAAGTGCCTGGACCTGCTGGATCGTGTGAACTCGGGCGAGATTCGTCGTGTTCGCATCACCAAGCGCGGCAAGGAAGTGGCGGTGGTAAGGTCTCCCGATCACCCAGCGGAGAAGCCGTGGGATCCCCACAGCATCTTCGGTGGTATGAAGGGCACGTTGATCATACCTGAAGGGCTGGACATCGACGGCCCGATCTACGACCCCGCCCTACACGGGGTATGTGATCCGGAGCGTGGCCTGTGGGATGAAGAATGAGCGGCGTGCTCCTGGACACGAACGCTTTCATCAGAATGGTTCTCGGAGCTTCGATCAGGCAAGAGGCGCGCGACGTCATCGCCAAGGCGGCGCAAGCCGACGATCTCTGGATTTCGTCGGTCTCGGCCTGGGAAATCGGCATGCTCGCGACCGCGACCCGAACGGGACGCCTTCTCCAGATCGCTGGAGATCCTGTCGTCTGGTTCGAAGCGGCGATGTCCAGCGCCACTGCGCAGGCTTTACCTCTTTCCGCGGCGGCGGCTTTGACCGCAGCAAGGCTGCCTGAACCGTTTCACAAGGATCCTGCTGACAGACTGCTCGTGTCGCAGGCGCGGGTAGACGATCTGCTCGTCGTCACCCGAGATCGCGCCATTCTGGACTATGCCGCCGCTGGCCACATCCGGGCCATCGCCTGCTGAAAGACGGCTTGGCGCGGGGGCGGGGCGTCGCTATAAGCCCGCGACCTCATTCTCCCTAACAAGAAGTCAATTCCCATGACCGAACGCACCTTCTCGATCATCAAGCCCGACGCCACGCGCCGCAACCTGACCGGCGCGATCAACGCCGTGATCGAAGGCGCCGGCCTGCGCATCGTGGCCCAGCGCCGCGTCAAGCTGACCACCGACCAGGCCAAGAAGTTCTACGAAGTCCACGCCGAGCGCCCGTTCTACGGCGAGCTGGTCGAGCAGATGACCGCCGAGCCGGTGGTCGTCCAGGTTCTGGAAGGCGAGAACGCCGTGGCCAAGTACCGTGAAGTCATGGGCGCCACCAACCCGGAACAGGCCGCCGAAGGCACGATCCGCAAGCAATTCGCCCTGTCGATCGGCGAGAACTCGGTCCACGGCTCGGACAGCCTGGACAACGCCAAGATCGAAATCGAGCAGTTCTTCACCGAAGACCAGATCGTCGGCTAAGCGCTCAAGCCGCGAGGGACCGCGTCCCGAGCGTAGCGCCAGAGACAGAGGCCCGCGTCCGGAACCGGACGCGGGCCTTTTCGTTGGGTCAACATCATCTCATCCCCCCGGAGAAGACCTATGAAAACTCTGCTGAAACTGACCCCCGTCATCGGCACCGTGGCCCTGCTGGCCGCCTGCGGCCAGACCATGGAACAACGCGCCGCCACCGGCGCCCTGGGCGGCGCCGTCGCCGGTCAGGTGGTCGGCGGCAACACCGGCTCAACTGTCGCCGGCGCCGCCATCGGCGCCGTCGCCGGCGCCGCGACCACGCCGAAGTAAGGCTTTTCGCCTTCGGTTGAAAAAGAAAGGCCCGGAGCGACGCTCCGGGCCTTTTTCGTTCGGGCTTGTGCGACCGCTCACCAGATGCGGGCGCGGGCCTCGGGGGCGATGTATTCCTTCTGGTCAGGCGAGACGCCGAAGGCGGCGTACCAAGCGTCGATGTTGCGCGGCGAGGTGGCGGCGCGGACCGCGCCCGGCGAGTGTGGGTCGGTGGTCAGCTGTTCGCGCAGGGCCTCGGGCCGCGATTTCTCGCGCCAGACCTGGGCCCAGCCCAGGAACACCCGCTGGTCGCCGGTCAGGCCGTCGATCACCGGCGCCGGCTGGCCGTTCAGCGACTTGTGATAGGCGTCCAGAGCCAGCAGCAGGCCGCCCAGATCGGCGATGTTCTCGCCCATGGTCAGGTCGCCGTTCACGTGGACGCCGGGGATGGGCTCCAGCGAGTTGTAGATGTCGCCCAGCACCTTGGCGCGCGCCTCGAAGCGGGCGGCGTCTTCCGGCGTCCACCAGTCGCGCAGCACGCCGTCGCCGTCGGACTTGCGGCCCTGGTCGTCGAAGCCGTGGGTGATCTCATGGCCGATGACGGCGCCGATGCCGCCGTAGTTGACGGCCGGGTCCGCGTTCGGATCGAAGAAGGGCGCCTGCAGGATGGCGGCCGGGAAGACGATCTCGTTGCGCGGCGGGTTGTAATAGGCGTTCACCGTCTGGGGCGTCATGCCCCATTCCAGCGGATCGACCGGCTTGCCGATCTTGCCGCGCTGATACGCCCACTCGAAAGCGCTGGAGCGTTCGACATTGCCGTACAGGTCGCCGGGGGTCAGTTCGAGACCGTCATAAGACCGCCACTTGTCGGGGTAGCCGATCTTCACCCCGAACTTGGACATCTTGTAGAGGGCCTGTTCGCGCGTCGCCTCGCTCATCCAGTCCAGGGTCTTCAGCCGCTCGGTCATGGCCGCGCGGATGTTGTCGACCAGGGTCTCCATCTGGGCCTTGGACGAGGCGGGGAAGTGAAGGCGGACATATTCCTGGGCCAGGACCTCGCCCAGCTGGCCGTCGACAAGGGCCACGCCCCGGTTCCAGCGCGGACGGTTCTCCGGTTGACCGCGCAGGGTCTTGCCGCGGAATTCGAAGCGGGCGTCGACGAAGGCCTTGGACAGATAGGGGCTGGCCTGATCGACGATCTGGGTGGCCTCCCACGCCTTCAGGGTCTCGATCGGGGTGTCGGCGAAGACCTGGGCGATGCCGGGGATGGCCGTGTTCTCCATCAGCACCAGGGTGTCGAGGTTTCCGACCTGGGCGCCGTCGAGGAAGGCGGCCCAGTCGAAGCCGGGGGCCAAGGCGGCCAGGTCGGCGACCTTGCTGGGGTTGTAGAGCTTGTCGATCTGGCGACGCTCGACCGTGGTCCAGTGCTTCTCCGCGATCTTGGTCTCGAAGGCCAGGATGTCGGCGGCCGTCTCAGCCGGCTTGGTCCAGCCGATGGCGGTCAGGGTCTGGGTCAGATAGGCCAGATAGGCCTCGCGCTGGGCGGCGAAGTCCGGCTTCAGATAATAGTCGCGGTCGGGCAGGCCGAGCCCGCCTTGGCCCAGATAGGCCGAGTTGATGTTCGGGTTCTGCAGGTCCTCGAACACGGCGACGCCGAACAGCGAACCGCCGAAGCCCGAATGACTGGCGCCCATCAAACGGGCCATGGCGGCGTGGTCGGAGACGGCCTTCACGGCGGCGAGATCGGCGGCCATGGGCGCGGCGCCCAGTTGTTCGACGCGGGCCTCGTCCATGAAGCTGGCGTAGAGGGCGCCCACCTTCTGGGCGTTGGCGTTGACCGGGTTGGCGGCGCTGGACTCGATGATCGCGCGCAGCTGGGCCTGGGCGTTTTCATAGAGGACGTCGAACGGGCCGAACCGGGCCTTGTCAGCGGGGATCTCGGTGGTGCGCAGATAGGTCCCGTTGGCGTATTCGTTGAAGTCGTCGCCCGGCTTCACCGCCGTATTGCGACCGGCGAGGTCGAAGCCCCAGGCGCCGAAGCCGGGCGCGGCGTGGGCCCCGTGCGAATGGTCCTGGGCCGAGGCGCCGCCGGTCAGGGCGACGAGGATGCAGGCCGAGCAGGCGGCCATCAGGCGAATACGTTGCATGAAAGATAAGGTCCCGATTTTGGTCGGCGGCACCTTTGCGCCGGTGCGGCGCGGTGTCGCATGAAGTTTTCGTAATCTGGGGGCGGAGGTGTTTAGAGAACGGGGACGCGCCGCCGACAAGTCATCATCCTAGGCCTCATGCCTAGGATCCATAAACTCAAGACGGAGGGACGAGCGCACGCTCGCAGACCGTGCCACACGCCATAAGCCGAGCGTATAGATCCTAGGCACAAGGCCTAGGATGACGGGCCTTTGGTAGAGGGTTTCAACCCCGCGCCAGACCCTTGCAGAAATCACCCAGCACCTGCGGATACAGCCGATGCTCCGCCGTCTTGACCCGTTCTGCCAGGCTCGCGGGCGTGTCGCCGTCGACGATGGGAACGCGGGCCTGGCCCAGGATCGGGCCTTCGTCGACACCTTCGGTGACCAGGTGGACGGTGCAGCCGGCTTCGGCGTCGCCCGCCGCTATGGCGCGGGCGTGGGTGTCGAGGCCGGGATAGAGGGGCAGAAGACTGGGGTGGATGTTCAGCATCCGACCCTCCCAGGCGCGCACCAGCCAGGGCGTCAAAATGCGCATATAGCCGGCCAGGGCGACCACCTCGACGCCGACGGCGCGAAGGGCCGCGTCCACCGCCCGCTCATGCGCCTCGCGGTCCTTGCCGAAGAGCTTGTGCGGAACGGCGACTGTTTGAACCCCCTTGGCTGCGGCGATGGCCAGACCGCCCGCGCCCTCGATGTTGGACAGGACCAGGGCGACCTCATAGCCGCTGTCCGCCGCCTGACTGGCGTCGATCAGGGCGGCCATATTGGAGCCGGTCCCCGAGATCAGGACCGCAACGCGCGTCTTCACGAGATCAGGCCGCTTCCAGCTGTCCGCAGACGAAGGCGACCTCGCCCGCGTTGAGCAGGGCGGCCAGCACCGGCTCGGCGTTCTCGGGCGAGACGATCAGGATGAAGCCGACGCCGCAGTTGAAGGTGCGGCGCATCTCGTGGTCGCTGATGCCGCCGGCCTCGGCCAGCCACTGGAAGACCTGGGGCATGGGCCAGGCGTCCCAGTCGAACGAGGCTTTCAGCCCCTCGGCGATGCACCGCGGCGGGTTTTCGATCAGGCCGCCGCCGGTGATGTGGGCCGCGCCCTTGACCAGGCCCGCCTTCATCAGCGGCAGGACCGGCTTCACATAGATGCGGGTCGGCTCCATCAGGGCCTGGGCCAGGGAGCGGTCCTTGGCGAAGGGGGCGTCGTCGCCCCAGGCCAGGCCGGACTTCTCGACCACCTTGCGGACCAGCGAATAGCCGTTCGAGTGCGGACCGGTGGAGCCCAGGCCGATGATGATGTCGCCGGCGGTCTGACGGTCTAGATAGGGCAGGGCGTGGCCGCGCTCGACCGCGCCCAGGCTAAAGCCGGCCAGGTCATAGTCGCCCTCGGTGTACATGCCGGGCATTTCCGCCGTCTCGCCGCCCACCAGGGCGCAGCCCGCCTGGCGGCAGCCCTCGGCGATGCCGGCGACCACGCGGCGGGCGGCGTCGATCTCCAGGCGGCCGGTGGCGTAATAGTCGAGGAACAGCAGCGGCTCGGCGCCCTGGGCCAGAAGGTCGTTGACGCACATGGCGACCAGGTCGACGCCCACGCCGTCATGACGCCCGGTTTCGATGGCGATCTTCAGCTTGGTGCCCACGCCGTCGGTGGTGGTGACGATCAGCGGGTCCTCAAACCCGGCGGCCTTCAGGTCGAACAGGGCCCCGAATCCGCCCAGCGAGGGCTCGGAACCGGGCCGCGCCGTGGACTTGGCCAGGGGCTTGATATGTTCGACCAACATCTCGCCTGCGTCGATGTCCACGCCGGCGTCGGCGTAGGTCAGGCCGTTTTCGAGAGGTTTTTGGGTGTCGCTCATGGGTCTCGGGCCTGGAATCGGGGCGGAAATGCAGCGCGGCTCTTGCCACAGGTGGGTTGCGGGGGGCTATAGCATCGGAATGACGCCGATCACCACCAATGAGGCGCTGGCCGATTTCTGCGCCCGCCTCGCCGCCGCCCCGTTCATCACGGTCGACACCGAGTTCATGCGGGAAACGACCTACTGGCCCAGGCTGTGCCTGATCCAGGCCGCGTCCGCCGATCACGCCGGCATCATCGATCCGATGGCGGAAGGCCTGGACCTGGAGCCCTTCCTGGATCTGCTGCGCGACCCGAAGATCATCAAGGTCTTCCACGCCTGTCGACAGGACGTAGAAATCTTCGTGCGCCTAGGCGCCATGCCCAAGCCGATGTTCGACACCCAGGTGGCGGCCATGGCGGCCGGGTTCGGCGAGCAGGTCGCCTATGATTCCCTGGTGCGGCAGATGCTGCGCGTCGAACTGGACAAGGGCAGCCGCTTCACCGACTGGGCGCGACGCCCCCTGTCGGACAGCCAGCTGGTCTATGCCCTGGGCGACGTGACGCATTTGGCGGCCCTGTATCCGAAGCTGCGCGACCGGCTGAAGAAGGAAGGTCGGCTGGACTGGGTGATGGCGGAGATGGAGAGCCTGGTCGATCCGGCCCTTTACGACACCAATCCCGAGAACGCCTGGAAGCGGCTGAAGCCCAAGAAGTTCTCAGCCAAATATCTGGCGGCCTTCAAGGCCGTGGCCGTCTGGCGCGAGCGGGCGGCCCAGGAGCGCGACCAGCCGCGCGGCCGCATCCTCAAGGACGAGGGCATCGACGAGGTCGCGCAACAGGCGCCGACCGACCCCGACGCCTTCAACCGGCTGCGTTCGGTGCCCAAGGGGTTCGGCGGATCGCGGTTGGGGCTGGAACTGGCCGAGGAGCTGAAACGCGTTCTGGCCGATCCGGAATCCCATGCGCCCGAGATGGAGCGCCCTGCCCATCGCCAGCCGGCGCCTCCGTCGGTGGTCGAGTTGCTTAAGGTGCTGCTGAAGGCCAAGAGCGACAACGCCGGCGTCGCGCCCAAGCTGATCGCCACGGTTTCCGACCTGGAGAAGATCGCCGTTACGGACGACGCCGACGTGGATGCGCTGAAGGGCTGGCGGCGCCAGATCTTCGGCGAGGACGCGCTGAAGCTGAAACGGGGCGAGATCGCCCTGGTGCTGAGCGGCGCCCGGGTCGAGGTGGTCGAGATCGAAGGCTAGAGGCCGGGGCTCGACGCGCCGTCGATCCTCTAGGTCTGGATCTTCAGGCCCAGGTCCATCGCCTCGGCCAGAGCCTTGGCGCGTTTGCGCGTCTGTTCGCCCAACAGAACGTCGGCATAACCTTCCGTCGCCGTCAGCCGAAGCTCTCCGCCCTTCACACGCGCCGTGGCGTTGGCGAGAAGTTGCGGCGAGCGGCCGGACAGATCGCAGGCCAGGCGGATGGCCAGCCCCAGGGCGCGGGCGCGTCTGGCGGCGACGGCGTCCAGCAGCCGGTCGATAACCTCGGGCTGGGGCGTGGCTGCACCGCCGCCGTAGCGGGCGTTCAGGGCGCTGGCCAGAAAGGCGCGTTCGTCGTGGCTGATCCCCGCCACGGGCGCGCGCAGCACCTGGTCGAACACCAACTCCAAGCGGTGATCCGGGTGCAGCCGCGCGCCCAGATCCGCCAGCCGGCAGGCGGCCGCCACCAGCACGTCGTCGCGCTTGGCGCCAAAGACGGAGGGGAGGGCTGCGACGATGTCGGCGATCCATCCCTTCAGAGCGCCCGGTAGGGCGGGCGCCACTCCTTGACGGCCGCCCAGGGCCGCACAGCCGGCAAGAAGAGGATCAGCCGTCCGGGTGGCCTTGTCCAGGGTTTCGAACAGGAGGCCCTCACGCACGCCCCAGGCCGACATTTCAATGTGTTTGAGGCCCAGATGATTGATCAACCCCTCCAGCACCAGTCCGGCGTAGGGCAGGGTTTCTGCGCGGGTTTTCGAGACGCCGGGCAGTTTGGCCAGGCTGACGGCGGATTGTCGGGACACCAGCCGCGCGGTCTCCAACGCCTCGTTCGCCGACATCTGATATTGATGCACCACCTTCAGCGGATAGGATTTCAGCCCCATGTGAACCTGGGCCAGGGTGCGCCAAGCGCCGCCGACGGCGTAGAGCCGGTCCGTTCGGAACCGTGAAGCGACCGGCTTCAGCTTCTGGTCGATGCGGCCCCTGATCCGTTCAGCGTCAAAACCGCTTCCCTCGGCCAGGGCGAAGGGCCCGAGCGGCAGGGTCAGGCCCTGTCCTCGAGTCCATTTCAGAGCCTTCAGACCCTTCAACTGAGTCAGCTCCAGGCTGGAGCCGCCCATGTCGGCCGAAACGCCCTGGGCCGTCGGGGCGCCCGCCAACACGCCCATGGCGGCGTACTTCGCCTCTTCCTCGCCGCTCAATACGCGGATGTTCAGCCCGGTCTCCGCCGCCACCCTCTGGCAGAAGTCAGGCCCGTCTTCGGCTTCTCGCACCGCAGCTGTGGCGGCGATCAGGGTCGCGTCCGGGCGCACACCTTCCAGGACGGCGGCGAAACGGCGAAGCGCCGTCAGGGCCATGGCGACGCCCTCGGGCGACAGCCGACCGGTGACGGGCAGATCGCGGCCCAGGCCCGCCAAGACCTTTTCATTGAACACCGTCCAAACGGCGCGGCCTTCCAGATGGTACAGGACCAGGCGAACCGAGTTGGAGCCGATGTCGATGGCCGCGATGTCACGGCCGGCTGGGGCTATGTCACCCATCAACGGCCGGGGCGCTCGTAGCGGAGGACGGCCGGCAAGGTCTTCACCTTGCGGCCGCGGCCCGACAGGCTGGGATTGGTCATGAAGTAATCATGGGCGGAGAAGGGGCGTTCCGGATCGGCGGGGGAAACGCGCGTATAGCGTCCTTCGGCGTCCAAGACCCAGCTCTGCGCATCATCCTTCAGATTGGCGACCATGATTTGATCCAGCACCTGATCATGGACGGTGGCGTTGAGGATGGGGGTCATCACTTCGACCCGCCGATTCAGGTTCCGGGTCATCCAGTCGGCTGACGAGATGAAGACCTTGGCCTTGTCGTGCGGCAGATCCTTGCCGTTGGCGAAACAGACGATCCGGCTGTGTTCCAGGAAGCGGCCGACGATGGACTTGACCCGGATGTTCTCCGACAGGCCCGGCACCCCGGGACGCAGACAGCAGATGCCGCGCACCACCAGGTCGATACGCACGCCCCATTGGCTGGCCCGGTACAGGGCGTCGATGATCTCGGGATCGACCAGGGCGTTCAGCTTCACCCAGATGGCCGCCGGCTTGCCCATTGCGGCGGCCGACATCTCCTTGCCGATCAGTTCGATCAGCTTGGCCTTCATGTTGAGCGGGGAAACGATCAACGCCTCCAACTCGTCCGGGGTGGCGTAGCCGGTGATGTAGTTGAACACCCGGCTGGCGTCGCGCGCCAGAGTCGGATCACAGCTGAAAAGGGACAGGTCGGTGTAAATCTTGGCCGTGACCGGGTGATAGTTGCCGGTGCCGTAGTGGCAATAGGTTCTAAGGCCGTCCCCTTCACGTCGCACCACGACGCTCAGCTTGGCGTGGGTCTTGTATTCGACAAAGCCGAAGACGACGTGGACGCCGGCCCGCTCCATCGCTCGCGCCCAGCGCAGGTTGGCCTCCTCGTCGAACCGGGCCTTCAGCTCGACCAGGGCGGTGACGTTCTTGCCGTTCTCGGCCGCCTCGATCAGGGCGGCGACGATGGGGCTGTCCTTGGAGGTGCGGTACAGGGTCTGTTTGATGGCGATGACGTTCGGGTCACGCGCCGCCTGACGCAGGAACTGCACCACCACGTCGAAGCTCTCGAACGGGTGGTGAATCAGCATGTCCTTTTCTCGGACGGCGGCGAAGATGTCGCCCCCATTGTCCCGAACCCGTTCCGGATAGCGGGGCTCATAGCCCTTGAACTTCAGATCGGGATGGCCGCCGGGTATCAGGTCCGACAGCTGAGCCAGGCCCAGCATGCCGTCCACCAGCACCACGTCCTGGGGCGTCGCCTCCAACTCGCCGATGATGAAGTCGCGCAGATCGGCGGGCATCGAGGCCTCGATCTTGACGCGCACCACCGAGCCGAGGCGTCGCTGCTTCAAGGCCTCCTCGAACTCCAGCACCAGGTCCTCGGCCTCTTCCTCGATCTCGATGTCGCTGTCGCGGATCAGACGGAGCAGGCCCTTTTCCAAGACCTCACAGCCCGGGAAGAGGTGGTTGATGAAGAGCAGAAGCACGTTCTCCAGGGTGATGAACCGCTTGCGACCCGGCGCGGATCGCCCGTCGGTCGGCAATTCCCAGAAGCGGCGCACCTGGGTCGGCACCGGCACCAGGGCGTAGAAGGTCTTGGCCTCGCCCTTGCGCTTCAGCTTCAGCGCCAGGGAAAAGCCGAGGTTGGGCAGGAAGGGGAAGGGGTGGGCCGGATCAATGGCGAGAGGCGTCAGAACGGCGAACAGCTGGTTCAGGAACTCGGGCTCCAGCCGCTCCCTTTCGGTCTTGGTCAGGCGGTTGCGATCGACCACCTCGATCCCCGCCGCAGCCAATTCCTTCTTCAGCTGACGCCAGCGGACCTGTTGTTCGGCCATCAACTGGCCCGCAGCGATATTGATGCGCTCCAGCTGTTCGGCCGGGGTCAGACCGTCCGCGGACAGGATTCTGAGTCGCTCGCGCAACTGGCCCTTCAGGCCTGCGACCCGCGTCATGAAGAACTCGTCGAGATTGTTCGCCGAGATCGAGACGAACCGCAGCCGCTCCAGCAGCGGATGGTTCGGATTGGCCGCCTCTTCCAACACGCGTTCGTTGAAGGCCAGCCAGGAAATTTCGCGATTGAAGAAGCGCGACGGCGAAATCATCAGATCTTCGTTCAGGGCCAACTGAGGCGCGCGGGAGGCTGGAACTTCCTCGCCCCGGGTATCGTCTTGAATCGCAGCGTCGGTCATGCGCCGGTTGTCGCGCGCGACTGTGACGGCCGCAAGCGGATGAGCCGGAAATTTGCAGGGGCCGGGAAGATGGTAGGGAGGGGCCGCGTCAGGCGGCGTCTGCGTCTCCGAGCTGGTCCAGAACCTCGCGGGCCAGGGGGCGGGTCACCGGGCGATGCAGGGCGTCCAGCCGATCCACCACCTTCACGGCCATGTCCGCTGAACGGTCCAGGCGTCGCACCAGATAGTCGATGACGTCGTCGGCGGGGGCGATGCTGCGCTCTGCGAAGCGGGCGCGAAGAATGGCCGACAGCACCTTGTCATCCGGCGCCTCGACGGGCACGGCCCGCACCGCGTCCAGACGCGAGCGCAGGTCGGGCAGGGCTGCTCGCCATCGCCGCGGGGCCGCCCGATCCACCAGCAGGAGGGCGCCGCCGGAGACGTTCGCCAGATTGATCAGATGAAACAGGCTTTCATCATCCGCATCAGAGGCCGAGTCCAGCAGGACGGGGCGGCCTTCCAGCTCCAGGGGGTCGATCACAGCTGCTTCCGCGCCGTGCAGGGGCAGGGCGCCGACCCGTTCGGCCCAGTCGGCGGCCAAACGGCTCTTGCCGGCTCCCGCCGGTCCATAGAGCGCCAGGACAGAACCCACGCCGTCCGGCCAGGCCGCCAGCACCCGCGCGGCCTCGGCGTTGCTGTCTGAGACCACGAAGGCGTCGCCTACGGGGCGTTCCAGCGGCAGACGCAGCTGTTCGGCGGGCTTTGGGCTCAGGGCGCTCGGCGCGGACATGGTTCTGTCATAGCAGAGGCCCGGTCGGCCTGTGTCAGAGCGGGCCTGTTGGTAATGGGGAGGGACGTTAGACCCTGTGGAGCGTTTCAGGCGAAATCGGCCAGGGCGGGGTTCAGCTTGCCCGCCTTGAACTCGGTCACCTTGTAATCGGCCAGGCCGTGGACCTGGAAAGGATCGTCCTTCAGCAAGGTTTCCAGCGCCTCCTTCGTTCCGCCGCCACGGACGACCAGAATGCCGCCGGTGCGAGGAACCATCGGGCCGGCGGCGAGGATCAGGCCGCTGGCGACGTGTTGGTCCAGCCAGGCGCGGTGCTCGACCGTCTTTTGCTCAATGGCCTCGATCGGCTGGGTATAGGTGATGGTGACGATGAACATGGGCGCCTTCAGCTTTGACTGGAACCGCTATTGCGCGCCGCAGCGGGGTTTGCAACGGCTGAAACCTTGACTTTCCGGGGCGATGATGCGCCCTACGCCGCTTCGATTTCAGGCGCCGAAGGCGTCAGATTCCACCGCCAGATTTCCAGACGGTCTGTTCATGCACGCCTACCGCTCCCATACCTGCGGCGCCCTGCGCGCCTCCGACGCCGGTTCCGCCGTCCGCCTGTCCGGCTGGGTTCACCGGAAGCGCGACCACGGCGGCCTGCTGTTCATCGACCTGCGGGATCACTACGGCCTGACCCAACTGGTGCTGCACCCCGAGACGCCCGGCTTCGCGGCCGTCGAGCGCCTGCGCGCCGAGAGCGTGATCAAGGTGGACGGCGAAGTGATCGCCCGCGACGCCGCCGTCATCAATCCGAACCTGCCGACCGGCGAGATCGAGGTTCGGGTCCAGGGCGTCGAGGTCCTGTCGGAAGCCGCCGAACTGCCGCTGCCGGTCTTCGGCGAACCGGAGTACCCTGAGGAGATCCGCCTCAAGCACCGCTATCTCGACCTGCGGCGCGAGACCCTGCACAAGAACATCGTGCTGCGCTCGCGCGTGATCCAGTCGATCCGCAACCGCATGTTCGACCAGGGCTTCCTGGAATATCAGACGCCGATCCTGACGGCTTCGTCGCCCGAGGGCGCGCGCGACTTCCTGGTGCCCAGCCGCCTGCACCCCGAGAAGTTCTACGCCCTGCCGCAGGCGCCCCAGCAGTTCAAGCAACTGCTGATGGTCTCGGGCTTCGACCGCTATTTCCAGATCGCGCCCTGCTTCCGCGATGAAGACCTGCGCGCCGACCGGTCGCTGGAGTTCTACCAGCTCGACGTCGAGATGAGCTTCGTGACCCAGGAAGACGTCTTCGCCGCCATCGAACCCGTCATGCACGGCGTCTTCGAAGAGTTCGGCGAGGGCAAGCCGGTCTCGCCCATCGACCAGACCCACACCTTCACCAACGACTTCGGCCAGAGCTTCGAACACAAGGGCTTCGAACGCCTGACCTACGCCCAGTCGATGGCCTGGTACGGCTCCGACAAGCCCGACCTGCGCAACCCGATCAAGATGCAGGTCGTATCCGACCATTTCCGCGACGGCGGTTTCGGTCTGTTCGCCAAGATCCTGGGCGCCGACGAGAAGAACGCCGTCTGGGCCATTCCGGCGCCGACCGGCGGCAGCCGCGCCTTCTGCGATCGCATGAACTCGTGGGCGCAGGGCGAGGGCCAGCCGGGCCTGGGCTATATCTTCTGGTCCGACGACCAGGGCGCCTGGGGCGGCCCCATCGCCAAGAACCTGGGCCAGGAGCCGACCGAGGCCCTGATGCAGTCCCTGGGCCTGGGCCAGGGCGACGCCGCCTTCTTCGTCGCCGGCCTGCCGTCGGCCTTCGCCAAGTTCGCCGGTCTGGCCCGCACCCGCGTGGGCACGGAGCTGAAGCTGGTCGATGAGGACCAGTTCAAGTTCTGCTGGATCGTCGATTTCCCGATGTTCGAATGGTCCGAGGAAGAGAAGAAGGTCGACTTCAGCCACAACCCCTTCTCCATGCCCCAGGGCGGGCTGGAGGCCCTGGAGACCCAGGATCCGCTGACCATCCGCGCCTATCAGTACGACATCGTCTGCAACGGCTATGAGCTGTGCTCGGGCGCGATCCGGAACCACAAGGCCGAGATCATGCTGAAGGCCTTTGAGATCGCCGGCTACGACGCCTCGGTGGTCGAGGAACAGTTCGGCGGCATGCTGAACGCCTTCCGCTTCGGCGCCCCGCCGCACGGCGGCCTGGCGCCCGGCATCGACCGGATCGTCATGCTGCTGGCCGGTCAGCAGGCCATCCGCGAGGTGATCGCATTCCCGCTGAACCAGCAAGGCGAAGACCTGCTGATGAGCGCCCCGGCCTCGGTGCAGGATCGCCAGCTGAAGGAGCTGCACATCCGCACGGCCCCGCCGATCAAGGTCTGATCGGCCTATCTGAGCGAAAGAAAGGGCGCGCCTAGAGGCGCGCCCTTTTTTCATTCGACCGCGTTCAGCCGGGCGTCAGCGCTCTGCAGCCACGAAGTTGCGGACGCGCGGCGGCGCGGGCGGCGTCGGCGGCGCGGGAACGGCGCGGATGACGCGGATTGCGCCGCGGCAGGCCTGAGCCGTCAGACGGCCGGGAAGGCGGGTCGATCCATCGCCGCAGGCTTCCCGCACCTGATCCTGGGTCAGATTGCGCGCGCCGGACAAATCTGCGCCTCGAATATCGGTGCGCCGCAGGGAGGCGTCTCTGAAGTCGGCCCGGCTAAAGACGCCGCCGGTCAGCCGCGCGCCGTCCAGGCTGGAATCCCGGAAGGAGGCGCCGGTGAAGTCCCCGTTGGTCAGGTTGGAGGCGTTGATCTCAGCGTCGCTGAAATCGGCCCCGGCGGCGCGGACATTGGCCAGGGTCGCGCCGAACAGCTCGCTGCCCGAAAAGTCGGCCTCGATCAGGGTGGCGCCGTTGAAATTGACCCCGTGCAACTCGCCTCCGGAAAGGTTGGCGCGGGAAAGGTTGGCGCGCACGAAGGAGGCGCCCTGGGCCTCTGCTCCCGTCAGGACGGCGTTTGCGAAGCTGGTGGAGGTGAAGTCGGCGCCGACGATCTCGACTCCGGTCAGATTGGCGCGGCTGAAGTCGCTGCCCGTGAAGTTCGACCCCACCATTTCCGCGCCGCGAAGATTGGCGCCGACCAGGGTGGCGTTTATGAAGCTGGCGCCGGTGAAGGTCGCACCGGAAAGATTGCGCCCCGACAGCTCGCAGCGATTGCAGGAGCCGCCGAGCGAGACCGACCGGGCCACGTCGCGATCTTGCAACGTCATCTCGACGCCGGCGAAGGCGGACGGCGCCAGCAGAAGGCCGCTCGCCGCAGCCAGGGCGGGCAAAAGGGCCGAAAGGGTGGGGCGGATGATCTGTTTCACACCGCCTGAATGCCCTGAAACCGTGACGGGACCTACTTAAATCGAGGTAATTTCGTTAAATGCCGGCAAGATTGGCGGCCTTCAGCAGGCCGGAATACGCAGCCCGTGAGGCAGGACGGTGGAGCCGTCGCCGCAGGCTCGGTTGAGCTGGCTCTGCGTCAGACCGGAGGCGCGCGACAGATCGGCGCCGGAGAGATTGGTTCCCTGGAGCGTGGCCCCCGCGAAGTTCGCCCCTTGCAGATAGGCGCCGACGAAACTGGCGTTGGTCAGGTCCGCGCCTGAAAAGCTGGAGCCGGAAAAGACCCCGCCATAGGCCTCCACGTCGCGCAGATCGGCGTTGGAGAAGCGGGTGCGGTTCATCACGCTCAGGCTCAGGTCCGCTTGGCGCAGACGCGACCGCGACAGGTTCAGGCCCCGCGCCTCAAGTCCTGAAAAGTCTCCCTGAAAAAGGTTGCAGCCCGCGCAGGACGCGCCACGACGCACCGAGGCGATCTGACCGGCGTTCTGGGCCGAGGCGGGGACGGCCAGGGTCGCGAGAAGGACGGCGGCGAGGGATAGGGCGGTCAGGCGGGACATGGGGTCGCTCCGGCGAAGGCGTCGCATTGATCCAAGCCTAGGGGCGACCCGTTAACTTAGCCCTGATCCCCGCCTTGCAAGGCCGGCGCCGCGCCGCAGGTGTCGCAGGTCCAGCCGGCGCCGCGTTGTTGCAGGCTGAAGTCCCCGCAGGAGGGACAGGCCGCCGCCTCCGCCTCGCCGCCCGGCCGGGGCTCTGTCTCCAGCTTGCGGCCGAAGGGCACGACGACCAGATTGTCCGGCGCCGAGCCGCGCGCGAACCCCTTGGATATAAAGCGTGCGGCGGGGACGGCCTCGCCGTCCTTGGGCTTTCCATCGCCCAGTTCGCCCCAGTTTTGGCCCTCGGCCTGGGTGTGATCCGCCTGGGCGTTGGCCAGTTCCTGGCGGCTCAGATAGGAGACGCCCAGTTCGCGGAAGATGTAGTCGAGGATCGAGGTCGCCGAACGGATGGAATCATTGCCGGTGACCCGTCCCGCCGGCTCGAAGCGGGTGAAGACGAAGGCGTCCACGAACTCGTCCAGCGGCACGCCGTATTGCAGGCCGATAGAGATGGCGATGGCGAAGTTGTTCATCAGGCTGCGGAAGGCGGCGCCTTCCTTGTGCATGTCGATGAAGATCTCGCCCAGTTCGCCGTCTTCATATTCTCCGGTGTGGATATAGACCTTGTGGCCGCCTACGGCCGCCTTCTGGATATAGCCCTTGCGACGGTCGGGCAGTTTGCGGCGGGCGCGTTCGCGTTCCACCACCCGTTCGATGATCCGCTCCTTGGGGGCGGGTGCGGCGGCGGTCTGGGGTGCGGCTTCGAAGCGCGGCGCAGGGTCGGTCTTGGGCAGGGTCAGCAGAGGGCCGGGGGGAGGCGCGGCGCGGTTCAGGCGGATGGCGCGCCGTCCGTGATCCGCCGCCTGGCTGAGCGTGCGCACGGCCTGGGCGGCGGTGGCGCGCCAGTCGAGGGCTTCAAGGGCGATGTCCGGGGCGTCGCTGAAGGGTTCGACCGCCAGACGCAGGCGACCCTCGAAGCCGGCGGGATCGGCGAGAAGGGCTGCGAGGTCGGTCGGCGCGCCCTCCCAATCCCGCAGATGCCCGTGGCCGAACACCCATTGAGCCGCGGCGGCCTCAGCCTCTTCGGGCACCCCCAGCAGGTTCAACAAGGGGCCGTCGCCGTCTTCCAGTCCCAGAACGTCGCGGATGAAGCCGGGGTCGAGGACGGGTGCGGTGAAGACGGCGTCGAAGCTTTCCGCAGCACCCAGAGCCTGTTCCACGGCGGCCAGTTCCACATCGGTGAAGCCGAAGGCGCGAAGCGCGGAATGATCCACGCCAGGCGCCTCGACCAGGGTGCGTCGGCCGAACAGGCGACGCTCGGCCGCCTGGACGTCCCCTCCGCTGCGGACCAGGGCGGCGGCCAGGGCCGGGGCCAGGCGGCGACCGATTCCACCGTCTGCGGTCTCGAATAGATCGACGACGGCGGGCGCGCCCCGGCCGAGACGCAGGCGGGCCTCGGCGTCGTCAACGAACAGATCCACGGCGACGTGGCGGCGGGGACCGGACGTCCGATCCAGAATCTCGATCGCCTGGGCGGCGAGGGGAGAGGGATTGGCCGACAGCCGGTCGCGGCGCGCCTTTTCGACGTCGATGATCTGGGCCTTCAAACCCTCCCACTCGCCACAGGGACTGCGCAGCCGCGCCAGCTCGACCGAGGTTTGGACTGCGACCGACGCCGTCAGGGCGCCCAAGGCCTCGGCGCGGGCGGCGGGATCGCCGTCGAGCGGCGCCAGGGCGTCCAAAAGCCCCTCCAGTCCCAGCGCGAGCACGGCGTCGTCCGATTGGAGGTCCAGGGCCGTCACCCACAGACGAACCAGATCGGGCAGAAGATCGAACGTCCCATCGCTCAGGGTCGCGACCGCAGCCAGGTCGATCAGAACCCGATTGGCGGCGGGTTCGGCCAGAACCTCAGCGTCCCGCGGGTCGAAGACGACGACCAGGCCGCCGTCCAGGGCGGCCTCTGCAGCGGCCAGAACTTCAGGGGAGCCGGCGGCGGTCTGGGTCCGGTCGGCCAGGACCACCAGCTGGGCACCGTCCGCCAAGGGGCGAAGCGTCAGGCTGGGACGCTCACCATCGACGGCGCGCAGGATGTCGGCGTCGGTCGCCCCGCGGCCGCGGGCGGCGGCGGCGGCCCGGCCCAGCGCGGGATTTCGCATCGGGTCGGCGCAATCCCCCCGGGCCCCCTCGCAACGATCGACCGCGTCGGCGACGGCGCAGAGGGCGTCGGTCAGGGCCTCCGCTGATTGTCGCGCCAGCCGCTGGGTCGTCCGATCGGCCCTGTGGGCGGAAAGCCGGGCGGCGGCGGATGGATCGGCGAGGTCGACGACGCCGGCCGTTGCCGCGTGTCCCACCGGGGTCGCCAGGCCGAGCTGCATCGTAGCCGCCAGCTCCGCCGCAAAGGCGCCCGCCGCCTTGGTGTCGGCAAAGACGCCCTCGGCCAATCCCTTGGCCGCCAAACGCCCAGCCCAGGCGTCCGGCGCGCCGTTCAGCCAGCCGCCTGCGACGGACGGCGGGGGCGAGAGCGAATCGCCCCAGTCCAGCCAGGCTTCGATCCGGGCGTCGGACCAGCCGGCGGGCGCCAGAACCTCCTGGACCAGGAAGGGGCGCTCTATGGCGCGGGTCTCCATCGCGACCCGCACGGCGCGAGCGACGAAGCCGGATTGAAAGCGCATAAACCGCATCTCCCCTTAGAGCTGGCGCCAGATTACGGTGTCGCGATGACCCGCGCTACTAGATGTAGTCGTTATCAACCGCTGAATTCGCGGTGGATCATGCCGCCCGACCCCAGGGATCGCACCCAGGGGCGGTGGCGGCCGAAGCCTGGACGGGAACACCCGTCGGGGGAGGAGAAATCGAGAAGGGGCGACATCTCGCCGCTTGCGGTGACTGAGCCTCCTGTGTCATGTAACCGATTACATTTGTTATCGACGGACCTTCGATAAGTGGGCCGGCACGATGAACGCTCAGAGAGGAAACCGTGGACGTCTCCACCCCGTCAGCCGTTAACGGACATGCGCCGGCCGCCAAGGCCGCCACGATCCGTGACGTGGCGGAGCGGGCGCAGGTGTCCGTCGCCTCAGTGTCGCGCGTGCTTAACGGCTCTGACGCCATCACGGAATCGACCCGGCGTCGGGTGCTCGATGCGGTCGAATATCTCCGGTATGTGCCTCACGTCGGCGCCCGCAGCCTGTCTACCAGTCGGACCGACACGATCGGCGTCATCCTGCCGGACCTGTACGGCGAGTTCTTCTCCGAGCTGATCCGCGGCATGGATTTAGCCGCCCGCGCGCACGGCAAACATCTGATCGTATCCAGCTCCCACGGCGATACCGAGGAAACCCTGGCCGCCCTGCGATCGATGCGCGGTCGGGTCGATGGAATGATCGTCCTGTCGCCCCATCTGCGCGCCGCCAACCTGGCCGCCGACGTGGCGGGCCGCATGCCGGTGGTGTTGATGAACGGCGGCCTGGACGAGGCGGGCCGCCCCTCCATCGCGATCGACAATCACGGGGCGGCCGTCACGGCGGTCGAGCATCTGCGCGCGACGGGCCGGCGCCGCATCGCCCACATTCGGGGCGCGGCCGGAAACCTGGAGGCGGACATCCGCGCCGAAGGCTACGCCAGCGCCCTGGTCGACCAGGAACCGATCATCGTCGAGGGCGATTTCACCCAGGCGGCCGGGCATCGCGCCGCCACCCGGTTGCTGGCTCTGGACCAGCGCCCCGACGCGGTGTTCGCGGCCAACGACATGATGGCCCTGGGCGCCATGCTGGCCTTCCAGGAGGCGGGCGTGCGCTGCCCTGAGGACGTGGCCGTGATCGGATTCGACGACGTGCCGCTGGCGGCCCTGGTCCGGCCGACCCTGACTACGTTGAGAGTGAATATTGCGGAAATGGGCCGAAGGGGCGTGGAGCGCCTGATCGGCCTGGTCCAGGCCGGCCCGAACGGGGCGCCGGATTCCGCCTGCGAAATCGTTCGGCCGCTCCTGGTCGAACGACAATCCACCGCGGCGGCTGAAACCGCCGGGTCGACCACCGTCAATCCAACCGCACAGCCGTTGTGAAACGGGCCCATCAGGAGGGGAAAACAGGATGAGAAAGTTCAATACACGCAGCACCGCCTTGGCGGCCGCGTCGGCTCTGGCCATCGCGGCCGGTTTCGCTGGGGCGGCGACCGCGCAAAACGCAACGACTACGCTCCGCGGCGCCGTTTACGACGGCGCGACCGCTGAAGCCGGCGCGCAAGTCACAGCCACGGAAGTGGCGACCGGCTATGTGGCGCGCGCCCGCGTCGGCGCCGACGGCCGCTACGTCTTTTCCGGTCTCCGTCCCGGCACTTATCGCGTTCAAGTGACCAGCGCGGACGGCCAGACGGCTGAAGAAACCGTCACCCTGGCCCTGGGCCAGGTCGGCACGCTCAATCTGGACGTCGCCGCCGCTTCGACCGCGCCCGCGACCAGCGGCGCGACCGAGCTGGGCGACATCGTCGTGACCGGCCGTCGGGTGTTTGAAGTCCGCACGCCCGAAGTCGCCACCAATGTGACCCAGCAGCAGATCAACAACCTGCCGCAGATCAGCCGCAACTTCCTGAACTTCGCCGCCCTGGCCCCCGGCTTGCGTGTTCGCGAAGACGATACGGAGCGGACCATTTCGGCCGGTGGTCAGACGGCTCAGGCCATCAACGTCTTCATCGACGGTCAGAACCGAAAATCCCTGATCAACGACGGCGGCGTGGCTGGTCAGGACGACAGCCGCGGCACCCCTTTCCCGCAGGGCGCGGTTCAGGAGTTCCGCGTCATCAGCCAAAACTTCAAGGCTGAGTATGAACAGGCCGGTTCGGCCATCATTACGGCCGTGACCCGCTCTGGCACGAACGAGTTCCACGGTGACGCCTTCGTCTTCTATCAGGATCCCGACTGGATCGCTCAGGATGAGATTTCGGAACGTCGTGGAGCCGAGAAGGCGCCGCTGAAGCGACTGCAATACGGCGCCAGCCTGGGTGGCCCGATCATCCAGGATCGTCTGCACTTCTTCGGCGCCTACGAGCGCAAGGATGAGGACCGGATTTCGCAGTCCTTCCTGAACCGCACGGAATACAATGACTTCTTCGCCGCCGATCTGGGCACAACCTCGACGCCGTATGAACAGGACATCTTCTTCGGCAAGCTGTCGTGGCAGATCAACGACCGGCAGCGTCTGGAACTCAGCGCCGAGTACAAGACCGAAGAGGATATCCGTGGGGCCAGCGGCCAGAACGCCCCCAGCCGCGCGGCGCGCAACAGCGGTGAGAACAAGGCGTTCAACCTGCGTCACCAATACCAGGGCGATCGCTTCCTGAATGAGTTCGCGATCGATTACCTGCAGTCCAGCTATGAGCAGTCGGTGATCAACGGCGGCGACTACGGCCGCCGGTATGTCATCTTCCGGGACGACAGTCCGACGACGCCCGGCTTCCAGTACAACATCAACAACCGCGAGGCGACGGTCTTCACGGCTGGCGGTCGCGCGGACTCTCAGTTCCTGGAGCAGAAGAGCACGACGATCCGGAACGACCTGACTATCCCCGACCTGTCCTGGATGGGTACCCACACCATCAAGATGGGTGCGAAGTATTCGATGCAGAATTACTTCGTGCAGAAGGACTTCGGCCGCAACCCGACCTTCACCTACGACATCGAGGCGCGTCCTGAAATCAACGGAAGCCGAACCATTCCGGTCTCTGTTGACCTCGGCGTGGCCGTTCCTCCCGCTGACGCTGACAACAATGTCATCGGACTGTACATTCAGGACGACTGGCAGATCACCGACAAGCTGGAACTGAACCTAGGCATCCGCTGGGACTACGAGGACAACGCGGTCAACAACGACTACCGGACGCCGGACTCCATTCGGAACATGCTGGCGGCGATTCAGAACCTGCCGAGCTACGATTTCCCGTCCTACTTCAATCCGGCTGACTATATTTCCGACGGTGATCGTCCTGCTTTCAAGGACGCCTTCCAGCCTCGCTTCGGCTTCTCCTATGACGTTTTCGGCGACGAACGCACTGTGCTGTTCGGCGGTGCAGGGCGCTATTACGACCGGATCGGCTTCAACTTCGCCTTCGATGAACGGTTCAAGCCGTTCCAGTTCAACAAGACTATCTACTTCTCCAACACCGGCGGCCTCGTCGGGGGGCAGCAGACGGTAGCCTGGAACCCAGCCTATCTGACGCCGGCCGGCCTTGATCCGCTGCTGGCCGCGTCGCCGGGCGCCGGAGAGGTCTTCCTTGTCAAGAACAACTTCGAACCGCCGCGCACCGATCAGTTCAATATCGGCGTGCGCCAGAAGTTCGGCCAATGGCAGACGGCCCTTACATTCGCGGCCGGTCATACGGAGGGTGAATCTGCTTGGTACATCGCCAACGCCCTGACCGAGACGGGTGGTCGCTTCAACGGACCGTCGCCCACCTCGGTCGGCTTCCCGCAGTTCCGGAACACCATCTTCTTCCAGAACACGGACAAGGAACGCGACTATAAAGCGATCTATTTGACCGCTGATAAGCCGTACAACGCTCAGGACGGCTGGGGCTTCAATCTGGCCTACACCTATATGGACGCGACCCAGAACGGCAGCCGTGACAACGGATATGCGGCCTTCGACTTCGACTACAATGTCCCCAGCCAATCGCCGGAATATCGATCGGCGACGGACGAGCGGCACCGCATCGTCGCCTCGGGCACCCTGGGTCTGCCGGCCGATTTCCTGCTGTCCGGCATCGTGACCTTGGGTTCAGGCCTGCCGTATAATGTTTTCAACTGCCCTGACGCGCCGGCGGGTGGTCCCAACATCTGCTGGAATGCCGGGAACCCCGAAAAGCGCGCCTTCCTGCCGGGCCTGAACTTCGCCTATCGGCAAGTGGATCTGCGCTTGACGAAGGCCTTCGAAGTGTTTGGCGGACAGCGAGTGGAGTTCATTGCTGACGCCATCAACCTGTTCAACTTCACCAACTACAGCTCGTTCGAAGGCAGCTACACCAGCCCGCGCTTCGGCGCTGGCACCGGAGTCTTCACGCCGACCCGCAGCTTCCAGGTCGGTCTGCGCTACTCCTTCTAACCACCCTGAGCCTGGGCCGCCTTCCGCTTGCGTGGAAGGCGGCCTTCTTTTTTCAGATATTCAGTGAGCGTGCCTATGAACCGCCGAGACTTCCTGATGCGAACCACGGCAGGGGCTGCGGCCCTGGCGGTCGGGGGCCTCGTTGTGGGCGAGGCGGCGGCGCAGCAGGCGGTCACTGGGGCGGTAAACGGCACGCAGCGCCGGCCTCTGCGGCTGGACCGCGAGGTCGATGAGCTTCAGGAACGCACCTTCCGCTGGTTCGAAAAGGTCACGGACCGGGCCACCGGCCTGACGCCCGATCGCTGGCCCAGCAAATCCTTCTGCTCTATTGCGGCGGTCGGTTTCGCCCTGACCTGCTGGCCCATCGGCGTCGAACGCCGCTGGATGAGCCGGGCCGAGGCGCGCGAGCGGACCCTGACCACCGTCCGCTATTTCCACAGCCTGCCCCAGGGGCCGGAGCCGACCGGCACGGCGGGGCACAAGGGCTTCTTCTATCATTTCCTCGACATGGAGACCGGCCACCGCTACCGGACCAACGAGCTGTCGACCGTGGACACGGCCCTGCTGATGGCCGGCATGTTGTTCGCCGCCCGCTATTTCGACGGCGACCACCCGGACGAGGTCGAGATCCGCAGCCGGGTCCAGGCCCTGTATGAACGGATCGAATGGGACTGGGCCGTCGTGCGCGACAATCGGATCACCATGGGCTGGCACCCCGAGACCGGCTTCATCCCGTCGGACTGGCACGTCTATAACGAGGGCATGCTGGTGCTGCTGCTGGCCATCGGCAGCCCGACCCATCCGGTCTCGGTCAATGTCTGGCACGAATGGGCCGCCAGCTATGACGAGAGCTGGACCGACCGCTGGGGCAGTTGGCACCTGAATTTCGCGCCGATCTTCGGCCACCAGTACAGCCATATGTACGTCGACTTCCGCGGAATTCAGGACGCTTGGATGCGCGGTCAGACGGCTCAGCTGGGCGAACATCTCGACTATTTCGAAAACAGCCGCCGCGCCGTCTACGCCCAGCAGAAATACGGCCACGACAACCCGGGCCAGTGGGTCGGCTATTCGTCCGAGACCTGGGGCCTGACGGCCTGCGACGGGCCGGGCGATTTCAAACAGACGATCAACGGCGTCGAGCGCGAGTTCTTCAGCTATTCAGCGCGCGGCCCCGGCGACCGCGACGACGGCACCATCGCTCCCACGGCGGCGGCCAGCTCCATCGCCTTCGCGCCCGAGATCGTCGTGCCCTGCATCAAGGCGATGAAGAGCCGGTTCGGCGCGGGCATCTATACCGAATGGGGCTTCCTCGACAGCTTCAACCCGACCCTGACCCAGCGCGACGGGCCCTTGCAGCACGGCAAGATCATTGACGGCGTGGGCTGGGTCGCCGACGACTATCTGGGCATCGACCAGGGGCCCATCGTCGGCATGACCGAGAACCATCGTTCCGACTTCATCTGGCGCTACATGCGCGGCGAGCCGCACATCCGTAAGGCTCTGGAGACAGCGGGCTTCACCGGCGGCTGGCTGAACGCATGACCTCTGGCCCGCACAGACGCGGGGCCCTGGCGCTGCTGGCGGGCGGGGCGGCGGCGGCCTGCACGCCGCGTCGTGACGGCGAGACCGTGCTGCGCTTCTGGGCCATGGGCAATGAGGGCGGGACGGTGGGCCAGCTGATGCCCGAGTTCGAGCGGCGCAATCCCGGCGTCCGCGTCGCGGTCCAGCCCCTGCCTTGGACGGCGGCGCATGAGAAGCTGCTGACAGCCTATGCTGGCGGCTCCCTGCCGGACGTCAGCCAGATCGGCAATACCTGGGTGTCGGAACTGACCGCCATCGGCGCCCTGTCGCCGACCCCGCCGGCCGCCGCTGACCTGCTGACCGATCAGTTCAACGCGGTGCTGGAGACCAATGAGGTGGCCGGCCGGGCCATGACCACGCCCTGGTACGTCGATACGCGTCTGCTGTTTTATCGCACCGACCTTCTGGCCCGCGCGGGCTTCGGCGCGCCGCCTCGGACCTGGGCCGAGTGGAAGCGGGCCATGCACGGGATCAAGCGCGTGGCGGGCGGCGACAACTACGCCATCCTGCTTCCGTTGAACGAGTTCGAGCAGCTTCTGACCTTCGGCCTTCAGACCGAGGAGCCCTTGCTGCGGGACAGGAATACGCGCGGCAACTTCTCCAACCCTGGCTTCATCGCGGCCCTGGCCTTCTATCGCAGCCTGTTCGCCGAGGGCCTGGCGCCCCTGGCGTCGGCGGCGCAGATCTCCAACGTCTGGACCGAGTTCGCGCGCGGCTATTTCAGCTTCTACTTCTCCGGCCCGTGGAGCGTGGGCGATTTCCGCAGCCGTCTGCCGACGTCGTTTCAGTCCAGCTGGGCCACGGCGGGCGTGCCGGGGCCGAACGGCCTGGGCGCCTCGGCGCCGGGCGGCTCCAGCCTGGCGGTCTTCCAATCCTCGCCGCATCAGGAGGCGGCCTGGGCCCTGGTCCGCTATCTGTCCGAGCCGGCGGTGCAGGCTCGGTTCAACACCATCGTCGGCGATCTTCCGGCGCGGAAGAGCGCCTGGGACATCGCCCAGGTCGAGCGCGACCCTATGCTGGCGCCCTTCCGGGGCCAGTTGGAACGCGCCAAGGCCGTGCCCAAGGTTCCCGAATGGGAGCGGATCGTGACAGAGATGCAGATCGTCGCCGAACGGATGGTGCGCGGCGAATATACGCCCGAGACTGCGGCGGCCGAGATCGATCGCCGTGCTGATCGACTGCTGGAGAAGCGCCGCTGGATGATGGAGCAGGGCAGGGCCGTATGACCGTCGCCGATCCGACATTGGTCCAGCCGAGACCGTCGCGTGGCCTCGCAGCCCGCGAACGCGCCGCCTGGGGCTTCGTCGCCCCGGCCATGATCGCCATCGGCCTGTTCTTCGCCCTTCCGGTGATCGCAGCCCTGCTGCTCAGCCTGACCGACTTCGACATCTACGCCCTGGCGGACCTCGACAATCTGCGCTTCGTCGGTCTGCAGAACTACGAGCGGCTGATGACCAATCCGCTGTTCTGGGGGGCGATGAAGAACACCCTGACCTTCGCGGTCCTGGGCGTGCCCCTGTCCATCGCGGCCTCCCTGGCGGCGGCGGTGGTCCTGAACGCGCGGGTGGTGAAGTGGCGGCCGATCTGGCGGGTCATGTTCTTCGCCCCCTATGTCACCACCCTGGTCGCGACGGCGGTGGTCTGGCGCTATCTGCTGCACACCCGCTACGGCGTCATCAACTGGGGGCTGGAGAGCATCGGCCTGCCCGCCGTCGACTGGCTGGGCCAGCCCTCGACCTCCATTCCCGCCATCCTGATGTTCGTGGTCTGGAAGATCTTCGGCTACAATATGCTGATCTTCCTGGCCGTGCTTCAGACCGTGCCGGACGACCTGTACGAGGCCGCCCGCATCGACGGCGCCGGGCCGTGGAAACAGTTCCGCCACGTCACCCTGCCGGCCATCGCCCCGACCATGCTGCTGGTCTCGATCATCTCGGTCGCCAGCTTCTTCCAGCTGTTCGCCGAACCCTATGTCATGACCCAAGGCGGCCCGGCCCAGAGCACGGTGACGGTGCTGTATTTCATGTACGAGGAAGGCTTCAAATGGTGGAACCTGGGCTCCGCCAGCGCGGTCGCCTTCGTCCTGTTCCTGTGCATCCTGGCCATCACCCTGGTGCAGCTGGCCGTGGCCAAGCGGGTGGGGGCGTACCAGTGATGGGGTTGTCCTGCCGTCAGTCTCGCGCTCTGAGAGTTCGTCATCCTCGCCCCTGTGGCGAGGATCCAGACTCCCGGTGTGTCCGCAGTATGCTCCCCCTTCAAACACCGGGAGTCTGGATCCTCGGGACAAGCCCGAGGATGACGGGAATGGAGGCGGTGCGATGAAGATCAGGAGCCTCCTCCTCAACCTCGCCGTCGCCGCGATTGCCCTCATCGTCCTTTTCCCGCTGGTCTGGATGGCGTCGGTCAGCTTCATGCCGACCGGTGAGGCCGCGACCTTCCCGCCGCCCCTGGTCCCGTCGCGCTGGACGCTGGAGCACTATCAGGACCTGTTCCTGAACCAGGGCATGGGCCGCTATCTGTGGAACAGTTTCGCCCTGGCGACCCTGGCGACGCTTCTGGCGCTCAGCTTCACCGTCCCGGCCGGCTACGCCTTCGCCAAGCTGAAGTTCACGGGGCGCGAACGCCTGTTCCAGTTCCTGGTCGCCGCCCTGGTGGTGCCGGCCCAGATCGGCACCCTGCCGCTGTTTCTGATGCTGAAGGGGATGGGGCTGGTGAACACCTACGCCGGCGCCCTGGTGCCCTGGCTGGCCTCGATCTTCGGCCTGTTCCTGGTGCGCCAGTATGCGCTGAGCATTCCCGACGAAATGCTGGAGGCGGCCCGCATCGACGGGGCCAGCGAAGGCCAGATCTTCCGCCGCATCGTCCTGCCGACGCTGCAGCCGATCATCGTTACCCTGGGCCTGTTCGTCTTTCTGGGCAGCTGGAACGACTTCCTGTGGCCGTTGATCATCCTGACGGACCAGTCGAACTACACCCTGCCTGTCGCCCTGGCGGCGCTCTCTCGCGAACATGTCCAGGATGTCGAACTGATGATGGCGGGCGCGGTCGTCACGGTCGCGCCTGTGCTGATCCTCTTCCTCGCCCTGCAACGCTACTACATCCGCGGCATGCTCGCGGGCAGCGTGAAGGGGTAAATTTCTCGTCTCTCTACGCCGTCATCCTCGCCCTTGTGGCGAGGATCCAGACTCCCGGTGCGGCCGCCCTATGCACCCCGTCCAATACCGGGAGTCTGGATCCTCGGGACAAGCCCGAGGATGACGCGGAGAGGGAAAGCTGGAGTCATCCAATGCGTATCCTGACCTCCATCCTCGCACTCAGCGCCGCCCTCATGGCCGTCCCCGCCGTCGCCCAGGACACGCGCGTTCTCGACAGCATGGACGACGCCTCGCGGTGGCAGGCCAGCGTCTCGACCGACGTCCACGCCGCCGTCTCCGCCGTCGCGGGGCATGACGGTCGGGCCGTGCGGCTCGATTATGATTTCGACGGCAAGGCGGGCTATGCGGTGCTCAGCCGGCCGCTGCCGTTCGACCTGCCTGACAACTACGAGATCAGCTTCTGGGTGCGCGGCGCCGGGCCGGTCAACACGTTCGAGGTCAAGCTGACCGACGCCTCGGCCGAGAACGTCTGGTGGAGACAGACGGCGCGCTACGACTTCCCCGACGGCTGGACGAAGTTCGTGATCAAACGCCGCCAGGTGTCCAAGGCCTGGGGGCCCAGCCCCGAGACGGTGCTGCGCCGCGCCGAACGGGTCGAGTTCGTCGTGGTGGCGGCCGAGGGCGGCAAGGGCGCGGTCGAGATCGATCAACTGAGCCTGCGCGCCCTGCCGGTCGAGCCCCTCGCGCCGCCCCAGCCGATCGCCGCCGATGGGCGGGCGCAGACGACGGCCGCCAACGCCGTCGACCTGGACCCGAAGACCGCCTGGACCCCGCCTGTGGGCGAGCCGTCGGCCCTGACCCTGGATCTGGGATACGAACGCGAGTTCGGCGGCCTGACCCTGCGCTGGGGCGAGCGGGGCGCGGCGGCGGACTATAGGATTTCAGCGTCTCTCGACGGACGCGACTGGCGTGAGCTGACATCCGTGAAGGGCGGCAACGGCGGCGTCGACTGGCTGCGCACGCCCGAGACGAGCGCCCGCTGGCTGCGGCTGGAGCCGCTGAAGCCGGTCCCCGCCTCGGACGTCGTCGGCTCGTCCGGCGCCGGCCAGCGGCTGGGCGCGGGGCAGGCGACCACCTATGCGCTGAACGAGATCGAGGTCGAACCCCTGGCCTTCGGCGAGGACGCCACGGCCTTCGTCGAGGCGGTGGCCAAGGAGAACCTGCGCGGCCTCTATCCGCGCGGCTTCTTCGGCGAACAGCCCTACTGGACCCTGGTCGGCGTGGACGGCGGCGGCGAAAGCGGCCTGATCGGCGAGGACGGCGCCATTGAACTGCGCCGCGCGGGCCCCAGCATCGAACCCTTCGTCGTCGATAACGGCCGGCTGATCACTTGGGCCGACGTCAATATCGAACAGGGGCTGAAGGACGGCGATCTGCCCATTCCCTCGGTAACCTGGATCGCCGACGACTGGACGCTGAAGATCACCAGCTTCGCCGTCGGAACGCCGGACCAGGCGCGGCTGTGGGGCCGTTATGACCTGACCAACACCTCCAACCGGCCGCGCAGCCTGACCCTGGCCCTGACGGCGCGGCCGTTCCAGGTGAATGGGCCGGTGCAATTCCTGGCCATTCCGGGCGGGGTGGCGCCGGTCGAGCGGATCGCCTGGGACGGCGCGAGCCTGACGCTGAACGACGACGTCCGGGTCCAGCCCCTGACCGCGCCGGACGCTGTGGCGGCTTCGAGCTTCGACGCCGGGGCCGATCCTCAATCATTGATTTTGCCTACGGCGCGACGCCCAGTGGGTGAGCCGGTCGCCGTCTCCGACGCCACGGACCTGCCGGCCGGCGCCCTGCTGTACGAGGTGACGCTTCAGCCCGGTGAGACGCGCACCTTCGGCTTCCTGTCGCCGCTGGCGGGCGATCCGTCGCAGGCCGGGCAGGGCGTCGCCGCCCTGGATCAGGCCGAGCAGGCGCTGGCGGCGCAGTGGCGTGAGAAGCTGGACCGGGTGGACCTGACCCTGCCGCCCGCCGCCCAGCGGATCGAGGACGCGCTGAAGTCGTCGCTGGCCCATATGTTGATGTCGCGTCAGGGGCCGATCCTGCAGCCCGGCACCCGCAGCTACAACCGTTCCTGGATCCGCGACGGCGCCATGATGGCCGAGGGGCTGAACCGGCTGGGCATGGCCGAGCACTCCGCCGACTATCTGCGCTGGTACGCCCCCTATGTGTTCGACAACGGCAAGGTCCCTTGCTGCGTCGATGCGCGGGGCGCCGATCCGGTGCCCGAGAACGACAGCCACGGCGAGTTCGTCTTCCTGGCCGCCGAGACCTATCGCTACACCGGCGACGAGGCCCTGCTGCGTCAGGTCTGGCCCCAGGTGCAGAAGGCGATCACCTATATGGACGAACTGCGCGCCTCCACCCGCACCGCCGCCTTCCAGCCCCCCGACCAGCGCCACCTGTACGGCCTGCTGCCCCCGACGATCAGCCACGAGGGCTATTCGGACAAGGCAGCCTATTCCTACTGGGACGATTTCTGGGGCCTTCTGGGCTACAAGGACGCCGTCTTCATCGCCCAGACCCTGGGCGACGCCGAGGCCGCCGCCCGCTATGCTGCGGCGCGCGATCAGTTCGCCGCCGACATCCGCGCCTCCATTGTCGCCACAGCCGCACACCACGACATCGACTGGATCGCCGGCGCCGCGGACCGGGGCGATTTCGACGCCACCTCGACCACCATCGCCCTGTCTCCGGCGGGCGAGCAGGATAATCTCCCGCCCGAACTGATGGCGCGAACCTTCGACCTCTATTGGGAAAACTTCCAGAACCGGCTGACCAATCGCACGGGGTGGAAGGACTACACCCCCTACGAATGGCGGCTGGTCGGCGCCTATGTGCGGCTGGGCCAGAAGGACCGCGCCCTGGCGGTGCTGGACTTCCTGATGGCCGACCGCCGGCCCGAGGCCTGGAACGGCTGGGCCGAGGTGGTGGGGCGCGACAAGCGCGAGCCGCGCTTCATCGGTGACATGCCCCACGCCTGGATCAGCTCCGACTATATCCGCTCGGCTCTGGACCTGTTCGCCTACGAGCGGGACCGCGACCACGCCCTGGTGTTGGCGGCGGGCGTGCCTCAGGTTTGGCTGGATACGGCCCAGGGCGTGGGGGTCAAGGATCTGCGCACTGCCTATGGGGCGCTGACCTACGCCTATCGCAAACAGGGGGCGGCCTATGTGCTGACCTTGGGCGAGGGCGCGACGCCGCCGGGGGGCTATGTGCTGCAATGGCCGGCGGGCGAGGGGCGGCCGGAGCGGGTGCGCATCGACGGGCGGGCCGCGCAATGGACCGATGACGAGCTGGCGATCCCGGCAGGCGCGCGACGGGTGGAGATGCGCTGACGAAAGGTCTTCCTTCTCCCATTGGGAGAAGGTGGCCCGGAGGGCCGGATGAGGGCCGGCCGGTGGGCCGGTTCGCACCGCCGAACCCTCACCCTTTCGCGCCAGAACGATCGCTTCGCTCTCGTGCGCTCAAGCCCTCTCCCGGCGGGAGAGGGGCCTTATGAGTCAGTCTTCCGCCTTCGCCTTGGCCTTCTTCGCCGGCGCCTTCTTGGCGGCGGGCTTCTTCGCAGCCGCAGCCTTCTTCGACGCAGCCGTTTTCTTCGCCGGCGCCTTCTTCTTCGGCGCCGCGCCGGCCTTGGCGGCGAGCAGGGGCAGGGCGGCTTCCAAGGTCAGGTCTTCGGGCGCCGTGCCTTTCGGCAGGGTGGCGTTGATCTTGCCCGATTTGACATAGGGGCCGAAGCGGCCGGCCATGACGTGGATCGGCTCGCCCGTCTCCGGGTGTGCGCCCAGGTCCTTCAGCGGGGCCGCAGCCGCCCCGCGGCCGGGACGACCGGCGCGCTTCTCGGCCAGCAGGGCGACGGCGCGGTTCAGACCGACCTCGAACACCTCGTCGATGTCCGAGACATTGGCGTAGGTGCCGGCGTGCAGGACGAAGGGACCGTAACGGCCCAGGCCCGCCGTGATCATCTTGCCGTCCTCGGGGTGAACCCCGACCTCGCGCGGCAGGGCCAGCAAGCGCAGAGCCTGGTCCAGCGTCAGGGACGCGGGCGACCAGCCCTTGGGCAGGGACGAGCGTTTTGGCTTCTCGCCGTCCGGCGGCGCGATTTCGACATAGGGGCCGAAGCGGCCGATCTTCAGCTGCACGGGGTGTCCGGTCGCCGGATCGACCCCCAGTTCGCGATCGCCGCTCTCGGCCGACCCGTCCTCGGCCGAAGGACTGGCGACGGGACGGGTGTATTTGCAGTCAGGATAGCGCGAGCAGCCGATGAAGGCGCCGAACCGGCTGGTCTTCAGGCTCAGTTGGCCCTGGTGGCACAGGGGGCATTCGCGCGGGTCGGACCCGTCGCCCTTGTCGGGGAAGATATGGGCGCCCAGGCTCTCGTTCAGGGCGTCCAGAATGGCCGTGGTGCGCAGCTCGCCCGCGGCTTGGGTCGCGGCGTGGAAGTCCTGCCAGAACTCGCGCAGCAGCACCTTCCAGTTCAGATCGCCGGCCGAAACCTCGTCAAGCCGGGTCTCAAGCGCGGCGGTGAAGTCGTACTCGACCCATTTGCTGAAGAACTGCTCCAGGAAGGCCGTGACCAGCCGCCCCTTGTCCTCGGGATAGAAGCGGTTCTTCTCGACGCGGACATATTCCCGGTCGCGCAGGGTCGATAGGGTCGAGGCGTAGGTCGATGGCCGGCCGATGCCCAGTTCTTCCAGCTTCTTGACCAGGGTGGCTTCGGAATAGCGCGGCGGCGGCTCGGTGAAATGCTGCTCGGTGCGGATGGCGTCGACCTTGGCCTTGGCGCCCTCCTTCAGGGCGGGCAGGCGGCTGGTGTCGTCTTCGCCCTCGTCGCCTTCCGCGCCCTTCTGCTTCTCGTCGCGGCCTTCCTCATATACGGCCAGGAAGCCGTCGAAGGTCACCACTTGGCCGGTGGCGCGCAGGCCGGTCTGGCCGTCGGAGGTCTCGATCTCGACCGTGGTGCGGTCCAGGCGCGCGGCCTCCATCTGCGAGGCGACCATCCTTTTCCAGATCAGCTCATAGAGGCGCTGAAGATCGGACTCGAGGCGCAGGCTGTCGGGATGGCGGGCGATGTTGGTGGGCCGGATCGCTTCGTGCGCTTCCTGAGCATTCTTCGCCTTCACCTTGTAATGACGAGGTTCCGCCGGAACATAGGCCGGGCCGAACTCCTTGCCGATCACCTCGCGCGCCTGGGCCAGACCCTCGGGGCTGACGGACACGCCGTCGGTCCGCATATAGGTGATCAGGCCGCCGGTCTCGTCCACGCCCTCATACAGTTTCTGCGCCGCCTGCATGGTCCGCTGGGCGGTGAAGCCCAGTTTGCGCGCAGCCTCCTGCTGCAGGGTGGAGGTGGTGAAGGGCGGCGCCGGGTTGCGACGGACCGGCTTCTTCTCGACCGAGTTGATGGTGAAGTCGCCGGCCTGGATGGCGGCGCGGGCGGCTGCGGCGGTGGCCTCGTCCTTGATGTCCAGACGCTGCACCCGCTTGCCGGCGTGCTTGACCAGGCGGGCGGTGAAGGGCGGGCTGTCGGCGTTCAGGTCGGCCTCGATGGACCAGTATTCCTGAGGCGTGAACTTCTCGATCTCCATCTCGCGATCGACGACGATGCGCAGCGCCACCGACTGCACCCGCCCGGCCGAGCGCGCGCCCGGCAGCTTGCGCCACAGCACCGGCGACAGGGTGAAGCCGACCAGATAGTCCAGGGCGCGGCGGGCCAGATAGGCCTCGACCAGCTCCATGTCGATCTGGCGCGGCTTGGCCATGGCGTCCAGAACGGCGGACTTGGTGATGGCGTTGAAGGTGACGCGCTCGACCTGGGTGTCCTTCAGCGCCTTCTTCTTGTTCAGCACCTCCAGCACGTGCCAGCTGATGGCCTCCCCTTCGCGGTCGGGGTCGGTGGCCAGGATGACGCGGTCGGCGCGCTTGGCGGCCTCGGCGATTTCGGACAGGCGTTTGGCGCCCTTGGCGTCGGCCTCCCAGTGCATGGAGAAGTCGTCATCGGGCAGGACCGATCCGTCCTTGGACGGCAGGTCCCGGACGTGGCCGTAGGAGGCCAGAACCTCATAGCCGGAGCCGAGGTATTTATTGATGGTCTTGGCCTTTGCGGGGCTCTCGACGATGACGAGGTTCATGCGTGTTCGGTCTCGGGAAGGGGCGCGAACGTGGTTGGAGCGGAGCCATGTGTCAATGCACCGGCCGCCGGACGCCCGTAAACTAGCCCTCTGTCGGGGGGATCAGGCCTGACTATCACGGATTGAAGGCGAGTCCGGAAGAGACTTCGCTATATCGAGGCCCCTATAGCGAAACGAGACCGCCCGGCAGCAGCTCGGCCCGGCCCGCCAGGCTCAGCTCCAGCAGGGCGGCGGCGACCTGGCCCATCGGTGCGTTCAGGGCGCGGGCGATCTCGTCGCGCGGCGTCGGGGTGGGGGACAGGATGGCGGCGACCCGGTCCAGGAAATCGTCGTCCACCTCGCCATAGGCGATCGGCTCCGACGACGGCGCGCGCAGGGTGCGTAAGGTGTTGAAGGCGCGCTCGATATCCTCGATCCCCTCGCACAGGACGGCGCCCTGGCGCAGCAGTTCGTTCGGCCCCTTGGCGCGCGGGTCCAGCGGCGAGCCCGGCACGGCGAAGACGTCGCGCCCCTGTTCGGCCGCCAGCCGGGCGGTGATCAGCGAGCCGGACCTGATCTCGGCCTCGACCACCACGACGCCGCGCGACAAGCCCGAGATGATGCGGTTGCGGCGGGGGAAGTCCCGCGCCTGGGCGCGGGCGCCAACGGGGCTCTCGGACACCACGCAGCCCTGATCAACCAGCCGGCCGTAGAGGTCCGCATGTTCGGGCGGATAGATGTCGTCCACCCCGCCGCCCAGGACCGCGACGGTCCCCGTCGCCAGGGCGCCTTCATGGGCGGCGGCGTCGATGCCGCGCGCCATGCCCGACACGACCACATGCCCGGCCTGACCCAGTTGCAGCGCCAGGCCGCGCGCGATCCTCTGCCCGCCCGCCGAGGCGATACGGGCGCCGACGATGGCGATGCTGGGCATGTTCAACAGATCGACCCGACCCCGCGCCCACAGAATCGGCGGCGGCGGGTCCAGGTTCGCCAACATCTCAGGATAGTCAGGATCGCCCAGCACCAGCAGGCGCGCGCCGATCCGCTCGCCGTCAGCCAGTTCGCGCTCAATGCCTGCGACGGGCGGCGGAATGGAGGCCGCGCCGGACTTGCGGACCAGGTCGGGCAGGACCTCCAGCACGCGGACAGCTGACCCATAACGGCCCAGCAACTGGGAAAAGGCGACGGGACCGATGCGGTCGGTGCGGGCGAGCCGCAGCCGGGCGAACCGTTCGTCCGCCGCCGGGGTCACGCCTTCTTGGCCCCGATGCGCGGCTCCTCGCCCTTCAGCAGCCGGGCGATGTTCTCGTGGTGGCGGATCCAGATCAGCACGGCGGCGAAGACGGTCAGGGCCAGGATCGGCATGTCCACCGGCAGGCCGACGGCGGCCAGCGGCAACAGGGCCAGAAGGGGCGCAGTCGCCGAGGAGATCAGGGCCGCCAGCGACGAATAGCGGAAGGCGAAGGCGCTGATCAGCCAGACGGCGCCGGCCATCAGGCCCAGGGGCCAGGCGGCGGCCAGCAGCAGGCCATAGAAGGTCGCCACCCCCTTGCCGCCCTTGAACTTCAGCCAGACGGGAAACAGGTGGCCCAGGAAGGCCGCGCCGCCGGCGATGGCGCCCGCAGCCTGGCTGTCGAACAGGGCGCGGGCGATCAACAGGGCGACGGCCCCCTTGCCGGCGTCCAGCAGCAAGGTGGCCAGGGCCAGGTCCTTGCGCCCGGTGCGCAGCACATTGGTCGCGCCGATATTGCCGGAGCCGATGTTGCGCACGTCGCCGGCGCCGGCGGCGCGGGTGATCACCACGCCGAACGGGATCGAGCCGAGCAGATATCCGCCCAGCGCGACCAGCGCCAAGGTCCCGACCGCGGGCCCCACCAGATCCTGCACTTTGATTCTCTCCCCGGGAAATGCAGCGGCAAAATGCGTCGGCGCGCCTTACGGAGCAAGGGCGATCCGGCCTCTTGACCCGATGAATGACGCAGGGTCAGGTCCGCCCGCCTTTCCGGAGACTCTCATGAGCCGATATTCCACCGCCGTCGCCGTCTCGATCCTGCTGATGTCGGCTTCGGCCTGCGTCGGCGCTCCGACCGGCGGGGAGGGGGCCGTGTCCCGCCCGGCCATGGCCGCCTATTTCGACTGTGTCCGCGACGGCGGCGTGGCCATCTCCGCCCATAGGGCGGTCTCGGCCCCGGACCAGCCTGAGAACTCCATCGCCGCCATCGAGGCGACCGGGCGAGCCATTCCCGGCGCCATCCTCGAACTGGACGCGGTCCTGACCAAGGACGGCCATCTGGTGCTGATGCACGACGAGACGATGGAGCGGACCACGACCGGCCGGGGCCGCGTCGCCGACCTGACCCTGGCCCAGGTCAAGGCCGCCCGGCTGAAGGCGTCGAACGGCGCCTTGACCGAGGCCGCGCCCCCGACGTTGGCCGAGGCGCTGGACGCCGCCGGGCGGGTCGGCGCCATCGCCAGCCTGGACCTGAAACCGGCCGAAGGCGCGACCACGGTCGATCTGGCGAAAGCCATCATTGCCGAGGTGCGGCGCTCGGGCGCGCAGAACCGGGTCATCCTGATCACCTATAATGACGCAGACGCCCGCGCCGTGGCGGCCCTGGCGCCGGAGATGATGATTTCGGCCGGTCTGGACGGCGTCGAGGATCTGGACGGTCTGAATCCGGCCCAGATCCTGGCCTGGACCGGCACGCGCGAGGAGCGGCCCGGCCTGTGGTCGGCCCTGCGTCAGGCGGGGGTCGAGGTCCAGTTCGGCACCCTGGGGGCGGAGGGCCGCCGCCGCGATGACCGCTACGCCGCCGACGGCGACGTCTCCGAATACCGCGACCTGTTCCGCCAGGGCGTGACCGTCATCGCCACCGACACGCCCCTGGCGGTCCAGTCGGTGCTGGGCGCGGAAGTCGCCAAGGCCGCCGCCTGCCGCCGCCCGCGCTGACGCGACGATTTGCGCTCGATCAAGGAGCGGACGAACGGGCTAGGGCAGGGGAAGATCAGGAGTTCAGCATGCGCGATGATCTGATGTTCGACGTGGCCGTGGTCGGGGCCGGACCGGCGGGCCTGGCCTTCACCCGGTCGCTGGCCGGGGCGGGGCTGACGATCGCTCTGATCGAGGGACAGGACGAGGCGGCCTTGCGCGACCCGGCCTTCGACGGACGCGAGATCGCCCTGACCCACAACTCCATCCGCCTGTTAAAGTCCCTCGGCGCCTGGGACCGGGTTCCGGCGCAAGAGATTTCGGACCTGCGCGAGGCGCGGGTGCTGGACGGCGGCTCGCCCTTCGCCCTGACCTTCGACGTCGGCGGCGCCGACCGGCTGGGCGTCCTGATCCCCAACCACCTGATCCGCCGCGCCCTGTTCGACGTTGTCGAAGGCCAGGCGGGCGTGATCCTGATGGCGGGGCGGCGAGTGGCCAGCTGCGCCGTCCAGGGCGCCGCCCCGCGCGGCCGGGTCGTGCTGGACGATGGGACGACGATCCGGGCCAGGCTGATCGTGGCGGCGGATTCCCGCTTTTCCGGCGTGCGCGACCAACTGGGCGTCGGGGTCGAGATGAACCGGCTGGGCCGGTCGATGATGGTCTGCCGGATGCGCCACGACCAGGCGCACGGCCATGTCGCGACCGAATGGTTCGACCATCGCCAGACCGTCGCCCTGCTGCCGGTCGCGGACGCCCAGGAGCGGGTCTCCTCCGTCGTCCTCACCCTGGCCGCCCCCGCCATCGCCGACCTGATGCGCCTGTCGCCCGACGCCTTCGCGGTCGAGATGGAACGGCGGCTGAAGGGCCGGCTGACCGGGCTGGAACTGGTCAGCGAACGCTGCGCCTATCCGCTGGCCACCACCTGGAGCCGCCGGTTCGCGGGCGAGGGTTTCGCCCTGATCGGCGACGCCGCGGTGGGCATGCACCCGGTCACCGCCCACGGCTTCAACCTGGGTCTGCGCGGACAGGACGTCTTGGCCAAGGTGTTGAAGTCGGCGCGGGGCGGGGACATCGGGTCGGAACGTCTGCTGGCCCGCTATGAACGCGACCACCGCCTCGCCAGCTGGCCCCTGTACCAGGGCACCAACGCCCTGGTCCGCCTGTTCACCCAGGAAACGCCCCCGGCCCGTCTGGCGCGCGGCGCCGCCCTGCGCGCCGGCCAGGCCACGGCGCCGTTCAAACGGGTGGTGAAGCGGATGCTGACGGCGTGAACACCGTCATCCTCGGGCTTGACCCGAGGATCGGAAGGTCCGCCGTTGATGCGACGAAGGTTTAATCGGTCCAGGACCGCGTCCGATCCTCGGGTCAAGCCCGAGGATGACGAAAGTAGCGAAGCGGGCTTCAGAAAACCTTACGGCCGCCCACCCAGGTCCCGATCACCTTGCCCTGCAGTCTGCGTCCGTCGAACGGCGAGTTCTTCGACTTGGAGCGCAGCGCATCCGCATCCACGATCACCGGCGCCCCGGGGTCGAACAGCACCAGGTCGGCGGGCGCGCCTTCGGCCAGCACCCCGGCGTCGAGGCCCAGAAGCGCCGCCGGTCCCTGGGTCAGGGGCCGCAGCACGTCCAGCAGGTCCAGACCGTCCTCGTGGTGCAGGGTCAGGGCGGCCGGCAGCAGGGTCTCCAGACCCACGGCGCCGGGCGCGGCCTCGGCGAAGGGGCGGCGCTTGTCCTCGGCCGGGGCGGGGGCGTGGGCCGAGGTGATCACGTCGATCAGCCCCTCGCGCACCGCCTCGATCAGGGCCTGACGGTCGGCCTCGGAGCGCAGCGGCGGGTCCAGCCGGTAGAAGGTGCGATAGTCGCCGATATCCACCTCGTTGAAGCACAGGTGGTTGATCGAGACGCTGACGGCGACCTCCAGCCCCTTGGCCCGCGCCCGCGCCAGGGTCTCCAGCGCGCCTTCGGTCGAGATCTGATCCACCAGGAACCGGGCGCCCGTCTGTTCGACCAGGGCCAGGTCGCGCTCCAGCCCGATCCGCTCGGCGATGGCCGGGCTGCCGGACAGGCCCAGCCGCGTGGCCAGCTCGCCGGAGGCGGCCACCGCTCCTTCTGTCAGCCAGGGGTCGGCCGGACGACAGGCGATCAGGGCGTTGAAGGCGGCGGCGTAGCTCATCACCCTTTGCAGGGTGCGGCTGTTGACGATCACCTTGTCGCCGTCGGTGAAATAAAGGGCGCCGGCCTCGTCCATCAGGCCGATCTCGGCCATCCGCTGGCCGTCCAGGGCCTTGGTCGCGGCGCCGGCCGCACGGACATTGACCAGATTCAGGGCCGCGCCGCGCCGCTGGATGAAGTCGACCATGGCCGGGTCGTCCACGGCGGGATCGGTGTCGGGCTGGACCACGATGGTGGTCACGCCCCCGGCCGCGGCGGCCAGGCTGGCGGACTTCAGCGTCTCTTTCGGTTCAGCGCCGGGTTCGCCGGTCTTGACCCGGATGTCGATCAGGCCGGGCGCGAGGCAGTGGCCGTCGCAGTCGATAATCTCGAAATCTGCGCCGAGCTCAGTATGAAACTGCCGCTCGAATGCGACTTCTATGATCTTGCCGTGCTGGACGATGAGTGTGGCGGGGCCGTCCCTGCCTGTGGCCGGATCCAGAAGGCGGGCGTCCGAAAAGACGATGATGGTGTCGCTCATGCGGCGTCTCCCCAACGGGCCGACAGGGAGGCCAGCACGGCCATGCGGGCGGCGACGCCCATCTCGACCTGATCCTGGATCAGGGAGACGTCCAGGTCGTCGGCCACGTCGGAATCGATCTCGACGCCCCGGTTCATCGGCCCGGGATGCATGACCCGGGCGCCCGGCTTGGCCCAGGCCAGCTTCTCGCGGTCCAGACCCCAGAAGCGGAAATATTCGCGGGTCGAGGGCACCAGGGCGCCGGCCATCCGCTCCAGCTGAAGCCGCAGCATCATCACCACGTCGCAGCCCGCCAATCCCTCGCGCATGTCGTGGAAGACCTCGCAGCCCCAGCGGTCGGCGTCGCCGGGCACCAGGGTCGGCGGCCCGACCAGACGCACCCGCGCGCCCATCATCTGCAACAGGGCGACGTTCGACCGCGCCACCCGGCTGTGGGTGATGTCGCCGCAGATGGCGACCGTCAGGCTGGTCACATCGCCGAAGGCCCGCCGCATCGACAGCAGGTCCAGCAGAGCCTGGGTCGGGTGCTCATGCCGGCCGTCCCCGGCGTTGACGACGGCGCAGCCGACCTTCTGGCTCAGCAGCTCCGCCGCGCCCGAGGCCGAGTGGCGGATCACCAGAATGTCCGGCTTCATTGCATTCAGCGTCACCGCCGTATCGATCAGGGTCTCGCCCTTCTTCACCGACGAAGAGGCCACCGGCATGGTCACCACGTCTGCGCCCAGCCGCTTGGCGGCGATCTCGAACGAGGAGCTGGTGCGGGTCGAGTTCTCGAAGAACAGGTTCACCACCGTGCGCCCGTGCAGCAGGTCCAGGGCCTTGGACGACTGGCGATTGAAGTCGACGAAGGCGTCGCCCAGGTCCAGCAGCTGCGGGGTGACGAAGGGGTTCAGATCCGAGGCGGCCAGGAAATGGGCCTTGGGGAACGGAATCAGCCGCTCTCGAATGGTCTGGTCGGTGACGTCGTGGGGCTGGGTCATCGAGACGCGCCTATAGGCGGGAGTCGCCGCAAACGCCAGACCGGGGGCCGGCCGGGCCGCGGATCAAACGAAGTGGAACAGGGCCAGAAGCATCGGAATCACCACCGCGCTGCCGACGGTGGTCGAGGCGATGATCCCCGCGATCAGGGGCGCGTCCCCGCCCATCTGCCGCGCCAGCATATAGGAGGCGGCCGATCCCGGCGCCGCCCCGCAGATCAGGGCCACCCCCTGGGTCAGGCTGTCGCCGCCGAGCGCCCAGGCGATCAGCCACATCAGCGGCGGCATGACCCCCAGCTTGACCAGGGTCACGGCGGCGATGGTCCCCTGGCGGCGCCTGACCTCGGCGAAGGACAGGCCGGCCCCGGCGACGATCAGCCCCAGGGGCAGGGCGGCCGCGCCCAGCAGGTCCATCGCATCCGACAGGCCGGGGATCAGCGGGACCCGCAGCAGGTTCAGCCCCAGACCGATCAGACAGGCCAGCAGGATCGGATTGGCGATCATCGACTTCGCCAGACCCGGCACCGAGGGCTCGCGCTTCAGCGCTCCCCATTTGGCCAGAACCGCCACACAGGTGATATTGGTCACCGGAATGATGAAGGCGATGGCCACCGCCGCCATGGCCGTCCCGGTCGAGCCATAGACCGACTGGATCACCGGCACGAAGACGAAACTGTTCCAGCGGATCACCCCCTGGAACACGCTGGTGTAGGCCGGCCCGTCCAGCGGGATCAGGGGCTTGGCCGCATAGGTCGCCGCCGCCACGATCAGGGTCGCCCCGACCGCCGCCGCCCCCGCCACCGTCGCCCCGCCGCCGGCCAGATCGGCATGCCAGATCGCGGGGATCAGGAAGCTGGGATAGAAGATATTGATCGACAGCTTCTCGATCGGCCGCCAGGCCTCGTCCGGCAGGAAGCCGGACTTTCGCAAGCCATAGCCCAGGGCGATCATCAGAAAGACCGGCAGGACGCCGGCGATCAGCCCGTTCAAATCCAGCTCGCCTGATCCCGCACCCGGTCCAGCGCCCCCTGCAGGATCCAGGCGGCGGCGGTGCGGTCCACGACCTCGGCCCGGCGCTTGCGGTTCAGGTCCAGGTCCTCGATCAGGAACCGTTCGACCGCGCTGGTGGACAGCCGCTCGTCCCAGAAGGCGACGTTGACCGGCCGCAGCCGCTCCAGATTGCGGGCGAAGGCGCGGCACGACTGGGCGCGCGGCCCTTCGGTCCCGTCCATATTGACCGGCAGGCCGATCACCAGGGCCGAGACCTTGCGATGGGCCATCAGCTTGAACAGCTGTTCGGCTTCCAGCGTGAACTTGGACTTGCGGATCAGCTCCAGCGGCGAGGCGATCATGCGAATGGCGTCCGACACCGCCACCCCGATCGTCTTCTCGCCCAGATCCAGCCCCATCCACGGGGTGTCGGGCGGGCAGGCGGCGGGCAGGTCGAGGAGGTCGAGAACAGGCACGGCCTGCGGTTAGGACTGGCGCGGGCTTAAGTCAAAGGCGATGGTTCGAGAAATCTCGGGCGGGGAGGGCGTAATGCGTACGATTTCACGGGTGGTTGCGTTTGTCGTTCTGGCGACTGTAGCGGGCCCTGTTTCGGCTTTTCCCCCGGCGACTTCGGTGAAGTTGAGGCCCGTTGAGGCCGGAGTGCTGACACCCCAAGAGAAAAGCGCGGGCCTCCTTCTCGGCTCGCCCGGCGTTCGCCTGTACGGCAAGTCCCAACGCAGGAACGGACGGGCTGCGATGCTCTACATCGGCGTCCCCGGTCGCGATGGTGAGCGGCTGTTCCGGCTTGAACACGTGGTGAACTGGAGCGGCAGCCACATGCCGGTTGGCTGCATTGCGAGGCAGCCTGGAGATACAGAACGGATCATGTCCGTTACGCTCGACCTCGATGTGGTCATCCCCGGCCCGAGCGGCGTACAGGAGGTCGTACTGATGCAGTATAGTCTCACTTGGCCGGAACAGCACCCGCATCTCCTTTCGGCCGAGGTAACGGGGCGAGCTAACCCCATCGTTTGGCGTGCGCCGCGTGCAGAGCCGCTGCCTGACTGCTTGCGCTGAACAGCGCGGCGACCAGCCGACAAAATTTATTGGCCGCCCACGCTGTACTGCGTCTGCACAAGCGTTTGAGGCTGATTTCACGCCCGCCAACCCATCGCTCTTTCCGGCCGGGTTATAGTGTCAGGTCGTAAACGCGGGAGGGCGCGATGCAGTGAGTTTGGCGGTTTGGCGGTTTGTCACCCTGTTTTTACGACACGGGATGCGACCCATATCCGGCCAGTGGCGCGCCAGCGGGGCGATGTTCTTGTGAATCCGCGCCTGTGCCGCTAATCCCGCCCCCTAGACCCCTTTACCGACGTGCATTGGAGGGCCGCATGGCCATCGACGCTGCGACGGTGCGCAAGGTCGCGCATCTCGCCCGCATCAAGACCCCCGAGGATCGGCTGGAGCCGCTGGCCCAGGAACTGAACGGCATCCTGCAGTGGATCGAGCAGCTGAACGAGGTCGATGTCGACGGCGTCGAGCCCATGACCTCGAACGTCGCCCAGCCCCTGCGCCTGCGCGAGGACGTGGTCACCGACGGCGGCAAGATCGACGCCGTTCTGTCCAACGCCCCGAAGTCCGCCGACGGCTTCTTCGTCGTGCCCAAGGTGGTCGAATAGTCATGAGCGATCTGACCAAACTGACCCTGAAGGGCGCCGTCGACGGCCTGAAGGCCAAGGACTTTTCCTCGGCCGAAATCACCCAGGCCTTCCTGACCTCCATCGAGGCCGCCAATCCGACGCTAAACGCCTATGTCGAGGTGACGGCGGACAAGGCCATGGACATGGCCCGCGCCTCCGACGCCCGCATCGCCTCGGGCGAGGGCGGGGTGCTGGAAGGCGCGCCGCTGGGGATCAAGGACCTGTTCTGCACCGAGGGCGTCCAGACCACGGCCGGGTCCAACATGCTGCGCGGCTTCGTCCCGCCGTATGAATCGACCGTCACCGCCAATCTGTGGCGCGACGGGGCGGTCATGCTGGGCAAGCTGAACATGGACGAGTTCGCCATGGGCTCGTCCAACGAGACCTCGGCCTTCGGTCCGGTCAAGAACCCGTGGAAATCGACCGGCTCCAACGCCGATCTGACGCCGGGCGGATCCTCGGGCGGTTCGGCCTCGGCCGTGGCCGCCGACCTGTGCCTGGCCGCCACCGCCTCCGACACCGGCGGCTCGATCCGCCAGCCCGCCGCCTTCACCGGCACGGTCGGGATCAAGCCCACCTATGGCCGCGCCAGCCGCTTCGGCATGGTGGCCTTCGCCAGTTCGCTGGACCAGGCGGGACCGATCACCAAGACGGTCGAGGATGCGGCCCTGCTACTGCAATCCATGTGCTCGTTCGACGCCAAGGATTCGACCAGCCTTGACGTCGCGACCCCCGACTGGACCCAGTCCGTCGGCCAGTCGGTCAAGGGCCTGCGCATCGGCGTGCCACGCGAATATGTCGTGGACGGCATGCCCGCCGAGATCCAGGCCCTGTGGGACCAAGGCGTGGCCTGGCTGAAGGACGCCGGCTGCGAGATCGTGGACATCAGCCTGCCGCACACCAAATACGCCCTGCCGACCTATTATATCGTGGCGCCGGCCGAGGCCTCGTCCAACCTGGCCCGTTATGACGGCATGCGGTTCGGGCACCGGGCGGATGACTTCAAGTCCCTGGACGACCTCTACGCCGCCTCGCGCGCCGAGGGCTTCGGCAAGGAGGTCCAGCGTCGCCTGACCATCGGCGCCTATGTGCTGTCGGCCGGCTTCTACGACGCCTACTACGTCAAGGCGCTGAAGGTCCGTCGCCGCATAGCCGAGGACTTCGACAATGTCTGGGGCCGGGTGGACGCCATCCTGACCCCCTCGACCCCGTCGGCCGCCTTCGCCCTGGGGGACAAGCAGATCGACCCCCTGACCATGTATCTGAACGACGTCTTCACGGTGACGACCAACCTGGCCGGCCTGCCGGGCCTCTCGGTCCCCGCCGGCGTCGATTCCAACGGCCTTCCGCTCGGCCTCCAGGTTATCGGCAAGGCCCTGGACGAGGCCACGGTCTTCCAGGTCGGCGCGGCGCTGGAACGGGCGGCGGGCTTCACGGCCAAGCCGGGCCAGTGGTGGTGAACTGATCTTCCCCCTCTCGCGGAGAGAGAGGGAGGGGCCGGTGATCAGGCCGGCCCCTGATGTCTTCAGGCTTCCGGCAGCGCCTTCAGGTCGGCGTCAATGGCCGCGATCTTCTCGTCGGTGATGGCTCCCTGGGAGTAGGGGGCGACCTGGCGCAGGGTCATGCCCTTGAACTGGCCGTAGGCGGGATGCTTGTCCATGCCGGGCAGGTGCTTTTCCAGCACGGCCTTGGTCGCCGGATCGTTCACCAGGGCCTCGATCGGGCTGTCGATGGTCGGATGGGCGTGATGCTCGGCATGAGCATGGTCTTGGGCCGGGGCCGGAGCCGGCGCGGTCTGCGCCGAGGCGGCGCCGATCAGCAGCAGGGAGGCCGCAGCGGCGGCGAACAGGGTCTTGGACATGGGATTCTCCATTGAGGCGACCGAAGTTGAGCGCGATTTCGCGACACCCTCAAGACAGCCTCTTTCTCGCCGCCGCCTAGGGCGCTAGGACGACCCCATGACCGACACTGTTCCGAACCCGAAAACCATCAAGGGCCGCACCGGCGATTGGGAAATCGTCATGGGGCTGGAGATCCACGCCCAGGTGGCCTCCAAGGCCAAGCTCTTCTCCGGCGCCGCCGTCGGCTTCGGCGCGGGGCCGAACGAACAGGTCTCGCTGGTGGACGCCGGCTTCCCCGGCATGCTGCCGACCCTGAACAAGCACTGCGTCGAACAGGCGGTGAAGACCGGTCTGGGCCTGCGTGCGCAGATCAACAAGCGCAGCCAGTTCGACCGCAAGAACTACTTCTACCCCGACCTGCCGACGGGCTATCAGATCAGCCAGCTCTATTACCCCATCGTCGGCGAAGGCGTGGTCGAGGTGGAGGCCGAGGACGGCAGCTTCTTCAACGTCGGCATCGAGCGGCTGCACCTTGAGCAGGATGCGGGCAAGCTGATCCACGACCTGTCGCCGACCGAGAGCTATGTCGACCTGAACCGGGCCGGCACGGCCCTGATGGAGATCGTCTCGCGGCCTGACCTGCGCACGCCGGAAGAGGCGGTCGCCTACGTCAAGAAGATCCGGACCATCCTGGTCTATCTAGGCACCTGCGACGGCGACATGGAGAAGGGCAACCTCCGCGCCGACGTGAACGTCTCGGTCTGCCGCGCCGGCAACTATGAGAAGTTCAAGGCCACGGGCGACTTCAGCTTCCTGGGCACGCGCTGCGAGATCAAGAACGTCAACTCGTTCCGCTTCATCTCCCAGGCGATCCAGTACGAGGCGCGCCGCCAGATCGAGATCCTCGAGGACGGCGGTTCGATCATTCAGGAAACCCGCCTGTTCGATCCGGTGAAGGGCGAAACGCGGTCGATGCGCTCCAAGGAAGAGGCGCAGGACTACCGCTACTTCCCCGACCCCGACCTGCTGCCGCTGGACCTGGAAGAGGCCTGGATCGCCGAGATCAAGGCGTCTCTGCCCGAACTGCCGGACGACAAGCGCAAACGTCTGATGAGCCAGTACGGCCTGTCCCAGTACGACGCCATCGTGCTGATCTCGGAACAGGCCAAGGCCGACTATTTCGAGGCCGCCGCTCAGGGTCGCGACGCCAAGCTGGTCGCCAACTGGGTGACGAACGAGGTGTCGGCGCGTCTGGCCGCCGACGGCAAGGACTTCAGCGAGAACCCGCTGCCGGCCGCCCATGTGGCCCAGCTGGTCGAACTGATCGAGACCAACGTCATCTCCTCCAAGATCGCCAAGGAGGTGTTCGACCACGTCTGGAACGGCGAAGGCTCGCCGGCCGAGGTGGTGGAGAAGCACGGCCTGAAGCAGGTGACCGACACCGGCGCCATCGAGAAGGCGATCGACGAGATCATCGCCGCCAATCCGGACAAGGCCGCCGCCGTCGCCGAGAAGCCACAGGCCCTCGGCTGGTTCGTCGGCCAAGTCATGAAGGCCACGGGCGGCAAGGCCAATCCGGCCGCCGTCAACGACATACTGAAGGCCAAGCTGGGGCTTTGACCTCCCGGCCCCGCCCCCGTTTGACGAAACCTCTGAAAAAGGCCCGGAGATCGCTCTCCGGGCCTTCTTCATTCGGACGGCGTCTTCAGGCCCGTGTCGGATCAATAGACGTTCGAAAGGACGCTGGCGATCAGACCCGTCGCGACGGCGACCAGCAGAATGTCGCTGCCGGCATGGACGTAGCGATAGCCGTGCGGCGCCGGACGCAGGCCGTAGAAATAGGGGTCGCGAACATAGTAGGTCCGATACTGGGGCGGCAGATAGGCGCCGGTCCGCCACCGATAGCCGTAGTGGCGCGGCTCGACGCGGTAGTAGCCGTAGCTGGGGGCGTACCAGTAGCCCGACCGAGGCCCGTTGTAGCCGCGGAACTCGGACCGACCTCGCCACCAGTCGCGATTGTTGCGGTCCCAGCGGTCGTTACGCCAGTCGCGACGATCATCCCGGCGTTCGACGCGATAATCGCGGCGGTCATCGCGGCGATCGTGGCGGTATTCCTGGCGATCCCGGTATTCGCCCTGACGCCAGTCACGTCGATCGTCGCGGCGTTCGTTGCGATAGTCGCGGCGGTCGTCCCGGCGGTCTTGGCGATATTCGCGCCGGTCGTCGCGGCTCTGCGCCTGGGCCATCATCGGAACGGCGGTAGCGGAGAGGGCGAGGGCGACGACGGCGGCCTTGGTGAGGCGTTTCATCAGCGTGCTCCAATCTGGGCCTTCCGCCGAGAGGACGAAAGCACCCGTTAATGACGTCAAAGTCCGGCTTTGCGTCTGAACGCCTCCTGAATGACCGTGTCAGGATTAATCGAGCGTACGTTGCGCAGGCGAGGCCGCCGACCCAGATGTCCGCAAGGCTCAATGGAGATCGTCTAATGAACGCGCCGATCCAGCTCTGGTACTGGCCCACCCCCAATGGGTGGAAGGTCTCCATCGCGCTGGAGGAGATGGGCCTGGCCTATGAGGTCAGGCCGGTGAACATCGGCGTCGGCGAACAGTTCGAGCCGGCCTTCCAGGCGATCAGCCCCAACGGTCGGATGCCGGCCATCGTCGATCCGGACGGGCCCGGCGGCGCGCCGATCTCGATTTTCGAATCCGGCGCCATCCTCCAGTACCTGGGAAACAAGTCGGGCCTCTTCTATCCGACCGACATGCGGGCGCGGGTAGAGGTCGATCAATGGCTGTTCTGGCAGGTCGGCGGCCTCGGGCCGATGGCCGGACAGACCCACCATTTCCGCCAGTATGCTCCGGCCATGATCAAGGATCAGCGCCAGATCGCCTACGGCGTCCGGCGCTATACGAACGAGACCCATCGTCTCTATGGCGTCATGGACCGCCGCCTGCGGGATCGGGACTATCTGGCCGGAGACTATTCCATCGCCGACATGGCCGCCTGGCCCTGGATACTGCCCAGTCTCCAAGGTCAGGATCTGGCCGAGTTCCCCCGTCTGGCGGCGTGGCTTGAGCGGGTCGGCGCCCGGCCGGCTGTCAGGGCGGGCAGGGCGGTGCTGGAAGACCGGCGCGGAAACGCCGGCGGGTCTGGAAAGGCGGCCGAAGCGGCGCGGGCTATCCTCTTCGGCCAGCGGGCGCGCACCGCGTAAACGACAGGTTTCCGAACGATTTCGGATTTATGAATCGAACCTGGAGTATTCATTCTCGCTTTACTGAAAAGTTCTGCACGAGCTTTCGGCGTTAACTTTAACTTCAAACCAGCGGTATTTGATGCGTCATCAGAGACGGACCCAGAAGGGCGTTCGTTCAGGAGATGTGGTGATGCAAGCGCAAGAAATGGCGCACGACCTGGCGGCCGGCGCGCAGACGGATGAACTGCCCCTGCCGACTGCCGACATGTCGGGCGACGAGCTGTTCAAGCTGGGCATGATGTATTCGGCCGGATCGGGCGGCTGTCCGATGGACCGGGTCTCGGCCCACATGATCTTCAACCTGGCGGCCATGAAGGGTTCGATCGAGGCGCGCGTTTACCGCCGCGAGATGAGCCAGGAGATGGATCGCGAAGAGATCGCCGAGGCCCAGAAGGCGGCGCGCCGTTACATCGACACCGGCGTGGTTCGTCTGGTCGCCTGACCGCAGAGACGGTTACGCCTCAGAAGCTGGCGTAACCCGCGCCGTTCGAGCCGTTGATCGAATAGCTGAAGCCGATCGGCATGGCCGAGCGCACCTGGGTGAAGAAGGCGGCGAGTTCGCCAAGGGTCGAACGCGGCACGAAGATGATGTCGCCGCGCCTCAGGGCGACGACCTCGCCCCGCCGGGGACGCAGATCGATCACCCGCATCATGCGCGCACCGCCAGGGCCGCGCCGGATCAGGGCCGCCCGTTCCGCCTTGCCTGTGGGCAGCAGGCCGCCTGCCTGAATGACGGCCTGGTGCGCGTCCAGGTCTCCGACCATTTCGATCACCCCCGGCGTGCGGACCTCGCCATCCACCCAGACCCGAATGGGCCCGGCCTGGCGCAGGGTCACCTCCACCGTCGGGCGCAGCAGTTGCGACCCATAGGCCGCAGACACCGCCTGTTCCAGCTCAGAGAGACTCCGATCCGCCGCCATGACCTGACCGATCAGGGGCAGGGCGACGCGGCCGTCCGGTCCGACCTTCAGCGTTCGCGTCAGTTCGGCGGCGGTGGGCAGGGCCACCTCGATCTCATCGCCGGGATAAAGCAGATATTCTGGCTCTTCGTCGGTCCAGTCGGCGAAGGGGATGTTGGGAAAATCCCCGCGGCTGGAAGGCTGGATCCTTTGCGCGCGGTCGCTGGGGCGGGGCATTCGGCCCGCAGCCCCGCCGCCGCATGCCGCCAGGGTGGCGGCGGCCGATCCGAGGGCCAGCAGGAACAGTCGGCGATCTGACGTCATGGAATCGGTTGGTCCGCCGGGAAAGAGGATGGATCACAGCCTCGCCCCTTATGGGTAACCGATGGTTAACGCCGGTCAGCGAAAGGTGGCGTCGATCAAGAGTTTCCTGGATTCGCTCGCCATGCGTTCGACGGCCTATGTCACGACCCGACCGCGCTACGGCGTGCTGGACGTCGTCGGACTGCTGTTCCGCGAACTGCTCTTGATGGTCGTCGTCTTCCTGCTGATCTTCGCCTTGGGAGCCGCCGCCGTCTTCACCTTGAAGAAGACCTATACGGCCCAGGGCGCCGTCTTCGCAGGCGTCGGCCAGGAATATGTCTATCAACCCCGTGTGGGCACGGCCGAACGGGGGCAGGCGCCGCAGGGCGACGAGGTGGCGAACTCCGAAGCGGCCATCCTCAGTTCGGGCCAGGTGCGCCAGCGCGTCATCGACGCCTTGGGCCCCCAGGTCATTTTGGGCAGGGCGCCCAAGGGCGCGCCGGAAAAGTCGAAGGCGGCGGCCAGCAAGGTGCTGGGCTCCAGCCTGCACGTCGCGACGGCGCCGGGCAGCGCGGTCATCCGCGTCAGCTACAAGGCGGATGATCCTCAGCAGGCGGCTCGCATCCTGAACAGCGTGATCGATCAGTATCTGGCCTATCGTCGCGAAGTCTTTCAGGACAAGACCCCGGCCATCGCCAGCCAGCGCCTTGCGTTTGAAGAGGATCTGAACGCTGCGGACCGGGCCTATGAGCAGTTTCTGACGTCGAACGACATCGGCGACTTCGCCGCCGCAAAGGCCACCTTGGCCGCGACCTATCAGACGACCTTCGCCGACCGGATGGCGACGCAGAGCCAGTTGAACCAGACCAGCCAGAGGCTGAGCACCTTGGTGGCGCAGCAGGCCAATACGCCGGCCGAGGTCGCCCTGCAGCAGGATCTGAATATCTCGGCCCAGGATCAGGTGCTGCAACTGCGCACAGAACGTCAGCAGCTGCTGTCGCGCTATCAACCCGACGCCCAGCCGGTGAAGGACATCGAGGCGCGGATCGCCCAACTGCAAGCCTATGTCGCCAGCGGGACGGCGGTCGGGCCTAAGGAGGTTCGTACCGGACCCAACCCGGTCTGGACCGAGCTGGAGACGACCCGAATCAACACCCAGGCCGACCGTGACGCCCTGGCGGCCCGGTTGGCGGCGCTGGATCGGCAGCTCTCGGACATCCGGTCGCGGCAGGCGCGGCTGACGGCTCTGGAGTCCGAGAATGCGACCCTGGCGGGCAATCGCGAGGTCCTGACCGCCAATATCCGCGAGTTCCAGCAGCGCGAAAGCCAGAGCCGAGCGGACAACGCCCTGGTGGCGGCCGGCGCCGACAACGTCACCGTCATCGAGCGGGCCCAGCCGCCGGCGACCGGCAAGAGCCTGAAGGCGCCGGCCCTGGCCGCCGTTTTCCTGTTCGCCGCCTTCACCGCCCTGTGCATCGGCCTGCTGAGGATTTTCACGCGGCGGGGATTTTCGACGCCCGACTCGGTGCGCCGTACTCTGGACGTGCCGGTCCTGGCGGTCGCCCCCGCCAAGGCGCACTAGGTCGGTGGGGCTTGGGCGGGCGGCCATGATACTGTGGCGCGTGGTGGAGCGCGCGTAGCGATTCGATGGTCGATCTGACGTCCGAAATGGCCGGTCTGTGGGCGGCGCTGGGGCCGGCCCCGGCGCATCGCGCCCGGGTGATCCAGTTCGCCGCCGCCACGACCGGCGAAGGCGTCTCGACGGTCACGCGCGAATACGCCCGGCTGGCCGCCGTGCGGGCGCGAAAGCCGGTCTGGTTGGTGGACGGCGATCTGGCGCAGCAAGGGCAGCTTGAAGCTATCGCCGCCGAACCGGACCGGTTCGGGCAGCTGGGCAAGCCGGCCCAGGCCTCGCCCGATGGCTCCAGCTTCTTCGCGGTCACGCCGGCGCCGACGGGGCGGGACGGCAAGCCGGTTCCGCCGGCGCGCCTGCTGACCGCGCGGCCCTGCCTGGGCGGACGGCTGTGGACGACGCGGTTTCACATGGAGGCCCTGCGCTCGGGGCACCGCATCGAGGCGGTGGGAGAGCCGCGCTACTGGGACGCCCTGAGGCCGCACGCCGACACCATCGTCATCGACAGCCCGGCGGCGGACCGCAACGACATGGCGATCATCCTGGCGCCCTTCGTCGACATGACGGTTCTGGTGGTCGCGGCGGGCGGGGCGAGCGCGAGCGCGCCGGTGATCCTGCGCGACGAGATCGAGGCTGTCGGCGGTCGTATCGCCGGGGTGGTCATGAACCGTTCGACCTATAAGCCGCCAAAATTCCTGTCCCGGCTGGCGGGCTAAGCGGCTTTGCGAAGCATGGCCGCGCCGTAGAGCTTTGGCTCGAACCCTTTTGTCCAGAAGACCTTGCCCAGGCCGCGCGCCATGCGGTCCAGGGTCTCGGCGCGGGCGGGGCGGCGGAGCAGGGCGAGGATCAGGGAGGCGAGGCCCCAGACGGCGGTTTGGGCGGCGCCGATCAGCATCCAGCGGGCGACGTCGGGCCAGTCGCGGCGGGCGGCGGCCATCTGGCTGGGGCTCTGGCCATAGGCGAAGGCGCGCAGCAGGGCGTAGTTCAGGGTGGCGCGGTCGGGGGGGGCGAACTCGTCCACCCAGGCGTCGGCGGCCCAGCCGAAGCGGCCGCCGCGCGCCTGCAGGGCGGTGAAGAGGCGGTCGTCCTCGCCGCCGGTCTCGTTCATGGCCGTGTCGAAAGGGGCGTCGCCGGGCAGGGCCGTGGCGCGGACCATCAGACTGTTGCCGCAGCCGTGGATCTGGTCCGTCAGGCCGGTCTGGGTCGGGCCGTCGCGGCCGAAGAAGCGCTCCAGATAGGCGGTGGTCCAGCCCGTGCCCTGGGGTACGCGGCCCCGGATCGGGCCGAACAGGACGTCGGCGCCGGTCTGGGCCTGGGCCTGCAACAGGGCGGCCAGCCAGCCGGGGGAGGCGGCCTCGTCGTCGTCGAGAAAGGCGATCAGGGGGGCGTCGGTGGCGGCCAGACCGACATTGCGGGCGGTGGCGACGCCGGGGACGGGGGCGTGGGCGTAGATCAAGGGAACCGGCGCCTCGGCTCGCAGCCGCTCCACCACCGCCGAGGCCGAACCGTCGGGATCATTGTCGGCGACGACCACGGCGGCGATCCGGTCCAGCGACCCGACCTGGGCGAAGACCGAGCGCAGGGCGCGCTCCAGCATGGCGGGGCGGCGCAGGGTGGGGATGAGGACGGCGACGTCCCGCATCAGATCGCGTCCGCATAGACGGCCGCCCGGTACAGGCGCAGGGCGAAGGCGCGGGTGCGGGTCGGCAACAGAGGCGACAGGGCCGCGCCCCTGGCCATGCGGCGGATCAGGGGCAGGGACGGCAGGCGTTTCAGGGCGCGGGCGGCCTTGTAGCTGGGGTAGGTCTGGACGATCTCGGGGTGCAGGGCGACGACGCGGGCGAAGTTGGCGGCGCCCTGGTCGAACTTGCGCGCCAGGTCCGGCACAGTGTCCAGGCCCATATGGGTGGCGGGATTGTCGATGTGGACCACCTGGAACCGGCGGGCGACCCGCATGGCCCATTCGACGTCCTCCCACCCCCAGCCGGTGAAGCCGGGGTCAAAGGATTCGACGGCGAAGACGTCGCGACGCACCAAAAGATTGGAGGTGTAGACGTATTTCTCGGGCGTTCTGGCGCGCTCGGCGGCGCGAACGCACTCGCTGGCGCTGGACAGGGAGCGGTGGACGGCGAAGCGACGGTCGCGCGGCGCCTGTTTCAGCGAAAAGCCGCCGAAGGCCACGGCCGGGTCGTCGCGCGCGATCAGCTCGATCCAGGTCTGGAGAAAGCGCGGGCTGTCGGGCTTCATGTCGCTGTCGAGGAACAGCCAGGAGCCGGCGCGGGCGGCGATGGTCAGCCGGTTGCGCCCCCGCGCCCGGCCTTCATTGGCGGACAAGGTGACGAGGCGGGCGGGCAGGGCCAGGGCGTCCAGCGTCGCCTTCAGCCGGGCGGTCAGAGCGGCGTCGCCCGTGCCGTCGTCCAGCAGGATCAGTTCGACCCGGCCGGCGATGGCGGCGCCTTCCGTATCCAGCCGGCGCAGCAGGGGCTCCGGATCGTCGCCCAGGAAGGGGATCAGCACAGACAGTTCGGGCCGGGCGCCGACCCAGCCGGAGTTGTCGTGGATATCGGCGCGGGAGCCGCTCATGTCGTCGCGCTCCGTCGGGCCTTGATCAGTCGGTTCAGCACGTCGCGCACCCCTGCGGCGTTCAGCGTCAGCGCCAGGGCCGCATAGACCAGTCCGCCGACGCTCGCGTCCAGCATCAGTTCGATGAAACCGCCCAGCGGCGGAAGGCGCCAGACCACCAGGGCCATGCCGGTCGAGGCCAGGCCGCAACGGATCAGGGCCTCCCACGGAATGGGCAGGGCGATGGCGCGGCGGCTGATCAGCAGACAGGCGACCAGGCCTATGGCGAAGCTGAGGGCCGTGGCGACGGCGGCGCCCAGCACGCCGAGACGAGGGATCAGGATCAGGTTCAGCCCGATGTTGGCGACGGCGGGGACGGCCATGGTGACCAGCAGCAGGCCGGTCTTCTTGCCCAGGGTGAAGCCGAAACCGAAATAATAGGCGATCAGGCCGGACAGAAAGGCCGAGGCCGCGATCCATGGCGTGACGAGGGTCGCGGCGACGCGCAGCTCGGGGCCGATCATCAGCTCGGCCAGGGGGCGGGCCACCAGGGCCAGGCCGACGGCGGCGGGCAGTCCGATCAGGATCAGGGTCGAACCCTGTTCCAGCGCCGTCTGGCGCAGGGCCTCGCGGCCGCCGCGCTCCAGCGCCATGACCATGGCCGGCGCGCCTGCCGCGCCCAGCCAGATGAACATCACATCCAGGGTGCGGTTCGCCAGACTGTAGCTGGCGTGATAGGCGCCGACCGCCGCCGCATCCAGGAAGGCCGCCAACAGGAACCGGTCGGTCGAGGCCAGGAGCAGGGCCAGGGTCAGCGACGCGGCGATGGGATAGCCGTAGGCGGCGTAGGCCTTCAGCCGCGCGCGATCCACGGTTCCGCCAGCCGACTGGCGCAGCTCGCCCGGCAGGATGAAGGGCAGGGCGAACAGGGGGGCGATCATCAGCCCCAGCATGGGAGAAGCGGCGCCCGCGCCGGCCAGGGCGAACCCGGCCCCGACCAGAAAGCCCAGGACGGCGACGGCCATGTCGACGGTTGCGGCCTTGGACACCTCGCCGGCCGCGCGATACCGCTCCTGCGCCAGCTTGGCCAGGTTGCGGATGGGCGCTCCGGCCAAGCCGAAGGCCAGGGCCAGTTTGAAGGCCGGGCTTAGGGGCAGAAGCCAGACGACGAGGGCGGCGACGGGCGTGAAGACGGCGATGACGGCGAAGGATGTGCGGTACAGGCTGGCGAAATGGGTCGCCAGGCCGCCCGGCGTGCGCTCGGCCGCCCAGAAGCGGGCCATGGCCGCCTCCAGCCAGCTGAAGCTGACGGTATGGGCCAAACTGATGACAGAAAAGGCCAGGGCGTAGCGGCCGAAATCCTCGGGGCTGAGCAGGCGGGTGAAGACGACGATGGTCAGGAAGCCGACCACGCCCTGAACGATCTGGGCCGGCAGATAGCCCCAGACGCCGCGCCAGAACATGCGTTTCTCGCTCACCTGACGGCGGTCCGGTCGCCCAGCAGAACGGGCACGGTGATCAGGAGAATCCACAGGTCCAGCCAGAAGGACTGGCGCTGGATATAGTCGATGTCCAGCTCGACCCTGCGGCGCACCTCGGCCTCGGTGTGAACTGGGCCGCGCGAGCCCTTGACGGCGGCCCAGCCGGTAATGCCGGGCTTGATGCGGTGACGATGGGCGTATTCGGCCACGAGAAGGGCGGATTCGGTCTCGCCGGTCTTCATGCCGATGGCGTGGGGCCGGGGACCGACCAGAGACATTTCGCCGGACAGGACGTTGAAGATTTGGGGCAGCTCATCCAGGCTGGTGGCGCGGATGAAGCGGCCGACGCGGGTGACGCGGTCGTCGTCGGCGGCCACCTGGCGGCTTGCGGTGGGGTCGGCGGCGGCATGGCGCATCGAGCGGAACTTCCACACCACTATGGTCTCCTGGTTGAAGCCGTGTCGCCGCTGGCGGAAGAAGATCGGCCCAGGACTGTCCAGACGCACCGCCAGGGCGATCAGCATCATCAGAGGCGCCGAGGCGATCAGGGCCACGCCGCCGATCACCAGATCCTGAAGCCGTTTGACGAAGGCCCGGCGCTCGTCGCTGGGCGTGCTGCCGAGCGGCGCCAGGCGGCCCCCGGCCAGCCGCTTCAGCGCATCGTCGCGGCCGGCTTCGGAATCGACCAGGATGGCCAAGGGCGTGGGGAGAGTCTCCAGCCGACGGGCCAAGTCGCGCCCGCGCGGCCCGGCCTCAGGGTCGATGGCCAGTACGATATGATCGACATAGGGCAGCATCCGGTGGCTCAGCAGGGCGTCGGCCCGGCCCAGCACGGGCACTCCGGCCAGCCGGCTGGGCGAACGCGCCAGCCGATCGTCGAACACGCCCAGGACGTTCAGGTCCCGCCGCTCCAGCGCGCGTTCGATCAGGGCCTGGGCGTTTCGGGTGGCTCCCACGATGACGATGTTGGGCGACAGGGCGCCCTGGCGGCGCCAACGCCCGACCAGGATCAGCCACAGACCGTGCAGACCGGTCAGGGCCGCCGCCGCCGTCAGGCCCCAGGGGATGACCGGACCCAGGCCGTCGCCTTGCAGCGCCCAGCCAACAGTCACGGCGGCCGCGATCGCCAGGGCCAGGGCCGCGAGCACCGCCGCCAGATGGACCAGGGGCGACCGCTCCGGCTCGAATCGATACAGGTCCAGGCCCCGCAGCAGGGCCAGAACCGCCGTCACTCCGACGGCGAGGGGCAGGACAGCGCCGACCGGCAGGGTTCGCAGATCGATCGACTCCAGCGCCCACAGGACGAGCGCCGCCAGGCCGACGGCGACCGTCACGTCGAGGGCCCGAAACCAGTGGGCGGCCAGGCGCACGCTGGAGCGACGGCGCGCGTTCAGCCAGACCTCGGGCCGGAACGGACCCCGCTGGGCGCGCGCCTCGCCCGCGTCGCCCGGCGGCGTCGCGGCGGCGGTCGCGGCGAGAGAGGAGGCGCAGTCAGGCATGGATATCCGTGGCGTCGTACAGCCGCCACCCTGCACGCTCGGCCCTCTATGTGACGTTAACATCGTCGTTTCGCGCGAAGCGGATTGCACGACGCATCAGGCTCCGCTATCGAGCCCTTCGCTGGAGACGTGGCCGAGTGGCTGAAGGCAACGGTTTGCTAAATCGTCGTACCCCGTAAGGGGTACCGAGGGTTCGAATCCCTCCGTCTCCGCCACCTCCTTGGAAGCATGAGTGAAACGGAAGCTCGCCCCGGAGCTGTTCGCCTGCGTCCAGTCCGTCAACGCGCCGCTTCTAGACGCGCCGTCTCCAGTTCATCGCGGGCTATGCTGAAGTCGGCCTGGAAGGCGGGATTCGCCTTCAGGACGGCGACTAGGGCGGCGCCGACCAGGCGGCCGGCCTCGACGTCGCTGGCGTAGTGGACGCCGCAGATCATTCGGCTGTCGCCATAGGCCAGGCCGCGGGCCAGGACGGCGTCGGCGCGGTCCGGCGCCATTTCGGCCAGGATCAGGGCCCAGGCCCAGCCCAGTGCGGCGTGGCCGGAGGGGTAGGAGCCGCTGTTAGCCAGCCAGGGCTCGGGCGGGAAACAGGTTTCGGCCGGTTCCGCGACGAAGGGGCGAGGGCGGAAGAAGCCGCGTTTGGCGGGGGTCTGGATGGTCTCCAGATCCCCCAGCATCCGGCCCAGGAGCCGGGTCACGGTCGGCATGCGCGTGGGGTCGAACCGGATGCCCAGGGCTTCGTCAAAGACGCGCGGGGCGGTCGGCGTCTCGATCTCATTGTCGGCGCGGGCCTGATACCAGCGGGGCGTGTCCTTCAAGGCGCGGGTGGCGCGGTACCGGTCGACGTCATCCTGATCGCGCAGCGACCCCGCCTCCGGCGGGGGCGGCAGGAAACGAGAGGCGTCAGGGGCCGCGCCTGCGGTCAGATAACCCTTCGGGTGATCGCGGAAGCCGGTCCAGAAGGTCGGGGCGGGAGAGGGGCTGGAGGCGCATCCGGCCAGCGCGATCAACGGGGCGAGCGCCAGGGCCGCCGCGACGGCGCGGCCGCGCAGGGACAGGATTCGAATCATGAAATCAACTCTGGACGGGATCAGGCCGGCTGGGCCCCGGGGCGGCCGTCCTCGACGACCCAGCGCTTCAGGGTGGAGACCGACGCCTTGGGATCGCGCACGTCGCTGATCGCCTGATAGCGGGTGATCATCCGCTCCGGAGTGATGTCCATCGCCATATAGCCGCGCACGCGGCTTTCGAAGAAGCGGATGTGCGGATTGGCCGGCATGGCCGCCATCAGCCCCTCATAGGGCGGGCCGCCGGAGGTGATGGAGGTGCCCACGAACTCGGTCGCCACCACCGGCGAGGTCTCGTCGCGGCTGTCCAGCAGGACGTCATTGGTCCAGAAGGAGTGATAGTCGCCGGACAGAACCACGGGATTGCGCGGCTTCAGCTGATGCAGGGCCTGGGTCATCCGGTCGCGGGCGGCGGGGAAGCCGTCCCAGGTGTCGGTCCAGTAGCGGGTCTCGCCATTGGGGTTTTCGAACCGGAGCCCGGCCATGACCAGGTCCTGGCCCAGGATGGTCCAGCGCGCGTCGCCGCCCCCGAGACCGTCGTACAGCCAGCGTTCCTGTTCGAAACCCAGGAAGGTGCGCGACGGGTCGATGCGGTCCAGGCACAGGCTGTCGGGGACGATCTGCCCCTTGGCCCCGCCTTCGTCGACGCAGGCCCCGCGCGACCGATACTGGCGTCCGTCCAGCATGAAGAACTCGGCCAAACGGCCGTAGCGGACCCGTTTGTGGATCGGCATCTGAAGGCGGCGGTCAAGCCGCGTGCGACGGATCGGCATGGCTTCATAGAAGGCCTGATAGCCGGCGGCGCGGCGGCGCAGGAAGTCGTCGGGCCGCCCGCCCTCGTCGGGCCAGACGCCGGAATAGTTGTTCAGCACCTCATGGTCGTCCCAGGTCACCAGACAGGGAGCGGCGGCGTGAAGACGTTGAAGGTCCGGATCGGTGCGGTGCAGGGCGTAGCGGTTGCGATAGCCGGCCAGGGTGGTGGCGTCCTCAAAGCCGTAGTGTCGCACCACATTGGCCGCTCGCGCGCCGGTGCGGGTGTATTCATAGATATAGTCGCCGAGGAACAGGGTCAGGTCCGGCGCCTCGTCGGCCATATGGCCATAGGCGCTGAAATAGCCGACCTCCCAGTTCGAACAGGAGGCCACGGCCAGTTTCAGCCGATCCACCTCGGCGTGGGGCGCCGGCGCCGTGCGCGCCAGGCCGACGGGGCTGCGCTGACCGGCGGCGGTGAAACGGTACCAATAGGGGCGGCCGGGAAGCAGGCCCTGGACCTCGACATGGACCGAATGGGCCTCGGCGGGCTGGGCCGTGGTCCGGCCCGCAGCGACGATGCGCTTGAAACCTTCGTCGGCGGCGACCTCCCAAAGAACCTCCATCGGATCGCCCAGCCCGCCCATGCCGTCCGGCGCTATGGGATCGGCGGCCAGGCGGGTCCACAGGACGAAGCCGTCCGGCCAAGGGTCGCCGCTGGCGACGCCCAGGGGGAACAGATCGGCGGCGCCCGCCTGGGCCCGGCCGAACCGGAGGACGACCGGCGCGGCGACCAGCCCCCCGATCAGGGCGCGGCGCGACAGTGGATCGTTCAGGCCGATCATCGCCCGGCCTCGTCGGCGCCGGGGCCGAAGCGGGTGCGGAAATCTTCCAGGCGGATGACGAAGTCGTCGGCGGCGACGAAGGCGTCGTCCGTCATTTGGGGCTGTTCATTGGGCTTGTAGCGACGGGCGTATTCGGCCTGGTCGGACGCATAGACCCCATAGTAGGTCGAATAGGTGCGGACTCGCACGGTCGGGACATCGCCGCCCATGTCGAAGATCATCAGCCGCAGCCAGCCGTCGCCGATCCCCGGCGCGCGGCCCGGCGCCAGGCCGGCGTCGAGCGCCGTCTGATTGCGGTCCTGATAGTCGGACAGAAGCTGATAGACGGCGCCGCCCTGTCGATTCAGGTCGGTGCGGAAGGCCTGGCCGTTATGATGGCCGCTCAGGACCATGAAGATCTGCGGATTGCGGCTGATCAGCTTGTCCCACACCCCCTGGGCGCTGTTGTCGAAGGGGTCGAGGGCGTTCAGATCGACGACCGGATGGGCGCGGCGCTGGCCGGTCTTGTCGATGAAGTCGTGGGTGGTGATCAGGGTCGGCAGGCCGGGATGGGCGTGGATGACCGTCTCCGCCCATTTCAGGCTGGCGTCGGACGGCGCCATCTGCAGGCCGATGTGCAGGAAGCGATAACCGCCCGCCTCGAAGACCTGGGCGCTGTCGGCGCCGTCGTCATGAGAGGCCACATACCAGGGCCGGTCCTTGAAATATTTCGAGGTCGCGCCGAAGGCCTGGGTGAAGGCGGTCAGGCCGCCGATGTGGATCATGCCCAGACGACGCAGGTCGCCCGGCGGCACCGTCAGATCCTGGGGCCACTGCTCGTCCCACCATTGGCCGTCATAGTCGTGGTTGCCTGACACGACAGAGAAGGGCAGGACGCCGTCGATCCGGTCGTAGGCGGCGATGGCCGCCGGGATTTCGACATTCCGCACGCCGTCCGCCCAGGCCGCGACGCCCGCGCCTGCCGGCGCTGGGCGAGGGCGGAAGCCCCGGGCCGCATGGTCCGGGTCGATGTCGATGATCGGGTGCTGCCAGACATCGCCCACGGCGGTCGCGAAGACGATGTCGCCGCCGCGCGACACGGCGTTGTCAGCGATGAATTGAAGCTGCTGATCCATCAGGTCGCGGGCGTCGAAGGCGAAGCCCTCCGCACGCTGATGGGTGAAGTCGACGTAGTTCTGAGTGTCGGGAATGACGGCGATGGTGAACCGCTGCGGCGCCGGTTCGGCCATGACGGCTCCGGCGGTCAAGGCGGTTAAGGCGGCGAGGGCGGCGGCGGTCCCGCCCAGACGTTTCCAGGGGAATTGCAAGGCGTGTCTCTCCCAACGAAGAAGGGCGGGCTTCGGCCGACCGACCGAAGCCCGCAAGGCGTCAGTACCGATAGCTCAGGCGCACGCCCCAGGTGCGGGGCGGGTTCGGCGAACCGGTCGAGGCCGAGATGAAGCGGTTGCGCGACTCCTCGGAATAGTCGTCCGTCAGATTGTTCACATAGACGCCCAGGGCGTAGTTCCCGTCCATCGGCCGCACCGTCAGGCCGGCGTTGACCAGCCAGAAGGAGTCGATGATCGAGTTGGCCGAGGTGCTGAACTTCTCGTCACGGAAGGCGTAGTTGGTCTGGGCCTCCACGCCCCAGTCGCCCATCCGCCAGTCATAGGCGATCGAACCCTTGTAGTCCCATTTGGGGAAGGGCAGACGTTCGCCGGCCCGGTCGCTGTAGACGATGGTGTTGTACTCGCCCGTCACCTTGTCGCGCGCCGCCTCGGTGGCGGTGGCGTTGACGAAGAAGAACTCGTCGTATTCGCCGTACTTGTAGGCGAGGGCCTGGGTGACGGTCAGATTGGGGAGGGGACGCCAGACGGCCTCGATCTCTGCGCCCTGGATGTGGGACTTGGGCACGTTGATCATACGGCCCACGCGGCCCGTGCGGGTGTAGAGGATGCCCTGCAGCTGCTGATCGCGATAGTCGTAGTAGAAGGCGGCGGCGTTGAACTGAAGCTTGCGCTGGAAGAAGCTGGACTTCAGCCCGGTCTCATAGGCGATCAGCTCCTCGAACTTGAAGGGTTCCAACTGGTCCGGCAGGCCGCTGTTGTAAGTGGTGAAACCGCCCGACTTCACGCCACGCGAAACATTGGCGTAGGTCAGTATGTCGTCGCTAAGGGTGTATTCGACGCCCAGTTTGCCGGTCCACTCGCCCATCTCTTGCGACTTGGAGGTGGTGGCCCGGACGGACGGGGTGGGGGCCAGGACCTCGGTCTTGAAGTTGTTCAGTTCGCGGGTTTCATCCTCATAGCGCAGGCCGCCGACCAGGGTCAGGCGGTCGGTCAGGCGATAGTCCACATTGCCGAATACGCCGGTGGTCTCGACCTTCTGGCCGTAGGTGGTGCTCATCCAGAAGGCCAGGCTCTTGGCTTCGGAGAAGTCCGAATAGAAGCCGCCGTCCACGGATTCATTGGCGTGATAAACGCCGGCCAGCCATTGGATCCGACCGCCGGCCGGCGAGGCCAGGCGGACCTCCTGGGACGAGGTGTCGATGTCGTTGAAGAAGAAGGTGCCCGCCTCATTCGACGCGGTGGCGTCCCAGTCGTTGAACTCCTTGCGGTCGAAGGTCTCATAGCTGGCGATGGCGGTCAGGGTGGCCCAGTTCAGATCCTGGTTCAGCCGCAGGCTGACGCCCTTGCCCTCATTGTCCCGGAAGGGCTTGGCGTTGGGCGAGGCGCCGATCAACTGAGCGAAATAGGGCGAGATGCCCCAGCCGGTGATGCGGTGATCGGTGTCGATCGGATAGACCCGCCCGCCGCCGGCGGTGAAGGGGGTGGTGATCAGACGCAGGCCCCGCCCGTCGGACTCGTCGCGGCTGTAGTGCAGGTTCAGATCGACGTCGGTCTGGGCCGAGGGACGCCAGGTCAGGCGCAGGCGCGCGGCCTTGGTGTCCTTGTCGCCCAGGCTCTCGCCGGTGTCGCGATTATACTGCCAGGCCCCGCCCGATTCAGCCGCGACCGAAAGGCGGGCGGTCAGGGTATCGACGACGGGGCCGGAGACATAGGCTTCCATCTTGGCCGCGTCATAGCTGCCGTAGCTCAGGTTCAGACCTGCGGCGACATGGTCGGTCGGGGCGTTGGTGATGACGCTGACCGCGCCGCCCGTCGTGTTGCGGCCGTAAAGCGTGCCCTGTGGGCCACGCAGCACCTCGATACGGGCGATGTCGTACAGCAGCCCTTGGGTCATCACGCCGTAAGGATAGGCGACTTCGTCCACATAGATGCCGACGGTCGAGGTGTTGTTGGCGGCGTAGTCGGTCAGGCCGACGCCGCGGATGCGGAACTGGGGCTGGCCGCCGCCCAGCTGGCTGTCCACCTCCAGGCTGGGCACGGTGTTTTCCAGATCGTTCACGGTCTGGATGTTGCGGTCGTCCAGCGTTTCGCCGGACACCACGGTCAGGGCCACGGCGACCTTCTGCGACGATTCGGAGCGACGCTGGGCCGTGACGATGACGTCATCGACCGAGGCCGTTTGAGAGGCGGTTTGGGTTTGGGCGGAGGCGGGCAGGGCCGCCGCCGTGAGGACGGCGACCGAGGCGCCGAGAAGAAGACGTTGCATGTTGACCATCCATCGGGCGACGCGCGGGGCCCCCACCCTCGCGTGTCGATGTGTTGCTGAAGGTCGTCGAACAGCCGTTTGGTCGCCTCCTGATCGAAGCGGGCCCTGACCCTGGGGAGAAGTCCGGCCGCATCGTCGCGTGGAAAAACAACTGTTCGACAACGATGCGGCATTAGATTGCGCGCGCAATGCTTTTATGAAGCTTGTTAGAACTGTTCTTGTCAGCCCTCGTCAGGGCTGGGCGTGCACGACGATAACGTGTGTTCTGTCACGTGCGACGCGCAACCAGCCGGGTTGCGGCCGTCTTGAGCGCCGCCTCGTCGAGGGGCTCTCCGGTCGCCCGAGCGGTCAGGGCGGCGGCCTTGATCCAGAGGGCGAACCGCGTCGCCGCCAGCCGATTGAGATCGAAGTCGGCCGGCCAGACGCCGGCCTGATTGTAATAGGTGCCTCCGCCTTCGGGACCGCGCAGCAACATGGCCAGGTCACGCAGCGCGGGGTCGCGCCGCGCCTCCATGCACACGCCCGCGATCAGCCTGGCGTATCGGACGTAGAAGCCCTCTGCCTGGGGCGTGATGGCGACTGTCGGCGCCATGAGCCGCGCCCAACGCTCCAGGTCCGCCGACGCCGGGTCGCCTTCTGGACGTTGACCGGCCAGATACAGCGGCATGTCACGGAAGACGCTGTGCCAGACCGCATCCAGGACGAAGCGGCGCATGTCGGGCCAGTGATAGGCGATGGTCGAGGTTGAGGTCCCCGCCACGGCGCTCACGGACCGGTTGGTCAGGGCGCCCAGACCCCGCTCCAGTATCTGATCCGCCGCGATATGCAGAAGCTTCAGCTTCATGGAGTCCGGCTCCAGTCCGGCTGCCGGCGCCTGGGGTATGATCAGGGTTTCCCTGTGCCAGAGGGTCGCGGTCGCCGGCCTTTCAGTCTCGCCGAAGGCGCGGTCGACGAGGCCGCCCAGACCTTCGGACGCGATCACCTCATAGTCTGCGCGTTCGCCCAGGGCTCCGGCGTAGAACTGCTCCATCGTGGTCCAGGCCACGATGATGGAGGCGAAATCGACCAGCCGGGGATCAGCCGCCAGATAGTCGGCCCACGCCGTCTCCCGCATCGCGGCCCAGCGCCGAATGAGATCGCGACGCTCGGCGCAGGCGTCTCCGTCGATCAACAGCGCCTCCCAGATCCGCGCGAAACCGGCGCTGTCGGAGGCGCGCAGGCGCAGATAGTGCCGCAACAAGGCCAGAAGGGCGTCTCGGCTGGGCGGCAGGCCGGCGACGGGGGCGAAGAAGGCGGCGTGAAAGGCCGCGTCCTGCCGCAGCGCCTCTTCTCCCACCGCCTGGATCAGCCCGGCCTTCGATCCGAAGAGGTTGACGATGACCGTCGTGCTCTTGCCGACAGCGTGGGCGAGGTCGCGCATCGTGAGGCTGTCGAGCCCGTTGGCCGCCGCCTGGGCGATGGCGGCCTCGATGATCTGAAGGGCGTCGGCGGCCCGGCCGGGCGCTTGGACTTGAGACATAGGTTTCAATGAAGTCTCGAGGATGAGCTGTCGAGTGCGCGGCGCGACGTTCGGGGAAGACGGCCTTGTCTTCAGCGACGAAGCGTCGCGGACCGAGCGCGGCTTAATCTCGGATTGTGTAGCGGAGATGATGGCGGCGGCGACAGCCTTTCCGCCCAGGGCCGCGCTCCCTCGATGATCTGATGAAACCAAATTCCTCGACGGAGGATTGGGCTCGGACAGACGAAGGCTGGACGAGGAGATTGAAGGTCGATGATCGCCGCCACAGGGTCGGAGCGCCCCGCCCATAATCCACTCCACGCCATACTGCTGTGTTTTCCGATCGCCCTGTTCACCTCGGCCCTGATCAGCGACATCGCCTATCTGCGGACCGCCGAGATGCAGTGGTCGAATTTTTCGGCCTGGCTGATTGTCGGCGCCCTGGTTTTCGGCGGCGTCGCAGGACTGTGGGCGATCGTCCAACTGGTTCTGGCCTGGCGCACCCCTCAGCGGCTGGCAACCCTGACTTATGTCGTCGCCTTGGCCTTGGCTTGGCTCTGCGGCCTGATCAACGCCTTCAAGCACAGCCAGGACGCATGGAGCTCGGTCGGGGCCCTGGGCCTGACTCTGTCCATCCTGTCCACCCTCTTCGTCCTTGTCGCAGGGTGGTTCGCCTATAGCGCCGCGCCGGTTCGGGGAATTGCACGATGATCAGACACCTTCTCGGCGCGACCGCCGTGCTCCTGGCCCTGACGGCTTGCAGCCGCAGCGATCCCAACCTCAGACAGACCGGTCCCAATCCCGATCTACCGGCCCAAAACCAGACCCTGATTCCACCGATGAAGATCGCCGAGCCCGTGGGCTGGAACGGCGACCGGCCCGCCGTGCCCGCCGGCTTCGCCATCACGCCCCTGGCGACCGACCTGAAGATTCCGCGCCAGATTCTTGTTCTGCCGAACGGGGACATTCTGGTGGCGGAAGGGTCGGGCGGCCATGCGCCCAAGCTGCGTCCCAAGGACGTCATCGCCGGCCTCATCAAGGCCAAGGGCAAGAGCAGCGTGAAGGGCGGGGATCGGATCACCCTGCTGCGCGACGCCGACGGAGACGGACAGGCCGAACTGCGCACGACCTTCATCGACAATCTGGATGCGCCCTATGGCCTGGCCTTCGTCGACGGCGCCCTCTACGTCGCCGAGCAGGGCGCCTTGCTGCGCTTTCCCTATGAGCCTGGACAGACGCGGATCACAGCGCCCGGCGCGGTCCTGACCGAGCTTCCCTCGGCCATCAACCACCATTGGACCAAGTCCCTGACCTCCAGCGCCGACGGCCAGACCCTTTACGTCGGCATCGGATCCAACAGCAATGTCGGCGAGCGCGGCATGGCGGTGGAGCAGGATCGCGCCGTGGTCTGGGCGATCGACCGGCAGACCGGCACCCACCGGATACTCGCCAGCGGCATTCGCAATCCGACGGCCCTGGCGATCGAGCCGACCACCAGCGCTCTCTGGGCCGTGGTCAATGAGCGCGACGAGTTGGGCCCGCAACTGGCTCCCGACTATCTGACCTCCGTGCGGCCCGGCGCCTTCTACGGCTGGCCCTACAGCTATTGGGGGCAGAACGTCGATCCGCGCGCCCATCCGCAGCGGCCGGACAAGGTGGCCGAGGCGGTCAAGCCCGACTACGCCCTGGGATCCCATGTCGCGGCCCTGGGCCTGAGCTTCACCACCAACGGTGGTTTCGGCGGCGCCTTCAGCCAGGGCGCCTTCATCGGCGAGCACGGCAGTTGGAACCGTCAGGACCTGTCCGGCTACAAGGTGATCTGGGCGCCGTTCAACGCCGGTCGTCCGGCGGGCCAGCCCGTCGATTTCGCTACGGGCTTCATCAAGGACGGCAAGGCGAGGGGACGGCCGGTCGGCGTCACCTTCGACCCTCAACGTCGCATCCTGCTGATCGCCGACGATCTGTCGAACACCGTCTGGCGGGTCGCGCCGCAATAAGGCGGAGACGGTCGGCGGGGTTCAGGCCGCCGCCGACCGATCCGGTCCGAAATGCGCCTCCACCAGGGCGCGCACGCGGGCGAAGGCGGCCGCGGCGCCGGCCGTCGCCCGAGCCTCTTGAGCCTGCGTCATCTCCGCCGCGTCCAGGGCGGCGGTGAAGCTGCGCCAGTGGTTGGCGCGACCGTCCGGCGAGGCGGCCAGATGCCGGGCGCCGAACGCCTCTGACAAGCCCAGGCCGGCCGCCGCCTTCAGCAAGAACGCCGCGCCCAGGTTCGATCCCTCCGCCACATAGAGCCAGCCCAGCGCCGTGGGAATGTCGGCGATCTGATCCTCAAACACGGGGTTGTCAGACTCGACGCCAGGTTCGGCCTCCAGGTCGGCAAGGTCTGCGATCACCGCGTCGTACCTTCGCCGCGCCGCCAGATCCGGGATCAGGGCCGTCAGAGCCTCGTTCTGATAGAGGGCCGCCACGTCGCGGTGGAACAGCTGCTGAATTCGCAGAAACTCCGCATATCGCGCGCGACTTTCGAAGGGGTGAGCGGCCATGACGGCGTCGTCCAGGCCCTGATGCACGCCCTGCGTCGCCGCCTTCAGTCGTTTGGCTCGGCTCTTTTCAGCTTCGATCATCAGCAGCTGCCATCCAGGCGTGGGTCTGAGAGTGGTGCGAGCCGATCGCTGTTTCCGGTTGAGCCTCAGTCACGGATGAAGTGCGGGACAAAGCGTGAGGTGTCGCGGGTGATCCGGCCCACATCCTCGCGCAGGCTCATGCCCGCCGGTTCGTCGCCGACGACCCAGGAGCCGACGATGACGTGGGCGTCGTCGAACCGGGGCGTGTCGTGCAGGGCCTGACGGATGAAACGGCCCTGGCCGTAGCCGCCGTCCACGACCGTCTCCGCGCTGACGCCCTGGTCGATCAGTTCGACATTGGCGCCCTCGCGGGAAAACAGCGGCTTGCGGACGTAGGAGTCCCCGAGAGCAGCCTGCGCCGGACCGCCCTCGAAATAGGCCTCCAGCAGATTGGGATGGCCTTTGTGGCGTTCCCACAGCAGGGGCAGGATCGCCTTGTTGGACAGAATGCTCTTCCAGGCGGGTTCAAGCACCCTGACGTCGGCGGTCGGCAGGGGGGCGGCGTAGTCGTCGCGCAGCATCTGCTCCCAGGGATACAGCTTGAACATAGCCTGGATGATCCAGTTCTCATGGTCGACGAAACGGCCGTCGGCGTTCAGGCCGATCTGGTCGATGGCGACGAACTGGGGCTCAAGCCCGGCCTGCTGGGCCAGGTCTTCGAGGAAGCGCACCGTCTGGCGATCCTCCACGAAATCGGCGTCCGACGAGAAATGGACGAAGCCGCCGTTCGGGAAGATGGCGCGGAAGCGGGCGACCAGTTTTTCGTGCAGGCTGTTAAACTGGTCGGCCTCGGCGGGCAGGACGCCGGCCCGGATCTGATCCTCCAGCCACAGCCACTGGAACGCCGCCGTCTCATAGACGCTGGTCGGGGTGTCGGCGTTGTATTCGTACAGCTTGGCCGGTCCCCGGCCGTCATAGGCGAAGTCGAAGCGGCCGTAGAGGGACGGATCCCCGCGCGTCCAGCTGGCGGCCACATAGTCCCGCATGGGTTCGGGGATATCCAACTGCTCCATCAGCCGCTCGGACTGGACGGCCTCCTTCACCAGCTCCAGGCAGAGGCCGTGCAGTTCGGCGGTCGGCGCCTCGATCCCGTCCTCGACCTCCTCCATGGAGAAGGCGTAGGCCGCCGTCTCGTCCCAGTAGATTTCGCCGTTGATGTGGCGCCAGGTGAAGCCCAGGCGCTCGGCCGTGGCTTCCCAGTCGGGGCGGGGATCGAAGCGCAGACGCTCCATGGATCAGGCCGGGTCCTTGTCGGGCGTGGCCACGCCTGGGGCGGATTGGCCGATGCGGGGCGTGACCACGGTCACTTCCGGCTGGCTGAGGCGGGCCAAAACGTCGTCGGCCGACGAATGACCGGGCAGGATGCCGGCCTCGCGCAGCTTGGCGTCCAGATCAGCGCCGGTGCGGCGATCTTCCAGGGCCTGGCTGGCGTTCAGCTTTTCTTCCTGGATGGCCTGGCGCTGCTTGATCCGTTGCAGACTGTCCGCCGCCGAGCCGATGCGCGAGTGGGCGCCGGCCGAGTTCAGGGCGACCGAGGTCTGGGCCCGCTGGACCGAGTCATTGACCTTGACGATGTCGATCTCGCGACGGAGCGTCTCGATCTTCTGGTCGGTGGCGGCGATGGCGGTGCGCAGACGCGTCTCGGCCGTCTTCATGTCCTCGATCAACGGGCTGCGGCTGTTGATCTCGACCTCCAGCTCGGCGATGCGGGCGGCGACCTCGCGGGCCAGATCGGTCTTGCCTTGAGCCAGGGCGGTGCGGGCCGAGCTTTCGTACTTGGCGATCTGGTCGCGGAAGCTGGCCATCTCGTTTTCGGCCATGCGGCGACGCGCCACCAGGCCGGCCAGGTCGTCGCGCGCCTTGCCCTGGGCGTTGTCGGCGTCGCGGATTTCCTGATCGAGAATCTTCAGGGCGTTGGCGTCGACGACGCCCTGGGCCGCATCATGGGCCGTGCCGCGGAACAGGGCGGAGAGTTTTCTGAGCATGGACATGGTCGGGTCTTTCGGATCAGGCGGCTTCGGCGCCGAAGGTTTCGCGCAGTTCGGTGGCGTCGATCGCATTCTCGGCCAGGGTGCGCAGTTCGATCAGTATGGTCTGGAGCGTCGTCTTGCACGACAGCTCGCCCATCAACTCATACACGTCCTCGCCGCCGACGTTGGTGATGGCGAAGTTCGACAGGGGCACCACCCGCTGGGCCTTCAGGAGAAACTCGTTGAAGGCATGGCGATCGGTCTGTTCCGACACCGGCCACAGCAGGACCGAACAGACGATCTGGGCGCCCCCGACGCTGAGATAGACCGGCAGGTCGCCATATTCATGCATGGTGGCCAGCAGTACGGGGTCCGCCCCCTCCAGCACGCGCAGGGTCATTTCGCCCTCGCGCACCAGGGGGGACTGGTCCAGCGCCGCCTTGATGGCGGGCACGGTCCAGGGGGTTTCGATCACGGCGTCCATCTGATGGTCGTCTCCAGGGGTGAAGGAATCGGAAGTGGGGATCCGGCGGCGCCCGGCAAGCTCCGGGCCGCGGGTGGAGTCCGTGACGATGGCGCGGACGGCGGCCTTGACGTCGTCGCGCGCGGCCTCCGGCACCCAGAGCTCCAGCTTGACGAGGCCCGCTTCCCGGCGCGCCTGTCGCCACGCGCGAATGCGGTCGTTGGCGGCGGAAGAGTGCGGGGTGCGGCTGGGCATGGCGTTACATGAAACGTGTAACATGAACGCTTGACAGGATGCAAGATCGGGCTGAGGTTGCGCGTATGAACCGCTTCGTTCCGTCGCTCTTGCGTCCGAGGCTCGCCCTTGGCGTCCATGGGGCCTAGATAGTCGCCATGTTCAAGAAACTCTTCGGATCGTCGAACAAGGCTGAGCCCGCATCGAAGCTGGCGGCGGTGCGCAACATCACCGTGGGTCGGACCGTGTCGCTGGACCCGTTGGCCTGGCGGCGGCTGGGCGAAGAGACCCGTTTCGCACTGGATCGCGACGTGCTCGACATCTCGGCTCAGGGGCTGATCAGTCTGGAAAGCGGCCAGTTCGTCCATCGCTTCTACACCGACGACCACGTCATGCTTCAGGCCATGAGTGACGACGAGGCGGGGCTGGAGAACTATGATTTCAGCCTGTTCGTGCCCTGGACCTCGGCCTATCCGCCGGGAGAGCGGGAACGGCGGGTCTGGCGCGACCGGCTGTCGGCGCCGGTCTTCCACGGGGCGGCCGAGGACCTGCCCGACTATCCGCGGTTCTGGTTCTCCGAGAGCGACGCGATCCAGCCGCCGGTCACCCTGTGGGAGACCATCTGGGACGACCGGGCCGCAACCAAACCCTACGCCAAAATCTTCCAGACCTGCATGCTTTATGCACGCGAACTGGCGGGCGGGCGCGAACTGATGATCGCCCTGGAGCAGCAGCCCGAGGGCGGCGAGACGACGCACGAAATCATGATCGGCATTCCGCTGGAAATGGCCGAGTTCCGCGCCTGAGGGCGTGTTTGAAGAGGGGAAGACCGAATGTTCGACTGGTTCCTGTTTCAGCAGGGGGCGATCGCCTTCCTGATCGCCTTCGCCGTGGCGGGCGGCTTCACCCTGGCGTTCAAGCTGGTCTACCAGTGGGTCACGCCGTACCACGAGCATACGCTGATCCGGCAGGGCAATACGGCCGCCGCCATTGCGTTGGGCGGCGCCCTGATCGGCTATGTCCTGCCGCTGGCTTCCGCCTTGTCGCATACGGTCAGTCTGATGGAGTTCGCCGCCTGGGCCCTGCTGGCCGGGGTGATCCAGATCGTGGTCTTCGTCACCATCAGCCGCCTGGCCTTCCGCAATCTGGTGGCCCGGATCGAGGCGGGCGAGATCGCGGCGGCGGTGTACCTCGCCTCAGTCTCGATCTGTGTCGGCCTGCTGAACGCCGCCTGCATGACGTCGTGACCGCCATGACCGATCGCAAGCCGGAAGCCGACCTGCCCCAGACCAAGACCCTGCGCCAACTGAAACGGTCGCGCGCCCTGCATATCGGCGGCCTGATGGCCACTGCGAGCTTCTCGCTGGCCGCCTGCGACGCGCCGGACGCGCCGGCGCCTCGCGCCGCAGCAGAACCGGCCTTGGCCTACGCCTCCCTGGATGAATGCCGTGCGGCGGACGTCATACCGGACGCGCAGTGCGACGCCGCCCTGGCCAAGGCGCAGGAGGATGCCGCCCGCACAGCCCCCCGCTACGCCACGCGCGAGGAGTGCGAGGGCCAGTGGGGCCCGTCGCAGTGCCAGCCGAGCAATCAGGGCGGCGGGTCGTTCTTCACCCCGCTGCTGGCCGGCTTCGTCATCGGCCAGATGCTGGACGGCGGGCGCTACTACGGGGGCGGCCCGCTGTATCGAGACCGCGAGGATCGATATGTGAACGGATACGGCGGCGGCTATGCCTATCGCGACTACCGGACCGGTCGGATGGTGACGACGCGCGAAAACGGAGATGTCGTGAAGCAGGCGCCGACGCGGGTACAGAGCCGGACCACGGTCGTCTCGCGCGGCGGCTTCGGCGGCGGGGGGCGCAGTTTCGGCGGCTGAACTCGTCCCTTCGCCAGAATCGGACGACGGCCCGCAGGTTGCGCCTGCAGGCCGTTTTGCTTGTGTGAGAAGGTCGAACGCGACAGGGCCGTGAAGTTTGAATGAAAAGGCCTGTCACACATTGAGGGGGCCTGAGAGCCCGTCGTTGAAGCGCCTAGAACTCACTGGGGGCTACTCACATGAAGAACCGAATTCTGGGCACGACGGCCTTCGCCGTGGTCGCTGCAACGCCGTTCGTCGCCTTGGCGCAGACCGCCGAACCGGCCGCCGTCGCGAGCCAGGCCACAGCCACTCTGGACGAGATCGTCGTCACCGGCTCCTATCGCCGCAGCCTTGAAGAGGCGGTCGACATCAAGCGCAAGACGGTCGGCTTCTCGGACTCCATCGTCGCCACCGACGTCGCCAACTTCCCCGAACAGAACCTGGCCGAGGCACTGCAGCGCATCCCAGGCGTCACCATCGAACGCAACCGCGGCCTGGGCCAGCGCGTCAACGTGCGCGGCCTGCCCAGCGATTTCACCTTCGTCAGCATCAACGGCCTGGCCACCGCCTCGGGCAGCGGCGGTCGTGACGTCGAGTTCGACATCTTCGCCTCGGAAATCATCCAGCAGGTGACGGTCCAGAAGTCGCCGCGCGCCGCCGATGAAGAAGGCGGCATCGCCGGTTCGGTCAATATCTCGACCGCCCGTCCGTTCGATTACGCCGGTCGCCGGGTCGTCGGTTCGGTGGAGGGCGCCTACAACTCCATCTCCGAAGAGATCGATCCCAAGATCGCCTTCCTGGCCAGCGACACCTGGGGCGACTTCGGGGCCCTGGTGTCCTTCTCGACGGCCCGCCGCACCAACCGCACCGACTCGGAATCGGGCATCAACTTCCGCCCGATGTCGCGCTTCCTGGCGACCTCGACCGGCGCCCGGGGGACCCAGGCGGCGGCGGTTCTGCTGCGAGACGCCGGCATCGCCATTCCGAACCGGTCCGACACCAATGTCACCAACCGGATCATCTTCCAGGACAAGGTCGGCGACCGCGCCTATCTGAACACCCAGGATCAGTGGGGCGGCACCGTCTCTCTGCAGTATCGCCCGTCGTCGAACTTCAGCCTGGCCTTCGACGCCATGGTCGGCAGTTACGACACGACCGAGGACGAGTATGATGCGGCTGCCTATTCGGCCTCCAGCCGCTCGACCCTGGAGACCATCCACGAGTTCGACAAGACCACCCTGGCCGACTACGGCATGGTGGTGCTGCGCGACGTCTCCTACACCGCGACCCAGCACGAGATGCTCAGCAAGGAGCGTATCAACGAAACCGACTACCAGCAGTTCGGAACCGAGCTGCACTGGAGCGGCGACAGCTGGAAACTGCACGCCATCGCCGGCTATTCCGGCGCCGAGAAGACCCTGGACTACGCCAATCTGAAGCACGTGGCCTATGCGCCGTCGCGGACGCGTTGGACGGCCGAAGGCGGCGAGACGATCCAGAGCGTCAACCCGGCCTCGATCGACATGTACAACTCGCCTTCGCGCTATCTGTTCGAGGCCTATGAGACCACCTACGAAGAGATCAACGACGACAAGTACGCCGCCCAGATCGACTTCACCCAGTACGTCGACTTCAGCTTCTTCCCGGCGCTGAAAAGCGTCCAGGTCGGCGCGCGCTATACGGACAAGTCCAAGGAGCGCCAGTACGGTTCGCTGAACATCCAGGGCTCCGGTGCAGGCAAGGTCGACTATGTGGGGCGCCCGATGTCGCAGAGCGAACTGACGCCGATCGGCGATCTGGTGCCCGGCGGCGACTACAGCATCCGCGACCTGAACTGGAGCCAGGTCTCGAACGACTACGCCCGTCGCACCTTCCGCTATGACGGCTTCTTCACTCCCTTCAACGTCGGCGACTACTACGAGGTGACGGAAGAGGTTCTGGCCGCCTACGCCATGGCTGACCTGGAGTTCGCCCTGGGACCGGTGCCGGTCGCCGTCAACGGCGGCGCCCGCTACATCGACACCTCGATCACCTCTTCGGGCTATCACCAGATTCAAACGCCGACCGGCGGCACCACCTATACGCCGGAGCCGGTGTCCAGCGACGGCAGCTACGACAAGGTCCTGCCCAGCCTGAACATCACGGCCGACCTGACCGACAGCCTGATCTTCCGCGCCGCAGCATCCGAGACCCTGATCCGTCCGGCCCTGACGGACCTGGCCTACAAGCGCACGGCCAGCTGGAACTCGTTCCGCTTCACCGACGGCAACCCCAACCTGAAGCCGACCTACGCCAAACAGTGGGAAGCCGGTCTGGAACAGTATCTGGGCGACGGCGGCCTGCTGGCGGTCTCCTACTTCTGGAAGGAGATCGAGGGCGTGGTGCGCCAGGCCCTGACCGGCACGGTGCCGAACGTCACCAAGTACAACGCCAACGGCACGATCGACGGCGTCTACACCTTCGACGTCTACCAGCCGATCAACGAGCCCGGCTCCTACGAGGTCAGCGGCGTGGAGCTGGTCGCCGTCGTGCCCTTCGGCCAGTTCTTCTCGCCGCTGGAAGGCTTCGGGATCAACGCCAACTACACGGCGCTGGACAGCTCGCTGACCGGCTCCTCGACTCTTGGCATCCCGACGCCGCCCATTGGTCTGGCCGACAACACCTACAACGTCACCCTGTTCTACGAGAACGACAAGCTGCAGGCCCGCGCCTCCTACAACTACAAGGACGAGTATGTCGAAGCCATCGGCTACGAGATGTACCCGATCACGCGCGAGGGCTATGGCCAGGTCGATCTGTCGGCCAGCTACCGCGTGACCGACAGCCTCCAGATCAATGTGGAAGGCATCAACGTCACGGACGAGGCGACCAAGGGATACACGATGGATCCCTCCTTCCCGACCATGTACGAAAAGTCGGGACGCCGTATCAACTTCGGCCTGCGGATGGAGTTCTGATCCATTCCCACAAGCGAACCTCATGTCGAAAGCGGGGGGCGACCGACGTCGTCCTTCGCCTTCCCCGGCCCAACCCGCCGGGACAGAGGCCGGCGCGACGCCCCTTCCGCGAGGAGGGGGCGTCTTCGCTTAGTCGCGTCTGAGTGTCCAGGTGAGCGGGGCGACCATGTCGCTTGATCAGGTCTTCGCCGGCCTGCGGCGCGATCTCATGGCCTATGTCCAGCGCCGCGGCCTGTCGGCCGAGGACGCGGAGGACGTGGCCCAGGAAGCCTTCACGCGTTTCCACCGCGCGGGCCACGATCTGACGGGACCGGACGCCCGCCCCCTGTTGTTCGTCATCGCCCGAAACCTTCAGGCGGATCGGTGGAAGGCCGCCGGTCGGACGGGGGTTCGGGGCACGGACGACATCCACGCCCTCGACGCTTCGCCGCGCGCCGTGGCGAGCGAGGCGCCTGCCGCCGACCAGCAGCTGATCGGCCGAGAGAATCTGGCTGCGGCCGCCCGCGTCATCCGCGCCCTGCCGCCGCGAACCCGAGACGCCTTTCTATTGCACCGGTTCGAGGACCAGACCTACGTCCAGATCGCCAAACGTCTGGGCGTGTCGGTCAGCATGGTCGAAAAACACATTGCCGAAGCTCTCCGTCAGCTGAAGATTTCACGCGATGGCTGAGGGGTTCGCTGAAACTGTCGTTGTGAGTCTTGAAGGCGTCGGCGCCCCATCCCCCCGCCGCGTCCCGGAGCGTTCTGTTTGCGCATGATCCAGCGCCTGACATCCCTGTTTGATCGTCGGCCGCTGACCGCCGAATCCTGGCTGGCGCGCATGCGACGGCCGGACGTCTCCGCGCGCGACCAGGCGGCCTTCCTCGAATGGCTGGAGGCGGACGACGCTCATCTGGACCAGTACGAGGCTGCGAAGAGCGGTCTGGCGGAACTCTCGCCGTTGGGCGATGTCTTTGCGCCCGATCTGGCGCGTCTGCGGGGACGACGGACTGTCGTGTCCCAGAGACGTCTGCTGATCGCCGGCGGGCTGGCCACAGGCGCGGTGGCGGCGGTGGCCGCCGTCGCTCTGGTCCTGCCCGGCGCTGGCCAGGAGCCCGCCGTCGCGGCCGGTCGTGTTTACGCCAGCGCGCCGGGCCAGATCACGGATGTGACGCTGGAAGACGGGTCGCGCGTCACCCTGGATTCCGGCACGCGGATCCAGGTCGCCTATGGCCGCGACGCCCGCCGGGTGACCCTGATGCAGGGCGCGGCCTATTTCGACGTCGCCCACAATGCCGAACGACCCTTCCAGGTCGCGGTCGAGGATCGCTACGTCATCGTGACAGGGACGCGGTTCGCGGCGGCGTTGAGAAACGACCAGGCGGAGGTGTCGTTGCTGGAGGGACGGGTCGCCGTCGGGCGGACCGACGTCGGCCGCGCCCGCGCGCTGGAGCGCGCCGTCGCCCTGGCTCCGGGGCAGCAGGCCGTCTTCAAACGGGGCGTCAACCGCGTCAGTCTTCGTCGGATCGACGTCGAGGCGGCCACCGCCTGGCGCGAGCGCAGACTGGTCTTCCACGATGCGCCCCTGTCGGTCGTGGTCGAAGAGGCGGGGCGCTACGCAGGCGCGCCTCTGGTGATCGCCGACCCCGCCCTCGCCGAGATGCGCGTGACGGCGGTTTTGCCCCTGACGGACGAGGCGAAACTGATCGACCGGCTGGACGCCCTGTTGCCGATCTCGATCGAACGTGGCGAAGACGGCCGGGTCCTGATCCGCGCCGAATAGGTCTATCGCAGAGCTGTCACGCAAGCGCGCTAAGCGTTGCGTCTTCGTTGTTCGCTATCCTGTCTCAAGGCGCCGTTCGCTTGAAACCGCCCGCACGATCGACGCCGTTCGATGCGCTACGGGGAGGCGTCGCCGCCGCCGCTCTGGCGATCGTCGCCCTCGGCGGCTGGGCCCCGGCCGCCCGGGCGCAGGATCGCGCGCAGGTTTTCGACATCCCCGCCCAGGACGCGCGTCGCGCCTTGGTGCAGCTCTGTGTTTCGGCGGGCTGTGACCTGGCCTTTCTGACGCCCATGGGCGAGGCGCGGCGCACGCGAGCGGTTCGCGGGCAAATGTCCTGGCGCGCTGCGGCAGACCAGATGCTCCAAGGCACCGGCTTGCGGCACCGTTTCATCGGCGACCGGGGCCTGCGGGTCTGGATGGAAGCCCAAAAGCCCGCCGAGATCCCGGCCGTTCCCGCCGCAGAGCTGGAGTCGATCACGGTCGTGGCGCGGCTGTCGGAGCAGATCGAGGAATCCTTGCGACGCAAGGCGGCGGCGGACGTCATCCTGGACAGCGCGTCCGCGACCCGGATCGGCGAACTTCCGGCCGCGAATCTGGCCGAGGCCTTGCAGCGGGTCCCCGGCGTGGCCATCGAACGCGAGGTGGGCGAGGGGCAGTTCGTCAGCGTTCGGGGGCTGGGGCCGCTGTTCCAGTCGGTGACCCTGAACGGAGCGCCGGTCGCCTTCAACGAGAACATCCGCAACTCGACCCAGAGCGGTCGGCAGTTCCGCTTCCGCGCCCTGTCGGCCGATCTCCTGGCGGGGGCTCAGCTCACCAAGTCGGCGACGCCCGATCTGATCGAGGGCGGGATCGGCTCCAACATCGACATCGAGACGATCGGCGGCCTGGACGGCGATCCCTTCCTGAGCCTCAGGGCGGGCGCCTCCGTCGAGGCGCGAACGGGCCGGCCGGAAACAGACGTCTCCCTCGCGGGCCGGTTCGTGTCCGAAGGCGGCGCATGGGGTTTGGTCGGCGGCCTGTCCCAGGAGGGGCGGTCGGTCCTCTACGACCGTTTTCAGGTGGGACGCTATACGCCGGTCGTCGTCGAGGGGCAGCCGGCGGTCGCCCCCAACGATGTGAGGACGACGGTCGAGCACGAGGATCGGCTGAGGCGAAGCCTCTTCCTAGGTGGAGAGTGGCGGGCCTCCCCTTCACTCAGGCTGCGGTTCGACAGCCTCGTCTCCACCTTCGACAACACCATTCGCGAGGACCGGATCGCCTATGGGCTCGGCGCCCTTCTGGAGACGCCCGGCGCCATGGCCACGGTCACGGACGGCGTGGTCACGGCCGGCTCGATCCGGGCGGGCGTGATCGACAACAACACGGAGTTCTCCGCCCAGGCGCACCTGAACATCGTGGTGTCGGGCAGGGCGGATGTGGTGCTGGGCGATTGGAGCCTGACGCCGCGTTTCAGCCTGTCCCGCGCACGATCAAAGCTGGATACGCCGCTGGAGAGGATCTCCTTCCGTTCGTTACAGGCCCCCGCCTATGTGTTCGATGTCAGCGGAGCGGCGAGCGGGCGAAAGGCCGTGCTGCTGACTACCGATCTCGACCTGTCCGACCCGACCGGCTTCGCCTTCAAGCGTTTGGGCGTTCGCGCCATCGAATCCGTCGACGAGGACCTGACGGGCCTCCTCGATCTGCGGCGTCCCGTGTCCGTCGATCTCGGCAGGACGGTCCTGACCGAAATCGCCTTCGGCGCCCAGATCAGCGATCGGTCCCGCGATTACCAGAGACGCGACCGTGAGGCCGCGCTTCGGCCGGGCGCCGTTATCACCCCCGAGTTTCTCGGATTTCGCGTGGCCGACGACGTGTTCGATTCCCTGATCGACCGGCATCCGGGATCCTGGATCGCCGCCGACTTCGACCGGTTTCAGCAGGCCTTTCACATCCCCCGGGAAAGCGAGGAGTTGGCGGTCGGGCCCGACGCCCTGGCTCCCACGGGCGCCGACCTGCAGAACTCCTATCGCGTCGGCGAGCGTGTCGGGGCTCTTTACGGGCGAACGGATTTCGAGGGAGAGGCGGGCGGCGCCCCCTTCTCGGGCAATCTGGGTCTTCGTCTGGTGACGACGCGCACGGCGGTGGACGGCGCCTTTCTGAACGCCGGCGACAGCGGCAGCGCCGCCATTCGGCCGGTCTCCAAGCTGGGGACCGACACCGCCCTGCTGCCCAGTTTCAACATCGCCTTCGATCTGGATCGGGGCCGGCGCCTGCGGCTGGCGGCGTCCCGCACGATGACGCGGCCCTCGCTGGCGGACCTGCGCCTGGCGACCGTGCCCGCCAGCTCCCTTGTCTCGAACATCTATGAGCGCGGGCAGGCAGAGATCGACGCCCCGTCGCCCGGCTCGATCTTCACCGGGGTCGGCGGCAACCCGGATCTCAGCCCCTATATGTCGACCAATCTCGACGCCTCGTATGAGTGGAGCTTTCCGCAAGGCGCGCTCAGCCTCGCCGTCTTCCACAAAAGCATCGACGACTTCATCGGCCTGGTGGACGCGCCCGAGATGCTGGTGTTCGAGACCCGCGCCGGTCCCCTGGTGCGGGCCGAGGTGATGATGTCGCGGCCGGCCAATCTGGGGCGCGCGATCAGCCGGGGCGTGGAGGTGGGGCTTCACCGGCGGCTTCCCTCCGGCTTCGGCCTGTGGGCCAGCGGCACCTTCACCGACGGCCACGGGCCGGGCGGACGCAGCCTGGCGGGGGTGTCGCGCTTCGCCTATTCCATCAACCCCTTCTTCGAGCGCGGGCCGGTCGTGATCGGCCTGTCCTGGTCCTGGCGGTCCGCCTTCCGGTCCGAGGCGGACATGCAGGGGGGAGGGGTGGCCGACTTCACCGTCGGCCCCGCCGGCTATCTGGACGCTCAGGCCTCGTTCGAGATCGGGTCCGGCGGCACCCTGGTCGTCGCCGCCTCCAACCTGACCGATACGACCGACCTCGCCTACGAATACGACACGCGGCGCCTGCTCCAGCTGGGCCGCGTCGGCCCCAGCCTGACCGCCAGCCTGCGCTGGTCGCTGTGATCCCTTTTCCCTTCTGCCTGTGACTTCCGAGGATTTTCGATGCTCAATCTGATGGCGGCCCTTATGGCCGGCTCCGCTCTGGCGGGCGCGGCGCCGGCCTGCGACCTGACCGCAGCCGATCTACGCGCGGCCGGCGGCGACCCCTGCGCCCCGGCCTGGATGGATCGCAATCTGGGCATGAACGATCTGACGGCGGTGGGCACCCACAACAGCTACAAGCTGCCGATCCCCTCCGCCGAACTTCAGGCCATGATCGCCGTCAATCCCGGCGCCGTGGCTCTGGACTATTCGCATCGCCCCCTGACGGAACAGCTGGAAGCCGGGGCGCGCCAGATCGAGATCGACGTGCTGAACGATCCGCAGGGCGGGCGCTACGCCCATCCCCTGTCGGCCCTGGGACGGCCGGGCCAGGGCGCGCCGGTCAGCGCCGCCTTCGCGGAAGCCATGGCCCGGCCGGGCTTCAAGACCCTGCACATGCCCGACGTCGACTTCCGCAGCACCTGCCTGACCTTTGTGGCCTGTCTGACGGAGATCCGCGACTGGTCGCGCGCCCATTCGGACCATGCCCCCATTCTGATCATGCTGAACGCCAAGACGGGCGGCCCGGCCATGCCCGGCGGAACGACGCCGCTGGATTTCGACGCCGCCGCCTGGGACGCCCTGGACGCCGAGGTGCGGTCGGTGTTCGACGCCGATCACCTGATCACGCCCGACCGGGTCCAGGGGCGTCACGCCACCCTGCGTGAAGGGGTTCTGGCCGGAGGCTGGCCGCGGCTGGGCGCGGCGCGCGGCAAGGTCTTCTTCGCCCTGGATGAAGGCCCCGAGAAGGTCGCCGCCTATCGCGGCGCGCGGCGTTCGCTGGAAGGTCGGATCTTCTTCGTCAACACCGACGAGACCTCGCCGGCAGCGGCCTATCTGACGTTGAACGACCCGGTGGCCGATCAGGCGCGCATTCGCGCCGCCGTTCGCGCCGGCTTCATCGTCCGCACCCGCGCCGACGCCGACACCCGGGAGGCGCGCACGAGCGACGTCTCCATGCGCAGCGCCGCCTTCGCCAGCGGAGCGCAATATGTGTCTACCGACTATATGACGCCGGATCCGCGCTTCCCCGCCTATGAGGTGCGGCTGACCGGGGGCGCGGCGGCTGTCTGCAATCTGCTGCGGACTGAAAAGCGGTGCGACGGGCTCGCCGTGGAGCTGACCGACGAAGGGGCGGCGCGCGGCTATCTGGCGCCGACGGACCGCCCGGATCTGACCCAGGTGCTGGCTCCGCCGCCCCCGCCGGGTTCGCCCCGCGCCGTCGCCGACCAGGGCGTATTCCGTGAGACCCGCGCCCTGCAGGGCACGCCGCGCTGGGCGCTGGCGACCTCGGACGTGTCGGGCGAGATCTATGACGACTTCGCAGAGGCCCTGGGCGTGCGACTGACGCCGGACGCCGCGCCCGTGCTGACCGCCCTTCTGAACCGGGCGGGCAATGACCGATCCGTCGTGGGCGACGCCAAGACCCACTGGGGCACGAAACGGCCCTATATCGGCACGGACCAGCCGATCTGCGAAGCCAAGACCGACCATCTGGCCGGCAATCCCGACTATCCGTCCGGCCATTCGGCCCACGGCGCCCATGTGGCCATGATCCTGGCCGAACTGGCCCCCCAGCGCGCGAACGAACTGTACGCCCGCGGCCGCGCCTACGCCGAGAGCCGCTACATCTGCGGATCACACAGCTACAGCGCCGTCGAGGCCGGCCTACTGTCGGGCATGATCATCTATGGGGCCGAACAACGCTCCGACGTCTTCCGTCGCGACATGGAGGCCGCCCGGGCCGAGGTCCAGGCGGCGCTCGCTCGCTCAGGTCAGGTGCAGTAGGGGACACAGCTCCGCCGGTCGAAAGTCCGGCGGAGTCTCTGGAATTAGAGATCGAAGCGACGCGCGTTCGGCAGGAAAGCCGTCAGTTTTCGGGGGTGCGTCCGGCTTGGCCTGGAGGCGGCAGGATGATGGCGGAGAGGGTGGGATTCGAACCCACGGTACCCTTCCAGGCACGCCGCATTTCGAGTGCGGTACATTCGACCACTCTGCCACCTCTCCGCGGCGCATCAGTCGCTTGGTCGAGCGAGCGGCTTCTCTAATGGCAGAGCGGCGGCGCCGCAAGCTGTCTGTGAAAGAAATCCGAACCTATCTTTGCGCCGGCAGCGACAGTCCGGGCGCGGCGCCGGTTTCCGGGTCCAGGCCCTTGAATCGAAACAGCTCGGCGGGGCGGCCGCCCGTGGCCGACGACATCCGGCCGGTGGGCTCGACCAGGCCTGCCCGCTCCACAGCGCGGCGGAAGTTCTGCTTGTGCAGGGTGAGGCCGGAGACGGCCTCGGCGGCCGCCTGAAGCTCGGAAAGGGTGAAGGACTCAGGCGTCAGGTCGAACAGGACGGGCCGATACTTCAGCTTGCTGCGCAGCCGACCAAGGCCCGTGGCGAGAATGCGCCGGTGGTCGGAGCCCATGACGGCGCCGGGGAGGGGCGGGACGTCGTGCGGCGTCTGTCGGGCGTCGCGCCAAGCCTCCGCAACCAGGCGCGCCTCATAAAGAAGTTCGTAGCGCTCCAGAACGCGCTCCTCATTCCAGCGATGATCCGGCGTCAGGGCGAAGAGGGCCCGGGCGCGGCCCAGGCGGCGTTCATCCGCCCCGGCCCAGCGAAAAAGGGCGTCGATCACCGAGCCATGCAGAGTCGATCGGCCGCAACGCCGATCCTCCCAGGGGAAGATGTCGAAGACGGGGGTCCATTGGGCGTCATGGGCCGGCGGAGCGGCGGCTTCCGAGGTCAGGGCCAGATAGCCGACCGACACCTCGCGCATCTGGTCGGGGCCGGGCGCTGCGCGGGGCGAGGCGCGGCCCGCGTCGCCGAAGGTGTAGAGCTGTTCGACGAAGCCGAGCCGGAACCCCGTCTGATCGGTCACGAAGTCGCGCAGCGCGCGCTCAAAGGTGCGGTCCCGCGCCGGGTCGAAAGGCCCGAACGGCAGGGCGCGGACGCCGTCTTCCGTCTGGGTGGTCAGGACCACGGCACGACGGTCCTTCAGCGTCATGACGACGGCCGACAGACCGATTCGCACGCCTTGATCCGTCGGCCCAGTCACAGCTCTATTCCGTGTGCCAGGCGTCGTCGGCGGGCAGAAGGCCCACGGCCTTGGCCAGCACCTGGTACCGCTCCAGATAGCGCGCCTGGGCGAGAGAGGCCGGCAGGGGCTCGATGGTCAGGCTGTATCCGGGCGGGGGCGCGCCGAAGAAGCCGAGCGATTCCTTCTCGCTGAAACCCGCCAACTGCGTCGCCTCGAAATAGGCGCAGGCCTTGTCCGCCTTCTTGATCAGGGTCTTGATCGTTTGGGGCGTCTTGGGCGGCAGGCCGTAGCGGACGTGGATGGCGGCTTCCAGCCGCGCCTCGAAATCCTTGTAGCCGGAGCCCAGGGCCGCCTTGAACGGCGAGATCATGTCGCCGATGACATATTCGGAGGCGTCGTGCAGCAGGGCGGCGAGGCGCCATTTGGGATCCAGCCCCGGCTTGATGTGGGCGGCGATCTCCTCGACCACGACGCTGTGCTGGGCCACCGAAAAAGCGTGCTCGCCGATGGTCTGGCCGTTCCACCGCGCAACCCGGGCCAGGCCGTGGGCGATGTCCTCGATCTCAATGTCAAAAGGAGAGGGGTCGAGCAGATCCAGGCGTCGGCCCGACAGCATGCGCTGCCAGGCGCGGACTTCGGTCTTCTTCTTGGGGCGCTCGGCCAAATCGTCGATCCTGCTCGCTGGTGGGCTGGTCAGGTGACGCAAAGCGCCGTCAGGATCAAGGCGTCCGGCCGTCGGCGCTTGTTTTCGGCGTGGATTTCAGTCTCCGACGTTCAGGGCGACCAGATCCTTGGCCGTTTCGAACACCCGGTCGTGCCGTGACTTGGAGCGAACCGTCGCGATGACGAGCGGGCCGCCAGCGGGCCCACGCGCCTCGAAGCCGACCTGACGCCATGCGCCCGCCGGCACGTCGTCGTCCGCCAGGATGAAGCTGGCCCGCGTGGCGTCCCCTGGCGCCTGAGTGCGAATCTGGGTGGTTTCGCCGTTAGAGTCGATCTTGACGCTGCTCTTTTCGGTGCGGACGCCTTCGCCGTCCTTGGACTGGATGTTGATGCCCGCGATGCGAACGCTCGCGCTGTCGCCCCGGGTCTCGATCTGAAGCCCCGGAAGCTTGACCGAGGCGTCATCGCCCTTGGCCTGGATGTTCACGCCGGGCGCGGCGACAGTGGCCTCTTCCGTACCGTTTTCCGTCTGGCGGGCGTCGATACGCATCGCCGCCTGGGGCATGTCCGACGAGACGCGGCGTTCATATTCGCGCAGCACGTCCTCGGCGGACCGATCTTCAAGCTTGACCAGATAGAGCACCACCTCGGCGCCGCGGGGGCCGCCGTAGGTGCAGGCGGCCCCGCCCGGGTCAGCAAAGCCCTTGCGCGTCAGCACGCCCAGCGTTTCGGGGCATTTCAGACCTTCGACGACCTTGAGCACGCCGGGCTCTACGTCGTTGGAGGCGCTGGTCGTGGTGGTCTTGGTGATCCGAACCGCGTTTTCGCCGTCACAGGCGACCAGGCCTGCACCGAGCCCGACGATCGCCACGCCGGCGGTCAGCAAACGATACGGGAGTGTAACGCTCATGGTCTCTATTTTTGAGCCATCGAAGAGAGTGGTCCAGTGAAATCGCGGTAATGCCGCTCAGCCGCCCGGGCGCGCGCCGTCTCTGCGGCCCAGGAAGGCCAGGCGTTCGAACAGGTGAATGTCCTGCTCGTTCTTGAGCAGGGCGCCGTGCAGGGGCGGGATCAGCTTGTTGGGCGTCTTTTCGCGCAGGGTTTCCGCGTCAATGTCTTCGACCAGCAGCAGCTTCAGCCAATCCAGCAGTTCGGAGGTGGAGGGCTTCTTCTTCAGGCCGGGCGTGTCGCGGATCTCGTAGAAGGTCTTCAACGCCTCCGAGACCAGGCGCGGTTTGATGCCCGGAAAATGGACGTCGACGATGGCCGCCAGGGTCTCGGCGTCGGGAAAGCGGATATAGTGGAAGAAGCAGCGGCGCAGGAAGGCGTCCGGCAGCTCCTTCTCATTGTTCGAGGTGATGATGACGATGGGCCGGACCTCGGCGCGGATCGTCTCGTCGATCTCCTGAACATAGAACTCCATCCGGTCGAGTTCCTGCAACAGGTCGTTGGGGAATTCGATGTCCGCCTTGTCGATCTCGTCGATCAGCAGGACGGGGCGCGTCGGGGATGTGAAAGCCTCCCACAACTTGCCCTTCTTCAGATAGTTGCGGACGTCCTGAACCCGCGCCTCGCCGAGCTGGCTGTCGCGCAGCCGGCTGACGGCGTCGTACTCATAGAGTCCGTTATGGGCCTTGGTGGTCGATTTGACGTGCCAGGTGATCAGGGGCGCATCGAAGGCCTTGGCGACCTCATAGGCCAGCACGGTCTTGCCCGTTCCCGGTTCGCCCTTGATCAGCAGCGGACGTTCCAAGGCCACGGCCGCATTGACGGCGACCTTCAGGTCGGCCGTTGCGATATAGCGATCAGTGCCTTCAAACCGGCTCATGAAAAAACCCGCCTCGTGAGTGCCACGAAGCGGGTTAGCCGATCGGCAATCGCCTGAACAGCGATCAGGTGATATGTTTTGGCGAGATGGGATCGCTGGCGGGGAAGGTCTCTTCCACGCTCTCGTCGATCAGCGCCTCCTCGCGCCCTTCTTCCGGATTTACGCGGTGTTCCAACTGGTCGGGCTTGCCTTCGCGCGGTTCGACCCTTTTGGCGTGGGGTGTGTCCGTCGAGGCGTCTTGTTTAGCGTTCGCGTCCTGCATGTGCGCTCCTTTCAGGATTCTTGCGTGCGGGCGTCGTCGGCGCCGTAGCCGAGCTGTTCGATATCGTCGTCGTCGAGGCGTCGCGCCTCCCAGTGCGCCGCACTGGCCTGGGCGCCGCGCTCATTTTCCATCAGGCCCGAGTAGACCAGTTCGACTTCGCCCTCGGCCGCCAGATCATTGCTGTCGGCGTCGGACTGATTGACCTTTTCGCCGTCCATGCCGAGCAGGGCGTCCGCCTCGCGCTCGATCCCGTCCAGGGCCAGTTGATCGTCGATGTCGAGGTCGTCCTCGTCGAAGGCGTCTTCGTCCGCATCGCCGTCGGCCTGGGTGACGTCAAGAATTTGGTCAGCCTCATCCAGCAGAAGGTCGCCTTCGCCTTCATCGTCCAGATGGGTTTCGTCAAAGACCTCGGCCTGTCCCTGATCGTCCTGATAGTCCATGTCGGGCATGGTCGCCTCCTGTCTGGTGACGAAACGTCGCCCCGAGGCAGGTGTTCCGCGCAGGCTGGGAACAAGGGATGATTAACCCTCAGCCTTTAAGGTTTCGAATCGTTAGGGGCGGTCCATCTTCGATCGGTTCCGACCTGCTGAAGGAGTTCGGTCGTCAATGGCTTTGAAACTGTCGTTGAAACCCGGCGAAAAATTCGTGTTGAACGGCGCGGTGGTTCAAAACGGCGACCGTCGCGGCGTTCTCATCCTGCAAAACCGCGCCAGTGTTTTGCGTGAAAAGGACATCATGCAGGCCGATGAGGTCACGACCCCTGCGCGCCGCATCTATTTCCCGATCATGATGATGTATCTGGACGAGGCGTCGGCGTCGAAATTCTACGACGAGATGGCCCTCCGCATCACCGAATTCATGGGGGCGACCAAGAACCCGGACGTCTTGGCCGAATGTGTCGCCGCCTCGCGCTATGTGCTGCAACGCGAATACTATAAGGCCTTGATGGCCGCCCGTAAGATTGTCGATTACGAAGAGAAGGTGCTCAATGTCGCTTCAGGCGTACGCAGCGGCGGCGACGCGGGCTGAGACGCCGCGCGACCTGGAATACCGCCTGTTCGGTCAGGTCACGCGCGCCCTGGTCCAGGCGTCCAAGTCTGATGAGCGTGATCTGGCCACCCGGATTGACGCCTTGGATTGGAATCGCCGTCTTTGGTCGGCCCTGGCGGCGGACTGCGGCGATTCCGCCAATGCCCTGCCTCAGGCCGTGCGCGCCCAGATCATCTCGCTGAGCCTGTTCGTCAATCGCCACTCTTCACTGGTCATGCGCGGAGAGGAGTCGTTCGAGGATCTGATCGACATCAATCGCATGATGATGCAGGGCCTGGCGCCGGGCGCGCAGCAGGCGGCCTGACGGCTGACTTCACGAAATCGCGAAGCCTATTGGCGCAAAGCCTTGAGGCGTCTTACCTTTCGAGTCCCTGTTCAACAGTCGAAAGGAGGTGATCCAGTGTCTCATTGTCATCAATCGCGTGCGGTGGCCGCGACCCTGGTCCTCGTCGGAGGCCTGGCCTGATCCTTTCGGGCTGAGTTGCGGTCCGGCCGTTCGCGGTCAGACAATGAAGGGCCGTCGCGGCGACGCGGCGGCCCTTTTGTCGTTCAGGGCAGAACGCCCGAGAACCATCCGGCCGCGTGATGGGCGATCTCTGACACCGTGTGCCAGATGAGGAACAGGTACAGACCGCAGGCCCCGGTCGCCAGTGCGCCCAGAAGAATGGCCACACCGTCTCTCTGCATCATGCCCAGGGCGAAGAAGACCAAGGCGATGCCCGGCAGGGCGTCTCCGAACGGGATCGGCAGGGCCATGATCAGCGCCAGCAGGACGCAGACGAGGCCCGTGATGGTATCCGCGACTTCGCCTGTCAAAAGGGGGAGGCGCGGCTGGGTCAGGTTTTCGACATAGCGCACCGTCTTCATGATCCGCGACACCCCGGCGCGATAGGCGGGACGGCTGATCGAGGTGCGCAGCGCCCAGCGCGGCAACCAGATCGAACTGCGCTGAAAGGCCAGTTCCAGCGCCATCAGGATGATGGGTACGGCGAACACCGCCTTGCCGCCCGGCGGCCACGGCAGCAGGGCCAGCATCGACAGGATCAGTATCATGGCCCCGAAGCCCCGTTCGCCGAAAGCGGCGACCAGCTCTTCCAGCTTCAGTTTGGGGTCGTCGCCTTCGCCCAGTTCCTCGATCACGTCGGAGAAGAGCCGCAGGTCGTCGTTCGGCTTGTCTTGGGCGGGCATCAGCGGCGGGCTCGGCGAAAGGAGTTCGCCCATTTAGGCGCACAGAGGTTTCACCGCCACTTACGGAACGGCAACAATGCCGAAGAATCGCGCCGAACCGGCTATTTCTTGGCCGCGTGTTCGGGTTTGCCCTTGCGTTTGGTGTGGGCGAAGTCTTCCAGCTGTTTTTCCGTCATGGACTCGGCCATGGACTTGGACGCGCCCTTCAGCTCCGACTTGGGCGTGTCGCCGCGCTTGGCCGACAGGGCGGCGCCGGCGGCCTTCTGCTGGGCTGCGGATTTTGCGGGCATGGGTGTCTCCTTCCGTCCGAAAGAAGCCGTCAGCCGCCCAGCAGTTCCCGACCGATGAGGAAGCGACGGATCTCGTTGGTGCCGGCGCCGATGTCATAGAGTTTGGCGTCTCGGACCAGACGTTCGACAGGCCACTCCTTGGTGTAGCCCGCGCCGCCCAGGGCCTGAACGGCCTCAAGCGTGACCTTCACGGCGTTTTCGGACGCCAGCAGAATGGCGCCCGCAGCGTCATAGCGGGTGGTCAGGCCGGCGTCGCAGGCGCGGGCCACCGAATAAACGTAGGCCCGGGCGCTGTTCAGGGCGACGTACATGTCGGCCACCTTGCCCTGCATCAGCTGGAAGCTGCCGATCGGCTTGCCGAACTGTTTGCGGTCGCGGACATAGGGCAGGACCACGTCCAGGGCGGCCTGCATGATGCCCAGTGGGCCGGCGGCGAGGACTGCGCGCTCATAGTCCAGGCCGCTCATCAGCACGCCGGCGCCGCCGCCGACCGGGCCCATGACGTTCTCCTCGGGCACTTCGCAGTCCTCGAACACCAGTTCGGCGGTGTCGGAGCCGCGCATGCCCATCTTGTCCAGCTTCTTGGAGACGCTGAACCCCTTCATGCCCTTTTCGATGAGAAAGGCGGTCACCCCGCCGTTGCCGTCGCCCGTGCGGGCATAGACCACCAGGGTCTCGGCGTGGGGGGCGTTGGTGATCCAGAATTTGGTCCCGTTCAGGACGTAGCGGTCGCCCCGCTTTTCGGCCCGGGTGCGCATGGACATGACGTCCGAGCCGGAACCGGCCTCGGACATGGCGAGCGATCCGACGTGTTCGCCGCTGATCAGCTTGGGCAGATATTTCTGTTTCTGCTCAGGCGTGCCCCAGCGGCGGATCTGGTTGACGCACAGATTGGAGTGGGCGCCGTAGCTGAGGCCGATCGAGGCCGAGGCGCGCGACACCTCCTCCATCGCCACCACATGTTCCAGATAGCCCAGGCCCAGGCCGCCGAACTCTTCCTCGACCGTGATGCCGTGCAGGCCCAGTTCGCCCATCTCGGGCCAGAGTTCGCGGCGGAAGCTGTTCGTTTCGTCGATCTCGGCGGCCAGGGGCGCCAGGCGATCCGCCGCCCAACGCGCGGTGGTGTCGCGAATGGCGTCCGCGTTCTCGCCGAGGCCGAATTCCATGGATTGGGGTGCGAAGGGAATGCTCATGCCCTTGGGCGTAGCATCGCGCACGGCCTTTCGCAAAGCGTAGGATGACCTGTCCGTTTCAGCCTGTGACGATTCCGTCCGTCAGGCCGTCGGATCCGTCGGGCGGCCCCAGCGCTGAAACAGATTGTAGCCCGACACCCCGACGCAGGCCAAGGCGATGATCGCCAGAACCCAGCCGATGACGGCGGTCTCGCCCCCCGTCGAGTTCGACGCCTGTCGGAAGGCCGCCATGGCCGCGCCGAAGGCCAGCATGCCTATGCCGCCCATCACCAGGAAGGTCGCGGTTTCGCTCCAGTCGAACCGTTTGTCGGGCGTCGCCTCCTGGTCGATCGACGGATGCAGGCCGTCCTCCGGTTGGACCTCCGCGTCGAACAGGGCGGTCTGATCGAGGTCGGTGAATCCCGTCGCATCGGTCGCGGCGTGGGGAGGCGGAGCGGCCTCCAAACGCCCCGCCGACGCCTGCTCGCTGTCCGGCTCGGCGGGCGGCTCGGTCGGGGCGATCAAGAACATGGGCACCTGAACCGTCTGTTCCTCCACGTCGGGCGCATCGGCGGATGCCAGGGTCGGCGTGGGGCTCGGGGCGTTGGACGGCTCGAAGGCGGGCTGATCGACGGAGGCCGCTTCCGCCTCGGCGGCCGGCGCCGCCACAGCCTCCTCCGGAAGGCTCACGCCGTCGTCGTTCGCCGGCTCCGCTTCTGCGGCAAGGGTCTCAAGCGGGACGGGCGTCAGCGCCGCCGGGACGGCTGAGGCGGAGGCCGCCGGGGGCGACGGGGGGGGCGAGGAGAGGAGGGCGAGCGGTCCGGTCACCCGAATCGCGTAGGGAGAATAGAAGACGGCCGCGCTGGGCGCCGGGCGGGCGGCAGGGGACGCTGAAGCCGGCTCCGATGAGGCAGGCTCGGGTTCGTCCGACGCTGTGGGCTGTTCGAGGGCCGGAGCGACGAATTCTCCTGCGTCGGCCTCGACCGGGGGCTCGCTTGTTTCCGCCTCACCATCTGAAGATTCGGCAGGCCTAGGCACGGCCCTGGCCTCTTCGGGTTCCGCCTCGACGGCCGGCTCGTCCAGAAGAAGCGCAACAGAGGATTCGGCAGGGGGCGAGGCGGAGTCTGCGCACGGCTTGCCCGCATCGACCAAAGGTTCGACCGTCGTCACCGGCTCGGCTTCCACCGGTTGAGCTTCGCCGTTCGCCATGGGGGTTTCGGCGTCCTGGCTCGCAGGTGCGTCCGCGGCGTCGTCTGCAGGATGAGACGCCTGATCGGGACCTTCGTCGACCTCTTCATCCGCTTGCTTGAGATCCGACTCGTTCAGCAGGGCGGATATTGCGCTTTCCCACGTCATGGGCTCCGACGCGTCATGGGCCGGAAAAGGCGCGACATCGACCGCGTCGAAACCGATCGAACCGGCCGCCTCCGTCGTCTCCAAGATCGTCGCCGTCGCCGGGGGCAGGGGAGCGGACAGCAGATCGGCAAGGGAGACCGGGGCGTCCGGATTGGCGACGAACAGGGCCCGTTCGGTCGCGCGGCGACGCGGGGGCGACAAGGGGCCGCCGTCGTCGATCCAGGCGGCCAGGGCTTCGGCCGCAGCCTGGGTCTCACCCGCGTTCAGTCGCCTCAAGACCTCGGAGGAGCGGAAGCGATCCACCCCGATGGAGAAGACGAAACTGGCGAGGGCGTCGTACTGGTGCTGGTTCAGCGGCGCCTGGACTTCGTCGATCGCCTTGACGACAGGCAGCAGGTCGTACTGCAACAGCAGTTCAGCATCGACTTCCGAAACGGTCAGCCCCTCGCGGGCGGACGCCGTATGGCCGTAACCGATCATCCAGCGGCCATCGTCGCGCTGGATCGCCCGAGGGCGGAAACCCTCGAAGCTCTTGATCAGAATGACACCCTCGCGGGAGATCTTGGTCGGTTTCAACGTGTCTGACACAGGTGTTGCCCCAAAGCGAGACGACGGCTCGGCCCTGAGCCGTCCCGCAGCAAGCCTGGGGCCAAGCGTTTACAACAGAACGATCGTCGCAAGACCCAGGAATATGAGGAAGCCGAAGAAATCGGTCGTGGCGGTCACGAAAACCGCCGAGGAGACGGCGGGGTCGAACTTCAGCTTCGACAGGGTCAGGGGCGTCAGAACCCCGATACAGGCCGCGACCAGCAGGTTCAGGATCATGGCGGCGGCGATGACGACGCCGATCTTCCAGTCCTCATCTCGGAACCAGATCCCCGCGGCGACGCCGATCAGGGGCGCCAGGATCAGGCCGTTGGCCAGGCCCACGACCAGTTCGCGGAAAAACGTGCGGGTGGCGTTGGCGGAGTTCAGTTCGCGGGTCGCGAGGGCGCGGACAGTGACGGTCAGAGCCTGGGTGCCTGCATTGCCGCCGATGGCCGAGACGATGGGCATCAGGACCGCCAGGGCCACAATTTGTTGGATCGTGCCCTCGAACAGGCCGATCACGCTGGCGCCCAGGGCGGCGGTCGCCAGGTTGATGGCCAGCCAGGGCACGCGGCCGCGCACGATCTCGGTCACGGACGAGCCGCGATCCTCGTCGGAGACACCGGCCAGACGCAGGATGTCCTCGCGGTTCTCTTCCTGAATGATGTTGACGATGTCATCGACAGTGATCTGGCCGACCAACCGGCCGGCCGCGTCCACGACCGGCGCCGAGATCAGATGGTATTTTTCGAAGATGTAGGCGACCTCTTCCTGGTCCTGATCGACCGCGATCTCATTGATCGGCTCCATCAGGTCGGACAGGGCGGCGCTGCGGGGGGCGCGCAACAGGCCGCTAATCGGCACCCCGCCGACGGGGCGGTTCAGCGGATCGACCACATAGATGTCGAAGAACAGCTCCGGCAGGTCGTCGCCCTGTTTGCGGATATGGTCGATGGTGTCGCCCACGCTCCAGAACTGGGGCGCCGCCATCACCTCGCGCTGCATCAGGCGGCCGGCGGACTCTTCCTCATAGCCCAGGCTGCTCTCGATCGCGGCGCGGTCGACGTCGGGCATGGCGGCCAGGACGCGTTCGCGCTGGTCGTCTTCCAGATCCTCGACCACGGCGGCGGCGTCGTCGGAATCCAGTTCCTGTAGGGCCTCGGCCAGGGTGCCGTGCGGCACCCGCTCCAGCACTTCTTCCCGAATCCCGTCGTCCAGCTCCGGCAGGGTCTCGGCCAACAGTTCCGGCGGCAGCCACAGCACCACGACCGCGCGGTGCTCAGCCGTCAGGAAGCCCATCAGATCGGCGACGTCGGCGGGGTGCAGATCCTCCAGCAGCGACCGCAGTCGCATGCCGTCGCCGTCGTCGGCGGCGTCCACGACTTTTTCGACGAATTGGGGCGTGAGGACATAGTCCTCGTCCAGGGCGGCGTGGTCTTCGGTTTCAGGCGCTTCGGCTGGAGCAAAGGCGGTGTCCGTGGTGCTCACGTGGTCGCCTCCCTTGGTAGAATGTCCAGCCGTAGTTAGCCGATGAATCGCCCTGTTTAGCCAGATGGTGCGGTCGAGAAGACTCGAACTTCCACGGGTTGCCCCACAGCGACCTCAACGCTGCGCGTCTACCAATTCCGCCACGACCGCTCGCATCGGAGCGGCGGCGAATAGACGAAGCCGCTGGAAAAGGAAAGTCTCTCTTTTGAGCCGAGCGCGCTTTGTGCGGTTGACGCCGTTCGGACGTCAGGCCGCGCCGGCCATGAAGTCATAGACGTCGGCGGGCCGGGTGACGGTGATGGCGATCCGGTCTTCGCGAATCTCGATCTCGCCGCGTGCGACGGGGTGGTTGTTCGCCAGGATCCAAACCTCGTCGCCCTCGGAGGCATCCAGCGGAATCACCGCGCCCCGACCCATCTTCAGCAGTTGGGACATCGGCAGCACCATACGCCCCAGCACGACTGAGATTTCGACGTTGACGGCGTTGATCTGGGACACGGGCGCTCTCGTTCACTAAGAGGTCGTCCCTTGCGGAAACGCCTCCGCCTGCACATTGAAGCCTTATGCTTGCCGACCCGTTAAGTCCTGACCTTAAGAAGCTGCGTCGCGGCGACGGCCGCCCGGTCGAATGGACCGTCTCTTCGACCTATGTCGATTACGCCGCCGCCGAGTCGTTCATGGAGGCTCGCGTCGCCGCCATCGCGGCGGGGGAGGCGGCGGAGCTGGTGTGGCTCTTGGAGCATCCGCCCCTCTATACGGCCGGAGTGTCGGCCAAGGACGAGGATCTGCTCGATGCGGCGCGCTTTCCCGTTCATCGCACGGGGCGCGGCGGGCAGTTCACCTATCACGGACCGGGTCAGCGCGTGGCCTATGTGATGCTGGACCTGAACCAGCGCGGCAAGGACGTGCGCGGTTTCGTGCGCGGGCTGGAGCAATGGCTGATCGGCGCCTTGGACCGGTTCGGCGTGGAGGCCGGGGTGCGCGAGGGCCGGGTCGGGGTCTGGGTCGAGCGCAAGGGCGCCGGCTGGTCGCGCGAGGACAAGATCGCCGCCATCGGGGTCAAGGTCCGCAAATGGGTCAGCTTCCACGGGATCAGCCTGAACGTGGAGCCCGACCTGGAGCATTTCGGCGGCATCGTGCCGTGCGGCATCCAGGAGCACGGGGTGACCAGCTTGGTGGACCTGGGAATCCTGGCAACGATGGACGAGGCGGATGCGGCGTTGAAGAACAGCTTCCGACAGATATTCGGTCCGGTAACGGAAAGTTCCCCGCCACTCTGAGCCGTATCGGCGCTCGGCGAGGGATGCGACAATCGCGCCAAAGGGCGCCGATGGGGGTTGGCAAGCCCGGCGGCCATAAGGTTTAACGGCGCCACCTCGCTTTAGAATCCGAGCCCAGGAGCCTCCATGAACCGCTTGATCGCCGCCGCCTCGGCCGCCGTCATGTCCCTCAGTCTGGCGGCTGGAGCCGCATCGGCCCAGGATTTCCGCGCACTGGCCCAGCAAGACCTTCAGGCCGCCCGCGACGCCCTGGCCGCCAACCATCCGGCCGCCGTCATTCCCGGCGCGCCGGGCGAAGCCTTCCGAAACTGGATCGACGCCGGTTATCAGGACGCCCTGGGCCGCGTCGGCCGCGTCAACAGCGGGGACAGCCACGCCTATCTGTTGCGCTACTATGCGAACGGATTCCGCGATTCCAACACCGCGATCCGGCCGACCTATGAAGGGCAGGGGCCCTTCTTCGCCATCGGCTGGCCGGGCCTGACGACGGCCTGGCGCAACGGCGAATATGTGGTCTCCTACGTCAAGCCGGGCGTTCGAAACCTGCCGCCTGTCGGCTCGACCCTGGTCAAGTGCGGCGACAAGACTGCGGCCGAGTTGGCCGAAGAGCGGCTGGACCGTTGGGAAGGCGATCTGACGACGGAAGCCGGGCGCGTCCGCACCGCCCCCTATCTGCTGTGGAACCGCAACAACCCCTTCACCGGCGGCGTGCCGTCGCTGTGCAGCTTCAAGGTCGGGCGCCGAGACCGCGAGTTCCAGATGCAGCCGCAACCCGCCGACGCGGCGTCGCTGGAAGCCGCCTATCGCGCGACCGTCTATGTGCCGCCGGCGACGCCGCTGGCCGTCGAGACCGTCAACGGTCGTCCCTGGGTCCATGTCCACAGTCTGGCCGACGACGCCGGCTGGGACGCCTTCTTCGCCGCCGTCGAGGCGCAGCTGCCGGCCATTCGCGGATCGCAGGGCCTGGTGATCGATCTGCGCGGCGCCGACGGGTCGTCGCTGAACGCCACCAGCCGCGGCTACGGCTTGGCCAATCGCATCTGGACGCCGGAGTTCACCGTCAGCCGCCAGCCGGAAGCCGGCTCCATCACCTATCGCGCCACCCCGGCCAATCGCCAGTGGTTCGTCGACACCTTGGGCCGCATGCAGGCCGATCCTCGCTTCGTGCAGGAATCCAGCGCAGTGATCGACCAGACCCAGGCCATCGTGGCGGCCTTCGATTCGGCCCTGGCGGCCAATCAGGCGACCTTCACCATGCCGGGTCGTCCGTCCGTGCCGGACACCGGCGCGGCCAATCCGGTCGCCGGACCCGTGGTCGTTCTGGTGGACGCCGGCTGCAGCGGGGGCTGCCTGGACACCCTGGATCTGCTGACCCGCCTGCCGAACGTGCGTCTGGCGGGATCAACCACGGCTGAGGACACCATCTTCATCGAGCCGACCGTGCTGCGTCTGCCGTCGAACTACGCGGAGCTGACCTATGGCCATAAGGCCTGGACCACCCGCCAGCGCGGCAATGACGCCCCGTACACGCCGACGCAGGGCCTGGCTTACTCGGGTGATGCGGCCGACGAGACGGCCGTGCGCGCCTGGGTCGCCAGCCTGTTCCAATAGGACGTCTCGGCGATCGGATCTGAAGGGGGCGGGTCGGGGTGGAACCTCGGCCCGCCCCTTCCTATTTCGGGGTCATGACCGATATCGACCTTTCCGATTCCCTAGCCCCCCGACGCTCCTCGGCCGGCTATGATCTGACGCCGCCCGATGATCAGGAACGCGCCCGGCTGGAGGCGGACCTGAACCCCGAGGAGAAGCGCGTCCTCCTGTCCCACGGCACAGAGGCGCCGTTCTGCGGAACCCTGCTGGGCGAAAAGCGCGCGGGCGTCTTCTGTTGCCGGGAATGCGGCCTGCCCCTGTTCCGCAGCCGCACCAAGTTCGAAAGCGGAACCGGCTGGCCCAGCTTCACCGAACCCGTCGATCCGGCCCACGTCCATGAGGTGCGCGACACCAGCTACGGCATGATTCGCATCGAGACCCAGTGCGCGCGCTGCGGCAGCCACCAGGGCCACGTCTTCCCCGATGGTCCGCCGCCGACGGGAAACCGCTATTGCATCAACTCGGTCGCTCTGACCTTCGTGCCCGAAGGCGAACCCTTGCCGGACCCGTTGCGACGGGGCGACGGAAACGCCTGACCATGGCCGCAATCGGCGTGCTAGGATGAGGCGGAAGGAGACGGCCCATGCTGATGGCAGGACTTGTGGCGAGCTTGGCGCTCGCAGCTTCGGGCGCAGGCGCGGACGGCGATCCTGACGGCGTCGTCGCGACCGCCCCGACCAACGCCCCGACCCTGGCCCAGGCCATGGCCGCCGCCCCGGAAGCCGCTGCTCCTGCGCCGACCGCGCAGGACGCTCAACCCCATGGGATGACGACGGAACAGCAGATCCAGGCCTGGCTCAGCAACCGAACGCCCGGCGTCGATTTTCAGGAGCCCCTCCCTGAAGGCCCCATGGACGACCGCCAGATGCACGGCATGGTCGAGGCGGGCGTCGGCACCGGCGGCTATCGCAGCTATGGCACCGCCGTCTCGATGCCGATCGGCGAAAACGGGCGTCTGGACCTGGCCTATCGCGAGGGGCGCAACGAACCCTGGGGCTACGGCTATGAGGCTTACGGCTATGGACTTCGGGGGCCTGGTTTCTATCCGCCTTACGGCCGGGTGCGCGGCTACGGCGGCGATTCGAGCCGCAAGTCCCTGTCGATGGGCTTCAGCTGGAGCAAGGACCGGGACGCTGAAGACGGCGCGGCCTGGCCGCGAGGCGCGACGGCTTCGGACTGAAGCGGCGCGGCCTTCCATCAAGCAAAAGGCCCGGCTTTCGCCGGGCCTTTTTCGTCTCAGATGGTGCCGCCGGGGGGAATCGAACCCACGACCTCAGCCTTACCAAGGATGCGCTCTACCACTGAGCTACGGCGGCCCCGACTGAGGAAGCGGCCGTATAGCCAAACCGTTCGGGGGAGGGAAGCGGCTTTTTGACGATCTGAAAGAAAGTTTGGACAAGCCCCGTTATCACGGCATTCTAAGCCCATGACTCGTCCGCCGCACGACACCGACACCCCGCCCGTCGAGACCTCGCCCAGCTTGACGCCAGAGGCCGGCGCGCCGTCCGAGGCGGCGCGGGCCAAGGCCGAACGCGCCATTCGCCTGGCGGCGGCCCTGCGCGCCAACCTGCGACGCCGCAAGGCGCCCGCCCGAACCCCGGCGGCGCCCAAGGACAGCAACTGAAAGTCATCGCCCGGCGGACGCTCCGCCCTTTGGCAAGCGCGCGCCGGCTTGCTAGAGAACCCTCCCCCCGAGGCGTTTCCTTCGGGCGCGCTTCAAGGACGTCATGGACAGTATCGCCATTCAGGGCGGCGCTCAGCTCTTCGGGGAGATCCCCGTCAGCGGCGCCAAGAATTCCGCCATCAAGCTGATGGCCGCCTCGATCCTGACGGATCAACCCCTGCTGCTGACCAATATGCCGCGGCTGGCCGACACCCGCTTCTTGGGTCAGTTGCTGCGCCAGTTCGGCATTGAGGCGACCGAGCGTGACGGCGCCGACGGGCAGGAGAGCCTGTTCCACGCCAAGACCCTGACATCGACCTTCGCCCCCTATGATCTGGTGCGGCAGATGCGGGCCTCCTTCAATGTGCTGGGGCCGCTCTTGGCCCGGACCGGCGAGGCCAAGGTGTCCCTGCCCGGCGGCTGCACCATCGGCGCCCGCCCGGTGGATCTGCATCTTCAGGCGCTCACGGCCCTGGGCGCTGAGATCGAGCTGGAGGAAGGCTATGTGACCGCCAAGGCGCCGTCCGGCCTGAAGGGCGCCGAGATCGAGTTTCCGTTCGTCTCCGTCGGGGCGACCGAACACGCCCTGCTGGCCGCCGTCCTGGCCCAGGGCACGACCGTGCTGCGTCGCGCCGCGCGTGAACCCGAGATCGGCGATCTGGCGCGCTGTCTGACCGCCATGGGCGCCAAGATCGAGGGGATCGACACCGACGTCCTGACCATCACCGGCGTCTCGTCCCTGACCGGGACGACCTGGTCGGTGATTCCCGACCGTATCGAAATGGGCTCCTACGCCGTCGCCGCCGCCATGGCCGGGGGCGAGGTCCGGTTGACCAAGGCCAGGGCTGATCTGATCGGCGCCCTGACCGACAAGATGATCGAGGCCGGAGTCGAGGTGTCGCCGACGGAAGACGGCGTTCTGATCAAGCGCGATCCCAAGGTCCGGTTGAAGGCGGTCGATGTCGAGACGGCGATCTATCCGGGCTTCGCCACCGATCTGCAGGCCCAGTTCATGGCCCTGATGACCACGGCAGAGGGCGTCAGCACGGTGCGGGAGACGATCTTTGAGAACCGCTTCATGCATGTGCCGGAACTGGCGCGGCTGGGCGCCGAGATCTCCGTCCATGCGGGCGAGGCCCGTGTGCACGGCGTCGAGGCGCTGCACGGCGCCCAGGTCATGGCCACCGATCTGCGCGCCTCGATGTGCCTGATCATCGCCGGCCTGGTCGCCGAAGGCGAAACGACCGTCGGTCGCGTCTATCATCTGGATCGCGGGTTCGAGCGTTTGGAACAAAAGCTCGGCGCCTGCGGCGCAGAGATTCGGCGGATCAAGGGTCACAGCGAAGGGATGGAGTGATGACAGCGGAGATCGACGGCGCCCTGTCCGAAGCCAAGACGGCGGTCGAACCGCTGCGTCTGCTGGCCGAGGACGCCGACGATCTGCAGATCATCTCGGCCGCCCTTCAGGACGCCATACTCCGGCCGATCGACATCGTCTGGGAAAAGGGCGCCCGCACCCTGACCATCGCCTTCAGCCGCTTCTGTTGGGAATGCGGCGGAACCCGCGTCATGTCCGCCATGCAGTTCGGCGATGTCATGGGGGTAAAGAGCCGGCGGTTGCCGCGCAACCCGGACGCCTCGCTGGAACTGCTGGCGCTCGACTTCATCCCGACCGAGGCGCCGAGCGGTCGGGTCATACTGATGTTCGCCGGGGGCGGTGATCTGAGAATCGACGTCGAATGCCTGGACGCCGTCGTCACTGACATATCCGAGCGCTGGCCGGCCCGAATGGCGCCGACACATTTGGACGACGCAGGGCTGGACGAAGGGAAGACGGTATGAGCGCCCCCCACAAGCTGGCGTCCGTCGAGCTGGACGCCGCCACCCTGCCGGCGGCGACGGCCGAGATCGAGCACGAGCGGCGCGTCGCCATCTTCGATCTGGTCGAACGAAACAGTTTCGAACCCGTCGGCGCAGAGGGCGGGTCCTACCGGCTGAAGCTGTCGCTTCAGGACAATCGTCTGGTGTTCGACGTCACGGGCGAGGCCTTCGCCCGCACCTACGCCATCAGCCTGACGCCGCTGAAGGGCGTCATCAAAGACTATCTACTGATCTGCGACAGCTATTATGAAGCCCTGCGCGGCTCCTCGCCCAGCCAGATCGAATCTGTCGATATGGGTCGAAGGGGACTGCATAACGAAGGGGCGGAACAGCTGATGAACCGCCTGGAAGGCAAGATCGCAGTCGATCAGGAGACGGCGCGGCGGTTGTTCACCCTGCTGTGCGCCCTCTACCGTCGCGGCTGACCTCGACTATCTTGCCGTTTTGAGGCATTAGGCCCCTCCATTCCGCCCCTCGCGCCCGCCCGGCGTGGGGCTGAACGCATATCAACCGGGCGCGAGAGGCCGCATGGCTAAGGAAGAACTGCTCGAGTTTCCCGGCACCGTCAGCGAACTGCTGCCGAACGCCACCTTCCGCGTGACGCTCGAGAACGACCACGAGATCATCGCCCACACCGCCGGCAAGATGCGCAAGAATCGTATCCGCGTGCTGGCGGGCGACAAGGTCCTGGTGGAAATGACCCCCTACGACCTGACCAAGGGTCGCATCACCTACCGCTTCAAATAAGGAGCGGCGTCGTTTTCGTGTCGGAAGGGCGTCTGGAGCTTGTGCTGGCCTCGTCCAGCCCACGCCGCATCGAATTGCTGGCGCAGGTGGGAATCAAGCCGGATCACATCGACCCTGCCGATATCGACGAAACCCCGCTGAAGGGGGAGACGCCGCCGCGTCTGGCCGAGCGGCTGGCGACCTCCAAGGCCCAGGTGGTCGCTTCGCGTCGCCCCCAGGCCGTCGTTCTGGCCGCCGACACGGTGGTCGCGGTCGGTCGTCGGTTTCTCGAAAAGGCGGCGGACGAGGCCGAGGCCGCACGTTTCCTCAAACTGCTGTCCGGGCGCAACCATCGCGTCTTCACAGGGGTGGCGGTGGTGCGCGACGGCAGGACGGCCGTACGGGTCAATGAGACCCGCGTCACCTTCAAACCGCTGTCCGATCATGAGATCGCGACCTATGTTGCGACGGGCGACTGGCGCGGCAAGGCCGGGGGCTACGGCATCCAGGGCCCGGCCGGCGCCTTCGTTCAGCGGATCGTCGGCAGCCATCCCTCGGTCATGGGGCTGCCCCTGTACGAAGCCGTCCAACTGTTGCACGGCGTCGGCTGGCGCGCATGAGCGGCGCGGTCGAGGTCTTCCTCGACGACACGCCTGGCGAAATCCGCGGCGTGGCGTCCCGGAACGGCCGCTACACCCATCTGATCATCCATCGCGACGACGACGTCGCTCAGTGCCGTTTGGGCGCGCGGGCCGTAGGCCGTGTGACCGACGTCATTCCAGGCCTTCGCGGCGCCTTCATGGACCTGGGCGCCGGCCCGCCGGCCTTCCTGCCGCTGAATCGGAAGGATCGCGTCGATCAGGGCGAGCGGTTGGAGGTGGTGGTGATCGCCGAACCCCGCGCCGGCAAGGGGCCGGTCGTGCGTCGTCTGGGGCCGGGGGAGGGCGCGCCGCGTCTGCTGCAAGCCGCGCCCGGCGTGGCGGAACGTCTCCAGGCCCTGGCTCCGAATAGTCACTTGATCGAGGGCGTCGCCGCCATCGACGCCGCTGTGGAAGCGGAGGAAGAGGCCTTAGCCGCCCGATGGGGCAGCGCGGCCCATGGCGTCGATCTCGCCTTGGAAAGGACGCGCGCCCTGGTCGCCGTCGACATCGACTATGCGCCCAGTCCCGGTCGAGACGCGCGGCAGGGGCGGGCGGCCGCCAACCGAGAGGGGCTCCATCAGGCCGCGCGGCTGATCGGTCTCAGACAGTGGGGCGGGCTGGTGGTCATCGACCTGGTCGGGGACGGGCAGGACGCGGAGGCTCAAGCCCGCATCGCCCGCGCCGCCTTTTCCGATGAACCGCAGGCCGTCTTCGGCCCGATCAGCCGGTTCGGCCTGCTGCAGATGTCGCTGCCCTGGCGCATGACGCCGGTCGAGGAACGACTGTTCGACGGCGGCGGACCGTCGGTCGCCACGCGCGCCCTGGCCTTGGTTCGGGCGCTGCGTCGGCGGCTGCTGAGCGAAACGACGACGCCGAGGCTGAGCGTCCGCTGCGCGCCCGAGGAGGCCGCCTTGGCCGCGCCCCTGATCGCCCGGCTGGGGCCGAGGGCCGGCCTGCGGTCCGACGACGCCCTGCCGCCCGGCCGGGGCCATATAGAAGAAGGCTGAACCATGAGCGCCTGTCCCATTTGCCGAAAGGCCGAGGCCGATCCCAAATATCGGCCCTTCTGCTCGCGCCGCTGTTCAGAGGTGGATCTGCAACGCTGGTTCAGTGGGGCTTACGTCATTCCGGTTCCCTTGGAAGAGGGGCTGAAGGAGGATGACGAAAAGGACTGAAACGGCGCTGGACAGTGCGAAAAGTGTCGCCTATAGACCCGCCTCTCGCGACGCCGCGTCGGCGCCTGGATAGCTCAGTTGGTAGAGCAGCGGATTGAAAATCCGCGTGTCGGTGGTTCGAATCCGCCTCCAGGCACCATTTTCCCTTCGGGGCTTCCCAGATCTCATATCTTTTCCCGGCAAGCGCCTTCATGCGTGCGATCGTCGCGTGCAATCGGCGACTCGCGGGGCGGATGACCTGCGGAAGGCTGCTGAAAGAGTTAAAAACTGCGCCGAGGCGCGTTTTCGAACAAGCTTCCCCTAATCTACAGATTAGCATCACAAAAATGTCGTGCTGCGCCATTCTGGGCGCGACAAAAGGGCGAGATTCTCATGAACCTTCTCCCCAAAGGCGAAATCCGGCTGTTGTCCCTTGACGCTCCGGTAAGGGTTCGTCAAAGGGGTTGGGACGCCCTCCCATTAAGGCGTCAAACGGATTCTAGGAGGCGTGTTCTCCCGCGGTTCGAACATCGGAGGCAGTACGGGCGACCGCATATGTCTCCATCCAAGAATTCAGCGGCCGGCGATCCCGCAGGGACATGGCCTCTGAAGGAAACATTTCAGGTTGGGGGGCGGCCCTTTGACACGGCCGCACCTTTGGTTCCACGAGTCAGACCAAGCAGGAACTGGCGAACTATGCTGAACAGCAAAAAGACGAACATCCTTCTCGCCGCGGCCGGCGCGGCCGTCCTGATGGCGAGCTCGCCGGTTCTGGCCCAGGCCCAGGCCCCGGCCGAGCCGACCCCGGCCGCCGCGCCCGCCGAAGCCCCGACGGCCATGGCTCCGGCCGCCGATGCGGCCAACCCCTCAACCGTCGGCGAATCCGTCGGCGGCGGTCATTCGGGCGGCATCACCCCGATCTCCATGTTCATGGAAGCCACGATCATCGTTAAGGTCGTGATGATCGGCCTGCTGCTGGCCTCGATCCTGTCGTGGACCCTGCTGCTCATCAAGCTGTTCGAGTTCGGCGCCCTGAACCGCAAGACCGACAACTTCCTGGAAAACTTCCGCGGCGCCCGCACCATCGCGGACATGCGCGCCGTCGCCACCCAGGAAGAATATGACGGCAACCCGCTGGCCGACATGGCCGCCGCCGCCACCGACGAAATCGAAATGTCGCGTCAAGCCGGCCTTTCGGTCACCGGCGACCACCTGGACAACGCCATGGGCCGCGCCACCGCCGCCGTCGCCGCCGTTCAGTCGGGCCTGGCCAAGCGCCTGTCGGGCGGTCAGCAGTTCCTGGCCTCGGTCGGTTCGACCGGTCCGTTCGTCGGTCTGTTCGGCACCGTTTACGGCATCATGAACTCCTTCATCGGCATCGCGGAATCCAACACGACCAACCTGGCCGTCGTTGCTCCGGGTATCGCCGAGGCCCTGCTGGCCACCGGTATCGGCCTGTTCGCCGCTATCCCGGCCGTGGTCTTCTATAACTACTTCAACACCCGCATCGCCGCCTACGGCACCCGCGCCGACGGTTTCGCCGCTGAGCTGCTGAACGGCATCTCGCGTCAACTCGACAAGGGGGCGTAAGACGGATGGCCGCCAAGATTAAATCAGGCGGCGGCGGCAGCCAGGTCGAGGCCAACAGCGATATCAACGTCACGCCTTTCGTTGATATCATGCTCGTCCTGCTCATCATCTTCATGGTTGCGGCTCCGCTCGCATCCGTGTCGGTGCCGGTAGAGTTGCCGATCGCCGTCGCCAAGGCGGCCCCGAACCCGCCCAAGCCGGTCTATATTTCGATCCAGAACGACGGCGACGTCTTTGTGGGCGACTTCCAGACCAGCATCGGAACGCTGGGAGAAGATCTGACGAAACAGATCGGCTCCCGGAACCCGGCCGATGAGCGGATCTTCATTCGGGCTGACCAAAACACCCGCTACGGCGACTTCATGCAGGTCATGAACGCCTTGCAGGATAACGGCTTCTACAGCGTTGCACTGGTCGGCGAAGACCAGGCGACGAGCTAGATGGCGGAGATAGTATGACAGACGTCACTTATCATCGCAGTCGTTACGACGTACCCAAGGCCAAGGGCTTCATGGGGGTTTCCTACCCCGTGCTGATCGTGTGCCTGCTGATCGTCACCCTCCTGTTCGCCCTGCTGATCTTCTTCCTTCAGCAGTCGAAGTTTAAGCTCAAGGAGTTCAACTACGTCGACGAGTCCGTCGAGGTCGAGTTGGTCGAGCCGGTCCCGCCGCCTCCGCCGCCTCCGCCGCCGCCGCCTCCGCCGACGGACACGCCTCCGCCGCCGAAGCTTCAGGTTCGCGTGCCTGCGCCCGTCCCGAACATCGTTCCGCCTCCGCCGGTGAACATCACGCCGACGAAGAAGGAAGATCGGGTCGAGTACACCGGTCCGCCCGTCGTCGTTCCCGGCCCGCCGCCGCCTCCGGCTCCGCCGGCGCCGGTTCGGCCTTCGACGATCACCAGTGTCAGCTGGTCGCGGCAGCCTCGTCCTGAATTCCCCGCCCGAGCCCAAGAGCGTGGGATTGAGGAAGGCACGGTCGTGTTGCTGTGCTCGGTTCAAGCCAACGGGTCGGCCACGAACTGCAGCATCGTTTCCGAAACGCCTGCTGGCGCGGGCTTCGGTCGTGAAGCCCTGTCTTCAATGCGGTCGGCGAGATTTTCGCCGGGCACAGTTGACGGGGTTGCCCAAGGCGGCCAAGCGCGCTTCACGGTTCGCTTCCGCCTTCAGTAAGCTGGCCAGCCAGAACCAGACGCCCCGGAGAGCCATCTCCGGGGCGTTTTCTTTTGTCCCGCGTCGCCACGAAATCGCATCAAGCCGCTTGATCCCCTGTCGCAGGACCGGTAGAGAACGCGCCTCGCGATGCGCGGGCCGCCTTAGCTCAGTTGGTTAGAGCGCCGGTTTGTGGAACCGGAGGTCCTCAGTTCAAGCCTGAGAGGCGGTACCATCGCAGAGGCCGGGCGGGCTTGATGCCCCGGCCTGTAGCTCCCATCTCCTGATCGTCGGCCTCCATTTTCCGTTTTTGGGCCGATCCCCCACATCGACAGGAGAGCGCAGATGAAGACGCGCAAACTGGGTCCAAGCGGACCCGAAGTCTCGGCCATCGGCCTGGGCTGTATGGGCATGAGCGCCTTCTACGGCGGCGCCGACGAGGCCCAGTCCACCGCCGTCATCCACCGGGCCCTGGACCTGGGCGTGACCCTGTTCGATACGGCCGAGATGTATGGGCCCCATACGAACGAGATCCTCCTCGGCAAGGCGCTGAAGGATCGGCGCAACCAAGCCTTTATCGCCACCAAGTTCGGCATCAATTACAACGCGGACCGGTCGAAGCTGATGGTGGACGGCAGCCCCGCCAACGTCCGCCGGGCCATTGAGGGCAGTCTCCAGCGGCTGGGCGTCGATCACGTCGATCTCTACTATCTCCACCGGGTCGATCCCGACACGCCGATCGAAGAGACGGTCGGAGCGATGGCGGAGCTGGTGACCGAGGGCAAGGTCCGTTTCCTGGGGCTGTCAGAGGCGTCGCCTGAGACCCTGCGCAAGGCCCACGCCACCCATCCGATCACGGCGCTTCAGACGGAGTATTCGTTGTGGAGCCGCGAGCCCGAAGACGAGCTGTTCGCCGTCACGCGCGAGCTGGGGATCGGTTTCGTGCCCTACAGCCCGCTGGGCCGGGGCTTCTTGTCCGGCGAGATCAGGTCGGTGGACGATCTGGCCCCCGACGACTTCCGCCGCACCAATCCGCGCTTCATGGGCGAGAATTTCCAGAAGAACCTGGATCTGGTCGAGGCGGTGAAGGCGATCGCGGCCGACAGGGGCGTCACGGCCGCCCAACTGGCCCTGGCCTGGGTCCTGGCTCAGGGGGACGATCTGATCCCCATTCCCGGCACCCGCCGCGTCGCGACCCTGGAGCAGAACGTCGCCGCCGTGGACCTGGCGCTGACGCCCCAGGATCTGGCGCGAATCGACGCCGTCTTCCCCAAGGGAGCGGCGGTGGGCCATCGCTACGCCGAGGCGGCGCGGGCGGCCCTGAACCGCTGAGGTTCTGGCTCTGAACGCCATGAAAAGGCCCGGCCGGAGCGATCCGGCCGGGCCTTTGCTGTTCTGCGCCGAAGAGGATTACTGGATGCGGGTCCAGGTCTGGGTCTTGCACAGGGGAGCGACGACACAGCCACGCAGGTTCAGGCTGTTGTCCCCGTTCATGGTGATGGTGCCGCGATAGGTGCGGCCGTCAGCCGGATTATAGACGGAGCCGTTGCGCCATTCCGTGGGGCCGCCGGTAAAGCCCGAAAGCATGGGCAGATTGCGCAGGGTCCGGCCCCGCAGGCTGGCGTCGCGATTGTGCTCGTCGCGCACATTGGGGTCGGCGCGGATGTGGTTCGACGTCACCAGCGTCCCGCACAGGGCCTGGCCGCAGCGGCTGATCCGCACCTGGCCGCCATTGGTGGGGGTCTGCCACAGGCCAGTCGGATCGCCGGCCAGGGCGGGGGAGGCGAGGGCGGTCGCCAGGGCGGCGGCGGCCAGCATGATCTTGGTCTTCATCGTCGTTTCCTCTGTTCGGGTCGGCGACGCCGCCCGTTGGGCGCAAGGTGATCCCGGTTTTGGATCAAAACAAGGCTCTGCCGATCACCTTATCGCCAACAAAAACCGGACCTTAGGGAAGCTTTCGGCGGCTGGAGCAGCGGGCGTTCCGCGCGCGGACCGGCTAAGCCCCCACCTATCCCCCGATCAGAGCCAGCCACTCGTCCTCGGTCAGCACCCGAACCCCGTGCTTTTCGGCGTCCTTGAGCTTGGACCCGGCGCCGGGGCCGGCGACCAGGTAGTCGGTCTTTTTCGAGACGGAACCTGAAACCTTGGCGCCCAGGCTTTCGGCGCGGGCCTTGGCTTCGTCGCGGGTGAAGCGTTCCAGGGCGCCGGTGAAGACGACGGTCTTTCCCGCGACCGGGGTGTCGGACTTGGGCCGTTCGGCGTCGAGGATCTGGGTCAGTTCGGCTTCGAGCGCGGCGACGACCTGAAGATTGTGCGGCTCGTGGAAGAAGTGGGCCAGGGCCAGGGCCGCGACGGGGCCGACGCCGGTGACGCCGGCGATCTGGTTCAGGATTTCGGACGGGGCTTCCTCACGCGCCACGCGGGCCAGTTCGACCAGGCCGGACCAGTCCTGAACCATCGTCGCCAGCGAGCGGCGGGCCGGGGCGGCCATGCCGGGGAAGGCCTGACTGATCTTCATGTCCATCGTCGCCTCGGGCCAGGGATCGACGGCGGGGGGCGTCGCCTCGGCCATCAGGGTCAGGACGCGGGGCGATATGGCGTGGGCGGAGGCGAGCGTGGTCCAGGCGTCGGACGGCACACCCGAGGCGGCCTGGACGCAGGCGGCCTTCAGCGCGGACCAGCTTTCGAAGGCCCGAGCCAGGACGATGGAGGTCTGTTCGCCGATGTCGCGTATGCCCAGGCCGAACAGGAACCGGTCCAGCGCAATGACGCGCCGGGCGTCGATGCCGGCGACCAGGTTGCGGATGCTGGTCTCGCCATAGCCATCTTCGCGCTCCAATTCCTTCAGCCGGTCCGCATCGCGCGCCAGGCGGAAGATGTCGGCGGGCTCCTTGATCCAGCCGCGGGCGTGGAAGGCGACCAGCTGTTTCTCGCCCAGGCCTTCGATGTCGAAGGCGCGGCGGCTGACGAAATGCTTCAGCCGCTCGACGATCTGGGCGTCGCAGATCAGGCCGCCGGTGCAGCGGCGCTTGACCTCGTCGCCCTCCCGCACGGCCTCCGAGCCGCAGACCGGGCATTTGTCGGGGAAGACATAGGGGACGGCGTCGGCGGGCCGCAGGTCCGGGACCACGCCCAGAATCTGAGGAATGACGTCGCCGGCGCGTTGCAGGCGGACGGTGTCGCCGACGCGGACATCCAGACGTTCGATCTCGTCTTCATTGTGCAGGGTGGCGTTCCTGACCACGACCCCGCCGACGGTGACGGGGTGGAGCCGGGCCACGGGGGTCAGGGAGCCGGTGCGGCCGACCTGGATGTCGATCCCCTCCAGCACCGTGGTCGCCTGTTGCGCCGGGAATTTGTGGGCGATGGCCCAGCGGGGGCTTCTGGCGACGAAGCCCAGGCGACGTTGCCAGTCGATGCGGTCGACCTTGTAGACCACGCCGTCGATGTCATAGCCCAGGGTCGCGCGGTCGCGTTCCAGTTCGCGATAGACGGCGATCAGGCCCTCGGCGCCCTCGACCCGGCGCGAGCGGGCGTTGACGGGAAAGCCCCAGGCCTTGAGCTTTTGCAGGGCCTCCCACTGGGTCTCGGCGAAATCGCTGGAGTGTTCGCCCCAGGCGTAGGCGAAGAAGTTCAGCGGCCTTTTGCCCGTGATCCGGGCGTCCTTCTGGCGAAGGGAGCCCGCAGCGAAGTTGCGGGGGTTGGCGTAGGTGCGGCGGCCCTCGGCCTCGGCGGCGGCGTTGAAGGCGGCGAAGGCGTCATTGGGGGCGTAAACCTCGCCCCGGATCTCGATCCGGTCGGGCCAGTCGTCGCCGGCCAGGGCCTGTTTCACATCGGCGATGGTGTTCAGATTGGCGGTCACGTCCTCGCCCGTGCGCCCGTCGCCGCGCGTGGCGCCGAGGGTCAGCCGGCCGTCCACATAGAGGAGGTTGGCGGACAGGCCGTCGATCTTGGGCTCGGCGACGAAGGCGATGGGTTCGTCGGCCGGCAGTTTCAGGAAGCGGGCGATGCGGGCGACGAAGTCGCGCACCTCCCCCTCGTCGAAGGCGTTGTCCAGCGACAGCATGGGGACGCCGTGGCGCACCTCGGCGAACTGGCTGGAGGCGACGGCGCCGACCTTGTTCGACGGGGAGTCGGGGCGGACCAGATCGGGAAAGGCGGCCTCGACCGCCAGATTCCGGGCGCGCAGGGCGTCGTAGTCCGCGTCGGAAATCTCGGGCGTCGCTTCATTATAGAGGGCGTCGTGGCGAGCCATTTCGGCGGCCAGCCAGGCCAACTCCTCAGCCGCCGTCTCGGCGGTCAGGTCTTCGACGGGCGGAAAGGCGGGAATCGCGCTGGACATGTCGAACTCCCTATCATCTGTTTCAAAGCATGCGCAGCGTCAGGTTCATCCCGTCAACGCGGCTGACGGCGCCGCAGCGCCGCGCTAAGTTGCCGTATCGACCCCGTGGAGCCGCCCATGCCGACCGTCCGTTCTTTCGTCAGCGCCCTCATGACGGCGGGCCTCGCGCTTGGGGCGGCCGGCTGTGTCACGCCGACCGCGACGCCGGCCGGCCAGCCGGTCGCCCCGCTCGCCTCCGTCTATGATCAGCTGTTGGCGGACGTGCGGATCCTGTCGTCGGAAGAGATGGAGGGGCGCGACACCGGCTCGACTGGCGGAGAGCGGGCCAGGGCCTATCTCGTGTCGCGGCTGGAGGCCCTGGACGTGGCGCCGGCGCCGTTCGGGCGGCTGCAGCCGTTCGAAGCCATGGGCGACTCGCCCAACGGGCCGACGACCTATCGCGGCGTCAATATTCTGGGGCTGATCCCCGGCCGCCGGGTCAGCGACCGCTATATCGTCGTGTCGGCCCACTATGATCACGTCGGCGTCCACGGCGGTCGAATCTACAACGGCGCCGACGACAACGCCTCCGGCGTCGCCACCGCCCTGGAGCTGGCCAAGCGGCTGAAGGCCGAGGCGCCGGAGCACAGCGTTCTGCTCGTCTTCTTCGACGGGGAAGAGCGCGGGCTTCTGGGGGCGAAAGAGCTCGTCAAGGCCCCCCCCATGCCCCTGTCCGCCGTCGCCCTGAACCTGAACTTCGACATGACGGCGCGGGCCGAGACCGATGGGCGGCTATGGGTCACGGGGACCTATCAGAATCCGAGTCTACGCCCGATCCTGGAGCCGATCGCCCCGGTAGGGCCGGTCCGCCTCGCCTTCGGCAAGGACACGCCGCAGGACGAGGGAGAGGACAATTGGGTGGACGCCTCCGATCACGCCCCCTTCCATGAGGCCGGGGTTCCCTTCCTCTATATGGGCGTCGATTATCACCCCGACTATCATCGCCCCAGCGACGACTTCGAGCGGATCAAGCCGGAGGTCTTCGCCGCCTCGACCGAACTGGCCATCGCCGGATTCCGGGCTCTGGACCGGTCGTTGGATCGCTGATGCGGCGCCTGGGCGGGATTCTTCTCTGTATTGCAGCCCTGGCGGCGTGCGAAGGCCGGGAGGGCGGAGTGCGTCGGGGGACGGAGACCGCAGAGCGGGCGCCGGTTGAGGCGGCCTTCCGTCACCATCTGAGCGGCGACGTCTCGGGCCAGTATCGGCCGGTTGGGGGCGGGGCTGCACCGGGGGAGTTGGCCGGGCTGTTCGTCGGCCAGATCGCGGCTTTTGAAGCGTGGGAGCGGGGATCGCGGGCGGGCGCGCCTTTGATCCTGACCCTCGCCGGCTCGGACGGCTCGCCGCCGGTGTCGCTGCAGGCCTATGAGATCACGGACGATAGGCTGCGGATGACGGGAACCGCTGCGCGCGGAGAGGCGGTGCGTCTGGATCTGCGGATCGACCAGGGCGCCCTGGCGACCGCCAGACGCAATCTGGGCGACCAGACGCCGGTTATGAGCGGGGCCGTTCAGGTGGGCGATCGCCGGTTCCCCGTCAGCCTGACGTGGTGGAACGGCGACTGATCAACCGAGGGCCCGCGCCGCCAGCCAGGCCGCGCCGGCGATCGTCAGCCAGATGAAGGCGCCGACGGCGCCAGCCAAGATGATCGACCCGCGTCGCCGCCCTGGGTCGGCGGCGCGCCGGTCTTGCGCGGGACGTGGAGGTCCGGATTTTATTTCGGGATCGCGCGACACGTTGCAACCTAAGATAGATTTCCAGATTGGGTCAAGGCCAGACCGAAGAAGGCGCGCCGCCGCAGGGCCTTGGACGAGAGCCAGTGATCCGAAGGCAGATCGTTTGTCGTAAAATGGATCGCAATCCGCAGCAAAAGCTCCGCTGAAGCTTCACGCAACAGCGCATGCGCCTTCACACAGCATCCCTAATGACTCCACTCGGGCAGGAGGGGCGATCACGTCTTTGCGGCCGGGCATGGGCTCGGGCGCCCCCTGTCATAGCTCTTTGACCAGACACGGTGGACTGACGATGACCGGCCTTCAGATGAAAACCCTGCTCGTGACGGCGGCCAGCGCCCTCGCGCTCGCCGCCTGCGGCTCGGCGGAAGTGGCTTCGCCCGGCGAAGGCAACTTCGGCAACGGCGGCAACAACGGCGGCAACAACGGTGGCGGCAACACGCCGGCCCCCGGCACGCCCGCTGCGGATTGCCCGACCGGCCTGGCCAATGTCGGCACCATCGCCAACGGCTCGCTGCGCGTTTGCCAACTGCCGCAGCAGATTCTGGGCAACCTCAGCCTGGCCGTCCGCGCCGGCACCATCTATTCGATCAGCGGCCGCACCGAGGTGGGCACCGACCGCGGCATCGATCCCGCCTCGACCACGGGCACGCAGGGCATCCTGACCATCGAACCGGGCGTCAAGATCTTCGCCTCCAGCGGCGGTGACTATCTGCTGGTCAACCGCGGCTCACAAATCTACGCCGAGGGCACCTCCACCAAGCCGATCATCTTCACCAGCCGCCAGGACGTCGAGGGCACGGCCACGGCGACCTCGCAAGGTCAGTGGGGCGGGATCGTCCTGGCCGGCCGCGCGCCCCAGGCCAACTGCCAGCTGACGGCGCCGGTCACCTGCACCGGCCAGGTCGAGGGCACCAACGCCTTCTACGGCGGCAATACGGCGACCGACAACTCTGGCCGTCTGCGCTACGTTCAGATCAAATATTCCGGCTTTGAAATCTCGACCGGCAACGAGCTCCAGGCCCTGACCCTGGCCGGCGTCGGCTCGGGCACGACCCTGGAATATATCCAGTCGTACAACAGCTCGGACGACGGCATCGAGATCTTCGGCGGCAATGCCAACCTGAAGCACATCGTCATCAACGGCGCCGACGACGACGGTCTGGACACCGACACCGGCTGGCGCGGCGGCGCCCAGTTCGGCATCGTGACCCAGCGCGCGCCGAACTCGACCAGCCGGTCGGCCGGCTTTGAATTCTCTTCGGCGCCCAAAACCACTGCCTATGCGGCGCGTTATTTGTCGCAACCCAAGATCGCCAACTGGACTTTAGTCGGCCGCAACGCCGCCAGTGACGTCCACACGGTCATGCACTTCGACACCGGCACCCAGCCGACGCTCATGAACATCGTCGCCACCTCGACGACAGGTTCGGTCGCCGGCTGCTTCGATATTGAGGATGCCGACACCCAGACCAGCTTCGACGGCAATGCCTCGCCTTCGCTGCGCTCGATCTACATGTCCTGCTCGGTCTCTTATCGTCCGGCCAACGTCGCCCGCTCGACGGCGGTGTTCACCAACGCCCGCAACACCAATGTGACGGCGGCGGGAACTTCGACCCTGACGGCCCCGGCTTCCGGCACGACCATCGCCAACCAGAACCTGGCCTTCATCAACGGCGCCAACGAAAACGCCGTGACGGCGATCGATCCGAAGACGGTCTACAGCTTCTTCGACAGCGTGAACTACATCGGCGCTGTGCGGAACGCCCAGGACACCTGGTGGCAGGGTTGGACCTGCGGCCTGACGGCCGGCTCTCCCTGCTGATCACGACGGCGCCGGCGGCGGCCTTTGAAAGGTCGCCGCCGGTTCTTCGCGTTTCCTGACCCCTTCAAGGCGCAGACCATGAATAGACTTACTCTGACCCTGAGCGGGGTCCTTCTCGCCACCAGCGCGCTGATCGCGCCTGGTCTGGCGTTCGCCCAGACGGCTCCGACCACGCAGACCCCGGCCGAGCAGGTCGAGGAACAGGCGACCGACGTCGGCGAAATCGTCGTCCTGGGTCGCTACATTCCCGAGCCCAACCGTGAAAGCTCCGAAGTCGCCGCCTTCCTGACCTCGGAAGACCTGGAACGCACCGGCGACAGCAACGCCGCCGCCGCCCTGACCCGCGTCACCGGCCTGTCGATCGTCGAGGGCCGGTTCATCTACGTCCGCGGCCTGGGCGAGCGCTATTCGTCGGCCCTGCTGAACGGTTCGCCCCTGCCCAGCCCCGAGCCGCTGCAACGGGTCGTGCCCCTGGACCTGTTCCCCTCCAGCATTCTGGACGGGGTGACGGTCCAGAAGACCTATTCGCCCAACTTCCCCGGCGAGTTCGGCGGCGGTGTGATCGATCTGCACACCATCGACGCCCCGAACGAGCCCTTCTTCAACATGAAGCTGTCGCTGGGCGGCAACACGGAAACGACCGGCAAGGAGAGCCTGATCTATTACGGGTCGCGCACCGACTTCACCGGCTTCGACGACGACACCCGCGACGTCCCTGGCGCCATCCGCATCGCCTTCGACCAAGGCAAGCAGATCAACACCGCCAACTTCTCGGCCGCCCAGCTTCAGGTCATGGGGCAGTCGTTGGAGAACGCCCCGCTGCGCCTGCTGCAACGCGAGAAGACCCCGATCGACGGCGGCGTCGAGCTGGCCGGCGGGTTCTCGCAGGACACCGGCCTGGGGACGCTGGGCCTTATCGCGGTCGCCGGCTACGACAACAGCTGGCGTGCACGCCGGGGAGTTCAGCAGGAAGGTCAGTTCCAGGGGGACGCCCTGGAGGTCGCTTCCTCCAGTGACGTCGAATCGAATCAGAACGACATCCGGTTGAACCTGCTCGGCGGCCTGTCGCTGAAGACGATCGATCATGAGCTGAAGTGGACCAACCTGTACGTTCGCAACACCACCAAGGAAGCCCGTTCGGTCGCCGGCCCGGACTTCGACGCTGGTAAAAGCATCATACGCAACGACTATACGGAATGGTTCGTGCGCCAGCTGTTCACCAGCCAACTGGCCGGCGAACACCAGTTCATGGACGGCGCACTGGAGATCGACTGGCGGGCCGCCTACGCCAAGACGTCGCGGGACGCGCCTTATGAAACGCGGTTCCAATACGGCGTGGACGCCGCCGGCGACTACATCCACAACGTCCAGGGCAATCTGATCTCGTTCAGCGAACTGGACGACGACATCGTCTCGGGCGGCGTGGATGTGGCCTACACCCTGCCGCTGTCCTCGATCCGCGAGGCGATCATCAGCGCCGGCGTGGCCTCGTTCGACAACAATCGCGAAGCCGCCCGCCACGATCTGCAGTTCGAAGCCGTCAACGGACTGACCGACAGTCAGCGTCACGCGCGGGTCGATTATCTGTTCTCGGACTACAACATCAATCCGAACACGCTGCAGCTGCGTGAAATCGCCGGCAGCAACGGCGCCAGCGCCTATGACGCCGAGCTTCAGGTCAATGCGGCCTATGCGATGATTGATGCGGAGATCATCCCGCTGGTTCGCACGACGGTAGGCGTCCGCTTCGAGGACGGCCAACAGAGCGTCACCCCGCGCGACGTTTTCGGCGGCGCCTCGACCTATAAGGCCACCGAAATCGAGGAACAGTATTGGCTGCCCTCCTTCACGGCCACGTGGAACTTCGCTGAGGATCAGCAACTGCGGTTCGGCGCGTCCAAGACGATCGGTCGCCCGCAGTTCCGCGAACTGGCCCCCCAGGCCTATACCGATCCGGAAAGCGACCGCATCTTCATCGGCAACCCCTACCTGGTGGACACCGAACTGCTGAACCTCGACGCGCGGTATGAATGGTACTTTGCCCGCCAGCAGTTCATCACGGCCGGCGTCTTCTACAAGGACATGGACAAGCCGGTTGAATCCGTCATCGTCGACGTCGGCAACCAGCGCCAGCAGTCCTTCCTGAACGCGCCCAAGGCGACCATCATGGGCGCCGAGGTCGAGGTGAAGAAGTATTTCGAGTTCCCCGACCAGCCCATGGCCTTCATCGCCAACAAGCGTTGGTTGGTCCAGGCCAATTACACCTACTCCGACTCTGAGGTGAAGGTGAGCTCGGGCGATACGGTGCTGACCCTGGGCGGCGCCGGTACGCCGGAACAGGCTTCCTTCTTCATTCAGGACGGCAGCCGTCTGCAAGGCCAGTCGGATCACGTCGCCAATCTGCAACTGGGTTGGGAAGACGATACGGCCCGGTCGCAGGCGACGATCATCCTCAACTATGTCAGCGATCGCATCACCGCCCGCGGCGCCGGCATCGGTTCGAGCCGCGAACCGGACTTCATCCAGGAGCCGGGCGTCTTCCTCGACTTCGTGTATCGCAAGGACTTCACCGTCATGGACCGCGACATCGGCTTCGCCCTGGAACTGCGGAACCTGCTGGGAACCGACTTCGACGAGTACCAGGAGCGGGGCGCCAAGATCCGGGTCAACAACTATGACCTGGGTCAGAGCGCCTCGGTGAGCCTGACCGCGCGCTTCTGATCTGTCAGAACCGCAAGCCATCGACGGCCGGGAGGCGAACGCCTCCCGGCCGTTTCGATCTAAATGTCCGTACACAGTGGAACTGTCACGAGAAGTTATCCGCGTCTTCACACTTCGGTGAGGCCCGCATACGGACGATTGTTCTACACGCCATTCGCGGCCGTCGGGGGCCGGCACGGGCTTGGCGTCGTGATTGCTGACATCCGCAACCTCAGCCTCTCCGCCGCCCTGGACAGGGGGCGTCGTCTGCCGCTGCGCCGCCTCGTGGAACTCCTTCTGATCGCCCTGCTGCTGGTGCAGGCCGGCCGTCTGATCTGGCTGTTCGCCGCGCCCAGGCCCCAGGCTGAGGCGCCGGCCGCCGCCGCCGCGGCTAGGCCTGTCGACGTCAGCATACTGTCGCGGTTTGACGCCTTCTTCCGCACCGGAGGGCAGGGGGCCCTGGCCGGCGCCTCGGGCGCGGAGGCCAGTCAGATGCGTCTGTTCGGCGTCCGCGCGGGCGGCGTGGGCGGCGGCTCGGCCATCATAGGCCTGGCTGACGGGCGTCAGATTTCCGTCGGCGTCGGAGAGGAGGTCGAGCCCGGACTGGTGTTGCAGTCTGTCGCTCCCGACTTCGTGACCCTGGCGCGGGGCCAGTCCCTGACCCGGTTGGAGTTTACGGATGCGCCTGCCGGGGCCGCGTCGCCCCCGCCGCCGCCCTCGACCCCCCAGATCGTGACCCCGCCCGCCGCTTCCCCCGCCTCGAACGCGGCCGCAGCCGCAGTCGTCAATCCCCAACGCCTGATCGCTCAGGCCGCTTTGCGCCCAAGGCTGCAGGGGCTGGGCGTCAAAGGCCTGACCGTCTCGTCCGCCGGAGACGGGTCGGAGCTTCGCAGCGCGGGTCTTCAGGCGGGCGACGTCATTCTGTCGGTCAACGGCGTGGCCCTGAACAGCCCTCAAGCGGTCGGCGCCCTGAGAAGTCAGCTGGCCGACGCTTCCTCTGCCGAAATCCAGTATGAGCGCGGGGGGCAGACCCGCACCACCACCATAAGGACGCGACCATGACCGTCTCTCTGCGCCACCGGCTGATGCGCTCCGGCGTCGGGGCGCTGGCCCTGGTTCTGGCTTTTCAGGCGCCGGTCGCGGCCTCGCCGGTCCTGGCCCAGGAGGCGCGCCAGACCCTGAACGTCCAGGGCGCCGACATTCGCGCCTTCATCCAGGACGTGGCCCGCACCACCGGCCGCACCTTCATCGTCGACCCGGCCGTGACCGGTACGGTGACGGTGACCAGTGAGCGCCCGCTGGGTCGGGCCCAACTGTTTGAAGTCTTTTTGTCCACCCTGCGGGCCAACGGCCTGGTGGTGACGCCGACCCAGTCAGGCGCCTATCGGATTAGTCCCGCCCAGGGCGCGGCCCAGGGACCGTCCACCGTCGGGGCCGAGCGGTTCTCGACCGAGGTCTTCCAACTGCGCAACATTGACGCGGCCTCGGCTGCGGAGACTATTCGGCCCCTGGTCGGGGCTCAGGGCCAGGTTCTGGCCAATCCGGGCGCCAACAGCGTGGTGGTGGCCGATTTCTCGGACAATCTGGCGCGCATCCGCTCGCTGATCGGCCGGATCGACGTGGATCGGTCCAGCTATGAGGTGGTCGCCCTGGAGAACGCCTCCGCGCGCGAGATCGCCGGGGTGCTGCAACAGGTGATGGCCGCGCCCGGGGGCGGGCAGGGCATGGTGACGGTCACGCCGGTCGAAAGCTCCAACTCCATCGTCCTGCGCGGCGACGGCCAGGCCCTGGCGCGGGTGCGCGGCCTGATCCATGACCTGGACGGCCGGTCGAGGGCGAACCAGGATGTGAACGTCGTTTTCCTGGAACACGCCAACGCCGAGCAGCTTCTGCCGGTGTTGCAACAGGTGGTGGGCCAGCCCGTGACGGCCTCCAACAGCACGAGCCAGGGCTTGCGCACCGCCGCGACCGGATCGACGACCAGCGCCTCCAGCGGCCTGTCGCGCGCCGCCGCCAGCTTGGGGAGCGGAGACGCCGAGGGCGGCGCCATCGGCTCGTCCTCCGTCACCGCCACCGGCCAGCGCGCCACCATCGCCCGCTTCCCCGGCGCCAACGCCCTGGTGATTTCCGGGCCGGCCGACATGCAGCGCACCTTGGCCGACGTCATCCGTCGCCTGGACGTGCGCCGCCAGCAGGTGCTGATCGAGGCCATTGTGGTCGAGCTGAGCGACAACGCCGTGCGCGAACTGGGCGTCCAGTGGCTGTACGGCGGTGAGAACGGCGTCGGCCTGACCAACTATACTGACAACGCCACCCCGCTGGTGAAAATGGCCGGCGGCGCCTATGCGGGGCAGCTGGACGAGGACGATCCTCTGCGCGAACAGCTGCAGACCCTGGCCTTGAACAGTCTGGTGGGCGCCAACGGCTTCGTCGGCGGCGGCGGGTTCGAGGTCGGAGACGGCCTGTTCGGCTTCATCATCAATGCGGCCAAGACCGACAAGGGCTCCAACCTGCTCCAGACCCCGTCCATCATGACGCTGGACAACGAAGAGGCCACCTTCCTGGTCGGACAGGAGGTGCCGATCACCACGGGCCAGACCCTGCTGGACGGAAACTCCAACCCCTTCACCACCACCGACCGCAAGGACATCGGGGTGCGGTTGACAGTCAAACCTCAGATCAACGCCGGGGGCTCCATCACCCTGACGCTGCGTCAGGAGGTGTCGGCCATCAATGGCGGCCTGACCAGCAGCACGACGGATTTGGTGTTCGACAAGCGCGAGCTGCAGACGACCCTTGTCGTCGATGACGGCGACATTGCGGTGGCCGGGGGGCTGCTGGACCAGAACGACATCATTCAGGCGGACAAGATCCCCGGTCTGGGCGACCTGCCGGGAGTCGGGGCCCTGTTCCGCTCGAACAGCCGTCAGCGCGGCCGAACCAATCTGATGGTGTTCCTGCGCCCCACCATCATCCGCACCCGCGAAGAGGCCCAAGGGTTGGCTGCCGACCGTTGGGGCTATATCCGCGACCAGCAGCAGGCGGTTCAGCCGGATCGCGAGCCCAGCCTGGACGCTCTGGTGCGGGACTATATGCGGACCCAGGCTCCGGCCGCCCCGGCGACGGGCGAGCCGATGGTGATCGCGCCCACCGGCGTGACCGCGCCTGTGGCCCCGGTCGAGGCCGCGCCCCTGCCGTCGGCGGGATATTGACGCCATGATCACCTTGGTCGGCCCAAGCCTGCCCTACGGCTTCGCCAAACGGCACGGCGTCCTGCTGCTGGACGCCGGCGATGTGGCGCGGGTGGGTCTGCGCGAGGGCGCCGACCCCAAGGGACTGATCGAGGCGCGGCGGGTGCTGGGTCGGCCGCTGGCGGTTGAGCCCCTGAGCCAAGCCGCCTTCGACCGGCAGCTGTCCGAGATCTATGCGGGCGATCATCTGGCGGCGGCGGACGGCGAGGATCTGGACATGCCCGCCGGCCTGGACAGTCTGATCGACGACATCCCGGCGGCCGCCGACCTCCTGGACACGGCCGACGACGCCCCGGTGATCCGACTGATCAACGGGATCATCGCCGAGGCGGTGCGGACCGGCGCCTCGGACATCCATCTGGAGACCTATGAGAGCGCGCTTCTGGTGCGGATGCGGATCGACGGTGTGCTGCGCGAGGCCCTGAGCCTGAATCCGCGCATCGCGCCGCTTCTGGTCTCGCGGATCAAGGTCATGGCGCGGCTGGACATCGCCGAGAAGCGGGTGCCCCAGGACGGCCGCATTCCGTTGGCCCTGGGCGGCAAGACGCTGGACGTGCGGGTCTCGACCCTGCCGTCGCGCGGCGGCGAACGGGTGGTGATGCGGATTCTGGACAAGGATCAGGCGGGCCTGACCCTGGACCGCCTGGGCATGGCGCCCGACGCCCTGGCCGCCTTCCGCGCGGCCCTGGCCGAGCCGAACGGAATCATCCTGGTCACCGGGCCGACCGGTTCGGGCAAGACCACCAGCCTGTATGCGGGCCTGGCCCTGTTGAACGACCAGACGCGCAACATACTGACAGTCGAAGACCCGGTCGAATACGCCATCGACGGTGTCGGCCAGACCCAAGTCAACACCAAGGTCGGCATGACCTTCGCTGCGGGCCTGCGGGCCATTCTGCGCCAGGACCCGGACGTGGTCATGGTGGGCGAAATCCGCGACGTCGAAACCGCCGCCATCGCTGTCCAGGCCGCCCTGACCGGCCATCTGGTCCTGTCCACCGTCCACACCAACGACGCGGCGGGGGCGGTGACGCGTCTGCGCGACATGGGGGTGGAGCCCTTCCTCCTGGCCTCGACCCTGCGGCTGATCGTGGCCCAGCGGCTGGTGCGCCGTCTGTGCGAACACTGTCGCATCCCCGAGGTCGCCGACAAGAAGACCGCCAAGCTGATCGGCGCCAAGGCCGGGGTCACGGTTTGGCGCCCGCAGGGGTGCAGCCACTGCGGCGGCTCCGGCTATATCGGTCGGATCGGCCTTTATGAGGTGATGAAGGTCGGCAACCGCCTGCGTCGCCTGATCGCCGCTGAGGCGGACGAGGACGCTCTGGTCGCCGCCGCCTTCGATGGGGCAGGAACCCTGGGGCATCGGGCGCGGGCCCTGGTGCTTGAGGGTGTCACCTCGGTCGAGGAGGCGGTGCGCGTGGCTCGCCAGGAAACGGCGGCCGACCCGGCGGAGGCGGCCTGATGGCGGGCTTCGACTATGTCGCCGTCGATGCGGTCGGCCGGACCGTGTCCGGCGCCCTGACGGCGGCGGACGAGACGGCGGCGAGGGGACAGTTGAGCCGTCGCGGCCTGATGGCGTTGGAGCTGACGCCGGCTCGTGTCGGGTCGCGGGGCGAACGGCCCGCACAGGGCGGCGCCGGCGTCCGTCTGGGGGCGAAGACCTTGGCCCTGACGACCCGGCAGCTGGCGACGCTGATTTCCGTCTCTCCGGTCGAGGAGGCGCTTCGGACGTTGGCCCTCCAGGCGGATCGGCCGGCCGTGCGTCGCGTGCTGGAAGGCGTTCATGCCGGGGTGATGGAGGGGCGGCGGTTGTCCGACGCCATGTCGGTGCAGGGCCGCGCCTTTCCGCCGCTCTACCGGGCCATGGTCTCGGCCGGCGAACAGTCCGGCGCACTGCAACCCATTCTGGAACGGCTGGCTGACGGGCTGGAACGCGACCAGCAGGTGCGGGGCAAGGTGATCACGGCGATCGTCTATCCCGCCGTCTTGGCGGTGGTAGCGTTGGGCGTCATCGCGGTGCTGATGACCTTCGTCGTGCCCAAGGTGGTCGATCAGTTCGAAAGCATGAACCAGACCCTGCCGCTGTTGACCCGGATGTTGATCGGCCTGTCGACGCTGATGCGGCACTGGGGCTGGCTGCTGATCCTGATCCTGGCGGCCCTGATCGGCGGGGGCGTGGCCGCGCGGCGCCATCCTGCAACCCGTCTGCGCATGGATGAGGCGATGTTGAGATTGCCGGTCGTCGGCCGGCTGACGCGCGACCTGCACGGCGCGCGCATGGCGCGGACCCTGTCGACCATGATTCAGGCCGGCCTGCCCGTGCTGGAGGGGCTGACGATCACCGCCCGAACGGTGTCGAACCGGGCCCTGAGACGCGCGACGGAGACGATGGCCGAGGCCGTGCGCGAGGGCGGGGGCCTGTCGGCCGCCATGCGCCGCGCCGGCGTCTTTCCGCCGCTGCTGGTCTATATGACCGCTTCGGGCGAGAGCAGCGGCCGGCTCGAGCCCATGCTGGAGCGCGCCGCCGACTATCTGGAGCGCGAGTTCGCCACCTTCACCGCAGTGATGCTGAGCCTGCTGGAGCCGGCCATCATCGTCGTCATGGGCGGGGTGGTGGCCCTGATCGTCCTGTCGATCCTGCTGCCCATTCTTCAGATCAACACCCTGGCGATGGGGTGAGGAGCGTTTAGTGATGACTTCAGAAAATCAGAACAAGCGGCGGAAACGTCAAGGTTTCACCCTGGTCGAGCTGATGGTGGTCATCGTCATCATCGGCCTGTTGGCGACGGTCGTGGCCATCAATGTCCTGCCCAGCCAGGACCGGGCCATGGTGGCCAAGGCCAAGGCGGACATCGCGGTTCTGGAACAGGCGATCGAGACCTATCGCCTCGACAATCTGAACTTCCCCACCGATCAGCAGGGGCTGCAAGCGCTGGTGTCGGCGCCGGCCGGCCTGGCCCAGCCGGAACGCTATCGCCAAGGCGGCTATGTGCGTCGTCTGCCCGAAGATCCTTGGGGCAATCCCTATCGCTACCGCCGCCAGAGCACGCACGGCCAGCCGTTCGACGTCTTCTCCCTAGGGGCGGACGGGAAGGAAGGGGGCGAGGGCAATGATGCGGACCTCGGCAACTGGCAGGGCTGACCGCGCTCAAGCAGCGCGCCGCCGCGCGGCGAGCGGTAGCGCCAAAGAATGCGCTCAAGCAGCGCGCCGCCGCGCGGCGAGCGGTAGCGCCAAAAGAAAATCCGGCTTCACCTTGGTCGAGCTGATGGTCACGATCGCGGTGATCGGGCTGGCGGCTGGGGCGGTGGTGCTCTCCATGCCCGATCCTCGACCGGCCGTCGGGGTGGAGGCCGAACAGTTCGCCGCTCGGCTGGCGCGCGCCCGAGAAGAGGCGATCATGACCAACCGTCCGGTGGCGGTCGAGGCGGACGGCTCCGGCTATCGGTTCGCGCAGTTCGACGGGGCGACCTGGACGCCGCTGAACGGCGTCTTCACGCCTCGAACCTGGGCGGAGGGCGTCGCGGCGTCCGCCGGTCCTGTTCGCATCGTCTTCGATCCCACGGGAATCGCCGATCCGGCGCAGGTTCGGCTGAGCCGCGACGAACAGGTCCGCACCATCTCGATCAACGGCGCGGGCGAGGTGTCGATCAATGGTTGAGGCTGTCCGATCGTCAGCGGCGGGCCGCGCCGGCTTCACCCTGATCGAAATGCTGGTGGCGTTGGCGGTCTTCGCTCTTGCGGCGATGGCCCTGTTGAATCTGTCGGGAGAGGCGACACGCTCGGCGGTCCGGCTGGAAGCCCGGACCCTGGGCGGGGTCGTCGCTGAAAATTTGGCGGCAGAGGCCATGCTGGCGTCCAGCCTGCCGACCGGTGAAACCTCGGGCCAGGTCGAGTTGGCGGGCCGCGTCTGGCGCTGGCGGCGGGTGGTGACGGGAACCGAGGTTCCCGGCCTGGGCCGGATCGACGTTCGCGTCTTCACCGACGAAGGCCAGGTCGCCGACCGGGTTCTGTTCCGCGCGGCTGCGGCATGAGGCGCGTGGGCCACAGGCTTGGGAGGCGCGGCGGCTTCACCCTGGTGGAGGTGCTGGTCGCCCTGGCGATCTTCGCCCTCCTGGCCGGGGCGGGCGCCCTGGTGCTGAGCCAGACGATCGACACCCGGTTCGCTCTGCGCGCCGAGACCGACCGGATCGGCGATCTTCAGCGCATGCGCGCCCTGTTGAAGGCCGACCTGGCCCAGGCTGCGCCGCGCCGCGTTCGCGCCCCGACCGGGCGGCCTCTGCCGCGCGCCCTGATGGGGCAGGAGCAGCCCGGCGATCCGATCCTGACCCTGGTTCGGAACGGCTGGTCCAATCCCGGCCAGGCCCCGCGGGCGTCGTTGCAGAGGGTCGAATATCGGGTGGTGGAGGGGCGTCTGGAGCGGCGGGTCTTCCCCTATCTGGACGGCGCGCGCCCGGGACCGCCTCAAGTCCTCTGTCGCGGGGTCAAGGACGCCGCCGTGACCTTTATTCAGGATGGGTCGGAAGCCCAGGCCTTCATCACCTCCAGCGACCGACCGCTGCCCGATGCGGTTCGTATCGTCATGACCCTGGACGGGGTGGGACGGCTGGAGCAGCTTTTTCTGGTCGCATCGGCATGAGGCGGGGGCGGACGTCGCGCGAAGGGATGGCCCTGCTGACCGTCCTGCTGCTAGTGGCCGTCATGGCCGCCGTGGCGGTCGTCCTGTTGGACGACGTGCGCTTTTCCGTGCGTCGCACCACCAACGCCGACGTCCAGGCCCAGGCCCAGTGGTACGCCGCCGGGGCCGAGAGCCTGGCCCGTCGCCAGATCGCCGACCTGATCAAGGCCGATCCGCTGCGCACCCCTCTGGAGCCGCGCTGGAACGGCCGGGTGCTGAACTTCCCGATCGAAGAGGGGACGATCCGCGCCGTCGTCACGGACGGTCAGGCCTGTTTCAACCTGAACTCGCTGGTCTATGGCCAGAGGGAAGATCTGTTCGCCCGGCCCGAGGGCGCGGCCCAGTTCATCGCCCTGGGGGCCGCCCTGGGCGTGTCGCGCGCCCGGATGGCCGCCGCCGCCGCCGCCCTGACCGACTGGATGGACGCCGATGCGGAGGCCGCGCCGGGCGGGGCCGAGGACGCGCGTTACGCCGGCCTCGCCACGCCCTACCGGACCGGCGGAATCATGCTGGCCGACGTCAGCGAGATGCGGGCGGTCGCCCACATCGACGCCGGTCTCTATGATCGGCTTCGACCCTATGTCTGCGCCCTGCCGACGGCCCAACCGGCCAAGTTGAACGTCAACACCTTGACGCCGGATCAGGCGCCGCTTCTGACCATGCTGACCGGGGGCGCGGTCGGGGTTCAGGGCGCGCGGGCCGCCATCGCCGCCCGACCGCGCCAGGGCTGGGCCTCTACGGACGCCTTCTGGGGGCAGCCGGCCCTGCAAACCTATTCGCCGGATGATCAGACCCGTGAGCAGGTGACGCTGGTCACGCGCTATTTCGATCTGACGGTCGACGTCGACTATGCGGGCGGTCGCGCCGTCCGAACCGCCTTGATCCACGCCGCGCCCGACGGCGCGGTGCGCACCGTCATTCGCCGCTGGACCCCTGAAGAATGAGCCAGACCCGTATCGTCATCATCCCGCCGGCCGCCTCCATGCCCGCGCCCTTCCTGACCTTCGACGAAGGCGGGCGGGTGTTGCAGCGCGGGTCGCTGTTGCTCGAAGACCCCCAGACGACGCCCGATGTCCGCACCGTCGCCGTGGCGCCGGGCGCTGATGTTCTGGTGCGCTGGCTGGATCTGCCGGTCGGCGGCGCGGCTCAGGTGCGGGCCGCTGCGCGCTGGGCCTTGAAGGACGAACTGGCCGGCGATCCCGAAAGAACGGTCGTGGCCGTGGCGCCGGCGGCGCGCGGCGAAGAGACCGCCCCACGACTGGTCGCCGCCGTCAGCGCGGGTCTATTGGAAGCCTGGATCGACTATCTGGCCGCCCTTGGGGTTCGGCCGGTCGCGGTCACGCCCGACTGTCTTCTTGCGCCGCCGCCGTCGGGCGATGAACTGGTCGCCGCCGCCTTCGGCGGGGATACGGCCCTGCGGGGTGAAGGCTTTGCGGCCACAGTGCAGTCCGATCTGGTGGACCTGATCGCCGGCGATCGCCGCCTGGTGCGGATCGAGGACGCCGAGACCCTTGAGCGCTGGCTGGCCGCCGCCGCCGTCGCGCCGGCCGTCGATCTGCTGTCGGGCCAGGAACGCAAGCGCGAGCCGGGCCGGGGGGACTGGCGTCTGGCGGCGGCCTTGGCGGCGGCCCTGCTGGTCTCGCCCCTCATCCTGACCGCAGCGGGCGGCTTGCGCGATCAGGCCGCAGCGCGGGACGCCGAACGCCAGACCCTGGCCTTGATCGAGGCCCGGCTGCCGGAGGCGGCCGGCGCCCCCGATCCCGTTCAGGAGGCGCGTCGGTTGATCGACGTCGCGCCGCCGCCGGGCGGGCTGGCGGCGGTCTCCGCGGCCTTGTTCGCGGCAGTCGAACAGGTGGAGGGGGCCGAACTGGACAGTCTCAGCGCCGGGCCCGGCAAGGGGGTGCGGGCGACGCTCAGCTATCCCGCCTTTTCGGATCTGGACGCGATCCGCGCGACCCTGACCGCCTCTGGGCTGTCAATGACGGACCAGTCCACGGTCGAGGACGGCGGTCGGGTGGTCAGCGAAGTGATCATTGGAGGGATGCAATGAACGGCCTGATCGCTCAAGCCGCCGCCTGGTGGGACGGCCGCACCTTGCGCGAACGGCGCATGCTGACCGTGATGGGCGTGGCGATCGCCGCAGTCCTGGCCTGGTTGCTGATCGTTCGGCCGCTGGCGAGTTGGCGCGATGAGGCCGCGCGGACGCGCGCGACGGCCGAGGCCGAACTGACGGCCATCGAGCGCGGGACGGGGAGCCTGGCCGTCGGCGAGGCGAAGACAGGAGAGGTCGACGTCTCCGCCGCCGTCGCCGAGGTCGAGGCGGCGACCGGATTGACGCCCCAGATGGGGATGTCGGCCGAGGGGGGGCTGGGGTTCAGCCTGACCAATGTGTCGACCACCGCCGCCTTCGGCTGGCTGGCGGCCCTGCATGACCGCAAGGTCGAGGCGACGACCCTGAATGTGGTCGAGAACGCCGACGCCACGATCAGCCTGGAAGGGACGCTGACCGCCGCGCGGTGAACCCGCCGCGCCGTGAACCCGCCTCGTCAGCCCCGCGTCAGGGTCTCAAGCCGCAGCAGTCGGTCGCCGGCGGTGATGAACAGGGTGCGGCCGTCTTCGCCGAAGGTGCAGTTGGCCGCCGCGCCCGCCGTGTCGATCAGACCCAGGCTGCGGCCGTCCGGCGTCAGCACATGGACGCCGCCCGGACCGGTGGCGAACAGGCGTCCGTCCCGATCGACCGCCATCCCGTCCGGCAGGCCCGGCGCCGAAGGGCCGGCCAGGGCGGCGAAATCCTTGAACACCCGGCCGCCCCTGATCCCGCCCGCGCCGTCCAGCTCATAGGCCATCAGGACCGGTCGCGCCGGATCGGAGACCGAGACATAGAGGGTGCGCTGATCCGGGGACAGGGCGACGCCGTTGGGGAAGGTCAGATCATCGACCAGACGATGCAGGCCGCCGTCGGGATCGAGCCGGTAAACGCCGTTCTCCGCCATCTCCTTCAGCGGCGAACGGTCCATGTCCTTGAGACCATAGGGCGGGTCGGTGAAGAAGATCGCACCGTTCGACGCCTGGACCAGATCATTGGGGGAGTTGAACCGCGCGCCGCGGTAATGGGTCGCCAGCAAGGTCTTGACCTGGGTCGCCAAATCCACGCGGGCGATCGCCCGATTGCCGTGATCCGCCATCAGGATCGTCCCCGCCGGACCGGCGATCAGGCCGTTCGACCCCGGCTCGCGGAAGACAGACGGGTCGGGTCCGTCATAGCCGGACGGCGCCATGAAGACCGACAGGCCGCCTGCTCGTGACCAGCGATGGATACGGTTCTCCGGCACGTCGCTGAAGAGCAGATAGTCCCCGTCGGCGATCCAGACCGGGCCTTCAGACCAGGTGAAGCCCGACGCCAGACGCTCGAGCCGTGCATCCGGAGCGACCACCCCGTTTAAGGCCGGGTCCATACGGCGGACGCCGCCCGCCGTCACGGCGAGGGAGGAGCAGCCCGCAGCGGCGAGACCGCCGACGAGCACCAGACGACGAGAAGCAGGCAAGACGCACTCCTGAAAAGAGCGGACACTGTAGCGATCCTCAGGTCCAAGGCCATCCGTCTTCAAAGAAGGGGAATGGTGCCGGTTGCAGGAATCGAACCCGCGACATCCAGTTTACAAAACTGGCGCTCTACCAACTGAGCTAAACCGGCCGCGTCCGTAGGACGGAACTGCGCGCCTTATGCGGACGGATCGCGCCGGACGCAAGACGCCTCGCGCGGCCTCAGTCCAGGGCGGCGGCGATCCTGTCCGCGAGAGGCTGAAGCGTGGCCGCATCGGCCATGGGGGCGTGACCGTGGCCCTTCATCGGTCGGTCCGCCCAGCGCGGGACGATGTGGAAATGCAGATGGAAGACTGTCTGGCCGCCGGCGTCGCCGTTGAACTGCATGATCGACAGGCCGTCTGGCGACAGCGCCTTTTCCACTGCGCGCGCCGTGCGTTGAAGCGCCGCCGTCATATGGGCCAAAACGTCGGGCTCGACCTCCAGCAGGGTCCGCGCCTGGGATTGTTTGGCGATGATCAGGACGTGGCCCTCCGACTGAGGAAAGACGTCCATGAAGGCCAGAACATGGTCGTCCTCCCAGACCTTCACCGAGGGCAGTTCGCCGCGAAGGATTTTGGCGAAGACATTGTCGGGATCATAGGCGCCGTGAAGGCTCATCTGCAGTCTCCGTGTCGGATCGGATCGTTCCGCGAATCTAGCAGGCGCGACGGATCGAGGGGAGCCTTTTGCCCCGATGGCGCGTTATGGTGACGCTTCCAGCCCTGAGGACATCATGATCCGCTTCATCATTCAGGCCGTCGTCACCATGATCGGCCTTTGGCTGTCGGCCCAGGTGGTGCCCGGCGTCGCCTTCACCAACAACGGCTCTCTGATTGCGGCCGCCCTGATTCTGGGCCTGGTTAATGCGGTGGTGCGGCCCTTCATGGTGATCATCACCTTCCCCATCACCGTCGTGACCCTGGGCCTGTTTCTGCTGGTGGTGAACGCCGCCATGATCGGCCTGACCGCCATGTTCCTGGGCGGTTTCGCCGTGAACGGCCTGTGGGCGGGGATCGGCGCCGCCATCGTGACGGGCGTGGTCAGCTGGATCGCCGGCGCCTTCATCGGCGACGAGGAAAAGCGCGGCTGAAGCCGCGCGGTCCAGCCTCGGTCACAGGCGGGGCAAGGCGCAACCCTCTGCGTCGAACAGATGGACGTCTGCGGGCGCCGCCGACAGGCTGACGGTTTCGCCGATCGTCAGACGGCGCTCGCCGGGCGTCTGGACCGTCAGGGTCTCGTCAGAGGCGGGATGTTTCAGATGGGCCATGGTGACTGCGCCCAGGGTTTCGACGAACAGGACCTGGGCCGACAGGCTGTCGCGACCGCCGTTCAGGACGATATGTTCGGGCCGTATCCCCAGGGTGACGGCGGCGCCCGGCTGGGCGGTCGAGGCGTCCACCGCCGCCCGCACCCTTTCGCCTCCAGCCGTCTTGACGACCGCGCCTTCTCGCGAAGCCTCGACGATCTCGGCCTTCAGAAGGTTCATCTTCGGGCTGCCGATGAATCCGGCGACGAACAGATTGGCCGGATGCTGATAAAGCGCCATCGGCGCCCCGACCTGTTCGATCCGTCCCCCGTTCAAGACCACGATGCGGTCCGCCAGGGTCATGGCCTCGACCTGATCATGGGTGACGTAGATCATGGTTGTCTTGAGCTCGCCGTGCAGCCGCGCGAACTCGTAGCGCATCCGCACCCGCAGTGCGGCGTCCAGGTTGGAAAGGGGCTCGTCGAACAGAAACACCTGGGGCTCGCGCACGATGGCGCGGCCGATGGCGACGCGCTGCCGCTGGCCGCCGGACATGGCCTTGGGTTTGCGGTCCAGATAGTCGGTGATGCTCAGGGCCTCGGCCGCCGCGCGCACGCGCCGATCAATCTCGCCCTTGTCGGTCTTGGCCAGTTTCAGTCCGAAGGCCATGTTTTCATAGGCCGTCATGTGCGGATAAAGGGCGTAGGACTGAAAGACCATGGCCACGCCGCGATCCGAGGGCGACAGGTCGTTGACGCGGCGGCCGCCGATCCAGACGTCTCCCGTCGTCGCCTCTTCCAGCCCGGCGATGGTCCGAAGCAGGGTGGATTTGCCGCATCCGGACGGGCCGACGAAGACAACGAATTCGCCGTCCGCGATCTCCAGATCGACGCCCTTCAGCACCTCTACGGCGCCGAACGCCTTCTTCACGTCGATCAGACGGACGTCCGCCATGCTTCTTCCCTAGGTCGCTGCGTTTTGGCCCACCGTAACCGGTTACATGGCGGGATCAATGGGCGAGGTTCGGTTCGGCTGGCGTAGTGGGGCAAATCTGCAAAACTGCAAAATCGGGCCTTCACAAGCCGCGCGGTGTCGGTAAAACCCCCGGCTGGGACCACGGGGAAGACCGATATGACGAAGCGCAGACTCTGGATGGCGACCACCGCCGCCGCCGGCTGGGCCGTCGCCGTCGCGGGTGCGGCCCAGGCGCAGCAGCCCGCTCAGGTGGAAGAGGTCGTGGTGACGGGGTCGCGTCTGGCCGGGGGAGATCGGGTTGCGCCGGTGGAAACCGTGAACCGCACGGTGATCGCCGCCGCAGGAGTAGGCGATGCGGGTCAGCTCACCCGACTCGTGACGGCCAATTCGGGCTCTGAGGCGCAGGTCGATCAGCTGAATCAGCCGCAAAGCTCGGGCACGGCGCAGTTCAATCTGCGAAACCTCGGCCTGGGTTCGACCCTGGTCCTGGTGGACGGCCAGCGTTGGACCTCCAGCGCCGTGGTCGCCACCGACGGTTCGGCCTTCGTGGACATCAACGCCCTCGTCCCCCAGATCGCCCTGGAGCGAATCGAAGTGGTCAAGGACGGCGCCTCGGCCGTCTATGGATCGGACGCGGTCGCCGGGGTCGTCAACTTCATCATCCGCACCGCGGTCGATCATCCGGAGTTGAGCGCCCGTTACGCCTTCGCCGACGGATCCGAAGAAACCCTGGTCCAGGGGCTGGGCGGCTGGACGCTGCTGGGCGGCGATCTGACGGTCGCAGCGTCCCGCTTCCACCGTTCGGCCCTTAGTACGGATGAAAGGGATTTCGCCCAGGCGCAGACCTATGGCCGGGCCCCTTGGACCGCCGTGACCAGCTACGGCCAGCCCGGCTCCTATTACCGGCCCAGCCGCCGCGCCTATTCGCCCGATCCGAGCTGCGGCGACCCCGCCTTCCAGTCCGCCTATCTTAACTCAGCGTCCGACGCCTTCTGCCGGCTGGACTATTCGGACTTTTTCGACCTGGCTCCGGAAGAGACGCGGACCCAGGTTTTCGCCGATTATCGACGCCCTGTGGGGGACATGCGCCTGTCCTTGCAGGCGGCGGGCTCGGCCAGTTCGACCACGGCGCGCCAGACGCCGTCCCTGCCCATTCTGGCGCGGTCCCTGAGCGTCCCGGCGTCCCATCCCGACAATCCGTTCGGAGAAGACGTCCTGTTTCGCGGTCGGCTTCTCGGCGCCGAGGCCGGGGCGTCGAAGGCTCAGTTCGACTATCGCACCTGGCGGGTCGCCGCAGGGCTGGACGGCGATTTCTCCGGCGGCTGGGGCTGGAGTCTGGCCGCCACGGCCAGCCGCCAGCACGTCGCCTATGACAAGCCGGACGTGATCGGCAGCGCCCTGCAGAACGCCTTGAACGGCCTGGGCGGTCCGGGGTGCGACCCGGCGACGGGGACGCCCGGCGTCGGCGCCTGCCGATATTTCAACCCGTTCGGAAGCGCCTATCTGGGGACCGGCGCGCCCAATAGCGCCGCCCTGATCGACAGTCTGATCGGCTCTGCGGGTCTGCGCGGCGCCGCCAGCCTGACGACCGCCGACGCCTCGACCTCGGGTCAGGCCCTGGGCTGGGACGGCGGCTCTGTCGATCTCGCCCTGGGGCTCCAGTATCGCCGCAGCGCTTTCCGCCACGACTGGAACGACCTCGTCAACCGCGGCGACCTGCTGACGGCCGGCTATTCGCCGGACTTCGACGGCGACCAGCAGGCTTTGGCCGCCTATGCCGAGGCGCGCCTGCATCTGGGAGACCGGATCGAGGCCCAGCTGGCCGGCCGCTATGAAGCCTATGACGGGGAAGGCCGGTTCAATCCCAAGGCGGCCGTTCGCTGGGAGGTGCTGGACGCCCTCGCCCTGAGGGCGTCCTGGGGCCAGGGCTACCGGGCGCCCTCGGTCTACGCCCAGTCCGGCGCCCAGGCGGCGCAGCCTTCGGTGCTGGATCGCGGCGCCTTCGTCTTTGTCAACACCCTGACTTCCGGCGATCCGGACCTGAAGCCCGAAAAGTCGGAAAGCCTGACCTTCGGCGCCCAGTGGCGTCCGCTGGGCGGGCTGGAGCTGTCCCTCGACGCCTGGCGGTTCGACTATAGGGATCAGGTGGTCAAGGAATCGGCCCAGGCCGTGATCAACCAGGCGGCGGCCGATGATTTGGCGGGACGGACGGGCACGGACGGCCAGTCGCGTCTGACCCGGTCCGCGAGCGGGGCCCTGACCTTCGTTCAGCTCTATTTCATCAACGCCTCGTCGATCGAAACTCAGGGGGTGGATCTGTCGGCCCGCTACGGCCGCGATCTTTGGGGCGGACGGGCGTCGGCGGCGGCGGACTGGACCTATGTCGACCGCTACGACATCCGCCTGAATGCGAGCGCCGGCGCCGTGTCCGGCGTGGGGTCCACCAATCTGAACAACATCGGTCGATCCTTGCCGCGCAATCGGGGAGAGTTGGTTCTGGACTGGCGCGACGGAAGGCAGGCTTTGACCGGCCTTGTTCATTATACGGCGGGCTACGCCAACGACCGCAGCGGGATCACCGACGCCTCGATCGCCAGCCAAACGACCATCGACCTGCTTTACACCCGCTCCGTCGGGACCGACATCGACCTGACGTTGGGCGCGGTCAATATCGCCGACAAGGCCCCGCCTCTGGCCCAGTTCGCCTTCGGATACGACCCCGTCGTGGCCGACCCACGTGGTCGGGTGATCAGTCTGGGCTTTACCAAGCGCTTCTGACTGCTTCCGACCCATCTGGCGCGGCCTTCTTTCCTCGGCTAAGGCGCGGGGTGAAGGAACTCGCCATGACCCCGACGCTTTACGGCATACCCAACTGCGACACTGTCAGAAAGGCGCGCGTCTGGCTGGAACAGCATGGCGTCGATTATGTTTTCCACGACTATAAGAAGGCGGGGATCGATCCCGTGCGCCTGGGCGGCTGGGTCGATGAACACGGCTGGGAGGCGGTGCTGAACCGCGCCGGCACGACCTTCAAGAAGCTGCCAGATTCCGACAAGGCGGGCCTGAACCGAGACAAGGCCGTCGCCCTGATGATCGCCCAGCCGTCGATGATCAAACGGCCCATCCTGGACCTGGGGGATCGGCGGCTGGTCGGGTTCAAGCCAGAGCTTTACTCCCAGGTCTTCAGTTGAAGGCGACGGTCGCGGCGACCCCGAAATGGTCTGACGGATATTCTCCGCCGGTGGGCTGAACCCCGAACAGATGGGCGGCGGCGGGGGTGAAGAAGGTCCGCTCCACGAAGATGTGGTCGATGACCCGGTTCGGGTGCCCCTTGGCCGGATTGAGGGTCGTCTCGGCCGCGCCGGCGGGCAGGGCGCTGATGAAACGCGGGCCGGTCAGAGCCGCCAATCCCGGATCGTCCTGGGCGGCGTTGAAATCACCCATGACGATCAGCGGCGTCCCGTCCTGAGGCAGCCAGGACAGCAGATGACCGATCTGGCGGGCGCGCACGGCTCCGGCGTCCTGCTGCCAAGCCAGGTGGGTCACGACGACGTCGACGGGCCGGCCGCCGACGGACAGGCGCAGACGCAGGGCCGTGCGATAATCGTCCAGGGGCTCCAGCCGCACCGAATCGCGCGCCAGTACGGGCAGGCGAGTCAGAAGCGCGCTGCCGTAGCGGCGCCGCGCGCCTTCGGGATCGGTGGAGACGAAGGCGACCTGATAGCCGCCCAGTTCGCGCGCCAGGGTTTCGGCCTGATTTTCCAGCCCCTTGTCCGCGTCCTCCAGCACCTCCTGCAAGGCGATGACATCGGCGTTCTGAGCCCGGAGAGCCGCGATCAGAAGCGGCCGCCGCGCGGGCCAGTTCCCCATGTCGTGCCAGATGTTGAAGGTCGCCAAGGTCAAGGACGCGGTCGGCTCTGGAGCGGAGGACCGTCCGCCCAAGCCGCCGTCGGACGCGCAGGCGGCGAGCGGCGCGGCGGCTGCGGCGGCGAGGAGGACGCGGCGTGAGATCAAGACCGTCTTCGCCTCAATCTTCGACATCGGTGACCGGCCGGTCGTGGCCGTCCGCCGTTTCAGTCACCCAGCGACCGTCGGCCGTTTCATATTCGATGGCGGCGTTCTCGTCCGGAACCTTCTGTTCCCGCGAGGCCTGGACGGCCGCGGCCTTGGCCGCCTCATGCGTGGGATAGGTTTCGGAATAGGTGTCGCCGACCCTATAGGCCCAGCCCCCGTCGTGTTCGACGATCCGGTAGACGACATGGGCCATGGGGCGCTCCTTAGAATGACAATGAAGACGACCCTAGCGGCCTCGGCCGGATGCGTCAGCCGCCTTCGTGAGACAGCTTACCGATATTTCATCTGGGCTCCCGCATCCGTTTGAGCGGGCCGGCGCCTCTTGTGATCAGAAGGCCGCCGCATCAGGCTGTCACAACGGATCAAAGAGAGTTTGTCATGGAACTGACGCCCATCTTCATCGTCTTCATCGTCTTCGGCTCCATCGTCGCCGTGATCGTGGGTCCCTCCTATCTGAAAAGCCGCGAGCGCACCGAGATGCAGCTGACCGTCCGCCATGCTGTGGACAAGGGCCAGACGCTGCCGCCCGAACTGATCGACGCCATGACCAAGGACGTGCAGAAAAGCCTGCCGTCGCGGACCAAGGACATTCGCAAGGGCGTTCTGAGCCTGGCGGCCGGAGCAGGCTTGGCCGGTTTCGCGCTGATAATCGGTTCGGCGCACCGCGACTTTGGCTCAAACGGCCAAGAAGTCTTGCTCGGTCTGTCCTGCATCCCCGCCGCGATCGGGATCGCCTTCATCATCCTGGGCTTCTTCAACCCGAACAAGGCCTGACGTCGACCGGAGGGGGACGTCATGAGCAAGTCCTTACGCGATCTGCACGACGTGGAGCTGGCCGCCCAGGCGGCGGCCGGCGGACGGCGGGAATATGGCGAACTGGTCCGGCGGCACGGTTCGGCGGTTCGGGGGCTGCTGCGCCGCATGGGCGCGGCGCCGTCCCTGGCCGACGACGTCGCCCAGGACGCCTTTCTGCAAGGTTTTCAGCGCTGTTCGGAATTTCGGGGGCAGGGGACCTTTGCGGGCTGGATCAAGAAGATCGCCGCCCGCCTCTATCTGAAGCGCGTCGCCCGCGAAGCCCGCTATGTAGCCGAGGCGGAGGCCGATGAGGCGGCGCCGGCTCAGGATCAGGCCGGCTCCATGGATCTGGACGAGGCGCTGAGGACCCTCAGCGAAACGGAAAGGGTCTGCGTGTCCCTGTGCCACGGCGCGGGGATGTCTCACCCGGAGATTGCGGCAGCCATGAATTTGCCACTCGGCACGGTGAAGTCACATGTCAAACGTGGTCTGGATAAACTCCGCGCGCGGTTGCAGCCCGTGGCGGCGGACGGGAGGTCGCTCCATGTCGGCTGACGAATTCGATCCGATGATCGAGCGCCTTTTTTCGCGCACTCCGACTCTGGCGGACGAGGCGCTGTTCGTGGCCACCTTGCAGGCCCGGCTGGAGAAGCGGTCGCGCTGGCGCGGTCTGGCTCTGACGGCGGCCGGCTTGGTCGGCGGCGTCCTGGCCGTGCGGGAGGGCGTGAACTTCAACTTCAGCGGCGACCCCGACACGACCCTGACGCAGGGGGTGCGGACCGCCGCAGCCGCGGCCCAGGGCGCGGCCCAGACAGGCTTGGACAGCCTGGGACTTGGGTCGATCGACCTGATGGGCGGCTCAGGCATGCTGGCCTTCTGGATCGCGGCGGGCGCGGTGGCGGCCCTGCTGGCGGCGGGAGCTGTGAAGCTGTCGCAGGACGTCTGAGGGTGACTTGCGTCCTCGGCGCGCCTATCTGACGCCCCTCAGGTCAGGAGGCGCCCGATGTCCGTTCATGTTCAAGAGACCGTCAAACGGATTTCGGTCCCCGACATCGCGGGACGAAAGGGCGGCGCGCCGATCGTTTGCCTGACCGCCTATGACGCTCCGATGGCGGGGCTGCTCGACCCCCATTGCGACGTTCTTCTGGTCGGCGACAGCGTGGGGATGGCGGTGCACGGCCTGCCCAACACCGTCGGCGTCACCCTGGACATGATGATCCTGCACGGTCAGGCGGTGGTGCGTGGATCGTGCCGGGCCCTGGTGGTGGTCGACATGCCCTTCGGCTCCTATGAGGGAGGCAAGGAAGCGGCTTACGACAACTGCGTGCGGGTGATGAAGGAAACCGGCGCCCAGGCGGTCAAGCTGGAGACCAGCGTCGAATTGGCCGAAATCGTAGCCTTTCTGGTGAGGCGGGGCATTCCGGTCATGGGGCATGTCGGCCTGCGCCCTCAGGCGGTGCTGGCCGAGGGCGGTTTCCGAGCCAAGGGCCGTACAGACGTCGAGCGGGATCGGGTCCTGGCGGAAGCCAGGGCCACGGCCGAGGCCGGCGCCTTCTGCATCGTCATCGAGGGCGTCGCCGAATCGCTGGCGCGCGAGATCACCGAGACCCTGGACGTTCCCACCATCGGCATCGGCGCCTCGGCCGCCTGCGACGGCCAGGTGCTGGTGGTCAACGACATGCTGGGCCTGTTCGACTGGGCGCCGAAGTTCGTGCGGAAATACGCCGATCTGCGCACCGAGATCGACCGCGCGGCCGCCGCTTTCGCCAATGATGTGAAAACCCGCCGTTTTCCTGCCGAAGTCGAGACCTACTTCTCGAAAAAGCCGGCTTCGCCGTAACGGACGACGTTGCGGGCGAGGGGCCGACCTTCTAGGGTCCGCGCCGGTTTGCTTTTTGCGATTTTGGGGCGACGTTTCCGTGGTTGATGTCTTCGAACAGGTCGAGGAGGAGCTTCGCTCCGACCGGTACAAGCGCCTGGCCCGCACCTGGCTGCCCGTCGTGGGCGCCGTTCTGGTGGTTGCCCTTGTCGCCGCCCTGGGCTGGTGGGGCTGGGACAGCCTGAACTCGAGCAAGGCCGCCAAGGCCGCTGAGGCCTATGATCGCGGCATGGAGGCCCTGCGGGCCGACAAGCCCGTCGATGCGCGCGCCGCCTTCGAAGAAGCGGCCAAGGAAGGCAACGGCGCCTATAAGGTCATGGCCCTGCAACAACAGGCGGGGCTGGCGGTCAGCGCCAACAAGATTCCGGATGCGGTTCGCCTGTTTGACGAGGCGGCCAAGGCATCGGGCGATCCAATCCTTTCGGACCCGCCAGCCCTCAAGGCCGCCTTCCTGGTGATGGATACGGCGCCCCTGGCCGATCTGGAGGCGCGGTTGACGCCCCTGGCCGAGGACGATCGCCCGCTGCACGCCTTCGCCCAGGAAGCCCTGGCCCTGGCGCGCCTGCAACACGGCAAGACCGATGAGGCGCGTGAAGCCTTCGTTCTTCTGCAACTGGGCCAGGACGTGCCCGACGACGTCCGCCAGCGCGCCAATATCGCCGTGGCCACGATCGACGCGGGCACGGCCGGCGCCCTCAAGGCCATCGTCGATGCGGCCAAGTCGGCGCCTCCGCCGGCCGCCCCCGCTCCGTCCACCGCCCCCGCTCAACAGTGACGACCCCCGACAGGACGCCCCCGATGAACCGAGTTCTGAAAGTCGCGCTGATCTGCGGCGTCGCCGCCACCATGGCCTCCTGCGGCGCCGTCAGTCGCAACCTGCCCTTCGGTCTGGGCAAGAAGGGCGATCCCAAAGCGACGGCGTCCGAAGGCCAGCGCATCTCGGTGCTGGAGTTCGAACAGCAGCTGGCGCCCTCGGCGGCCTTGTCCGGTCGGACCTATTTCCTGCCGGGTCCGCAGGCCGCGACGGCCTGGACCCAGCCGGGCGGCACGGCGGAAAACCTGGTCGAACACGTCATCGCCGCGCCGGACTTCAAGATCGCCTGGAAGCGCGACATCGGCCGCGGGTCGGCCCGCGTCGGCAACGTCATGGCGCCTGTCGTCGCGGCCGACGGCAAAATCTTCGTGCTGGACGGCGAATCGACCGTCTCGGCCGTTTCCGCCGACACGGGCGCGGTTCTGTGGAAGACCGACGTGAAGAACGGCGAGCGCGACCGCAACGGCGGCTTCGGCGGCGGCGTCGCCGTGGCCGGCGGCAAGGTCTTCGTTTCCTCCGGCTATCGCTCCATGACGGCGCTGGACGCCAATACCGGGGCCGTCGCCTGGACTCAGCCGGTGGACGCCCCCATTCACGGGGCGCCGACGGTGGTCGGTTCGCACGTCTTCGTCGTGGACGTGGACAGCCAGCTGTTCGCCTTCGACGTCGACACCGGCGCCCAGGACTGGACCTATCGCGGCATCGCCGAGCCGGCCCGTGTGATGCGCGCCTCCAGCCCGGCCGTGACCGGAAACACCGTCATCGCCCCCTTCGCCTCGGGTCAGCTGGTGGCGCTGAGCGCCCTGAACGGCCAGTCCCTGTGGGAACAGACCCTGTCGCGCACCAGCCGCACCAGCGCCCTGTCCGAGGTCCGCGACGTGGCCGGTCGCCCCGTGATCAGCCGCGGCATGGTCTTTGGCGTCAGCCATTCGGGCGTGCTGTCGGCCCTGGACCTGCGCTCGGGCCAACCCAAATGGCAACTGCCGGTCACGGGCGTGAACGCGCCCCTGCCGGTCGGGGACGTGGTCTTCGTCGTGTCCAAGTCCGGCGAGCTGATCACCGCCAATCGCGACACCGGCCAGATCTACTGGACTCGCGAGCTGAATGAAGGCCGCGCCCGCAAGGTCGGCGGCTTCCTGCGCTTCGGCCGTCGCACCATCACGCCGCAGTGGTCCGGCCCGCTGCTGGCCTCGAACCGTCTGGTGATGGTCAACTCCTACGGCGAAGCGGTCGCCTTCGATCCGAAGACGGGCGTCGCTCAGACGACGTTGAAGCTGGGCGCGCCCGCCTATATCGCGCCTGCGGCCTATAACGGCGCCCTTTATGTGCTGACCGACACCGGTCAGCTGATCTGTATCCGCTGATTTTCAGCCAGAATTACGTTAGAAGGCCGACATGGCTCTGAAGGTCGCCATCGTCGGCCGCCCCAATGTGGGCAAATCGACACTGTTCAATCGTCTCGTCGGCAAGCGCCTCGCGCTGGTCGACGACCGGCCCGGCGTGACCCGCGACCGGCGCTATGCCGACGGCAATATCGGCGACATGGACCTGACGCTGATCGACACGGCCGGCTATGAGGACGTCACCGACGAAAGCCTCGAGGCGCGGATGCGCGAACAGACTGAGGCGGCCATCGACGACGCCGAACTGATCCTGTTCATGATGGACGCCCGCGAAGGCGTGACTTCGCTGGACCGGATCTTCGCCGAACGCCTGCGCAAGGTGCACAAGCCGATCATCCTGCTGGCCAACAAGTCCGAGAGCCGTGAGAGCGGCGGCGGCGTGGGCGAGGCGCACGCCCTGGGTTTCGGCGAGCCCGTCGCTATCTCCGCAGAGCACGGCGAGGGCATGGCCGACCTCTACGCCGCCCTCCGCGCCGGTTCGGAGGACATCTTCGTCGAGGAGATCGACGAGCCGGACAAGCCGATCCGTATCGCCGTGATCGGCCGGCCCAACGCCGGCAAGTCCACCCTGATCAACCGTCTGATCGGCGACGACCGGCTGCTGACGGGGCCGGAAGCCGGGATCACCCGCGACTCCATCTCGGTGGACTGGACGTTCGAGGGCAAGAACATCCGCCTGATCGACACGGCCGGGATGCGGCGCAAGGCCCGTGTTCAGGAGAAGCTGGAGAAGCTGTCGGTCGCCGACACCATCCGCGCCATCACCTTCGCCGAGGTGGTGATCCTGGTCATGGACAAGGACGACGCCTTCGACACCCAGGATCTGCAGCTGGCCGATCTGGTCGAGCGGGAAGGCCGCGCCCTGGTCTACGTCGCGTCGAAATGGGACCTGGAAGACGAACCCCAGTCGCGGCTGGCCAAGCTGAAGACCTTGGCGGAAGACAAACTGCCTCAGTTGAAGGGTTCGCCCTTTGTGGCCCTGTCTTCCCACTCGGGGCGGGGCGTCGATCGGCTGATGCCGGCGGTGCTTCAGGCCTATGACACCTGGTCGGTCAAGGTGAAGACCAAGGATCTGAACACCTGGCTGTCCATGGCGACCCAGCGGCACCCGCCGCCCGCCGTGGACGGCAAGCGGATCAAGCCGAAATACATCGCCCAGACCAAGGCCCGTCCGCCCACCTTCGTGCTGATGGCCAATCGGGCCGAGGCCATGCCGGATCACTACAAGCGCTATCTGGTGAATTCGATCCGGGAGAGCTTCGACCTGCCGGGCACGCCGATCCGCCTGAACGTCAAGTCCAGCGGCGCCAATCCCTATGCCGAGGGCGGCGCCAAGTCCGGCCCGGAACGCTACAAGGGCGACGCCAAGACCGCGCCGCGCCGCGTCAAGAAGGCCGAGAAGGAAGAGGCCTTGTCCAAGCTGCCCGGCAAGGCGCTGGAGCAGAAGAAGACCCGCAAGGCCCAGCCCAAGGTGCTGGGCGGCCTGAAGGCCAGCGCGTCCAAGAAGGCCGGATCGTCTGTTGCGATCCAGAAGGGCGCGCGCGGCGGGGCCCGTCAGGTGTCGCGCTCAGGCCGCATCCGCACCGGCCAGAAGGGCGGCGCCAAGAAGTGACCTCATGAGCGAGGTCGCGTCCGTCCTTCCCGACCGGCCGACCTCGCGCTGGCTGATCCTGGACGGGCAGGGGCGGGTGCTGCTGTTCCGCTTCGCCTTCGCCGACGGCCCCCTCGCCGGATCCGAATTCTGGGCCACGCCGGGCGGCGGCTGCGATCCGGGCGAGACCTACGAGGACGCCGCCCGCCGCGAACTGTTCGAGGAGACGGGCCTGATCGTCGCTGATCCGGGCCCCCAGGTCGCCCGCGTCCGCGTCAGCTTCCGCCTGCCCGACGGCCGCATGGCCGACGTCGATCAGCGCTTCTTCCTGCTCCGCAGCGACGACTTCGACCTGTCCTCCGCCGGCTGGACCGAGACGGAGCGGCGCGTCCTGGCCGAGCACCGCTGGTGGAGCCTCGACCAGATCCGCGCCTCCACCGAGACGATCTGGCCCCAGGAACTGGCGGACATTCTGGAGCGGCTGACGCCGATGGCGAGGGGTGTTGATCAAGGCTAGGGTCTTGGTCCGCCTCGTTCGCCATGCCCGCCCTGATCGTCGCCATCCTGCTGAGCCAGCCTGTGGATCAGACAGGCTGGGCGCGGGGCAAGCACGGGAATTGCGGCTGTCTGAAGTTCCCTCCGATGGCGTCCTTTTTCGAGAGGGATATTCGTTTGCAATCATAGGGCTTGCAGCAAGGCCCACTGCGGCGCTTGATCCCTGGAGGATAGGAGAACACCATGACGACATCCCCGATCTTCGATCTTCAAGCGGTGCAAAAGGTGCGTAAGGGCGCCGTGCTCGTCGCCCTGCTGGGTCTGGTGGGCCTGACGATGGTGTCCCAGTCCGCCACGGGCCTGGACAGTCCGCTTCACGAGGGCGTCGAGGCCGTGGGTCTGGCCGCGATCGTCTTCGCCATCGTCGGCCGGGCCTGGTGTTCCCTCTATATCGGAGGGCGCAAGAAGGCCGAGATCGTCTCGCGCGGCCCCTATTCGATCAGCCGCAATCCCCTCTATATCTTCAGCTTCTTCGGTGCCTTCGGCGTCGGCGCCCAGAGCGGCAGCCTGACGCTGGCGGTGCTGTTCACCCTCGCGTCCGTGGCGGTCTTCTATCTGACCGTTCGCCGCGAAGAGGCATGGCTGGGCGCGACCTTCGGCGCCGCCTATGCCGATTACAAGGCGCGGACGCCTCGTTTCCTGCCTGACTTCTCCCTCTGGCGGGACGAGCCAGAGCTGTCGGTGCGGCCCAACTTCTTTCTGACCACGATTAGAGACGGGCTGGTTTTCCTGCTCGCCATACCGCTGTTTGAGGCCGTCGACCTGGCCCAGGCCCAGGGCTGGTTGGCTACGCTGGTGCGCCTACCCTGATTGGCGGCGATCAGAAGGGCTCTGGCCTCGCATGACTTCAGACCAGAGCTTCCGTCGTTAACCCGGCCTTCCAGTCACGGAATCGGATCGTCGGCGGAGGCGTCAGGTCGCCTCGCGCCAGTTCGACCACCAGGGGACCGATTTCCGATGGATGGGGCACGGTCTGCGGGTCTTCTCCGGGGAAGGCCTGGGCGCGCATGGCGGTGCGCATTCGGCCCGGATCGACGATGCTGACGCGGATCGGGGTGCTCTCCACCTCGTCCGCCCAGGCCTTGATCAGAGCTTCGGCGCCTGCCTTGGTGGCGGCGTACATGCCCCAGAAGGCGCAGGGCGTCGTCGCCACGCTGCTGGTGAAATGGATCGCCCGCCCGGCGTCCGAGGCGCGCAGCAGCGGCTCCAGCGAGCGGATCAGCCGGTAGACGGCCGTGAAGTTGACCTTCTCCACCTTGGCGAACTCGCGCGGGTCGGCGTGGGCCACCGGCGTCAGGCCCGACGGCCCCATGGTCGCCGCCGCCTGGACCCAGACATCCAGCTTCTTGAACCGTTCGAAGATCGCTCCGCCCAGCCGGTCGATGCCGCCCCCGTCGACCAGGTCAAACGGGACCAGGGTGGCGTGTTTGCCGGTGGCGGCGAACACGGCGTCATCCAGCTCTTCCAGTCCGCCCTGGGTCCGGGCCGTTGCGACCACGTGCGCCCCGGCCTTGGCCAGGGCGAGGGCGCTCTCATAGCCGATGCCGCGCGAGGCCCCGACGACGAGGGCGATACGGTCTTTGAGGGGCAGGTCTGACATCCGCCATGATTAGCGTGCGTTTGCGGCGGCCGCCAAGCGGGATCGAGCGTGCGGCGATCACAGGCTGAAGCTGACGCCCTGATGTGACTCAGTTTCCGCCGAACGCTGCTTTAGCGAGGCCGTATGACGCCTTAGTGGCGACCAAGATCATCACCAAACCGACGCCCAGCCAAACCATCGACGGCACGCGAAAGCGGCGCTTGCCGAAGAGCAGATGCCCGGCGCCCACGCCCGTCGTCAACCCAGCGAGGGTCGAAGGCGATAGTGCGGACTGGTTTGCCGCCAGGATCAGGTTCAAGACGAAGAACATCCCGACAATCGCCAGAAGGCGGTCGCCAAGCCTGATCAGGACGAGCCTCCCCTCCTGCAGTTGGCTGTTTTGAACTGGGTTGTGCGCCATCAACCCGTGATATCATGCGCTGACCAGCAGCGAAAGCTGTCGGGCTGAAAACTCCCGGCCGCCTTCCTCGATCTCCCGGTCCAGCAGGCGGGTGGGGTAGTCGCCGGTGAAATAGTGGTCGGTGAACTGGGGGGCTTCGTTGTTGCGGCCGGGCTCGCCCATTGCCTGATACAGGCCGTCGATGGACAGGAAGCCGAGGGAATCGACCTCCAGCATTTCGCGCATCTCCTCCAGCGTCTTGTTCGCCGCCAGAAGTTGCGCCCGTTCGGGCATGTCGATGCCGTAGAAGTCGGGGAAGAGGATCTGCGGGCTGGCCGAACGGAGGTGGACCTCCTTGGCCCCGGCCGCCCGGACGGCGCGAACCAGTTTGACCGAGGTGGTCCCCCGCACGATGGAGTCGTCGATCAGCACGACCCGCTTGCCGGCTAGGGCAGACTTGTTGGGGCTGTGCTTCATCCGCACGCCCTTCTGCCGGGCGCCCTGGCTGGGCTGGATGAAGGTGCGGCCCAGATAGTGGCTGCGGATGATGCCCATCTCGTAGGGGATGCCGCTCTCCTGGGCATAGCCCAGGGCGGCGGGCACGCCGGAATCGGGCACCGGCACGACGATATCGGCGTCCACGCCCCATTCGCGGGCCAGGCCGCGTCCCATCTCCTTGCGGACTTCATAGACCGAACGGCCGTTCACGACCGAGTCGGGACGCGAGAAATAGACGTATTCGAACAGGCAGGGGCGAGCGGCGCGCGCGGGGAAGGGTTTGATCGATTCGACGCCGTTCTCGTCGATCACCACGACCTCGCCGTGTTCGACGTCGCGCACGAAGGCGGCGCCCATCATGTCCAGGGCGCAGGTTTCCGACGCCAGGACCCAGGCCTCGCCTATCTGGCCCAGCACCAGGGGGCGGATGCCCAGAGGGTCGCGCGCGCCGATCATCTTGTGACGGGTTTGGGCCACCAGGGCGTAGCCGCCCTCGATCCGCGCCAGGGCGTCGATGAAGCGGTCGACGATCTTGGCCTTACGGCTGCGGGCGATCAGGTGAAGGATGACTTCGGAGTCCGAGGTCGATTGGAAGATGGCGCCTTCGCTGACCAGCTGGCTGTGCAGGGATTTGAAGTTGGTCAGGTTGCCGTTGTGGGCGATGGCGATGCCGCCCTGGTCCAGGTCGGCGAACATCGGCTGGATGTTGCGCAGGAAGGACCCGCCGGCGGTGGAGTAGCGAGTGTGGCCGACAGCCGCGCGACCGGGCATGCGCGTCATCAGGTCGGCGCCGCCGAAGGCCTCGCCCACCAGCCCCTGATGGCGTTCGGTGTAAAAGCGTTCGTCCTTGATGCTGGCGATGCCGCAGGCTTCCTGGCCGCGATGCTGAAGCGCATGCAGGCCCAGGGCGACGACGGCGGAGCCTTCGTCTTCATCCGCGCCCCAGACGCCGCAGACACCGCACTCCAGACGGAGCTGATCATCCTCCGGCTCGCGCCAGTGCTCGCGGTGAACGACGGGATCGGCGATATGGTGGCGCATCGTGGGGCTCCGATGACCGGGGGAAACTTACGGGGCGGCTTCGCGCGGCGAGTTAGTCTCGGATTGCGTCCGAGGCAAGGCTTCGTCGTTCGAAAACCCTTTGCGCACGGATGAATCCACCACAGGCGTGATCGCATCGGCGCCGCGCCCGATGCCGGGCAGGACGATCTGAATGGCGCGGGCGCCGACGGCGCTGACCTTATAGAGCGCCGCCTGGGTCAGCCATTTCGGTGTCCGTTCGCCCGGCATGGCGGCCACGATGACCAGATGGACGGCGCCCAACAGGACCAAGGCCCGCCCTGCGCCGACGAACACTCCGATGAACCGGTCGATTCCTCCCAACTGCGGATGGGCCTGGGCCTGTTTGGACAGGAAGGAGCCGAAGATGCGGATGCCGAAATAGACGACCATGAAGGTCACGATCGCCGCCAGGATCGTCCCGGCCCAGTCGGGATTGACCAGGGCCCGCCCCAGCATGGCCGTCCAGGGCAGGGTCACCAGGGCGATCAGCGCCGCCAGCAGGGCGCTGAGCAGGGTGATGATCTCGCGCACGCCGCCGCGCACCCAACCGGCGGCGGCGGAGAACAGGATCACCACTATGGCGAAGACGTCGTAACCGGTCACTCAGAGGTCCAGAAACTGTTGCGCCCGTCTAATAGCGGTTTTGCGAGATTCGTTCGACCACATCCGTCAAACGCGTCGCCGACGTCACCTTGACCCCGTTTGTCTTCCCCGCGCTCTGGGGCAGGGGCGGGCACAGCAGATGGTCGAAGCCCAGCTTCTGAGCCTCGCGCAGCCGCGCCTCGGCTCGGCCCACGCTGCGCACCTCGCCCGACAGGCCGATCTCGCCGAAGACGACGCAGCCCTGGGGCAGGGGCATGTCCAGGGCCGAGCTGATCAAGGCCGCCGCCGCCGCCAGGTCCGCCGCCGGCTCGTTGATCCGCAGCCCCCCGGCGACGTTCAGATAGACATCTTTGTCGCCGAAGCCCAGGCCGCACCGGGCCTCCAGCACCGCCAGCAACATGGCCAGGCGACCGGAGTCCCAACCGACCACCGCCCGCCGCGGCGTGCCATAGGCGGACGGCGCCACCAGGGCCTGGATCTCGACCAGAACGGGCCGCGAGCCTTCGATCCCGGCGAAGACGGCGGCGCCGGGCGCCCGGTCCTTGCCTTCGCCCAGGAAGAGGGCCGAGGGATTGGCGACTTCGCGCAGGCCGCTGTCGCCCATTTCGAACACCCCGATTTCGTCGGTGGCGCCGAACCGGTTCTTGCCCGCGCGCAGAATGCGGAACGGATAGCCGCGCTCGCCCTCGAAGGTCATGACGGCGTCGACCAGGTGTTCGACCACGCGCGGCCCGGCCACCTGGCCGTCCTTGGTGACGTGGCCGACCAGGACGACGGCGATCCCTTGCGTCTTGGCCAGTCGGACCATTTCGCCGGCGCAGGCCCGGACCTGGGTGATGGAGCCGGGCCCGCTCTCATGAACGTCGGACCACAGGGTCTGGATCGAATCGACGATGACGATGTCGAACTGTTCGCGCTTCAGCGTGCCCAGGATGTCGCGCAGCGCCGTCGCCGCCGCCAGATTGACCGGCGCCTGGTCCAGCCCCATCCGCTTGGCCCGCGCTCGGATCTGCTCGACGGCCTCTTCGCCCGAGATATAGGCGATACGCCCGCCGCGAAGCGCCGCCTTCGCCGCCACCTCCAGCAGCAGGGTGGACTTGCCCACGCCGGGATCGCCGCTCAGCAGTATGGCCGAACCCGGGACAACGCCGCCGCCGCAGACCCGGTCGAACTCGGCCACGCCCGTCGTGATGCGGGGCGGTTCGGGCGTGTCGGACTGAAGGGTTTCAAACTGCAGGCCGCGTCCGCGCGCCGAAGCGGCCGCCGAAGGCTTGATCGCGCCCGGCGGCGCGGAACGGCTCTCTTCGGTCAGGGTGTTCCACTGCCCGCACGATGAACACTGACCCGACCACTTGCCGTGGACCGAGCCGCAGGACTGACAGACGTAGAGGGCGGAATCGCGAGCCATGGACTTCCTTAGCAGAGACAGCCGACGTCGGGTGACGGGCCGAGCTTTGCGCCTTCATCGTCCTCTTCTACGTCAGTCGCGGTCGCATTCGCCTCAATAGGCGCGGGGCACCCGGTCGCTGATTGCAGTCAACAGTTCATAGCTGATGGTCCCGGCCGCGGCCGCCGCCTCATCCAGATGACGGTTCGCGCCGAAAAGCTCGACCCGATCGCCGACCGCGACGTCCAGGCCGGTGATGTCCAGGGTACAGACGTCCATCGACACCCGGCCCAGCAGAGGGCGGATCTCGCCCGACACCCAGGCGGCGCCGCCTTGTCCATAGGCCCGCATGACGCCGTCGGCATAGCCCGCAGCCACCACGGCCGCTCGCACGGGACGGTCAGCGACGAAGCCTCTGGAATAGCCGATGCTTTCCTCCGCCCTGACGTCTCGGACCTGCAAGACCTCGGCGGTCAGGGTGGCGACGGCGGCGATCCTGTCGTCCGGCCGACCCTGCGGCCCGCCGCCATAGAGACAGACGCCGGGGCGCACGGCGTCGAAGCTGTAGTCCCGCCCCAGAAAGCAACCGCCCGAATTGGCCAGCGATCGCGTGATGCCCGGATATCGCGCGGCCGCCGCCGTGAAGGCGTCGCGCTGGCGCCGGTTCATCGGCTGGTCCGGTTCGTCGGCGCAGGCCAGGTGGCTCATGATCAGATCGAGGCCCTCGAACGGCTCCGGCGCGTCTTCGGGGCGGAACCCCAGCCGGTTCAGGCCGGTGTCGATCTGGATGCCGCAGGCGCCGCCGCCGACCTGGCTCCAAGCCTGCATCTGTCGGGGCTGGTTCAGCACTGGACGCAGGTCCGCCGCCTTCAGCACGCCGGCCGCCCCGTCGTGGCAGCCGTCCAGCACATAGATGACCGGCGCATCGCCCAGCGCCGCCCGCAAGGCCAGGCCTTCATCGGCGCGGGCGACGAAGAAGGTCCGCGCCCCCTCGGTCATCAGCCGGGTCGCACAGGCCTCGGCGCCCAGCCCGTAGGCGTCGGCCTTGACCACCGGATGAACCGGCGCGCCGGTCACGGCTTCCAGCGTGTGGAAGTTGCGGGCCAGGGCGTTCAGATCGACGGACAGCAGGGCGGGGGAGGGCATGGCGGCCTTATGGCGCAAGTCGGCGGTTAGGGAAGAGCCCTATTCGTAGCTGACTTCCTCATAGCCGTGCGCCAGGTTGCCGAAGCGGACCGTGTCGGCGTCGAAGGCCAGTTTGACGATGCCGATCGGGCCGTGGCGCTGCTTGCCGATGACGACCTCGGCCTGGCCTTGCAGCCGGTCCATGTCCTGCTGCCATTGCAGGTGTTCCTCAGTGCCTTCGCGCGGCTCGGCCCGGCCCAGATAGTAGCTCTCGCGATAGACGAACATCACGCAGTCGGCGTCCTGTTCGATCGAGCCGGACTCCCGCAGGTCCGACAGCTGGGGCCGCTTGTCGTCGCGCTGTTCGACCTGACGCGACAGCTGCGACAGGGCGATGATCGGGACGTTCAGCTCCTTGGCCAGGGCCTTGAGGCCGCCGGTGATCTCGGACACTTCCTGAACGCGGTTCTTTTGCCCGCCGCCTTCGCCGGTGGTCACCAGCTGCAGATAGTCGACGATGATTAGGTCCAGCCCGTGCTCCATCCGCTTCAGCCGCCGCGCCCGGGCGGCCAGCTTGGAGATGGAGATGCCGCCGGTGGCGTCGATGTAGAGGGGCGCCTCGCCGATTTCGACCGCCGCATCGCGCAGCTTGCCGAAGTCCGAAGCGTCAATCTCGCCCTTGCGCAGCTTGTCGGAGGAGACGCCGGACGCATCGGCCAGGATCCGCATGGCCAACTGTTCGGCGCTCATTTCCAGCGAATAGAAGGCGACCACCCCGCCGTTGACCGTCTTGCGGCCCTCCGGCGTCGGCTCCCATTGATAGGCGCGGGCCACGTTGAAGGCCATGTTGGTCGCCAGAGCCGTCTTACCCATCGACGGGCGTCCGGCGAGGATCAGCAGGTCGGACGGGTGCAGGCCGCCCAGTTTCCGGTCCAGATCGTGCAGGCCGGTGGCCAGACCGGCCAGCTTGCCCTCGCGCTGATAGGCTTCCGCCGCCATCTGAACGGCGCCGGACAAGGCGTGAGAAAAGCTGACGAAACCGGACGAGGGCTTGCCCGTCTCTGCCAGCGAATAAAGGGTCTGTTCGGCCTGTTCGATCTGTTCGTCAGCGGGGACGTCCGGATTGGGCGCCTCCTTGATGATCTCGCCGCCGATGCGGATCAGGTCGCGGCGCAGGGCCGTGTCATAGACGACGCGGGCGTAGTCCGGGGCGTTGGCCGCCGGCGGGGCCCGGTCCACCAGATCGGCGAAATAGCGCAGGCCGCCGAACTCCTGAAAGGCGGGGTCCTGTTTGAACCGCTCCATCAGGATGGTCGGCTCGGCCAGCATGCCCTGACGGATGTGATCCTCGATGGCGTCGAACAGCCGCTGGTGGAAGGGCTCGTAGAAGTGGGAGCCGCGCAGACGGTCGCTGAGACGCTCGAACACCCCGTTGTCGAACATCAAGGCGCCGAGCAGCGCCTGTTCGGCCTCCAGGTTATGAGGCATGGAGGCGACGCCGTTGGAGTCCAACGGGGAGGACGAGAAGGGCAGGGGGGCGAAGGCGTTCATTGTCTTAACGCTCTATCCCTCACACGCGCCTGCGTCAGTCGCGGACGCCGCCGCGACGGTGGACAGATCGTCCCCCCTGTGGGTGAAGTGAATCCGTCGTCTGCGGGGCTCGTGGATTCGACGCCGGGGCGCGCAACTGAGCGCGCCCCGGCCGAACGCCTCAGAAGCTGTAGCTGAGACGAGCGTACAAGAACCGCCCGTTGAAGCCGAAGGGCGAATAGCTCGGGAAACCGACCGAGCCGGTGGCGCCGTTCAGAGTGGTCGGCGTGTAGGTCGGGTATTCGTCGAACAGATTGTTCGCCCCGACGGCCAGACCGACCCCGTAGGGGAACTGATAGCGGGCTTCCAGATCGAAGAGAGTGTGGTCGCCGGTCTCATAGTCCAGTGTCGAGGCGTTATTGGCGACCAGGACGCTGGCGTAGTAGGTCGCCTTGGCCGAGACCGCCCAATCGCCCAGGGTCCAGTCCAGTCCTCCAACCACCTTGGTCTTCGGCGTGCCATCCTCGAAGGCCAGAATGTTGGACCGATCGAACAGGAAGTTGGGAGAAACGGGGATCGACAGGCCGGCGGGCGTGCCCGGCGTCTTGTCTACTGTCGTCTCATTGTAGTTCCCCGCCAGGGTGAAGTCGAAGCGTCCGAAATCCGTCGGCAAGCGATAACGGCCGACGACATCGACCCCCTGGGTGGTGGTGTCCACCCCGTTCAGGAAGAAGCGCGCCGCGCTGACCCCAAAGGGCGCCAACAGGGTCTGGACCGCCGTAGTCGTGGCCGCCGACTGGCTCGGGCGGGTTGTACCCAGGCTTTCCGAATAGATGATCCTGTCCTCCACCTCGATCTGATAGGCGTCGACCGTCAGTTCGAAGCCGCCAGAGCGGAATACGGCGCCCAGCGAATAGTTGATCGAGGTTTCCGGCTCTAGCGGCTTGGAGCCGAGAGCCAGGGCGACCGGATCATCGACGCGGAAGGTCCCGGCCTGGATCAGGCTGGTGGTGGGCACCCCGCCGATGACCTGTGTAACCAGATTGGTCGCCGTATAGCTGAAATACTGTTGCTGAAGCGCGGGGGCATGGAAGCCTGTAGAAACCGCGCCGCGCAGCGCGAAGGCGGGCGAGAAGTCATAGCGCGCCGAGATCTTGCCGGTGAACTGGTCGCCGAAATCGGAATAGTCCTCGTAACGCCCGGCGACGCCGAAGGTCAGGGCCGGGGTCAGCCGACCTTCCAGATCAACATAGGCGCTCCAGTTGTTGCGGTCTTCATCGGCCTCGTTCGAGGGGGCAAAACCAGGGAAGCCCTGGGCGCCCGCGCCGCCTGTCCCGCCCGTTCCGCGATTATAGGAGGCCGGTTCGCCAGCGTAGACTTCGAAACTTTCGGTCCTGTATTCGAGCCCGAACGCGACGTTCAGCGGTTCGATCAGTCCGGCCTCAAGCGGTTTCACGCCATCGATGCCCAGGGTGAGCTGGTCATATTTCAATCCGCCCGCGTTGAACTCTCGCTTGGACCCCGCCCCGTATGAGGCGTTCAGGGAGTTGGTGACGCGGTAATCCAGCGAGTTGCGGCCATACCCCACCGACAGGTCCCATTCGATCCCGGCCGCCTCGCCCTTGACCCCGCCGTACAGATTGCGATCGACGATCTCGGTGTTGATCAGAGGCAGAAAGCCGTTCGGATAGATGGCGACGACATTGTTAGCGTTGTTGTAGGCGCGGGCGGTGGCGCCGGATTCGCTTTCCTTGTGCTGGATTCCGCCGAAGGCGTAGACTTCCCAGTCCGCACTGATCGGTTTTCCGGCGTTGAACCACAGCGACTGCGACTCCACGGCCGGGTCGCCGAACCGGCCCAGCACAGTGGTGGTCGAGGTGTTGCCGACGACGGCCGAGGGGGCTGCATAGTCGGAGCGGTTGGTCGGATCGCGTTTTTGCAACTCGCCGGATACGGTGACGAAGCCGTCCTCGCCCAATGGCAGGCCGACCCATCCCGACAGAGAGGTCTGTTCACCGTCCGTCGCCTCGTGCGATCCGCGTGCGGTGTCATATTCGGTGTCGTAGCGACCGTAGTTCAGTGTCAGTCCGCCGCCTTCACGCGCTTGGCGCAGGCGCAGGTTGATCACGCCGGCCATGGCGTCCGAGCCGTACTGGGCCGAGGCGCCGTCGCGCAGCACCTCGACCGACCCCAAGGTCACGGACGGGATGGTGTTCAGGTCGAAGGCGGTCGAGCCCCGCCCCAAGGCGCCGTTGACGTTGACCAGGGCGCCGACGTGGCCGCGTTGGCCGTTGATCAGCACCAGGGTTTGATCGGGCGCCAAGCCGCGCAGGGTCGCGGGACGAACATGGTCGGAGCCGTCGGAGATGGCGGGGCGTGGAAAGTTGATCGAAGGGGCGGCTGCGGCGAGGGCGGCGGCTGTTTCCGTGCCCGTGCCGGTGCGGGTCAGGGTCTCGCCTGTGATCACGTCCACAGGCGCTATGGTGTCGAGCCTGGTCCGCCCCGCCGTGCGCGTGCCGGTCACGACGATCTCGCCGATATCCGCCGCATCATCGGTCGAAGGCGGCGCCTCTTGGGCGAAGGCGCACGGCGCCGACATCAACGCGCTGGTGGAGGCGAAGGCCAGCAGAACGGAACGACCGGAAATCAGCGTCATGACTATCCCCAATGACAGCGACCAGTGGTCTTGGACGGCGACGGCCGCGATAACGACGTCCAGGGCTTAGTCGGCGCAAAAAATCACTAGGAAACAGCCAAAAATCCAGCCCAATTGGAATGTGTTCATCGCTAGAGTTGATGGTCAAGGCAAGGTTGTGCGCATGGCGTTCCCTCATGCCGAAGTGGGACAATCTGTTGCAAACTTGTCATACGATGGGCTCGCGCCCAGAGCTTGGTTCGGATCGCTCGGCCAGCAAAAAGGGCGCGCTCCGTTCGGAACGCGCCCTTGATGTCTCGACGATTCGCCATGGATCAGGGCGGGCCCCAATCCGGCGGGGTCAGGATCAGGCTTCGTCGCCGAAGCCTTCCTGTTGACCGGCGCCGCCTTCGATCAGCTCCTGGGCCGATTGCTCGGCGGCCTGGCGCTCATCATCGAACTGGCTGCGGATCACGTCCTCGCCCTTGGCTTGGCGCTCGGCCTCGTCCATGGAACGGGCGATGTTGATCTTGACCGTAGCGCGGACCTCGGCGTGCAGGCGGACCGGCACTTCGTGGACGCCCAGGGTCTTGATCGCCGTGTTCAGGACGACCTGCGAACGTTCGACCTTGCCGCCTTCGGCCTGGATGGCCTCGGCGACGTCGCGACCGGCGACCGAACCGTACAGTTGGCCGGTTTCACCGGCCTGACGGATCATGATGTAGGTCTGGCCGTCGATCTTGTCGGCGATCTTCTGAGCCTCGGCCTTGTTCTTCTCGTTGCGCTGCTCGATGGCGGCGCGGTCGAGTTCGAAGGCCTTCAGATTGGCGGCGGTGGCCCGGCGGGCCTTGTCGCGCGGCAGAAGGAAGTTGCGGGCGAAGCCGTCCTTGACAGTGACGACGTCGCCGATGGCGCCGAGGTTCTCGACGCGTTCCAGCAGAACGACCTTCATCTTACTTCACCACATACGGCAGGAGGGCCAGATAGCGGGCGCGCTTGATGGCCTTGGCCAGTTCGCGCTGCTTCTTCTGGGAGACGGCGGTGATGCGCGAAGGCACGATCTTGCCGCGTTCGGAGACGTAGCGCTGCAGCAGCTTGACGTCCTTGTAGTCGATCTTCGGCGCATTGGCGCCCGAGAACGGGCAGACCTTGCGGCGACGATAGAAGGGGCGGCGGCCGGCGGAGCCGGAGCCGGCCGGGGCGCCCGGGGTGGGGGCAGTCGTGTCGGTCATGATCCGGTTTCCTTATTCGGCGTCTGCGGCGTCGGCGTCGTCACGCGGGGTGCGCTCGCGTTCACGCTCGCGTTCGCGCTCGCGGCGGGCCAGAAGCGGCGACAGTTCCAGGTCCAGTTCCTCGACGCGGACGGTCAGCCAGCGCAGCACGTCTTCGTTGATCGACAGCTGACGCTCGACCTCGGCCATGGCGGCGGGAGGGGCGTCGACGGCCAGCAGCGAATAGTGAGCCTTGCGGTTCTTCTTCACGCGGTAGGTCAGGTTGCGCAGACCCCAGTACTCGATCTTGGCGACGGAGCCGCCGCCTTGCACGATCAGGTCCTTGATGGTGTCGTTCAGCGCTTCGGCCTGTTGCGCCGAGATGTCCTGGCGCGTCATGACCGTGTGCTCGTAAAGAGCCATGCGGTAGTCTCCCTTGTAGGCGTCGGCGCGGAAACGACCGGGTAAGTCGATCTCCACGATGGCTCCTGGCGCGGCGGCGGGACCGGTTGTCCAACCCTTTGGCGTTCCGCGTCAGGACCGAAGCCCTGGAAAGCGGGGGCGTATAGGGGAAAAGGCGGGAACTGGCAAGGACGGCGGGCGTCGGGGGTGAAAAGCGCCTGTGAGCAGGAGGCGAGCCTTCACCGCGCGCCTCGGCGCACTTCTCACTCACTAGCGCTTTTCGCCAACCGCCCCTAAACCACCCCCCATGCCGAAGCTGACGTCAGCGGTCGATCCGCAAAGCCCCAAGTACAAGTCCCTGCACGCGCATAACAGCGCCCTGGTCGCCGAACTTCGCGACCATGTGGCCAAGGCCGCGCGCGGCGGCTCCGACAAGGCGCGCGAGCGTCACGTCGCCCGCGGCAAGTTGCTGCCGCGGGATCGGGTGGAGCGGTTGCTCGACCCCGGTTCGCCTTTCCTGGAGATCGGCCAACTGGCCGCCCACGGCATGTATGACGGCGAAGCGCCGGGCGCCGGCGTCATCGCCGGGATCGGGCGTGTCTCAGGGCGCGAGGTCATGATCGTCGCCAACGATCCGACGGTGAAGGGCGGCGCCTACTTCCCCATGACGGTGAAGAAACACCTGCGCGCCCAGGAGATCGCCGAGCAGAACCGACTGCCGTGCGTCTATCTGGTCGACTCCGGCGGGGCCAACCTGCCGCACCAGGCCGAGGTGTTTCCCGACCGCGACCATTTCGGCCGCATCTTCTTCAACCAGGCGCGGATGAGCGCCAAGGGCGTCGCCCAGATCGCCTGCGTCATGGGCCTGTCCACCGCCGGCGGCGCCTATGTGCCGGCCATGTCGGACGAGACCGTGATCGTGCGGAACCAGGGCGCCATCTTCCTGGCCGGCCCGCCGCTGGTGAAGGCCGCCACCGGCGAGGTCATCTCGGCCGAGGAACTGGGCGGGGCCGAAACGCACGGCCGCCGCTCGGGCGTGGTCGATCATGTCGCCGAGAACGACGAACACGCGCTGGAGATCGTGCGGTCGATCGTCGCCAATCTGAACACGACCAAGGCCGTGGAGCTGGATGTGCGCGAACCCCGCGCGCCGGCCTTCGATCCGGCCGAACTGTATGGGCTGATCCCGGAGGACGTCCGCGCGCCCTATGACGTGCGCGAGGTGATCGCCCGTCTGGTCGACGGGTCGGAGTTCGACGAGTTCAAGGCCCTTTACGGCTCCACCCTGGTGTGCGGCTTCGCCCGCATCTGGGGCTATCCGGTCGCCATCCTGGCCAACAACGGCGTCATCTTCTCCGAGAGCGCCCAGAAGGGCGCCCACTTCATCGAACTGGCCTGCAAGCGCAAGATTCCGCTGCTGTTCCTGCAAAACATCTCGGGCTTCATGGTCGGCGGCAAGTATGAGGCGGGCGGCATCGCCAAGGACGGCGCCAAGCTGGTGACGGCCGTCGCCTCGGCCGAGGTTCCGAAGTTCACCGTCCTGATCGGCGGCAGCTTCGGGGCCGGAAACTACGGTATGTGCGGCCGCGCCTATTCGCCGCGCTTCCTCTTCACCTGGCCCAACAGCCGGATCGGCGTCATGGGCGGCGAACAGGCGGCCAGCGTCCTGGCCACCGTCCATCGCGACGCCGAGACCTGGTCGCCCGAGGAGGCCGAAGCTTTCAAGGCGCCGATCCGTCAGAAGTATGAGGACGAAGGAAATCCCTATTACGCCACCGCCCGCCTGTGGGACGACGGCGTCATTGATCCTGCGCAAACCCGGGATGTGCTCGGTCTGGCTATATCGGCGAGCCTGAACGCCCCGATCCCGGAGACGACCTTCGGCCTGTTTAGGATGTAGCATAAGACGGCTGTACTTCTCGCAGGGCGCCTCATATCGTCGGTCTATCAGATTTGGGGATCTTTATGCCGACGGTTACGCCCGCCCAAGTTGCAGCCAAGCTGGCTCCAATCCTTCGCTTGCATTCTCAGGATCCGCATCGGCCGATAGCTGTCGAGACATTTCTCAGCCGCTGCCAGTTGGTCAGCGGTAGCGGAGAACTTTCATCCGGGGGCGCTGACTTACCCTCAGGCATGTCCGTTCTCGACGCCGGGCCGATGACTCCGGATAAGTTGAAAGCGGGATCCTCCAGCACTGCCTTTGGCGGTGGAGAGATCGACAATATTTCATTGTTTCCTCTTCCGGCTGCGCCGGGCTCAGCACCGGTCGCTGATTGGAGCTGGGTGTCGCTTTGGCAGGGTTATTTCAGCGATATAGGCGAGCTTCTCCCCTCGTCTCCGTCGGTGATCCCCGTATCCGACCCTCATTTCTATAACTATCAGCTCGAAACGTTCTTAGGTCAGCATGGACCTACAAATAGAACGATCACCGCGCCGATGTACGTCCGCATCGCAATGCGTGACGACTACTATCTTATTTCTTACTTCGGCTTCTTTGCATATAATGGGGGCCTGGGTCCGCAGACGTCTTACGCCTCACGGCCGCTGGGTTCGGGCTCCGGATTCGGCGCTCACATAGGGGACTGGATTCGTCTCACCGCCAAGGTGAAGATCAATCAGGACAAGGTGTCGTTGCTCTATGTCGATTATGAAGCCCATGGCGATCCCAACATTGTCACATCTTCGAATTTTTCAGACCTGACGCTTGACCAAGTGCCTCGTCTGAACGGCTATGCGGCTTGGCACAGCCATGAGCTTTACACGACCGCCGGCGTCCATATGAGGACGGAGACCGGCTTTACGGCGAACGATTATACAGACGATGTGGGGCCAGTCTGGGACACGGCGCCGAACCTCACCTTCATTTCCGATGACGGCCCAGCATGGGTTTTCTACAACGGCCTGTGGGGCGCCAACATCACCGTGTCCGGCTTCATTCAAAACTATCTCAAGAACGGGCCGCAGGGGCCGGCATTCCACTGGTATTGGACCTCCGAAACGAAAGACGGCCAGTCGCCGATCGTGCAGTGGAGGGACAATCAAGCTCCGCAACTGCCTCCCACCACCGGCGTGAACTGGAGTCTCTCGCCAGGGACTTACGTCTATCCACGCACGCCGATTACGGCCTCGTGGGCGGCTGTGCCACAGGCCACATCATATGTGCTCAACCTGTATAGGAACGACGCCTGCATTCTGACAACAACAGTGTCCGGCACGCAGTTCACCTATAATATAACCGGCCCCGATATGTACTTCAGTCTGACCTTGGAAGTCATCGCCATGGGCCTCAACACCCAGCCAGGCGTGCCGTGTCGGTCCAGCTCCTTCTATTGCGGCAACTCCACGGGTTAGTTTCCCGTGAAGGCTGAGCGAGTTGGCGATCGAATCGAGGAGGGTTGCGTTTCCGTTTGACGTGGAGCGCGTTAGGCTCTCGTATATCGAATATCCGAGATCAAGACATGGCCGAGCAACCGAACGACGCCGACATCAACGCTCTGGACGTCACCGACGCGGAGGCGGCGGAGATCAACAGCATCGCCCATCCCCTGGTCGCGGACGCCGCGCCGGACGCCAATGACAATCTGGTTCGGATCGACGCCACCACCGACGGCGTCGTCTTCGTCACCCTCAACCGGCCGGAAAAGAAGAACGCCTTCGACGCCGCCACCATCGCCGCCCTGCATGAGGCGTTCGAGACCCTGCACGGCGCCGACCATGTGCGCGCGGTCTTCATTCGCGGGGCGGGCGGAACCTTCAGCGCCGGGGCCGATCTGAACTGGATGCGTGACGCGGCGGACTGGTCCGAGGCCGACAATCGCGACGACGCCCTGGGGCTGGCGCGGATGCTGAAGGCCCTCCACGACGTCCCCGCTCTGACCTGCGCCGTCGTCGAGGGCGCGGCCATGGGCGGCGGGGCCGGAATCGTCGCCGCCTGCGACATGGCCGTGGCGGTGGAGGGGGCGCGTTTCGCCTTTTCCGAGGTCAAGCTGGGCCTGATCCCGGCCACCATCGCCCCCTATGTCATTGAGGCCGTCGGGGCCCGCCGCGCCCGCCAACTCTTCCTGACCGCCAACAGTTTCGACGCCGACTACGCCGCCCATGCGGGACTGATCGACCTGGTCCTGCCCCAGGGGTCGGTCGATGAGTTCATCACCATGTTGACCGACAGCCTGGGCGGCAATGCGCCCGGCGCCATGGGCGAAGCCAAGCGGCTGGTCAACGACATCGCCGGCCACAGGATCGATCACGGCCTGATGGACGATACAGCCAGACGGATCGCCCGGGCGCGCGTCTCGGCCGAGGGGCAGGAGGGGGTTCGCGCCTTTCTGGACAAGCGCAAGCCGAGCTGGACGGTCTGACCGCCATCGCCTTGATGCCGCCAGAAAAGCCGTGCGGTATAGCCCGGCTTGAAGCTTCCATTCCTTGGATGACGATGAAGACCCGACCGATCGTGCTCGTCGCCGCCCTGGCCCTTTCGGCCTGCGGCAATCCCACCTCGACCAAGGCGCAGGAGGGCGAGTTCGCCCAGCCCACGCGCACCGCCCCCAGTGATGCGGCGGGGATGAAGTCCAGCTTCGCCCCTGTGGTGCGCTCGGCCGCTCCGGCTGTGGTCAATATTTCGGCGCGCAGCGTGCAGCGGGTTCAGGTCGATCCCTTCTTCCAGTTTTTCGGCGGCGGCATCCCCCAGGCGCGGGTGGCCGAATCCGTGGGGTCGGGGGTCATCGTCCGGTCGGACGGGATCGTGGTGACCAACAACCACGTCATCGACGGCGCCCAGCAGATCAAGGTGGTGCTGAACGACCGGCGCGAGTTCCCCGCCACCGTCATCCTGGCCGACGAGCGCAGCGACATCGCCGTGCTGCGGCTGGAGAACGTCAGCGACCGCCTGCCGGTCCTGGCCATCGACGATCAGGAAGAACAGCAGGTCGGCGATCTGGTCCTGGCCATCGGCAATCCGTTCGGCGTGGGCCAGACGGTGACCAACGGCATCATCTCGGCCCTGAATCGGACCGAGACGGGCATTTCCGACTCAGGCTCCTTCATCCAGACCGATGCGGCCATCAACCCCGGCAATTCGGGCGGGGCCCTGGTGGACATGGACGGCGACCTGATCGGCATCAACACCGCCATCTTCTCGCGCTCGGGCTCGTCGGCCGGGGTCGGGTTCGCCGTGCCGGCCGCCATGGTCAAGCGGGTGGTCGACAGCGCCCTGGGCGGCGCCAAGACGGTGGTGCGGCCCTGGCTGGGGGTGAAGGGCGACACGGTCACCGGCGACATCGCCGGCAGCCTGGGCCTTTCCCGCCCGCAGGGGCTGGTGGTCACCGACGTCTATCCGAACAGCCCGGCCGCCCGCGCGGGGGTGCGTCAGGGCGACGTGATCACGGCGATCGACGGCCAGGAGATCAACGACCAGGGCGGGCTGAACTACCGCATCGGCTCCCGCGCGCCCAATGATCAGGTGCAGGTGGCCATCCTGCGCGACGGGCGGGCCCAGACGCTGACGGCGCGGGTGCAAACCCTGCCGGGCGAGGCTGATCCCGACAAGGGCCTCGTTATCCAGCAAGGGCCGTTGCAAGGGGCCATGGTGGCGCAACTCACGCCGGCCCTGGCGGATCGGCTTGGCGGCGATCCCTTCGCCACCGGAGTGGTCGTGCTCGGCGTCTCCGGTCGAGGCTATGCGGCCAGCGTCTTCCGCCAGAACGATTTGCTGATCGCGATCAACGGCCGTCAAATTTCCACAGCCGCTGACGCTCAGGCCGCCAGCGCTGGTCGCGGCCCTTGGGAGGTGGTCATCAATCGCGGCGGTCGGCAAATCCGAGGCGTTCTGCGCTAGGCCGCTCCGCCATTGGACAAAAAAAGGTGTCCGATGTGTCCGATCTGTCCGACGACCTTTGTTTTTGCGGGGGGAATTCCTCTGACGCCGATTGGGCTGTCCGAGGATGGGGCCAGGCGCGGGCTGGAAAAGGGCTCGGGCTGGAAGCGGCGCGGCGAGGGCTGAGACGTCCGGCCGATCGGACACGAAAAAAAAGGTGTCCGATGTGTCCGATCTGTCCGACGGGTTTTGTTTTCTAATGAGAAATGGCCGGACGCCGATCGGACTGTCCGCCGGCCGCCGCGCTCTGCTCCTTCTGCGATGTCAAAGACCGGGCGTCATTATAGGGCCCTCGGGAGGGGCGCCGGGTAGTTCGACGGGCGAAGCCGCAAGCCGTTGAAACAAGGAGCGGGTTTTCGCGACATTGGACGAGAAGCCCTGGGATGGCCAGAAGGCAGAGGGCTGGGGATCGAGCGCTGCGAGGGCTCTCGCTGACCGGACGGGGCGAGAGCCTGATCGTCTCAACCCTTCATCGGCCCGCCGATCGACCAGGTGTGGCCGAAGGGGTCGCGCAGGACGCCGTAGCGGTCGCCCCAGAACTGGTCCGCCATGTCGAGAACCGGTTCCGCACCCCCGACGGTCAGGGCGCGGGTCCACCAGGCGTCCGCGTCTTCGACCTGAAGGTGCAGGGTCACGCCGGCGGGGCGGACGTCCTGGCTGCCCGTATATTCCGGGAACTCGTCGTTCAGCATCAGGCTGGCGCCGTTGATCCTCAGATGGGCGTGCATCAACCGTTCCCCGTCGTCCGCCAGCCGCCGATCCAGCACTTCCGCGCCGAAGGCGATGGTGTAGAAATCGACGGCGGCGGCGGCGCCCCGCGACGGAATGGTCAGGTGCGGGGTTAGGCCGCCAGTCGGGCCTTGGTTCGGATGGGCGTCGGTCATAAGGGCTCTCTGTGGCGCTGACCCATACTAACGGGTGAAAACCGCTTTAGGCACGACTACATAGGTCGCAATGAGCGATCTTTTCGAAGCCTCCGGCATTCTGCCCCCCGACGCCCCCCTGGCCGACCGTCTGCGGCCCCGCACCCTGGACGAGGTGGTGGGCCAGGATCATCTGCTGGGCGCCGGCGGGCCGATCCGGCGGATGATCGAGGCGGGGCGGCTGGGCTCGATGATCCTGTGGGGGCCGCCCGGCACCGGCAAGACCACCATCGCCCGGCTGCTGGCCCAGGCGGCGGGCTATGAATACCAGTCGATCAGCGCCGTCTTTTCCGGGGTCGCCGACCTGAAGAAGGCGTTCGAGGCGGCGCGGATACGGCGGGCGGCGGGGCAGAGCACCCTGTTGTTCGTCGACGAGATCCACCGCTTCAACCGCGCCCAGCAGGACGGCTTCCTGCCCTTCGTCGAGGCGGGGATCGTGACCCTGGTGGGGGCCACGACCGAGAACCCCAGTTTCGAACTGAACGGGGCGCTGCTGTCGCGGTCCCAGGTCTATGTGCTGAAACGTCTCGACGACACGGCTCTGGATCAACTGTTGCAGCGGGCGGAGGCCCATATGGAGCGCGCCCTGCCTCTTTCACCCGAGGCGCGTCAGGCCATGCTGGCCCTGGCCGACGGCGACGGCCGCTATCTGCTGACCATGTCCGAGGTGTTGTTCGACCTGCCCAAGGGCGGGACCCTGGATGTGCAAGGGCTGGCGGGGGTGCTGCAACGCCGCGCGCCCGCTTACGACAAGTCGCGAGAAGAACACTACAACCTCATATCCGCCCTGCATAAATCGGTGCGGGGGTCGGACCCGGACGCGGCCCTCTACTGGCTGGCGCGAATGCTGAACGGGGGCGAGGATCCGCTGTATCTGGCGCGGCGGATCGTGCGGATGGCGGTCGAGGACATCGGCGAGGCGGACCCCCTGTCGATCCTCGTCGCCAATGCGGCCAAGGACGCCTACGACTTCCTGGGCAGCCCGGAGGGCGAACTGGCCCTGGCCCAGGCCGTGGTCCACCTGGCCACTGCGCCCAAGTCGGTGGGGGTGTACGAAGCCTTCAAGGCGGCGAAGAAGGCGGCCTATGAGACCGGCTCGCTGATGCCGCCCGCCCATATCCGCAACGCCCCGACAAAGCTGATGAAACAGCTCGGCTACGGCAAGGGCTACCAGTACGACCCGGACACGCCCGAGGGTTTCTCGGGCGCCGACTTCTTCCCCGACGAGATGGAGCGCCGCACCTTCTACAAGCCCAAGGGCGAGGGGCATGAGGAGAAGGTCAAGGCGCGGCTGGAGCGCTGGGCCGAGATGCGGGCGCGAATGGCCGAAGAGGCGGCAGTGGACGGGGCGGGGGACTGACCTCTAGAAGCCCCCGATGACCGCCCGCACCCCCGTCGCCCTGTCCGAGGATGAGATCGCCGCCGTCCGGTCCTGGGTGATCCACGAGGACGCCCATCTCATCGCCTTTTCCAAGCCGTCGGGCCTGTCCAGCCAGGGCGGGCGGATCAAGGCCCATACGCTGGACGATCTGCTGTGGGCCTTCGCCCGGTCCAACGGAAAGCGGCCGGAGCTGGTGCATCGGCTGGACCGGGACACCTCGGGGGTCATCCTGGCGGCCAAGACCAAGCCGGCGGCGGGTTTTTTGGGCAAGGCCTTGCAGATGCGGCGGTTCCGCAAACAGTATCTGGCCCTGCTGTCCGCCGCGCCGGACCCGAAATCCGGCTCCATCGACGCCCCGTTGCGGCGCGAGGAGATCGGGCGCGAGTCCTATATGCGGGTCGTCGCCTTCGACGCGCCCGGCGCCCAAGGGGCGCAGACCCGCTATCGGACCCTGGCCGCCAATGATCAGGGCGCGGTGGTCGAGCTGGAGCCGCTGACCGGGCGGATGCACCAGCTGCGGGTCCATATGGCCCATCTGGGCCGTCCGCTGATCGGCGACGTCCGCTATGGCGGCGCCCTGACGACAGAGGTCGGGCCGGCGCCGCGCCTGATGCTGCACGCCGCCAAGCTGAGCTTCCCCCATCCCGAAGGCGGGACCACCACGGTCGAGGCGCCGCCGCCCGCCGACTTTGCGGGTTTGCGCGCGGCGCTTGGCCTGTAGTCGGGGCCTCTAGTCTGGGCCTCTGGACGGAACGCTCCGGCTCAAACAACGCTATCTCAGCCAAAGGAGACCCCGCCATGAAGCGCCTCGCCGTTCTCAGCCTCGCCGCCTCGACCTTGGCGCTTGCGGCCTGCGCCAGTCTGGCGCCCTACGGCGCCCAGCGCGGGCCGGGCGGTCAGGGCTATTCCGACCAGAGGATCGAATCGAACCGCTATCGGGTGACCTACAACGGCGTGGGCGCCCCCGGCGCCGTAGCCGACTTCGCCCTGTTGCGGGCCGCCGACCTGACGACCGAACAGGGCTATGACTGGTTCGAGGTGACCCAGAGCTGGACCGACGGCCGCCCCGGCGGCGCGGGCGGCGTGCGTCCGAGCGTCTCGATCGGCGGCGGCTCCAGCCGGTACGGCGGCTATTCCGCCTCGGGCGTCGGCGTCGGCCTGGGCCTGAATTTCAGCGGCCCCAGCCCGACCTCGACCTCGCTGGAGATCGTCATGGGACGGGGTCAGAAGCCCGACCGTCCGAACGCCTATGACGCCCGGTCGGTGCAGGCCTCCATTCCGCGCTGATCAGCGCCCCCTGGTGAGGGCGCGATATTCGACCAGCCGTTCCTTGTCGCGCCGCACCTGATCGCCGACGGTGTTGTCCACGTCCAGCGAGGCGTAACGGACCCAGCCGTCAGCGCCCAGCTTGTCCTGAATGGCGTTTGTCGGGGTTTGCCAGCGGAAGTAGGACAGCCACGACACGCCGAACGCCAGAACGACGGCGACCAGTTGAAGGACGCGGAACCCGACCTCGTTCGCCTGGGGCGCCGGGAAGAGGGCGAAGGCGATCAGCCAGATCAGCAGAACCGCCGGGGTGGTGATCCGCCCGAACCAGCGCATCCAGTAGCGTTCGCGCCGCACACGCCACAGCTCCATCTGGATGAACTTCTCCAGATACTCCATCCGCGCCCCGATCCACATGACCAGCCGCGTCAGATAGAGGGCGCGCTGGCCCCAGGCCTTGCCGTCCATCTGATAGGTGGTCTCGGCCTGGTCCGACAGGGCGCGGGCGTTGGTGAACAGGTTCTGCAGCTCCCGCGTCCGCTGCACGATTTCGCGCGACAGCTCATAGGAGTCGTTCTCCAGTCGGAACCGGTACTGGATGAACAGTATGGTCGAGACGCCGAAGAAGATCCCGCCCGTCACGAGCATGGCCAGGACGCCCAGGCCCAGCCCCGCCGGCTGACCGCCCGCCCACTGGGCGAACAGGGTCGGCCCCATCTCGGCCAGGACGGCGAAGGCGATCAGGGTCAGGGCCTGGGTCAGCCGTTTGACGCCCACATGGACACACAGGTTTCGGAAGATGCGCCGCCCATAGGCGTGAACCCGGCCGCGGATGTCGCGGTCCGCCGGAAACCGCTCCTTGATCTGGCGTGAGAACAGGACGTGGAAGCGGTCGGGCTTCTTCTCGTTTTCCCAGAAGGGAAAGATGTCGAGGGGCTGGTTGAAATAGAGGTCGATGTTGCCGGAGATGCGCGCGATCGCCGCGTCGTCCAGGGTGAAATAGTCGCTTTCCTGGATCGGGCGCAGAACCCCTTCGTCCGATATGGCGGGGGTGTCGCTGGGGGTCGGCGTCGGCGGCGCGGCGCGCGGGGCCTCCGCCGGGGCTTCGGCCAGATCGTGCGGCTGCTCGGCCGCCGGCGCTTCGGGTTCGACGACGGGCGGCGGCGGGGTCATCGTCGGCGTGATCGCCGGGCTCTGGCTGTCTTCCTGCGACATGAAACATCCCCGACCTGAACTAGGCTGTTTCGGATATCGCCGTTAACCACGTCCGAGGGCAAGTGAAGTTTCGGTCAGACGGGCGGCGAGGGCAGGGAGACTTCGCTTTCGGCGGCGGCGGCGTATATAGGCCCGGATCATGACACGGTTTCTTCTCGTCGCCGCCGGCGGCGCCCTGGGGTCCATGGCCCGGTTCGGCCTGGGTCTCCTCGCCGCGCGGCTGGCGCCCAATACGGCCTGGCCGATGGGCACCTTCGCGGCCAATATCCTGGGCGGCCTGGCCATGGGCTTGCTGGTCGGCTGGCTGGCCTTCAAGGGAGGGGCGCATCAGGAGACGATCCGCCTGTTCGCCGCTGTCGGCGTGCTGGGCGGGTTCACCACCTTCTCCTCCTATTCGCTGGAGGCGGTGATGATGATCGAACGCCGAGATTACGCCCTGGCCGCCGCCTATGTGGTCGGTTCGGTGATCCTGGCCGTCGCCGCTCTCTTTATCGGCCTGATGGTCGCCCGCCGCGCTTTCGGAGCCGCCCTTTGACCGACCAACCGCCCGCAGACGCGCCCAAGCGCGAAGTCCTGACCCTCTATGTGGCGGAAGACGAGGACGGCATCCGGCTGGACCGCTGGTTCCGCAGGCGTTGGCCCCACCTGTCCAATATCCAGGTCCAGAAGATGGCCCGCAGCGGCCAGATTCGCGTCGACGGCGCCCGCATCAAGCCCGAGGGCCGTCTGACCGCCGGCGCCGCCGTGCGCGTGCCGCCGATCCCCGACGACACCTCGCGTCAGGCCGGCGATCCCCACGCCCTGACCGAACGCGACATCGCCTTCGCCAAGTCTCTGGTCCTCTATGAGGACGACATGGTCATCGCCCTGAACAAGCCGCACGGCCTGGCCGTCCAGGGCGGCACGAAGACCAGCCGTCACGTGGACCGCCTGTTGGGAGCCTGGGGCGAGGGGATGGAGCGGCCGCGCCTGGTCCACCGCCTGGACCGCGACACCTCCGGCGTCCTCCTGCTGGGCAAGGGGCCTGAGGCGGCCAAGCGTCTGGCCGGGGCCTTCGCCCGCCGTCAGGCCAAGAAGACCTATTGGGCCATCGTCATCGGCAATCCGAAACCCTATTCGGGCCAGATCGACATGCCGCTGAAGAAGACCGGCATCAACGACTTCGAGATGATGCGCCCGGCGGATCGCAAGGATCCCAAGGCCGAACCGGCCGAGACGGCCTTCAGCACCATCTCCCGCGCCTCCGATCGCGCCGCCTGGATGGCCCTGCGCCCCTTCACCGGCCGCACCCACCAACTGCGCGCCCATATGGCGGGCATAGGCCACCCGATCCTGGGCGATCCCAAATACGGCGACGACAAGTCCCGCGAACTGTCCGGTCCGCTGAAGCTGCAACTCCACGCCCGCAGCATCGAACTGGACCACCCGCGTGGCGGCCTGCTGAAGGTCACCGCGCCGCTCAGTCCCGAAATGAAGGCCGGCTTCGCCCATTTCGGCTTCTCCGAGGACGAGGCGGAAGACGATCCCTTCCTGGGCGTGAAGCGAATTCGATGAGCCATATTCCCCCGCTCGACCCCATTGTCGCCGCCCGCAAGGGCTTCCGCGAGGCCCAGGAGACGGTGCGCCGCTTCTGGAGCGATGTGACCGTCGGGAGCCATTCCGACGGCGGCTGGGCCGTGCTGCTGGACGGGCGCACGCCCAAGACCCCCGCCAAGGCGCCCCTGGTGCTGCCGACCGAGGCCGCCGCCCGACTCGTGGCCGACGAGTGGGCCGCACAGGGCGAGATCGTCGAACCCTCGACCATGCCCGCCACCCGCCTGGCCTCGACCGCGATCGACCGGATCGGCCAGGCGCGCGAGGCGGTGGCGGACGAGATCGCCGCCTACGCCGGATCGGACGTGGTCTGCTATCTGGCGGAACACCCTACGCCCCTGGTCGAACGCCAGCAACACGCGTGGGGACCGTGGCGTGATTGGGCGGCGCGCGAGATGGGAGTGGTCCTGGCGCCCGTCTCCGGCGTCATCCATCAACCCCAGTCGCCTGAGGCCGTCGCTCGGGTGAAGGCCCACGCCCTGTCGCTGGACGACTTCCGCCTGACCGGCCTGGCGACCGCCGTGCCCCTGTTCGGTTCGGCGGTCCTGGCCCTGGCGCTGGAGCAGGGCGCTCTGGAGGGCGGCGTCGCCTTCGACCTGTCGCGGATCGATGAGCAGTTTCAGGAGGAGCAGTGGGGCGTCGATGCAGAGGCTGCGGAACGCACCGAGGCGCGCCGGGCCGAGGCCGAACTGCTCCAGCGGTGGTTCGAGGCGCTGGGTTGATTTTCCAATTTGGAAACTTATGACTTGACGATATGGAAAGTCTCCATCATTTTCCATTGTGGAAAGTGAGAAAGCCGCCATGTCCCAGAACGACCCTGAAACCCACGAACAGATGCTGGCCGAGATCCGGCGTTCCCAGGACCTGGTGCGCGAGCGCGTCGGCAAGAGTTCCTGGTCCTATGACCTCGTCTATTCGGCGGTCGCGGCCGCCTTTGTCGGCGGCCAGGCTGCGCCGATGCCCTTCAACGTATTGGCCTCGGCAGCAGCGACCCTGGCCTTCGCCATCCTTTGGCGGCGATGGTCCGAGAAGACCGGCGTCAGCGTCACCGGCCTGTCGCCACGCCGCGCACGCTGGATCGCCATCGCCCTGGGCGTCGTCTTCCTCGTTCTGGCCCTGGCCAGCGTCTATTATGGACGGACGGGCCAGTATGTCTGGGTTCTGCCGCTGATTGCCGCCGCCTTTGTCCTCGCTCTGGTCTTCTCGCGCCTTTGGATGCGGGTTTATCGCGCAGAAACGGTGACGCGACCGTGAGCGCCCCGGTCCTGGACGCCGTCATCCACGCCCCCGGCCGTCTGCAGATCTGCGCCATGCTGTCGGCGGCGGACGAGGTCGAGTTCGGCGTGGTCCGCGACGGGATCGGCGTGTCCGATTCCGTCATGTCCAAACACGTCAAACAGCTGGAAGAGGCCGGCTATGTGAAGCTGCGCAAGGCGGCCTTGGGCGGGCGGCAGCGCACCTGGCTGGCGCTGACGGGGTCGGGGCGCAAGGCCTTCGCCGACCATGTGGCGGAGCTGACCCGCTTGGCCGGTTTGGCGGGCGTATCAGTTCCCGGCTGACTGCCGGATCAGCGCCTCGCGCTCGTCCGGCGTCAGGTGACGCCATCGGCCCTCGGGCAGGTCGCCCAGCAACAGCGGCCCCACGCGGATGCGGTACAGGTCTGTGACCTCCAGCCCGACCAGTTCGCACATTCGGCGGATCTGGCGGTATTTGCCTTCGGTCAGGATGAAGCGCAGTCGCTGGGGTTCGATCTGGGTGACGCGGGCGGGCTTCAGCGGCTTGCCGTTCAGCTCCAGTCCGTGGCGCAGCTTGCCCAGCTTGGCCTCGGTGATCTGGCCGTCGACGACCACCAGATATTCCTTGTCCAGTTCGGACTGCGGCCCGATCACCGCCTTGGCCACCACCCCGTCCGACGACAGCAGCAGCAGGCCGCGCGAATCCTCGTCCAGCCGGCCGATCGGGGGCAGGGAGGCGTCGCGCGCCGGGACCTCGCCCTCGCCGACGCGGTTGGGGGCCTTCAACAGCCGCACGGCCGGGATCTTGCCGGGATCAGGCTGGCCCGAGACATAGCCGACCGGCTTGTGCAGCAGTATGGTCATGCCCGCCGCCAGGGCCGACTGGGCCGTGTCGTTCAGGGTCAGGGTCTGGCCCGGCTCGATCTTGCGGCCTGCGTCTCGCACCACCTCTCCGTCGATGGTCACCAGTCCGTCTGCGATCAGGCTCTCGGCCTCCCGGCGCGAACAGACGCCGGTCTGGCCCAGCCACTTGTTGATCCGGACCGGCGCGTCGCCGTCATAGGTGCGGGAAAAAGCCATTACGGTCCGTCGTCAAAGGATGCGGCTGTCTAGAGCATGACCGCTTCGGACGGAACCGCGAAGCCGTTCCTCCTCACCGCATCAGGCTCCAGGCGGGGCGGCCGTATGAGAAAATCGCGGGGGTCGTGAATGACCATGATCAGGACGTTCCGAGCCGGCGAAGGTTGATATTGCCGACGATCCGACTATATCAGACCTCATTCCACAAACGATGCAGATTGCGGGGCGGCCACGGCCGATCCCGATCATTTTCGTTTCTCTGGAAATTTTCCAGAAGCGTCTTCGGATTCGGCGACGCGATCTGATGACATATTGAAATTGAAAAGGAGACGTCTTGTACGCACAACGTAAATCTTCCTCCGGTCCTCGTCGTTCGAGCTATAATCGTCCCGTGCCCACCCGTCTTCGGATGGGGTTGGTGATGCGCCGGGACATGGACTTCGGTGAAATGGGCGATGTCGAGGGCGCACTGCGGGCTGAAGGCGTGGGACTGGCGCCCATTTCGACCGGCGACGCCAGTTTGGTTGCGGGCGGGGTGACGGTCTTGGCGACCGCAACCGCATCCGACATCGCCGAGGGGCGTTTGAAGGGTTTGATCGTGCCGGGCGGCGCGCAGGACGCGACGGGCCTGGCGGCCGTTCGGGCTCTGATCGATCTGGCGCGGGCAAACCAACTGCCCGTGATCGCATTCGCCGACGGCGTGGATGTGGCGGCCGATCGTTTCGGCGTGGCCGCACAGGCGCCCGGCGCCCTGTTCAACGGCGAACAGGTCCAACTGGTGAACGCCCGTCCGGATCTGGCGGCCGTGGTCGCCGCCCTCTGATCAGGCACGCCTGAACAGCAGCATCAGATTGTTCGACGGCATCTGGACCCGGCGCGTCGCGACCAGCCCCTGCGACCGGGCCAGATCCTCCACGTCCTCGCGCGCCCTCAAGCCCCAGCTCGGGTTTCGCGCCTTCAGACTCTCGTCGAAGGCGGCGTTCGACGGGGACAGGGGGAGGTCGGCCTCGCGATAGGGGCCGTAAAGCGCCAAGAGACCGCCGGGGCCGCGCAGCATCCGTCCCGCCAGAACCATCAGCCCCTCGGTCGCCGACCAGGGGCTGATGTGCGCCATGTTCGCGCAATAGACCGCATCCCAAGCCGTTTCGGGACCCGCCGTCGGGGGCCATGTCGCCGGGTCGGCGGCGTCCAGCGGAAGGGGCTTCCGCAGATTCGACGGTCCATCCCGCCGCCAGGCGTCGATGCTGTCGCGCGCCTCACGGCTCGGATCACTGGGCGTCCAGGTCACGCCGGGAAGGGCGCAGGCGAAGATCAGGGCGTGCTCGCCCGATCCGGCGGCGACCTCCAGCACGCGGCCTTTCTTGGGCATATGGGCCTTCAGCACGCCGAGAATCGGCGCGGCGTTGCGACGCGCCGCCGGAGAGGACAGGGCGCCGGGCGGAAGGGCGGCGCCGTCTGTGGCGACGAGGGAATCCATGGTCTGCATCTCGATCCTGTAGACGCCGCTCGGGCTGTGGCGTCTCTTTTTCGCTTCCGGCGGGTGTCGGCTTGAACCAAATCTTAATCCATCGTTTATGACGGTTGTCAGTACTAAGCGATTGGTAACCTTATGCGACGCGCGCTTCGCACCGGACTGTTCATCGGCACGCTTTTGGGCATGAGCGCCTGCGCCGGCGCCCATGACGCCGGTCGCGCCTCGACGTCCGGCGCCTATGGGGCGATAGAGGTCGGCCGGACCGGCTGAAGATCAAGGAAAACGTGGCGTCGCGCGCCAACCTGTCATAGTATAGGCGCGCGGACGCCGAATGTCGCGCCGCGTCGGTCCCCAAAAACCCCTAGATGTTACTCATCGCTATTGCCGTCGTTCTGCTCCTTGTGGTGCTCAACGGCCTGTTCGCCATGACCGAGTTGGCCGTGGTCTCCTCGCGAAAATCCCGCCTCCAAAGCCGGGCTGAAAAAGGCGATCGCGGGGCGCGCAAGGCGCTGAAACTGTCAGAGGAGCCGACGCAGTTCCTGTCGGCGGTCCAGGTTGGCATCACCCTGATCGGCATTCTGGCCGGCGCCTATGGTCAGGCCACCATCGCCGCCGAACTGGACCATATTCTGGAAGTCAGCTTCCCGGCCCTGTCGGCCTATACGGAAATCGTGTCCACGGCCCTGGTCGTGGTCTGCATCACCTATGTTTCGCTGATCGTCGGCGAACTGGTGCCCAAGCGGCTGGCCCTGATCTTCCCTGAAACCATAGCGGCGAAGATGGCCGCGCCCATCTCCACCCTGGCCGTCGCTCTGAAGCCTTTTGTTCTGCTGCTGACGGCCTCGACCTCGGGCATTCTGAAGATTCTGGGCGTCAAGGATCGTGACGGTTCGGACGTCACCCAGGAAGAGGTGGCGACGATCCTGGCCGAAGGCACCTCCGCTGGCCTGATCGAGCCCGAAGAACAGGTGATGATCGAGGAAATCCTGCGCCTGGGCGACCGGCCCGTGCGGGTGGCCATGACGCCGCGCCACGAAGTCTTCTGGATCGCCCTGGACGATCCCGAGGCGGTGTTGCGCGAAGAGATCCGCACCTGCCCCTATTCCCGGATCGTGGTGGCGCGTGAGAGCGACGTCGATAATCCCCTTGGGGTGGTGCACAAGAAGGATCTGCTGGACGCCCTGCTGACCGACGGCACGTTCGACATCGAACCCCTGGTGGCCGAACCGGCCTTTATTCCCCAATCGACCTCGGTCCTGAAGGCCCTGGAGATCCTGAAGGGGTCCCGGGTTCATATGGCCTTCATCGTCGATGAGTTCGGCGCCTTCGAAGGCGTCGTCACCGCCACCGACATTCTGGAAATGATCGCGGGCGACTTCAACGAGGGCCACGATGAAGACGACGCCTGGATTCATCAGCGCCCAGACGGCAGCTGGCTGGTGGACGGACAGACCGATCTCGACGATCTCGCCGATACCCTGGGCGAGGACTTCGGCGAGCATGAGGGTTTCCACACCGTCGCGGGCCTGATTCTGCATCAGATTTCGCGCGTCCCGGACGAGGGCGAGATTCTGCAGGTCGGCCGATTCGAGGTCGAGGTGGTCGATATGGACGACCGCCGCATCGACAAGCTGATCTTCAAGGAACTGGTGAAGGCCGAGGCCGAGCGGGAAGCCATCGCCGCCCATCTGGAAGACTGAAGCGGAACTGCGACATCGCCCTTGAAATGACGGGCGGCGTGGGGCATACGCCCCCCTCTGGCGAACGCGCGGGCCGGACGGTTCGCGCGATTGTCTAGGAGTTTAGCTCAGCTGGTAGAGCACCGGTCTCCAAAACCGGGGGTCGTGGGTTCGAGTCCCCCAACTCCTGCCAATCCCCCCTGTCGCTTCCGGATGGGACTACCCATCTGGGGCGACAGGAACAATTGTGTGAAGAGCAACTGATGGCCAAGGCCAAATCACCCGGCAAGCGGCCCCAGGCCGGCTCCAAGCCCCAGGCCGTCGCGGCCGGCGCCACCGTCGTCGTCGATCCGATCGAGCCCAAGAAGCCCCGCACCAGCCCGGCGCAGTTCTTCAGCCAGGTTCGCGCCGAGGCCCGCAAGATCGTCTGGCCGACCCGCAAGGAGACCTGGATCACCTCGGTGATGGTCTTCATCATGGTGGTGATCGCTTCGATCTTCTTCTGGGTCGTGGACACCGTCCTCGGTTTCGCCTTCCGATACATCATCGCTCTCGGATCCTGAGAAAGACGCGCCCATGACCGATGCAGCGCCCGCAAAGCCCGCCAACCCGCGCCACAAATGGTATATCGTCAACGCCTACTCGAACTTCGAGAAGAAGGTGGCGGAGCAACTGCGTGAGCAGGCCAAGCAACAGGGGCTGGAAGACGCCTTCTCCGAAATCCTGGTGCCGACCGAGGATGTCGTCGAGATCCGTCGCGGCCGCAAGGTGAACTCGGAACGCAAGTTCTTCCCCGGCTATGTGCTGGTGAAGATGGAAATGACCGACCAGGCTTATCACCTGGTCAAGAACACGCCGAAGGTCACCGGCTTCCTGGGCGCCGCTGGCGGCACCAAGCCCCTGCCGGTCTCGGAACGTGAGGTCCAGAACATCATCGGCCAGGTGGAGGAGGGCGTCGAACGTCCCAAGCCCACCATCCGCTTCGACATCGGCGAGAAGGTCAAGGTCATCGACGGCCCGTTCGCCAGCTTCGACGGCTCGGTCGAGAGCGTCGACGAAGAACAGGCCCGCCTTCGCGTCGCCGTCTCCATCTTCGGCCGCGCCACGCCGGTCGAGCTGGAATACGGCCAGGTGGAGAAGGTCGCCGGCTGAAGCCGCGCACCGGCCGAGATTTGAAGCCGCGTCCGACTGGGCGCGGCTTTTTTCGTTGTGGCGTGTGGATCGTTTCCCGCCGTCATCCTCGGGCTTGATCCGAGGATCGGATCGTCAGTCGCATTGCGCCTCGGACGACGCACAGCCCGATCCGCGTCCGGACTTCGGGTGAAGCCCGAGGATGACGAAGCGGGGGATGGGAGCGCCAGTCGCGTTTGCCTTTCCAGCCCCTCTCTGTTACACGCGCGCCTTCGCTTGGCGGGCCTCGGTTCGTGGAGCGTCAAATCCGTGGGAGGCCGCCATGCCGCACCACGGCTCACCGGCTCGTCGTTCGTTCGTCGGGTCATTCATAGGAGAGACCAATGGCCAAGAAGATTCTCGGCTATATCAAGCTGCAAGTGCCGGCCGGTTCGGCCACGCCTTCGCCCCCGATCGGCCCGGCGCTGGGTCAGCGCGGCGTGAACATCATGGGCTTCTGCAAGGAGTTCAATGCGCGCACCGAGAAGGAAGCCAAGGGCACCCCGCTTCCGACCGTCATCACCGTCTATCAGGACAAGTCGTTCACCTTCGTCACCAAGACGCCCCCGGCGACCTGGTACCTGAAACAGGCCACCGGCCTGAAGTCGGGCTCCAAGCTGGTCGGTCGCGAAGTGGCCGGCAAGATCACCGTGGCCCAGCTGCGCGAGATCGCCGAGAAGAAGATGAAGGATCTGAACGCCAACGACCTGGACGCGGCGACCAAGATCATCGAAGGCTCCGCCCGCGCGATGGGCCTCGAAGTGGTGGAGGGCTAAGCACATGGCCAAGCAAACCAAGGCCCAGAAGGCCCGCACCGGCGTCACCCAAGACCTGCTGCCTTTCTCCGACGCCATCAAGCTGGCCAAGGAAAACGCCAAGGCCAAGTTCGACGAGTCCCTGGAAATCGCCGTCAACCTGGGCGTCGATCCGCGTCACGCCGACCAGCAGGTCCGCGGTGTGGTCAACCTGCCGTCCGGCACCGGCCGTGACGTCCGCGTCGCCGTCTTCGCCAAGGACGCCAAGGCCGCTGAAGCCGTCGCGGCCGGCGCCGAGCACGTCGGCGCCGAAGACCTGTACGAGAAGATCGCCGGCGGCTTCATGGAGTTCGACCGCGTGATCGCCTCGCCGGACATGATGGCCCTGGTCGGCCGTCTGGGTAAGGTGCTGGGCCCGCGCGGCCTGATGCCGAACCCCAAGGTCGGCACCGTGACCCCGAACGTCGCCCAGGCCGTCAAGGACGCCAAGGGCGGCGCGGTCGAGTTCCGCGTCGAGAAGGCGGGCATCGTCCACGCCGGCGTCGGCAAGGTCTCCTTCACCCAGGAAGCTCTGGAGGCCAACGTCAAGGCCATCGTGGACGCCCTGGTCCGCGCCAAGCCGTCGGGCGCCAAGGGCACCTATGTGAAGCGCATCAGCCTGTCGTCGACGATGGGCCCGGGCTTCAAGGTCGATCCGGCCTCGCTGGGCGCCTAAGCCGTCTGCGTCGAAAGACGATCGGTACGAAGAGCGGCGGGGAGCGATCCCCGCCGCTTTTTTCTTGTCTCGAACCGGACGGCCCGGCAGGGTGGGCGTCTAACCGGGGGTTTAGGATGAGACACTTTTTCGGCGGGCTGATGTTGGCCCTGACACTGTTCTGCGCGCCGGCCGCCCTGGCCGAGACGCGCGATGACGGCGCGGCGCGGCTGGCGCTCGCAAACAAGTTCGTCTCCTTGATGCAAGGAGAGGAACTGGGCGCCGCCCTGGGTCAGATGACGTCGATGATGATGCCCGCCGAGCTCGAAGGCATGTCCGAAGATGAGGCCGCCAAGTTCCGTGCGGTCATGGGGGAGGTGACGGCGCGCATGATGCCGCGCATGTTCGAGGCCATGGCGCCGATCTACGCCGACATCTTCACTCTGGAAGAACTCCAGGCCCTGGTCGACTTCTATCAGAGCGACGTCGGCCGCTCCATGGTGACCAAGAGCTATCAAGCCGCGCCGCGTTTGGCGGAGGCGGTCCAGGCGATCATGCCGGAAATCATGGCCGAGATGGGCAATGTGCTCTGCGACGAGTTCGAATGCACAGCCGAACAGCGCCGTGAATTGAAGGCGGCGATGTCTCAAGCCGTGGGGCGGTGATTTTCAGGCGACGATCACGGGGACTGTTTCACCTGTGACCTGGAAGACGGCGGCGGATCAAGACCCGCCGCCCAGCCCTCAATAGGCCGCGGTGAAACGCGATCGCGAGTGGTTGTGCTGCTCCAACTCATCCACCATGGCGATGGCGTAGTCGGCGAAGCTGATGCGGCTCTGTCCGTTGGCGTCGACGATCAACTGATCGGTTCCCGTGCGGAAGACGCCCAGGCGCGGTCCTTCCTCGATGAAGGCCGCAGGGGAGAAGAAGGTCCAGTCGATTTCGGTCTCGCCCCGCAGATCCTCCAGGAAGGCGACGCCGGGCAGGGCGTAGGGTTTGAATTCTTCCGGAAAATCGGGAGTGTCGATCAGGCGAAGACCCGGCGCGACCTCCAGGCTGCCCGCGCCGCCGGTGACCAGAAGGCGCGGCACGCCCGCAGTCTTCAGCGCCTGAAGCAGGGTCTCGGCCTTGATGTCGTGGTGCAGGGCGCTGATCACGGCGTCGCATCCCTTGATGAGGTTCGCCAAGGCCGCAGCGTCCGAGGCGTCGCCCCCAAGCGCCGTCACGCCGGGCGCTACGGGAATGGCTTCCGGCTTGCGGGCGATCGCCACGACTGAATGGCCGCGAGAGGCCAGCTCCTTGGTGATTTCCGATCCGGCGCGACCGCTGGCGCCCAAGACTGCGATCTTCATGAAAGTCTCCATAGGTTTCCAATGGAGACCAGGTGCGTTATGGAAATCGGCTATGCAAGACGGCACCTTTCTCTCACCTGGTCACCCGCTGGAAACCCGACTGCGCGGCGACGTCTTTTGCGCCGCCTGTCCGACGCGCCAGCTCCTGGATCGGATCGCCGACAAATGGAGCACCCTGGTCCTGATCGTCCTGGGCGACGGGCCGATGCGTTTCAATGCGCTGAGGCATAGGATCGACGGCGTGTCCCAAAAGATGTTGAGCCAGACCCTGAAGGCTCTGGAGCGCGACGGGCTGGTCTCCCGATCGGTCGCGCCGACCGTGCCCGTGTCCGTCACCTACGCCATGACGCCCTTAGGCCGATCGCTTCTGGCGGCGCTGCAGTCAATGATAGACTGGGCGGAGACCCATATGGACGAGGTGGAGGCGGCCCAGGCCGCCTATGACGGACGCGATCATCCCTGAGTCCCACGAACCTGGTCGAACTCTTTTCGTCATCGCTTCGAACGGCGCCGCTCCGGCGGCGTTGTAGGCAGGCGAAACAAGGGAAGCGAATGTTCGGTTTGGGAAGAGCGGCGCAGGGCGCGCCGGCGGATGAGGGCGGACGCGATCCATGGAAGGGAAGGCTGGCCTTCGGCGCCGTGGTGCTGGTGGGCGTCTATTTCGCCGGCCAACTGATTGTCACGCTACACACCCTATGGTTGTTGGTTTTCGGTGCAATTCTGGCCGCGGTCGTTCTGAGGGCCCTAGCCGACCCTATCGTCCGGTGGTTCAACCTGCCCGATCCCGCTGCGGTTCTGCTGTCCCTGTTGATCGTCATTTCGATCCTGGCGGGGGTTCTGACCCTCTTCGGCGCCCAGATCGCCGAACAGATCGCGGCCCTTGTGGCGGTGCTGCCTCAGGGCTGGGATCGGGTGCAGTCCTGGATTCAGGCCCAGCCCTACGCCGCCCAACTGCTTGACCAGCTGAAGAGTCTGGGCGGACAGACGGGGCAGGCGCTGCAAGTGGCGCAGAAGTTCGCAGTGGGCTTCGCCTCCGGGGCCACCACCTTGGTTCTGGTGATGGTGGCCGGGGTTTTCCTGGCCATCGAGCCCGCCAAATCGCGCGAGGGCCTTCTGTCCCTGGCGCCCAAGACCCACCGGCCGCGCCTGCGCGAGGTGCTGAACAGCTGCGGCCGCGCCTTGAAGGGGTGGTTGAAGGCGCAGCTGTTCTCGATGGTGCTGGTCGGGGTCTTGACGGGGACGGGACTGGCGCTGATCGGCGTGCCCTCGGCGGTGGGTCTGGGGCTGCTGACGGGCGTGGCGCAGTTCGTGCCGATCGTCGGCCCCATCGTCTCCACCATCCCGGCGGTCCTGGTGGGCGCGACCCAGGGCTGGGAGACCGCCTTGATGACCCTGGGGCTTTACGTCGCCGTTTCCCAGCTGGAGAGCAACTTCATCACCCCCATGGTGCAGAAGAACGTCGCCAATCTGCCGGTGGTCCTGGGCATCTTCGCCGTCGTGGGGATAGGAACGCTTTTCGGGCCGCTGGGGGTCCTGTTCGCAACGCCCCTGGCCCTCGTTCTGCACACCGTCATCACCATGATTTACCGACAGGACATTCTGGGCGACGAGGAGGCGACAGCGCCTGGCCAAACCTGATCCCTTATCGGGTTTACCAGTGTCTTGACGCCGCCTGCCGGATGACGTTTGGGAAGATGTGGTCGATCGACCGTCTTGGTACGGATGGTCGGGCGAGCCGGGGACGAGGCAAGGGGTCTCGACCGGTCTTTCGGCGTTCTGCGGTGGAAGGGATCTGACGTATGGCCAGCGGAGCCAAGCGCACGGCGCGCTCGGAAATGCGTCAGGTGGCGGCCCTGCCCTGGCGGGTGGAGGAGGGCGAGCGCCGAATCCTCATGATCACGTCGCGCCAGACCGGACGCTGGGTCATACCCAAGGGCGGCCGTATGGCCGGCAAGACCGACGCCCAGGCGGCGGTGCAGGAGGCTCTGGAGGAGGCGGGCGTGAAGGGAGCCGTCGAAGACGCGCCCATCGGCGTCTTTCGCTACGCCAAGACCCTGAAGGACGGTGGGCAGCGCAAATGCGTGGTCTCCGTCTATCCGCTGCAGGTGCTGATTCAGCTCGGAGCCTGGCCTGAGGACCATCAGCGCCAGCGGCGATGGATGACGCCGCAAGCCGCGGCGGCGGCGGTCAACGAACCGGATCTGGCGGCCTTGATCCTCGAATTCGCCGCAACCCTGCCGACGGACGAACAGCCGGCTTGATTTCGCCGGGCCGCGCCTGTATTAGCGCGCCTTCCCGTCACAGGTTCACGCCTTTGACGGTCCTGTCCGAGAACTTCGGGGCGTGGGGGTCACCCAGGCCGTAACTGTCAGAGAGCCCTCTGGCGCCGTGGGGAGATGGGGACGCGACCTTGCCGATGTCAGCCCGCATTCCGGGACGGACGCCGTCAGACGCATCCTTCGGACAATAAGACCGGCCTCAACGCTTCGCAGCGATGCGCGGCGCCTCGGCTAATCCGTCGTCGGGAATAAGCCCGGCGGCGAATACCAAGACTGGAGACCGCAATGGACCGCGCACAAAAGGCCGAGTCGATCGAGACGCTCAAGGGCGTGTTCGCCGACGCCGGCTCCGTGGTCGTGACCCACAACCTGGGTCTGACCGTTGCGGAAATGGAAGATCTGCGCGGCCGTCTTCGCAAAGAAGGCGGCGCGTTCAAGGTGGTCAAGAACCGCCTGGCGCTGAAGGCGCTCGAAGCCGAAGAAGGCAGCGGCTACCACGGCCTGTTCAAGGGCCCCGTGGGCATCGCCTATGCTGAGAACCCGGGCACGGCCGCCAAGGTCGCCACCGAGTTCGCCAAGGCCAATGATCGCTTCAAGATCATCGGCGGCTTCATGGGCGAAACCGTCGTCGATCAGAAGGGTGTCGAGGCTCTCTCGAAACTCCCGACGCTCGACGAAGTCCGCGCTCAGCTCATCGGCCTGCTCAATGCGCCCGCGACCAAGGTCGCCGGCGTGCTGCAAGCGCCCGCCGGTCAGCTGGCTCGCGTGTTCAACGCCTACGCCACCAAGGAAGCCGCGTAAGCGGCGGACCCTTTCATCTCTGCATCATTCTCTGAAACCAATCCTCCGAAGGAAAACTGACAATGGCCGACCTCGCCAAGATCGTCGAAGACCTGTCCGCGCTTACCGTTCTGGAAGCCGCTGAACTCTCCAAGCTGCTGGAAGAAAAGTGGGGCGTTTCCGCCGCCGCTCCGGTCGCCATGGCCATGCCGGCCGGCGGCGGCGCCGCTGCTCCGGCTGAAGCCGCTGAAGAGCAAACCGAGTTCACCGTCGTCCTGGTTGACGGCGGCGACAAGAAGATCAACGTCATCAAGGAAGTCCGCGGCGTCCGTTCGGACCTGGGTCTGAAGGAAGCCAAGGACCTGGTCGAAGGCGCTCCGCAGAACGTCGTCGAAAACGTCTCCAAGCAACAAGCCGACGAGATCGCCAAGAAGCTGACGGAAGCCGGCGCCAAGGTCCAGATCAAGTAATCTGGGTCTCAGCTCCGCTGAAGATCGGAAAGGCCCGGCGGGAAACCGCCGGGCTTTTTTGTTGGCCTACCGCGCTTCGCGCTGCTTGAGGCCCGTGAGCGCTATGGCTGGGGCCTAGTCCGTATCAGTTCTGCGGGCGTGTCCGCGCGGCGAAGAAGGCCCACATGGCGTCGTTGTCGGCGACCCAGCTGTGGCCCCCGCCGGCGGTGATGCGGCCGACGACGTCGGCGCCGTCTCGGCAGGCGGCATAGCCTTCTTCATAGACCTGGGCCGTGACCCAGACGGTGGGACGCGGGGCCGCGCAGCCGTTCAACTGGGCCCAGCGCTGTTCGGCCGCATGCATGGTGTAGCTCCAATATGGGGCGCCGCCGCCCTGGATCGGATTGGTGGTGTCGGCGTCGCCGGCGAAGGCCATCACCGGCATGGGGCGCGACGGCCGGCAGGTGGCGGGATCAGGGCGCTGAGGATCACGCCGATCGGGCCGTCCGGCGCGCAGCCCGACCACGGGAGCGATGGCGGCGAACCGGTCCGCGGCCGCGCAGCCCAGCCAGGAGGTCATCCGGCCGCCGCCCGACAGGCCGGTCGCATAGACCCTGGACGGGTCAATACAGCCCTGATCGGCCAGGGCGTCGATGGTCTCGGTCATGAAGGCGACATCGTCGGCGTCGTTCGGGCCGGGAATCGTCCCCGCTATGGTGGGCACGCCCGGCACGTTCCAGACGAAGCCGCGCTCCACCGGAATGCCGCCGTCGGGCGCAATGACGATGAAGCCGTGCCGATCCGCCGTCTCGGCCAAACCCGAGGATGCCAGAATTTCGGCGCCCGTGCCGCCGCTGCCGTGCAGCAGAAAGACCAGGGGAGCGGGGCGGTTCGGGTCAAATCCGCGCGGCGTATGAAGCTGAACCGTCCGACCGTTCGGACCCAGGGCCAGGGCGCGGATCGTTCCGGCCGGCGCCAGGCCGCAATCGGCCCGAGCGGCTGAAGCCGACGCCAATACACCCATCACAAGAGGCAGGGCCAGGGCCGCGATCCACGCTCTCATCCGTCCGTCTCCATTGGGGGCAGGGAAGGGGGCAGGCTTGCCCCAGGCCGACAGGCGTCGCAAGCGCGGCCTTGGCGGATCGGTTCGGCTTCCCATCTGTTACGCCTGAAAAGGAGCCCCCGAAATGAAGATCCTGATGGTGCTGACCTCGCACGACCAGCTCGGCGACACCGGCAAGAAGACCGGTTTCTGGCTGGAGGAACTGGCCGCCCCCTATTATGCGCTCAAGGACGCCGGGGCCGAGATCGTCCTGGCCTCGCCCAAGGGCGGTCAGCCGCCGCTGGACCCCAAGAGCGACGATCCCGACGCACAGACCGAGGACACGCGCCGCTTCAAGGCCGATGCCGAGGCCCAGACCGCCCTGGGCTCGACCGTCGAACTGTCGTCGGTCAAGGCCGAGGATTTCGACGCGGTCTTCTATCCGGGCGGCCACGGACCGCTGTGGGACCTCGCCAACGATCCGGCCTCAATCGCCCTGATCGAAGCCTTCGCCAAGGCGGACAAGCCGACGGGCTTGGTCTGCCACGCGCCGGGCGTTCTGAAGTCGGTCAACGGTCCGGACGGACAGCCCTTGGTCAACGGCCGCAAGGTCACGGGCTTCACCAATACCGAGGAGGAGGCTGTCGGCCTGACGGCCGTGGTGCCCTTCCTGGTCGAGAACGTGCTGAGCGCCAACGGCGGCGACTATTCGCGCGGCCCCGACTGGGGCTCCCATGTCGTCGTGGACGGCAAGCTGGTTACCGGTCAGAACCCCGCCTCCTCGCGCGACGCGGCGGAGGCCCTGCTGCAACTGCTGAAGTCCTGAGACCTAGGGCCGTCAGAGCCCATCCAGGGCGGCGACTCGCCGGTCCGTCAATCCGCCTTAGACGCCTTGGCGAAGGGGCGCGAAAATATGGGGCAGGGGCCTTTATTTCGCCGCGGAAGCGAGTATATGTCCGCGTTCCGCAACACTCCTAAAGAGTCTGCGCGCAAGCGCCGAGGCCCGGTCCGTCGCCCTCCGACCGGAGCGAAGGCGCGGCTCCTTCCCCAGGGAGCCGGTACAATTCAGGCGTCCTGGCCCGGCAGCGGGCCGAGGGTGGGCGCCGAAAACCTGGCTGCGGACGCGGAAACGCGCACCGTGGCTGCTGCATTTCGCGCGCGACTTCCCCGGGTCGCGCGCCATGGGAAACACTGAATGACTGACGTCGCCCACGATCTCGCCATCAACGGTCAGATCGCTTCCGCCACTTCGTTCACCGGCAAGAAGCGCATCCGCAAATCCTTCGGACGTATTCCCGAAGCGGTGCAGATGCCGAACCTGATCGAGGTCCAGCGCGCCTCCTACGAACAGTTCCTGCAACGCGAGGTCCGTCCGGGCCAGCGCAAGGAGCAGGGCATCGAGGCGGTCTTCAAGTCGGTGTTCCCGATCAAGGACTTCAACGAACGCGCCATCCTCGAGTACGTTTCCTACGAGTTCGAGGATCCTAAGTACGACGTCGAAGAGTGCATTCAGCGCGACATGACCTATGCCGCGCCGCTGAAGGTCAAGCTGCGTCTGATCGTCTTTGAGACCGACGAGGAAACGGGAGCCCGTTCGGTCAAGGACATCAAGGAGCAGGACGTCTACATGGGCGACATCCCGCTCATGACGGACAAGGGCACCTTCATCGTCAACGGCACCGAGCGCGTGATCGTCTCGCAGATGCACCGTTCGCCGGGCGTCTTCTTCGACCACGACAAGGGCAAGACGCACAGCTCGGGCAAGCTGCTGTTCGCCGCGCGCGTCATCCCCTACCGCGGCTCCTGGCTGGACTTCGAGTTCGACGCCAAGGACGTGGTCTATGTCCGCATCGACCGCCGCCGCAAGCTGCCGGCCACGACCTTCCTGATGGGTCTGGGCATGGACGGCGAAGAAATCCTGAAGACCTTCTACGAGACCGTGCCCTACGAGAAGCGCGGCGAGGGCTGGGTCACGCCGTACAAGGCCGAGCGCTGGCGCGGGGTGAAGCCGGAGTTCGACCTGATCGACGCCGACACCGGCGAAGTGGTGGCACAGGCCGGCCAGAAGATCAGCGCCCGCGCCGCCAAGAAGCTGGGTGAAACGGTCAAGTCGCTGTCGCTGGCCGCCGACGCCCTGGTGACCAAGTATCTGGCGAACGACGCCGTCAACTTCGAGACCGGCGAAATCTTCGCCGAGGCCGGGGACGAGCTGGACGCCGCCACTATCGCGGTGCTGGAAGAGAACGGCTTCACCACCATCGAGGTGCTGGACATCGACCACGTCACGGTCGGCGCCTATATGCGCAACACCCTGCGCATCGACAAGAACGACAACCGCGAAGACGCCCTGTTCGACGTCTATCGCGTGATGCGTCCGGGCGAGCCGCCCACCCCGGAAGCCGCCGAAGCCATGTTCAACTCGCTGTTCTTCGACAGCGAGCGCTACGACCTGTCGGCCGTGGGCCGGGTCAAGATGAACATGCGTCTGGAGACCCCCGAGGTGTCCGACGAGATCCGCGTCCTGCGCAAGGAGGACGTGCTGAAGGTGTTGCAGATCCTGGTCGGGCTGAAGGACGGCCGCGGCGAGATCGACGATATCGACAACCTGGGCAACCGCCGGGTCCGTTCGGTCGGCGAGCTGCTGGAGAACCAGTACCGCGTCGGCCTGCTGCGGATGGAGCGCGCCATCAAGGAGCGCATGTCCTCGGTCGATATCGACACGGTCATGCCGCACGACCTGATCAACGCCAAGCCGGCCGCCGCGGCGGTTCGCGAATTCTTCGGCTCGTCGCAGCTGTCGCAGTTCATGGACCAGACGAACCCGCTGTCGGAAATCACCCACAAGCGTCGCCTGTCGGCGCTTGGCCCGGGCGGTCTGACGCGTGAGCGCGCGGGCTTCGAAGTCCGCGACGTCCACCCGACCCACTATGGCCGCATCTGCCCGATCGAAACGCCGGAAGGCCCGAACATCGGCCTGATCAACTCCCTGGCCACCCACGCCCGCGTCAACAAGTACGGCTTCATCGAGAGCCCGTACCGCCGCGTGAAGGACGGCAAGGCCCAGGGTGAGGTGGTCTACATCTCCGCCATGGAGGAGTCGAAGTACACGATCGCCCAGGCGAACATCGAACTGAAGGACGGGGTGATCGTCGAGGACCTGGTCCCCGGCCGGATCAACGGCGAATCCCAGCTCCTGAACAAGGACGCGGTGGACATGATGGACGTGTCGCCGAAACAGGTCGTTTCGGTCGCCGCCGCCCTGATCCCGTTCCTCGAAAACGACGACGCCAACCGCGCACTGATGGGCGCGAACATGCAACGTCAGGCCGTGCCGCTGGTGCAGTCGGACGCGCCCCTGGTCGGCACCGGCATGGAAGCGGTCGTGGCCGTGGACTCCGGCGCCGTGGTGGTGGCCCGTCGTGACGGCGTCGTCGAACAGATCGACGGCACCCGGATCGTCGTGCGCGTCACCGGCGAGGTGGACGCCGCCCGCTCGGGCGTCGACATCTATCGCCTGTCGAAGTTCCAGCGCTCGAACCAGTCGACCTGCATCAACCAGCGCCCGATCGTGCGCGTGGGCGATGCGGTGAAGGCCGGCGACGTGATCGCCGACGGTCCGTCGACGGACCTGGGCGAACTGGCCCTGGGACGCAACGCCCTGGTCGCCTTCATGCCCTGGAACGGCTACAACTTCGAAGACTCCATCCTGATCTCCGAGCGCATCGTGCGCGACGACGTCTTCACCTCCATTCACCTCGAGGAGTTCGAGGTGATGGCGCGGGATACGAAGCTCGGGCCGGAAGAAATCACCCGCGACATCCCCAACGTCGGCGAGGAAGCCCTGCGCAACCTCGACGAGGCGGGCATCGTGGCCATCGGCGCCGAGGTCCAGCCCGGCGACATCCTGGTCGGCAAGGTGACGCCGAAGGGCGAAAGCCCGATGACCCCGGAAGAGAAGCTGCTGCGCGCCATCTTCGGCGAGAAGGCTTCGGACGTGCGCGACACCTCCCTGCGCCTGCCGCCCGGCGTCGCCGGCACCATCGTCGACGTCCGCGTCTTCAACCGTCACGGCGTGGACAAGGACGAACGCGCCCTGGCCATCGAACGCGCCGAGATCGAACGCCTGGGCAAGGACCGCGACGACGAGCTCAAGATCCTGGAGCGCAACGTCTACGGCCGTCTGAAGCCGCTGCTGCTGGGCAAGACCGCCGTGTCGGGTCCGAAGGGCATCGGCCGCGGCGAGCTGACCGAAGAGAAGCTGGCCGAGGTCAGCCGCGGCCTGTGGTGGCAGATCGCCCTGGACGACGAAAAGGCCATGGGCGAGCTGGAGGCGATGAAGCGCCAGTTCGAGGACGCGCGTAAGCAACTGGACCGTCGTTTCGAAGACAAGGTCGAGAAGCTGCAACGCGGCGACGAACTGCCCCCCGGCGTGATGAAGATGGTTAAGGTCTTCGTGGCCGTGAAGCGCAAGCTTCAGCCCGGCGACAAGATGGCCGGCCGTCACGGCAACAAGGGCGTCATCTCCAAGATCCTGCCGATCGAGGACATGCCGCACCTGGAGGACGGCACCCACGTGGACGTGGTTCTGAACCCGCTGGGCGTGCCGTCGCGCATGAACATCGGCCAGATCTTCGAAACCCACCTGGGTTGGGCCGCCGCCGGCCTGGGCAAGCAGATCTCCGGTCTGCTGGAAGCCTGGCAAGCGGGTGGTCAGAAGCAGGCGCTGATTGATCGTCTGACCGAAATCTACGGCCCGGAAACCCCGCTGCCGGAAGACGAGGAAGAGCTGATCGAACTGGCGAAGAACCTGTCAAAGGGCGTGCCCTTCGCGACTCCGGTCTTCGACGGCGCGCACATCGGCGACATCGAGCGTCTGCTGGAAGAGGCCGGCCTGCACAAGTCGGCCCAGTCGATCCTGTACGACGGTCAGACCGGCGAGCAGTTCAAGCGTCCGGTCACGGTCGGCTACATCTATATGCTGAAGCTGCACCACCTGGTCGACGACAAGATCCACGCCCGCTCGATCGGCCCGTACTCGCTGGTCACCCAGCAGCCGCTGGGCGGCAAGGCGCAGTTCGGCGGTCAGCGCTTCGGGGAAATGGAGGTCTGGGCTCTGGAAGCCTACGGCGCCGCCTACACCCTGCAGGAGATGCTGACGGTCAAGTCCGACGACGTGGCCGGCCGGACCAAGGTCTACGAGGCCATCGTCCGCGGCGACGACAGCTTCGAGGCCGGCATTCCCGAGAGCTTCAACGTGCTCATCAAGGAAATGCGTTCGCTGGGTCTGAACGTGGAGCTGGAGAACAGCTGAGGCGCGTAGCGCCTCAGAGTGGCGAGTAATGAGTGGCGAGTGGCGAGTGAAGAAATTCAGCGCCGTGATCCCCCTTCTTACTCGCCACTCACCACTCGCCACTCGCCACTAAGTTTTTCGCGGTTTCAAACCGCAGCAAGGAAACCAAGATGAACCAGGAAGTCCTGAACATCTTCAACCCGGTCCCGGTCACCCCGACCTTCGACCAGATCAAGATCGCCCTGGCCTCGCCGGAGAAGATCCGGTCGTGGTCGTTCGGCGAGATCAAGAAGCCGGAAACCATCAACTACCGCACGTTCAAGCCCGAGCGTGACGGCCTGTTCTGCGCCCGTATCTTTGGCCCGACCAAGGACTACGAATGCCTGTGCGGCAAGTACAAGCGCATGAAGTACAAGGGCATCATCTGCGAGAAGTGCGGCGTCGAGGTCACCCTGGCCCGCGTTCGCCGCGAGCGGATGGGCCACATCGACCTGGCCGCGCCGGTGGCCCACATCTGGTTCCTGAAGTCGCTGCCCAGCCGCATCTCGCTGATGCTGGACATGGCGCTGAAGGACGTCGAGCGCGTCCTGTACTTCGAGAACTACATCGTCACCGAGCCGGGCCTGACCCCGCTGAAGCAGAACCAGCTGCTGACGGAAGACGAGTTCTATCGCTACCAGGAAGAATACGGCGACGACGGCTTCACCGCCGAGATCGGCGCCGAGGCCGTCCGCAACCTGCTGATGGGCATCGACCTGAACGCGGAAGCCGAAAAGCACCGCGCCGAACTGGCCGACAATCCGTCGGAAATGAAGGCCAAGAAGGCGTCCAAACGCCTGAAGCTGATCGAGGCCTTCCTGGAATCGGGCAACAAGCCCGAGTGGATGATCCTGACCATCGTGCCGGTCATCCCGCCTGAACTGCGCCCGCTGGTGCCGCTGGACGGCGGTCGTTTCGCGACCTCCGACCTGAACGACCTGTATCGCCGGGTCATCAACCGGAACAACCGTCTGAAGCGCCTGATGGAGCTGCGGGCGCCGGACATCATCATCCGTAACGAAAAGCGGATGCTGCAGGAGTCGGTCGACGCCCTGTTCGACAACGGCCGTCGCGGCCGCGTGATCACGGGCGCCAACAAGCGGCCCCTCAAGTCGCTGGCCGACATGCTGAAGGGCAAGCAGGGCCGCTTCCGTCAGAACCTGCTGGGCAAGCGCGTCGACTATTCGGGCCGTTCGGTGATCACCGTGGGTCCGGAACTGAAGCTGCACGAGTGCGGTCTGCCCAAGAAGATGGCGCTGGAGCTGTTCAAGCCCTTCATCTACGCGCGTCTGGACGCCAAGGGCCTGTCGGGCACCGTCAAACAGTCCAAGCGCATGGTCGAGCGCGAGCAACCCGCCGTCTGGGACATCCTGGACGAGGTGATCCGCGAGCACCCGGTTCTGCTGAACCGCGCGCCGACGCTGCACCGTCTGGGCATCCAGGCGTTCGAGCCCAAGCTGATTGAGGGCAAGGCCATCCGCCTGCACCCCCTGGTCTGCACCGCCTTCAACGCCGACTTCGACGGCGACCAGATGGCCGTTCACGTCCCGCTGAGCCTTGAGGCCCAGTTGGAAGCGCGCGTCCTGATGATGTCGACCAACAACATCCTGTCGCCCGCCAACGGCAAGCCGATCATCGTGCCGTCGCAGGACATCGTCCTGGGCCTGTACTACCTGTCGCTGGTCAAGGACGGCGAGCCGGGTGAAGGCAAGCTGTTCGCCAACATCGGCGAGATCGACGCGGCGCTGGACGCCAAGGTCGTGACCCTGCACAGCCGCATCAAGGCGCGCTGGACCGAGCTGGACGCCGAGGGCAAGGAGGTGACCAAGGTCATCGACACCACGCCGGGCCGGATGAAGCTGGCCGCCCTGCTGCCGCGCAACCCGAACGTCGGCTATCGCCTGCTCGAGAAGAACCTGACCAAGAAGGAGATCGGGAACCTGATCGACGTGGTCTATCGCCACTGCGGTCAGAAGGCGACGGTCATCTTCGCCGACCAGATGATGGGCCTGGGCTTCCGCGAGGCCGCCAAGGCGGGCATCTCCTTCGGCAAGGACGACATCGTCATTCCGGCGAAGAAGGCCGAGCTGGTCGCCGAAACCCGCACCCAGGTCGAGGAGTACGAACAACAGTACGCCGACGGCCTGATCACGCGCGGCGAGAAGTACAACAAGGTCGTCGACGCCTGGGCCAAGGCCACGGACCGGATCGCCGACGCCATGATGGGCGAGATCGCGCAGCCGCGCGTGCTGATCGAGGGCGAAAACCCCGACATCAACTCGGTCTATATGATGGCCAACTCCGGCGCCCGGGGTTCGCAGGCCCAGATGAAGCAGCTGGGCGGCATGCGCGGCCTGATGGCCAAGCCCTCCGGCGAGATCATCGAGACGCCGATCACCTCGAACTTCAAGGAAGGCCTGACCGTCCTTGAATACTTCAACTCGACCCACGGCGCCCGTAAGGGTCTGGCCGACACCGCGCTGAAGACCGCCAACTCGGGCTATCTGACCCGCCGTCTGGTGGACGTGGCGCAGGACTCGATCGTCACCGAACAGGACTGCGGCTCGACGCGCGGCATCACCCTGCGCGCGGTGATGGAGGGCGGCGACGTCCTGGTCTCTCTGGGTGCCCGTATCCTGGGCCGTTATGCGGCCGAGGACATCAAGGAGCCGGGTACGGACACCGTCCTGTTCCCCGCCGACACCTATCTGGTGGAAGAGGTGGTCGAGGCCATCGAAGCCGCCGGCGTCCAGTCGGTGAAGGTGCGTTCGGCCCTGACCTGCGAAGCCGAGGCCGGCATCTGCGCCCACTGCTACGGCCGTGACCTGGCGCGCGGCACCAACGTCAACATCGGCGAAGCGGTCGGCGTCATCGCCGCCCAGTCGATCGGCGAGCCCGGCACCCAGCTGACCATGCGGACCTTCCACATCGGCGGCACGGCCCAGGTGGCGGAAACCTCCTTCATGGAGGCGACCAACGCCGGTACGGCCAAGGTCACCGGCCCGACCGTCGTCGCGGCCCACGGCGACCTGGTGGCGATGAGCCGCAACGTCATCGTGACCGTGGTCGTGGACGGCAAGGACCGCGAGACGCACAAGGCGCCTTACGGCGCCCGCATCCGCGTCAAGGACGGCGATCCGGTCAAGAAGGGCCAACGCCTGGCCGAGTGGGACCCCTACACCACCCCGATCCTGACGGAAGTCGGCGGCGTGGTGCGCTTCGAGGACCTGGTCGAGGGCCTGTCGGTCAAGGAAGAGACCGACGAAGCCACCGGCATCGCCCAGCGCGTCGTCAGCGACTGGCGAGCCAGCCCGCGCGGTTCGGACCTGCGTCCGGCCATGGGCATCACCCTGGGCGACGCCTACGCCAAGCTGTCGTCGGGCTCCGACGCCCGCTATCTGCTGCCCGTCGGCGCGGTTCTGTCCGTGGCGAACGGCGACGAGGTCAAGCCGGGCGAGATCATCGCCCGCGTTCCGACCGAAGGCGCCAAGACCCGCGACATCACCGGCGGTCTGCCGCGCGTGGCCGAACTGTTCGAAGCCCGTCGTCCGAAGGACTGCGCCGTCATCGCCGAGATGGACGGTCGCGTGGAGTTCGGTCGCGACTACAAGAACAAGCGCCGCATCAAGATCACGCCGGAGCCCAACGCCGACGGCGTCCAGGGCGAACCCGTCGAGTTCCTGATCCCGAAGGGCAAGCACATCTCCGTCCACGACGGCGATCTGATCCAGAAGGGCGACTACATCATCGACGGCAATCCGGATCCGCACGATCTGCTGCGCATCCAGGGCGTCGAGGCTCTGGCCGAGTATCTGGTGAACGAGGTGCAGGAGGTCTATCGACTGCAGGGCGTGCCGATCAACGACAAGCACATCGAAGTCATCGTGCGTCAGATGCTGCAGAAGGTCGAGGTGATCGACGCCGGTGAAACCACCCTGATCCGCGGCGACACCGTCGAGGTGGCCGAGGCGGCTCTGGAGAACGCCAAGGTCGAGAAGCGCGGCGGTCGTCCGGCCGTCACCCAGCCGGTCCTCTTGGGCATCACCAAGGCGTCGCTGCAGACCCGCAGCTTCATCTCGGCGGCCTCCTTCCAGGAGACCACGCGCGTCCTCACCGAGGCTTCGGTCCACGGCAAGAAGGACTTGCTGGAAGGCCTGAAGGAGAACGTCATCGTCGGCCGTCTGATCCCGGCCGGTACGGGCGCCTATCTGCGCTCGCTGCAGAAGATCGCCAACGAGCGCGACGCCGAACTGACCCAGGCCCGCGAAGATGCGATCGAGCCGCTGCCGGCCGATCTGCAACTGGAACTGGAGAGCAGCGAAGGCTGATCTCCGGGTTCGGATGTGATGAACTGAAGAGGGGCGGCGCCGGCGACGGGGCCGCCCTTTTCTTAGTCGTCCTTGCCGCCGATCCTGAGCCCCCCAATGCTGGCGGAGAAGCCTTGCGGGCGCTGTTCGCCGGGGTTGATGGGCGTCCGGGCGCCTTGTTGCATGTCTACGCCGGGGACGGGACCGAGATGCGCGCCGGCGCAACCCGTGCCGAAGTTCGAGCCGACACAGTCCGCTGGCCCGACCACGCCCACCCCGCCGGACAGGGGACGGCGCAACTGCTCCCACTCGGCCAGACGCCGGGCGCCTTGACGGGCGAAGCGGGCGTCGCGCTCGGGGTTGCCCGAGCCGGTGATGGGCGCCGCGTTCTCGCCCCTTCGGGCGAACTCATTGCGGCAATGCTGACGCTCCATCTCGTTCAGCAGATCGGGCGAGGCGCAGCCCGGCAGGCCCTGGCGCAGGGTGCGGGCCATGGCCCCGCTGCGGTTTGAAGGATCGACCCGCCAGACGTCGGCCGGCGGCGGCGCGCCCGGCGGCGTCGGGGCGGCGAGGCGGGGACGCAGGGGGGCAGGGCGGGGAACGGCCTGGGCCTCCGCAGCGGGAGGTCGAACCGACGGGGAAGACGAGGCTGTCGGAGCCGCTGCGGGTGCGACGTCCGGCGTGGCCATGCTGGGAATGCGAGGGCGTTCATCGGGCAGCAGGGGGCGCGGCTCGATGTCCAGATAGATCGGCGGCGGCTCGGCGGCGAAGTCTTCCCCGTCGATCCCCAGCGCCGTGACGGACAGGGCGGCGATCAGGGCGATGTTGATGGCGGCGGCCAACGCGGCCAGACCCGCCTTGCGCCAGTCGGGACGCTGGAACGGTGGACGAGGCTGGGCGGACACGCTCATTGGCGGCGCTTTCTGAGGTTGGGCAGGACGCCGTCGCGTGTGGAGAATAGCTCAACGCTGATGTTGACCCCTTCGCAACCGGCCACGGGATTGGGACTTTCGCAAGGCGGGTCGCCCCGCGACGGCTCAGCGCGCTTCGCCTCCCATGCCGCCAGGCGTCTGGCGCCCTGGCGCGCGAAGACCGCGTCCCGTTCGGCGTCGCTCGAGCCGGCGATGGAACGGACCTCCTGGCCCAGGCGCATCCACCGGTCCTCGCATCGACGACGTCCTTCGACGGACAGACGATGCGGCGCGTCGCAGGACGCGAAACTGTCGCTGGGACGCCCGACGCCGATCGTGACGCGCCAGCCTTCATCGATGGGCGCGCCGGCCGCGACGGAAACCCCAGCCTCCTTCGTCTGGTTGGAGGTCGTGGGCGAAACGGCGGCCGGACGTTCAACAGGAGAGGGCGCACGGCCGAGCCTGCGAGACGTCCGAACGGACCGATCCCTCGGCAAGGAGGCGCGTGGCTCGATATCGAGATACAAAACCGGTTCGGCAGCCCGTGAGCGCGGCGTCCGCTCTCGCCGGTGCTCCATCGACAGCAGGGCTATGACCAGGACGTTGACGCTGAGAGCGGCGGCGGTCGCGCCCGCCCAGCCGATCCTGCCCGTCGCCCCCATGCCCGTCCCCTGACCGTTCAACGCAAAGCTCGACCGCAAGGATGGCTGGATTCAGGCGCTGGTTTGACTTGTTCGCGTCATGGCTGTGTGATGAGGCTCCGAGGGAGGGGCGGCTGATGTCGATACTGTTGGTCCTGGTCTTGTATCTTCAGGCAAGCTCGCAGGTCGCCAGGCCGGCCCCTGTCGACGACCTGGAGACTTGTCCGGCCGTCCCCAATGAGGCCAACGCCGAGCGCGACTGGGAGGATTTTGAGTTCTCGACGGACAAGCCCGGCAGTCCGATGTGGTACGCCGATCTGGGGTGCTACCGGCGAGCGGCCGAGGCCAGTCGGGAGTATCTGACGCGTGGGCCGCTGTTGGGGGTGCGGGAATCGGCCATCTCCCACCTACACATGGCGCGCTATCTGGCCTTTGCCGGAGACGAAGCGGGCGCCGCACTGGCGCTGGGCGGAGCGCGGCGGTCGGATCAGCGCACGGCCGCCGAAATCGCCTTGGACTGGAACGCCTATGTCGAGGGGTTGTATGGGTTCCTGGTCAAGGATCGGGGACTGCTGGACGCGCGTCTTGAGACGTTGCGAACCTCACCCAACGAAGGCGACCGGTACAATGGCCGGAACCTGTCATGGCTGTCCCGCTGTTTCGAGCGGACCTATATGGAGGCGCAGACAGACGCCGCCTGTGCCGTGGAGCCCGGCCCCGCCCGGTGATAATGAAATCTGGATTCGGGGGAGGGACGGATGAAGAATACGATCGTCGTCGTCATATGCGGTCTTCTCGCCGCCTGTGCGACGTCCGAGGCGGTAGCGTCCCTGCCGGACGGAACCCCTGTCGTCGGCCGCAGCTTCACGCCCGGCTCAGAGGATGGGGCTGTGACGCTTGAATGCGTTCTCGCCGAAGGCGGAGCTTTGACGGACTGCGTGGTGATCTCCGAGGAGCCGTCCGACCAGGGCTATGGCGAGGCGGCGCTCGCCATGTCCAGAAGAGGTCTGCGGGTGCAGGCCGATCCGAGCCGGGTGGGACAGAAGGTCCGGTTCACATCCCGCTTTAGACTGCAGTAGTTGGCCTGTCCTTGACCTTTCCCCCCATGGCGCGTAGAAGCCGCCCACTTTCGAGGCGTGGCCGGTTCGCCGGTCGCTGAGATCGTGACAATCGAACGGACGGGCTGTGCCCGCCGGAACGCCCAAAGCGCGCGTTCCGGCTTTTCTGTTTGGGTCGTCACGCACTCAGTCTCGATGACACCCGGGCGGGGGAATGGTCCCTCGTTCACAAAAGAAGGCGCGGGGCGCCTCGGTCGAAAGACACACGCCCCCCATAGAAGTCGAGACCTGTCTCAATGCCTACGATCAACCAGCTGATCCGCAAGCCGCGCAAGCCCAAGCCCACCCGCAACAAGGTGCCGGCCCTGGAGGGTTCGCCCCAGCGTCGCGGCGTCTGCACCCGCGTCTACACCACGACCCCGAAGAAGCCGAACTCGGCTCTGCGTAAGGTCGCCAAGGTCCGTCTGGCCAAGAACGGCTATGAAGCCGTGTGCTACATCCCCGGCGAAGGCCACAACCTGCAGGAACACTCTGTTGTTCTGATCCGCGGCGGCCGCGTGAAGGACTTGCCCGGCGTTCGCTACCACATCCTGCGCGGCGTGCTCGACACGCAAGGCGTCAAGGACCGCAAGCAGCGCCGTTCGCACTACGGCGCCAAGCGTCCGAAGTAAGCCGTTCGCTTCCGGGCCGTCGCGCCCGGAGGCCTTTTCGAGATCTTCCCGGCGTCGGCCGGGCCCCAAGAGGAATAACCCATGTCGCGTCGTCACCGCGCCCAGAAACGTGAAGTCCTGCCGGATCCCAAGTTCGGCGACCTGGTCGTCACCAAGTTCATGAACTACGTCATGTACGAAGGTAAGAAGGCCGTCGCCGAGAACATCGTCTACGGCGCCTTCGATATCCTGGCCGAGAAGAAGAAGGACCAGACCGCGGTCGAGACCTTCCACTCCGCCCTGGACAACGTCGCCCCGGCGGTCGAAGTCCGCTCGCGTCGCGTCGGCGGCGCCACCTATCAGGTGCCGGTCGAGGTTCGTCCCGACCGTCGTCGCGCCCTGGCCATCCGCTGGCTGGTCAACGCCGCCCGCAAGCGCGGCGAGAACACCATGACCGAGAAGCTGGCCGCCGAGCTGCTGGACGCCTCGAACAACCGCGGCACCGCGGTCAAGAAGCGCGAAGACACCCACAAGATGGCCGAGGCGAACCGCGCCTTCAGCCATTACCGCTGGTAAATGTCTTAAAACCGTCTCCCTTTCGAAGGTATGGGGCGGTTCCTATCTAAGACTATCCGGCGCGGGCGGTTTCAGCTAAATCGCCCGCGCCGTCATATCCGACATTTCGAAGGGCGCATCTGCGTCCGAAGCCCTCAAGGGACGCTCTAATGCCCCGCACGCATAAAATCGAAGACTACCGCAACTTCGGCATCATGGCCCACATCGACGCGGGCAAGACGACGACGACCGAGCGGATCCTGTACTACACGGGTAAGTCGCATAAGATCGGCGAAGTCCACGACGGCGCCGCCACCATGGACTGGATGGACCAGGAGCAGGAGCGCGGCATCACCATCACGTCGGCCGCGACGACCGCCTTCTGGAAAGAAAAGCGCCTCAACATCATCGACACCCCCGGCCACGTGGACTTCACCATCGAGGTCGAGCGTTCGCTGCGCGTCCTCGACGGCGCCGTGACCGTTCTGGACGGCAACGCCGGCGTCGAACCGCAGACCGAAACCGTCTGGCGCCAGGCCGACAAGTACCGCGTGCCGCGCATCGTCTTCGTCAACAAGATGGACAAGATCGGCGCCGACTTCGACAAGTCGGTCGAGTCGATCCGCGACCGTCTGGGCGCCAAGGCCGTGCCGATCCAGTTCCCGATCGGCGCCGAGTCGGCTCTGAAGGGCCTGGTGGACCTGGTCCGCATGAAGGCGGTTGTCTGGGACAATGACGGGCTGGGCGCGTCGTACGAAGATCAAGAGATCCCCGCCGACCTGATGGACAAGGCCGTCGAGGCCCGTCAGTACCTGATCGACAACGCCGTCGAATTGGACGATGAGGCCATGGAAGCCTACCTCGAAGGCAACGAGCCTTCGGAAGAGACCATCAAGAAGTGCATCCGTAAGGCCGTTCTGACCGGCGCCTTCTACCCGATCCTCTGCGGCTCGGCCTTCAAGAACAAGGGCGTGCAGACCCTGCTGGACGCCGTCGTCGACTATCTGCCGTCGCCGGTGGACATCCCCCCGACCAAGGGCATCGACTACAAGACCGAGGCCGAGGTCGAGCGCAAGGCGTCCGACGACGAGCCCCTGTCGGTTCTGGCGTTCAAGATCATGGACGATCCCTTCGTCGGCTCGCTGACCTTCTGCCGCCTGTATTCCGGCAAGATGGAAACCGGCATGGGCCTCTTGAACTCGACCCGCGACAAGAAGGAACGCGTCGGCCGCATGCTGCTGATGCACTCCAACAACCGCGAGGACATCAAGGAAGCCTACGCCGGCGACATCGTCGCCCTGGCCGGCCTGAAGGACACCCGCACCGGCGACACCCTGTGCGACCCGATCAAGTCGCCGGTCATCCTGGAGCGGATGGAATTCCCGGCCCCGGTGATCGAGATCGCCGTCGAGCCCAAGTCCAAGGCCGACCAGGAGAAGCTGGGCGTCGCCCTGGCCAAGCTGGCCTCGGAAGACCCGTCCTTCACCGTCTCGACCGACCACGAGTCGGGCCAGACGATCCTGAAGGGCATGGGCGAGCTGCACCTTGACATCAAGATCGACATCCTGAAGCGCACCTATAAGGTCGAGGCCAATATCGGCGCGCCGCAGGTGGCCTATCGCGAGTCCATCAGCCGCAAGGCCGAGATCGACTACACCCACAAGAAGCAGACCGGCGGTACGGGCCAGTTCGCCCGCGTCAAACTGGTGTTCGAGCCGGGCGAGCCGGGTACGGACTTCGTCTTCGAATCCGCCATCGTCGGCGGCGCGGTGCCCAAGGAATATATCCCGGGCGTCGAAAAGGGCCTGAAGTCCGCCAAGGACAACGGCCTGCTGGCCGGCTTCCCGGTCATCGACGTCAAGGCCACCCTGGTGGACGGCGCCTTCCACGACGTCGACTCCTCGGTCCTGGCGTTCGAAATCGCCGCTCGCGCCGCCTTCAAGGAGCTGCGCGAGAAGGGCGGACCCAAGCTGCTGGAGCCGATCATGGCCGTTGAGGTCGTGACCCCGGAAGAGTATCTGGGTTCGGTCATCGGCGACCTGAACGGCCGTCGCGGCATGATCCAGGGTCAGGACATGCGCGGCAACGCCACTGTCGTGAACGCCTTCGTGCCGCTGGCCAACATGTTCGGCTATGTGAACACGCTGCGCGGCATGTCGCAGGGGCGCGCCCAGTTCACCATGCAGTACGACCACTATGAGCCGGTGCCGCAGCACGTCGCCGACGAAGTGATCAAGAAGTACGCCTAAGCTTTTCCTTTCGGAAAAGCGCACCTAAAAGCGCCCGGTCCCAAACCGGGCGCCCTTAACCCCCAGACTGCAGGAACCCCCGGTTCGGGGACCTAGGAGCTAGAGAATGGCCAAGGAAAAGTTCGAACGCACGAAGCCGCACTGCAACATCGGCACGATCGGTCACGTTGACCACGGCAAGACGACGCTGACGGCGGCGATCACGATGACGCTGGCGAAGGCCGGCGGCGCCAAGGCGATGAACTACGCCGACATCGACGCCGCGCCGGAAGAGAAGGCGCGCGGCATCACGATCAACACGGCGCACGTGGAATATGAGACGGCGAACCGTCACTATGCGCACGTCGACTGCCCCGGCCACGCCGACTATGTGAAGAACATGATCACCGGCGCGGCGCAGATGGACGGCGCGATCCTGGTGGTTTCGGCCGCGGACGGCCCGATGCCGCAGACGCGCGAGCACATCCTGCTGGCCCGTCAGGTCGGCGTGCCGGCCCTGGTGGTCTTCATGAACAAGGTCGACCTGGTCGACGACGAAGAGCTGCTGGAGCTGGTCGAGATGGAAGTGCGCGAGCTCCTGAGCTCGTACCAGTTCCCGGGCGACGAAATCCCGATCACCAAGGGCTCGGCCAAGGCCGCGACCGACGGCGTGAACCCGGAGATCGGCGAACAGCGCATCCTGGCGCTGATGGAGACGGTCGACAGCTACATCCCGCAGCCTGAGCGTCCGGTGGACCTGCCGTTCCTGATGCCGGTGGAAGACGTCTTCTCGATCTCGGGCCGCGGCACCGTGGTGACCGGCCGCGTCGAAAAGGGCGTGATCAAGGTCGGTGAAGAAGTCGAGATCGTCGGCATCCGTCCGGTCCAGAAGACGACCTGCACGGGCGTGGAAATGTTCCGCAAGCTGCTGGATCAGGGTCAAGCCGGTGACAACGTCGGCGTTCTGCTGCGCGGCACCAAGCGTGAAGACGTCGAGCGCGGTCAGGTTCTGTGCAAGCCGGGTTCGATCACCCCGCACACCAAGTTCCTGGCCGAGGCCTACATCCTGACCAAGGAAGAGGGCGGCCGTCACACCCCGTTCTTCACCAACTATCGTCCGCAGTTCTACTTCCGCACGACCGACGTGACCGGCATCGTGAAGCTGAAGGAAGGCGTCGAGATGATCATGCCCGGCGACAACGCCGAGCTGAACGTCGAACTGATCACCCCGATCGCCATGGACCAGGGCCTGCGCTTCGCCATCCGTGAAGGCGGCCGCACCGTCGGCGCCGGCGTCGTGGCCAAGATCGTCGAGTAAGCCTCTTAGTGCGCTAACGCGCGCGAGCGGTCGCTCGCTTCTTGAGCGCTTCGACCTCAAGCGGCGAGCCTCCGCGAGGCGAGCGTAGGCTACAAAAAGAACGGCCCTCGGAGAAATCCGGGGGCCGTTTTGCTTTGGGCGACTGTCTTACGCGCGGCGGATCCCACGCCGCCTTGAGGTCCGTGATGCGGGGCTACAGCAATGGGGTGAGGGTGACAGCCTTGAATCCAGGAAGGCGCCTCTGGACAAGGCAGCCTTTCACGGCAAATCAGTTCCAGGTGATAGATAGAGCGCGATCAAGCGGATCAACTCCTCGCGCATCCGCTCGTCGTCGAGGGCGCTGCGACTCGCCGCATTGTGGATCACGCCGTCAACGGCGTCCGAGAGGACACGCCCCGCAACCGCGTCAGCAGGACTACCCTGTCTGCTGCGGAAGTCCGCCACGATTTTCGCGTATAACGACAGGTAGGCGACTTCATAGTCGCTCTCCGGGTTGCGGCGTGCCCTCGCTGTCGGGATCTCTTGAAGTAGGACGGGATGAAGGCCAGGATGAATGGAATGGGCTTCGATCCTCGCTGCGACGATCCGGACCGCCAGTTCATGTGGCGTCAATCCTACGGCACGAACCCTTCGCATCGCTTGCATACCGTTTTCCAGATGGGTCTGACGGATGGCGTCGACCAGTGAAAACTTGTCCTCAAAATACTGGTAAAGCGAGCCGATGCTGACGCCGGCCCTCTCAGCGACGCGGTTCGTCGTGAACCCCGCCCATCCGTCATCGCTGAGAATGCGAGCACCGGCTTCGATGATGGCATCGACCGTGGCGCGCGAGCGCGCCTGACGCGGGGTTTTGCGGGTCGCCGCTTGCGGATTTTCAATGCGAATAGACAGGAACGCCGCTCCTTCTGAAAATGTGTGCGGATTGCTCGCATTCGTCACCAGCAAAGTAAGGCCTGACAATGGGAAATATGCTGCAGATGTTGGTTCGCTATTCTGCCTGGGCCAATCAGGAGCTGTTTGACAAACTGGACGCTCTTGATGCTGTGCAATGGGAGGCGGAATTGCTGATCGCGCGGCGACTCATCGGCCACCTTCACGTTGTGAGCCGGATTTTCGCAGGACATCTGCAAGGAGAGACGCACGGCTTCACCTCTACAAATTTCGAAACGGCGTTGCCGCTCGGCCAGTTGAGGGAGGCCGTTGCAGCGACCGACCAGTGGTACATCGACTATGTGGATGCTCTGTCTGCCGAAGCTCGGATCGAGCCCGTCGCCTTCACCTTCACTGACGGCGACCGCGGCTCGATGACGCGTGAGGAGATGCTGGTTCATGTCTCGCTGCACGCCGGCTATCACAGAGGCGAGATCGGCCGCCTTCTCACTCAAGCATCCGTCACGCCGCCCTGGGACACGCTTGCGGTGTATCTTCACCAGAACGAGCCCGCGCGGCGAGACAAGGGATTCAGTCAAGACGGGTCCGGCGCAGGCTGATCCTGGGCAGCATACCGAGCTGGAGACGAGCTGACGCCTTCGTTCTGAGAAGCGTTATCAATTAAGGGCTTGGGCGATTTGTCCATACGGAAGACATGGACAAGCCAGGCCGTCGGGCGCAAATAAACCGTCAGACACGCCATAAGCGAAAGAACGACTATCGTGTTCGACTATAAAGCCGCCTTTGAAAGCTCGGTGGAGCAGGTGCGCAGCGAAGGCCGGTATCGCGTCTTCGCCGATCTGAAGCGGGTGAGCGGCGCCTTTCCCCAGGCGGTGCGCCGTCGGGAAGACGGGTCCGAACAGGACGTCGTGATCTGGTGCTCGAACGACTATCTGGGCATGGGCCAGCATCCGGACGTGCTGAAGGCCATGCAGGACGAGATCGCGGCGACCGGCGCGGGCGCCGGCGGCACGCGCAACATCTCGGGCACCACCCGCTCGGCTGTGGATCTGGAGAGCGAACTGGCCGACTGGCATCAGAAGGAGGCGGCCCTGCTGTTCACCTCCGGCTATGTCGGCAATGAGGCGACCCTGTCGACCCTGCAGAAGATCCTGCCGGGCCTGATCATCTTCTCCGACGCTCTGAACCACGCCTCGATGATCGAGGGCATCCGTCACGGCGGCGGTGAACGTCACATTTTCCGCCACAACGACCTGGCGCATCTGGAGCAGCTCCTGGCCGCCGCCCCGGTCGAGGCGCCCAAGCTGATCGCCTTCGAGAGCGTCTATTCGATGGACGGCGACATCGCCGACCTGGCCGGCACCATCGCCCTGGCGCGCCAGTACGGCGCCTTGACCTATCTGGACGAGGTCCACGCCGTGGGCCTGTACGGCGCGACCGGCGCCGGCGTCGCCGAGCGGGACGGGGTGCTGGACCAGATCGACATCATCGAATGCACCCTGGGCAAGGCCGTGGGCGTCATGGGCGGCTATATCGCCGCCGACGCCGTGATCGTGGATGCGGTGCGCAGCTGGGCCTCGGGCTTCATCTTCACCACCAGCCTGCCGCCGGCCCTGACGGCGGGGGCCCTGGCCTCGGTGCGCCATCTGAAGGCCCATCCCGAACTGCGCGAACGCCATCAGGAACGCGCGGCGACCCTGAAGGCCCGTTTCGCCGCCGTCGGTATTCCGGTGATGGAGTCCGAGAGCCACATCGTCCCGGTTCATGTCGGCGATCCGGTCCACTGCAAGATGATCTCGGACATGCTGCTGGAAGACTTCGGCGTCTATGTTCAGCCGATCAACTATCCGACCGTGCCCAAGGGGACCGAGCGCCTGCGCTTCACGCCCTCGCCCAACCATACGGACGCGATGATGGATCATCTGGTCCAGGCGATGGACAAGCTCTTCTCCCACTGCAACGTGGCGCGCCGGCCCGTCGCCGCATGACGACCGGCGACGACCTCGGCGAGATCATCGTCGAGTTCGTCCGCAACGGTCCCTATGTCAAATGCTCGGCCATCCACGTCGCGACCGGCCGCGAGGTCAGCGCCATGGGGCCGGCGAACGAACCCAAGGCCGTCGAGCGGGTGGCGATCGCCAAGCTGAGGCGAGCTTTGGAGGCTGGGCGATAGCGCAGCCGCTCTCTTGACCCTATAGCGGCGGCATGCGCCCGACGCCCACCCTTCATACGCCCCGCTTCCTGATGCGGCCGTTGGTCCGCGAGGACGCGGCGGCGCTGTTTCCAACCCTCTCGCGCGACGACCAGTGTCTGTATATGTCGCGACCCGCCTTCCGTAGCGAGGCCGATCTGGCCGATTGGCTGGTCGATCCGACCTGGCCGGGCCGAAGCTGGACGGCGGTGGACCGCGAAACCGGCGCGGTCGCTGGACGCTACGTCGCCTTTCCAGGACGCGACGAGGGCGTTCTGGAGGTCGGCTATGTCACCGTCGTCGACCGCCAGGGGCAGGGCGTGGCGCGGGAGTGCATGACGGCCCTGGTGTCCCATCTCTTCACCGATCCGTCGTGCCGTCGGATCTATGCGGAGATCGATGCGGACAACCGGCCGTCCGCCGGCTTGGCCGAGCGCCTGGGCTTTTCCTTGGAAGGACGGTTGCGGGAGCATGAAACCACGCACAAGGGCCTGTGCGACATGCTGGTCTACGGCCTGCTGCGGCGTGAATGGGCGGCTGGGACACAAGATATTGTGGTTCGCTCCGCTGGGGACTAGATAGGCGGCCTTCTCAGATGCGGGGATTCCGACGTGACCGCCTTCACCCATGACGCCTATTTCACCAAGACCCTGGCCGACGCCGATCCGGACGTCTTCAAGGGCATTCAAGGGGAGTTGGGCCGGCAGAAGGAGCAGATCGAGCTGATCGCGTCCGAGAACATCGTCTCCCAGGCGGTGCTGGACGCCCAAGGCTCGGTTCTGACGAACAAATACGCCGAGGGGTATCCGGGGCGCCGCTACTACGGCGGCTGCGAATATGTGGACGTGACCGAGGATCTGGCGCGCGAACGGGCGAAAAAGCTGTTCGGCGCGGCCTTCGCCAATGTGCAGCCCCACTCGGGCGCCCAGGCCAACCAGGCGGTCTTCTTTACGCTCTTGCAGCCGGGCGACACCTTTCTGGGCATGGACCTGGCCTGCGGCGGGCACCTGACCCACGGGTCGCCGGCGAACCAGTCGGGCAAGTGGTTCCGCCCGGTGACCTACAAGGTCACCGAAGACACCCATCTGATCGACTATGACCATGTGGCCGAAATGGCCGAGCGCGAGAAGCCCAAGCTGATCCTGGCCGGCGCCTCGGCCTACAGCCGCCACATCGACTTCAAGCGGTTCCGCGAGATCGCCGACAGCGTCGGCGCCTATCTGATGGTGGACATGGCCCACTATGCGGGTCTGGTCGCCGGGGGCGTCTATCCCGATCCGATCCCGCACGCCCATGTCGTGACCACGACGACGCACAAGACCCTGCGCGGGCCGCGCGGCGGCATGATCCTGTCCAACGACGTCGAACTGGGCAAGAAGATCAACTCGGCCGTCTTCCCGGGCCTCCAGGGCGGGCCGCTGGAGCATGTGATCGCGGCCAAGGCCGTGGCCTTCGGCGAGGCGCTGCAGCCCGAGTTCAAGCTGTACGCCCAGCAGGTGGTCAAGAACGCCCAGGCCCTGGCCGGCGTCCTGGTCGAGCGCGGCCTGGCCATCGTCTCGGGCGGCACCGACAGCCATCTGATGCTGGTCGATCTGCGGCCCAAGGGCGTGACCGGCAAGGCGACCGAACACGAGCTCGAAAAGGCGCTGATGACCTGCAACAAGAACGGCGTGCCGTTCGACACGGCGCCCTTCACCGTCACCTCGGGCGTTCGCCTGGGCACGCCGGCGGGCACCACGCGGGGCTTCGGCGAGGAGGAGTTCAAGCAGATCGGTCACTGGATCGCCGACGTCGTCTCCTCGATGAACGGCGGGGACGAGGCTGATCCGGCCGTGGTCGCGGGCGTGGCGGCCCAGGTGCGCGAACTGACGAACCGCTTCCCCATCTACGGATGATCTGACCGATGAAGTGCCCCTTCTGCGGTCATCAGGACACCCAGGTTAAGGACAGCCGGCCGTCGGACGACGGCTCGGCGATCCGACGGCGGCGGTCCTGTCCGAACTGCAACGGGCGCTTCACCACCTTCGAGCGGGTCCAGCTGCGCGAACTGGTGATCCTGAAACGCAACGGTCGGCGCACCCCGTTCGACCGGGACAAGCTGGAGCGGTCGCTGGGCGTGGCCCTGCGCAAACGCCCGGTCCAGGCCGAACAGGTCGAACAGATGGTCAATCGGATCGTCCGCCAGCTTGAAAGCCTGGGCGAGACTGAAATCGCTTCCAGCGTCGTCGGCGACTTCATCATGAAGGCGCTGAAGGGCGTGGATGAGGTGGCCTATGTCCGCTACGCCTCGGTCTATAAGGACTTTCGGCACACGGGCGACTTCGCCAAATTCCTGGGCGATGAAGGCTTTGACGAGCCGTCCGGCAAGAGCTGATGCGCGTCACCCTGAAGCTGGCCACCTCGCTGGACGGCCGCATCGCCACGGCCTCGGGCGAAAGCCGCTGGATCACCGGCGAGGCGGCCCGGCTGGAAGGGCACAGGCTGCGGGCCGCCCATGACGCCATTCTGGTGGGGGTCGAGACCGTGCTCCACGACGACCCCGAACTGACCGCCCGCCTGCCGGGCCGCAGCGTCGATCAGCCGCTGCGGGTGGTGTTGGACAGCCGGCTCAGAACCCCGGAGACGGCCAAACTGGCGGGGCCGAACAGTCTGATCCTGACCGCCGTCGCGCCCCGTCCGGTCGGAAGCGCCGAGGTGCGGCAGGTCGAGACACAGGACGGACGCCCCGCCGTGCCGGCCGTGCTGAAGGCGCTGAAGGCGGTCGGCGTCGCCTCGGTCCTGATCGAGGGCGGAGGCCAGGTGGCCGCCGCCTTTCTGCGCGCGGGGGCGGTGGATCGTCTGGAATGGTTCCGGGCGCCGATCCTGTTGGGCGGGGAGGGGCGGCCGTGCGTGGCTTCCCTGGCCCTTGCAAAGCTGGCCGAGGCCCCCAACTTCCGACGCCTGGATGTCCGGCCCGCCGGGGACGACCTGTGGGAAAGCTACGCCCGCATCTGACGGCGATCGGACAGATCGGACACTTTGGACACTGTTTTTCGGTGTCCGGATCGGACTGTTTCAGACGATCTGGACACATTAGATTGTATTTTTCGGGTCCGAAGGGGGACCGGTCGTCTCATGTTCACAGGCATCGTCACCGACATCGGCCGCGTCCGCGACGTTCGCGAGACCGCGCGCGACCGCCGCTATGAGATTGAGACCGCCTGGGACGTGGCCTCCATCGACCTGGGCGCCTCAATCAGCCATGCGGGCTGCTGCCTGACCGTGACGGAGAAGGGCCCAGACTGGTTCGCCGTCGAGGTGTCGAACGAGACCCTGTCCAAGACGACGCTGGGCGGCTGGAAGGCCGGCGACGGCGTCAATCTGGAACGGGCTGCGCGCCTGGGCGACGAGATGGGGGGGCACGTCGTCTCGGGTCACGTCGACGGCCTGGGCCGGGTCGTCTCCATCACGCCCGAAGGGGGCTCGCACCGGATCGAGGTCGAGGCCCCGGCGCCGCTGCACCGCTATATCGCCGCCAAGGGGTCGATCACGGTGGATGGGGTGTCGCTGACGGTCAACGCCGTGCAAGACCGGGTCTTTTCGTTGAATATCATTCCGCATACGTGGGAAGTGACGACCCTGGGCCGCCTGAAGGTCGGCGATCCGGTCAATCTCGAGATCGACATGCTGGCGCGCTACCTGGCGCGGTGGCAGGAGACGGCCTGATGCCGAAGGAACGCCAGATGCTGGCCGCGAACATGAACGACAGCCCGATCAGTCCCATCGAGGACATATTGGAGGACGCCCGCAACGGCCGTCCCTACATCCTGGTGGACGCCGAGGATCGCGAGAACGAGGGGGACATCATCATCCCCGCCCAGTTCGCCACCCCGGATCAGATCAACTTCATGATCAAACAGGCCCGCGGTCTGGTCTGCCTGGCCCTGACGGCCGAGCGGGCGCAGCAGCTGCGGCTGCCGCCGATGGCCGCCGACAATCGCGAGAGCATGAAGACCGCCTTCACCGTCTCGATCGAGGCCAAGGAAGGCGTGACGACGGGTATTTCGGCGGCCGACCGGTCGCGGACCATCCAGGTGGCGACCGACGCCTCGAAGGGCATGGACGACATCGTCTCGCCCGGCCACATCTTTCCCCTGGTGGCGCGTGACGGCGGGGTGCTGGTCCGCGCCGGCCATACCGAGGCTTCCGTCGACATCAGCCGCATGGCCGGCCTGACCCCGGCGGCGGTGATCTGCGAGATCATCAAGGACGACGGCGAGATGGCGCGGATGCCGGATCTGGTCGCCTTCGCCCAGCTGCACGGGCTGAAGATCGGCACCATCGCCGACCTGATCGCCTATCGCCGCCGCACCGAGCGGTTCGTCGAACGGATCATGGATACGCCGTTCGAGAGTGTTCACGGCGGGCCGTTCCGCTTGATGCTCTATAAGAATACGATCGAGGGGGCGGAACACGTCGCCCTGGTCCATGGTCGGATCGACCCGTCCAAACCGACCCTGGTGCGGATGCACCAGGTGGACTTCGCCTGCGACCTGCTGGGCCATGTCGAGGCGCGCCAGGACTATGTGCCCAAGGCCCTGAAGCAGATCACCGAGCATGACGGTCCGGGCGTCGTCGTCTTCCTGCGCGACCCGGCCCTGAACTCGCTGGCGGAACGTCTGGCGGGGGTGGACAAGCCGGCCGCGGTGGATCGGTCGCTGCGGGCCTATGGCGTGGGGGCGCAGATCCTGCTGGACCTGGGCGTCAAGGATATGATCGTGATGAGTTCGACGAGACCTGAACCGACGGCGCTGGAAGGCTATGGCCTGCGCATCGTCGGCTGGCGCGATATGGATGGAGAAGACAAGGCGTGACCGACGCACCCCGTATTCTGATCGTCGAGGCGCGCTTCTACGACGAACTGGCCGACGCCCTGCTGGAGGGCGCCAAGGAGACGCTGAAGGCGCGCGGCGCCGCATTCGACGTCGTCACCGTGCCGGGCGCCCTGGAGATCCCGGCGGTGATCGCCATGGCCGAGGAGGCCGGGCGGTTCCCGACCGCGCCGCGTTATGACGGCTATGTGGCCCTGGGCTGCGTGATCCGCGGCGAGACCTATCATTTCGAGATCGTCTCGGACCAGTCGGCGGCCGGGCTGATGGCCCTGGGCGTCAAGGGGCTGATCGTCGGCAACGGCATTCTGACGACCGAGGACGAGCATCAGGCCTGGGCCCGGGCGCGGCTTTCCGAAGGGGATAAGGGCGGTGGAGCGGCCAAAGCCTGTCTGGACCTCATTGCATTGAAGAAGCGGTTGCGGCTAGGCCTCGGCGCATGACTGAACCGAACAGCGTCAAGGCCGTCCTCGAACAACTGGCCGAAGCCGAGAAACAGCGGGCCGAGCCCCATCTGAGCTCCAAACAGCGCCGGGCGCGCACCGTGTCGCGCCTCGCCGCCGTCCAGGCCCTGTACCAGATGGAGCTGGCGGGCGAGGGGGTGGAGACGGTGATCACCGAATTCTCCAACTTCCGCTTTGACGCCGACATCGAGGGCGAGGCCCTGGCCGAGGCGGATGAAGCCTATTTCGCCGACATCGTGCGCGGTGTGATCGAAAGCCAGCGCGAGATCGACGCGGCGATCAAGGCCCGGCTGGCGTCCAACTGGCGGTTGGAGCGGATCGACGCCACCCTGCGCGCCCTGCTGCGCTCGGGCGCCTGGGAACTGATCAAACATCCGGAGACGCCGCGCGAAGTGGTGATCGACGAATATGTCGAACTGGCCAAGGCCTTCTTCGACGACGCCGAGGCCCGGTTCGTCAACGCTGCTCTGGACGGCGTCGCCAGAGACGTCCGCCGCTGATGCCCGCGCTCGACGTCGCGGGCGAGTTCGAGACGATCGAGACGCTGCTGCGGCCCCTGGCCCATCCGGAGTGGGGCAGGGGGCTGGTCGATGATGTGGCGGTCCTGCCGTCCCGGCCCGGCTATGATCTGGTCCTGACCAAGGACGCCATCGTCGAAGGCGTCCATTTCCTGCCCGACGACCCCCTGGATACGGTGGCCAGAAAGCTGCTGCGTGTGAACCTGTCGGACCTGGCGGCCAAGGGGGCTGAAGCCTTCGGCTATCTGCTGGCCTGCGCCTGGTCCGAACGTTGCGGCTGGCCGGAGCGCGAGGCCTTCGCCGCGGGCCTGGCCCAGGATCAGGCGCGCTTCGGCGTCTTTCTGATGGGCGGGGACACGGTCAGGACACCGGGTCCGGCCGCCTTCTCCCTGACCGCCCTGGGCTGGGTGCCGGCCGGGGGGGCGGTGTCGCGCGCCGGAGCCGAGGCGGGGGATATGGTCTTCGTGACCGGCACGATCGGCGACGGCCTCCTGGGGCTTCAGGCGGCGCGGGGTCAGTTGACGCTCGATCCCGAGCGGCTGGCCTTTCTGATCGACCATTATCGCCAGCCGACGCCTCAGCAGGATTTCGCCGAGGTGATCGCCGCCCATGCCACTGCGGCGGCCGACGTCTCCGACGGGCTGATCGCCGATCTGAAGCATATCGCCGGCGCCAGCGGCGTCGCGATCGACCTGAAGCTGGACAGCCTGCCCCTGTCGGCGGCCGCCAGGGCCTGGTTCGAGGCCCGCGTCGATCCTCAGGCGGCGCTGGAGGATCTGGCGACCGGGGGCGACGACTACCAGATCGTCTTCACCGCCCCCGCCCGGCTGGTGGAGACGCTGCGCCGAGAGGCCGACCGGCGGCGGGTTCGCCTGACCCTGCTGGGCGAGGTGCGGGTCGGCGCCGGGGTCACGGTCTCCTACGGCGGCCGGCCCCTGACGCCGGGGCGCGCCGGCTGGACCCATGGCTAGGACTTTCGCAAGGGAATCCTAACCCACCGCCGTTAGGCTGGTCGCATGGATCGCAGAAGCTTCATCGCCGCCGGAACCGTCGCCCTCGCCGGGACCGCCGCCGGTTCCGCCGCCGCCTCCTCCGAGAAGGCGGCCGAAGGGCCCCCGACCTTCGGCATAGCGGGGGTGGGCCTGCCCGTCATCGCTGACGGTCGGCTGCGGAACTATGTCTTCGTCTCGCTCCGCCTGATGCTCGGCGCGGGCAAGACCGCCGATCAGATGCGGCTGAAGGAGGCCTTCTTCCGCGACGCCCTGGTGAAGGCCGCGCACCGGACCCCCTTCACCGTTCCCGGCGACTGGACGCGCCTGGACGAGCGTCGCATGTCGGCCGCCCTGGTCGCTGCCGCCAACACCATCTCCGGACGGGGCTCGGTGACCGGCGTCGAGATCATCGCCCAGAGCCCCCGCCGTCGCTCCGGCATGCCGACCGCTCACTAGCGGTCAACGATCACGGTTGCGTCAACTTGACGCCCGTGACACGCTCCCTCTGCAAAATCCCAAGGGGCGCAATGACGCGCTCGCCGCGTGCGGGGGGACCGGAAGGCGGACAGAGGCCCTAAGGCCCGCCCGCCGCGCCAGGCCTGCGCGCCTGTTTGCAAGGGCATGGAAACGCCAATGACGACCTATCTTACGCTGGTCTTCGCGGCCGGTGTTCTGGCGGTGCTTTACGGCGCCGTTCAGACCGCCGCCCTGATGAAGGCGAGCACTGGCAACGACAAGATGCGAGAGATCGCCGCCGCCATTCAGGAAGGCGCCTCGGCCTATCTGAAGCGGCAATATCTGACCATCGGCCTGGTGGGGATTGTGATCCTGATCGCCGCCTATCTGCTGATCGGCCCCTATGCGGCCGTGGGCTTTCTGATCGGGGCGGTCCTGTCGGGCGCGGCCGGTTACGCCGGGATGCTGATCTCGGTGCGGGCCAATGTTCGCACGGCCCAGGCGGCCTCCGAAAGCCTGTCCAAGGGGCTGAACCTGGCCTTCCGGTCGGGCGCGATCACCGGCATGTTCGTGGCGGGCGGCGCCCTGATCGGGGTGTCGGGCTATTATATCGTCCTGACCCACCACCTCGGTTTGAACCCGGTCGGCCGCGAGGTGATCGACGGCCTGGTGGCCCTGGGCTTCGGCGCCTCGCTGATCTCGATCTTCGCACGACTGGGCGGCGGCATCTTCACCAAGGGCGCCGACGTGGGCGGCGACATGGTGGGCAAGGTCGAGGCCGGCATCCCTGAGGACGATCCCCGCAACGCCGCCACCATCGCCGACAACGTCGGCGACAATGTCGGCGACTGCGCCGGCATGGCGGCGGACCTGTTCGAAACCTATGCGGTGACGACCGTGGCGACCATGGTGCTGGCGGCCATCTTCTTCCGCGGCCAGCCCTATGTGGACATGCTGATGGTGCTGCCGCTGGCGATCTGCGCGGTCTGTATCGTGACCTCGATCATCGGCAGCTTCTTCGTGCGGCTGGGCAAGAGCCAGAACATCATGGGCGCCCTGTATCAGGGGCTGATCGTGACCGGCGTCCTGTCCATCGGCGCGGTCTGGTGGGTCATTGACCAGATGGTGAGCGGGCCGGTGACGACGACTGGCGGTCTGGTCATCCAGCCCATGGCCCTGTTCTGGTCCGGAATGGTCGGGCTGGCGGTGACCGCAGCGATCGTGGTGGTCACGGAATACTACACCGGCTCGGGCTTCCGGCCGGTGCGGTCGGTGGCCAACGCCTCGGTGTCGGGTCATGGGACCAACGTCATCCAAGGGCTGGCGGTGTCGCTGGAGGCCACGGCGCTGCCGGCCCTGACCATCATCGTCGGCATTGTGGCCAGCTTCCAGTTGGCGGGCCTGTTCGGCATCGCCATCGCCACCACCACCATGCTGGGCGTGGCGGGGATGATCGTGGCCCTGGACGCCTTTGGGCCGGTGACGGACAACGCCGGGGGGATCGCCGAAATGGCGGGCCTGCCCAGCGAGGTGCGGCATTCGACCGATGCGCTGGATGCCGTGGGCAACACGACCAAGGCCGTGACCAAGGGCTACGCCATCGGCTCGGCGGGCCTGGGGGCGCTGGTGCTGTTCGCGGCCTATACGTCGGACCTGCAATATTTCTCGGCCAATCCGTCCGACTATCCCTTCTTCCCCGACATGGGGACGGTCGCTTTCGACCTGACCAACCCCTATGTGGTCGTGGGCCTGCTGTTCGGGGGGCTGTTGCCCTTCCTGTTCGGCGGCATGTCGATGATGGCGGTGGGGCGCGCCGCCGAGTCTGTCGTGGCCGAGGTGCGGCGCCAGTTCCGGGAGAACCCCGGCATCATGACCTATCAGGTCAAGCCCGAGTACGGACGGGCGGTGGACATCCTGACCAAGGCGGCGATTCGCGAGATGATCGCGCCGTCGCTGCTGCCGGTCCTGTCGCCCATTGTCCTGTTCGTCGCCGTCATGGCCATCTCGGACAAGGCCAACGCCTTTGCGGCCTTGGGCGCCATGCTGATGGGGGTGATCGTCACCGGCCTGTTCGTGGCCGTGTCGATGACTTCGGGCGGCGGCGCTTGGGACAACGCCAAGAAGGTGATCGAGGAGGGCTTCACCGACAAGAACGGCGTGGTGCACGGCAAGGGATCGGAGGCCCACAAGGCGGCCGTCACGGGCGACACCGTGGGCGACCCCTATAAGGACACCTCGGGGCCGGCGGTGAATCCGATGATCAAGATCACCAATATCGTGGCCCTGCTGCTGCTGGCGGTGCTGGCCAGCGGGACGGTCGGCTGACGTGAAAACGCCCCGGAGAGCGATTCTCCGGGGCGTTTTTCCTTGGGCGATGCGCCGGGGATCAGTCCGGGCGGCGTTGACCGGGAGTGTCGTCCTCGGTGCGCGGCAGCTGGCCGCGGCCGACGTTGCCCAGCAGCTGCTCCAGAACCGTCAGGGCGCGGCCGCGCGTCGGGGTTTCGCGGCTGTTCATCGCGATCTGTTCGCCGTCCGTCAGCCCCAGGGTGCGCACGGCGGCGACCTTGTCGCCGTTCGGCTCAAAGGTGATTTCGGTCACCGTGCGGCTGGAAACGACCGGCAGATTGTAGGTGTATTTCTCAGTGGTCTGGCTGATGTAGTACCAGACCTTGTCCGGTTCGAAGGTCGAGGTGGTCGAGGGCGAGCCCAGCCGCGCCAGCACCGTCTCCTTGGTGTCGGTTCCGGCGACCACGTCCTGGGGCTTGGCGTCGATCACCTGAAAGCCGTTGGAGCCGACCATCGGCGCGCAGGCGGCGGACAGGCCGCCCAGGGAAACGGCGACGAAAAGCGGGACGAAACGAGACATGATCGGGCGCCTGCGAGAGAACAAGATCTTTGACCTAGACGGACCTGCGTCCTAGTTCAACGGCGCGGCGGAAAAGGGGCCGTTTAAAGCCATGCTGAAAAACCTGTTCAAACCCCGCGAAGGCGTCCGCATTGGCGACGCCCTGTACGCCCTGGCGGTGGAGCAGGCGCGCCGGCCGGGACTTTATACGCGACTGGGCGTGGCTGACCGGATCGACGCGCGGTTCGAACTTTATACGCTGCACGTGCTGCTGCTGGTGCTGCGGCTGCGCGATGAGAACACGCCGAGCGGTCGAGACGCGGCCCAGGCTCTGTTCGACGTCTATGTCTCGGCGCTGGACCATGCGTTGCGGGAAGAAGGCGTCGGCGACATTTCGGTGGGCAAGAAGATGCGCAAGCTGGGCGAGGCCCTGTACGGCCGGATGAACGCCTATGAGCCGCCGCTGCGCGACGGCGATGCGGCGGCTCTGACCGAAGCTCTGGCGCGCAATGTCTATGGCGAGACGCGGGCGGAACAGGCGGCTGATTTGGCGCGCTACGCCCTGGCCGCGCGAGCCGCCCTGGCGGCGCAGGAATTCAATGATGTGCTGGTGAAGCCGGCCTGGACGGATGTTTGAGACCATGAGCGCAAGCCTCCCCTACAGCGAGACGGTGCGGGTCAATCAGATCGGCGCGGGGCTGAGCCGACGCCTGGAGCCCGACGCGGAGGCGCGTCAGCGAATTGCGCGCGCCCTGGATCTGCAGGGCCTGGACGCCTTCGCCGTAGAGATCGAGGTCAAGCCGACCCCGTCGAGCAGCGAGTGGACGATGAAGGGGCGCGTCACGGCCCATGCGATCCAGACCTGCGGCCTGACCTTGGAACCCCTGCCGGTCGAGGTGGACCGCCGCTTCTCGATTCAGTTGGCCGAGGCCGAGCCGCAGCAGACCGACGAGATCGAAGTCACCCTGGAGGAGGAGGACGCCGACCTGATCGAGGACGGCAAGATCGACCTGGGGCAGTATGCGGTCGAGCAGCTGGTCCTGTCTCTGGACCCCTTTCCGCGCAAGCCGGGGGCGCAGTTCGTGCAACCGGAAGAGCCCGCCGAAATCTCGCCCTTTGCAGCTTTGAAGGCCCTGAAGCCGCAGGACGACCAAGGCTGAGGTTGACGCAGGGGCCGTGCGGTTGCATCCCCCGGCGTCGGCGCTATCGTCCGGCGCCTATATCCAGTGTCGTGCGACAAGACGACGCGGTTAGTCGAGGTCCATTTGCCAGCCCCAGTTACGATCTCGCTTGACGCCATGGGCGGCGATCACGGCCCATCCGTCGTCGTTCCGGGCGTCCAAAGCTTTGTCCGCGCCCATGGCGGGGAGGGAGTCCGCTTCCTGCTGCATGGGGACGAGACCCGGATTCGCGCCGAGTTGGCGCATTGCAGCCTGCCGGCCGACACGGTCGACATCCGTCATACCGACAAGGTGGTGGCCATGGACGAGAAGCCCGCCCAGGCCATGCGCCGGGGCAAGGGCTCGAGCCTATGGAACGCCGTCGAGGCGGTTAAGACCGGCGAGGCCGGCGGCGTGGTCTCGGCGGGCAACACCGGCGCCCTGATGGCCATCTCCAAACTGATTCTGCGCATGTCGGCGCCGGGCCTGGAGCGGCCGGCCATCGTCGCCAGCTGGCCGACCTTCAAGGGCCATACGGCGGTTCTGGACGTCGGCGCCAACATCGGCAGCGACGCCGAGCAACTGGTCGAGTTCGCCATCATGGGCGAGGCTTTCCAGACGGCGGTGCGCGGCACCGTTCGCCCGACCATCGGCCTGCTGAACGTCGGCTCCGAGGACATGAAGGGCAATGAACAGGTCAAGGAGGCGCACGCCATCCTGCGCGACGGGCCGTTCGACCTGAATTATTACGGCTTCGTCGAAGGCGACGACATCGCCAAGGGCACGGTGGACGTGGTCGTCACCGACGGCTTCACCGGCAATATCGCCCTGAAGACGGCCGAAGGCACGGCCCGCTATATCTCGGCCCTGCTGCGCGAGGCCCTGACCTCGAACCTGCAGGCCAAGCTGGGCGCCGCCATCGCCATGCCGGCCCTGAAGAAGATGCGCGAGAATATCGACCCCAGCGCCATCAACGGCGGCCCCCTGCTGGGGCTGAACGGGATTGTGGTGAAGAGCCACGGCGGCGCCGACGCCAAGGGCTTCGGAAACGCCATCCGTATCGCTGTGGATCTGGCCCGCAGCGACTATATGACCAAGGTCGGCGCCAATCTGGGCAAGCTGGACGCCGTGTTCGACCATTCCAGCGCGCCCGCCGCCCCCGCCGGAGAACCCCTTCAGTGAGCGTCACCCGCAGCGCCGTGACCGGCGTCGGCTCCTATCTGCCGGAGCAGATCGTCACCAACGCCGACTTGGCCCAGATCGTCGACACCTCCGACGAATGGATCCAGGAGCGCACGGGGATCAAACAGCGCCACAAGGCGCGCGACGACCAGCCGACCAGCGATCTGGCGGTCGAGGCCGCCAGGAAGGCCCTGGCCGACGCCGGCAAGACGGCGGCGGATGTCGATCTGATCATCGTGGCGACGACTACGCCGGACATGACATTCCCGGCCGTGGCCTCCATCGTTCAGCACAAGCTGGGCGCCGGCGTCGGCGTGGCCTTTGACGTTCAGGCGGTCTGTTCCGGCTTCGTCTATGCGTTGAGCGTCGCCGACGGCTTCGTCGCCCGCGGCCTGTCGAAATGCGCCCTGGTGATCGGCGCCGAGGAAATGACGCGGCTGATGGACTGGACCGACCGGACGACCTGTGTGCTGTTCGGCGACGGCGCCGGCGCCGTGGTGCTGGAGCCGCGCGAGGGGCAGGGGACGGCCGCCGACCAGGGGATGCTGGGCTTCGCCCTGCGCGCCGACGGGTCCAAGACGGATTTGCTCTATGTCGACGGCGGGCCGGCGTCGACCGGAACCGTCGGCCATCTGCGGATGGCGGGCAATCAGGTGTTCCGCCATGCGGTGGTCAATATCGCCGAAGGCATCACTGCGGCCTGTGAGGCCGCCGGGATCGAGGTGGCCGACGTCGATTGGTTCGTGCCGCACCAGGCCAATCAGCGGATCATCAAGGGCGTCGGCGACCGATTGGGTCTGGACGAGAACAAGGTGATCTCGACCGTGGCTCTTCACGCCAACACCTCCGCCGCCTCAATTCCCCTGGCGCTGGATGCGGCGATCCAGGACGGGCGGATCAAGAAGGGCGATATGGTGCTGTTGGAAGCCATGGGCGGCGGCCTGACCTGGGGCGCCTGCGCCTTGAGGCTTTAACCGCTGCGCCGGGCATTGATTTTCTGAGAAGTTTGCGCCCCTATGCGCCCAGAAGATCGTTTCCAGACGGGACTATGATGGGCAACCATACCGTAACGCGCGCCGACCTTTGCGAAGCCGTGCATGAAGAGGTCGGTCTGTCCCGCCAGGAGTGTTCGTCCCTGGTCGAACGGACGCTGGAGCTGATCGTGGAGGCGCTTGAAAAGGGCGATACCGTAAAGCTGTCGGGTTTCGGCGTCTTCCAGGTGCGTGAGAAGCGGGCCCGCATGGGCCGCAACCCCAAGACCGGCGAACCGGCGGCGATCAACCCCCGTCGCGTCATCAGCTTCCGCGCCTCTCAGATCATGAAGAGCCGGGTTCACGACGCCGACGTCGAGGCCTGATTCGCTTGGCCAAGAGCGCCGACGCCTTCCGCACCATTTCTGAGGCGGCCGAGGAGGTCGGAGCCCCGCAGCACGTTCTGCGGTTCTGGGAAACCAAGTTCAGCTTCGTCACGCCGGTGAAGCGCGCCGGTGGACGTCGATTCTACAGGCCCCAGGACATCGCCGTGCTTAAGGCGGTTCGGCGGCTGCTGCACGAGGACGGCCTGACCATCCGCGGGGTGCAACGGCTGCACAAGGAGCAGGGGCTCAAGACGCTGGTCGGCGCGGACATGGCCGGCCTGATCGAGGCGCGCGACGCCGAATCCCCGGCTGAGCCCCTGATTTCAAGGACGCCGGCCCTGTCCGGCGTGACTGAGCGGCTGAATGTCGTGCTGATGGATTTGGAACAGGCCAAGGCCCGACTGGACGCTGTTCTGAGAAGCTAGGTGGAAAACCTGTTTTTGCGTTTGCGGCGCGCGAAACCCGCGTCTATAGGGAGCGCCTTCGGAGCGTGGCGCAGCCTGGTAGCGCACTTGACTGGGGGTCAAGGGGTCGCAGGTTCGAATCCTGTCGCTCCGACCAGGGAAATCAAGGGGTTAGGCACGAGCCTAACCCCTTCGATTATCTCGAAATCTGATTTGGTCACAGATTTGGTCACAATGCGGGGCGAGCGTTCACGCATCTAGGTGAAACCGGCTGAAGCGCCATGAAGGTAGTTGTCGAACGCCCGGTCGTGCCCTGAACGTACAAAGGCGGCCGACCGGCCGGAGTCCAACGGATGGTTCCTGCGTCCTGCCGACCAAAAGGGACAATGTCCGCCCCGCCCCGCAGTAATGGTTTGGAATGTCTGCCTGGCCTCTCACTGCCGCATCTTCCCCGTGTGCCTAGCTCGCGAGATGCACGTGCGGTAGGGTCCGTTAATCCGGGGGAACGGGCTGTTGGCACTGATCATAATCTGCGTTCTCGTCGTGGTCATTTGGCTGGCGTTGAACGCCCAGGCGCAGAAACGAAAACGCACTGCGGCAAGCCCGCCGCCGCGGGTACCGCTCTACGACGATGAGCTAGTCTTCCCAACCCGGCATATCCGGCTTGAACTGCCGCTCGTACGTTTGGACGCCAAGACCTCTCCGTCGTCGGACCCGCCGATGCCGGCACCCACGGCTCCGGACGTCGCGCCGGATCCGCGCGGTGAGTTGATGAACGCCCACGGCATCGCCCTGACCGGTGGGCGCTACGTCGTGAAGGGCTACGGCTTCTCGGAGTTGGCCCAGGCAGTCAACTACGCCCGAAGGCTGGCCGCCCACGGTGAGGCCGAGCCCAGAGGAGGGGCCTCCGTCTCCGCGGTGGCGACACCTTCACTCGCCTCTCTACCGGTTGCAACGGCTTCCGCTTCGCGCGCCTCGATCCTGGCCCCATCGCCGCATGCCACGCGCATGGCCGATCATGGGGTCACCTATCACGATGGCCGCTACGTCGCCGGGGCCTACGGGTTCTCGACCCTTGATCAGGCCGTAGCCTTCGCGAGCCGGAAGGGAGAGGGGCGGCCGGACCCGTCACCCCCAGTGGAAACCCGTACGGTCGCGCCGATGCCCGCACGGTCACAGGCCCTGGCAGCGGCTCCCGCACGGCTGTCTCCGGGCTGGATCGCGGCGGGCGATGGCCTTCAGATCGGACCCGTGCGCGTGCCGGGAGGAATGATCTACGCAGGCCATGCCGGAGCGTCCGCCGAATGGCTGAACGAACGCAGTCTGGTGGACCCGTCATTGCAGGTCAGCCTGTCGGGCACCGATCCGCTCGGATCAAGCTTGCCGTACTGGCCGTCCTACAGAGACCTGACGTCGAACGCGCGCCGGTCCTATCTCGACTGGTTGGCCGCCGGGCGGGTCGACCCCGTCGGCGTCGGCTATGTCTTCCTGTTCTTCTACGGCCTGGAACGCCGGTTGTTCATCGACAAGGCGTTCAAGGAGGCTGAGAGCATCATCGCGGAGGTCGCCCGACTCAGAGTCGCCTACGGCGATAACTATTCCTTCGATGGCTATGCGCGCCGTTTTCTCGAAGCAGCCGAGCTCGTGAGATCCGGCGTGGTTGAACGGCCGATCCTGTCTCCGAGGATGGGCAATGGAGAGTTCGAGATCCCGCTTCCGGCTAGGCGTTATCTCGGCGCGCGCCTCGCGGAACAGCTTCCGTTCGACGCAGACGACTGCCTGGTCTGGGCGCTCTGTCTGCCTGACACCTATCTTCGCACGCCCGGCTCGCGATGTTTCGAGGAACTCGCGGTGCTGTGGCGCCTCCGCTTTGACCGGCGGCATCCTGAAGGGCTCAAGGTCCGTGCGCCCAAACGCAGGCTTACTGGTCAGTATCGAAGCGCAAGCAGCGCGTTCGAGCTGACCCTTGATCTCGGCGACCTGCCCGACATTGCGGCCATCGCCGCGCCGCTAAGCGGTCTTCGCGATCTTCTGTCGGAGTGCCAGACCGATCTCGAGGCCTACAGCCGGCTTCTGGGTCGGAAGCCCGAGGCTCGAGGCACACTAGAGGCTGCGCTATGCCTTCCGGACGACCTGATCGAAACCGATTGGGGGCTGAGTGCACGGGCCCTCAAGGCGGAGTTCGACGCCATCATCGGCGACCAGACTATCGTCCCGATGGCGGTCACGCGGCTCTGCGACCTTATCGGAATGGATCAGGTCGAGGGCAAGGTGCCGGTCGGCATCCATCGCCAGTTCGGCGTCGTCCTGGATCGCCTGCAGATCGCGTTCGAACCGGATCGCCGTTACGGAGACGCCGGCCTGACGTCTGATAGCCAGGTGGTCCTTTACCGGGCGGCGGGCGGTGGTCCGATCGACTGCGAACAGCCCGCCTACCGATCGGTCCGTACAATGGCGGAGATTTCAGCGATCGCGGCTATTTCGGATGGCGAAGTGGTCTCGGCCGAGCTCGACCAGATCGAGGCCGTGATTCGCGCCGCCACGGACCTCCGGCCTGAGGAGCGTACACGCCTGTCGGCCTATGCGATGTGGTTGCTTCAGGATCGCCCGCGCCAGCTCGCGGCGATCACCAAACTGTCCAAACTGCCGGTGCCGCTAAGGACTGAGGCGGCGCGTGCCGCAGTGGCGTCAGTTTTATCCGACGGTCGGGTCCAGCCCGCCGAAATCCGTTTTCTCGAGAAACTCTATAGGGCTTTGGGCCTGCCCCAGGACGAGGTCTACGCCACCCTCCACCGGGGCCCGGCATCGCGCGACGAACCGGTCACAGTGGCCGAGGCCGCGCCCGCTGCCAAGGACGGCGTCGCCATCCCCCAGGAACCTGTCGTTCCGACCACCGTGCAAATCGATCCCGCCCGCCTGGCCCGGCTGCGCCTGGAAACGGCGGAGGTGTCCAGTCTCCTAGCTGGCATCTTCGCGGAGGAGGAGGCCCCCGTCGCTCCGCCGGCGGTCGCGGAGACGACTTCGGCGCGCTTTGAGGGGCTTGATGTCGCTCATTCTGAACTCCTGGGGGCCGTTGTCGACGCTTGCGGGCTTGACCGCGCGACGTTTGACACCCGCGCCAAGGCTTTGAAGCTTCTCCCGGACGGCGCGATCGAGACGATCAACGACTGGGCCTTCGACCGCTTCGACGAGCCCGTCCTCGAGGGTGATGACGACCTTACCTGCCCTGAGCCCCTCCGACTTCAGCTTCTCGCTCTGGATCTGGCTGCATGACCTCCGCACCGACGCTCAAGCCGCGGGATCGCGACATCATCCTCCAGGCCCTTGCAGCCGGCGTCGTTCCGAGGTCGGGCCTCCCACATATCCAAGTCGGCCGATCGGCTGAGATCAATGCTCTCGTGCGCGACGTGGACCGGATCGCCGACGGGGGTTCGGCCGTCCGGTTCGTCATCGGAGAGTACGGTGCCGGCAAGACCTTCTTCCTCAATCTCGTCCGACTGATCGCTCTCGAACGGCGATGCGTGACCATCCATGCCGACTTGGCACCGGACAGGCGGATCCACGCGACCGGCGGGCAGGCGAGGGGGCTCTATGCCGAGGCCGTTCGCAACATGGCGACCCGGACTAAGCCCGACGGCAATGCTCTCGCCTCGATCGTCGAGAAATTCGTTACCGAATGTGTGCGTGACGCCGAAGGGCGCGGAGCGGGCGTCGAGGCGGTAATCGATGAGCGTCTCGCCCCGCTGCAGGATCACAACGGCGGCTACGATTTCGCGGCGGTGCTGAAAGCCTACTGGCGCGCCAGCGAGGACGCCGACGCCGGCGGCAAGGCGGCCGCCCTGCGTTGGCTGCGAGGCGAATACACCACGAAGACCGAGGCCCGGCAGGCTCTGGGTGTCCGCAACATCATCGACGACGGCGACGTCTACGACAGCCTCAAACTGCTCGCGGCCTTCGTCCGGCTGGCCGGATACGCCGGGCTCGTCATCGTCTTCGACGAGATGGTCAACCTGTACAAGCTCCAGAGCGCCCAGGCGCGCAACCAGAACTTCGAGCAGATCTTGCGCATTGTGAACGACGTCCTGCAGGGTAACGCCTCCGGCATCGGCTTCGTCTTCGGGGGCACGCCGGAGTTCCTGATGGACAGCCGGCGCGGCCTGTACAGCTATCAGGCCCTGCAGTCGCGGCTGGTCGAGAACGCCTTTGCGACCAATGGGCTGATCGATCTGTCGGGACCGGTCATTCGGCTCCAGAGCCTGACCCCTGAAGATCTGCTGATCCTCCTGTTCAATCTGAGGACCGTTTTCGCCTTGGGCGACCCGGAAAAGTACCTCGTGCCCGACGAGGCCCTGCCGCTGTTCATGACCCACTGCAACAAGCGGATCGGGGAAGCCTACTTCCGGACGCCGCGCAACACCATCAAGGCCTTCGTCCAGTTTCTGTCGGTGTTGGAGCAGAACCCTGGACAGGGCTGGGCGGACCTGATCGGCGGCGTCGATATCGCCAACGACACCGACGGCGCCGCAGACATCGAGGTCGAGGTGGGCGGGGACGACGAGCTGGCGACGCTGCGGCTTTGACCGAGACCAGTTTTGATCGGCTGCATCCGGAGGTTCGGCGCTGGATTCGCGACGAAGGCTGGATCGAACTGCGGCCCGTGCAGGACCAGGCGATCCGGACAATCCTGGGAAGCGACAGGGACGTCGTAATCGCTGCGGCGACCGCAGCCGGCAAGACAGAAGCCGCCTTCCTGCCCCTCCTCACCCAGGCCGCCGGCCGCGAGGAGAGGGGCGTCTCGATCCTCTACGTCGCACCGCTCAAGGCCCTGATCAACGATCAGCACCGGCGGCTGGACCTTCTGTGTGAGCGCATGGGGGTAAGCCTGGTGCGCTGGCATGGCGATGCGCCCCAGGGTCCCAAGCAACAGATATTGAAGACGCCTCACGGCGTGGTGATGATCACTCCGGAATCGATCGAGGCGCTTCTTCTGCGCCGCTCGACGGATGCGCGCCGGCTTCTGGGGTCCCTGGACGCCATCGTCGTCGACGAACTGCATGCTTTCCTTCAGGGGCCGCGCGGGCTGCATCTGTTCAGCCTGCTACGTCGCCTGGAGCTGATGTCGGCGCGCCGGCCCAGGCGGATCGGCCTGTCCGCCACCCTGGGCGACATGGGCATCGCAGCCGCCTGGCTGAACGCGCAGGCCCCCATGTCGGTGGACGTTATTCAACCCGAAGGCGCCGCGCCCGAGTTAAAGCTTCAGGTCCGGGGTTACATCGAGCCCGTCGAAAGCGGCCTGTCGGGCGATGATCTGGAAGTAGACGGCGGCGACGAGGCTCTCGACCGGATCGCAGACCATGTCTTCTCCGTTCTCCGGGGCGACAACGCCCTGTTCTTCGGAGGCTCGCGCCACAACGTCGAGGCGCTCTCGGACCGCCTCCTCCGCCGGTCCGAGAGGGCGGGCGTGCCCAATGAGTTCTTCCCCCACCACGGCAGCCTTTCCAAAGAACTACGTGAGGAGCTCGAAACCCGCCTCAAGGCGGGAACCCTGCCGACGACGGCGATCGCTACCACGACCTTGGAGCTCGGCATCGACCTCGGATCTGTGAAGTCGGTGGCTCAGCTCGGCGCGCCGCGTTCACTGGCCTCGCTGCGACAGCGGCTCGGCCGAAGCGGGCGGCGCAAGGACACACCAGCCATTCTCCGAATCTATACGCGCGAGCGGCACCTCGGTCGGGCCTCGGACCCAATCGACCGCCTGAGGCCCCAGGTCGTCCGGGCTGTCGCCGCCATTCGCCTGCTTCTCGGTCGCTTCGTCGAGACGCCTGGTGACGATCCGGCGATCGTGACGGTTGCAATCCATCAAATCCTGTCGATCATCACCGAACAGGGCGGCGCGCGGGCAGACGCCCTCTACAAGACGCTTTGCGGCGCCGGCCCTTTGGCGGCCCTGACACCCAGCGATTTCGTCGAGCTGCTGCGATGGATCTCCGGGCCGGAGGTGGGATTGATCGAACAGGCTCCGGATGGAACCCTGATGCTAGCCACAATGGGTGAGGAGCTCACCGCCGCCCGCGACTTCTATGCGGTGTTCGAGACCGACCAGGAATGGAGGCTGATCCACGGAACGCGCGCCCTCGGCTCCATCCCGATCTCCAATGTCTTGGCGGTGGGCAGTCTTCTGGCCTTTGCGGGACGCCGGTGGCGGGTCGCGGACGTCGATGATCGAGCCAAGGTGCTTACGGTTGAGCCGCATCCCGCCGGGCGCTTGCCGAAGTTCGACCGGCAGTCGGTCGAGCCGATCGACGACAGGCTCGCGACGGAAATCCGCGCCGTCTATTTGGACGAGGACCTTCCCGCCTTCCTGGACGAGACGGCCGTGCAGCTTTTGCAGGAAGGGCGGGCAGTATTCCACGCGCTCGACCTGGCCGAAAACGCACTCGTCGCCAGCGGCGCCGACACCCACATCCTCACGTGGAGGGGCACAGCGATGAACGATGTCCTCGCGGTCTGTCTGACGGCTGCCGGACTCGAATGCGAGGCCCACGACCTTGGCGTGACAGTGTCCGGCACAAGCCCGTTGGAGGTGGCTGGTCTCGTGAAGCAGATGCCGGGAGCGTTCACGGCGGCTGATCTCAGTGAGTTTGTCGCCAACTTGCAGAAGGCGAAGTACGACAGGTTCGCCCCTCCCTCGCTGTTACGCAGACTGTGGGCGCGACGACACGAGGGCGCGGTCAGTCACTTGAGCAGCTTGACCGTCTCTGTCTGTCCACCGGCAAGCTTGATCGAGGGAAAAGGCCCATTCTGATGAAGATTGATCGAGGCCGTTCGCCTCAGCCTCTGTGACTGGGCCCGAAGCGCTCCCGGCCGCCGCAATGCAACAGCAACGATAGCGTGGGGCGTACCCCGATCCCGTGTCAGTCGGAGCCGCCACCGATGCGAAAACAGCCGGACATGGTTGCAGTATGGCCGCAATAGCTCTCTGTTAGCTCGATTGGCGGGGATGTCGGCGGTGACTGGATGGACGAAGCAGTTTTCAACACGCTCGGTGACGATCGGATCACGTCCCGTCAAATCGATGAGCTCATCGGTCTCGCGCGAGGGTTGGCCGCAGACGGTGATCTGAACCACAGTGAAGTTGAGTTCCTGCAGAAGTGGCTGGCAGCGAACCTGGCCATCAGCCAACAACCCCTGATCCGCACCCTTTATCATCGCATCAATGCAGTCCTCGCTGACGGTGTCGTCGATGAGGAGGAGAAAAGCACCCTTCTCGATACGCTAAACAGCCTCTCCAACCGCGATTTCGAACTCGGCGAGGTTATGAAGCCTGCATCTTTGCCGTTGTGCGATCCGGCTCCACTGCTCAGGTTCGAAAGGCAGACCTACTGCTTCACGGGGACTTTCATCTTCGGGCAACGCAAGGACTGCGAGCGAGCAGTCGCCGAGCGCGGCGGTTCTGCCGGCTCGCTGACGCAAAAGACCAACGTCCTGGTTGTTGGCGCGTACGCCACCGACTCGTGGAAACACTCCAGCTTCGGCAACAAAATTCTGAAGGCGAGTGACTGGCGGGATCAAGGACGACCCATTGCTATCGTCTCAGAGCAGCACTGGTCATCATACCTCTAAGCAACAATCAGCCCGACCACCAATGTCCGCTCCCGGGGACCACGCCGTTGTCTGCTCCTGACTCAAAGCGGCGGTTGGGGACGTCGGCTTTCGGTCAGGGAAATTATGAAAACAGCGGTGGCGTCCTCAGCACTGTTTGCCAAGGTGTGGCTTGCAGCTATGGACGGGCGGAATGAACTTTTCGGGTTGGAGAGCGAGCTTGGCTCAGACGCAGCATGGCGTTGGACGCATTCGATCGAAGGTCGAAATTTGGGTCGGAGTGGGCGTCGTGCTCGTTCTCGCCTTCTTCCTGATTAGCGGCGTCGTCGCCTACCTCAACGTCCAGGGCCTGCGCGCCAATAGTCAGAAGGTGGTTGGAACCCATACGACACTGGTGGCCATAGACCAGGTCCTGTCGACCGTGCAGGACGCTGAAACGGGACAGCGCGGTTACCTTCTCACGGGCCAAGACCGTTATCTTGAGCCCTACGAAGACGCCGTGGCCGCAATGGACCGTGACCTTGCGATCCTCACCGAAGTGACCTCGCGCGACCCAGCGCAGCAGGCCAACCTCAAAGAGGTCAAGCGCCATGTCGGCGTCAAGATGGAGCAGTTGACCCGGGGAATCGAAGCGCGGCGTACGGGCGGCCTCGCGGCGGCCGTCGCGATGATCGAAACCGACCGCGGCAGGACGGCGATGAATGCGATCCGGGAACGCTTGGCCATCATGCGCGCCGACGTCGCGCAGCAGCGGCGACAGTGGCTGTCTGAGATGGAGGTCGCTTACCGGACCGCCCTGCTGACCGGAATCCTGTCCGCCCTGCTCGGCGCCGCCCTCACCGTCGGGGTGTTCCTGCTCATCCGCAACAGCACGCGGGAACGCGCCCGGCGGGAGTGGCTTCAGGCCGGACAGGTCGGGCTCGCCGAAGCAATGAGCGGCGACAAGACCATCGAGGCGCTGGCCGACAGCATCTTGGGCTTCCTGGCTCGATATGTCGACTTTCAAGCCGCAGCGATCTTCAAGGGCGAAGGCGGCGTTTTCCGCCGCGCCGCCACCCTGGGCGTTCCATCAGACGCGCCCGTGCCTATGGAGTTCCGACTTAAGGAGGGCCTTCTGGGCCAGGTCGCCGCTGATGGGGCGTCAGTGCTGCTGACGGATGTCCCTCAAGGCTATCTGACTATTGGATCCGCGCTGGGACGGGATGACCCGCGTCATCTCGTCATCGCCCCTGCGAACGCTGATGGCGTCATCAACGCCGTGATCGAGTTGGGCTTTATCCATGCCCCGGGACCGCAGGTCCTTCGGCTGCTGGACGAAAGTGCGGCTGCGATAGGCGTCGCCCTCAGGTCGGCGCGCTATCGTCTGGATCTTCAGAACGCCCTCGAAGAGACCCAGCGCCAGTCCGAGGAACTACAGGTGCAGAGCGAAGAGCTTCGGGTTTCCAACGAGGAGTTGGAGGAGCAGGGGCGCGCGCTCAAGGAATCCCAGGTGCGGCTGGAGCAGCAGCAGGTGGAGCTTGAACAGACCAACAGCCAGCTGGAAGAGCAAGCACAGGTTCTGGAGGGACAGCGCGACGACCTGGAACGGACCGGCGCCGATCTGGCCCTCAAGGCCCGGGAGCTCGAAGCGGCCAGCCAGTACAAGTCCGACTTCCTCGCCAACATGTCCCACGAACTCCGGACGCCTCTTAACTCCCTGCTGATCCTGTCGAAGCTTCTCGGCGACAACAGCGACGGAAACCTGTCCGAAGAGCAGGTTCGCTACGCCCGGACCATTCAGTCCTCGGGCGACGATCTGTTGACGTTGATCAACGACATTCTCGACCTCTCCAAGATCGAGGCCGGGCACGTCCAGATCCGTCCCGAAGCTGTTTCGGTCCAGAGACTGGCCGGCGACTTGCGCCAGCTGTTCGATCCGATTGCAGACCAGCGGGGGCTGAACTTCACGATCGACGTCGCCAAGGGGACGCCCGATCTGGTTGAGACGGACCGTCAACGTCTGGAACAGATCCTTAAGAACCTGCTTTCGAACGCCTTCAAGTTCACAGAGAAGGGGAGCGTAAAGCTGAGGATCGCGCCCGGCGACCGGGGCTTGGTTTTTTCGGTGAAAGACACCGGAATCGGTATTTCGCGCGAACAGCAGAACAGCATCTTCGAAGCCTTCCAGCAGGCCGACGGCACGATCAGCCGCAAGTACGGCGGGACGGGGCTCGGACTTTCGATCTCCAGGGAACTGGCTCGGTTGCTCGGAGGCGCGATCACTCTGGAAAGCAAGCCCGGCAAAGGCAGCACCTTCACCCTCAGCGCGCCCCTCGCCTACGACGCCGCTCAGGTTGCGTCGCGCGCGCCCTTTGCTCCGCAACCCGCGGCGTCCTCAGTCACGCAGGCCGCCCCGAAATCGTCGCCCGCTGTCCTGCCCCGCGCGATTGAGGATGATCGGGACGCGCTGGCCGTGAACCGGCGCACGTTGCTGGTCGTTGAAGACGACGATCGTTTCGCCGCCATCGTCCGGGACCTGTCGCGCGAAATGGCGTTCCAGTGTCTTGTGGCCAGTAATGGCGAGGACGCGATCAAGCTGGCCAAACAGTACCGGCCGAGCGCCATCGTCCTTGACGTCGGCCTTCCTGACCAGTCCGGTCTGACGGTCCTGGACACGCTGAAGCGCGACGACCAGACCCGCCATATACCGATCCATGTGGTGTCCGCTGGAGACCATGCCACGACCGCGCGCGCGCTTGGCGCGATGGGGTATCTCACCAAGCCGGTCAAACGTGAGGCGCTGGCGGATGTCCTTCGGGCCCTGGAGGAGGACCTCACCCGGACCGTTCGACGAGTCCTGATCGTGGAGGATGACGCCGTCCAGCGCGAGGCCATGAGAGCCCTTCTGTCGAGCGGCGGGGTCGAGACGGTCGGGGTGGGCACGGCGGCGGAATGCCTTCAAACCCTCGAACAGCAGACCTTCGACTGCATGGTTGTGGACCTGTCCCTGCCCGACGCCTCCGGCTTCTCGCTGCTGGAGACGCTCAGTCTGGACGGTCAGCAGGCCTATCCGCCGGTGATCGTCTATACCGGCCAGGATCTGACGGCGGACCACGAGCAACAACTGCGCCGCTACTCCAGCTCAATCATCATCAAGGGCGCCAAGTCGCCGGAACGCCTGCTGGATGAGGTCTCGCTGTTCCTCCACCAGGTGGTCGCCGACATGCCGCCCGAACAGCAGCGCATGATCCAGAAGGCGCGAAATCGAGATGCCGTGCTGGAAGGCCGGCGCATCCTCGTCGTCGAGGATGATGTCCGAAACATCTATTCCCTCACCAGCGTGCTCGAACCTCGCGGCGCCGTCGTGCAGATCGCGCGCAACGGGCAGGAAGCGCTCGACGCGCTCGATGCGTCCGCCGCCTCTGCACCCGCCATAGACCTCGTTCTGATGGATGTGATGATGCCGGTCATGGACGGGCTCACCGCGACACAGCGCATCCGGAGCGATGGACGCTGGGGCGGCCTGCCGATCCTGATGCTGACCGCCAAAGCCATGCCGGACGACCAGGAACGCTGTCTCGCAGCAGGGGCCAACGACTACATGGCCAAGCCCCTGGATGTCGATAAGTTGCTCTCTCTGGTCCGCGTGTGGATGCCGCGCTGATCCATGGCCGACGCTCTCGAAGACCTCGAAATCCAACTGCTGCTGGAGGCGCTGTTCCAGCGCTATCATTTCGACTTCCGTCACTATGCCCGTGCGTCGATCAAGCGGAGGCTAGTGCAGGCCCGCGACCAGATGGGCTATCCGACGCTGACCGCGCTGCAGGACGCTGTCCTGCACGACCCGACGATGCTGCCTCGGCTGCTGGGCTATCTGACGGTGCAGGTCAGCGAAATGTTCCGCGACCCGACCTATTTCAAAGCCTTGCGCGAGACGGTGCTTCCCCATTTGCGCACCTATCCGTCGCTCAAGGTTTGGATTGCGGGGTGCAGCACTGGCGAGGAAGTCTACTCCCTAGCCATCCTGTTCCGGGAGGAAGGGCTGTATGATCGCACCCTCTTCTATGCCACCGACATCAATCCCGATGCGCTCCGCGCAGCAGAAGCCGGGGTCTACGCCCTCGATCGGCTGCGCAAATTCACCGAGAACCACCAGAAGTCGGGCGGACGTTCGTCCCTGTCCGACTACTATACGGCCGACTACGGGCGGGCCGTCTTCGACCGTAGCCTCAGCGCCCGGGTCGTCTTCTCCGATCACAGCCTCGTCACGGACGCGGCGTTCGCCGAGATGCAACTGATCTCCTGCCGCAATGTCATGATCTATTTTGATCGCGCCCTGCAGGATCGCGCCATTGGCCTGTTCAAGGACTCCCTACCACGCGGAGGCTTCCTCGGCCTCGGCTCCAAGGAAAGTTTGAGGTTTTCGGCCCACGCCGGCGAATTTTCTGAGTTCGTCCCCCAGGAAAAGCTCTACCGAAGGCTAGGCGCATGAGTGTCCCATCACAACGCGCGGTGGTGATCGGCGCTTCCGCCGGCGCCGTGCAGGCGCTTTTAGCCATCCTTCCCATCCTCCCAGCGGACTATCCCTTGCCCATTCTGATCGCGGTCCATGTCCCCCCGGATCGAGGCAATGGTCTCGTGCCGCTGCTTCAAGCGAGCTGCGCCCTTGCGGTGCTTGAAGCCGAGGACAAGGAAAGGGTCCTTCCGGGAACCGTCTATTTTGCGCCCCCCGACTATCACCTTCTGGTCGAGCGAGATGGCGGGCTGGCCTTGTCCTCGGATGAGCCGGTCAACTATTCTCGCCCATCGATTGACGTTCTCTTCGAAAGCGCCGCCGACGCCTATGGAGCCGGCCTGATCGGCGTCGTGCTGACGGGCGCCAACAACGACGGGGCCGCCGGACTGAGAGCCGTTATGGAAAGGGGTGGCGAGGCCTTCGTCGAATGCCCGTCAGAGGCCTATGCGTCAGCGATGCCAGAAGCCGCTCTCGCGGCCTGCGCGGGCGCAACGGCCATGAGTCTGGCGGACATCGCAAACTATCTGGTGGAACTCGAATCCGCATGACGACCCTCGACGCCCCGATAAAGGTTCTTCTTGTCGATGATCTCGAGGAAAACCTCCTCGCGCTTGAGGCTTTGCTCCAGCGCGAAGGTCTCCACCTGCTCAAGGCGAAGTCCGGAGATCAGGCGCTTGAGCTGCTCCTTGCCGAAGACGTCGCTCTCGCCCTCCTAGACGTGCAGATGCCTGGCATGGACGGCTTCCAACTGGCCGAATTCATGCGCGGCAACGCCCGGGTCCGTCATGTCCCCATCATCTTCGTCACGGCGGGCAGCGCAGAACAGCAGCGCCGGTTTCGCGGCTATGAGGCCGGCGCTGTCGATTTTATCCAGAAGCCGATCGAGCCTGATATCCTGCGAATGAAGACGGAGATCTTCATTGAACTCTATCAGCAGCGTGAGCGGATACGCCTGCAACGAGACGAATTGGACGTGCATGCGACGGCCTTGAGCGCCGCAGATCAACGCAAGAACGAGTTCCTGGCGGTCTTAGGTCATGAGCTACGCAATCCCATCATGGCCCTGAACGCAGGGCTGAAGTTGCTCGATCGCGCCGGCGAGCCAGATCAAGCCGCCGTCATCCGGGAGCGGATGGCGACCCAACTGTTCCACCTCTCGCGGCTTGTCGAGGATCTGCTTGACGTTTCGAGGATCGATCAGGGCAAGATCGCCCTGCGCCTCGAACGGGTGCAGTTAAAGACCGTGCTGGACTCCGCGATCGATACAAGCCGTCCCAGGATCGACGCGGGTGGGCATGCCTTCACGTTTGACCTACCGACGGAAACCGTATGGGTCACAGCCGACTTCACCCGCCTATCGCAGATCGTCAGCAATCTGCTGACCAACGCAGCCAAATACACCCCGTCGGGCGGGACGATCCAGCTCCGGGCGAACGCCGGGCCCGACTACGTCGAAGTCGCCGTCTCCGACACTGGCGTCGGCATTTCCAAGGATATGCAAGCTCGGGTCTTTGAGCTGTACACGCAGTTGAAGGGGCCCGACGATCGATCCAGCGAAGGCCTTGGCATCGGTCTGGCCCTGGTCCGCCAACTGGTCGATCTGCATAAGGGCGACATCCGCGTGGAAAGCGACGGTCCGGGCGCCGGCAGCTGTTTCACCATACGGTTGCCGCGTTCAGCATAGCATCGACCGTCGGAGTAGGCGCGGCTATTGCCAAACAATGCGGCAGTGGATGTCTGGGACTGGCGCACAGAAGTTCATTATCCGGAAGCAGGCGTCGCGACAGGGAGGCGACCTCAGAGGACGGGGCATGCGACAGTCTGACCTGTTCCTACAACCGAAGCCCTCAGGGAACGCCGGCCGTCTAATCGGCCCCAAGGCGCCGCTTAAGCCCAAGCTCATCTGGTCCATCCGACAACAGTTGAGTGTGGCTAGGAGATTTCGCGACCTCGCCATGTTCGACTGCGCGTTGGATTCGAAACTACGCGCCTGCGACCTGGTCCGACTTCGCGTGAGCGATGAGGCGAGAGGCGGTGTTCTCCGTCAGCGGTCGGTCGTCATCCAACAGAAGACCGGGAGACCTGTGCCCGTTGAGATCACCGAGCCTGCGCGTGATGCGATCGCTGCTCGCCTGAGTGTGCGGCGCCAGCCTGAAGACGACTGGCCGTTCCCAAGCCGGAGCCGGTGCGGCCAGCACATCGGCGCCAGGCCGTATGCTGGGCTGATAGACCGATGGCGCCGTTGATTGACCTAGAGCCCTAAGGGTACGGCGCTCACAGCCTTAGACGCACTAAGGTCTCGCTCATTCACAAGAATGACAGGCTATCTTCGCGCATGCCAGCTCCTGATCGGCCACAGGAGATTGGAGAGCATAGTCAGATATCTCGGTATCGAGGTGGATGACGCCTGGGAGATGTCAGAGCAAATCGACTTGTGACCCTAAGCCGGGCCCTGAAGCAGGCCCGGCGATGTCAGCTTTGGGTGGGAAGCGGATGTTAGTGGGCGGGCGCCGAGAGGCCGTACCCTCCTGCGGGCGCCGTCTCGGCCACCCTCGACATTCCCGCGATCATCGGTCGCCCTCTCGAGATCGCATCGCGGACCGCCGGAAGCGTGAGTGACGCGCCGTGCGCTTCCTTACTTTGCCATGCCTCTGTGATCCAAATCACCTCCGGCTCTAGCGGGTCCAAAGCAACGATGTAGCTCAAACAGCCCGGCAGTCCGCTTACACCCTCGATGAGGACTCTGACCAGCTCGTCGCGATGACCTGGCTGCGCTGTCATTTTGCCGATCAAGCCGTACATCGATGAACTTTCCATGTCCGCAGCAGACGCGCGAAGCGGTGAAGTGACGGCCAAGCCGACGCCAGCAACGACGATTTTGCGGCTGATTTCCATCGCAATACGTTAGCTGGCCGATAGATCGAGACAAGCGGATAGTTCCGCAACGGGTCGATTTCGGTCCTGGGCTTTGGCGCCGAACGCGGATGTTGGCCGTTAGGCCGGAAAGCAGTCGCCCTTGACGCCAAATCGGGGTGATTAGTGGACGTTCCTCATCGAAACAACGGGGCGTGGAACCATAGCCTCTAGAAACGACCGGTAACCGGACGGGCGTTGCCGCATTAAGGGAACGACGCCTTGTCGATCCTCCGGAGAGCCATGCCCGATCCCTATATCCTCATGCTGTTTGTGGTGGGGGCGCTGGTCGCGCTGGTGGCGTGGCTGCCGCTGGTGTTCCGGCGCGCGCCGCTTTCGCTGCCGATCGTCTGCGTCGGGCTTGGGGCCGCGCTGTTCAGCCTGCCGCAGGTGGGGTTCGATCCGCTGCCGCAGACCTATCCCGAGATCACCGAGCGGCTGACCGAGTTCGTGGTGATCATCGCCCTGATGGGGGCAGGGCTGAAGATCGACCGGATCTTCAATCCGAGGCGATGGGGCGTGACCTGGCGGTTGCTGGGCGTCACCATGATGCTGTCGATCGTGGCGATCGTGCTGCTGGGATGGACGGTCCTGGGGCTGGGCCTGGCGGGGGCGATCCTGCTGGCCGGCACGCTGTCGCCGACCGATCCTGTGCTGGCGTCGGACATCCAGGTGGCGGCGCCGGGCGAAGGGCGTGAAGACGAGGTGCGGTTCGGCCTGACGTCCGAGGCGGGGCTGAACGACGGGTTGGCGTTCCCGTTCGTGAACCTGGCCATCGCCCTGGCCCTGGTGGCGGCGGGCCAGAAGGACGACTGGTTCGTAGAGTGGCTGACCGTCAGCGTGCTGTGGGAAATCGGCGCCGGGCTGGGCATCGGCTGGGCGATCGGCTGGCTGTTCGGCTGGCTGACCTTCACCATTCCGGTCAGCACGCGACTGGCCGCGACGCGCGACGGGTTCATCGCCCTGGCGGCGACCTTCATCTCATACTCGGTGACGGAGATGCTGCACTGCTACGGCTTTCTGGCGGTGTTCATCACGGCGCTGGCGTTCCGGCACGCCGACCGGGACCACGATTTCCAAGTCGAGATGCACGACTTCATCGAGCAGATCGAGCGTATGGCGATGATGGTGGTGCTGGTGCTGTTCGGCGGGGCGCTGGCGTCGGGCCTGCTGGCGCCGCTGCGGCCGCTGGATGCGATGGTGGCGTTGGCGATCGTGCTGGTGGTGCGGCCTCTGACCGGGATGATCGGCTTCATCGGCTGGAGGCGGCCGATGCGCGAGAAGCTGATTCTGGCCTTCTTCGGGATCCGGGGCGTGGGGTCCTTCTACTATCTGGCCTATGGGCTGAACGCCGCGCCGTTCGAGAGCGACGACCGGCTGTGGGCCATCGTGGGGCTGATCTGCCTGATGTCGATCCTGCTGCACGGGATCACGGTCACGCCGGTGATGCGATGGTTTGACCGCAGCGAAGGCCGCGATCCGGATGCAGAGGCGGATGGGGTGCAGGCCGAAACGTCGGGGCGAGGAACGTCAGCCTGACTTTGTGACCAAGGCCGATTGGATCAGGCACCTCAAATGTCCGCTACGGGTGGTTAGCGGTCATCGACTGGCGGTAGCCTTCGCTTAGCTTCCGAGATGAGCCACTTCACGACTTCAAGGGGGATGCTTCCTTTATCAAACGTCGCCAAGGTCATCTGACCGTTTGCGTCAGCGTAGAAAACCTCTGCCAAGGGCGCGTGTTCGATCACCCCATCCGACAGTTCGAGGAACATGCCGTCACGCTGGACATCACTGCCCATGGTCAGTTGAACGATCCAGCAGGCGACTTTGACATGCGAATACCCCAGATCGCACTAGCCTAATCGGCTGGGCCGATGTCCGCCTCGGGTGGGAAGCGGACATCGTCCCAACTTTCAATCAATGAGCTCGGTAATGCATAGCGACCGCGCCGTTACTGAAAGGCTTGGTCGAGAGCAGTTCTAGTCTGCGTGTTGCGGACAAGCCGGCGTGATAAAGGGTCGGACCGTGCCCTGCGATCCTTGGATGAACGACGAGCTTGTATTCGTCGATCAGATTCAACCGATCTAGTTCCGTCGCCAGCTTGTCGCTGCCGAGGAGCACGCCAGCCGGCGTAGCGTCCTGACGTGCCCCTGAGTTTTCATCCAGCGGCGACCAGAGTCCTTGGGTTAGTTACGCCTCGTAGCGTGGGGTGAGCAACAGGCCGAGCCGCGCAGCTTTCATCCTGCGCAGCGGGTCGGCCTGTTGCGGTCAGACTGGCGGCAAAGGCCTCCGGGGTGAGGTAGCCGATCGACGAGTGCGGCCGGCGGGTATTGTAGTCCAGCGCCCAGGCAGCGACCTTCTGGCGGGCGTGATCCAGACTAAAGAACAGGCTCTCGTTGAGCAGTTCGTCGCGCATCCGGCCGTTGAAGGATTCCACAAACCCGTTCTGGGTCGGCTTGCCGGGCGCGATGTAGTGCCAGTCGACGCCATGATCCTGCGCCCAGGCCAGGATGGCCGTGGACGTGAATTCCGTGCCGTTGTCGCTGACGATCATGGCGGGACGGCCCCGTCGAGCGATCAGCGCTGTCAGCTCGCGCGCGACGCGGCGTCCCGAGATCGAGGTGTCGGGGATCGCCGCCAGGCACTCGCGGGTGACGTCGTCGACCACGTTGAGAATGCGGAAGCGGCGGCCCGTGGCGAACTGGTCGTGCACAAAGTCCAGCGACCAGCGGGCGTTCGGCCTTGCCTCGATCAGGATCGGCGCCCGCGTGCCGATGGCTCGACGACGGGAGCGGCGCTTGCGCACCGTCAGACCTTCCTCGCGGTAGAGCCGGTAGATCCGGTTCTTGCCCGAAGGCTCGCCTTCACGTCGCAGCAGCACGAACAGCCGGCGATAGCCGAACCGTCGCCGCTCGACAGCCAGGGCGCGCAGCCGCTCCCGCAGCGCCGTGTCTGGCGGGCGGCAAGAGCGATAGCGCACCGATTTGCGGTCGGCCTTGATGATGGAGCAGGCCCGCCGCTCGCTGACGCCGAACGTCGCCTTCACATGGGCGACGGCTTGGCGCATCGCCGCGGGCCCTACCACTTTTTTGAGAGCAGATCGTTCAGCGCCGCCTTGTCGAGCATGGCGTCGGCCAGCAGGCGCTTCAGCTTTCCGTTCTCATCTTCCAGGGCGCGCAGGCGCTGGGCGTCCGACACGCTCATCCCGCCGAACTTGGCTTTCCAGGCGTAGATCGTGCCCTCCGACACGCCGTGCTTGCGCGCCAACTCGCCCGCTTTGGCACCGGCCTCGTTCTCCCGCAGGATCCCGATGATCTGCTCTTCCGTGAATCTCGCTCGTTTCATTCCGTCCGTCCTTTCAAGGGCCGGACTCTAGCTCCGCGTGGAGGAAATTCTCAGGGGCACGTCAGTCCTTCAGCGCTTGCACCGCCGCATGTAAGTCGCTGCCAAGATGGTGGCTGTTTGTCCACGGGAACGTCGTACGAGTCGTTGACGCCACATACTTTGGTTTGTCTTCCAGCTTGACCGCCCACTCGCGGATCGCCGCAGGTGCATCCACCTCGCCACTAGCGACGGTAGGCCAGTATCTCTCCATCATCTCGTAGGTCACACGACCCCAGAGCATCGCGCCGTTCTCGTCCATCAAGCGGGTAAAAAAGGCGTGCGTCTCGTCGTCGGCGATGCCTTCCTGATGGTCGACGCAGCCATCTAGAGTGAGGTTGATGCTGAAGGTCAGAAGTCCCATGAGGCTAGCCTATGCGATCTTGGCTCGAGCTCAACGTCCGCAACGGGTTGGTTTGCGAAGCAGCCATCGCCCCCGAAAGAGGACCTCTGATCCACGCACGGAATGTCGTCTTTCCGGCATGGTCCGCATGACCGCTCCTGGCGCATTTGCGACTTTGTGGGTCGCCGGGTGGCTCTTCATCAATCGCTTCATCGCTCCAGTGTCGGCTGACCGCGACCCAAGGTTCCGAGCCTCGCGACCCCGCGATCGGTGCCAAGGATCTCGACGGCCTTGCCGACTGCGGGTGTGGTCGTTCCTGGGGCCAACCTTGCATAGTGCTCCATGCCCGCGCGATCTTTCACCACCACGAAGGGTGACGTCCCGACCTCGTCGTGTCGCCCCGCTTGAACTACCCGACCGCGCACAGTCTCCGCTCCCAGTTGGCGTAATGACTTCGCACCCGCCAACCGCCTTTGGTTCAGCGTTCGGATCACATCCCGCCGGATTTGCAACGTCCGAAGCTTGGTCTCCATCTGGGCATCAAGCCGGTATCGACCGCCGGTTGGTTCGGCCAATCCCAACCGCTCAAGGTGCCGTAACCGGCCTCGCGACAGCGCCGCCCACGCGTCGGTTCCGCCGACGCCATCGTCGACCAGGCCCTGCGCGTCCGCCGCCTGCACCAGCCGCCGATCAAACCCTGTGAACCGATCGGCCTCCGTCTCCTTCCAGATACGCCGCTCGGCATCGGCCCGCGACAGATCGCCCAGCCGCTCCTGCGCCACCTCCTGCGCACGGGCCCGAAACCCGTAGCCGATGTAATCACGCGGGATCACCAGATCGCGCCCGTCGGCCCGCTTGCCGCGAACGATCAGATGAGCATGGGGCTGATCGGTGTCGAAGTGACAGGTCCCGATCCACTGCAACCCCGGCTCGCCCAGATCGGCCGAGACCCGCGCCATGACCTCGCGGGTGTATCCCCGCTGATCGGCGATCCGATCCCCATGTTCCGGCGACACGATGAACCGGAAATGATGCCGGTCCGTCCCCCAGTCCCGGGTCGCCTCGGCCGCATCGACGGCGTCGTCCGTCCGGTCGAAGAACTCCGCCGGCTTCCCCTCAGCACCCGCGCCGGCCCGCCCGAGATAACTCACATGCGCCGCCAGAGCCGCCGCCCGCCCCGCGCCCTTTCCGGCGTGCCGCGACACCAGCGCCTTGACGATCACCTTCTGCCGGACGTCCAGCCGGAAGGCGCGCCCTGAACGCTTCTGCGCCGTCCTGAGCACCCCTGCACGGTCGCCATAGGCGAACAGCCGCGACGCTGCGAGCCGCTGGAACATCGCCGTCCGGACATTGATCCGGTCGCTTTTGAGGGTGGTCGGCAGACTGGCCCGACCGGCCTTGCCATCGTTCTCGCTGCGCTCATCCAAACGCGCCTGGATGCCGCTTCTGACCGACATGGCCTCGTCTCCGCAGAAACGACGACCCCCAAATCCGCCCTAACTCACCGCAAGTCGTGGAAGCGTTTCGGGGTCGTCGTAAGATGCTGAGACCCTACAACAAAACAGACACCCTCTCATCTCCTTTTATCTTGCCCTAAGACCTAAAATACGATCACCAATCTATGATCATCATACACGATCAACACCCAGCAACAGTAATCCGTCAGTAGGTGATGAGATGAGATATCCCGATTCGCCTGCCGTTGTGCGGATGCCTCCCCAGCGGCCAAACGCAGAAAACCCGCCCGGCCAAAGCCGAGCGGGTCATTCCGTCTGAGGTTTGATCTCAAGCCGCGCGGGCTCGAATGGAGACGTGTCTGAGCCCGGTCTCCATCGCCTTCTGACCCAGGTTCAGCGCCGGCCCGAACGGCCGCTGATCCGGTGACCGTGACCGATCCAGTGAATGCACCAGGGTGAGGCAGCAGGTAGGCTCAAGCGCGATCAACTCGTCGTTGGCCCGGAACGGAGCGGCCTTGCCGTGGGCGTCAAAGTCGGCCCGGGCGAGGATCAGTTTCACCCCCTTCTGCCTGGACCATTTGATCGCCAGCTTCTCGGAGCCCTTCGCCCCGGTCGTGGCCAAGGCCATGTCGGGCCATTCCTTGAGCGCCCAGTTGAGCGCGTCGAACACCCGGCCCGCATCCTCGGCCGTGTCCGCTGTCGGAGCCCCTCTGAAGGCGATCACCGGACCGCCCGGATCCGCCTCGCCTGCCCGCCGGGCCTTGATCGCCCGAATGGCCGCCTTGGCCTCCATCTGCGCCGCGGTGAGATGCGTGCCTCGTCGGCTGCCCCGCCAGGCCGTCCAGACCTCCCCGGTCGCGACCGTGTAGCTTTCGGCCGCCGCGTCCCGGATCAGCTCGGCCGCCTGGGTGGCCGCGTCTCCGGCCCGGGCCTTGGCCGTGGCTTCCTGAAGCTCGGTGTCGGCCGCTTCCGAACCGTCGAAGTCCCGGTCCAGGCTTCGCATCGTGTCGCGGGCACGGTCGGCGTCGCGTTCGATCCGCTGTGCGGCCGAGTGGAAGGCACCGATCAGGGTCTCGGCCAGGATGGTCTGGAAGTCCTCGAGTGCTGTGTCGGCGATCACGTCCAAGAGCTCGGTCATGAGTGCCCGGCCGAGTTGCGAGAGCGCGTCCTCGCTGGGATGCGGACGCTGATCGCCCAGGGAAGCGGAGAGGTCGTCGAAGGCGGAGTCGGACTTGGAGAAGACGGAGTGTGTGGAGGTGTGCATCGGGATCATCCTTGAAAGCGTCGAGCGCCCCATGCGCAACGACCCCGATTTTCGGCACATCGGGCCCCGGAAAGTCACCGGAGCGGACCGCCCTTCGCGGGCCGTGGAGGGGATAAGGCGAAGCCGTTGACTTTCCGGGTGATGTGACAAAATCGGAGGGCGTTGTGTGGGGGCATGTCGTCGTCGCCCTTCGCGACGACGACCCCGTTCGGCGCCGTCGCGCCGATACGAACAGACGGGCATCGATCTTCATGTCTGTCGTCGGCGGCGAGCCGCCGCGTCGCGCGATCGGGGATCAGTCGGTCCAGCCGCTGGGCCGCCACCCGCTGAGAAAGGCTTCGACGGCGACCTGCACGGGGCCGCTGATATCGCGCTGGCCCGCCTCCATCGCGAGGAACCGCGCCGCCATCTTCTCCGGCGTACCTGCAAGCCGGAGAGCGCGCGCCATGGTCAGCGCATCCCACCCGAGGATCTGGCGGGCGAGTTTCAGTTCGGCGGCGGGCGTAGCCATCAGGAGTCCGTACGGTCAGTCGTCATCAGCATGGTGTCGGGGGAGGGCCCGCCAAAAAAAAGAGAGGCGGCGACCTCATCAAGGTCGCCGCCCATCGCCAGGCTAGATCGGAAACCCGACGCCGTCATGACGTCCGTCGGTCAGCAGGGACATCTCTTTCAAAAAGAACCGCCCGGAGCGCGACCGCTCCGGGCGAAGAGGAGGGCACAGGTCCGTCGATCAGAACGGGATGTCGTCGTTGAGATCGTAGCCGCCGGCCGGCTCCTGCACCGAGGGCGCGGGTCCGGCCTCCTCGGACGAAGTCCGATCCCGCCGGTTCTTCAGGCGGATGTCGGCCACGATCAGGCGCAGGTCGTAGTGTTCGACCCCGTCCTTGCCGGTCCAGGTGTCGTTCTCGACATGGCCCTGGATGACGACCCGGCTCCCCTTACGGGCGAACGGCTCGATGTATTTCTCGGCGGTCGCCTCGTTGAAGCAGACGCAGTTGAAGCCGGTGGTGCGTTCGCCGGGCGTGCCGTCGGCGCGTCGGAACCGGGTGGTCTCCATCACGCGGAAGCTCGCGCGTTTCTTGCCCGAACCCTGGGCGGAGAGGATGGACGGATCGGCAGCCAGATAGCCTTCGAGGGTGAGGGATTGCATGTCAGTCTCCTGAAAATGAAAGGTGAAGGGGAGGGAGTCAGGCGGCGGCGCGGTCGTCGAGGCCTGTGTCGGTCTCGCGGTCTTCGGCCCAGTCGAGGACGGTGAGCCGGTTGATGACCAGCTCCTTGGCGGTGCGCTCGGCCCCGTCCCGCGCCTTGTAGGACGTGTCGATGAAGGCCCCGATCACGACCGCCTCGCACCCCTGCGCTAGGCCGCGCGCGATGACCTTCTCGTTCAGGCCCTTGGACCAGCTAACGCAGTTGACGCCGACGAGCCGGTCCTTGCCGGCGCTATCCACGCCGCGTTTCTCGATCAGACGGAACACCGCCTTGGCGAAGTCCTCGCTGATCTGGGGGTCGGCCGCCAGTCGGCCGGTGAACACCATGGTCTGCATGTCAGTCTCCTGTTGATCCGAAGCGCCGAGAGAGCTGATCTCCCTCATCCCGCCTCACCCGAGACCTCCCTTCCTCCCGACCTCCTCCTGACCGGGCGGGGCCTTCGCCCCGCCCGGCAATCTCACGCCGCCGCGCCGTCGAGGACGGTCTGCACCGGATGGCGACGCAGAACCGCCTCCAGCACCTCCGGCCGATCCACCGGGACGAACACCCGGGGCGTGAAGGCGATGATCTCGACAAAACAGCCCAGGGCCACGAGCGCGTCCCGGTCGGTCCGGCCACCCACCACCTCGATGCGCCACCGGTCCATCACGCGCGCCCGCTTGAGCCAGAGCCCGCCCTCCAGCGACAGCTGGACACTCCGATCGAGCAGAGCGGCGAGGGTTTGCGCCCCGTCCGCCCATGCTGCCCCAACATCGGTCAAACCCAGCGCCGCCTTCAGGGTCCGGGCCTGGACGGGGTCAAGCACCCGTCCCAGCCACCGCCGCCCGTCGGGCGCGCGGACACGCCGGACGGAGCAGCCGCGCGCCGGCAAACGGCCCCAGATCGGCAACAACAGGCCGGTCGCCAGGGTCAGTTCGCGCGTTCGCCAAGGGTCGGTCCCAGCCACCTCTTCATCCCAGACCCGCCGCCAGTCGGCGACCGCCGCCGGCTTCCAGGCGGATTCCTCAAAGGCCTTCTGCGGCATCGTCTGACGGTCGTCCGGTCGAACCAGCCGGACGGCGCTAACCAGCCTATCTTCGTCCGTCGCCGTGGTCAGACCGAGCTCCGCGATCGCCGCCCGTCCCGACTTCTCGTTGACGACCAGCTGGTGCGCGATGTCCTCGGCCCGGCCGAGCGCGTCCTTCGAGCTCAGGAGCTCGCGCCGGACCTTGAGCGAGAAGGTCACCAAAGCGGTCTCCGCTCCGGTCGAGACGTCGGTGCGGATCACCTCCTGATCTAGCACGTCGAGCTCTTGGGCCTCGATGTCCTCCAGGCCTCGGTCCAGATCGCCCGAGGCGGCGGCGCGTTCGAGGATGCCCGACAAGATGCGGTCGAAGTCCGCGAAGAGGGCGTTCTGGTCGGCGATGCGCAGGGCCAGCAGCCGGTTCAGGAAGGTGTGGATCGGCGGCAGGTCGTCGGACGGCTTCAGCCCGCCGTCGGCGTTCAGCAACTTCAGGCCCGTCTTGGCCATGAAGGTCTCCAGCGTCATGGACGCCAGCTCCCCGAAGGCGAGGGCACCGTAGAAGACCAGCAGGGCGCGCCGCGCCCATGGGCTCTCCAGATTGTCCTCGGCCCGAAACAGACCGGCCCCGGCCGTGCGGCGCTCGCCGCGCGTCAGCGCCCCCAGGGAATCCAACCGCCTGGCAATTGTGGACGTGAACCGCTTCTCGCCCTGAATGTCGGTAGTGACCGGCCGGAACAGCGGCGCCGACGCCTGATGGGTCCGGTGGCTGCGGCCCAGCCCCTGGATGGCGGCGTCGGCCCGCCAGCCCGGCTCGACCAGATAGTGGACGCGCCGTTGCTGGTTCCCGGCCGACAGATCGGCGTGATAGCTGCGGCCCGTACCACCGGCATCCGAGAAGATCAGAACCCGCTTCCGCCCCGACATGAAGGCGTCGGTCTCGGCGCGGGCCGCGGAGCCCCCGCGCCGCTCGACCACCCGTCGACCGTCCCGCACCACCACGCGTCGCGACCGTCCGGTGATCTCCGAGACGGCATCGGTGCCGAAGGCTTCCAGCAAGGCGTCAAGCACGCCCGGCACGGCGGGCAGACAGGCCATCCGCTCGATCAGAGCCTCGCGGCGCGCGAGCGCCTCCTGGCTGACGGCCGGACGCCCGTCGTCCATCACGGGGACCATGGTCACATTGCCGTCCTTGTCCTCGATCGCCTCCATCAGATGGACCGGGAAAGCCTCGCGCAGATAGTCGAGGACGTATTCGCGCGGCGTCAGGTCGATCGACAGGTTGTTCCACTCCTCGGGCGGGATGGAGGCCAGCCGCCGCTCCATCACCGCCTCGTTGGTCGAGACGATCTGGACCACGGCCGACCGGTTGGACGCGAGGTCATCCCGGATCGAAGCAACCAGGCTCGGGGCCTTTAACCCTGCCAGCAGGTGGCCGAAGAAGCGAAGCTTCGCACCCTCGAAGGCGGAATGGATCGCAGACGCCGCCTGACCGCTCTTGGGCTTGCCCTCGTCGTCACTGAGACCCGTGGCCTTCAAGGCCTCGGCCAGATTGGCGTGGATCAGCTGGAAGGCGTCGGCCCAGGCATCCCAGATATCGATGTCGTCAGACGTGAGCGGATGAACGAGCGGCTCGTACTCGACGCCCTCGAACGACAGGCTTCGCGCCACATAGAGACCGAGTGCCTTCAGTTCGCGCGCGACCAACTCCATGGCCGCGACCCCGCCCCGCTCCATCGCCTCCAGGAAGTCGGCGCGCGACATGAAGGGGGCCTCGGGCCCGCCCCACAGTCCGAGGCGGGCGGCATAGGCTAAATTCTCCGCCGTGGTCGCCCCCGTGGCGGAGACGTAGAGCACCCGGGCGTCGGGCAGCCGGTTCTGAAGCGCCAGGCCCGCCATGCCCTGAAGCGAGGCCTTCTTGGTCCCGCGTGCGCCCCTGCCAGCCCCGGCGGCATTGGCCATCGCATGGGCCTCGTCGAAGGCGATCACCCCGTCGAAGTCGTCGCCCAGCCAGGCGACGATCTGGTCGAGCCGAGATGGCCGGTCACCGCGGGCCGGTTGGCGCAGGGTGGCATAGGTGGTGAACAGAACCCCGCGGTCCAGCCGGATCGCCTCGCCCTGTTTCCAGCTCGACAGGGGTACGATGTCATGGGCCCCGCCGCCGAGCGCCGCCCAGTCGCGGCGGGCGTCCTCCAGCAGGGCGTCGTTTCGGGACAGCCACAGCGCCGGAACCCGGCCCTGGGCCATGTTGTCGGCGATGACCGCCGCGATCTGGCGGCCCTTGCCGCAGCCGGTCCCGTCGCCGAGGAAGAAGCCGCGCCGGAATCGGATCGCGTCTTCCTGGTCATCGCGCAGCAGGGTGACGTCGTGCTGCGCGTCTCCCAGCCGGAAACGTCCGGGAAGATGGGCGGCATGCGCCTCGCCGGCATAGATGACCGTCTCGGTCTGGGCGTCGGAGATCCGGCCCTCGTCCCGCATCACGGGAGACAGCATCGGCCGATAGGTCGGCGCCGGTGGCGCGACCGAGGCCATCGGTCCGGACTCGACCAGCGGCGATGGATGCGGACGGGGATCAGGCAGATCGAGCCGCGCGAGGCTGTGGGCCTGGTAGAGACCGACGTCTCGGCCTTCACCTTTCCAGGGACCTACCTCGTAGGCCAATGGCGTCGCGCCCGCGAGGAAGGCGAGGCGGCCAGAGGGCAGGGCGAGGCCGCGTTCGCGCGGTCCGACCAGAGATCCCAGAGACAGCTGCAGTCGTGCACGTGGCTTCGCGCCGACGCGCGCAGGAAGGGCTGCGATCACCTTGGCCGCACCCTTCAGGTCGTCTGCACTCAGCACCGCCGGGACCTCGGTCGTCTCGGCGGAACGATCGACGACGAGGAGCCCGGTCTCGACCGAGGTCCCGTGCTTGGCGAAGGCGCCGGTCGGCAAAGTGATGCGGGCAATGATCGCGCCCACGGCACCCAGACGCCGCAGCAAGCCGTCGTTCGTCAGCGCGGTCACCGGCACGATCGCGGCTAGACGGCCATGATCGGCCAGGGCCCTCACGGACGCCAGCAGATGGTCGGCGAGGTCCGAGAAGGGGGGATTGGTCACCACAACGTCGAAGCCGCCCGCGCCCCGGCTCAGGTTGTGGATATGGCGCGCGTCGTGGCGTGTCCGCTCCGCCGAAGGGAACAGCCCGTCCAGCAGGTCTGCGCGCCCTGCCGCGATCTCATTGAGCGCGAGCGCACCGCCGCAGGCTTCGGCGACGATGGCCAGCAGCCCGGAGCCTGCGGAAGGCTCAAGGACGCGGTCTCCGGGCCGGACCTGGGCGGCCAGGACGACGAGGGCAGCCAGCTGCGGCGGCGTCGAGAACTGGTCGAGCGCGACCTGTTCCTCACTCCGGCGCGTATGGGTCAGGCCGAGTGCAGAGACCGAAGCCAGGAGCGCGGCGATCTCCGCCGGCGCATCCTCCAACCGCGCGACCTGGGGCGCGAGACGCCGGATCTGCAATACGGTCGCTGCTTCTATCGCGTCATAGGCGTCGCGCCAGACCCAGGCCCCCTCGGCGTCCGAGGCCCCGAAGGCGGTGGTCATCACCTGGGCGATCAGCCGCCGGTCGAGCGGACGGGAGCGCGCCAGATGGGCCGCGAGGGCGCGAGCGGCGGCCAGGACATTGGCCCCGGCATCCGCGCTGGCGGCGTCGGCGAACAAGCTGAGGGTAGCGGTTGGCGAGGTGGAGGACGTGCGGATGGAAGGCATGGCGTGGGTTCCGGCCGCCTGGAGCGGAGGGCGCCTCCCTCTCGGTCCTCCAGGCTCGCCCCGCTCCGCCCTTCCTCCGCCTCCCGACCCTCGGAACAGCGCAACGCCGCCCCGGCTGAAGCCGGGACGGCGCGTGGTCATGATCGCGAAGGCTCAGGCCGCCGCCGGGGCGAGCGCGGCCTCGCCCGCCGGGGTGACCACGAATGCTCCGGCCCCATCGTCCGGCGCGTCGTCCAGTTCGTCCTCCGGATCGGCCTCGTCCTCCACGTCAGAGACCTCCGGGTCGTCGGACGCCGCCCATGACAGGCCGATCGGCGCCCAGGACCGCGACGCCGCCTGTTCGGCGACCCAATCGACCAGCTCGGTCTTCTTGAGCGACGTGGCGCGCAGGTCCTCAGCCCCCATGTCGGTCAGCATCGCGAGCAACAAGGGTTTGGAGTGGGACTGAAGGAAGGGCGCGTCGGGGGTCCAGTGGAGCGTAATGTCCGCGCCGCACAGGGCGGCGAGCTCGGCCGCTTCCGAGCGGGCGCGGCGGCGGATCAGGCTGGTGCGCTCTTCGCGCACGTCCAGACTGATCGCCGTCAGTTCGGCCAGCAGGGCCATCTTCTCGCCGTGGGGCAAGCCGTGGATCCAGGCGATGACCGTCTCGCCGGACGTCTCCCAGGTCGCCCGGCGCTGATCGAGCCTTTGGCGCACCTCGCCGTCCAGGGTCTCGATCACCCGGCCACCCGGCGGATTGAAGCCAGTCGCCAGGATGGCGAGCGCCGAGTCCGAGCGCGCGACATGGGTGCGCAGCACCAGCAGGGTGAACAGGCGCGCGATCAGGGCCACCAACGCCGCGCCGGGGTCATCCGCAAGAGCCCGCATCAAGCCGCGCGTGGCCACATCCGTGCGGACGGCGTGCAGGGCGTGATTGACGCCATCGGTGTCGGGCTCGGGAGCCTCGACCTCAGGCGGGACATAGGCCGGCGGCGCGACGGGGCGTGTCGGCGCCTCGCCATCGACCGTGTCGTCCGCCTCAACCTCGGGCTCCTCGGGCGTGTAGCACCTGACCTCGACGCCCATGGGCGAAGCCGGGGACATCACCATGGTCGTCACAACCCGTCCGCCAGAGCCGGTCTGATCGACTTCGATTTTGGCGCGGATCATGGCCACGAGGGCGGCGTCAGCGCCCTCCGGATCAGACGCTTCGGCCAAGGCCAGCCCTGCTGCCTCGGCGCGTTCACGCCAGACGTCGCGCTGGGCGCGATAGCGCGCCATCTCCTCGTCGTTCAGGACGCCGCCGTAGACATAGCCGAGCGCCTCCAGGTCCTCTGGGAGCTCGGGCTCCTGACCGGCCGTCACGTGAACCGCGATGCCCTCGGCCTCGAACACGGCGGCGAGGCTGCGGGCCCGCCTTAGCCAAGCCTCGGTCAACACGTCCGGATCCAGCAGGACCGGCGCCAGCTCCCCGAACAGATCGGCCTCGGTGCGACCGCCGGCCGCCGCATAGGCGGCTGCCCCGACCAGGGCGCAGCGTCGATCGTGCGGCGTGACCCGCGAGGCGTCTAGGCGCTCGACGATGCGCCAGTCCTGAAACCCGTGGCCCGACAGCGCGACCTCAGCGATCTCGGCCTGTTCTTCGGCGTTCGGCAACCGCGCCAGGAGGCGAGCCTGTTTCAAGGTCATCCGCCCGGCCTTGAGCGCGCTAGTCGCGACCGGGGGCAGGGCAGCGAGAGCCGCCAGCCGCTTGATCTCGATCTCGGCATAGCCGAGGGCGCGGGCGATGACCGGTACGGTCAACCTGGTCTTGAGCATCCGACCGATGGCGACGATGACGTCGGCGACGTGGACGGGGGCGGCGGTGTTGGTCAGCAGCAGAGCAGCGGCCTGCCGCGCCGGATCTGTCTCGACATAGACGGTGACGGGGTAGTCCTCGTCGATGGCACCGGCTTCGCGCAGCAGATCCAGCGCCAGACGCCGGCGACGACCGTCCAGGGCCATCCAGGGCTGTTCCTTCTTGCCGCGGCCCGGGCGTACGGTCAGGCGCTGCAGTTGTCCGGCCGCCCGGATCGTGGCGGCCAGGGTCGGGATGTCATCATCCGACGGCTCGTTGAAGCGCAGATTCTCGGGCGCGATGCCGAGGTCGCCGAGGCGGATGGTGCGTTCGTCGCGGTCGACGACGACAGCGGGCGTGTCGTCGAGCGAGGTGATGACGGGAACGAGGTCGGTCATGAGGGATCTCCCGCCGGGCGACGGGGCCGATCCCCGCCGCTCCGGCGCCCCTCAGCGCCCTCCCTCCGCCTTTGCCTGCGCCATCGCGACCGCGTTCCAGTCGTCGAAGGGGGCGTCGGGCCAGACCACCTGCGCGATGATCCCGAGATCGACGAGCCGCCGATACAGCCGCCAGGCCCGATCCTGACCGACCACCCCGCGATCGGCGGCGATCAGCACCCGCCGCACGCAGGACGGCGGTGTCCAGCACGCCAGGTTGTTCGCCGCCAAGAGCGCCCAGCCGGGCAACTGGAAGCGCTCGATGGCCGAAAGGGTGGTGATCACGCCTTCGCCCACCAGTATCTCTCGGTCGGGTGGCCAGAGGCGGACAGCGGCCCCGGGCGGTACGTGGCCCACGGCCTTGCGAGACACCCGAAGTTCGGTCGCGCGACGACCGTTCAGATGCAGATAGGTGAGTTCGACGCCGGTCAGCCGGTCAGCGCCGTCGCTGATCCGGGCGATGAGGGCAGGGCGGTGGGCACTTCCTGGCCGATACACGGACGCCGGCGCACGTGAATGGTGGCGAAGGTTCGACGACGCTATCCCGCCGGTCACTGACCGAGACCGGATGTGTCGTGCCGCCGCGCTGGTCACGCCGATGGGCACCGCGCTCTCCCAGAGGTGGGCGGCGGCTTGAAGCCGGGCCAGACGATCGGGCCTGGGCCAGGTCGAACCGGCATGGCCACCGCCCGTCAACCGCCCGCCGTCGTCAATGAAGCCGCGTCGGCGCAGATCGTCGCGCATGGCGCGCCAATCGGTGGCCCCGAAGCCGTGAATAACGAGCCGCCCGTCCGTAAGCAGCAGTGAGACGGAGCGGTCATGGCCGCTGTGACCAGGGGCCGGCACATTGGCGCGATGGCCACCCTGATAAAGATCGCCGCCCAGGGCGGTGACGATGGCGTGCAAGGTCATGGCGCGCTCAGATCAGACCAAGGCTACGAAAGCTCGCCGTGCCTTCCCGCCCGACGATGACGTGATCATGCACCTGAAGGCCGAACACCTTGGCCGCCTCGATGATCTGGCGCGTCACCGAAATGTCGGCCTGAGAGGGCGAGGGGTCGCCCGAGGGATGGTTGTGGACCAGAATGAGCGCCGACGCCGAAAGCTCCAGCGCCCGCCGTATGACCTCGCGGGGATAGACGGGCGCGTGGTCGACGGACCCGTCTGCGACCAGCTCGTCGCGCATCAGGATGTTGCGCCGGTCGAGGAAGAGGGCGCGGAACTGTTCCCGGGGCAGATGGGCCAGGGCGATCCGAGCATAGTCGAGAAGTGCGTGCCAGGAGCTCAACACCGGCCGGGCGCAGACGGCGCTGCGTGCCAAACGCACACTCAGCTGGCGGAGAAGTTTGAGGTCCATGATCGCTGCCGCCCCGACGCCGTCCACGCGTCCAAGCTCGGGACCGTCAGCGGCGGCGATGCCGCCCAGGTCCCCAAACTGCCCCAGCAGGTCGGCGGCCACCCGTCCTGCGATAGGAGCGGAAACGCTTCGACCGAGCAGCAGACACAGCAGATCGTGGTCTGACATCCGTTCCAGACTGGAGGGGTCTGGCCCGTCTGAAGCGGCAGTCGATCGTGCTGGTCGGATCGGATGGGCATGGGCTGAAATCTGCGTCACGGCGGCCTCCTGGCTTCCGCTCCCCGTCGGAGCGCCAGCCGCCGCCCTCACTCTCTCCCTCCATCGACGCCGCGGTGGCCGGACAACCAGAAATCGATCTTGATGATCCTGGCGAACGTACCGCTATGCCGAGGTCCTGCATTCCACAGTGATGTGCGCAAGCTCGTGCACAGGGACCAAGTGAGCCCGGACCACGTCGGCGACGACGTTCCCCGAGACGCTGACGATGGCGGCATAAGCCTCAGGACCGACTCTCCAGACGTGCAGATCAACGATACGAGCGTCGCCTGGCCCTTCGATGCAGTCGCGGACTTCCTCACTGAGGTGCGCGTCGGTCGTATCGAGCAGGACGGCGGCGGTGTCGCGCATCAGGCTCCAGGACCAACGGGCGATCACGATAGCTCCGACGATACCCATGGCAGGGTCAAGCCACGACCAACCGAGGAACAATCCGGCGAGCAGCGCCAAGATCGCCAGCACCGAGGTCAGGGCGTCGGCCAGGACGTGCATATAGGCAGCACGCAGATTGTTGTCCTTATGGGCCGCATGGCCATGCCCGACATGGTGATCATCGTCGTGATGATGCTCGTGCCCGTGACCATGTCCGGGCCCGTGATGATGACCGCCTGACAAAAGGATCGCGCTGACGACGTTCACGGCTAGGCCGATCACGGCCACCGTCGCGGCCGGGCCGAAATCAACTGCTTCGGGCCTGAGCAGGCGCATGACCGACTCGACCGCGATCCCGATGGCCACGATGCCGAGCACCAGGGGCGAGGCAAAGCCTGCTAAATCGCCGACCTTGCCGGTGCCGAAGCTGAATCGCGGATCGGTCGCGTATCTTCGCGCGAAGGCATATGCCCCCGCGGCGACCGCGAGCGCTCCGGCGTGGGTGGCCATGTGGAAGCCGTCGGCCAGCAGCGCCATCGAGCCGAAGACGGTGCCTGCGACGATCTCGCCGACCATCATGACTGTGGTCAGTGCCACCACCCACAAGGTGCGACGCGCATTATCGTCGTGGGTGGAGCCCAGAAAATTGTGGTCGTGGGTGTGGAGATGCGGGTCGGCGGTCGTCATGGTCGAACCTATCGGGAATAGCGGCGGATGATGGCGAGCATTTCGGCGGCCCCGGTCTCGCGCTCTTCATCCGTCAGATCGGATCGAGCCACATGCTGGTGAAGGTGGTCCTCGATCAGTTCTTCAAGCAGACCGCTCATGGCCCCTCGCGCGGCCGCCACCTGTTGCAGAATTTGCGAGCAACCCGCCTCGGACTCGATCGACCGCTCGATCGCCGCCAGCTGGCCGCTGATCCGGCGGACGCGCGTGATGAGCTTCTTCTTGTTGCCTGCGACGTGCGCCATACCATACTCCTCTATAGTATGGTTCATGATGAAGGTAGGGGGTGGCGGAGTGACAGCAGCTTCGTCGTGTCCGTGCCTCTCGAAGGTTTAACTGCGCCGCGAGGCTGCGCGAAGGTTTGGTCATCTAAGGTGTCACCGTGCCCGATTGGGGCGCAGTGGAGAAAGACGATGAAACGCAAGACGATCGTGATCGGCCTGTCGGCGGCGACCTTGGCGTCGGCTCTGGCCATCGGCGGCGTGGCCTTGGCCAACGGGGTCTCACCGGAACGCGTGGAAGCCGACGACGTCCAGGAGATCGCCGCCGTGATGGGCGCGCGCGTGTCCTTGGTCCAGGCTGTGGCCATCGCCGAGCGGCAGAACGGCGGCAAGGCGCTGGAGGCGGCATTCGACGATGAGAGCGGCAGCCGGTGGGAAGTCGAACTCGCCCGTGACGGTCAAGTGTCGACCTATCTGGTTGACATGACGACTGGCGCGCTGTCGGCCGCACCCGGCGAATCGGAGACCGACGAGGGGTCCGAGGACGAGGATTGATCCTTCGTCAGCCTCGCCCGGCGCCGGGCGAGGACCTCGGGGAGGTTTGAAGATGAAAATTCTGCTGATCGAAGATGACGCCGAAGCGGCGCAGTTCGCAGCGCGCGGCCTGCGCGAGGCCGGCCATCTTGTGGATATCGCCGACCATGCCGAAGACGGCGAGCACATGGCTCTCGAAGGCCATTATGACGTCTTCATCGTCGATCGCATGCTGCCGGGCGGCGACGGCCTGAGCATCGTCAAAAAGGCGAGGGCTGCGAGCGTGACCACACCGGCTCTTTTCCTGACGGCCGTCGGCGGTGTCGGGGACCGTGTCGAGGGGCTCGAGGCGGGGGCCGACGACTATCTGGTCAAGCCCTATGTCTTTAGTGAACTGCTGGCCCGGGTGAACGCCTTGGGCCGACGGCCGCGCACCCTGGACATGCGCGATCGCCTGACGGCCGGGGATATTGAGATCGATCTCGGCTCGCGCACAGCGCGGCGCGCCGGCGTCGATCTCGACTTGACGCCTCAGGAGTTTCGACTGCTGGAGTTTCTGGTCCGACACTCGGGCCTGGTCGTGACGCGCGACATGCTGCTTCAGAAGGTCTGGGGGTTCGACTTCGAGCCCCGCGCCAATCTCATCGATGCCCACATGAGTCGTCTGCGCGCCAAGGTCGATCGGCCGTTCGCCCGCGACCGCATTCAGACCGCGCGGGGGACCGGCTACCGACTGGACGACCATGACTAGGGCGCTGGGATCGGTCGCCGTTCGCCTGGCACTCGTCTACGCCCTTGTCTTTGGACTGGGCGGCGGGGTTCTGTGGTCGGTCCTGACGATCATCGTCGCGCGCTATGCGGCCGAGGCCATCACGACGGATCTCCAGACAGAGACCCGTGTGCTGCTGGCGGAGGACGGCGGGTCGGATCAGGCGACCCTGGTGCGCAAGGTCGAGGCTCGGAGCCGGGTCGGCGGCCTGTTCGTTTACAGTGTGACGGATCCCCAGGGTCAGCGGCTCGCAGGCCAGTTGCCCGACGGCCTGATGCCGCGTCAGGGGCTCGACGAGATCCAGCTGCCGTATGCCGAAGATGACGGCGGTCCGGCTGAAGAAGTGCCCGTTCGCACCCTGACCACGGCCCTGCCTCAGGGCACGCTTGTGGTCGGTAAGTCGACCTATGCCGTTCATGAGCTTGAGGAGCTGCTCCAGGATATCGGTCTATGGGCCGTACTGGGTCTGACCGGCGTCGCCGCTCTGTCGGGAGCGGCGGCTGGAGGACTGCTGTCGGCACGCCTGAGCCGGATAAACCGGGCCGCCGCGCGCATCATGGAAGGCCACCCCAATGAGCGCGTGCCGTCCGTCGGATTGGGAACCGAACTGGAGCGAGTCCGCCGCAACCTGAACGCTCTTCTGGATTGGCAGCAGCGGGCGCTGGAAGCCCTGCGCCATGTCTCGACCGACATCGCCCATGATCTGCGGACGCCGCTGAACCGCCTACGCCAGCGTCTGGATCGGGCCCAGGCGGAAGCCGTCGACGGGCGGGTTCCGGACGCGGCCATTCGCGCCGCGATCGCCGACCTGGACCAGGTTCTGGAGACCTTTTCCGCCCTGCTGCGGATCGGCCAACTCGAGGGCGGGGCTGGCCGGACCTCGTTCAGGCGCGTGAAGCTGGGTGATGTGGTCGATCGTGTCTTCGAGGCCTATCAGCCCGCCAGCGAGGAGAGCGGTCACATCCTGACCCAGCTTGTCGATAGCGACGCCGAGGTCATCGGCGACCCCGAGCTGCTGGTTCAAATGCTGTCGAACTTGGTCGACAACGCCTTGGCGCACGCGGGCAGCGGCGCGCGAATCCAGATCGGAGCCTACGACGAGGGCTCGAAGAGCGTTCTCGCCGTGCGCGACGATGGTCGGGGCGTGCCGGCCGACCAAGTCGAGCGGATCACACGCCGCTTCTACCGGCTCGATTCAAGCCGCAACACGCCCGGTCAAGGCTTGGGTCTGGCGCTGGTAGCGGCGATAACGGCGCTCCACGAAGGCGAACTGGTGATCGGGCCAAACCATCCCGGTTTGGCCGTGCGCGTCGTGCTACCAAGACCATGATGGGAACGGTGGGGTGATGCGGGTCAGTCTTGTTTGGCCATTGATCATGGTGTCGCTGGCCGGTTGCGCGACCTATGCGCCGTCACCTCTGCCGATGGCCCCTTCGGCCGATCCCACGAGCGCTTCGCTCGCCGATCGCCTTCGGTTGGCACGCCCAGAGGCTCAGCCCATCGATCTGACCGCACCGCTTGGCCCGGACGCCCTTGCGGCGATCGCCATCGTTTTGAACCTTGACTTGAGGAGCCAGCGCGCCCGGGTCGGCGTGGCCGAGGCCCAGGCCTTTGACGCCGGCCTCTTTCCCGATCCGCAGTTCAGCGCCAGTCTTGATCGACCGCAGTCCGCCCCGATGCTCGTCGACGCCCTGGCGGCCTCTCTCGGTCTGGATACATCGGCCTTTTATCTCCGCCCTCAGAGGCTGCGGAGCGCGCGAGCGGTGGAGCGGCAAGCCCGACTGGATCTCGCCTGGCTAGAGTGGCAGACGGGCAATCAGGCGGCTGTGCTGGCCGCCCGTATTCAGGGTCTGGAGAATAACCTCCAACTGACGCGCGAGGCGGAGGCCCTGTCGGCCTCGATTCTGAATCGCTCGCTGGCCGCCCTGGCCAGGGGAGACCTGTCCGCCACTGACGTCGAGCCCCGGAGGATCGCCGAGGCCGATGCGGCCGATCGTCTGCGCGTCGCCGAACGCGATCTAGCCTCCGCCCGTCTGGAGTTGAATGCCCTGCTGGGCCTCAGCCCCGCGACCTCGATCCAGCTGACGCGCTTGCAGCCACCGTCGCCATGCTTACTGCACGTGGACACGCTGGTTGATAGGGCCCTGGCGCAGAGGCTCGACCTTCAGGCCTTGCGCGCGGGATATGAGGGCCAGGAGGCGACGCTGCAGGTCGCGGTTCTCCAGCAGTATCCCCGGTTGAACCTCTCTTTGAACGGGGCCCGGGACACCGGAGCCGTCCGCACCAACGGCGTCGCCGTTGGGTTCGACCTGCCTCTCTGGAACCGGAACCGCGGCCAGATCGCGATCCAGACCGCCACGCGCGAGCAGCTGCGCTCGGAGTACGAGACCCGGCTGTTCAGGACGCAGGCCGATATCGCGACCCTGGTGTCCGCGCTCGACATCGGCCGCCGGCAGCAGGCCGACCTGGCCAATCAACTGGGTCCGCTCCGCGCCTCGGTGGCCGCCTTCGAGAACGCGGCGGCGCGTGGCGACATAGCGCGGATCACCGCCGAGACCGCCCGCCTGTCCTTGCTCGACAAGTCGATCGCCTTGTCCGCCCTCGATCAGGCGATGGCCGAACAGACACGGGCTTTGCAGACCGCCGTCGGAACTTCGCTGGAGACGTTCGCATGCGCCGTCTGATCCTTCTCCTCGCCCTGGCGGCGATCCCGGCCGGCTGTTCCAAGCCCGCCGAAAAGGCGGCCGATCCCGTGGCTCAGGTCCGCACCGCTCCTGTCGTCAGAGCCGACCTGGACGAAACCGTCACCGCCTATGGTCAGGTGGAGTTCGATCCAGCCGGTCTTCGCGCCCTGACTGCTCCCTTCGAGGCCCAGGTGGCCCAGGTTCACGTTCGGGTCGGACAGTCTGTTTCGGCCGGGCAACCGATCGTGACCCTGACCGCCAGTCCCCAGACCCGCCTCGACCTCGGGCGGCTGGCTCGTGAGGCGCAGGTGGCGGCGAGCGAGGCGGAGCGGCTGGGTCGCCTGCGATCCGATGGCCTGGCCGGTGACGCGGAGGTCCAGACAGCGACGGCCACCGCCCAGACGGCACGTCAGGCCAGCGCGAACCTCCAGAGCCTGACGCGCGGCGGGCAGGTGACCCTGTCGGCACCGGTGGCAGGGATTGTCGATGCCGTGCCCAGCAGCCCGGGTAGTCTGGTGCCTGCCGGATCCGTGGTGGCCAATCTCGGGGCTGCCGGGCGGCTGAACGCCCGCATCGGCATTGAGGTCGAAGACGCCCAGAGGCTCAGGTCGGGCAGCGTCGTCATGCTGATGGGGTTGCATGATCAGGGCGGCACAGCTCCCTCTCGGGTGGCCTCAATCGACCGGCGTGTCGATCCCGCCACCCGCCTCGCGGCTCTGCTTGTTCCGCTTCCGGCTGCGGGCGTGTTGCTTCCGGGCGAGGCCGTCAGGGCGGACGTAGTGGTCGGCACGCGCATCGGCGTCCTGACGGTGCCGCGCGCCGCGGTCCTCTATGATGGCGAGACGCCCTATGTGTTTGTCGTCAGCGCGGGCAAGGCGGTGCGCAGGCCCGTCCAGGTCGGACTTGAACTCACCGATCGGGTCGAACTGACCTCGGGCGTTCAAGCCAACGAGCAGGTGGTGATCGAGGGCGGTCCATCCCTCTCGGACGGCATGGCCGTGAGAGAAGCCGCCGCCGCGACCCCGGCGGCGCGCCCGTGACCCGCTGGCTCTCCGGCCAGGTCCGGTTCGTTCTTCTCGCCTTCGTCCTGCTGGCCCTGGCGGGGTCGGCGGCGGCGTTCAGACTGCCCGTGAGCCTGTTCCCGAAGATCGACTTCCCCCGGGTGGTGGTGGCCGTCGACGCCGGCGACCGTCCGGTGGAGCAGATGGTCAGCCAGGTGACCCGGCCGGTCGAGCGGGCGCTTCGCACCGTCCCCGGCGTAGCCTCCGTCCGATCTACCAGCAGCCGGGGCTCGGCCGAGCTGTCCGTCAACTTCGCCTGGGGCGCGGACATGGTCGCTGCGACCCTTCAGGCCGAGTCGGCCGTGAATGCGGTGATGCCGGACCTGCCGCCGGGGACGCGGTTCGAAGTCCGGCGAATGGACCCGACGGTGTTTCCGGTCCTGGGTCTTGCGCTGGTGTCGCCCAGCCGCGATCCCGTGGCGCTGAGAGATTTCGCCCAGCTCCAGCTCGCCCCGCTGCTGTCTTCGACGCCCGGCGTGGCCAGCGTGACCGTGCAGGGCGGTCAGGAGAAGGAATATCAGGTGCTGGCGGACCCCACGCGACTCCAGGCGCTGGGTCTCTCTGTCGAAGACCTGGCACGGGTCCTGTCGTCCAACAACGTCGTGGTCGCAGCGGGTCGCTTGGAGGACCGTTATCGGCTGTATCTGGTGCTCACCGACAACCAGCTGACCGGCATCGACGATATCCGCCGGACCGTGATCCAGACCGGCGCGCGCGGTGTGGTCGAACTGGACGATATCGCCGATGTCGTGGTCCGACAGACCCCGCAGTGGACGCGGGTCACGTCGCAGGGCCAGGACGCGGTGCTGGTCAACATTCGCCAGACGCCAGACGCCAACAGCGTCGGTCTGGTCAAAGAGGTGCGGCGACGCATCGCCGCCTTCAAGGTGGAGACCCCCGCCGATGTTCAGATCGTTACCTTCTACGACCAGTCGCAGCTGGTGACCGCAGCGGCGAGCAGCGTGCGCGACGCTATCCTGTTGGGCGCTCTGCTGGCCGGTGTTGTGCTGTTCGTCTTTCTTCGCAGCCTGCGCTTCATGGTGATCGTCGCCCTGATGCTGCCTGCCGTGTTGGCGACGACCTGCATCGCCCTCGGCCTTCTGGGCATGAGTTTCAACATGATGACCCTGGGGGGTATGGCCGCGGCCGTCGGCCTGGTCGTGGACGACGCGGTGGTCATGCTGGAACATCTGATGCGGCGGCTTCAGGAGAAGCGCAGAGGGGCGGAAGCCGGGGAGGACGGTGTGCTGGTTTCGGCGGCCGAGATGGCCCGCCCGCTCATCGGATCGACGCTCGCCACCATCCTAGTCTTCGCGCCCCTCGCCTTCTTGAGCGGCGTCACGGGCGGGTTCTTCAAGGCCCTTGCTGTCACGATGTCGGCGTCGCTCGCCGTTTCCCTGATCTTCGCTCTGTTCGTCGCGCCGTTGCTCGCCGAGCGATGGGTGCGGGAACGCGACGTGGAGCAGGCCGAGCGGGCAGGCGGGCTGCTCGAACGATTCGGTGGTCGTTACGAGACGCTGATGACGCGCGTTCTGGGACGGCCGGGTCGGCTTGCATTGATCGTGGGCCTCGTCGTCCTGTTGATCGGCGGGCTCGCCTATACCCGGGTCGGGTCGGGCTTCATGCCCAAGATGGACGAAGGCGGCTTCATCCTCGATTACTATGCCGCGCCGGGCACGTCGCTGAGCGAAACCGACCGGCTGTTACGACAAGTCGAGTCCATCCTCCAAGCCACGCCGGACGTCGAAAGCTATTCGCGGCGGACCGGGCTGCAGCTCGGCGGCAGCCTATCCGAAGCCAATGAGGGCGACTTTTTCGTGAGGCTGAAGGCCAAGGGCCGACGTCCGCTCGAAGTCGTCACCGCAGAGGTCCGATCCAAGATCGAGGCGTCCGTGCTCGGCCTCACGGTCGAGACGGCGCAACTGATGGAGGACCTGATCGGCGATCTGACCGCTGTGCCCCAGCCGATCGAGGTCAAGCTGCTGGGGGCGGACATGGCGGCATTGAAAACGGCATCGCCAATGGTCGTGGATGCCATCGGCAAGATCCGGGGCGTGGTCGAGGTCAGCGGTGGCCTGCGGGTCGCCGGCGACGCCGTGGTTATAGCCGTGGATCGGCCGGCCGCGGCTCTGGAAGGCCTCGATCCCGAGGCGGTGACGCGACAGCTCCAGCTTCTGGTAGGCGGCAACGTCATCGGGCAGATTCAGGAGGGCGAAAAACTGGTCGGCGTGCGGGTCTGGACGGCAGGCGATCTCCGCGATCGTGTGCGCGCTCTGGAGACCCTGCCGCTGCGCGCGCCGGACGGGCACACCCTGCCTCTCTCGCGTGTCGCGACCCTGACGATCGCGCCCGGTCAGCCGCAGGTCACCCGCGAGAATCTACAGCCGTTGGTGGCTGTGACCGCGCGGCTGGATCAACGCGATTTGGGCTCGGCGATGCGCGAGGTTCAGCGCACGGTGGCCTCGTTGAGCCTGCCGTCTGGCGTCCGCGTCGAGTACGGCGGCCTCTATGCCGAACAACAGAAGTCGTTCCGTGACCTGGCGGTGGTCTTCGTCAGCGCCTTAGCGCTCGTCGGGTTGCTGTTCCTCTATCTGTTTCAGGGATGGGCAGCGGCGGCGAGCATCGTCGTCACGCTTCTGCTGGCGGCGTCCAGTGTCTTCCTGGGCCTGTGGGCCACGGGCACTGAGCTCAACATCTCCGCCATGATGGGCCTCACGATGGTCATCGGCATCGTCGCCGAGTTGGGCGTCTTCTACCTCGCGGAACTGCCACCGAACCAACGGGCGGACGCCAAGACGTTGATAGCCGCTGGGCGGGCGAGACTTCGGCCCATCCTCATGTCCGCCCTGATCGCCATTTTGGCCTTGGCGCCCCTCGCGCTCGGCCTCGGCGAGGGGTCGGCGATGCAAAAGCCCCTCGCGATCGCGATCATCACCGGTCTGATCGCCGGTGTGCCGCTGATCCTGATTTTTTGTCCCGCCCTGTTGGCGCGCCTTTCCACTCCGCTCCGGGAGCGACCGCAATGAAGTTCAGCCTGCCGTCTTCGCGTGGCCCACGCGTGCTGCTCAAGATCGTCGCCGGCCTTGGGTCCGCGACCCTCTGGACGATGGCCGCCATCGGCCTGTTCGTCGTGGCCTTTGTCAGCTTCACCATGGCTAACGACAATTTCCACGCCGTCGCCAAGGATGAGGCTTTCCGGTCGGCGCAGCCGTCGCCGCAGGACCTCGAACGCTATGCGCGGGATCATGGCATCCGCACCGTTATCAATCTGAGAGGGGCGAACCCGTCCGAGGCCTGGTACCGCGACGAGGTGGCCACCGCGCGTCGCCTGGGCTTGCGCCACATCGACTTCCGCATGTCCGCGAAGCGGGGCATTACCAACGAAGAGGCTTGGCGGCTGATCCAGGTCATGCGCGACGCGCCCAAGCCCCTGCTGATCCATTGCGAATCGGGCGCCGACCGCAGCGGGCTTGCCTCGGCCCTCTATGTGGCTGCGGTGGAAGGGCTCGGTGAGGAGGCCGCGGAGCGACACCTCTCGCTGCGCTACGGCCATGTCCAGGCGCCGTTTGGCAAGGGGTGGGGCTCCACCGTCACCTGGGAGCGCATGGAGCCTTCCTTGGGCTTTGTCGGTAGCTGATGCTGGGAAGACTGCCTGTGTCCGGATTGGCCTCCACTCTGGGGCGGGTGCGCGGTCGGCTGAGCGGAGCGGTCATCGCGACCTTCATGGCCGGTTCGCTGGCCATCTGGGGCTTCCTGACCCTCGCGGGCGAAATGCGTGAAGGCGAGACCCGGGCGATCGATGAACGCCTGATGCTGCTGATGCGTGAAAGGGGCGATCAGAATGATCCGCTCGGGCCGCGGTGGCTTGAAGAGGCGATGCGTGACGTGACGGCCCTCGGCGGCTTCACGGTGCTGACGCTCGTCACGATCGTCGCTGTGGTCACGCTGATGCGAGCCAGGCGGTGGCGCAAGGCGCTTGGCATGGCAACGGTGGCGCTCGGCGCCGAGCTGACGAGCGATGTGCTGAAGCTCGCCTACGCCCGGCCCCGACCGGACCTCGTGCCCCACGGGAGCTATGTCTATTCCAACAGTTTCCCGAGCGGCCATTCCACCTTGTCCGTCGCCATCTATTTCACACTCGCGGCTTTGTTAGCGGCGGGCGCGGTCCGCCCGAGCTCCCGTAGAATGATCTATATGGTGGCCGGATCGGTGGTGCTTATGATTGGCGCAAGCCGTGTCTATCTGGGCGTGCACTGGCCGACCGACGTCGCCGCCGGGTGGGCACTGGGATCAATCTGGGCCTTGATCGGCTGGCGATGGCTTGGCGAACCGACGACTGCGGGCGCAGGCCCGACGCAGCACTGACGCCAGATCCGACCCTCACATCCCTCATGAAGAGATGGCGATGACCAACGACAGACTCGACCTGGATCATCTTGCACGGCGTTGGCTTGGCAAGGCCACGCCGGAGCTAGCGGAAGCCGAGCGCCGCGTCCTCAGCCGCACGGTGCATCGAAAACCCGTTTCGCAGGACGTCAATGCGGCGTTCAAGAGCGACCTGACCTTCGGCGAACGCCTGTCCGACCGAGTCGCCCGTTTGGGTGGCTCCTGGGGCTTCATCAGCAGCTTTGGTTTGTTTTTGCTGGTCTGGGCGATCCTGAATCTCACCCTTGGTCGGCACGCCTTCGATCCCTATCCCTTCATTTTCCTGAACCTGTTGTTGTCGATGCTCGCTGCGATCCAGGCCCCGATCATCATGATGAGTCAGAACCGGCAGGCTACGAAAGATCGGCTGGATGCCTCACATGACTATGAGGTCAACCTGAAGGCGGAGATCGAGATCATGGCCCTGCATGAAAAACTGGATCAGATGCGTGACAGCCAAATCCAGACCTTGATCAGCAAACAGCAGGAGCAGATCGAGCTGTTGACGACTCTGTTGCGCAAAGACGGTGTCGCGGCCGAAACGCCCAAAGGTCAGGCCTGATTCACGTCCGCCTCGCGTCCTGCGGCCCTCCAGACATCCCGCGCCGCGTCGGCGTTTAGTGCTGCGATCGCCAGGCCGACAATCAGGTCCGGCCAAGCGGAACGCCAAAGGAAGGCGGTCACGAGGCCGGCGGCGACGATCGCCACATTGGCCAGAGCGTCATTGCGGGCGGACAGGAAGGCGGCGCGCGTCAGACTGCCCCGGCTGGCGCGGAACCGTGTGAGCAAAAGGGCGCAGGCGAGGTTGACTGCTAAGGCCCCCGCTCCGGTCACCGAAAGCAAAATCGGCTGCGGAGGGGACGGCGCCTGAAACTGGCTCCAAGCCGTCCAGATCGTCGCCAGTCCCGGGATCAGGATCAAAATGGCCAGGCATCGACCGACCCGTGCCCGAACCGTCGCCGAAGCCATAAGCGTCATGCCGATCAGCAGGTTGATCGCTGCATCCTCAAGAAAGTCGACAGAGTCCGCGAAAAGGGAGACCGACCCAATGGCCCGCGCGACCGTGAACTCGACCCCGAAATAGGAGAGGTTCAGGAAGGCAACCAACCAAACGGTCTGGCGCAGGTCCATCTGGTAACCGGTTGACCTCACGCGATCTGCCCAGTTCCGAGGGGTTCAAGTGCCATCTCCTCCGCCAAGCCCTCTCGCTGCGAACCGGTTCTTACGACGCACGCGAGGATCAGCAGTTTAGCCCGGTTTGATCAAGGACGCGGCGCGAACAGGATGACGCCTGCACCGATCAGGCACAGCATAGCCCCAATGACATCCCATCGGTCGGGGCGGCTGCCCTCGACCAGCCAGAGCCAAAGAAGAGACGACAGGATATAGACGCCGCCGTAGGCGGCATAGGCACGTCCCGCGGCCTCGACCTCCACAAGGGTCAGCAACCAGGCGAACACCGCCAAGCACGCCAACCCCGGAACGATCCACGCCACCGACCTGCCCAGGCGAATCCAGGTCCAGAAGGCGTAGCAGCCTGCGATCTCGGCGAGCGCCGCACCGAGATAGACTGCTAGCGTCGTCGGCGAGATCGTGGCGGGCGTCATCCGTGGCTGGCGAACACGCGGGTGGCACCGTTTTTGAGGATAAGCAGGGTCTGGAACCCCTGGACCCGGTCGGCCGGGGCTGGCATCCCCGGGGATCCCGCCGGCATGCCCGGCACCGACAGACCGAAGGCGTCGGGGCGCTCGCGGACCAGTCGGGCCACGTCCTCGGCCGGCACATGTCCCTCGATCGCATAGGACCCCACAACTCCAGTGTGACAGGACGCCAGGGCGTCGGGCACGCCGTAGCGGCGGCGAATGGGGGCAAGGTCTTCCAACTCGCGCACCGTCGCCGTCCATCCGGCCGCCGTCAAATGCTGGACCCAGGCCCCGCAGCAGCCGCACCAAGGCGTCTTGTAGACGGTGATGGCCTGAACCGCCTGGGCCGCAAGGACCGGCGAAGCCAAGACCGATGACGCCAGGGCCAGACCCGGCAAGGCCCGGACAAAAGACCGACGAGAGGGCGCGAGCTGGGGGGCGGGCGAGAGGGACATGTCGGTAAGCTCCGTTCGACACCACCTATCGCGCCTATGGTCTTCGTCGTCGAGGTTCGCCGATCTTTAGTGGGAAGCGAGGATGTCGCAGCGTCGTACGCGGGGGCCACTCGTGTTGAAGTTTGCCCTGAGGCGGGATACGTGAGCCTCAGGAGTTCCCTTGCCGCCATCGATTCGGACATTCTGCGTCTCGCTATGCGTCGCTTTGGTGGCGGCGCTGACCTTGCACGCGTCCGCTCAGGCTCAGCATGAGGTCGGACATTCGGCCGGCTGGCCTCCCGTCGCCATGGTGGCGAGCGACGACCACGGGCATGCTCACATGCATGTGGCGCCGACCGAAACCACACCCGATGCACCGGACCAAGACCAGGACGGACAGCCGACCGGACATCACCACAGCGGCGTCGAAAAGCCATCGACCACGCCAGCCCTGAGCGTGGCCGGGCCGCTGCAGCTGGTCCGTGTCGCGGAGCACAGCCTCGGGCGAAGCCCACCCTTGGAAGACGTCGGGCTCGACGGGCCCGAATACCCCCCGAAACGGACAGGCGCGATCCTTTGATCCGACGCGGCCAGCCGGCCGCGCGCGCCATTCCGTTTTTGGAGATATCCCTTGCATACCCCATCGTCCGGCTTTGCCGGATCGTGGGCGCGTACACCGACCGTCACGGTCCTCGCGCTCATTCTGGCGGCCGCCATGCCGCCGTCCTTCGCCATGGCACAGTCCCCACCGTCGGCTGACGCAGCCGCTCGCTCTCTGACCCTCGAAGAGGCTCTCGCCCTCGCGGCCTCGGCCGATCCTGCCCTCGCGGGTACGGCCGCCCGGGTGCGCGCTGCTGAAGCGGGGGTGCGCCAGGCCGACGTCCGGCGCAATCCGACCCTGGGGTTGGTCGCTGAGAATATCGGTGGTGTCGGTGGCATCGGCCTGATCGACCGTTCCGAGACGACCCTGACCTACGAGCAGCCGATTGAGCGGGGCGGCGACCGGGATGCCCGCGTGTCCTTGGCGCGCAGCGAGGGTGTGCTGGTCGGAGCCACGGCGCAGGTCCGACGGCTAGACCGGCTCGAACAGGTTCAGACCGCCTGGGCGGAAGCCCTGGCCGCGCAGGCCGAAGTCGAGATCGCGCGAGAACGACTCGATCTGGCCGAACGGTTCCAGACCGAGGTCCAGCGCCGCGTAAACGCTGCACGTGACCCCCTGTTCGCGGGAGCCCGGGCCGAGTCCGAACTGGCCCAGGCCCAGATCGATTTTGATCAGGCCGAGATCGCGGCGCGCCTCGGCCGGGCCACCCTGGCCAGCTTCTGGATGGGACCGGCCGATTTTGTGCTGCGGGACGAGGATTTCACCGACACCAGCGCGTCGCGTAGACCGGCCGGTGATCCCACGATCATCGATGAGACGGCGATCGCGGCCCAACGCGACATCGCTACCTCAAGGGTAGCCGTTGAGCGGGCCCGCGCCGTGCCGGACGCCACCGTCAGCGTCGGGGTGAGGCATCTATGGAACGAAGACGCGCTCGCCTTCGTGGTCGGCGGCTCCATCCCGCTCGGCCGATATGATCGCAACGAGGGGGCAATCGAACGCGCCCAGGCCGAACGGATCGCGGCCGAGGCCGATCTGTCCGCCCTTCGGATCGAACGGGACCGTGAGATCGCCCGGCTCCAGGTCCTGCTAGCCGCCAAGGCCAGCGAGGCCCGGCGCATCGGCGAGGAGACCCTGCCCCAGGCCGAGCGTGCCGTGGTTCTCGTCCGTGAAGGCTTCGCTCGCGGCGGCTTCACCTACAACGACGTCATCCAGGCCCAGACCGCGCTTTTGCAGACGCGGGCGCGGCGAGTGGCGGTTCTGAGATCCTTTCATATCGAGCGCGCCCGCCTTGACCGGCTGACCGGCGCGCATGGCGGCCTGACCGGCCTGGAGATGCAACCATGATCCGCTATCCGACCGCACGGCGAGGCCTGGCCACGCCTCTGCTGACACTGGCCTTGGCCGTGGCCGGTTGCGGCCAGGGCGCGCCGGAAAAGCTGAGCCCCGAGGCTGCCGCCGCTGCCGCCGCAGACTATGAGCGCGGGCCGCACAATGGGCGGATGTTGCGCGACGGCGACTTCGCTCTGGAGATCACGATCTTTGAGGAAGGTTCGGAACCGCTCTATCGGCTCTACCCCTATTTGAAGGACAAGCCTGTCGATCCGCGTCAGGTCCAGGCGTTCATTGCCCTGACCCGCCTGGGGCCTTCGGTGGACCGGTTCGTCTTCACGGCGGCCGAGGATTATCTGACCAGTCCGACCGTCGTGGCGGAGCCGCATTCGTTCGATGTTTCGGTGGCGGCGACTCATGCGGGCAAGCGATCGACCTGGAGCTACCCGTCCTATGAGGGGCGCACGATCATCACGGCCGCCGCCGCACAGGCCGGCGGCGTGACGACCGCGCGTGCCGGTGGCGCGGTACTGGGCGAGAGCCTACCGTTGAGTGGTCGGGTCGAGATCACGCCGGAGGGCCAGAGCGAGGTCCACGCCCGTTATCCGGGCCGGATCATGGCATTGAACGCCGAATTGGGTCAGCGGGTTTCGCGGGGGCAGGTCCTCGCCCGGGTCGAGTCCAGCGAAAGTCTTCAGACCTACTCGGTCACCGCGCCGATCTCGGGCGTCATCATGGAGAAGAACGCGGTCCCCGGCGAGATCACCGGCAATGGCGAGCCGATGCTGGTGATCGGCGACCCCACGCGTCTTCACGCCGAGTTCTCGCTCTATCCGCGCGACGCCGAGCGTGTTCGTGCCGGACAGCGGGTCGAGGTCACCAGCCTGGCCGGAGATCACCGGTTCAACGGCGTGATCGAAACTATCCTGCCCGGCACCGATCCGATGAGCCAGACCCTGATCGCCCATGTCGATCTGGCCTATATGGGCGGGGTCTGGCGGCCGGGACTGGGGGTCCAAGGAATGGTCCAAGTCGGCCAGGGCGAGGTGCCGCTGGCGGTCCAGACCAAGGCCATCATGCCGTTCCGCGACTTCCAGGTCGTCTATGCCAAGGTGGGCAACACCTATGAGGTGCGGATGCTCGAACTGGGCCGCCGCACCGACGAATGGACGGAGGTGTTGGGCGGTCTCGCGCCAGGCACCGAATACGTCGTCGACGGTGCCTTCCTCATTCGCGCGGACATCGACAAGTCCGGCGCGAGCCATGATCACTAGGGAGCGCGCACACCATGCTTGAACGCATCATCGCGCTGTCGATCCGCTTCCGCTGGGGGGTGATGGCGCTGGTCCTGCTGGCCTGCGCGGTCGGCGTCTGGAGTTTCCAGCGCCTTCCGATCGACGCCACACCGGACATCACCAACGTCCAGATCCAGATCAACACCGAGGCCCCCGGCTATTCCCCGCTGGAGGCCGAACAACGGATCACCTTCCCCGTCGAGACGGCGGTGGCAGGGGTGCCGGGCCTTCAATATACGCGCTCCGTCTCCCGCTACGGGCTGAGCCAGGTCACCGTTATCTTCGAAGACGGGACCGACATCTATTTTGCGCGGCAACTGGTCAACGAGCGTCTGCAGAACGCGCTCAGCCAGTTGCCACCCGGGATCACGCCGGAGATGGGGCCCATCGCCACGGGGCTCGGCGAGATCTTCATGTACACGATCGAGGCCGAGCCCGGCGCCCGCCGCCCCGACGGCCAGCCCTATACGACCGAGGATTTGCGCACGCTGCAGGACTGGGTAATCCGACCCCAGCTGCGCAATACCAAGGGCGTCACCGAGGTCAACACCATCGGCGGCTATGAGCGGCAGTATCACGTCACCCCGAACCCCGACCGGCTCGCCGCCTATGGTGTGACCCTGGCCGAGGTGGTGAACGCCCTGGGCAACAACAACGCCAACGTCGGCGCGGGTTATGTCGAACGCTATGGCGAACAGTATCTGATCCGCGTGCCGGGTCAGGCCTCGACCACTGAGGATCTGGGTAATGTCGTCATCGCCACCCGTGGCGGCGTGCCGATCCGCATCGCCGATGTCGCCGATGTCGGGATGGGGGAAGAGTTGAGGACCGGCGCGGCAACGGAGAACGGTCGCGAGACCGTTTTGGCCACCGTGCTGATGCTGGCCGGCGAGAACAGCCGCGTCGTGGCCCAGGCGGCAGCCGTCAGCCTGGAGGAAGCCGCGCGCGCCCTGCCCAACGGCGTGACCGCCTCGCCAGTCTATGACCGGACGGACCTGGTCGAACGCGCCATTCATACGGTCGAAAAGAACCTGCTGGAAGGCGCGCTTCTGGTGATCGTCGTGCTGTTCCTTCTGCTCGGCAACATCCGCGCCGCCCTGATCACGGCGGCGGTCATTCCGGTGACCATGCTGATGACCATCACCGGCATGGTGCGCACCGGCACCTCGGGCAATCTGATGAGCCTTGGCGCGCTCGACTTCGGCCTGATCGTCGACGGGGCCGTCATTATCGTCGAGAACTGCCTGCGTCGCTTCGGTGAGGCCCAGCATCGTCTGGGTCGCGTCCTGAGCCGGGAAGAACGCTTCGAACTGGCCGCCACCGCCTCCAGCGAGGTGATCCGGCCGTCGCTGTTCGGGGTGATGATCATCACCCTGGTCTATGTGCCGATCTTCGCCCTGACCGGCGTGGAGGGAAAGACCTTCCACCCGATGGCGATCACCGTGGTCATCGCCCTGACGGCGGCCCTGGTCCTGTCCTTGACCTTCGTGCCGGCGGCGGTGGCCATGTTCGTCACCGGCAAGGTCGAGGAAAAGGACAGCTTCCTGATGCGCTGGGCGCGGATCGGCTATCAGCCGGCGCTCGATTTCGCGCTGAAGACAAGGGTCCTGATGATCGGTCTGGGGGTTTTTCTGGTCGCGCTCGCGGGATTTGGCGCGTCGCGGATGGGGTCGGAATTCATTCCGAACCTGGACGAGGGCGATATCGCCATGCATGCCCTGCGCATCCCCGGCACAAGCCTGAGCCAGGCCATCCATATGCAGACCGCCCTGGAGGCCCGGATCGCGACCTTCCCCGAGGTCGAGCGGGTCGTGGCCAAGATCGGCACCGCCGAGGTGGCCACCGACCCGGTGCCGCCTTCGGTCGCCGACACCTTCATCATGCTGAAGGATCGCAAGGACTGGCCTGATCCCCGCAAATCCCGTGGCCAGCTGGTCGAGGAGATGGAAGCGGCGGTAAACGAGGTTCCCGGCAGCAAATACGAGTTCACCCAGCCCATTCAGATGCGGTTCAACGAACTGCTCAGCGGCGTGCGCGCCGACGTCGCCATCAAGATCTTCGGCGACGATCTGGATGAACTGCTGAGGCTCGGTGCCGAGATCGAGACCATCGTGGCCAGCGTCGAAGGCTCGGCCGACCCCCAGACCGAACAGGTCACGGGACTGCCGGTGCTGCAGATCACGCCGGACCGGACGGCCATGGCCCGGCTGGGATTGAGCGTGAACGACGTCCAGTCGGTCATCTCCACCTCGATGGGCGGCACGACGGCGGAGCAGATCTTCGAGGGAGACCGGCGCTTTGACGTCGTTGTCCGTCTGCCCGAGGATATCCGGTCCAACACCGACGCGATTGGTCGCCTACAGGTGCCGCTGCCGGCGAACGAAGGCCAGCCGCGTCAGTTCGTGCCCCTGGCGGAGGTCGCCACCATCGCCCTCACGGTCGGTCCCAACCAGATCAGCCGCGAGGACGGCAAGCGGCGGATCGTGGTCACCTCCAACGTCCGGGACCGTGACCTGGGTTCGTTCATCGGCGAGGCCCAGCAGCGGATCGAGGCCGAGGTCGAGGTACCCGCCGGATACTGGGTCACCTATGGCGGCACGTTCGAACAGCTGATCTCGGCGGCAAAACGACTTCAGGTCGTGGTGCCGGCGGTCCTGCTGCTGATCTTCGGCCTGCTGTACGCCCTGTTCCGGTCGTGGCAGGACTCCGCCATTGTCTTCTCCGGCGTGCCTCTGGCGCTGACCGGGGGGGTGGCGGCCCTGATGATGCGGGATCTTCCGCTGTCGATCTCGGCGGGCGTGGGCTTCATCGCCCTGTCCGGCGTCGCGGTGCTGAACGGCGTGGTGATGGTAACCTTCATCCGCAGCCTGATCGAGGAGGGCAAGCCCGTCGCCGAAGCCATCAGGGAAGGGGCCCTGACGCGCCTGAGGCCAGTTCTGATGACCGCCCTGGTCGCCAGTCTGGGGTTCGTGCCCATGGCGCTTAACGTGGGGGCCGGAGCCGAGGTCCAGCGCCCGCTGGCGACGGTCGTGATTGGGGGGATCCTTTCCTCGACGATCCTGACCCTGCTGGTCCTGCCCGCGCTCTACAGCCTGGTGCATGGCCGTGATCGGTCCAGCGACCAACCGCGTCCGGCCTGGCGAGACCGTATCTCGTTCCGACGCAGGCGAGGTGCCCAATGACGCGCTCCGCCTCATCCAACGCTTCAGACCCAACCCCTGGAAAGGTCCCCATGACAGTGGCTTACCGGCCCGACGCCTGGTCGTGGCTCAAATCCCCCGCGACGGCGCTGTTCGCCGTTCTGCTGTTCTTCCTGATCGACGGCGTCACCGGCCAGGCCCTCGCCCATGGCGTGGCCGAAGGCGACAAGGGCTATATCCAGGAGACGTCCGGCATCGTGTTCTGGCCGTTCATCTATCTGGGGGCCAAACATATGGTCACCGGATACGACCATCTGCTGTTCCTGTTCGGCGTGATCTTCTTCCTCTACCGGATGAAGGACATCTCGATCTATGTGACGATGTTCGCCATCGGCCATTCGACCACGCTCCTGCTGGGCGTGCTGATGGATGTCAGCGTGTCCAGCTATCTGGTCGACGCCATTATCGGCCTGTCCGTGGTCTATAAGGCGCTGGACAATCTCGGTGCCTTCCAGCGCTGGTTCGGGGTCCAGCCGAACACCAAGGTCGCGACCCTGGTGTTCGGACTGTTCCACGGCTTTGGCCTGGCCACCAAGCTGCAGGACTTCAACATGGCCCCCGACGGGCTGTTCGTGAATCTGCTGGCGTTCAATATCGGCGTCGAGATCGGCCAACTCCTGGCCCTGGGCGCCATCCTGATCGCCATGGGGTTCTGGCGGAAGACCGGCAGTTTCTGGCGGCATGCCTATGTCGCCAACGTCGTCCTGATGACCCTCGGTTTCGTTCTGACGGGCTATCAGCTCGTCGGCTATTTCGTCCTCTGATCGGAGACTGACCCATGTACAACGCCAACAAGCCCACCGCCTCCGAACTGCCCTCGACCGCCAAGCTGCTGAAGTCGACGGGCATCGCCGCGGTCATCGCCGCCGGCCTGCTGGTCACGATCGTCATGCCCGCTGAATACGGGGTCGATCCGACCCGCGTCGGCTCGGTGTTCGGCCTGACCGAGATGGGCCGGATCAAGGTCTCGCTCGCCGCTGAGGCTCAGGCCGAGGAGGCAGCGGAGGCCAGCGCAGCGACCGCGGCTGCGGCTCCGGCACCCGCGACAGTGACGACCTCGCTCGCCCCGACGGCGGATGCGACCGCGCCTGCGACCGCAGCTCCCGGCGCGGCTCCGGTAGCCACCGCGGCCCAGGCCGCGACGCGGTCGGACCGGACGGTTTTGACATTGGCACCCGATCAGGGCGCAGAGATCAAGCTTGTGATGCAGGAGGGGGCCACGGTCCGCTATACTTGGTCCAGCAGCGGTGGCCGGATCAACTATGACACCCACGCCGACCGGCCGGGCACATCGTACCATGGCTATGCCAAGGGCTCGTCCGAGCGGGTCGAGGACACGCTGACGGCGGTCTTCACCGGCAGTCACGGCTGGTTCTGGCGTAACCGCACGGGCGCGCCGGTGACCATCACCCTGATCACCGATGGCGCCTACAGCGAGGTCAAGCGGGTCGTCTGACCGATCCCGCCCCGTCGTTGGTTCGATCGGAACGGACTACGGGGCATGTTCGGTTGACGCGCGACCCTCGAGAGAGATGCAGATGTTTTCGCCGCTTCGCCACGCCGCCTATCGCAACCTGTTCACGGCTCAGGTCGCCGCCCTGCTCGGCACCGGCATGGCCACAGTCGCCCTGGGTCTGCTGGCTTTCGACCTGGCCGGTGCGAATGCAGGACAGGTGCTGGGGGCTGCGTTGGCGATCAAGATGATCGCCTATATCGGCGTGGCCCCGTTCGCGAGCGCCCTGTCGGCCCGTCTGCCGCGAAAGACTCTGCTGGTCTCGCTGGATGTCGTGCGGGCGGGGGTCGCCGTCAGCCTGCCGTTCGTCAGCGAGCCGTGGCAGGTCTATGGGCTGATGACCGTGCTCTATGTCGCGTCCGCCGCCTTCACCCCGGCGTTCCAGGCCATGATCCCGGACCTGCTGCCCGACGAGGCGGAATACACCAAGGCGCTGTCGCTCTCGCGGCTGGCGGCCGACCTGGAGAGCGTGGCCAGTCCGGTGCTGGCGGCGCTGCTGCTAGCCTTCATCAGCTACAACAACCTGTTCGTCGGCACGGCGCTGGGGTTCGTCGTCTCGGCGCTGTTCGTGGTCGGGGCCAGCCTGCCGGTGCTGAGCAGAATCCAGCCCAAACCCTTCATCCAGCGGCTGACCGCAGGCATGCGGCTGTTCGCCCTCACGCCGCGTCTGCGCGGGCTCCTGGCCATCAGCCTGGCCACGGCGGCGGGCGGGGCCATGGTATTCGTCAATACCGTGGTCCTGGTGCAGTCACAGTTCGGCCTGTCGCAACAGGCGACCGCCTGGGCGCTCGCGGCATTCGGCGGTGGGTCGATGACAGCGGCCGTCGTGCTGCCGCGCCTGCTCAGCCGGGTGTCGGATCGTACGGCCATGGTGCTGGGGGCGGGTGTGATGACGTCGGTCCTGCTCGCCGGAGCCTGGGTCGCCGTCAGCTATCCGGTCCTGATCGGTCTGTGGGTGATCATGGGGTTCGGGTATTCATTGACCATTACCCCGGCGGGGCGGGCGCTGCGGCGCTCATCGACCGCTCAGGATCGACCTGCCCTGTTCGCAGCCCAGTTCGCCCTGTCCCACGCCTGCTGGCTGATCGCCTATCCGGTGGCGGGATTGGTCAGCGCCGAGGCTGATCCTGCCGCAGCCTTCCTCGTTCTGGCGGCGCTGTGCGCGACGGGTGCCGTGCTCGGTTTGTTGATATGGCCAGCGCGGGACCCCGAGACTTTGATGCACAGCCATCCGGATCTGGAGGCGGACGATCCGCATCTGACGGACGGGGCAGGGGGCACCGGCGCCGCTCACGCCCATCCCTTCGTGATCGACGAGAAACATGATCGCTGGCCTGGACCTGGCCGCTGAACGAACGCGCCAATCCGCTTACCGCGTCGAGCTTTCGGCGCAGCCGCCAACGATCCACCGAGTTTTCTTTGCGCTGGCGCTTAATGGTTGCTGCTCTGCAGACTGTCGGAGTTGGCCTCATCTTCAGCGACAGTATTCTCTAAGCGTCGGCGGGGTGGGGTCCGCCATGACGCGGCTTTTTCCCGGGTACGGAGGCAGGCCGACTACCCCTCATCTCCGCACGGCGCTTAAGCGCGCGCAAGGTTCCCGCCATCGGGGCAGGCAACAGGTTCGGAAAGTGATTTGGGAAGATCCTGGGTACAAATCCGCTGACCTCGGCGGAGAACGAAACATGGGTTCCGTTGCCACGGGGCGTTAGGGTGTAGGACATGCTCAAGAAGACGAAGCCGCGCATGCCCAATCGCCATGCGATCAGGTTCGGCTTGCGACGATCGAGCATGCGGCCCGTCAGCCTGTCGCAAAACTCTAATGCGACGGCCCAAAAATCGCCGTCACGTGCAAGTTGAAAATGCTCATCCTGCATCCTGTCCGGGGTGTGGGCGATTTGGCGAAAGCCGGTCACTGACGGACGCGTGTTGTGAGCTTGGGTCTGAAGCTTGCGGCCGGCAGTCTGGGCGTTCTCGCCGGGCTACAGGCCGCGACGCAATACATCGGCTGGACCTTCCAGTGGGCCAGCGTCCTTGGTGCTGGCTGGAGGTTGGGCCCCGATTGGGTCTTCTATCAGCCCTGGTCGATCCTTGAGTGGCGTGCGCGGTTCGGTGCTGAAGAACCCCAGGCCTTCGCGGCGAGCACCGCACTCATGCTCCTGGGGGCATCGGCGGGCCTGGGCCTTGGTGTTCTGTTCGATGGCGACGCGCGAAATTCTCGTGTGCGGGGATGGGGTGGGGTAGCAGAGGCCAGACGTGCGTCGCTTCTGATCTCCACCGGGGCGATGATTGGCCTTCTGCGCGGACGGATACTGGCGACGGTCGATCTTAGACCGACGCTGGTAACCGGGGGCACTCGATCTGGAAAGGGTAGGGGCCATGTCGTCCCCACCCTGCTGTCATGGACAGGCAGCGTTCTTGCCCATGACCCCAAAGGCGAGTTGTTCGCGCTGTCGGCGGGTTGGCGAGCGACCTTCTCTCATGCGCTGTTCATCAATCCCCGCAATCCAGCATCCGCCCGCTGGAACCCGCTCACCGAAATCTCCCTCGGCTCCGGCGAGTTGGCTCAGGTCCAGCGCCTGGTCGCGATCCTGTCCGATCCCGGCGGCGCCCGCGACGACGAAGCCATCTGGGACAAGGCCGCCTCGGAGATCCTCGAGGCCGTCATCCTCCACGTCCTCTACACAGCCGACGATGCCGACAAGACGCTGCTGAAGGTCCGCGAACTCCTCGCCGACCTCGACGATATCGCCGACGTGATGATCAAGACTTTGCACCGGCCCGGCCCCAACGGCGAGCCCGAGACCCATCCCTTCATCAAGACCGCGGTCAAAGGCTATGCGGCCATGCACGACCGCTTCCGCACCTCGGTTCAGGGCACGGCGCGGTCCTATCTCAAATGGCTGGCGGGCGAGGACGTCGAACGCTGCCTGTCCGCCTCGGACTTCCGCATGGGCGATCTGATGTGCGCCGAGGCCCCGGTGTCGCTTTACGTTCAGGTCGCTCCGGCCGATGCGGCCGCGCTCCGTCCTCTCGTCCGGTTGTTTTTCTACGCCGCCGCCCAGTCTCTCACGGCCCACGAGAAGACCGACGCCACCGGCCGGCCTAAACGCCACAAGCTCCTGATGCTGATGGATGAGTTCCCGTTGTTGGGTCGTCTCGCCTTCTTCGAGAAATCGCTGCGGTTGATGAGCGGCTACGGCATCAAGACCATGTTCGTGGCCCAGTCGCTGAACGACATCGTCGAGACCTACGGCCCGCACAACACGATCCTCGACAACTGCCACGTCTACACCGCCTTCGCCGCGCTCGACCCGCTGACCCAGGACAAGGTCTCCAAACTCACCGGCACGGTCACTGAGACGCGGACGAGCCGAAGCGGTCCCGCCGGTTTGGGAGCCGGTCGCAGCTCGGTCTCGCGTTCTGAGATCGAGCGCCCTCTGCTGGAGCCGGGAGAAGTCAGAGCTCTGCCGGACGACGATCAGCTCGTCTTCGTCGCCGGCTTCAAGCCGCTGCGGACCAGGAAGCTAAAATACGACCGCCGCGAACCGTTCCGGTCGCGGGCCAAGCTTCCACCACCGGATCAGGCCGCGCGGATCGACACCCCCGGACGCGCGCCCCATCCGTGGGCGGGCCGCCGTGCGCTCGGCGAAAACCCCGAGGCCACGCTGCCCCTGTTCAAGGAGGTGGCTGGGGCGATCGACGACAAGAAGGCGGCCGCCAAGGCCGCAGAAATCTACGAACGGGTCGCGGGGGAGATGGCCGCCCAGCAGGCGGCCTTGGATCAATTGCAAGGTCAGGGTGGGGCGCGCAGTCAGTTGTAAGGAGTAGAGGAATGCCCAAGACGGTCGCTGCCCGCACGCGGGTGCAGGTCTATCTCACCGACGCCCGGGTCATTGCCGGCCTCAATCGGGAGGCCAAGGCCTCCAAGGCCACCCTCAGCCAGGCGGCGGGCCGGGCGATCGCGCGGGGTCTGGCCAAGGCGCCCCAGGCCGATCCCGAGGACCGTCTGCTGCAGCTGGAGCGGTCGCTTCGGGATCATATGCGGTCCAACTCGCGCGACATGCAGATCGTCCAGGAAGTCCTGATCGAGGTGGCCAAGGCGATGTTCCTGCGCCTGCCTGATGCGGTCGCCGATCAGGATCCGACCGTCCAGGCGGCGGTGGACCGGCGCATAGACCGGCTGCTGGATGCGGCGGCGTCCCGCATCGTTCAGGGTCGCGACCCCCGGCCGGAGCCGCCGTCTCGGTTCGACGCTGAGCCCCGATCCTTCGGCGCGGCCAACTGAGGTGCGGGCCCATCCGATTGTCGCCGAGCGCAAGCTCGAGGCCCTGCGCCACGCACTCGGCGATACCGTGCTGGCGGCCCTGGTCGAGCCGACCGTGGTCGAGATCCTCGCCAACCCCGACGGCCGCATCGTGCTCGACGTGCTGGGGTCGGGCCGCCGGGACACAGGCGAACGACTGTCGGCCGAGGCGCGCGACCGGACCATCAAGCTGATCGCGGACTATGTCGGCGAACCCGTGACGCGCGACGATCCGCGTCTGTCGGGCGTCCTGCCCGAGACCGGCGAGCGCTTTCAGGGGGTTCTGCCGCCGGTGTCGTCGGCCCCGGCCTTTTCGATCCGAAAACGCCCGGCGGTGATCTGGCGGCTGGACGACTATGTCCGCGACGGCGTGATCAGCGAGGCGCAGGCGGAGGCGCTTCGGTCCGCGGCGGTGGAGCGTCGGAACATCCTGATCTCCGGCGGCACCGGGCCGGGCAAGACCACTCTGGCCAATGCGGTGCTGGCGGAGCCGGCCTTCGCCGATGATCGCGTCTTCCTGGTCGAGGACACGCCGGAACTGCAGTGCTCGGCCTGGGATGTGGTCTCTGTGCTCACGCGCCGATATCCCAAGGTCATCGGCGTGGTCGATCTGGTCCGCGACGCCCTGCGGATGCGGCCGGACCGGATCGTGGTCGGCGAGATGCGCGAGGGGGCGGCGGCGCTGGAGACGCTCAAGAGCTGGAACACCGGCCATCCGGGCGGGCTGTCGACCCTGCACGCCAACTCCGCCGAGGAGGCCTTGCGCCGATTAGAAGATCTGATCGCCGAGGTCTCGAGCACCGTGCCCCGGCGCGCGATCGGCCAGGCTGTGGACCGGATCGTCCACATCCGCCGCACGCCGGAGGGTCGAAGAGTTGAAACCGTGCTCGCGGTCGATGGCGCCGAAGACGACGGCTATCGCATGCGCACTCTGGCTTGAGCCGCCGAACAAACGGGGACCGGACCGAGGCGAGGGTCATAAAACCTCCGCTACTGCTGAATAGGACGCAAGTCACGGCAAGTCGCAGAGTGACTTACGGCAAGTCACCTATGAGGGTCAGATTGAGTTTGTGCTGTGAGTTCACCTAAGTCATCTCTAACTCGGATTTGAGCTGTGCAAAAATACTCATCATCACTGTTGACAAAATGTGGATGAGTTTGTTTGTCTTGATTCGCGGCGCCGGCTGATGCGCCTACAAACAGGAAGCAACCGATGCGTAGATTACTTCTACGCGGCCTTTCGGCCGCGACGGCGACCTGCGGCCTGCTGATGGCGGGCCAGGCCCTGGCGGGCGGGTCGGGGATGCCCTGGGAAGGGCCGCTCCAGCAGGTGGTGGAGTCCATCACCGGTCCCGTGGTCCAGGCCGCGGCCGTGGTGGCCGTGGTCCTGTTCGGAGCCGGCATCGCCATGAGCGAGAACGGCTCGTCGATGCGGCGGGGCCTGGGCATTATGTTTGGCCTCTCCATCGCCTTCGCCGCCTCGACCTTCTTCCTCGACTTCTTCGGCTTCGCCGGCGGCGTGGAGATCGGGTGATGGCGCAGATCTCGCTCGACCGCCGGCCGGACGGCTATGAGCTTCCGGTCGCCCAGGCCCTGGCCGAGCCGATGCTGATGGCCGGGATGCCGCGCGACTACGCCATCCTCATGGGCACCATCGCCCTGATGCTCGGCCTAGCGCTGCGCATCTGGTGGCTGGGTCTGCTGTGGTGGGCTATCGCCCATGCGATCGGCCTCTATGCCGCCCGCACCGACCGGCGCTTCTTCGATGTCCTGCGGCGTCATCTGGCGCTGCCCGGCCATCTGGACGGGTGAGGCGGCCTTGCGGTTCCTCGACGAGCATCGCCGTCGACCGGCGGCCCTGGCGGACCATCTGCCGTGGGCGGCGCTGGTCGCCCCCGGCGTGGTGCTGAACAAGGACGGCTCCTTCACCTCGGGCTTCCGCTTCCGGGGACCGGACCTGGAATCCTCGACCGAGGACGAGCTGATGGCGGTGCGGGCCCGGCTCAACAATGCTTTGAAACGCCTCGGCACTGGCTGGTGCCTTCATGTCGAGGCCAGCCGCCGACCGGCCGCCGCCTATCCTGATGGCGAGATTGCGGTCGAGGCGGCCTGGCTGGTGGACGCCGAGCTCCGGGCCCTGTTCGAGGGCGCAGACCCGGCGTTCGAGACCGATTTCCGCGCGGCCCTGACCTGGCTGCCGCCGATGGACGACGCGCGGCACATGGAGCGCTGGCTGTTCGACGGCCTGGAAAAAGGCGGGCGGGATTGGCGCACGGCGCTGGACACCTTCCGCCGCGAGGCCGGCGGCGTGCTGGACCTCCTGGCCGATGCCCTGCCGGAAGTGGTGGCGCTGGACGATCCGGCCCTGCTGACCTGGCTGCACGACTGCGTCTCACCGAAAGCCTTCGCCGTCCGGCCGCCCGAGACGCCGATGTTCCTGGACGCCTGGCTGACCGACGCGGGCCTCACCGGCGGCGTGGCACCCAGGCTCGGCGATCGCTGGCTGAAGGTGGTCTCGGTGCGGGGCCTGCCCTCGACCACCCGGCCCGGGCTGCTCGACGCCTTGGGGTCGCTGCCCTTCGCCTATCGCTGGAGCGCGCGCTGGATCGGACTCGACAAGGCCGAGGCCGAGCGGGAGATCGTCAAGCTGAGGAAGCGCTGGTTCGCCAAGAGAAAGGGCGTCGGCATCCTGCTTCGTGAGGCCATCACCAAGGAGGAGGTCCCGCTTCTGGACACCGACGCCGCCTCCAAGACGGAGGAATGCGACGGGGCGCTTGAGGCCTTGGGAGCCGAGGCCTGCGCCTTCGGCTATCTGACCCTGACCGTGACCGTCATGGATCAAAACGAGGCGGTCGCCGCCGAGAAGGCTCGTGCCATCGAGGCGGCGCTGAACGCTCAGGGCCTCGTCGCCCGGATCGAGGATCTGAACGCGGTCGAGGCCTGGCTCGGCTCCCTGCCCGGCGAGCCCTATGCCGATGTCCGGCGACCCCTGGTCTCCACCCTGAACCTGGCCGACCTCCTGCCTGTTTCGGCCGTCTGGGCCGGGCCGGCGATCGACGCCCATCTCGACGGCCCGCCTCTGGCCGTGGCGCGGACGACGGGCTCTACGCCGTTCCGGCTCGTGTTGCACGTCGGCGACGTCGGCCACGCCATGGTCGTGGGCCCCACCGGCTCGGGCAAGTCTGCGCTGCTGTCCTTCCTGGCCCTGCAGTGGTTCCGCTATCCCGGGGCCCGGGTGGTGTTCTTCGACAAGGGCCGATCGGCCCGGGCCGCGACCCTGGCGGCCGGTGGACGCTGGCGGGCCCTGGAGGCCGGGACGCCCTTCGCCCTGCAACCCCTCGCGCGGGTCGATCAGGAGCCGGAGCGGGCCTGGGCGGCCGAGTGGCTGGCCGAGACCTGCAAACTGGCCGGGCTGGACCCCAGCCCGCGCCTGCGCGAAGAGATCTGGATCGCCCTGGCGGCGCTGGCGGATGCGCCGGTCTCGCAGCGGACCCTTACGGTGTTCTGCGCCCTGGTTCAGGACCGGGCGGTGGCCGCCGCCCTGGAACCCCTGACCCTGAAGGGTCCGCACGGTGCCCTGCTGGATGGGGCGTTTGAGGCGCTGGAGCCGACCCGATTCGACACCTTCGAGCTGGAAAGCCTGATGGCGACGCCGTCGGCCGTGGCCCCGGTGCTCTCGGCCCTGTTCCATCACCTGGAGCGGGAGTTCGACGGCCGTCCGACGATGCTGATCCTGGACGAGGCCTGGCTGTTCCTCGGCGAGACCGCCTTCGCCGCCAAGATCCGTGAATGGCTGAAGACGCTGAGGAAGAAGCGCGTCGCCGTGGTGTTCGCCACCCAGTCGCTTGACGACATCGCCGCCTCGCCGATCGCGTCGAGTCTGATCGAGAGCTGCCCGACCCAGGTCTTCCTGCCCAATCCGCGGGCGCTGGAGCCGTCTTCCGCCGACCTCTATCGCGGCTTCGGCCTCAATCGCCGCCAGCTGGAGCTGATCGCCTTCGCCACGCCCAAGCGCGCCTACTACTGGCGTCAGCCTCGGGGCCGGCGGCTGTTCGATCTCAAGCTTTCGGGCGTGGCCTTGGCACTTTGCGGCGCGTCCTCGCCCGAGGACCAGACCCTGATCGACGACGTACTGGAGCGGCTCGGCGACAGCCACGCCGATCCGTCAGCCTTCGCCCGTGAATTCCTCAAAGCCAAGGGAGTGACCCATGTGGACGCCATCTTCGATTCAATGGGCTTGGACGCTTTCGACCTGCCCATCGCGGCGGAGTAGGGGGCTCCTGCTCGCCGGCCTCGCCGTCACCCTGGCGGCCTGTTCCGAGCCCGAGCCGGCCAAGGCCAGTCCACCGCCCGCGCCGCCGCCGGCCCCACCGCAGGCCGTGGTGTTCGACCCGCGCAATCACATCGAGAACGCGCTCCAGGCCTCGCGCCAGCTCGACAGCCTCGCCAACGAGGCCCGGATGCTGGCCAACCAGGCGCGCGAGCTGGCCGCCTCGCCCTACAGCCATCTTGGCGAGACCACCTCCACCCTGCGTGACATCGGGGAACTGGCCCGGAATGTCCGGGGCGTCGCCTCGACCGTCACCCAGCTCGAAGACCAGTTCACCGATCTCTATCCGACCGCCGTCGAGGGCCTCGACCCGGCCAATGCGCTTCAGCAGAGCGAACGGCGAACAACGGCGGCGCGAGAGACGGCCCAGGACCTGGCCCGCACCGCCGCCGAACTGGAGCGGCTCAGCCAGGGGCGGGACCGGCGACTGCAGGGTGCCCTGTCGGCCAGCGAACGGGCCGAGGGCCAGACCGCCGCCATCCAGTCCTCGACCCAGATCCTCGCCGTTCTGGCCGAGGACCTGAGCTCGATGCGCACCATCATGCTCGCTCAGTCGCGGCTGATGGCCGAGCAGACCGCCCGCACGGCGGCGGAGCGCGCCGCCGGGGCCGAGGCCCGTCGGCAGTTCTGGGGTCGGGACGGCGCCACGCCGGCTGCGCCGAGCTTCAACCCGCTGCCGAACGCGCGGAACTGAGGGCGCGACGGTCATGGCGGTCAGTCCGGAGACAACCAATGAGCTGATGGTGGTGTTCTCCAACACCGTCTCGGCCGGGTTCAACGCCCTGCAAGGCGCGGTCAACGGCGTGTTCGGTCTGATGATCGTCCTCGTCGTGGCCCTGACCGCGATCCAGTGGCTGCTCTCGCCCAACCGCGAGATTCTGGCGTCCGGCTTCGGCAAGATCCTGCTGATCGGGTTTTTCGCCTACGTCATCAACGACTGGCACGCTCTGTCAGAGACGCTCTACGCCGGCTTCATCGACCTCGGGCTCACGGCCGGCGGCGGTTCGCTCTCCCAAGGCGAGTTTTTGAATCCCGGTGCCATTCTTCAGCAGGGCTGGGAGATCGTGAAGGCGTTGGGCGAGACTCCGGCGCCGGTGAACAACCCGCTCGATGTCGCCGGCAATCTGACCGACGCCCTGATCCTCGGTCTGGCCATGATCGGCATCATGCTCGCCTTCGGCATCCTGGCGCTGCAGATCATCGTCACCCTGCTGGAGTTCAAGATCGTCACCTTGGGCGGCTTCGTGCTCCTGCCCTTCGGTATCTGGTCCAAGTCTGCCTTCCTGGCCGAACGGCCGCTTGGCTATGTCGTCTCCTCGGGCCTGAAGGTGCTGGCCCTGGCGATCGTGGTCTCCGGCGCGCGGACGGTGTTCGACCAGCTCCAACCCTCGGCCAATCCCGACCTCTACGAAGCCCTGACCATCCTGGTAGCCTCGATGCTGCTGGCCATGCTGGCCATCTTCATCCCCAACCTGGCCTCGGCCCTGGTCACAGGTGGTCCCGCCCTCGGTGCTGGTTCGGCCGTCACCGGCGCGCTGGCCGTCGGCGGAGCGGGGCTGCTCGCCGGCGCGGGGATCGCCGGCGCAGGGGCGGCCGCCGGTGGTGCCGCGTCCCGGGTCGCGGGGTCTGCCCGCGCTGCTGCCGGCGCGGGCGCAGGGCGACCGCCCACTCCGCCCTCGGCTCCGCCGCGCCCGTCGAACGACAATCCCTCGCCGTCCGGGCCGCGTTCACCCACGTCAGGATCCGCATCCAATCCCTGGGCCGCGACGCGATCCGCCTCAGGCCCCTCTGGCGTCGCCGAGCCAGTGACCGCCTGGACCGGCGCGCCGCAAAAGGACAGCGCGCCATCCCCCACCGACGGCGATCCCGGCCAGGCGGCCCCCGCCCGCCCCGCCGCCCAGATCAACGCCGAGGCCGAGGCGGCACGCCGCACCTTCCACAAAGCGGCGGGCGCAACCGCAACCTCGGGTCAAACGGCTGCGGCCCCGGGCCGCGCGGCGGCGATGCAGGCGTTCTTTGTCGCCAACCATGGGCGGGGGCTGTTGCCCGCTGGCGAGACCAGCGGGGCGGTGTCGCCCGGCCTGAGATCGGAGGAGACCTGACCATGCATCCCTTCTTCAAACCCAAGCGTGCCCTGGCCTCCGCGCCGGAGAGCACGCCCTATCAGCGGGCCGGCCAGGTCTGGGACGACCGCATGGGGTTGTCGCTCGCCCATGCGCGGAACTGGCGGCGCATCGCCCTGGCCAATCTCGTGCTGGCCGGTTTTCTCGGCGCCGGCTGGTGGGTCCAGGCCGAGCGCGCCGTGGTCAAGCCGTTCGTGGTCGAGGTCTCGGATCTGGGCCAGACCCAGCGCATCACCGCCATAGGCGGTCGCTACGAGCCGACCGAGGCCCAGACGGGAAGGGCGCTGGCCGACTGGATCCGCGATGTCCGCTCCAAGTCGATCGACCCCATCGTCATCCGTCAGAACTGGCTCCGCGCCTATGATCTCGTGACGCCCAAGGCCGCGTCCTTCCTGAACAGCTGGGCCCAGGCGCATGACCCCTTCGCCGAGGTCGGACGAGAGGCGGTCAATGTCGAGGTGCTCAACGTCGTGCGCCGCACCGAGCGGACCTACGACCTGCAATGGCGCGAGACCCGCTTCATCAACGGCCAGGCGGCCGGGACCGAACGCTGGCGCGCCCTGATCACCACCACCCTGCAGCCGCCTCGCACCGAGGCCGAGCTGATGAAAAACCCCCTGGGACTGAAAATCGAGGACGTGTCATGGACCCCCGACGCCTCTTGAGCCTGGCCGCCTGCGGCCTCCTCCTCTCCGCCTGCTCCGGCGTGGCGCCGTTGCCGGACGTTCCGCGGATTGCGGTGGCGACCCTCCCCACGCCTGAGGTCCGGATCCTGCCTTCGAGTCCGACGGAGCGAGCGTATCTCGATGTGGTCGCAGGCGCTGACGTCGCCGTCGATGTCGTTGCTGAGGGCGACGCGGTCGAGGATCAGGCGGTTATTGCGAACGCTGTCGCTACGCGCGCTGCAACGCCTGCCGATCAGCCGCCGGAGCCCGCCCCTCGGCCCCAACCCGTCGTCGGCCCGACCGCGATTGCCGCAGCCAACGCCGAGGCCCGCGCCGCCTCGAGCTCGGACAGTTTTGTCGGCGGCGTGCAGGTATTCTCCTACGACCCGGGCCGCGTCTATGAGATCTGGACCGCGCCGCTGCGGGTCACGACCCTGACCCTGGCCCCCGGCGAAACCGTCACCTCCAAGGCGGCGGGCGACACGGTGCGCTGGCAGATCGGCGAGGCCAGCTCCGGCTCGGGCCCCAATCAGCGGGCCCATGTGTTGCTCAAGCCCCTCGAACGGGGCCTGGAGACCAACCTCGTCCTGACGACCTCGCAGCGGGTGTATTTCCTGCAGCTGAAGAGCGGCTCGCCAGACGGCTTCAACGCCGCCGTCGCCTGGGACATCGGCGCCGTCATCCCTCCGGGCGAGGCAGGGGCAATTGCCGGCGTCGAGGAGCGGGTCGCCGATCCCGTGGCGGTCCCGACCGGACCGCTGGACGCCCACTACCGCATCGACCCGCGCGGCCGGGCCCCGCGCTGGACTCCGACCGCAGTGTTCAACGACGGGACGCGGACCTTCATCACCTTTTCGCCCGATCTGCAGGTCGATGAGGCGCCCGCCCTGTTCGTCATCGCCCCCGACGGCGAGGCGGAGATGGTCAACTATCGCCAGCAGGGCGGTCTGTTCCTCGTCGATCGCGTGTTCGACCGGGCGGAGCTGCGGCTCGGAGACCGTCGGCCGCAGATCGTCCGGCTCCATCGCCTCGGCAGCGCCGATCGCATCGGTCGCACCGACCGCGTCGCGGGAGGCCGCTCATGACCGACCCCATCCATCCGGATGCGCCCTTGCCAAAGGCGCCGCCGCCCGGCCTGTCGACGCGGGCCCCGCGACCGACGGCCGTGCGCCTGCGCAAATCCGTCGTCCAGGTCGTGGTGATCGGCGCCGCTGCGCTTCTGTCTGGCTCGCTCGCCTGGGCCTTCGTCGTCCAGCCCGAGCTTCGGGCCAATGCGCGGGAGCGGGTCGAGGAGGGAAGGCTTGACGAAGCGCGCGGCACGGTGCGTCCCGCCGACATGGTGACCGGTCAACCGTCCAGCTACGATCGTCTGACCCCGGGCGATCAACTGCCCGAGCCCCGCACGCGGTCGGGTGAGTCCGAGCCGGCCGTCGCCGCCACACGCGTGACCGACCGGGTCCGCTCGCCGGACTATGGTTACGCTGCAGCCGCCGCGCCTTCCGCGCCACGCGGCCGTAGCGTGGCCCAGGAGGCGGCGGGATCAGGCCTGTTCTTCGGCGGCGGATCGGGCGCGCAGGCAGGGGGCGGCGCCCCGTCGGCCAGCGGCGCGTCGTCCGCCGGCCCGGGTCGGGACTACGGCGCCGTCTACAACGGCCACGCCCTGATGAATCCTCTGTCGCCCTTCGAGCTGAAGGCGGGGGCCATTGTGCCGGCGGCGCTCCTGACCGGGATCGACACCTCTCGCACGGGTCCCGTCGTGGCGACCGTGACCCAGAACGTCTTCGATACCGTCAGCGGCCGCCACCTGCTCTTGCCACAGGGCACTCGTCTGATCGGTCGTCACGACGGCGAGAGCAGCTACGGCGACCGCCGGGCCTTCCTGACCTGGGAGCGGCTGATCCTGCCCAATGGCAAGAGCCTGATCCTGACCGAGGAGCCCGGGGTCGACGCCCAAGGCGCCGTCGGCGTCCAGGGCCGGGTCGATCGGAGGCTGTTCCCCCTCGCGGTCGCCACCCTGTTCGCCGGGGCGATCACCACCCTGGGCCAAATCGCGCGAGACGACGATGACGACGGCGGCGGCTTGCTGGGCGACGTCGGCGACGCCACGGCGATCGAGGGCGCACGGGTCGGCGGCAGTCTGATCGACCGCGAGCTTCAGGTGCGTCCGTCCATCCGTCTGCGCGCCGGCGCGCCGGTGCGGGTGCTGATCACCCGCGACCTCATCCTTGAGCCCTATCGGCCATGATGCTCTTCCTGCAGTACCGACAATGGGCCGCCTGGACGCTCATCCCCGTCGCCGGATTGGCCGTGATGGCGGCATCCGCCAACCGCGCTCCCGACCTCGCGCTGGTCAACGAGAGCCCGAGCCTGCCGGAGGGGCTCTATGTCCGGCAAGCCGACGCCCCGATCGCCCACGGCAGCGTGGTCGCCATCGCCCAGCCCTCCAGCATCCGACCCTATCTCGCTACCCTCGGGATGCCGGCCGAGGTCAAGCTGATCAAACGCGTCGCGGCCGTCGGTGGCGACCGCGTCTGCGCAGAAGAGGGCGCAGTGCGGACGCCCTCGCGGGTCTCGCCCGTGCTCGCGCGCGACCGGCGCGGCGTCGCGCTGCCGACCTGGGACGGCTGTCGCACGCTCGGACCGGATGAACTGTTCCTGCTCGGCGACACGCCGGGAAGTTTCGACAGCCGCTACTTCGGCCCGGTCCATCGGGCCGAGGTCGACGGCGTCTACAAGGAGACCCTGACATGGTAAGGCGGACCCTCATCACCCTCGCGGCCCTGCTCAGTGCCAGCATGGCCTCGGCCCAGACGGCCGACTGGCGCGCGGCGGGCGGCGATCTGTTTGCGGCCGTCGACACGGGCGAACCCGTCGCCGAGCTGTCGGCGGCGGAACCGCTGGACACGCCGCGTCTGGCTCCGCTCAGTCAGCCGTTCATGGCCGCGATCGCCACGGCGGCGGAGCGGCACGGTCTGGATCCCAAGCTCCTGCATGCCCTGGTCGTGGTCGAAAGCGCCTATCGCAACGAGGCCTGTTCCCCGGTCGGAGCCTGCGGCCTCGCCCAGTTAATGCCCGGCACCGCCGCCGAGCTCGGTGTGCGCGACCGCTTCGATCCGGCCGAGAATCTGTCCGGCGGCGCGGCCTATCTGGCAAGGCAGATGCTTCGGTTTGGCGATCTTCGTTTGGCCTTGGCCGCGTATAACGCCGGACCCGGTCGTGTCGCCCGCCTGGGTCGCATTCCGGATATCCGCGAGACGCAGGAGTACGTCGTCAGCGTGGTGGATTGCTATCTCGCCCTGACCGCCGGCCGTGGGGTGCGCAGTTCACGAGAATGCCGGGCGGGAGGCGCACGATGACCGCAGACCCCAAAGACGCTGACGTTGAGCGGGATGACGACCTGCTTACCCGCAACCAGGCCTCCGAGTTCCTCCAGCGGTTCGGGATCCGTATGAAGCCGACCACCCTGGCGCGGGCCTGGTCGGTCGGCAACGGACCGCCCTGCCGGCACATTCGCGGCAAGCCCCTCTATCCGCGCGGCGTGCTACGCGGCTGGGCCGAGGCCCAGGATTCGGGCCTGCGCCGTGCGTCGTGGGAGAGGCCGGCAGACGAAAGGCGCGCGCCATGACGCGCCCGACCTCTTCGCCTCGGCCCCGACGGGCGACATCTGAGCATCCGACGCTGGAGGGTTTGATGGCGGATCCGTCCGTGAGTTCTTCGCTCAAGGCCGTTCTCCTGTCGTGGGCTGGGCGGGATCCGGTCGATGCGGCTAGGGATTCAGCAGTATTGTCGGCCGCCTTTGAGCGGCGCGCGGACGACCTCCTTGCCGAGCAGCTCGCCGACCAACACGCGGGAGTTGGATCGTGACGGCCTCTGTGGACAGCGAGCGGACACCACCTCCTGGCGATCGCTTCCTTGGATGGAAGACGGTCAAGAGCTTGACCGGCTTCAGTCGAACGACGGCCTGGCGACGGCAGAAGGCGGGAGACTTCCCGACACCGAGACAGATTTCGCCGGGTCGCGTGGGCTGGTTGGAGAGCGAGGTCAACGCCTGGCAGGCGTCCAGAGCGCCGCGTTCGGAATCCGAGCTTCCTGCCTTTCGAGTCGCTGAGCGTGAGGAGGAGGCGAAGGCGCTCGCTGCCTCAACGCCACAGAGGCGAGGGGCGCCGAACGCGGCCCCACGGCCCAAGCCCGCCGATCCGATCCCTCGCGCGAAGCCTAAGCGGGGGTCGGGCGATGAGGCTCAGCGAGCCTTTGAGTTCTGAGGTCTTCCGCTGAGCCCGTCGGCATGCCCACCAAATCAAACGGTGTTCATGTCGTCTCCATCCAACCGTCGTCGGGGGTCCAGCGCCGGACAAAGGGCTCATTTCTGGCGCGAGCCAATACCGGCGGCAGGACGAAGTCCGCGATCAGCGCCTGGGTCTCGGGTAGGGATTTCGACGCTATCACGATGTCGGTCCGATCGAGAAAGGCCGTCCATTCTTTCTGCTTTCGTTCGGCAAAGGCGGACGTGAGCGCCAATGGATCGCTTGTAGGGAGTGCCGTATCGCGACGATCGAAGGTGCGGGCGAACGCTTCCGCCAAAGTCTCGCCGTCGAACTCAAAGGTGTTGGCGATCGCCCACAGATCGAAGAAGTCCTTCAACCGCGTGTTGGCCATCCCCAGTTCGACCATGGCCTGGAACTTCTCGGCGACGACGGTCTCTCGCGGATAGGCCAGCAGCTTGGCCCTCGGCTGATCCAGGAGCGATGGATATTCGATCTGCACGGCCGCCGGCGTGATGGTGTCTCCGTATCCGATGTCGATGTGGACCTTGAGCTTCGCGCCGTTGATCTCCGCGCTGACGTCCACCGACACGCCGCTGTATTCCGCGTCGGGCCGCGCGATTTCGGCGACCAGCGTATCTGGCAGAAACAGCACGCCGTCATCGTCAACGGGGATCGCCACAACCTCGCGAAAGATGTCGCGCACGACGTCAGGGGCGCTGTCGCCGAGGCCCAGGAGATCGAGGTCGCCGCTCGGTCGGTGCGGCGTCGGCGCCCATTGGGCGAACAACATCGCGCCTTTCAGGATGAAGCGGTCGTGGTGGTTGGAGACGCTCAATCGATAGAGCAGACGCTCGATCGCATAGCGCAGGAAGACGAGTTGCACGTCCTCACGGCGCAGCCGTGCCCTAGCGGTCAGCCGATCTCGGACCGAGGCGGCGACATTACGGACCGGTCGGCGGGTCAGCTGAGCGCTTCCAGATAGGGACGGATCACGGTTTGGACCCGGTCGATCTCGGCATATCTCCAGAGCGCGTCGCGCTGGCGACCGTGTGCGCTGTCCTTCATGAAATCCTGAAGCGCCTCAAGGGCGACGTCGAGCCCGACCCTCCGCCGATATTTGAAGCAGTCGACTACGGTCTTGGCGGGGGATGTGATGGGCACGGAGACGCCGTCGATGTCGTGTGTCTCCACGCCCTCCGTCAGCGAGGGGCCGCTGGCTCGAACGATCTTCAGCCGCATGGGCGGATTTACAGGAGTCCACGCCCGCGTGCCGATAAGAAGCCAGACGGCATGAGGGGCCTGGGTGGTCAGTCCGTGAAATCGCAGGGCGGACAGAAGCGCGATCACCCCGTTCGGTACCACGCGCGCCGCTTCGGCCAGGCTGGAGGTCGTGGGCAGAGAAACGTCGTTAGGTCTGTAAAGGCCGCGGCCGACCTGGCTCAGTCGACCATCCTCGACCAGTCGCTTGAGATAGACGCGGGGGACGCCAGCGGTGACGAAATCGCGGGTGCGCGCGACGCCTTGGGCCTGGGCGACGGCGAGGGCGCGTTCGATGTGGGTCATGGTCGCCATGGCGATGTTACATTTCCTATATCTACACGCCCAAAGTGCAAGGATATGTTACTTGCCACAGTCTGAGGCTAGCGTCCACGCGCCCGGCGGGTTGACCTAAATTGAGGCGGCGTGGAGAGGCCGCAAGAACAGGATCCATCACGATCGCTAAAGCCTCCCTCATCGAAAGATGTTAAAAACGGCGGGCTGCCCCAACGCGGCATGATCCCTTCCACGAAGCCCGTATGTGGGGTCGAACAACAATCTCACCACAACATCTTGACGTGGCATTCGACACAGGGCACGAATCGCATCAGAGTGAAGACGCGTTAACGTTCCCTTTGCGTCGCCTGCGACTCGCCTTAACGAGTCCCTGAGCATTGGGTGTTGGCTGTTCCGATTCCCTCAGAATTCAAACGACGACGCGGCCGTCATGCGCGACGGTCTGGTCGGCATCAGACGACGGGGCTGTCCAGTGATCTGAGCGTGAACAAGGTGGGGAGAGGCCGGCCAACTTCGACTTGGCCGTCACTCAGGAGGCCGATCTCTCCCCGATACCGACTCATCCGAGCCAGCGGCGCGATCTTATGCATCGCCGTCGCGCCCACACAACCGTGGCCGCGACACAGCCCTCTCGGATTCTTCCTCCCCGAACCGAAAGGACTGAACCATGAATTCAGGAATCGCCTACCGCTGCCCTCTGCCCGACGTCCAGTTCGAGACCGCATGGGCCGCCATCAAGATCGATCAAGGCGTCAAGGATCGCCTTCTCGCCCAGTCGATGCTGGCCTTGACCGTCCGCCGGTCAGTCCCTTTCGACGCCGCGCCGCTCCATGGTCTGATCGTCCTGGCCGGTGTTCCCGGAACCGGCAAGACGACGTTGGCCCGGGGCCTCGCCACCAAGGTGGCATCGATGCTTCCAGGTCAGAAGGTGACCTTCCTGCAGATCGATCCGCACGGTCTGGCGAGCGCCTCGCTCGGCAAGAGCCAGCAGCAGGTCACCACGCTGTTCACCCAGACCATTCCGGAAGCGGGCATGGGCGGCGTCGCCGTCGTGTTACTGGATGAAGTGGAGACCTTGGCGGCCGATCGGCGCCGGATGAGCCTAGAAGCCAATCCCGTCGATGTGCACCGGGCGACCGACGCCGTGCTCGCCGGACTCGATCTGCTGACGCGGACCCACAAGAATATCCTGCTGATCGCCACGACCAACTATCCACAGGCGGTCGACGCCGCCTTCCTGTCCCGCGCGGACCTGATCGAAACCATCCCGCCTCCGAACGCCGAGGCCCGGGCCGAGATCATCCGGGACACGCTGGACGCGCTGGCGCGCCAATGGCCCAAGGTCGCCAACCTCGGGCACGACATGGCCCTGTTCGTGACCGCGTCCAACGGCATGGATGGGCGGCGCCTGCGCAAAGCCGTTGTGGGCGCCCTCGCCGGATCGCTCGCGACGGCGCGCGATCCCAACCTCGTCACGAGCCAGCAACTGCTGGCCGCGATCAAGGCTGCCGCACAGGCGGGCAAGGAGGTCGGCCGTGAAGCTGCGTAGGGATATCGCGGCCGTCCCGGCCCGATCGGGGTCCGAGACCTGGGCGGCGGCCATCGACCTGATCACCCAGTCGGATTCCATCGACACGGCTCAGTTGACGGCGGCGACCACGGTAATGGCGAGCTTGCTCGCCGAGGAGCACTACGCCGATCATCCTCTGACGCTGAAGGGCGATGGCCACCGGCTGGTGCTCTATTTCGCCTATGGCGCAGATGCGGTCAGTCTGGGTCTCGACGTCGCGGCGCTCGACTGGAACCCGACGGCGAAAGATTGGACCCTGTATGTGCCCTGCGATCCAGTCGATATCGACTGGGTGACGGAGACCTTGAAGAAGCGGGCGCCGCGTCTGGTCGTTCATGACTTCAACGACACCCCTGGCGCGCTGGCGGAACAAGCGTCCAACGCGCAACCCGCCGCGGCATCGGCGCTCACGATCGACTGGGGAGCCGCGCACTGATGGCCGTATCAACCTTCACCTATACTCGCACCCACACTGCGGCTTTCGTCGCGGATCACATGCGCAATCAGCTGACCCGGATCGTCCAGGCGGCCGGTCTGTCGCCCGAGAAACTCGTCGACGACTGGGCCATCGTAGGCAATGCCGCGCGAACCTGGCTTGAAAGCGGCTGGCTGACCACGGTGACGATAGAGTTCCACAAGCCTGGATCACGCGATCTTCAGCTCCGCTGGGACTTTCCCATCACCTATGCCGGCAGCGGCGTCGACGATGACATGTGGGTCGATCGCCAGCATCTCCAGCGGACCATCGACAAGGTCGGACGTCCGCCCAGCGGGTGCACCTACACGATCATCCTGACGACGCGCCCCGGCCGACCCGACGTGCCTGGGATGTCGAGCTGCACCAAGCGTTCGACCGCCGGACTCGTCAGCCGCGCGACCGGCACCGCCATCGCCACGCACGATATCACTGCGGGCCTCAACTACTGGAGACCGTCATGAGCAAGGTCAGCGACGCTTTCGCCACCTTCAAATCCCGCCTGGAGCTGACGAAGACGGAACAGGACGACGCCAGTCGGCGGCAGAAAGACGTTCGGGCCACGGTCCAGGCGTCTTTCGACGTCGATCATGATTTCTTGGCCGGATCCTACGGCCGGCACACCAAGACCAAGCCGCTCAAGGACATCGACATCTTCGTCGTTCTGGGCACGAAGGAGTCGGAGCGCCGAAAGGCGCACCCGAAAGCCGTGCTCGATGACCTGGAGGCCTGTCTGGTCGACGCCTATGGCCGCGATCAGGTCGTCCGCGATCGACGGTGCGTGACCGTCTGGTTCGAGAAGCGCAACCAGACCCAGCATGAAGACGGCAAGGTCGTCAGCCTGGACGTGGTGCCCGCTTTCGCCTCCGGCTCGGACTACGAGATTCCGGACGAACAGCTCGGAACCTGGATCAAGACCAATCCGGCGACACACAACGATCTGACCACGGCCAAGAACCGGGATCTCTCGGGCAACTGGGTCCCGCTGGTGAAGATGCTCAAGAGCTGGAACCGAGCGAACGGTCGGCCCATCGAGCCCTCGTTCCTGGTTGAGGTGATGGCGTTGGATCTCATCGACGGGCCGTTCAACACCTTCCCGGATGAGGCGCGACGCTTCTTCGCGGCGGCGGCCGCGAGCGTTCACGAGGACTGGGCCGATCCCGCCCATCTGGGGCCGCCAGTCTCTGATGAAATGACGCCCGTCCTTTGCTCGGCCGCCCGTCTCAAGCTGGAGGCCGCGGAGATGGCCGCGACGCGGGCCTACCGCGCCGAGGCGCAGGGCCGAGAAGGGGAGGCGGTCAGGATCTGGCGAGAGGTCTTCGGCGAGTTCTTCCCCGCGTCCTGACAGAGCGCATCTAGGATTTGGGGTCGCGGACATGTTCCGCGGCCCCGGCCTTCATCTGACGTTCCAGGCCCGGGCGGGCGAGTTGGTACAGCCCCGGGATGATCATGGGGCTGGCCGCGCGTCTGGCGTACAGGGCGTTCTGGACGTCGCGAGCGGCCTGCTGGGCCTCGGGCTCGCTCAGTTCTCCACGCTTGATGGCCGACAGATAGGCCTCTGCCTCGCCCTTGGTTTGCTCTTGCGCCTCGGCCGTATCCTTCTGCCGGAAATGCTCGCGGATGGCCCAGACCATGACGGGGGCAGCTGGCGTCAGGACGATGGCGATCTCGCGAAACGGCAGGTTGAGCCACCAGCAAGCGAGCAACAGAGTGATCGGCAATGCCCAGGCCAGGAGGAGAGCGAGAGATCCATTCAATCGCCGGAGCCGGCCATCGTACCAAAGGTTCGTTCGTTGGCAGATCAGGCGGCCGAGCGAGAGAGAGGCTTGACCGACCTCATTCGGATACCAGTCGATCAGCCCTTTGTTCTGGCGGCGTCGTTCCCATGACGTCGCGGCTTCCTCGACGGCCTCGTCGTCCAAGGGCTTTCCCGCCGCCAGGGTGTTCCAGGGCAGCTGGAGCACGCTGCAGTCGAACGCCTCGGCCGCCTTGGCACCGTTGCGGACGAACCGACGCTGCGCCCGGTCGAGCAGCGCCGCATCCACGACGGTCATGACCAAGCTCAACAGAGCGATGGTCGCGCGTTGGTCTTCGTGAACCAGGCCCCAGATCGCCCCCGAAACCGGCAGCAGCACGGTCAGCAGAAGCTGCGCGATGAAAACCAGCTTGGCCCGATGAAACATCTCCTGGCGCGCCCGCAGCAGCCGAAGATTGGCGTCCTGGTTTTGCCGGAGCGGAATATCGTTCATGCCTCGCTTATCGACCAAAGCGGCCCGGTTTCAATAGGTCATGGCCTGCCCCCGACAGGGTGGGGCCCGACGGTCATGACCGACAGAGCCGTCGGCTTCGGCGGTCATGGGTCGGCCAAAGAGTGCCTTCCGGCGATAGGGAGCAAGGGCGAGAACCATCTCAGGGCCTTCAGGCCGCCTGCCGCTGGGCACTGACACGCACTGGGTCATTGAAGGCGAAGAGGGAGGGCGGGGCCGTGTCCCGCCTTGCCTGGGTCAAGCGCTCGAGCTTCTCAGCCCAGAGATTGAGCGCTTCCGAGGCTTCGCGGTCGTATGCGTAACGCTTGTACCGCTTGGTGATGCTTTTTGAATCGCCCTCGGCATGGTTCAGAATCCGCGAGATGGTCTGGCTATCCACTTCCTCCATGTCGAGATGGGTCGCGCAGGTCGCCCGTAGATCGTGGATATGCCAGTCCGCCAGACGATGTCGCGCGGCATCGAAATCCTCGCCCGCTTCCTCGGCGATCAGTCGCCCGATCGCCTCGTCCAGCGCTCGCTTGAACTTCGACCAACCCGAGGGGGCCTGGTCCCTATGGCCCGCCGTGGCAAAGACGTGGTCCGTCACCTCGCCTTGCTCACTCTTCAGTGCGGGAACGCCGGCGATGATGGCTTGAGCCAAGGGCGAAAGGGGTACGGCATGATCGCGCCGCCGCTTCGTTCGGCCTGCAGGCAGCAACCAAGCTTTGACCGAGCTTGCCTTTCCCTCGCGGTCCTTGAAACGAAACTCGCCGAGTTCTGAACGCCGCAGTCCGCCGACCTCGCCCCGGCGTTGGCCTGTGACCAGGCAGAGCTGGAAGAGTCGTCCGGCCGGCTCGGGGATGGTGTCGGCCGCCTTCCAGAACAACCGGATCTCGTCATCCTCGAGATAGCGCATCCGTTCGGCTTCGGCCCCCGGTTTCTTCACCCCGAGCGCGGGATTATCGTCGATGATGTCCTGATCCTCGGCCCAGGCGAAGACGCGCTTGATGAAGGACAGCAGCCGGTTGGCTGAGGTTTCCGACGCCTTGGCCTTGGTTCTAGCCAGGGTCTTGATCTCGGCGCGCGTGATTTCGGCAATCGGCCGCTTATGCCAACCCTTCAATTCCTTCTCGAGCTTACGTTTGAGTTCGGGCTGGGAGGCCAGCCTGCCGCCGCCACCGGGAAGTTTGTCGGCGAGGTAGTCGTCCGCGACGGATTTGAAGGTGACGGACTGCGCCCGCTCGGCCTCCAGTTCCGCTTTGCGAGCCGCCGCTGCTTCAGCGCGCCTGGCCTGTTCCCGGCGCTCGCTCGCTTGCTCTGGCAGGATGCCTCGACGCGCGTCGTCGATCGCGGCCCTGGCCTGGAGCCGCGCGTCCTTGAGGTCCATTTGATCGACGTCGCCCAACCGAACAACCAACTGACCGGGACGGCCTTTGACCCTCAGCTTCACCGCATAGGTGCGCTTGGTCTTCCCGATCAGGATGTCCAGGCCGGGCGTAAGACTGTCACGGATACGACGAACGCCTGGCGGCACCTTCATATGAATGGTGCCGCGCGGGCCAGCGGTCAGAAGGATCTTGGGGGCCGACGCGGACGGGTCGAGGCTGGTCATACGCAAACTCGCTGGTACTGAAACCCACCGATTTGGTCACAGATTTGGTCACAAAAATTAGAGGGTCATGACGAAACCGGCTGGATCAGTATGTAGCAGTTTCAGTCGTATTTTCAATAGCTTTTCAGCCTATTCTGTTGTTTCACCGCGTTTCAGAAAAGCCCAAAAATGGTCACTGGGGGTCAAGGGGTCGCAGGTTCGAATCCTGTCGCTCCGACCATTTAATCTTCTGAATTTTATGGTCTTTTTCAGGGGTCGCCTTCGGGCGGCCCCTTCGAAAATCGGCTTGGGGCACATATGGGGCACAGGCTGATTCGCGGTCACCGCGTTGCGGGACAGTTCATTCTGTCTCCCTGATTTCGACCGACGCATCGTTAGGATCGTGCTTGTGGCGACCTGGAGGTCGATTAGCGGCGGCTAATCCTGACCAGAACGCCGCGCGGCTACTCGAACGACGCGCTTCTTGGAGGGAAAGGAAGGGAGGCGGCGCGCGCTCCATGCGGAGCGGCAAACGGAGTGCGCCGCCATGATATCCCACGCCCAGACACGACCCGAAGCGGACGACTGGCCCGATTCAGCCATCGGCCAATGCGCCCGGCTCGACGACAAAGCCCTCTTGGCCGTCATGCTGGCGCGCAGACAGATGTCGTCGCACTCGCATGGTGTTTCCAGCCAATTGTTTCGGCGCTTCGGGAGCCTGGCCGCCATCGCGGCCGCCGATGATGCTGAACTGGCGCGGGTGGAGGGCGTCGATGCGATCGTAGTGGCGGACCTGAAACTGCTTCGGCTGCTCTGCGAACGCCTTGCCCGCTCCGAGGCCGAAAGCCGTCCCGTGGTGTCATCATGGTCGGCCTTGCTGGCTTACGTTCGGGTCTCGCTTGTCGAAGAGCCCCGCGAACAGTTTCGAGCCCTGTTTCTGGACAAAAGAAATCAGCTCCTGCGCGAGGAACTGGTGGGGTTCGGAACCGTGGATCATGCGCCGGTTTACCCGCGCGAAGTGGTGCGCCGCGCTCTCGAGCTCTCGGCATCGGCGATCATTCTGGTCCACAATCATCCCTCCGGCGATCCCCAGCCGTCTCGGGCTGACATCGAGATGACGCGCAAGGTCGTCGAAGCCGCCCGCGTCTTCGACATTCAGGTGCATGACCATCTCATCGTCGGCCGCGACGGCACGGCCAGCTTCCGGTCCCTGGGACTGTTCTGATGAGCCTGCGCGCCATCGTTTCCGCCCTAGGCGGAGATCTTTACCAGAACGGCGCCCGCGCCAACGTGCCGGCGCCGGGCCACAGCGCTGCTGACCGGTCGATCTCGCTGGTCCTGAGCGACGGTCGCGTGGTGGCCCACGGGTTCGGCGCGGCGGACTGGCGCGCGGCCCTGGACGATCTCACACAGCGGGGCCTCATCGACGAACAGCGGCGCCCGCGCGGCGGCGGCGGCGGAGCCTCTGTCCCCCGCATCGACCTCAGAGGGCGCATAGAGGCCGCGGCGCGCCTGTGGGATGGCGGCCATACAGCGACCGCTGCGGGCAGGACGGCCCTGCATCTGCGGCTCAGGGGCGTGCCCTGGCGTGATGACCTGACGGACCTTCGCGATCATCCTTCGGCTCCCATCGCCGTGTACGCGATGGGACGACGGACGCGAGGCGCCATGCTCGCGAAGATCAGCGACGTCACGGGCGCGCTGACTGGCGTCGAAATCACCTATCTCGATCCCAACGGCTCCCAGGCGGTCGGCGTCGCGGCGCCGCGCAAGACGATCGGAGCGGTCCCCGCCGGATCCGCCGTGCGGCTCATGGCGGCCAGCTCCCGGATGGTGGTGGGGGAGGGGGTGATCACCACCCTTTCAGCCATCCGACGCTTTGAACGACCTGGATGGGCGCTGCTATCCGCCGGCAATCTCGCCAGGTGGTCGCCGCCGCCGGGCGTGCGGGACGTCCTGATCGCGGCGGACAACGGGGTTGCGGGCGAACGGGCCGCGATCCGCCTGCGGACCCGGCTCCTGAGCCTGGAACTCGACGCCGTGATCGCCCGGCCGCCGGACACGTTCGGGGACTGGAACGAAGCGGACCAGGCCAGCGCAATGGCATCGGAGGCGGAGGAAGGGCGGGGCGGGGCGCCGAACCGGCGGGGATAGGCCCCGCCTCGGTTGGAGATCCACCATGCGCCGTTCCCCTTCCACCGCACTCGCCCTCGTCCCCACTCCCGTCCAGGCCGCCGCCGCGCGCGACCGAAGAACCGTCGCGTTGCGGGACACCGGTATCGCGCCCGAGAACCTTCGCTACAAAGAGCCGCCGGACGAGGACATTCCTCTGCTCGCCGAGACCCTGATCGCGGCGGGTCAGCTTCAGCCGCTGACCGTTCGCCCGGGGCGCGGCAAGAAGGAGCAGCCTCATATGGCTCTGGACGGACGGCGCCGTATCCTGGCCTTCCGACACCTGCTCGATCAGGGCCGGGTCGACGAGGAATTCCCGGTCGACATTGTCGTCGACCCCAAGCGTCAGGCGGCGGCCGTGCTGCTGACGAATACCGCCGTGCCCGTCCATGTCGCGGACGTCATCGCCGCGATCGGCCGCATGCTGAAAGGCAAGCTCGCAGTTCCTGTCGGCGCTACCGCCATCCACGCGAACGAGCTCGGTCTCGGGCGACTGGAAACGATCGCTGACGACCTGCTCCGGTTGCTGCATCGCGCCGGAGCGACCTTCTTCGTCTCGAGGGTCGAGAAGAAGTACCTGCTGGCGACCAAGATGTTCGACACCCCCAATCTGGTGGCCTTCGCGAACCTTCTGGAAGGGCTCCAGTCCATGTCCAGCCGCCTGAACAAGAAGATCGCGTCGATCATCCACGATGAGCAGAACGAGTTCGGCCGTACGCTGAGCTCCTGGCACGGTCTGTTTTCCAACGCCTCGCCGGATGTCATCGAATGGGCTGGCGAGCGATACTCCCTGCAGCGGGCTCCGGGCAGTCTCTTCGTCATGAAGCCCGACGATCAGAGCGCCGGCATCCAGATGGCTGACGTCGCGCTCTGGCTTTACGGTCAGTGGCTGAAGGGGAAGGACCTGCCGGAGAACTGCGAGCGTCTGCTGCTCTTTACCGGCGATCCCCCGATGTCTATGCGGTTCCAGTGGGTGAAGGTGCACCTTCAGCCCGCTGCTGCGACGCACCCCTTCGACCCTGAAAACCGGATTATTCTTGAGCCCGACCCCAAGGCACCAACCACCCTATCCAACCCCGATGGGCTGAGCGGCGCCCCAGTCTTTTTCGTTTGGCAGGATAACAACAACCAGGCTTGGTTGGGGCTAGCAGGGATGGTCACAAACGCCCGGATAGACCGGTTCGCGGTCTACAGCACCATCTACATCAGGACCGCGTTGCAACAGCACGTGGATGCTGCTGCCGTTGAGTAAGAGCCTGGTCTAGCTTGGGAGAAGCCGGGCCAGCGCTGTGGACCCGTGTTCCGGTCCAGCGGCTTGTGCGGAGAGCGTTCGCGAGGAATGACCTGCGAGGGTGACTGGCGCTCCGGACCGCCGCTCCGCATAGTCCCCCGATGATGTGGTTCGACGAGATCGAGAAGAAGCGCGGCAGTTCGCCCGTCGTGACCGATGACCCGAGCCATGTCGGCAGCGGGACCTTGATACTGGATGGGGAGAAGTCGCAGGCGGTTCTACTTTCGGACGGAACGTTGATGGGATCCACCAACGAAGACGGTTGGTTCCGGCTTCGGCTCAAGGGGCCGGATGGTCGACCCATCCTGCTCCACAATGCTCTTCTTACCAGCTCGACCCAGTACACCGGCCAGCATGGCCGGATGTATGAGGAGCACGTCTATCCTAACGCGGTCATTCTCGGCTCCGACGCTCTGCTGCCCGGATACAAGGTTCCGTCGATCGCTTTCACGATGAGAAATCTAGGGGCCTTCTTCCACTACCAGCACGTGGAATCCCACCACCTTTTCCGGCCGGCCAAGCATATCGTTGCTGCGCTCAAAGGCCTTCGCGACAAGAAGGACCGCTCATACGACCTGTTCAAACCGCAGGAGGTTTTTGTCGTCCATCAGTTCCCGAGAGTGCTGAGCTTCAAGGTTGATGGCCATAGGTACGAGGTATTTGTTGGCTCGAAGCAATCCGGGCTCGGGTGGAAGAAAATCGACTTTCAAACCGATCCAATCGCGACGATCCACTTCGCTGAACCGCTCGGCATCGAAGAGGCGATGGATCTCGCGTGGCAGTGGAAACGCTATTTCGAGAACCTTGCGCTGCGGCCGATCCCCTGGACGTCGCTTACGGCCCGGTCGGGACGCGGTCGCGCAATGCGGGACGCTGACTTTTACCTTCCAAACCACGACAGTCGATCGGCGGATGAGAATGGGCCGTTCCAGTTCTGGCTTGGAAACATCCCTCTGAATCGCTGGAGCGAACGAAACGCCCTCGCCACCGTCATGAAGACGTGGACCGAACGAGAAGGCGATCCGGTTGGCTTCCTCGCAATTATGATCCGGCAAATCCGACAAATCGAGCAACGACCGAATGGCGTCGAGATCAAACCCCAGCTGCCGAGCATGGCGAATGAAGGCCAGCCGACGCAGCGCTGCGTCGTCGTAGAGCCTGCGGTCGCTTGCGGTGCGAGGCGGCGTCGGCAACAGGCCCGACTGCTCGTAGAACCGGATCGTGGGCACCTTCACGCCGCTCGCGGTCGAGAGCTTGCCAATAGGGAAGAGAGGTGAGGTCATTCACCGAAAATAATCGCTTGATCCTCTAGTGACTAGAGGATGTAGGCAGTCGTTACAGCCGAGCCGGACCGTCCGGGGCGGATTGTGTAACAGATTGCCCGGTGGGCCGAACGAAAGTATGCAGCGCGCGATGACCTGGTCGATGACGACATGGGCGAAGCTGATCGTGGCGATGACTCTTGTCTTCGCCGCCTTCTTCTTTGCGCCCGCCGTCGACGCCGCCACCTGTCTGCCGGAACCGCCCGCAGCGCACGCGGTCGTCGATCATGATCAAAGCGACGGTGACCACAGTGGCAAGAGCGGCGGTCACGGAATCTGCTCGCACGGCCATTGCCATCACACCTCAACGGCGCGCGCTCATGAAGTGGAAGCCTTTGCTCCGTCTTTCGGCGAGCCTCCCCTGCAAAGCGGCCGACAGGATGACTTCCGGGCGTCCATCACGCCTGACGGCCTGAAGCGTCCTCCCAGAGTCTGACCGAAGACCTGCGCCTTCGCGCGCCTCTTCGTCCTCAGAAACTCTGGAAATGAATCATGTCTCCCACATCTCGCAGGCGGCCGCGTTACGCGGTCGGCTGCGCCCTCGCTGCGATCGCGGCGACCCTGGCCAGTCCCGTATGGGCTGACCCGGCCCCGACCTATGCCCAACTCCTCGCTCAACTCGGTAATGCGCCTGCGGCCCTTGAGGCGGGCGCCAATTACGACGCAGCGGAAGCCCGTGTCCGTCAGGCGCGGGTGCGTCCCAACCCTGTCCTCGGCTTCGATGTCGAGAACGCCTATGGCTCAGGCCCCTATTCGGGTCTGAATAACGCGGACATGACCCTGGCGATCAGTCAGGATCTCGAGCTGTGGGGACGTCGTTCGACGCGCATCGCCGCCGCTCGCGCCGAGGCCGGCGCAGTGGGCCTTCAGCGAGACCTTGCGGTCATCGACGCCGCAGGCCGCCTGGCCCTGGTCTATGCCGAAGCGGAAGCCGCGCAGAGGCGAGCCACGCTCGCAGAAGAAACCCTCACCCTGACCGTCGCGGATGCCCGCGCGGCCCTGACCCTTGTGGAGGAAGGTCGCGAACCTCTCCTCCGCGGCATTCAGGGCGAAGCCGAGGCTGCCTCGGCCCGCGCGACGCGGGACGAAGCTGTCGCGGAACGCGACGCGGCCTATGCCCGTCTCATGGCTGTCGCCATGATCCCGGTTCCGGTCACCCAGATCGAAGACAGCCTTCTCGATGAGGCGCCGGCGACGATCGGATCCGTGATCGATGATGCGCCGACGGTTCGCGTCGCCGAAGCCCAACGGTCCGCCGCCGAACGCCGCATTGATGTCCAACGGGTCCAGGCCCGCCCCGACATCAACGCCAGCATCGGCATCCGCCGCTTCGAGGCGGAAGATGCGACGGCGCTGACTTTCGGCGTCAGCATGCCGCTGCCGTTGTTCGACCGGAACCGGGGAAACATTGAAGCAGCGCAAGCCGAGTTTCGCGCTGCCGATGCCCGGCTGATGAGTGCGCGGCAGGAAGCCCAGGCGGACCGCGCTGCCGCGGTCGCTCGCCTTTCGGCCTCGGTCAGCCGCGTCAACGCTGCTGACGGCGGCGTCACCGCCGCAGAGGAGGCCTATCGCCTGTCCCGCATCGGCTTTGAGTCCGGCCGCATTTCCCAGGTCGAACTGCGGGTGACCCGCACCGCCCTCGTCAACGCCCGGTCCGCAGCGGTCGACGCGCGTCTCGCGCGCGTCCGAGCCGAGATCGATCTCGCGCGCCTTGATGGCCGCGCCCCCTTCGAAGGAGCCCAGTGATGCGCAAGCGCACATCGAACAAGACCCTGCTGATCGGCGGCGTCGCCGCCCTGGTCATTCTCGGAGGCGGCGGCCTCTGGTTGGCCACCCGGTCCTCCCAACCCGCCGCGCCGGCCGCCGCCGAAGGCGAGGCCGGCCATGCCGAGGAAGAGGGGGGACACGCCGAGGGGGAGGCCGCCGGGGCCGAGACCGAAGGTCGGATTGAACTCACCGCAGCAGAGGTTCAGGCGGCGGGCATCACGGTCGTCGGCGTCGGCGGTGGAGGAGGCGGGGAGACCCGGCTCGCCGGCCGCGTAGAGCCTATGGTCGATTCTCGCGCTGCCGTGGCCGCTGCCGTCGGAGGCCGCGTCGAGCGGGTACTCGTCGCGCCGGGTCAGTCAGTCCGCGCCGGCCAGCCGCTTGTGAGCCTCGTCAGTGGCGAGGCGGCGACCTTCCGCGCCGAAGCCGACGCGGCCGGAGCGTCCGCTGAAGCGGCGCGCCAGGCCTACGAGCGCAATCGTAGTCTGTCGGATCAGGGCATCGTCGCGCGGCAGGAAGTCGAGGCGTCACGCGCCCAATTCCTGAGCGCCGAGGCGGCGACCCGCGCCGCTCGCGCCCGCTCGGCGGCCGCTGGCTCTCCGAACGCTGCAGGCAGGCTCAGCGTGACCAGTCCGATCTCAGGCGTGGTCAGCAGCGTTCAGGTCGGTCCGGGCGGGTTCGTCGCGCAGGGCGGCGTGGTGGCGGAAGTCAGCAATCCTGCTCGTGTCGAGATGGTCTTCAACGCACCGCCTGCCCTTGCGGCCAATGTGCGTGCCGGTGCGCCGATGCGCGTGACCGGGCCGAACGGCGAGTTCGACGCCGTCGTCACCGGCGTCGCCGCCGACGCCGGTCTCAGCGAAAGCGGCGCGACCGTGATCCGGGCCCGACCCTCTGGCGCGTCTCTGCCGCCAGCCGGTTCGGCCGTCACCGGTGCCATCGTGACCGGCGAGGCAACTGGCGGGATGACCGTGCCGACGGAGGCGGTACAGACCGTCGATGGAAACGCCGTCGTCTTCGTCCAGGTCGAGGGCGGCTTCCGGGCCGTGCAAGTGCTTGCAGGCCGTCAGGCTGCAGGCCGCACCGAGATCCTGCGCGGGCTCACCGGATCTGAACGCGTGGCGTCCGCCAACGCCTTCCTGCTCAAGGCCGAAATGGCCAAGGGCGAAGCCGAGCACGGGCACTAGGGGGCGTCATGTTCAAAGCACTTATCGAAGCCTCGGTCCGCTTCCGATGGTTCGTGGTCCTGGCGACGGCGATTGTCGCCGCCTTCGGCCTCTACAACCTGACGCAGCTGCCCATCGACGCCGTGCCGGACATCACCAACCGGCAGGTCCAGATCAACACCATCGCGCCGGCACTCGCGCCCGAGCAGATGGAACGTCAGGTCACCTATCCGCTCGAAACCGCAATGGCGGGTATTCCCGGCATCCAGACCACGCGGTCGCTGAGCCGAAACGGCTTCAGCCAGGTCACGGTCATCTTCTCCGACAACACGGACATCTACTTCGCCCGCCAGCAGGTGGCCGAACGGATGGCCCAGGCGCGCGAACGGTTGCCCGAGGGCGTGGAGCCGGCGCTCGCGCCCATCACCACGGGTCTGGGCGAAGTGCTGATGTGGACGGTCGACTTCAAGCCGTTCAACAGCGCCAACCTCGCCAAACCGGGTGAGCCCGGCTGGCAGGCCGGCGGCGCCTATCTGACGCCCGAAGGTGAACTCCTAACCACGCCCCAAGCCCGCGCAACCTACCTCCGCACGGTTCAGGACTGGATCATCGCCCCGCGCATGCGGACCGCGAAGGGACTGGCCGGCGTTGATGTGAACGGCGGCTATGTGAAGGAGTATGCGGTCCGACCCGACGCCGCGCGTCTGGCGGGTTACGGTCTGAGCCTGAACGATCTCGTCGTCGCGCTGGAACGGGCCAACACCCAGGCTGGCGCTGGCTATGTCCAGCGGTCCGGCGAAGCCTTGACCGTGCGGACCGACGCCTTGGCGCAGACCATCCCGGATCTCGCCCAGGCCCCCGTCGTCAACCGCAACGGACTGGTCGTCCGGGTCGCCGACGTCGCCACCGTCGAGATTGGCCAGGCGCCGCGTCTCGGCGGCGCTAGCCGCGACGGCCACGAGGCCGTGGTTGGTACGGCGCTGATGCTGGCCGGCGGCAACAGCCGGACGGTGGCCCAAGCCGCAGCCGAACGTCTCGAGGAGGTTTCCGCGAGCCTGCCGCCGAGCGTTGTCGCCGAACCGGTCCTGAACCGCAGCTCGCTGGTCAACAAGACCATCTCAACCGTCGCCAAGAACCTGATCGAAGGCGCTCTGCTGGTAATCGTGGTGCTGTTCCTGCTGCTCGGCAACATCCGTGCGGCTTCGATCACCGCCCTGATGATCCCGATCAGCTTCCTGTTCGCGGTCATCGGCATGAACCGCTTTGGCATCAGCGGAAACCTCATGAGCTTGGGCGCGCTGGACTTCGGCCTTCTGGTCGACGGCGCGGTCGTGGTGGTCGAGAATACCCTGCTGATGCTCAGCCAGCGGCGGGCCGAAGCCGGTCGAATGCTGACACGTCGGGAGCGGCTCGAGGTTGCTGGAGCCGCGGCGCGTCAGATGGTCAAACCGGCTGCTTTTGGCCAGCTGATCATCCTCCTGGTCTTCACGCCGCTGCTGATGCTTGAGGGCGTGGAGGGCAAGACCTTCATCCCCATGGGCGCAACGGTGATGCTGGCCCTCGTCGGCGCCTTCATCTTCTCCTTCACCTTCGTGCCGGCGATGACGGCCCTGCTGGTCCGGGATCCGAAGAAGGTCGAGGTCGATGAGCACGGCCACGCCCACGAGCACGAGACCTTCATCCTCCGATACGCGCGGCGCTGGATCGAACCGGCGATCCGCGCCGCCGTCGACCGGCCCAAAGTCGTCCTGGCGTCCGCGCTCGGCGCCCTCGTCATTGGCGGCATCGCCTTCAGTTCTTTGGGGCGGGAGTTCATCCCGACCCTGGATGAAGGCGATATCGCCATGCAGGCGTTGCGCGTGCCGTCCGCCTCGCTGGAACAATCGCTGGCGATGCAGATGGCCCTCGAACGCGTCATCAAGGCCCAGCCCGAGGTGAAGACCATCTTCGCCCGGACGGGAACGGCGGAGGCGGCGGTGGACCCCATGCCGCCGAACATTTCGGACGCGGTCATCGTCCTGAAAGACCGCAAGGACTGGCCCGATCCGAACCTTCCGAAAGAGGAGCTGATCGAACGGTTCGAAGAGCTCGCCGCCGGACAACTCGGCAACAGCTTCGAGTTCAGCCAGCCCATCGAGCTGCGCTTCAACGAGCTGATCTCGGGGGTTCGGACCGACCTCGCCGTGATGGTCTATGGCGACGACTTCACCCAGCTGCAGGCCACTGCGGACCGGGTCGCCGCCGCCCTTCGTGCAACGCCCGGATCGGCCGACGTTCGCGTCGAGCAGGCGTCGGGTCTGCCCACCCTGACCGTCAGCGTGGATCGTTTCGCGGCCGCCAACTACGGCTTGTCGGCCGCCGATGTATCCGAGGCGGTTTCGGCCGCGGTCGGCGGCGCCGAGGCCGGGCAAATCTTCGAAGGCGATCGTCGCTTCAGCGTCGTCGTCCGTCTCGCGGATGATGCACGGAATGATCCGGCGGCCCTTGCGGCTCTGCCGGTAACGACCGCCACAGGCGTGACCGTGCCGCTCTCCTCCGTCGCCCGGATTCAGGTCGCGGAAGGACAGAACCAGATCAGCCGCAATGACGGCAGCCGGCGGATGGTGGTGCAGGCCAACGTTCGCGGGCGCGACCTGGGCGGCTTCGTCACCGAGGCCCAGGCCAAGGTGGAGGCCGACGTCGATCTTCCGACCGGCTACTCCCTGACCTGGGGTGGCCAGTTCGAGAACCTGAAGCGGGCCGAACAGCGTCTGGGGCTGGTCATTCCGATCGTCTTCATCCTGATCGGGGTCTTGCTTTTCATGGCTCTGGGGTCCTTCGCCGAGGCGGGCCTGGTGTTCGCGTGCGTTCCGTTGGCTCTGGTCGGCGGCGCCCTGGCGCTTGTCCTCAGGGGGATGCCGTTCTCGGTTTCCGCAGCGGTCGGCTTCATCGCCGTGTCCGGCGTCGCGACCTTGAACGGTCTCGTGCTGATGCAGGCCATTCGGGAGCGTCTCACGGGCGGAGCGGCGCCGCGTCTTGCCGCCATCGAAGGCGCGACAAGCCGGCTTCGCGCCGTCCTGACGACGGCTCTCGTCGCCATCGTCGGGTTCATCCCGATGGCATTCGCTCACGGCGCCGGCGCCGAAGTGCAGAAGCCGCTGGCCACCGTGGTCATCGGAGGCCTGCTCACGGCCACCGCGCTGACGCTCCTTGTCCTTCCGACCTTCGCGGCCAAGGCCGTGAAACACCGGAAGGCGGAAGGGATCGAGGAATGAGCGGGGCCCACGAAACAGAGCAGGTCCAGCGCCGCACCCTCCTGGTGGTGCTGTTCCTGAACGCTCTGCTGTTCGTGGGCCTGGGAGTCGGCGGCATCGCCGCCGACTCCAGCGCTCTGCTCGCGAACGCCGTCGACAACGGCTCGGACGCGGCCGTTTATCTGATCAGCTTTCTGGCGGTCGGACGCGCCCTGATCTGGAAGACGCGGGCGGCTCAGGTGTCCGGCGTCATGCTTCTGATCTTCTCGGTTCTCGTTCTGCTCGACGCCCTGCGTCGGACGGTCACCGGAACCGAGCCAGTCGGACCGACCATGATGGTGCTCGCCGTCGTGGCGGCGGTCATCAATCTGATCTGCCTGCTGTTGATCCGTCGACAGCAGAGCAGCGACGTCAACATGAAGGCGGCCGAGACATTCAGCCTGAACGATTTCGCCTCGAACGGCGGCATCCTCGTCGCAGGCGGCCTGGTGATGTGGTTGGACCAGTCGTGGCCCGACCTGCTGGTGGGGGTGCTGGTCGCCGCCATAGCCGCCAAGGGCGGCTTCGACATTCTACGCGATGCGCGCCTTGCGCGACGCGACGCGGAGAGCTCGGTGACATGAGCCCGCCGTTGATCGACATCGCCTCCGTCCAGCGCTGGCGCAAACTCTTCATCGCCGCCGGGTTGTTCGCCCTGCTGGCCTGGACCGCTCTCGTGAAGGCCCAGCCACAGCTCGAGCATCCCGTCGAACATCTCGGGCTGATCGCCATCATGGTTTGCGTCCTGGGGCGCGCATGGTGCTCGCTCTACATCGGCGGCCGAAAGAAGCAGGAGATCGTCACCAGCGGGCCCTATTCGCTGTGTCGAAACCCGCTCTATGTCTTCAGCTTCATCGGCGCATTCGGGATCGGCGCACAGACGGGCAGCCTGACCGTCGGCGCCACCTTCACCGTCGCCTGCTGGATCGTGTTCCGCATCGTGGCGAGCCGAGAGGAAAACTTCCTGGCGTCGGCCTTCGGCGACACCTACCGCAGCTACGTCGTGCGCACCCCCCGCTTCGTTCCGAACCTGCGCCTCTGGCGTGATGAGGCGGAACTGTCCGTCCGGCCGGCCTTCTTCCTCCGGACTGTCCGCGACGGCCTTGTCTTCCTTCTGGCGTTGCCCGTGTTCGAGGGACTGGAGCACCTCCAGAACCTCGGCTGGCTCGACGCTCTCATCGCCTTGCCGTGAGGAGATCGAGATGAACCGCAAGCGACTGGTCATCCTCCTGAGTGCGGCTCTGGCGATCGCCGCCTTCATCGCTGGAGCCGCCGCTCAGCGCGCCGGGATGTTCGTGCCCGACCGCTCGACCCTTACCCGTGATGTCTCCTGAGGAGCCCGATCATGCCCAAGACCCTCCGCCTCAACATTCCCGTCCTCCTGCCTCATGCGCCCGATGTGCAGGACGGCTGCGTTGGACGGCTGATCGCGCTGTTGCGGGCCGAACCCGGCGTCTCCGAGGCGCATGTCGCCGAAGGCGAGGGAGGCCCAGAGCTTTGCATCCACTACGATCCCGACCAACTGTCGCTGGCTCAGGTCCGTCGCCGTGCGCGTCAGGCCGGAGCCGAGGTCAGTGAGCGTTTCGGGCATCTCGTCGGGCTTGTGGAGGGTGTCCGCCACGCCCGCCACGCCCGCACGCTCGCGGCCGCGCTCGGCGAAGAAGCCGGCGTGATCGAGGCAGTGCTGGATCCGGCTGGCGCTCTGCGCCTTGAGTTCGACCGGCAGATCACGAACCGTGAAACGCTTGTCGAGCGCCTTGCGAGCCACGGCCTCGCGCTAGTGCGGGCGACGGAGGGCGCCGCTTCAACCGCTACGAAGACCCTTGAAGAGCAGCCGAAAGCGCCATCCGATCACGAGGCCAGTCATACGCCCGATGACGGTCACGACCATGGTCACTCCGATGGCGATGGCCATGACCACGGTCATTCCGAAGGCGACGGGCACGACCATGGTCATCCCGGCTTCCTCGGACCCAACACAGAGCTCATCTTCGCGGTCGGCAGCGGTGTCGCGCTCACGGTTGGCTGGCTGATCGAGAAATTCATTCCGGGCGTGCCGGGATGGCTGCCATTCGGCCTTTTCCTGATCGCCTATGCCTTGGGCGGCTGGTTCACGGTCGGCGAGGCTGTCGGGAACCTGCGGCGCAAGCGTTTCGAGATCGACACCCTGATGCTGGTGGCCGCAGCCGGCGCCGCGGCGCTCGGAGCCTGGGCGGAAGGGGCGCTGCTGCTGTTCCTGTTTAGCCTCGGGCACGCTCTCGAGCACTTCGCGATGGGCCGCGCCAAGAAGGCGATCGAGGCTCTCGCCGCCTTGGCCCCGCGCACCGCTCATGTGCGGCGAGGAGAGGCCGTCGTCGAACTTCCGGTCGAAGAGCTGGAAGTCGGCGACCTGGTCGTCGTTCGGCCCAACGAGCGACTCCCGGCCGACGGCTTCGTCGTGAAGGGAACATCCAGTGTGAACCAGGCTCCCGTGACAGGGGAGAGCATTCCGGTGGACAAGCAGCCTGTCGCGAACCCCGAGGAGGCCCGCGCCAAGCCGGCAAATGTCTCGGCGGCATCGGTGGTCTTCGCCGGCACCATTAACGGCGGCGGCGCCATCGAGATCGAAACGACGCGTCGATCCAACGACACCACCTTGGCCAAGGTCGTTCGGATGGTGAGCGAGGCCGAGACCCAAAAGTCGCCGACCCAGCGCTTCACCGATCGCTTCGAGCGCGTCTTCGTGCCCCTCGTGCTCGGTCTGGCCTTCGTCCTCCTGTTCGCATGGGTCGTCGTCGACGAGCCGTTCCGCGACAGCTTCTATCGGGCGATGGCTGTGCTGGTGGCCGCCAGTCCGTGCGCTCTCGCGATCGCCACGCCGAGCGCGGTGTTGTCCGGGGTCGCCCGGGCGGCGCGCGCCGGTGTTCTCGTCAAGGGTGGCGCCCCTCTCGAAAACCTGGGAGCGCTCGACGCCATCGCGTTTGACAAGACCGGGACGCTGACGGAGGGGCGGCCGCGGGTAACCGACATCGTTCCGTTCGGCCAGACGACCGAGAGCGAGCTCTTGGAGATTGCTGTCGCGGTCGAACGGCTCAGCGATCACCCCTTGGCGGAAGCGATCGTCCGCGACGGAAGCCAGCGGTTGGTCGCCGCCCCCGTTCGAACCGCAACGGATTTGCGCAGCCTGACCGGCAAGGGTGTCACTGCACGCCTGGACGACCAGGATGTTTGGATCGGCAAACCGGAGATGTTCGGTTCGGACGCCATCGCTCCGCTCGCGCCGGACACCGAGATCGCCGTCGCGGCCCTTCGAAACCAGGGACGGACGCTCATGGTGGTTCGCCGCGGGACAAAGGATCTCGGGGTCATCGGCCTTCTCGACACGCCTCGGGCCAAGGCGCGCGAGACCCTTACCGCGCTCCGCGCGCTCGGCATTCGCCGCATGATCATGATCTCAGGCGACCACCAGAAGGCGGCCCAGGCGGTGGCCGGTCAGGTCGGGCTGACCGAGGCGTGGGGCGACCTGATGCCGGAGGACAAGGTCGACGCCATCAAGAAACTTCGGGCGGAGACCAAGGTCGCCATGGTCGGCGATGGCGTCAACGATGCTCCGGCGATGGCCACCGCGACGGTCGGCGTCGCGATGGGTGCGGCGGGATCGGACGTCGCCCTGGAGACCGCCGACGTCGCCTTGATGGCGGATGATTTGTCGAAGTTGCCCTTCACCGTGGGTCTTAGCCGTCAAACCCGCCGCATCATCCGCCAGAACCTGTTCGTCAGCCTCGGGGTCGTGGCGTTCCTCGTCCCGGCGACGATCCTCGGTCTCGGCATCGGACCTGCCGTCGCCCTCCACGAGGGTTCCACCCTGCTGGTCGTCTTCAACGCGCTTCGCCTTCTGGCATGGCGCGGTCCGCGCGGCGTCGAATGACCCGCCTTCAGGAAAGCAAAGGATAGTCCAATGAAACGTCTCGGCTGGGTTGGCGTCATCGCCGCCTTTCTCCTGATCTCGGTCTTCGGCTTCGGGATGCTCTCGCGGCAGGGTCGCCCGGCGCCGGAGCCGACGGCAGTCGATGCACGCCCGATCGACCAGCATGCCGGGCACGGCGATGCTGCCTCGGATAATCCCGCCACCCGATCCTACAAGGAGGCGAACGAGCGGATGCACGCCGCTATGAACATCGACTACAGCGGCGACGCCGATGTCGACTTCGTGCGCGGGATGATCGCCCACCACGAGGGGGCGGTCGCCATGGCAAGGATTGCGCTCGACCAAGGTTCGGACCCCGAGGTCAAGGGCCTCGCGGAGGAGATCATTCGCACCCAGGAAGCCGAAATCGTCCGCATGCGGGTGTGGCTGGCCAACCGCGCGGCTCGCCCGGCGGACGCGCAGGGCTGAAGCCATGGGGGGCAAGCGATCCCCGATCCGGAGCAAGGCTCCTCGATGGCGTCCAGGGCGCTACAAGGGGCGCGGCCGGTCCAAGCTATACGGGAGGCCAGAGCCGTTCCGGCCGGTGCAGGACACACTGATCGCGGTTGGCGCGAGCCTCGTCGCCGGCGCGATCGTCTTCTGTCTCGCCGTACCGCTGGCGGCGACCTACTGCATCCCTGTGTTCGTGTCCTTCGGCGTTCTCATGTCGCTCCTAGCGATCATGACCTATCGTCTCGGGCGGAAGGGGCAGGCTGGTCGGGTCATGACCGCCGCCATGGCGGCTGTATGCCTATTGGGGTTCGGCCTTCTTGTTCTGACGCGAGATCAGTTGCAGTTCGCTCCGCGTCATCACGATCACCCCACAGCGGCCGGGCAGGCACGGCCTTGATGATTGCATCGGAGCACGCACGACCGCAGCCCGTCAGGATTTCGCGGGGTGGTTGGCTCGATATCCTGCGCTTTGTCGCCGGCGCGCTGATCATTCTTTACCACTTCCGCGAAGCGGCCCCGACGCCTCTGGGTCAGTTCCACCCGGTGTTCGACCGGGGCTATCTCCTGACAAATTTCTTCATCATCGACTCCGGGTACGTCCTTGCCCGGATCTACGGCGACGGCTTCGCGGCCCGCGCAATCCCGCTACACGCCTATGTCCGCCAGCGCCTTCTTCGCGTCGCGCCCTCTCATCTGGTGGTCGTCGGCGCGCTGGCGCTGTTGATCGCCCTCGCCGGGCTTTTCGGGATCGCCCCGAGCAATCCGCAGTGGTTCGATTGGGGTCAGCTGCCGGCGCAGGTCTTTCTGGTTCAGGCCTACGGCGTTCCAGGCGGGCTGGGGTGGAACGCGCCGACCTGGACGCTATCCGCCCTTCTCGGCTGCTACCTTCTACTTCCCTGGATATGCCGCCTGCTCTGGCGGCTCGATCCTTGGACCGTGGTGATCGGCGCCGGCTTGTTGATGATTGCCGCAGACTGGGCGTGCCGGACATGGCTCGGCGAGCCCCTCTACCGCCTGCCTCTGAGGTTCGGATTCATTCGAGCGCTTCCGCTGTTCCTCCTTGGGGTCGCCGCCGCTCTTTTTGGATCACGCATCTATTCGACGCCGGTATGGGCCGGCCGCATCGGTCTGCTCGCTTTGGTAGGTCTCGTCGCGACGCAGGTGATCGGCCACTTCGCTCTGGTTACGGTGGTCCTGCTGACTGTTCTGATCTGGGCGGCCGGCGCCTTGCCAACCGTGCGACCGTCGAGGCTGATTGAACACCTCGGCCTGATGTCGTTCGCCATGTTCCTCACCAACGAGGTGAGCCGTATTGTCTGGTTTGGGGTCTTTGACGCATTGGGCCACTCCAACTGGCCCCTGGGTCTACGCTGGGGTGTCTGGTCCGCTGGCCTGGTCACCGCCTTCTTGGCTGCGGCGGTCTTCCGCTACGGGTTTGACCGCCCTGCACAGGCATGGCTCAATCCGTCGCGGCGTCCCGTGATCATTCCGGGCGCGAGCAGTGACCGACCGATCGCGTGACCACGCTCAGGTCGCCTCTGACGGGAGGCCGGAAATGCTGAAATACGTCGACGTCTCCGCCCTGCGAAGCCTGATGCAGGGACTGACCTTCGATGTTGAGAACTGCGCTGGTGTTCTGGATCACGCACTGGTGGGACTCAATGCGCGCAACGGCTTCCCTGACCGGATGTGCGATTGGGTACGGGCAGGCGGGCTCGCCGCCGGTCCCGGTCCGTTCGTCAGTCAGAAACGCACGATCATCCGGCTCACCGAAACCCTGAACCAGGCGGGACAATCGACCTATATGGCGTTAGTTCTCTCCGCCCGGGAGGCCGAAAGCGCGCCGCTGGTCTCGCTGGTCATGCATTCGCCCACGCTTGACGTTCCTATGGTGGTCCAGCTTCCGCTGCGGGCGGTGCTCAAGGGCAGCCCGTCGCTTGAAGGGGCCTACACCGTCTACCTGCATACCCTCCTGACCGATCGCGGCGAGGCCTGGCTCTACTACGGGATCACACGTCGGGGCTGGAGCCTGCGTTTCCACGAACACACCCGAGCCGCCGTAGCGCGCAAATCGAAGCGTTTGCTGGCCAGGACGCTCGATGAGCTGATCGATGCTCGCGTTGCGGAACTCTCGGGTCGCCCGGACGAGCGCCCGCGGCTGGCCGGCATCGTGACCTCGCTTTGCAGCACCGGACTGACGGAGGAAGCCGCGTTGGAAACCGAGGAATATCTGGTCGCCAAATACAGTCTGGCCAGTCTGCATCCCTATGGTCTGAACATGATTCCGGGCGGTCGCGCCGGCATCGGGCTCGCGCGCCGGGAATCCACGCCTTCGTCCTGAAATCCGGCTCCCGTTTTCAGAGAGCCGTGTTAACTGAAGGTAGTATTGGCAACACGTGACGAGACGAATGGACAAGGGCGCGCATTTCCATCGCAGCGATTTTCAGGTGCATACGCCGCGCGATCTGCGGTGGACCGGCCCGAACGCGACAACCGAGGATGAGCGGAACGCCTATGCCCGCGACCTGGTAACGGCGTGCCGGACGCGTGGCCTTCAGGCCATCGCCGTGACCGACCACCATTGCATGACCTTTGTGCCCTATATCCAGGCGGCGGCGCTTGAGGAGACCGCGCCGGACGGCGATCCTCTGGCGCCCGCCGACCGTCTCGTGGTGTTTCCGGGGATGGAGCTGACCCTGGGGGTGCCCTGTCAGGCGATCCTGATCCTCGATGCCGATTTTCCCGCCGAGTTCTTCGGCCAGATTTTAACGGCGTTGACGATCGACCAGGCGCCGCCGGAAGAGGCGAAGACCCACATGGTCAGCCAACTCACCCACATCCAGAGCATGAAGCAGCTCAAGGACGAGCTGGACAAACACAGCTGGCTCCGCGGTCGATACACGGTGCTGCCCAATGTCTCCGGCGAGGGTCAGCATTCGCTCTTGCGCGCCGGTCAACACGCCAAATATGCCGAGATGCCCTGGGTTGGCGGCTACACCGACGGCGAGATGTCGAAGCTGAAGGCTGGCACGCTCAATATCCTGTCTGGCAAGGACAAGGCGTGGGGACACAAGCGGATCGCGGTGATTCAGACCTCGGATACGAGACGATCAGATCACCAGACGCTAGGGCTTCCCTCCACCTGGATCAAATGGGCCACCCCGACGGCTGAAGCCCTGCGTCAGGCCTGCCTTGCCCAGGAATCGCGCATCTCGCTGGACGCGCCCCGCGTCCCCGATACGTATGTTGCGACCGTCTCGGTGACCAACTCGGCTTTCCTCGGCCCGATCGACCTGGCGCTGAACCGGCAGTACAGCGCCCTGATCGGAGGGCGCGGCACCGGCAAGTCCACGGTGCTTGAGTACATCCGCTGGGCGCTGTGCGATCAGCCGCCGCCCGGCGACGAGGATGAGACCCCGAACTACCAGGGGCGCCGGCGTCGATTGATCGATGCGACCCTGAAGGCGCATGGCGCCAGCGTCGAGGTCACCTATGTCCTCAATGGCGTATCCCATGTCGTCCGACGATCGGCGCTGGATGGCGCGGTTCAGTTGAAGATCGACAGCGGAGCCTTCGCCCCCTGCACAGAGGATGAGGTGCGGGCGCTGCTGCCGATCCAGGCCTATAGCCAGAAACAGCTTAGCGACGTCAGCGTGCGGGTCGAGGAACTGACCCGGTTTATCACCGCGCCGATCAAGGCCGAGCTGGATCGGCTGGCGCGTCTGGCCGCCGACAAGGCGATCCATGTCCGGGAGCTCTACGCGACCCGCCAGCGGTATCGGGACCTGTCCCGGCAGGTCGCCAGTCGGGATGTGGAGCGGCGATCGCTCGCGATCCAGGCCGAGGCGGTCCGGAGCTCTCTGGCGGGGCTGAGCGATGCAGACCGCGCCATCCTTGCTGACGAGCAACCGTACAAGTCCGCCGGCAGGGTGATCGAGAGCTGGCGGGCGGGCGCCGGAACGCTCGCGGAACGAGCGTCCGACCTGCGCCGCATCGCTGCGACACAGAAGTCCAGCCTGGAGCCCGCGCCGGAGACACCCGCCGCGCAGAAGGACGCCCTGGCGGCGGCGCGGGCGGACTACGCGCGCATGCTGGACGATGCCGTGACGGCGCTCGACGGGCTTGCCCGGGCAGCCTCCGCCATTCGCACCGGTGAAGGCGCCGATTCTGCATGGAACGTCTGGGATAATGCGCAAGCGGGATTTCAGGCCCGCTATGCAGAGGCGCTGGGCCGCTCGTCGTCGCACGGCGAAAAGGTCGCCCAACTGGCGTCGCTGGAAAGTCGACTGAGCGATCTGGACGCCGACGCGACGCGAATGCGCGAAACGGTCGCCACGCTCGGCACGGCTGAGGAACGCTACGCCGAGGCGCGGGAGGCCTGGCTGGCCGCCCAGGCGGAGCGGGACGGGTTGATTGATCGGGAATGTGCGGCTTTGACCGACCGCGCCGGCGGCCTTATCCGGGTCCACGTCAGTCGATATGCCAATGCGGACGACTTCGTATCGTCGCTGCGCCAGATGTTGTCCGGATCCCGCGTTCAGGGAGGGAAGATCGAGGCCTTGGGCGCGGCGATCACCGGCGCCGAGGACAAGGAAGCGGCATGGAGCGGCGCGCTCGCCGAACTCGAGCGGTTGGCGGACTACCGTTCAGAGCAGGTCCAGGGCGATGCGCGCCCTGCGGCGCCGCTGTTGACCCGGTTCGGCCTGACGGCCAACGACCTCGACCGGATCGCCGACACGCTGCAGCCGGAGTCCTGGCTCAACCTGTCCCTGACGCCGATCGTTTCCGTTCCGATCTACGAGTTCCGCGCCAGGCAGGACGAATACATCCCCTTCCGCAACGCCTCGGCGGGCCAGCAGGCGACGGCGTTGCTGAAAACCTTGCTAAATCAGGCGGGGCCGCCCTTGCTGATCGACCAGCCGGAGGAGGATCTGGACAACCCGGTCATGCTCGAGGTGGTCAACCAGCTCTGGACCGCCAAGCAGATCCGACAGGTCGTGTTCGCCAGCCATAATGCCAATCTCGTCGTCAACGGCGATGCCGAACTGGTGACCTGGTTCGATCACAGGACGACAGGAGATCAGTCAAGAGGCACAATACAGGGCGTCGGCGCGATCGATGTCGAGGATGCCCGCGCGGCCATCAAGCGGATCATGGAAGGCGGGGAGGCGGCCTTCACCTTGAGGCGCGAGAAGTACGGATTCTAGGCGTCTCAGACGGAGGCGGCGCCGTTGAGGTCGCTGAGCAGGGAGTAATACGCTGGCGGCCCGTCGCTGCGGGCGTCCGAACAACTGGACAGGATCGACTGCAGCGTCCGCTCGCCTCCAGTTCCGCCTTGCGGGCCTGAACGGTGTCCAGACGCGTGCGTGCGAGCGTTCGGGCCGCCAGGCAGTTCGAGTCCGCGGCGTCCATCACCGAAATCAGCGCGCGCAGGTCCGGTACGGAAAAGCTCAGGTCGCGGCATCGGCGAATGAACGGGAGCCGGCTGAGCTCCTGCGGAGGCTGCAGCCTTACACAAATGCTTACACAGTCAGCTGGATTGTGGTAGATTCTTAAGAAGTATCAGTGGTTTGATGCTGGCGTGTGTGACTTGAAGTCGCATTCCAAGCCGCTGCTTCTAAGCATGCTGGAGCAGATGGGTGACGCCGATATCCGCGCCGCCAGCTTCAGGAAAACAGACCTCGTTCCCTGGGTCGAGGAGAAGGCGGCGGAGAAGGGCTGGGCGCCTACGAGCCTGTCCTGGACGGCTCCGCCCGAGCCGGAAGTCTCCGAGGCGATGGAAGCCGAAGGTTCCGGTGAGGACGCGGACTTGCCAACTCCGTCCGGGCAGGACGACGGCGCCGGCGCCTTCGAGGTGACGCCCGCGGGCCGCGCGGCGCTGACAGACGCGGCCTAGCGCGGCGGTCGTTGAGAAAGCCCGCCCCGGCTCCTCGCCGGGGCGGGCTTTCCGCGTGAGGCCCCGCCCGGCGAAAGGCGGAGGAAGGGCGGTCGAGAACGCGCCTGGAGGACTGGAGGGATGAGCCCGCCGCTCCGCGCGATCGGACCTTTCGTCATGCCGGCATCTCCACGCTCCGCCACTCCGTCCTCAACCTCCCTGTCTCTGTTCGACGCGCCCGCCGCCGGCGACCGGGCCGCGAATGTCCTCGCTGTCGCCCGCGCCCTGTCCACGCATCTCGCGCGATCGCGACCCCTGGACCGCAAGCTGGTCTCCAACGTCATGACCACCGGCTTCGGCGGCTCGGACGCGGAGGGCGTCTGGTCCTGGCGGGACGCCTATGAGGCGATCGAGGCGGCGACGGTGTTGCAGCTTCGCCGGCTTGCACCGCAGGTGGGCCGGCTCGAGGACGCCCCCGCCGAGATCGCCGCCCTGCTGGCGAGCGTGAGCGGCCTGGGTCTGACCCACAGCCGCCGCAGCGAGGAGCAGGTCGCGCTGGACCAGTTCTCCACCCCGCCGGAGCTGGCCGCGCTCGCCGTTCTTTCTGCTCAGGTGCGGCCCGGCGACCGGGTGCTGGAGCCGTCGGCCGGCACTGGTCTGATCGCTGTAGTCGCGGAAGCCTGCGGCGGCGAACTGACCCTCAATGAGATCGGCGCCGGTCGGGCCGATCTGCTCGATGGCCTGTTCCCGACGGCGACGCGGTCCCGTCACGACGGCCGTCACGTTCAGGATGTTCTGCCGGACGCCGGGCGCTTCGATGTCGCGGTCTGCAATCCGCCCTTCTCCGAACTTGAAGCTCACCTGGTCGCCGCCTTCGCCGCCCTTGCCGACGGCGGACGCATGGCCGCCATCGTGCCGTTGACCGCCCTGGGCGACGACGCCCTGCTGGCGCGGCTGGGGTCGAAAGGCCGGATCCGCGCCCGGATCGCCTTTCCGTCACGCGCCTTCGCCAGACATGGCACGACCGTCGATACCGGCCTCCTCGTCGTCGACAGGACGGAGCCGGACGGACCCCCGCCGCCGCTGACGGGCGGCGAGGACCTCGCCGCTTGCGCCGCGCTGGCGGCCGCCGTGACGGGGCGCGCGGGCGTCAAACCGCGCGCCCGGCTGGAGGTGGCGGCGAGCGCCTTCCTGACCAGCCGCAACCGCTCGCTGGCGTTGCCGTCCGGCCGGCTGGGATTTCTGACCGGGGCGGCGCCGGTCGCCTACCAGTGTCGGCCCTGGGCGGGCGAGGGCCGGGATGTCGGTCTCTATCAGGCCCATCAGCTGGCCCGGATCGGTCTGTCGGAGGCCCGGCCGCATCCTTCGCCACTGGTGGAATCCGGGCCGATGGCGTCCGTCTTCCCGCCGGCTCCGACCTATCGGCCGGTCCTGCCGCCCGCTGTGCGGGACGAGGGACGGATCTCCGACGCCCAGACCGAAACCGTGATCTACGCCGGCGAGGCCCATGCCGGGATGTTGCCGGCCTGGTGGCGGCCGGGCGAGGCCGCGCACCAACTCTCCTTGTCGGGCGAGGACGTCGAGGGCGGTTTTCAGCTGCGTCGGGGTTTCTTCCTCGGCGACGGGACCGGTTGCGGCAAGGGCCGGGAGATCGCCGCCGTCATCGCCGACAACATGGCCCAGGGACGGGTCAAGGCGTTGTGGCTGTCCAAGAACGACGCCCTGTTGGAGGACGCGCGTCGTGACTGGGGCGCGATCGGCGGCGGCGCCCATGACATCCTGCCCCTGAGCAGCTGGAAGCTCGGCGAAGGCATCCGGCTGGACCGGGGCATCCTGTTCACCACCTACGCGACCTTGCGCCAGCCGGCCCGAGGCGAGAAGGCTTCGCGACTGGATCAGATCGTCGCCTGGCTGGGCGAGGACTTCGACGGCGTCATCGCCTTCGACGAGGCCCACGCCATGGCCAACGCGGCCGGCGGCGGAAAGGGCGCGCGGGGAGCCAGGAAGGCCTCCCTTCAGGGGATGGCGGGTCTGGCCCTGCAGAACCGCTTGCCGAAGGCGCGCGTGCTCTATGTCTCGGCGACCGGCGCCACGACGGCGGAGAATCTCGCCTACGCCTCGCGGCTCGGGCTGTGGGGCGGACCGGAGGCGCCGTTCGTCACCCGCGATGACTTCCTCGATGCCATGGACAAGGGCGGAGTCGCCGCCATGGAGCTTGTGGCGCGCGAGCTCAAGGCGCTCGGCCTCTATGTCGCGCGGTCCCTGTCGTTCGAGGGCGTCGAGTATGAGCCGCTCTTCCACGCCCTGACCGAGGACGACATCCGCATCTGGGACGCCTGGGCCGACGCCTTCCAGCTGATCCACGCCAACCTGGCCGAGGCGCTCAAGGCGACAGGCGTCAACGACGAGGAGGGCAGGGCGAAGAGCGGCCTCGCGGCGTCCGCGGTCCATTCCGCCTTCGAGGGCGCCAAGCTCCGCTTCTTCGGCCATCTGCTGGCGGGGCTGAAGGCGCCGACCCTGGCCGCCTCGATCCGCACCGATCTCGCTGAAGGCCGGTCGGCCGTCGTTCAGATCGTCTCGACGAACGAGGCCGTGATGGAACGCCGCCTGGCTTCCATCCCGCCGGAGGAGTGGAACAACCTCTCCGTCGACCTGACCCCGCGCGAATACGTCCTCAATTATCTGCGCGAGGCCTTCCCGGTGAATCTGATGGAGGCCGTCGAGGGCGAGGACGGCGCCGTCACCCTGGTTCCGATCATGATCGACGGACGACCGGCCGTCAGCCAGGAGGCGCTGCGGCGGCGCGAAGACCTGATTGAGCGGATGGCCCTGCTGCCCGCTGTCCCCGGCGTGCTGGACGCCCTGCTGGAGACCTTCGGCGCGGACGCGGTCGCCGAGATCACCGGCCGATCGCGCCGGGTGGTTCTGCGCGACGGTCGGCGGGTGGTCGAGCGGCGCGGCGCCTCGGCGGCGCGGTCGGAGACCGACGCCTTCATGTCCGGCCGCAAGCGCATCCTGATCTTCTCGGACGCGGGCGGCACCGGACGCAGCTATCACGCCGACCTGTCGTCGCCCAACAAGCAGAGGCGCAGCCATTATCTGGTCGAGCCCGGCTGGCGCGCGGATACGGCCATACAGGGACTCGGGCGGAGCCACAGGACCCATCAGGCCTGCCCGCCGCTGTTCCGGCCCGTGACCACCGACATCCACGGCGAGAAGCGCTTCACCTCGACCATCGCGCGCCGGCTGGACTCCCTGGGCGCGCTGACGCGCGGAGAGCGCCGTACGGCGGGCGCGGGCCTTTTCCGCGCCGAGGACAATCTCGAGAGCCCCTGGGCGCGACGCGCCTTGCTGGTCTTCTACGGCGCGCTCGGCTTCGGCGAACTGTCGTCCATGAGCCTGGAGGATTTCGAGACCAGGACCGGCCTCAGACTGCGCGACGCCGACGGGGCCCTCAAGCCCTCGGACGACCTGCCGCCGATCCACACCTTCCTGAATCGATTGCTGGCCCTGCGCATCGCCGATCAGAACGCCCTGTTCGCGGACTACGACCGCATTCTCGGCGGGATCCTCGAACGCGCCGCCGCGTCGGGCGAGCTGGACCGGGGCCTCGAAGACATCGAGGCGGAGGAGCTGGAGGTGATCGAGGCCGAGACCATCCGGACCGATGTCTCGACCGGCGCGGAAACGGCGCTGGTGACCTTCTCGCTCAAGGTCCGGCGCGAAATCGTCACCTCGCAGGCCGCCTTGGAAGGCGCGCGCGATGCTGCGTTTCGCCTGGTGGTCAACGAGCGATCGAGACGCGCCGCCCTCGCCGAGCTGGGCCTGACGACGACGACGGATGACGACCGGCTCGTGTCGGCCGTGCGCCTGTTGCGTCCGGACCAGCGCCAGGTGATGCCGGAGAAGGCGTTCGAGGAGTCGGCCTGGATGGAGACGGACGAGGGCGGCTGGCGCGCGATCTGGGACGAGGAGGTCGCGCGGACGGATCCCTGGCGGACGCGCCAGCTGACCCTGGCCACGGGCCTGCTGTTGCCGATCTGGGGACGGTTGCCGGCCAGGGGGTGTTCGGTGCGCCGCGTGCGCGCCCCGGACGGACGGCGATGGCTCGGCCGGGTTCTCGACCCGGTCCAGGCCGCCAGTCTGAAGACCGCGCTCGGCCTGACCGAGGTCGGCGACGCCTGGGCCGACGGCGGGCGAACCGCCGCCATGGTGCTCGACCGCAATGTCCAGCTCGCCCTTTCGGGCGGGTTCTGGCTCAAGCGTTCCAGGGTGATGGACAGGTGGCGGCTGGAGATCGTCGGCGGGCGAACGGACCGCGACGCCCTGGTGGCCCTCGGGTGTTTCGTCGAGATCATCGCCTATGCGCCGCGGGTCTTCGCGCCGGTCGACCGTCCGGACGTGGTGGAGGCGGTGCTGCGCCGACACCCGGTGCAGTCGGTCCTCGACGGCGTGGCGGCCTGAACGGGCGCGGACGGGCGAAGGCCCGTCCGCCAGGAAGGATCGGAGGAAGGGAGGTCTCGGGTTGAGGCGGGATCGGGGAGATCGGCTCCCCGTCAGCCTCGGATATCAAGGAGACTGACATGCAGACCATGGTGTTCACGGGTCGCCTCGCGGCCGACCCCCAGATCAGCGAGGACTTCGGCAAGGCGGTTTTCCGCCTGCTCGAGCAGCGCGGAACCGACAACGCCGGCAAGCCCCGGCTGGTCGGCGTCAACTGCGTCAGCTGGTCCAGGGGGCTGAACGAGAAGGTCATCGCCCGGGGGCTCGCCCAGGGCTGCGAAGCCCTTGTCGTCGGCGCCTTCATCGACACCGCCTACGCCGCCAGGGACGGCCAGGAGCGCACCGCCAAGGAGCTGGTGGTGAACCGCCTGACCGTCCTCGACTGGGCCGAGGACCGCCAGAGCGACGCGGCCGACGACCGCGCCGCCGTCTGATCCCCACAACTCGAAATCCAAGGAGACTGAATTATGCAGACCCTGACCATCGAAGGCTATCTGGCCGCCGACCCCTCGATTCTGTCGGCCCAGGGCTCGGGCAAGAAGCGCGCGAGCTTTCGCGTCCTGGAGACCACCCGCTTCCGCCGCGCCAACGGCGAGCCGGGCGAGCGCACGACCGGGTTCAACTGCATCTGCTTCAACGAGGGCACGGCCGAGAACTACATCGAGCCCTATGCGAAGAAGGGCAGTCGGGTCGTCATCCAGGGCCATGTCGAGAACGACACCTGGACCGGCAAGGACGGGGTCGAACATTACGACCTGCGCCTCATCGTCGGCGACATCCGGCTGAAGAACCGGAGGGAGCGGGCGAATGCGCCGTCCGGCGTGGCCGAGGGCGTCGATGCCGCCGGCGGCTACGACCTGAACGACGACATCCCGTTCTGACCGGACGAGGACGGGCAGAGGCGATCAAGGCCCGGGGCGCTTCGCGCTCCGGGCCTTTTCGCGTCGGGCCGCGCGGAAGGATGGAGGAAGGGCGGAGGCGGGCGGGCCGATGGGGCTCGTTGAGGAGGAACCTCCCATGACCGTCTGGACCGAAGATCGCATCACGCGCCTCAAGAGCCTCTGGCGCGACGGCCGCAGCGCCGAGTCCATCTCACGCGATCTGGGCGCCGGCATCAGCCGCAGCGCCGTGCTCGGCAAGGTGCATCGCCTGGGGCTCTCCGCGCTGCGGCCGGAGCCGGCGGTGGGGGAGAACCGTCCCCGCCCGGCCGCATCAGAGAGAGCCCGGCCGATGGGCGGCGCTCGCTCGGAGGTCCCTCACGCGTCGACCGTTTCGACGACCGTCGGACGCCGCACCGTCCTGACGGTGCGGCGTAGAGAATGCCGCTGGCCGCTCGGCGATCCCCTACAGCCTGGCTTCAGCCTCTGCGGTTGTCCCGTCAGCCGCGGCGCCTTCTGCAGCGATCACGCGGCCATCGCCTATCGGGGCGCGCCTCAGACGTTCGAGCAGTTGGCCCGCCTGGCCGGCGTCTGACAATCCCGGTCGCGGCGATCGGCGCCAAGGCGCTGAGCGGCCGCCGCGTCGCCGGGTGGGCGCGGCCGACCCGGTCGGCCGCAGGCGAAGGACTGCGCCGTGTCCTCGTCCGCATCGGCGCGACGGCGCCGAGTTGTGTCCTCGCCCAAGTGGGCGAGGACTTGCCCCCACACAACGCCCTCCGATTTTGTCACGCCACCCCGGAAGTCAACGGCTGCGCCGTTCCCCTCCGCGGCCCGCGAAGGGCGGTCCGCTCCGGTGACTGCCGGGGACCCCGCCGTGGCCAAAACCGGGGTCGTTGCGCTTGGGGCGCTCGACATTCTTCATCTCAAGGAATGAACCCATGACCCTCCACAGCACCGCCTTCTTCGCTTCGTCGAAGTCCGACTCCGCCTTCGACGACCTGTCCGCCTCGCTCCGCGATCCACGCCCGCATCCGACCGAGGACGCCCTGGTCCAGCTCGGGCGCGCGCTCATGACCGAGCTGGTGGACGTGATCTCCGACACCGCGCTGGAGGACTTCCAGACCATTCTCGGCGAGGCGCTCATCGGCGCCTTCCATTCGGCGGCCGGACGGATCGAGCGCGACGCCGATCGCGCCCGCGATACGATGCGCTCGCTGCAGCGGGACTTCGACGGATCGGAGGCGGCCGATGTCGAACTCCAGGAGGCGACGGCGACGGCCCGGGCCGGGGATGCGGCGACGCAGGCCGCCGAGCTTATCCGGGACGCGGCCTCGGACACCTGGACGATCGCGACCGGCGAGGTCTGGACGGCGTGGCGCGGCAGCCGGCGGGGCACCTTCCTGACAGCCGCCCAGCTGGAAGCCAAACAGGCGATCCGGGCGGTCCGCAACCGCCGGGCCGGCGAGCAGGATCCGGGTGGTCCGATCGTCGCCTTCAGGGGCGCTCCGACGGCCGACACCCAGGAGGACGCGGGCCGGATCTTCGACGCGCTCAACTGGGCGAAGCAGGAGTGGCCGGACATGGCCCTGGCGACGACCGGGGCGAAGGGGTCCGAGAAGCTGGCGATCAGATGGGCGCAGCAGAAGGGCGTGAAGCTCATCCTCGCCCGCGCGGATTTTGATGCGCACGGGAAGGCTGCTCCCTTCCGGGCGAACGACCAGCTGATCGCGCTCGAACCAGAAATCTGCCTGACCCTGGTCCAGTCGGTCGACCGGGCGCGGGGAGAGCAGCGACCGTTCGGTCCGGCGCTCAACCTCGGCCAGAAGGCGATGGAGAACGGGATGCGGCATATGCCCATCAAGGCGCGCGCAGCCTGATTGTTCGAGATTGAAATCAACGACCCGCTCGGCTTCGGCCGGGCGGGTTCTTTTCTGGAGACTGTGATGACCCCCGACTTCGAAGACGACCTTGACGAACAGGACGATCCTGAATGGGTGGCTGAGCAACGAGAGTTGGCTGGGATGCTGTCCGATGCGGACCTCTGGTTCGACGACTGCATCCGCAGATCGGATCCCTGCGACCCTGCCTTCTGGGCCGACGAACCGGACGGCCCTGACGCCTGAGCCACGGACCCGCTCGGCTTCGGCCGGGCGGGTTCTTGTTTGTCACCCGGTCTGCGACTGCCACCTTTCGAGCCTGTACGCTTTACGGCCGTTTCTCAGCCGCCGTTGTTGCTGAGGTTTGCGGACCTTTGCGCAGGAGTGACGACCATGTCTGAAAATCCGTCCAAAGCGGCTTAGGGCAAGATAAAAGGGCGTGTTGGCCGGGTCTCGTTTCCCTTATATTTTCAGCCTCTTGGGAGCCGTCATCTTCGGACCGGATGACTTGTAATGAGTTGTCGGCCGTCGGCATGTGGGCGACCGGATTGGAGCGATCGTCATGCTCATTCACGAGGCCATGGAGACCCGGTTGTCGACGGGTGGCGACGAGGAGCTACAGGAGGTCAATGTCCGGCTTCCCCTGCGCCTGAAGGTCGAGCGCGACCCCGTCCGCACTGGGATGATGAAGCGTCTGGCCAGCTCCCGAATGTTCGCACTCGGAGATCGAACGGGGGTGCTGCGCGCAGCCCAGAACCGTTCGGGGCGCGCCTTTCGCCTAGATGTCCGTCAGCGGGTTATCGTCAAGGCCATGGTCTCCCGTCACACGGGCAAGGGCGCCGACCGGGCGGCGGCCCTCGCCGCGCATGTCGCCTACCTGGGACGCGCCGGCGCCGGGATCGAGGGAAACAAGCCGGTCTTCTTCGACCGCGAAGGAGAGGGCGCGGAGGTGACCGCCGGCACGAAGGCGTGGAGCGAGGACCGGCACCATTTTCGCTTCATTGTCTCGCCCGAGCACGGAGACCGGATAATTGATCTGAAATCCTATGTGCGCGATGTCATGGGGCGGGTGTCCGCCGATCTCGGCGAACCCGGACTGACTTGGAACGCGACCTGCCATTACGACACCGACCAGCCGCACGCCCATGTTCTGTTGCGCGGGCGACGGGCGGACGGGCGCGATCTGGTCATTCCGCGCGACTACATGGGCTACGGGTTCCGAGCGCGGGCCCAGGAGGTCGCGCAGGAACGGCTGGGCGATCTCTCCCGGGTGGAGGCCGAGAAGCGGATCTGGCGAGAGACCACGGCGGATCGGTTCACCGGCTTCGACCGGCGACTGCTGGGAGCAATGGGCCCCGATGGTCTGGTCGATGACGGCGTCGGGGGGACCGACGCCTGGACAGCGCTCACGCGCGGTAGGCTGCGCCATCTCGAGGGGCTTGGGCTCGCCGTTCGGGCGGGGCGGCGCTACCGGCTTGACGGGGAGATGGAAACGAAACTTCGGACGTTGCAGGTGCGGAAGGATGTCATTCGGATCTTGAACCAGAGGCGTCTCGAGGGAGTCAGGGACGTGCGCCCGTTAGGAAAGCAGCGGGTGCGAGGTGTGGTGGTGAAGACTGGGTCTCACGACGAGGCGGGCACGGCGCCGTTCGTTGTGGTGAGGGACGCAGACGGAGTCGAACATTATGCGCGGATCAGGGCCGGAGAGGCCGCCAGGACCGGGAACAGAGTCGCGCTGGAGCCGATGGTTGGCGGCTTGGCTCGGATCACGTCGGGGCGGGGCGCCGAACTCGGTCGATGACCCGTTTCACTCCATTGGGCCAGCCACCATCATTCGGCCGATGGCAGATCGTGGGACTCATGGGTTCAAGCGGTAAGCAAGTTAAAGACCCCACATTAGCGGTGGAACAGCCCTCCGATAAACTTTCCCAGTCGGCGCATGGGGGTGAAGACAGATGATCGAACGTGATCATGCGCGGTCATTTCATCCGTAGCGATCGGCCAGGTGGTGTGACTTATGGGCGCCTCCCCAATGATCTGGAGATTTGCTGCATTGGCCCGGGCATCGGCGTTCGCCGGAATGGCGATGCCGTGGGTGCGGGTCACCCAGGAGTAGTCCGATGTCCAGGTTTGCTCCGATCGCCAGGACCAGCGCTCAAAAGCCTCGTCGACGGCGGCCGCTGCCGTTTCGACTGACCAGCCGTTGACCCGCATCAACTGATCGAGCGCGGCCTGTTCGCGGCCTTTCATGACCGTCTTTCCCCAATGACGCACCTCGTGGCAGGTGGGGCAGAGGCCGATCACGCCCATCAGGGTGTGGGTCAGACCCTCGTCGTCATAGGCAAAGCCTTCATCGGCCTCGACCGGCCATCGCGGCCCGCGACCGCCGCAAGCGCGACAGCGTCTGCCAGATTCTTCATAGGCATGACGTCGAACCCGATCCCACTCCTCGGTCGATAATATCGCCCTCAGATTCTTGCCCCAAAGCGGGCTGGGTATGAGCCAGGGTCTAAGGGCCGGACCTTCGAGGTCCGGACGGTACATCCGGGGCACAAAGGGTTTGAGACGGGAGTAGGCGTCCGTCCTGAGCAGCGAAGAATCGCAGGCCCAGTACCGCTCCTGGACCTGCCAGACCGCGCCGGCCGCCTTCGCCTCGACCCGACGGGCAAAAGGGACGCAAAGCGGAACTGCTGTCACGGCCCGATCGGCCTTCCCTACCTTCAACTACGGAAGGAAAGTTGCCATGGCGCTATTCACTGAAGCAAGCGAGCTGGAGAAACGCCGAGGGCAGCCGCTAGCCGGCCTAGTGCTCTGACTGTCGGATTTCTCGTGCCGCGTTCTAGATCGCTTAGATAGGTCCGCTTCATACCAGCACGGAATGCCAGTTCTTCCTGCGATAAACCCGCTTCGTCGCGCAACGCACGCACGTTCTTCCCAAAGAGGATGACGACGTCCATCCCCGCTATTTGCCAGCGACACAGCCTTAGCGCCGCCCACCAATCGTGTCATTTTTGTCTACCATCCCATCTTTCGTTGGGCTGGATCAGTCCTTAGTCCTTGAGAAGCTCTACAGGATGCACGTCGAGCGCTGCCGCTATTCTGCCGAGCGCTCTGATCGTTGGATTCCGTGTTCCACGCTCTAAATCACTGAGATAGCTGCGTTTCATCCCTGCCCGGAACGCAAGTTCCTCTTGGGACACTCCGGCGATGGTTCGCAGGTGCCGCACGCGCTTTCCGAGGTGAGCGACAACGTCCATCCCCTGATGGGAGACCGCAGCGGCACTTTTCGCTGTCCCCCAATCGTGTCAATTTGGGCCGCGCGATGATTTGTTCCTGAAGGTCGACTTTGCGGTGTCTCAGACTGACGAGCTGCCAAATCAAAAGTTTGATTTGCGGACTCTGCATGGCCGCTACTCGGCTTGGCTGAAAACTCGGCTTGTTAAACGCTACGGCGCTCAGGATGCAGAAGATCTGATCCAAGAGACTTGGCTCCGTTTGTCCAGCTATTGGCCTGCGACTGATATCCGTTACCCGCGTGCCTTCCTACTTCGGGTCGCTGCAAACTTGGCGGCTGACCGGCGGGCGCGGCAGACTAGGAAATCTGAATACCTCGATCATGCTGGTGCCAACGGTCCAGATGTATCTCTACCCACGCAAGCCGAGGCACTGCTGGTGAAGGAGGTCATACTGTCCTTGCCAGAGCCTCTCCGTGATGTCTTCCTGTTGTCGCGGCTCGACGGTCTGACTAACGCCCAGATCGGTGAGAGACTGGGGATCTCCCCCAAGACGGTGGAGTGGCGCATGACTCGGGCCTTGGCCCACTGCGCCGCACAGCTTCGGCGCTAGAATGAGGCGCGATATGACCAACCCGACAGTGCGGGTTGAGAAGGCGGAGAAGGAGGCGGCCGACTGGCACGCCCGGCTCGGCACGACCTCGGTAGCGACCAGGACGATCGAGGAGTTCTTCGAATGGCGATCAAGACCCGGGAACGCTGACGCCTATCGGCGGGTCGAGCGGGTCTGGCGCGAGAGCCAGGGCCTTGACCGCGATCCCGAGGTCGCCGGCGCGCTCGCCGCGGCGCGAGGCCGGGGGAAGGGGAGGGAGGCGACCCGCGACCGCCGCCCGTTCATCATGGGCGCGGTCGCTGTCGCGACGGCGGTCGCCCTGGTGATCGGCGGCTCCTTCTGGTGGAGCGCCCGGGGGTCTTACTCAACAGGGATTGGCGAGCGTCGTGTCGTCACCCTCGCGGATGGATCGAGCGTCAGCTTAGACACCGACTCCCGTATCCGGGTGCGCTTTTCCGGCGACGAACGACGGATTGAGCTGGAGCAGGGTCAGGCGTTGTTCGACGTCGCGTCGGACGCCGGTCGGCCGTTCCTGGTGCTGGCCGGCGGGACGGAGGTCAAAGCGGTCGGCACCGTCTTCGACGTCCGCCGCGCGGGAAAGGCCGTCAGGGTCACCCTGGTGTCGGGCGTGGTCGAAGTCGCGGCAGCGGACGCGGGGTCCCCGCCACGCCGCATGGCGGCCGGAGAACAGGCGCGGGTTTCGGCGCGTGGCATCACGACCGCGCCTGTGGACGTGGCGGTGGCCACCAGCTGGACGGACGGCCGTCTGATCTTGGAAGACATCCCCCTTGAGGAGGCCGTGGCCGAGGTGAACCGTTACCTGGTCGACAAGATCGAGATCGACGATCCGGCGATCCGAAGCATCGCGGTCAACGGCGTCTTCCGGACCGGCGACCGGGACGCCTTCATCGCGGCGTCCTCCGATGTTCTGGGCCTGGCGGCCGTTCCGGAGGCGGACGGATCGATCAGCCTGTCCAGGCGAAGAAATTAATCCGGATACGGCTCCGGGGTCACCCGGGGTCTCATTGGTCTTCTCCTTTGACGCCGCGGGGGCGCCGAAGGGAAATGCAACCCATGAGTCGTTTGAGCCTGATGTACGGCGTCGCCGCCGTCGCCTCGATCGTCGCCGTCAGCACGACGGCGTGCGCCCAGACGGCGCGAGACTTCAACATTCCTGCGGGCTCGATGCGAAGCGCGCTGACGGCGTTCGCCACCCAGTCAAATCAGCAGATATTCTTCACCTCGGATTTGGTCGAGGACGTGCGATCGCCGGGCGTCACCGGTCGGATGGAGCCATCGGTGGCGCTCGACCGCCTGTTGCAGAACACCGGCTTGGGCTGGACGCAGAGCCGCCCGGGCGTGTTCGCGCTTCGGCGGATCGAGGAGCTGGAAGCAGTCGAACTGGACGAAATCGTCGTCACCGGCACGCTCTTGCGGGGCTCCGGCGACCTGGCTTCGCCGGTGATACGGCTGGATCGCGACGCACTCGAACGCAGCGGACACGGAACCGTCGCGCAAGCCCTGACAAGCCTGCCGCAAAACTACGCCGGTTCGGCGACGCCGGTTGTGCAGACCCTCAACACCGATCTGGGCGCGTCGAACAACGTCTATGCGACTGGGGTAAACCTCCGCGGCCTCGGTCCGGCCTCCACGCTCGTCCTCGTCAACGGACGGCGGCTGGCCGGGACGGGCTCGCGCGCGGAATTCGCGGACGTGTCCGCCTTGCCGTCGGCGGCGGTGGAGCGGGTCGACGTCCTGCTTGATGGCGCCTCCGCGCTGTATGGCGCGGACGCTATCGCCGGCGTGGTCAATGTAATCATGCGACGTTCGTTTGACGGCCAGGAAACCCGGGTGCGGGCATCCGCCGCCAAAGGGGGCGCCGAGGACATCATCGCGTCTCACCTGGCCGGAACCAGCTGGTCGTCGGGCTCGGCCTATCTATCCTACGAGTATCAATCGTCCAACGCCCTGAGCTCTTACGACCGATCGTATACCGCTGACGGCGATTTACGGCCGTTTGGCGGGTCCGACCGGCGGAGCTTCTACAGCGGTCCGGGTAACATCGTCGCTTTCGATCCAGCGATTTCGGCCTATGTCACCCGGTTCGCGATCCGCCCCGATGCAAGCGGCACAGCCCAGCGGCCCGAGGATTTCGTCGCGGGCGCGACCAATCTTCAATCCAGCAATCTCGGCGTCGATGTCCTGCCGGAGGTCGAGCGACACAGCGTCTACGGCCGGCTGAGCCAGAGCCTCGGCGACCGCCTGGAGCTGACCGCCGACGTTCGATACAATCATCGCAGCAACGATCTGGCCACAGCCGCCAACGCCGGCGTGTTCACGGTGGGACGGACCAATCCGTTCTTCATTTCACCGACCGGCGCGGCGACACACACCATCGCCTATTCGTTTCTGCAGGATCTCGGGCCCGCCCGCACCTACTCAGAATCCGAAAGCGTGGGCGTAACCGTAGGCGGCCGCTACGACCTGACGGCGGACTGGACCCTTGAGGCCTACGTCAGCGGGGCAGAGGAACGCGCCGATTTCGGCGCGGCCAACCGGGTGAACAGCCGCTTTCTCGCCGAGGCCCTCGGCAACATTCCAGATGATCCCGCGACGCCCTATAGCCCGGCCGTTGACGGCTATTACAATCTGTTTGGTGACGGGGGGGTGAACAGCCGGGCCGTCCTCGACTTCGTCGGCAGCGGATACAGTGAGGTCCATAACCGCAGCCGGGCGACCTCGGCCAATTTGCTGGTCCAAGGACCCGTGCTCCAGCTCGCGGGCGGCGACCTCGACATCGCGCTTGGCGCCCAGGTCCGGGACGAGAGCTTCGAAACGCAAGGCCTTCTGTCCCTGTCCGCCGCGACTCCCGTCCGGATGGCGACGCCGAAGCGCGAGCGGTCGATCGCCGCGGTCTTCGCCGAGGCGCGCATTCCCGTCATTGGTCCGGACAACGCCCGACCCGGCCTCCGGTCGCTCGAACTGTCGCTCGCGGGACGGTACGAAGAGTACAGCGACTTCGGTTCGACGACCAATCCGAAGATCGGCCTGACCTGGTCGCCCCTGGAGGGACTGGGGGTGCGCGCGTCCTGGGGGACCTCGTTCCGCGCCGGCGCTCTGCCGCAGATCTTCGACCAGGGCGGCGTCTCTCCGACCTTCCTGACCCGGGCCGACGGCTCTCGCGCCCTGACCCTGTTCCTGTCCGGCGGAAATCCCGACCTTCAACCGGAATCCTCCGAGACCTTCACGGTCGGGGTGGACTATCGGTCTCAATCCGGTTCGCTGTTGAGCGTCAATTTCTTCGATACCCAGTTCACGGACCGGATCGCGAGACCCGTCAATGAGAATGCGTTTGCGGCCCTCACCGACCCGGCGCTGGCGAGCTTCGTCCGGCTGATCAGCCCCGCGACGAACCCGGCGGATCTGGCGCTCATCGAGAGCTATGCTGGTCTGCCAGGCTTTTCCACCCTCTATCCGGCCAACACCTACGCCGCGATCGTGGACTCGCGTTGGGTCAATACGGGGGCGGTGCGCGTTCGCGGCGTGGACCTGTCCGCCCGCCATGGATGGGCGGCGCTCGGTGGTCGGCTGACCCTTGATGCGTCGGCGTCCTACATCCTCGGCTATGAAACGCAATCGACTCCGACCGCTCCGGTTCGCGATGTCGCGGGGCTGATCGGCTTTCCGGCAGAGTTCCGTGGCCAGTGGGGGCTCGTCTGGTCACGCGACGACGTCGATGTGGGGCTTCGTTGGCTGCATACCGACGCCTATGAGGATCGGCTAGGGACCGGTATCGAGGCTTGGAACACGATCAATGCACAGGTGAACTGGGCACCGGCGGCGCTGCCCGGCCTGCGGCTGACGCTCGGGGTTGAAAATCTCTTTGACGAGAATCCGCCGTTCTACGATGGGCCGACCGGCTATGGCTTCGACCCCGGCGAGGCCAGCCTCATGGGCCGGGTCTTCTCGATTCAACTGACCCGTCGCTGGTGAGCGACGATGATGATCCGGAAATGCGCCCGCCTTCTGGCGGTGGTGATCACGCTCATCTGTGGTCCAGGCCCGGCCTTCGCCCAGGAACGAGAGGTTGGAAGAGCCGTCAGCGTCGATGACATCGTGGAGCTTGAGGCCTTCGGGCGCGCCGAATTCTCTCCAGACCGCCGCTGGGCCGTCTACGAGAAGCGTGGAGCCTACGACAGCGCGGTCCGGTTCGACTTCGCCGCCCGCGCGCCGTGGACGATCATGGACCTCTGGCTGGTCGATCTTTCCGCGCCTGATCGACCGCCCGAGAGGCTGTTGCCGGACGAGGGACTAGGTCTTCAGCGTGTGGCCTGGTCTCCCGACGGCGGTCGCCTGCTGATCTCACGGTTTCGCGGCGACGAGTACGAGTTCGGCGTGGTGACGATAGCCGACCGATCTGTGATCTGGACAGGCCTGACCCCGGAGACTCCTCCGGAGGGAGCATCCGCCGAATGGGTTTCGGCGCACGAGGTCGTCGTCCTGACGCGACCGGACCGGTCCTTGCCAGTTCTGATCCGCCGGTTCAGCGGAACACAGGCCCGGATGACTGAAGCCTGGCGACGGAGCTCGCTCGGGCGAGAACCCTCCAGGACTCTGATCGACGCCCGCGGCGGCGTGGTTCGGGCGGAAGCGCCGGACGGGGGACAGGCCTTGGTAGGGCTGGACCTGGAGACCGGGCGACAGAGGCGGTTGGCGGAGGGTCGGATCAGCGATTTCTCAGTCGCACCGGACGGCAGTGCTGTCGCCGTCGTGCAAGCGACCGACCGGCCCACTGTCCGAGGCGCTCCACGCGTTCAGCTCGAGGGTGACGAGCGACAGACCTTGGTCCTCATTGGACTGGACGACAATCGTCGGACCGAGGTCGCCGGCGAGTGGGATGTAGCTTCGAACCTCTTGCGCTGGTCTCCGGACGCCCGAGCGGTCCTGATCTGGGCGCGAAGAGATGGCGCGGACTGGACGGCGGGCCGTCTGCTCATCGCTGGCTTCGATGAGGTGGCTGTTCCGGATCTGGGCGATCTGACGCCTGGAACCGCCGAGGCGATCGTCGCTGGCGTCCACGCGGACTGGCTCGGCGACACGCCCGTGATCTACGCCCGGCCAAGAGGAGGCGCCCGATTCGACTGGACTGTGCTGGCGGCCGGAGCGGCGCCGAGGGCCTTGACGGCGATGCTGGCGACTGCGCCGCCGCGCCTGGCGGCGACCTCGGCCGAGGCGCTGCTGTTCATCGCCGACGGCGCCGTGTGGCGGGTCCAAAGGAACGGGCCTCCGGAGCGAATGTCCGGACGAACCGCCTTTCGGGAAGCAATTCCGGGCGACGCGGAGCGGGTCGGCCGGTTCCGCGGCAATGACGCGCCTCGGCGGAGCTGGGCGGCGGTACTGGACGCTGACGGAGAGAGCTTCGTGGCGGAGGGAGGCCGGGTCCGCAGTATCGGCGCCGGCGCTGACGCCCAACCTCGGGTGCTGGCCGTCTCCGGCGATAAGGCCCTCGTACTTGAGCGGATCGGGCTCGCGGAGACCTTGATGGTCCGCCAGAACGGCGACGCCCGGGCGATCGATGCAGTCAACACCGACAAGCGGGACATTCGCCTGATCGAACCCATGGCCATCTCCCATCTCGACATCAAGGGTCGTGCGACGCGAAGCTGGCTCTACCTGCCGCCGGGTCCGATCCGGGGACTGATTGTACGGGTCTATCCTGGCGCGGCGGACAGCTTCGTTTGGTGGGATCCCCTGACCCTGACCTATGGGACGCGGTCCACCGTTCTCGCGGCCGCGGGATTTGCGGTGCTTAGTCCGTCCATGAACGTCGACGCGCCGGCCGGGGAGCGGGGCGACCTCTACGTCCGGGCCGTCGATCTGGCCGTCGACGCCGCCCTGGCGGCTCATCCCGAGCTCCCATCGGGACGGATTGCGATCTATGGTCACAGCTTCGGCGGCTACGCGACGCTGGAAATCGCCACGCGCTCGAACCGCTACCAGTCCTACATCGCCTCCGCCTCGCTCTCGGACTTCCTGGGTCATTGGGGCGGGTTCGCGCCAACGGCCCGAATCCAGCCGGAAGACAGGATGTCGTTGCAGTCTGGTCAAGCCTTTACCGAGGCGGGACAGGGTGGCTTCGGCGTACCGCCTTGGCTGGATTCCGACGCCTACCTCCAGTCCAGCCCGTATCTGCGTGCGGATCGCGTGACGGCGCCGGTCCTTCTATTGACGGCCGACCTCGATTTCGTGCCGCCGACGCAAGCCGAGCAGATGTTCAGCGCCCTGGCCCGGGAAGGCAAGACAGCCCGAATCGTCACGTTCTGGGGCGAACATCACCATGCCTGGAGTCCGGCAAACATCCGAGAGCGCTATGGGCTAATCTTCGACTGGCTCGATGAGACCCTGCCGAGCGATGGCGTCACGACGCCGGGTTCAGCCGGGCTTCCCACCGGCGCACCCAGCTCTCAAAAGCCGCCGCCACCATGATGGTCGAGTAGCGTCCGCCCCACACAAGCGCCTCGCGGGTGAGGGCACGATCGGCAGCCTCGGGATCGATCACCTTCAGCGCAGCCAGCCGGCCCTCGATTAGCCAGGGTCTCAAGACGTCCAGTCCGCCCAGGATCATCCGACCATAGATGCGCGTCATGTCGCCCTTCGATCGACGGTCGATGATCCGGGCGGGCAAACGATCCCTGAACGCCAGGCGGGCCAGACCGCGCTCTCGCCCGCCTGCCGTGAGCAGCGCGGCGGGCAAGGCCAGGCAGGCTTCGATGACGGGCTGGGCGCAGAGCGGGTGTCTCACGTCGATACGGGCGGTCAGCTCTGAAGGACCGTGGCGTGCGACGTTGTCGACGACGCCGGCGAGATGCATCGCCTTGGCCGGCCCGAACTCGTCCCAGTCTTCAAGCCACGGGTGGCGCGGGTCGGCGCCGGAGAGCGCCGGCAACATGGGGTGGTCCCGGCGGGGCGCCGGATGCGGCGCGCGTCGGCGGCGTCGGGCGTCGGCGATCATCGTCCAGACGGAGATTTCGGTGGAGGCGGCCAGTTCGACGACATCCCGGCCGAACAGGTCGCGCCAGGGGCGAGCGCGCCAGCGGTCCACGAAAACATCCATCGTCGCGCGCTGAAACAGGACGGAGTCTCCGCCCGCGCCCGTCATCAGGCCGACGATCCCAGCGCCTTCCAGGCGGTGCGCCCAATCCAGATCATGAGGGCGGTCAAGCGCGGTGAGGCCGGGGCGGAAGCCCGGCGACAGCGCCTCCAGCCAGACCTGGGACAGCGGCTCGGCCGCGTGGGGCACGCAGTGAGGCGCAATGCCGAGCGTGTTCGCAAGCGCCGCGACGTAGGTCCGCTCGTCGGCCTCCGGCGCGGCGCCGAAGGCGTTGAGCCAAAGCGCCACGCCGTCCGGAGCACCGGCGACAAGGCTGGCGGCGACGATGCTTGAATCCAGACCGCCGGAGACTTCGGCTGCGAGAGGGGACGATATACCCGCCAAGCCTGCCGTCGCCTCGTCGACCGCGGAGCTGAGCTGGTCCGCCGCGTCATCCAGATCAGGGGCGGGACCGAGGCTGCGTCGGGCGAAGTCGGCGGGCTTCCAGAGCTCGTCCGGCGTTCGGTCGGACGACAGATCCAGCGCCGATCCGGGCTCAAGTGCGGTTGGGCCGTCCAGCAAGAGGGGGCCTGTCTCCGGCACCGGGTCCCGCAATGCCTCGGCGATCCGTCTGATGTTCAGCCGCCATGCGGGCCGGATACGCTTCAGAACGAAGTCTTCGACGGCACCGCAAACGATCGCCACGCCATCGTGGCGCCATGTCACGCATTCGAGCGCGCCCGATGGGTCTCGGAGAACGGCGGCAAGCTGGTCGCCGGCCCCGAAACGCACGCCCACGTACCGGCCCCAGAATCGAGCCATCAGCTTTCGCTCATAGTCCCAGGGATCGTCCGGCTTCGGCGATGGAAGCACAGGCGATCGACGATTGAAAACGTCGCCGATCAGTGTCCACCCCCCAACGTCGGTCCGTCGAGGGACGCCCGGGCCCTGGACGCCCAGCCAGGCGTGGGCGTTTAGGGCGACAGTAGAGAAGCCTAGGCTTCGGGCGTCCTCATCGAGGGCGCGTGACAGCGCCTCGGCCTGATCATCGTTCTGACGGCGGCTGACGACAAGAAAGCGTCCCACGGTCAGGCTCTCATGATCGGGGTGTAGCGATTGACCCGTTCCAGCCGATCTCCGATTACGAGGTCGCCGATTTGAAGCCAGCAGTGGGCAGAGAACGGCCAGGTTCTGACGCCAAAGATCCAGTCAGTCGACACACCGCGGCGGGCCAGAAAGGTCCTGAGAAGAAAGGCGCGTTGCAGACATTCGCCTTCAAACGGAATCCAGGGCCGCACAGTCCGGGCGGCGCCCAGCAGCAATTCGAGCGCGGCGACGTCCACGCCTGCCGACTTGTGCGCCGAGGAGACCGGGGGATCCAGAAGTTCCGAGAAGGATTTGCGGCGGAAAGCGAGCGTGGCCGTGAGTAAGATGATCGCCGCCCTGAGGACGTCGGAGCGGGTCGGCGTGGCGGACGGCGTGACTTCGCGCTGCGCCGGGATGATGACGGGACGGGTGAGTTTGCAGGATGAGCGCGAGGCAAGAGCTGCGCCAAGCAGGCTTTCAGCCACCTCTTCGTTGGCCGCCAGGATAGCGCCGGCCGGACCGACAGAGAAATGGGCGTTCGCTTCCAGCAGGCAGCTGTACCGGTCCGCCGCGACATCGAGCACGATTATGTCTTCATCGAGCGCTGCGAGATGGATGTGCGGTGGGCACCAAAGCCTGACCATTCGGCAGTTCCTGTGGCTCGATGCGACGGGTGGAAACCCAGCAACTCGTGTTACCAGAGTGAGACTATGATCGCGGTCCCAGCGGTGGCGGGCGACCGCGGCGCGGTCGCCCGCGAAGCCTTCAACCTGCCGGCGGATACAGGCTGTCGGCGATATGCACTTCGTTGTAGTCGCCCGGGAGGCCGTCGCGGGTCAGCGCCTTAGCGCTGCCGAAGCTGACGAGGCGAAGGTTGAGGTTTTTCACGACTTGATGTCCCTTGCCGTGGCCGAAATCCGGCCGGCGAAAAGAGGGCCTGCGAATGCGCGCGGACGACCGCGGGCGGCCGTCCGCGACGCCTTCAGCCGGCCGGCGGATAGAGGCTGTCGGCGATCTTCACCTCGTTGAACTCGGTGCCCATGCCGTCACGGGTCAGCGCCTTGGCGCCGCCGAAGTGGACGAGGCGCAGCTTGGTCGTCTTCATCTCAGTCTCTCCTTAGGGTGATCGCCACGGTCGTGGCAGGGAGAGTGAGCGCTCTGGATACTTGGATGCCAAACTATATTCGGCGTATATTTCTCTAGCGACCCGGCTTGGGACGGATCGACGATAGGTCGGAAACGCCCTTCTCCAGCCATAGCGCGGCCCGTTGCTGATCGACGCTGTCGATCAGGAGCCGATCGAACATGGCGCACACGGCGTCGATGATCGCCCGGGCTTCGAGAGACTGGATGCGATCGCCGAGGATCTGGTCGAAACGCTGCATGCCGACCGTGAGGGTCGTGACCAGCTTGTTGTCCGCGCAGCGACGGGCGAGCTCCGGCGATCCGACCGCGACGGCCATGATGATGGCGTAGGGATCGCTGTCGGTGGCGACGGCGAAGCGATGAATGTAATCGACGTTCAACCGGCTGTCCCCGGCCTCGAAACGCTCGTAGGTCCGCAGCGCCATTCGCATCCTCCGCGCGACCTCCGGAGCGGTCAGGCCGCGGCTTCGACGGATCAGCTTGAGGGCTGAAGAGAGGAGGTCGTTGTCGCGTCTCGGCGGGGCAGGTTTGTCAGGCATTGGCACAACCCTTCCGCACTGTTGATCAGGGTGCCCAGAAGCCAAGCTAATCCTTGATCGGCCATGAAGGCACTCGCGAATTCCGCGCCGTCGCCAGCGACAGGCTGAATCCCCGCCGCCTTGAGGCGGGCGGCCCGCCGAATAACGGCGGAATCGGATCGTAAACCCTTTCAACCTGTTGGCGAGCCTTGATGCGGATGCAGAATGGTGGGTTTCAAGTGCTGGAGACTGTCATGGCCAAAAGTCGCGATCCCTTCTTCATGGCCTTGGACGGCATCCGGGATCGGGCCCAGGCAGGCGGCTATGCAGGCGGGCGGCCCATCGTCATCGTCGATGAAGCACGACGCCTGGGCGTGTCGACCACCCCGGTTCGGGAAGCGCTTTCCTGGCTGTGCGGCGAAGGCCTGATCGAGCGTGGGCCGTCAGGCGGCTTTCTCGCCATGCGTCTGGACGGCGGCGCCGTGCGCGATCGCTATGGATTTCGCCTGGTTTGCCTGCTTGCGGGCCTCGATCTGACGGCAGGGCTGCCGACCTACGGCCGGACGCCTCGGCGGCATGGCGACCCCATATCGGAGCTTCACGCCTTGTTCGACGAACTGGTGCGGCGGACCGGCAACGGAGCCTTGCGCCGGGCCTACGAGCGGGTGAGGGCGCAGCTGCGGCAGCTGGAGGATGCGGAGCGTCGCATGTTCGAGGACGCCGAGGCGGAAGCCGATCGCCTGCTGAATCTGGCGACCGAGGATCGGAACGGGGAACTGCGGGCCGCGCTCCGGGACTATCACGACCGCCGCGGCGACGCGGCCGCCATCCTGTCGCTCGGCGCAGCGCGCTTTCTCCCGGAGAGCGGGTCGAGCGATCCGCAATGATCACCCGGCTGTTCCTTCTTGTGCTGGGCGTGCTGGCGGGCCTGCAGCTCGCCACCCAGGTGTTCGCCTGGACCTATGGCTTCGACGTGGTTCTGGGGTCCGGCCTGGACCTGCCCGGCGACGCCAAGGCCTATCCGCCCTGGCGTATCCTCGTCTGGCGACAGGCCTTCGGGGATGACCGCCCGGACGCTTTCTCGTCGAGCGCCTTCCTGATCCTCTTGGGCGCCATGGCCGGGCTTGGACTCGGAACTCTGACCCGCGGCGCCGGAGGCCGCCGACGCATCCGCGGATGGGGAGATCTGGCCGACGCCCGGAAGGCGGGGCTTCGCGCGCAGGCCGGATGCGCGCTCGGCCTGATGAGGGGCCGGCTTCTGGCCACGGTCGACATGCGTCCGACCCTGGTGACGGGCGGCACCCGCTCCGGCAAGGGGCGGGGACACGTCGTGCCGACGCTTCTCCTCTGGAACGAAAGCGCCCTCGTTCACGATCCCAAAAAGGAGCTCTGGCGCGTGACAGCCGGCTGGCGCTCGCGCTTTTCGCACGCGCTCTACTTCGATCCGCGCGACGCGGCGTCGGCGCGCTGGAATCCGCTCGCGGAGATACGGCCCGGCGCTGGCGAACTGGCGCAGGTGCAGCGCCTGGTCTCGATCCTGTCGGACCCGGGCGGGGCGCGGGACGACGAAGCGATCTGGGACAAGGCCGCTTCCGAAATCCTTGAGGCGGTGATCCTGCACGTTCTCTACACAGCCGAAGACGACGCCAAGACCCTGCTGACCGTGCGGCAGCTGTTGGCCGATCTCGACGACACGGCGGATGTGATGGTGAAGGCGCTCCATCGCGTCGGCGCGGACGGCAGGCCGGAGACCCACCCGTTCATCCGCACGGCGGTGAAGGGCTATGCGGCTATGCATGATCGCTTTCGGACCTCGGTTCAGGGGACGGCGCGCTCCTACCTCAAATGGCTGGCGGGCGACGACCTGGAGCGGGCCCTGTCCGCGTCCGACTTCGCGCTCGGCGATCTGATGTGCGCCGAGGCGCCCGTCTCCCTCTATGTCCAGGTGGCGCCGGCGGACGCGGCGGCGCTGCGGCCGTTGGTGCGTCTTCTGTTCTACGCCGCCGCCCAGGCCCTGACTGTTCACGAGACAGAGGACGGGGCGGGGCGATCCAAACGCCACCGTCTCCTGATGCTGATGGACGAGTTCCCCCTGCTGGGCCGGGTCAGCTTTTTCGAGAAGTCGCTGCGGCTGCTGAGCGGCTACGGGGTCAAGGTGATGTTCGTGGCGCAGTCGTTGAACGACATCGTCGAGACCTACGGCGCCAACAACACCATCCTGGACAATTGCGCGGTGTACACGGCGTTCTCGGCGCTCGATCCGCTTACGCAGGACAAGGTCTCCAGACTCACCGGCACGGTCGCTGAAACGCGGGAAAGTCGCAGCGGCCCCGCCGGGCTCGGAACGGGCCGGAGCAGCGTGTCGCGGTCCGAGATCGATCGGCCCCTGCTCGAACCCGGCGAGGTTCGCGCGCTTCCGGACGAACTGCAGCTGATCTTCGTCGCCGGCCGCCGACCCCTGCGCACGCGCAAGCTGCAGTACGACCGCCGGAAGCCCTTCAGCGCCAGGGCCGGGGCGCCTGTCCCGGAGCAGGGCGCGGTCATCGACGCGCCGGCGCCGGCGCCGCATCCCTGGGCGGGTCGGCGGAGCCTCGGTGTAGACGCCGAGGCCAGTCTGCCGCTGTTCAAGGAGATCGTCGCGGCCATGGACGACAGGAAGGTCGCGGCGCGCGCGGCCGACATCTACGGCCGGGTAGCCCAAGAAATGGCCGCCCAGGACGCTGCGCTCGATCATCTGAAAGGAGCGACCGATGCCTAGGCAGGCGCCCGCACAGAGCTGCCGCGTGCAGGTCTATCTGAGTGATCCCAAGGTCATCGCCGGTCTCAATCGCGAGGCGCGGTCGGGGCGCGTGTCCGTGAGTCAGGCGGCGGGCCACGCGATCGCCCGCGGGCTGCAATCAAGCCCGCGCGCCGATCCGGAGGATCGACTCCTCACCCTGGAGCAGTCCCTGCGGGGCCATATGCGCTCCACTCGGCAGGACATGCAGATCATCCAGGAACTGGTGGTGGAGGTGGCCCGGGCGCTGTTCGTCCGGCTTCCCGACGCGATCGTCGATCAGGATCCGACCGTCCAGGCCGCCGTGGATCGTCGGATCGAGCGGATGCTGGACGATACGGCGGCGCGGATCGTCTCGGGGCGCCCCGACCGCGACCCGGAGCGCCGCCAGCCGGAGGGCCGGTCTTTCGAGCCGGCCACCTGACATGGCGCCCCATCCCCTGATCGCCGAACGCAAGCTGGAAGCCCTGCGGCACGCTCTGGGGAACACGGTGCTGGCGGCGCTTGTCGACGGCCGGGTCTTGGAGATCCTGGCCAACCCCGACGGCCGGGTGATCCTCGACCGGGCCGGGGAAGGGCGGTCGGACACCGGCGCGACCCTGTCGGCGGAAGCGAGGGAACGCGCCGTCCGGCTGATCGCGGACTACGTCGGGGAGACGGTGACGCGCGAAGATCCGCGTCTGTCCGGCGTCCTGCCGTCCACGGGAGAGCGGTTCCAAGGCCTTCTTCCGCCCGTGGCCTCGGCGCCGGCCTTCTCGATCCGTAAGCGGCCGGGCGTCATCTGGCGGCTGTCGGATTATGTCCGGGACGGAGTGATGACCGCCCGTCAGGCCGACGTCCTAGCGGCGGCGGCATCCGATCGTCGCAACATCCTGATTTCCGGGGGGACCGGGTCGGGCAAGACGACGCTCGCCAACGCCGTCCTGGCGGAGCCCACCTTCGCCGAGGATCGAGTCTTCCTGATCGAGGACACGCCGGAGCTTCAGTGCTCCGCCTGGGACACGGTGGCGGTGCTCACGCGCCGGGCTCCAGTGGCCATCGGTGTGGTCGATCTGGTCCGGGACGCGCTGCGCATGCGGCCCGACCGGATCGTCGTGGGCGAGATGCGCGACGGCGCGGCCGCGCTGGAAACGCTCAAGAGCTGGAACACGGGCCATCCTGGCGGTCTGTCCACGATCCACGCCAACTCCGCCGAGGATGCGCTGCGCCGGGTGGAGGACCTCGCCATGGAGATCGTCGCCGCTCCGCCGCGGCGGACGATCGCCCAGGCGGTCGATCTCATCGCCCATATAAGCCGGACCCGGGAGGGTCGCCAGCTTGACGCCGTCCTCGCCGTCAACGGCGTTTCTGGCGACGACTATGATGTCGCGCGTCTCGACTGACCGTTGGAAAAGATCGGCCATAACGAAGCGATCTCCGTTTCACCCTACAGATCAGCTAGTTATGAAGATGAGTGGTGAGTTTAACCAAGTCGGCGAAAGCGTATTCGGGCGACGTTGTTCAAGTCGCTTTCCGACTTGCTATGACTTAACGGCAAGTTGTGAGTAAGTCGTCGATCTTACGGTTATTTTATTGTTGACAATCTGTGGATGGATTTGCTTGCAATGAGTCGCGGCGCGGTGAAACGCGCTGAACACAAGGAAAGCAAATCATGCGACGGAGACTTGGACGCCGCCTGTTCGGCGCGATGACGACCTGCGGCCTGATGATCGCCGGACCGGCCCTGGCCGGCGGGTCGGGCATGCCCTGGGAAGGCCCGCTGCAGCAGGTCGTGGAGTCGATCACGGGACCTGTGGTTCAGGCAGCTGCGGTGGTGGCGGTGGTGATTTTCGGCGCCGGCATCGCCATGAGCGAGAACGGATCGTCGATGCGGCGGGGCCTGGGCATCATGTTCGGCCTGTCGATCGCCTTCGCGGCCTCGACCTTCTTTCTGGACTTCTTCGGCTTCGCGGGCGGGGCGGAGATCGGGTGATGGCGGGGGGTCATCCGACAGCCTCGCCGGAAGGCTGGGATCTGCCCGTGGCTCAGGCCCTGTCCGAGCCCGTGCTGATGGCTGGCATGCCGCGCGATTACGCGATCGCCATGGGAACGATCGCCCTGGTGCTCGGTCTCACGCTGAGGATCTGGTGGCTCGGCCTTCTGTGGTGGGCGGTCGCCCATGCGATCGGCCTGTGGGCCGCCCGATCCGATCGCCGGTTCTTCGACGTCCTGCGCCGCCACCTGGCGACGCCCGGCCATCTCGACGGCTGAGGACGTCATGCGGTTTCTCGACGAACATCGCAGGCGACCGGCCTCCCTGGCGGATCATCTGCCCTGGGCCGCCCTGGTCACGCCGGGCGTGGTGCTCAACAAGGACGGGTCGTTCCTGACCGGGTTCCGCTTCAGGGGGCCGGACCTGGAGTCGTCCACCGAGGACGAGCTGATGGCGGTCCGGGCCCGTCTGAACAACGCCCTGCGGCGGCTCGGGTCGGGCTGGTGCCTGCACGTCGAGGCACGCCGTCGGGCGGCCTCGCCCTATCCGGAGAGCGACTTCGACATCGACATCGCCTGGCTTCTGGACGCCGAACGCCGCAGCCGGTTCGAAACCGCGGAAGCGGCCTTCGAGACCGACTTCCGCCTCGCGCTGACCTGGCTGCCGCCGGCCGACGAGACGCGGCGCATGGAGCGCTGGTTGTTCGATGGTCTGCAGAAAGCCGGTCAGGACTGGCGCCAGGCCCTCGCGGCCTTCGGACGGGAGGTGGACACGACTTTGGACCTGCTCGCCGACGCCCTGCCGGAGATCGCGCGGCTGGATGACGCGGAGCTGCTGACCTGGCTCCATGACTGCGTGTCCCCGAGACCCTTCCCGGTGCGGCCGCCGGACTCCCCCATGTTCCTGGACGGCTGGTTGGCGGACGCCGGCCTGACCGGCGGCGTGGCGCCGCGCCTGGGCGAGCGATGGCTCAAGGTGGTCTCGGTCCGGGGCCTGCCGTCGGTGACCCGGCCCGGCCTGCTGGATGCGCTCGGAGCCCTTCCGTTCGACTACCGCTGGACGGCGCGATGGCTCGGGCTCGACAAGCCCGACGCCGAGCGGGAGATCGTCAAGCTGCGCAAGCGCTGGTTCGCCAAGCGCAAGGGCGTCGGCGTCCTGTTGCGCGAGGCCATCACCAAGGAGGAGGTGCCGCTCCTCGACACCGACGCCGCCTCCAAGACCGAGGAATGCGACGGAGCCCTGGCGGCGCTGGGGGCCGAGGCCTGCGCCTACGGCTATCTGACCCTGACGGTTTCGGTCCTCGACGGGTCGGAGGAGGGGGCCATGGCCAAGGCCCGGGCCATCGAGGCGGCCCTCAACGCCCAGGGTCTGGTCGCCCGGATCGAGGACCTCAATGCGGTCGAGGCCTGGCTCGGCTCCATGCCCGGCGAACCTTACGCCGATGTGCGGCGGCCCCTGCTGTCGACGCTGAACCTGGCCGACCTGTTGCCGGTGTCCGCCGTCTGGGCGGGTCCGCCGTCGGACGCTTGCCTCGAAGGACCTCCCCTGGCGACCGCCCGTACGACCGGATCGACACCGTTCCGGCTGGCTCTCCATGTCGGGGACGTGGGTCACGCCATGGTCGTGGGACCGACGGGCTCCGGCAAGAGCGCGCTTCTGTCCTTCCTGGCGCTCCAGTGGTTCCGGTATCCCGAGGCCCGGGTGGTCTTCTTCGACAAGGGCCGCTCCGCCCGGGCGGCGACGCTGGCGGCGGGCGGGCGGTGGCGGTCGCTCGAGCCGGGGTCGGGACTGTCCCTGCAACCCCTGGCCCGGATCGAGCGTGACGACGAGCGCGCCTGGGCGTCGGAATGGATCGCCGAAACGGTGCGCCTCGCCGGCCTGGATCCCACGCCCCGGATCCGGGAAGAAATCTGGATGGCGCTGACCGCCCTGGCGGAGGCGCCGGTCGGACAGCGGACGCTGACGGTGTTCTGCGCCCTCGTGCAGGACAGGGCGGTGGCGGCCGCCCTGGGCCCGCTCACCCTGAACGGCCCCCACGGCGCCCTCCTGGACGGCGAGGGGGCGGCGCTGCGGCCGAGCCGTTTCGACACCTTCGAGCTTGAGACCCTCATGGCCACGCCGTCCGCCGTGGCGCCTGTGCTCTCGGCGCTGTTTCATGAGCTGGAGCAGGGCTTCGACGGACGGCCGACGCTTCTCGTGCTGGATGAGGCCTGGCTGTTCCTGGGCGAGACGGCCTTCGCGGCCAAGATCCGAGAATGGCTGAAGACGCTGCGGAAGAAGCGGGTCGCCGTGGTCTTCGCCACCCAGAGCCTGGACGATGTCGCGTCTTCATCCATAGCCTCCAGTCTCATCGAAAGCTGCCCGACGCAGGTCTTCCTGCCCAATCCCCGCGCCATGGAGCCGTCCTCGGCGGACCTTTACCGGGGCTTCGGCCTGAACCGGCGCCAGCTTGAGCTGATCGCCTTCGCGACGCCCAAGCGCGCCTATTACTGGCGTCAGCCGCGCGGGCGGCGGCTGTTCGATCTGCGCCTCACCGGCGTGGCCCTCGCCCTGTGCGGGGCGGGTTCGCCCGAAGACCAGACCCTCATCGACGACGTCCTCGCCCGATCCGGCGAGACCGTCTTCGCGCGTGAATTCCTCAAAGCCAAGGGAGTGCAGAATGTGGATTCCGTTCTTGACGCCTTCGCCCGACCGCTCGCGGCGGAGTAGGGCGCTCCTGCCCGCGCTCGCGGTCATCGCCCTGGCGACGGCCGCGCCCGCCGCGGCGCAGCAGGTCGTGTTCGATCCTCGCAATCATCTGGAGAACGCCCTTCAGGCCGCCCGGCAGCTGGAAAGCCTCGCCAACGAGGCGCGCAGCCTGGCGGCGTCGCCCTACAGCCATCTCACGGGAAGCCATCAGTCGTTGCGCGACATGGCCGAGCTGGCCCGCACCGTACGCGGGGTGGCGTCCTCGGTCAGCGGTCTGGAGCGGCAGTTCGAGAACCTCTATCCAGACGACCTGACCGGGGCGGACGCCCTGCGCCTGCTGGAACAGAGCGAGGCCCGCACGGCCAACGCCCGCCGCACAGCCGAGGATCTCGCCCGCACCGCCGCCGAACTCGAGCGGCTCGGGGCGGGGCGGACCGGCCGCATCGCCGGCGCCCTGGGCGCCAGTCAGGCCGCCCAGGGCCAGACCGCCGCCGTGCAGTCCACCAACCAGTTGCTGGCGGTCCTGGCCGAGGATCTGGCCGCCCTGCGCACCATCATGCTGGCGCAGTCCCGCCTCATGGCCGAGGCGACGGCGCGCGACGCCGCGGACCGGGCCTCCGGCGACGAGGCGCGCCGCCGCCGCTGGGGCGCGACCGGATCGACGCCGACGGCGCCGGCCTTCGATCCGTTCTCGCGCGCCAGGGACTGACGGTCGTGGGCACGGTCAGCATGGAGACGCCGAATGAGCTGATGGTGGTGTTCTCCAACACCGTCTCGGCCGGCTTCGACGCCCTTCAGGGCGCGGTCAACGGCGTCTTCGGCCTGCTGATCGTCCTGGTGGTGGCGCTGACCGGCATCCAGTGGGCGCTGTCCTCCAACCGGGAGGTTCTGGCGGCGGGCTTCGGCAAGATCCTGCTGATCGGAGCCTTCGCGTGGCTGATCAACGACTGGCAGCAACTGTCCGAGACGATCTACGCCGGTTTCCTCGAACTCGGCCTGACGGCGGGTGGCAGCTCCCTGTCCAGCGCGGAGTTCCTGAACCCCGGCGCCGTGCTGCAGCAGGGTTGGGAGATCGTCAAAGCCCTGGGCGAAACCCCGGCGCCGGTCGACAACCCGCTCGACGTGGTCGGCAATCTGACCGACGCCCTGATCCTGGGCGTGGCGATGATCGGCATCATGTTGGCCTTCGCCGTGCTGGCGCTGCAGATCATCGTCTCCCTGCTGGAGTTCAAGATCGTCACCCTGGGCGGGTTCGTCCTGCTTCCGTTCGGCATCTGGAACAAGACCGCCTTCCTGGCCGAACGGCCGCTCGGCTACGTCGTCTCGTCCGGTCTCAAGGTCCTCGCGCTGGCCATCGTGGTGTCCGGGGCGCGGGCGATCTTCGATCAGCTACAGCCCTCGGCCAACCCCGACATCTACGAAGCCCTGACCATTTTGGTGGCCGCGCTGCTGCTGGCCATGCTGGCGATCTTCATCCCCAACCTGGCCTCTGCCCTGGTGACGGGCGGGCCGGCGCTGGGCGCCGGCGCGGCCGTGACGGGCGGTCTCGCCGTCGGCGGCGCGGGGGCGCTGGTCGGGGCGGCCGCCGCAGGCGTCGGGGCGATGGCTGCGGGCGGCGCGTCCCGCCTGGCGGGGCCAGCCAGGGCCGCGGCCGGCGCTGGAAGCGGCCGGCCTCCCGCTTCGCCCGCGCCGCCGACTTTGAGACCGGGCGGAGGGCCGTTCCCGCCAACGCCGTCCAACGACAATCCTTCGCCACGAGCCGGTGGAGCCTCGTCACGATCGATCCCGCAAGGCGCCCCGCCCGCCGGGGTCGCCGAGCCCGCCCGGGCGTGGGATCCCGAGGTTGTGAGCGGCGCGGGGGACGGCCCATCGGCTCTGTCGGGCGCGACGTCGGCGGAAGGGGCTTGGGACCCTGGCGGCGGACGGCCGGCCGCGACGATCGCGCGGGAGACCGAGGCGGCCCGCGCCGGGTTCCAGCGCGCCATGGCCGGGCAGGGCGCCCGCGCCGGTCGGCCGCCGGCGCGGGCGGCGGCGCTGCAAGCCTTCTTCATCGCCAACGCCGGACGCGGACTGCTGCCGTCCAGCGAGACCAGCGGCGTCCTGTCGCCGAACCTGAAGACCGAGGAGACCTGACATGCATCCGTTCTTCCGACCCAAAAGGGCGATGGCCGCGGCTCCGGACTCCACGCCCTATCAGCGGGCAGGCCAGCTCTGGGACGACCGCATGGGCCTGTCGCTGGCGCACGCCCGGAACTGGCGGCGGATGGCCCTGGCCAACCTCGGGCTGGCCGCCTTCCTGGGGGCCGGCTGGTGGGTCCAGGCCGAGCGCGCCGTGGTCAAGCCGTTCGTGGTCGAGGTCTCCGACTGGGGCCAGACCCAGAGGATCACCGCCATCGGCGGACGCTATGAACCCACCGAGGCCCAGATCGGCCACGCCCTGGCGACCTTCATCCGCGAAGTCCGCTCCAAGTCGATCGATCCGATCGTCATCCGCCAGAACTGGCTGCGGGCGTACGACCTGCTGAGCCCGCGGGCGGCCGCCTTTCTGAACGCCTGGGCTCAGGCGCACGACCCCTTCGCCGAGGTCGGCCGCGAAGCCGTCAACGTCGAAATCCTCAACGTCGTCAAAAGGTCGGAACGAACCTTTGATCTGCAATGGCGGGAGACGCGCTTCGTCAACGGCCAGCAGGCCAGAACGGAGCGGTGGCGGGCCCTGATCACGACCGGCGTCCAGCCGCCCAGGACGGAGGCCGAACTGATGCGCAATCCCCTGGGACTGAAAATCGAGGATATCTCATGGACTCCCGACGCTTCCTGATCCTGGCGGGCGCCGGCCTGCTCCTGTCCGGCTGCGCCGTCTTCCGGGGCGAGACGTCCGCCGTCAGCCTGATCGACGCAACCACGCCTGCGGCGTCCGTTGCGCCGGAGCCGACCGACAGGGCGGCCGAGCCCGCGCCGACGCCGCCCCTGAGCCCGACCGCCCGACCCTATCTGGCGGTCGCCGACGAGAACGCCGACGTCCCGAATCCTTCCCCGGCCTCGACCGGCCGCGAGGCGATCGCGGCCGCCAACAGCGCGGCGGCCGCGCCGTCGCGATCCGATGGCTTTCAGGGCGGCATGCAGGTCTTCGTCTGGTCGCCGGGTCGGGTCTTCGAAGTCTGGACGGCGCCCTTGCGGGTGACGACCCTGACGCTCGGCGAGGGCGAGACCCTGACCGCCAAGGCGGCGGGCGACACCGTGCGTTGGCAGATCGGCGAAGCCGTGTCCGGGGAGGGGCCGCGGCGCCGGGTCCATGTCATGCTCAAGCCGCTCGAGCGCGGTCTGGAGACCAACCTCGTCCTGACCACAAACCAGCGGGTCTATCTGATCGACCTAAAGAGCGGCGGTCCCGACGCCTTCAACACGGCGGTGGCCTGGGACACGCCGACGCCGGCCTTCGCGCCGTCGGACGCAGGCGCCCTTCGCGCGGAAACGCGGGTTCCAGATCCCGTCGTCATGCCCGAGGGGCCGCTGGACGCCCGCTACCGGGTGGAGCCGCAGGGCCGCCGCCCGCGCTGGACCCCCAACGCCGTATTCAACGACGGGCGGCGCACCTTCATCGCCTTCGATCCTGATCTCCAAGTCGACGAGGCTCCCGCGCTGTTCGTCATCGCCGCGGATGGGGAGCTCCAGCTGACCAACTACCGCCAGGTCGGCGGCCTTTACGTGGTCGACCGGGTCTTCGACCGCGCCGAGCTGCGGCTCGGCGACCGACGGCCGCAGATCGTCCGAATCCGCCGTCTGGAAGGAATGCGGCCATGACCGAACACCTGCATCCTGAACCGTTGGCGTCCGGAGAGGCGGCCGCCGGACGCCACGGGACATCGGCGCCCAAGGAGGCCGCGCCAGGTCTGTCTGTCCGCGCGCCGCGGCCATCCGCCGTGAGGCTGAGGAAGTCCGTCGTCCAGACCATAGTGATCGGGGGCGCCGTTCTGGTCTCGGGGTCGCTCGCCTGGGCCTTCGTGGTGCAGCCGGAATTGCGGGAGAACGCCCGCGACCGCGCGGCCGAGGCGCGCGTGGACGATGTCCGGGGCCTGGTCCGCCCGGCCGAGGCGGTGACCGATCAGCCCGCCAGCTATGATCGCCTGCCCGAACCCCGCGCCGGCGGCGAGCCGCCCGATCCGAAGCCGGCGGCGGACGCCCCGGCCCCGCCAGCCGCGCCGTCCATGTATCGCCCGTCGCAGCCGATCGCGCCGCGCGGCCCGCGCCCCGTCGACCTGGCCGCGCGTTCCGGCCTTTTCTTCGCCGCGCAGGATGGCGGCGTCGCCTCGGCGGACGCCGCCCCATCGTCCCGGGGCGACTCCCAGGATTCGGGTCGCGCGGCCGACTACGGCGCGACCTACAACGGCCATGTCCTCACCGCGCCTCTGTCTCCCTACGAACTGAAGGCCGGGGCGATGATCCCGGCCGCCCTGCTCACCGCCGTGGACACGGCTCGCGCCGGGCCGGTCGTCGCGAGCGTGACCCAGAACATCTACGACTCCGTCAGCGGGAGACATCTGGTCATTCCCCAGGGCGCCCGCCTGATCGGTCGACACGAGGGCGAGAGCGCCTACGGCGATCGCCGCGCCTTCCTGACCTGGGAACGGCTGATCCTGCCGAACGGCAAGAGCCTCGTCCTCGCCGGCGAGCCCGGGGTCGACGCCCAGGGCGCCGTCGGGGTCCGGGGGTCGGTCGACCGACGCCTGTTCCCGCTCCTGGTCGGAACCCTCTTCGCCGGGGCGATCACCACCCTGGGCCAGATCGCCCGCGACGATGACGACGGCTCCGGCGGCCTGCTGGGCGACGCCGGCGACGCGGCGTCGATCGAAGGAGCCCGGGTCGGCGGACGCCTGATCGACCGGGAACTTGAGGTCCGGCCTTCGATCCGTCTGCGCGCCGGCGCTCCGGTGCGCGTGATGATCACGCGCGACCTGATCCTGGAGCCGTATCGCCCATGAGATCGCCGCCGACCCTTCGCCGCTGGGTTGGGCCGAGCGTCGCGCTTATCGCCTTGGGAGGCCTGGCGCTCGCGGCCCGGCAGGGTCCCGCCCTGGCCCTGATCAATGAGAGCCCGAGTCTTCCGCGAGGCCTCTACGCCCGCAGCCTCGGCGGCGGGATCGAGCGAGGGGCCATCGTGGCCATCCCCCAGCCGGAACGGGGTCGGGCGTATCTCGCCAGCGTGGGCATGCCCGATGAGGTCGCCCTGATCAAACGGGTCGGCGCGGTCGGCGGCGATGCGGTCTGCGCGGCAGACGGGCGGGTGCGGACCCCCGTCGGTGACTACGCCGTATTCGACCGGGACCGGCGAGGCGCGCCCCTTCCCAGCTGGTCGGGATGCCGCCGGCTCGCGCCCCGTGAACTCTTTCTGCTCGGCGACACGGCCGGGAGTTTCGACAGCCGCTATTTCGGGCCAGTGGATCGGGCCGTGGTCAGCGGCGTCTATCGGGAGGTTCTGACATGGTGAGACACAGGATCGCGGCGGTCGTCGCCGGCGCCGCCTGTCTTGTGACGGGGAGCGGATCGGCCGCGGCGCAGGCGGTGGATTGGCGTGCGGCGGGCGGCGACCTTTTCGGGCGCGCGCCTGCGCAAGTTGATTCCGCCCCTGTTGACGGCGAGTTCGGTTTGCCGCGGCTCATGCCGCTGGACCAACCGTTTCAGGAGGCCATCGCGCGCGCGGCCGCCGCGCATGGTCTGGACGAGAAGCTGTTGCACGCCCTGGTGCTGACGGAGTCAGGCTACCGGGCCGATGCCGTGTCGCCGGTCGGCGCCGGCGGGCTGACCCAGCTCATGCCCGCGACGGCCGTCGAGCTGGGCGTGAGGAATCGGTTCGATCCCACCGAAAACCTGCGGGGCGGCGCCGACTATCTCGCGCGGCAGATCCTCCGCTTCGGAGACCTACGGCTCGCCCTGGCGGCCTACAATGCGGGGCCGTCGCGGGTCGCTCGCCTGGGCCGGGTTCCGGATATTTCCGAAACCCGCCAGTACGTATCGCTGGTCATCGACTGCTATCTGGCCCTGACCGCGGGGCAGGGGCCCCGAAATGCGCGCCAATGCCGGCCGGAGGGACGATGATGACCGAGCCCGACGTCCAAGCCGCGCTCGGAGGTCTCGCTCAGCCCGCCGATCTGCTGACCCGGAACGAGGCCTCGGTCTATCTCGCCGAACTCGGCATACGGCTGAAGCCGGCGAGCCTGGCGAGGATGTGGTCGACCGGGTCCGACGGCCCGCCGTGCCGGCACATCAGATCCAAGCCTTTCTATCCGAGAGACCTGCTGCGCGACTGGGCGCAACGCCAGATCACCGCCGTGCGGACAGGCGCCCCGGCGGCGGCGCAGGCGCGTCGTCGTGGATAGGGGAGGGCGGATGGCGTCCGATCGTCCGACCGTCGCGGGCGTCCTGGCCGATCCCGCCGCAAGCTTCGCGCTCAAGGCGGTCCTGTTGGCCTGGTCGGGTCGAGACGTGGTGGATGCGGCGAATGATGCTGAGGTGCTGAGCGCCATCCTGGGCGCGGAGGCGGACCGGTTCGCCGGAGCATCGTCATGAGCTTCATCGTAAATGGGGAGCCGGTCGAAGCGGGGGGTCGTTCGGACCGCCTGCTGTCCTGGGATCGGGTGCATGATCTGGTGGGCCTCAGCCGTTCGACCGCCTGGCGCCTCCAGCGCGTGGGGGACTTTCCGAAACCCGTCCAGCTGTCTCCGGGCCGGGTCGGTTGGTGGGAGAGTGAGCTCACGGCCTGGAAGACGGCCCGCAGCGCCGGAGGCGCGCCCTTCAAGGTCCGCAAACCCGCCCGTAAGCCGCGCCTGCCGGGCATGCAGCGATCGGCTCCCGCACCCGGAGCGCCGCCGCAGGTGATGCGCGCGACCGGAAATCAGACGGCCTTGATGGCGGAGCCGGCCCGCCGGAGTCGCCGCAGACCGTCAGCGTCGCCCGAGCAGATCGATTTCGGGTTCTGAGCCGGGCGCGTCGAGCGCCGGCGTGAGAAAGATCAGGCGCATGCGGTGACAGATGCCGATCCGACCGGTGAATGCCTCGCATCGTCCTTTCCGGGCTCAGGATCAGAACCGGCTATGAGATACTCCGCCATGCCCGTCCGTGCAGGGGCTGTGGTCGTGTAGCACTTCGATCACCTTGCACGCCGACACTTGGCCCCCGGCGCATTCCGTCGTCATGCGCGTCAATTCCGTCCGCAGCGCCTGAAGCTGAGCGATCTTCGCGGCGACCTCGACAAGGTGACGTTCGGCAATGGTGTTTGCCTCTCCGCAGGGGCGGTCGGGATGGTCGGACAGGTCGAGCAGAGATCGGATGGCGTCCAGGTCGAACCCCAGCTGGCGCGCATGGCGGATGAACGACAGGCGTCGCAGGGCGGCGTCGTCATACAGGCGGCGGTCGCTCGCGGTGCGGGGCGGCTCCGGCAGCAGACCGATCTGTTCATAGAATCGGATCGTCGGAACCTTGACGCCTGTAGCAGCCGACAGTTTCCCGATCGTTCGGAGCGGGGTGAGAGCAGGGCGCGCTGACATATTTCTCAGAATAGGGACTTGATCCTCTAGCGGCTAGAGCATGCACAAGGGTATCTCAAGGATCGCCTGAGTTGTCATGACCGAACCCCTGATCTCGGAGTCTCCTGCCGCCAAGGGCTGCGGTTGCGGCGCGCCGGTGAAGTTCGACGGCGCTTCGCCCGCCTATCGCCGCGTCCTTCTGTGGGTGATCGCGATTAATGCGGCGGCCTTTCTGGCGGTCGCGGGCGGCGCGGTGATTCAGGGTTCCGCCGCCCTCGGCGCCAACGCTCTCGACTTCCTCGCTGACAGCGCGACCTACGCCATCAGCCTGTGGGCCATCGGCAAGTCGGTCCGGGTGCGCTCGGGCGCGGCGCTGCTCAAGGGCGCAAGCCTGGCGATTATGGCCCTTTTCGTTCTCGGCTTCGCTGTGTGGCGGGCCGTCTCGGGCGCCCCGCCCGAGGGGGCCGTGATCACAGGTCTCGGCCTGCTGGGCTTCCTGGCCAACGCCGTGGCCGCCCTCCTGCTGGTGCGCCACCGCGACGGCGACGCCAATGTCCGCTCGGTCTGGCTCTGCACGCGCAACGACCTGATCGAAAGCCTGGTTGTCGCGGCGGCCGGCGGCCTGGTCTGGCTGACCGCCTCGCGCTGGCCTGACCTCATCGCAGGGGGCGTCCTCGCCCTGGTCTTCCTGCAATCGGCCTGGTCGATCGTCCGCCAGTCGCAGCAGGAACTGCGAGACGCCGCGTGACTAGGCCGACGTTTTCCATGGGCCGGGACCGGCGCGGTAGCGCGCAGCAGGAAGATCTCCGTGCGACGATGTCGCGATTGCGGCGGCGCACGGCCGTGTTATGGGGTGGCATGGGACTGATGTCGGCCAGACGAGGTTGGATGACGGCGCTGCTGGCGTCGTTCCTGGCCCTGTTCGTCCGTCGTCCTGACCCCCGCGCAGATTCAGGCCGCGAGCATCGCCGTCGTGGCGGTGACCGGCGGGGGCGGCGGCGAGACCCGCTTGGCCGGCCGCGTCGAGCCGATGGTCGACGCCCGGGCGGCTGTCGCCGCCTCGGTCGGCGGGCGTGTTGAGCGCGTCCTGGTCACGCCTGGACAATCCGTCCGAGCCGGGCAGCCTCTAGCGGTCCTGGTCAGTGGCGACGCCGCCACCTTCCGCGCCGACGCCGACGCTGCGGCCGCCTCGGCCGATGCCGCGCGACGCGCTTATCAGCGTGACCAGAATCTGGAGGAGGCGGGCGTCGTCGCCCGCCAGGACGTGGAAACCTCGCGGGCGCAGGCCCTGAGCGCCGAGGCCTCCGCCCGCGCGGCGCGGGCCCGAGCCGCCGCCGCCGGGTCGCCCAGTGCGTCAGGTCGGCTGAGCGTGACCAGCCCCATCAATGGCGTCGTCACAAGCGTCCAGGTCGGACCCGGCGGGTTCGCCGCCCAGGGCGGGGTGATCGCCGAGATCACCAATCCCGCGCGCGTGGAGATCGTGTTCAACGCGCCGCCCGCCCTGGCCGCGCAGGTGCGCCCCGGCGCGCAGGTGCAGGTGCAGGGCTCGAACGGCGAGTTCGAGGCGGTGGTGACCGGCGTCGCCGTCGACGCCGGTGAACAGAGCGGCGCGACGGTCATTCGGGCCCGCCCGACCAGCGCCGGCCTGCCGCCGGCCGGCTCGGCCGTGAGCGGATCGATCGTCACCGGCGGCCTCGCCGGCGGCCTGACCGTGCCGTCGGAGGCGGTCCAGACGATCGAGGGCGCCACGGTCGTCTTCGTCCGCACGGCCGAGGGCTTCCGGGCCGCGCCGGTCCTTGTCGGCCGCCAGGCCGGAGATCGCACGGAAATCCTGCGCGGGTTGACCGGGTCCGAACGGATCGCCGGGGCCAACGCCTTCCTCCTCAAGGCCGAACTCGCCAAGGGCGAGGCGGGCGACGACGACTAGGGAGCGACGCGCATGTTCAACGCTATCATTTCCGCGTCGGTCCGGTTCCGCTGGTTCGTCGTCATCGCCGTCGCGCTCGTCGCAGGTCTCGGTCTGTTCGAGCTGACCAGGCTTCCCATCGACGCGGTCCCCGACATCACGAACCGTCAGGTGCAGATCACCACTGTCGCTCCGGCCCTGGCGCCCGAGCAGATCGAGCGCCAGGTCACCTATCCGCTTGAGACCGCCCTATCGGGCATTCCGGGCCTGACCGGCACCCGCTCGTTGTCCCGCAACGGCTTCAGCCAGATCACCGCGATCTTCACCGACGGGACGGATATCTACTTCGCGCGCCAGCAGGTGGCCGAGCGATTGGCAGCCGCGCGCGAGGGCCTTCCGGAAGGCGTCGAGCCTGGCCTGTCGCCGATCACGACGGGCCTCGGCGAGGTGCTGATGTGGACGGTCGATTATGTGCCGTTCAACAGCCGCAATCTCGCGCGGCCGGGGCAGTCGGGATGGCAGGCGGGCGGCGTCTACCTGACGCCCGAGGGCGAACGGCTGACGACGCCGACGCAGCGGGCGACCTATCTTCGGACGGTCCAGGACTGGATCATCGCGCCGCAGATGCGCGGCACGAAGGGCTTGGCCGGCGTCGACACGATCGGAGGCTATGTCAAGGAGTACGCCGTGCGGCCGGATCCGGCCCGTCTGTCAAGCTACGGCCTGGGTTTCTGGGACCTGACGGAGGCCCTTGAGCGCGCCAACATTCAAGCGGGCGCCGGCTATATCCAGCGTGCGGGCGAGGCCCTCGTCGTACGCACGGACGCGCTGGCCAGCACTGTTGAGGACCTCGCACAGGCCCCCGTCGTGAACCGTGGCGGCCTGGTGGTCCGGGTCGCCGATGTTGCGACCGTGGAGGTAGGACAGGGGCTGAGGCTGGGCGCAGCAAGTCGCGACGGCCACGAGGCCGTGCTCGGCACGGCCCTGATGATCGCCGGCGGCAACAGCCGCACGGTGGCGCAGGCCGCGGCCGAACGGCTCGCCGAGGTGGACGACAGCCTGCCGCCCGGGATCGTCGCGGTTCCGGTGCTGAACCGTAGCGAACTGGTCAACTCCACCATCGCCACGGTGGCGCGAAATCTCACCGAGGGCGCGCTGCTGGTGGTGGTGATCCTGTTCCTGCTACTGGGCAATATCCGCGCGGCGACCATCACCGCCCTGATGATCCCGCTGAGCTTCCTGTTCGCCGTCATCGGCATGAACCGGTTCGGGATCAGCGGCAATCTGATGAGTCTGGGAGCCCTGGACTTCGGCCTGATGGTCGATGGCGGCGTTGTCGTCATCGAAAACACCCTGCTGCTGCTGAGCCAGCGTCGGGCCGCGCTCGGACGCGTGCTGACCCGGCACGAGCGACTGGAGGTCGCGGTCCAGTCCGCCCGGCAGATGGTCAAGCCGGCCGCCTTCGGGCAACTGATCATCCTGCTCGTGTTCGCGCCGCTGCTGATGCTCGAGGGCGTCGAGGGCAAGACGTTCCAGCCGATGGGCGCGACGGTGATGCTGGCCCTGGTCGGCGCCTTCATCTTCTCCTTCACCTTCGTGCCGGCCATGACGGCGCTCCTCGTGCGCGATCCCAAGTCCGTGCATCTGGGGCCGGACGGCAAGGTCGCCGAACACGAGACATGGATCCTGCGTTTCGCGCGCCGGCGGATCGAACCCGCGATCCAGGCGGCCGTCGCCCGGCCCAGAGTGGTGCTGATTTCCGCGGTGGCGGCTCTGGCGGTGGGCGCCGTTTCGTTCATGGCCCTGGGCCGCGAGTTCATCCCGACGCTGGATGAAGGCGACATCGCCATGCAGGCGCTGCGCGTTCCTTCCGCGTCGCTGGAGCAGTCCCTGGCGATGCAGATGGCGCTGGAGCGGGCCATCAAGGCCCAGCCGGAGGTCGAGACCATGTTCTCGCGAACCGGCACCGCCGAGGCGGCGGTCGATCCGATGCCGCCCAACATCTCGGACAGCGTGATCGTATTGAAGGATCGCAAGGACTGGCCGGATCCGGGGCTCGAGAAGGAGGCCCTGATCGAACGGATCGAGGAGGTCGCCGGCCAGCAGATCGGAAACAATTTCGAGTTCAGCCAGCCGATTGAACTGCGGTTCAACGAACTGATTTCGGGGGTCCGCACCGATCTCGCCGTCATGGTCTACGGCGACGACTTCGCGACGCTCCAGCGCGTGGCGGATCAGGTCGCCGGATCCCTCAGGGAGACCGAAGGCGCGGCCGATGTGCGTGTTGAACAAGCCTCGGGACTCCCGACCCTGACGATCAGCGTGGACCGCTTCGCGGCGGCGAGCTACGGCCTGTCGGCCGCGGACGTCAGCGAGGCGGTTTCGGCGGGCGTCGGCGGCGCCGAGGCGGGCCGCGTCTTCGAGGGAGACCGGCGTTTCGACGTCGTTGTTCGCCTTCCGGATGCGGGGCGCAACGATCCGGCGGCCCTCGCGGCTCTGCCGATCGTGTCTTCCAGCGGCGTCGTGGTTCCGCTCGCTTCGGTGGCGCGCATTCAGATCGCCGAGGGGCCGAACCAGATCAGTCGCGAGAACGGCAGCCGGCGCATGGTGGTGCAGGCCAACGTGCGTGGGCGCGATCTCGGGGGCTTCGTCTCGGACGCGCAGGACCGGGTTTCGCAGATCGATCTTCCGGCCGGCGTCTACCTGGATTGGGGCGGCCAGTTCGAGAACCTGAAACGCGCCGAGCAGCGATTCGGCATCGTCATCCCCATCGTCTTCATCCTGATCGGGGTGCTGCTCTTCCTGGCGCTCGGCTCCTTCGCCGAGGCCGGGCTGGTGTTCGCCTGCGTGCCGCTGGCCCTGATCGGCGGGGCGCTGGCTCTGTTCCTGCGCGGCATGCCCTTCTCGGTGTCGGCCGCGGTCGGCTTCATCGCGGTGTCAGGCGTCGCCACGCTCAACGGCCTGGTGCTGATGCAGGCCATCCGGGAGCGTCTGACGGCCGGGCTTCCGCCCAGCGAGGCCGCGATCGAGGGGGCGTCGAGCCGTCTGCGCGCGGTTCTGACCACCGCACTCGTCGCCATCGTCGGCTTCATCCCCATGGCCCTGGCGCACGGAGCGGGCGCCGAAGTGCAGAAGCCCCTGGCGACGGTCGTCATCGGCGGCCTTCTGACCGCCACCGCGTTGACTCTGCTGGTGTTGCCGACTTTCGCCGCCAAGGCGGTCCGACACCGCGCCTCGGAAGGAATGGACGATTGATGAAGATGACGTCAGAGGACCGCCAGCAACGCCGAACCCTGCTCGTGGTCCTGATCCTCAACGCCCTGCTGTTCGCGGGGCTCGGCGTCGCCGGCTGGATCGCCGACTCCAGCGCGCTGCTGGCCAACGCGGTGGACAACGCCTCAGATGCCGCCGTCTACCTCATCAGCTTCCTGGCCGTCGGGCGCGCGGCGACCTGGAAGCGGGGAGCGGCCCGCACCTCGGGCGTCCTCCTGTTGCTCTTCGCCCTCGGGGTGCTGATCGACGTCGGGCGGCGCTGGTGGTTCGGGACGGAGCCCATCGGCTGGACGATGATGGCGCTCGCGCTGGTGGCCGCGGTCGTGAACCTGATCTGTCTCGCTCTCCTGCGGCGGACGCGCAAGGATGACGTCAATATGCGCGCCGCCGAGACCTTCAGCCTGAACGACTTCGCCTCGAACGGCGGCATCCTTGTCGCCGGCGGGCTCGTGCTCTGGCTCGATCAGGCGTGGCCCGACCTCGTCGTCGGGTTGATCGTCGCCGGCATTGCGGTCAAGGGCGGGCTCGAAATCCTGAGGGACGCTCACGAGGATTCCGGAGGCGGGCAGGAGGCGGCCTGAGGTCGGATACGCCGCAAGCCAGAGGATTTCTCCGACCTTACGGCAGGCGCGTTGGCGACAGGGGTCGCCGATCGGATTCAGGGGAGCCTCGCCGGGTCCGTCCCGAAGCTCCCGTTACCCCGTGAACGCACCGGTCGCGGTCACGAGATCGACCTGTCGATGCTGCGAGACGCCACGAGACCGACTCGCCCGGCGGCTCGCCCTTGGCATGGCGGCGCGACATCCGGCCGCCAAGATCGGCGCATCGCGTCTTGAAGCTCGCGATCCCTGCGGCCGCCGACCGGCCTGGAGTTCGCCCTCACCCGGAACGGGCCAAGTCCAGCGGTCGTAGGAAGAATCCGCTCCGGGGCAAGGCTGGCAGTCTCCGGAGGTCGAGACGAAGGTCCTGCTTCGGGACGTCGTAGCGAAGGCGCGTGGTGAGGAACACGAAGGAGCGCTCCAGAACCTCGTGGACGATCCCTTCCCCTGGGCAACGGTGCCCGGTCCGAGGATCGCCCCCGCCCTGAGGCACAAGATCGAACGCGCCAGGAGGGCGGCTCGCGAACCGGGCCGGCCGAAAGATTTCCGGGTCGGGCCATGCGTTGGCGTCGTGGTTGGTTCCGTAAAGATCGAGGATCACCTGACGCCCTCTGGGAAAGCTCAGGCCTTCCCAGACGAAGTCTCGCCGGGTTGTCGCGACGAGCGAGGGAAAGAACGGATAAAAGCGGCGAATCTCTTCGATGAAGGCGTCACGCGCCGCCAAGCTCTGGGTCGCGGCCCGAGCCGCCTCCGGCTGCGTATGCAAGGCATGGGCGAGGAACACGACGTAAACAGCGGTCGCCACGGTCGGGCGTAGGATGTTGGCCAGTTCGACCGCCGCGACCTCGGCCGCTAGAGGGGTTCCGCCTGGATCCCGCGCGTGAGCCAGCGCGAACGTCGCCGTATTCTCCGCGGGTCGATGCCGACCTTCACGAACGTCTTCGATCACGCTTTTCAGCCAGCGATCCACCCTGCGCCGGGCGTGCCGAGACCAGAAATGGCGCGGATTGCGCGCTCCTGCGGCGTCGAACAACGCCCCGAGGTGACCGGCCCGCAGCTGGACGTCGGCCTCGGGCAGCGGGGTTTCCGACCAGGCGCACACGGCGCGCGTCAGCATGGTGGCGAGTTCGTCGTACAGACGTATCGTGGCGCCGGCGCGGAGCCAACGCTCGGCGGCTTCAATCCATTCCGCCTCAACGCGCGCTCCCAGGCCCCGGACGCGATCAGCTTGCGTCAAGCCCATGAAGATCGCCTTGCGGTGTCGGTGAGCCTCGCCGTCCAAGCCCTGGACGCCGCCTTCGCCCAGCAGCGTCTTGCGGATGGGCGACGGCATCGCACCCTCGCGTTGAAAGCGCTCCGCATCGTAGAAGAGGGCGGCCCCTTTCTCGCCCTTGAGGCACGTCGTGCCTCTGCACAGAAGGCGGGTCTCGAACGCATCCGAGCCGAGTCGAGCGCTCTCCTTCGAGACGAAGCGATATGGATCGGCCAGGAGCGGGAGCGTCACGTCTCGCGGGGGAACTCGGGGGATGCTCACGGCCGTGGCCGCCTTTCGCCAGGCGTTGAAGGTGGAGCCTCCGTCTGCGCTGATCGCCGCGATGCGTCAAAGAGGACCAGCGCGAGGCCGATCACGATCGCGCTGTCGGCCAGATTGAACGTCGGCCAATGACGGCCGGCGAGGTGCAGATCGATGAAGTCGGTCACCGCGCCCAGGCGGATGCGGTCCGCGATGTTGCCGAGCGCGCCGCCGGCAACCGCGCCGAGCGCAAGCGCCGGAGCCAGGCGCCGCGTGCGCCAGGCGGCGACCAGAACCGCCGCGGCGACGGCGCCGGTGAGCGCCACCAGCAGCCAGCGTCCGGCTTCGCCGTCCGCCGACAAGAGGCCGAAGGTGACGCCGCGATTGAAGCTCAGGTGGAGGTTCAGGAACGGCGCGATCTCGACCGGCGCGGTCAGGGTGCGGGCCCACCCCTTGGCAAGCTGATCGACCCCGATCACGCCAATCGCGAGGACCACGGCGGCGGGTCGGACCCATCGTCCGCCGGAAGACCGGACGGCGGAGCCGACGGGAGGGAGGTTCAGATCAGACATGCGCGGTCTCCTGGATCAGCCGGGCAACGGGGGCCCGCGGTTTTCCGGCCCGATACAGGGAGATCGATCCCGTGGGGGTCGCGATCACCGCCCGCTCCTCGACGCCCTCGAACCCGGCCGCCGCGATCAGGTCGGGCAGCCCGCCGGCGGCGTTCAGCCGGGTGTTCTCAACCCCGTCGAGGGCCTGGACCTGGCGGAAGAGAAGCCGCATCCATGGCGTCCGCTGCCAGCCATAGTCGGCGATGTGCAGTTCCCCGCCGGGCCGAAGGGCGGCGTAAATGGACGCCAGCCCGGCGCGCTTGCCGTCGATCGGCACCTGGTGGAACACAAGGCTGGACACGATCCTGTCCGCCCCGTTGCGGCCGATCAGGTCCGCGACCTCGCCGGCGAAGCCCTCGCGGAACTTCACGTCTGCCATGTCGGCAAGGGCCTTGCGCCTCGCCAGGTCGAGCACCTCCGGATCGGGATCGATGCCGATCATGTCAGCGCCGGGGGCCGCAGCCTTGATCAGGATCGCGAGCGTTCCGGTGCCGCAGCCGACATCGACGATGATTTCGCCGTCGCGCGGCGCGAGCTGCGCCACGAGGGCCTCCCGCCAGACGGTCTCGCGCGTCATCAGCGCGATGGCGGCGTCGTACAGGCCGGTGAGGCCGCGGCGCCCGAGGGCCGGGGTGAACTCAGCCGGGGATGCGAGACGGGTCATGAGGCCTCCACGATGAGGCGTCATGCTGCAGACTCTAGTCACTAGAGGATCAAGCCCTGATCTCGACCGTTCGCCGGGCGGCGGTTACCTGCGCGAGACCTCGGCCTGGGCCCGGCTCTTGCGATCCGCCCACCAGAAGCCGACGACGACCGCCGTGAGCGCGAGCATCTGAGCCGCGAGGCCCTCCCAGGTCGGGAAGAGGCCCAGGATTTCCACGCGAGGCAGGGCGGCGAGGGGACGGATGTCCATCACGCCCGCCTCCTGAAGCCCGGCCACGCCCTTGCCCGCGAGAACCACGGCCAGGGCCGCGATCAGCAGGGCGCTGTAGGCGAAGAACTGCGAGATCGGCAGCCGCCTGCTGAACATCAGCAGACCCCAGGCGATCAGAGCGAGGCAGACGATCGCCAGCGCCGCTCCGCCGAGCAGGGCGCCTTGAGTCCCCTGACTCCATAGGGCGGCGTAGAAGAGGATGGTCTCGAACACCTCGCGGTAGACGACGATGAAGGCGAGCAGGAACAGGAACCAGGCCGAACGCTTCGACAGCGCCGCCGACAGCTTGTCGCGGATATAGGCCTGCCACGCGCCGGCCTGGGCCTTGCCGTGCATCCACACGCCCACGGACAGGAGCACGACGGCGGACACGAGCGAGCCGACGCCTTCCGTGAGTTCGCGGCTCGCGCCGCTGATGGCGATCAGCCAGGTCGCCGCCGCCCAGGTGGCGGCCCCCGCGACGAGGGCGGCGGCCCAGCCGCCGTGGACATAGGGCAGGACGTCCTGGCGCTCGGCCTTGCGCAGGAAGGCGACCATCGCGATGACGATCAGCAGGGCCTCGAGCCCCTCGCGCAGCAGGATGGTGAAGGCGCCGAGGAAGGTCGACAGGGCTGAGGCCTCGGAGGGCGCGAGGGCCCGGCCGGCCTCGTCGAACAATCCGCTCAGGGCCGTGACCTGTCCGGCCACCTCGTCGGCCGGAGCCCGGCGGTTGAGGCTGGCGCGAAGCTCGCCCATCGCGGCCTCGATGCGCGCCATCAGCTTGCCGTCGCGGGCCCGCAGCAGAGGCTCCACCGGCTCGAAACCGTCCAGATAGGCCGAGAGAGCCAGCTCCTCGGCCTTGCGCGCGTCGCCGGCGCGATACGCCGCCAGGCTCTCGCCGAGCTTGCGGCGCGCCAGATCGAGCCCGTCCGCGCCCCCGACCGCAAGCGCTTCCGGATGGCTGCGAAGATAGGCCACCACCTCATTGGCCCGCGGCTCCCCGAGGCGGGACGCCAACGCCGCCGGCGTAATCTGGGTCAGGGCCTCGAGATCCGGCACGGCGGCGCGCGCGTCCGGGTCGTCGCGCCAGGCGCGCTCGCCCGCGCGGGGCGCGTCGCCGGCGTAGGCGAAGCCGCCGACGTAGAAGGCCAGGGCCCAGCGATCCTCGGCCGACAAGTGGGCGAAACTGGGCATGGCGGTGCCGTCCAGGCCCTGGCCGATCACCTGATAGAGGCCGAACAGGCTGCGCTCGCGGGCGCGGTCGCGATCGGTGAAGGCGATGGGCGGCGGCTCCAGCCCGGCCGCCCCCGGTCCGTCACCCCGGCCGGTCGCGCCATGGCAGACGGCGCACTGCTCGGCGTAGAGCGCCGCGCCGCGCGGCAGGTCAGGGATAGAGCGCGGCGCGAGGGGGGTCGGATAGGCGGCGAGGAGATCCTCGGCGAGGCTTCGCGCCTGTCGCGCGACCGTCTCCGGCGCCGCGCGCGTCTCGACCGCCGAGATCAGGACGGACGACGCGGACAGGAGCCGGGGCTGGGCCTCGCGGGCGGGGAGGGCCGCGATGCGGGTGCGGACCGCGGTCGAGAACTCGCGCATCTCGGCGTACTCCGCCTCGCTGATCACCCGGCCGTCGGAGACGGCGCCCGGATAGTCGACGGCGATGTAGTCCAGCAGCCGCCAGGCGGTTTCCGCCCCCGGGGTCACCTCCTGGGCCGCGGCGCGCTGGGGCATCGCGACGCCCAGCAGAAGCGCGAGTACGAGGAGGAGACGAAGCGTCGCCGACATGGTGGCATCCTGTTCGTGAGATTGGGTCTCACTAGCAGCATGCATGCTCAAGCGGCTAGAGGATCAAGAGGCCCTGGAGCTTCTACCGACACTCGACCGTCAGGTGCCCGATCTCGTGCACGGGCCGAAGACGTGTGCGGACGGTCTCGGCGGCCACCGTGCCCGTGACGCTGACGATCGCCGCGTGCGCTTCCGACCGACGCGCCAGACGTGCAGGTCGGTGATCCGCGCGTCGCCGGGGCCTTCCACCAGCTCGCGGACTTCGTCCTCGAGGTGATGGTCCGTGGTGTCGAGAAGGACGGCGGCGGTGTCGCGCATCAGCGACCATGACCAGCGCGCGATCACGATGGCGCCGACGATGCCCATCAGCGGATCGAGCCAGACCCACCCGAGGTAACGGCCTGCGACCAGGGCGATGATCGCCAGCACCGACGTCCGGGCGTCGGCCAGGACATGGAAATAGGCCGAGCGCAGGTTGTTGTCCCGGTGGCCGTGGTCATGACCGTGGTCGTGATCGTCGCGCTCATCATGGTGGTGATGATGGCCGTGATGGTGATGATGGTGCCCGCCGCCTGCCAAGAGCAGGGCGCTGACCAGATTGACGGCGAGGCCGGGGACGGCGACCAGGGTGGCCTGGCTGAAGGCGACCGGGCGAGGATCGAAGAGGCGGCCGACCGACTCACCCGCGATCCCCAGGGCCACGATGCCGAGCACCAGGGCGGAGGCGAAGCCGGCCAGATCGCCGACCTTGCCGGTGCCGAAGCAGAAGCGACGATTGTCGGCATGGCGTTTGGCGTAGGCATAGGCGCCGGCCGCGACGGCCAGGGCACCCGCGTGCGTCGCCATGTGGAAGCCGTCGGCGAGCAGCGCCATGGAGCCGAACACCGTGCCGGCCACGATCTCGCCGACCATCATCACGGAGGTCAGGGCGACCACCCACAGGGTCCTACGGGCGTTGGCGTCGTGAGACGCCCCCAGGAAGCGGTGGTCGTGCGTCAGATGGTCGGTGTCGAATGTGGTCATCTGGGGTCTCAGCGGGCGTAGCGGCGGATAAGGGCGGGCAGTTCTTCGGCGCAGGCCTGCCGGTCCGCGTCGCTCAGGTGGAAGCCGGCGACGTGCTGACGGAGGTGGTCTTCGAGTAGTTCCTCGAACAGGCCGCCCAATGCGCCGCGGGCGGCGGCGACCTGCGGCCATCCGGGGGAGGGGCGGAGTCATGGCCTTCGTCATCGACGATCGGCATCGTCGGTGGCCGAACGAGCCGGGCGAAGGCCCGGGGGACTCTGAAGTCGAAAGACATCGGACTTTAAGTTCAGGTTTGCTCGCCCTGAAAGGTTGCGATGATCGGACAAGGCCCCGTGTCCTTGGACTGACAGGCCTGGGCCAGGCGCATCAGGGCGGATCGCGCCTGCTCGAGATCGGCGATGGTGCGATCCAGGGCCGTCAGTCGTTCGGCGGCCAGTTCGCGCGCCCTGACGCGATCCTCGCCCGCGTCCAGGGAGAGCAGTTCCTTGATCTGGTCGAGCGTGAACCCGGCGACCTGGGCCGACCGGATGAACCGGAGCCGGCGCACATCCTCCTCGCCGTAGCGGCGAACGCCGCCGGTCCCGTCGCTGGACCAGCGGTCCGGCGTCGGGATCAGGCCCCGCCGCTGATAGAAGCGCACCGTCTCGACCCCGACACCGCCCTCTCGCGCCAGTCCGGCGATCGTCCGAACATTCATGCTTGACTCCGTATCAAGGTACGGAACCTAGGGTGTGCGCCTTGGATTGTGAAGATCGAGGAGACACAGATGACCAAGACCGCCAGTATCTTTCGCATGGTGATGCCGGAGCACACCTGTCCGTGGGGGCTGAAGGCCCGTCACTTGCTGAAGAGCCGGGGCTACGAGGTCGAGGATCACTGGCTGACGACCCGAGAGCAGACCGACGCTTTCAAGGCCGAACACGGGGTTAAGACAACGCCGCAGGTGTTCATTGACGGCAAGCGGATCGGCGGGCACGACGACCTGCGCCGCTTCTTCGGCCTCAAGGTCCGCGATCCGAAGGCGACGACCTATACGCCGGTGCTCGTGGTGTTCCTGACCACCGCCGTCATGGCGGCCATGCTCGGTCTGGCGGTCGATGGCACGCCCTTCACGGTGCGCGCGGGCGAGTGGTTCATCGCGTTGTCCATGATGGCGCTGGCCATGCTGAAACTGCAGAACGTCGAGAGCTTCTCGGCGATGTTCCTCAACTACGACCTGCTGGCCAAGCGATGGGTGCCCTATGGCAAGGTCTATCCCTTTGCCGAGTTCGGGGCGGGCGCCCTGATGGTGGCGGGCGTCCTGACCTGGCTGTCCGCGCCGGTCGCCCTGTTCATCGGCGGCATCGGGGCGATCTCGGTGTTCAAGGCGGTCTACCTCGACAAGCGTGAGCTGAAATGCGCCTGCGTCGGCGGCGACAGCAATGTTCCGCTGGGCTTCCTGTCCTTGACTGAAAACCTGATGATGATCGCGATGGCGGTTTGGATGCTGGTCATGGAATATGGTCGGGCGGGCGCGATGATGATGTGACGACCATGACGCGGCGCAGGATCCGTTCGATGAGCGACCCCGCCCACCTGGTCGCGGTGACCGGCTCCGGTGGTGCGACGACCAGGACGGCGTTAGGCGAACGAGCCGACATCAGACGGGGCGTCTGAATCGCAGGGTTTTCCGATGTCCGTGGTTTGAGCACCCTCAGTGATCGAACTGCTGCACGGCCAAACTGGCGTCCCAGCGACCAACATTGTCTCGAAGTCGTCTCAGGACGCTTTGCGGTCAGTGTGCGGACGCTCGTGTCTCTCGGCGATCCTTGAACTTTTGAGGGGCCGCTTTCCGCGCCGCGTAAGAGACAGTAGGGGCGTCCCTTCCAAGGAGTTTGAGTTGACCCGTTTCAAGATCGCATCGCTCGCCGCGACCGCCGCGGCGCTTTCCCTGGTCGCCGGTCAGGCGGATGCGCACGCGCGTCTCGTGAGCGCCACGCCGGCCGCCGGCGCCGCGGTCGCGGCGCCGCGCACCATCAGCCTGACCTTCAGCGAGCGCGTGGCGCCGGCCTTCTCCGGGTTCGACCTCGTCAACGCGGCCGGCGCGACCATCCGTGTGCAGACGCGGGTGTCCGAGGACGGCAAGACGATCTCGGGCGCTCCGGCGCGGCCGCTGGCGGCCGGGGCCTATGTGGTCAACTGGCGGGTGGCGTCTCCGGACGGGCACCGGATGACGGGGTCCACCAACTTCTCGGTCCGCTGATCAGATGGAGACAACGGTCGTCCTGCTGAGGCTGGGGCAGTACATCGGCGCCGTCCTGCTGTTTGGCGTCCCCCTGTTCTTCGCGTTCAGGATGCCCATGTCGGACGCGGCCGCCGAGAGGTGGCCGCGAACGACGCTTCTGGTCGCCGCCGTGGCGACCGCCCTGGCGGCGCTCGCCAACCTCGTTGTCCAGACCGCCGTGATGGCGGGTTCGCTGACCGAGGCGCTGAAGCCTGAGTCGCTATCCTATGTGGCCTTCGGCACGGGCCTGGGCGTCGGCTTCCTGGTTCGCGCGGCGATGGCTCTTTCGGCCGCCGTCCTGCTGCTCATCCTGAAACCGGGACGCGGCGGCTGGATCGCGCTGACCGTCGTTGGCGCCGTGATCAGCGCCAGCCTGGCCTGGACCGGTCACGGGGCGGCGACGGAAGGCGCGGGCCGCTGGCCGCATCTGATCGCCGATGTCGTTCACGCGCTTGCCGCCGGACTCTGGCTCGGCAGCCTGGTCGCGCTGTTCCTGATGCTGCGGGCTCGCCACGGACACGCGGCGGGCGCGCCGGTGACCCATGCCGCCCTGGAGGGCTTCGCCGGCCTGGGAACGCTCGCCGTCGTCCTGCTGACGATCACGGGTCTGGTGAACAGCGCCTATCTGATCGGGTTCAGCCGGCTCGGGAGCCTGTTGACGACGACCTACGGCGTCCTCCTGGTCCTGAAACTCGTCCTGTTCGCCGGCATGCTGGCCCTCGCGGCCTCGAACCGCTTCGTCCTGACCCCGCACCTCGGATCGGCGCTCGAGGACGAGCAGGTTCGTCCGCTCGCCTTACGCCGCCTGCGGCGCAGCCTGGCCCTGGAGACCGTGCTGGCGGCCCTGTTGCTTCTGATCGTGGCGATCATGGGCACCCAGGCGCCCCCCGCCGCCATGATGTGAACGGCGTCGGGCGATTGGCGGAGGAACGGCTACAGCGCGGGCACGGCCTTGGGCGCGGTGGACGTAGATCGTGGATCTGATTTCGCACGATTGAACCAGACCTGGGTCGGCCGGTCGAAGGCGTAGCGGAAGACGGCGGCGCCCGCGAAAGCCGCAGCCAGGCCGACCGCCCAGGCGGTCCATTGCACTGACGGACTCCAACTCCTCCAATCGACGGCGTCGAGCGCGCCAAACCACACGATCCGGATCACTTCGTTGGTCAGGAAGATCGCGAACGCCATCAGGGCGAGGTGCTCGACCAGCCTGGACGGGCGCCGAACCGGCAGGGCCCCGGTGGCGAAGATGATGACGGTCAGGAGGCCGAGGGTCGCCAGATTATGGGGTCCCAGAGCCTGCAGACCCGCCACCGCCACCAGGGCGGAACCGCCCAGACCGGCGGCCAGACGGGGCGGGCAATAGACCTGCCGGGCGAACAGGGCCACGGCGACGCCGAGAGCGAACAGCGGAAAGGCCCGCAGGAAGCCGAGGCGCAACGGCATCTCGTAGATCGGCAAGCCGAAGGCGGCGTGGGCGGCCAGGTTGGCGGCGAGCAGCCCGCCGACCCCGAGAGCGAGGATCAGCCATGGGGACAGGCCGCGCGCCGCGCGAGCGAGGAAGGGCAGGCTGACGTAACAGCCCAGGAGCGCCGAGAGCGTCCAGGTCGGCGCGTTCCATCCCTCTCCGCCCGGCACCCCATAGGCCTGCACCAGGAAGAACTGGGCGGGAAACCGGGACCAGTCGAACCATTCCGGGTGGCTGGGTGTCTGGCCCAGGATCGCCGCCGTCAGCACCAGCCCCGCCAGGGCGAGGCTGACGGTCATGTGAGCCGGAACCACCCTGAGAAATCGCTGACGGTAGAAGACGGAAAGCGGAATTCGCCGGTGCGCGAGCCGCTCGCCGTAGACGCGGGCGAGAACGTAGCCGGAATCGATGATGAAGAAGTCGGTCAGCAGATAGCCGCGGTCGAAGACCGGATGGACGAGCGGCAGGGGGATCGGGGCGGCCTCGCGGAAGTGATAGAGGACGATCATCGCCCCCACGACGAAACGCAGTACGTCGAGCCAGCCGCCGCGCGCGATCGGCGGCGGGCGCCGGCGCCCAGGGAATGCTGGATATTCCGTCATGCAGCCATTGTCCCTCACAGGCGCCAAGGAAGGCTTGCCCGACACGGTGAACGAGGCCTTGCCGCGGGTGGCCCCGCATAGGGGCTCGCGCGGGGCCGTGTGAGTGCATCCGGCCTGGAGTGGCGACCATTGGAGGGCAGGGCCGGGGTCCGGCAAACCCTTCCGCTCCCTCGCGCGCTTGTCCTCAGCGGGTCGGTTTCGATCGAGGCGAGCGGCGTCGGGATTTTCCCAGGAAGGCCCAGGCGCCGACCACCCCCAGGGCCGCCATGGCGACGCCGCTGAGCCCCGTCACCGCGTCGTAGACCCAGCCGCCGACCGAACTGGCGTGCAGGGGGTAGAAGGCGTTGTAGGCCCGGACGCCGGTCGGCAGGGCGTTAGCGTCGGAGGTCGCGACCGCCCGGCTGGTGGCCGGATCGATGGTCACGGTGGTGCGGCCGTTGGGATGCCACTCGCCGGGCTGCTTCAGACGGATCGTGGCGGGCTTGCCCGCTGCGGCGGGGCGGACGACCATGCGCGGGGTCGCTTCGGGGAAGCGAACCTGGGCCTCTGCCAGGGCGCGGGCCCAGTCGACGTCCCCCGTCCCGACCACCGGAGCCGGCGGCGTCGGGACGGCCCCGAGCAGGGCCTGGGTCGTGCCGTGAAAGACGATGGCCGCTCCGGTGAGGCTGAAGACGACCAGCGGGATGGCGAAGATCAGGCCGAGATTGCGATGGCTGCCGATCAGCTCGCGCCGGGCGCCCGAGCGGGGCCAGACCCGCCAGCCGGTGGCGCGGCAGGCCGGAATCCAGACGATCAGGCCGGTCAGGATCATCACCGCCAGGGCCAGGCCGGCGCCGCCGGCGACCAGCTTGCCGGTGTGACCCGCCAGCAGCTCGTGGTGAAGGTCGAAGATCCAGGTCTCGGCTCGCCCGGCGCCGCGCCAGCGGTCCACCACGGCGCCGTCGGCGTCGGCGTAGCCGAAACCGTCGTCGGCCAGGTAGAGCCGGTGAACGCCGACCGCCCCGCCCGGCAGGACCACCGAGGTGAGGCGGGGCTCGGCCGCCTCGAGCCGGTCCAGCGCCGCACCCAGACGGGCGGCATCGAGATCGATCTCGGCGCGCGCGGCGGGGACGGTGGCGCGGATCCAGTCGTCCTCGAACACCAGCAACGATCCCGTCAGGCCGAACACCATGGCCAGGATCGAGAGGGCGGTCCCGGCCCAGGCGTGGAGCGTGCGGATCGCGCCCATCACCGGCTCAGAAGCTCCGCGTCAGGGTCACGGTGGCCGTGCGCCCGCGACCGGCGAAATAGCGCAGATTGTCGGTCGGCCCCTGGGTGTCCGAGAAATAGGAAATGTACTGCTCGTCCAACAGGTTCTGCACCCCCAGCGACACCGTGCCGAAGCCCGCCTCGTAGCGGGCCACGGCGTCGAGCACCGTATAGCCCTCGAAGCCGTTGGCCGCGGGCTCGCCGTCGAAGTCGCGTGCGAGATAGGTCTGGGCCTGAAGGCGCAGGGCGATCGGGCCTGTCTCGTACTCGCCCCACAGCAGCAGCCGGTCGGGCGAGATGTTGGCCCCGTTCAGGTCGCGGTCCAGATCGCCGTCGCCGTCGCTGTCGCTCTGGCCGTCGAGCGCGGCGTAGCTGCCGCCAAGGGTCAGGGCGTCCGTGGCGCGCCATAGTCCCTTCAGCTCCAGTCCATCGATCCGCGTGGCCTGGCGCTGCACCTCGAAGATGCCCGAGGGCAGCCGGTTCAGCAGCGAGCCGCGTTCGGCCTCGGACCGGAACACGGCGGCGGACAGCTCGACGCGCGCGCCGCGGTATTCGACCCCGACCTCGGTGTTGTCCGACACCACCGGCTCGACGTTGAGGAAGGTGTCGACGTCCTGATTGGGGCGGTTGATGCCGCGCAGCACCCGACCGACATCCGGCATGGTGAAGCCCTGGGCGAAGGAGCCGTAGACGAGGAGAGCCGGCGTCACCTCGAAGGCGGCGCCGACGTTGAACAGCGTCTCCTCGAAGCCCGGCTCGCCGCCCGCCACCGTCTGAGGGCCGTAGGCGTACAGGGTCTGGAAGTCGTCGACCTTAAGCTTCGCCGACTCATGCCGCACGCCCGCCGACAGGCTGAGGCGGCCGGCCAAGGCCGACTGGTTCAGCTGCAGGAAGGGCGACAGGCTTTCGTAGGCGGTCTCCGGCACCCAGTTGCGCCCGGTCAGGACCAGTTCCTGATAGGTCCGGTCACGCAGGCCGTCGAGGCCGACCAGGGCCTTGAGGCCCGTCAGGCCAGGAACCTGGCCCTGCCAGTCGATCTTGAAGCCCAGCTTTTCCGAATTGTTGGCCGACTGGTCGAACAGGGTCCCAACCGGAGCGATGCGGGGGTCCTGGAAGTCCGGGAAACTGCCGCCGCCGAATACGCCCTGGTAATCGTGGGCGAAGACCTGAGCCCGCAGGACGCCGCCGAACAGGTCGCGGTCGGTGTAGCTCAGAGCCGCCGATGTCACGGCGTTGGACGGCTGCCGGCCCGGCGCCGCGCCGCGCACGGCGGTGGTCGGGACGCCCGTCGCCCGGTCGCCCGCCACGGTCACATAGTCGCCGTCGCCTTCCAGATCGAAGCGGTTGACCCAGCCCTCCAGCCGGCGATCGCCGCCCAGGTCCCAGCCACCGCGCGCAAGCAGCGAGACGGCTTGCGAGTCCTGGACCTCGCCCTGGGCGCCGTCGAAGCCGACGCGGCTGCCGTCAGCGTCATAGTAGGCGCCGCGGGTCTCGAAGGCCGCGCCCAAGGTCAGGTCAAAGGCGCCGAAGTCACGGCCGCCGATGGCGGCGATCTTGGCGCCGACGCCGTCGCCCTGTAGCTCGTCGTCGGTGGTGACCTGGGCCATCATCCGCCCGGTCAGGCCCTCCGCCTCGGACGGCTTGCGGGCGGTGACGTAGTTGACCACCCCGCCGGTGGCCCCGATGCCCTGGATGGCGTTGGAGCCGAAGATGACCTCGACCCGGTCGATGAAGAAGGGATCGATGGTGTAGCCGTCGCGGCTGTCGTCGCGCAGCGGCGTCGACTGCGGCACGCCGTCGACGAGATAGAGCGGCGAGCGTCCGCGCAGGGTCTCGCCGAAGCCCGACAGCTTCTGCCGCGTCGGCGAGAAGGAGGGCGCCAGGGCCGCCACAGTGTCGACGGCCGAGGCGGCCAGCGCCGTCTGCTGGACGATGGCCTCGGCGTCGATGATCTCGACCGTGGCGGCGATCGCGGAGCGCGGGGTTTCGATCCGGGAGGCGGTGACCACCACCTCGTCCAGAAGCGTCGCGTCCGGGGTCGCCGCCTCCTGGGCCGCGGCGGGAAGCGCGGCCAGCAGCAGCGGCAGGAGGGCGACGGTAGCGAGGAGACGAGGGGACATGGAGCACTTCGGGGGGGGAAACGGCAGGGAGGGGGTCTGACCACAAGGCGTCTTGCGAGTCAATCGCACTCGCATCTAGCCAGCCTAGCATTGGCTACGTCGTCGCTATCGCAGGGGCCGAGCAGCGCTTGACCTGCGGGGCGGCGAGAGGAAAAGAGGTTGATGGCCAAATACGCGCCTCTCGCAACCTATCTGCGGCGTCAAAGGCGGACCGAAGTGGTGCTGACGTTCCGCGATATCGAACGCATCATCAGCGGCCTTTTTCCGAAGGCTGCGGCGACGGAGGGCTGGTGGAAACCTGAGCGCGGCGCGCCCGCGACGCCACAGCATCTCGCCTTGGCGGACGCCGGCTTCGTGGCCGAGCCGCATCTCCGAACGGAGACGGTGCGGTTTATCCGCGACGGAGGTCCTCGCGACGGGTCGATCGGAGGTCGGGATCGGCCGGTTCTCGACGACGGCGGTGTCATCGCCAACGAGCGGACGGCCGTCGCGAAGAGCGAAGAGACCGGTCGGCTCAGCGGTCGCCAGGCTCACGGAGCGCCGGCGGGCTGAGCGCGGCCGGGGCGAGCTCGTCGCGACGCCTGTCGAACCGGCGCCTTATCCAGGTTCGGCCGGGCTTTTCGACGAGCAGATGCAGCGCCGCCGCGATCAGGGCCGTGGCGATGAACAATCCGATCAGTTCGACCGGCGTGATGCGGAAGGTGCTGTCGACGCCGCGCAGTTCGGCCACGACGCCCTTCCAGGCCACGATCACCGGCATGTGCACCAGATAGAGGGCGAAGGACGCTTCTCCGGCGAAGACAAGGCCCGGGGCGGCGAGGGGGCCCTCGCAATCCGCCCGCGCGAGCAGGGACCAAGTCAGAATCACGGGGGCGGCGAGGGCGACGATGATGCGATCGTCCAGTGATAGCTGCATCGCGCCCAGCAGCAGGACGGTCGTGGACAGGGCGGCCGCGGCGGCCACGGGCGGGCTCCAGCGCCAGCGATGGCCCAGCCCGTAGAGCGCCATGCCGACCAGGAATTCGGGGACGATCCGGAGAATGCCGAGGGAGTCCTCAGCTCGCGGAAGGACCTTGCCGAACGCCTGGACGTAGAAGGCGTCGAGGGCGACGAACGCCGCGGCCCCGATCCCCAATAGCACCCAAGGCCGCGCTCGCAGACGGAGGGCCAGCCAGGCGTAGGCGGGGAACAGCAGATAGGCGAACCATTCCGCCGACAGGGACCAGCTCGGGCCGCTCCAGTTCAACTCCGCATCGGTCGGAAACCAGGCCTGGATGAGAAACAGCGTCTGGAAGAAGGCCAGCGGCCCGTAGCCCTCGGCGTCGAAGCGGACGCCGGCGGCGGTCGCGCCCAGCACCATGATCAAGGCGCCCGTCAGAACCGCGACGTGCAGGGGATAAAGCCGCGCGAGCCGGGCGACGATGAAACGCCGGTAACTGAAACCGCCGCTCGCGAAGGCCGGACCGTAGACGTGCGCCAGAATGAAGCCCGACAGCATGAAGAAGGCGTCCACCGCCAGCCGGCTTCGCTCGATGATCGGGCTGAAGCCCAGGGCCGGATCCCATTGGAGCTGATAATGGAACAGCACCACCCCCAAGGCGAGGAAGGCGCGCAGACCGGTCAGGGCCCTGAGATCGGCGGGATAGCCGTCTCGGGTCGGCGGTACGGATGTCATTCGCGATGGCCCCCAAGGGCGGCGGATCAGCATCGCCGCCATATTGAGATACGCATCGGGCGGGAACATCCCTCATGCGCGACGCCAGACGGGGCCGGCCGGTCATACGGGACGTCCAAGTCTGGCTCGGGGCTCGGCATGCCCTCGGCCGGTTTGCCAGCCTGGACCGCTGCGGCTCTGGGTGAGGCCGCCCCCAAGATATGTCATGTCCCTCAGCCAGACGAGAGGATGTCCAGGCCGACCGCCGGGCCTGGCGACCGAACGCCGGGAGTCCGTCCCCGGCTAGCGGGAAGCGCGGCCGAGAAGTTCGATCAGTTCGGACGCCTTGGCCTTGCGGTCGGCGAGATCGTCACCCGCGATCGCGCCCATGACGCAGTGATCCATGTGGTCCTTCAAGATCTGGCTCTCGACGCGCGACAGCGCCGCCCGAACGGCCTGGAGCTGGGTCAGGACGTCGATGCAGTAGCGGTCCTCCTCGACCATTCTGGAAAGGCCACGCACCTGCCCCTCTATGCGGCTCAGGCGGTTCAACACCTTCGGCTTGATCTCGGTCTGCATCCTGTTCCTCGTTCCGACCGTTCGATCCTACCTCACCGTCACACCTTGCGCGATACCCCCCGTGGGGTATATTTGGCAGTGAGGTCGTCCGAGGAGCCGTCATGGCTACGTCATCCCATTCCCATCCCGCCGGTCACGGCTGCTGTTCGAACAAGACGCCTCGGGACGCCGCGCAGGCGATCGATCCGGTTTGCGGCATGACCGTCGATCCAGCGACCACGGCGCATCGGGCCACCCACGAGGGGGAGGAGTATGTCTTCTGTTCGGCGGGCTGCCGGACCAAATTCGTGGACGATCCGGATCGCTATCTCGGCGAGCGGCCCGAACCGGCTCCCGTCACGCCCGGTGCGATCTACACCTGTCCGATGCATCCCGAGGTGCGCCAGGAGGGACCTGGCTCCTGTCCGATCTGCGGCATGGCGCTGGAGCCGGAGACCGTCACCGCCGAGGCTCCGGTCAATCACGAACTGATCGACTTCACCCGTCGCCTGTGGATCGGCGCGGTTCTGACGCTGCCGGTCTTCGCGCTTGAAATGGGCGGCCATCTGACCGGGCTGGCGATGCGGATACCCGGACAGACCTCCAACTGGATCCAGTTCGTCCTGGCGACGCCGGTCGTGCTGTGGTCCGGCTGGCCGTTCTTCCAGAGGGGCTGGGCATCCATCCGCAATCGCAGCCTCAACATGTTCACCCTGATCGCCATCGGCGTTGGTGCGGCCTGGATCTACAGCGTGGTCGCGGTTCTGGCGCCGCATCTGTTCCCGGCGGCGGTCCGGCGGATGGACGGCAGCGCGCCGGTCTATTTCGAGGCGGCGGCCATCATCACCGTCCTGGTGATGGTCGGCCAGATCCTGGAGCTTCGGGCGCGCGAACAGACGTCGGGGGCCATCAGGGCCCTGCTGGACCTCGCCCCGAAGACCGCGCGGCGCGTCCGCGACGACGGCGGCGACGAGGACGTCACCCTCGATCTGGTCGCTGTGGGAGACCGGCTGCGCGTCCGTCCCGGCGAGAAGGTGGCGGTCGACGGAGAGATCCTGGACGGCCGGGTCACCCTCGACGAGTCCCTCGTCACGGGTGAATCCATGCCGGTGACCAAGGACGTCGGCGACAAGGTCGTCGCCGGGTCGCTCAACAAGACCGGCTCGTTCGTCATGCGAGCCGACAAGGTGGGCGCCGACACCCTCCTGGCGCAGATCGTCCAGATGGTGGCGCAGGCCCAACGCAGCCGCGCGCCGATCCAGCGGCTGGCCGACAAGGTGTCGGGCTGGTTCGTTCCGGCCGTGATCGGGATCGCCGTTCTCGCCGCGATCGTCTGGGGCCTGGCCGGCCCCGAACCGCGGCTGTCCTACGCCCTCGTCGCCGCGGTCTCCGTGCTGATCATCGCCTGTCCGTGCGCCCTGGGCTTGGCCACGCCGATCTCCATCATGGTCGGGGTGGGGCGCGGCGCTCACGCCGGGGTGCTCATCAAGAACGCCGAGGCGCTGGAGCGCTTCGAGAAGGTGGACACCCTGGTGCTCGACAAAACCGGCACCCTGACGGAGGGGCGCCCCTCGGTGACCGCCGTCCGGCCAGCCGATGGGTTCGACGAGGCCGAGCTTCTGAGACTTTCCGCCAGTCTTGAGCGGAGCAGCGAGCATCCGCTGGCGGACGCCGTCGTTCGGGCGGCGAGCGACCAAAATCTGGTTCTGTCCGAGGCGTCGGACTTCGACAGCCCCGTCGGGCGCGGCGTCACCGGGGTCGTCGACGGCCGCCGCGTGGCGCTCGGCAACAGCCGCTATCTGGCCGAGATCGGCGTCGACGTCGGGCCTCTGGAAGCCGGGGCCGATACGCTTCGCCAAGACGGCGCGACCGCCATCTTCGTCGCCGTGGACGGGGCTGCGGGCGGCGTGCTGGGCATCGCCGATCCGGTCAAGGCGACGACCGCCGAGGCCATCCGCGATCTGAAGGCGTCGGGGCTGCGTCTGGTGATGATGACCGGCGACAACCGCACAACGGCCGAGGCGGTGGCGCGCCAGCTCGGCATAGACGACGTTCAGGCCGAGGTTCTGCCCCAGGACAAGGCGGCGGTCGTCGAGCGGCTGAGAGCGGAGGGTCGGATCGTCGCCATGGCCGGAGACGGTGTGAACGACGCCCCGGCCCTGGCCGCCGCCGACGTGGGGGTGGCCATGGGCGCCGGCTCGGACGTCGCGATCGAGAGCGCCGGGGTCACCCTTCTCGGCGGCGATCTCCAGGGCCTCGTCCGGGCGCGCAAACTGTCCCGTGCGGTGATGAGCAACATCCGCCAGAACCTGGTCTTCGCCTTCGGTTACAACACCCTCGGCATTCCGATCGCGGCGGGACTGCTCTACCCGGTCTTCGGCCTTCTGTTGTCGCCGGCCCTGGCGGCGTTGGCGATGGCACTGTCCTCCGTCAGTGTTATCGCCAACGCGCTGCGGCTCCGGGCCGTCCGACTCTGATGGATGTCCCCTGGCCAGAAAGCCGTCGCAGACGAGAGCCGCGGGGGGCGCCAATACGCATTCCGGCGACCGATCCCTCGCCTGATCCAACGGCGTTCGGGAATATTTAATCACGGCGGAACCGTGGCGCCGGGGCTGGATTACGCTGGACGATGTCCGGCGTGGGCAGTCGGGGCAAGGGACCAAACTCGCACCCGCCGCAGCGTTGTCGGACGCATCGTTCGTCTGGCCGTCCGGCGATCCGCCGGCGACCCCCTCAAGCGGAGACCCCCTATGCTCATCCCGACTTTCACCCGCACGTCTCTCCTGGTCGCCGGCTGTTCCGCTCTCGTTCTGGCGGCCTGCAGCCCGTCGGCGGAACCGCCGGCGAACACGGAGGCCGAAGCCTCGGCTCAGACGCAGGAGCCGATGGCCATGGCGCAGACTCCGTTCTCCGCCGCCGAGGCCAAGATGCACGAGGCCATGATGTCCGCCATGGGCGCGGATGCGGGCGAGACATGGGCCCGCAAGATGATCCCTCACCACCAGGGCGCGCTGGACATGTCCGAGATCGTGCTGAGGGACACACAGGACGCGGATATCCGTCGCATGGCCCAGAAGACCATCGAGATGCAGCCCGGCGACATCGCCGAGCTGCGGCGCTGGCTTGAAACGAACGTGGGCGCCGCCGCCGGCGCGGCGGCTCCGGGCGGAAGCGCGGAAAATCCATACGCGACGGCCGAGGCCAAGATGAAGGACGCCATGATGGCCGCGACCGGGGCCGACACGGACCAGACCTGGGCTCGCAAGATGATTGCGCATCACCAGGGCGCCCTCGACATGGCCCAGGTGGTGTTGCGCGAAAGTCAGGACGCCGACATCCGGCGCATGTCGCAGAAAACGATCGAGATGCAGACCGCCGACATCGCCGAGTTGCGCGCCTGGCTGGACTCCCATCCGGCCGGCGCCGCCTGATTGGCGATCGGAATGTGATTGAAGAGCGTTGTCGCGAAAGGAGCGATCGATGGAAAAGATGAAGACGATGGATTCGATGAAGGGGAGCTACCGTTCGTTCGGCTTCGAACTCGTTCTGGATTTCATCATCATGTACCTGGTGATGTACACGATGATCGCGTCCCTCAATCACTTCTACTTCAACCTCAACAACGTCTACATGACGCTGATGATGGTTTCGCCGATGGCGATCCTCATGCTGATCTTCATGCGATCGATGTATCCGTCGAAACGGACCAACCTGCTGATCGGCGGAGCCGCGGCCCTGGTGTTCGCGGTGAGCTTCTACGGCATGCGGACCCAGGCGGCGGTGGGCGACACCGAGTTCCTGCGCTCGATGATTCCCCACCATTCCGGCGCGATCCTGATGTGTCAGCAGGCGTCGCTGGAGGATCCGGAAGTGCTCGGTCTGTGCGAGGAGATCGTCAGCTCCCAGGAGAGGGAGATCGCCCAGATGAAAGCCATCCTGGCGCGGCGCTGATCCAGCGCCAGGCGACGGGAGTTTCCGGCCCGGTCGGCTCTGCGGCAGCGTGTCGCGAGGGCCGACCGGGTCGCCTGCGTAAAACCCTATAGATCGTCGCCTCGCCGAGGCGCGGTTCTGACTTTCAGGAGTATCTTATGAAGCTAGATCGTCGACTGCTGCTGCGCGGCGCCGTCGCGGGCGGCGGTCTCGCCGCCTTGCAGGGCCTGATGCCCGCCTGGGCGCAGACGGGCTCGCCGGGGCTGCGGTCGGACCTGCCTACCCTGACTGGGCCGAATATCGATCTGACCATCGGTCAGACACCCTTCACCGTGAACGGGCGCACCGCGACCGCCACGACCATCAACGGCGTGCTGCCGGCGCCGGTGTTGCGGCTGCGTGAAGGCCAGAACGCCCGTCTGGCGGTGACGAACACCCTGGACGAAGACACCTCGATCCACTGGCATGGGATTCTTCTACCCTTCCAGATGGACGGGGTGCCCGGGATCAGCTTCCCAGGCATTAAGCCGCGCGAGACCTTCGTCTATGAGTTTCCGATCAGGCAGTCCGGCACCTTCTGGTACCACAGCCACTCCGGCCTGCAGGAGGCGCTCGGCCATTACGGGCCGATCGTCATCGATCCGGCCGGCGCCGATCCGGTCGCCTACGACCGCGAGCATGTGCTGGTCCTGTCGGACTGGAGTTTCATGCATCCGCACGAAATCCTCGACAAGCTGAAGAAGAGCCCCGGCTACTTCAACCGGCAGCGCACGACCCTGGCGGGCCTCTTCTCCGGCGAGGACCGCATGAGCCTGGAGGAACGGCGCATGTGGGGCCAGATGCGGATGGACCCGCGCGACATCCTCGACGTGAATGGGACGACCTACACCTATCTGATCAATGGACACGGCCCGCAGGAGAACTGGACCGGCCTGTTCCGACCCGGCGAACGGGTGCGGCTGCGCATCATCAACGCCTCGGCCATGTCGATCTTCAACGTCCGCATCCCCGGCCTGCCGATGACGGTGGTCCAGGCCGACGGCGAGAACGTGCGTCCGGTCGAGACCGACGAGTTCCAGATCTCCGTCGCCGAGACCTATGACGTCATCGTCCGACCGACCGAAGACCGGGCCTACACCATCGTATCCGAGGCCATCGACCGTTCCGGCATGGGGCGGGCGACCCTTGCTCCGCGCCTGGGGATGACCGCCGAGGTTCCGCCGCTCCGCGAGGTTCCAAACCTGACCATGAAGGACATGGGCATGGGGGACATGGGCGGGATGGGCGGCATGGACCACGGCTCGATGGGAGGCCAGCCGGGCGGCGCCATGGCGGGGATGGATCATGGCGCCATGACCGGCGCCTCCGGCGGCGCCATGGCCGGGATGGATCACGGCGCCATGGCGACCCAGTCCACGGGTGCGATGACCGGGATGGACCACGGCTCCATGGCCGGCATGAGCATGCGCGATCCCGCCAACGCGCCGCCGGACATGGCGGTGGGGGTCGGCGTGGACGCCATCGCCATGGCGCCGGCCAACCGCATGGGCGAGCGCCCGACGGGACTGGCCGACGTACCCCACCGCGTGCTGGTCTACACCGACCTGGTCTCGCTGACGCCCAACAAGGACCAGCGTCCCCCATCGCGGACCATGGAGATCCACCTGACCGGCAACATGGAGCGGTTCATGTGGGGCTTCGACGGAAGAAAGTTCAGCGAACTGGTCGAGCCGATCCGCTTTGAGCGGAACGAGCGGGTGAGGGTGACCCTGGTCAACGACACCATGATGGCCCACCCCATCCACCTGCACGGCCACTTCTTCGAACTGGTGACCGGCGGACCGGCGGGCCACCAACCGCTGAAGCATACGGTCAACGTTCTCCCCGGCGGCAAGGTCACCTTTGACCTGACCGCCGACAATCCCGGGGACTGGGCCTTCCACTGTCACATGCTGATGCACATGCACGCGGGCATGTTCAACGTCGTCACCGTCCGCCCGATGGCAGGAGCTTCGTCATGATCCGTCGGTCTGTGGGTCTCGTCCCTCTGCTCCTCGCGGCCTCGGCCGGCCCGGTGTTCGCCCAGAGCCACGCCGGGCACGGCGCGGCGGCTAACGCCGTCCAGCCCGCCGTCCAGCTGCCCGCCGGTTGCGTCCGGCGCGGCGCGCCGACGGCGGATCCCTCCCGCGTCGGAACGCTCGGGGCGCCGGCCTGCCCAACCGGCGCCGTGCCCGAGCGCGCGCCGGCGTCGGCGGACCCCCACGCCGGGCACGACATGTCGACGATGGGCCAGACCGCGCCCGCGCCGACCATGCCGGCGGGACATGACATGTCGACCATGCAGAGCGGCCAACAGCCGGCCGGCGCCGGTCAGCCGAATCCTCACGCCGGGCACGACATGTCGACGATGCGGCAGACCGCGCCCGCGCCGGCCATGCCGGCGGGACATGACATGTCGACCATGCAGAGCGGCCAACAGCCGGCCGGCGCCGGTCAGCCGAATCCCCACGCCGGGCACGACATGTCGACGATGCGGCAGACCGCGCCCGCGCCGACCATGCCGGCGGGACATGACATGTTGACCATGCAGGCCGGCCAACAGCCGGCCGCCGCCGGTCAGGCGGATCCCCACGCCGGGCACGACATGTCAACGATGCGGCAGACCGCGCCCGCGTCGGCCATGCCGGCGGGACATGACATGTCGACCATGGGGCAGATGCCCCCGGGTCATGACATGTCGGCCATGGCGATGCCGCCCGACGTGCCGACCAGCGCGGACAACCCGGGACGCCCTCCGGAAATGCCCGTTCCGCCCGGGGCGACCAGCGGCCCCGCTCACGCCGCCGATACCCTGTTCGATCCCGCGGAGATGGCGGCGGCCCGCGAACAGCTTCGCGTCGAGAATGGCGACGTGCGGACCACCGCGGTGATCATCGACCAGCTCGAAGCGAGTTTCGGAGACGGCGAAGAAGGCTACGCGCTGGACGCGCAGGGCTGGACCGGCGGCGACATCAACCGCTTCTGGTGGAAGTCGGAAGTCGAGGGCGACTTCGACGGCGAGGTCGAGGAAGCCGAGATCCAGGCCCTTTACAGCCGGGCGTTCCGGCCCTTCTTCGACTTCCAGACGGGTCTGCGACAGACCTACCGTCCGGAGGGCGATCGAACCGATCTGGTCGTGGGCGTTCAGGGCCTCGCGCCTTACTGGTTCGAGGTCGATGCGGCGGCCTTCCTCTCCAACAAGGGTGAACTCACGGCGAGGGCGGAGGCCGAATACGATCAGCGGATCACCAACCGCTGGATCGTGCAGCCTCGCGCTGAAGTCGTGCTGTCGGCCGAGGACATCCCCGAGCTCCGGATTGGATCCGGCCTGACGTCGCTCCAGATCGGGGCTCGGCTGCGGTACGAATTCCACAAGGAGTTCGCCCCCTATGTCGGCCTGGAATGGACCAAGAGCTTCGGGAATACGGCGGACTTCCTCGAAGCCGATGGGCGAAGCTCGGAAGACACGCGCCTCGTCGTCGGCATCCGGACGTGGTTCTAGCGAAGGTCGGCGGCGGCGGGCCTCGTCTGATCCTTGGCCCCGATAGGCGGTCGCGGATCGTCGCCGAGGCGCGGCGTCCCCGGTCTCGGCGGCTGGAAAGGACGGGGAGGTCTCGGTGAGGCCGCGGCCCCTCTCGGCCGTGGTCATCGACCTCGACGACACCCTGCTCTCGGCCTACCGCCGGCCGGATCTGGCCTGGCGGAGCGTCTGCTTGATGATGCAAGCCGAGCTGGGCGGCCTCGCCCCGGATATCGCGGCGCAGGCGCTCACGCGGGCCGGGCAGGCGTTCTGGCGCGACCCGCGGTGTCATGAGTTGGGTCGCGCCGACCCACGACACGCGCGGCGCCTCATCGCGACAGCGGCCTTCGAGACCCTGCTTCGGGAAGGCCATCCCGCACCGGCTTGCGAAACGGTCTCGAGCCTCGCCGACGCCTTCAGCCGGCGGCGGGACGAAGAGATGCGGCTCGAGGCGGGGGCTGAGGCCCTGCTGCTCGACTTGCGCGACGCGGGCTATCGCCTCGCGCTTCTCACCAACGGCGCCGGACCGTTGCAGCGCGCCAAGATCGAACGGTTCGGTCTCGAACCGTATTTCGATCACATTCAGATCGAGGGCGAAGTCGGCGTGGGAAAGCCCTTTCCCGACGCGTTCAGGCGTGCGTTCGCCGCCCTGGCCGTCGAGGCCCCCGAGGTCTGCGTGATCGGCGACAGCCTCGAATGGGACATCCGTCCGGCCAAGGCTCTGGGCTGTCGGACCGTGCTGTATGATCCGGAACGGGCCCTTGAGGCCGAACTCCGTCGCAGCGACGCCGACGTGGTGGTCAGGACCTTGACGGGCCTGGCGCGTTGTCTGCCTGCGCTTCACACTCAGCGTGAATGAAGGGTTCGGCGTGCGGGATACCGCCGCGTCGCTTTTAAGCCGCCCGCGATCGAGGTGCGCCAGATCGACGATCCGATCTCGCAAGAAAAACGCCGCGCGGCTCGCCGCGCGGCGTTCCCCACTTCGGTTTCGGCCCCTCAGGAGGCGGGAGGCCGCCTCCTCAGTGAACCATGAAACGGACGACGCCGTTCATCTGATGGCCGTCGGCGCCCTTCGCGGTCCAGGCGGCGGCGTAGGTGCCGGGCGCGAGGGCCGGAAGCGGGGCGCTGACCGTGACCGCGGGTGCAGCCTCCGCTGACAGGGCCACATCGACCGCCTGGTTCGACGGTCCGCCGGTCAGGCGAAGGGACGTCAGGACCATGGCGTGCGGGAAAGTCGCCGAGAAGGTGGTCGGGGCGGAGGACAGCATGGCGTTGTCCGCCGGAGTGGTCGCCACGCCATTGGCCGGCGCCTGCATGGCGGCGTGGTCCTGCGCCGACATGCCGGCATGCGACTGGCTCTGGGCCTGGGCGGCCGACAGAGGAGCGAAGGCCGCGAGGGCGGCGAGAGTGGCGAGTATTGAACGGTTCATCGAAAACTCCTGGACTTCAAGCGAACTACTGTTTGGGCGGCATGGTCATGCCGTCCATCTTCGACATGTCATGGCCGGCCATCGGATCGGCAGGCGGCGGTGTCGGCTCTGGCGCGGGCGCGGGCCGGGGGGCCGGGCGGGGCGCCGATGCCTTGGGAGGCGCGGCCGGGGTTGATGCGGCAGGGGCGGGCGTGGCGGCCTGCGGCGGCGTCGACTCGGGGGTTGCGGCCGGCACGGCTTCCATCGGAGCCATCGCTGAAGCGTCCGGCGTCGGCTCGGCGTCCACCGGTTGAGGCTCGGCGGCGGGCTGGCAGGCGCCCAGGGTGACCGCCGCGGCCGCGGCGAGGATCGGCAATCTCATGTGGCAAGCTCCTGATAAGAGGGCGACGGTCAGGTATTTCCATCGACGCCTTCATACTGGTTTACGCGGGCGAGCGCCGCAGCCCTCGCCGTCCGGCCTTCATCCGCGTCATTTCGGAGCCGGCGGGACGTCGCCCGCGCCGCCCAGGACATCGAACAGCTTGCGACGGGCGCGCGCGACGCGCGTCTCCACCGTCTTGACGGTCACGCCGAGAATTTCGGCCGCTTCCGCCTGGCTGCGCCCCTCGATCGCGGTGAGCAGCAGCGGGGCCTTGAGATGCGGCGGCAAAAGGCTGATCGCCTCGTTCAGACGGGCGAGTCGGTCGCCGGCCTCCATCCGTTCATCCGCCGGCTCGTCGCCGTTCGCCACGGCCAAGGCTTCCGGCGATGCCAGATCGACGTCGCCCCGGATCAGGCGTCGGACGAACCGGCGGCGGCTCCAGTCCCGGCATTTGTTGAGCGCTATGGTCCGGATCCAAGCTTCGAAGGGCCGGGTCGGGTCATAGCGGCGGATGTTGATCCACGCCGCCGCATAGGTCTCCTGCAACAGATCCCACGCATCCTGTTCGTCGCCGACATAGCGCCGGACGAAGCGGAACAGGGCCGTCTTGGTCTGCTGCATCAGCGCGCCGAAGGCCGCCCGATCGCCGCCGGCGGCGCGCGCTGACAGGTTCGCTGGACTCTCCACCCGGAACGCTAGCCTTCGTCGGGCGCGAGAGCCGCCACGATGCGGTCGTCGAAGACCTCGGCCTGGGCAGGGGTCAGCACCGACCGCATCTCGAAGACGTGGGCTATCGTCTCCTTCTGAAGGGCGCCCATGGCGACGTGGAAATGGTCGACCGCGGCCTGAACCGGGGGACCGTCGCCGTCGCTCTGTTCGATCGCGCGCGCCAGCTCGAGGTTGGCCGCGCGGACATCGGCTTCGAGCGCGGGCCGACGCGCTGCGAACCGGGCCTCGACCGCCTCGATGCGCGTCAACTGGTCAGGCGACAGCTTGAGATCGTGGTGCACGATGTCGTGCAGGGACGGCGGCTCGCGCCGGCTCAGCACCCAGCTGGCGCTGATCCAGGTGCCCGCGCCGCTGGCGACGGCCGCCAGCACGGCCGTCAGGACGATCGCCCGCCAGCCGCGCATCACCGCCCGGTTTCCAGTCTCACCAGAGGCGACAGGCCCGCATCGACCGTGAAGATGGCCATCTCTCCGGGCGGGCTCGGCGCGGCGGCCGCGCCGACGCCGCCCGCCGTCAGACCGGTGGCGAGGGCCACGGCGACCGCGCCGAGACGGACCTGCGTGGCCAGTCTCTCGCCGCGAAGCGTCTCGACCCGGCTCCAGACCAGCGGTTCGAGCCCGTCGAGCGACCGGCCGATGGGCGTCATCGCGGACTCGGCCAGAATGTCATCCAGTTTAAGCGACATCGAACACTCTCCTTGCGCCCCTACATCCTACTACGGCCAAGACCGTGACATCCCTCGGGCGAGGGGGCGGACCTCGCGCTGCGTAGATAGCAGAAGGGACAGGAGTGGAGAGGGTTTATGACATCACGCGGATTTTTCCCGGCATTGGGACTCGCGCTCGCCTTGTCGGTGAGCGTGCCCGCGCTCGCGCACGAGGATCATGACGCCCCGGCGGTTCGCGGCCAGAGCGCCGCATCGACCGCCGAGGGGCTGCAATCGGACATGATGGCCATGCCCGGCATGGCGGCCGACATGGACCACGGGGCCATGATGGCGGACGAGGGTCCGAAACCCATGCCGCAGCGCCTGTACCGCTGGCTCGGCGCCATGCACCCGGCCGCGGTGCATTTTCCGATCGCCCTGTTCCTCGTCGCCGCCCTCCTCGAGATCGCCGCCCTGACCCTCCGGCGTCCGGTCCTGACCCAGGGCACGCGCGTCATCATCGCCTTGGCGGCCATCTCCGCGGTCGGCGCAGTGGCATTGGGCTGGTTCGCCATGGGGATGCCGGGACGGGACGACGCGACCCACGCCTCTCACAGATGGCTCGGCACTTCGATCGCCGCGCTGGGCCTCCTCAGCTGGTGGGCGAAGGAGCACTGGGTCCGCCTGCCGGGGCCCGGGCGCGAGAGGGTCTACATCGGCCTGTTGACGCTCACCGCCGTCGCCGTCGTGATCAACGGCCTCTTGGGCGGCATGCTGACCCACGGCATGAGACATCTGATGTTCTGAAGGCCGCGCCGTCGTTCAACCTTCTCGTTTTTTCACCCACGCCCGTCCGACACACCTTTCGCGGCCGGCAAACAGGAGCCTCGCCCACGATGTTTCGTTCAACCTTCGCCGGACTGGCGGTCGCCGCTCTCCTCGCCACCGCCTCGCAGGCCCAGACCGCGGACGAACAACAGGTCCGCGCCGTGGTCACCGCCTACAAGACCGCCATCGAGCGGATGGATGTGTCGCAGACGCCGGCCCTGTTCTGGTCCGACTCCGAAATCTTCGAGAACGGCGGCGTGGAGGGATCGTTCGCCTACTATCTGGAGCACCATCTGGGTCCTGAGTTCGCCGATCTCGCCGGGTTCGACTTCCGCGACCACGACATGAAGATCGAGGTCGATGGCGATACGGCCTTCGTAAGCGAGACCTACACCTACCACATCACCTTCAAGGACGGCGCGCGAGCTCCCATAGAACGCCGCGGCGCCGCGACCAGCGTCCTGCGCAAGCGAGGTGACGAGTGGAGGTTCGACATCTATCATTCCTCGGCGCGGCCTTTCCGTCCGGCGGCCTGAGCGCGACCGCGACGGTCAGCGCCGTTTGCACATCGTTTTCTTGAGGTCTCATGGGATCCCAGTTCATTCCGCTCTCACGCCGCAGTCTCATCGCCATGGGAACGGGCGCCCTGGCGGTCGCGGCCTGCGCCCCGGTCGGTCGCGCGTCGAACGAGCTCGCCGTCTACAAGACGCCGACCTGCGCCTGTTGCACGGCCTGGGTGGATCACATGCGCGCCGCGGGCTTCGAGGCGCGGATCAGCGAGCTTCCCAGTCTCCGCTCGATCCGCAGCACCCAGGGCGTGCCCGAAGCCCTCGCGTCCTGTCACACCGCCCTGATCGGGGGCTATGTTCTGGAGGGCCATGTGCCGGCCGAGGACGTGAGACGGCTTCTGGCCGAGCGTCCCAAGGCCGTGGGCCTGGCGGTTCCGGCGATGCCCCTGGGGTCGCCGGGCATGGAGACGCCGGACGGCCAGCGCGAGCCCTATGAGACCCTGCTGATCCTCGAGGGCGGCGGCACACGCGTCTTCGCGCGTCACGGCTAGTCGGGTTCGTTCCATGAAGGTTCTCAGGCTGTCGACCCAGCTTCACAAATGGGTCGCCCTCGTGGTGGGGCTGCAGGTTCTGTTCTGGGTCGGCGGCGGTCTGGTCATGACCGTCATTCCGATCGAGACGGTGCGTAGCGAACATCGCGCGGCCGAACTCAAGCCGGCTCTGCTTGAGGTTGGAGCTCTTCCGACCCTCGCCGTCGTGGCCCGTCGCGCGGGCGTGGCCCCTGTCGAGGCGGAGCTGCGCACGACGCCGCGCGGACCCGCCTGGACTTTGAAACCGGCGGACGGAGAGCCCGTCGTCGTGTCCGCCGTCACGGGCCTTCCGTTCGGGCCGATGTCCGCTGGCGAAGCCTCGGCGTTCGCCCGGACGGGCTACAAGGGCGAGGCGAAGGTGTCCGACGCCGTGCTGCTGGCCACGGCGCCTCAGGAAACCGGCCGGACAGGACCGCTCTGGAGGGTCGATTTCGCCGACCGCGAACGGACGACCTTCTATCTGTCGCCGGCCACCGGAGAGGTCGTGACGCGCCGCTCGGGCGTCTGGCGGTTCTATGACTTCTTCTGGCGGCTCCACATCATGGACTGGAAGACCGGCGAGAACTTCAACCATCCGCTGATCATCATCACGACCTTCCTCACCCTGAGCATCGTGATCACCGGGATCATCCTGCTATGGATCCGCCTAGCGCGTGATCTGAAGGCTTTCCGGGCGTCTCGGCGGACAGGCGGTTCGAGTTGATGCGGGTTGCGCCCGGGCGCGGGCGGGTGGTCAGGTCAGGCGGTGAGAGATTTCGGTCAGGCCTCGCAGGTCGGAGCCGAAGCGCGCGATCGATCCCCGGTGCCGGTCCAACTCCCCATAGGGCAGATATCGGACGTCCAGGTCCGAGATCCGGCTGAAAGCCGGCCGCTGGAGCTGGGCCCGGACATCGCCTTCCCGGCTGTCCGGCGCCACCAGAAAGAGACCGGCGGACGTGTGGAGTTCACCCGAGAGCGCCAGATCCAGCATGCGCACCACGCCGGAATAGATGGTGGTGGAGTGCTCGACTTCGAAGGCCGCCGCTACGCGATCCGCCGCGGCATCGAGCCAGAGGACGTCGATCAGACGGATCGACTCGGCGCCAGCGCCGTTCGCCAGCGCCGTCGGAAGTTGATCGAGACAGCCCTCGCCGAGACGCGCGCCGTCATGGAGCCGGCTCCGGTCGTTGGCGGCGATCCAGACCCGATAGCCGAGCGCGCGTCCCAGATCACGAAGCCAGGCCTGGATTTCCGTGTGCGTGCGATCCGTCTCGCGTTGCTGCGCCGACGCCTTCTCGAACTTCACCGCTTCCGCGCGGGCCTGGGCGAGCCGTTCCTCCCACCCCTGGCGCGAAAGCGCGTCACCGTCGGGGGGCGGCGCCGGATACCGCCCGGAGCCGACATCGAACAGGAATCCCGCGAGGGCTCCCAGATCGTTCGACAGAAGGTCACGATATCGGGCGTTCAGCGCCAGGAGGCCCTCCCGCATGGCCAGATAATGTTCCCAGCTGCCGAGCTTCACCTTCGAGCCGGTGATCGCGTTGTAACCGTTGACGATGGCGGTGTTGAACGGGGGCGCATGCGTGGGGTGCAGGAAATAGATCAGGTTGGCGACGGCCGGCCCGAGGCCCTTGATCTTGAGTTGATCGATCGTGCGGATGCCGGAGAGAATCTCGTCGGCTGTGGAACAGCCGCTGCAATGATGCAGCAGGCGGCCGAAGGCGCGCTGGTTCGCCGGGTTCTCGTAGATGTCGGGGATCCTCAACTTGGGCTTCCACAGAAAGGCGTGGTCGGCGCCCTTGAAGATCTGTCGCTGCTCGGCGACGGAATGGACGATGGTCTCCAGGGACGAGCCGCGATAGGCGACACCGAAGCGGCCCGTCTCGATCTCCTCGACCACCTGGCCGATGCCCCGGCGGATCGACCGGAAATTCTTCAGCCGTTCATCCCACAGGAACCAGGTCTGGTAGGTCGCCGAGGGATCGTTACGCCATTGCGCGATGAGGTCTCGAAGTCTGTCCGGCACGCCATCCCCTCAAATCCTGAATCTTCCCTCCCAGCGTAAGCGGGTCTGCGCTGAAGCGCCACTGGAGCGGCTCTTCTGCGGTCGATCGTGCTCCCGACGGACGGCGATGAAGGGCGTTCGTCATGGTCGCGACCGAAGCGGACGGCGCGCGCCGTCCGGCGGGGTCGCGTCTTGACTCGAAGGGCCTCGAAGCGCCTATCTCGGCCGCCATGTGGAATATCGTCCGCGTCCTTCTGTTCGCCCTCGCGGTGGCCGGGTTCATCGGCCAGTCGTCGGCGCACGCCACTCCGGTTCAGGTGTTCGAGGCGACGGCGGCAATGCCGGAGGCGGACTGCGCCGAGATGATGGACATGGCGGACGAAGCCGTCGACGACGCCGAAGGCCCGTGCAGCAAGATGACGCCGGATTGCATCGCCAAGATGGGCTGCGCCGCCGTCGCCTCGCCGATGCCGCCCGCGCCGGCGTTCGAGCATCCGCTCGGATCGGGGGCGACATCGTTCGCCGAGGTCGATGTCGCGCTGGAAGGCGCAGGTCCGCTTCCGCTGAAGAGTCCGCCAAAACCACTGTCGTAGACTGCTTTCGCTGATCGGCAAGCCGCGCCCCGCTTCGCGGCGTCCGCCGATCGACTAAGGTCTGCGCCTGCGTCTCGCCGCGAGGTGGACGCGGCGGTTATCGAGATTTCTCATGATCATTCGCTTCGGCACGGCGGTCTCCGTCGTGCGCCGTCTCCCGGCGGTTCCCTTGCCGCGACGCTTGCGGCGGCCTTGCTGGCCGTGCCCCGTTGACCGGCCCTGGCCGCTGGCCGCACTCCTGGTGCTCGGACTCTGCGCCGCGCCGGCCCGTGCCGACCCCCAGACCTTCGACGAGACTCTGGCCCGCGCCGCCAGCGAGGCGCCGCGCCTGAGAGCCAGCGCTCTGGGCGTCGACGCGGCTCGGGCCGCCGCGCCCGCTGCCGGGCGCCTGCCGGACCCCCGGCTCTCCGTCGGTCTCGACGGATATCCGGTGAACGGGCCGTTCGCGGGGCAATTCGATGAAGACTTCACCATGCTCAGGATCGGCGTCGAGCAGGAAGTGCCCAGCCGCGCGCGTCGTCGCGCCGAGCGAGACATCGCCGAGGCGGCGATCGGCGTCGCCGGCGCTGAGGAGTCCGTCGCGCGACGAGAGGTCCGGGTCGCCGCGGGCCTCGCGTGGATCGACCTGTTCTATGCCGAGCTCCGCTTTGCAGCGCTGGACGAGCTGCTGGCGACGTTGCAACCCCTCTGGGACGCCGCCCCGGCCGGAGTCGCGTCCGGCGCCTATCGGCCCGCCAACGCTCTCGGTCCCGTTCAGCTCAAGGCGGATCTTGACGATCGCCGCAGCAGTCTCGCCGCCGACATCGAGAAGGCGCGAGCCGAACTGGCCCGGTGGACGGGCGACGCCGATCCCGAGACGGTCGGACCGCCGCCGCAGGACGATCTCGACCTGGTCGCCTTACAGAGCGGCATCGCCCAGCTGCCGACCGTGCGGGCCTATGGAGCCGCCGCGCGCCGCGCCGAAGCCGAGGTCGTTCTGGCCCGCGCCGGACGCCGGCCGGACTGGTCGTTCCAAGCCAGCTACGCCCGCCGCGATGAGCGGTTCGGCGATCTGTTCTCCGTCGGAGCGAGCGTGCGGCTGCCGATCTTTCCCGGTCGGAGGCAGGATCCGGTCATCGCCGCGCGCGCCGCTGATGCGCTGCGGGTCTCCGCCGAGCGTGAGGACGCTGAGCGCGTGTTGACCGCGTCGCTGCGAAGCGCCCTGGCGGAATACGTGACCGCTCACGATCAATGGATCCGGTCGCGCGACGTCGTTCTGCCCAGTGTCCTTCAGCGTTCCGATCTCGAAACCGCGAGCTATGCGGCGGGCCGGGCGGGCATCGTTGAAGTTCTCGAAGCCTTCACCGCCGTGGCCAACGCCCGGCTCGACGCGCTCGATCGCGAGGCCGCCGTGAAGCGTCAGGTGGTCGAGATCACTCTCACCTATGGGAACGACGACCGATGAACGCCCTTCGCAACAAACGCCTGGGCGTCGCCATGGGCGCGCTTCTTTTGGTCGGGGTCGGCGTCGGGGCAGGCATCGTCGTCGCTCCACGCCTGGATGGGGCCGGCGGCGAGACCGCCGAGGGGGCAGGGGAGCGCGAGATCCTCTACTGGTACGATCCCATGGTTCCGAACGAACGATATCCGGGGCCTGGAAAATCGTCGATGAACATGGACACCATCCCCAAGTATGCCGATGAGGGGGGAAGTAGCGCCACCCCCGGCGTCCGGATCGATCCGGCGCTGGCCCAGAATCTGGGGGTCCGATATGCCACGGCCCGCCGTGGCGACCTGGAGGGCGATCTCAGCGCCACGGCGATCATAGGTTACAACGAACGCGACATCGCTGTGGTCCAGTCGCGCGCGGACGGCTTCGTCCAGCGCGTCTACAACCGCGCGCCGGGCGACGTGGTCGCCGCGGGCGCCCCTCTGGTCGATCTGCTCATTCCGTCCTGGGGCGGAGCCCAGACCGAATATCTCGCCGTGCGACGCACCGGCAATACGCCCCTGATCCAGGCGGCGCGGCAGCGACTGGTGCTGTTGGGCATGTCCGAGGGCGTAATCGCTTCTGTGGAACGCAGCGGGCGGGCGCGGAACACGATCACGATCTCGACGCCCACTGGCGGCGTGATCAAGACGCTGAGCGTGCGCGCCGGCATGAGCGTCGCCCAGGGCATGACCCTGGCCGAGATCAACGGCCTGTCGACCGTCTGGGTCAACGCCGCCATCCCGGAGGCGCTCGCGAACCAGCTGAGAGCCGGGCAGTCCGTCGAGGTGGCCCTGGCCGCGTTCCCGGGCGAGCGGTTCACGGGTCGCCTGACCGCCCTGTTGCCGGAGCTCGTCGGCGACAGTCGCACGATCACCGCGCGGATCGAAATGGCCAATCGGGGAGGGCGTCTCAGGCCGGGCATGTTCGGCCGGATCACCTTCGGCGGCGGTTCGACTTCGGCTCTGCTCGTGCCGACCGAGGCGGTGATCCGGACCGGAGAACGTGACATCGTCATGCTCGCCCTGCCGGAGGGCCGCTATCAACCGGCCGAGGTCCGCATCGGACGGGAAGCCGGCGGACAGACCGAGATCCTCGCCGGTCTCAGGGAAGGCGAACGAATCGTCGCGTCGGGGCAGTTCCTGATCGATTCTGAAGCCAGCTTGTCAGGCGTCACGGCGCGGCCGATCGGCCAAACTTCCGGACCCGCACGCGCCCCGGCGTCGCCGACGGCCGGCCGGCCCGCCGCCGCCCAGACGGGCGCATCCATGGCCGCGCCCGCGCCGCGCGAGAGGTCGGGGCAATGATCGCCGCGATCATACGCGCCTCGGTCAAGGGACGTTTTCTCGTCCTTATGGCCGCGCTCGCTCTGCTGGCCGCCGGCCTGTTTGCGGTTCGCAGCACGCCGGTCGACGCCCTGCCGGACCTGTCGGACGTACAGGTCATCATCCGCACCAGCTATCCGGGGCAGGCCCCCCAGATCGTCGAGAACCAGGTCACCTATCCTCTGGCGACCACCATGCTGTCGGTGCCCGGCGCGCGAACGGTTCGGGGCTACTCCTTCTTCGGCGACAGCTTCGTCTATGTGCTGTTCGAGGATGGGACGGACCTCTACTGGGCCCGTTCCCGGGTCCTCGAATATCTGAGCCAGGTGCAGGCGCGACTTCCCGCGACCGCCCAACCGGCACTTGGTCCGGACGCCACCGGCGTAGGCTGGGTTTATGAGTACGCCTTGGTCGACCGCAGTGGCCGAAACGATCTGGCCCAGTTGCGCAGTCTGCAGGACTGGTTCCTCCGCTATGAGTTGAAGACCGTGCCGGGTGTTGCCGAAGTCGCCAGTCTGGGCGGCATGGTGCGGCAATACCAGGTGGTGCTCGACCCCGTCAGGCTCGCGTCCTACGGCGTCACCCATCAGGTGGTGGTCGAAGCTCTCCAGCGCGCCAACGGCGAGACGGGCGGCTCGGTGCTCCAGCTCGCCGAGGCCGAATACATGGTGCGCGCCAACGGCTATCTGACCGAGCTCGACGACTTCCGGGCCGTGCCGCTCCGCACGGCGGCTGGAGGCGTGCCGATCAGCCTCGGGGACGTCGCGACCATCCAGATCGGCCCGGAGATGCGGCGCGGCATAGCGGAGCTGAATGGCGAAGGCGAGGTCGCCGGCGGCGTCGTCATCCTGCGATCCGGCGCAAACGCCCGCGCCACGATCGCGGCTGTCGCCGAGAAACTCCAGACGCTCAAAGCCGGATTGCCGCCGGGGGTCGAAGTGGTGACGACCTACGATCGCTCGCAGCTCATCGACCGGGCGATCGACAATCTGAGCGGCAAGTTGATCGAGGAGTTCATTGTCGTCGCCCTGGTCTGCGGCCTGTTCCTCTGGCACGCCCGGTCGGCGTTGGTCGCCATCCTGACCCTGCCGCTGGGCGTGCTGGCGGCCTTCCCGATCATGAATCTTCAGGGCGTGAACGCCAACATCATGTCGCTGGGCGGCATCGCCATCGCCATCGGGGCCATGGTCGACGCGGCAGTGGTCATGATCGAGAATGCCCACAAACACATCGAGCGATGGGAGCACGATCACCCCGACAAGAAGCTGGCGGGCGAGGAACGGTGGAAGGTCATCACCGAGGCGGCCGTGGAGGTCGGACCGGCGCTGTTCCTTAGTCTGCTGATCATCACCCTGTCGTTCATTCCGGTGTTCAGCCTCCAGGCCCAGGAGGGTCGGCTGTTCGCGCCGCTGGCCTTCACCAAGAGCTACGCCATGGCGGCCGCGGCGATCCTGTCGATCACCCTCGTGCCGGTTCTGATGGGCTATCTGATCCGGGGACGGATACCGGCCGAGCAGAGCAACCCGATCAACCGCTGGCTGACCCACATCTATCGGGGGCCGCTCGACTGGGTGCTGCGTCACCCAAGGAAAACTCTCTTGGTCGCCTTGCTGGTCTTCGCCACTACGGCCTGGCCTCTCAGCCGGCTCGGCGGCGAATTCATGCCGGCGATGGACGAGGGCGACCTGCTCTATATGCCTTCGGCCCAGCCGGGCCTCTCTGCGGCCAAGGCCGCGGAACTGCTGCAGCAGACGGACCGCATGATCCGCACGGTGCCGGAAGTGGCGACCGTGTTCGGCAAGGCCGGCCGGGCGGAAACCGCGACGGATCCGGCTCCGCTGGAAATGTTCGAGACCACCATCCAGTTCAAACCGCGCGATGAATGGCGCCCCGGCATGACGCCGGAGAAGCTGGTCGAGGAGCTCGACCGCGCGGTCCAGGTTCCGGGGTTGTCCAATGTCTGGGTTCCTCCCATCCGCAATCGCATCGACATGCTGGCGACGGGGATCAAGAGCCCCGTCGGCGTCAAGGTGTCCGGCGCCGACCTCGGTCAGATCGACCGCGTCGCGGCCGAGGTCGCCGAGGTCGCCCAATCCGTGCCGGGCGTGAGCTCGGCGCTGGCCGAGCGTCTGACGGGCGGCCGCTACGTCGATATCGACATCGACCGCGACGCGGCGGGGCGTTACGGTCTCAACATCGCCGATGTGCAGTCGATCGTCTCAGGCGCGATCGGCGGCGAAACCATCGGCCAGACCGTGGAGGGCGTGGCGCGCTATCCCATCAGCGTGCGCTATCCGCGCGAGTTGAGGGACAGCGTGGAACAACTGCGAGCCCTGCCGATCCTGACGCCTTCAGGCCAGCAGATCACCCTGGGCGCCGTCGCCGATCTGCGGATCGCCGACGGGCCGCCAATGCTGAAGTCCGAGAACGGCCGGCCGACCACCTGGGTCTATGTCGATGTGCGGGGACGCGACCTGGCCTCGGTCGTCGCGGATCTGCGTCGCGCCGTGGCCCGTGCCGTCACCCCCACGCCTGGCGTGAGCATCGCCTACTCGGGCCAGTTCGAATATCTCGAACGGGCGACCGCGCGGCTCAGGATCGTGGTCCCGGCCACGCTGGCGATCATCTTCGTCCTGCTCTACCTGACGTTCGGGCGCTTCGACGAAGCCCTGCTGATCATGGCCACCCTGCCGTTCGCCCTGACCGGGGGGATCTGGCTGCTCTATCTGCTCGGCTTTCACCAGTCCGTCGCCACCGGCGTCGGCTTCATCGCCCTGGCCGGCCTCTCGGCCGAGTTCGGCGTGGTGATGCTGATCTATCTGAAGCAAGCTTTGAAAGATCGCGGAGCCGACCCCGATCGCGGACAGGTCCAAGAGGCCGTTCGCGAAGGCGCCCTGCTGCGGGTCCGGCCCAAGGCCATGACGGTCGCCGTTGTCCTGGCGGGCCTGTTTCCGATTCTGATCGGCCACGGCGCGGGCTCGGAAGTGATGAGCCGGATCGCCGCGCCGGTGATCGGAGGCATGATCACCGCACCTTTGCTCTCGATGCTCGTTATACCGGCGGGCTACCTTCTCCTCAGGCGCCGCAAGGCCCGTTCAACCCCCCCAAACCAAGGAGCGACCCCATGACCCGAACCCTTGTTTCACTCGCCGGCGCGGCCATGATGCTTTCGGCCTGCGGCCAACCCGCGGACCCGGCCGCCGAACCGGCCGCTGCCGCGCCCGTCGACACGGCTTCCGCGGCCGGCGCGGCGGACACGGCGACGTCCCCCGCTGCGGGCTCCAGATCCGGCAGCGGCGCAGGCGTGGTCACCGCCGTGGATACGGCGGCCGGCACCGTGACGATCAATCACGAGGCTATTCCGGCGGTCGGCTGGCCAGCCATGACGATGAGCTTTACGGCAGACCCCGCCGTGGCACAGCAAGCCGCTGTCGGGGATCGCGTCCAGTTCGACCTGACCGTTCAGGGCAACGCGGGTGAAGTCACCGCCATTCGCCCGGAATAGCCGGACCCGCCTTCACCGTTCGTGCGGGGCGTTGTCAGCGCACGCACGGTGAAGGCGGTGCTCCATCAACGGCTCGACGGAGTGATCGTGCCAACCGCCTCCCGGCACGCCTCTTCGCAGCGGCGGCAGGCCTCGGCGCAGATGCGGCAATGTTCATGCATGTCCGCGTGTTTGTCGCACTCCGCGGCGCAGGCCGCGCAGGTGTCGGCGCAAACCTCGAGCTGGCCCTTGATGACCGCCTCGTTGCTCCCCGTACGGCGCGCGCCGACCGCGCCGGCGGCCGCGCAGACGTCGGCGCAGTCGAGGTTGAGCCGAATGCATTGGACGAGATCGGCGACCATGGCTTCGCCGAGACAGGCGTCGGCGCAGATGCGGCAGGTCGCGGCGCACTCGTAGGCCGCCTCGACGGCGCGGATCAGTGCGTCGTTGGTCGAGCCTTTGACGTGAGGGTGGGCGCTGATCATGGACTGGATATGCATGGGATTCTCCGATGGCGGACTTGGTCAACCCGCCGGAACGGCCGCTGTTCCCCGGTGACCGCGTACGCCGTGAAACGTGAACGGTGTGCATCCCTGAGCGGGCAGCTGGGCCGGGATCAAGGTGTCCGGCCATGTTCCTAAGGGACTATCTGCGGTCGGCAAGCGCCCCATCCTCCACCCGAATACGCCACGCCAGAAGCATAGCGTTCGCGCTGCTCCACGCGACGGCGATCCAGACCTGGCCGACCGCCAGCGGCAGGACGAGGATTTCGAGGGACGCGATCACATAGTTGGGGTGACGAACGAACCGGTAGGGACCCCGTCTGTTCAACGGCGCGCCGAGCAGGGTGATGATCCGTGTGGTCCAGAAGCGTCCGAGCGTCGCGATGACCCAGAGTCGCCCGAACTGCAGCACCACGTAGAACGCAAGCCAGGCGGGATGCGGAACTGTCGCCGGCGGCGTGGCGAGTGCGATGGCCGCCAGCCAGCTGGCGTGCAGTGCGATGAACAGGGGATAATGGCGGGCGCCGACTTCGACCGCGCCCAGTGCGATCAGCCGCCGGGTGTTGCGATTCGCCAGCCAAAGCTCCCAAAGGCGCTGGATCGCCACCAGGCCGATCACCAGCCACAGCCACATCAGGGGTGCACCAGCATCAGGCCGGCGGTGAAGCCGGGGCCGAGGGCGGTGAGCAGGAGAGGCCCTTCCACTCCGTCGTCGAGCATGGCCTTCAGGACGAACAGCACCGTCGCGGCGCTCATGTTGCCGTGGGCGCGGAGCACCTCTCGCGTGTGGCCGAGCGTCCCTTCGGTCAATTCGAAGCAGGTCTCCAGCGCGTCGATCACCTTGGCTCCGCCGGGATGGCAGACGAAACCGCCGACATCCTTCGCCGTCATTCCATTATCGGCGAGGAACTGCGTCGCCACTGGCCGGAAGTCCTCCTGAACGAGGGTCGGGGTGTCTCGACTGAAGACGACCTTGAGCCCGTCGTCCGCCACGCCCCAGCCCATGACATCCAAGCTGTCAGGCCAGGTGTGTTCGCGACTGGCGCCGAGAGCGGGCCCTTTGGCGTCGTCACGACAACTGATCACCGCGGCGGCCGCACCATCGCCGAACAAGGCCGTCGCGACGAGGTTCGATTTGGATCGGTCCTGGGCCCGGAAGGTGAGGGCGCAAAGTTCGACCACAAGCAGAAGCACGCGCTCGTCCGGATGGGCCATCGCGATGTCGGCGGCGTGCGCGAGTCCGACCACGCCCCCGGCGCATCCGAGGCCGAAGACAGGCAGACGCCTTACGTCGGGCCGGAAAGGCATCACCGTCATCAGCCGGGCGTCCAGCGCAGGCGTGGCTATGCCGGTCGTGCAGACGACGACAACCGCGTCGATATCCTGCGCCGTCAACTCCGCCTCGGCCAGCGCCTTGCCCGCGGCTTCGGCCAGCACGGCGACCGCGTTCTCAAGGAACAGATCATTTCGTTCGGAGAAGCTGTGGGGCTTCAGATACCACTCGATCGGGACGCAGGAGTGCCGTGTCTCGATCAGGGCGTTCCTGTAGATCGGAGCCAGACGTTCGAAGCCGCCATGAGTGGTGGCGAACATCTCGGCGCCGTTCGCTGCCACATCCTCCTGTTTCAACGTGAATGGCGGCCAGGCCAGGGCGAGGGCCTGCAGCCGAGGGCGAGTGTGTGGCAAGCGACGCTCCAGCGTTCGGGAACCCACAAACACGACGCCTGCCGGTCAGTTTCAAAGCGCCGGCGAACAGACGAGGTTCCTGTGACCCGCAGTCCATATACACGCCTTGAACACGACTTCGCCGGATCAGTTAAGGTCGCGCACCAAGCGCCGGCTTCCTGGTCCTCGCCGGCGGGTGCGCTGCTGGAGCGATGCCCGGATTCCTTGTCTGTCCCGCCTAGGATCCGGACGCGCTGGCCCGTTCGCATGCTGACCTAAACGACGACGATCCTTATCTGTCCGAGGGACAACCCGGGGAGGGATGCGCCACGCGCAACCGTTCGTGATCGACGGGCGGCGTCGTCGGTGGCCTTCAACGAGCAACTTGAAGCCTTGATCTTCTCCAGAGTTCCAGAATAATCGAAATATGGAATCAACGGCAGCAGTTCTCGCTCTTTCGGCCTTCGCTCAATCGACTCGAATGGAGGCGTTCCGTCTGCTGGTTCGACACGAGCCCTTGGGGCTGCCGGCGGGCGAGATCGCCGATCAGCTGGCGATCCCGGCCAACACCATGTCGGCGCATCTGGGCGTGCTGTCCCGCGCCGGTCTGGTCAGCTCGGAGCGCCGAAGCCGGTCCATCGTCTATCGCGCCGATCTGGATAGGCTGCGCGAGCTGGTCCTGTTCCTGTTGAAGGACTGCTGCGGAGGGCGCGCGGACCTGTGCGAGCCGCTTCTGCGAGAACTCGCGCCCTGCCGCGACTGAGGATCATCCATGGACGTCATCATCTACCACAACCCCGCGTGCGGGACCTCGCGCAACGCCCTTGAACTGATCCGGCATACAGGGGTCGAGCCGCACGTGATCGAGTATCTGAAGACCCCGCCGTCGCGAGAGAGGATCGCCGACTTGGCCGCGCGGACCGGCGGCTCGCTGCGGGACCTGCTGCGCGAGAAGGGCACGCCCTTCGCGGAGCTGGGGCTGGCCGAAGCGCTGTCTGACGACCAGCTGCTGGGCGCCGTGGAGGTCCATCCCATTCTGCTGAACCGGCCGATCGTCGTCTCGCCTCTGGGCGTGAAATTGTGCCGTCCCTCGGAGGCGGTTCTGGACCTGCTTCCGGCCGAAAACCTGAAGCCATTCGCCAAGGAGGACGGCGAGGTCGTCATCGACGCCGACGGGAAAAGGGTCCGCTGATGGTCGACACGCCCGTCGTCGACACGCCGCGTGAGGCCCCCGGTCGTCTGTCCTTCCTGGACCGCTGGCTGACGCTGTGGATCTTCGTCGCCATGGCGGCGGGCGTGGCGCTGGGGACCCTCGTTCCGGGTCTGCCCGGCTGGGTCGACAGCCTCTCGGTGGGGACGACCAACATCCCCATCGCCATCGGCCTGATCCTGATGATGTACCCGCCGCTGGCCAAGGTCAGGTACGAGGCCCTGCCCCAGGTGTTCGCCGACAAGCGGGTGCTGGTCCTGTCCCTGGTCCAGAACTGGGTGATCGGGCCCATCCTGATGTTCGCCCTCGCCGTGATCTTCCTCAGGGATCAGCCGGAGTACATGACCGGGGTCATCCTGATCGGGCTGGCGCGCTGCATCGCCATGGTGCTGGTGTGGAACCAGCTCGCGCGGGGCGACAACCATTATGTCGCCGGCCTGGTGGCCTTCAATTCCCTGTTCCAGATCGCCTTCTTCAGCGTCTACGCGTGGATTTTCCTCGCCGTCCTGCCGCCGCTGTTCGGCCTGGAGAGCAGCGTCGTGGACGTCGGCGTCTGGACGATCGCGGCGGCGGTGCTGGTCTATCTGGGCCTGCCGTTCCTCGGCGGTTTCCTGACCCGCCGCGTGCTGATCGCGCGCAAGGGGGCGGACTGGTACGAGACCCGGTTCCTGCCGCGCATCGGCCCGCTGACCCTCATCGCGCTGCTGTTCACCATCGTGGCCATGTTCAGCCTCAAGGGCGGCGAGGTGGTCGCCCTGCCGCTCGACGCCCTGCGTATCGCCATTCCGCTGACGATCTACTTCCTCGTCATGTTCGTGGTCAGCTTCCTCATGGGCAAGCTGATCGCAGCCGACTACCCGCGCACCACGGCCCTGGCCTTCACCGCGGCCTCCAACAATTTCGAGCTGGCCATCGCGGTCGCCATCGCCGCGTTCGGCCTAGCCTCGCCGGTCGCCTTTGCGGCCGTGATCGGCCCGCTGGTGGAGGTGCCGGTGCTGATCCTGCTGGTGTTGGTCGCCCTCTGGATGGGCCGGCGGTGGTTCCCGGACACGGTCCCGCCAGCGGACGCCGGATGATGGTGGTCCTGCATCTGATCGAGGCGACCGACGCCGGCCTTATCGCCGCGCTGCGGGCCGAAGGCCTGCCCGCGCCTGACGCCGGCCGCTACTTCAGCGCCGATCACGACGGCGCCGTCGTCGGCTATGTCGGGCTGGAAGGGGAGGGGCGCGACCTGCTGCTCCGCTCGCTCGTTGTGCTCGCCGATCGGAAGGCGCGCGGCTTGGGAGCCCGGGTGCTGGCCGCGACCGAGGTCGTCGCCGGCGACCTGGGCGCCGCACGCCTGCATCTGCTCACCACGACGGCCGAGCCCTTCTTCGCCCGGAACGGCTACCGGGCCGCGAGCCGCCAGTCGGCGCCGGAGGCGATCCGGCGGACCCGCGAATTCGCGGGGCTCTGCCCGGCGTCGGCGGCCTATCTGACCAAGGACCTCTGATGACCTTCGCCCGCCTGCGCCCGCTGCCCGATCCGGATCATCTGCCGGCCCTGGACAAGGCCTATCTCTCGGCCGATCCCGCCCGCGATCTGGGGCCGCATGACCATTCGCCCCGGATCCTGCTCCTCTACGGATCGCTGCGTGAACGGTCCTATTCGCGCTTCTGCGTCGAGGAGGCGGCCCGCCTGCTGCAATGGATGGGATGCGAAACCCGCATCTTCGACCCGTCCGACCTGCCCCTTCCGGGGTCGCCCGGCGATGACGATCACCCCGCGGTGCGCGAACTGCGCGAGCACGCTCTGTGGTCCGAGGGCATGGTCTGGTGCAGCCCGGAACGGCACGGCCAGGTCTCGGGCCTGTTGAAGCTGCAGATCGACCATCTGCCCCTGAGCATGGGCGGCGTGCGCCCGACCCAGGGCCGAACCCTGGCCGTCATGCAGGTCTCCGGCGGCTCCCAGAGCTTCAACGCCGTCAACACGCTGCGCCTTCTGGGCCGCTGGATGCGGATGGTCACCATCCCGAACCAGTCGAGCGTGGCCAAGGCTTTCCAGGAGTTCGACGAGGCCGGGCGGATGAAGCCCTCCGCCTACTATGAGCGCCTCGTCGATGTGATGGAGGAACTGGTGCGCTTCACCATCCTGGTGCGCCCGCACTCGACGCAGCTGGTGGACCGCTACTCCGAGCGCAAGGCGGCCGGAATTCCCATCGACGCCGCAGCCGACCTGTCTTCCATCGCTATCGCCGCCCGGTAGCACACCCATCTAATGGAAGATTTTTGGCGCGGGACGGGCGCGCGAAGACCAGGGCGCTAGCCTCCCAACGCCTCAATGACCGGACAACGGCTGGTCTCTGGGTTGCGGCAGTCCGCCGCCGCCTTCTGGAGCACGCCGCGCAGGCGCTGCAGATCCGCGATGCGAGCGTCGATGCTCGCCACATGTTCCCGCGCCATGTCGCGGACCTCACAACAGGCCTGAACCCCCGGCTCGCTCAAGGCGATGAGGCGGCGGATCGCGTCGAGCCCGAAACCAAGCTCCCGGGACCGTCGGATAAACCGCAAACGCTGCAAGTGTTCGAAGAGGTAGCTGCGGTGACCGCCATCGGTTCTCGGCGGCGCCGGCATCAGGCCGATGCGCTCATAATAGCGGACCGTCTCGAGATTGGCGCCAGCACTCTTCGCCAGTCGGCCAATGGTCATACTCCGAGTCGACATATCCCTTGATCCTGTAGCGGCTACGGGTTGTAGCCATTAGCAGTACCCTGACAGGAGACTCCATGGCGACCGACTCCAAATCACCCCGCATTCCGCACGTGGCTGCCAGCGCGGCAGCCGCTGTCGGCGGCCTGGCTTCGGTTTTCGCTTGGGCTGCCTGTTGCGTGCTGCCGCTCGCTTTGTCGGTGGCCGGCCTGTCTTTTGCTGGCGTGGCTGTCATCGCCGGCGCGCGACACTGGATAACGGTCGTGGCCGTTGCGGTCCTTGTTGGCGGCTGGCTGGCACACTGGCGCCGCCTCCGCGCCTGCCGCAGGGACGGGGCGTGTCGGCGGCCGTCACGATTGTCCGTCGTGTTGTTGATGGCCGCAACGGTTCTGGTTGGCCTGTCTCTGGTTTGGGAGCCCCTTATCGAACCTTGGGCCATGCCCCTGCTGGCGGCTCAGCGATGAACTTCGCCGTAAAACTTTGCTCGACGTTGACTTGTCCGCATTGCGGTCATGTCGCAGTCGAGACCATGCCCACCGACGCTTGCATCTGGTTCTACGACTGCCTCGGCTGCGGCGCGCAGTTGAAGCCCAAACCGGGCGACTGCTGCGTCTTCTGCTCTTACGCCGATGTGCCGTGTCCGCCGATCCAGATCGACGGCAAGGGCTGCTGCGACTAGGCTTCGTAGGGCCTGAGGCCTCAGAGGAGGATTGTCGACGACCCTGGTGATCGGATTGGGGTTGACGGTACAGAGGCGCCGTGTTGCCCCCGGTCGCTGGCGACAGGACTCTCGGGGCCTCAGTCTCGAAGAGCTGACAGCCGTCGAGGTGACCTCGGTGTCTCGGCAGCTGCGGTCTACGTGATTTCGGCGGAGGACATCCGCCGCTTGGGCGCAGTGAGCCTGCCCGAGGTGCTGTGCCTCGCCTCCAGCCCGGACGAGCGGCACCCAATTTCTGATCGGCGTCTTGGGTCTTCGCTGTCGTCAGATCGTGCGATGCCGCGCGCTATCGAGCCGTTCCTCTCTGCGAGAAGCCGGTGACCGTCTCGGGCATCACGGACGCCTTAATCAACTAAGTTCAGGCATAGCAATGTGCCTGGCCTGGGCAGGCGAACTACTCGAAGTGATTCAGCGTCGTCTATTCTGGTCTAGGCCCAGAGCCGGTCAGACTGAACGTGCGGGTGTAGCCGAGACCGGAGCGACGTCTGCGCCCCGCCGGGCTCACCTCTGTCGAAGTTCAACTGCGATCAGCGCGTATGGAGCACCCGGCGCAGGAATCGGGAGGCCCTCGCCGAGCCGAAGTCCCTGGCCGCTTGGGCCAATCGATCGGGATTCAACGCACGGGCCCGCTCGAGCACCCGGGGCACAAGGTCGGTCCGGTCCTCGGCGAGCCGATGCGTGCTCAGAAGAAGAGCGACAAGCAAAACCTCCGCGTTCAGACGACTGGGGACGGATGGCGTCCTGCGGAAGTCATAGGTTAGGCCGCCGAGCTCGAACCGGCCCTGACGCCGGAGATTGTAGACGATCGATTCATTGTAGAGCTGTGTCGTCCCGACCCCGAGGCCGTTGAACGCGCTCGGGGACATCATCAGAAAGCGGTCGTCCTTGAGGAAGGCCTTGATCAGCTTCTCCGGCCTTGCGGGCGCCCTGCCGAACCGGCTCTGGCGCGGCGCCATGTAGAGACCGTGAAAAACCTTCTCTAGATGGCCCTCGACCACGAGCCGACGCACATGGCGATCAAGGGCGCTGGACCCCTTCGCGAGGTCCCGACGACGATAGACCTCGCCGGGTCGCAGCTGCCTCCTGAGGTCATCGAGAGCCGACATGCCGCCGCCGACCCTAGAAGGGCACCAGGCCCCGGAGCGCCGGGCGCGCCCAGTCCGGAAGCGGGGGCGAAAGGGTGATCCTGGCCCCCGCCTTTTCACAGAATGGGCGGAGAAGGGCAGGGGCGCCGTGAGTGTTGTCGAACAGGACCGCCAGATCGGCCTGTTCAAGCGCTTGGGGAAGCAGGTCGAGCGTCCGGACATAGCGCTGACGGATACGATCTTCAGGCACGTCGTGACCACCCAGCAGGACTCTCTGGGCGACGCGCGCCACGTTCAGAGAGGGGGATTCCGTCGCAACGAAATAGAGAGCGGTTCGAAACCCGCGCGCCTTGGCCTCCCGCAGAACCTCGATCTTGGACGGATGAGACATCACGGTCTCGAACGAGAAGCTTCGTCCGGCCTCAAGGCAAGCCTGCCGCTCATCGGCGGCGATCTGCTGCGCTCCACGGACGCGCGCGCCATAGGCGCCTTCCAGCGTCTTGGCGATCTCGTCGGGATTCACATAGTGGCCGAGATCGACCCCGTCCGCCCTCAACTGGTTCGTCAGGGTCGTCTTGCCGGACCCGTTTGGCCCCGCGATCATCAGGACGAACGGCGGCTCAGAGGCCAAGCCGGCGTCGCACTTCAATCTGGAGGTCGGCGGCTCCGAAAAGCGGCGTGACGGCTGCGCCTTTCACGGCTGCTCCGGCCTTCGCACGGTTTGCGGTGGGTAGAGGTGAGCCTCGCCTTGCAGTGGGAGAGTAGGCGACGCGCGCGTGCTCGAAGCAGTAGACGCCTTCGGATGCCCGACGACCGCAGAAGGTGAACTCGCGTGAAGATGGATCGCCGATCGGCCACTTGCACATGTGGGCGCCGAGGGTGAGCACCGTAGCGGTGCCGTCCGCCACTTCCATTAGTCGGACGCGGGCCGAGGCCGGGCGGGTTGATGGCCGTCCGCCGGACAGGCCCAGCTGATGCACCTTGCCGATGACGTCATTTCGGGTGATCCCACCGAGCCGCATCGCGATCTGGGTGGCGCTCAATCCGTCGAGCCAGAGCGTCTTCAGCAGATCGAGCCGTGCGTCGTCCCACGGCGGCGGGGTCGCAGGTTCGGCTTCAAACGCAGCAAGAGGAACGTCGGCGCGCTTCGCCTCATCGGCGGCGGCGCGGGACGCTCGGGCCCCGGCTTCGACGAGGTCTTCGAAACTCAGATCGAAAGGCGTTGGTGCCATGCGATTCATATAGCGAATATAGGGGCCGATCGATAGGGCGTCACTGCCGCGTCGCGGGAACCAGAATGTCCCGTCGATTTCAAGGTCGCGCGGTGATCACGTCTGATTGAGCACCAGTCCAGGGCGACCATCACCGCGTCATCACTGAAAGACGGCAGCGGGATAGACACGCCCGGCGACCGGTCGGATGCGGATCGCCGCTTCCATCGCGCCGATGGTCAGGCGACAAGCCCGTATGAACGATATCCCGGCACGCCAGAACAGACCCGAGAATCTCCAGCTGATGCGGGCGCGCCAGGAGATGTTCCACCGCGCTAAGCTCATCTTTATCCTCCAGCTGATCCTGACCGTCTTTCTGCCGGTGGTCGGAGCGGCCACAGGTCTGTTCGTCGAGGAAGCGCGTTCGGGCGTGGCGGCATTCAGCCTCGTAGTCACCTTGCTGGACATCACTATTCTGGATCGCGCCCAGCGCCGTTTCGTGCGGAGCGGCGCCAAAATCGCCGAATGCTTCGACTGCTCCGTGCTGCAACTGCCTTGGAACGGCTTGAGCGCAGGAAAACGTATTGATCCTGAGATCATAGAGGCTGCAGCAGAAGCCTGGTCGAAACGCCACAGCGACAAAGGCATCCTTGACTGGTACCCGGCCGAAGTCGGCAGCACGAGTCTGGAAGCCGGGCGGTTGCTCTGTCAGCGCAGCAGTCTCTGGTACGATGTCACCCTTCGGCGCTTCAACGGCTCGATTGCCTTGGTGCTGGCGATCGGCATCCCAACCGCCTTTCTCATTGCCTGCTGGGTCGTCCGGCTGCCGCTGAGCGACGTCGCCGTGACCTGGATGCCAGTGGCCCCGGTGTTGGTCTGGTCCGTTCGGGAGCACTTCAGACAGAAAGACACGGCCGAAAGCCAGGACCAGACGAAGAGCGAACTGGAGTCCGTTCTGGCGAGGGTGGAGGCGGAGGCGATTTCAGCAGACGACGCCCGCGACGCCAGCCGCAATATTCAGAACGCCCTATATGCGCGTCGGGTGTCCAGTCCTCTGGTCATGCCGGGCCTCTATGAGGCCCGACGCGCCTACCTGGAAAGACATATGAAAGCCGGCGTCGCTGTGAGGCTGCGCGCCGCCGGCTCTACACCCGACTGATCAGGCCGCCGGGAAGAAGTCGCCGAAGACTCCTTTCCAAATCCGCACGGCCTCGGTCTCGCTGCCCTGCGCCTCGGCACGATAGGCGCGCGTTGCGGCCATCTCGGCGTCTCTCAACGTCTGGCGGGCCACCGCGCATTTGGCGGTCGTCATCTCGTCGGACACCGGCGGGCCCAGTTTCGCGGGATCACTCCAGGTTTCCTCGATGCTGGCCGCAGCGGCGGCGAAGAATCGACGGGCTTCGTCGGGGAAGCTGTTGAACGGACCATCAACCAGATCGAGGGCCATGACTTCGACAAGGAAGGACGGTTCGATCGGCTTGCCGTTGGCCCGGTTCCAGCTTTTCAGCATCTTTACGAGCGGCACCCAATTCCCGCTGAGCGTCTTGTTCTTCGCTGTCGTCAGGTCGTTGTGGGTCGCGGGGTTCGTTTTGATCCACTTGCCGAGATCCTCGTCGGGAATCTCGTAATCCGATCCCGACTGGAACGCCGGGACGACGTCCAGGCTGACGACCTTGCCTTCCTCATGCTGGGTCTGGTGGCGTTTTTCGAACCAGACGGTCACGCACCGGCGGTCGCGCTCCACCTGATCTCGCCCATACGCATCAACGAGGCACGTCTCGAGGTCGTCCAGAACGGCCTTCGGGTGCGCCTTGCGTCGGTGGTCCTCCTTTGACCCCAGACAGACAAAGATATCGATGTCCTTGAGCGGCTTTGTCTTGGTGTGTCGCCCGTAGGAGCCGGTCAGGAAGTCGTGGTCGACGTGGAAGGCTTCCTGCACGGTGGCGCGGACATCCTTCTGCCGACGGCTTGCATCATCCTTCTCGGTCTGCGTCAGCTCCAGGCGGCTTTTGAATGTGGCGAATGCGTCGCTGACCTTGGTCATGCCGGCCTCCAGTAGTTGAGCCCGGCGGTGATGTCGTGGGTGGCGATCGCCGTGCCGGTGGACCGGCTGACGAGGCCGGCCGTCGAGAGGTGCGATGTGCTGGACATTCCCGGAACTTCCGGTCGGCCTCGCTTGCAGCTCAGGATGATCCGATAGGTGCATCCGGTCGGCGGGCGACCGACCTTGTCGATCGTGCGCTGAACGTGGTCCCGGTCGACCCACATGTCATCGTCGACTCCGCTGCCGTCGTAGGTGACGGGGAAGTCCCAACGCAGCTGCAACGTGCTCGATCCCGGCTTGAAAAACTCGATGGTCACGACTTCGAGATGGCCGCTCTCGAGCCAGGTCCGGGCGGCCGGTCCGACGATGGTCCAATCGTCCGCCAACTGTTCCGGCGATAGCCCGGCAGCCTGAACGATGCGTTTCAGCTGGTTGCGCATGTGATCCGCCACGAAGGCGGCGGTGTGGGTGCGGGTATAGGTGAAGGTCGAGACAGCCATCAGCTCGCAGCTCCCCAGTTGATGCTGAGAGCCGCCGATGTGTCGTTGGCGGCAGCGGAGGCGTCCTGTTCGGTGTCTGCGGGACCGGAGCCGAGGGCGTGGACCGCGAGGCGAGGAGCCCGTGTTTTCAGCGTCTGCGTCACCCAGTCGAGATCCTCCGGTTCACAGGGCACATGGAGGGTCCAGGCCTTGCGGGTGGGATTCCAATCGAGAGGCGCGACCTCGGCGCCGCGGGTTACCGCGTCCGCGCCGTAGGCGCCGTAGATCACCAGGCGATGTCCGTCCCCTTTCAGGGTCAGCGGATGTTTGGCGTAGTGGTCCTCGCAAAGCAGAGAGGCCATGACGCTCGCCGCCGCCGTGAGCTGGCCGGCGTCGATCGAATCCGGCCGCGTGATCAGAGCGATGATCTCGGACCAGGTTTCGGCTCCCGTACGGACCGGCACGGACGCGATATCTCTACGCAGCTTCACGGCCGACCTCCTTGTTCGCCTGGGTCGAGGCCTTGAGGGCCGCCAGCATCTGTTGGCTTGTGACGAGGTTGGGGTCGCGAGCGGTGGCGATGGAGCCCGCCAGGGCGCTGACCACGGCCTTGCGCAGGCGGCGGCCGTCCATCCCGCTCGATGCGGCGACGAAAAGGCTCATGTCGTTCGCAAGGTTGCGGATCGACGGCCATTGGCGGCCCAGCCCTTCGAGGGTGTCGCGGATGATTTCCGCCCGGGCCTCGTTATTCGGAGGCGGGATGTACTCGATCAGATCCGCCCGCGAGAGAAAGGCGCTGTCGACGGCCTGCGGATAGTTGGTCGTGGCGATGAGCAGGATATTCTTGTGCTGGCGCGTGAGGAGATCGAGGCTGGCGAGGACCGCGTCGGTCGCACGATGAACATCCACGGGGTTGGCTTCGAGGCTCATCTTCTTGCGGTCGGCCGCGATGGTTTCGACTTCGTCCAGCAGGACTACGGCGAAGCCGCCCATTCCCGCCTCCGGGATGGTCTGGTTGAACAGGGTCGTGACCTGCTGCTGGCTCTTGCCGAGCGACGCGCTGGCGAGCCCGTGCGGATCGACCTGGATGAAGTTCACCTTCGAAGGGGACAGCATCGCGGCGACCTTGGTCGCCAGCCCGCGGGCGAGAGTGGTCTTCCCAGTGCCGGGGACGCCGGCGAGCACGATCAGGCCGTGCAGCGGAGCGACGTCGAAGGAGACGGAACGTCGGACGGTCAGGGCCAGCATGGCCTGGGCGACGAGCCGGTCCTTGACCGCCTTGTCCATCTTGATCGAGTCCCAGGCGGACTCGAAGGCGGGATCGGGGAGGGTGCAGCGATACGCAATGCCGGAACTCATAAGAGAGTCCTTTCGATTCAAGGGGAGATGAATCCGAGAGGGCGCTCAGTCGCGGCGACGGTTGTGTGCTCGCGAACGCGATGCATAAGATCGCGCCGCCGACCCGAATGAGTCGGTAACCGGAGAGAGGGCGGCCTTCTTTTGAAGACCTGCAAGTCGGGACGGTCGTCCTCTCCCCACCATGTTCATGCTGACATCGTCAGGCACGCTCCTTCGTCTGATACGCGAGCCGCGCCCGAACACGGCGTCGGCGGATCGATCGAATTCAACGGAATTGGCACAGCCGAAACCCAACCCGGACAGACTCGATATGTTGAGTCGGGTCGCAGGGAAAGGGATCGTTAACCCGTTTTCACTCTGAGCCGATTCGTCTCACGTGTCGAAACTTTCGTCAAGATGTAGTGGCGTGCAGCGTCGAAACCGCAATAGACAGCGTTTCGCATCCGATGGACCCATCTGGCCGAACCGACCTTCCACAGCTTTCGATTGGCTGAAGACGAGGGTGGCGGCGGGAAGTCAGGACCGCTTTGCCGCCAGGTAGGCCCGCCAGCGACGCGACAGGTCCCGACGTCGCCACCGATAGACGAGCGGCGGAACGACAGGCGCGCTCTCAACGGCGGCGTTGTAGTCCGACATCAGGAGAAGAACGTCGGCCTCCGGATAGCCCCGGGCCGCAGTCGTCTCGATACGCCGGAAGATCTCTGCGATGGCGTGAGCGGCCTGATGATGACCGAGTAGGGCGCCGAGGACGTCCGATGACAGAACGAATACGAGCGCCGCGATCATGACCCGAGCCGCGTTGATCTGGGCGTCAGAGGTCAGATCGACGACGCCGCGCCACGCGGCGGCGCAGAGCACCAGGCCGACAACAACGAGAATGGCGGCCACGACGCCCGCGCTCGTCTTCTGGAGATCGCCCGTCCAGTAGGCCGACTCCTCGACGAGCTCCGCCGCGCGTTGAAAGCCCGGGCGGCATCGGCTCGCGAAGTAGTCCTCCTCCCGCACGAGGCGGCGGCCGCGGATCGAAAGCGCGAATCCGTCGAATATGCGCAGCCTTTGGGATGGCGAAACGGACTGGCCGAGCCCGCTGGCCAACAGGACTGCGCGGCGCGCCTGGTTGCCCGCTGTCCGGTGCCGCCCACCGCGTCGACCGATCTCGAACCAGGCCAGCGCAAGAGTGAACCCGACGAAGGCGAAGGTCAGCAGGGTGGGTCCGTCGTTGAAGAATACGGAGCCTGCGGCCACGACGGCGACGAGGAACTGAACAGAGAGTGAAGCGACCTGAAGCTGCTGGGCGCGATCCAATTCGACCCGCTGATGGGTTAGGAGGCTGGAGTTGCTGAAGGCGTCGGCGATCTCGATCAGGACGCCCTCGACGAACATCGCCTTGCCCGACGTGTAAGCATCCAGGTCTTCCGCGTGTTTCTCGGCCAGAGCGGTTTTCAGCGCTGCATACTGTTGAACAAGGCCCTCGTCGTGCACCAACGCATCCCGAAACGCCACCATGCGCTCGCCCCATTCGGAGTCGGTAGGAACGAGATGAAGATTGAAAGCCGGGCTGTCCGGCGTGCCGGTGCGGGTAAGGAACCGCCGTGGGTCAGCTCCTCCAATCTTCTCCTCAACGCGGTAGCCCTGGTTCCTTAGGGATCGCGAGACAGCGTCCGCCGCTTGCCAGTCCGTTAGAGTGACGAGAATGTCTATGATCGGCTTCGCCGGCAGATCTGCGACTGCGGTGCTTCCGACGTGATCAAAGAAGCACTGGACTTGGCTATCGGACTTCAGCCGATCGGCTTCGGCCATGAAGGCGGCGGACCATCCGGTGTCGTGATTCACGAGTGCGACGGGAGTCTGACGGAGCTCGCGAGGCCTGCTGATGGCGCGCCATGCCTCCCCGGCCGCATTGATGAGAACTTTAGGCAACCCGTGAATTGTCGTCATCGCGTTCTTGTCCCGCGATCCAAACACGGCGTCCAGTCGCGCGCCTTCTCCAAGGCCTCAGAACACCGACGCGATTTCTGTACCGATGGGGCCTGCGGATGGGTTGTAAAAACGCAGCGCAGAGCGGGCCGTCGTGCCGTAGTCGGGGGTATCTGATACCCGGTCGGCGGATGCGCCCACGACCGCGAGAAGGAGCGTCTCCAGCTGGGTGATCGCGGCGCGCTTCTCCGCCATGTAGTTGTGCTGGACATAGACGGCCATGGTGATCGGCGATCCGCCGCCGAGATCGCCGGCGTGGTTGAGAAGCTTCGACAGGATGAAAGGACTGACGCCAGCGATCGCGAGCCGGGTCGCGCCGCTGCGACGCAGGTCGTGCGTCGTCAGGTCGAGCGACCCGATCCCCTCCCGGATATCTCGCATCGCATGGCTGATCGCGGCCGGCGACAGATAGGGGACTGTCTTGCTGCGACCCACGAAGACATAGGGCGATGGATCGTCCCCGGGAGCGGGCTCGGATCGGAGCGCGATGGCTTCCCGGATCAGACCGATCGCCGTGGCGCAGAGCGGAACGGCCGTCACCCGACCGGCCTTGGTCTTCTCCGCGGGGATCGTCCAGACCGCGGCATTGAAGTCGATTTCAGGGATGCGCATCGCCGCGATCTCGCCCCGCCGCTGGAGCGTCAGCATCGCGAGCTGAATGGCGATACGGACCGGCCGACTGACCATGACGGGTTCGTCGCGGCCGCCGGGGAGGGGGCGCCGCAAGCCTGTGGGATCGATCAGGGCCCTCCACAGCGACCGCGTCTCCTCATCCGTCAGGATGCGGGTGCGGGGAATTTCCTCTGCCAGGTCGACGAGCTCGCCGGCTGGATTGCGGGCGATCCTGCCTTCGAGGACGCCCCAGGCGTAGATCTGCCGCAGGAGGCCCCGGACTCGGTTCGAGGTGATGCCGCGACCAGCGTTCAGGAGATCGCGCAGCAGCTTACGGACCGCGTCGCGGGTGAGCGCCTCGACCCTGATCGAGCCGAGCGCTGCGAGATACTTCTTGTAGAGATAGCGCTCGGCCTTGATCGTCTGCGGGCGCTTGCGCCGGCGGCTGGGGCGGTACTCTCCCGTCTCGCAGACGGCGAAGTAGGCCTCGGCCAGATCATCGACCGTACGAATGGCCTGGGCTTTGGCCTCGGCCTTGGCGACCTGTCGCGTGGTCGCGGGATCGCCGCCGTCATCGACCTCCGTTTGAATCTTCCTCGCCCGTGCTCTCGCGCCGGCTACCGTCAAAGCCGAGGTATCGCTGATCGCCTGCTCGGGCGGTACGTAGTGACCGAGCCGGATGCGCGGTTGACTTCCGTCCGGTCGGCGATACCTATAGCCCCAGATACGGGTGTCCGAAGACACCCTCAGATACAGGCCTTTCACGGCGGTATCCCAGAGCTCCAGACGGCCGCCTTCGGTGGCCTTGGCCGACGCAACCGTCCGGTCCGTGAGCTTCAAAGTCGGCATCCCGATCTCCGATGAGCGCCCTTTGCTGGGGCACATATGGGGCACAGATTGCAGCAACTCGAAGAATACGGGTGAAAAGCGGTGACGTCAAAAACATTATCAGAAACAAGCGGTTAGAACAGTCCTGACCAGTAGTGAAATGTCCTGAAAACAACCTCAGGGTAGGCTGGGGGTCAAGGGGTCGCAGGTTCGAATCCTGTCGCTCCGACCATCGACACAGGTCGATGACGGGTTTAGGGGCCGCCTTCGGGCGGCCCCTTTTCGTTTTGCGGTTACGCGGGTCTTTTTCGGCCGCCTTCGGCTTGAACCCGGTTCTCGGCTCATTATGATGAACGGCAGAGATCAGGTCGCCCCCGCGACCAGGCCGGCGCTTGTGATCTTCAGGCGAATCCGGTCCGACGTCCGTCGATAACCTGGCGTCACGACAGCTTCATTCGATGATCGGAGGCCGCCGTGGCGCGCAAACCTACACTGGACTTCCTCAAGACCGAGGCCGCGTCCGGCTCGGCCCTGGCCCTTGCGGCGGTCGCCGCGCTTCTGGTGGCGAATTCGCCCTGGAGCGCAGACTATTTCGCCTGGCTGAAGAGTTATCATGTGCTCCAGCTCGGGCCGATCCGTCTGGAGGAGACGATCTCCGACTGGATCAAGGAAGGCCTGATGGCGATCTTCTTCCTCGTCGTGGGGTTGGAGATCAAATATGAGATCGTTCGCGGCGAATTGAGCGACCCCAGGAAGCTGGCGACGCCGGTCTTGGCGGCCTTGGGCGGGATGGCCGGGCCTGCGGCGGTCTATCTGTTCCTGTCCATGACGATGGGGGCGCCGCACGCGGGCTGGCCGATCCCCCTGGCGACGGACATCGCCTTCGCCCTGGCGATCTTCGGCTTCGTCGGCAAGGGGCTGCCCTCGTCGCTCCGCGTCTTCCTTTTGACCCTTGCGATAGTCGATGATCTGGGCGCGATCGCCCTGATCGCCCTGCTGTTCAGCGAGGGCGCCAACTGGACGCCGCTGTTCTGGGCCTTGGGTCTGCTGGCGGCCTTCGGCCTGATCGCCCACAGGATCCGCGTTCCGACCCCCTTCTGGGTGCTGGGATTTTCGGCGGTCTGGTATCTGACGGTTCTGTCCGGTCTTTCGACCTCGCTCACGGCTGTGGCCTTTGCGATGATCGTTCCGATCCAGGCGCGCAAGGAAGACCGCCAAAGCCCGCTGAAGGAGGCGATGCACGACCTCCATCCCTGGAACGCCTTCCTGGTCCTGCCGCTGTTCGCCTTCGCCAAGGCCGGCGTCTCCTTCGCCGGCCTGTCGCTGGAACAGGCCTTCGCCCCCCTGGTCGTGGCGATCGCCCTGGGTCTGTTTTTCGGCAAGCAGATCGGCGTCTTCGGCGCCGCCTGGCTGGCCTCGGCCCTGCGGATCGGCGCGCGTCCAACCGACGCCAGCTGGCTTCAGGTCTATGGGGTCTCTCTGCTGTGCGGGGTCGGCTTCACCATGAGCCTGTTCATCGGCGTCCTGGCCTTTCCGGGCGCGGTGGATTCCCCTGAGCAGATCGAGGTCAAGCTGGGCGTGATCGGGGGGTCCATTCTGTCGGCGATCGGCGCGGCCGTCGTCCTGGGGCTGGCCGGCCGCCGTCCCCGGCGCGATCCGGCGGCCGCAGAGCCGCAAGTCGAGCCTCTCGCAGGTTCCTCGTCCTGAGGAGAATGCGGACAGGAGGGCGCGGCTGAGCAGGCTCAGCCGCGCTCCGCCCATCTGAGTAGGGGGATGATCGGCAGTCCCCAAGCCGTGCCTCCGATCCCGAAAAACAGGAAGTCGATCCAAGGCGAGGGCGGTAAAAGGCCGCGCAGGGCGATGAGGCCCCACACCCAGAAGACCAGAAAGGCCAGGACGCCGACGGCGGCGATGAACCGACGCGCCCGCGGCGGCATCAGCGCTTGTTCCTGAACAGGAAGAAGGTCGCCAGACAGACGACCGACCCTGTCAGGGCCCAAGGGACCCAGACCCAGCTGTCCAGGGTGCTGACCGCAAAGACCCGAACCGCCAGGAACCAGCCGCAGGCCAGGCCGACGCCGGAGACCAGGCTGGCGCCGCCGAAGCCCCGCCGTCCGGTCAGCAGGTCGGCGATCCAGGCCAGAAGCAGGCCGCCCAGAAGGGCGGCGCCGATGTCGGCGTATTGCAACACGCATCTTCTCCCTGTCAGCCCCATCGGGGAGGACGTCATGATCTCAATCCGACTCGATCTTGCGGCCTGGGCGGGGCATACCGCCTCGGTCGCGATTTGGTCACGGTCGAAGGCGACACCATATCCGGGTCAGTGTCGGGCGTCGAATGAACCGTTTCGGAAATCCAGATCGTAACCGCGCCGTGGCCGTGTGGCTGTTCGCCACGGCGGCCTTGGTCTTTCTGATGGTGGTGGTGGGCGGGGTCACGCGCCTGACCGGGTCGGGTCTGTCGATCACCGAATGGAAGCCGATCATGGGGGCCATCCCCCCGTTGAACGAGGCCCAGTGGGCCGAGGCGTTCGAGAAGTACAAGCAGATTCCCCAGTACGCCCAGGTCAACGCCGGCATGAGCCTGGCCGAGTTTCAGGGCATCTTCTGGTGGGAATGGGTGCATCGACTGCTGGGGCGGGTGATCGGTGTGGTGTTCGCTCTTCCGCTTGTGGTGTTTCTGCTGTGCCGCATCGCGCCCGCCCGCTCGATCTTTCGTCAATGGGCCGTGCCGGATCGACTGATCTGGCGCTGCGTCCTGCTGCTGGGCCTCGGCGGTCTGCAAGGGCTGATCGGCTGGTGGATGGTCTCAAGCGGTCTGTCCGAGCGGGTCAGTGTCGCACCCGAACGTCTGGCGACCCATCTGGGTCTGGCCTTGATCCTGTTCGCCGCCCTGATCTGGACCGGACTGGAGGCCTGGAACGGTGAGGACCACGGTCGCCCTCCGGCCGGCTGGGCGCGCGGCGCCGGTTTCCTGCTGGGTCTGGTGTTCCTGCAATGCTTGTTGGGCGCCCTGGTGGCGGGCGGGCACGCCGGGCTCGTCTATACCGACTGGCCCCTGATGAACGGTTCCGTCCTGCCGCCTGCGGACTGGAGCCTGGGCGCCGTCGCCTTCCTGCACGATCAGGCCTTGACCCAGTTCAACCACCGTCTGGTCGCCTATGGTCTGCTGATCGCCGTCAGCATCTACGCCTTTCAGGCCTGGCGCTGGCGCGTGGCCGAGGGGATGGGGCTGGCGGCCTTCGTTTTGGCCGGGGTGGTCTGGGGCCAGGCGGTCCTGGGGATCGCCACCCTGATCCATGCGGTTCCTCTGTGGCTGGGCGTTCTGCACCAGGCCGGGGCCGCCGTCGTCTTGGCGGCGGCGACGGCGAACCTCTGGCTGGTGCTGCGGGCTCAGCCCCGGATCTTCATGTCCGGACCGAGGACCATGGTCCGGTGATCGCCACCGTCAGGCCCGGATACTGAATATTGACGAACAGGGTTCGGCCGTCGGGGGCGAAGACCGCGCCGGCGAATTCAGAGTTCCCCTGAAACACGTTGCGCCCCAGGGTGTAGAGCTTGCCTTCGGGCGTGACCCCCTTCAGGTGGTTTTTGACCTCTGTCGAATAGTTGTCTTCGCAGACGATCAGATGGCCCCAGGGCGCGATGGTGATGTTGTCGCCCATGTTCAGCGTCTTCAGGTCCGTGCTCTCGACGAACAGCTGAACGCGGCCGGGGCGCCGGCTTTCGCCGGGCCGCCCTTCCTCCGGCGAGGGGACATAGCGCAGAATCTGGCCCCGTTGGATCGGCCCGCCCGAGGTGGCGGTCAGATACAGTTCATTGTCGCCCCACCAGATGCCTTCGGCGCGGGCCACCAGGGCGGCGCCTTCGGCATGGCCGCGCCGGCGCAGATCGCCCTTTGGGCTCTCGACCTCGTGCATGTCGATCCACTCCACCTCGCGCCAGTCGCCGACGGACCAGATCCGGTCCTTGTGGTTCGAGGTGTCGGCCCCCTTGTGCCCGCGCAGCACCATGGCCTGCAGCCGACCGCCCTTGGCCAGTTCGCCCGGGGCATCGGGGAGGAAGCGATAGAAGAGGCCGTCGCCCTGGTCCTCGGTGAGATAGAGGATGCCGGTGCGGGGATCGACGCAGACGGCTTCATGTTCGAAGCGCCCCATGGCCTTCAACGGAATCGGATCGACCAGGCCTTCGGCGCGCGCGGGAACTTCAAAGACGTAGCCGTGGTCCTTGGTCACGTCCGAGTCGGCCGGCAGTTCGCTGGTCTCCTCGCAGCTGAGCCAGGACCCCCAGGGCGTCTGGCCGCCGCAGCAGTTGGTGCTGGTGCCGGCCAGGCTGAGGTGCTGGCGCTCGGTGCGGCCGGTCGCCAGGTCGTAAATGACGGTGGTCGTGCCGCCGGGCAGGGGACGGCCGTCCTTATAGGTGTCATAGGCGCGGTTCGCGTCCAGCCGACCGATCCGTTCCTGATTATAGCCGCCGGGGCCCCAGTTGCGGTGGCTGGCCGAAGAGCCCTTCAGTTCGTGATTGCGGACCAGGGCGACGCGGCTGTCGTCCAGGGCGAAACACCCCATGCCGTCGAACTGTCCAGGAACCAGCAGGCCGTCGGCCATGGTCTCTCCGCCCTGGGAGACGATGCGGTAGGAAAAGCCTTCGGGCAGGTCCAGCACCCCGTTGGGGTCGCGCTTGAGCGGGCCGTAGCCGACGACCTCGTTGAGATAGGTTTCCTCTTCGGCGGCGTGGACGTTGCGGGCCAGGCCGGAAAACGCGAGAGCGGCGCTGGAAGCGATGAGGCTGCGGCGATGAAGGATCATGGGAGGGCTCCAAGGGACGACCTCCGATGACTCCGAATGATCATGGTTTGATGACGACGACTGTTATTTCATAACAAAAGGACGCTGTCCGGTACTGGTATTTTAATACCGTATCAAAAAAGACGTTTGTTTACATATGGATGATACAATCTGGATGTCCTGGATTGGATTGACGCCGTCGCCGCCCTCCTGTATCAGCGCGCCTTCATTCGGTTCCCTCGGGGCCGAACCCGATTTTCGTCTCCAGGAATCCTCTCAATGCTGAAGAGCACCACGGCTTCGTTGAAGCCGGCCGAGGTCGAGAAGAAGTGGATCCACATCGACGCCGAAGGCGTCGTCGTGGGCCGCCTCGCGACCTTCATCGCCAACCGTCTGCGCGGCAAGCACCGCGGCGACTACACCCCCCACGTCGATTGCGGCGACTATGTCGTCGTCACCAACGTCGACAAGGTGGTGTTCACGGGCAAGAAGAACACCGACAAGATCTACTACCGCCACACCGGCCACCCCGGCGGCGTCAAGTCGACCACGCCTGAGAAGGTGCTGGGCGGCCGCTTCCCCGAGCGCGTCCTGGAGAAGGCCGTCGAGCGGATGCTGCCCAAGGAAAGCCCCCTGGCCCGCAAGCAGATGACGCACCTGCGCCTGTTCGCCGGCAGCCAGCACGACCACGAAGCCCAGCAACCGGAAACGATCGACTTCAAGTCGGCGTCGCCCAAGAACACCCGGAGCGTCTGAGCATGACCGACGTGACCAACGAAACCGCGACCGGCTTCGACGCCCTGAAGGGCCTGACCGCCTCGGCCGAGAACGACGCCCCCGTCTATGTCCAGAAGCTGGACGCCCAGGGCCGCGCCTATTCGACCGGCAAGCGCAAGAACGCCATCGCCCGCGTCTGGGTGAAGCCCGGCACCGGCAAGATCACCATCAACGGCAAGGACCAGGAGCAGTATTTCGCTCGTCCCGTGCTGCGCATGATGATCGCCCAGCCGCTGACCGTGTCGGACCGCGCCACCCAGTATGACGTGATCTGCACCGTCGAAGGTTCCGGCCTGTCGGGCCAGGCCGGCGCCATCCGCCACGGCCTGTCGCACGCCCTGACGCATTTCGAACCGGAACTGCGCAAGGTTCTGAAGCCGCACGGCTTCCTGACCCGCGACAGCCGCGTCGTCGAGCGCAAGAAGTACGGCCGCGCCAAGGCTCGCCGCAGCTTCCAGTTCTCGAAGCGCTGATCGCGGTCTCGCGGTTTGGATTTGGGGCGCTTCGGGGAGACCCGGAGCGCCCTTTTTCTTGCCCATCTCCTCCGGCAGGAGCGGGACGGCCAGGGAGCAGCCTATGACGACCCACACCATTTTCATCGACGGCGAAGCCGGCACTACCGGACTGGAGATCCGCGAACGTCTGGAGGCGCGTGGCGATCTGGACCTGATGCTGCTGGGCGACCGGCGGCGCGATGTGGACGCACGGCGCCAAGCGCTGAATGCGGCCGATGCGGTGATCCTGTGTCTGCCTGACGACGCCTCGCGCGAAGCGGTGGCCATGATCGAAAATCCGTCAGTCAAGGTGATCGACGCCTCGACCGCCTATCGGGTCGATCCGGACTGGACCTATGGCTTCGCCGAGATGGATGCGGACCAGCGCGCGGCGATCGCCGCCTCGACACGGGTGTCCAATCCCGGCTGCTATCCCACCGGCTTCATCGCCCTGATGCGGCCCTTGGTGAAGGCCGGGCTGGTCCCGGCCGAATGGCCGGTTACGGTCAACGCGGTGTCCGGCTATTCCGGGGGCGGCAAGGCCATGATCGCAGAGTTCGAGGCCGACGACGCCTCGACCGCCTATCGCGCCTACGGCCTGACGCTGAAGCACAAACATGTGCCCGAGATGACCAAACATTCGGGCTTGTCGCGCCCCGTCCTGTTCGCTCCCGCCGTCGGAAACTATCGCCAGGGGATGCTGGTCGAGGTTCCGCTGCATCTGTCCGCCCTGCCGGAGACGCCGTCGGTCGAGCGGCTGCACGGCGCCCTGGTCGAAGCCTATGAGGGCCAGCGGTTCGTCGAGGTCGCCGACCTGGAAGAGACCGAGGCCCTGACGGGGATCGAACCCGAGGCCCTGAACGGCACCAATCGTCTGCGTCTTCACGTCTTCGGCGACCGGGGCGGAGAGCAGGCGCGCCTGGTCGCCCTGCTGGACAATCTGGGCAAGGGGGCGTCAGGCGCGGCGGTGCAGAATCTGAACATCATGCTGGGACTGGATGAGGCGACCGGGCTGAACTGAGCTTGGAGGACGGGAGAGAAACCTTTTCCGACTCGCCTTCGTACTGAGAGCATGACCCTGTCCGTGCTCCCCCATCGCCGCAGCCTCTTGACCGGCGTCCTCGCCCTGGCCGCCTGCTCGCCAGAGCCTACGGCGGCGGGCGAGGCCCAATACGCCGCCTCGCCCTATCGCCGGATTTCGGACGCGGAATGGCGGCGGCGGCTGGGCGACGCCGCCTGGCGGGTTCTGCGGCATGAGGCGACCGAACGTCCTTTCACCAGTCCCTTGAACGATGAGCATCGACGGGGGACCTTCGTCTGCAAGGGGTGCGACCTGCCCCTGTTCCGCTCGAGCTGGAAGTTCGAGTCCGGCACCGGCTGGCCCAGCTTCTATGAGGTCATGGGCGCCAACATCGGCCGCAAGCGCGATTTTGCGATCGGCATTCCTCGCACGGAATATCATTGCGCCCGCTGCCTGGGACACCAAGGCCACGTCTTCAACGATGGTCCCCGCCCGACCGGACTGCGTTATTGCAACAACGGCGCGGCCCTGAGGTTCGTTGCGGCCTAGGCTCGATTGGCCCGGATGGCGGAATCGACCGCCACGCCGAACCAAACCGAGGCGATTAGGATCAGGAGGCCATAGTCATGACCCGGCAGAAAGACCGGCGCGGCGGCGGCGAAGATCAACACCAAGGGAAACAGGCCGGCCCAGACGGCGGAGGCTGCGGAGGCCGGATGGATCATCGGCTGGGGCGTGGGGCGTTTCAGAAGCCGGTTCATCCCGCCGTTGAAGGCGACGAACAGGGCCGAACAGACGACGGCGGTGATCAGATATTTCGCCGCCTGGCCCGGCGCTCCGAACGCCGTCGCCGTCATGATCAAGAGCGCCAGGGCGACGCCGGTGCTGAAGGCCAGCAGGAGGTTGGGTTCCAGACGGCTCAAGACTTCACCTTCACATAGGCGCCGGGCGCGGGTTCAAGCGGGGGCAGGGGGCCGGCCGAGGGATCGCGCGCCGCAACGGGCTCGCCGGAACGCGCCCGCAACCAAGCCGCCCAGTGCTCCCACCAGCTGCCGGGCGCCTCCACCGCGCCCGCCTGCCATTCGGCCAGGGTGTCGGGCAGTTCGGCGTTGGTCCAGTGCTGATATTTTTTCGCCGTCGGCGGATTGATGACCCCGGCGATATGGCCCGAGCCGGCCAGGGTGAAGGTGACGTCCTCGCCGCCGAACAGTTTGGCGGACCGATAGACCGAGTTCATCGGGGCGATGTGGTCCTCTCGGCTGGCCTGGAAATAGAGGGGGATCGTCACCTTGGACAGGTCCGCCGTCAGCCCGCCGATCTTGAACGCCCCCTCGGCCAGGGCGTTGGCCCCGTACATCTGGCGCAGATAGGCCAGGTGCAGGGCCTTGGGCATCCGGGTCTGGTCGGCGTTCCAGAACAGCAGGTCGAAGGCCGGCGGATCCTTGCCCAACAGATAGTTGCTGACGAAGAAGGACCAGATCAGGTCATTGGACCGCAGGGCGTTGAAGGTGTCGGCCATGGCCGCGCCCGGCAGGACGCCGCCGGCGGCGTCCATCTGGCGCTCGATCTCGGCGATCCAGTGGTCGTCGGTGAACAGCAGGAGGTCGCCGGCCTCGGCGAAATCGTGCTGGGCGGCGAAGAAGGTGGCTGCGGCGATCCGCTGATCGTCCCTGGCCGCCATATGGGCCAGGGCTGCGCCCAACAATGTGCCGCCGATGCAATAGCCGACGGCGTTGAGCCGATCGGTCCCGGCCTGCTCCAGCGTCCTTTCGACGGCGCGGTAGACGCCCTTGTCCAGATAGTCGTCAAATCCGTAGCCCGCCTTGTCGCGGTCGGGATTGACCCAGGAACAGACGAAGACGGTGAAACCCTGGCTGGACAGCCAACGGATCAGGGAATTGCCCGGCTGAAGATCCAAGATGTAGAATTTGTTGATCCAGGGCGGAAAGATCAGCAGGGGAATCCGGTGCTGGGTCTCTGTCGCTGGGGCGTACTGGATCAGCTCGAACAGATCGTCGCGCCAGACCACCTGCCCCGGCGCGGTGGCGACGTTCTGGCCGACGACGAACTTGCCGTAGTCCGCCTGGCTGATCCGCAGCGATCCCGCGCCCCGTTCCAGATCGGCGGCGAAGTTCTGCATGCCCTTGACCAGCGATTCGCCGCTCGTCTCCGCCAGGGCCTTCAGGGCGACGGGATTGGACGCCAGGAAGTTCGACGGCGAAAAGGCGTCCGTCAGCAGACGGGTGAAGAACTGGGCGCGCCGCTTCACCGCCGGATCGACGTCCTCGACCCCCGCGATCAGGCCGTTCATCCAGTCGGACGTCAGCAGATAGGAGCGGCGCATCAGGTCGAACATCGGGTTCTCGGACCATTCCGGATCCTTGAACCGCTTGTCGGCGGGGGCGGGCTTCGCCGGTTCGCCGGCCGCCTGACGCGCCGTATCGGCCCACAGGTCCATGTAGCGGCCGAACAGATCGGCCTGGGCCTGAAACAGCTTTTCGGGGCGCGCCGCCAGACCGCCCATGATCGACGTCAGGGCGGGCGCGATGTTGAAGGGGTCGGGCGACAAGGCCGCCGGACGGTCGGCCTGCGACAGGGCGGCTTCGGCCAAGGCGCCCTGGGCCATCATCGCCGCCTTGGCCAGGTTCATCGACAGGGTCTCGATCAACTGCGCCTGATCGGCGCCGGAGGGGGAGGCGGCGCCGTCTGTTTCGGGCGCCGTCGTTTCCGCCGCCGGAGCGGGCTTGGGACCGCGCTTGGCGGTGGAGGCCGCAGCGTCCGGTGCGTCGGCCTTGGCGGCCTTGGGGGCCGTTTTGGCTTTTGAAGGGCGGGGCTTGGCCGAGGTCGGGCGTCCCGCCTTGCGCGGGGTCGGCTCGGCGCGGGGCGCGCCCGGCTTGGACGGGCTGTCTTCGGGGGCGCGGGCCATTGGTTTCCTCCACCTTATTGTGCGCGTCACGCCGGTTCGAACCCGCGCCCTTCCGCAGAGGACGATGATGGCATAAGACGAACCTCGAAATGAACGCGCACTTATCTAAAATGAAGCCGGCGGGCCGGAAATGAGGCGAGCCGCCTCCGTCGTCTGCCTGACGGGCCTCATCGCAGCCTCGGGCGGTTGTGCGCGGTCGCTGGGTCTGGACACCGATCCCGCCTCGCCCATTGCGCCGCGCGTCCAGGCGCTGGTCGACGCCAATCGAGACTATCCGCGCTGGCGTGATTTCCCCGCCGCCCCGACCGATCTGCCGCAGGTGGCCGAGGTCGCGGGCTCAGTCGATCGGCTCCAGGCCCAGGGTTCGGCCCTGGCGCAGGAGGCGGCGCGAATCGAATGGACGATGACCGACGCCGAGGCTGAAGCCGCAGCTGTCCGCGCCCAGGTGGGGGCTGTCCCCGTATCGCCGGACGCGGCCCGCACCCAGGCGGATATCGAGGCCTTCGCTCAGGAACTGAGAGATCGCGCCAAGGCGCCGCCGCCCGTCGATCGCCGACCGATCCCATGAGGCGGTCGCCGGGGCGGAAGAATCCCCGGATGATGCGATGATGGCGGACGACGGCGGCTTCAAGATCGACAGCGGTTTCCTGGGCGTGTCCCAGTCCCTGTCCGGGCGGGCTTGGCGGCAACGCCCGGCGGACCCGGCCCTGATTCGCGCCCATCGTCAGGGCCTAGGTCTCGAGGAGCCGGTAGCGCGGGCGCTGGCGGCGCGCGGCGTGGGCGCCGATCAGGGAGCGGATTTTCTGACCCCGACCCTGCGGGCGCTTTTCCCCGATCCGTCCAGCTTCATGGATATGGACAGGGCGGCCGAGGCGATCGTCGATGCATTGCTGGCCAAGGCTCGGGTGCATGTCTTCGCCGACTATGATGTGGACGGCGCGTCGAGCGCGGCCCTGCTGGTGCGCTGGTTCCGGGCCATGGGCGCCGACCTGCCCCTGTATGTCCCCGATCGTCTGACCGAGGGCTATGGCCCGTCGGCTCGCGCCTTCGATACGCTGAAGGCGGCCGGGGCCGATCTGGTCGTGACGGTGGACTGCGGCGCGGCGGCGAACGAAGCCCTGGCCCATGCCGCCGCCATCGACCTGAAGGTCGTGGTGATCGACCACCATCTGATGCGGTCGGAGCCGCCGCAGGCCCTGGCGGTGGTCAATCCGAATCGACCCGGCTGCAACTCAGGTCAGGGCAATCTGGCCGCGGCTGGGGTGGTCTTCGTGCTGTTGGCCGCCTTGAACCGCGAGGCGCGGCGGCGAGGCCTGTTCGCCGACCGGCCTGAGCCCGACCTGCGCCAGTGGTTGGACCTCGCCGCCCTGGGGGCCATCTGCGACGTCACCGGCCTGACCGGGTTCAACCGCGCCCTGACCAGTCTGGGTCTTAAGGTCATGAGCGACTGGAGAAATCCCGGTCTGTGCGCGCTTCTGGCCGCTGCGGGCGCGGAACAGGGCGCGGCCAAGAGCCATCACGCCGGCTTTATCCTGGGGCCGCGCATCAATGCAGGTGGTCGGATCGGGCGCGCGGACCTGGGGGCCCGATTGCTGTCGACGGACGATCCGGCCGAGGCGCAGCAGCTGGCGCTGGAGTTGGATGCGCTGAACCTGTCTCGGCGCGACGTCGAGCGCGCTGTGACCGACGCCGCCGTGCGCAAGGTGGAGGCGACCGGGGCGCACGTCGATGATACGCCCGTGATCGTGGTGGCCGGTGAAGACTGGCATCCCGGCGTGGTCGGCATTGTGGCGGGGCGTCTGAGGGAGCGCTGGCGCAAGCCCGTGATCGTCGTCGGATTGGATCCGGTGACGGGACTGGGCAAGGGGTCGGGCCGGTCCCAGCCCGGCATGAACCTGGGCCGGGCGGTCCAGGCGGCTTGGGAAACAGGGCTGCTGCTGGCCGGGGGCGGCCACGCCATGGCGGCCGGGTTGACGGTCGAGGGCGGCCGACTGGCCGAACTGACCGCCTTTCTGGCGGAGCGGCTGTCCGGCGAACGGGAAGACGCCGTGGCGATGGATGTGCTGGAGATCGACGCCCTGATTGATCCGGCCGCCGCTCGCCGCGATCTGTTCGATTCGTTCGAACGTCTGGCGCCGTTCGGTCCGGCCAATCCCGAACCCGTCTTCGCCCTGGCCGGGGTCCAGGCCCGGGAGGCGGTGCAGATGAGCGGCGGTCATGTGCGCTGTCGTCTGGTCGGTCCTGACGGGGCGTCCGTCCGCGCGGTGGCCTGGCGTTGCGCCGATCTGCCGATCGGCCGGGCCCTGCTGTCGGGCCAGGGGGGGCTGAATGTCGTCGGTCGTCTGAAGGCGGACGACTGGAACGGCCGGCGCGGCGTTCAGCTCGAGATCGAAGACGTGGCCGATCCCCGTCGCATATAACGGTCGCCGCTTCGGGACCAGGCTGCTGAAAAACTCGAAATCCGCGCTTGCACCCTTTTGAGGGCGCGGCTATATCGCCGGCTCTCCCGCGCAGCGGTCCCTTCGTCTATCGGTTAGGACGTCAGGTTTTCAACCTGAAAAGAGGGGTTCGATTCCCCTAGGGACTGCCACGCGGTGAAGCTGAGGGCCTGGCCGCCTGCCGCCTCACCTATAGAAATCCTCGCCAATTCAATCGTTGAGCGGTGCGCCGGATTGGTGTCGTTTGTGCGACACAACCGAGGCGTTTCTGCTAACCTCGCTCAACATTCCCACCCCCTGCGGCCAGATTCCGCTTTCCAAAGATTCGCGGAACAGTGTTAAACGGAATCCAAGGGTCCGTAGAGGAGCGGACGGGGGTATTAGGTTGACTGACTACCACGGGATGGAAACGGCGGAGACCGTTCGTGTCGTCGGTCGCGTCAAATGGTTCGATCCGACGAAGGGCTATGGCTTCATCGTTCCGGACGATCCGACTTTGACCGATCTGCGGGACGTGCTGCTGCACATCAGCAGTCTGAGAGACAAGGGGCGCGACCATGCGGAAGAGGGCGCGCCCATCGTTTGCGACTGCGTGCGGCGCGCCAAGGGATGGCAGGCCGTCCAGGTTCACGACCTGGGCGTCGGCGACGTCGCGGCGGTGGCGAGACGGCCCGGTACCGAGGCCGACAAGCCGGCGCCGCCGCTTGACCCCGGCGCGACGCTGGAGCCCGCCGTGGTCAAATGGTTCAATCGCACCAAGGGCTACGGATTCGTCGTGCGTGATCGCGAACCCGGCGATATCTTCGTCCATATAGAGACGCTGCGCCGTTGTGGACTGGACGATCTGGTTCCCGGCGACGCGGTTCAGGTGCGGTTCGCCAGCGGCCCCAAGGGGCTGGTGGTGGCGGAAATCAGAACGGGCGGCTGAAGGCCGCCCCGGAGGGCGGATGGTCGATCTGGTGCGACGTGCGTTTTCAGCCGGCTTGATGGCGCTGGCGCTGGCTGGGTGCGCCGCCAAGGCGCCGGTGGGCGTCAACGGCGAGCCGATGCAGCGGCTGGCGGTCGTCACCGCCTCGGGCGAACACGCCTTTTGGGTTGAGATCGCGGACGATGAGCCCGAACGGCAGCGCGGACTGATGTTCCGTCCCCCGTTGGCGGACGATCAGGGCATGCTGTTCCAATGGCCGGGAGAGCCGCCGCGCGAACAGAGCTTCTGGATGCGCAACACCCCCAGTTCGCTGGACATTCTCTATATAGATCCGAAAGGGCGAATCGTCTCCATCGCCTCGCACGCCACGCCCTTTTCCGAGACGCCGATCCCCTCGAACGGCGCCGCCAACGGGGTTCTGGAACTGCGCGCGGGGCGGGCCTCCGAGATCGGCGCCAAGCCCGGCGACAAGGTTTTGCACCCTTATTTCAAGCCATGATTTGCGGATTGCGCGCTGAAGTGCCAATAGAGCGCTCCGTTCGGTCCGGGGTGTAGCGCAGCCTGGTAGCGCATCTGGTTTGGGACCAGAGGGTCGGAGGTTCGAATCCTCTCGCCCCGACCAAGGAACGGCCGCTGGATTCCGTGTCCGGCGCGCGTTATGGCAGGTCCACAGGACCTGACGATCACTAGGGATTTCGCCATGCTCGCCCGCATCTACCGCCCGGCCAAGACCGCTATGCAGTCCGGCAAGGCCAAGAGCCGCGACTGGCGCCTGGAGTTCGAACCGGCCTCGGCCCGCACGATCGACCCGCTGATGGGCTGGACGGGCAGCTCCGACATGAACGGCCAGGTGCGTCTGACCTTCGATTCGAAGGAAGAGGCCGTCGCCTATGCCGAACGTCACGGCATTCCGTTCCGGCTGCACGAGCCGCACGAGGCGCCGACGATCATCAAGGCCTATGCCGACAACTTCGCAACCAACCGCAAACAGCCCTGGACGCACTGACGTCGGGCCTTTGCCGAGCGCCCTTAGCTCAACCGGATAGAGCACCCGCCTTCTAAGCGGACGGTTGTAGGTTCGAGTCCTACAGGGCGCGCCATTCTCCGGCGGCGGCGATCAGAGCTTTCTCGATGACAGACCCCGCTTTCGCCTCTCCTCAGACTCGAGTCGCCGCCCTGTATCGGTTTGCGCCGATAGGGGAGAGCAAGCTTGTCCTGGTGCGGGACCGGCTTCAGGCGGTCTGCGACGCGTACGGCGTCAAGGGCACGCTTCTGGTCGCGACCGAGGGGCTGAACGGCACGATCGCCGGGCCGGAGGCGGGGATTGAGGCGGTGTTGGGTGAGATCCGCGCCTTGCCGGGGTTCGCCGATCTGGACGTCAAATACGCCTGGACGGGGGAGGCGCCCTTCCTCCGGATGAAGGTCCGCATCAAACGCGAGATCGTGACCATGGGTCAGCCCGATCTCGACCCCGCGCGCCAGGCGGGGGTCTATGTGGCGCCTCAGGACTGGAACGCCCTGATCGCTGATCCGACCACCTTGGTCATCGACACCCGCAATGATTATGAGGGCGAGATCGGCGCTTTCGAGAGGGCGGTGCAGCCGAACACCCGCAGCTTCCGCGACTTTCCCGACTGGTTCCGCACGGAAGGCCGGGCGCTGCTGGACGAACGCAAGCCCCAGCGGGTCGCCATGTACTGCACCGGCGGCATTCGTTGCGAAAAGTCGACCGCCTTTCTGAAAGCGGAAGGGGTGGAGAACGTCCACCATCTGGAAGGCGGCGTACTGCGCTATCTGGAAGAGGTCGATCCTGCCGACAGCCTGTGGCGGGGCGACTGCTTCGTTTTCGACGAGCGGGTTTCCGTGGGGCACGGTCTGGTCCGGGGCAAGCACACGCTCTGCCGGGGCTGCCGCATGCCTATGGATGCGGCGGGGCGGGCCTCGCCCCATTTCATCGAAGGCGTCTGTTGCGACCGTTGCAGGGACACGCGCGACGACGCCCAGAGGCTGCGCTATGCGGAGCGGCAAAGACAGATCGAGCTGGCCCGAAGGCGAGGGCAGGCGCATCTGGGGCGAACGGATCCGGCCTGACGGGGCGCCGGCGGAAGCAGTGTCCGCTTTGTAGGTTAAATAAATAAAAACAATGTCATAAGCCACAATCTTGAATTGTTCCCACGTCTGTACCCACCTTTCGGATTGCCTCTGGATGAGTTCTAATCAGCCGGGGTCAGGCTGGATGACGCGGCGTGACTCAAAGGCGACGTTGGGCGCATACGCTTTTCGCAAGCGCCGAGTTCTGATCGTGAATCCGAGGCGCTACCAAACCACCACTCTTTCATCTGGCGGTAGATACAAAGCCGCGTCCGGCCCGACATCGAATGCCGCGTACCAGGCGTCGAGATTGCGGACGACGCCGTTGACGCGGTAACGCGCCGGCGAGTGGTAGCTGTTCTGAGACTGACCGCCTCAGGGCGTCTTCAGTTGTCTGTGTGCGCCAGAACTGCGCCCATCCCAGAAAGAAGCGCTGCTCTGCGGCGAAGCCGTCCAACCGGGCGTTCATGTCCATCCCGGTCTCCGCCGCATGCAGCCGGAGCGCATCAAGCGCCAGGGTCACCCCGACCAAATCTGCGAGGTTCTCGCCGAGAGATCGGCGCTCGTCCAGGTGAACGCCGGGTAGAGGTTCATAGCTATCGTATTGAGAGACCAGCCGTTCGGCCTTGGCGCCGAATGCGGCGCGACTGGTCGGCGACCGCCTTACCGCGAGTGCGAGGCAACCCCATACGACGATTTGGCTTACGCTCTTCTCTGGCTCAGTAGACCGCACACCCAGTAATGATGGCGACTAAAAGGACGAGTCAGCCATGCGGAGCGCTATCGGTTGGCAGAGTTCTACAAGCTGCAACATGCGCTCCAGACGCATTTTTCAGGGGACCGTCACGACGCTGAACAACGTCGAGGGGGCATAAGTCTGCCGAGTTTTTCGCTTCTTGCGCGCGCGTCGCTGGGGCTTGCCTGACACGACAGGACCCGCCTTCTCGAGCTTGGCGGCCAGCGACGACTTGCTCGACGCGCCTAAGGAAGAAGCGTCAGCCCTGGAAACGTCAAGGTTCCCGAGGCGACGCAACTCACCCCAGACCCCGTGAAGCTGACGGTCGAAGTCGGATTGTCGAAGATTCCGGGCGACATGGAGGACATGCAGGTGGATCCTCCTGACACACTCCAGTTCAGGATCACCTGGCTGTTAATCCCCGACGGCAGGGTGGACGGCGTGGGGGCGACCAGACTTCCAAACCCATTCAGGGTCACCAGGAAGCAGTTCGGTCCCGTCAGGGTTGACGTGCCCAACCACGGCGCACCGCTCTGCATTCGCCAACTCGATCGCACCGAGCAGGTGACCGGTCCTATGAAGGTTTGGAAGGTGACGGTCCCGGTCGCCGGCGCCGTCACCCCGGGGGGCGGCAGATAGAAGGTGCCTGCTTGAGCCTGTTCCGCCGAAACAAGGCTGATCATGGAGGCGGCGGCGGCCGCCATGAGCGTAGTTCTCAGCATCGATACCTCCTCTACACGCGCTGATTGACTACCTACAATTTCGTAAATAGCGCGAGAGTCAATCCGATGCTGAGGCGCGCCTCGCTGCCGCTCGGCTTAATGTCCTTCGGCGCCCTGACGGCCCGTGAACCGAATCTGCTGTCCGAAGGATAGCTCCAGCGTATTTCCGTCTGGGTCGCTGATGTAGGTCCAGTAGCCGACCGGAGGCGGGCTTTGAACGGGCGGAGACCGCAGGACGCCCCTGCGCCTGGCGAGGTCCGCGAGGCGGTCCACTTCGCCCTGATCCCGGCACGCCAGTCCAATTTGCCCAAAGGGACCGAGCGGCGTGTCGTCGAGCTGGTTTGATTCGACCAGCACGACCGTGAAGGCGGTGTGGGGATCGGCCAGCCAGGCGACGCGGCTGATACGGCCCTCCGCAGGGCGTTCATGCACCAGCCGCAAGCCGGCGAAGGTTTCATAGAACTCACGACTGCGGTCCATCTCACGGACGACCAGGGCGATGTGGCTCAGGCCGCGGTCTAAGGAGGGTGTATCGGACATCGGGCGCTCCCTTGGTGATTGCGCGCCAATCTTCGGTTATTCACATCCCGTATGGAAACGGATATTTAATATGGCGATCATGCGTATGACGAATGAAATCGCCGGCATTGATCTCAACCTGCTCGTGGTCCTGGACGCTTTGCTTTCTGAACGCCATGTGACCCGTGCAGCGCTGAGGCTGAACAAGACCCAGCCCGCCGTCAGCCAGGCTCTGGCGCGTCTTCGGGCTCTGCTTGATGACCCGATCCTGGTTCGCAGAGCCGGGCGGCTGGAGCCGACCGCGCGCGCACAGGCGTTGGCCGCGCCCCTTGGCGAGGCCCTCGCCGTGCTCGGAGGGCTTTTGCGGGACGAGGTCTTCAGTCCGCAGACCCTCAGGCGGGCGTTTCGGGTCTCGATGTCGGACTACGCCGCCGAGGTTCTGTTGCCGGGGCTGGTCAGGCGCCTTGTTCAAACGGCGCCGGGTGCGGCCTTGCGGCTCGTGTCCCTGGGCCGCGAGGCCGCTTTGGGCGCGGTCCGATCCGGCGAAATCGATCTGGCGATCGGCGTCTATCCGGACGTGCGGGACGACGGCTTGCGCAGTTCGGATCTCTTCATTGATCAATTCGCCTGTCTTGCCGACGAGGCGGCGGGTCTGCCGGCGACCTTGGAGGACTATCTGTCCCGACCTCATGTGGCGGTGGCGGCGTCGCCGGACGACAGGGGCGAGGTGGACGCCGCCTTGAAAGCCTTGGGCCACGCTCGTCGGGTGACCTTCACCCTGCCGCACTGGTCCGTCGCCCCTCGGATCGTGCGAGGCACAAGCCTGGTTTTGACGGCGGCGCGCCGAAGCCTTGAGGCGCGGCTAGACAGGGGTTTGGTCCTCGGCGCGCCGCCGATCGCCCTCGCCCGTATTGCGCTCGTCCAGGTCTGGCATGACCGGCGGGACCATGATCACGGTCTGCGTTGGCTCAGAAACGAGATCGAGACGGAAGCGCAGGCGACGCCCTGAGTTGGCGACGTTGAGCTGCAGCCGCCTGTTCGATCCGTGATGATCTCTTGGGTTTCAGGATTTCCGTGATGCGTTGAGACCCAGTAGCACGAGGGTTGGCAGTGTCAGCGTGTAGGCGGCCAGAGGCCAAACTGTGCTGCCGTTGAATAGGATCACGGCCAGGGTCCCAACGAGGCTTACGATCAGGCTCTGGCCCGCAAAGTAGAGCGCGACGGCCAGGCCCGCCTGATCGCCGAAGGCTTCGAGGGCGCCATTCGCCGAGACGGACACGGTCAGGACGATCCCCACCGCCATGATCCAAGACGGGAGGATGACGCTCCCTATGGAGGGCTCGCCGAAGGCGGCGCTCGCGCCGAAACACAGGGCGCTCGCGAGCAGCAGGCCCATGCCCCGCTGAACGGCGCCCGCCACCCCCCATCGGTCCAAGCAAGGGCGAGCGGCATGGGATGCGACGATCATGACGAAAGCCGTGCTGGCGAAGGCGAGGCTGAACTCAAGCTCCGACAGTCCCACCCTTTCGACAAGAATGCGTGGCGCCGTCGAGACGTAGACGAAGAAGGACCCCATCGCGGCTCCAAACGCCAAGGTGTAGATTTGGAAGGCCCGACTGCGGAGAATGGGGCCCGGGCGTGGGCGAGAGGCTTCGCCCAAAGGGCGCGTTTCCGTCCACCGCCAAAGCGCGTGCATCAGGGGCGGAAGCGTCAAAGCGGCCAAGAACCAGAAGATCGCCCGCCAGCTCAACTGCGCTGAAACGAGCGCCCCGAGCACGGGTCCGAACGCGGGCACAAAGGCCAACATCGCGCTGAACAGGCCATAGATCCGGACACTCTCCGGCTTGTCGCCGTACACGTCACGGACCGTCGCGAAGGTCGCCACCAGCATCGCCGCGGCGCCCATCGCCTGAGCAAGCCGAAGGACGACGAACGCCCAGCCTGACGCCGCCATCGCCAACAGGCCCGAAGTCACCGCGAACGTGAGCGCGCCGGACAGAAGCACAGGCCGCCGACCGAACCGGTCTGAGAGCGGGCCGAAGATGACTTGCCCGAGGCCGAGGCCGAGGAGGTAGACGCTGAGCGTGAGCTGGATGACGGCTGGATCGGCCTGCAAAGCGGCCGGCATGGCCGGCGTCACGGGCAGATAGATGTCCATCGCCAGCGAGGCGAGCAGGTCAAAGGGCGCCATCAGCAGGATGGCGGTCGGAAGGGCGTGGGCCCAAATGGGCCGGTTGTCGGACATGAGGGATCGCTTCGCGTCAAATGCTGGATTTGACGGCGATCAGCCGGGTGGAGGTCAGCAGATCGCCGCAACAACGGGTTCGTCGTTGCGGCCTATTCGTCCGAGGCCTTCGTGCCACCCATCTCAGGCGCCTCCCGCGTCTTCTTGGTCAGGCTTTGTCTGGACCTAAACAAAGCAAAGGTCCAGCGACCGAAGCCGCGCAGGGCTGTGGCGGCCGACGGGCGCTGTCCGACAAAACCGAAAGCCCTCTGGTGGGGCTTGGCGAGAGGGTCTTCGGCGCAGCCGCCTTAAACCGCACATCGATCGAAGCCGCCTTCAGCCGCCGTCGGTGCGAACGGCGCTCCCGATCCGGTGGCGCGCGTCCACCTTCAGAACGGCTTGTCGTTTCGACGACTCATTCTTCCGCACTGGGTTGGAAAGTCAGTCGCCCGACGAGGCCGCTTCGCCCGCCGCTGCGGTTGGATAAACCGAACTGCCCGCCTTGGGCCTCCGCCAAGGTGCGAACGATGGCGAGGCCGAGGCCGGAACCGGACGCCTGGGAGGGCGCGGCGCGGAAGAATCGGTCTGTAAGGCGGGGAAGGGCGGCCTCATCGACGCCGGGGCCGTGATCCCAGACGCAGACCGCGCCCGTTGTTCGCACATGCACGATGACGGGCGGCGCGCCGTGGTGGAAGGCGTTGTCGATAAGATTGAGGATCTGTTCAGCGATTAGGTCCTCGGCGCCCAGAACGACCACGGCCTCTGCCGGAAGACGAAGGCGTAGAGCGCCGTTCGGGGCGGACCGGCGCGCCTTAGCCAATTGAAAGGCGCGCCGCGCCGCCCGGCCCAGGTCGGCAGACGACTTGATCCGGGCGCCGTCAGCCCGGGCCGTGGAAAGCAACTGGCCGACGAGCCGGGTCATGCCGGCGACCGCGTCGCGGGAGTCGTCGATCAGACGCCTCTCCCGCACGGTCCAGGTCCTGGGCGCGCCCGCCAGCAGATCGAGATTGGCCGCCACGACCGAAAGCGGGGTGCGCAACTGGTGCGAGGCGTCGGCTGCGAAGCGCTGAACCCCCGACGTCGAGGCCTCAAGCCGCGCCAGGAGATGGTTGAAGGCGGTCAGCACCGGCTGGAATTCGCGGGGCGCCAGGTCGATGTCGGCGGGCGCGAAGTCGGCACGGGGACCGGGGCGGCGCGTCAGGTCGTCGATCAGCCGCTTGAGCGAGTTGAGGCCCCACTTCAAGGCCGGCCAGATCAGAAGCGCGGCCAACAGGACGAGCAGGGTGGGTGGCAGCAGTAGGCTGCGATATAGATCCAACAGGCTGGCGCGTCGCGAGTCCAGGCTCTGAGCCACCGACACGGTGACGGGGGCGGGTCTTCCTGGGATCGTCAGGGTTTGCTGGGCCATGCGAACCGGCACGCCGCGGACGGACAGGTCGGCGAAGATCGGAGCATCCGACGAGGCGTCGGGCAGGCGCGGCAACTCCTCATAGCCTGTGATCAGTCGGCCGCCCTCGCGAACACTGTAGAAGACGGCGTCCCGCTCGGGACCGTCGAGCAGGCCCAGAGTCCAGGGCGCGACATCGACAGTCACCTTGCCGTCGGCGACCGAGACCGTTTCCCGGATGGTCTGCAGCGCCCCCGCCAGGAGGCGGTCGGCCGTCTCCGCCACCACGCGGTGGGCCGTCCAAGCCCCGACCGCCAGCACCACGACGGCGAACAGGGCCAGGGGCGCGACCTGGGCGATCAGCAGACGTGTCACCAGACTGTGGGGGCGGCGCGAGCCGGGCGCCTCGCTCATGGATCGAGACGATAGCCGCGACCGCGGATATTGGTCACGGCGGGGCCGTCAGGCTGCAACTGGCGCCTCAGCCGACCGACATGGATCTCCAGGGCGTTGAGCGAGGGAGCCTCATCCTGCGGAAAGACTTCGGCCGCCAACAACTCCCGATCCACCACCTGGCCAGCGCGCGAGGCCAGAACGCGCAGGGCCGCCCATTCGCGCGGACGGAGCGACAGCTCCCGGTCATTGACCTGGGCCCGGCCGGCGTCCCAGTCGCAGACCAGTGAGCCGACGATCGCGGCGCCCGCCGCCCGACCCTGGCGTCGACGCACGATCGCTCTCAATCGGGCGATCAGTTCCGAAGGGGCGAAGGGTTTGACGAGATAGTCATCAGCGCCGAAATCCAGTCCCGCCACCCGGTCGCCCAGGGCGTCGCGCGCGGTCAGCATGAGGACGGGCGTCTGCGATCCCCGCCGTCTGAAGGCCTTCAGGACCTCGAAACCGTCGATGTCGGGAAGGCCGATGTCCAACACGGCGGCGTCGAACCGCTCCGTCGCTTCCAGATGAAGGGCTTGGTCCCCGCTGTCGGTGGAGCGGAGTTCGAAACCGACCGCCAGAAGGCTGGCCTCGAGCGAATGCTGAAGCGCCTTGTCATCCTCGACGACCAGTATTCTCATGGCGATGCGAAGGAGCGGATCATGAGCGGTACAATAGCGGGAAACCCGCCCCGGTGAAGACGGACCGCCGACATCTGCTTCTCGGACTCGCGGGGGCGGGGGTTTCGGCCTGCGCGGGCGAGCCGGACGGGGTCGCGACGGCGCCCCGCGTCCGATGGCTGGCCAGGCGCGAGGGCGGGCTGCACATCCTCACGAACACTAGCCTGATGGGGCCTGTGCTGGCGGCGTTTCAACGGCGCTGGCCCGAGATCGCGGTGCGGCTCGAGGACATCAACTCGACCCTGATCGCGAACCGAGTCCAGTCCCGCGCCGCCTCCGGACTGGAGGGGCCGGATCTGGTCTGGAGCACAGCGATGGACGTGCAGGTCAAGCTGATCAATGACGGCTACGCCCAAGTTTATCGATCGCCGCATCGGGCGGCCATGCCGGACGGCTCGGTCTGGCGAGACCAGGCGTTCGGTGTGACGGCCGAGCCCGTCGTCTTCGCCTATAATCGCAGGCGGTTGCCGTCGGAGATCGTGCCGCGCAGCCACGCCCAACTGCTCGAACGGCTGTCTACCGACGCGGACCGGTTTTTCCGCCGGGTCACCCTGTATGACGCCGAACGCAGCGGGGTGGCGCTTCTGCAACTGTCGGCCGACATCCAGATCTATCCCGACGCTTGGGCCCTGATGACTGCCCTGGGGTCTACTCATCCGCGTGCCGATACGTCCGGCCAAAGGATGATGGGCCAACTGGCTGAGGGCCGCATGGCCTTCGCCTACAATATGAACCAGTCTTACGGGGCGTCGTGGGTCGCCCGGGCGCCCGATATCGGCCTGGTTACGCCAGAGGACTATCATCTGTCCGTCTCGCGCGTGGCCTTCATACCCCGCAACGCGGCCCACCCCAACGCCGCCCGGCTTTTTCTGGATTTTCTTTTATCGCGTGAAGGGCAGAGGATCATCGCCGGCCTGGGGGTCCGCCCGGCTCGCGACGACATTCTTACCGAGCGTCGCACCTCTATCCCCGGCGCTCGGCCGGTCCGTGTGGGACCGGCCTTGCTCGCCAATCTTGATCAGGCGCGTCGCGAGGGGCTTCTGCAGCGTTGGCGGGCCGCCATGCAGGCGGCGGAACGGGCGCCGGACGACCCTAGGGCGCCCTAAGGCTTTCCTGTGGATAAGTCTCTTTCTTCTGAAGGCGGTGTTTCTGTCACCTCGCTTTCACCGATCCTGCGGTGACCGAGAGTCGCTCGGCGACAAACGACTGACGCGCTTCAAAAGCGGCATGTAATTGCATGAATGTGAAAATAGAAGCATTAGCCTTGCGAGGCGTGCCGATTTGACAGGCATTCATTGGTCGATCTTACTCGCTTCAGCAAGGCGGGAGAGATCGGTTCCCGCCGACGCCGAAGGCGCAACCGCCCCGGAAACGCTCAGGCAAACGGACCGTCTTGCTGAAGGAACGCTGGAGAGAAGGTCGAATCCGGGGGATGCGGCCTCGCCGAAGGAGAAAGGGTCGGCGAACGGCCCGAAACTCTCAGGCCCAATGACAGCGGGGGCGAACAGGCGCCGCAGAGCGCCGGTCGCATTGGGCAACCCTGGGGAGGGGCGTCGTCGCCATGAGGAATCTCGCTTTGTCTCGTCTTAATCGCAACCTGACCTATTATTGCAGCGCCATCGCGCTGATGGCCTGCGCCACCTCTGTCCATGCCCAGGAGGCGGGCGCCCCAGAGGATGCGGCCTCGGTCGATGACATCGTCGTCACCGCCTCGCGGATCGACCGCGCCGGCTTCGAGGCGCCGACGCCGACCATCCATCTTTCCGCCGAGGATCTGTCGGTCGGCGCGCGGCCGAATATCGCCGCCGCCCTCAACGACATGCCTCAATTCCGCGCCACCACATCGGCCCAGACGACCGGCACCAACACCGGTGCGGGCAATGCGCCGGTCGATCTGCGCGGCTTGGGCATCAACCGGACCCTAGTCCTGATCGATGGGCGTCGCGTGTCCAGCGAGAACGATCTGAACGCCGTGCCGTCGGTGCTGGTCAAGAGCGTCGACGTGGTTACGGGCGGCGCATCGGCCGCCTGGGGCTCAGGCGCCGTCGCCGGCGTCGTGAACATCGGCATTGATCGCTATTTCACCGGCGGCAAGCTGGGCGCCGAATACGGCGTGTCCTCCTACGACGACGCTGAGCAGGAACGGTTCGAAGGCGCCTGGGGCGCGGACTTCGCCGACGGGCGCGGCCATTTCGTCATCGGCGGCGAATACCTGGACAACGAAGGCGTCATCCCCAAAGCGTCGCGCCCGAATATCGGCCGATGGGCCACCGTCAACGGCGCCCTGCAGCCGGACGTCGGCTTCGCCAACGCCGCTTACGGCGGTCTGATCCTGTCGGGCGTGAACCGCGGTAAGGTGTTTAACCCGGACGGCACGCTTCGGCCTTTCGATTACGGCACAGTCAGCGGGACCAACTCGATCGGCGGCGAAGGTCCGTCCAATGACGATCTCAGCCCCCTGGTCACGCCGCAGCGCCGCTACACCGGGCTGGCCAGCGCCGTCTATGAGATCAATGACAAGCTGCGGGTCACTGCTGACGTCCGTCACTCGCGGATGTGGAACGACTATGTCTGGTTCGGCGATCACGATCGCGGCGACCTGACCATCAGCATCGACAACGCCTTCTTGTCATCCACGATCAAGCAGCAGATGGCGGCCGCTGGCCAGACGTCCTTCACCTTCGGACGTTTCAACTCCGATCTGTCCTATTCCACGATCGATTTCGAGCGCGTCACCACCCAGGCCACTCTGGCCGTGGACGGCGAGTTCGGCGACAGCTGGCGCTGGGGCGCCTACTACAGCCACGGTGAGTTTGAGAATAATATCGATACGCCCGGTTTCCTGCTGAAGACCGAATTCGCCAATGCGGTCGATTCCGTAATCGATCCCGTGAGCGGTCGAGCCGTCTGCCGCGTGACCCTGACCAATCCCAACTCGGGCTGCGTGCCGATCAATCTCTTTGGCCTGGGCGCGCCGTCTCAGGAAGCCATCGATTATGTCACCGGCACGCCTCAGCAGCGGGCCACCACCAAGCTGGACGTCGCCGGCGTCAGCCTGCGTGGCGAGCCCTTCAGCCTGCCGGCCGGCGACGTGTCGATCGCCGTCGGCCTGGAAGCCCGCAAGGAGCAGACCGATCAGCGCATTGGCGAGCTGGACGCGGCCAAGGCCTTCAAGACGTTCAGCTTCTCGGCCATGTCCGGCGAGTTCAGCGTGAAGGAGGCCTTCGCCGAAGTCCTGGTCCCGATCGTCAAGGATCTGCCGATCCTGAACGACCTGCAGTTCAATGCTGCAGCTCGCATCTCGGACTACGACACCACGGGCTCGATCTGGTCTTGGAAGGTTGGCGCCACCAACGAGTTCTTCCCCGGCTTCCGCGGCCGTGTGACTCAGTCGCGCGATATCCGTTCGGCCAATCTTTCGGAGCTGTTCACCACCACCACCACCGGCTGGAACAACATCAATGACCCGGCCAAGAACGGGGCTTTAGTTTATACGCTGAACAACGGCGGCGGTAATCCCAACCTCCGCCCGGAGACCGCCGATACACTGACCCTGGGCGTCACCTATTCGCCGCCTTCGATCCCAGGCCTGAACCTGTCGCTGGATTATTACGACATCAAGATCGACGACGTGATAACGACGATTGCGCCGCAGGATCTGGTCAACCGCTGCTACAACGGCAACCTCGACCTGTGCTCCAAGGTCGAGCGCGACTCGGCGGGCAATCTGGTCCGCACCATGTCCACCTATGTGAACCTGGCCGAGTACCACACGGACGGGATCGACGCCGAGGCCTCCTACGCCTCCGACGCCGACCTCTGGGTTCCGGGCGCGACGGGCCGGGTGATGATGCGCTTGGTCGGCACCTGGGTGAACAGCCTGACCACGGACGACGGCGTGACCAAGATCGAATATGTCGAATCCCAGGGCTATTCTTTCGGCCTGGGCGTACCCAAGCTGCGGGTCAACGCCAGCCTCGGCTGGAAGGGCGAGGTGTTCGGCGCGAACCTGCGCGCGCGCTACATCTCGGCGGGCGACTACAACAGCACCGTCGCCATCTCGAACAACCACATCGACGCCTTCACCTATGTCGATCTAGGGCTGACGGCCGACCTGGCGCACTACGGCGCAAACGGGGTCGAGCTGTACGCCAATGCGACCAACCTGTTCGACAAGGACCCGCCGGTCGGGTCGCTCTATTCGCCGTATTACGACGTCATCGGTCGGTACGTCACGGTTGGCGCGCGGTACCGCTTCTAGTTCTGGTTCTGCGCTCCGGATCGCCGGCCCCGCTCCTCCATTGGGCCGGCGATCTCCCCTTCTGCTCCTCCATTTTTCACACGGTCTGTGTCATGATTTCCCGTCTGCCGATGGCTCTCCTGCTCGCCCTGAGCGTCGCTCCTGCGGCCCTTGCCGAGGCGCCCAAGCCCGCCGCCATCGTCGCCGACGGCCTTCCCGCCGTGCCCGACGATCTGGTCGCGGCGACCCAGCCCTATCTTCAGACGCGCCGTGCGACCTTCCTGGGCTGGAACGCCGCCGATCAGTCAATGCTGATCAAGACGCGGTTCGGCGCCACGGATCAGCTTCACGTCGTGGCTGCTCCTGACGGCGCCCGAACCCAGATCAGTTTCGAGGCCGAGCCGATCCTGGCCAGCGCCCTGTCGCCCAACGGTCAGACCCTTCTTGTCCAGAAGGACAATGGGGGCGACGAATTCTATCAACTCTACACCCTGGCCGCAGGTCGGTTGAGCCTGATTACGGACGGCAAGAGCCGCAATTGGTTCGGCGCCTGGAGTCGGGACGGCAAGCGGGTCGGCTACGCCTCATCGCGTCGCAACGGCGCGGACATGGACCTTTATGTGGTCGATCCCTCCGACCCCTCGACCGACCGTCTGGTGGCCCAGGTGTCCGGCGGCGGCTGGAACATCGCCGACTTCTCCAGGGACGGGACCAAGGCCCTGGTCCTGAACCGGATGTCGATCAACAGGGCCGTTGTCTATGAGCTGGACCTCGCCTCGAGCCGGATGACGCCGCTGACCGACCCTGCCGCGCAGGTCTCCTATGTCGATCCTCAGTACGGGCCCGACGGCGCCGTCTGGGCGACCTCGAACAAGGATTCTGACTTCCTGCGTCTGGGGCGGATCGTGCGGAACGGCTTTGTGCCGGTCAGCACAGAAGCCCGCTGGGATGTCAGCGACTACGCCGTCGCTCCGGACGGCGGCTTCATCGCCTATGCGGTCAACGAGGCTGGGATATCGCGGCTGAAGGTTATGGATGTCGCGACCGGCGCCGTCCGGGTCGTCACAGGTCTGCCGGAAGGCGTCATCCCCTACAGCATCGGCCCGGCCATCGACATCGCCCCATGGGGCGCGATCGGTCTCAGCCTGTCGTCCGCGCGCGTCTCCGGCGACGCCTTCTCCGTCGATCCGACCACCCTGGCCGTCACCCAATGGACCCATAGCGAGACGGGCGGTCTGGACCCTGCTGTCAACGTCGAGCCGCAACTGGTCGAGGTGAGGAGCTTCGACGGCGAGACGGTGTCCGGCTTCCTCTACCGGCCCGACCCCACCGAATTCCCCGGCAAGCGGCCGCTGATTGTCGATATCCACGGCGGTCCTGAAGGCCAGACGCGCCCCGATTTCCTGGGCGCGCAGAACTATCTGTTAAACGAGATGGGCGTGGCCCTTTTCTTCCCGAACGTGCGCGGCTCGTCCGGCTTCGGCACCCGGTTCGTCAATCTGGACAACGGCCCGTTCCAGCGCGAGAATTCGGTCAAGGACATCGGCGCTTTCCTGGACGCGCTCGAGGTCGATCCCACCCTGGACGCCTCGCGCTTCGCCGTCACCGGCGTCTCCTACGGCGGCTACATGTGCTACGCCGCCGCCGTGCATTACAGCGACCGGCTGAAGGGGGCGAACTGCTATGTCGCCATCTCCAACTTCGTCACCTTCCTGGAAAACACCCAGTCGTATCGCCGCGACCTGAGACGGGTGGAATACGGCGACGAACGGGATCCGGCTCAGCGCGCCCAGCTTCAAGCCATCTCCCCCCTGACCAGCGTCGACAAGATCACCATTCCGCTTCTGGTCGCCACCGGTGGAAACGATCCCCGCGTCCCGGCCTCCGAAGCCGACCAGATCGTCAGCGCGGTCCGCAGCCGCGGAGGCACGGCCTGGCACCTGCTGGCCCAGAACGAGGGCCACGGCTTCCACAAGAAGGAGAACGAGGACTACTATTTCTGGACCAGCCTTCTGTTCTGGAAACAGACCCTGCTGGGCGAGGCGGCGCGCTAGGCGACACGGTTCCAGTCACGCTCCATGTTCTTCAAACGCCTTGTCGCGGCGAGCGCGGCCCTGGTCGTGCTCGCTGCGGCGCCCGCCACGTCCCAGACCCGTCCTCCGGTTCGTACCGACCATCATGTCCATGTCCACGCCCCGCCCATTCGGGAGATTCTGACGGCCTATTGCGACAGTCCGGGGCGGATCAGCGCCTGCGATCCGGCGTTCGTCAAACCACTGACGGCCAAAGATCTTCTGGCGGATATGGACCAGACGGGCGTCCAGACGGCTTGGATCATGTCCACGGCCTATCTGGCCGAGAGCCCGATGATGGTTCCACCCCTGGCCGACGCGGCCGACCGCGTTCATGCCGCCAACGCCTTCACCGTGGCCACGGCGGCCGCGCATCCCGAGCGGCTGGTCGCCTTCATCTCGGTCAATCCGCTGGCGCCCGAGGCTCTGGCCGAAATCGAAGCGTGGAAAGGCGAGCCTTTTGCAAAGGGATTGAAGCTGCATCTGACCAACTCGGGCGTCGATCTTCGCGACCCCGGTCAGGTTCGCCGTCTTGCCGCCGTCTTCGACGTCGCCTCGGGCGCCGGCCTGACCATCATGATCCACATGCGAACCCGCGCCTCCGACTATGGCGCCCAGGATGTGCGCATCTTTGTCGAACAGGTTCTGCCCCATGCACGCGGCGTCCCGGTGGTCATCGCCCATTCGGGCGGCTGGGGCGGACTGGATGCGAACACTTGGGACGCGCTGGAGGCCTTCCGGCAGTCGCTGGCGACGGATCCCAAGCGTTTTCCAGACCTCTATTTCGACCTGGCCCAGGTCTTCGACGCCGACACGCCGCCCGGAGATCGCGAAAGGCTGGTCGATCTGATGCGACGGATCGGCGTCGATCGTTTCGTACCAGGATCCGACTGGCCGTTCTCGGGCCCTCTGGACGCCTATCTGAACGACGCCATGGCCTTGTTGCCGCTGACTTCAGACGAGGCCGAGGCGTTACGGCTGAGGCAGGTCGAGCTAAAAACTGGGGCATAATCTCCGGGCGGCGTGCGAACCAGGTGGGCAGGGGCGCCCGCAGCCGAACTGAAAGTCCGGGGTTCAGCGGGACCAGATTCAGCGTTCCGCCGATCCGGTCCGCGCGACGTTTCATGTTGGGCAGGCCCTTGCCGCCATCCCGCAGCCTTGGCGGCAGGCCCATGCCGTCGCCCGAGACCGATATGACGACGGCCTCGGACTCGCTCTCAAGGCGGATGTCTACGCGGGACGCCTGGGCGTGTTTGACCGCGTTGGTGATCGCCTCCTGAAGAATACGGTAGATGTTGATCCTGGCCTCCGGACCGAAACCCTCGACGGGCGCGCCCGGCGCGGCGGTCCAGGTCAGTTCGATGCCCACCAGACGCAGGCGGGGCGCCATGCGCTCATGGAAAATGGCGATGGCGACCTCCAGCGAGTCATCCACGCCATCCATCGAGTCGATGATCAGCCGCAGATCGTCGATGGCGATCTGCACGCCCTGGCGCAGGGTTTCGACATCGGGCGCGCCGCCTCTCAACTGGGCCAGCAGCGAGACCAGATGGCCGCCGACTCCGTCGTGCATGTCGGCACCAGGCGCTGGCGCTCCTCATTGATGGCGATCATCCGCTCCTGCTCTCTGAGGCGCAGTTAGGTGGAGCGGATCTCGGCCTCCTTGAGCTGCACCTGTTCCGCCAGACTGTCGCGCGCCATGGTGGCGCCTCGGCCGGAGCAACCGGCCCTCACAAGGTGTTCGTGTTGAACGACGGTTGAGGGGCGCGCTGTGGAGCGCAACTCAAAGTTTACGTTCTGAGGCCACACCGCCGCCATGACAGGCAAGAACTCCGACTATTCGATAGACGCCTTGTGCCGCGCCAACCGGACCTCCGCTCCGGAGGGACGGTTTGAGACTGTGTTGAAATGGATGATGGTGATCGGTGTCGGGGCGCTGATCGTCACGATACTGGGTGGGCTTCTCGCCCTGAACGCGGCGACGATCAGAGCGTGGCTCAAGCCGGTCGTTGCCGGAGCCTTCCTGCTGGGGCTCGGTCTCGTGGGCCTAAGCTGGGTCTTCAGCTTCGGCGTCCTTGTCCGGGAACTTCATGCGAGATCACAGGGGCGGTTCCAGCGCAGCCACGATTTGGCGGCTTCCTTTGCCGGGGAGGTAGCGGATCAGTTCTCGAAGGACGAGATCACAAGTCGGCTGAAATCCGTGCGTCTCGAGTTGAAGCTCAACGCGCGCACCCCGGACAAGCTACCGATCGCCGTTGGTCTCATCGCGACGAGCGCGGCCGCCGTACGGTTCATCGTCTCTCCGGAGGGAGAGCTTGCGGTCGGAGCGGCCGCCAATCTCAGGTCCGCCGTGGAAGGGGGCGATCCGGCCGGGGCCCTCGGCGCGCTCGCCACCGGCCTCGCCCCGGAGCTGGCCATTATCGGGTTCGGCGTCCTGCTCGGCAGCTACATCGTGCGGGGGATGATCCACACGGATCACGATCGCCTCCTCAGAACGGAGAGCCTTCTGGAAAGGGCCGAGGCGATCGCCCGTCCGCCCAAGAAGCCCGTCGCCGTCCCATCAAGTCCAGCGACATGACGCGGGAGGGATGACCTGTCGTGGCGCACCAGCGACATCAAGATCGCCGTTCGCGTCGCCTTATGACCAGATGGCTAGCGTCGCTGGATCAGGCGGGGAACGTCATAGCGCTTGCCGTCAAATGAAAGGCGGATCGTGCGAGGCGCGACCGCTTGGTCGGTCGTGCTGCACTCACCGTTCTTGGCCTCCCTAGACGTGCTCTGAGTGATCCGCTCCAGCACCGAAATATCCTGCCCCTTCTGGCCCGGGACCATTCGAAGGATTCGCTCGGTCACAACAGTCTCGCCGGCGCAGGACAGATCCCATTGCCCTTGACTGCGTTCGACGATCAGGTCGTCTAAGACTGGCGCGAGGGCCGCGCCCCGTGGCTCGTAGAGGGACAGCGTGGTTTCCATGAACGGGTTCGGGCGCGAACAGCCGACCCATTCGCGTCTCACGCCAAACGCCAGTCGATCTGGCCCGAAGCGGTATGGCGCAGTGTCGAAAGAAATCCGGGAAATCCGGACGGCGTCGTCGTCCATGGCGTGGGGGATGCGGAGCCGATGGCGCGGCGTGCCGGTTGGCTCGTCGACGACGAGCACATCAAGATCACCCAGCGTCGAATCCACGCCAACCTCAGCAATAAGCGGGATGGCGACCAGAAGCAGTCCTGGCCTTCCCCGCCAGCGACGACAGACGATGGCGTGAGGGTTTATCGACGAGGGTGAGGGCAGGGTGAGCGTGCGATTTCCAGTTTTCATAGTGCGCTCGCCGTCCGCGACCGCATTGGGGTAGGCTTGACGAACGATCGCCCCGATGTCCCCGCATTCCTGATCCTGTGCACGCGCGAGCGTCGGCACGCACAGCGCCAACACCAGCGTCGCCAGACTCCATCCGTCGACCGTCCGCATGGTCTCTCCCTTCACAGCTTTTGACAGCCGCTGAACTATGGTCTGCTGCTGATAGACATTGAGCATCGTTTTCGTCACGGAAGTTCCCGGTCAATGGGAAGTCGGGGCCTTGGCGTAGGGCAAGTGGATCGATCCATAGGGGACGCCGTCCATCCTCGCAAAAGCGACCAATTCTCCTACGGATCGACGACGGAGACTCCCAATGGGAAGCCACGACGCGCTTCTTCGTCCAGGCGATAGGCCTAGTAGGCGACCGGCCGATAGATCCAGGTTTTTATGAATCCTTTAGGCGAAGGGCTGGGAGTCACATCGCGCCATTATGCGTCTTGATGGTCCTGTCCCGCTCGAACTTTGAGCGAGGAGGCCGACATGGCCGATGTGATCTTTCTGGCGATCGGGGCAGGGGCGTTCGCCGTCTTCGCCCTGCTGGCCACAGCGTTGAAGCGGGTGTGACGATGATCGCCATGCTCTGGGGGGCGGGGGCGCTTGTCGTCGCCGTTTACATGGTCGCGGCGCTGCTGCGGCCCGAGCGGTTCTGAGGAACCGGGACGGATTTCATGAACATTCAAGGATGGGGCGAGATCGCCGTGACCCTTGGGCTGGCCGTCATGCTCGGCTGGCCCATCGGCATTTATATGTCGCGCGTCTGGAACGGCGAGCGGACCTGGCTGGACCCGATGTTGAAGCCGGTCGAGGCCGTCTTTTACGGCGCGGCGGGCGTCGATCCGAAACGCAGCCAAGGCTGGCTGGCATATGCCGGCGCCCTGCTGGCCTTCAACCTGGCGGGCTTTGTGCTGCTGTACGCCATCCTGCGTCTGCAGGGCTTGCTGCCGCTGAACCCGCAGGGGTTTGCGGGCGTGTCGCCGCACCTGGCCTTCAACACCGCCGTCAGCTTTGTCACCAACACCAACTGGCAGAGCTATGGCGGGGAGGCGACGATGTCGACCTTCAGCCAAATGGTCGGGCTGACGGTACAGAACTTCGTGTCGGCTGCGACCGGGGCGACCATAGCGGCGGCCCTGGCGCGGGCCTTCGTCGCCCATCGCGGCGAGGGCGTCGGCAACTTCTGGGCCGACCTGACGCGGACCACCCTCTATGTGCTGCTGCCCGCCGCCTTCGTGCTGGCGGTCGTTCTGGGCGGACTGGGCGTTGTGCAGAGCCTGGCGGCGAACGTTCAGGCGACAGGCGTCGAGGGCGGGTCCCAGAGCCTGCCGCTGTTTCCGGCGGCCAGCCAGGTGGCGATCAAACAGTTGGGCATCAACGGCGGCGGCGTCTTCAACGTCAACGGCGCCCATCCCTTCGAGAACCCCAACGCCATCACCAATCTTCTCAGCGCCGTGGCGATCAACGTCATGGGTTGGGCGGCCTTCTTCGCCTTCGGCCGCACGGCTCTGGCGGGACGCGACGTCCGCGCTCTTGCGGCGGCGGCGCTGATCCTGCTGAGCGTCGCCAGCGCGGCCATGTATGTGATTGAGACCCAGCCGGCCCCGGCCCTGGTCGCGGCCCAGGTGGACGCCTCGGTCAATATGGAGGGCAAGGAGGTCCGCTTCGGCGCGCCCGCCTCGACCGTCTGGTCCGTGGTCACGACCGGCGCCTCGAACGGCTCGGTCAATTCGATGCACGCCAGCTATATGCCGCTGGGCGGGGCCTTGCAGATGTTCCTGATGCAGCTGGGCGAGATCCTGCCCGGCGGGATCGGGTCGGGCATCGCCATCATGGTGGTCATGGCCCTGCTGTCGGTCTTCGTCGCCGGCCTGATGGTCGGACGGACGCCCGAATATCTGGGCAAGAAGATCGAGGCGCGCGAGATCCAGTTCGCCATGATCGCGGTGCTGGTTCTGCCGCTGGCCATCCTGGGCTTCGCGGCGGTCAGTGCAGTGTTCCCCAACGCCTTGGCGGGGCTGCTGAACGACGGCCCGCATGGCCTTTCGGAGATCCTCTACGCCTACACCTCGGCGGCGGCGAACAACGGCTCTGCCTTTGCGGGTCTGACCGCCAACGCCCCCTGGTGGAACACGACCCTGGGTCTGGGGATGCTGTTCGGTCGGTTTGTTCCGGCCGTCGCCGTTCTGGCCATCGCCGGCAGTTTGGTCGTCAAGCCCAAGCTGGCGCCCAGCGCCGGCGCACTGCCCACCGACAACGGCCTGTTCATCGGCCTGCTGATCGGCGTGATCCTCATCCTCGGCGGCCTGCAGTTCCTACCCGCCCTCGCCCTGGGACCGATCGTCGAGCACTTCCAGGTGCTCGCGGCGGTCGCCGGCGCCTGATCCTTCGGACATCCTGACATGACACAAATCACACTCGATCCCCGCGAGGGCGGCGGTGCGTCGCCCCTCGCGGGCGGTCTCTCCGGGGCGATGATCGGGCGCGCAGTCGGCGACGCCTTCGTCAAGCTGAACCCGGTCAAACTGGTCAAGAACCCGGTTATCTTCACCACCTGGATCGTGGCGCTTCTGTCCACGATCTCGGCGGCGGCGGCCATGGCCGGCGGTCAATCGGCGGGCTTTGCGGTGCAACTGGCGCTGTGGCTGTGGGCCACGGTCCTGTTCGCCAATGTCGCCGAAAGCGTCGCCGAAGGGCGGGGCAAGGCGGCGGCCGATAGTCTGCGCGCCACCCGCGTCACAACCAAGGCCAAGCTGATCGTCGATCCCGAGACCGGCATGGTGATCCCGACCAATGCGTCGGATCTTGAGATCGGATCCGTCATCCTGGTCGAGGCCGGCGATGTCATCGCCTCGGACGGCGAGATCATCGAGGGCGTAGCCTCGGTCAACGAGGCCGCCATCACCGGCGAGAGCGCGCCGGTGATCCGCGAAAGCGGCGGCGACCGTTCGGCGGTGACCGGCGGCACCACCGTGGTGTCCGACTGGATCAAGGTGCGCATCACCGCCAAGCCGGGCTCGACCTTCCTGGACCGCATGATCGCCATGGTCGAGGGCGCGGATCGACGCAAGACGCCGAACGAACTGGCTCTGGCCGTGCTGTTGGTCGGCCTGACCCTGATCTTCCTGATCGCGGTCGTGACCCTGGTGGGCCTGGGCGCCTATTCGGGCGCCGATCTGGACCCGATGGTGCTGGGCGCCCTGTTCATCACCCTGATCCCAACCACGATCGGGGGCCTGCTGTCCGCCGTCGGCATCGCCGGCATGGACCGGTTGCTGAAGGTGAACGTGCTGGCCACCTCGGGCCGTGCGGTGGAGGCGGCAGGCGACGTCGACACCCTGCTGCTCGACAAGACCGGCACCATCACCTTCGGCAACCGCATGGCGACCGAGGTCATCCCGGTTCCCGGCGTGCGCCCCGAGGCCGCCCTGGCCGCGGCCGTCATGGCGTCCCTGGCCGACGAGACGCCTGAGGGCCGGTCCATCGTCGAGCTGGGCCGCAACGCAGGCGTCTCGGTCGAACAACCTGTCGGCGCCGTCGCCATCCCCTTCACCGCCGTCACCCGCCAGTCGGGCCTGGACGTCGGCAAGGACAGCTGGAGGAAGGGCGCGGTCGATGCGGTGTTGAAGGATCTGAACCTGTCCGACGGCGCGGCTCCCGCCGAGTTCCGTCAGGCGGTGGACCGGATCGCCCGTTCGGGCGGCACGCCCCTGGCCGTGACCCAGAACGGCGTGCTGGTCGGCGTCATCCACCTGAAGGACGTGGTCAAGCCGGGCGTGAAGGCGCGCTTCGCCGACCTGCGTCGCATGGGCCTGCGCACCGTCATGATCACCGGCGACAATCCGGTGACGGCGGCGGCCATCGCCTCGGAAGCCGGGGTGGACGACTACCTCGCCGAGGCGACGCCCGAGGACAAGATGCGCCTGATCAAGGCCGAACAGGCCAAGGGCCGTCTGGTCGCCATGTGCGGCGACGGCGCCAATGACGCGCCCGCCCTGGCCCAGGCCGATGTCGGGGTGGCCATGCAGACCGGCGCCCAGGCCGCGCGCGAGGCCGGCAATATGGTCGATCTGGACAGCGATCCGACCAAGGTCATCGAGATCGTCGAGGTCGGCAAGCAACTGCTGATCACGCGCGGCGCCCTGACCACCTTCTCGGTCGCCAACGACGTGGCCAAGTATTTCGCCATCATCCCGGCCATGTTCGTGGTCGCCCTGCCGTCGCTCGGCGCGCTGAACGTGATGCGTCTGCACAGTCCCGAAAGCGCCATACTGTCGGCGGTGATCTTCAACGCCCTGATCATCGTCGCCCTGATCCCGCTGGCGCTGAAGGGCGTCAAATACCGGGCCATCGGCGCCGGCGCCCTGCTGGGTCGCAACCTGCTGATCTACGGCGTGGGCGGTCTGATCGCGCCGTTCGTCGGCATCAAGCTGATCGATCTCGTCATTTCCGCGCTGGGCCTGGCCTGATGCGCGCTTCCAAGGATATCTCCATGCGTAATCGTCTCAACAAGGCCTCCGGCCGTAACGACGCCTGGTTCGCCGCCGCCAGTATCGCCGCAATCGCAGGCCTGGGCCTATGCAGCGAGGCCAAGGCGCAGGATGTTTCGGCAAACGTCGCCCTGACGTCCGACTATGTCTTCCGCGGCGTCAGCCAGACGCAGGAAGATCCGGCGATCTCGGCGGGCGTCGATCTGACCCGCAATGGCTTCTACGCCGGCGGCTGGGCCTCCAACGTCGATTTCGGCGATAATACGGACGCCGAGGTCGATCTCTACGCCGGCTATCGGCCCGAGGTGGCGGGTTATGCCCTGGATTTCGGCGTCATCGGCTATCTGTACGCCGGACAGCCGGACGGCGCGGACTATGACTATGTCGAGCTGAAAGCCGCAGCCTCGCGCGCCGTCGGTCCCGCGACCCTGGGCGCGGCGGTCTATTATTCGCCCGACTTCTTCGGCGCGTCGGAAGACGAAGCGACCTATGCCGAAATCAACGGCGCCGTCAGCCCGGCCGACAAATGGACCATCTCGGGCGCCGTCGGGCGTCAGTGGGTCTCGTCGGACCAGGACTACACCACCTGGAACCTGGGCGCGGCCTATCAGCTGACTGACATCCTGGCGGTCGACTTGCGATATCACGACACCGATCAACACGACTTCGGCGATCTCTACGGCGCGCGCGCCATAGCGACGCTGAAGGTGACCTTCTGAGGCGAGGACCATGGTCAACCAACTGCGTCCAGCCATCGTGATGATGGCTCTTTTTACCCTCCTGCTGGGGCTGGCTTATCCGCTGGCGGTGACGGGGATCGCCCAGATCGCCTTCCCCAGCCAGGCCAACGGCAGCCTGGTGCGCGACGCCGGCGGTCGGGTCGTTGGCTCGGCCCTGATCGGACAGCCGTTCGCGGGTTCGACCTATCTGCATCCGCGCCCCTCGGCTGCGGGCGACGGCTATGACGCCGCCGCCTCGTCGGGCTCGAACATGGGGCCGTTGAACCCGGACCTGGCGGCGCGGGTCGCCGAAAGCGCCCAGGCCATCCGCGCCGAGGACGGTCCCGGCGTCATCCCCGCCGATGCGGTGACGACCTCGGGTTCGGGCCTCGACCCGGACGTGTCACCGGCCTACGCTCGGCTTCAGGCCGCGCGGATCGCCCGCGCCAGAGGCGTTTCCGTGCAGCAGGTGCAGAGCATCATCGACAGCCAGACCGAGGGGGCCTTCCTCGGCTTCATCGGCCAGCCGCGGGTCAATGTCCTGATGACCAATCGCGCGCTGGACGCCCGCTTCGGCGCGGAGGGCTGATTGCCCGAGACGGCGCCCGAAACGCCCGCGACTTCAGCCGTTCCGCGCCGCAAGCGCGGGCGGCTGAAGGTGTTTCTGGGCATGTCGCCCGGCGTGGGCAAGACCTATGAAATGCTGCGCGCCGCCCGTCGGCGAAAGGCTGAGGGGCTGGATGTCGTCGTGGGTCTGGTTGAGACCCACGGCCGCAAGGAGACTATGAGTTTGCTGCGCGGCCTGGAGGTCCTGCCGCGCACGCCGATCGACCATCGTGGGCGGTCGCTGATGGAGTTCGATCTCGACGGCGCCCTGGCGCGCCGCCCCGGGCTGCTGCTGGTCGATGAATACGCCCATTCCAACGCGCCGGGCTCTCGCCATCCAAAACGCTGGCAGGACGTGGAAGAGCTGCGCGACGCCGGGATCGACATCTGGACGACGCTGAACATCCAGCATCTGGAAAGCCTCTCCGACGTTATCCTGCGCATCACCGGCGTGCGGCAGCGCGAAACGGTGCCCGACAGCCTCCTGACCGAAGCCGACGACATCGAGGTGGTGGACATCACGCCCGAGGACCTCCGCGCTCGCCTGGCCGAGGGCAAGGTCTATGTGCCCGAGACGGCGCGGGCGGCGTCCGAGAATTTCTTCAAGCTGGAGAATCTGACGGCCCTGCGCGAACTGGCTCTGCGTCGCGCGGCCCAGACGGTGGACGATCAGCTGTTGTCCCATCTGCGGGACCGCGGCGTGTCCGGGCCCTGGGCGGCGAGCGAGCGGATCATGGTCCTGGTGGGCGGCGACGCCATGAGCGCGTCTCTGGTGCGGACCGGGCGACGGATGTCGGACATGATGATGAACGCCGCTTGGTCGGTGGCCCATGTGGAACGGCCGTCGGGCTCGCGCTCTGACGCTCGCTCCATGGCGCGCCTGTCCGAGGCCTTCAAACTGGCCGAGCAACTGGGGGCGCGCCCGGTGACGCTGAGCGGCGACGACGTGGTGCGCGCCGTTCTGGATCACGCCCATCGCAACAACGTCACCCAGATCGTCATCGGCAAGACGCGAGGCGGGCGGTTCGCCGAATGGACCGGCCGGGCCCTGGCGACCGAACTGCTGCGCAAGGCCCAGGGCGTCGCGGTTCATGTGGTGACCGAAGGCGATCTGGCGGCGCCCGAACCGGCGACGCGGGCGGGACCGCGCGGCGGCGCGGATTGGCGCGCCTATAGCGCGAGCGCCGGCTCCATCGGTGCGGCGACGGGCGTCGCCCTGCTGCTGGACACGCGGTTCGAGCGGGTCGATCTGGGCGTCATCTATCTGGCGGCGGTCGTGGCGGCTGCGGTGTTGAACGGCCTGCGCCCGGCCCTGGCGGCGGCGACCCTGGCCTTTCTGACCTACAACTTCCTGTTCCTTCAGCCGCGCTACAGTTTCCTGATCGGCTCGCCGACTGACTTTCTCACTCTGGTGCTGTTCTGGGCCGTGGCCCTGGGCGCCGGGGCCCTGGCGGGGCGGGTGCGCGAACAGGCCCGCGCCGCCCAGAGGCGCGCCGCCGCCGTCTCGGCCTTGCTGGCCGCCAGCCAGACCCTGTCTGCCGCCCAGGATCGCGCCGGCACGGCTCTAAGCCTGGCCGAACAGGCGTCGGCCGCTGCGGGTGCGGGAGCCGTGGTCTTGCTGCCGGACGGAGACGACATCGTCCCGGCGGCCGCCAGTCCGGAAGGCGCGACCCTGGGCGCCGACGCCATGGCGGCCGCCCGCTGGGCCTGGATGCATGGCGAGGTCGCCGGACACGGCACCGGCACCCTGCCGCAGAGCCGATGGCGGTTCCAACCCCTGCAGGGGGTTCGGGGACGGGCAGGGGTGGCGGGCATCGACGCCTCGGCCGTGACGGCCGGTTCGGACGAGGAGCGCCTGGCCCTGGCCCTGCTCGATCAGGGCGCCGTTGCGCTGGAGCGCGCCGACCTTGCGGGACAGGCGCTGGAGACTGAGACTCTGCGCCGCGCCGACCGTTTCCGCGCCGCCCTGATGAACTCGGTCAGCCACGATCTGCGCACGCCCCTGTCCACCGTCCTGGGCTCGGCGACGACGCTGATCGACTATGGTGCGACCCTGAAGCCCGAGGTCCGCGACGACCTGCTGCTGAGCATCCGAGAAGAGGCCGAGCGCCTGTCGCGCTATGTCGGCGACCTTTTGGACATGACCCGGCTGGAGGGCGGCGGGCTGAACGTCCGCACTGACTGGACCGATGTGCGCGACATCCTGAACGCCGCCGCCGACCGGGTGTCGCGCCGCCTGGGCCAGCGCAAGGTCACACGAGACTTTCCCGCCCAGCTCAGCATGGTCGAGGCCGATCCGGGCCTCTTGGAACAGGCGGTGGTCAACATTCTGGAAAACGCCATCGCCTACAGCCCCGACGGCACGACCATCGAACTGGCGGCTTATGAGGATCGCGGCGCCGTCGTCATCTCCATCGAGGACGAGGGCAGGGGCATCCCGACTGCGGAGCTGGAAAGGGTGTTCGACAAGTTTCGGCGTATGGAGGAATCCACCGACCGTGCAAAAGGGGCCGGCCTGGGGCTCGCCATCGCCAAGGGCTTCGTCGAGGCCATGCGCGGCCGCATCGCCGCCGCCAGCCCGATCCAGGACGGACCGGACGGTGAAAAGCGCGGAACTCGAATTCTGATCAGCCTGCCCAAGTCCATCGCCACCCATCCGGATCTGCTGTGATGACCGCCGTTCGCCCCCAGATTCTGGTCATCGACGACGAACCACAAATCCACCGGTTTCTGTCGCCTGCGCTCGACGCCGCCGGCTATGAACCCAAGCGCGCCGACAGCGGACAGGAAGGCCTGCGCGCCATCGCCCTGTGGAACCCCGACGCCGTGGTCCTGGACCTGGGCCTGCCCGATATGGACGGCAAGGACGTGCTGACCCGCGCGCGTGAGTTCTACAAGGGACCGATCATCATCCTGTCCGCACGCGACCGCGAGGCGGAAAAAATTGCGGCCTTGGACCTGGGGGCCAATGACTATGTGGAAAAGCCATTCGGCGTCGGCGAATTGCTGGCGCGCATCCGCGCAGGCTTGCGCCAAGGCATGCTGACGCCGGTCGCTGGCGGGGTGGTCACGGCGGAGGATGTCATAATCGATCTGGACCGCCGGATCGTCACCCGCGCCGGCGAGCGGGTGAAGCTGCGGCCCAAGGAGTACGACGTCCTGGCCTATCTGGCGCGCAACGCCGGCAAGGTGCTGGGCCATGTCGATCTGCTGAAGACCGTCTGGGGCGCCGGCCACCTGCACGACGTCCAGTATCTGCGTGTCGTGATCGGCCAACTCCGGCACAAGCTGGAGAAAGACCCAGCCCAGCCCGCTTTGCTCGTCACCGAACCAGGCATTGGGTATCGGCTTGCCACTTGATTCAGCCGACCGGTAGCCGAGGCGGGACGGCGGCGCCATGGCGATTATCTGAAGATGCTCTTTGGGTTAAAGACCTGACCGCCGACGGCGCTGAGAGCTGCTGTGGTCATAGAATGGCAACGCACATGGAGGCGACCTCAATGGAGGTTGGCCATGCGCCAGTCTGACCTATTCATCCAACCCAAGCGCCATGGAACACGGGCTGGTCTGATCGGCCCCGAGGCGCCGCTCAAGCCAAAGCACATCTGGGCCTTCCGCCAGCGCTCATTCGTCATCCAGCAGAAGACGGGTAGGCCTGTGCCGTTCGAAATCACAGAGGCCGCGCGTGACGCAATCGCTGCCTGGTTAAAGGTCCGGGGTCAGCGCGATGAGGACTGGCTGTTCCCCAGTCGTAGCCGGCCGGGGCAGCACATCGGCGCCCGACAGGACGCCCGGCTCGTCGATCAATGGATTCGGATGATCGACCTCGAATCGCAGGGTACGGAACTCACAGCCTCCGCCGCACTAAGGTGTCTCTCGTCTACAAGGAGACCGGTAACCTGCGGGCTTGCCAACTCCTATTGGGTCACCGGAAACTGGAGAGCACTGTCCGATACCTCGGCATCGAGGTGGACGACGCCCTGGAGATGTCAGAGCAGATCGATCTGTGACTCTCGACCGGGCCTGAAACGGGCCCGGTCATGTCTGCTAAGGGTGGGTTTGAAAAGCATGCATCGCGCCCGAAAGCGTGCCTCAGATCCCCGCGCGAATGTCCTCTATCCGGCATAGTCCACATGACCGCCGTTGGCGCTCAGTTGCCAGCCAGAGTGGCCAAGCCGGACGTTCGTCTGTGGTGAGGTATGCCAGCCGCGCGGCCCTCCTCCTGTGCCTCGTCAGCCCGACTATGGGCATTGGACCGGCACGGGCCCAGGCCGTGGACTGGTCCGCCGCCGGCGGCGGACTGTTCGGCTTCTCGTCTGAGGACAGGGAGGGCGTCGGTGAGTTCGAAGCGCTGAGCGACAGGATCGCGGCGCTCAGCCAGCCTTACCAGGCGGCTGTGGAGGCCGCCGCGCGGCGACACGGCCTCGACGAGAAGCTGCTTCACGCCGTCGTCATTGTTGAAAGCGCCTATCGACCCGAGGCCTGTTTGATCGCCGGCGCCTGTGGCCTGACCCAATTGATGCCCGGGACAGCCGCCGATCTTCAAGTTCCGAATCGTTTGGAGCCGGAGGAGAACGTGCGCGGCGGCGTGGCCTATCTGGCGCAGCAACTCGTCCGGTTCGGCGACGTGCGGCTGGCTCTGGCCGCCTACAACGCCGGACCCCCCGGGTGGCCCGGCTCGGACAGATCCCCGACATCGCCGAAACCCGCCAGTACGTCGCGAGCGTTCTGGGCTGCTACCTCCGCCCTGACGGCGGGCCGGCGGATCCTCACCGTCCAGCAATGCCAGCCTACGGGAGGCTCCCAATGGTGACGGAGCCCGCGTTTTCGGCGGTGGAGGAGGGCGCGCTCCTGACGCGCGCCGAGACCTCCGCCTTCCTGGCGCAGCGGGGCATCCGGCTCAAGCCGGCCCCGCTGGCGCGGCTTTGGTCCACCCGGTCGGACGGACCTCCGTGTCTCCACGTCCGTTCAAAACCCTTCTATCCCCGCAATCTGCTCGAAGCCTGGGCGGCGGCCCAGATATTGGGGCTCCGCACCGGCGCCCCCGCCGCCGCCCAGAGCCGACGCCGTGTCTGATCGGACGCCCCGATCCGACGGCCCCAACCTCTTCTCCGCCCATCCGAAGGCGGTGAGGGAGCGGATCGTGACGGACGTGATCCTCGACCGCGCGGAATCGACGCCGGTTCCGCCTCCAAGAGGCCGGGCGACCCCGTTCCGGTTAAACGACGACGGCGTCCAGCCCGGCGGTCCGGATGACCGGCTTTTGCTCTGGCCCGAGGTTCAAAACCTCGTCGGCTTCAGCCGAACGACGGCCTTGCGCATGCAGCGGGCAGGACTCTTCCCTTGGCCCATACCCGTGTCCCCAGGTCGGGTCGGATGGCGGGAAAGCGAATTGAACGCCTGGAAAAGGGCGAGGCGAGGCGCCGAACCGGTTCCCGGCCGAGCGCCGGGCGGCGAGCGGCGTTTCAGCCCGCCGAGCCCGCCGAGCCCGCCGCGTCTGCCGGGCATGCCACTGTCGTCGCGGGAGAACGGTCCGTCCCGCGAGCGGGCGCCCGGTTCGGCGACGACGGGGTCGGTTCCGCCGCAATCCCCAACGCCACCTCCACCTCCACCGTGTACGCCGCCCGCAGTGGCGGCGCGCAAGCCGCGACGACGTTCACGTGGTCCGGATCCAGTTCAGACGGACTTCGGCTTCTAGCCTTCATCTTCAACTCTGGCCCCGACCTCAACTTAGGCCTCGGTCGATGCGGCGACGGTCTTACGGGGCGGGCCCTCGACTGTATCGTCTGACTGGCGCCACCTCTTCAGGTGATCCCTAATTTCCGTCACTGCGTGGAGGCGCGCCATGACGTGGGAATGATCGACATGGTGCGGACTCGGTCCGGCATTTCGGGATCACTGATGACGCTCCCCCGCGTCTATGGAGTTCGCGCTACCGACCCGAGGCGGTCAGGATCTGTTGGAAAGGCGAAGTGGCCAATCGACAGCCAAGGCAAGCACGATCTATCGCGGCCGATGCAAACAGCTGACGCCGAACGAATGGTCCCGCATGACTTCGCTCCGCTTGCCCGATCGCGGGCCAGTCGTGAGCGCTCGCTGGGTAGGTGGCTGATTAGCAGGCTGGGGACGAGCTGGTTCTACGCCATGGCCGACACGATTCACTTCGGGGCACAAGCGGGCGCCGACGCCTTTCGTCGCTGGATGATGGCGAGGGTCGATTAAGGAGACGGCGCGATCCGGCTGACGACAGTGCTGCGTGCTTGGCGGACTCTCGTTCTCTCTTCGCCTGAGATGGTTCGGGCATATCGCCGAATCGCGGCTGAAACCGCTGTGGAAGTGAGACAGAACTCCCGGACCAGGCGAAACTGGAGATAACCGAACACACCTCGAACGCCCTGAAAAGCCATCTGAAGCGGTGTTGTGATAGGCGGGTGTTTAGGTGGGCGTATAGAAAAAGCTAGAATTTGCGTAATAAAATTAATGCGAATGGCGGAAGCGGTGGGATTCGAACCCACGGACGGCTCGCACCGTCGCTGGTTTTCAAGACCAGTGCCTTAAACCACTCGGCCACACTTCCTTGCCGGATCGCCCGGTCGGGCGGACGCCATAGCAGGCGAACGCCCCATTAACCAAAGCGGAAATGTCTTCGGTCATCCTGTTTTTGGACGGGTGTGACGAGGCGTGCCGATGCGAGTTGGACAGTGGATCCGGAGCGGCCTGGTTTTGGGGCTGTTCTCGCTGCTGGCGGCCTGTTCGACCTTGGGCGGCGGGCGAGGCGGCGGAGCCGCGCCCGTGGTCAGGGACCCGGCCCCGATCGTGTCGGGCACGATGCGGCCCTATCAGGTGCGCGGGCGGTGGTACACGCCCAAGGAACAGCCGGATTATGACGAGGTCGGTCTGGCCTCCTGGTACGGCGACGCCTTCAACGGTCGGCCGACCTCGACCGGCGAACGGTTCGACATGCGCCAGCTGACCGCGGCGCATAAGACCCTGCCGCTGCCGGGCCTGGTCGAGGTCACCAATCTGGAGAATGGGCGCCGGATCGTGGTGCGGGTCAATGATCGCGGGCCGTTCGTCGATGGGCGAATCATCGATCTGTCGCGAGGCGCGGCGCAGGAGCTGGATCTGCTGCGGCAAGGCGTGGGGCGGGTGCGGGTTCGCTATCTCGGCCGGGCGCCGCGACTGGGCGGCGGCGCTGTGCTCAGGGCCGAGGCGGCGGCCCCCGCTCCCTCGACCTCGGCCGAAGCCCCGGTCGGCGCGGGCGGCGGCTTCTGGGTCCAGGCCGGGGCGTTCAGGGATCAGAACAGCGCCCGGCGGATCGCGCGGAGGCTGGGCGAGCGGGCGACCGTGGACGAGACCGGCGGACTGTACCGCGTTCTGGTCGGTCCCTGGGGCGACGCCAATGCGGCCGAGACCGCGCGACAGGCGGTCGTGGCGCGCGGATATGCGGACGCTCTGTTGATATCCGGCGGCTAAGGCTTGCCTCCCGCGCTGCGGACGCCATTAGTGCGCCCGTGACCCGTGGGAAATTCATCAGCTTCGAAGGCGGAGAAGGCTCCGGCAAGTCGACTCAGGTCGGGCGGCTGGTCGAGCGGCTGCAGCCCGTTCTGGGCGACCGCCAGGTGGTCCGCACGCGCGAGCCGGGCGGATCGAAGGGGGCGGAGGTGATCCGCAACCTCGTCGTGGCCACCGACGCCGAGCCCTGGTCGGCCATGACCGAGACCCTGCTGATGTACGCCGCGCGCTCGGATCACCTGGAGCGGACCATTCGGCCGGCGCTGGCGGCGGGCGACTGGGTGGTGTGCGACCGGTTCGCCGACAGCAGTCGAGCCTATCAGGGCGCGGGCGGGGGCGTCGCCCAGAGCTTTATCGAACAGATCGATGCGGGCGTGGTCGGAGACGATCAGCCGGATCTGACCCTGGTGTTCGACCTGCCGGTCGAGGTGGGGCTGGAGCGGGCGTTCGGGCGCGGCCTGTTCGAGACGCGGTTCGAGTCCAAGGGGTTGGAGTTTCATCAGCGGCTGCGCGAGGGCTTTCTGCGCATCGTCGAGGCCAACCCTAATCGGTGCGTGCTCATCGACGCCGTGGGTTCACCGGACGAGGTCGAGGCGCGGGTCTGGCGGGCGGTGCAGGACCGGCTGCTGTGAGCGAGGACCACCCGCGCGACCGGTTCGACCTGGTCCCCGACGCGGCGGCCGAGGCGGCCTTTCTGGACGCCTGGGAGCGGGGGCGGCTGCACCACGCCTGGCTGTTGTGCGGGGTCGAGGGGACGGGCAAGGCGACCTTCGCCTATCGCGCGGCGCGGCGGCTGCTGGGGGCGGCGGCCGATCCAGGGCGGGGGCCGCTGGGGGCGCGGCGTGACGATCCGGTCAGCCGGCTGATCTCGGCCCAGTCCCATCCCGACCTGCTGGTGCTGGAACGGATGGTCGAGGGGGGCAAGACCAAGAAGTCGATCTCGGTCGATCAGTCGCGCGACCTGCCCGAGTTCTTTTCCAAGAGCCCTTCCCAGGCCCAGCACCGGGTGGCGATCATCGATGCGGCCGATGACCTGAACATCAATGCGGCCAACGCCTTGCTGAAGGTTCTGGAGGAGCCGCCCGAGCGGGGCGTGCTGTTCCTGGTGACCCACGCCCCTGGGCGCCTGCTGGCCACGATCCGTTCGCGCTGTCGGCGGCTGAGCTTCCCGATCTGGAGCCAGGAGCGGCTGGAGACCCTGGTGCGGAACCGCACGGGGGCCGAGCCGGAGGCGGCCGAGCACGCGGCGGCCATGGCGGGCGGATCGCCCGGCGCGGCCTTGGCCTTGGCGTCGGGGGCGACCTTCGAGATGGACCAGTTGGCGCGGCGCTGGGTCGAGGGCGATGTGGACCGGGCCGAGGCCCTGGCCGTCGCCGACAGGTTCCGGGGCGCGGAAGGCCAGGAGCGGTTCGACATCCTGATGGACCGGCTAATCGCGGCGGTGCGGATGCGGGCCCTGAACAGTGCGCCCGGCTTCGGCAACCGTTGGGCCGAGCTGTGGGAGCGGCTGCAGCCGTTGCCGGAGCGGGCGGCCGGGCTGAACCTGGACCGGGGCGATGTCCTGGCCGGGGCGCTGGCCGACCTGAAACGGGTTCAGGCGCAAGAGGAACGGAGAGGCTGATGCTGATCGACAGCCATGTGAACCTGCACGCCCCCCAGTTCGACGAAGACCGGGACGCGGTGATCGCCCGGGCGCGCGAGGCCGGGGTCGCTCTGATGGTCGAGATCTCCGACAAGCTGACCACCTTTGAAGCGACCCACGGGATCGCCATGGCCAACGACGACATCTGGTGCACGGTCGGGGTCCATCCGCACGAGGCCAAGGATGCGGCGGAACTGACGGCGGCGACCCTGGTGGAGCTGGCGCAGCGGCCCAAGGTGGTGGGGATCGGGGAGTGCGGGCTGGACTTCCACTATGACTTCAGCCCGCGCGAGATCCAGGCGGCGGTGTTCCGCCGGCATGTGGCGGCGGCGCGCGAGACGGGCTTGCCGCTGGTGATCCACACCCGCGAGGCGGATGAGGTCATGGGGGCGATCCTGAAGGAGGAGTACGCCGCCGGGCCGTTCAAGATGCTGATGCACTGCTACACCAGCGGGGCGGAACTGGCGGGAATCGCAGCGGAACTGGGGGCCTGGTTCTCGGTTTCAGGGATCGCCACCTTCAAGGCGGCCGAGGATGTGCGGGCGGTGATCCGCGACATGCCGGCCGAGCGTATAATCGTCGAGACCGACTGCCCCTATCTGGCGCCCATCCCGCATCGGGGGCGGCGCAACGAGCCGGCCTATATCCGCCATGTGCTGGACAAGCTGGCCGAGATCCGGGGCTGGAGCGCCCAGGAGGCGGACCAGAGAACCACCGAGGCCTTCTTCGGCCTCTTTGATCGGATACCGAGATCGGCATGAGCTTCGAAGTCGTCATCCTGGGCAGCGGATCCTCGGGCGGGGTGCCGCGGGGCGACGGCGACTGGGGCGTCTGCGACCCGGCCGAGCCGAGGAACCGGCGGACGCGCTGCTCGATGCTGGCGCGGAAGACGGGGCCGGAGGGGACGACCAACATCCTGATCGACACCTCGCCCGACCTGCGCGAACAGATGTTGGCCAGCGGGACCCGGCATATCGACGCGGTCCTCTATACCCACGACCATGCGGATCAGACCCATGGGATCGACGATCTGCGCACCTTCGCGACGCGGGCGCGCAAGCGGATCCCGGCCTGGATGGATGAGGCGACCCTGACGTCCCTGTCGCACCGGTTCGACTATATCTTCGAGAGCAAGTTCGGCTATCCGCCGCTGCTGGACGCCCAGGTCATTCCGCCGCACGGGACGGCCTGGTCGGTGGAGGGGCCGGGGGGCGCGATCCCGGTCGTGACCTTCGATCAGGGGCACGGGCCGATCCGGTCGGTCGGCTATCGGCTGGGCGACATGGCCTATTCCAGCGACGTCTCGGACCTGGACGACGCGGCGATCCGTGCGGTGGCGGGTTGCCAGGTCTGGATCGTCGACGCCCTGCGCTACACCCCCCATCCGACCCATGCCCATCTGGACCGGACGCTGGAGTGGATTGCGGCGGCGGACGTCGAGCGGGCCGTGCTGACGAACCTGCATATCGACATGGATTACAAGGAGCTGTCGGCGATTGTTCCGGCCAATGTCGAGGTCGGGTTCGACGGCTGGACCTGCATGATCGGCTGAGTTTTGGCAGGCTTGTCGTAAAAACAGGGTGACAAACCGCCAAACCGCCAAACCGCCAAATGGGCCGTGGGCGACGGCTGCGCCTTATGATCGTCTGAGGCCGGTCGGTTTGGCGCGAAAACAGGGTGACAACCGTGCCAAAGGCGCCAAACGCGCCAGGGGCGACGACTGGGGCGTTGATGGGGAGCGGACGGCGCAGGCGGACTGCGGCGCGCGCCTGATGTCAAAGACCGGACGACGAGGTTAGCACGGTCTGGATGCGTGCTTGGTCGATGGCCGTTCGGACGCGTTAGGGTGTTGAAAGGATTAGCTTCAGTTCGACAAATTGGGGGAGGTGACCTTCGTTTGCCTTCCTTGGTTCATCTATACGAACCGCTCTCCTCGCATTTGCATTTAGCAGAGCCGCGCTGGAAAGCGGACGTTCGGGACATCTGTTCGGGGTGGGAAGCAGACTTTCCGGGTTAGTTCGGTCCGCAGGTCAAATCGATGAACTTTCGTGTCTGGACATCATAGGTTCCGAACACGAACTTGTCGTTCGAGCTATCGAGCCACATCACTTCCTGATCGGCCCGAAGTAAATGACGGCCCGGAAGATACATGTCAGGCGACGCATTTTCGTGGAAGCGAACGTTGACCCTCGACGTGTCTGAGCCAAACCACGGACCACTCAGGAGCCACAAGAAATCGATCCGCGGCTCCCTTGTTGACCACGCGGGCCTTTCCCACACGTAGTAGCGGGACGGCCACCGAGCAGTTGAACCAACGCACGGGTCTTGTTCGAGCAGCCGATCAATCTCATCGGCAACGTCTGGGCTTGGGGCAGGCGTGATCGCCAGACCAAGGGCCATGATAACCGCAATGAGCACCCCACCCAAAAGAAGGGCGGCACGCTTTCCCGCTCTTGGTTTCCCTCGCATTGCTCGACCATAGCCTTAGGCGCAGTGTCCGCAATGGGTCGGGATCGGTCTCGCGTACAGGCCCGAATAGCCGACGCTCCAACGACCTGACGCCTTTGGCCTTCTCAACCCGTCCGCCGTGGATCGTGAGCCGGCCACGGGCATCCAAAAAACTGACGGTGGGCGCTGTCTGGGTTCGACCGATCTACGCCGTCCCCTCCGCCACCATCGACCGGGCGACGGCTTCGGCGACCTTGATGCCGTCGACGGCGGCCGACAGGATGCCGCCGGCGTAGCCGGCGCCTTCGCCGGCAGGGAAGAGACCGCGCACGTTCAAGCTCTGGAAGTCGGCGCCGCGGGTCATTCGGATCGGGGATGAACTGCGGGTTTCGACCCCCGTCAGAACCGCCTGGGCGTCGTCGTAGCGGGCGATCTTGCGGCCGAAGACGGGCAGGGCCTCGCGCATGGCGGCGATCACATAGTCGGGCATCAGGGGCGCCAGGTCGGTCGGGCGCACGCCCGGTTTATAGCTGGGGACGACCTCGCCCAGCGTGGTCGAGGGGCGGCCCGCCAGGAAGTCGCCGACCAGCTGGCCCGGCGCGAAATAGTCGCCGCCGCCGGCCGCATAGGCGCGGGTCTCCAGATCCCGTTGCAGTTCGATGCCCGCCAGCGGATGGTCGCTGGGATAATCCTCGGGCGAGATGCCGACCACGAAGCCGGAGTTGGCGTTGCGCTCGTTGCGCGAATACTGGCTCATGCCGTTGGTCACGACTCGGCCTGGCTCGCTGGTGGCCGCGACCACCGTGCCGCCCGGGCACATGCAGAAGCTGTAGACGGTGCGGCCATTCGAGCAATGGTGCGAAAGCGAATAGGCCGCCGCGCCCAGGTCAGGGTGGCCGGCGCAGGGGCCGAACATGGCCTTGTCGATCCACGACTGCGGATGCTCGATGCGAAAGCCGATCGAGAACGGCTTGGCCTCGATATGGACGCCGCGCTCGTAGAGGGTCTGGAAGGTGTCGCGCGACGAGTGGCCGATGGCGAAGACCACGTGATCGGCCTCCAGCGTCTCGCCAGTGTGCAGGCGCACGCCCCGAAGGACGCCCTTGTCGAGATCGATGTCCGTGACCCGGTGCTCGAAGCGGTATTCGCCGCCCAGCTTTTCGATCTTCTCGCGCATGGCCTCGACCATGGTCACCAGGCGGAAGGTGCCGATGTGCGGGTGGGCCTCGGTCAGGATTTCCTCCGGCGCCCCGGCTGCGACGAATTCGGTCAACACCTTGCGGGCCAGGAAACGCGGATCCTTGATCTGGCTGTAGAGCTTGCCGTCGGAGAAGGTGCCCGCGCCGCCCTCGCCGAACTGCACGTTGGATTCCGGGTCCAACTTGCTGCTCCGCCACAGGCCCCAGGTGTCCTTGGTCCGCTGCCGAACCACCTTGCCGCGGTCGAGGATGATCGGCTTGAACCCCATCTCGGCCAGGATCAGCCCGGCGAACAGGCCGCACGGCCCGGCCCCGATCACGACCGGCCGAAGGCGCTCGGTGCTGGGGGCGACGGCGACCGGGCGATAGGCGACGTCCGGCGTCGGCGCCACGTGCACGTCGTCTGCAAGGCGGGCCAGCACCGCCGCTTCATCCCTCACCTCGACGTCGAGGATGTAGACTTTCAGTATCGCGGATTTCCGGCGGGCGTCGTGCGCCCGCTTCCATATCGACCAGGAGACAAGATCGTGCGGCGGCACGCCCAGCCGGGCGGCGATCGCGGCGGGCAAGGCCTCCGGCGGGTGGTCGAGGGGCAGTTTGAGTTCTGACAGGCGCAACATCCGGGGCGTTCTAGCCGGTCGAGTCTTTGGATCCTAGGCGCAAGGTCCAGGATCACGGACGTGGGCGCGGCGCCCCTTCAATCCGACCCCGCCTTATGCCCCTTCCAGTCGAACAACTCCTCCAGCACCTGAACCGCCTGACCGCGCTCGGACGCCAGGTCGGGGTCGCGGTTCAGGATCAGGCGGGCGTCGTCGGCGGCGGCCAGCATCAGGGCGCGGTGGCGGATCGGGTCGGCGAAGCGGTAGGCGGGGAAGCCGCTCTGTTTCAGGCCCAGGGGGTCGCCGCCGCCGCGCAGGCGGAAGTCTTCCTCGGCGATGACGAAGCCGTCCTCGGTGCGGCGCAGGGTTTCGAGGCGTTCCTTGGCGGTTTCGCCGAGAGCGCCGTCCTGGCCGCCGTACAGCAGGATGCAGGAACTGGCCTTTGCGCCGCGACCCACGCGGCCGCGCAGCTGGTGCAGCTGGGCCAGGCCGAAACGGTCGGCGTGTTCGATGACCATGATGGAGGCGTTGGGCACGTCGACCCCGACCTCAACCACCGTGGTGGCGACCAGCAGGGGAATGCGGCCGTCGGCGAAGTCGGCCATGACGGCCTCGCGCTCGGCGCCGGGCATCTGGCCGTGGGCCAGGCCGACCTCGACCCCCAGCAGGCGGCGCAGGTCGTCGGCGCGGTCGACGGCGGCGGCGAGGTCTATGGCCTCGGATTCGGCGACGAGGGGGCAGATCCAATAGGCCTGTGCGCCGGCGTCCAGCGCCGTCTTCAGCCGGGCGGCGACCTCGCCGATGCGGGCCAGGGGGACGACGGCGGTTGTGACGGGGGTGCGGCCCGGCGGCTTCTCCATCAGGCGGCTGACCTCCAGCTCGCCGTACTGGGTCAGTTCCAGGGTGCGGGGGATGGGGGTGGCCGACATGGTCAGCAGGTGGACGGCGCCCAGGCGCGGATCGCCCTTGGCCTGGAGCCGCTGGCGCTCGCTGACGCCGAACCGGTGCTGTTCGTCGATGACGGCCAGGGCGAGGCGGTCGAAACGGACGGCGTCCTGGAACAGGGCGTGGGTGCCGATGGCGACCTGGACGTGACCGGAGGCCAGGGCAGCCAGTTTCTCGCGTCTCTGGCCGTTGGTGTCGCGGCCGGTCAGTAGGACGGAGGCGACGCCGGCCGCCTCCAGCAGGGGACCGAGCTTTTCATAATGCTGGCGGGCCAGGATTTCGGTCGGGGCCATCAGGGCGGACTGGAAACCGCTGGAGGCCGCGTCGGCCAGGGCCAGGGCGGCGACGGCGGTCTTGCCCGAACCGACGTCGCCCTGAAGCAGCCGGCCCATCTGTTTGCCGGAGGCCAGGTCGCGACGGATTTCGGCGACGGCCTGGGCCTGGGCGCCCGTCAGGGTGAAGGGCAGGGCCTGGAGCAGGCAGTCGGAGGCGGCGCCGGGCGCGATGACGGGGGCGGGCTTGATCTCCCGGGCGCGGCGACGGCGGGCCAGGGCCAGCTGGTGGGCGAGGAATTCGTCATAGGCCAGGCGCTGGCGGGCGGGGGCGTCGGGCGACAGGTCGGGCTCGCCCGTCGGGGCGTGCAGGGCGTCCAGCGCCTCGCGCCAGGACAGCCAGTTCTGCTTCTTCAGCCAGGCAGGGTCCTGCCATTCCGGCAGGTCGGGGGCGGCGGGCAGGGCGGCCTGGACCAGTTTGCGCAGCTGGCGCGAGGTCAAGCCTTGCGTCGCCGGATAGACGGGTTCGGAGGCGGGGATGTCGGCGGCCTTGTCGGGCGTGACGATGTCCGGATGGACGATCTGGACCTCGCCGTTGAACCGCTCGACCTTGCCCGAGACCAGCCGGGTCTCGCCGCGCGGCAGCAGCCGGTCGATATGCTGGGGCGAGCCGCCGAACCAGACCAGGTGAACAAAGCCCGTCGCGTCGCTGGCGCGGACCTTCAGCGGGGCGCCGGGGCGGCTGGGGATGAACAGGCGGTCGATGACGATCTCGAAGATGCCGACCTCGCCGTCCACGGCGGTCGCCGCCTCCATCGGCCGGCGCACGATGACGCCCGAGGGGCTGAGGAAGACCAGGTCGCGCACCAGCGGCCCCGCCACCTTCTGCACCAGGGGCAGGACGCGGGGGCCCACGCCCTTCAGGCTGGAGACCTCGGCGAACAGGGGGAAAAGAATCTGCGGACGCATCGCCGTGAACATAGCGTGACCATGACGGGTGGCGAAGTCCGTTCAGGAACGCTATCTGCGCTTCTTCCATTTTAGGACGCCAAGGCTCGCCACGCGGTGGATCGCGGCTTGAACGTCCTTCAACCTTGCCGGGCCAGGATTGCTTGTGACCGAAATCCCCCAAGATGACAGTGGCGACCAAGCGGCCCTGGAGCGGAAACAGCGGCTGGGCCGGATCCAGTTCCGGTCCTGGCGGCGCGGTTTCCGCGAGGCCGACATGGTGCTGGGCCCGTTCTCGGACCAGGTGGCGCCGACGCTGACGGACGCCGAGCTGGACCAGCTGGAACTGCTGATCGACGAGGAGGATCAGTGGCTCTACGGCTGGATCATCGAACGTGACCCGACGCCGCCCGAGGTCGAGACGCCGGTGATGGCCAAGGTGCGGGCCTTCATGCGCGAGCATGTGGCCGCCGAGGTCGGCAAGGGCATCGGCTGATGGATCAGCAGGTGATTGTGCGCCGGACCGACGCCGATCTGGGCGGCGCGCCGGAAGGTCTGGACGCCCTGGTCGTGGCGGAGCGGATCAAGGCCGACGGCGGGGTCGGGGTCTTTGTCGCGCGCGACTATCAGCGAGCCGGCGGCTTTGTTCAGGCGTTCCGATTCTTCTCGCAAGATATCGAAATTCTGGAATATCCGGCCTGGGACTGTCTGCCCTATGACCGGCTGAGCCCGACGGCGGGGATCGCCGCCCAGCGGATGGCGACCCTGACGCGCCTGGCCCAGCGCAAGACCGGCGACGCGCCCGTTCTGGTGGTCACGACGGTCGGTGCGGCCATGCAGAGGACGCCGCCGAAGTCGGTGACGACCCAGGCCGGGTTCGAGACCAGGGTCGGCCGCGATCTGGATATCCAGGCGCTGGAGCGGTATTTCGCCGCCAACGGCTATGTCCGCGCCTCGACCGTGTCGGAGCGGGGTGAGTTCGCGGTGCGGGGCGGGGTGGTGGACGTCTATCCGCCGGGCTTCGAGGAGCCGGTGCGGCTGGACATGTTCGGGTCCGAACTGGAATCGATCCGCACCTTCGACCCTGAGACCCAGCGCTCTACCGGCCAGATGACGGCGGTGGCCCTGGCGCCCGTGTCGGAGGCCCTGCTGGATGCGGACGCCATATCGCGCTTCCGCACCGGCTATCTGAAGCTGTTCGGGGCGCCGGGCGACGATCCCCTGTACGCGACCATCAGCGAGGGCGCGCGGCGGCAGGGCATGGAGCAGTGGCTGCCGCTGTTCTACGAAAGGCTGGACAGCCTGTTCGACTATCTGCCGGATCAGGCGCAGGTCTTTCTGGACAATCAGGCCGAAAGCGCGCGGGCCGAGCGGTGGGATCTGATCGTCGACGCCTATGAGGCGCGGGCCGAGGCGGCCAAGGCGCAGAAAGGCAAGGGCGGGGGGCATGCGGCCGCCAATCGCGCCCTGCCGCCGCAGTGCCTCTATATGGACGCCGGCGACTGGAACCAGGCTCTGGCCGGCCGGTCGGTGCGGCGGCTCACGCCCTTTACGGGCGGGGGCGAAGACGCGGGCGGACGGCTGGGACGAACCTTCGCGGCCGAGCGATCACAGGACAGCGTCAACCTGTTCGAGGCGGTCGCGGCCCATGCCCAGGCGCTGAAGGCCGAGGGGCGTCGGGTGCTGTTCGCCTCGTGGACCGAGGGCTCGTCGGAGCGCCTGGCGACCCTTTTGGGCGACCACGGCCTGGATCATATCGTCGCCGTGCGCGACTGGGCCGATGTCCAGACCGCGCCCAAGGACCTGTATTTGCGGGGCGTCCTGCCGGTGGAGCATGGATTCGTCACGGACGAGGTCGCCGTCATCTCCGAGACCGACATCCTGGGCGACCGGTTGGCGCGGCCGAGGAAGAAGCGTCGGGCCTCCAACTTCCTGGCCGAGGCCTCGGCCCTGACCACCGGCGACCTGGTGGTCCACCTGGATCACGGCATCGGGCGGTACGAGGGGCTGAAGACCCTGGACATCCAGGAGGCGCCGCACGACTGCCTGGAGCTCTTGTACGCCGGTGACAGCAAACTCTATCTGCCGGTTGAAAACATTGATCTTCTGACCCGGTACGGCACGGACGCCGACGGGGTGCAGCTGGACAGGCTGGGCGGCGCCGGCTGGCAGGCGAGGAAGGCCAAGGCCAAGGAACGGCTGCGCGCCATGGCCGAGGGTCTGATCGCCCTGGCCGCCAAGCGGGCGCTGCGCGAGACGGAGGCGGTGACGCCGGCGCCGGGCCTGTTCGCCGAATTCTGCGCCCGCTTCCCCTATGAGGAGACGGACGACCAGCTGAACGCCATCGGCGACGTGCTGGAGGACCTGGGCAAGGGCACGCCGATGGATCGCCTGATCTGCGGCGACGTGGGCTTCGGCAAGACCGAGGTGGCGCTGCGCGCCGCCTTCGTCGTGGCCATGACCGGCAAACAGGTGGCGGTGGTGGCGCCGACTACCCTGCTGGCGCGCCAGCACTACAAGACCTTCACCGAACGCTTCGCCGGCTGGCCGGTCAAGGTGCGCCAGCTGTCGCGGATGGTGACGGGCAAGGAGGCGACCGAAACGCGGGCGGGGCTGAAGGACGGCTCGGTCGAGATCGTCGTCGGCACCCATGCGGTCCTGGCCGAACAGGTCGGTTTCCGCGACCTGGGCCTGGTGATCGTGGACGAGGAGCAGCACTTCGGCGTCAAGCACAAGGAAAAGCTGAAGACCCTGCGCGCCGACGTTCATCTGCTGACCCTGACCGCCACCCCGATCCCGCGCACCCTGCAGATGGCCCTGTCGGGCATTCGCGAGATGTCGATCATCGCCACCCCGCCGGTCGATCGCCTGGCGGTGCGGACCTATGTGACGCCGTGGGACCCGGTGCTGGTGCGCGAGGCCCTGCTGCGCGAGAAATATCGCGGGGGGCAGGCCTATTATGTCGCGCCGCGCCTGAAGGACCTGCCGGACATCGAGAAATTCCTGCGCGAACAGGTGCCGGAGATCAAGTTCGTGGTCGGCCACGGCCAGATGTCGGCGACCCAGCTCGAGGAGGTGATGAGCGCCTTCTACGAGGGGGAGTACGACGTCCTGGTCTCGACCACCATCGTCGAGAGCGGGCTGGATATTCCGACGGCCAACACCCTGATCGTGCACCGGGCCGACATGTTCGGCCTGGCCCAGCTGTACCAGATCCGGGGCCGGGTGGGCCGATCCAAGGCCCGGGCCTTCGCCTATCTGACCACCGATCCGGTCAAGCCGATGACCCTGTCGGCCGAGCGTCGGCTGCAGGTGCTGCAGTCGCTGGACAATCTGGGCGCCGGCTTCCAGCTGGCCAGCCACGACCTGGACCAGCGCGGCGGCGGCAATCTGCTGGGCGACGAACAGTCGGGCCATATCCGCGAGGTGGGGGTCGAGCTGTACCAGCAGATGCTGGAGGACGCGGTCGCCGAACTGCGCGAAAAGGGCGAGGGGCTGAATGTGGATCGCGGCTGGTCGCCGTCGATAAACGTCGGCGCTTCCGTCCTGATTCCAGAGGAATACGTCCCGGACCTGAACGTTCGTCTGAGCCTGTATCGCCGCCTGTCCGACGCCGAACGGGCCGAGGACCGCGAAGCCCTGGCCGCCGAACTGATCGACCGGTTCGGACCCCTGCCGGACGAGGCGCAGCAACTGCTGAAGATCGTCGGCATCAAGTCGAACTGCCGCCGGGCCTGTATCGAGAAGATCGACATCGGGCCGCGCGGCGCGGTGCTGACCCTGCGCGACAACAGCTTCCCCAATCCGGTCGGACTGGTCGGCCTGATCCAGAAGAACCACGCCTTCTGGAAGATCCGGCCCGATCAGAAGATCGTTGTGACGGGGGACTGGCCGACGGCCGAAGACCGGCTGAAGGTGGCGGAGCGGATCACGGCCGATCTGGCGCGGGTGGCGGGGGCGTAAGGGCCCTACCGCGTCTTGTCGAACAGGTCGGCGGAGGCGCGTTCGAGGAGGGCGCCGGCGGATTCGCCGGGGCGCATTTCGGCGGCGCCGACGTCGAATTCGGCGACGAAGGGCGAGCGGTCGGGGCCGGCGTCGAAGGCGGTGCAGCCGATGACGGCGGCGATCCGTTCGGCGGCCAGGCGAGCGGCCTCGCCGCGCGTGGCGGGCAGGGCCAGGGCGAAGACCTCCTTGGCCAGACGGGCCGGCGTATCCTCGACCCGAACCAGGCGCGAGACCATGGCGCCGATCTGGGGCATGGCCCGGTCCAGCCAGCCGCCCTGGCGCGCCCAGGTGACGGGCTCGGTCTCGCGCACCCTGAGAACGCAGACGGACAGGGGACGTTTGCGAACGCGAGACGCCTCGGCGACCCGACCCAGGTGGGCGGCGAAGAGTTCGGGCGTGAACAGGCCGGTGGAGGCGTCCATCAGGTCCAGACTGCGGACCGAATCCAGCGCCTTTCTGATGGTCAGGTGGCGGCGGTGGGCGCCGGCCATGGCCAGGACCCGCTCCGCCGTCTCCTGCTCCGGCGTTTCGGTCGAGGCGACGTCGGCGAAGCCCCGATTGAACAGTTCGTTCAGGCTGATTTCGTCGGCGCCACGCAGATAGAGCATCAGCGGAATATGATACAGGCGCGTGTTGCGCTTCATGCCTGCGGCGATCGACAGAGCCGGAGTGTGATCCTTTGCGCCCCACAATATGGCGGCGTCGAACAGGGTCTCATGCAGATAGTCGAAGGCGGTGTAAGGGGTGGGCGCCGCCACCACCTCGGCCCCCGCAGAGGTCAAGGCGTTGGACAGGGCCAGGAAGCGACGGTCCGCAACCCCGGCCGCCAGGATCCGCAGAGGCGCCGCCGCGCCGGGGTCGGCGGCCAGGCTGATGCCCCGCAGGCCGAAGGTGGCGACCCGCAGGTGAAACTCTTCCTCGGCGATGGCGGCGCGGCCGAGCTGTTCGAGACGCAGGGCGGCCTGGGCCGGGTGCGGCGGAACCGACATGGCGACATCGGCGCCCTCGACCGAGTCGGGGGCTGCGCCGACCACCATGATGGACAGGCGGCGCGGTTGGGCCGCCGCGCGCAGTCGGACCGCCGCGTCCGGCGTCAGGGAATCAAAGTCGATCACGGCGGCTTCGAGCGGCAGGTCCTGAAGCGTCGCCTCGGCCGAGCCGACATCGCGGGCGGTGACGGTGGTCCAGCCAAGCGCGTCCAGGCCGGCGGCGAGCGGCCCGATACGGGCGTCATGAGCCGCCAGGATCAAAACGCGCGCGTCGAATGCCAAGCCAGTCCCTCCCCATCGGTCGCTGGGGCCATAGCCGCATGCGAGGCGGACCACCATAGCGCGACGCATTTTATAAAGGACTATCGCCTTCGCAGGCCGCCCTTAAAGGCAGGTGCGTCGACAGGGCTTTCCCCCGTTCCAGAATCCTTTAAGTCTAGGGGTTTGTTGTAACGGTTGTGGGGACCGGATTGAGCGATCAGCTGACCCGATCGGTTCTGAAGGCGCCCGGCTTCTGGGGCGGTCTGGCCGTGCGCGCCTTCACCCGCAGCTGGGGCCGGGACGTCATGCTCTACACGGGGGGCGTTTCCTTCTTCGCCCTTCTGGCCGTCTTTCCGGCCATCGCCATCCTGATCGGCGTCTATAAGCTGGGCCTGTCGATCAATGAGGTCAGCGCCCAGGCCGCCGCCCTGTCCGACCTGTTGCCGCGCGCGGCCCAGACCATTTTTCACGACGAGATCGCCCGGTTGGCCAAGGCTTCCGCCCGGACCGTCTCGGCCCAGAGCGCCTTCGCCCTGTTCGTCGGCGCCTACGCCGCCCATCGAGGGTTCAAGGCGTTGCTGGCGGGACTTAATCTCATTCACGATGAGACTGAGCCTCACGGCTTCTTCAAATTCAATCTACTGGCCTTTTTCGTCGCCATATTCGCCTTCGCCCTGTTCACCGTCGTGTCCGGCGCCGTGGTGACGGCGCGGATTCTGGCCCATGCCGCCTCGCCGGGGGCGAGGGGGGACAATGCGGGTCTGATGCCGCTCGACGCCCTGCTGCCCGCCCTGGGCCTGGTGGTGGGGCTGACGTTGCTCTATCGCTACGCCATGAGTCACCGGACGCCGGTGGCCTGGCTGCCGTCGATCACCGGAGGGCTGGTGGCCACCCTGATGTCGGTGGTCTCATCCTGGCTCTGCGCCATCTATGTCGAACAGATCGCGCCTCTGGGAGCGACCTATGGCTCGGTCGGGGCCGTGGTGGTTTTGCTGATCTGGCTGTCCTGGAACGTCAACGCCATCTTCTACGGCGGCGCCTTCGCGACCGAGATGGAGATCGCCGCCGGGGCCGAGAGGGCGGAACAGGCGCGCAGGGCCTCCGCCGCGGCGGATGTGGTCGATCTGTCGGAACGGCGGGCCAGCCGCCGCACGCGGTCGCGGACCTAGGGTCGAAAACTCAGCCCGCTTCGACCAGAAGGCGCAGGACGCCGTCGACCTCTTCGATCGAAATCACGCGGCCCTGCTTCTGAGCCATTAGAAACGGCGCGTCGATGCGCGCCATAGGGTCGGTCGCCAGAAGGACGAAACGGGCGCCGGCCGCCGCCCCGGCCATGGCCTTTTGCAGCCTGAGGCTGGGCGCCGGGCAGCGGTGGCCTCGGGCGTCGACGACGACGGGTTCGGTCACGATGCGGCTCGCTCCGCCAACATCTCCAAGGCGACCCTGAGCGCCGCCATCCGGACCGCGTCGCGCCCCAGGTCGCCGAACCGCTCCATCCTGTGGACCAGCCCGCCCGGACCCAGGGCCGCGAAATGGACCAGGCCGACCGGCTTGTCCGGGCCGCCGCCGCCCGGCCCCGCAATTCCGGTGACGGAGACGCTGACGCTCGCGTTCGACTGGGCTGCGGCGCCTTCGGCCATGGCGCGGGCCGTCGGCTCGGAGACGGCGCCGTGGGCGATCAGGGTCGCCTCCGGCACGCCCAGCATCTGTTGCTTGGCGGCGTTGCTGTAGGTGACGAAGCCGCGATCCAGAACCGCAGATGAACCGGGGACGGCCGTCAGGACGGCGGAGACCAGGCCGCCGGTGCAGCTTTCCGCCGTGGCGATCATCAGGCCCCGCTCGGCCGCGGTTGCGACGATCTGTTGCGCCAGTCGCAGGATGTCTTGTGAGAACATGCGCTTTCCATAGGCCGCGAGTCCCGCTCTAACCAGCACCATGACCGATGTGGTTCAAGCCGAAAGCGCGGCGCGCCCGAACCCTGGGCGGCTGACGCCTCTCCTGTTCGCGCTGGCCGTCTTCACCTCGGCCTGTCTGGTCTTCGTCGTTCAGCCGATGGCGACCAAGCTGATCCTGCCCAGCCTGGGCGGATCGCCGTCGGTGTGGAACGCCGCCATGGTCTTCTTCCAGACCGCGCTGCTGGCCGGCTACGGCTACGCCCACGCCCTGCAGCGCATCGGGTCGATGCGGCTTCAGGTGCTGGTTCATCTGGCGCTTCTGCTGGCCGCAGGCCTGTCTTTGCCCCTGCGGATCAGCGGCGTCCTGGGCGATCCCGATCCAAACGCGCCCACGGCCTGGCTTCTGGCGACCCTGACCCTCTCGATCGGGGCCCCCTTCGCCATTCTTTCGGCCACCGCGCCCCTGCTTCAAGCCTGGTATGCGCGGGCGCGGGCGGGCCAGGCGGACGCGAAGAACCCCTATGTCCTCTATGCCGCTTCGAACCTGGGCAGTTTTCTGGCCCTGCTGGCCTATCCGGTCCTGATCGAACCCCTGGCCAGTCTTTCGCTCCAGCGCCTGGGCTGGAGCCTGGGCTATGGTCTGTTCCTGGTGATGGTCGCCGGCCTGGGCGCCCTGGCCTGGTCCGGCCGCGGGGTCCGAACGGGTGCGGCGGCAGAGCCCGCGCCCCTGGAGGCGGGGCCGCTGATCGCCTGGCGCGAGAAGGGGTTGCTGATCCTGCTGGCGGCCGTTCCGTCGAGCCTGATGCTGGGTGTGACGGCGCATCTGTCGACCGACGTGGCCTCTGCGCCCTTCCTCTGGGTCATTCCTCTGGCCCTCTATCTGCTGACCTTTGTCATCGCCTTTCAGAACCGACCGGTCCTGCCGCTCCCCCTGACGCTGGCGATCCAGGCGGGGGTGCTGGCGGCCGGCTGCGCCCTGGTCGCCTTTCGGACCACGGAGTGGCTGTTCGTCTTCGTCGTCAATCTGACAGCCTTCTTCTTCTGCGCCCTGATGTGCCATCAGCGGATGGCCGAGCGGCGTCCTGCGCCGGGCCGGCTGACGGAATTCTATCTGCTGCTGTCGCTGGGCGGCGTCCTGGGCGGCGTCTTCAACGCCCTGATTGCGCCCCTGATCTTCAACATGGTCTGGGAATATCCGCTGGCGCTGGTCGCCGTCGGCCTTTTGCGGCCATGGGGCGAAGGCGAGGTGCGGCGATGGGAGATCATCGCCTGTGTGATCGGGGGCCTGGTCGCCCTTGCCGGACCGCTGGGTCTGGCCCTGGTGCGCTACGCCCCCGACATTCGCGCGGTCGTCCCGGACGCCGAACTGGTGCGGATCGCCCAGGCGGTGATCGGCGTCGCCGCCCTGTTCGCCTTCCTGCTGAGGGACCGGGCGATCATGTTCACCGTCGTTCTGGGAGCCATGGTCTGGTCCGGCTACCATGTCGCGCGGGGCTATGACTGGGCCCTGACGGAGCGCAGCTTCTTCGGGGTCATGCGTGTGGCCGATACCGACGTCGCGGGTCTGGGGGGACCGGTTCATGTGCTGATGCACGGCACCACCCTGCACGGCGCCCAGGCGCAGTCGGAACCGCACCGTTGCTCGCCAACCCTCTATTACGCCACGGCGACGCCTCTGGGGCAGGCGGCCCTGATGGCCCAGGCGCACCGGCCGGACGGCGCCCGGATCGGGGTCGTGGGCCAGGGCTCGGGGGCCATGGCGGCCTATAAGCGCCGCCAGGACCAGATGAGCTTTTTCGAGATCGACCCGATGGTGGATAGGCTGTCGCGCGATCCGCGCTGGTTCAGCTTCATCAATGGTTGCGCCGAAGGACCGATCCGGACGGTGCTGGGCGACGCCCGACTGACCATGGCGCGGGAGGCCGCCGGTTCCTATGACCTGCTGATCATCGACGCCTTCAGCTCCGACGCCGTACCGACCCATCTGCTGACCCAGGAGGCCATCGCCGGCTATCTGCGGCTTTTGAAGCCGGACGGGGTGGTGGTGCTGCACCTGTCCAACCGCAATCTGGACATCACCCTGCCGGCCGAGGCGGCGGCCGCGGCCCTGGGGGCGCCGGCTCTTCACCAGATTTATCGGGAACGGTCGGACGCGCCGCTGATGGCGGAATCCTCGACCGAGGCTCTGGTGATCGGCAAGAGCGAAGCGGCCCTGGCGCCCTATCGCGAAGATCCGCGCTGGCGCAGGCTGTCGCCCACGGAGGTGCGGCCGTGGACAGACGACTACGTGAACCTGTTCGGAGCCCTGGTGCGGCAGATGCGGCTGGCCGCGCGCTGAAGGCGCCGGATCAGGCCGAGACCGGCATCTCCACCGTCGCCGCCGCCTGGGCGGCCAAGCCTTCGCCTCGGCCGGTGAAGCCCAACCCTTCGGATGTGGTGGCCTTCACGCTGACGCAGTCCAGCGGCAAGGCCAGCAGATCGGCGATCCGTTCGCGCATGGCCTGCCGGTGCGGCTTCACCTTCGGACGTTCGCAGATCAGGGTCACGTCAACATTGACGATGCGGCCGCCGCGCGCCGCCACCAATTCGGCGGCGTGGATCAGAAACTGGTCGGAGGCGGCGCCCTTCCACTTCGGGTCGGTGGGGGGGAAATGATCGCCGATGTCGCCGGCGGCGATCGCTCCCAGCAGGGCGTCGGTCAAGGCGTGCAGCCCGGCGTCGGCGTCCGAATGGCCGATCAGGGTCTGATCATGAGGAATTTCGATCCCGCACAGCCAGACTGATTCTCCGGGGCCCCAACGATGGACGTCGAAACCCGTCCCCATGCGGGACTGGTAACGGGTCTCTTGCGACAGCAGGGCCTCGGCCATGGCGAAATCCTCGGGATAGGTGAGTTTCATCAGCCGGGCGTCGCCGGCGACCAGGGCGATCCGGCCGCCGTGACGGCGCACCACCACGGCCTCGTCGGTCGGGGTCTCGGCCGGGTTCCAGGCGGCATAGGCCGATTCCAGGAGCCCACGGCGGAACGCCTGAGGGGTCTGGGCCCGCCAGAGGTCCTCGCGGTCCACCGCCTCGGCCATCAGCCCGTCCGATCCCCGGCGCAGGCTGTCGGCGACGGCCAGGACGGGCAGGGCGCCGTCGGCCTGATCCAGGGCGGCGACGACGCGGGCGATGACGGGGGCGTCCAACAGCGGGCGGGCGGCGTCGTGGACCAGCACGGGCTGGTCGCCGGGACAGGTGAGGGCCGCCAGTCCTGCGCGAACGGACTCCGCCCGCGTCGTCCCGCCGACCACGGCGCGCCACCCCGTCAGCCCGTCCAGCACCTCGGCGGCGCGATCCCGAGCGTCGGAGGCTACGACCACGACCAGCTCCTGGGCGCCGGCGTCCAGAAGCGCTTGGGCGGACCAGCGCAGAACCGGCTTTCCGCCCAGGGTCCGCCACTGTTTTTCGCCGCCGGCCCGCGTTCCGGAACCGGCCGCGACAATGATGGCTGAGAAGATCATGACGTCTTCTAGAGCGCGACGTTCAGCGGGGAAACCGTCAATCCGCCGCTGTCGCGCTTGACGAAAGGGCGCGCAATGCGGCGAAAGGCGGGAATGTCCAAGTCCTTGACCATCGGCGACGTCACCGTGCCCGGCCGCGTGCTGATGGCGCCGATGACCGGCGTCACCGATCTGCCGTTCCGCATCCTAGCCTCCAAACTGGGCGCGGCCTATGTGGCGACCGAGATGGTGGCGGCCAAGGAGCTGGCGCGGGCTCGGCCCGACGTGGTGCGGCGCGCCGCCGTGGGCGCGGGCCTGCCGCTGACCGTGATCCAGTTGGTCGGGCGGGATCCGGGCCAGATGGCCGAGGGGGCGCGCATGGCCGAACAGGCCGGTGCGGACATCGTCGATCTGAACTTCGGCTGTCCCGCAAAGGAGGTGACGGGTTCGGCCGCCGGATCGGCCCTGATGCGGACGCCTGACCTGGCCTGTCGCATCATGGAGGCCGTGGTGAGGGCCACCGGCCGTCCGGTCACGGTCAAGATGCGGCTGGGCTGGGATGACGACAGCCGAAACGCCGCGGATCTGGCTGTGCGGGCCGAGGCGCTCGGTGTGAGGGCTGTGACGGTCCATGGACGAACCCGCCAGCAGTTCTATACCGGAAGGGCGGACTGGGACGCCGTGGGCGCCGTAAAGGCGGCCGTTCGCATTCCCGTCATCGTCAACGGCGACATCGTCACGCCTGAAGACGCGCGCACGGCCCTTGAGCGGTCCGGCGCCGACGGTCTGATGCTGGGACGAGGCGTCTACGGCCGGCCCTGGCTGGCGGCCCATTTGGAACAGGCGCTGAGCGGCGTGACGGCGCCCCAGGAGCCGGGGCCGGAGGCGCGACTGGCGATCGTGATCCACCATCTGAGGGCCTCGATCGACTTCTACGGCCTGCCGCTGGGGCTGAAGATGTTCCGCAAACATCTGGGCTGGTACATCGAACAGGCGCCCTGGCCGGCCGATCCGCAACACCGTCGCGAGGCCAAGGCAAGAATTTGCCGCCTGGACGATCCCGCGGCCGTCGAGCAGGAAATGGCGGGGCTGTGGCGGCGAAATTTACCTGACTGTTTCAATTCGGCTGTTGAAACGCCGCCACAGTTCGCGGACACTGCTGTGGCATGACGGATACGCCCTCAGCCGTGACCTCTCGCACCGACCCTTCGTCGGGCGACGAGTCGTTCTGGGGGCGTTTTGAAACCGAGCGGGCGCGGGCGGGCTTCGGTTTAGCCTACGCCTTGGCCGTCATCATCACGGCGGCGGCGGTATGGCTGGTCGCGGTGGCGCCGGGCGCCAGCGCCGGCGCTGCGCGAGGATCGGCCGGTCAGATCGTGCTGTTCGTCCTGATCGCCAATCTGATCCTGATTTCGGGTCTGGCCTTCATCGTGGGACGTCGCGTCCTGGTCCTAGCCCGCAGCACCAGCGAAGCGGGTTCGCGCCTGCACCTGCGGTTCGTGGCCCTGTTCTCGACGGTGGCGGTGATTCCGGCGGTTCTCATCGCCCTGGTCTTCGGTGTGCTCGTGACGCGGGGGGTCGATCAATGGTTCAGTCAGAACGTCCAGGCCTCGGTCGAAAACGGCGCCGTGGTCGGGCGCGCCTACATCCAGGACGTCGCCACAGCCGTCGATGCGGATCTCGTCACGATCGCGGATCAACTGACCAGCGCCCGCGGCCTGTTCGACGACCGGATCCAGTTCAACGACGCCTTGGCCCAGATCGGAGACATCTTCGGCTATCCCGCGATCTATATTCTTGACGGTGATCGGGAGGTGCTGGCGCGAGCGGAAGGACCGGGGGCGCCGCCCTATCTGGCTCCGCCGCGCTCCTATCTGGAAGACGCCGTCCAGGGCGGCAAGCCGCCGACGGACGTGACCCAGCACCCGGACACCGTGCGCTCCCTGATCGCCCTGCCAGCCTATGGCGACGCCTATCTTTATCTGGTGCGGCCGCTGCAGGACGGTCTGGTGGCGCGAATGAACGCTTCGAGCCAGTCGATCCAGGCCTATCGCGAAGCCCAGGAGAGCCGCGCCCGGATCCAATCGGCCTTCATTCTCAGCTATCTGGAGACCGCCCTGCTGGTCCTGGTTGGAGCGGTCTGGCTGGGCATGTCGGCGGCCAGCAGTATTTCGGCCCCGATCGGGCGGCTGGTGAAGGCGGCCGGTCAGGTGGCGGCGGGCGACTTCAGCGCCCGGGTGGACAGCGACGGGGCGCCGGGTGAAATCGCCACCCTGTCGGAGGCCTTCAACCGTATGACGGGCGATCTTCAGGCCCAGCAGTCGGCGCTGAAGGCGGCCAGCGAAGACGCCCAGGATCGCAGCCGCTTCATCGAGACAGTGCTGTCCGGCGTCAGCGCCGGGGTGATCGGTCTGGATCGGCGCGGACGAATCTCGGCCATCAACGACAGCGCCCTGCAACTGCTGCACATCGAAGAAGCCGAGGTTCTCGGCCGTGAACTGGCGACCTTGTCGCCCGAGCTCAGCGATCTGGTCGGACGGGTCGAGGCCCATATCGAAGAGGACATAGATCTGAGCCGCGAAGGCGAGACCCTGCGTCTGAGGGTGCGCATCGAGGGCGGTCAGGGCGGCGAGATGGTGCTGACCTTCGACGACATCACCCGGCTGGTCACGGCCCAGCGCAACGCCGCCTGGCGCGACGTGGCGCGGCGTATCGCCCATGAGATCAAGAATCCCCTGACCCCGATCCAACTGTCGGCTGAAAGGCTGAGGCGGAAATACAGGGACAAGGTGGACGAGGTGGAGATCTTCGACCGCTGCACCGACACCATCATCCGCCAGGTGGGGGACATCGGCCGGATGGTGGACGAATTCTCGTCCTTCGCCCGCATGCCCGCGCCGCGTTTCGGGGCGGCCAACCCCGCCGAAATGCTGCGAGAGGCGGTTTTCGCCCAGCGGGTGGCGGCCGCGGACATCGGCGTGGACCTGATCGAGCCCCTGCCCAAGGCGAGCCTGCGGTGCGACGCCCGGATGGTGGGACAGGCGCTGGTCAACATCCTGAAGAACGCGGGCGAATCCGTGGCGGCGCGGCGTGCCGCCGAAGGCGCAGCGTCCGGACCCGATGCGGCGGCCATCATCGCCTCCCTGATCATCGAGAACGAGACGGCCGTCTTTGTGGTGGAGGACGACGGCGTCGGCCTTCCCGCCAAGGACCGCGATCGCCTGATCGAACCCTATGTGACCACGCGCGAAAAGGGCACGGGCCTGGGCCTGGCCATCGTCAAACGCATCTGCGAGGACCACGGCGGCGAGCTGAAGCTGGCGGACGCCGAGACCCTGCGCGGCGCCCGCGTGTGCCTGATCTTCCCCCTGAAACCCCACGGCAAGACCGGCGATGCGACGGAGCGCAAGCTCCAGAGCGTCGTCGCCGAATAAGCGAGGCAAGATGCGACCTACCGGTTCCGACATTCTGGTCGTCGACGACGAGGCGGACATCCGCGATCTGGTTTCGGGCCTGCTCGAGGATGAGGGGCACGCCGTGCGCGTGGCCGCCAATTCCGACGAGGCCCTGGCGGCGATCCGCGCACGGAAGCCGTCGCTGGCGATCCTCGACATCTGGATGCAGGGCGGCGGTCTGGACGGGCTGGAACTGCTGGAGGTGGTCAAGGAGATCGACCCCGACCTGCCGGTGGTGATGATCTCGGGCCACGGCAATATCGAGACGGCGGTGACCGCGCTGAAGCGCGGCGCCTATGACTTTATCGAAAAGCCGTTCAAGTCGGATCGGCTGGTGGTGGTGGTCGAGCGGGCGATCGAGGCGGCGACGCTGAAACGCGAGAACCGCCGTCTGCGCGCGCAGACGATGACGCCGTCCGGCCTGATCGGCCGCTCCCAGGCGGCCCAGGCCCTGCGCAGCACCATCGCCAAGGTGGCCCAGGCCAACAGCCGGGTGCTGATTTCCGGTCCGGCCGGGTCGGGCAAGGAGCTTGTGGCGCGTCAGATCCACGAAGCCAGCCCGCGCGCGCGCGCCGAGTTCGTCGCCATCTCGGCCGCCGGAATGACGCCCGAGCGACTGGACGTCGAACTGTTCGGGGAAGAGGGACAGGACGGCCGGCCGCGCAAGATCGGGGTGTTCGAGCGGGCGCACAACGGCACCCTCTATCTGGACGAGATCAGCGACATGCCGCGTGAGAGTCAGAGCCGCATCCTGCGGGTTCTGGTGGATCAGCGCTTCCGTCGGGTCGGCGGCGAACAGGACGTGCAGGTCGATGTGCGCGTCGTCACATCCACTTCGCGAGACCTGAAGACGGAGATTGCCGAAGGCCGGTTCCGTGAGGACCTGTTCCACCGCCTGAACGTCGTGCCGATCCGGGTGCCGGCCCTGTCGGAGCGGCGCGAGGACATCGCCGAACTGGTCGACTATTTCGTCGAGACCATCAGCGCGTCCCAGGGCCTGCCGCGCCGGATCGTCGGCGAGGACGCGGTGGCGGTGCTTCAGGTCCATCCCTGGCCGGGCAACATCCGCCAGCTGCGCAACAACATCGAGCGGCTGCTGATCCTGGCGACAGGCGATCCGAACGAGCCGATCACCGCCGACATGCTGCCGCAGGAGGTCGCCACCTCGAACAGCCCTTCCTCCAGCCTGGGGGCGGAGCGCACCATCGCCCTGCCGCTGCGCGAAGCGCGCGAGGTGTTCGAACGCGAGTATCTGGCCGCCCAGATCATGCGCTTCGGCGGCAACATTTCCCGCACAGCCGCCTTCATCGGCATGGAGCGGTCGGCTCTGCATAGAAAGCTGAAGTCGCTGGGTGTCTCTCCGGCGCGAGGCGGAGATGAGGACGAGGCCGACTGATGTCCCGCGTCGCCTATGTGAATGGAACCTATCAGCCGCACGGCGAAGCCGTGGTCCATGTGGAGGATCGGGGCTTTCAGTTCGCCGACGGGGTCTATGAGGTCTGGTCCGTGTTCGACGGTCGGCTGGCGGATTTCGACGGCCATATGACGCGGCTGCATCGCAGCCTCAATGAACTGCGCATCGACATTCCCATGTCGGTCGCCGCCCTGACGCGGGTGCTGCGCGAGACGATCCGGCGCAACCGGGTGAAGAACGGCATCGTCTACCTGCAGGTCACGCGCGGCACGGCGCGGCGCGACCATCCCTTTCCCGCGCCGGGGACGCCGCCCAGCGTCATCGTCACCGCCAAGTCCATCTCGCCCGCACGAGGAGAAGCTCAGGCGAAAAAGGGCGTCGCCGTCCTGACCCAGCCGGACATCCGCTGGGGACGCTGCGACATCAAGACGGTGGGGCTCTTGCCGAACATCCTGGCCAAACAGGCGGCGCGGGAGGCCGGCGCCTATGAGGCCTGGTTCGTCGACGACATGGGCCTCGTGACCGAAGGCTCCTCGACCAACGCCTGGATCGTGGATGAGAACGGAAAGCTGCGCACCCGCGACACCCAGGCCAACATCCTGAAGGGCTGCACGCGCACCACCCTGATGACCCTGATCGAGGAACAGGGCCTCGAACTGGACGAGCGCCCCTTCAGCGTCGAGGACGTCAAGCGCGCGCGCGAAGCCTTCTTCACGGCCGCCGGCGCTTTCGTGACCCCCGCGATTTCGATCGACGGAACCAAGATCGGGGACGGCAAGCCGGGGCCGATTACGTTGAAGCTGCGGCGGCTCTATCTTGAACGCGCGCGTCGAGAGGCCATTTAGGGCGTTGCCGGAGCGGGGAGGCGGCGTCTAAGGTCGCTGCCGGCCCGTTCGGCCCCGACGCCGCTCCCATGGCGACGAACAACCAAGAACAGGAAAAACCTGCCATGTCGCAAGACAAACGCCAGAACCTTCAGGACACCTTCCTCAACTCGGTCCGCAAGACCAAGACGCCGCTGACCATCTTCCTGGTCAATGGGGTCAAGTTGCAGGGAATCGTGACCTGGTTCGACAACTTCTGTGTGCTGCTGCGCCGCGATGGCCAGTCCCAGCTGGTGTACAAGCACGCCATCTCCACCATCATGCCGTCCGCGCCCGTGCAGCTGTACGAGCCCGACGCCGAAGACGATTGATTGACCCAAAAACTGATTGATCACGCCGCCCCGGTTCAGCGGGCGGTCGTCATCCACCCTGACGGCCGGTCCGAATCGCCGCGTCTCGCCGAAGAACGGCTGGAGGAGGCGTCCGGCCTGGCCCGCGCCCTGGACCTGGATATCCGCGGCGAGGAGATCGTGCGCGTCCGCAAGGTCGCGCCAGCGACCCTGTTCGGAAGCGGCAAGGTCGAGGAGCTGGCCGCCCTGATGCGGGCAGCCGAGGCCGATGTCGCCGTCATCGACGACGCCCTGACCCCGGTGCAGCAACGCAATCTGGAGAAGGCGTGGGAGGTGAAGGTCATCGACCGCACCGGCCTGATCCTGGAAATCTTCGGCCGCCGCGCGCGGACCAAGGAAGGCCGGCTGCAGGTCGAACTGGCCCGACTCGACTATGAACGGTCGCGCCTGGTGCGGACCTGGACCCACCTGGAGCGCCAGCGCGGCGGCACCGGCTCGACCGGCGGTCCCGGCGAAACCCAGATCGAGCTGGACCGGCGTCTGATCGCCGACCGGATCGTGCGGCTGAAGGCCGAGCTGGAGGAGGTGCGCCGCACGCGCGGCCTGCATCGCAAACAGCGCCAGAAGGTCCCGTTTCCGACCATCGCCCTGGTCGGCTACACCAACGCCGGCAAGTCGACCCTGTTCAACCGGCTTACGGGATCGGAGGTCTTCGCCAAGGATCTGTTGTTCGCCACCCTGGACACGACCCAGCGCACCATCCGCCTGCCGCAGGGCCGCCCGGCCATTGTGGCCGATACGGTCGGCTTCATCTCCGACCTGCCGCACGAACTGGTCGAAAGCTTCCGCGCCACTCTGGAAGAGGTCGGCGAGGCCGATCTGATCCTGCACGTCCGCGACATCGCCTCGGCCGACAGCGACGCCCAGGCCAAGGACGTCGAGGCCGTGCTGAAACAGATCGAGACCCCCGAGGGCAAGACCCGCCGGGTGCTGGAGGTCTGGAACAAGATCGACCTGCTGGACGAGGAGGCCCACGAAACCATTCTTGGTCAGGCCGAACGTCTGGCCAAGGACGGCGAGGCGGTCGCCGTCTCGGCCTGGACGGGCGAGGGGATCGAACGCCTGCGCCAGACCATCGCCGGCCTGATCGACGACGATCCGGAGACGCGCCTGACCCTGTCGCCCGAACAGGGCGAGGCGCTGGCCTGGCTTTATGAACATGGCCGGGTGACGAGGCGGGACGCGGAGGAGGATGGCCGCACCCATGTCACAGTGAGGCTTCATCCTGCCGCCCTGGGGCGGTTCGAGCGCCTGTATCCCGGCCTGACCGACTGAACCATGCATCTGATCGAGACCGTCCTGCTGCTGCTTCTGGCCGTCGTGGTGTCGGGATCGGTCGCGCGGATCACCCGTATCGCCCTGCCGCTGGTGCAGATCGGTCTGGGGGCCGCCATCGTCCTGGCGACCGGGACGACGGTCGATCTGAAGCCGGACATCTTCTTTCTGCTGTTCCTGCCGCCCCTGCTGTTTCTGGACGGTTGGCGCATCCCCAAGGAGGCCCTGTTTCGCGACCGGGCCGTGATCCTGGAACTGGCCCTGGGGCTGGTGCTGTTCACCGTCATCGGCCTGGGCTTCATGATCTGGTGGATGATCCCCGAGATGCCCTTGCCGGTGGCCTTCGCCCTGGCGGCGATCCTGTCTCCGACCGACCCAATCGCCGTCCAGGCCATCGCTGCGCGGGCCCCGATACCCAAGCGGCTGATGCATATTCTGGAAGGGGAGTCGCTGCTGAACGACGCCACGGGCTTGACCTGTATGCGGATCGCGGTCGTGGCGGCGACCACCGGCGCCTTTTCCTTGGGCGGGGCGGTGGCGACCTTCGCCTGGCTGTCTGTGGTCGGGGTGGCGACGGGCGTGCTGGTCACAATCGCCATCAGCTACGTTAAGGGTTTCGTCAGTCGGCGCTGGGGCGAGGATGTCGGGGCGCAGATCCTGGTCAGCCTGCTGATCCCCTTCGCCGCCTATCTGGTCGCGGAAGAGCTGAGGGCGTCGGGCATATTGGCCGCCGTGGCGGCGGGCGTGACCATGAGCTTCACCGAGCGGGGCGGCGGCGTAGGCGGCCAGTCCCTGGCCATGACCCGTATCCGGCGCGGGGTGGTGTGGGACACGGTCCAGTTCGTCGCCAATGGCATCATCTTCGTGATTCTGGGCCAGCAGATGCCTTCCATAATGGCGCGCGCGGCCGAGGTGGTGCGGGGCACCAGCCGGCCCGAGGTCTGGTGGCTGGCTGTCTATGTCCTGGCCATTGTCGCGGCCCTAGCGGCCTTGCGTTTCGTCTGGGTGTGGACGTCGCTGAGGCTGACCCTGTTTCGGCGCCGCCATCGCGGGCCGCCGCCCAAGGTCGGACTGCGGCTGACCATGGTCATGTCTCTGGCGGGGGTGCGGGGCGCCATCACCCTGGCGGGCATCCTGACCGTGCCCTTCTTCCTCGCGGACGGCTCGCCGATGCCGTCCCGCAATCTGGCGATCTTCCTGGCGGCTGGGGTGATCATCGTCTCCCTGCTGCTCGCCACCTTCGCCTTGCCGCGTCTGATGAAGGGGGTGGAGCTGCCCCCCGAACCGTCACAGGAGCGGGAAGAGGACAGAGGGCGCGTCGCTGCCGCCTCGGCCGCCCTGCGCGCCCTGGAGGATGCGTCCCACGCCATGGCCGAGGGCAAGGCCAACCCTGACCTCTATTCCGACGTCGCCAGTCGGATCATGGAGATCTATCGCCGCCGCATCGAGACCCATACCCGCACCGAAGAAGACGACGCGGCCGTGGCGCGCAAGATCGATCAGGTGGAGCGCAAGCTCTGGCTGGCGGCGCTCGCGGCGGAGCGGGAAGAGCTCGGCCGGATGGCGCGCTTACGCCGGCTGGACGAGGTGACGGCGCGCAAGATGATCCGCGAGGTCGATCTGCAGGAACTGCGCTACCTTTGACGCTCAGCGGTCCATGAAGGCCGCGACCGCCGCATAGCTGTCGGCGATATGGTGGGCGCCGCGGGCGACCAGACGGTCGGCGTGGCCGTCGCGGACATGGCCTCCGGCGGTCAGGCCCACCACCGTCATGCCGGCGGCGACCCCGGCTGTGACGCCCGCCTCGCTGTCCTCGATGACCAGGACGCGGCCCGGATCGACACCCATGCTTTCGGCGGCGTGCAGGAAGATGTCGGGGTGGGGCTTGCCGCGCTCGACCGCCAGGCCGGTGAAGACGGCGCCGTCGAAATGATCGGTCAGGCCGAACAGGTCCAGGCCGACGCCGATCCAGTCAGGGCCGCTGGACGAGGCGATGCAGCGCGCCTCGGACCGGGCGGCGACGAAGTCGATCAGGCCGGGCACGGGCTTCAGATGGAGCGGGGCGCGGGCCCGGCAGGCAGCGAACCAGGTGGTGTGGAAATCCTCCGGGCAGGGCCGGCCCAGGGCCGCCTCGACCACCGGCCGGTTGTCGCGCCAGCGCCGGCCCGTATAGGCGGCGAGGACATCGTCCAGGCTGGTGGGCAGGCCGATGGCGGTCAGCTGCTCGGCCATGACGGTGCTGTTCAGCACCTCGCTGTCGGCGACCACGCCGTCGTAGTCGAAGATGATCAGGTCGTAGGTCATGCGGCGGCTCAGGAGGACGAGCCGGCCTTCTCGGCCGCCTTTGCGGCGTCCCAGAGGCGGTCCATCTCCTCCAGCGTCGATTGGTCGGGGGTGCGGCCGGACTTGGCCAGTTCCGCCTCGATGAAGCCGAAACGGCGCACGAACTTGGCGTTGGCGGCGCGGAGCGCATCCTCGGGCTCGACATCCAGCTTGCGGGCCAGGTTGGCGACGACGAACAGCAGGTCGCCCAGCTCCTCGCGGGCCTTGGCCTGATCGCCGGCGGCGATCTCGACGCGCAGCTCCTCGACCTCTTCGGCCAGCTTGTCGAACACCTCGTCGGTCGAGGGCCAATCGAAGCCGACGCGGCCGGCGCGTTTGGTCAGTTTGGCGGCGCGGGTCAGGGCGGGCAGGCCGACGGGGACATCGTCGAGGACGCCGGGCTTCTTGCGGTCCTTGCGTTCGGCGGCCTTGATGGCTTCCCAGGCCACGGTCTGTTCTTTTGAAGTCCGTTGGGCTTCGTCGCCGAAGACATGGGGGTGGCGGCGTTCCAGCTTGTCGGCGATGGCCGTGACCACGTCGTCGAAGGCGAACAGGCCCTGTTCCTCGGCCATGCGGGCGTGGAAGACGACCTGGAACAGCAGGTCGCCCAGTTCACCCTTCAGTTCGACCAGATCGTTACGCTCGATGGCGTCGGCGACCTCGTAGGCCTCCTCGATCGTATAGGGGGCGATGGTGGCGAAGGTCTGCTCCACGTCCCAGGGGCAGCCGCCGTCCGGGTCGCGCAGCCGCTCCATGATGGACAGAAGCCGGTCGATCGGCCTCATGCCCGCGCCTCCGCGTCGCGGGCGTCCAGGGCCTTGCGGATCTCGTTATGGCGCGCGGCGGTCAGCGGATAGTTCTTCAGCACCCAGGCAGTCAGGGCCAGAAGCAGGCCGGGGACGGCGATGAACAGGATCTGAAGCGTCAGAAGGGAGGTGTCGCTGTTGCCGTTCGGCCCGGGCACGGCGCGGAAGCCGACCTTTTCGAGGACGAAATAGGGGAGCAGGGCGAGGACGTGGCCGATCTTGGTGGTGGCCGAGAGGATGGACAGCATCAGGCCGGTGCGGTCGACGCCCGTCTCGAACCGCTCCTGATCGCCGGCGTCGGCCATCATGGCGCGGGTCAGGAACAGGCCGGCGGCGTAGGGCAGGCCGGCGATGAACATGACCACGGCGGTCAGGGCGAAATTGCCGCCGGGGACCAGGGTGGCGCCGATATAGAGGACGGCCGAGACGAGGCTGGCGATCGCCAGGCCCCGGTCCTTGCCGACACGGGTCGCCAGCCAGGCCCAGAAGGGAGCGCCGCACAGGCCGGCGACGAAATAGAACAGCATGAAGAGCCCGGCCTCGGTGTGGTCGTAGCCGCGGATCTGGCCGAAGAAGAAGAACAGCAGCGAACCGGTGATGCCCGGCGCCACGCCCAGCAGCAGATCGGCGATCAGCAGCTTGCGCACCACGGGCGTCTTCAGCAGGGCCAGATAGGCGCCGAGGCTGCCGTGCGGTTGGTCCCCGGCGGTGACGGGCTCGGGCACGGCGACCATGGCCAGGCCGATGGTGACCGGCAGGGCGATGATGATGCCCCAGCCCATGATCCGCACCCCGTCGGCATAGGTTCCGATGCCGGTCTGGACCACCACGGTCGGGAGAACCAGGATCAGCACCACCCCGATGATGTTGAATACCTGCCACCAGCCGTAGACGCGGCTGCGCTGGTCATACTGGGGCGCAAGGACGGCGGCCCAGCCCAGCTGGCCCAGGGTGCCGATGGAGAAGCCCAGGTAGAGGAACAGCAGCCAGCCGAACAGATAGACCGCCGGGGCGCCCGGCTGGACCAGGACGAACATCATCAGGGCCGCCAGCATCAGCATGGGGGTGGCCAGGGCCATCCAGGGGCGGTAGCGACCGAAACGGGTCCGGGTCTTGTCCATGCCCCAGCCGAGGAAGGGGTCGAAGACGATGTCGATCAGCCGCACGGCCATGAAGACGGTCGCGACCACGCCCAGCTCCAGACCCACATAGGTGGCGTAGAACTCCGGCAGGGTGACGGGCAGGGCCACGCCGAAGGCCGCCAGCGGCAGGCAGGGGCCGGAGAAGGCGGCGAGCACGGCGTTGGAGCGACGGGGCGCGGCGGCGGCGGTCATGCGACGGGTCCGGGACAGCCCGGATGAGTCGGGCCGACGCAAGATTGCAGGTTTGGACGCGGGAGCGGAGTCGGATTCGGGCGGACGGCCGTCTGCGCGCTTGCTCCTGAGGGCCGCTTGAGGCTTGCTGGGGGCATGTGGCGAAGCTGTCTCGCGTTCCTGACTCTCTGGCTGGTCTTGGCCTTCGCCGGCGTAGCGCGCGCGGCGGGGCCCTGCCACACCAACGCCGACGTCTGGGGCGAGGAGGCCCTGGCCAATGCGGCCTCGGCCTATGGACTGGAGTGGGCGCCGTTCGGGGCGACAGAATTTGGGTGGATGGCCTATGCGCCCCTGATCCAGCAGGAGCTGCACACCCAGTGCGGCCCCGGTACGCCGGTCTTCGCCTCACAACTGGCGGGATTCCAGCAGACCCACGGCCTGGCGCCGACAGGCCTGTTCGACGCCGGGACCTTCCAGGTGTTGCGCGGGCTGTGGCAGGAGCGGCGGCCTTTCGTGATGGCGCGGATCCGTGGCGAATGCCCTGATCCGCCGCCGATCAACCAACTGGGCTATCTGGTCGCGTCAGAAGAGCACGCCGACCGGCTGACCCGGCTGTTGCGGCGTGACGTGCTGGACGCCTATCGCCGGATGGTCGCCGCCGCACGGGCAGAGGTTCCCGAGATCGCCGCCGATCCCGAACTGCTGCAGATCTTCTCAGGCTTCCGGGACCCCGAGGCGGACGCCGCCCGCTGCGCCCAGCAGGGCAATTGCGACGGCCTGCGCCGCGCCGTCTGTTCGCCCCACCGGACGGGCGCGGCGGTCGATCTGTACGTCGGCCAGGCGCCGGGCCGGGGCGTCGACTCGACGGCGGCGGCCAGTCGCGAATATATGGCGCGCGGGGCGACCTATCGCTGGCTGGTCGCCAACGCCGGGCGGTTCGGCTTCGTCCCCTATGTCTATGAACCCTGGCACTGGGAATATGTGCGGCCCTGGGATCCTTCGTTCGCGCCCTGAGCCGGTTGGACGAGCCTCCGGTTTTCATTTCAGTTTTTGACCGAAACCATCGCGAAAGCCGAGAGGGGGCTTGCATGGCGTCAAGCGAGACGCCAAGTTAGCAACGGTCGTTGTTGCGAATGACGGCCGTGACATTCAACGGAGTCCTCCCTTGCCCAAGATTCTCGTCCTCTACCACTCGACCTACGGCCATCTGGAAATCATGGCCGAAGCCGTCGCCGAAGGCGCGCGTCAGGTCGAAGGCGCCGTGGTCGACATCAAGCGCGTGCCGGAGACCGTGCCGGAAGAGCTGGCCAAGGCTTCGCACTACAAGCTGGATCAGAAGGCGCCGATCGCGAAGATCGACGACCTGAAGGACTATGACGCCATCATCATCGGCGCCGGCACCCGCTTCGGCTCGGCCGCCTCTCAGATGCGCGCCTTCCTGGACCAGGCCGGCGGCCTGTGGTTCACCGGCGCCCTGATCGGCAAGATCGGCGGCGCCTTCACCGCCACCGCGACCCAGCACGGCGGTCAGGAGACCACCTTCCAGGGTCTGCACAACTTCTTCATGCACCACGGCATGCCGGTGGTCGGTCTGCCGTATTCGTTCCAGGCCCAGATGACCCTGGACGCGGTGCACGGCGGCTCGCCCTATGGGGCGACGACGATCACGGGCGGCGACGGCTCGCGCATGCCCAGCGAGATCGAGCTGGACGGCGCCCGTTTCCAGGGCAAGCATATCGCCGAACTGGCCAAGAAGCTGCACGGCTGATCCGATGCGCCAGCCCGCGCTCTTCTTCGGTCACGGTTCGCCGATGAACGCCCTGGGCGGTCCCTACGGGGCCGCCTGGCGCGACCTGGGCGAGGCCGTGGGCAAGCCCGAGGGGATGGTGATGATCTCCGCCCACTGGGAGACGCGCGGGCTGGGCGTCACGGCGCAGGAGAAGCCCGAGACCATCCATGATTTCGGTGGTTTCCCGCGCGAACTTCACGAGATGCAGTATCCCGCGCCCGGCTCGCCAGCCCTGGCGGCCCGAGTCGCGGACCTGACCGGGGCGGTGCAGACGACGCAGTGGGGCCTGGATCACGGGACCTGGTCGGTGCTTTGCCATGTCTGGCCAGAGGCCGATGTGCCGGTGGTCCAGTTGTCGCTGAACCGCGAGCTGACGCCGCGCCAGCATTACGAGCTGGGCAGGACCCTGAGACCGCTGCGGGACGAGGGAATCGTGATCGCCGGCTCGGGCGACTTCGTCCACAATCTGCGCACCTGGAAGCGCGAGGAAGGGGCAGAACCCTACGCCTGGGCGACCGGGTTCAATGAGGCGGTGAAGGCGGCGTTCGAGCGCGGCGACCATGAGGCCCTGATCGACTGGGTCGGTCTGGCCGAGGACGCCCAGCTGAGCGTGCCGACCGACGAGCACTTCCTGCCCGTGCTCTATGTGGCCGCCCAGCAGGCGGTCGGGGAGGCGGTGAGCTTCTTCAACGACCGGATCGACGGCGGTTCGATCTCGATGACGGGGGTGCGGATCGGGTGAGCCCGATCACGCCGCCTTGTCGCCCTCGACCATCTTCTGGATCGTCACATAATCAGTCTTGCCGGTGCCCAGGACAGGGACCTCGGCGACCTTGACGATCTTCTTGGGGACGATCAGCTCAGGCGCGCCGTTGGCGCGGGCCCATTCCGCCAGGGGCGCCACCTCGGCCCCGGCGTGGTCGGTGACCAGGACCAGTTTTTCGCCCTTTCGGGTGTCTGGAATGGAGACGACGGCGTGACGCTGGTCCGGCCAGACCGCACCGGCTATGCTCTCGACCGCCGTGAGGGAGACCATTTCGCCGCCGATCTTGGCGAAGCGTTTGGCGCGCCCCTTGATGGTGACATAGCCCTCGGCGTCGACATCGACGATGTCGCCGGTGTCCAGCCAGTCGTCGCCCACCGCATCCCAGGCCAGGGGCTCGGCGGCCGTGACATAGCCGCTCATGATGTTGGGCCCCTTCAGGAACAGCCGGCCGCCCTCGTCGATTCCTTCAACCGGCTCCAGCTTCCAGTCCATGCCGGGCAGGATCTGACCGACCGTGCCGGGGGCGTTGCGGTCGGGATGGTTGACCGCCACCACAGGCGAGGCCTCGGTCGCGCCGTAGCCTTCCAGCAGTTCGACGCCGCCGAACTTGGTGTTGAACAGGTTGCGGGTCTCCTCGCGCACCTTTTCGGCGCCGGCGACGGCGAATTTGAGGGTGGCGAAGTCGCCGGGCTCGGCGACCCGGGCGTACTGGCTGAGGAAGGTGTCGGTCGCGAAAAGAATGGACGCCTTCACCTGGGGCAGCAGGTCGGTGATCTGTTTGGCGTGAAGCGGCGAAGGGTACTGGAAGGCCTTCAGACCCTGGAGCAGGGGCAGGACGACGCCGCCGGTCAGGCCGAAACAGTGGAAGGTCGGCAGGGGATTGAACATCACCCATTCCGGCAGAAGGTCGATATGGGCCGCGACCTGTCGGGCGTTAGCGACCAGGTTCTTCTGGCTCAGAACCACGCCCTTTGGCGTGCCGAAACTGCCCGAGGTGAACAGGACGACGCCCGGCGCGTCAGGGTCGGTCTTGACGCGGAACCGCTTTGGCGCGGCGCCGGCGGCGAGGCCGTACAGCTTGTCCTGAAGCCCGATGGTCTTGCGCACGTCGTCCAGCCAGACGATTTCGGCCACCGTCTTCAGTTCGGCGATCAGGTCGTCCAGCTTGGCCTGGTCGATGAAGCGTTTGGCGGTCAGGACCTTCTTGACGCCCGAGGCCTTGATGGCGGCCTTCAGATTGGCCTCGCCGGCGGTGAAGTTGAGCATGACCGGCACGCGGCCGTGGGCGTGCAGGCCGAAGAAGGTGACGACCACGCCCATGGACGAGGGCAGCAGGATGGCGACCCGCTCGCCCAGCTCGGTCATCTTCGCGATCTTGCGGCCAAGAACGAAGGCGGCGCGGATCAAGCCCGTGTAGGTGAGGGGGTGGCGATCCTGGTCCTCAAGGATCTCCTTGTCCCCGAACCGGGCGCGCGCCTCGATCAGGGCGTCGATCAGCGAGGTCTCGTACAGCGAAGGGTCCAGATCCTGGCGCAAACGCGTCTCCTGCGGAGGGCGCGACAGGCCCTCTCTGTTGTCGGGCGTCCGTCAATAATGACGCAACGGCGTCTTGAAAAGATGCGTAACGTCGCGTGAGTTCCCGGGGCGGCGATCGGGCGCGCCATCATCTGTAACCGCCTTTGGCTTGCCATTGGGCGCGGGAAGGCCGAAATACCGCCCATGGTCACCCTGATCGACACCCTTCAGCGCAAGCCGTCGGAGCTGCGCCACCCGGAGAAGCAGAACCGTCCGGAGTCGGTGGTTCTGAAAAAGCCCGACTGGCTGCGGGTCAAGGCGCCCGGATCGGGCCAGTACAACAACACCAAGGACATCGTTCGCTCCAAGGGGCTGCACACGGTCTGTGAAGAGGCGGCCTGCCCGAATATCGGCGAGTGCTGGAGCCAGAAGCACGCCACCCTGATGATCATGGGCGACACCTGCACGCGGGCCTGCGCCTTCTGCAACGTCAAGACGGGCCTGCCCCAGCCGCTGGACCCGGAGGAGCCGGGCAAGGTCGGGCTGGCGGTGTCGCAGATGGGGCTGAACCATGTGGTGATCACCTCGGTCGACCGCGACGACGTGGCCGACGGCGGGGCGGCTCACTTCGCCGAGGTGGTGCGCCAGATCCGCCTCCAGGCGCCGAACACCACAATCGAGATCCTGACGCCTGACTTCCTGCGCAAGGACGGGGCGGCGGCGGTGATGATCGACGCCAAGCCCGACGTCTTCAACCACAATCTCGAGACCGTTCCGCGCCTGTATCTGAAGATCCGGCCCGGCGCCCGCTACTTCCACAGCCTGCGCCTGTTGCAGATGGTCAAGGAGCGCGACCCGAACCAGTTCACCAAGTCCGGCATCATGGTCGGCCTGGGCGAGACCAAGGAAGAGGTCATGCAGGTGATGGACGACATGCGGTCCGCCGGCGTCGACTTCATCACCATCGGCCAGTACCTGCAGCCGACGCGCAAACACGCCGCCATCGACCGGTTCGTGACCCCTGAAGAGTTCAAGGCCTATGAGGCGATCGCCCGGGCCAAGGGCTTCCTGATGGTGTCGTCGTCGCCGCTGACCCGTTCGTCGCACCACGCCGGCGACGACTTCGCCCGGCTGAAGGCCGCGCGCGAGGCGCAGCTGCGCCGCTAAATTCCGTATGGCCGTCCACCGCGTAACGCGCATTCTTCCCTATGCGCCCGAACAGCTTGCCGATCTGGTCGCCGATGTGCGCGCCTATCCCGACTTCGTGCCCTGGGTCACCTCGATGCGGGTCTGGAACGCGCGGGCCGAAGGCGAGGGCGTGACCGTGCTGGACGCCGAGGCGGGGGTGGGCTTCTCCTTCCTGAAGGAGCGGTTCTCCACCTGGGTCCGGCATGATCGCAATGCGCCCAAGGTCGAGGTCGGTCTGCTGCGAGGGCCGTTCAAACATCTGAAGAACCGGTGGGAGTTCTTCCCGCATCCCGAAGGGACGCGGCTGGAGTTCATGATCGACTTCGCCTTCAAGTCCCGCATGCTGGATCTGATGCTGTCGGCCAATTTCGACCGGGCGGTGGAAAAGCTGATCGGCTGTTTCGAGGCCGAGGCGATGCGGAGGTACGGCAGGCGATGAGTTTCGATTTCGACGCGACCGTCGTGGGCGCCGGGGCCGTAGGCCTGGCCTGCGGTCGGGCGTTGTCGAAACGGGGCCTGACGGTGCTGGTGCTGGAGAAGGAAGGCCATGTCGGCCAGGGCGTCTCGTCGCGCAATTCCGAGGTGATCCACGGCGGCCTCTATTATCCGACCGCTTCGCTGAAGGCCCGCTTCTGCGTCGAGGGGCGGCGGGCGCTTTACGACTTCTTGGCCACTCACAAGATCGATCACTGGAAGTGCGGCAAGCTGGTCGTGGCGACCGAAGAGGCCGAGGTCGAGCGGATCGAGGCCATCTTCGAACAGGCGACGGCGAACGGGGTCGAGGGGCTGGACCACCTGACCGGCGCCCAGGCGCGGGCGCTGGAGCCGGAACTGAACGCCCACGCCGCCATCCTGTCGCCCGAGAGCGGCCTGTTCGACAGCCACGGCTATATGCTGGCCCTGCAGGGCGAGATCGAGGATGCGGGCGGATCGGTCGTGGTTTCGGCCCCGTTCGAGGGCGCAGAGCCCCTGCCGGGCGGCGGCTTCACGATCCGCGTGGGCGGGGAGGGGGCGATGGCGGTCTCCAGCCGTCTGCTGGTCACGGCGCCCGGTCTGGCGGCCCAGGCCGTGGCGGCGGCGATCGAGGGCTATCCGGCAGAGGACATCCCCGCCGGCCATTTCGGCAAGGGCGTCTATTTCCGGCTGGTCGGCAAGGCGCCGTTCGACCGGCTGATCTATCCGCCGCCGATTCCCGGCGCCCTGGGCACCCACTATCGCAAGGACCTGGGTGGTCAGGCGGTGTTCGGCCCGGACCTGGCCTATGTCGAGAGCGAGGACTATTCGGTCGATCCGGCCAAGGCGGAAGAGTTCGCCGGCTATATCCGTCGCTTCTGGCCGGGGCTGCCTGATGGAGCTTTGACCCCGGACTACGCGGGCATTCGGCCCAAGCTGCACGGGCCTGGCGAGCCGCAGCCGGACTTCCAACTGCACGGGGTCGAGCGCCACGGCATGGAGGGGCTGATGGCTCTGTTCGGCATCGAAAGCCCAGGTCTGACCAGCTCCCTGGCCATCGGCGAGGCCGTGGCCGCCGCCCTGACGGAGGCCGCATGACAGAAAGAGAAAAGATGCTGGCCGGCCTGCCCTATGATCCGGGCGATCCGGACCTGCGCGACGGCCGCGCCCGCGCCGTGGCCCTGACCGTCGCCATCAACGCCGAACCGGATCGAGACCGGCGTCGCGCCCTGGTCAACCAACTGGTCCGGGCGTCGGACGGCGCGGCGATCATCATGCCGGGCTTCTACTGCGACTATGGGGTCAATATCCATTTCGGGTCGAACGCCTTCGTCAACGCCAACAGCGTGTTTCTGGACTGCGCCGAGATCCGAATCGGCGACAACTTCCAGGCCGGTCCCGGCGTACAGCTGTTGACGCCCGAACATCCGCTGGACGCCGCCGAACGACGGGGACGGGAATCCGCCCGGCCCATCGTCATCGGCGACGATGTCTGGATCGGCGGCGGCGCGATCGTGCTTGCGGGAGTTTCCATCGGTGATCGGGCTGTGGTGGGGGCGGGCAGCGTGGTGACCCGAGACGTTCCGGCGGACGTCGTGGTGGTCGGCAATCCGGCCAAGATCGTCCGCCGCCTGACGCCCGCTTAAACGCCTTGAAATCGTCGCGCGGTTCATGCATAAGCCGCGCCTCGCGTGGCGGTCCGGTGGGCCGCCGCTATTGTTTTCGCGCCAGACAGGCTTCGGCTCTGGGCGGCGCCCGACTTAGAAGATTGAGACGGACATGGCCGTTCCGAAGCGCAAAGTATCCCCCTCGCGTCGCAACATGCGCCGCGCCCACGACGCCCTGACCTCGAACGTCTATGTCGAGGACAAGGACACCGGCGAGCTGAAGCGCCCGCACCACATCGACCTGAAGACCGGCACCTATCGCGGCCGTCAGGTTCTGACGCCGAAGGAAGACTAGTCTTTTCCTCCCGGCCCGGTCGCCGACCGGACAAAGAGATTTACGGCGCGCGGTGATCCGCGCGCCGTTTTCGTGCGTTCATGGCGGCGAAGCTTGTTCGGGAGACTTCGTCGATGATCCGTTTCGCCGCCGTCAGCACTGTCGCTTTTTTGACTCTCTCCGCCTGTGAACGTCGAGAGGAACCAGCGCCGAAGCCCGCCGCGCCGGCCTCGACGCCTCAGGCCGCTCCAGCGCCCGCGGATCCTAACGCCCTGACCAGCGAGGGCCTGGGCCCCGCGCGGATCGGCATGACACGCGCCCAGCTGGTTCAGGTCTGGGGCGAGGATTCGCAGCCCAATGCGGTCGGCGGCCCCGATCCCGAGACCTGCGACGAGTTCCATCCCACGAAGGCGCCCGCGGATGTGAGGGTCATGATTCAGAACGGCGTCCTGACCCGGATCACCGCCGCCCGTGAGGCGACGGTCAAGACCGACCGCGGCTTCGGCCTCGGCGACGACGGCATGGCGATCAAACAGGCCTATGGCGGCGCCGTCTTCGCCCAGCCGCACAAATATGAGCCGGCTCCTGCGGAGGATCTGTTCGTCTGGTCGCGCGGCGGCTCCACCGCCTATGTCGTCGATCCTGCGGCGCGCGGCCTTCGCTATGAGGTCGGCGCCGACGGCAAGGTGAAAGCGATCCATGCGGGCGATCCGTCGATACAGCTGGTCGAGGGCTGTTCCTGACGGCAAGGGGCGCGGCAGCCATTGGCGATTCGCAGGGAGACGGCTAAACCCCTCGGACCTGTTTTTCGCCTGAGCCAAAGAGCCGAGCCATGACCGACATCGCCGACATCGTCGCCCGCCAGATTCTCGACAGCCGGGGCAATCCGACGGTGGAAGTGGATGTGATCCTGGATGACGGCTCTTTCGGCCGCGCCGCCGTGCCCTCGGGCGCCTCGACCGGCGCCCACGAGGCCGTCGAACTGCGCGACGGCGACAAGGATATGTGGGGCGGCAAGGGCGTGCAGAAGGCGGTCGACGCCGTCAACGGCGAGATCTTTGACGCCCTGTCCGGCATGGACGCCGAGGATCAGCGTCGGATCGACGAGGCGATGATCGAGCTGGACGGCACGCCGAACAAGGGCCGTCTGGGCGCCAACGCCATCCTGGGCGTGTCACTCGCCGCCGCCAAGGCCAGCGCCATCTCGGCCGGCTTGCCGCTGCATCGCTACATCGGCGGCGTCTCTGCCCGCGTCCTGCCCACGCCGATGATGAACATCATCAACGGCGGCGCCCACGCCGACAATCCGATCGACATCCAGGAATTCATGATCCTGCCGACCGGCGCCGAGACCTTCACCGACGCCCTGCGCATGGGTACGGAGATCTTCCACGCCCTGAAGAAGCAGCTGAAGGACGCCGGTCATAACACCAACGTCGGGGACGAAGGCGGCTTTGCGCCGAATCTGGCCTCGGCCGAGGAAGCCCTGAGCTTCATCACCAAGGCGGGGCAGGCGGCCGGCTATCTGGCCGGCGAAGACTTCCACCTGGGTCTGGACGTCGCCTCGACCGAGTTCTTCAAGGACGGCAAATATGTGATGGCGGGCGAGGGCAAGACCGTCGACGCCGAGGGCATGGCCGCCTATCTGGTCGATCTGTGCGAGCGGTTCCCGATCGTCTCGATCGAGGACGGCATGGCCGAGGACGATTTCGACGGCTGGCGCCTGCTGACCGAACGTCTGGGCGACCGGGTCCAGCTGGTCGGCGACGATCTGTTCGTGACCAATCCCGCGCGTCTGGCCGCCGGCATCGGCGAGGGCTTGGCCAACTCCATCCTGATCAAGGTCAACCAGATCGGCACCCTGTCGGAGACCCTGGACGCCGTCGATATGGCCCACCGCGCTGGCTATACCGCCGTGATGAGCCACCGATCGGGCGAGACCGAGGATTCGACCATCGCCGACCTGGCCGTGGCCACCAACTGCGGACAGATCAAGACCGGCTCGCTGGCCCGCTCCGATCGGGTGGCCAAATACAATCAACTGCTGCGCCTGGAGGAGATGCTGGGTGACCAGGCCGTCTATTTCGGCGACGGCATGCTCCTGCGCTAAGCCACGAATTGTCGGCGAAGAATCGGCATTCTTCGCCGACTTTCTTAAGGCTAAGCTACTTTTCGTTAGGCATTTTCGGGCACAGTTAACGAACTGTGTCTCTCGCGCTCAGAAGGAGCGTCTGTCTTGCCCGAACGGATGAAGCCGTACCGCCTGTCCATTGTCCTTTTGCTCCTGCTCGCCTATCTTGGGGTGCAGGCCCTGACGGGCGAGCGCGGCCTGCTGAGCGGATCGTCGCGGGACGCCCTGCTGGGGCAGCGCGAGGCGCAGCTCGCCCATCTGACGGAACAACGGCGCGATCTGGAAACCCGCGTGCGCTATCTGCGCAGCGACAGCCTGTCCAAGGATCTGCTGGAGGAGCGGGCCCGCGCGGTTCTCGGGTTTTCGGACCCGCGCGACTATGTGATTGCCGTTCAGGCGCAATCCGTTCAGGGGTGAAAATCCTCCCCACTTGAACTATTGTTACAGCTTGGCCCGCCCCCCTTTGCGTTTCGGGAACGAAGGCTGCTAAAGCCCCCTTCCGTAACGATAAGAAGGCGTCGCTCCCCGGCGCCTAGCCGGGAGATGCCGGATGGCGAAAGCCCCAGCCAAAGCCGCTCAGACCACTGCGCCTGACAAACTGCCGAACACGCCTTCGGCCTCCAAGGAGGACCTCCTCCGCTATTACCGTGAGATGGTGCTCATCCGCCGCTTCGAGGAGCGGGCGGGCCAGCTTTACGGCATGGGTCTGATCGGGGGGTTCTGCCACCTGTACATCGGCCAGGAAGCCGTGGCCGTGGGCGTTCAGGAGAGCGTCAAACAGGGCCATGACAAGATCATCACCGGCTACCGCGACCACGGCCATATGCTGGCCGCCGGCATGGATCCGAAGGAAGTCATGGCCGAACTGACCGGCCGCATCGGCGGCTCGTCCAAGGGCAAGGGCGGCTCGATGCACATGTTCGACGTGCCGACCGGCTTCTACGGCGGCCACGGCATCGTCGGCGCCCAGGTGGCGCTGGGCACGGGCCTGGCCTTTGCGGGCAAGTACCGCGGCGACGATTCGGTGGCCTTCGTCTATTTCGGCGACGGCGCCTCGAACCAGGGTCAGGTGTACGAAAGCTTCAACATGGCCCAGCTGTGGAAGTTGCCGGCCATCTACATCATCGAGAACAATCAGTACGCCATGGGCACGAGCATCGAACGCTCGTCCTCCACGACCCAGCTCAGCCAGCGCGGCGCCAGCTTCGGCATTCCCGGCGAACAGGTCGACGGCATGGATGTTCTGGCCGTCCGTGACGCGGTCAAGAAGGCGGTCGAGCGCGCCCGCGCCGGCGAAGGTCCCTACATCCTTGAGGTCAAGACCTACCGCTATCGCGGCCACTCCATGTCCGATCCGGCCAAGTACCGGACCAAGGAAGAGGTGGACGAGGTCAAGAAGACCCGCGATCCCATCGATCACGTCAAGACCCTGCTGGCCGCCGCCAATGCGACCGAGGACGAGCTGAAGGCCATCGACAACGAGATCAAGGCCATCGTCGCAGAGGCCGTTCAATTCGCCCAAGAAAGCCCGGAACCCGATCCGTCCGAGCTCTATACCGACGTCTACGTGGAGGCCTGATCCGTGACCGACATCCTCATGCCGGCGCTGTCCCCCACGATGGAAGAGGGCACGCTGACCAAATGGCACATCAAGGCGGGCGACACCGTGTCGGCCGGCCAGGTGATCGCCGAGATCGAAACCGACAAGGCCACGATGGAAGTCGAGGCCGTGGATGAAGGCGAAGTGCTGGAGATCCTGGTCGCCGAAGGCTCGGAGAATGTGAAGGTCAATACGCCGATCGCGCGTCTGGCCGGCGAAGACGGCGCGGCGGCGCCCGCCCCGAAGGCGGAGTCCGACAAGGCCCAGGCCGATGCGCCCAAGGCGACCGCCGAGGGCAAGACCGGCGATCCCGAAAAGGCCCCGACCCAGACCTCGACCCCCAAGGTCGAGCTGCGCGATCCGGAAATCCCGGCCGACGCCAAGCTGGTGAAGACGACCATCCGTGACGCCCTGCGCGACGCCATGGCCGAGGAGATGCGTCGCGACGACAAGGTCTTCCTGATCGGTGAGGAAGTCGCCCAGTATCAGGGCGCCTACAAGGTCAGCCGCGAGCTGCTGCAGGAGTTCGGCGACCAGCGCGTGGTCGACACCCCGATTACCGAGCACGGCTTCGCGGGCCTAGGCGTCGGCGCCGCCATGGCGGGCCTGAAGCCGATCGTCGAGTTCATGACCTTCAACTTCGCCATGCAGGCGATCGACCACATCATCAACTCGGCCGCCAAGACGCTTTATATGTCGGGCGGTCAGATCAAGGCGCCGATCGTCTTCCGCGGCCCGAACGGCGCGGCCAGCCGCGTGGCGGCCCAGCACAGCCAGGACTATTCGGCCTGGTATGCCCAGGTGCCGGGCCTCAAGGTCATCGCCCCCTATGATGCGGCCGACGCCAAGGGCCTGCTGAAGGCGGCCATCCGCGACCCGAACCCGATCGTCTTCCTCGAACACGAGATGATGTACGGGCTGGAGTTCGACGTGCCGGAGGTCGAGGACTATGTCCTGCCGATCGGCAAGGCCAAGGTACGCCGCGAAGGCCGCGACGTCACCATCACCTGCCACAGCCGCATGGTCGGCTTCGCCCTGCAGGCCGCCGAGAAGCTGGCCGAGGAAGGCATCGAGTGCGAGGTGGTCGATCTGCGCACCCTGCGTCCGCTGGACACCGACACCATTGTCCAGAGCGTCAAGAAGACCAGCCGCCTGGTCTCGGCCGAAGAGGGCTGGGGTCCGATGGGCGTGGGCGCCGAGGTGGTGGCCCGCGTCATCCAACACGCCTTCGACTATCTGGACGCCCCGCCGTTGCGGGTGCACCAGGAGGACGTGCCTCTGCCCTACGCCGCCAATCTGGAAGCCCTGTCGCTGCCGGGCGTGGACAAGATCATCGCAGCCGTGAAGCAGGTGATGGCATGACCGATATCCTGATGCCGGCCCTGTCTCCGACCATGGAAGAGGGCGTCCTGGCCAAGTGGCATGTGAAGGTCGGCGACGTCGTCTCCGCCGGGGACGTGATCGCCGAGATCGAAACCGACAAGGCCACGATGGAAGTCGAGGCCGTGGACGAGGGCGAGATCACCGACATCCTGGTCGCTGAAGGGACGGAAGGGGTGAAGGTCAATACGCCCATCGCCCGACTGAAGGACGAGGGCGGCGCGGCGGCCCCGAAGGCCGACAAGGCCGCCAGCCCTCCGACGAGCGACAAGCCGGCTCCGGCCGGCCATGAAAGCGGACAGGCCGTGGCCACGCCCGAAGGCGTCAAGTCCGCCGAGGCCGTTCTGCCGCCTAAGAGCGCGCCGGCGCCGAAGTCCGAAAGCGGCCAGCGCATCTTCGCCTCACCCCTGGCGCGCCGCATCGCGGCTCAGAACGGCGTCGATCTGAAGTCGGTCAAGGGCACCGGTCCGCATGGGCGCATCGTGCGCCGCGATGTGGAAGCCGCCGGCAAGGGATCTGTCCAGCCCGCCGCCGCCGCTGCGACGGCCGCCGCCGCTGAGCCCCGCAAGGCCCTGTCCCTGGCCCAGATGGGTATTCCGGACGGCAGCTACGACCTGATCCCGCTGGACGGGATGAAGAAGGCCGTGGCGCGGCGGATGGTGGAGAGCGTGCAGAACGTGCCGCACTTCCCCTTGTTCATCGACTGCGAGATCGACCAGCTGATGGCCGTCCGCGCCAAGGTGAACAAGATGCTGGAGCCGCAGGGGATCAAGGTCTCGGTCAACGACTTCGTCATCAAGGCCGCCGCCCTTGCCCTGAAGATGGTGCCGGAGGCGAACGCCTCCTACACGCCCGAAGGCATCGCCATGCACCACAACGCCGACGTCTCCATGGCGGTGGCGATCGACGGCGGTCTGATCACCCCTATCATCAGGAAGGTCGAGACCAAGGGTCTGGCGCAGATCGCGACCGAGTCCAAGGACCTGGCCAAACGCGCCCGTGACCGCAAGCTGAAGCCCGAAGAGTTCCAGGGCGGCACCTTCTCGGTGTCCAACCTGGGCATGTTCGGCATCAAGCAGTTCACCTCGATCATCAACGAGCCCCAGGGCTGTATCATGAGCGTGGGCGCGGGCGAGCAGCGGGCCGTGGTCAAGAACGGCCAGGTGGTTCCGGCCACGGTCATGACCGTGACCCTGACCTGCGATCACCGCGTGGTGGACGGCGCGACCGGCGCCCGCTTCCTGCAGGCGTTCAAGCCGCTGATCGAAGATCCCGTCGCGATGCTGGCGTGAGGGGGAGGAAGTCATGACCTCGGTCTATGACTTCTCCGCCCGCGCCATCGACGGCGCCGAGGTGTCGCTGGACCGGTTTCGCGGTCAGGCGCTGCTGATCGTCAATACCGCGTCCAAGTGCGGCTTCACCGGCCAATACGAGGGTCTGGAGACGCTGCACCGAGATTTCGCCGATGCGCCGTTCGAGGTTCTGGGCTTTCCCTGCAACCAGTTCGGCAACCAGGAGCCGGGCCGTGCGGCGGAGATCGCCGCCTTCTGCGCCACCAGTTTCGACGTGAGCTTCCCCCTCTTCGACAAGGTGGAGGTCAATGGGCCGAACCGGCATCCGCTCTATGCCTGGCTGACCAAGCAGAAACGGGGCTTCCTCGGCTCCCAATCCATCAAGTGGAACTTCACCAAGTTCCTGACCGACCGCGAGGGCAGGGTGGTCGCCCGCTACGCCCCGCAGACTGAACCTGAGGCCATCAAGGCCGACATCGAGAAGTTGATCTGATCATGGCTGCTGAATTCGATCTCGTCGTCATCGGCTCGGGCCCCGGCGGTTACGTCGCGGCCATCCGCGCCAGCCAGCTGGGCCTGAAGGTCGCCATCGTCGAGCGCGAGAACCTAGGCGGCATCTGCCTGAACTGGGGCTGTATCCCGACCAAGGCCCTGCTGAAGTCGGGCGAGAAGTTCGAGAGCCTGAGCCATCTGAAGGACTACGGCCTGTCGGCGTCCGGCGCGTCGTTCGACTTCGACGCCATCATCCAGCGCTCGCGCGGCGTCGCGGCGACGATGAACAAGGGCGTCGCCTTCCTGATGAAGAAGAACAAGATCGAGGTGATCGAGGGTTCGGCCAAGCTGGAGAAGGGCGCTGCGGCGCCCAAGGTCGTGATCGCCCTGAAGGCCGGCGGATCGCGCACGGTCGAGGCCAAGTCGGTGATGCTGGCGGTCGGCGCGCGGGCGCGCGCCCTGCCGCAGATCGGTCTGGAGGCCGACGGCGACAAGATCTGGGCCTATCGCGACGCCTTGGCGCCGAAGAAGCTGCCCAAGACCTTCGTGGTGATCGGCTCGGGCGCCATCGGCATCGAGTTCGCCAGCTTCTATCGCGCCCTGGGCTGTGAGGTGACGGTCGTGGAGGCGGTCGAGCGCATCATGCCGGTCGAGGACGAGGAGGTCTCCAAGGCCGCCCAGAAATCGTTCGAGAAGCGCGGCGTCAAGTTCAAGGTCGGGGCCAAGGTGACCAAGGTCTCCAAGACCGGCGCGGGCGTGAAGGTGGACATCGAAGTCGGCGGCAAGGCCGAGGCCCTAGAGGCCGAGGTCTGCATCTCGGCCGTGGGCATCACCGCCAACACCGACGGCATCGGCCTGGAGGCCCTGGGCGTCGAGCTGGACCGCGGCCATATCAAGACCGACAGCCACTGCCAGACCAACGTCAAGGGCCTGTTCGCCATCGGCGACTGCGCCGGCGCGCCCTGGCTGGCGCACAAGGCCAGCCACGAAGGCATTCACGCCGCCGAATATATCGCCGGTTACAAGACTCCCAATGTCGTCTCGCCCATCGCCGGCTGCACCTACGCCCAGCCGCAGGTCGCTTCGGTCGGCGTCACCGAACAGGCCGCCCGCGCCGAGAAGCGCGAGGTCAAGATCGGCCGCTTCCCGTTCCGCGTGAACGGCAAGGCCGTCGCCGCCGGCGAGATCGACGGCTTCGTCAAGGTGATCTTCGACGCCAAGACCGGCGCCCTGATCGGCGCCCATATGATCGGCCACGAAGTCACCGAGATGATCCAGGGCTATGTCACCGCCATCACCATGGAGGCGACGGAAGAGGACATCCACGGCATCGTCTATCCGCACCCGACCATGTCGGAAGCCATGCACGAGGCGGCGCTGGACGCCTATGGGCGGGTGCTGCACATCTGATGGAGAGGTCCATGTTCGCCAAGGTCACCGAGACAAACGGCGTGGTTCACTGGATCAACCTGAACCACGTCCGCGAATTGATCGTGAAGGACGGCAAACATGGTCAGCCGACTCTGACGGAGGTCAGCATCGATAACCAGTTTGTGGCCAAGGTGTTTCGCGTCAGGGAAACGCCCGAGATGATCCTGACGCAGGCCAGGGACTGAGGCTCAGCGCTTCTTCCCCAGCTCCGCCGCGATGTCCTTGGTCATGCGGCCGACCTTGCGGTGGGCGGCGGTGATCTGATCCTTGGTCACGCCCCAGCGCTTCATCCGGTATTCGACCGACTGACGCTCGGTCAGGTCGATGCGGTCCTTGTCGATGAAGCCGCGCTTGTCCTTGAGGCCCGCCATGGTCGGCTCCTGTAGAGGTTCGGACCGTTTGCGGCCTCTCGGCTCTTCTTAGTCCTGTTCATCCCGACAAGACAGGCGGTTCAGGCCTCGGGCAGGACGCCGGTTTCGAAGAAGGCGTCCAGGCGGGCCTCCCAGGGCGCTGTGTCCAGGCCCTGGGAGGAGATCCAGGCGTCGTCGAAATAGGTCGAGGCGTAGCGGTCGCCGTGGTCGCACAGGATCGAGACGATCGAACCGCATTCGCCCGCCTGCGCCATCTCCTGAGCGAGTTCGACACAGGCCCACAGGTTGGTGCCGGTCGATCCGCCGCAGGGGCGGCCCAGACGCCGGCTGAGGACGCGGGTGGCGGCGATGGAGGCGACGTCGGGGACGACGATCATCCGATCCACCACGCTGGGGATGAAGGAGGGCTCGACCCGCGCTCGGCCGATGCCCTCGATCAGGGACGGGCGATCGGCGCTGCTCTGGACCGCCGCGTCGGCCCAGTGACGGTGAAAGACCGAGGCTTCCGGGTCGGCGACGCAGATCCGGGTGTCGTGGCGATTGAACCGGGCGAACCGGCCGATGGTCGCCGAGGTGCCGCCGGTGCCGGCGCCGCACACGATCCAGCGCGGGACGGGGCAGGGCTCGCGTCGCATCTGGGCGAAGATGGACTCGGCGATATTGTTGTTGCCGCGCCAGTCTGTCGCTCGTTCGGCATAGGTGAACTGGTCCATGTAGTGGCCGCCCAGTTCGTCGGCGAGCCGCTGGCTCTCGGCGTAGGCCTCGCCGGGCACGTCCACGAAATGGCAGCGTCCGCCGTAGAATTCGATGGCGGCGATCTTCTCCTGGGCGGTGGAGCGCGGCACCACGGCGATGAAGGGCAGGTTCAGCATCCGGGCGAAATAGGCCTCGGACACGGCGGTCGAGCCGCTGGACGCCTCGATGATGGTCATGCCCTCGCCGATCCAGCCGTTGCTGAGGGCGTAGAGGAACAGCGACCGCGCCAGACGGTGCTTCAGGCTGCCGGTCGGGTGGCTGGATTCGTCCTTCAGATACAGGGCGATGTCCGACAGGGCCGGCATGTCCACCGGGATCAGATGGGTGTCGGCCGAGCGGTTGTAGTCCGCCTCGATCCGCCGCATGGCCCAGCTCAACCAGGCGCGATCAACGGTGGGACGGGCAGGGGCGGACATGGCGGACTCGGTCGCAGACAGGAAGGCGATGGCTTAGGCCAAAGCTTGGCCGACGGCAAAGGCGGATGATCGCCGCCACGCCGACGTCGCTCCGTTCAGTCCGCCTTCTCCACGAAACTGTCGATCACCCGTTTCTCGCCCGCCTTTTCGAAATCGACCAGCAGCTTGTTGCCCTCTATGACGCGGACGTGGCCGTAGCCGAACTTCTGGTGGAAGACGCGCTGGCCGCGCGCCCATCCTGAGCTGGACTTCGGGTCCGCCGTGGCGATCAGGCGGCCGTCGCCCTCGATCACGGCCTTGCGCGCGGGGATGCGGTTCGGCGTCTGTGCGGCGGTGAAGCTTTGGGCCCGTTTCCAACCGGGGGAGGAATAGCCGCTGCCGAAGCTGGGCGCGTCGTCCCAGCGGCTCTTGGCCTCCTTCATGCCGGTCGAGGCGCCGTAGTAGCCGGTGTCGGATTGGGGATCGACGTGGGCGATGGGCAGTTCGTCGACGAAGCGGCTGGGCAGTTGCGAGGTCCAGCGGCCATAGACCAGGCGGTTGGCGGCGAAGGAGATGCGGGCGTCCTGTTTGGCGCGGGTGACGCCGACATAGGCCAGGCGGCGTTCCTCCTCGAGGCCCTTCTCGCCCTTTTCGTCGATGCTGCGCTGGCTGGGGAAGACGCCTTCCTCCCAGCCGGGCAGGAAGACCAGCGGGAACTCAAGTCCCTTGGCGCCGTGCAGGGTCATGATCTGGACCGCCCCGTCGCCGTGCGGGTCCTCGGCCGTCGCCCGTTCCAGGTCCATGACCAGGGAGACATGCTCCAGATAGGCCTGCAGCGTCTCGAACTGCTGCATGGACTGGGTCAGTTCCTTCAGGTTCTCCAGCCGCGTCTGGCCGCTGGTGCGGTCGGCCTTCTGCATCTCGGTGTAGCCGCTCTCCTCCAGCACCGTCTCCATGACCTGCCAGTGAGGCGTGGTCTCGGCCAGGGCGCGCCAGCGGTCCAGGTCGCGCACGAAGTTGGACAGGGCGGTGCGGGTGCGGGCCTGAAGCTCGTCGGTGTTGATCAGGCCTCGCACGGCCGTCAGGGCGGACAGGTCGTGCTGGCGGGCGATCTGCAGGATCTTCTGGACGCTGGTGTCGCCGATGCCGCGCTTGGGGACGTTGACGATCCGCTCGAAGGCCAGGTCGTCGTCCTCGGACTGGATCAGGCGCAGATAGGCGTGGGCGTCGCGGATTTCGGCGCGTTCGAAGAAGCGGGGGCCGCCGATGACCTGGTAGGGGATGGCCAGCATGACCAGCCGCTCCTCGAAGGCGCGCATCTGGAAGGAGGCGCGGACCAGTATGGCCATGTCCTTGTATTTCAGCCCCGGCTTGCCGGCGTGGGGGCGACGCGCGGTCTCGATCTCATCGGCGATCAGACGGGCCTCGGCCTCGCCGTCCCAGACGCCGCGCACCCGCACCTTGTCGCCGCTGTCGTCCTCGGTCCACAGGGTCTTGCCCAGACGGTCGCGGTTGGCCGCGATCAGGCCCGAGGCGGCGCCCAGGATATGGCTGGTCGAGCGATAGTTGCGCTCCAGCTTGACGATCTTGGCGCCGGGGAAGTCGCGCTCGAAGCGCAGGATGTTGTCCACCTCGGCCCCGCGCCAGCCGTAGATCGACTGGTCGTCGTCGCCGACGCAGCAGACATTGCCGGTCGAGGCCGTCAGCAGCCGCAGCCACAGATACTGGGCGACGTTGGTGTCCTGATATTCGTCGACCAGAATGTAGCGGAAGCGTCGCCGGTATTCCTCGGCCAGGTCCGCGTGCTTGGACAGGATGGTGATGTTGTGCAGCAGCAGATCGCCGAAGTCGCAGGCGTTCAGGGTGCGCAGGCGGGCCTGATAGGCGGCGTAAAGACCCTGGCCCTTGCCGTTGGCGAAGTCTTCGCCGGGCGGCAGTTTGTCGGGCGTCCAGCCGCGGTTCTTCCAGTGGTCGATCAGGCCGGCCAGGGATTTGGGCGTCCAGCGCTTGGTGTCGATATTGGCGGCTTCCAGCAGCTGTTTCAGCAGCCGCTCCTGGTCGTCGGTGTCCAGGATGGTGAAGCTGGACTTCAGCCCGACCAGTTCGGCGTGGCGGCGCAGGATCTGGGCGGCGATGGAGTGGAAGGTGCCCAGCCAGCGCAGGCCTTCGGCGGAGGGGCCGATCAGATGGGTGATCCGTTCGCGCATTTCGCGCGCGGCCTTGTTGGTGAAGGTGACGGCCAGAAGCTCCCACGGGCGGGCGCGGCCGGTGGCCAGGATGTGGGCCAGTCGCGTCGTCAGCACCCGCGTCTTGCCCGTGCCGGCGCCCGCCAGGACCAGGACCGGGCCTTCCGTCGTCTCGACCGCCTCGCGCTGCTCGGGGTTCAGTCCAGACAGATAGTCGCGCGCCTCTCCCTCCTGCGGCGCACGCGCGCGGGCCAGGTCTGAAATACGGGGGGCGGGAAGATCGGTCACAGGCGGCAAGCGGTCCGGGCGGTCAGAATCGAAGAAGGGAACATAAGGGGACCAGACGGCGATGTCAGGACCGGTCCGGAAATGAACTGCGGAACCGGTTCCGCCGAGGCTCTGTTCCCCTGACGATGCAACGGAAGGCGCAGAGGATGACCCGACCATCGGACCGAAGACCTGGACAGGACGGAGGCGGTTGGCGGGCTTTCGTCCTCGGCATGGTCGGCATGTTCGCCGTTATCGCCGTGTGGGTCGCCCTGGTCGAATCGACGGGTGAGCGGGAGGTCGACGAGCGGCGACCCACCGAACGGCCCGCGTCCGAGATCGTCCAGCTGGGCGAGGTACAGGCGCCGGACGGGCCTATTTCAGACTATAGGTGATGGTGGTCACGACCCGGACCTTCTTGTCGATGGAGCCGGATTCGTCGCCGCCCGCGCCGTCGCGCGGCAGGATTTCGAAGGAGCCCTGGGTCGCCTGGCGAATGGGGCCGAGCGGCGTGCCCGAGTCCTTGGCGAACTGTTCGGCGCCGGTGCGCGCCGCCGCCGTGCCTTCGGCGATCATCTCGGGCCGGACGGCGTTCAGCTTGGTGAAGATGTAGGAGGGGCCCTGGAAATCCTGAAGCACCACGCCCTGACGGACCAGGTCGTTGAGGGCGCGGGTGGTGGCCTGGACCCGGGCGACGTCGCCGGTGCGGACGATGACGGTCTGGGCCAGGATGAAGCGAGGGCCGCCGTTCTGGACTCCGTATTCCCGAGACCGCGTGTCGGCCACCTCCAGCCGTCCCAGATCGACGGCCTCGGCCGGATAGCCCTGGGACTTCAGGAACTGGCGGACCAGGGCCAGGTCGCCGTCGATCCGTGCCTGGACTTCGGACAGAACCTCGCCCGAGGCGGTGAAGCGCAGCGGCAGGACCGCCAGATCCGCCTTCACCTCGCGCTCCGACAGGCCGCGCACGGTCACGGTGCGGTCGCCGGCGCGGGCGTGGACCACGCCCTGGCCGATCAGAGCGCCGGCGCCGATCAGGCCCAGGGCGACCAGGCCGCCGAAGACGGCGGCGGGGATCAGGCGCGGGGTGTCCATAGGGAAGGCTCCTTGTCGGCGGCCGATTTTACATCTCCACCCCGTGTTCCGCCACCCAGCTGAGCGCCAGCAATCGACAGGCGGAGGCGAGCGGGCGCCGGCCCCGACCCGCGTCGATGTCGGCCAGCAGTTGCGCCTTGGAGAGGCTGCGGCGGGCCGCGATCCGGTCCAGTACGGCCCAGAACTCCGGTTCCAGCGCCACCGAGGTGGCGTGGCCCGCGAGCACGACCGAACGCTTCCGCAGGCCGCTCACTGCGCAGGTCCCCTGAAGCGTCCGGGCGAGGGACGGCGAGTACTGCACATGGCGGGTTTTCTCCTGGAATTGACGTCACACACGGGCGCAAGACGTGAACGGCGCCGGAAGGGCGGGGATGGTATTCCGGCGCCGTCAGCCGGAGTCTTGCATGAGTCGCCCCGTCACCGTCCTAGCCATCCTCGTCTGCGCCCTCATCTGGGGCACGACCTGGTTCGCCATCACCCTGCAGCTGGGCGTGGTTGATCCGATCGTCTCGATCGTCTGGCGTTTCGGTCTGGCGGCTGTCGTCCTGTTCGGCTTCTGCGCCCTGACGCGGCGGCCGCTCAGGCTGAGTCGCGTCCAGCATCTGGCCGCCGTGGGGCAGGGGGCCTTCGTCTTCGCGGTCAGCTACGGCTTCGTCTATGCGGCCGAGGAGCGGGTGGCCTCGGCCGTGGTGGCGGTCATTTTTGCGGCCCTGGCCTTCGTGAACCTCGTCATGTTCCGGCTGGTGGAGCGACAGAAGGCGTCCGCCGGCGCCTGGCAGGGGGCGGTGCTGGGGATTTGCGGTGTCGCGGTCCTGTCGTTTGGCCAACTGGCGGGAACGGGGGCTTCCGCCGGATCGGCGCCGGGGCTGGGCATTGTGCTGGCACTCGTCGCGGTGCTCGCCTCCGCCTTGGGCAACTGGTTTGCCTGGCGCGGTCAGCAGGCCGGAGCCCCGGTCATGGCCGCCACAGCCTGGGCCATGGCCTATGGCACGGCCATGTTGGCTGCTTACGGGCTTGCAACCGGAGTGGAGTGGCGGGTCGAGGCGACACCCGCCTATGTTCTGTCCCTGCTGCACCTGTCGCTTTTCGGATCGGTCATCGCCTTCGGCCTGTACTTCACCCTGGCGAAACAGAGGGGGTTCGCCCTCGCCAGCTATATCTCGGCCCTGACCCCGCCGATCGCCGTCATCATGTCCGTTCTGTTCGAGGGGGCGGAGGTCGGCGTGACCATGCTGGTCGGGCTGGCCCTTGTGCTGGCGGGCCAGGTCTTGCTGATCCGGGCGCCCAAGGCGGCTTAAGGCTCAGTCCTCCGTCGGCGTCTCGCGCTTCTGAGCGTCCAGGCGACGGTCCGCTCGCTCCTGCTCGGTCCGGGCGGCCTGTTTCTCGGCCTTGGAGCGTCCGTGGACGACGCGGTTTGCCGCCGCGCGGGTCTTGTCTTCGGACTTCGCGCGGGCCTTGCGCACCCGGTTCAGGTTGATGATTTCGGCCATGGTCAGTTCTGTTTTTCGGGTCTGTCGGCCTCGTGGGGTCTCAGTGGCTCGGGGACCTCGTCGGCGGGCAGGGCCTTGGCGGGAAGGAAGCCAGGCGAAGGGTCCGGCCGATCCAGGCGGGTCCAGGCCTCGGCGGACCGACCCTGCCGGCGCCCCAGTTCGAACAGGGCGGTCATGGTTTTCTGGTCGAACTCCAGGCTGGAAGCCTCGACATTATCGGGAATGGCGGACAGGGACAGGCTCATCCCGTTGCGCCGGGCGAAGGCGGCGGTGGTCGCCAGATGGGTGCGAAGCGAAGCCTTGCTCATGCTGTCGTAGCTGCGCATCAGGATTGCGGTCAGCCGACCGGGCGTGACCCCTTCGTTGCGGCCGACCTGGCCGTTGACCACGACATAGAGGGCGCCGCCGCCGGGCTCGTCCTGCGGCCGCGTCCACAGGGCCAGGGGCTCGGGGATGGCGAGGAAGGGGGTGTTGACCCCGCCGTCGGCGTGCATTTCCATCACCACGGTCTGGTCCGGCTGAAGACCGGCGATCAGCACGGGCGGAAAGACGCCCGGGATGCTGGCGGACGCCACCAGCACCTCCTTGAACAGGGCGCGCGAATTCTCGTCGTTCTGGCTGGCCAGCAGGCCCATGTCCCAGATGACCGTCTCCTCGCTGTCCAGATTGGTTGTGGCGACCAGCAGGCGGCGGCCCTTGGCGTGTTCGCGGGCGATGGCCGCCAGGAGGTCGGGGGTGACGTTCTCGTCGACGAGAGTCCGGAGCGCCGAGGCGCTGTAGAGGCTGGGGTAGAGGAAGAAGGCCAGGCTGCGCCAGCTCAACAGACTGCTGGCGCCCCCGTCCGTATAGGCGTGGCCCAGCTGGGCGTCCCATGCCGAACCGGCGAAGGCGAAGGGGGCGGCCAAGGCGCCCGTGCTGACGCCGGTGACGATGTCGAAGACCGGCCGGTCGCCCCGCTCGGTCCAGCCGACCAGCACGCCTGCGCCATAGGCGCCGTTGGCCCCGCCGCCGGACAGGGCCAGGATCGACAGATCATGTTTCTGAGCCAGGCGCTGGCCCACTTCTTCGGTGAAGGCCTCGAGGCGCGCGGCGTCGTTCGTGCGGATGCGCGGATCCTGAGCCGGGATCAGGGCGCCATCGGCCAGGCGCAGCGGGCCTTCCGGCCGCTGCAGGGTGCCGCAGGCGGCGACGGACCAGGCTATCATCATCGCCAGCAGCGTCGAACAGGCGCGTTTCATAGGTACCTCGACGATCCGTGGCGGAGCCGGCGGCGGGCTCAGGTTCTGCCTCGTCGCCTATACAGCAGCAAGCGCTGCGGTTTGAAACCCGCTCGTGGCGCGTCCGTTTCATGGGACCAACCTTCAAACCCGGAGAACCCTCATGGTCGACGCCTCGCTCATCAAAGAACATCTTGAAGTCGTCGGATCGGACGGCGGTCATGTCGGCCGCGTGGATCATGTTCTCGGCGACCAGATCGAACTCGCCAAGCTGGACCTCGCGGGCGCCTTCAAACACCACCTGATCCCGGTCAGCTGGGTCGAGCGGGTTGACGACAAGCACGTCCATCTGAGCCTGACGAAAGACGACGCCAAGGCGCGCTGGACCGAGAAACCCCACTAGGGCCAGGTGTCGGCGAATTAATGAAGGCCCCGCTGTCGCCGGCGGGGCCTTCGTTCTATCTGGAGGACATTGTTCTCGGAGAGGTGCGATGATCCGTCTGATCCTGAATATCCTGTGGTTGGTCTTCGGCGGGTGGCTGTCGGGCCTGCTGTGGCTGCTGGGCGGCGCGATCCTGGCCCTGACCGTGGTGGGCCTGCCCTGGACCTTCGCCGCCTGGCGGATCGCCAGCTATTCCTTCTGGCCCTTCGGACGCGAGATCGTCTGGCAGGACGCCCATCCGGTGGCGGGCTGTCTGGGTCTGGTGCTGAACATCGTCTGGTTCGTCGTGGCGGGCTGGTACATCGCCCTGTCGCACCTGGTTATTGCGGTGGCCGAGTTCGTGTCGATCATCGGCATTCCCTTCGCCCTGAAGGATCTGGAACTGGCCAAGCTGGCGCTGGCTCCGGTGGGACGAACGATCCGCGACAAGCCTTAGGTTTATGTGGGTGGTGCGTCGGGGCGAGTCGGTTCGGGCGGTCGGGCCGGCTTGACGCCGGTCTCCGCGACGATCCGCCAGGACCGCTGGCGTTCGACAAAGATCCGGTTGGGGATGTCGTCCAGGGGTGTGTCCGCCAGCACCGCCGAGATGTCGTCGTTCATCGCCTGGCTCCGCACATAATAGCTGTGCTCGATGAAGGGATCGGCCGATCCCGCGACCACGCGGCAATCGACCAGGGCGACCTTCTTGGGGATCAGATCCACCAGGCGAGGGCCGTCGGAGCCGAGGCGGTCCGGATTGGCCTTGGTCTTGTCCGAGACGGTCAGGCCCTTGTCGTTGGGATTATGATAGACGGTCACCTGTCGCCCGATGCGGGGCAGCAGCCGAAGCTTCGTGTCGTGCTCGAAGGCGTCGTCGTCCTCGTCCGGGGCGGCCAGAAGGATCTGGTCGAACAGACGGGTCAGTCCATCCCGATCTTTGGCGATCAGGGCCTGCAAAGCCTGGCGCAGCACATAGGCGCCCATGCTGTGGGTCAGCAGATGCACGCGCCGCTGACAGTAGTCGGCTTCGTTCAGCGCCAGGACGAAGTCCCTGAACTTCAGGAACGCCCGCGCGACCGACGGCCCTGACGCCCGCGCATCCTCCCGGTCGCTGTAGTAGGACATCCAGGGCACGGCCGACCCATCCGAAGGCCAGCTGAAGACGACGACATTCAGCGGATGCCCGCCGATGTTCAGTCCCTGAGCCAGCAGGGCCGCGCTCTGCAGGGCGCCGGTGAAACTGACGTTGAAGCCGTGGATGAAGACCAGGGTGTCGCACTTCCTGCCTTGGGCCATAGAGGCGCGCAGATCCTCCATCAACATGCCGCCGCCTGTTTTGATCACGTCGGTCTGGTTCAGGACATCGGGATAGACGTGCAGGTCCTGCAGGACCGGTCGTTGGGGATCGGACTTGAAATCGGCATAGCCGAACCGCAGGGCGGCGACGCCGTCGGGATTGAAGGTACGGCCGAAAACCTGTCGCTTGTTGGCGGGCTGATAGTTGCGGTTGGTGGTGAAGAATACCCGGACCTCGGTCATCGCCGCCTCCAAATGACGACGGCCCGAGGGCTGATCCCTCGGGCCGCGCCTTGGTTGCAAGTTTAACAGCCGGACGTCAGCCGGGCGAGATCATCTTTTCAGGTCGCACCGCCTCGTCGAACTCGGCGTCGGTCAGATAGCCGCCGCCCACGGCTTCCTCGCGCAGGGTGGTGCCGTTCTTGTGCGCGGTCTTGGCGATCTTGGCGCAGAGGTCATAGCCCAGCTTGCCGTTCAGGGCCGTGACCAGCATCAGCGAGTTGTTCAGGCCGCGCGCGATATTGTCTTCGCGGGCTTCGATGCCGACGACGCAGTTGTCGGTGAAGCTGATCGCCGCATCGGCCAGCAGGCGGACCGACTGCAGGAAGTTGTAGGCCATGACCGGGTTGTAGACGTTCAGCTCGAAATGGCCTTGCGAGCCGGCGAAGGTCAGGGCGGCGTTGTTGCCGAAGACCTGGACGCAGACCTGGGTCAGGGCTTCGCACTGGGTCGGATTGACCTTGCCCGGCATGATCGACGAGCCCGGCTCATTCTCCGGCAGGGCCAGTTCGCCCAGGCCCGAACGCGGACCGGAGCCCAGGAAGCGGATGTCGTTGGCGATCTTGAACAGCGAGGCGGCCACCGTGTTGATCGCGCCGTGGCTGAAGACCATGGCGTCGTGGGCGGCCAGGGCCTCGAACTTGTTCGGGGCGGTGGTGAAGGGCAGGCCGGTGATCTGAGCGATCTGGGCGGCAACCTTTTCGGCAAACCCGATGGGGGCGTTCAGGCCGGTGCCGACGGCGGTGCCGCCCTGGGCCAGTTCCATCAGCTTGGGCAGGGTCTGTTCGATCCGCTCGATGCCGTTGGCGACCTGCTGGGCGTAGCCGCCGAACTCCTGGCCCAGGGTCAGGGGGGTGGCGTCCTGGGTGTGGGTGCGGCCGATCTTGATGATGTGGGCCCAGGCCTTCGACTTGGCGTCCAGGGCCGCGTGCAGGTGCTTCAGCGCAGGGATCAGGTCGTTGACGACCTGTTCGGCGCAGGCCACATGCATGGCCGTCGGATAGGTGTCGTTCGACGACTGGCTCATATTGACGTGGTCGTTGGGGTGGACCGGCTTCTTGGAGCCCATCTCGCCGCCCAGGATTTCAATGGCGCGGTTCGAGATCACCTCATTGGCGTTCATGTTCGACTGGGTGCCCGAACCCGTCTGCCAGACGACCAGGGGGAAGTGGTCGTTCAGCTTGCCCTCGATGACCTCGTTGGCGGCCTGGATGATGGCGTCGGCCAGGGCGGGGTCGAGCTTGCCCAGGTCGCGGTTGGTCTCGGCGGCGGCGCGCTTGACGATGCCCAGGGCCCGCACGACCGGCAGGGGCTGCTTCTCCCAGCCGATCTTGAAATTGCCCAGAGACCGTTGCGCCTGGGCCCCCCAGTAGCGATCGGCGGCGACCTCGATGGGGCCGAAGGTGTCGGTTTCAGTGCGGACGTTGCTCATGCGCGGACAAGGCTCTCAGGCGTGGCGATTGTATGCGCGGCGGTGTAGCACGAGAGAAGAGCAGGGCAAGGCGAGGCGGCCATGGGACCAAAGCATATTCTAACGGCGACTCTGCTGATGCTGGCGGGATGCGCCGGACTTCCCGCTGAAGAGCCTCGACCGCGCGTCGCCCTGGACACGACGGCCGGGCGAATCGTTCTGGCCCTTGACGCCGAAGCGGCGCCGATCAGCACCTGCAACTTCATCAGCTACGTCGTCTTCGGCGACTATGACAACGGGTCCTTCTTCCGCACCGTGGTGCGCGAGACCAATACGGCCAACCCGAACCCGATCGACGTCATCCAGGCGGCGACGCCGCGGGGCAGCGACGACGACGCCCGTCCGCCCATTCCGCTGGAGCGGACTCGGGACACAGGACTGCGTCATCTCGCGGGGACCGTGTCCATGGCGCGTGACGGTCCGGACAGCGCGACGTCCAGCTTCTTCATTGTGACCCAGGACACGCCCAGCCTGGATTTCGGCGGCGCCCGCAATCCGGACGGCCAGGGATTCGCCGCCTTCGGCCGGGTGATCGAGGGATTGGATGTGGCGCGCCGCATCCAGAAGATGCCTGCGAACGCGCAAGAGCAGCTCACGCCGCCGGTCGTCATCCGTTCCGCCCGTTTGCTGGACGCCGCGCCGTCCGTCTGCACCCGATGACCGTCGGCTGGATCGGAACCGGCAAGGTGCGGGCCCGTGAGGACGGCGAGGCGGTCGAGATCGTCATCGACGGCCTGACCACCCAAGCCAAATACTACAAGCCGCTGGTCTATGAGTTCATGCGCAAGGAGTGGGCGTCGCGGCCGTCCTGGGGCGATCATGTGGTCGAGATCCGCATGGAACATGTCGGCGAACCGCCGTGGATGGACCTCGACAACCTGGCCAAGGCCCTGCTCGATTCGATCAAGGGCTATCTGTTCCACGACGACAGCCAGGTGGCCCGTCTTCTGGTGGAGCGGCGGGAAGGCGAGCGCGAGCGGATTACGATCCGGTCCTATCCTCGTAGGGCCTGAACCGCAGCGTCGGCAAAAGCAGTTGCATGTTCGCGCCGATCGCCGTTTGAGGCTCGGAGGCCGGAGAGAGCCCCTCCGCCTGTTCGCGCGCGTCGACGCAAGACGTGGCGGCGCGGGACAGGGCGATGAAATCCGGCGCAGTCTTCAGCCCGTCCAGCACGCATTCATCAAAATAGGGATACAGGGCGTCGGCGGCGCAGCCGAATGAGGAGCGATCGCGCCGGGCGGCGGTCATGACCATGCGGTTCGGTCCCTTCAGGCCGTCGACGAAGACGCCCGAGAAACAGGCGGACAGCACCACGACCGTCGGACGATCGCCGCAGGTTTGACGCAAGACAGGGATCAGATCCTCTGGAGCCAGCGTCGCCTCCGGTCCGAAAACCAGGCCTTCGGGAGAGCCGTGGGAGGTGACGTAGAAGAGGCAGCCGCGCGTCGCCCGTTCAGCCGCCTCGGCAAACCGACGCAGGCTGTCCTCGGCCTCCACCGGCGCGGCGACGTCCGGACGCAGGCTCACGCTGACCATGGAGGCCGGATCGAAGCCGGCTCGCTGAAAGGCCTTGGACAGGTCGCGTTGGGCGTTGTCGAAGGCGGTGATCGCTCGGCCGTCGCTGTCGCGCCAGTCGGCGGCTATGACGGCGGAGGCCCAGCCGTCGAACCGGTTCTGCGCCTGGGCCGAACAACCCAGGACGACCAGGCTGAACATTACGACCGCCGCCGTGGTCCACCGACCCATCGCACGTCCTCATCCACATCCCTTACACGGGAGCTTAGCGCCAGGACGGGGTGAGGGAAGGCGCTATTTCTTGCGGAACTGGTCCAGGGAAACGACCTTCGGACCGTCGGACGTCGGCACCGGATCTTCCGGCGGCGTGGCGTCTTCCACATTCTCGACGATCTCGGGTTCTTCGAACTGCAGCAGGAACTGGACGCTGGGATCGTAGAAGCGGGTCACCGCCGTATAGGGCATGGCGAGGGTGCGAGGCACGCCGCCGAAGCGGAGCTTCACGGAAAAGCGGTCGGCCTCGACCTGAAGATCCTCATACTGATGTTGCAACACCACCGTCATTTCATCGGGATATTTGGTCAGCATGTCCGCAGGAATGCTGACGCCGGCGGCCCGGGTCTTGAAGGTGATGTAGAAGTGATGCGCGCCGGGCAGACCTTCGGCGGCCACATGATCGAGCGCAGACCGGATCACGCCGCGCAAAGCCTCGTGCGCCAGCCGCTCGTACTGCATCTCATCGACCGGAGGGGTCTGGTCGGTCATCGTCACCTCGCAATTAAGCGCGACTGATAGCGGCGCAGGCGCGTGGGCGAAAGATGTGAATGAGGTAAAGACGCAGGATGTGCGGGATAAGCGCCGGGATTCTGTTGCCAGGCTCCCGACAGGCCCCGCCCAGGGATCTGAACCCCTAGGACTTAAGGTTCGAAATCACCCGAACCGCATTACGCGGCGAGAGCGACTTCTCCAGCGAAGTTATCGTTCGCAGTTAGAAAATGGCCCGATACGGTGGGCCAGGACGAGCGAAAGCAATCCTCTTTACACGTCCGTCGATGCTAGTCGGCCCCATACTGCCTCCGCCGATAACGCGGGGAGAAATGGTGGAGCCGCCGGGAATCGCACCCGGGTCCGGTCCGCTTATTACAGGCACCTTTATCGCCATAGTCCGGCCGAAGCCGAACGACGCGAATATAGGCGTGGCCTGGGCGGTTTCCAAGCCCCGTCGTCAGGCGCCGGGGAGCCGAAGCCAGTCCGGCGTCTGGTTTCGGAACCAGGTCAGCTGCCGCTTTGCGTAGTTCCGTGTGGCCTGCTTCAGCGCAGCGACGGCCGGCTCGCGCTCAAGGTCGCCGGAGGTATAGGCGGCGAGCTCGCGCACGCCCACTGCCTTGAGGGCCGGCAGGGCGGGTGAAAGATTGCGCGCGATGAGGCGTCGAACTTCGGTCAGGGCCCCCGTTTCCACCATCGTATCCACGCGCCGGTCGCAGTTGGCGTAGAGGACCGCGCGATCCGGTTCGAGCACGAGGCCCGTCCATGAACCGGGCTCCAGAAGCGGGCGGGTCCGCGCCTTCCAGTCTGTCAGCGAGCGACCGCTGGCGGAATGGACGCTCATGGCCCGCACCAGGCGCTGGCGGTCGCCGACTTCTATGGATTGGGCGGCCTGGGGGTCGACGTCGGCGAGGCGGGCGCGAAACGCAGCCTCGCCTTGCGCCAGATAGTCCGCCTCGATCTGGTCGCGGACGGCGGGGGGAACCGGAGGAATGTCGGCCAGCCCACGTGTCAGGGCTGCGAAATAAAGGCCCGTGCCGCCGACGAGGACGGCGGGGCGATTCTCCGTCCGCAGTTCGTCCAGAATGGTCAGGGCGGCCCGGCTCCATTGTCCGACCGACCAGGCCTCCGCCGCGTCGGCGACGCCATAGAGTCGGTGGTCGGCCAGAGCTTCGTCCTCCGGCGAGGGGCGGGCGGTCAGGATGCGCAGGTCGGCGTAGAGTTGCTGGCTGTCCGCGTTGATGATGACCGCCCCGGTCTCGCGCGCCATCTTCAACGCCAAGGCGGATTTTCCCGAGGCGGTGGGGCCGGCGATCAGGGTGACTAACGGCGGCTTGGACAAATCGAGGCTCGCGGGCGGCATCCAGGGGCGATAGAACGCGCCCCTTATCGCCTGCAAGTCTTGTGGAGACCGTCTTGGTCGAACGTTCCGCCGTCATCGCCGCGCTCGACGCCGTCACGGACCCGGTTTCGGGCCAGGGCCTCCATGCTTCGGGTCTGGTTCAGGGGCTGGTCGTCGCCGAGGACCGGGCGGGCTTCGCCCTGGAGGTGGACCGTAGTCTGGTCGCGACCTACGCCCCCGTCAGGGACGCGGCCGAGGCGGCGCTGAAGGCCATCCCCGGCATGAGCCGGGTCTCGGTGATCCTGACGGCGGAGGCCAAGCCTGGGCTCGGCAAGCCCGCGCGCACCGCCGGCCTTTCGAAAGCCGCCGTGGATCAGGGACGTCCCAAGGCGCCGGTCCCCACGGACCGCCCGGCCCATGTCCGGCGCGTCCTGGCCGTCGCCAGCGGCAAGGGCGGGGTGGGCAAGTCGACCGTGGCCGTCAATCTGGCCGCGGCCCTGGCTGCACGGGGGCTGTCTGTCGGGATTCTGGACGCCGACGTCTACGGTCCCTCGCTGCCCACCATGCTGGGGATCAGCGGCCAGCCCGCCTATGAGGACGGGGCTATCGTGCCGCACCAGGCGCATGGACTGAAAGCGATGTCCGTGGGCCTGCTGACCAAGATGGACGACGCCATGATCTGGCGCGGGCCGATGGCGTCCCAGGCCATCACCCAGATGCTGACCCAGACCCGATGGGGCGCGGCCGAAGCGCCGCTGGACGTGTTGGTGGTCGATCTGCCGCCCGGCACAGGCGACGTGCAACTGACCCTGATCCAGAGGACCCCGCTGGACGGCGCCGTCATCGTCTCCACGCCGCAGGAGGTGGCTCTGGCCGACGCCCGGCGGGCGCACACGCTGTTCCAGAAGGTGAATGTGCCGACCCTGGGCCTGATTGAAAACATGAGCGGCGCCGTGTTCGGACAGGGCGGCGCCAAGACCGAGGCGGAGCGCCTGTCTGTTCCCTTCCTGGGCGATCTGCCGCTGGAGGCCGCTCTGCGAGAGGGCGGAGATGCGGGGAGGCCTGTGGTTGCGTCGGATCCCAAAGGCGCGATCGCGATGCGGTTCGCTGTGATCGCCGAGCAGGTGGCGGCTTCTTTGGGACTGTAGAAACTTCAGGGCGTGGGGTTTTCAAACGCAACTCTATTCGCCACCTTCACCCTTGCCATTTCGCGAGGAGATCCGATGAGCGTCGATGCCCTGTTTCGCCCCTTTACGATCAAGGGGCTGACCCTGCCCAACCGCATCGTCATGGCGCCGATGACGCGGTCCTTTTCCCCGAACGGCATCCCGACGTCCGATGTGGCCGGCTATTACCGCCGCCGCGCCGAGGGCGGGGTGGGGCTGATCGTGACCGAGGGCACGGTGGTGGAACGGCCCGCTGCGCGCAATGACGTCAATGTGCCCGTTTTCCACGGCGAGGCCCTGCCGCACTGGAAGACGGTGGTGGACGAGGTCCACGCCGCCGGAGGCCTGATCGCGCCGCAGATATGGCACGTGGGATCGGCGCGGGGCCAGGGCGCTGATTGGACGCCCCTGGGCAAGGTGGACAGTCCGTCAGGCCTGACTTCGCCGGGCAAGGCCAAGTATGAGCCGATGACCGAAGAGGACGTCGCCGACACCATCGCGGCCTTCGGTCGCTCTGCGCGCGCGGCGCGTGAGCTGGGCTTTGACGCCGTCGAGATCCACGGCGCCCACGGCTATCTGATCGACCAGTTCTTCTGGGGCGGGGTCAATCTGCGCGGGGACCGCTGGGGTGGCCCGACCATCGCCGAACGGGCGCGCTTCGGCGCCGAGGTGGTCAAGGCGGTGCGCGAGGGCGTCGGCGACGACATCCCCGTCATTCTGCGCCTGTCGCAATGGAAGCAGCAGGACTTCGCCGCCCGGATCGCCGAGACGCCGGACCAGATCGTGGAATGGCTGACGCCCTTGTCGGACGCCGGGGTCGACGTCTTCCACTGCTCGCAGCGCCGATTCTGGGAGCCGGAGTTCGAAGGGTCTGACCTGAACTTCGCCGGCTGGACCAAGAAGCTGATGAACAAGCCGACCATCACCGTCGGCTCGGTCGGGCTGGACGGCGAATTCATCGCGGCCTTCGGGGGCGAAGGCTCCAAGCCCGCCTCGCTGGACGGCCTGACGCGCCGGCTGGAGAAGGAGGAGTTCGATCTGGTGGCGGTCGGCCGCGCGCTGCTGGCCGATCCGCACTGGGTGGAGAAGATTCGGGACGGGCGCACCGAGGAACTGCGCAATTTCGAGCGCTCGGACCTGATGACTCTGTCCTGACCCGAGGCGTCGGGCCGGCCGGCCTTCCGAGAGGTCAGGCCGGCTCGACGATCACGGCTGTGCCGTAGCACAGCACCTCGGTCACGCCCGGCATGATCTCGGTGGCGTCATAGCGGACGGCCAGAATGGCGTTGGCGCCGTGGGCCTGGGCGTGTTTGACCAGTTCGTCATAGGCTTCCTGACGCCCCGCCTCGGCCAGTTTCACATAGGCGCCGACCCGGCCGCCCAGCATGGACTGGACGCCGCCGATGGCGTCGGAGATGGCGTTGCGGGATCGCACCGTCACGCCGCGCACCAGGCCGATGTGGCGGGTGACGCGAAAGCCGGGCAGGTCATTGGTGGTGGCGACGTACATGAGGGGCTCCTAACGACGGTCCAGAACGCGGAAGGTGAAGGCGTGATCGTCCTTCTCGCCCGCCGCATGGGTTTCGGACGATACTTCAACCCAGGCTGTTTCGTCGAACGACGGAAAGACCGCATCTCCCTCGGGGGCCGCGTCGACCTCGGTGATATAGAGGCGGCGGGCGCGGGGCAGGGCGGCGGCGAACAGGGCCGTGCCGCCGATGATGCAGATCTCGTCCACGCCGTCCTCCTCGGCGGTCTCGCGCGCGATCTCGATCGCCTCGTCCAGATTGGAGCAGACCACGGCGCCCTTGGCCATGCCGTCGGCCTCATAGGACTCGTCCTTGGTCAGGACCAGGTTCAGCCGGCCGGGCAGGGGCTTCAGCGGCAGGCTCTCCCAGGTCTTGCGCCCCATCAGACAGGGCTTTCCGATAGTGATCGCCTTGAATCTCTGCAGGTCCGAACGCAGCCGCCAGGGCAGGTCGCCGTCCCGGCCGATGACGCCGTTCCGGCCGCGGGCCACGACCAGGGCGATCCGAGCGGGCCCGGTCATGCCGCAGGCTCCAGCCACTTCAGCCATTTGCGTCGCATCGCGGTTTCAAGGTCGATCCCGGCGCCCGCGCAATAGATCAACAGCATGCCCAGAACATCGGCCGCCTCGTCGCCCAGGGCCTCGGCGTCGCCCGCGCCGCGCGCCCGACCGGACAGCCGCAGATGTTCAGCCGTCAGCTCTCCCAGCTCTTCCTGGAGCTTCAGCAAGGCCCAGTCCCGGTCGCGATCAATGCCGTGATTGGCGGCGTAGAGGTCGGAGATGCGCAGGACGTCGGCCTGCAGACTCTTGAAATCCATCAGACGGCCACTTCGGCCTTTATGTGCGGCCAGGCTTCATAGCCCTCCAGCGTGAAGTCCGACAGTTCGAAGGCGAACAGATCGTCCTTCGGCGCGATCTTCATCACGGGCAGGGGCAAGGGTTCGCGTGTGAGCTGGAGCTCGGCCTGTTCCAAATGGTTCAGATACAGGTGGGCGTCGCCGAAGGTGTGGACGAACTCGCCCGGCTCCAGCCCGACCACCTGGGCCAGCATCATCGTCAGCAGGGCGTAGGAGGCGATGTTGAACGGCACGCCCAGGAAGACGTCGGCGCTGCGCTGATACAGCTGGCAGCTCAGTTTCCCATCCGCCACGAAGAACTGAAACAGGCAATGGCAGGGCGGCAGGGCCATGTCGTCGACGTCGGCCGGGTTCCAGGCCGTGACGATGTGGCGGCGGCTGTTGGGATTGGTCTTCAGGCCGTGGACCAGTTTCTCGATCTGGTCGATGACGCGGCCGTCCGGCGCCGTCCAGGACCGCCACTGCTTGCCGTAGACCGGACCCAGTTCGCCCTCGGCGTCGGCCCATTCGTCCCAGATGCGGACGCCGTTCTCCTTCAGATAGGCGATATTGGTCTCGCCGCGCAGGAACCACAGCAGTTCGACGATGATTGAACGCAGGTGCAGCTTCTTGGTGGTGAGGACCGGGAAGCCCTTGGACAGGTCGAACCGCATCTGGCGGCCGAAGACGCCCAGGGTTCCGGTGCCGGTGCGGTCGTCGCGGCGAACGCCGTTGTCCAATATGTCGCGCAGCAGGTCCAGATACTGCCGCTCCGGATGGTCGGCGGGGGCCGTCCGGCCCTGAAGTTCTGAAGAGGCGACCTGAGCGTTCATTAGGCGAGATTGCCTCAGCCGGGGTGATTCGCCACGCGGTTCCGAACCGGCGTCCACAGGAAAGACGGCCCGGCCCCCTCCGTCGCGGCGCGAAGAGGCGCCGCGCCACCCCCAGAGGGGGAGGATTTCGGTCATCGCATTCCTCCCCCTCTGGGGGAGGGGGACCGCGCGAAACTTGGTGGAGGGGGAACCGCCCGGCCGCCGTTGCCCGTAACCGCGCGGGCGGGTAGAGCGTTCGGCTTCTCCCGCCCAACCGAAGTTTCAGACCATGCACGACATCAGAGCCATTCGCGAAAACCCCCAGGTTTATGTCGCGGGCTGGTCGTCGCGCGGGGTGGATCAGGCCGACGGGCTGGTGGCGGACATCCTGCGGCTGGACGCCGAACTGCGCCACGCCCAGACCACGGGCCAGGACGCCCTGGCCAAGCGCAACGCCGCCTCCAAGCTGATCGGCGCCGCCATGGGCAAGAAGGACATGGCCGAGGCCGACCGGCTGAAGGCCGAGGTCGAGGCGCTGAAGGGCGATATCGCGGCGGCGGCCGAGATCGAGGCGCGCGTTGGCAAGGACCTGCGCGACCTGCTGGCGGGGTTGAAGAACCTGGCGGCCGAGGATGTGCCGGACGGCGAGGACGAGGCGGGCAATGTCGAGGTCTCGCGCTGGGGCACGCCCCGCGAAGGCGGCCCGGCCAAGGATCACGCCGACCTGGGCGAGGCCCTGGGGATGCTGGACTTCGAGGCGGCCGCGAAGATGTCGGGCGCTCGGTTTGCGGTGCTGAAGGGGCAGTTGGCGCGGCTGGAACGGGCCGTGGGCCAGTTCATGCTGGACCTGCAGACGGACCAGCACGGCTATCTGGAAGTGAACCCGCCGCTGCTGGTGCGGGACGAGGCGATGTTCGGTACGGGACAATGGCCGAAGTTCCGGCCAGATCTATTCCAAACGGGGCTGTCCTTCCGGGACCAGTACGAAATGATCAAGTCACGCGGCATTGATGCTGGCGACGTTTATGATCAACTCGTTGCTGACTATGAGCGCAACAACGGGCCCATCGAAATTGATGAGAACGGCTACTCTGAAGTTTATTCGGCGTTGGGAGAGCGAGCTTGGATCGAAGCTGAAGAGGCATTCTTCAAGCTTCAAGCCAGTGAGGCACAAAGCCGCCGTTGGCTCATCCCCACCGCCGAAGTCTCCCTGACCAATCTCGTGCGCGAGACCATCCTGTCCGAGGACGACCTCGCCACGCCGATGCGGATGACGGCGCTGACGCCCTGCTTCCGCGCTGAAGCCGGGTCGGCGGGGCGGGATACGCGCGGGCTGATCCGCCAGCACCAGTTCTCCAAGGTCGAGATGGTGTCGATCGCGCGGCCGGAAGACTCCGACGCCGAGCACGAGCGGATGACGGCCTGCGCCGAGGCGGTGCTGAAGGCGCTGGAGCTGCCGTTCCGGCGGATGCTGCTGTGCAAGGGCGACATGGGCTTCTCGGCGCAGAAGACCTTCGACCTGGAGGTCTGGCTGCCCAGCCAGAACACCTATCGCGAGATCAGCTCCTGCTCGAACTGCGGCGATTTCCAGGCGCGGCGCATGGACGCCCGGTTCAAGCGCGCCGGCGAGAAGAAGACCGAGTTCGTCCATACGCTGAACGGCTCGGGCCTGGCGGTCGGCCGGACCCTGGTGGCGATCATGGAGAACTATCAGCAGGACGACGGGCGGATCGCAGTGCCGACGGTGTTGCAGCCCTATATGGGAGGTCTGACCCATGTGGGCTGAACCTTCTCTTTCGTCATCCTCCGGCAAGCCGCGCAGCGGCGCAGACCGGGGGACCCAGCGGCGCGCGAGAGCGCGAACCTGTCGCGCACGCCAGCCGTTGGTCTTGTTGAACCATTTCGCCTTCGGCGCCGCTGGGTCCCCCGGTCTCGCTGCGCTCGCCGGAGGATGACGAAAGAAAATATGAGAATCCTCCTGACAAACGACGACGGGATCGAGGCGGAAGGTCTTGAATCCCTTGAGCGGATCGCGCGGACCCTGAGCGACGACATCTGGGTGTGCGCCCCCGCCGTCGAACAGTCGGCCAAGGGGCGGGGGATCACCCTGACCGAGCCGCTGCGGGTGCATAAGCATGGCGAGCGGCGGTTCTCGGTGACGGGGACGCCGACCGACTGCGTCATCCTGGCGGTCAACGATCTGATGCCGGAGAAGCCGGACCTGGTGCTGTCCGGGGTGAACCGGGGGCACAATATCGGCGAGGACGTCAGCTATTCCGGCACGGTGGCGGGAGCCCTGCAAGGCATGGCCTTCGGCATCCGCTCCATCGCCCTGAGCCAGAGCCTGGAACGGTTCCACGACGAGGTGGTGGCTCACTGGGAGACGGCCGAGGCCTTCGCGCCGGCGATCATCAGCCGTCTGCTGGACCAGAAATGGGCCAATGGCGTGGTGATGAACGTCAACTTCCCCAACCTGCCGCCCGAACGGGTCGAGCAGATCGAGGTGACGACGCAAGGCTTCCGCGACGTGGGCGAGATGCACGCGGTGCGACGCACCGACCTGCGCGGGCGCGACTACTACTGGATGAGCTTCCGCGGCGAGAAGCAGGAGCATGCCGAGGGCACCGACCTGAGGGCCATCGAGGCGGGACGGATCTCGGTCACGCCGCTGCACATCGACCTGACCCATATGGCCAGCGTCCATGACCTGAAGAAGGTGCTGGGCGGGGCGCCGCCAAAGGCGGTGAAGGCGGCATGAACCTGCACGACGACCGCGCCGGACGTCTGATCCTGTCGCTGCGCCAGCAGGGGGTGACGGACCCCCGGGTGCTGGGCGCGATGGAGAGCATCGACCGCGCGGTCTTCGTGCACGAGAAATTCCTGGATCAGGCCTGGGAAGACCAGGCCCTGCCCATCGACTGCGCCCAGACCATCAGCCAGCCCTATATCGTCGGCCTGATGACCCAGGCTCTGGACGTCCAGCCCCGTCACCGGGTGCTGGAGATCGGCACCGGCAGCGGCTACCAGTGCGCAGTGCTGAGCCGGCTGGCCCGCTATGTCTATTCGGTGGAGCGGTATCGCAGTCTGCTGGTCGAGGCCGAGGCGCGTCTGCGCGCCCTGGAGATCGAGAACGTCATCACCCGCCACGGAGACGGCGGCCTGGGCTGGATCGAACAGGCGCCCTTCGACCGGATCATGGTGACGGCCGCATCGCCGGGCGAGCCGACCGAACTGCTGAAACAGCTGAAGCCCAATGGGGTTCTGGTGGCGCCGGTGGGCCGCACCTCGGTGCAGATCCTGCATCGCTATGTGGGGCAGGGCGACGGCTCGTTCCGGCGCGAAAGCCTGACGGAGGTGCGGTTCGTGCCCCTGGTCGAGGGGACGGCGAAGGAGGGGTGAGGCCTTCCCCCCGCAAGCGGGCGTTCTGGACATCCGTTAACCTTCTCGCCCCACTTTGGCGATGATTGCGGGCTTGGCTTGCGCGGCGCGAGCGGGCAAACCGGGCGGGCGGATTTAACCACGTAAGGAGCGGCCGGTGGCAGTGATGTCGGGCGGAATGAGAACGGTTGTGATCGTGGCGGCGTCGCTGAGCGCAGCGGCCTGTATGACCTATCCGTCCGAGCCGCAGTATTCGACGCGCCCTGTTCCTGCCGGAGGCGCCCAGCCGCAGGCTCAGCAGGGCCCCTATGGTCAGCCGGCCCAGCCGCAGACCCCCGCCCAACCGTATCAGCAGCCGCCGGCGACGGCGCCGGTCGGCTCGATCGACGGCGGGGCCCTGCCGCCGCCGGTTTCGGTCACGCCGGCCCAGCCGACCTATCCGGCGACGCCCGCCCCATCTTCGCCGCCCGCCGTGGTGACGCCGGGCGCGGCCTATGTGATCCAGCCGGGCGACACCATCTCGGGCGTCGGCCGGCGGTTCCAGACGCCGGTTCAAACCCTGATCGACCTGAACGGGCTGGGGCCGCGCGGCGCGATCACCAGCGGTCAAAGAATCATTCTGCCCGATTCCGCCGTGGACACGGGACGCGATCCCTACGCCACGGGGCCGTCGCCGGCCGGTGTGCTGGTGCCGAACTCGGGGGTGGTTCCGCCGCCCCCGCCGCCGCCCTCGGGCAATCCGGCCCTGCCGGCCCAGACGCGGCCGGTCCAGACGCGGCCGGTCGAGAGCGCGCCCGGTCCGGCGACGACGCCCGTCGCAGGCGGAACCATCGCCCTGCAATGGCCGGTGCGGGGCGACATCCTGAGACGGTTCGGTCCGGTCGGCATGGGCGAGCGCAACAATGGGATCAATATCGGCGCCTCGGCCGGCGCCTCGGTCGTGGCGGCGGCCGGTGGGCGCGTGGCCTATGTGGGCGACGATCTGGTGGGCCAGGGCCTGACGGTGCTGATCGTGCACAACGGCGGCTGGCGCACGGTTTACGGCCATCTGGGCTCGGCCACGGTCAAGGACGGCGACGACGTGCGCGCGGGTCAGCAGATCGGCACCGTGGGTTTGACCGCCGGGGACGGCCGCCCGTCGATCCATTTCGAGACCCGCCAGATGCGCGGCGACGACCCCGTGGCGGTCGATCCCCTGAGCGTATTGCCGCGCTGATCGTTCGTTACGTTGCAATCCGCGAAGCGCGGCCCTAGGTTCCGCGCCTCGTTTTAATGGGGGCGCCGACGAGGGCCGCCCCGCCTTGTGTTCGGAGAGACCCCATGGGCGCCCCAGCTGACGGCGGCATGATGGCCGTGATCATGCAGTTCCTGCCGATCGTCGCCATCTTCATCCTGTTCTACTTCCTGCTGATCCGTCCGCAGCAGAAGCGCGCCAAGGAACATGCGGCCGCCATCGCCGCCGTGAAGCGCGGCGACACGGTGGTCCTGTCCAGCGGCGCCATCGGCAAGGTGACCCGCGTCGAAGAGGCCGAGGTCAATGTCGAGATCGCGCCCAGCGTCAATATCCGCGTCGTCAAGGCGATGATCGCCGAGGTGCGCAACCGCACCGCCGTCGCCGCCAACGACTCCAAGGCCTGAGACCCGAAGCGTATCGCTGAACCTGGACTGTCCTCATGATTCAGCTGTCGCGCTGGAAAATCATTCTCGTCGTCGCCTCGGCGATCATCGGCTGCCTGCTGGCCTATCCCAACCTGCTGAGCCCGGCTCAGCGGGAGGCGCTGCCCGGCTGGCTGCCGAAGAACGCCCTGAACCTGGGGCTGGACCTGCAGGGCGGCTCCTATCTGCTGCTCGAGGTGGACGTGCCGGCGATGCGCGAGAAGCGCGTCACCAATCTGATCGAGGACGTGCGGGTGACCCTGAACGGCGAGGGCATCGCCACCAACGGCCTCCAGCGCGAGGCGGGCGGCGTCGTGGTCGCTTTGGCGGACCCGGCGAAACAGACCGCCGCCTTTGAAGCCCTGCGCCGCCTCGCCGGCGCGCCGGGACCGTCCGGCCAGGTCGAACGGACGGCCAGCCGCGTCGGTTCGGACCGGGTCCGATTCGCCTATACGGACGCGGCCCTGGCCGGCATGGGATCGACGGCGGTCGATCAGTCCATCGAAGTCGTCCGTCGCCGCATCGACAGCCTGGGTACGCGCGAACCCTCGATCACCCGCCAGGGCGCCGACCGGATCGTGGTCCAGGCGCCGGGCGAGAGCGATCCGCGCAAGCTGGAGGAGGTCATCGGCCAGACGGCGCAACTGACCTTCCAGATGGTGGACACTGAGAATTCGGTGACGGAGGCCCAGGCGGGTCGCGTGCCGCCGGACGCTGAACTGCTGACCGATGAACAGGGCACGCCCTATCTGGTCAAGAAGCGGGTTCTGGTCTCGGGTGAAAACCTGACACGGGCCTCGGTCGACGCCGATCAGAGCGGCCGCCCCGCCATCGGCTTCCGCTTCGACGGCGCCGGCGCCCGCCGCTTCGGCGAGGCGACCTCGGCCAATATCGGCAAACCCTTCGCCATCATCCTGGACGGCAAGGTCATATCCGCGCCGCGCATCAACAGCGCCATCACCAACGGATCGGGCATCATCGAAGGCCAGTTCACGATCCAGGAAGCCGCGACGATGGTGAACCTGCTGAACGGGGGCGCCCTGCCGGCGCCGCTGAACGTCGAGGAACGCCGGACCGTGACCGCCGAACTGGGCGCCGACGCCGTGGCCGCAGGCGCCCTATCGACCGCCGTCGGCTTCGCCATCATCGTGGTCTTCATGATCCTGGCCTACGGCCTCCTGTTCGGGGGCGTTTCGGTGGTCGGCCTGATCCTGAACGGCGTGCTGATCGTGGCGGCCATGTCGCTGACCCAGGCGACCCTGACCCTGCCGGGCATCGCGGGTCTGATCCTGACCTTCGCCGTGGCGGTGGACGCCAATGTGCTGATCTATGAGCGGATGCGCGACGAGGCCCGGGCGGGCCGCAGCGTGATCGCCAGCATGGACGCCGGATTCTCCAAGGCCTGGGGCACGATCCTGGACGCAAACGTCACCACCCTGGTGGCGGCGGCGATCATGTTCGTCTTCGGCGCCGGTCCGGTACGCGGCTTCGCCTGGACGCTGAGCATCGGCGTCTTCACCTCGGTGTTCTCGTCGGTTCTGGTGGCCCAGGTGCTGCTGGCCTACTGGCTCAAGACCGCCAAGCCCAAAAAACTGCCGATCGCGGAGTAATGGCGATGCGTGGATGGCCCCTCATCAAACTGCTGCCGCAGAAGACGAACTTCCATTTCGTCAAATACTCCCGGTACGCCGCCGTCCTGTCGGTGGTGCTGTGCATCGCCTCGATCGTGGGCTGTTTCGTGCCCGGCCTGAACATGGGCATCGACTTCCGGGGCGGCGCCTCGATGGAGGTGTCCAAGCCCGCCGGCCAGACCATCGAGCTGGACCGGGTGCGCGAGGCGGTGAACGGTCTGAACCTGGGCGACGTCCAGGTGCAGGGCATCGCCCGGCGCGACACCAATGTCGATGACGGCTCGACCGCCATCCTGCGCTTCCAGGTGCCGGAAGGCCGCGATCAGACCCAGGTGGTGAACCAGGTCGAGCGCGCCATCAGCGGCACGGTCGGCGAGGTGCAGTATTCGGGCGTCAGCGTGGTCGGGTCCAAGGTGTCCGGCGAACTGTTCACCTCGGGCCTGTTGGCCCTGGCCGTCGCTATCGGCCTGATGTTCCTCTACATCTGGTTCCGGTTCGAGCCGCAATTCGGCTTCGGCGCCGTGATCGGCCTGCTGCACGACGTGGTGCTGACCTTCGGCCTGATCGTGGTCTTCCGCCTGGAGTTCAGCCTGAACATGGTCGCCGCCATCCTGACCGTCATCGGCTATTCGATGAACGACACCGTGGTGGTGTTCGACCGGCTTCGCGAGAACCTGCGCAAGTACAAGACCATGCCTTTGGGCGAGGTGATCGACCTGTCGCTGAACGAGACCCTGTCGCGGACCATCATCACCGGCGTGACCGCCGTCATGGTGCTGGCGGCCCTGGCCCTGTTCGGCGGCGAAGCCCTGTTCGGCTTCTCGATCGCCCTGATGTTCGGCATCATCGTGGGCACCTATTCGTCCATCTATGTCGGCGCGCCGATCATCCTGCTCTGGGGCGTCAAGCGCGGCGCCCTGAACGAGGAGGCCAAGCCGGTTAAGCTGGGCATGGCCAGCCGGCCCTGATCAAGACGACCTAGGTCTGCGGGGAGCCTTGAATAGGCGACGAGGGTGTTTAGGGTGAGCGACCTGTGATCGTTCTCAAGAACGGCGCGCCCTGGGGAGGGATCATCGCATGACCAATGCGGAGCTGAGTGTCGCCTTTTTCCTGCAGATGGCGGTGATCATCGCCGCCTGCCGGGTGGTGGGATGGGCGGCCAAGCGCTGGTTGGGTCAGCCGCAGGTCGTCGGCGAAATGATCGCAGGCGTGATCCTGGGGCCGTCCCTTTTCGGACTTCTGGCTCCCGACTTGCAGGCCGCCCTGTTTCCGAAGGAGTCGCGGTCCATCCTGTTCGTCGGCGCCCAGCTGGGCGTCGGTCTCTACATGTTCCTGGTCGGGCTGGGGTTTCGCCGGGATCATTTCCGCGCCCATGCGACCAGCGCGGCGGCCGTGTCTCTGGCCGGTATGGCGGCGCCGTTTCTGGTCGCGGTCGCCATCGCGCCCTGGCTACTGAGTCTTGGCCTGTTCGGCGAGGGAATCGTGACCTGGCAGGCCATGCTGTTTATGGGCGCGGCCATTTCGATTACCGCCTTTCCCATGTTGGCCCGCATCATTCACGAACGCGGCCTGAGCGGATCGAGGCTGGGATCGCTGTCTCTGGCCGCCGGCGCCATCGATGACGCCGGGGCGTGGTGCGTATTGGCGATCGTCCTGGCCAGCTTCGGCGCCGGCCCGATGGTGGCGGTGGTGGCGATCGCCGGAGGCGGCGCCTTCGCCCTTTTCATGATGACCTTGGGGCCCCGGCTTCTGGCGCCCCTAGGCCGGATCGCAGAGCGGGAGGGGCGCGTCGGACCGAGCGTATTGGGCGTCGTCCTGATCCTGTTCATGCTCAGCGCCTGGGCGATGGACGCCGTCGGCATCCATGCGGTGTTCGGCGGTTTCATCCTGGGGGTCGCCATGCCGCGCGGCCTTTTGACGGCGGAGATCAAACGTCAGCTGGAGCCTTTCGCCGTTCTGGTTCTGCTGCCGATGTTCTTCACTTTTTCGGGGCTCAATACGCAGCTGACGATGGTGGACAATATCGGTTTGGCCGCCGTCACCCTGGTGATCCTGGCCGGCTCCGTCCTGGCCAAGGGGGGCGCCTGCTGGGCGGCCGCCCGGCTGACGGGCCAGGACAACGCCACGGCCATGGGGATCGGCGCCCTGATGAACGCGCGCGGGCTGATGGAGCTGATCATCATCAATATCGGACTTCAGCGCGGCGTCATCGGCCCAGCCCTGTTCTCCATCCTGGTCCTGATGGCCATCATCACGACCCTTATGGCGTCGCCGCTGTTCGAATGGGTCTATGGCCGCAGGGCGCGAGAGCAAGGGGAGCTGGGCGATCCGAACGAACCGGACGGCGACGGAGCCCGACTGTCGCCTCGCGTCACGGCCTGAACTGGGGCCGTTGATCCGGACGGACACAGAGGCGTCCGTCCGGTGGGGAAAAATCAACGCAGCGAGGCGGCGAAGCGCTGGATGCGGGTGCAGGCCTCTTCCAGCACGGCGTCGGAGGTGGCGTAGCTGATGCGGAAATAGGGCGACAGGCCGAAGGCCTCGCCCTGGACCACGGCGACGCCCTCGGCGTTCAGCAGCTCGGCGGCGAAGGTCGAGTCGCCGTCGATGACCACGCCCGATTCCGTCGTCTTGCCGATCAGGCCGGCGATGGACGGATAGACGTAGAAGGCGCCTTCCGGCACAGCACAGGTGATCCCCGTCGCCTGGTTCAGCATCGAGACGACCAGGTCGCGGCGCTTCTCGAAGGCGATCTTGCGCTCGGGGATGAAGTCCTGGGTTCCGTTCAGGGCCTCGACCGCGGCCCACTGGCTGATGCTGGTGGGGTTGGAGGTGGTCTGGCTGGCCACCTTGCGCATCAGGTCGATCAGCGGCTTGGGGCCGCCGGCGTAGCCGATGCGCCAGCCGGTCATGGCATAGGCCTTGGACACGCCGTTGACGGTCAGGGTGCGGTCGATCAGGTCGGGGGCGACCTGGGCGATGGTGGTGTATTCGAAGTCGCCATAGACGAGGTGCTCGTACATGTCGTCGGTCAGCACCCAGACGTGGGGGTGACGACGCAGAACCTCGGCCAGGGCCAGCAACTCCGCCTGGGTGTAGGCGGCGCCGGTCGGGTTGGAGGGGCTGTTCAGGATCAGCCACTTGGTCTTGGGCGTGACGGCGGCCTCCAGCACCTCGGGACGCAGCTTGAAGCCGTCCTTCTCCTCGCCGACCACGGTCACGGGCTCGCCCCCGGCGAGCAGGACCATGTCGGGATAGGAGACCCAGTAGGGAGCAGGCACGATGACCTCGTCGCCGGGGTTCAGGGTCGCGACCAGGGCGTTGAAGATGACCGGCTTGCCGCCCGGGGCGACGTGGATCTGCGACACGTCGTAGGTCAGGCCGTTCTCGCGGGCGAACTTGGCCACGATGGCCTTCTTCAGTTCGGGCATGCCGTCGGCGTCGGTATATTTGGTCTCGCCGCGATTAATGGCGTCGATGGCGGCCTGTTTGATATTCTCCGGCGTGTCGAAGTCCGGCTCGCCGGCCCCTAGACCGATCACGTCGCGGCCTTCTGCTTTAAGCTTCCGGGCCTGGGCGGTCACGGCGATGGTGGCCGAAGGCTTGACACGGGCGAGGGCGGAAGATTGCAGGCTGGACATGGGAATCCCATCGGTCTTGGAAGGTTGTTGCCGGGGAGGCGAGGTTCCTTACGCGCGCAGGCCCGCCGGGACAATCCGCCCAGGCTCGCTAATGTACAGCCGGGGTGATAAGCGGCGCGTCTGATGCGTTGGATCCTCGATTTCCTGTCCAATATGGAGGCGCGGCGCTGGCGCGCCGTGCTGGCGACTATTGTCGTCCTGGGCGCGATGACGGCTCTGTTTGCTGTGGGTAAGAGCCAGCTGGGGCTGGACGCCGAGGCGCGGCTGGAGGCCTGGCTGGGCGGGTTCCGGCACGGACCGTGGGGCCTGCCTGCGGCCGTGATCGTGTTCACGGTCGCAGCCTTCTTCGGCGCGCCTCAGTTCATTCTGATCGCCGCCTGCGTGGTGGCCTTTGGCCCCTGGTTCGGGTTTCTGTACAGCTGGATCGCCACGGTCGCCTCGGCCGCCGTCACATATTGGATGGGGCGCGGGCCGACCGCGCGGGTGCTGGAGCGGCACGGCGGCAAGACGGTGGGGCGGCTGACCCGGTTCGTGGGTCAGAACGCCTTCTACGCCAGCTTCATGATCCGCAACGTGCCCTCGGCGCCCTTCATCGTGGTCAACATGGCCTTTGGCGCGGCGCGGGCGTCCTTTCCGGGCTTTCTAGCCGGGTGCGCGCTGGGGGTTTTGCCCAAGACGGCGCTTGTGGCGTTTTTCGGCGGCTCCTTCATGACGGCCGTCAGCGGCGACGGTGTCTGGACCTCGGCCATCCTGGCGGGCGTGGCCCTGGCTTGGTTGGGTCTAATGCTGGGGGTCCGGGAGTGGGTGAGGCGTCGCGAAAAGGCGCGTGGAGACTGACGTCGCGGCAAGCGCCGGCAGGATGTTTCACAGGGAGTCCTTGCCGCTCATGACACTATCGTGAACGGCCCTGAGCGCCAAGCTTCCACAGGCCTGGGGGTGAACGCGTGTCCGGCACGCGAAGGGGGTTGTATTCCCTGTTTCATACGGGCACACGGGCCAGCGGTAGGCGTGGCGAAGACGATCAGGAAGCTGTCCGGCAAGGGGATGTCAGGACGGCGGGGCGTCGCCAGGTCGACTGCGAAACTGACGCCCTCGGTCAAAGAACAACGGTATCGATTCCCATGAGCTTTTCCCTTTTCGGCGCGATCTCCAACGACATCGCGATGGACCTGGGCACCGCCAACACCCTGATTTACATGAAGGGCAAGGGCATCGTCCTGAACGAGCCGTCCGTGGTGGCCCTGCGCAACGTCGGCGGACGCAAGATCGTTCACGCCGTGGGCATTGAGGCCAAGCAGATGCTGGGCCGAACGCCCGGCCACATGGAAGCCATCCGCCCGATGCGCGACGGCGTCATCGCCGACTTCGAAGTCGCCGAAGAGATGATCAAACACTTCATCCGCAAGGTGCATAACCGCAAGGGCTTCGTGAACCCGAAGATCATCGTCTGCGTGCCGTCCGGCGCCACGGCGGTCGAGCGTCGCGCGATCAATGATTCCTGCCTGAACGCCTCGGCGCGCCGCGTGGGCCTGATCGACGAGCCGATGGCCGCCGCGATCGGCGCCGGCCTGCCGATCCACGAGCCGACCGGCTCCATGGTCGTCGATATCGGCGGCGGCACCACCGAGGTGGCCGTGCTGTCGCTGTCGGGCATCGTCTATTCGCGTTCGGTCCGCGTCGGCGGCGACAAGATGGACGACAGCATCATCAGTTATATGCGTCGCAACCATAATCTGCTGATCGGCGAGACCACTGCCGAGCGCATCAAGAAGGACATCGGCACCGCCCGCATCCCGGCCGACGGGGAAGGCCTGTCGATCGAGGTCAAGGGCCGCGACCTGATGCAGGGCGTGCCGCGCGAAGTGCGCATCTCCGAACGCCAGGCGGCGGAAGCCCTGGCCGAGCCGGTGACCCAGATCATCGAGGCCGTGAAGGTCGCGCTGGAGGCCACCCCGCCCGAACTCGCCGCCGATATCGCCGACAAGGGCATCATGCTGACCGGCGGCGGCGCCCTGCTGCGCGGCCTGGACGTCGAGATCCGCGACCACACCGGCCTGCCGGTTTCGGTGGCGGACGACCCGCTGTCGTGCGTGGCGATCGGCTGCGGTCGCGTGCTGGAGCATCCGCGCTGGATGAAGGGCGTGCTCGACTCGGCGCTCTGATCTTTTTTGATTGCGGCCGGACGGAAGTCCGGCCGCAGATCCTTTTCAGCCCTGCGTGATCGACGGTTCCATTCCGGCCCTGATTTTGCGATAGGCAGGCAGAACGACAGGGATCGCCTGTCAATTCCAACCCCTTTTGTGGAAGGTCGCCCGTGGCGTTTCGCGACGGTCCCTTTGAAAACCTGAAGGTGCCGCTGGTCTGGACCGCCGCGGTTGTGGTCGTCGTGTCGATCGTGGCCGCCGGCCTCCTACTGGTGAGCGATCGCAAGGCCGTCGACGGCGGTTCCAGCTATGGCGCCGTGCGCGGAGCGGCTGATACGGTGACTGGACCTGTCAGCGGGATCTTGGCCGCGCCGGTGCGCTGGGTCGGCGCCGTCACCGACTATGTCGGGGGCTATTTCTTCGCGGTGTCGGAAAATCGGAAACTCAAGGCGGAATTGGCGGAACTCCAACCGTGGCGCGACCAGGCCATCGCCCTGAAGAACGTCAACGCGCGCTATGAAGCCTTGCTGGGGCTGCGGACTGAGCCGCCCGTTCCGATGATCACGGCGCGCGCCATCTCCGACGCGCGCGGACCCTTTAATCGGGCCAAGCTTCTGGACGTGGGCACGCGCCGCGGCGTGCGGATCGGCAATCCGGTGATCAATGAACACGGCCTCGTCGGTCGCGTGACGGGCGCGACCGGAGGCGTGAGCCGCATGGTGCTCCTGACCGATGTGGCGTCTCGGACGCCCGTCCTGGTGGATCGCACCGATGCGCGGGCGCTTCTCACCGGCGACGGCAGCGACAACCCGCGTCTGGAGTTTGTTCGCGGAGCCGGCTCGGTGCAGCCGGGTGATCGCATTCTGAGTTCTGGGGACGGTGGGGGACTGCCGCGCGGCATACCGATCGGCGTCGCCGCCAAGGGCATTGACGGCAGCTGGCGCGTCAAACTGTTCAGCGATCGTGGCGCTGTCGATTATGTGCGTGTGCTGTTGTTCCAGGACTTCGGCCAACTGGTCGATCCCAACGCCCTGAATGCGCCGCCCCTGGCGGGTCTGGGGACGGCGCCCGAGCCCAGCCTCGAACAGGCGGCTGCGATTGCGGACGTTGCCGCACGCCGGCAAGCGGCCGCACGCGCCCAGGCCGAACGCACGCGGCAGGCCCAGGCTTCGCAGGCCGCAACCGCCGGGCCGTCGGTTCAGCGCGGTCCGGCTCCGCGCGCCGCTCCGGATCAGTCCACGCCTGAGACTCCGCCGGGCGGACCCTCGCCTGCGCCGGGAGGCGCCGCGTGAGACGGCCGGTTGCGGTCCGCGTCGTCGGGCCTTTGCAATGGATCCTCTATCCGGCCCTTGTGGCGGTCGCGGCGACCATCGTCCTGGCCACCCCCGCCCAGCTTTTCGGCCTGACCTTGCCGGAGCCGGTCGTGCCCATGGTTCTGGCCTTCGCCTGGCCCTTGATCCGTCCGTCGATGACGGCGCCGGCTGTGCTGTTCGCCCTGGGCCTGTTCCTTGACCTGTTTTGGAACGGCCCGCTCGGCATGTGGGCCCTGTGTCTGATGGGGGTCTATGGCGTCCTGCTTCTGTCGCGCAATCTTTTGGCCGGACACGAAGGGCTGATCCGGTTCGCCTGGTATGTGGCCTGCACCCTGGGGGCGTTTCTGTTCGCCTATGTCATCGTGACGGTGCGGGCGGGCAATCCGCCGGCCATTCTGTCGCTGATCGGCCAGATCGTCCCGACCCTCCTGCTTTATCCGGTCGCTGACTGGATGCTTGAGCGGTTCGACGATGGAGACATTCGCTTCCGATGAGCGGCGAACCTTCCATTTTTTTCGCCGACGTCAATGAACGACAGGGCTCGTTCCTGCGGCGCACCTTCGTGTTCGGCGGCCTGGCGACCCTCGGCGTGGCGGCGCTTGTAGGGCGGCTGGCCCAGCTCCAGGTCGTGCAGGCTCAGGAGTATGCGACCCTCTCGTCGCAGAACCAGTTCAACTTCCGCATGGTTCCGCCGCCGCGGGGCCTGATCAAGGATCGCAACGGCGTCGTCATCGCCGGCAACCGCCCCAGTTTCCGAGTGCTGGTGGTGCGCGACGAAACCAAGGACCTGGATCAGACCCTGGACCTGCTCGGCCGGCTCTTGCCCGACACCCTGGAGCGCCGCCGGGCTATCATCCGCGATGTCAACGCCTCGTCCAAGTTTAACCCGGTCCCGGTCAAGAGCGACCTGACCTGGGAGGAGTTCGCCAAGGTCAATCTGTACGCCAACGAGCTGCCGGGCGTCATGGCCGACATGAACGACGCCCGCTACTATCCGTTCGGCGGCTCTTTCGCCCATGTGGTCGGCTATGTGGCCAAGGTGTCGGACCGAGACGTCAAGGCCATCCGCGACAAGGGCGAGGAAGTGCCGCCCCTGCTTTTCAATCCCAGTTTCCGCATCGGCCGTCAGGGGGTGGAGAAGGCGCTGGACGAGGCCCTGCGCGGCGAGCCCGGCGGTAATCGCGTCGAGGTGGACGCGCGGGGTCGGGTGGTGGCCGAGGATGTGGGCGGCTCCCGCCCGGCGGTTCCCGGGCAGGAAGTGGTTCTGACCCTCGACGCCGACATTCAGAACCGGGCGCTGGAGGTGTTCGGCGAGGAGTCCGGGGCCTGCGTCGTGATGGACGTCCGCAACGGCGACATCCTGGCGATGACCTCCGCCCCATCGTTCGATCCCAACCTGTTTGTGGGGGGCGTGCCTTCCAGCATCTATCGCGCCTTGGCCGACTATGAACGTCGCCCGCTGCTGGACAAGGCTCTCACGGGGACGTTCGCGCCCGGCTCGACCTTCAAGCCGGTCGTCGGGCTGACGGCGTTGAAACGGGGCGGCGATCCGAACCGACGGATCGTCTGCAACGGGGCCTACTATCTGGGGCGGCGGTTCGCCTGCCTGGGACGGCACGGTTCGCAGGACATGCGTTCGGCGATCAAGAACTCCTGCAACGTCTATTTCATGACCCTGGCGGTCGAGGTCGGGCCGGACGCCATCGCCGAGACGGCGCGCGAAATGGGCTTTGGCCAGACCTACGACATCGGCATCTCCGGCCAGAAGCCGGGCCTGGTGCCTGACCGAGAATGGCGGCGGAAGAATCCCGTGCGGGGCGACGGCAAATGGTATCCGGGCGAAACGCCGAGCTACGGCATCGGTCAAGGCGCCTTGACGGTCAACGCCCTGCAACTGGCCGTCTATGCTTCGCGACTGGCCAATGGCCGAAAGGCCGTGACGCCGCGGCTGATCAAGTCGATCGGGGGAGTGGAGCAGGGGGGCGACCGCAGCTTCGCCGACCTGCCCTATGATCCGGCCTTCGTGCAGGTGATGCGGGAAGGGATGGAGGCGGTGACCGACGTCGGCGGGACCGGCTTCAGGAACAGCCAACTGGGCCTCGGCGACATCCGCATGGCGGGCAAGACCGGGACGGCCCAGGCGCAGAACTACGGCGCCGGCTCCCGCAAGGGCGCGGGCCGGCCCTGGGCCCAGAAGGACCACAACCTGTTCATCGCCTTCGCGCCGGCGGACAATCCCCGCTACGCCGTGTCGGTGATTGTGCAACACGGCGGCATGGGCGGCGGTACAGCCGGCGCGCCGCGCGCGCGGGAGGTGATGAAGGTCGCCTTGCTGAAGGATCCGGAGATGCGCGCGCGAATGGAACGCCCGCCGGCGCCCGAGCCGACAGAGACGACGGACCTGACCCAGCCTTCGACCGTCGAGCCGGCGGCGCCGACGCCGGAGGCGGTTGATCCGCTTCCCCCATCGACGGAGCCGCGCTTATGACCGCTTCCGCCCTGTCTCGTCCCGGCGAGCGCGAGCGCGTTTCGACCAAGATCAGCCAGCTCGACTGGCGGCTTCTGCTGCTCATCTGCGCCGTAGGCGGCGCGGGCGCAATGATGCTCTATTCGGTGGGGGGCGGCTCGTGGTCACCCTGGGCGGCTAAACACCTGATCCGGTTCGGCGTCTGCCTGGTGCTGATGCTGGGGCTGTCGATGATCAACATTCGCTACTGGTTCGCCCTGGCCTATCCCATCTATGGCGTGGCCCTGTTCCTACTGGCTCTCGTCGAGACGCCGTTGGGCTACACCGCGCTCGGCGCCACGCGCTGGCTTGACCTGGGCGTGACCCGCATACAGCCCTCGGAAATCATGAAGATCGGCGTGGTTCTGGCCCTGGCGCGTTGGTACCACGGGGCCTCGGCCAAGGAGGCGAGCTTTCACTGGAAGCTGATCATTCCCGTCGCCATCATCGGCATGCCCTTCCTGCTGGTGGCGCACCAGCCGGATCTGGGCTCGGCCATGCTGATCGGCCTGACCGGCGCGGCCATCATGTTCATGGCCGGTCTGAACTGGAAGATCATCGCCGCCGTCGCCGCCGTCGCCACGGTCGCCGTGCCTCCCTATGTGATGTTCGGCATGCACGACTATCAGCGCCACCGGGTCCTGACCTTCCTGAACCCTGAGGCCGACATGGCCGACAAGGGGTATCAGATCGTCCAATCCAAGATCGCGATGGGCTCGGGCGGGCTTCTTGGCAAGGGCTACGGCCTGGGCAGCCAGAGCCAGCTGGAGTTTCTGCCCGAGCGGCATACCGACTTCATCTTCGCCGCCTTCGCTGAGGAGTTCGGCTTCGTCGGCGCCTTCTTCCTGCTCAGCGCCTATGCGGCCATCATATTGATCTCTTTGCGAATAGCGTCCCTGTCCCACAGTCATTTCGGCCGTTTGGCGGCGTCCGGCGTGATCGCCACCTTCGCCATGTATGTGCTGATCAACGGAGCCATGGTTATGGGGCTTGCGCCAGTCGTGGGCGTGCCCATGCCGCTGTTGTCCAACGGCGGCACGGTGATGCTGACCGTCATGATAGGCTTCGGCCTCGTCATGGCGACGCGGGTGCATCGATACGCCGAACTGCCGAAGGGCCATGGGCTGATCTGAGGCTGATTGGAAAGCGCGCCTGGGCGGGCCGTCCAGCATGTTTGATTAAAGCGCCGCATATTCTGCGGGCGCCATAGGCCGACCAGGATTTTTCGACCTGTAGGTAACCGGTGTCTTTTTTGTCCTCGGCCCTGTAACAGGAGGGACAGAAACGACTCGTCGCGTCCGGCCGGCGGGAACTGAGGGAAGGATTTCATGACTCAGCCGCTCCGACTTCATCCCGACCGCCTGTTTCCAGCAGATGCGGGAACCCGCGCAGTCGCGCGGCGGCTGTATGACGCCGTCAAAGATCTGCCGATCATCAGTCCGCACGGGCATACAGACCCCAGCTGGTTCGCCCTGAACCAAGCCTTCGCCAACCCGGCTGAGCTGCTGATTACGCCCGACCATTACGTCTTTCGGATGCTGTATTCGCAGGGGATGGCGATGGAGGATCTGGGCGTGCCGCGCGTCGACGGCGGGCCTGTGGAGACGGATCCCAGGAAAATCTGGCGCCGGTTCGCCGAGAACTATCACCTGTTTCGCGGCACGCCTTCGCGCCTCTGGCATGACTGGGTCTATGCCGAGGTGTTCGGCCTGGATGTGCGTCTCTCGGGCGAGACGGCGGACCATTATTACGACGTCATCGACGCCGCCCTCAAAACCGACGGTTTCCGGCCACGCGCCCTGTTCGAACGCTACAATATCGAGGTTTTGACCACCACCGAGAGCCCGCTGGACACCCTGGATCACCACAAGACCATCGCGTCGTCAGGCTGGAAAGGCAGGGTGCTGACCGCGTTTCGACCCGACCCGGTCCTGGATCCGGACTATGAGGGTTTCCGCGACAATCTGCACAGCCTGGCCGATCTCACCGGTCGCGACGTCATGAGCTGGGACGGCTATCTTCAAGCTCTCCGCGACCGTCGCGCCTTCTTCATCGAAAGGGGCGCGACCTCGACCGACCACGGCCATCCGACCGCCTTCACGGCGGATCTGCCGAGAGGAGAGGCCGAGGCTCTGTTCCGTCGCGTATCCGCGGCGCCCGCGACAGCTGCGGACGCCGAGCTGTTTCGCGGCCAGATGCTGACCGAAATGGCCGCCATGTCGGTCGAGGACGGCCTGGTGATGCAACTGCATCCCGGCAGTTTCCGCAATCATTCGGCGACGGTGTTCGATCGCTTTGGACGCGACAAGGGATGCGACATTCCCACCCCGACCGATTACGTCAGGGCCTTGAAGCCGCTGCTGGATCGCTTTGGAGCGGACAGGCGCCTGTCCTTGATCGTCTTCACCCTCGACGAGACCAGCTACAGCCGCGAACTGGCTCCGCTGGCCGGTCATTATCCGGCGTTGAAACTGGGCCCCAGTTGGTGGTTCCACGACAGCCCAGAGGGCATGCGCCGCTTCCGCGAACAGGTCACCGAGACCGCCGGCTTTTACAACACGGTCGGGTTCAATGACGACACCCGCGCCTTCCTGTCGATCCCGGCCCGTCACGATGTGGCGCGCCGCATGGACTGCGGCTTCCTGGCCCGGCTTGTGGTGGAGCATAGGATCGAGGAGGACGAGGCGCACGAGGTCGCCCACGCCCTGACCTATGGTCTGGTCAAGGCGGCCTACAAGCTGTGAGCGGTCCGACGTCCCGGCTGAACTCAGAGGCCTTGTCGCGACTGCCTTTGGACGTCGCTCAGCCCAGATATGACCGAGCGGAGGTGAAGACCGGCGTGGTGCATCTGGGGGTGGGAGCCTTCCACCGCGCCCATCAGGCGGTTGTCTTCGACGACGCCCTGGCCGGCGGCGACCTGCGTTGGGGGGTTCTCGGGGCCTCGCTGCGGTCACCGGGCGTCAGAGACCAACTGAATCCCCAAGAGGGACTGTACACCCTGGTGGTGCGTGACGGGGCGCGTGAGGATCTTCGCGTCATTGGCGCGGGCTGCGGCGTCCTGGTCGGCCCAGAAGACCCCGCCGCCCTGGTGGCCGCCATGGCGAGGGCTGAGGTTCACATCGTCACCTTGACCGTCACCGAAAAGGGTTACCGTATCGACCCCGCAAGCGGCGATCTGATTTTCAATGATCCGGACGTGGCCGCGGATTTGACCGATCTGGAGGCGCCGCGCACGGCCCCTGGATTCCTTGTTGCGGCGTTGAAGGCGCGCAAGGCTGCGGGCCTCAAACCCTTCACCGTCATCAGCTGCGACAATCTTCCGCAGAACGGGCAAAGAATCAGGGCGGCCGTGCTGGCGATGGCGGGCCGTATCGACCCTGACTTGGCCGATTGGATCAGGCGTCATGGCGCCTTCCCGCAGACCATGATCGACCGGATCGTTCCTGCGACCACCCCCGACGACGTGGCGCGACTGACCGGCCGGCTCGGCGTCGAGGATCAAGGCATGGTCAAGACGGAGCCCTTCACCCAGTGGGTGATCGAAAACCATTTCGCCGGCGAGCGACCGGACTTTCCAGGCCTGGGCGTTCAGTTGGCGGAGTCCGTCGAGCCTTGGGAGAACGCCAAGCTGAGACTTCTGAACGGCGCTCACTCCGCCTTGTCCTACCTGGGGGCCCTGGCCGGCTTCGAACATGTGCATGAGGTGGTGGGCGTGCCGTCTTTCCGCACCTATGTCGAAGCCCTGTGGGACGAGGTCGAGACGACGTTGGAGCCGCCGCCCGGTTTGGTGATCGCCGACTATCGGAACGCCCTGATGGCGCGCTTCTGCAACGCCGCCCTGATGCATCGCACACGCCAGATCGCCATCGACGGTTCTCAGAAGCTGCCGCAGCGACTGTTGGCGACGGCCGCAGATCGTTTGGCGGCAGGGCTCGGGATCAAGGCGACGGCGCTGGGCGTAGCGGCCTGGATGAGGTGGCAATCGGGTTTGACGGAAGGGGGAGAGCGCTTCGAGGTCGATGATCCGCTGGCCGCCGAAACGGCCCGGCGTCTGGCTGAGGCTGACAATGAAGCCGACCAGGTGCTGAGTCTTCTGAGGCTTGCGGCCGTTTTTCCGCAGCGCCTGGCGGCGGACGACCGCTTCGCCCTGGCGGTTACGGACGCCTATCTGTCGCTGTGTCGCAAAGGAGCGGTCGAGGCGGCGCGGGAGGCGGCGGTCTAGATCATGTCTCGCATTCTGGTCTTAAATTCACTCGACGACGTCGCCATCGCCCTGGATGACATTTCCGAAGGCCAGACTCCCGAAGGCTTGGACGTCCCCGCGCGCACCCACATCCCCACGGGTCATAAGATCGCGCGTCATGCTGTGGAAGCGGGAGGAGTGGTTCGTCGCTATGGTCAGGTCATCGGCCGCGCCGGCATGGCGATCGCGCCGGGAGACCACGTTCACATCCATAATCTGATGATGACCGACGATGGACGAGAGGCCGAGGTGGGGGCGGATCTGCGTTCGCCGCCGCTGCGGTCTGACGCGACCTTTCAGGGGATCGTTCGCCCGGACGGGCGAGTGGGGACGCGAAACTATATCGGCGTGCTCACCAGCGTGAACTGTTCCGCCACAGTGGCGCGCCGCATCGCCGACGCCTTTCCTGATGACGGCCTGCCGGACGGTGTCGACGGAGTGGTCGCCTTCACCCACCAGGGGGGATGCGGCGGCTCATCCCTGTCTTCCGATGTGGCCCTCTTGCAGCGCACCCTGGGAGGCTATGCCCGCCACCCCAACTTTCACGCCCTGCTGATCGTGGGGCTGGGGTGCGAGGCCAATCAAATCCCCGCCTGGCTCGCCAATGAGGGGCTGAACGCCGGTCCCACCCTTCACGCTCTGACCATACAGGAGGCCGGAGGAACGGCGCGCGCGATCGAGGCCGGCGTCGCGATCGTTCGCGATCTGATCACGGAGGCCGCCAAGACACGACGCACGACCGTGTCGGTCGAGCATCTAACGGTCGGCCTTCAGTGCGGCGGTTCGGACGGCTGGTCCGGCGTCACGGCCAACCCGGCCTTGGGCGAGGCGGTCGATCGGCTGGTCAGCCACGGCGGGTCGGCCCTGTTGTCGGAGACACCCGAAATCTGGGGAGCCGAACACCTGCTGCTGCGCCGTGCTGCGTCACAGGCCGTCGCCGACAAGCTGCAGGCGCGCCTGGCCTGGTGGCGCGACTATGCGGCGCGACATCAGATGGAGCTGAACAACAACCCCTCTCCGGGCAATCTGAAGGGCGGATTGACAACCATCCTGGAGAAGTCTCTGGGGGCCGTCGCCAAGTCGGGCTCGACGCCGCTCAACGACGTGATCGGCTATGCCGAACCGCGGGCGGCCAGGGGGCTCAGCTTCATGGACAGCCCAGGCTACGACCCCTGTTCGGCGACGGGCCAGATCGCCTCGGGCGCCAATTTGATCGTCTTCACCACCGGCCGTGGCTCAGTCTTCGGGGCCAAGCCGGCGCCCTCGATCAAGATCGCGTCCAACGCCAAGTTAGCGCGTTGGATGGACGAGGACATGGATATCGACGCTTCGCCGGTGCTTACGGGCGCCAGCCTGGCCGACGTCGGCGAACGGATCTTCCAAAAGATGCTGGCCGTGGCCTCTGGCGAGCCTTCAAAGTCGGAGGCGCTGGGCATCGGCGACAATGAGTTCGTCCCTTGGCAGGTGGGCGCCTACCTCTAAAGGACTGACACCGGACGGCCCGATCATTCGGGCCGTCCGATCCGGTCAGGCGACCAGGGCCTGGATCAGATCGCCCATGTTTCGAATAAAGACCGAGGTGGAGACGCCCTCGACCGGGTAGTCGGTCCGATAGGGCGACGTGTCCCAGACGTCGCCGACACGTGTCATCTGATATTCGCCGCCGGTCACGGCGGTCGGGGAGTCGCCCCTGTAGGGGTTCGACGTCGTCGTCAGCGGCGTCGGCCAATAGCCCCGCGCATTCAGTCCGGCCAGAACCTCGGCTACGCGGCTTTCGCTGACCGGCGACGGCCGTTTGGCCTCGCTGGACATGTCCCAGACATCGACGTCCTGAAGGGTGAAATAGGTCGGAAGCCGTAGAGAGCCCGGTCGCGCCTTCAGCGGCGACCCTTGCGTCACAGCCTCGACCGGCAGGGCGGAGAGGCGGGCATACTCCGCGCGAAGAGCGGGCGTGTCCACGTTCCGGAACGAACCGTAGTGGACGATCAGATTCTCGGGATTGTCGTCGGCGTAGTACTGGCCGTTGGCGACGTTGGATCCCCGACGATGGATGTAGATCGGGGTGTTGGCGCCTTCGAGAATGAAGGTGGGATGGGTCCGCCCCGGTGTATTGAGCGGCGGCTTGGTCGCGACCTGATCCAGCCAGTCCAGGGCCTCAGGCAGGCGGTCAAGGAATTTCCGGTCCCCGGTCAACCGGTAGAAGCCGAGCATCGACTTGATGTTGGTGCCCGTCGCATGGGTGACGAGGGCCTGAGGTTCGATCGTCCGCGCGCCGGCCGGCTTTAGGGTGTCGGGGAAATGCTGCAGGCCCCAGGCGGGCTGGGGCTGAGGCTGTTGGGTTCTGACGAAGATATCCATGCCGCGGTTGATCGCATCCAGGATGCGCGGATCGCCGCGTCCGTTCCGCGCCAACCCGTGCCAGGCGTAGATCAGAAACTCCAGATTCTCGCCTGCGACATCGTCATTGAAGGTGATGTAGGGCGTGTAGTCGGCGTGCCCGTGGACGCCGCCGTTCTGTACGAAGGGGTAACGTTGAGGCCAGCCTCCGTTCGGATACTGGCTGTCGAGAACAAAATCGATCGCCTTGTTCAGAGGCGCCAGATATTTGCGGTCTCGCTTTTCGAGGTACAGGCGAAGAAGCAGTTGCGAGGCCTCAGCCGTACCCGCGTCATCGAAGGTGGCGTTGCCGTAGTAGCGATGAAATTCCTCCAGCCGCCATGCGTTCTTGCCGACCGTGTCGTACCACCGCCTCAGCGAAGCCTCGCCGGCCGTGTCGATGACATAGTTCCAACCGCCAGCCGGGTGTTGGCCCCGGACAAGAGCGTCGGCGGCGGACTTGGCGGCCTCATAATAGAAGTCGTCGCCGGTCGCATGATAGGCGTCCAGGAACAGGTGCCCCATGGTCGCGGTTCCAGGCGGCTGCACCCAGATCATGGTCGGGCTGGCTTCCAACTCGCCCCAGCGCCGAGAAAAGTCGGGCAGATACTGCCAGACATAACCGCCTTCGACTGCAGCCTCATCGGTCATAAAGCGTGCGGCCCGCTTCATCCCAGCCAGGATGGCGTCCCGCTGAGGCGCCGAGGCGGCGCCAGCGAGGGCGGGTGCGGAGGCGGCGACGAATGTGGCGGCGGCGCCGGCGGCCAAGACGGCGCGACGGCTCATGGAAGGGGCATGCATGCTGAAACTCCTGGACCTCTGAAACGGCTCTTCGCGGCCGGTTGGAGACTCAATCAAGCACGACTGACACCGGTTTCCTAGAGGCGTCTCGACGGAATCCGGCCGGGGATCTAACGGCGAATGTCGAAACCGTTGTCACCCATGGACGCCCGAACCTGATCGGCCGAGAACAGGTTGAAATCGCCCGGAACCGAGTGTTTCAGTCCGGCGGCCGCCAAGCCGAAATCCAGCGCCTGCTGATCCGACCAGCCGCTCCAGAGCCCGAACAGCACCCCGGAAGCGAAGGCGTCGCCGCCGCCCACCCGGTCAACGACACCGGCCATGTGTAGGGCGTCCGCCCGCGTTTCGACGATCCGTCCACCGTCTCGCGTCAGCATCACCGCCGAAAGCGCCTGGTCGGCGACGCTGTCCTGCACCCGCATGGTGCAGGCGATGCGTTGAAGACGAGGGAAGGCGTCGAAGGCGGCCTTTGCGGCCTCGCGACGCCGCCCGGCGGGGTCGGCGTCGTCGAACCGCGTCCTCAGCACCAGGCCGAAGTCGCGATCGTCAGCAAAGGCCAGGGTCGCGCCGCTCAGCATGCGGCCCAAAACCGTCGGGGGATCGCCGTCCCATTGCTCCCACAGCTTTCCGCGGAAGTTGCCGTCATAACTGACCTTGACCCCCCGGCGCGCCGCAGCTTCTATCAGGGCGACGGCGGCGGAAGAGCCGTTAGGGCCCGTAGCCGGCGTGACGCCGGACGCGTGCAGCCATTCCACCCCGTCCAGCAAGGCGTCCCAATCGAACGCCGTATGGACATGTTCGACGAAGGCGGAGCCGGCGCGGTCGTACAGGACTTCCGATGGCCGCCTCACGGCCCCAGGCGTGAGGAAATACAGCCCCATGCGACCGGCCTTGAACACGACCGTCGAGGTGTCGACGCCGTGGCGGCGCACTTCGTCACGCGCGGCGCGACCCAGGACATTGTCGGGCAGGACTGTCGCCAAACCCGTGGGGGCGCCGAATTGGGCCAGGGAGACCGCGACATTCGCCTCCGCGCCCCCTGGACGGACCGTCAGGGCGGGAGACTGCAGAAGCAACTCGTGCTGATTGGGCGAAAACCGCAGCAGCATCTCGCCGAAGCAGAGGATGCGGCGGGGAGATGCGCTGTGGGTCATGCTTCAGACTAGCCGTCGCTCAGCGCGCCTGCCAACCGCCGTCGACCGGCAGGATGGCGCCTTGGACATAGTCGGACGCTCGGCTCGCCAGGAAGACGGCGGCCCCGCCGAGGTCCGAAGGCTCGCCCCAGCGGCCGGCCGGGATGCGGCCCAGGATTTCAGCCGAGCGGACGGGGTCCTCGCGCAGCGCCTGAGTGTTGGCAGTGGCGAAATACCCAGGCGCAATGGCGTTGGCGGTGATGCCGTGCGGCGCCCATTCGTTGGCCATCAGCTTGGTCAGGCCGGCCACGCCCGACTTGGAGGCGGTGTAGGAGGGCACCCGGATGCCCCCCTGGAAGGAAAGCATGGAGGCGATGTTGATGATCTTGCCGCCTTCGCCCTGTTTGATGAAGTGACGGGCCACGGCCTGGCTGAGGAAGAAGACGGTCTTCAGATTGATGTTCATCACCAGGTCCCAGTCGGCCTCGGTGAAGTCCACGGCGTCGGCGCGACGGATCAGGCCCGCATTGTTGACCAGGATGTCGATCCGGCCCATCGCCTCAAGGGTTTCCTGAACCACGCGCTCGACCGGTTCGATCGAGGTCAGATCGGCGCTGACCGCATGAGCGCGGCGTCCCATGGCCTTCACCTTGGCGACCGTGTCGTCGGAATCCGACAGGGCGACCGAAACGATGTCGGCGCCGGCTTCCGCCAGAGCCAGAGCGATTCCCTGGCCCAAGCCCACATTGCCGCCGGTGACCAGGGCGACTTTTCCGGTGAGGTCGAATGGAGTGGTCATATTGTGTTTCCTCTGGTCTGCGCCTTTTGCGACGCCGTTTAGCGGGTGTGATGCGGCAAGGGCTAATGTTCCGCTCTGTCAGCCTCGCCGGGAAATCGATCCGGCTGACCTTGCATCTCTCCCCATGTGGACTAGGTAACCGGTGTCATATTATGATGCAATCCATTAGCCCATAATCGCGCGACATGGTTCGATGTCGCCTGAACTCGCCTTGAGGAGTCCCCATGAAGATCGCGCTCATTATCGAAAACAGCCAGGCCGCAAAAAGCGAGACGGTGCATGCGGCTCTGTCCGCCGTCGCGGAGCCGCTGGGGCATCAGGTGTTCCACTATGGAATGTACGCCGCCGAGGATAAGGCGTCGCTGACCTATGTGATGAACGGCGTGCTGACCGCCATCCTGCTCAACTCCGGCGCCGCCGACTTCGTGGTGACCGGTTGCGGCACCGGCATGGGATCGATGCTGGCCTGCAACAGCATGCCGGGCGTCTTCTGCGGCCTGGTCATTGATCCGACCGACGCCTTCCTGTTCGGCCAGATCAATGACGGAAACGCCATCTCCATGCCCTATGCCAAGGGGTTCGGTTGGGCGGCGGAGCTGAACCTTCAGGACGTGTATCGCAAACTGTTCGAGGGCGAGCGCGGCCTGGGCTATCCCAAGGAACGTGCGGAGATCATGCGCAAGAACCGAGGCGTGCTGCGCGATCTGAAGGCCGCATCCTGCAAGGACATGCTGACCGTGCTGAAGGAGATGGATCAGGACTTGCTGAAAGCCGCGATCGCGGGCGAGCGGTTTTCCGAATACTTCTTCGCCAACGCTACGGACGAAGATATTCGCGACTATCTGAAGGGCGTTCTGAGCGGCGCGAAGGCTTTGGAGCCCGCATAAGGCCAAGGCTCGGCCGGCGCGTGGCCCGCGCCGGCCGCCTTTTTGAAAAGCGTTTTCAAGCCGCAGGGATAGCGGATTTCCGCACCACGAGAGCAGGTCGGACTTCCGGCTGCTTCAACTGGGCCGCATCCACGCCGCGCATGGGCGCCAGAAGCTTCTCGGCCGCCATGCGGCCCATGTCGCGAATCGGCAGGCGGACGGAGGTCAAGTTCGGCCAGACCCGCGCGGCCATGGGCAGATCGTCGAACCCGACGATCGACAGGTCGCGTGGCAGCTCCAGCCCCCGCTCGCGGGCCGCCTGCATGATCCCGATCGCCATGTCGTCGTTGAGGGTGAAGATGGCGCTGGGCGGGTGGGCCAAGGAAAGCAGGGCGTGGCCGGCTTCAACACCTGATTCAAACGTATAGGCGCCCTTGAAGTCGTATTCGGGCGCCAGTGGAATCCCGCGCGCCGACAGGGCGTCGATAAAGCCCTTGCTTCGCACCGCCGACGATCGGAACAGGTCCGGCCCGCGAACCAGACCGATCCGCCGGTGGCCCAGGTCGGCAAGGTGATTCGCCGCCTCAGCCGCCCCTATCCCGTCGTTCGTCACCACCATCGACGCCGGCTCGTCCAGGGCTACCGAGGCGATGCGGACATAGGGGCAATCCAGTTCGCGCAGCAGCGCGATGACCGCCTCGTCCTCAGACACCGAAGGGGGCATGATGACGCCATAGAGCCTTTGCCGCTCCACGAAGCCTCGGATGTCCTCAAGCAGAGTAGGGGAGTTGCGGTTGCAAGGATGGACGACAAGTTCCAACCCCGAACCCTTCAGGGCGTCCAGCACGCCTTGCTGCATATTGACGACATAGGTCGGGCTGGGGTTGTCGTAGATCAGGCCGATCAGGAAAGAGCGGCGGAACGCCAGCCCGCGCGCCTGGGGATCGGGCGTAAAGCCCAACGCCTTGATGACCGCATTGACTCGTTCCCGCGTGTCCTGGCGCACGAACGGCGACTGGTTGATCACGCGCGAGACGGTCTTTTTGGACACTTCCGCCACGCGGGCGACGTCGTTGATGGTGGCCCGCTTAGCCGTCTTGCCGGGGCGCGGATCGTCTTGAGCCAAGGTGCGGCTCCTTCCTTCTTGTCGAGCTTCAGCCATAACGCCGACTCGCGCCGGACGCTACAAACCTCTTCAAAGCGCATTGACACCGGTTTCCTCGCTCGCTCTTATCGCGGCCTGTTTGCGAGGCCTTACCTTGATCCGCACCTATTCATTCGTGAGCGTAGCGTCATGAGCGCGACGCCGATCGCCGAAATCGGGACGGCCCCTGTCGCCGCAGAGCCAGATCAGATCGCGGCGCGCTTCGTGGCGGCGCGGCTCGCCTGCCGCGCCACGCCGGATTATCCAGGCCGGATTCCCGAAAACATGGTCCAGGCCTATGCGATCCAGTCCGCCGCCATAGAGCGGTTTCCCGACAAGGTCGTCGGATGGAAGGTCGGCGGGGTGCCGCCTTCACAGCAGCCGGAGCTGGGGATTCACCGACTGGCCGGCGCCATCTTTGCACGCAATGTTTGGGCGAACGTTGAAGGCGCTGCGACGGCGTTGCCGGAGATCGAGGGCGGCTTTGCAGCCGTCGAGTCCGAGTTCATCGCCCGCATCGGTCATGATCTGGACCCCGACAAGACGGATTGGAGCTTGGCGGACGCCGTCGCGGCGATCGACAAGATCTTCGTGGGGGTCGAGCTGGCGGGCAGCCCCTTGTCGGCGATCAATGACCTGGGCTCCGCAGTCGTCGCCTCAGACTTCGGCAACAACGGCGGCCTGATCATCGGGCCTGAGTTGGCGGATTGGCGCGAGCGGCTCGAGGCGATCGAGGTCGAAACCTTCGTCAACGGCGAGAGCGTCGGCGTCGGCGGTTCTGCGTCGCTTCAGGGCGGCGCAATGGAGTCCGTCCGTTTCTTGGCCGAGCATTGCGCCCGATGGGGCCGACCGCTGAAGGCCGGCATGTTGATCTCCACCGGCGCTGTCACCGGCGTACACCGGGTCCATGCAGGGGATCAGGCCGTATGCGTGTTCAGGGGCGTTGCCGAACTCCATTGCTCGGTCGTGAGGGCTGAAGCGCAGTAATCTTCTTAAACACGTCAACCTGGCCGCCGTTGAGGGACGAGAGAGCCGGGACGCGTGAGGAACCATCAGGAACGGGAATAATCATGACCGACGCGTCAAGCGCAGGACCGATTGAGATCAAGGCGCCGTCGCCGGGCAAGTATCGGTGGATCATCATGTGGCTGCTGTTTGCAGCCATGGTCATCAACTATGTCGATCGCCAGATGATCGGCTTCTTGAAGCCCATGCTGTCAACCGAGTTCGGTTGGTCGGAGACCGACTACGCCGACATCGTCTTCTGGTTCCAGGCCTCCTACGCCGTGGCCTATCTGCTCTGGGGCCGGATCATGGACCGCGTCGGCGCGCGCTGGGGCTTGGGCGTGGCATTCGGCATCTGGCAGATCGGCCACATCCTGCACGGCGCGGCGCGGGATCTGTCGCACTTCATGATGGCGCGCATGCTCCTGGGCGTCGGCGAGGCCGGCGGATTCCCTGGAGGCATCAAGGCCGTCGCCGAGTGGTTCCCAAAGAAGGAACGCGCCCTGGCGACGGGCCTGTTCAACGCGGGCACCAATATCGGCGCCATTGTCACGCCCCTGATCGTTCCGGGTCTGGTTCTGGCCTTCGGCTGGCAACTGGCCTTCGTCATCACCGGCCTGCTGGGCCTAATCTGGCTGCCGATCTGGCTCCTGGTCTATCGGCGGCCGCGCGAACAGAAGCGGCTGTCGGCTGCCGAGCTGGCCTATATCGAGCAGGATCCTGCCGATGTCGTTGAAAAGGTCAAATGGACCAAGCTGTTGGGCGTCAAGGAAACTTGGGCCTACGCCCTGGGCAAGTTCCTGATCGATCCCATCTGGTGGATGTTCCTGTTCTGGCTGCCGGACTTCCTCGGCAAAACCTACGGGCTTGATCTGAAATCCTTCGGCCCCCCGCTGGTCGCCATCTACCTGTTGTCGGACGTGGGATCGGTCGGCGGCGGCTGGCTGTCGTCTCGCTTCATGCACCGCGGCATGAGCGTCAATAGGGCCCGCAAGATCACCATGCTGATCTGCGCCCTGTGCGCCGTCCCGGTCGCTTTCGCCGCCATGGCGTCCAACCTCTGGGTGGCGGTCGGCATCATCGGCTTGGCCACCGCGGCCCACCAGGGCTTTTCGGCCAATCTCTACGCCCTGCCGGGCGACGTCTTCCCGCGCTCGGCGGTCGGTTCGGTCGTGGGGATCGGGGGCATGTTGGGGGCCATCGGCGGCATGGCGATGGCGAAGTACGCCGGCTATGTGCTGGAGCAGATCGGCACCTATACGCCGATCTTCATCGTGGCGGCTTCAGCCTATCTAATCGCCCTGTTGGTGGTGCATCTGCTTTCGCCGAAGTACGCTCCGGCCAAGGTCTGATCAAAGCGCGGCCGGACGATCACTCGTCCGGCCGCTTCTTTTTGGATGAAGAGATGAAGCTGCTTCGAAGACATCTGCTCGGCCTGGTCTTCGCCGCAGGCGGGCTGGCGTTCGGACGACCGGCGGCGGCCGAGGCTTTCTCTGCTGGAGAGCGGCAGGCGGCCGCGCCGCCTGACCCCGACGAAACGATCCGGTTGTGGCCCCGCGGCGCGCCGGGCGGGGAGGGGGTGCGGCTCACGCCGATCGTGCCGGAGCGTTCGACCGATCCGGCTTTTCACGACCGCTACGCCCAGTACACCGATGACCCTATGCTGACAGTCTTTCGGCCGGCACGGCCCAACGGCTCGGCCCTGCTGTTGATCCCGGGCGGCGGCTACCGTTGGGCGGTTCTCGACAAAGAGGGCTACGACGTCGCCCGCGTCTTTGCGGCGACCGGTACGACCTGTTTCGTGCTTCGCTACCGACTTCCGGCGGATGGCTGGGCCGCCGGGCCGGACGCCCCGCTACAGGATGCGCAACGGGCGATGCGGCTGATCCGCTCCCGCGCGGACGTCTATGGAGTGGACCGGGCGCGGATCGGCGTCCTCGGAGCCTCTGCGGGCGGGCATCTCGCAGGATTGCTCAGCGCCAGGCGCGATGAGACCTATACCGCCATCGACGCCGAAGACGCCGTTTCGCTGCGGCCCGACCTGACGGTCCTGATGTACCCGGTCGCCACCATGGCTGATCCCCACGCCCACCAGGGTTCGCGAACCCATCTGCTGGGCCCGGCTCCCGCAGCGGACCAGATCAGGGCCTATTCTCTGGAGGCGATGGACTGGCGGGACGCCGCGCCGGTTTTCCTGCTTCACGCCATGGACGACCTGGCGGTCCCGGTCGAGAACAGCCTTCAACTGTTGAGCACGCTGAAGGCTGCGGCCGTGCCGACGGAGGCGCACATCTTTCAAGAAGGCGGCCACGGCTTCGGCGTACGTCTGATCCAGGGCCGACCCGCCCAGGTTTGGCCTGACTTGGTCCGGGCCTGGGCCGGTCGGCTGAACGTGCCGCTCTAAGCAGGTCAGGTTCCGGGCTGGATATAGGGAATGGCGGCGAAGAAGGCGCGCTCGTCGCCCCTGGGATCGTCCACCATGCGTGGCTCGACATCAAACAGCAGAGTCTGGCGCTGCGGCAGTTCGTAACGGTCCCAGCGCGGCAGGCCGGGGTGGTTCGGATCGCCGTCCCGCGCCAGGGCGGCGAACGCCTTTCGCATGGCCGCTGAGACGGTCTCGGCGCCAGGACCGTTCACGCGGGATTCGGGCGAGGCGACAGTTCCGAAGACCAGGGGGATGTCCGCCGTGTGGAAGGCGCCCTTGCGGCCAGAGACCATGACGCCGGGAAAGTCGAGCTGATAGACCCAGGCGGGCGCGCCGGCCTTGGCGCGTTCCTCGGCCTCGATCACCGCGCCACGCCAGGAGCGGCCGGCCGTGGTCGCGGCGATCAACACCTGGTCGGGCGACCAGTCGGGATGCATGCGACGATAGGCGTCGACGACGACCTCAGGCGCGACGTCGATCCGCATGACGGACGGCGTCAATCGACCCGGCAGCGTGTCCCAGGTCAGATTCTGGTTTTTGGGATCGTCGCCCATGAAGCCCAGCGTCTCCTCGCGGGTATTGCCGATGATCATGGGCGTCTTGAGACCCGAGGACGCGGCGTCCGGATAGAAGGGATGTCGGGGCAGGGCGCGGAAATCCAGAACCGGGCCGAAATACAGTCCGCCGAACCCGAGAATCGGGTCCTGCTCCGCCTGGGCTTCGAGCAGGCGTTCCACCGGCAGGGTCGCCGCCTCGGCCGCGCGATCGGGCGTCAGCCCCAGGGCCTTCAACCAGGTCACAGCGCGAGTGGTGGCGTTGATCGGCCCGGACGCCGTGACCTGTTGACCGCTCATGGTGGCGGCGCAGTGGAACAGGCCTTCCGCCGCCGGCATGGCCATCAGGGTGGCGATCTTCGCGCCGCCGCCGGACTGGCCGAACAGCATGATCCGATTGGGATCGCCGCCGAAGGCCGCGATATTGTCGCGAACCCATCTCAGCGCGAGGATCAGGTCAAGCTGACCGAGGTTGCCGGAGTCTTCAAAGCCCGGAACGAGCCGCGCCAGATAGGCGTAGCCGAAGGCGTTGAGGCGATGATTGAGCGTGACCACGACCACATCCTCCTCTGCGGCCAGTCGCGAGCCGTCGTAGAGGGGATGCGAGCCCGAGCCGGTGGCGTAGGCGCCGCCATGGATATAGACCATCACCGGCCGCCGAGCGGCGTCGGCGCCAGGGGTCCAGACATTCAAGAAAAGGCAGTCTTCGCTTTGGTTGGGTTCATCCCCGCGTTGAGGAGCGGCGGCGCCGAACTGGACGGCGAGGACCGGCGTCCGCCAAGGCGCGGGCGGTTCGGGCGGCCGAAATCGCCGTGTCGGGGCTCCGTAGCGAATCCCCTTGAAGACGCTGAGTTCCCCTTCTCGCAGGCCGATGATGGGCCCGGCCGTCGTCGTGACGCGCGGCGCCGAGGCGCGCGGCCCTGCGGTCGCCGTTTGCGCTATGACGGCGGCGGTCAAACCCGCCGCTAAGGCCGATCGCCGCGTCATGGACGTCTGTCCTGCGGAACTGCTGGAGAGGGGCTGCTTCAACCTGATGTCCTTCCCTGTCGCCGGTGTTCTGTCGCCCGGTCGGTAATGGTCGGCAAGGCCGCCTTGCCTATGATGCGCGGGCCTCGAAAACCCGTCAGACGTCCGTCTTGCAATAGAAAGGCGACTGTGCGTACAACAACTATGACACCGGTAGCAGTACTTTGGCAAACCAAAGCTGACACCGGTGTCGTCCGCCAGCAGCGGGCGGCTGAACGGAGGCGGTTGATCTCCGAGGGCCATGAACGGGAGGAGAAAACCAAATGACCCCACGCCAGAAATTCGCCCAACGCGCCCTGACCGCGACCGCATCGCTCGGCGCCTTGACCCTCGCGCTCATGGCGCACGACGCCGCCGCTCAGGCGACCGAGACCGCGCCTCAGCCCCAGAACGCCACTGAGGTTGACGAGATCGTGGTCACCGGTTTTCGGGCCAGCCTTCAGAACGCCCTGAACATCAAGCGGCGCGAGGCGGGCGTGGTGGACGCCATCTCGGCTGAAGACATCGCTGACTTCCCCGACACCAACCTCGCCGAGTCGATCCAGCGCATTCCCGGCGTCTCCATTGACCGCGACGCCGGCGAAGGCCGCACCCTGACCGTCCGGGGTCTAAGTTCGGAGTTCACCCGGACGCGGATCAACGGCATCGAAGCCCAGGCTTCCACCGGGGCGACCGATTCTTCCGGCGGCGTCAACCGAGGGCGGGGCTTCGATTTCAACGTCTTCGCCTCGGAGCTCTTCAACAATATCACGGTGCGCAAGACCTCCTCGGCCGAGGTGGAGGAGGGCTCATTGGGGGCCACGGTGGACCTTCGGACCAGCCGACCCTTCGACAAGATGGGCTTCCAAGGCGCGCTGTCTGGCCAGTACGGCTACAATGACCTGTCGGAAGACTGGAGCCCCCGCTTCGCGGGCCTGATCTCCAACACCTGGGCCGACGATCAGCTGGGCGCCCTGTTTTCCATCGCCTACAGCGAACGTGAGAGCCTCGAAGAAGGCTTCAGCTCCGTCCGTTGGGGCCCGGCCAGCGCCGACGGGGGTTTCCAGAACGGCAGCGTCCTGCCCAGCCCGGCGAACACCTATCATCCGCGTATTCCGCGCTACGGCAGCCTTGAACATGGTCAAGAGCGGCTCGGCGCGACCCTTTCGCTTCAGGCGCGGCCCGGCAACGGTCCGACCCTGTTCACCCTGGATATGCTCTACTCCAAGTTGGATTCGACCCGCAGCGAGAACTTCCTGCAAGCTTGGTCCCTAAGTCGCGGGGCCGATCAGGGCGGCAAGCCCCAGGTGGACATCGTCGATTTTGCAATCGATCCCGACACCGGCGAAATGACCTATGCCCGGCTCGACGACATGGACATCCGCAGCGAGCAGCGGTTCGACGTCCTGGAGACTGAGTTCAAGCAGATGACCTTTGCGGTCGAACACGAGTTCTCGGATCGACTGAGGTTCAACGGCCTGATTGGCCGGGCGGAATCGAGCTTCGGCAATCCGGTGCAGGTCAGCGCCATCATCGACCGACAGAATGTCGACGGCTATTCTTATGATTTCCGGGAAAATCGCAATCTTCCGGCCATCAACTGGGGCTTTGACGTCACCGATCCTGCGCAATGGTCCATCGTCGGCCCGACCGGCGCCCAGCCCCGGTCCGAGCTGCGCTCCAGCGCCAACTTTCAGGACAATGTCTACACCACCGGCGAAGCCAATTTTGCGTTCGAGTTGAGCGAGCGTCTGACCCTGAAGGCGGGCGTCAGCCGCAAGGAATATGAATCAAGCAGCCGGGCCTTTGCGCGGCTGGCGAATGGCGCGCCGGCGCTTCCGGCTGGGGTGACCATGGCGGATGTGACGGATCTGCGGACCGGGTTCGGCAAGAATTTGGACCTGCCCGCCGGGGCGGCGACATCCTGGATCCGTCCGGACCTGGAGGCGCTGCAAACCGTCTGGGATTATCGTTGCAACTGCGACACCGGGGTGGCCGGCGGCGACTTCCGTCTGGTCGGGTTGAACGGCAACCCCTCTACCTACGGCAACTGGCGCGAGGTGACGGAGACCGACACGGGCGGCTTCGTTCAGGCGGATTGGAATCTGGAGATCATGGGCCTGCCGGTCCGCGGCAATGTCGGCGTGCGTCAGGTCAAGACCGAGGTCGAAGCCCTGGGCTATTCCAACGTCGGCGGGGTGGCGACGCCGGTGACGGGCCAGAACGAGTATGAAGACACCCTGCCGTCGCTGAACGTCGCGATTGAGCCGATGGAGGACCTGATCGTCCGCTTCGGCGCCGCCAAGGTGATGTCGCGTCCGCCGGTCACCAGCCTTGTTCCGGTCTTCGCGCTGAGCGCGGTCAACGCATCGAGCAACACCGCCTCGCTTGGAAACGTCGAACTGGAGCCCTATCGCGCCAAGACCTATGATCTGTCGGTCGAATATTATTTCGCGCCCGAAGCCCTGCTGTCTTTCGCCTATTTCTACAAGGACATCTCCACCTTCGTGCAGACGACCCAGCAGACCCTGACCTACCGCGAACTGACGGCGCTCAATGCTGTGGCCTTCCCGGCGGTCTCCACCCGGCCGCCCGGTTCGCCCTATGTGTTCAGCACCCCTACCAATACGGAAGGGGGGCCGCTGAAGGGGTTTGAAATCAGCTACCAGCAGACCTTCAGCTTCCTGCCGGGGCCGCTGTCCAACATCGGCGCGCTGCTGAACTACACCCACGTCGAGTCTGAGATCGACTACTGCACCACGGCGAGCTGCACCGTCATCGTGACTGAGGATCTGGTGAACCTGTCGCCCGAGGCTTGGAACGCGACCCTCTACTATGACGACGGCAAGCTGAACGCGCGGGTCTCAGCCGCCTACCGCGACGCCTATTACCAGAATGTCCCGGGTTCAAACGGCGCGGCGGGTCTGATTCCGTTCCAGGGCAAGTCCGAGACGACGACGATCGACGCCTCTGCCTCTTACAATCTGACGGACAGCCTCAGCTTGTCGGTTGAGGGGCTGAATCTGACGGACGAGGAAAACCGTCAGAACCACGGCGACCTAGGCGGATCGCGCGACAGCACCTATGTCTACCATCACACCGGCCGCCAGATTTACATCGGGGCGCGCTACCGCTTCTGATCGACGGGGCTTCCTGTCCATCGTGCGGCCGAACGGGCGATGCTTAGGCATCGCCCGTTTTGCATGAAAGGCCCTGAGTTTGGCCTTCACGCAGCAAGAACCCCGGTCCCGCAAGGCGGAACCGGGATTGGAAGGTCAGATCGGTTGGTGATCAGGCCTTTGCGGCCCGTTGCTTATCCGACGCGCTGCGGGCCAGCTCGCGGTTCATCCACAGGGCGACCAGGGTGCAGATCGCGCCGGACAGCAGATAGGCGCCGGCGGCGATCAGGCCGAACTGGCTGGAGATCCACAGGGCGGCGAGGGGAGCGAACCCGGCCCCGAACAGCCAAGCCAGATCTGACGTCAGGGCCGAGGCCGTATAGCGGTTCGCCAGGGAGAAGCTGGAGGCCACCGGACCCGAGGCCTGGCCGAATGACAGGCCCAGCAGGATGAAGCCGGAGATCATGAAGGTCAGCTCGCCGATCGCGCCGCCGTTCAACAGTTGAGGCGCAAAGCCCGAGAAGGCGGCGATGCCGGCGGCTGTGATCGCCAGCAGGGTCCGGCGGCCGTAACGGTCAGCCAGAAGACCCGAGGCCAGGATGGACAGAAGACCGAAGGCGGCGCCGACCATTTCGATCAGCAGGAAGCGCACCGGCGTCTCCTGCGTGAACAGGAAGACCCAGGACAGGGGGAAGACGGTGACCATGTGGAACATGGCGAAGCTGGCCAGGGGCGCGAAGGCGCCGATGGCGATGCGCGGACCCTCGGCCTTAACAGCGGTGTGGACCGGCACCGGCTGAAGTTCGCGCGTCTCGAACAGCTTCTGGAAGCTGGGGGTGACGACGATGCGAAGCCGCGCGAACAGGGCCACGACGTTGATCGCGAAGGCGACGAAGAACGGATAGCGCCAACCCCAATCCAGGAAGTCGGCGGCCGACAGGGTGTTCAGGAAGAAGGCGAACAGGGCGGAGGCCACGATCAATCCGATCGGGGCGCCCAACTGCGGGATCATGGCGTACCAGCCGCGCCGGTTCTCCGGCGCGTTCAGGGCCAGAAGCGACGCCAGCCCGTCCCAGGCGCCGCCTAGGGCGACGCCCTGGCCGATGCGGAAGACGGCCAGCAGGACGGCCGCAGCGATGCCGATCGTCTCGTAGCCCGGCAAGAAGGCGACCGCGACGGTCGAAGTGCCCAGAAGGAACAGAGCGGTCGTCAGCTTGGCGCCGCGCCCGAACTTCTGGTCGATGGCGATGAAGAGGGCGGTGCCGAGAGGCCGCGCCAGGAAGGCCAGGGCGAAGACGGCGAAGGACAGCAGGGTGCCGCCGATCGGACCCGCAAAGGGAAAGATCAATTGCGGGAACACCACGACCGAGGCGATGGCGTAGACGAAGAAGTCGAAGAACTCCGACGTGCGGCCGATGATCACACCAATGGCGATCTCCCCGGCGTCCACCTTGCCATGGCTATGGTCATGACGGGCATGGAGGGCGGCGGCGTCGCGTTCCAGCGACTCTGACGAGGGGGTCGTCGAGGCGGACATGGGCTGGCATCGCTCCGTAAAACGGGTAAAATTGGAAGGTCACGGCACTGACGCCGTATTATGACCGCGCGCCCTTTGCGATGAAAGGCGGTCCAAGGGGATAGGACAGATTGTCCAATGTCGTTCCGCGTCGAAGCTGACTATCGGGCCGAATTCGAACGCCAACCGTCGCGACTCCTCCCCCTTGTCCGACGTTTTCCGATTGGAGCCGTCTTGCGCCTTCTGCGCCTACTTCTGCTCGCGCCCCTGGCAGCCGCGCTGTCGGCCTGCGACCTGGTCGTCCTGAAACCTGCAGGCGACGTCGCCCAGCAGCAGGGCGACCTGTTGATGGTGTCGACCCTGCTGATGCTGCTGATCATCGTGCCGGTGATGGCTCTGATCGTCTTCTTCGCCTGGAAGTACCGGGCGTCGAACAAGGAGGCCGAATATCAGCCCGACTGGGACCACTCGACCCATCTCGAAGTCGTAATCTGGGCGGCGCCGCTGCTGATCATCATCTGCCTGGGCGCCCTGACCTGGGCGGGCACGCACCTCCTGGACCCCTATCGCCCGATCGACCGGATCAAGCCGGGGCAGGCCGTGGCCGAAAACGTCGAGCCCCTGCAGGTCAATGTGGTGGCCCTGGATTGGAAGTGGCTGTTCATCTATCCGCAGTACGGCGTGGCGACGGTCAATGAACTGGCTGCGCCGGTGGATCGCCCGATCCGGTTTCACATCACCTCCTCCTCGGTGATGAACTCCTTCTATATTCCGGCCCTGGCGGGTCAGATCTACGCCATGCCCGGCATGGAGACCAAGCTGCACGCCGTGATCAATCGACCCGGCGACTACGAGGGCTTTTCGGCCAACTATTCGGGCGACGGCTTCTCTCACATGCGCTTCGTCTTCCACGGGGTCGATCAGGCCGGTTTCGACGGTTGGATCGCCGGCGTGCGGCGCGGCGGCCAGGTTCTAAACCGTGAACGTTATCTGGATCTGGAAAAGCCCAGCGAAAAGGTCCCTGCCCTCTATTTCGCCAATGTCGAAGGCGGCCTGTGGGACGCCATCCTCAATATGTGCGTCGAGCCCGGCAAGATGTGCATGGGCGAGATGATGCAGATCGACCGCAAGGGCGGCCTCACCATGGCTTCGGTGCGCAACACCATGCCGCTGGTCTACGACAAGTACGCCGGCCGCGGGAAGAACGCCGCCATCTTCGGCTCTGACGACAGCTATGTGATGACCATCTGCACCCCCTTGCAGGCCGAGGCGGCCGCCGCAGAGCGTATTCGCCGCGCTGAATTGGATTCGGTCAGCGCCCCGGTCAGCCTGGCGCCTTTGATGGGGCAGGGCCTGTCGCTTCAGGGACAGCCGATGGCGGCGCTGTCCCGATCACAACAATCGACGGGGGCGGTTTCGACCGACGTCCGTTCCGCCCCCAACGCTTGAGCGAACACAGTCGATGAACGCTGACACCCTCATTCCCCTTATCTTCGGGCGGCTGACGCTCGAGGCCCTGCCGCATGAGCCGATCGTGCTCGCGACCATGGTCGTCGTCGTGCTCGGCGGGGCCGCCCTGGTGGGCGCCCTGACCTATTTCAAACTGTGGGGCTATCTCTGGAAGGAGTGGTTCACCACCGTGGACCACAAGAAGATCGGGATCATGTACATGATCCTGGGTCTGATCATGTTCGTGCGCGGCTTCGCCGACGCGATCATGATGCGCCTGCAACAGGCCATGGCCTTCGGCGGATCCGAGGGCTATCTGAACGCCCACCACTACGACCAGATCTTCACCGCCCACGGCGTGATCATGATCTTCTTCGTGGCCATGCCGCTGGTGACGGGCATCATGAACTATGTCGTGCCGCTGCAGATCGGCGCGCGCGACGTGTCCTTCCCCTTCCTGAACAACTTCAGCTTCTGGATGACGACGGCCGGCGCCGTCATCGTCATGGCCTCTTTGTTCGTCGGCGAGTTCGCCCGGACGGGCTGGCTGGCCTATCCGCCGCTCTCGGGCATCGGCTACAGCCCCGGCGTCGGCGTCGACTACTATATCTGGGCGCTTCAGATCGCGGGGGTGGGGACCACCCTGTCCGGCATCAACCTGATCGCCACCATCGTGAAGATGCGCGCGCCCGGCATGGGCATGATGAAGATGCCGGTCTTCACCTGGACCTCGCTGTGCACCAATGTCCTGATCGTGGCGTCCTTCCCTGTCCTGACCGCCGTTCTGGCCCTGCTGACGCTGGACCGTTACGTCGGCACCAACTTCTTCACGAACGACTTCGGCGGCAATCCGATGATGTACGTGAACCTGATCTGGATCTGGGGTCACCCGGAGGTCTACATCCTGATCCTGCCGCTGTTCGGGGTCTTTTCGGAGATCGCCTCGACCTTCTCTGGCAAGAAGCTGTTCGGCTATACCTCCATGGTCTACGCCACGGTCGTCATCACCATCCTGTCGTACCTGGTGTGGCTGCACCACTTCTTCACCATGGGCTCAGGCGCCTCGGTGAACTCCTTCTTCGGCATCACCACGATGATCATTTCGATCCCGACGGGCGCGAAGATCTTCAACTGGCTGTTCACCATGTATCGTGGCCGCATTCGTTTCGAACTGCCGATGATGTGGCTGGTCGCCTTCATGCTGACCTTCGTCATCGGCGGTATGACGGGCGTGCTGCTGGCGGTGCCGCCGGCCGACTTCGTGCTGCACAACTCGCTGTTCCTGATCGCCCACTTCCACAACGTCATCATCGGCGGGGTGTTGTTCGGCCTGTTCGCCGCCATCAACTTCTGGTGGCCCAAGGCCTTCGGCTTCAAGCTGGACAAGTTCTGGGGGATGGTCAGCTTCTGTTGCTGGGTGCCCGGCTTCTGGCTGGCCTTCGCGCCCCTGTACGTTCTGGGGCTGATGGGCGTGACGCGCCGGATGCGCGTGTTCGACGATCCGTCGCTGCAGATCTGGTTCGTGATCGCGGCCATCGGCGCGGGCGTCATCGCCCTGGGCATCGCCGCCATGTTCATCCAGTTCGCGGTCTCGATCATCAATCGCGACAAGCTGCGCGACACGACCGGCGACCCTTGGAGCGGCCGGACGCTGGAATGGGCGACCTCTTCGCCGCCGCCGGCCTATAACTTCGCCTCCACCCCCGTCGTGCATGACGCCGACGCCTGGTGGGACATGAAAAAGAAGAAGTATCAGCGCCCGCTGAGCGGCTACAAGGCCATCCACATGCCCTCGAACACGGGCGCCGGCGTCATCATCTCCGGCCTGTGCCTGGTGATGGGTCTGGCCCTGGTCTGGTACATCTGGTGGCTGGCGGCGCTCAGCTTCCTGGGCGTGCTGGCGGTCTCGATCGCCCATACTTTCAACTACAAGCGCGACTACTACATCCCTGCGGATGAGGTCCGCGCGACCGAAGAGGCGCGCACCCGCCTCCTGGCCGGAACGGAGGCCTGATCCATGAGCGCGACGGCGATCAAGATCGACGACCCGAACGTCTTCCACCTGGAAGAGGAGCCGCATCACGAGGAAGGCTCCAGCACCATGCTGGGCTTCTGGCTCTATCTGATGAGCGACTGCCTCATCTTCGCGATGCTGTTCGCCGTGTTCGGCGTCGTGGGGGGCAACTATGCCGCAGGCCCCGGACCGAAGGAGCTGTTCGACCTGGAGCTGGTGGCGGTCAACACCGCCATGCTGCTGTTCTCGTCGATCACCTACGGCTTCGCCATGCTGGCGATGGACAAGAACAAGACGCGCCAGACCCTGATCTGGCTGGCCGTCACCGGCCTGTTCGGTCTGGCCTTCCTGGGGATCGAGCTCTACGAGTTCGCCCACCTGATCCATGAAGGCGCGACGCCGCAACGCAGCGCCTTCCTCTCCGCCTTCTTCACCCTGGTCGGCACCCACGGCCTGCACGTGACCTTCGGCATCATCTGGCTGGTGACGCTGATGGTCCAGGTGAGCTGGAAGGGGCTGATCCCCGCCAACAAGCGCCGCCTGATGTGCCTGTCGATGTTCTGGCACTTCCTCGACGTCATCTGGATCGGCGTCTTCACCTTCGTCTATCTGCTGGGCATGGTTCGATGAGCGCCGACAAGAACGACCACTCGCCGGAGTCCCACGACACCGACCACCTGGGCCACGAGGGGCATAATCACGGCTCCTTCAAGAGCTATCTCATCGGGTTTGTGTTGTCGGTGATCCTGACGGCCATCCCCTTCTGGCTGGTCATGACCGGGGTCCTGCCGACCCAGGCCACCGCCCTGATCGTCATGGCCTTCGCCGTGGTGCAGATCGTGGTGCACATGATCTACTTCCTGCACATGAATTCGAAGTCCGAAGGGGGCTGGACCATGCTGGCCCTGATCTTCACGATCATCGTCGTGGTCATCGCCCTGTCGGGCTCGCTGTGGGTCATGTATCATTTGAACACCAATATGATGCCCTCCACCCATGACATGAGCCAGATGTCCTCCTGAGAGGACGGCTAGGAGACCGCCATCCAGGCCCGGCAGTCCATCGCGCGGCGTACTTCCCCGGTTCTCCTCTGGGCCGGGCTGGGGGCGGCCCTGCTGTTCGCTGGCTTCGTCGCCCTTGGCGTCTGGCAGCTCGAGCGGCTGAGGTGGAAGACCGAGCTGATCGCACAGGTGGACGCCCGGGTTCACGCCGCCCCTCAACCGGCGCCGGGCCCCGCCGCCTGGGCGACGCTGTCTCAGGCCAATGATCAGTACCGACGGGTCATGGTCCGCGGCGTGTTCGATCATGGCCGCGAGACCCTGGTTCAGGCGGTGACCGACTATGGCGCCGGCTTCTGGGTTCTGACGCCGCTGCGAACGACGCAAGGCTTCACCGTTCTGGTCAACCGGGGCTTCGTTACCCCCGAGAGGCGCGCGCCCGAGACTCGAAGCGGCGCGCAGGTGGGCGGTCCGCAGACCGTCGTGGGTCTTTTGCGCGTCACCGAGCCCGGAGGCGGCTTTCTTCGCGCCAATGATCCCGGCGCGGGGCGCTGGTATTCGCGCGACGTCGCGGCCATTGCGGCGGCGCGCGGCCTGTCGAACGCCGCACCCTATTTCATCGACGCCGACGCCCGACCGAACCCGGACGGATGGCCGCGCGGCGGATTGACAGTTATCGCCTTTCCGAACTCTCATCTCGTCTACGCCCTCACCTGGTTCGGCATGGCCTTGCTGACCCTGGTCGGATACGGCGTGTTGGCGCGCGAAACGCGACGCCGACGGGCGGCGCCATGAACTCGGTCTTGCAGCGCCTGTTCGGAATGGGCGACTGGCGCGAGACGGCGGTGTCTCAGGAAGCCGTAAACCGCCGCAATCTTCGCCTTCTGGTGCAGTTGCGATGGCTGGCCGTGGCGGGACAGATCGCCACCATCCTGATCGTCCACTTCCTCATGGATATTCGGGTTCCGATCGGCTGGCTGCTGATCGCCCCGGCCGGTCTGGTGGTGGTGAACCTGATCAGCATTCCATTGACCCAGAGGCGCGACGCCATATCCGATCAGGAACTGATGCTGGCGCTTCTAGCCGACGTCGCCGCCCTGACATGGCAACTCTTCCTGACGGGAGGCGCGGCCAATCCATTCGTGGCCCTCTATCTGTTGCAGGTGGTCCTGGGCGCCGTGCTTCTGGCGCCGGCCTACGCCTGGTCGCTGATCGTCGTGACCAGCCTGTGTTTCGGCGGGCTTGGCCTGTTCAACCGGCCGCTCGACCTTCCCGCAGAGCATGGCGGGGGCTTAAGCCTCTATCTCGCGGGTGGGCTGATCTGTTTTCTGCTAATGGCGGTTTTGCTGGTCCTGTTCATCACCCGGATCACCGAGAACCTGAGAGCCAGAGACGCCTATCTGGCGGACATCCGACAGCAGGCGACCGAGCAGGACCACATCGTCCGCATGGGCCTGCTCGCCTCCGGCGCAGCCCATGAACTCGGGACGCCCCTGGCCTCCCTTTCTGTCATCCTCAGCGACTGGCGTCGCATGCCGCTCCTGAAGGCCAACGCTGATCTGATCCAGGACATGCAGGTGATGCAGGCCGAGGTCGAGCGCTGCAAATCCATTGTGACCGGCATTCTGATGTCGGCCGGAGAGGCGAGGGGACAGGCGCCGACCCAAACTACCCTGGTGCGATTTCTGCGCGAGGTCGCCGACGGCTGGGGCGCGCGGGACAGCCGCGTGAAGGTGGAGCTGACGCCGTGGAACGGACTCGATCCACGGATCATCGCCGACCCGGCCCTGCGACAGGTTCTGAGCGTCCTGTTCGACAATTCGGTCGAGGCGGGCGCCCGGCGGGTCATCGTCACGCCCACGGTGACCGAAGGCTGTTTGCAGGTCACGCTGCGGGACAATGGGCCGGGCTTCCCCGCCACGGTTCTTGAGCGGCTGGGCAAGCCCTATAATACGACGAAGGATCGCCCTGGCGCGGGCCTGGGCCTGTTTCTGCTGGTCAATGTGATCCGCTCCCTCGGCGGCGTGGTCGAAGCGTCCAATCCCGCCGCAGGCGGGGGAGAGGTGCGGCTGACCGTCCCGATCGACGTCCTGGCGCCGGAGGATAATTCTGCTGGAGAACTTCCATGAGCGATGAAGCCCCCGTGCTGTTGATCGTCGAGGACGACGAGTCCTTTTCGCGCACCCTGCGGAAATCCTTCGAGCGTCGCGGCTACACTGTCGTCAGCGCCGACGGCCCCGACCAGATGGGCGAGGTTTTGAAGACGCATCGGCCCGGCTTCGCCGTAGTGGATCTGAAACTGGGGGGCGCCTCGGGCCTGGCCTGCGTCTCCACCCTGCATGCGCTGGACCCCGAGATGAACATCGTCGTCCTGACCGGCTTCGCCAGTATCGCGACGGCGGTGGAGGCCATCAAACTGGGCGCCCGTCACTACTTGGCCAAGCCGGCCAGCACCGACGACATCGAGGCCGCCTTCGGCAAGTCCGCAGGCGACGCCGATACGCCGCTGACTACTCGTCCCACCTCCATCAAGACTCTGGAATGGGAACGCATTCACGAGACCCTGGCTGAAACCGACTTCAACATCTCAGAGGCCGCCCGCCGCCTGGGCATGCACCGCCGCACGCTGGCGCGAAAGCTGGAGAAGCGCCGCGTCACCTGATCGACAGGCTGAGGTCGTCGTCGCATGCCAAAGGCGGCGGTGAGCGATCGGATGTGGAGGGAAGGGGGCGCCGCCGATCGCGTCGGCGACTAATCCCGAGTGGCTCCGCGGGTAGGATTCGAACCTACGACCAGCCGATTAACAGTCGGCTGCTCTACCACTGAGCTACCGCGGAACTGCTCGGGAGGCGGGCCTATAGCAGCGGCCGTTCGATTCGTGCAATGGGGAAAATGACGAATGCGCACGATCTCCATCCATGACCCTGACGATCCGAGGATCGCCGGCTTTCGCCACATCCGCGAACGGGACCTGACCGGCCGAGAGGGACTGTTCGTGGCCGAGGGCGAGGTGGTTTTGCGCGTTCTGGCCTCCGCCGCTTCACGCTGTCGTCCACGCGCGATCCTGCTGGCGCAGAAGCGCGTCGAGGCGCTGGCGGACGTGATTGCGATCCTTCCGGCCGACGTTCCCGTCTATGCGGCGCCCCAGCTGGTGCTCGACGGGATCGCGGGCTTCGCCCTGCACCGCGGCATCCTGGCCCTGGGGGAGAAGCCGGCGACGGCTTCCGTCGAGGCCCTGCTGTGCGACGTGCGAGCGGATGATGTGTTCGTCGTGGCCTGCGGCGTCGGCAATCACGACAATATGGGCGGCCTGTTCCGCAATGCGGCCGCCTTTGGCGCGCGGGCGGTTCTTCTGGACGACCTCTGTTGCGACCCCTTCTATCGCAAGGCCATTCGGGTTTCCGTCGGGGCCGTGCTGCGAACCCCATTCGCCGTGGGAACCAGGGCGTCAGCCTTGGTCGAGGCGCTTCGAGCGGCCGGCGTCGAGGTGCTGGCGCTGACGCCCTCGGCGACCGAGCGATTGGCCGACTATCGTCGCAGCGGACCGGTGGCCGTCGTGTTGGGATCGGAAGGGCCGGGCCTGCCCCCAGAGGTGATCGGTCGATGCCGGGCGGTCGGCGTTCCCATGGCGGGCGGCTTTGATTCGCTGAACGTCGCGGCGACCAGCGCCCTGGCTCTGTATCAGATGACCTCGAACGGAGATCACCCAGAGTTTAAGCGTTAACCTTCTATTCACCTTGCGTGTCGAACGAAGTTGTGGCGACCATCAGCCTGCTGGGGGGCTGATCATGAATCTTCTGTACTTTCTGAACAGGAACGCCAGGGTCGCTCTGGCTATCGCCTTGGGTGTCGCCGCCTTGGGCGCGGCCGGTGCGATCGGGTGGATCACCGCACCGGTCTGATTCGGATCGGCGGCTGAGACAGAAGGGGCGCGAACCGTGCGGTTCGCGCCCCTTTTCAGTGCAGCGTCTCTTCGCGATGGAGGCCTGACCGGGAATCGAACCCGGGTGCAAGGATTTGCAGTCCTCTGCGTCACCACTCCGCCATCAGGCCGCTGTGATCCCCGATCACTCGGGGGCGGTCATCGCGAGGGGCGTTCGCTATCAGATCGGATTGTCCGCTGCAACGCACGGAACTATAAGCACGCGATAATTCCTCTCCCCCTCCCGTTTGAAGGCTGACCACAGATGGATTTCACTGCCGAGCGCAAGGCCATGGTCGATTCCCAGGTTCGCGTGAACGATGTCACCAGCCATGAGATCCACAAGGCGATGATGGCTGTGCCGCGCGAGAACTATTGCGCGCCGGACCGGATCTTCGCCGCCTATTCGGACGCCGAGGTCGAGATCGCGGCCGACCGTCGACTGATGCCGGCGCGGGATTTGTCGAAACTGCTTCAGGCCGCCGACGCCCGCGAGGGCGAAAAGGCCCTGGCCATCGCCGCCCCCTATGCGGCGGCGGTGCTGGCCCGCATGGGTTTGACGGTGACGGCTCAGGAGGCCGAACAGGCGGTGTTCGACGTCGTGGGGACGGCTCTGGAGGCGGAAGGGGTGACGACGGCGGTCGCCCCTCTGAGCCAACCGGTCGGCGAGGGCTGGGACCTGATCGTCTGCGAAGGGGGCGTCGCCGCCCTGCCGGACGCCTGGGGCGCCGCCCTGCGGATCGGCGGTCGGATGGTTCTGGTCGAGCGTCGCGGCGCTATCGGCAAGGCGGCCCTCTACACCAAGGGCCGAGAAGGGCTGTCTCGCCGCGAACTGTTCGATTCGTCGCCGGCCCTCCTGGCGGAACTGACGCCGGCGCCCAGTTTCGCCCTGTGAAACCGACGGTAAGCCCGGGTGCAGCCTGGACTCGGCGGTGAGCGTGAAAAAAACTTAACTGGCGTGGAACGGGCGGAAGCCGCAGTTACGCTGAAGAACATCGGACGCTCGCGGGGGCGTCAGGCAAGGACGGACAATGTTGAAACGCTCGCGTACCCTGGCTTCGGCCGCTGTGGTTGCTCTCGTGACCGGACTGGGCGCGCCCGCCTGGGCTGAAACCCTCCAGGATGCGATCGCCCTGGCCTATCGCACCAATCCGAACCTGCTGGCGCAACGCGCCAACCAGCGGGCTTTGGACGAGACGGTCGTTCAGGCGCGGTCGGGCCTGCGGCCGACGCTCAGCGGTTCGGTGGGGGCCAGCTACACCCGCAACGACTTCCCGACCGTGACCCAGTTCGTCGACACCAACAATGACGGCGTGCCCGACACCCAGGTCTCCAGCTCCTCGAGCGAGAGCGACGGCGCCACGGCCGGCGTCAGCCTGTCCCAGAACATCTGGACGGCGGGACGCAGCGCCCTGGCGATCGATCAGGCCCGCGCCGGGGTGTTGGCGGGCCGGGAGACCCTGCGCGGTACCGAACAGTCGGTCATGCTGGCGGTGATCCAGGCCTATGTGAACGTCACCCGCGACATGGAGATCCTGCGTATTCGCGAGGAGAATCTGTCGGTTCTTCAGCGCCAGCTGGAAGAGACCAGCGCACGGTTCGAGGTGGGAGAGATCACCCGCACCGACGTGGCCCAGGCCGAAGCCTCCCTGGCTCAGTCGCAGGCCGACCTGGCCAGCGCGCGGGCGCAACTGTCGACCTCGCGCGCCGCTTATGCCGCCGTGGTGGGCCAGTCGCCGACCGACCTGGAGGCCGCCCCCGTCCTGCCGACGATTCCGGCCGATTTCGACGCCGCCATGGAGGTGGCCCTGGCGCGCAACCCCGGTCTTCTGGCGGCGCAATACCGGCTTCAGCAGGCCGAGGCGGCGGTGGCGGCGGCGCGCGCCGAATATCTGCCTTCCATTCGCGCGACAGCCTCCTACGGCGGTACGGCGACCGACCTCAGCAATCTGGATGAGCTGGCGGATCGCCGCAGCTTTACGGCCGGCGCCACCCTGTCGGTGCCGCTGTTCACCGGCGGCCTGAACCGTTCGCGGGTCGCCCAGTCCCTGGAACAGGCCAACGCCGCCCAGATCGCCATCGAGGCCGAACGGCGCACCATCCTGCAGAACGTCAGTTCCGCCTACGCCCAGGTTCTGTCCACACGGGCGAACGTCACCGCGGGGAACGAGGCGGTTCGCGCCGCCTCCGTCGCCGCCGAGGGCGTGCGGCAGGAGGCCCAGGTGGGCCTTCGCACCACTCTGGACGTGCTGAACCAGGAAGTGGCTCTGCGCTCGGCCCAGACCGCCCTGGCCAGTGCCCGCGCCGCCGAATATGTCGCCCGCGCCTCGCTGCTGTCGGCCATGGGACAGTTGGAAGGGCCTGCCTTGAACCCGACGCTGGAAGCCTATGACGCCAAGGCCAACTACGACCGCGTGCGCAATCGCGGGGCCTTGCCCTGGGACGGCGTGATCGAGGCGCTGGACCGGGTGGCCTCGCCGCCCGTCGTGGACGCTGACGATGCGCCCGACGCCCCGATCGACGCCCAGCTGAAAAGCGAAGTTGTCGAGACGGCGCCGCAGAATTGAGCCTCTGATCAGCCTTCAAGCCTAAAACGCCCGTTGATTCCGGCGGGCGTTGGTGCGACGACAAACGGGCGGCCGGGGGGATCAGCAGTCTTTTCGGGGCGTGTCGCGACGTCTGGCGTCGTGTCTCAGTTTGTTCCAGGTCTCTCCAAGGTTTAGCCATGACCGATCAGCCCGCGCAGGAACCGACCATGGAGGAGATCCTGGCGTCTATTCGCCGGATCATCTCCGAAGACGAGGCGCCGGCGGAAACCCCCGCTGCTGCGGCGGCGGAGCCGCAAGCCGCCCCCGAACCGGAACCCCAGCCGGAGCCTGAGCCGGAACCGGCCGAGACCATCTTCGCCGCCCAGCCGGAGCCGGTCGCCGATGCCGAGCCCCAGCCAGCGGCTGCGGAAGAAGACGTTCTCGAGCTGACCGAGCTTTATGAAGCGCCGCCTGCCGCCGAGAGCATCGGCGATCTGGATGTGGTCGAAGCCGTTGAAGAGGCCCCTGCCGCGACGGAGCCGGCGCCTGCGGCGTCCAGCGGCTATGATGCCCTGGTTGGCGAAAGCGCCGCCGCCAGCGCCGCCTCGGCCTTTGCGGGCTTGGCGGCCAGCTTCAAGAAGCCGGAGGCCGCGCCTGCGCCGGCGGGAGGCGACATGAGCTTCGTCAGCGGCAATACGGTCGAGGCGATGGTGGCGGAAATGCTGCGTCCGCTGCTCAAGGACTGGCTGGACAACAATCTGCCGGGGATCGTCCAGGCGGCGGTACAGAGGGAAGTCGAACGCATCGCGCGCAGCGCCTAGCCCTTCGCTTCACCTCAGACTATCGAGGGGCGGCTCCTGAAGGGGCCGCCCTTTGTCATTCAAGGCCGCGCCCTGGCCGCACGACAACGATCAAAGAAGACCCATGCTCGAAAAGACCTTCGAACCCCAGGCCGCCGAACCCCGCCTGTACGCCCAGTGGGAAGATAGCGGCCTGTTCGCGCCCCGCACGGAAGGGGCCGAGGGCACCTATTCGATCGTCATTCCGCCGCCGAACGTGACGGGCAGCCTGCACATCGGCCATGCGTTGAACAACACGCTGCAGGACATCCTGGCCCGCTATCACCGGATGAAGGGCAAGGCGGTGCTGTGGCTGCCGGGTACGGACCACGCCGGCATCGCCACCCAGATGGTGGTCGAGCGCCAGCTGGCCGCCGCCGGAAATGTCGGGCGGCGCGACATGGGTCGCGACGCCTTCATCGACAAGGTCTGGGAGTGGAAGGCCGAGAGCGGCGGGACCATCGTGCGCCAGCTGCGCCGCCTGGGGGCCTCGTGCGACTGGTCGCGCGAGCGGTTCACCCTGGACGAGGGGCTGAACGCGGCCGTGCGCAAGGTCTTCGTGCAACTGCACAAGGAGGGCCTGATCTATCGCGACAAGCGGCTGGTGAACTGGGATCCGCATTTCCAGACCGCCATCTCGGACCTGGAGGTCGAGCAGCGCGAGGTGGACGGCGCCTATTGGCATTTCGCCTATCCGCTGGCGGACGGCGTCACCTACGAACACCCCGTCGCCTTTGACGAGGACGGCGAGGCGACGGAATGGGAGACGCGCGACTTCATCGTGGTGGCGACGACCCGGCCCGAGACCATGCTGGGCGACACCGGGGTGGCGGTGCATCCTGAGGATGAGCGGTACAAGGGGCTGGTCGGCCAGTTCGTGATCCTGCCGATCACCGGCCGGCGCATCCCCATCGTCGCCGACGACTATGCCGATCCGACCAAGGGCTCGGGCGCGGTCAAGATCACCCCGGCGCACGATTTCAACGACTTCGGCGTGGGCAAGCGCGCCGGCCTGCCGGCCCTGAACGTCATGGACGCCTTCGCCCAGATCGTCGCCGACGACGTGCCGGAAATCCCGGCCGAATACGTCGGCATGGACCGCTTCGCCGCGCGCAAGGCCATCGTGGCTCGCGCCGAGGAAGAGGGCTGGCTGCGCGAGATCGAGAAGACCAAGCATGTGGTGCCGCACGGCGACCGTTCCGGCGTGGTCATCGAGCCCTGGCTGACGGACCAGTGGTACGTCGACGCCAAGGTCCTGGCCCAGCCCGCGCTGAAGGCGGTGGAGCAGGGCGAGACGGTGTTCGAGCCGAAGTCGTACGAGAAGATTTATTTCGAATGGCTGAGGAACATCGAGCCCTGGTGCATCAGCCGCCAGCTATGGTGGGGCCACCGGATCCCGGCCTGGTACGGTCCGAACGGCGAGATCTATGTCGCCGAGACGGAAGAAGACGCCCGCGAACTGGCGATGGCGGACTATGATTCCGAGGTCGCCCTGACCCAGGACGAGGATGTGCTGGACACCTGGTTCTCCTCGGCCCTGTGGCCCTTCTCGACCATGGGCTGGCCCGAGAAGACCGAGGATCTGGAGCGGTTCTATCCGACCAGCGATCTGGTCACGGCGGCGGACATCATCTTCTTCTGGGTCGCCCGGATGATGATGATGGGCCTGCACTTCATGGACGAGGTCCCGTTCAAACGGGTCATCATCAACGGCCTGGTCCGCGACGAGAAGGGCCAGAAGATGTCAAAGTCCAAGGGGAACGTCATCGACCCCCTGGGCATCATCGATGAGCTGGGCGCCGATCCCTTGCGCTTCACCATGGCCATCCTGTCTGGCACGCGCGACATCAAGCTGTCGAAGCAGCGGATCGAGGGATACCGCAACTTCGGCACCAAGCTGTGGAACGCGGCCCGGTTCAGCCAGATGAACGGCTGCGCCCGCGTCGAGGGCTTCGATCCCGCGACCGTCGAACAGACGATCAACCGCTGGATCCGGGGCGAACTGACCAAGGCCGAGCGGGCCGTGTCGGAGGCCATCGAGGGCGGGCGGTTCGACGATGCGGCCGGGGCGCTGTACCGGTTCGTCTGGAACGTCTTCTGCGACTGGTATCTGGAACTGGCCAAGCCGGTCTTCCAAGGCGCGGATGAGGCCGCCAAGGCCGAAACGCGAGCCATGACGGCCTGGACCCTGGACCAGACGCTGAAACTGCTGCACCCGGTCATGCCCTTCATCACCGAGGAGCTGTGGGCCGAGCTGGGCAAGGAGGGGCCGGCGCGCGAGACCCTGCTGATCGGCGCCGAATGGCCGGTGCTGCCGGACGGCTTCGTCGACGCGGCGGCCGAGGCCGAGATCGGCTGGCTGGTCGATCTGGTCGGCGAAATCCGCGGGTTGCGGGCCGAGATGAACGTGCCGCCTTCGGCCAAGCCGCCGCTGGCCTTCGTCGCGCCGGACGCCGCCACGGCCGAACGGATCGCGCGCCATCGCGACCTGATCCTTACTCTCGGCCGGGTGTCCGAGGCCGGTTCGGCGGACGCCGCACCGACGGGGGCCGTGACCTTCGTCTCGGGCGGATCGACGGCGGCCCTGTCGCTGGCGGGGATCATCGACCTGACCGCCGAACGGACGCGGTTGGAAAAGGAGATCGCCGTCTTCGAGGCCGACATCGGCCATGTGAACAAGAAGCTGGGCAATCCCAACTTCGTGTCGCGCGCCGCGCCCGAAGTGGTCGAGGAGCAGCGCGCCAAACTGGCCGAGGCGGAAGCCGGCAAGGTCAAGCTGCAGGCGGCGCTGGCGCGGCTCAGCGAGATCGGATGACCCAATCCTCCCCCACGGGGGGAGGGGAACCGCGAAGCGGTGGAGGGGGCTCGATCCAAGGCCGGTGTCTGGGGCAGGGCCCCTCCACCACGCTGCGCGCGGTCCCCCTCCCTCGATGGGGGAGGATTTAGATGCGCATCGACCAACTGCTCGTCGCACGGGGACTGTTTGACACCCGTTCCCGCGCTCGCGCCGCCATTGAGGCGGGATGTGTGAAGGCGGACGGGCGCGTCGTGGCCAAGCCCTCGGAGCAGATCGCCGAGGAGGCCGAAATCGAGGCGGAACCGGCCCACCGCTGGGTCGGGCGCGGGGCGTTGAAGCTGGATCACGCCCTGACTCTTTGGCCTGTGGCGGTCGAGGGGCGGGTGGTGCTGGACGTCGGGGCGTCCACAGGCGGCTTCACCGAGGTCTGCCTGGATCGCGGGGCGGCCAAGGTGTTCGCGGTCGATGTCGGGTTTGGGCAGATGCACGACCGGGTGGCGGCCGATCCGCGCGTGGTCAATCTGGAGCGGACGGACGCGCGCGATCTGACGCGCGACCTGATCCCGGAGGCGGCGGCTGTGATCGTGTGCGACGCCAGCTTCATCAGCCTGAGCAAGGTGCTGCCCGCCGCCCTGGATCTGGCGGCGCCCGGCGCGGATCTGGTCACCCTGGTCAAGCCGCAGTTCGAGGCGGACGGTCCCGGCGCCGGCAAGAAGGGCGTGGTCAAGGACCCCGCCGCCCACGCCGCCGCCGTGGAGCGTGTCAGGAACTGGCTGGAGGCCCTGGGTTGGGCGGTTCAGACGACAACCGAAAGCCCGATCACCGGCGGCGACGGCAATGTCGAATTTCTGCTGTGGGCGAAGCGCGCCTGAGGCGGCAACCCTGCGCCGCCGGGCTCAAGTGGGCCGAAGTCCGGTACCCCCCTAAACAACGGGCTCAAGTAGGCCAAAGGCCGGTAGCCCCTAAAAAATGAGAAACCGCCGGAGGACTGATCCTCCGGCGGCTCCCGTCACGTCGTCGATTTGACAGGGGGGCTGAAATTAATCGACGACGCGATAGCGGCCGTACTGGTCGGGGCAGGTGCGGACATAGCGGGTGTCCGTGCGACCGTCCGGCAGACGGATGCGGCTTTCCGCCAAGCGGCATCGGTCGGAGTTCTGATAGGAATCGATCGGGCGCGAGCGGTAATCATCGTACCGGTCGTCGGCGTAGTCGTCGCGGCGATCATCGTAGCGATAGCCGTTATCGCCCGTATAGCGATCGTCGTAATAGCCGTAACTCGGCTGGCTGTAGCCGCCGCTGTAATAGCCGTTGGAGGCGTAGCCGGCTTGATAGCTGCGGCAGGCGTCCGAGCTGGAGCGGCCGACTTGCGAGCCGATGACGGCGCCCACGACCCCGCCCAGAATACTGCCTTCGGTGCGGCGTCCGCGCGCGGCCAGCTGAGAGCCGATGACGGCGCCCGCGCCGCCGCCGATCACGGCGCCGGCGCCGGTGCGTCCTTCTCGCTCGCGGGCGCAGGGATCGTAGGTCTGCCGACCATAGCGGCCGTAGTCATAGGCGGGGGCGTAGGCGCCGGTTCCGTAGTTGCGGCTGTAGCTGTAGGCTTGAGCCGAGGCGGAGACCGGGGCGGCCAAGGCGCCGATCGTAAGGGCCGCAACTGCGGCGAGTGACGTGTTGGAAAGGCGCATCTTCAACCCCTTATGGTCGGACATTCAGTGACGGGCGCTGAACGGCTGGACCGGCTGTCTGTTGCATGCAGGTTTAGGACCGCGAAGCTGAACGGCTTTTGAGCGGGCTGTTCATCTTCGTTCATGTTTCGTGGGCCTATCGCGCTCAGCGCTGCTTGAGGCGGTGGCTTGGCGCGGGGGAGCGTCGGGGCTAGAAGCCCGGCGATGCAGACCTTTACCATCAGCCGCGTCGGCGGGCAGGGCGACGGCGTCGCCGAGACGCCGCAGGGGCCGGTCTTCGCGGGCCTAACCCTGCCTGGGGAGACGGTGCGGGGGGAAGTCGTCGACGGGCGGCTGGAGCAGGTCGAGATCCTGACCCCCAGCCCAGACCGGATCGCGCCGGTGTCGCCCCAGTACGGCGACTGCGGCGGTTGCTCGCTGCAACACTGGGCGGACAGACCCTATCTGGAGTGGAAGCGCGAACAGGTGCGGCTGGCCCTGGCGCGCGAGAAGATCGAGACCGAGGTCGAGGCGACGGTGGCGAGTCCCACCGGAACGCGCCGACGGGTGGCTCTGCACGCGCGCCGAACCCAGGACGGCCGGGTGGTGCTGGGCTTCAAGGCGCGGCGGTCGTGGCGGCTGGTCGAGGTGCGGGAATGCCCGGTGGCCGATTCCCGGATCATCCGCGCCATCCCGGCCCTGACCGAGGTGGCGGCGGCCTTTCTGGAGCATCCCAAGTCGGCGCCGACCCTGCACGTGACCTGGACCCTGTCGGGGCTGGACGTGGATGTGACGGGGGTGGAGCGACGCTCGGGCGGGGGGCTGTCGGCCGACGCCCAGATGCGGGCCATAGAGGCGGCGCGGCGGGCCGATCTGGCGCGGCTGAGCCTCGCGGGCGAGACCCTGATGATGGCGCGTCAACCCTTGATCGGCTTCGGCCCCGCCACCGTGCCCCTGCCGGCGGGGGGCTTTCTGCAGGCCGTGCCCCAGGCCGAGGCGGCCATGGTTGAGCGGGCCGTGGCGGCGGTGAAGGGCGCCAAAAAGATCGCCGATCTGTTCTGCGGGGCCGGGACCTTCACCTTCCCGCTGGCGACGGTGGCGCCGGTGATCGCGGCCGATGCGTCCAAGGCGGGGATCGCGGCCCTGAAGGCGGGCGCAGGCTCGGCCAAGGGGATGAAGGCGATCACGGCGGAGGCGCGCGACCTGTTCCGGCGGCCCCTGACCCCCTATGATCTGAAGGGGTGCGAGGCCATCGTGTTCGACCCGCCGCGCGCGGGCGCCATCGACCAGACGGCCCAGATCGCCGGGACCAAGGCCGCCGTCGTGGTCGGGGTGTCGTGCAATCCCCAAACCTTTGCGCGGGACGCGCGGGTGCTGATTGACGCCGGGTTCCGGCTGGAGCGGGTCACGCCGGTGGACCAGTTCCTGTGGTCGGCCCATGTCGAACTTGTCAGTGTTTTCAAGCGGTAGCCCCATGGATGACGAGCTGGAAGATGGCGGCGGGTTTGACGCCGACGACTGGAGCCGGTTAACGCCCTTCGTCGGGGTAGTGGCGACCCTGGACGACGTCCAAGCGCGCCGGGCCGTCTTCGCTTTGGGCGAGACCGACGACCCGCGCCCCATCGCCATGGACCTGCCCCAGCCGGTGATCTGGTGGGAGGAGGACGGCGAACAGGCGGCCGTCGCCGTCCAGGCCGAGAGCCATCTGGGGCCGGACGGCGAGGCGATGGAGATCCTGGGCCTCATCCTGCCGGACGGGGAGGGGGCGGTGGCCCTGATGGAGGATGTCGATCTGGTCGACGACACGGACCCGACTTGGCGCGATCTGGTGACACGGGCCGTCGATCCGTCGGCGGCGGACGAGGCCTGATCGTTCAAGAAAAATGAGTGCACTTTAGTGCACATTTTGGCGGGAGCTCCCCGAGGCGCTGAATTGTCAAAGACCTGTTCACGACCTTACCACGCCAGTGGAAAGCGCCGGGTTCAGGGTGGTTTGACGCTCTCAACAGGCTGAAAAGGCGGGCGTCTTCCGTCAAGATTACGAGCGTCGGCCAAGCGTCGCATGATTCAGCCGAACAGCTCCAACTGCGGCCGGGCGTCGGCGGGGATGCGGAACTGGGTTTCGTCGAGCGGTCGCAGCGGCGCATCCAGGCCGTAGCGTTTGACGGCGGCCTTGAAGCGGGCGCCGATCAGTTCGGCGACGGGACCGGTTCCCTTCATCCGCTGGGACCAGTCGGCGTCATAGTCCTTGCCTCCGCGCGTCTGGCGGATCAGGGACATGACGCGGGCGGCTCGATCGGGGCGGGCGTCGGCCAGCCATTCGCGAAACAGATCCTTGATCTCCAGCGGCAGGCGCAGGGTGACATACATGGCCCGGGTCGCTCCGGCCTTGGCCGCCGCCTCCAGCACTGATTCCAGCTCGTGGTCGTTCAGGCCGGGAATGACCGGGGCGAAGCCGACCCCGACGGGACAGCCGGCATCGGCGAGACGGCTGATGGCCTCCAGCCGTTTGGCGGGGGTTGAGGCGCGGGGCTCCATGGCGCGGGCCAAGCCCCGGTCCAGGGTGGTGATGGAGACGAAGGCCGAGGCCAGGCCGGCCTGACCCATGGGCCCCAGGATGTCGGCGTCGCGCGCGATCAGCACCGACTTGGTGATGATGCTGAAGGGGTGGTTGAAACGCCGCATGACTTCGAGGATCGAGCGGGTCGATTTCAGCTCGCGCTCGACCGGCTGATAGGGGTCGGTATTGCCGCCTATGTGGATGCGTTTGCACCTGTATCGGGGGGCGAGGAAGGCCTGTTCCAGCAGACGTGCGCCCTCGGGCTTGAAGAAGATCCGGCTCTCGAAATCCAGGCCCGGGGATAGGCCCATCCAGGCATGGGACGGACGGGCGTAGCAGTAGATACAGCCATGTTCGCAACCTTTGTACGGGTTGATGGAGCGGTCGAAGCCGATGTCGGGACTGTCGTTCCGGGCGATGATGGTGCGGGCGTGTTCGGGCGTGAGGGTGGTGCGCAGCGGCGCGGCCTGGGCGTCGTCGTTCGTCCAGCCGTCCTCGAACGACTCATGCTGCTCGGGCTCGTAACGGCCTGTCGCATTCGAACGCGCGCCTCTTCCCTTGGCGGTTTGCATGAAAGGCAAGGTGGATCAAAAAAGAGAACAGAGCAAGAACATTTGTTCTCCATCTTCGAGGCGGACCACTGACAACCAGGACCAAACGATACAGTGTCTGTTGCGAAATCAGCCGCTGCGGGTGTAGAGGGCTGTCTTGCTTCCTCGCACGGCGATGGCCGAGGCGGCGGGAGCTGCTTGGGTCCTGATCCGGAGAGCCCGATGGCCGCCCGCCGCTATTCCGCCGTCGCCGTCGCCCTGCACTGGGTGATCGCGCTCTGCATCCTGTCCATGATCCCGATGGGGTGGTGGATGACCGCCGCGATCGAACAGCCGGGGAGCCAGGCCGCAGCCTACCGCCTGTTCCAACTCCACAAGTCGATCGGCTTTCTGATTCTGGCCCTGACCCTGGTGCGGATCGTCTGGCGGCTGACGCATCGGCCGCCGGCCCTGCCTGCGGGGATGAGGCGGTGGGAGGCCTTCGCCGCTCATGCGACCCATGCGGCCTTCTACGCCCTGATGCTGGGTCTGCCGTTGACGGGGTGGCTGTATGTCTCGGCCGGCTGGGCCGTGTCGCAGGACCGGGCGCTGGAGGTGGCGACCCGCTGGTTTGGCCTGTTTCCCGTCCCGCACCTGCCGGGGGTGGCCGAACTGGCGGCGGAGGCGCGGCGAGCTGTGGCCTTTTCGGCCATGGGCGCGCACGCCGCCATGGCCTGGGGCGCGGTCGTCCTCGTGATCCTGCACGTCGGGGCGGCGCTGAAACACCAGTTCCTTGACCGCGACGGCGTCCTGGCGCGCATGGTTCCAGGTCTGAGGCCGGGCGGAGAGGATTCCGAGGAAGGCGTGGAGCCGGACGCGCGCGCGGCCTGGGCGGAACGTGGTCTCGGCCTGGCCTTGATCCTCGTCGTGGCGACGGCCGGGGCGATAGCCGCGCAGCCTGCCCTCAGGACTGAACCGACGCCCCGACCTGAAATCGCGCCCGTTCCGGCGCCCGAGCCCGATATCCGGGCCGAACCGACGGACGTCCAGGCGGCCGAGGCCGAAACCGCCGAACCGGCTGCGGCGGCGGAGGCGTCGCAAAAGGCCGTCGACTGGACCATAGACCGCGAGGCCTCCGAGATCGCCTTCGCCGGGAGCCAGTCGGGCGCCGCCTTCAACGGCCGGTTCGAACGCTGGAGCGGCCAGATCCGGTTCGACCCTGCCGATCTGGCGGGGTCGAAGGCGGTGATCACCGTCCAGACCGGCTCGGCGCGGACAGGGGACTCGACGCAGGAGGCTTCGATCCAGGGGGCTGAATGGTTCGACGTCGGCCAATATCCGACCGCCCGGTTCGAGACGACGGGCTTCCGGTCGCTCGGCGGGGATCGATACCAGGCGACGGGCCGCTTGCGGATCAAGACGACCAGTCTGCGGGTTGTCCTGCCCTTCACCTACCGTGAGACCGGCGGCGTCGCGGCGGTGGAGGGTCGGCTGCAACTGGACCGGACCGCGTTGAACCTGGGCCTGGAATCCGACGCGACCGGCGACTGGGTCTCTAAGATGGTCGACGTCCGGATCAAGGTCAGAGCGCGGCGGGCCGAATAGGCGCCGACTTGCCCTGACGGAAGTCTGGCCTTAGGGGTCCGCGCTCTTGATCAATGATTCAGGGAGCGGTCGATGACCCTCGCACTTCTGTTTCCGGGACAGGGCAGCCAGGCCGTCGGCATGGGCGCGCAACTGGCCGACGCCTTCGCCTCCGCCCGCGACGTCTTCGCCGAGGTGGACGAGGCCCTGGGCCAGAAGCTGTCGGTGCTGATGCGCGAAGGCCCCGAGGATCAGCTGACCCTGACCGAGAACGCCCAGCCGGCCCTGATGGCGGTGTCGGTCGCGGTCATCCGGGCGCTGAAGGTCGAGTTTGATTTCGACGTGGCCAAGGCGGCCTATGTGGCCGGTCACTCTCTGGGCGAATATTCGGCCCTGGCGGCGGCCGGGGCGATCTCGCTGTCGGATACGGCGCGGCTGCTGAAACTGCGCGGCCAAGCCATGCAACGCGCGGTTCCGGTCGGGCAGGGGGCGATGGCTTCGCTGATCGGGCCCAAGACCGATCTGGCCCTGGCCGAGGCCGCAGCGGCGGCCGGCGCTGAAGTCGGCGTCTGCGTGGTCGCCAATGACAACAACGCCGGCAACATCGTCATCTCGGGCGAGAAGGCGGCTGTGGACCGGGCCATCGAAAAGGCCAAGGAACTGGGGGCGCGGGCGATTCCGCTGAACGTCTCGGCGCCCTTCCACTGCCCGCTGATGCAGCCGGCGGCGGACGAGATGGCGGCGGCCCTGGCCTCGGCGACCATTCTGGCGCCGGCGGTTCCCGTGGTGGCCAATGTGCTGGCGCGGCCGGAGAACGATCCTGAAGTCATCCGGCGCCTGCTGGTCGAGCAGGTGACCGGCCGGGTGCGCTGGCGCGAGAGCATGGAGTGGATGGCGAGCGAAGGGCGGGTGACCCGCTTCGTCGAGGTCGGTTCCGGCAAGGTGCTGACCGGCATGGCCAAGCGGATCGCGCCTGACGCCGAGAGTCTGCCTCTGAACACGCCGGAAGAGCTGGAAGCCTTTGCGAGGGGAGTGACGAGTGGCGAGTGACGAGTGGCGAGACTATCGCCGCCCCACTTTGCTTTTCCTCGTCACTCGCCACTAATCACTCGCCACTTCGGAGAGACATAAATGTTCAATCTTGCAGGCAAGACCGCGCTGGTGACCGGCGCGACGGGCGGGATCGGCGGGGCTGTGGCGCGGGCGCTGCACGCCCAGGGCGCGACCGTGGTGCTGTCGGGCACACGCGAGGCGGTGCTGGCGGATCTGGCCAAAGAACTGGGCGAGCGGGCGCATTTCGCGACGGCGAACCTGTCGGACCCCGAGTCGGTCGATAATCTGGTGAACGCGGCCGAGACGGCGGCGGGCTCAGCCCTGGACATCCTGGTGGCCAACGCCGGCATCACCAAGGACGGCCTCCTGATGCGGATGAAGGACGAGGATTTCCAGTCGGTCATCCAGATCAATCTGGAGAGCTATTTCCGCCTGACCCGCGCAGCGGTGAAGGGGATGATGAAGCGCCGGTCGGGCCGGATCATCGGCGTGACCTCGGTCGTCGGCGTCACCGGCAATCCGGGCCAGACCAATTATTCGGCGTCCAAGGCCGGGATGATCGGCTTTTCCAAGTCGCTGGCGCAGGAGGTCGGATCGCGCGGGATCACAGTCAATTGCATCGCGCCGGGCTTCATCGCCTCGCCCATGACCGACGTGCTGAACGACCAGCAACGCGAGACCATTCTGGGCCGGATTCCGGCGGGCCGGCTGGGCACGGGCGACGAGATCGCGGCCGCCGCCGTCTATCTGTCGTCTGACGAAGCGGCCTATGTGACGGGCCAGACCCTGCATGTGAACGGCGGCATGGCGATGATCTGATCGTCATCACGACACGCAACAGACTATTTCCCGCCCGAAAGCCTGTGCTAAAGGGCAGGAACGCATCGGCGGTTCAGGCTTTCGGGCTTGCATCGTCGTCGCTGCCGTGAGACGGCGATTTCTGAAGCTACCCCCGCCTCTACGGCGATTTTAAACAGGCAGAGAGACACTCATGTCCGACACCCTCGAGCGCGTTCGCAAGATCGTCATCGACCACCTGGACGCCGATCCGGACAAGGTCACGGAAAAGGCCAGCTTCATCGACGACCTGGGCGCCGACTCGCTCGACAACGTCGAGCTGGTGATGGCCTTCGAAGAAGAGTTCGACATCGAGATCCCGGATGACGCCGCCGAGCACATCCAGACGGTCGGCGATGCGGTCAAGTTCATCGACGAAAAGTCGGCGGGCTGATCCAGCCCCGACTGGCGGCCGACAGGCTGACAGATCACAGGGCCGCCCGGCGCTCCTAGCGGAGACGCCCGGCGGCCTTTACTGTTTCTGACCCTCGCGAATCCGCAGTGATTCCCCGGGACAGGATTGGAGTTGAAGGAGCACGCACCATGCGCCGCGTCGTCGTTACGGGCATCGGTCTGCTGACCCCCCTGGGCTGGGGCGTCGACAAGAGCTGGAAGGGCATCGTCGAGGGACGGTCGGGCATCGGTCCGATCACGGCCTTCGACACCGAGGGCTATGGCTGCACCATCGCCGGCGAAGTGCCGAGCGTCGACGGGCGCGGCGGCGGCGGCGAAGGCGACTTCGACCCCGAGAAAATCATGTCCGCCAAGGATCGCAAGCGCGTCGACGACTTCATCCTGTACGCCATAGCGGCGGCGGACGAGGCCCTGCATGACGCCGGCTGGAAGCCCGAGACGGACGAGGACAAGGAGCGGACCGGGGTCATGGTCGGTTCGGGCATCGGCGGCCTGGGCCCCATTGCCGATACGGCCATCGTCTTGAAGGAACAGGGGCCGCGCCGCGTCAGCCCCTTCTTCATCCCCAGCGCCCTGATCAATCTGGCCGGAGGGCAGATTTCGATCCGGCACGGGCTGAAGGGGCCGAATCATGCGGCGGTGACCGCCTGCGCCACCGGCGCCCACGCCATCGGCGATGCGGCGCGCATGATCGCCCTGGACGACGCGGACGTCATGGTGGCGGGCGGGGCGGAAAGCTCGATCGTGCCGATCGGCATCGCCGGCTTCCTAGCCTGCAAGGCGCTTTGCACCGCCTATAACGATACGCCGGAGAAGGCTTCGCGTCCCTATGACCGGGGCCATGCCGGCTTCGTCATGGGCGAGGGCGCAGGGATCCTGGTGTTGGAGGAGTACGAACACGCCAAGGCGCGCGGGGCCAGGATCTACGCCGAGGTCGTCGGCTACGGCATGAGCGGCGACGCCTATCACATCACCGCCCCGTCCGAAGACGGCGAGGGCGGGGCGCGCGCCATGAAGGCGGCGCTGAAGCGCGCCGGGCTGCAGCCGTCGGACCTTGACTATGTCAACGCCCACGGCACCTCGACCATGGCCGACTGGATCGAGCTGAAGGCCATCGAGGGCCTGGTCGGCGACCATGCGAAGAACCTGGCCGTCAGCTCGACAAAGTCGATGACGGGCCACCTGCTGGGCGCCGCAGGCGCGATCGAAGCGGCCTTCTGCGTCCTGGCCCTCCGTGACCAGATCGCGCCGCCGACGATCAATCTGGACGACCCGGAGATGGAGACCCCGATCGACCTGGTGCCGAACAAGGCCAAGCCGATGAAGATCGACGTCGCCATGTCCAACAGTTTCGGCTTCGGGGGCACCAACGCCTCGGTGATCTTCAAGAAGGTCGACTGACATGTTCGGACGGGGGCGGGGTGACAGGCGTGTGGAGAAGCGGTCGGGGCTGACGGTCAGTCTGCTGACCGCCTCAGCGACCTTCAGCCTGTTCCTGATCGCCGCCCTCGCCGTCGTCTGGGGCGTCTATTACGGGCCAGGACCGGGCGCACGGCAGGGGGATCGAACGGTCGTGACCCTGGCCAGCGGCTCGGGCGTCTCCGCCATCGCCGCCCAGTTGAAGGCGGCGGGGGTGATCCGTTCGACCGACCTGTTCAAGGCGGCGGCCACCTTCACCGGGGCGGACCGCAAGCTGCGGGCCGGCGAATATGAGGTGCCGTCGGGGACCTCGCTGGCCGGAGTGCTGAACCTGCTGGTCGAGGGGCGGGTGGTGCGACATTTCGTGACCCTGCCGGAAGGCTGGTCCTCGGCCCAGGCGGTGGACATCCTGGCCAAGGAGCCGGTGCTGACCGGAACCGTCGAGACGACGCCTGAGGAAGGCAGTCTGTGGCCCGACACCTATGAGGTGTCACGCGGCGACACCCGCCAGTCGGTGATCGACCGGATGCAGCGCGCCGCCAAGGAGAACCTGCGGCTATTGTGGGCCCGGCGCGGACCGGGAACCGTGGTGCGCTACCCCGAAGAGGCGGTGATTCTGGCCTCCATCGTCGAGAAGGAGACCGGGCTGGCGGCTGAGCGGCCGCGCGTGGCGGCGGTCTTCTCCAATCGACTGCGTCAGGGGATGCGGCTGGAGAGCGATCCGACCATCGTCTACGGCCTGACCCAGGGGCGGCCGCTGGGCCGCGGCATCCGCCGGTCCGAGCTGCAGCGCCAGACGCCCTGGAACACCTATCAGATCGACGGCCTGCCGCCGACGCCCATCGCCAATCCGGGCAAGGAGGCGCTGGAGGCCGTGCTGAACCCGCCGGCGGACCCGGCCCTGTTCTTCGTCGCCGACGGATCGGGCGGCCACGTCTTCGCCGTTACCTATGAAGAGCATCTGCGGAATGTGGCGCGCTGGCGTCAGATTGAGCGACAGAAGGCCGGCCTGCCGCCCGAAGATCCGGCGCCGGTCGCGGCGGAGGCCGAATCGGCAGCGCCCGGCGTCGCCGATCAGGCGACGATCACCCTGCCCCCGAGGGCGGGCCAGGAGCTGAGATGAGCATATCCGGCATGACGGGCTTCGGCCGCGCCGAAGGCGCCGGCTGCGGCTGGACCTGGTCGGTCGAGGCGCGGTCGGTGAACGGGCGCAATCTCGAAGTCCGGTTCCGCGGGCCGAACGGTTTCGACGCCCTGGAGCGCGCCGTCAGGACGGCCGCCCAGGCTCGCTTCGCGCGCGGTCAGATCACCGTCGGCGTCCAGGCCAGACGGGTGGAGGGGGCGGAGGCGGCGGTCACCATCAACGCCCCGCTGCTGGCGCGTTATCTGACCCTGGCGAATGAGCTGGCGGAGGATGGGGCGACGCCCCCGTCTGCGGACGGCCTGTTGGCCCTGCGCGGCGTCATAGAGGCCCCTGAGGAGACGGACGATCCCGAGGCGCGCGCCGCGCTGGAGACCGCCATCGGCCGGACGGTCGAAGAGGCGATGGACGCCCTGAGGGGCGCGCGTCATGCGGAGGGCGCCCAGCTGGCGCCCGTGCTGGGCGGGTTCATCGACCGGATCGAGGCCCTGGTCGCCTCGGCCGAGGGCGAAGCCCAGGCGCAGATCGCGGCCATCCGCGACCGGTTCAGCCGCCGTATGGCCGAACTGGCGCCGGATGCGCCGGGCCTGGAAGAGCGAATCTTTCTGGAAGCTGCGTCGCTGGCGGCCAAGGCCGACGTGCGCGAGGAACTGGACCGGCTGTCGGCCCATGTCGCTGCGGCGCGCCAGCTGATGACCGCGCCGCCGGCCGGACGGAAACTGGACTTCCTGCTGCAGGAATTCATGCGCGAGGCCAACACCCTCTGCTCGAAATCGGCTACGACGGCGCTCACTGGAATCGGCCTCGAGCTCAAGGCCGTCATCGAACAGTTGCGTGAACAGGTTCAGAATGTCGAATGAACGCTCGCCCCGCCGGGGCGTCCTCCTCATCGTCGCCAGCCCTTCGGGCGCCGGCAAGACGTCGCTGTGCCGCCGGTTGATGGCGGACCACGGGGGGCTGGAACTGTCCGTGTCGATGACGACCAGGGGCATCCGTCCGGGCGAGGTTGACGGTCGCGACTATAATTTCGTGGATCGCGAGCGGTTCCAGAAGCTGATCGACGCCGACGCCTTCCTGGAATGGGCCGATGTCCACGGCAATCTGTACGGCAGCCCGCGCGGCCCGGTCGATCGGGCCCTGGCCGAGGGGCGTGACGTCCTGTTCGACATCGACTGGCAGGGCGCGCGTGACGTAGCCGAGAAATGCCCGGAGGACGCGGTGCGGGTCTTCATCCTGCCGCCCAGCCTGGAAGAGCTGCGCCGACGACTGGTCACCCGGTCGCAGGACTCGGACGATGTCATTGAGCGCCGCGTCGCCAACGCCAAGGGTGAGATCGAACACTGCGACGCCTTCGACTATGTGATCGTCAACGAGGATTTTGACCGGTCCTACGCCGAGCTGGCGCACATCTATCACGCCGAGCGATCGCGCCGGTTCCGCAATCTGTGGGTGGGGGATTACAAGGCCGCCCTGCTACGCGAGCCTGTCTGACGAACAACGACACCGCGGCTGGCGGGAGGGGGACAGGCCGCCGCAGTGTCGTCTTCGGCTGTGAAGCGGCGACGACATCGCGCCGGCGGGGGCGTCCTGCGCGATGTCGTCCTATGCGCTACGCAACTGCACTCCTTTTCCCACAAGGCAGGTTCCAGAGCGTAAATATCGGCCTAGGGGCGATTGCTTAGGTACGACCCACCATGGGCCTGCCGCCTTTTGCGGATCGGCTCAGCCTGGATTTCGAGCGGCGAACCAGGGCGTGATCCGTTCCAACGCGACCTTGATCTCTCCTGTCGAGACCGCGAAGCTGAAGCGGATGTAGCGTCGACCATCGACGGGGTCGAAATCCACGCCCGGCGCGGTGGCCACGCCGGTATCGCGCAGCAGTTGTTCGCAGAAGGCCACGCTGTCGTCCGTCAGGTGGCCGATGTCGGCCCAGATGTAGAAGGCGCCGTCAGGCGGCGCGATCTTCCTCAATCCAAGCGCCGGCAGGGCCGCCAGCATCAGCTCGCGGTTGCGGGCGTAGGTCTGGATATGGCCCTCAAGCTCTTCGATCGCGTCCATGGCGACCAGGCCTGCGTGCTGGCTGAGGCTGGGCGGGGTCAGGAACATGTTCCCGATATAGGCGCGAGCGGCCTCGATCAGGGCCTCGGGGACCAGCAGCCAGCCCAACCGCCAGCCGGCCATGCTCCAGTATTTGGAGAAGCTGTTGATCACCAGGGCGTCCGGCGCGAACTGCAGCATCGACGGGGTCGGGCCCGCGTAGGACAGGCCGTGGTAGATCTCGTCCGAAAGGATGGCGATGTTTCGCGCGCGGCAGACCTCGGCGATGGCGGCGAGTTCGGCCTCCGGGATGATGGTCCCGGTCGGATTGGCCGGGCTGGCGATGATGACGCCGGCCGGAGCGGGATCGAGCGCCTCCAGCTGGGCGGCGGTCAGCTGGAACCGGGTCTCGGGACCGCAGGCGATCTCCACCGGCTCCAGATGCAGGGCGCGCAGGCTGTTGCGATAGGCGACATAGCCGGGACGGGCCAGGGCGATGCGGTCGCCCGGCTTGAACCGGACGCTGAGCGCCAGGACCAGGGCGGGCGAGGCCCCGCAGGTCAGCAGGATGTTGGCGGGATCGACCGTTACGCCGTACCGGTCCTGGTACAGGTGAGCAATGCGGGCGCGCAGGTCGGGGCTTTCCCAATAGCCCATGGCGTCGGCGTCCAGCACCTGATGTGCGCGGGCGACGGCGGCAGCGGGCGCGCCGGTGGAGGGCTGGCCGAATTCCATATGGATGATCGACCGGCCTTCGGCTTTCAGCTGGTGCGCCAGACGGCTGACGGTGATGGCGCGGAAGGGTTCGACGGTCATGTCAGGGCGTCCGCCAGTCTGAGGAAGCCGGCCACGTCGATCGTCTCGGCGCGGGCGTCGGGTTCGATGCCGGCGGCCTCGCACAGGGCGGCGCCGCCCAGCTGTTTCAGGCTGGAGCGCAGCATCTTGCGGCGCTGGCCGAAGGCGGCGGCGGTGACGCGTTCCAACTTCTTCAGGCGCTCAGGCGACGGGCGCTCATCCAGCGGGACCAGATGGACCACGGCCGAGGCCACCTTGGGCGGCGGGGTGAAGGCGGCGGCGGGCAGGTGCATGACGATGCGGGCGGTGCAGACGGCCTGGGCGATGACGGCGAGGCGGCCGTAGGCGTCCTCGCCGGGCCCAGCGGCGACGCGCTCGGCGACCTCCTTCTGGAACATCAGGGTCAGGCTGTGGGACAGCCAGGGGCCGGTCAGCCATTTGATCAGCAGGGCGGTGCCGACATTGTAGGGCAGGTTGGAGACCAGGTGGGCGGGGCCGGAGACCAAGTCCGCCTCCTTCACCTTCAGGGCGTCGGCCTCGACGATGGTCAGCCGGCCCGAGCCGTCGTCCAGTTCGGTCAGCAGGGGAATGAAGCGCGGATCTTTTTCCACCAGGACCACGGCGCCGGCGTCGGATTCCAGCAGGGCGCGGGTCAGGCCGCCGGGGCCGGGGCCGACCTCGATCACGGCGCGCCCGTCGAACGGACCGGCCAGGCGGACGATCTTGCGCGTGACATTGAGGTCCAGCAGGAAATGCTGGCCGAAGCTCTTTTTCGCCGACAGGCCGTGGGCGTCGAGGGTTTCGCGGAGGGAAGGAAGGTCGGTCACACGCCCTGTTAGCGCGCGGCGCGGGCCGCCGCCATCTCCGAGGCCAGACGAATAGCGGCGATCAGGCTGTCCGGACGCGCAATCCCCTTGCCGGCGATGTCGAAACCCGTTCCGTGATCGGGCGAGGTGCGGATGACGGGCAGACCCAGCGAGACATTGACCCCGCCCCAGAAGTCCAGGGTCTTGACCGGGATCAGGGCCTGGTCGTGGTACATGCAGATCACCGCATCATAGGTCGCGCGGGCGGCGTCGTGGAACAGGGTGTCGGCGGGTCTGGGATCGGTGATGTCGATCCCTTCGCCGCGCAGATGTTCGGCGACGGGGATCAGGGTCTCGATCTCCTGCAGCCCCAGGGCGCCGCCTTCGCCGGCGTGGGGGTTCAGGGCGGCCATGGCCAGGCGCGGGCGGGCGATGGCGAAGTCGCGCTTCAGGCTTTCGTGGACGACGCGGGCGGTGCGGGCGACCCGCTCGGCCGTGATCAGCTCGGGAACCTGATCCAGGGCGACGTGGATGGTGACCAGACAGGCGCGCAGGTCGCGGGCGGTCAGCATCATCACGGGCCCCCGTGTGCCGGCGTAGGGGGTGTCGGCGGTCAGTTCGGCGATGAACTCGGTGTGGCCCGGAAAGCGGAAACCCGAGGCGTACATGGGCGCCTTGGCGATGGGGGCGGTGACCAGACCCGAGGCTTCGCCCGACAGAGCGAAACTGACGGCTTCTTCGATGCCGTCGGCGACCGAGGGCGCATTGACCGGGTCGGGAAGGCCGACTGTCACCGGCGCAGGCAGCGCGCGGTGAATGACCGGGAGGGCCCGCTCGAAATGCTGGGCGGCCTCGCCGGGCGTGAAGACGTCGGCGACGGCGATCCCTTGCGCCTCAAGCAGGGCGGCGTCGCCGATTACGGCGAACGGCAGCATGTCGGCCGAACGCGCCCGCCAGGCGGCGGCCACGATCTCCGGCCCGACGCCGGCGGGTTCGCCCAGCGTCAGGACCAGAGGCCGGGTCATTTGAACTCGATCAGGGCGTCGTTGCGCAGATCGCGGATATAGCGACGCTCCAGCACCGCCAGGTTCTGGCCGCGCAGGCGGTTCTCGACCTGCTGACGATTGGGGGCCTCAGGACCGCCGACGCGACGGCCGCAGACGGCGACCAGATGCAGGCCGAGCGGCGTACGAATCGGGGTCGAGACCGAGCCGATCTCTCCGGTGCGGGCGAACTGCTGGAACTGGGGCGCCAGATTGGCCACGTCCGATTCGCCCAGGTCGGCGCCGATTACGCCCTGGGTCGCTCGCGCCTGGGACAGGATGTTGTCGCAGTTCAGTCCCTGGCGCAGGCCTTCCAAAGTCCGGGTGGCCGCTGCGAGCTCGGCCTCGGACGCCGATTCCGGCAGTTCGACCATCATCTGTTTCAACGAAACCAGGCTGGTCGCCGCGCCGTCACGCTTGTCTCGCATATAGATGATGTACACGCCGCCATCGACCGGGACGGGGTTCGACAGCTGGCCGGGCTGGAGCTGGTCGAAGATGGTCTGAAGGGCCGGCTGCACCGTGCCCTTGACCACCCAGCCTGCGTCGCCGGGGACGCGGGCCGAGGCGGACGGGGCGGAGGAGAACTGTTGGGCGACCGCCTGGAAGGGCGCGCCCTGAATGATCTGCTGCACCAGCTGGCGGGCGCCGTTCATCGCAGCCTCTTGGCCGCCGACCCGTGCCGCTTCGATGTAGATCTCACCGATCAGATACTGGGGCTGGGCCGCCGCCTCGTTCAGGCGGCGCAGTTCCTGCTCGACTTGAAGCGTGCTGGGCCGGGCGCGGCTGTTGAAGCGGCCGGGCACCAGCTGGCTCCAGCCGATTTCCGTGCGCAGGTTTTCGCGGAAGGCGCTGGGCTGAATGCCGCCTTGCTGGAGAAACTCCATATAGGCGGCGGGCGTGACGCCGGCCTGGCGCGCCATCTGGGCGATTTCCTCGTCGATCTCCTGGTCGGTGACCTTCAAGGTCTCGAACTTGGTGATTTCCTGGGCCTTCAGCCGTTCTTCGATCAGACGGTTCAGCGCCGCCTGCTGAATCGCCGGCAGATTCTGTTCGGTCGGCTGAACCTGGGACGAGGCGATCAGCATCAGCATCTGCTGGCGCAGGTCATAGCCGGTGATGATCTTGTCATTGACCGTAGCGACAATGCCGTCGGCCAGTTCGAACTGAGGCGCGGCGCGGGCCGCAACCGGTCCGTCTCCGGCCGCCGGGTTAGGCGCGCCTGCGGCCGTCGGCTGCTGGGCGGCCGGAGCGGGCGCCGTCTGACCATAGGCCGAACCGGCGAGGAGGAGCGCCGCGAGCGCAGCCCCCGTCGAATAACGCATCAAACCCATTGGTCGTCCTGATTCCTCACAGCGGTCCACCGGCCGGGCCGGCAGGCGGTCGCGCCCCGTACAGCGTCATGCTCAACGCAATCCGCCCTGTCCATAACCTGAACCTCCGAAAGTGGCGAGGTTTAGGCGTAGATACACCCCGTCCGACGGACCACTGGCCCGAACCCGCGTATTGTCGCGGCGATAACCGATCTCGACCCTAAAACAATCGTCGTCGAACAGGAGGCCGACCTCCTGGCGGGTGATGACGTTGCGCTCCAGATCGGCGATGCCGGCTACGGCCACGCCCCAGTGGCCGTAGACGAACTGCTGACCCGCCAGCTGGACGAATTCATAGTTCCGATTGAGCGGCCCTGACAGCGGATTGGACCGATCGACGATATAGCTGAAGCTGGCGAGGTTGCGCCGGCCCCAACGTCCGTCCAGCGCGGCCTCGGCGCGCCGGATGTCGCCGGAACCGTCAAAGGTGGCGTGGCCCCAGCTGCGGATACGGTCCGACGGTGAGAAGCTGCCTTGAACCACCCAGTCTGAGGCGGAGGACGCCAGGCCGGTGGGGTCGTAAAGGGCGCCGGTCGTGCTGTCCGGTATGGTGGTGCGGAAGGCGTCTTCGTCGTCGGCGCGATAGCTGCGGCCCACGAAAAGGCTGGCGCTGCGGCCTTCGGACCAGCGGATCGTAGCGCGGGCGCCGGCGGTGAAACGGGCGCCGCCTTCCACCAGATCATAGCCCGAGAAGCGGTCCATGCGGAACAGGGAGGATTCATCCAGTTCGATGACCTGTGAATCCTCATTGGGAATGCGTGGGTCGATGTCGGACTTGTTGGAGACCGACAGCTGGGCGACCGGCTCCAAGATGATGTCGCCGCGCGGCGTGCGACGCACCAGGGGGTAACTGAGGTCCACCCCGGCGCTCGCGCGCGTGCGGCTCAGCGTCTCGTCGCTTTCGACGCCCATCATCGGCGGCAGGTCGGACAGGGCGTAGAAGTCCACGCGGCCGTCGACGAACGGCTCGATACGCAGACCGTTGGCCGTGATGAAGACGCGACGCCACTCCGCCTGACCTGTGATCCGTCGGCTGTCCACGCCCGAAAGCCCCGCTGGGTCCCCCGGCACGATGTTCGGATTGAGCACCGGCGCGCCGACGAAAACGTCGCGATACAGGGATACGGCGGACCCCTTCAGCCGCAGCCGGCCGCCGCCGATCAGACCCGACGGCTCCCAGCGGGCGTCGACCAGGGGGGCGACGATCGGCAGGGCACCGTCGTTTTCAAAGACCTTGAACCCTTCCGCGTCGCGGAAATCCGTGTCGGCGAAGCGGTTGTCCAGTCTCAAGCTCTGGATCGAAAAGGCTGCGATCGAAATATAGGAACGGTCGGTCTGACGCTCGGCGTAAACTTGGCTGATCAGACGACGACGGTCGCCGTAATAGAGGCCGTTGTCCTGATAGGGGTTCTGAATGTCATAGCGGTCGAACAGGGTCTTGTCGGACGTCCGCTCGGCCGTGAAGCCGAGGCGCCAGGGGCCCCAGAGGTCGAACTCGCCATGGGACAGCACATAGCTGCGATGTTCCTTGTCGCCGAAACGGATGTTGCTCTCATAATCCCCGTCGCCGTCCCGATCGAAGTCGCCGAAGGTCCGTTCGTAGGTGTAGCCGCCGCGGGCGACGATCGTTCCGTTGACGAAGCGGCGGCGCCACTGAAGGTTCAGCAGGGGCGACACCCGCGTGTTGAACTGCGGGCTGATCAGCCAGTCTTCCGACGGCGAAACGACATGCAGATAGGGGGTTTCGATCGAGACGCCGCGGCCTTCGTCATAGTTGACGATCGGCACCAGGAAGCCGGACGCGCGTTCGACGGTGGGATCCGGGTGGGCGAAAAAGGGGGTGTAGAAGACGGGCACCCCGCCGATGCGGAACATCGCATTGCGGTAGATGACGGCGCGCAGGGCCTCATCCTGAACCACCTTCTCAGCCTGGATCGAGAGGCTGGGGGTCTTGGGACCCTTGTCGTCGCAGATGGGGCAGGGGGTGAAGACGGCGTAGTTCAGCTCATTGACCCGTTCGCTTCGGCGAACCGCCGTCGCGGCCATCAGGCTGGCGCCGTTGCTGAAACGGGTGGCGAAATCGACGGCGACGGCCGCCTTCAGTTCGCCGTCGGCCTCCAAATGGCTGGCGTAGACGACCGTGCCGTCCGGCGCGATCGCCTCCACCCGGCCGTCGGCCGCGGCCGCGCCGGTGGACAGATCATAGGTCAGGTTCTCGCCCCGAAGCACATGACCGTCAGCGCGCAGATAGACCCGGCGCGCGCCGTTGCTCTGGGCGACGATCGTGTCGCCGACACGGCCGGCGCTGTCGGCGTCCACATAGACGGCGCCCTGGGGCAGGACGTCGGAAACCGCCGATTGATCCGGCACCGGCTGAGCCTGGGCGAGCGCCTCTTCCGCGAAGGGCAGACACGCCAGGAGCGCCGCGCCGGCCAAAAGCCTAGCCCGTAAGGCCCTTGAACGCCGATCGCGATCACCTTGCATGAAGCATCCGTCTGTCTTGAGCGAGGCGCTCGCTTAGCCGTCTTCGGTATAGAACAGCAAGGTGAAGGCGGCGAGGGCCGTCAACAAGGGCGGCAGCCATGCCGCCACCAGGGGCGGCACCACCTCGGCCGAACCCATGGCCGAGCTGAATTGGTTCAGGAAGAAGAAGGCGAAGCCCAGGACGACGGCGGCCACGCTCATCCTCGCCAGGTCCCCAAGACGCATCAGACGTAGAGAGAAAGCCGCCGCCAGTATGGACATGGCCGCAAAGACCAGGGGCGTCGCCAGCAGCTGCTGAAGCCGAAGGCGATAGGCGGTTGAGGCGAAGCCGGCGTCCTCGATCCGCTGGATCTGATTCGGCAGGGACCAGAAGGGCGTCGATTGGGGACGGGCGAATCGCTCGAACGCCTCTTCGTCCGCCAGGCTGGAGAGCAGATCGAGGCTTGAATAGGCGACGGCCCTCTGGCCGATGCTGGCGCCGACGGCGTTGGTCAGACGCCAGCGGCCGGCGCTGAGCGCGGCCGACTGGGCGTCGATCCGTTCGGAAAAGTCGCGATTTCCTTCCGCATCCGTGACGTAGATGAAGAAGGTGACGTCCAGAAGCCGGGCGTTGGCGCGGTCCTGACGTCCCGCTCGGATGATCATCTGACGCTGATCGTCGCCTTCGCGCAGCCAAATGGGGGCGTCCGTCCGGTCATCGTTGGCGGCGCCGGAAATGCGGGCGCGTTCGCGCTGCCACAGACCGTCGCCGGCTGAGGCCAAGGGCCCCAAAACGGTCACGGTAAGAACGCCCAGGGCGAAGGCCATCCCGGCCGCCGGAAGGACGAAACGCCAGGCCGACACCCCCGCCGCCCGCATGGCGACCAGTTCGCTGCGTCGGTTCAGGCCGATATAGGCGCCCAAGGTGCCGAACAGGAAGACGAAGGGCAGCAGCTGGACGATCACCGCCGGCGACTTCAGCGCCACCAGACCCAGGATGCGCAAGGCCGAGAGATCTTGATCCGATCCTACGCCGCGTGACACCTCGACGAAGTCGATCAGCATGACCAGGGCGGAGATCACCGCCAGGGCCACGCCCAAGGCGCGCAACTGTTGAATCAGTACATAGATTTCGATGCGGCCCAGACGGGGAAGGCGCGAACGCAAGGACCGGGCGGGAAGGGACAGAGACCTCATGGTCACCCCGTCCTAGCCGGAGACAGGGGCCGCAGCCGCTCAACGATCGCCCAGGACCGGCGCTTTCGCGGCTTAAGTGCGCGAAACAGAAGCCGGAGCGCCAAGGCGGTCGCGGCGAGGGGCGCGATATATTGGAGCAGGTTCATCCAGGGGTTCCAGGCGCTGGCCGCGACCAGGCCATAGCCGATCACCCGCACGAGCAGAAACAGACCGGCCGCCTTAGCGATGCGAAGCGAATAGCCGGTGCGGCTGAAGGCGCCGCCCAGGATCGCCGCCAGGGCCATGGCCATGGCGGTCAAGGCGTAAAGCGGCGCTGATATCCGCGCATGGGCCTCCGCCAGAAGTTCTCCCCGCGAGCCCGCCGTTTCGAGCACGCGCGGGGTCGGGTTGAGCAGTTGACGCAGATAGAGGTCGGCCGGCTTGTAGCGAATCTGCTCGGTCACGGCCGAGAACTGTCCCAGCGGAAAGTCGTAGCGGTCGAAAGACAGGGTCTCGAGCACGCCGCGCGAGGAATATTTCTGCCAGGAGCCGTCGATCATGGTCAGGACCGGCTCATTGGCGGCGTCACGCCCGAATCGGGCCTCGGCCGCGCTCCAGTTCTGGCTGGACTTGCCGTCGTCCAGATAGACGAAAAGGTTCTTCAGAAGGCCATTCTGTTCGATCTGCTGGACATAGACGGTCAGCCCGTCCGGCCCCTGGACGAACTGACCTTCCTCGACAAGCAGGGCCGCCAGGTCGGTGCGGATGGCGAAGGCCTGGTTGCGAGCCTCCCTCTGGGCCCAGGGCTGGGCGAACAGAGTCATGATCAGGTTCAGGATCAGGACGAGGACGGCGAGCCGGGCCGCCGGCGATATGACCTGCCAGCGGGTCATGCCTCCGGCGAAGGCGGCGGTGAGTTCCTGTTCGCGCTGCAGCCGGGTCAGGGCGATCAGGGCGCCGACGAACAGGCCTATGGGCAGGATGACGGCCAGCAACTGAGGCAGGGCCAAAAGCGTCAGCTTGACCATCACCCAGACGCTCTGACCCCGTTCCACGATGACCTCGAGCTGGTCGAGGCTCTGACTCAAAATTCCGATTCCAGCCAGGGAGGCGCACGCCGCGACCACGGGTAGGGAGAGCTGGCGAAAAAGGTATCTTTGGATCAGGGTCATGGGCGGATGGACTTCGCCCGGTTGCAGGCGGCGGCGATGAGGCGCATCTAGTAGCACAGGAGGGCGCGTCCGCGACAAGCAGACGCGCCGTTTGTCTTTTTCTTCTGTTGTGAGCGCCGGGTGGGGCCCGGCTGGAGTCGTTGAATGAAGATCGAGTTCGTCGCTGCCGTTGACGCCGCTGAAATCCTGGCCGTGCCTGTTCATGAAGATCGCGTCCTCGCCGGCTCCGGGTCGGAGCTGGACGAACAGTCCGGCGGCGCCCTGACCCGCGCGATGAGCAAGGGGCGGTTCGTCGGCAAGGCTGGCCAGACCCTGATGGTTGCAGCCGTCTCTGGCGCAAAGGCGGAGTCCATCCTGCTGGTCGGCGCTGGGTCGGCGGACAAGACCGACGACCTGGCGGTCGAGGCGTTCGGCGGCAACGCCTATGCGGCGGTGAAACTGTCGGGCGCCGAGGTTCTGACCATCGACGCCTCCAACCTGAGCCCCGAACAGGCCGCGCGCGTCGGCTTCGCGGTGCGACTGGCCGCCTACCGGTTCGACAAATACCGGACGACCCAGAAGCCGGACAAGATTCCGTCGATCAACACGGTGCGCGTCGTGACGTCCGACCTGCGCGCCGCCGAGGCCGCCCTGGAGCCGCTGACGGCCGTGGCCGACGGCGTGATCTTCGCCCGCGATCTGGTGTCCGAGCCCGCCAACGTCCTCTATCCCGCCGAGTTCGCGCGCCGCGTCAAGGCGCTGGAGAGCCTGGGCCTGGAGGTCGAAATCCTCGGCGAGGCCGAGATGGAGAAGCTGGGCATGCGCACCCTGCTGGGCGTCGGCCAAGGCAGCCGCCGCGAGAGCCAGCTGGCGGTCATGAAGTGGAACGGCGGCGAGACGGGCGCGCAGCCCCTGGCCTTCGTCGGCAAGGGCGTCTGCTTCGACACCGGCGGCATCTCGATCAAGCCGGCCGAAGGCATGGAGGACATGAAGTGGGACATGGGCGGCGCCGCCGCCGTGACCGGAACCATGATCGCCCTGGCCGGCCGCAAGGCCAAGGTCAACGCCGTGGGCGTGCTGGGCCTGGTCGAAAACATGCCGGACGGCAACGCCCAGCGTCCGGGCGACGTGGTCGTGTCCATGTCGGGCCAGACGGTCGAGGTGATCAACACCGACGCCGAGGGCCGCCTCGTCCTGGCTGACGCCCTTTGGTACACGCAGGAGCGGTTCAAGCCGAAGTTCATGATCGACCTGGCCACCCTGACCGGCGCCATGATCGTGGCCCTGGGCCTGGACTACGCCGGCGTCTTCTCGAACTCGGACGAGGTCGCCGAGCCGATCCTGGCCGCCTCTAAGAAGGTGGGCGAGAACTTCTGGCGCATGCCGATCCCGGCCATCTACGAACAGCACATTGATTCGAAGATCGCCGATGTGAAGAACACCGGCAACGGCCGCGCCGGCGGCTCGATCACCGCGGCCCTGTTCCTGCAGCGCTTCACCAACGGCGTGCCGTGGGCGCACCTGGACATCGCGCCGACCGCCTGGGCGAACAAGAGCCCCAGCCCCACCGTGCCGGAAGGCGGCGTCGGCTTCGCCGTGCGCACCCTGGACCGGATGGTGGCCGACACCTACGAAGCCTGAGCCCTGGACGGTAGAGCCGGATGAGCAAGCCCGAAATCTGGTTCTACCACCTGGAACGGTCCACCCTGTACCAGGTGCTGCCGACCCTGCTCGAGAAGACCCTCGAGCGGGGCTGGCGCGCCCTGATAAAATCGTCTCATGCCCATCGGCTGGATGATCTGGACGAGCGGCTGTGGACCTTCCACGAAGAGAGTTTTCTGCCGCACGGTCGGGCGGATCAGCCCCATGCCGATCGCCAGCCGGTGCTTCTCAGCGAATCGGGAGAGAACCTGAACGGCGCTCAGGCGCTGTTCATCGTCGACGACGCAGAACTGGGCGCCACGGAAGGGATCGAACGATGCTTCATCATTTTCGACGGTCGGGACGAAACGGCGCTCCAGCAGGCGCGCGCCCGCTGGAAGACGCTGAAGACGGACGGGGCCAATATGGCCTATTGGCGCCAGACGGACGAGGGGCGCTGGGAAAAGGCGGCCTGATCGTCTTGGCGGCCTTGGCCGGCTGTTCCACGCCTGTCGCAGAAAAGCCGGCCCCGCGAACCGTGGAACAGGCGCAGGTCACGCCGCCCGTAGGCAGCCGCATGCCGACCGCCCAGACGACCGATGTCTGCAAGGCGGGGGAACTTCAGTATCTGGTGGGGCGGCCCAAGACCGAAATCCCGGTGCCTGTGGATGTCGTCAACCGGCGCGTGACCTGCACCACCTGCCCGGTCACCCATGATTTCTCGGCCTATCGGCTGAACATCTTCTACGACGCCCAGACAGGGATCATCGAACAGGTCCGCTGCGGCTGACGCTGGCTTTTAGGAGAGACGACCATGAAGACCGCCTTCATCCTGACGACCCTGATGTCGGCGGGCCTGGCCCTGTCGGCCTGCGCCCCGACCGAGACGCCCGCCGCCGGCGCTGCGCCGGGGGGCGACACCGCGTTCAAAGCCTGCAAGGTGGAGGACTATCAGGCCTATGTGGGCCGGAACCGTTCGACGGTGCCCAGCGCGCCGGAAGGTCAGACCTTCCGCATCCTGTGCACCACCTGCGCGGCGACCATGGACTATCGCGAGAACCGGGTGAACTTCGTCTATGACGAGGCGACCGGCGTGATCCAGCAGGTCAAGTGCGGCTGAGGCTCAGCGACCGACCGTGTCGCCGGGCCAGAGCGGAGCGCTGAACGTCTTCGCCAGATAGTCCATAAGGGCCGATACGCGCGCGGGGCGCGGTCCGCCGCTGGGCGCGACCAGATGCAGGGCGATGGGGGGCAGGCGCCAGTCGGTCATGACCGTTTCCAGCCGGCCTTCGGCGACGTCTTTCCAATAGATGAAGTCCGGCTGGGGGAAGAGGCCCAGGCCCGCGCAGAGGGACGCGGTCAGGGCGTCGGAATTATTGGCCCGCAACGGCCCGCGCGGCCGCACCACGACCTCTTCGCCGGCGTCATTGATGAAGCGCCAGGCGTCCGGGGTCGGCATATAGGCGTAGCCGAGGCAGGAATGCCGCTCCAGATCGTTCGGATGGATCGGCCGCCCGCGCTGGGCCAGATAGTCAGGCGAGGCCACGAGGAACCGCTCGACCGGCCGCAGACGACGCGCCGTGAGCGATGAGTCGGGCAGGGCGGCGATGCGCAGGGCGCAGTCGAAGCCGCCGCCCACCAGATCGACCACCTCGTCCGACAGATGCAGATCGACGGAGACATCCGGATGGGTCGCCAGGAACTGCGGCAGGGCCGGGGCGACATAGGCCATGCCGAACGACATGGGGGCGGCCAGCCGCACCAGGCCGCGCGGCGTCACCGACATGTCCAAGGCCTCCGACATCGCCCCTTCGGCCTCGGCCAGCATGAGGCCGGCGCGCGCCGCCAGATTGCGCCCGGCGTCGGTCAAGGCGAAGCGGCGCGAGGTGCGGTGGAGCAGGGTGGTCTTCAACTGCTGCTCCAGCCGGGCCACGGCCTTGGACACGGTCGCCTTGGACATGGCCAGAGCTTCGGCAGCGCCCGAAAAGGACTGAGTTTCCGCGACCTTGGCGAAGATGGCCATGGCCTCGAGGTCAGGCAGGCGGGACATGGCGGTCTCCAAGTCGGAAACGATGAGTTTCAGGGGTTTCTATTTCTGTTCGGTCGTCGATCTCTATCTTGGCGTCAAGTCAAGGACGCCGGGACGGCCCGGCCTGAGGACAGACCGATGATCGAACGCAGACCCTTTGAATCTCTCGGCGGCGCCAACCATGGTTGGCTGAACGCCAAACATCACTTCTCCTTCGCCAACTACTATGATCCCAAGCGGATGAGCTGGGGCAATCTGCGGGTTTGGAATGACGATGAGATCGCCGCCGGAACGGGCTTCCCGCCTCACCCGCACGCCGACATGGAGATCATCACCTATGTCCGTGACGGGGCCATCACCCATGAGGACAGCCTGGGCAACAAGGGCCGCACTGTCGCCGGCGATGTTCAGGTCATGAGCGCCGGCACGGGCATTCGTCACGCCGAATATAACGCCGAGCCGGAACTGACCCGGATCTTCCAGATCTGGATCGAGCCGACGCGGCGGGGCGAGGCGCCCAGCTGGGGCTCCAAACCCTTCCCCAAGGGCGAGCGCGCGGGGCAATTCGTCGTCCTCGCTTCCGGCTTCGACGGCGATAAGGACGCCCTGCCGATCCGCACCGATGCACGGATCGTCGCTGCGACCCTGAAGGCCGGCGACAGCGCCGACTATGCTCTGGGCGACGCGCGACGCGGGTATCTTGTCCCCGCCAAGGGGGAGATTGAGGTCAATGGTGTGCGGTTGAACGCCCGTGACGGCGCCGCCATTGCCAAGGAGGACGTCGTGACGGTCAAGGCCCTTTCGGACGCCGAGGTGGTCTTGGTGGACGCGGCCTGACGGCCAAAAGGCGCCGGGCGGGACCGATCCCGCCCGGCGTCGCTTCAGAGATTCGCCGCCCAGTCCGTCGCGCGGATCAGGCTGTCGATGACGCCAGGTTCGGACGAGGCGTGGCCGGCGTCGCCGACGATGTCCAGCTTCGCCTCGGGCCAGGCGCGGTGCAGGGCCCAGGCGCCGGCGATCGGCGTCACGACGTCGAACCGGCCTTGGGCGATCCAGCAGGGAATGTGGCGCATCCGGTCCACATTCTTCAGAATCCAGCCGTCTTCAGGAAAGAAGCCGGCGTTGGTGAAGAACCAGTTTTCAATCCGCGCGAAGGCGACAGCGAAGGTCGGGTCGGCGAACTTGTCCGGCTTGGCGCTGGGCCCTTCCACGCTGACGGTCTCGCCTTCCCAGCAGGACCAGGCGACGGCGCAGCGCTCCCGCTCGCCCTGATCCTCGCCGATCAGTCGCTTGTGATAGGCCCCCATCAGATCGTCGCGCTCAGCGACGGGAATCGGCTCGACAAAGCGTTCCCAGGCGTCGGGGAAGATCATCGAGGCGCCGTCCTGATAGAACCAGTGCAACTCCTTCTTGGTCAGAAGGAAGATGCCGCGCAGCACCAGGGCCATGACCCGTTCAGGATGGGTGATGGCGTAGGCCATCGAGAGGGTGGAGCCCCACGATCCCCCGAACACCACCCATTTGTCGACGCCGCAGCGCTCGCGCAGCCGTTCGATGTCCTCGATCAGGGTCCATGTGGTGTTGTTCTCCAGGGACGCATGCGGTCGGGATTGGCCGCACCCCCTCTGATCGAACAGGATAATCCGGTAACGCGCCGGGTCGAAATAGCGCCGCATGCCCGGATTGACCGCCCCGCCGGGGCCTCCGTGCAGGACCAGGACCGGCCGGCCCTGGGGATTGCCGCATTCCTCGTAATAGATCTCATGGACCCCGTCGGTCTGCATCCAGCCGGAGGCGAAGGGCTCGATCTCGGGATAAAGGTCTCGACGCGGCTCAGAAGGCGCAGGGAAGGCCATGGGGAGGTCTTTCGGAGAGGCTGCAAGCGCGGCCGTACTGGAAACTAGGGTCGCAATGCCGCAACAGCGAGGCAAAACCAAGCCGAGATCATCAGCAGACCGCCGATTGGAGCCACCATTCCCATGGTCGACAGGCTGAGCACGCCAAGAAGGGCCAGGGCGAGCCCGAACACCAGCCCGCCCGCCGCGCCCAGCCATCCGGCGAGCCGCGCCAGCCGCCCGCCTCCGGTCCAGACAGCGCAGGCCAGGGCGAAGACGGCATGGGTCAGTTGATAGGCCGCGCCGGTCGACAGCAGCGTCCGGACCTGCGGCGCCGCGCCATGAGCGGCGAAGGCGCCGAGCGCCACGGCCATGGCGCCGTTGAACGCGGCGAAGACGATCAGATTGCGGTTCACCATCATGGATCGACCCTAGGGCATGATCGTTTCGGGCGGAACCGGGGAGTTATTCCTCTTCAGCCGATCGGCTCTACCGGTTGATCCGCCGAGCGCAAACGTCAGAAGCGCGGCAGAAGCGCCATCTGCCCCGCCATTACAGAGGCGGCGGTCTTCACCGCCTTCTTCACCGCCGCCTCGTCGGCGCCCGGCGGCGCGCGCAGCAGGCCCACGGCCGGCGTATGCGCTTCGTCGGGCAGATCGGCCAAGACCCGATAAAGGAGATAGGAGCCCACATCATCGACAGAGTCCGATGAAGCATCGGCCGCCAAACCGATTTCGTTCAAGGCGCGGACGATATCCGCCACAGGAGCCGTCGTCCGGGCGACGGCGGGGCCGGTGTCGGAGAGGCGGGATTTGCGATCCAGCGCGCGGTTTTCGGCGCGCATCTGCATGCGGAAGCCGCTCCCCTTTGGATTACGTCCGACAAGAAGAACGGCGCGGCAGTCGCCGCTGTCCAGGACGCCCCCGATCATCCGAGCCAGATGATCCGGGTCCTCGGCCGGAATGCGCAGGGTGCGGGCGCCGGCAGGGCTCCAGACCTCGCCCGAAAGATCCTCGACCAGATCCCAGCCGGGCGCGTTCGCCTCATAGGCGCATATGGCGATGCCGGGTCGACGGTCGGATGGCCCCGGCGTTTCGGTCTCAATGATCATGCCGGCCCCGATCCCCACGAATTCCATGAAGTTTCCGTGACGAAGACAGGTGAAGGAAACAGGGGGCCGACGTCAAGCCTCATCCCAGATCGCCGACCGCTGCGTCCAACAACATAAAGGCGCGGCCGCCGTCGGACGCCAGGCGGGTCTGGATGGCCTGAAGATCCCGCATGCGCGCCGCGCTCGCCAATTCCTGGGCGAAGACCCGGACATAGCGTTCCGCGTCTGCGCGGAGTTCGGGGTCGCTCAGCACGCGCCGAGACACGCTGCGAACGGCGGCCGGGGCGACGCGCCGGACGATGTGACGGGCGCCGTCAGGGTCGCCTTCGCCCAGCAGGCGCGCCGCCTCTTCCACGCGCGAGCGCGGCAACAGGGCGTTGGGATCGACACCCATGCGGCGGATGGCGGCCGAGACGCGGTCCGACAGGGCCGCCGTGTCCGGCGCGGCGGCCGTCGGGGTGTCCAGGTCCAGCGGCGGCGCTTCCGGGCCGCCCGCGACCAGTTCGGCCCAGCCCAGGCCGGCGCCGGGCGACTTGGCCTTGTCCGGCTCGGTCGGCGCCAGACGCAGCCGGCCCCGCAGGCCGAAGCCCTTGTCCTCTTCGCGCTCCGGCGGCGAGGCGGGCAGGCGAGACGAAGGCCGGGGCTCCGGCTCAAAATCAGGGTCTCGGCGGCGGCCGGCCGGGGCGTCCCCGGAGACAACGCCCATCAGGCGCACCGCCTCCGTCAACATGTCGTAGTTTCGGCGAACCCTTTCCTGGAAGCCGACATCCAGCGCCTCGGTGTCCTCGGCCGCCTTGCGCGAGGCGGCGGCCAGGGCGTTCAGCCCTTCTTCCACACTGGCGCGAACGGCGTCGACGCGCGCGCGCGCCTGTTCGGGCAGGCGGGCGGCCCTTTCATCGACATCCGCTACGGCCGTGTCGATCTCGGAGAGGGCGGCGTTGAGGCGATCGATCAGGCTTTCCAGCCGCTGGACCATCCGTTCGCCCGCCTGTTCCAGCAGGCCGGAGGTTTCACCGACGATGCGTCGGGCGTCTTCGATCCGGGCATCAGCGGCTTGGTCGGCCTTCTGCGCGGCCTCGAACAGGGCTTCGCCAAGGCGGTCGGCGCGCAGCCGGGCCTGTTCGGAGGCGTCGGCGGCGGCGGCGCGGGAATCCTCGGCCGTGGCGCGCATCTGCTCCAGGGCGCGGCGGGTTTCCTCCATCAGGGTGTCGCGCGCATCGGCGGCCAAGGCTTCGAACCGATCGAGCGAGACCTTTGTGGCGGCGTCGAAGCCGTCCGCCTCGCGCTGAGACATGTCGATGAGAGCGCGGAACTGATCGCCGGCGGCTTCCAGAATTTCCCGCAAGGCCTGGATCGAGACCTCGGAGGTCTGTCCCATTTCGTTATGGGCGGCGCGTGTCGCCGACAGATGTTCGACGAACTGGGCCCGTTGGCTCTCGACCTGGGCGGAGAAGTCCTCCTGATCGGTGCGCAGGGCGTAGGCGGCGGTAACCAGGGCTGCGCGCTGCTGGCTGAGCCCTTCCTCGACCGACTGAATCTGTTCGGCGACCCCCGAGCCCGCATTCTCCAGGCGGATCGTCTGGCGCGCCAAATCATCGGCGGCGACGCGAGCGGCGTCCTGAGCCTCTCCCGCAGCCGCCGCCATGTCGGCGGCTCGGGCGGCCAAGGCGGCTTCCGCCTCGCGAAGCTGGGCTTGAGCCAGGTCGGAGGCGTCGGCGACCATGCGCGACTGGCGCTCGACCGCGTCGAGGACCCCTGCGGCCTGGCTGTCCAGATGAAGGCCCAGGGCCTGCATCTGATCCCGCTCCCGCCCGAGGTTCTCGACCAGGCGTCGGGCCGTGCGGCCGGCGGCTTCCGCCGCCTCGTTCAGACGCTCGGTCTCCTCGGCCAGGGCCTGCCGAAGCAGGGCCATGTCGCTGCGGGCGCGCTCGGCCGCAAGGGCGGCGTGGTCGATGTCGGTCCGAAGCGAGGTCAGGACCTGCCCCGCCTGATCTGCGGCGAAAGCCGTGGGAGCCACCAGCGATTCAGCCATTCTGCGCGCGCGCCGCGTCTCGGCCGCCAGGCCGGCGCCCTGGAGAATGGCGTTGGCCAGGACCAGCGTCAGGCTGGCGGGCGCCAGGGCGAGCAGGGCGTAGACGGCGATCCTGAGCGGATCCAGGTCCGTCCCGCCTGCGCCGACCTCATAGGCCGCCCATGACGCGACCCCTCCGATCCACACGGCCGAGGCCAGGCCGGCGAAGAGATAGGCGTTGCGGCCGCTTGGGGCCGGCGTCGAGCTCCCGGGCGAGGCTGGGACGGGCGGGGAGCGTTCGAAGGGCGCCGGCGGCTGGCCCTGGGCGACCGCCATTTCCAGCGGAGCCGCTGCGGCGTCGGCGATCGTCGGTTCGTCGATGGGAGCCGACGCGGCCTCCGACGCCTGTTGCGAAACCGGCTGGTCTTGATCCGGCGTTCTGATCCGGAAACGGGAGGGGGGACGACGCTGGGAGGCGGGCTCCGGCTCAAACCCGGCAGGCGCGTGATCCGCAATCTGGGCTTCGGCGTTCAGACGCTCCGCCTCTTCTTGGGCGCGCCGCGCCTCTTCCGCCAGCCGACGACGACGACGCTCAGAGATCGGACGTTCCGGCGGTGGCGGCGGCGGAAGAGGCGCCAGCTCGGCCTGTGGCGGACCTTCGCCGCCGGATTCGTCCGCGATAGGGCCGGGTTCCCCGTCAGCGGGCAGGGCGACGTCCGGCGTCTCCTCAGGCAGGACGGCGTCTTCGTTCGTCAGGGTCAGCGGCGGCCGGTTACGGGATTTCATCAGGCGTCGAGCTCGATTCATGCGCAGGCGCGCGAGCACGCGCCGATTCGACCCTAGCGAGTTGAAACCCAAGGTCCAAGTCGAACCAGTTCAACAGGAGTGGACGGTTCGAAATCAGCAGTCCGGCCGGGCGTCTGTCTTGAGCGCGCCGGCGTCGTCCGTGCGGCAGTCCTGGACGCGGTGAACTTCGCGCTTGCCAGTCGCCGGGGCGTGGATGTCCACCCCGAATTGCGAGAGGACGAGGGCGGCCAGCAGGGCGACAAGGCCGGCGATCAGTTCGACCAGCACCTGCATTGAAAACTCCTCCCCACCCGCTCGGCTGCGCACTTATGCGCCTTTTTGGCGAACGTCACAATCCTGCCGCCAAAGATTGACCGCGCCGAGGCTCCATGGAACGGAGACGGCAAGGGTCCCATCGCGGTGTCACGCGAATCGGGCAGGCAGGCGGAATGACCCAAGTCGCTGACGGCTATGAAGGAAGTCTGTTGGGCCCCGGCGCCGGGGTGTGGCGCAGCGCGCCCGCCGGCCGCTTCTCGATTCTGATGGAAAATGAGGCCTATTTCGACGCCCTCTCGTCCGCACTGCAAAAGGCGGAGCGGTCGATCGTCATCCTGGGTTGGCAGTTCGACCCCCGCACCCACCTGGACCCCGAAACCCGGCCCGGTGAGAAACAGCATGAGATCGGCCATCAGCTGCGGATGCTGGTGAAGCGCAAGCCCGAACTCGACGTTCGGCTTCTGATCTGGAAATCACCGCTGCTGATCGCGGCATCCCAAGGCTTTTATCCGCACCGGGCCCAGCGCTGGTTCCGCAAACGTATGGTCGAGTTCCGCATGGACGCGCCGGGCCCGATCGGCGCCTGCCATCATCAGAAGGTGATCGTGATCGATGACCGGGTCGCCTTCTGCGGCGGGGGCGACATCTCGACCGACCGCTGGGACTCAGACGAGCATCTGGACGGGGATCCGCGGCGAGCCCTGCCCAGCGGGCTCATCTGCAAGGCGCGTCACGAGGTGATGTGCGTCATGGACGGCGAAGCGGCGCGCGCCCTAGGCGACCTGGCGCGCGAGCGCTGGTTCCGTGCGACCTGGGAAAGGACTGCGCCGGACGAGGTGGACAACGACCCCTGGCCGGACGGCGTGCCGGTTCAGATGACCAATGTCCCGATCGGCATCGCCCGGACCGAGCCGAAATGGTCAGGCCGTCACGAGGTGCGGGAAAACGAGACCCTGCATCTGGAGTCGATCCGACGCGCCAAACGGCTGATCTATTTGGAGAACCAATATTTCACCTCGCCCGTGATCGCCGCCGCCTTGGCCGAACGGCTGGCGGAGGTGGACGGGCCGGAAGTGGTGGTGGTGTCCACCGGCAAGAGCCCCAGCTGGTTCGACAGCATCACCATGGACACCGCCCGCGCCGAGGTCCTGTACCGGCTGGAGCAGGCGGACCGTTACAACCGCTTCTTCGCCTTTTCCCCCCTGACCAGAAGAGGCGACCGGATCATCGTCCACGCCAAGGTGTCCATCATTGACGATCAGCTGCTGCGGATCGGCTCCACCAATCTGAACAATCGGTCGATGGGGCTGGACACCGAATGCGACGTGGCCGCCGAACCCCGGGACGACGCCGGGCGCGCAGTAATTCGCGCCCACCGCCATCGCACGATCGCGCACTGGATCGGCGTCGCCGCCGAAGAGTTCGCCGCCGTGGAGGGGCTAATGGGGTCCACCGGGGCGGCCATCTGCAGCTTCGAAAGCGAGCGGCTGCGACCGCTGGGCGCCGAACCCCCGACGCCTATCGAGCGCCTTATCGCCGAATGGCAGTTGGGCGACCCCACCTCCACGGGCGACGCCTGGCGGCCGTGGAAACGGCTGAATCGATCCCATCGAACGCGGCCCGCCTCCGAAGGCGGCCTCGCGCCGGGCTGAGGCTCCGCGCAGCGGTTCCGTCCGGAAGGCCCCGGCTCTAAGCCGGATCAGCGTCCGGAACGATGTCGAAGTCGATGATCAGAGGCAGGTGATCCGACGCCACCCTCGCCAAGGGAGAAAAGTCGGATCTTACGCCCGTGACGCGGATCTCGGAGCTGACGAAGCAATGGTCGATTCGGATGGCCGGAAAGCTGGACGGGAAGGTTTTCACCGAGGGCTTCAGATCGAGGCGACGCTGACAGTCGTCGAGACGCCGCGCCAAGGTCTGATAGGGGCGGGTGATCGATGTGGCGTTGAAGTCCCCGGCCAACAGGGCCGGACCCTGACATCCGCCCAGCCAGCCTGACCCCACCAGGGCGGCGGCCTGCAGTCTTTGCTCTCGAGGCACCAGGCCCAGATGGGTGTTCAGAACATTGACGGCCGCGCCGTCGATCATGATCTCGGACCAGAGGGCGCCGCGCGGCTCCAATCCCGGAATGCCGCGGACGGTAGGCAGGGCGTCGGCTCGGATCAACCGCTCGGGGTGGGGGGTCAGGATGGCGTCGCCGTAAAGCTCGGCCTCCACTCGCATGGCGGGGTGAAAGCGCGAGGTCATGGCCAGGCCCTCGGCGATCGCCTCGGCCTGATCCACCTTGCCCGTCCGCAGCCGGCCGACGTCCAGCTCCTGAAGGCAGACGACGTCCGGCTCATGCTGGCCTATGACGGCGACGATGCGATCGACGTCCAGTCGCTTGTCCGTGCCGACACAGCGGTGAACATTATAGGTCAGTAGGCGAGGCATGATTTCCCGGTAAGCGGGGCAGGGACGCAGGATTAGGCATTTTGGGCGCGGATTACGACCGCGGTGCGACGATCACAGCACGATCAGCCGGTCAGAAAGCTCATTGGGGTTGTCTGGGCGGGGTGGAAAATGCGCAGCCAGCACATCGCCGCACTGTCGAACTGCAGCCTCGAAACCGGCCGCAGGCGACCCGGCTTTTAGCCCCCGCACCAGGGCGGCCACGGCGTCGGCCCAAACGCCCGCATCCACCTTCTGAAGGATCAGCTCGTCCGTGATCAGCTCGACCTGATGTTCGGCCAGGGCGGCGAAGATCAAAACGCCGGTCCGTTCGCGCGTGACATGGACGCCGTGGGCGAGGAACTGCTGCAAGGCGGCGGCCCGAACCCGCGTACGCCGGATCGAGCGCGGCGTGACCCAACGCAGCACCGGCGGAATGCGCGTCAGCACGAAGACGAGGGCGAAGAGAAGGACCTGGATCAGGGCATAGACGGCCAAGGTCTGGCCCGCGACCGCTGATGTCGATGCATGCGCAGCCTGCCAGCCGCTCGTCGGCCAACCTTCGGGCCAACTCAGACCGACGCCGAAGGGAATGAACAGGGCCGGGACCGCCAGAGCCGCCAATGCAGCCCAGACCAGGCTGACATCGACATAGGACGAAACGCGCCCCGCCAGGACGCAGAAGATCTCGCCTGAGGTGGCTTGTTCGGCCTTGGCCACCGCATCGGCGATACGGTTCCGATCGTCTTCGGTCAGTCGCATCACCACCCTCCCGAGGCGCCGCCGCCGCCGAACCCGCCGCCGCCGCCCCTGAATCCGCCGAAGCCCCCTCCACCAAAACCCCCGCCGCCGCGTCCGGCGTTCTTCAAGGCCTCGGACGCGGCCCAGATCAGAATGGGCGACACGCCGTCGCGTCGATGGCGACGACCGCCGTTCGCCAGGCTGACGCCGACGATGAAGAGGCCGAAACCGATCAGGGCGATGACAATCAAGGGCACGGCGGGTCCAGCCTCGGCCTCTTCCGTCTGGGCCGCCGCCGCCCGCGCCTCCGCCTCGGCCGGGTCAAGCCGAAGCTGTTCGATCAGGCCGTCCACGCCGTTGACGATCCCGCCCGAATAGTCGCCCTCGCGGAACGCCGGCAGGATTCGGTTGCGAATGAGCTGGGACGAGAAGGCGTCGGTCAAGATCGGCTCCAACCCATAGCCGACCTCGATCCGGACCTTGCGTTCCGTTGGGGCCACGATCAGCAGGGCGCCGTTGTCCTGATCCTTTTGCCCGATCCCCCAGGCGCGCCCCAGTTGATAGCCGTAGTCCTCGATCTCCAGCCCATCCAGACTCGGCACCGTAACCACGACCAGCTGGTCGCTGGACTGAGCCTCCAGCGCCGCCAGCTTTTCCGTAAGGGCCTGCTCCGTCGCCGCGTCCAGAAGATCCGCCTGATCGACGACACGGCCGGAAAGGGGCGGAAAAGCCGGCTCCGCCAAGGCCGCGGACGCGACCGCCAGGGCGATGATCAAGGTCGTGAGAAGGCCCGCCAGACCGGCCGCGACCGTGCGATGTTTCACCAGGGCGAGAAAACCGCTCACGAGGACGTCACTGCGCGGGCGGGGCGGATCCCGGCGTCACCGGCGCCGCCCCGCCGCCCGGGGCAGCGGCCGGCGCTCCGAGGTTGAACTCCACCTTGGGCGCCGACTGGGCTTCGGCCGTCGCGGTGAACAGCTGCATCGGCTGCGAGCCGGAATGGACCGTCTTGGCCCAGATCACATTGGGGAAGGTCCGCAGGGTGGTGTTGTAGTCCCGCACGGCCTCATTGTAGTCGCGGCGGGCGATGGTGATCCGGTTTTCCGTCCCCTCCAGCTGAGACTGCAGGGTCAGGAAGTTCTGGTTGGCCTGGAGCTGGGGATAGGCTTCGACAGAGACCAGAAGGCGCGACAGAGCGCCGGAAAGCTGCCCCTGGGCCTGCTGGTACTGCTGAAAGGCCTGGGGATTGCTGAGGTCAGCGGCCGAGACATTGACCGAAGTCGCGCGGGCGCGGGCGTTGATCACCTCCGTCAAGGTGGTGCGTTCCTGGATCGCCGCGCCCTGAACGGTGGCGACCAGATTGGGCACCAGATCCGCCCGGCGCTGATACTGGGCCTGGACGTCGGCCCAGGCGGCTTCAGCCCGTTCCTGTTTCGTCGGGATCGTATTGTAGCCGCAGGCGGACACCGCCGGAACAGCGACGAGCGTTGCGGCCAAGGCCAGAGCGCGAGCATTGGAACGAGCCATGGTTTCTCCCCTCTCGGCGATCAGCGCCGTGGCGGCGACTATCGCCCCACGGCTGCAACGCTTCAAGCGTCCAATGGCTCCGGTTCGACGCCGATGGAGCGACAGGCGGCCGAATAGGTGTTGGCCAGCAGACAGGCGATGGTCATGGGGCCGACGCCGCCGGGAACTGGGGTGATGCGACCCGCTATCTCCACCGCTTCCCTGAAGGCGACATCGCCGACCACGCGGGTCTTGCCCTCGGCCGCCTTGACCGGATCGGCGGACGGCACGCGATTGATGCCGACGTCGATCACGGTCGCGCCCGGCTTGATCCAGTCGCCCTTGATCATCTCAGGCCGGCCGACGGCGGCCACCAGTATGTCGGCCGTGCGGCAAAGGGCGGCCAGGTCGCGGGTCTTGGAATGGGCCACGGTGACGGTGCAGTTTTCGGCCAGCAGCAGTTGCGCCATCGGCTTGCCCACGATGTTCGACCGGCCCACGATGACGGCGTTCAGACCCGTCAGGTCGCCCAACTGATCCTTCAACAGCATCAGACTGCCCAAGGGGGTGCAGGGGACCATGCCGGGCAGTCCGACCGCCAGCCGTCCCGCATTGACCACATGAAAGCCGTCGACGTCCTTGTCGGGATCAATGGCGTCCAGCACGACCGAGGAGTCGATGTGTTTCGGCAGCGGCAACTGCACCAGAACGCCGTGGATGTCGGCATCGGCGTTCAAGGTCGCGATAAGGGCGAGCAGATCTTCCTGGCTGATCGTGTCGGGCAGGCGGTGGGTGTCGGACCGCATGCCGGCGCGCAGCGTGGTCTCGCCCTTGTTGCGGACGTAGATCTGGCTGGCCGGATCTTCGCCGACGATGACGACGGCCAGGCCCGGCTTCACCCCCTCATTGGCCTCCAGGCGGGCGGCGGCGGCGGCGACCCGGTCCACCAGGGCGGCCGCATAGGCCTTGCCGTCAATCAGTATGGCGTGCGCGGGCTCGGCCGACATGAGAGCTCCTGGGCGAGAAGGGACGGAAAGGGGATGGCGCGATTTACAGCCGTCCCCGTTCTGCGTCTATGATCGGGCGCAAACTCTTGGAGTGTTCTTCATGAAGCCCTCGCTTCTCGCCGCCGCCGGCGCCCTGGCCCTGATCTGGAGCGTCTCGCCCGCCCTGGCGCAGGAGGCTGCGAGCCTGAGGATCGGCGCGACCGTTGACGGCGCCCTGGGGGACGGCGACGCCCGGGGCACCGACGGCGACTATGTCTACGACGACTATCGATTCGCCGCGCGCGCGGGCCAGCGGCTGGAGGCGGTGCTGAGATCCGACTCCTTTGACGCCTATTTGGCCCTTTACGCCGAAGGATCGGACGAGTCCTTGGCGGAAGACGACGACGGTCTGGGTGAGGGCACGGACGCGCGGCTGCGCTTTACGCCCGAAGAGGACGGAACCTATGTGCTGCGGGCGCGGACCCTGTCGGGAACGGACGGCGGGGGCTACAGCCTGTCGCTCCGCGAACGGCCCGCCCCGGCCCGAGCGCCCCGGCCCGCGCGGATCCGACTGGGCGCCGAGGAGGCCGGAGAACTGACCGATCGCGACCCCCAACAGGAGGACGGCGGCTCCTATGACGCCTACAGCTTCCGGGCGGAACAGGGCCAGAGAGTCATCATAACCCTGGACTCCGACGACTTCGATCCCCTGGTGCGGGTCGGGCGAATGGCGGGCGGCGACTTCGTCGAACTGGCTCACAATGACGACGGCCCCGATCAGGGGCTGAACTCCCGCCTCGTCTTCACGGCGCCGACGGCGGGCGACTATGTGATCCGCGCCACGGCCGTGCAGGACGGAACCGGCGCCTATACGATCGGACTGGCGCCCGCCCCTGACGCCCCGCCGGCGAAACCCCTCGCGATCGGCGATAAGGTCGAGGGCGAACTGAATGCCGACACGGGGGCCAATGACGACGGTCAACGCGCCCAGCTGTATCGCTTCAGCGCTGAGGCGGGTCAGCGGGTCGCCATTGAACTGTCGTCAAAGGATTTCGACACCTATCTGGTCCTGCGAAACGGTGTTGATGGCAGTGTGATCGCCCAGGACGACGACGGCGCAGGCGTGGGTACGAATTCGCGCCTGACGGCGACCCTCGATACGGCGGGAGACTATGTGGTCGAGGCGCGGGCCTTCAGCGGCGACGGAGAGGGACGATTCACCTTGACCGTCAGCGAAGTCGCGCCCCCGCCGCCGCCGACGCCGATACAGTTCGGCGACACGGTCGAAGGCGAGATCAAGACCGAAGATCCCCAGTCGGATGGCGGCAAACACTATCACGCCTACGCCTTCTCCGGCGCGGAGGGACAGCGTATCCAGGCGATCCTTCGATCCGGCGACTTCGACGCCTATCTGGAGGTTGGGGCCGCCGAAGGCGATTTCACCGCCTTGGCCAGCGACGACGACGGCCTGGCCCAGGGTACGGATTCGCGGCTGAACTTCACCCTGCCGAAGACCGGCGACTACGTCATCCGGGTCATGCCCCTGTCGGCGGAAGAGGACGGGCTCTACGCCCTCGAACTGACCGAGCGCGGCCCGGAGCCGGAACCCGGCAGCATCCTGGTCGGCGCCACGGCGCGCGGAACCCTGAGTTCCACCGACGCCATGACCGAAGAGGGCGCCTATTACGACGCCTATCGCTTCCAGGCCAAGAAGGACGAGAAGCTGCGCATCACCCTGGTCTCGAACGCCTTTGACGCCTTCCTGGATCTGGGCGAAGGCGGCGAAGCCTTCACCAGTCTGGCGACGGACGATGACGGGCTGTCGGACACCCACGCCAAGCTGGAATGGACCGCGCCGGAAGACGGCTGGTACGTCGTGCGCGCCCGGGCCCTGGCCCCCAATGAGACCGGCGCCTATGCGCTGGCGGTGGAGCGCCAGCCCTGATCAGGGGCTGGCTCCGTCTCAGGCGGAGGGCAGCAGGTCGAGGGCGAAGGGGCGGTACCGCCCCGCCCGCACCCCGTCGGTCGCGCGGGCGATGTCGGGCGCGAAATAGTGGTCGCTGGCGTAGGGGGCGGCGGCTTCGCGGACGAGGGCGTAGACCCGTTCCAAGTCCTGGGAACTGGTCAGAGGACGGTGGAACTCCAACCCCTGGGCCGCCGCCAGCAGTTCGATCGCGACCACAGTGGCGGCGTTCTCCGCCATGTCCAGCAGGCGTCGCGCGCCATGGGTCGCCATGCTGACGTGGTCTTCCTGGTTGGCGCTGGTCGGCACGGTGTCGACGCTGCACGGGTGGGCCATCATCCGGTTTTCGGCCACAAGGGCCGCAGCCGTCACCTGGGCGATCATGAAGCCGGAGTTCAGCCCGCTTTCACGAACCAGGAAGGCCGGCAGTTCGCTCATCTTCGGATCGACCAGAATGGCCGTTCGCCGCTCGGAGACATTGCCGATCTCGCACAGGGCCATTGCGATCTGGTCCGCTGCAAAAGCAACGGGTTCAGCGTGGAAGTTGCCGCCTGAAATCACATCCCCGTCGTCAATGAAGACCAGGGGGTTGTCAGTCACTGCATTGGCCTCGCGTTCGAGGGCGTCGGCCGCCGTGGTCAGGACGTCAAGCACGGCGCCCATGATCTGGGGCTGACAACGCAGGGAGTAGGGATCCTGAACCTTGGCGCAGTCGTCTCTATGGCTGTCGCGTATGGCCGAGCCCTGCATCAGCGCTCTCAGCCGGCTCGCGACGGCGATCTGGCCCGGCTGGCCGCGCAGGGCGTGGATTCGTGGATCGAATGGGGCGTCTGACCCCTTCAGGGCGTCGACGGACAAGGCACCGGCCGCGATCCCTGCGGCAAACACCGCCTCTGCGGCGAACAGACCCGCCAAGGCCAGGGCGGTCGAGCATTGGGTGCCGTTCAGAAGCGCCAGGCCTTCCTTCGGCCCCAGAACCAGCGGCTCCAACCCGATCTTGGCCAGGGCCGCCTGGGCGTCCAGAACCGCGCCGCCCTGACGAGCCTCGCCGACGCCGATCAGTACGCTGCTCATATGGGCGAGGGGCGCAAGGTCGCCCGAGGCGCCCACCGATCCCTTGGATGGGATACAGGGCAGGATGTCGGCCTCGACCAGGGCGATAAGGGCCTCCAGCGTCTGACGGCGAACGCCCGATGCGCCGCGGGCCAGGCTGGCGATCTTCAGCACCATCATCAGCCGCGTCACTGGGTCGGGCAGGAGAGGGCCGACGCCGCAGGCATGGCTCAGCACCAGATTGCGTTGCAGGGTCTCAAGATCTTGAGGCGCGATGGAGGTGTTGGCCAGGAGACCGAAGCCGGTGTTGATCCCATAGACCGTTCGCCCTTCAGCGACGATGGCGGCCACCGTCTCGGCGCCGCGCCCGACGTCGGACCAAGCCTGGGGCGTCAGGGCTACCGTCACCGGCCCCTCCAGGACGGCGCGCAACTGGGGCAAGGTCAGGCGCGCAGCGCCGATGATCAGTTCTGTCATGATCAAGCCTCGAGGCTGGGAAGATTCAGACCGTGGGCCCGCGCCGCCGCACGGGCGATCTCGTAACCGGCGTCCGCATGGCGCATGACGCCTGTCGCGGGGTCGTTCCACAGGACCCGCTCAAGCCGGCGGGCCGCCTCCGGCGTGCCGTCGGCGACGATGACCACGCCGGAATGCTGCGAATAGCCCATGCCGACCCCGCCGCCGTGATGCAGCGACACCCAGCTGGCGCCGGAGGCCGTGTTCAGAAGGGCGTTCAGCAGGGGCCAGTCCGATACGGCGTCGGACCCGTCCGCCATGGCCTCAGTCTCGCGGTTGGGACTGGCGACGGAGCCGGAATCCAGATGATCCCGCCCAATCACGATCGGCCCCGACAACTCGCCCGAGGCGACCATGTCGTTGAACATCAGCCCCGCGAGATGACGGTCGCCTAGTCCGATCCAGCAGATTCGGGCCGGAAGTCCCTGAAAAGCGATTCTTTCCTGCGCCATGTCCAGCCAGCGGTGCAGGCCCGCATTGTCAGGAAACAGCCGTTTCATGGCCGCATCGGTCTTGCGGATGTCCTCTGGATCTCCAGTCAGGGCCGCCCAGCGGAACGGCCCCACCCCCCGACAGAACAGGGGGCGGATATAGGCGGGCACAAAGCCGGGGAAGTCGAACGCGCGCGCCACACCCTGATCCAGTGCGACCTGGCGGATGTTGTTGCCGTAATCGACCACGGGCGCGCCGGACGCCTGGAAATCAAGCATGGCCTGGACATGGCGGGCGATGGAGGCGGCGGCGGCGGCAGAGACGGCGCCGGGATCGGACTGGCGACGGTCCTCCCATTCCGCCACAGACCAGCCGGAAGGCAGATAGCCGTTCACCAGATCGTGGGCGCTGGTCTGGTCCGTCACCAAATCCGGCTTCACCCCACGCTTGACAAGTTCAGGCAGAAGTTCGGCCGCATTGCCCAACAGGCCGACCGAGATAGGTTTTTTGCTGATCTTGGCCTGCTCGATCAGATCGAGAGCCTCGTCCAGGCTTTCCGACATGACGTCGAGATAGCGGGTCTTCAGCCGCATCTCGATCCGGCTGCGCTGGCATTCGACGGCCAGACAGGAGGCTCCCGCCATGGTGGCCGCCAGCGGCTGCGCCCCGCCCATTCCGCCCAGGCCCGCCGTCAGGATCCATCGCCCGGACCAGTCGCCGCCGTAATGCTGGCGACCGGCCTCCATGAAGGTCTCATAGGTGCCCTGAACAATGCCCTGGGTGCCGATGTAGATCCATGACCCGGCGGTCATTTGTCCATACATCATAAGCCCTTTACGGTCGAGTTCTGAGAAATGATCCCAGGTCGCCCACTTCGGCACGAGGTTGGAGTTGGCGATCAGCACGCGTGGCGCATCCGCATGGGTGCGGAACACGCCCACCGGCTTGCCTGACTGGACCAGAAGCGTCTCATCGGGGGCCAGATCGGTCAGGGTTTGGACGATCCGGTCGAAGGCCGGCCAATCCCGCGCCGCCTTGCCGATCCCGCCGTAGACGACCAAATCCTGCGGTCGTTCAGCGACTTCCGGGTCGAGATTGTTCATCAACATCCGGATTGCGGCCTCGGCGGCCCAGGTCTTGGCGGTCCTTTCAGGACCGCGCGGGCTGCGGATCTCGCGCATATTGGTCTTCATGTCCGGCTCTCGGCGAAGGTGATGCAGGCGTTCAGGATGCGGCGCAGATGACGACGCATCGTCTCGGCCCGGTCCGGCTCATAGGGGCTGGGCCAGTTTTCGGGCGTCAGACCCTCGGCCGGTTCGCGCATATAGCCTCGGTCCGCCAACTCCATCTGGATGGCGTGCACGCCGACTTGGGGACGGCCGTAGTGGCGCGTGGTCCAACCGCCCTTGAACCGCCCATTGACGACCAGACTGTCGCCGCTGACGGCGCAGGCGGCCTCGACCGCCTGGGTCAGCTGCGGCGCACAGGTGGCGCCGTCATTGTCGCCGATGTTGAACTGGGGCAGTTCGCCGGCGAACAGCCGGGGCGCCACCGATCGGATCGAGTGGGCGTCATAGACGACCAGGGGCCCCTTCGCCTGCAACCGGTCGATCTGGGCCTGAAGCGCCGCATGATAGGGATCGAACCAGGCCGCCCGCCTTTCCTCGATCTCGGCAGCGTCGGGCGCCTGGCCGGGCCGGTAAAGGGGCTCGCCGTCGAAGGTTTCGAGCGGACAAAGGCCGGTCGTGATCTGGCCCGGATAGAGGGATGCGCCGGACGGGTCGCGGTTCACGTCGATCACACTGCGCGCCAGGGCGGTGCAAACCGTGGTCGCGCCCATGTCCCGGGCGAAGTCGTAAAGCCGATCCACCCACCAGTCGGCGTCCTTGCGCGCCAGCCAGGGCGAGCTCATCCGCGCCTCGATCGCTGCAGGAATGGTCGTTCCCGTGTGGGGCAGGCCGATGATCAGGGGGGCGGCGCCCTCGTGCACGGTCAGCCAGTCGGACGTCATCTCGGCCTCCCTCGCCAAATCGGATCGTCGTGGTATGTCTAGACATATTGATCGCAACCCGATGGACCTGTCCAGTGACGCCTGAGCCCACGCCCGTCGATCTGTCGCTCTGGTTCGAAGCGGCCCTGCTGCCGCAAGGCTGGGCGCGCGGGGTCAGGGTCCGGGTCCGCAAAGGCCGCATATCCCGTCTGGAGACGGAGGTCGCGCGATCGCCGCAAGACCAGGGCGGCGGCGTGGCCCTGCCGGGCGTCGCCAATCTGCACAGCCACGCCTTTCAGCGCGCCATGGCCGGTTTGACCGAGGCGCGGGGGCCGACCGATGACGACTTCTGGACGTGGCGGCGTCTGATGTACCGGTTTCTGGATCGGGGCGGCCCTGACGAGATCGAGGCCATCACGGCCCTGGCCTTCGCCGAAATGCTGGAGGGCGGCTTCACCCGGGTGGCGGAGTTCCACTACCTCCACAACGACCCGACCGGCGCGCCTTACGCCGACCGGGCGGAGATTGCGACCCGGATCGCGGCGGCGGCCGAGGCGACGGGCATCGGCCTGACCCTGCTGCCGGTCTTTTACGCCCATTCCGGCTTCGGCGGCCTGGCGCCGACCGAAGGTCAGAGACGGTTCATCACCGACCTCGACGGCTATGCGGCCCTTGTCGCCGATTGCCGCGCCCTGACCGCCGGACTGGCGGACGCCAGGGTGGGGGTGGCGCCTCACAGCCTGCGCGCCGTCACGCCGGAACAGTTGCAGGCGCTGCTTGCCATGGCCGGACAGGGGCCGATCCATATACATGTGGCGGAACAGACCAAGGAGGTTGAGGACTGTCTGGCCTGGTCCGGGGCGCGCCCCGTGGAATGGCTGTTGGCCAACGCTCCGGTCGATCCACGCTGGTGCCTGATCCACGCCACCCATGTGGCGGAGACCGAATGGCGGGGAGTCGCCGCGCGCGGGAGCGTGGTTGGCCTGTGTCCGATCACAGAGGCCAATCTGGGCGACGGAATCTTCCCGGCGGCGGCCTATCACCGCGCCGACGGCCGTTTCGGCGTAGGCACGGATTCCAATGTACAGATCGGCCTGGCCGACGAATTGCGGATGCTGGAATACAGCCAGCGGCTGGCCCTCAGAGGCCGGGCCGTCATGGCTGACCCCGGTCGTTCGACCGGACGGCTCCTCTTTGATCAGGCCCTGGCCGGGGGCGCTCAGGGGACCGGCGTGTCCTGCGGTTTGAGCGTGGGCGCTGCGGCGGACATCGTCGCCCTCGACGGCGGCCATATCAGTTTCGAGGGCCGGTTCGGAGACGCGGTGCTGGACAGCTGGATTTTCGGGGCGCCCAGAGGGGGCGTCGCCTCGGTCTGGCGCGCGGGACGGCAGGTGGTCCGGCAGGGGCGCCATGTCGCGCGCGACGCCGTTGAGGCGCGCTATCGCCAGGCCTTGAAGGCGGTGCTGGCGTGAGCGCGGGGCCGCTGCATCGCCGCATCTATTCCGATCTGGAGGATCGCATCCTTTCGGGCGCCCTGGCGCCGGGGCGGCGCCTGCCGTTCGAACATGAGCTCATGCAGGACTACGGTTGTTCGCGGGCGACCGTGTCCAAAGCCCTGTCGGAACTGGCGGCCCGAGGCTTGGTGGTGCGCCGACGCCGGGCGGGCACCTTTGTGGCCCAGCCCAAGGCCCACGCCGCCTTTCTGGCCATCCCCGATCTCAGGGCCGAGGTGACGGAGCGGGGACAGGTCTACGGCTATCGGCTTCTGACGCAGATCGAGCGCGGGCCGGCCGACGCCGCCGAAGCGGAGCTTGCGGCCGGCGCGCGCCTTTTGGACCTGACCTGTCTGCACAGCGCCGATTCCATTCCCCTGGCCCTCGAGCGGCGACTGATCGGGCTGAAGGCCGCGCCCCAGGCGATCGCCGTCGATTTCAAACGGGTTTCGCCAGGAAGCTGGCTCCTGGAATCAGAACCCTGGACCGAGGCTGAAAATCGCATCGGGGCGATGGGGGCGGACGCCCAATCGGCGCGCCTCCTGCAGATCAAGAGGGGCGCCGCCTGCCTTTGCGTGGAACGACGCACCTGGCGCGACGGTTTGGGCGTGACCCAGGTGCGCCAGCTCTTTCCGGGCGACCGCTATGATCTGGTCGCGCTTTTTTCCTCCGCCCGTTCCGGTGGACGCGCCGGGGAGCCGAGACGATGAAGATCGACCTGCTTTTGATCGACTGCCACGCCGCGACCCTGTCCGAAGGCGAGGGGGGCTATGGGGTGATCGAGGACGCCGCTGTGGCGGCGGCGGACGGACGCATCGTCTGGATCGGACCTCGGGCGGACCTGCCGACCGTTTCGGCCCGCAGGACGGAGCGGCTCGACGGGCGCTGGATCACGCCCGGTCTGATCGACTGCCATACCCATCTGATCTTCGGCGGCGATCGATCGGCCGAGTTCGAACAGAGGCTGGGCGGCGCGACCTATGAGGCGATCGCCCGGGCCGGCGGAGGGATTCTGTCTTCGGTCCGGGCCACGCGCGCGGCGTCGGAAGCCGAACTGTTCGCCTCGGCCATGGAACGGCTGGAGGGGCTGAAGGCGACGGGGGTCACCACCGTCGAGATCAAGTCCGGCTATGGTCTGGACCGAGACAGCGAGTTGAAGATGCTGCGCGTCGCCCGCCGCATCGGTCGAGAAGGCGGGGTGCGGGTTCGCACCACCTATCTGGGTCTGCACGCCACGCCGCCGGAGCATCGCGCGAACCCCGAAGCCTATGTCGATGAGGCCGTCGAACACATACTGCCCGCCGCCCACGCCGAGGGACTGGTCGATGCGGTGGACGCCTATTGCGAGCCGATCGCCTTTTCCCCCGATCAGGTGTCGCGCCTGTTCGACAAGGCGAGAGGGCTGGGGCTGCCGGTCAAACTCCATGCGGATCAGTTGTCCGACAGCGGCGGGGCGGCCTTGGCGGCGCGTTACGGCGCCCTGTCCGCCGATCATATCGAATATGCGACGCAGGCCGGCGTGGCGGCCATGGCCCAGGCGGGCGTCGTCGCGGTGCTGCTGCCGGGCGCCTTTCTGATGCTGCGCGAGACCCGGATTCCGCCGACCGACGCCTTGCGCCGTCACGGCGTGCGAATGGCGGTGGCTACAGATTGCAATCCGGGAACCTCTCCGCTCGCCTCCATGACGGCGGCGATGACTCTGGCCTGCGTTCAGTTTCGACTGACTCCCCAAGAGGCCTTGGCGGGGGCGACGCGAGAGGCGGCCCACGCCCTGGGTCTCGGCGCCGACCTGGGGCGTTTGGAGGTTGGTCTCAGGGCCGATCTGGCCGCCTGGGACATCCAAAATCCCGCAGAACTGGCCTATTGGCTGGGCAAGCCTGTGCTGCACGCCCGTTGGCTGGACGGCGTGCGCTCTTAGGTTGCAGACGTGCGGAATTTAACTGTAGGTTGCTTCCATAGCCGGGGAGCAATCTGTGGATGTTGACGCCTTTATCGCGCATTGGGACCAGGCCCCGATCGGGGAACGGTCGCATTATCAGACCTTCATCATTCAGCTGTGCCGTCTGATCGGGGTCCCGGCGCCCGACGACGAGCGAACCGGCGACCTGGACTATTGTTTCGAGCGGCCGGTTCGCTTTCGGCATGACGACGGCCGTGCGACCCAGGGCTGGATCGACTGCGCCAAGCGCGGCTGTTTCGTGCTGGAGGCCAAACAGTCGTCGAAGCGGCGCAACGGCGGCCCCCTTGATCCGGCGGTCCAACTGTCGCTTTTCCTCAAACCCAGCGCCAGGCCCCGCGCGCCTTCGCCTGAGGCGGTGGATCGCCTGATGCGCGCGGCGAAGCGCCAGGCTGAGAACTACGCCAAGGCGCTGGATGAATGGCCGCCCTTTCTGATCATCGTCGATGTGGGCCGGTGCATTGAGGTCTGGTCGGATTTCGATCGTCAGGGGAAGGCTTATATTCCTTACCCGGATCGCGCCACCTACCGCATCGAGCTGGAGCATCTTCGCGCGCCCGAGGTCCGTGACCGGCTGCGCCGGATCTGGCTCGACCCCCTGTCCTTGGACCCCGCCGCTGCCGTCGCAGAGGCGACGACGGACATCGTCCGACGTCTGGCCTCGCTGGTGCGCTCGATCGGCCAGAGACGATCGACGGCGGGTGAGGACCGGGTTCAGCGGGCGGCGCGCGCCAACCAGACCGCCCTCTTCGTGATGCAGTGCATCTTCGCCATGTTCGCCGACAGCGTCGGCCTGATTGAGGAGCGGGGATTTCTGCGGTTTCTCGAAGCCTATCGGGGCAAGGCGGATCGGTTCCACGAAGGGGCGCGGGTCTTCTTCGGCCTTATGGACCAGGGCGGGCATTGTCTGGCGATTCAGCAGCGTCTTCGCCGCTTCAACGGCGGCCTGTTCCGCTCCGCCGTCCCCTTGCCGATCACGGAAGAGGAGCTTGAGGCCCTGATCGCGGCGGCGCGGTGCGACTGGGCCCTGGTCGAGCCGGCCATCTTCGGCGCCCTTTTGGAACAGGCCCTAGACCCGCAAGAGCGCGCGGAACTGGGGGCGCACTACACCCCCAGGGCCTATGTCGAACGCCTGATCGAGCCGACCATCATGGAGCCCCTGAGAGCGGACTGGGAGGCGGTCGAGGCCCAGGCCCTGGGGCTCTATCTCGAAGGCGACGTCCAGGGCGCAAGGCGGATGATCCGCACCTTTCACGACCAGCTTTGCCGGGTGCGGGTGCTGGATCCGGCCTGTGGGACGGGGAACTTCCTCTATGTCGCCATGCATATGATGAAGGCGCTTGAGGGAGAGGTTCTGGGCGTTCTGGCGGAAATGGGGGAGGAGCAGGGCCGCCTGGGTCTGGACGGCCATGTCGTCAGTCCCGAACAATTCCATGGGTTGGAGAAGAACGCCTATGCCGCCTGGATCGCCGAGATGGTGATGTGGATCGGCCATCTGCAATGGCATTTTCGCCTGTTCGGCGACGCCGCCCCCTCTGAACCGATTTTGAAGGACTTTCGCCGGGTCGTGCATGCCGACGCCCTGGTCAGTTGTTCGCGGATCGCTGGGCGGCTGGGCGAAACGGGCGGGGATCGTGCGGTCGAACACTATGTCGATCCACGGCCGACGCCCTGGCCGGAGGCGCATTTCATCATCGGCAATCCGCCGTTCATGGGCGGCAAGGATCTGCGTGCGGCCTTCGGCGACGGCTATGTGGCCGCCCTGGACCAGGTGCGCGGCGGTCGGTTTCGCTCCGCCGATCTGGTGACCGTCTGGTGGGATCGTGCGGCCGAGATTCTGACCCGGCCGGGCTCGATCCTGCGCCGCTTCGGCTTCATCACCACCAATTCCGTCACCCAGACCTTTTCGCGCCGTGTCATCGCGCATCATCTCAACCGCCGCCCGGCGGTTCGATTGGTATTCGCCATCCCCGACCATCCGTGGGTCGTCGGCGTCGGCCGCGCCGACGTCCGCATCGCCATGTCGGTGGCGGAAAGGGGGGAGGCGGACGGCCAGGGCCGGTGGCTGGGCGTGACCGACGAGGCCGACCTCGACACCGATCTTCCCCGTCTGACCTTTCAGGAAAGGCGAGGGGTCATCGGCGCAGACCTCATGATCGACGAGGGTCTGGGCCGGGCGGTCGATCTAAGGGCCAATGCGCACCTGGCCTATCGCGGCGTCCAGCTGATGGGCGCCGGATTCCTGGTGACGCCGGAGCAGGGGCGCGCCCTGCTGGGCGGTTCAGAGGTCGGAGCGCCGTCGCCGATCCGCGCCTGTCGGAATGGTCGTGATCTGGCTGATCGCAGCCGAAATCTTGAGGTGATCGACCTGTTCGGGTGGGACGAGGCCGACGTGCGGCGGCGCCATCCTCTGATCTATCAGCATCTGCTTGAGACGGTGAAGCCCGAACGGGAGCGCAACAACCGCGCCGCCTACAGGGACAGTTGGTGGCTCTTTGGCGAGCCGCGCCGCGAGCTTCGCGCGGCCCTGACGGGTCTTGATCGCTATATAGTTACGGTCGAAACCGCCAAACACCGCTGGTTCCGCTTTCTGGACAAGGACGTCCTGCCCGACAACAAGCTCGTCGTCATCGCCAGTGACGATCCGGCCGTGCTGGCGGTGCTGTCGTCCCGCGTCCATCGGGCCTGGTTCGCCGCGAACGGTGGAAGGATCGGCGAGTATCAGCGCGAGGCCGTCTATGTGAAAGGCGTCTGTTTCGACCGCTTTCCCTTTCCCGAACTGGACCCGGCCCAGGCGGCTGAACTGGCGGCCCTGGGGGAGGAGTTGGACCAGACGCGGGCGCGCGTCCTGGCTGAGAATCCCGACCTGACCATGACGGCGCTTTATAACGCGATGGCCCGCGCGGCCGAGGCCCGTCCCCTCGAGACGTCCGAACGGGACAGACATGACCGCGGCCGCATCGGCATCCTCGATCATCTTCATCGCCGGCTGGATGAGCGGGTGACCAAGGCCTACGGCTGGCCGGCCGATGCGGATGAGGCGACGATCGTCTCGGGACTGACGCAGCTGAATCGAAGGAGGGCGGAGGAGGAGACCCAGGGAAGGGTGCGCTTCGTCCGTCCCGCCTATCAGAGCGGCAAGGTACGGATCATCGCGCCCCAGCCCGTCCAGACCGAGGCGGTCCTGGTATCGCCGCCCAGCCGGCCGCAGCTTCCGGAGGAGCCGGGCCCCTTGGCCTCAGCCCTGCTGTTCCGTCTGAGACGCGCCGGCGTCCCCATGCAGCCTGAGCATCTGGCGGCGGCGTTTGAAGGCGGCGGACGGCGTAAGACCCGCACGATCGAACATACGCTGGCGGTCTTGGCCGTTTCAGGGGCGGTTCAACATTCGGAGACAGGCTGGTTCGCCCCCCATCGAGCTTGAAACCCGAATCAGACCTCGGCCACGCCCATAGCCTTCAGCAAGGCGTCGCGCACCGCCGCCTCTGTGAAGGGCTTCTGGATGGTCGGCGACCCGCGCCATTCGTCCGGCAGACCGCCTTCGCCATAGCCGGTCGAGAAGACGAAGGGCACGCCGCGGGCTTTCAGGGCCTCCGCTACGGGAAAGACCTGCCGGCCGGCGACATTGACGTCCAACAGGGCTGCGTCCAGCTCGACCGTGTCGCGGGCCAGGGTCTCGCCCTCGTCGATATTGGACGCGGGACCGATGGGCACGCACTCCATGTCCTCCAGAATGGTCTCGAGCAACATGGCGACGAGGGACTCGTCCTCCACAACCAAGACACGGCGTCCATTCAGCGGCTGGTTCATAGGGGTGTCCTGTCGAGGGGAACCATGAGTTCCGCAATCAATCCGTCTTTGCCGTAAACCAGATCGATCTCACCCGCCAGATCGTGACGAATGTTTCGTTCAATCAATCGGCTACCAAAGCCTCTTGTGTCCGGTGGCGTAACTTTCGGCCCGTCCAGCTCTCGCCAGGACAGCTTTAATTTCGGCGCAGTCTGATCCGCCACGCCCCAGTCGACCAGAACCCGTCCGTGGGGCGTGGACAGGGCGCCGTATTTGCCGGCGTTCGTCGCCAGCTCATGGAAGATCATGCCCAGAGACAGGGCTGTCGCCGGCGCCAGGGCGACGGCGGGACCGTTCAGGTGGAAGCGCGTCGGACCGAACGCCTCAGTCTCGTGTTCCAGAATGGCGCGCAGATCGGCGCCCTCCCAATGGGTCCGCGTCAGAAGATCGTGGGTGTGGGAGAGTGCCAGGATTCGCGCCTGGAAGGCCTGGGCGAAGGTGGAGGGGTCGCGGTGGGACCGCGCCGTCTGGATCGCGATGGACTGGACCGTCGCCAGGGTGTTCTTCACCCTGTGGTTCAGCTCGTCGATCATCGACTTCTGACGGCGGGCGGCCAGGACGTTCTCGGTCACGTCGTGACCCTGTACGAAGATGCCGACCACCTGGCCGGCCTCGTCGCGAATGGGCTGATAGATGAAGTCGAGATAGTGGTTTTCCAGCGGCGCTCCCGGCCGCCGCTGAAGTTGCGCCAGGCTTTCGCGCCCCTCATAGGCTTCGCCTGTAGCGAAGACGGAATCGAGAAACTCGTAATAGCCTTGGCCGGCCAGCTCAGGCAGCGCCTCTCGGATCGGCTTGCCGGCGATGTCGCGGTGGCCGATCAACTGCCCATAGGCGGCGTTGTACATCTGAAAACAGTGGTCCGGGCCCGACAGAATGGCGACGAAGCCCGGCGCCTGCATGAACATCTCGACCAGGCGGTTGCGTTCCTTCTCCAGGCGACGGTTGTCCTCCTGCACCGACTGGGCGCGCCGCAGAACGGAACCGCCGACGATGGCATCGAGGGCCGTGGTCGGTTCGTCGGGCGGGGCGGCCGGGAACAGGTCCGTGATATCCATCGTGTGCTGAAGCAGAAGGACGACCTCGCCCTCGGCGTTGAGCAGCGGCGTATGGGTGGCGCTCCAGATCCGCTCCTCGAACACTTCCCGGCAGTCATCCAGGCGTCGCGGGAGCGAATAGCGGACGAGGGCCAGATGGTCGCGCTGTCGGGTGTCGCGCGCCTTTTCAAGTGAGGCCCTGACCTGCCGGACGTTTTCGGGCGCCTCCTGCCCCGGCCCGGAATCGAAGGCCTGAAACAGCGGTCGACCCAGGAGATCGGGCCGATTCGAACGGGTGACGTCCAAATAGGCCTGATTGACGTCGAAGATCCGCAAATCCGGGGTGAGCAACAGATAGGGATTGGGCGAAGCCGCAAACGCGGTCGCCAAATCGGCGATCGACGCGCCCTGTGTCAGAAGTTCAGTCAAGCCACGCCCCAGTCGAACCGGGCATAAACGCCGACCTGACGAAAAGGTTCACGCCAGCACAAATCATTTTCGGATCGTCATTGGCCCGTCGAGGGAATTTGCTAAGGACAGGGCATGACAATCGCCGGCGCCTTGGCCACCCTCTCCCTGATGATCGCTCAACCCACAGACCGGCCCGCCAACGATCCGCCTCTGATCCGGATCGACCAAGGCGAGTTGACGGGCGTGGCGGACGGCGACATCGCCGCCTTCAAGAACATTCCCTACGCCGCCCCGCCGGTCGCAGAGATGCGGTGGCGGCCGCCGGGGACAGCCCCGCGATGGGAAGGCCGTCGCGACGCCTCGACCTATGGGCCGATCTGTATCCAGGCCACGCCGCAGGGCGATCCCGGCGTCGGCCCTCTGCCGATGAGCGAGGATTGCCTGAACCTGAACGTCTGGCGCCCTCTTGATACGGCTGAGCCGGCGCCGGTGATGGTGTGGATCCATGGCGGCGGACTGGTGAACGGCTCGGGCACGGCCGCGCTCTACGACGGGTCGCACCTGGCGCGTCAGGGCATGGTGGTGGTCACGCTCAACTATCGCCTGGGACGGCTGGGCTTCTTTGATCACCCCGCCCTGGCGGCCGAACGGCCGGCCGATGAGCCGGCGGGCAACTATGGCGTCATGGACGTCATCGCCGCCCTGAGGTGGGTAAAGGCCAATATCGCCGCCTTCGGCGGCGACCCCGACAACGTCACCATATTCGGGGAATCCGCCGGCGGCGCCATGGTGACCCGCCTGATGATCTCGCCTCCGGCGCGTGATCTGTTCGCCCGGGCCGTCGTTCAGTCCGGGCTGGGTCGTGAGTTGCAGACGCCCCTGGATCGACGCGGCGCCTTTGACCTGCCGTCCGCCCGCGAACGGGGCGAGGTTTGGGCGCACGGTCATAATCTGATGACGGCGGCTGATCTGCGGTCGGCGCCGGTCGAACTGCTGCTGACGCCTGCGCCCGTCTTCGCCAACGGCGACCTGACTCTGATCGACGGCAGGATCGTGCCTTCGACCGTCGAGGCGGCCTTCCGCGCCGGGCTGCAGTCGCCTGCGCCCTTGATCATCGGGACCAACAGCGCCGAATTCTGGTGGATGAAGCCCACCGACCGCAACGGCTACGGCATGATCGACGACGACATGACCTGGCTGGAACGTGCCCAGATCACCCAGGCCTATGGCGGAGAGGCCGGGTTTGACCGCGGTTTCATCACCGACGCCGTATTCTCCGAACCCGCTCGGCTGCTGGCGCGGCTGCACGCCGCTGCGGGACGACCCGCCTATCTCTATCGGTTCGACATTTCCTCGCCGGACAATCCCGAACCGCACGGCGGCGCTACCCATGCGATCGAGCGGCCCTATGTCTTTGGAACGCTGTCGCTTCTGCCCTATCCGGTGCGGCCGGTGGATCAGGCCGCGTCCCAGGCCATGATGGGCTACTGGACCAGCTTCGCCCGCTCCGGCGATCCGAACGGAGTGGGCCGGCCCGACTGGCCGATGGCGGCCGGAACGGGGAATCCGACGTTGCTGCTGCTTCGGAACGACGGTCCCGTCGCCGTTCCGACCCCGGACGTGGGGCGTCTGGACCTGATCGAACAGTTCCGTGAGCGCCCGCGCGGGCGTCCTCGTGCGCTTCGGCCGGATGAAGATGCGGCTAGGCCCTATCAACACTGAGGGCCCGGCCTGAATTGCGGAAGGTTCAGCCCGCCGAGGTGCTGCTGGACTGCTTTTCTTTCAACGTCACCAACTCCTCCGCCATGGTGGGGTGGACGGCGCAGGTCGCATCCCATTGCGCCTTGGTGAGGCCGGCCTTAACGGCGATGGCGGCGAGCTGAATCATCTCCGGACTGTCCGGCCCGACGATATGGACGCCGACCACCCTTTGGCTGTCGGCGTCGACGACCAGCTTCATCAGAACCCGCTCCTCGGAGCCGGTGAAGGCGTATTTCATCGGCCTGAAGCGGGTGACATAGACATCGACGCCGGCCGAACAAGACCGGCGCGCCTCGGCCTCCGACAGGCCGACCACGCCGACGGGCGGCTGGCTGAACACCGCCGTCGCCACGGCCTCATAATCGAAGTGCTGGGGATTGTCGCGGAAGACGGTCTGGTGAAAGGCGACCGCTTCGCGAATGGCCACCGGAGTCAGGTTCATCCGGTCGGTGACGTCGCCGATGGCCCAGATGTTTTCGGCCGTCGTCCTTGACCAGCGGTCCACCTTGATCGCCCCGGCCTCGTTGAGCTCGACCCCGGCGGCTTCCAGCCCCAAGCCCTTCACATGCGGAACCCGGCCGGTGGCGAACATGACCACATCCGTTTCCAGCTTCATGCCGTTTTCGAGGTGGTTGATCAGTCCGGTGGGCGTCTTCTCGATCTTCTCGTGCTGGCAGCCCAGGATCACCTTGATGCCGCGCTTTTCGATCTCGCCGGCCAGATGGGCGCGCACATCGTCATCGAAGCCGCGCAGGATGTTCGGCCCGCGATAGATCAGGGTCGTCTCGACGCCCAGGCCGGCGAAAATTCCCGCAAACTCCACCGCAATATAGCCGCCGCCCGCAATCAGGATGCGCTTGGGCAGTTCGGGCAGGTGGAAGGCCTCTTCCGAGGTGATGGCGTGCTCGATCCCGGTCAGGCCGTCCGGCTTCCATGGGCGGCCGCCGGTGGCGATCAGTATCCTTTCAGCGGTGAAAACCTGATCCTTTCCGACGATTTCGACCGTATGGGCGTCTTTCAACACAGCCCGACCATGGACCAGCTCAACGCCGGCCTTACCCAGATTGGCGGCGTAGATACCCGAAAGACGCGCGATTTCGACGTCCTTGGCTTCGAGAAAGGTCGGCCAGTCGAACCGGGCCTGGTCGAACGACCAGCCGTAGCCCTCAGCGATCTCCAACGCATGGCTGACTTCGGAGGCCATGACCATGAATTTCTTGGGCACGCATCCTCGGATGACGCAGGTGCCGCCGACCCGGTATTCCTCGGCCACCGCGACCCGCTTTCCGTCCAGGGCGGTCAGCCGCGCTGCACGCACGCCCCCGGAGCCGGCGCCGATGACGAAGAGGTCGTAGTCGTAATCAGCCATCTGGCGCTCCGGCGTCCCGACGCTGCACAGAGCCGGACTCATTTAAGTTCGGCGGCATACGTCGCAGCCTGAGGTTCGAATTAGGAGGGGACGCTCGGCACGGCAAGGCTTGCGCCTTCAGCCGGCAGGGCGCCCCTTCACGATTCGGGCGTTGGCCGCCCGGGTCTTCGGCCCCTGTCCGCTCATCACTTCCGTTCGATACGGGCGATTGGTCTTGTCGCCGCCTTGCTGGAAGGGCTCGTCCAGCGCTTCGCCGTCGTCCGCATAATCGGCGACTTCTCCAGCGGCCGGAGGGGCGAGCGCTGCGTCGCGATAGTCGTCGGCGGCATAGGATTTCGCCTCGGGATGGACGGTGACGTGCTGCTCGCGCGCCTCATCGTTCGGGACTTGCGGCTCGTTGACGGCGTTCTGCGCCGTTGCGGTCGGAGACTCAGAGTTCTGGTGCGGCATGGTTCGCGTCCTTTTCGGGTGAAAAGGGATAGCGGCTAGGGCGCCAGGTCGTTCCGAGACTCCTAGGGCAGAAGCGTGTCCACGCCCTTGTCCGTGCCGATGATGGCGAGGTCGGCCAGGTCGAGGAACAGGCCGTGTTCGACCACGCCGGTGATCAGCTTCAGGTCGTCGGCCAGGCGCACCGGGTCGTGGATAGCCTTGCAAGCCGCGTCATAGATCAGATTGCCGCCGTCGGTGCGAACCAGACCGCGATCCGCCTGGCGCACGCGCGCCGGCGCATGGATATCATGGTCGACCAGGACGTCGGCGATGCGATTGGCCGTGGTCTTGTGCCCGAAGGCGACGACCTCGATCGGCAGGGGAAAGGCGCCGAGCACCGGAACCACCTTGGCGGCGTCGGCGATGACGATGCAGCGGCTGGAGGCCTCCCACACCAGTTTCTCACGCAACAGGGCGGCGCCGCCCCCCTTGATCAGGGCCAGGCCGGGACCGACCTCGTCCGCGCCGTCGACCGTCAGGTCGATGCGCGGCGTGTCTTCCAGCGTCGATAGGGTCAGTCCCAGATCGCGCGCCAGGTCGGCGGTCTTTTCGGATGTGGGGACGCACCGCAGACCGGACAGATTGCGGGCGGCCAGAGCCTTGACGAACCAGGCGGCCGTCGAGCCGGTGCCCAGGCCCACCACCATGCCGGGCTCGACATGCTGGGCGGCGGCTTCGCCGGCGTTCTTCTTTTGCAGATCGCTCATTTCAGCTTAGCGGCCTTGGCCGCCTCCTTCTTGGCCTTGGCCTTTTCACGGAAGTCGGCGGCGGCTTGCGGCCTGTTCGTCTGGCGGGCCCGGCCGAAGGCGAGGGCGTCGGCCGGCACGTCCTCGGTGATGACGGAGCCGGAGGCGACCAGGGCGCCCGCGCCGACCGTCACGGGGGCGACGAGACTGGAATTGGAGCCGACGAAGGCGCCGGCACCGACCTCGGTCTGCGCCTTGTTGAAGCCGTCATAGTTGCAGAAGATTGTTCCCGCCCCGATGTTGGCGCCGGCGCCGACCGATCCGTCGCCCAGATAGGCCAGGTGATTGGCCTTGGCGCCCTCGGCCATACGGACGTTCTTGACCTCGACGAAGTTGCCGACCTTGGCGCCCCTGCCCAGGTCCGCGCCTGGCCGCAGCCGGGCGTAGGGGCCGACCTCCGACCCGGCCGCGACGCGCGCGCCCTCGATATGGCTGAAGCTGCGGATGCGCGCCCCGCCCTCGATCACCGCGCCCGGCCCGAAGACCACATAGGGTTCGATCACCGTTCCGCCTCCGACCTGGGTGTCCCAGGCGAAGTGGACGGTATCCGGCGCGCTCATGGTCACGCCGGCGGCTAAGAAGGTCTCGCGCTGAACCTTTTGGAACAGGGCCTCGGCCTGGGCCAGTTCCGCCTGGGCGTTGACGCCCATGACCGCGTCCTCGTCGGCGAAGACGGCGCGGGTGGGATGGCCGGCCTTGCGCGCCAGTTCGACGACGTCAGTCAGATAGTATTCGCCCTTGGCGTTGTCGTTGCGGACCTGGGCCAACAGGGAAAAAAGCAGGGCGGCCGGCGCGGCCATGACGCCCGAGTTGCAGGCCGTGACGGCCAGCACCTCGGGCGAGGCCTCCTTGGCCTCCGTGATGGCGGTCAGGATGTCGCCCTCGAGGATCAGACGGCCATAGGCGCCCGGGTCGCGGGCTTCGAAACCGATCACGGTGACCCCCGACGCGCCGAAGACAGGCGCGATGTCGGCGGCCTTCAGCAGGGGGACGTCGCCATAGGTGACGACCACGTCTCCTTCGAACCCGGCCAGAGCCTGTTCGGCGGCGCGCACGGCGTGACCGGTGCCCAGGGGCGGGTCCTGGACAGCGATCGCAGCCTCGCCCAGGCGGTTGACGACGTGGGCCCGGACCTCCGGCGAATGCTCGCCCACCACCACGACCACCCGCTCGCAGCCTAGGGCCTCGGCGGCGTCAATGGCGTGATCCAGCATGGCGCGCCCGCCGACCGGATGCAGCACCTTGGGCAGGGGCGATTTCATCCGCGTGCCCTGGCCGGCGGCGAGGATGATGGCGGCGCGGGGCGGCGTCTGGGTCATGGATCGATCCGGCTGTCGGTCTTGGTCTGTCGCCCTCTAGCGCGCCTGGGTCCAGGCGTCACGGGGGCGTGGCGGGCGGGATCAGACGTCCAGCTCTTCCTTCACGAACTGGGCGTTTTCCTGGATAAACTGGAAACGGGCCTCAGCCCGCTTGCCCATCAGCCGTTCGACCAAATCCTCGATGCTCGCCTCGGCGTCCGGCACTGTGATCCGGGCCAGGGTGCGCTTCTTCGGGTCCATGGTGGTCTCCTTCAGCTGGGAGGCCATCATTTCGCCCAGGCCCTTGAACCGGCCGATCTCGGTCTTCTTGCCCTTGAAGACGGTGGCCAGAAGCTCGTCGCGGTGGGCGTCGTCGCGGGCGTATTCGCTCAAGGGGCCGGCCGAGATCCGGTACAGCGGCGGCAGGGCCATGAAGACCCGGCCCTGACGGATGGTCTCAGGCATGACACGATAGAAGAAGGTGATCAGCAGGGCCGCGATATGGGCGCCGTCCACGTCGGCGTCGGTCATGATGATGATCCGCTCGTAGCGGAGGTCGTCGATGTTGAAGCGATTGCCGGGCTGGACGCCGAGCGCCAGGGCCAGATCGGACAGTTCGACGTTCTGGCGCAGCTTGTCCGCCGTGGCCGACGCGACGTTCAGGATTTTGCCGCGCAGGGGCAGGATGGCCTGGGTGGTGCGGTCGCGCGCCTGTTTGGCCGAGCCGCCGGCCGAATCGCCTTCGACGATGAAGAGTTCGGTGCCCTCGGCGGCCTGACGGGAGCAGTCGGACAGTTTGCCGGGCAGGCGCAGCTTGCGGGTGGCGGCGGCGCGCTGGACCTCCTTGTCCTTGCGGCGGCGCAGCCGGTCTTCGGCCCGGTCGATGACGAAGCCGAGCAGGGCGTTGGCCTGTTTCGGGCTTTCGGTCAGCCAGTGGTCCAGCGGGTCGCGCAGCAGCTGTTCGACGATCCGCGCCCCCTCGGGCGAGGACAGACGGTCCTTGGTCTGGCCCTGGAACTCGGGATTGCGGATGAAGACGCTGATCAGGGCGCCAGCGTTGGCGATGACGTCCTCGGCGGTGATGACCGAGGCGCGCTTCTCATTGGTCAGTTCGCCATAGGCCTTGAGCCCCTTGACCAGGGCCGCGCGGAAGCCGGCTTCGTGCGTGCCGCCGTCGGGGGTGGAGACGGTGTTGCAGTAGGACTGGATGAAGCCGTCCGCCTCGCCGAAACCGGCGGGCGACCAGGTGACCGCCCATTCGAAGGCGCCCGCCTCGCCCTGACGCTCGGCGCGGCCGGCGAAGGTGGGGGTGACGGTCTCCAGCTGACCGATGCGGTCGGCCAGGGCGTCGGCCAGGCCGCCGGGGAAGTGGAGCAGGGCCTGGGCCGGGGTGGCGTCGGTGATCCGTTCGGGGGCGCAGGTCCATTTGATCTCGACGCCGCGGAACAGATAGGCCTTGGAGCGCGCCATGCGGAACAGGCGGGCGGGCTTGAAGGCCGCGCCGACGCCGAAGATCTGCTCGTCCGGCTTGAAGCGGATCAGGGTGCCGCGCTTCTTGGACGGGCCGACCTGCTGGATCGGGGCCAACACGTGGCCGCGCGAGAAGGCCTGCCTCCACTCGAAACCGTCGCGCCAGACGGTGACCTCGACGCTTTCGCTGAGGGCGTTGACGACCGAGACGCCGACGCCGTGCAGACCGCCCGAGGTCTCATAGGCCTTGCCCGAGAATTTGCCGCCCGAGTGGAGGACGGTCATGACCACCTCCAGCGCCGACTTGCCGGGGTGTTTGGGGTGGGGGTCGACGGGGATGCCGCGGCCGTCGTCGCGGACGGACAGATAGCCTTCGGCGTCCAGGTCGACGGTGATCAGCCGGGCGTGGCGGGCCACCGCCTCGTCCATGGCGTTGTCGAGGACTTCGGCGAACAGGTGGTGCAGGGCGCGTTCGTCGGTGCCGCCGATATACATGCCGGGGCGTTTGCGGACGGGCTCCAGGCCTTCCAGCACCTCGATCGAGGAGGCGGAATAGCCGCCGGGGACCGCAGCGGCCGGGGGCGGTGCGGGCGCAGGGGCGGGCGCCGCCGGCGCTGCAGGCGTTGCAGCCGGCGTGGGGGCAGGCTTGGGCGCCTCCGGCTTCTGAGGCTGGGGCGTGTCGTCAAAAGCGAAGAGGTCGGCGGCCATTCACATAGTCTGAGGCGATTCGGGGCCGGTTCTGGTAGGCCCGCTGGGCCGGTCGAGCAAGCGGCGGTCGTACCGGAACGGGATCGAAGGTCACGGCGCGGGCCAAAATCGCCAGCATCAGCACCCAGGGCAGGTTGGCGTGGGTCAGAAGCACGCTCTCCGAAAGGCTCAGGACGAAGAAGCCCGTCATATAGCCCAGGCTCCAGAAACCCTCGCGCGCGCCCATTCCGTTCAGCCGGGCCAGAATCATCACCGCCGAAACGGCCATGACCAAACCCACGAGGACGGCGCCGGGCCAGCCCAGCTGGACCAGAAGGTCGATCCAGCCGTTGTGGGCCGAGGGAACCGGCCATTGGGTCTCTATTCGGATCTCGCGCGCGGGGATGGAGTCCACGCCCCAGAAGGCGCTGAAACCGTAGCCGGTCCAGGGACGGTCGGCCACCTTGCGCATCAACGCCTCCCAAATCAGGGTCCGGCCGGTCAGGGAGGGATCCTTGCCCAGGGCTTCCAGGATGACGGCGGACTGGGTATTCCAAAGCCAGGCGCCGCCGGCCGCCATGACGACCCCCAACCAGACCGCAACCACGGTGACGGCGGCTCCGCCTTGGCGAAGCACCCACCAGCCCCCGACCATGCCGACCCCCAGGATCAGGCACAGCAGGGAGGTCTTGGACTGGGTGGCGACCACCAAAAGCGTGGTGAGGGCCAGGGTCAGGAGGGCGATCCAGGGTTTGCGGCCATTGTCAGCCAGATGATCGGCGACAAGAACGGCGGCGGCCGAGACGGCGCCGACCACCATGACCAGGCCCATCTGGTTCTTTTCGTACCAGAGCCCGCGCCACAGGCCGGCGTTGTCCAACTGGTGCACCCCGATCCGAGGAAACAGAAAGACCATGATCAGGCTGCCGATCGCCATCACCAGGCCGGCGCGCATCAGCAGGCGCGGCAGGGCGGAGCCATGAAAGACGGCGCCCAGATAGACGGCGAAGGCGCTGTTGATCGCCAGGGCGATGACGCGCCGCTCCGTCACCTCCGCATCGATCGACCAGTACTGGGAGACATAGGCCAGGCCGATCAGGGCGCCCACCGCCAGCCAGGCCGGCCAGGCGCGAATGACGCGCTCGAACCGGAAGACGATCAACCCCGCCGTCACCGCATAGACCGGCAGCCACAGGAACCGCAGCATGGGGGTCTCGCTCTGGTCCGGCGCAAAGACAGGGGCGAAAAGGGCGCCGGTCAGCATGAAGACGACGAAGCCCGCCGCCCACTGCTCCCAGGCGGGCGGATCGGTCGGCTGATCGAATCGGTCAGGCGAGGCGCGCACGCCCAAGGGTGACGCCGCCCGCTTAAGGAAGGGTGAGCGCGGCGCGGAAGGCCGCCAGTCCCCGCTCCAGGTCCGCAATCAGGTCCGACGGATCTTCCAGCCCCACATGCAGTCGGATCAGCTCTCCCTCCAAGGCGGGCGGGTAGACGCGAGAGGCCGTCTGATGGGTTTCGTGGGTGATCAGGCTTTCGAATCCGCCCCAGGAATAGCCCATGCCGAACAGGCTGAGGGCATCAAGCAGGGCCTGGCCGGCGGCCTCGGTCCCCCCCTTCAGAACGACCCCCATCAGGGAGGCGGCGCCGGTGAAGTCGCGTGTCCACAGCTCATGGCCGACAGAGCCGGGCAGGGGCGGATAAAGGACGCGGGACACCTCGGGCCGGGCCTGCAGCCATTCGGCGATGATCAGACCCGACCGACCCTGCTCGGCGTAGCGCAGCGGCAGGGTGCGCAGGCCACGCAGGGCCAGCCAGGCGTCGTCGGGCGAAACGTGCCAGCCCAGGTCTTCGATCGTATCTGCGATCGCCCGGCGACAGGCTGAATCCGTGACGGCGATCCCGCCCATCAGGACGTCGGAATGGCCGGAAACATATTTGGTCAGGGCCTGGACGCTGACGTCCACGCCGTGGGCCAGGGGTTTGAAGGCCAGGCCGGCGCCCCAGGTGTTGTCGATCATGCTGAGCACGCCGCGTTCTCGACAGGCCCGAGCCACCGCCTCGACGTCGATCATTTCAAACGTCAGGGAGGCGGGCGACTCCATCAGGACCAGGCGGGTGCGCGGCCCGATCGCGGCGATCACCGTTTCAGCATCCGCATCGGCCGGCAAAAATCGTGACGTGACGCCACGCGCGGCCTGGTAGCGGGACAGAAAGCGTCGCGACGGACCATAGAGGGCGTCGGTCGTGATCACCTCGTCGCCCGGCCGGGTCAGGGCCAGCAAAGGCACGGTGACGGCGGCGAGGCCGGAGGGGACGATAAAGGCGTCCTCGGCCCCTTCCAGATCGGCCAGGGCGGCCCGCAGCTGGCGCGCGGCCGTCCCGCCGTCCAGGCCGTAGGTCGGGCCATCAGCGTTATCTCGCATGGCCGCCGCACGGTCGCTGAGCATGGTCGAGGCCCGCTCGACGGGCGGATTGACCGGACGGCGGCCCTGCCCCCGGCGTGTGGCGGACGAGATCAGGCGGGTGCGGTCCGAATGCGGCGACATGGCCTCTCCGATGGCTTGCGGATCAGGGTCTAAAGGCCTCTAAAGTCGGCCTGGCGCAAGCGGAGGAGACGAACGCGATGCGGATCATGGCGATCGGAGCGATGACGGTCCTGCTGTTGGCGGCGGCGGCTTGCGGCCGCGACGACACGAGACGCGCCGCCGAAGACGACGCCCCCCCGGTCCCGGCGCCGGCGGTGACGACCGATCGTCCCGAAAGTCCGACCCTGGCGGCGGTCAAGCGCCGCGGGCGGCTCAATTGCGGGGTGCATCAGGGTCTGGTGGGCTTCGCCCACACCGACAATCGCGGGCAATGGCGAGGTTTCGACGCCGACTTCTGCCGGGCCATGGCGGCGGCGATCCTGGGCGACGCCGAGGCGGTGCGCTTCGTGCCCCTGTCGGCCTCAGACCGGTTCGCCGCCTTGGATGAGGGCAGGATCGACGTCCTTTGGCGCAACTCATCCTGGACCATGAGCCGCGACGCCGGCGAAGGCTTCGTCTTCGCCGGCGTCAACTATTACGACGGCCAGGGCTTTCTGGTGCGGCGGTCACTCAGCCTGAACAGCGCGACTGAGCTGAATGGGGCGCGGGTCTGCGTCCAGGCCGGCTCGACCGCCCAGGCCAACGCCGACGACTTCTTCAGGTCACGGGGGATCCCGTACCGGCCTGTCGTCTTGCCCACGGAGGAGGCGGCGCGCGACGCCTATGGCCGCGAGGACTGCGACGCCCTGAGCGCCGACATTTCGGCCCTGGCCGCTGCGCGCGCCGTCCTGGCCGATTCCCAGGCGCACACGATATTGTCAGACGTGGTGTCCAAGGAGCCGCTGGGACCAGTCGTCCGCGCAGGAGACGAACGCTGGGCCGACGTGGTCCGCTGGACCCTCAACGCCGTCATCCTGGCCGAAGAACTGGGCGTGACCCAGGAGAATGTCGAAGCCCAAGCCGAAGACGCCCGCGACCCGCGGATCCGGCGTCTGCTGGGCGCAGAGGGGGATTTCGGAGCCATGCTGGGCCTGTCGAAGACCTGGGCGAAGGACGCTGTTTCCGCAGTCGGCAACTATGGCGAAATCTTTGATCGAAACCTGGGATCTCAATCGCCGCTCGACCTGGCACGCGGATTGAACGCACAGTGGAACGGTCGGCCGCCCGGCTTGATCTATGGATTGCCGATCCGTTAAGCGCGACGACTTGCATCGTTTTCTGGGGGACAGATGACTGAGACCAAACGCGGGGGCTTGGCGCTCCACTGGCTGATGCTGATCGGCTTCACCGTCGGCTTGGCCGCCGGCCTTTGGGTCAACTTGACCCTCGGCGGCGACACGCCCTGGGTCGTCTGGCTGACCGACAACGTCACCGGCCCGGCCGGTCAGATCTTCCTGCGCCTGCTGTTCATGATGGTGATCCCCTTGCTGTTCTCAGCCCTGGTCATCGGGGTGGCGGAGATGGGGGATCTGAACGCCCTTGGCCGGGCGGGGATCAGGACCCTGCTTCTGACCATATTGGTGTCCGGCATCGCCGTGGTCATAGGGCTGGTGATGGTCAATCTGTTGCAGCCCGGTCGCGGCGTCGATCCGGCCATGGCTCAACAGTTGCTGGAGCAGGGCCGCGACGGCGCGGCCGGGATCGTCCAGAATGCGCCGGAGACCATCCAGCTCGGAGACTTCTTCCTAGACCTGGTTCCGTCCAACGCGGTCACGGCGGCGGCGGAGAACCAGATCCTGCCGCTCATGGTTTTCGCCCTGTTCTTCGGCATCGGCCTGGTCATGGCCAAGAGCCCCGCCACCGACCGCCTCCAGCAGGTCATCGAAGGCATTCTCGAAGTCACGATGAAGCTGATCAACCTCTTCATTAAACTGGCGCCCATCGCCATCGCCTGCCTGATGTTCAATCTGGCGGCCCTGTTCGGCTGGGATCTGCTGGTGCGTCTGGCCGCCTTCGTCGGCGTCGCCGTGGGGGCCATGGCGATCCATATGTTCCTGGTCTATCCCCTGGTCATCTGGATTCTGGGCGGACGCTCGCCGTTCGGCTTCTTCAAGGCGGTGCGCGAGCCCATGGTGGTGGCCTTCTCCACCGCCTCATCCAACGCCTCCCTGCCGGTGTCGCTGAAGGCGGCCGAGCACGAGTTGAAACTGCCGCGCAAGATCGCCCGCTTCGTTCTGACCGTCGGCGCCACCGCCAACCAGAACGGCACGGCCCTGTTCGAGGGAGTGACGGTGCTGTTCCTGGCCCAGTTCTTCAACGTCGAGCTGAGCCTGACCCAGCAGTTGATCGTCATGCTGGTCTGCATCCTGGGGGGAATCGGCACGGCGGGCGTTCCGGCCGGCTCACTGCCCGTGGTGGCCATGATCCTGGTCATGGTGAAGGTGCCGCCGGAAGGGATCGGTCTGATCCTGGGCGTCGATCGCTTCCTGGACATGTGCCGCACGACGCTGAACGTCACCGGCGACCTGGTGCTGGCCACCGTCGTCTCGCGCGGCGAGAAGGACGAGCCGGTCGAGCCGATCACCGAAACCCCGGCCTCGCCGCCGATCCTGGCCTGAGCGGCGTCAGGCCCCGGTGGCGACGGGGGTGTCGGTTCGAGATCCCCATTCAGCCCATGATCCATCATACAGGCGCGACGGCCGCCCCAGGGTTTCGAGCGCCAGGCTGATGATTGCGGCCGTGACGCCTGATCCGCAGGTCGTCACGACCGGTCGGGCCGGGTCCAGTCCGGCGGCGGCCAGGACGTCATCCAGGGACGCGCCCTGTTTCAGGCGACCGTCGCTGTCGATCAGGGCGGCGTAGGGCAGGTTGATCGCGCCGGGCATATGGCCCGCACGGACGCCGGGTCGGGGTTCCGCCGCCTGGCCGGCGAAGCGGGCGGGACCACGGGCGTCGGCGACCTGAATCCCCTCAGCGAGGGCGGCGCGCACATCATCCAGACCGGCGACTGCGCCCGCGTCGAAATCCGGGGTGAAACGAGCGGGCGAAGGCGAAGGCGGGGTCCCGGCTTCGACGGGGCGTCCCTCGGACTTCCACTTCGGCAGACCGCCGTCCAGCACCTGGACATGGGCGGCGCCCATGACCTTCAGCATCCAGCGAACGCGGGCCGCCGAGAACAGGCCGACGGAATCATAGACCACCACCCGGTCCGTCTCGCCGATCCCCAGGTCCGACAGGGCGGATGCAAAGGCTGCGGGCGAGGGCAGCATGTGGGGCAGGCCGCTGGAGCCGTCCGAGACGCCGTCCAGATCGAAGAATCGGGCGCCGGGAATATGTTCGACCGCGAACTCGGCCCGGCCGTCCCGTCCGTCCAGATGCCAGCTGGCGTCCAGTATGCGCAGCGACGGATCGTCCGTCAGGGCGGCGAGATCCCCTGTGGAAATCAGGGGAAAGAGGGGCGAGGTCTGGGTCATGGCCCCAGCCTAATGTCAGGCGCGGTCCAGCACCAGTTGCACCACATCGGTCCGCCGCGATCGGAAGCCCGCCTCGCAATAGGCCAGATAGAAGCGCCACAGGCGGCGGAACCGCTCGTCGAAACCGGTGATGCGCCGGATGTCGGACCAGGCGGCCTGGAAGCGATCGTCCCAGAGCTTCAGCGTCTCGGCATAGTCCAGACCGAACCGCTCGATGGGGCCCCAGGTCAGGCCGGCGGCGGCGACGACCGGCTTCAGCCGCTCTTCCGACGGCAGCATGCCGCCGGGGAAGACGTATTTCTGGATGAAGTCGGTGCGGGCGTTGTATTCGTCGAACAGGGGCTCCTGGATGGTGATGATCTGGAGGCCGGCGCGGCCGCCGGGCTTCAGCACCTCGTGGATCTTGCCGAAATAGGCGGGCCAGTATTCCTTGCCGACCGCCTCGAACATCTCGATGGAGGCGACGCGGTCGAACCGACCCTGGACGTCGCGATAGTCGGTCAGTTCGATCGTCGCCCGGTCCGAAAGGCCGGCGTTGAACAGGCGCCGGCGGGCGAAATCGTACTGTTCCTTCGAAATGGTCAGGCCGGTGACCTGGGCGCCGATCTCGCGGGCGGCGAACTCGGCGAAGCCGCCCCAGCCGCAGCCGATCTCCAGCACCGACATGCCGGGCTTGAGGTCCATCATCCGGGCCAGGGCGGCGTATTTGGCCTGCTGCGCGGCCTCCAGCGACCGGTCGGCGCCGTCGAACCGGGCCGAGGAATAGGTCATCGAACGGTCCAGCCAGGTCGAGTAGAAGGCGTTGCCCAGGTCGTAGTGGGCGTGGATGTTCTTTTTCGAGCCTGTCCGGCTGTTGCGGTTGCGCCGGTGGGCCAGCCAGTTGACCGCCTTCATCAGCCAGTTGCCGTCGAACAGGCGGCGGATGTGGTCATAGTTCTCGACCAGGGTCTCCAGCAGGGCGGCCAGATGGGGGCTGTCCCATTCACCGGCCATATAGGCCTCGGCGAAGCCGATGTCGCCGGCGGCCAGGACGCGGCGGGCGAAGCGATAGTCCTTGACTTCAAGCACGCCGCTGGGGCCGGGACGCGCGCCCTCCAACACATGGACCTCGCCGTTCGGCAGACGAACGGTGAGGCGGCCGAAGGTCCAGTTCGACGCCAGCAGACGCAGCAGCAGGCCGAAAACGCGTGGCGTGCGGGCGGCGGCGGCCTCGATGTCTAGAGCGGCGGCAGTCATGCAAGAACCTCTGTCTCAGTCGTCAGTCAGGATCAGCGGACGCATCGCGACCCGACACCGTCTTCAGGGCGTCGAGGGCGCGCGCACGCGCCTGGGCATGATCCAAGATAGGGTGCGGATAGTCCGTTCCAAGCCTCACTCCCGCGTCGCGCAGAACTTCGGCCGGGGCTGTCCACGGCGAATGGAGCCAACGATCCGGAAGGCGGCGCAGCTCGGGAACCCAGCGACGGACATAGGCGCCGTCGGGGTCGAACTTTTCGCCCTGACCTATGGGATTGAAGATGCGGAAATAGGGGGCGGCGTCGGCGCCCGAGCCCGCCACCCACTGCCAGTTCTGCACATTGCTGGCCAGGTCGGCGTCCACCAGAGTGTCCCAGAACCAGGCCTCGCCCTCGCGCCAGTCGATCAGCAGATGTTTGACCAAGAAGGAGGCCGCGACCATCCGCACCCGGTTATGCATCCAGCCGGTCGTCCACAGTTGACGCATGCCGCCGTCAACCAGGGGATAGCCGGTGCGCCCGCGCTTCCAGGCCGCCAGGCCCTCGGGATCGTTCCGCCAGGGCATGGCCTCGTATTCCGGGCGGAAGGCGCGGTCGACGATCGTCGGGAAATGGTGGAGCAGATGGGCAGAGAAGTCGCGCCAGCCCAGTTCGGAGACGAACTTGGCCGCCTCGGCCGCTGGCGCGGCCTCGCGGGCGCGCTGGGCCGCACGCCAGGGGCTGATCTCGCCCCAGTGCAAGTGGGGCGACAGGCGGCTGGTGGACGGCAGGCCGGGGCGGTCGCGGTCGGCCGCGTAGGTCTTCGCACCGCGCGCCAGGAAGTCGGACAGGGCCGCTGCGGCGCCGGCCTCGCCCGGCGTCCAGTCGAAGCCCTTCGACCAGTCGGGCCGGGTGGGGTGCAGACCCCAGTCGTCCACCGCCTCGCCCGCCACCTCGGCCGGGGTCTCGATCCGACGCGGTCCGGTCGTGTGCGGCAGCGGCTCAATCTTCGCCAGCAGGGCCTTCATAAAGGGGGTGAAGACCTGGTAGGGCGCGCCCGACCCGTTCAGTACGGCGCCCGGCCGCGCCAGGAGCGACGCGTTGAAGCCTCGGCAGTCGACGCCGGCCGACTTCAGCTCATGGGCGATCTCGGCGTCGCGAGCGAAGGCGGCGGGCTCGAATAGACGGTTCATGAAGACGGCGTCGGCGCCGGTTTCTTGGATCAACACCTGAAGCTGCACCAGGGCCTCGCCCCGCCGCAGGATCAGCCGCGATCCTCGCTGGCGCAGCGCGGCGTCCAGGGCGCGCAGAGACTTGTCCAGCCACCACAGCGAGGCGGCGCCCGCCGGGCGGTCCGGGTCGCGGTCCAGGATGAAGACCGGCAGGATCGGACGGCCGGTCGCGGCGGCCTGGTTGAGGGCGGGATTGTCGTGCAAGCGAAGGTCGCGGCGAAACCAAAGGACGACAGGCTTGGGGGCCACGCAGGCGAACTCCATGATGATAGCTTGCGCTCACGGGAAATGAGCGCCACCTGATGGCCTCATAGCTGCGGCAAACGCCGCTCCCATAACGCCTGAACTTCGAAAGAGCCGCCTCGTGAGCCGACCCAACGCCGTCATTACGTTGTCCGAAGGTCTTCGGACGCCTGTCGTCATCGGCGGCGGCGCCCGAATCGTCTTCATCGCCGGCCCCTGCCAGATGGAGAGCCGTCAGCACGCGCTGGAGACGGCCCATGCGCTGAAGGAAATCGGCGAGCGGCTGAAGGTCGGCATCATCTACAAGACCAGTTTCGACAAGGCGAACCGGACCAGCGCCAATGCGGCGCGGGGAATCGGCCTGAAGGACTCCCTGCCGATCTTCGCCGAGATCCGCGAGGTGACGGGCCTGCCGACCCTGACCGACGTCCACTCCGAGGCGCAGTGCGGACCCGTCGGCGAGGTGGTCGACGTGCTGCAGATCCCGGCCTTTTTGAGCCGCCAGACCGACCTGCTGCTGGCTGCGGCCGCGACCGGCAAGGCGATCAACATCAAGAAGGGCCAGTTCCTGGCCCCCTGGGACATGAAGAATGTCGTGGCCAAAGTGGTTGGGGCCGGCAATCCGAACGTCATGGCGTGCGAACGGGGCGCCAGCTTCGGCTACAACACCCTGGTCAGCGACATGCGGGCGCTTCCGGTGCTGCGCGACATCGGCTGCCCGGTCGTGTTCGATGCGACCCACAGCGTGCAGCAGCCGGGCGGGCAGGGCACCTCGTCGGGCGGCCAGCGCGAGTTCGTGCCGGTTCTGGCCCGCGCCGCCGTCTCCGTGGGCGTGGACGCGGTCTTCATGGAGACCCACCCGGCCCCCGACAACGCTCCGTCGGACGGCCCGAACATGGTGCCGCTGGATCAGTTCGAGGCCTTGGCGGCCCAGCTGATCGCCTTCGACGATCTGGCCATCCAGATCGGCGCCAAGACGACCCAGGCCTGACATGACGCCCCGGATGATCGTGGTGACCGGCGGAGCCGGCTTCATCGGCTCCAACATCGTGGCCCGGCTGACGAAGGAGACGGCCTATGACGTCATCGTCTGTGATCGGCTGGAGACGGCCGATCTGGGCAAGTGGCGGAATCTGGCCAAACATCCGATCGCGGATTTCTGGTCTCCCGAGGAGATGTTCGACCAGCTGGAGCGCCATGCCGAACGGATCGAGGCCGTGGTCCATATGGGCGCGATCTCCTCGACGACCGAACCGGATGCGGACCTGATCCTGCGGACCAACTTCACCCTGTCGCGCGATCTCTGGGACTGGTGCGCCATCCGCAACGTCCGCCTGATCTACGCCTCCTCGGCGGCCACCTACGGCGACGGCGAGACGGGGTTCAACGACGATGACGACGCCCTGTCCCTGGGGCAGCTGCGGCCCCTGAACGCCTATGGCTATTCCAAGCTTCTGTTCGACCAGTACGCGGTTCGACAGGCGGACCGGGACCAGGCGCCGCCGCAATGGGCCGGGCTGAAATTCTTCAACGTCTATGGACCGAACGAGGGCCACAAGGGCGGGATGAAGTCGGTCGTCGCCCAGATCTGGCCCAAGGTGGCGGCGGGCGAGACCGTCAGCCTCTTCCGCTCGCACAACCCCGCCTATGCTGACGGGGGTCAGCTGAGGGACTTCGTCTATGTGGACGATGTGGTCGATGTGATCGAGTTCCTGCTGCAATCGCCTCAGGTCTCGGGGATCTTCAACGCCGGATCGGGCCAGGCCCGCTCCTTCGCCGACCTGGCGCGCGCCACCTTCGCCGCAGCCGGCAAGCCTGAGGCGATCGCCTATATCGACATGCCGGAGGTCATCCGCGACCGATACCAGTATTTCACCCAGGCGCGGATGGATCGCATCCGGGCTGCGGGTTTCGAGGGACAGGCGACGCCTCTGGAAGAGGGAGTGCGGCGCTATGTTCAGCAATTCCTTTCTCAGCCAGACCCTTATCGATGAAACATCTGACATTGCGTCAATGGATTGGATACAGCGGCTTTGTCCTGGTCTTTCTGTTGACGGCGGCGGTGGCCGTTTGGCGGGGCGACATTCTGCGCGCCGCCCTTGATCCGCAGATTCCGTTTCAGACCTATCGCCCGCCCCCGGCGCCCGACTACGCCCAGCCCTCGGCCTGGGCCCTTCTGGACGCGCGGGTTCAAGGATCCGGCGCGGCCAATGTCTTCTTCGTCCACTCAACGACCTTCGACGGCGGCCGCGACTGGAACGGCGCGATCGGCGACAAGAAGGCCGACGCCTATCTGGAGCGCGTGGTTCTGCCGAACTACGCCGGACCCTTCGCTCGCGCCGGCGCCGTCAGCGCGCCCCGCTATAGGCAGGCCAGCCTCTATACGCGGCTGACCCTGCGCGACGACGCGCGCGAAGCGCGCGCCTTCGCCTATGACGATATTCTGTCCGCCTTCGACGTCTGGCTGGGTCGCCATCCGACGGGCCCCATCGTCCTGGCGGGGGTGGAGCAGGGGGCCGATCTTCTGGATCGTTTGATCCGGGAACGGATCGCGCCTGATCCCGCGCTAAGAAGCCGGATGGTCGCGGCCTATCTGATGGACGCCATCATCGCCGTCGAAAACCTGCCGGCCGACACGCCGCCCTGCGCCGACCGGCGGCAGATCCACTGCGTCGTCGCCTGGTCTCAAGTCGGCGCTCCCGATGATGCGGCCGCGCATCGCCGGCTTCGACGGGCGACGGTTTGGGACGAGCGCGGACAGTTCGTCGATCTTGCGGGCCGCCGCCCGGTCTGCGTCAATCCGGTGACGGGCGGAACGGGCGAAGCGCGCGTCCCCGCACGGCTTCATCGCGGCGCCACCAACGCCACCGGCCTGGAATGGGGCGCAAGGCCGGCCCTGATGGCGCGGGAGGTCGAGACCCAGTGCCGCGACGGATTGCTGCGCCACAGCTGGCCTGATCTGGAGTCCTTCAAGGAAAGAGGGAGTTGGGCGGATCGACGAAAAGCCCGCCCTTACAACTTGTTCTATGGTGATATTGAAGACGATGTTGCGGAGCGTCTGGCGGTTTACGCCGCTCGGGCGGGCTGAAACGGTCGTCTCGCGTCCGGTTTTTATGGCGCAGCCGCCTGCCGCGGCGTAACCTGGGGTTCTCAAGGAGGACCCCCATGGACGTGCTCACCATCTTCGCCGGCGTTCTGCTGTTCCTCGCCGTCTCGCTGCTGTTCAGCGTGATCAAGATCGTGCCCCAAGGGCGCGAATTCACAGTCGAACGGTTCGGAAAATACACCAAGACCTTGAGCCCCGGCATTGGCTTTCTGACCCCGTTCGTGGAACGAATCGGCAAGCGGATGAACATGATGGAGCAGGTTCTTGACGTACCGACTCAGGAAGTCATCACCAAGGACAACGCCATGGTCCGGGTGGATGGCATCGTCTTCATCCAGGTGATGGACGCCGCCCGCGCCGCCTATCGGGTCGACGACCTGACCTACGCCATCGCTCAACTGTGCATGACCAATCTGCGAACTGTGGTCGGCTCAATGGAGCTGGACGAGGTGTTGAGCCAGCGCGACAGCATCAACACCCGCCTGCTGCACGTCATCGACGCGGCGACCGAGCCCTGGGGCGTCAAGGTCAACAGGATCGAGATCAAGGACCTGACCCCGCCGACCGACGTCACCAACGCCATGGCCCGTCAGATGAAGGCCGAGCGCGAACGCCGCGCTGTGGTGACCGAAGCCGACGGCGAGAAACAGGCCGCCATCGCCCGCGCCGAGGGTGCCAAACAGGCAGCCATTCTGGAGGCCGAAGGCCGCAAGGAGGCCGCCTTCCGCGACGCCGAGGCGCGCGAGCGGGAAGCCGAGGCGGAAGCCCGCGCCACCGCCATGGTGTCGGAAGCCATCGCCCGAGGGGACGTCAACGCCATCAACTATTTCGTCGCCCAGAAATACGTCGAGGCCTTCGCCGACCTGGCCCGCAGCCCTCAGCAGCGGACCGTCATCGTTCCGGCGGAAATGGGCGCCCTCGTCGGCACGATCGCCGGCATCGGCGAGATGGTCGGCTTGGCCAAGGCTCAGCAGCAGGACGCGCCGCAGCCTGCTCGGCCAACGACGACCGCACGTCGTTCGTCGGTTCCGCCGACCGCCTGATCGGAGCGCGCGACATGACCCTTGTGGCCGATCTCTACACCGCCCAGCCGTTCTGGATCTGGCTGGGCGTGGGCGTGCTCCTTCTGGCGGTGGAGGCGATGTTCTCGACCGAATGGCTGCTGTGGCCTGCGGTCTCGGCGGGACTGGTGGCGGTGATGACGGCGGTGGGTCTGCGTCTGGGCCTGCCGGGCGAGGTCGCCGTCTTCGCCGTTCTGACCGTGATCGCCACCATTCTGTCGCGGCGTCTGGTGCAGAAAGCCAATCCGCCCGGCCAGGACATCAACGATCGGGACAGTCGTCTGCTTGATCAGCGCGCCCGGGTCGTGGAGGCCTTCGTCGCCGGCCACGGGCGGGTGTTCGTATCCGGCGCCGAATGGGCTGCCGTGATCGAGGGCGAGGCGCCCGAACCAGGGCAGGACGTGGTGGTCAAGGGCGTCAGCGGATCGGTGCTGACCGTGCGCTCGGCCGTCTGAATCCAAGCCGGCGCTTCAGCTGGACAGAAAGGCTTTCAGCGCCGCGGGCTTGATGGGTTTGGGCAGCAGCACCGCCCCGGCGGCGGTCGCCTGATCGTTCAGGCCGTCGCGCGTATCGGCCGTGACCAAGGCGATCCGACGCACGCCCAGCGGCCGCAGCCAGTCGATCACCGCAAATCCTTCCGGCCCTTCGCCCAGATGCAGGTCGATCAGGGCGGCGTCGAACGGCCCCGTCGCGGCCTTTGCGGCCTCAAGGCTGGACGCTGTGACCGGACGGGCGCCCCAGCGGGTCAGCAGGGCCGTCAAGGCGTCCAGGATCACCGGCTCATTGTCGACGCAGAGCACCCGCAAACCCGACAGAGGCAGCCGCGTCTCCTTCAGCGGCGCCGGTTCAGGCGGACGATCGGCGTGACGGCGCGGCGCCGTAATGCGGAAGGCGGTTCCGGCCCCGACGCGGGACGTCAGCGTCAGCGGATGATCCAGCAGGCTGGACAATCGTCGCACGATGGCCAGGCCCAGCCCCGCGCCCGGTTCATCGACCGGCGCTCCGGGCAGGCGGACGAACTCCCCGAAAACGGTCTCACGATCGGCGTCGGGGATGCCTCGCCCGGTGTCGTACACCAGGATTTGCACGGTCTCGCCCTTGCGCCGCGCCCCGACCAGCACCCGTCCGGTGTCCGTATACCGAATAGCGTTGGCGATCAGGTTCTGAAGCATCGACCGCAGCAGATCCCGGTCCGACTGCACCCACAGACCGCTCCGCACCAGAGTCAGCCGCAGCCCCTTGGCCTCCGCCACCGGCAGAAATTCGCGCTCCAGCTCGTCGAACAGTCCGTCCAGCGACACCTGTGTCACGGCCGCCTTCACCCCGCCGGCCTCCAGCTTCGACAGGTTCAAAAGAGCGGTCAGAAGCCGGTGCGCGCTGTCTATGGCCCGGTCCGCATTCAGGGCCAGGGTGCGGCCGGCCGGCCCCGCCTCCGGTCCCGAGACGGCCGGCTCTTCCTTGAGGGCGGCGATGAACAGCCGCGCGGCATGCAAAGGCTGCAACAGGTCGTGGCTGGCGGCGGCCAGGAAGCGGGTCTTGGAGGCCGTCGCCTCCTCCGCCGCGCGCCGCGCTTCCTCGAGCCGAGCCGTCCGGTCGGCGACCCGAGCTTCCAGCCTTTCGTTGGCCTCTTCCAACTGGCTGGCCGCCCGCCGCAGGGCGGTGATGTCCGTATAGCTGGTCACATAGCCGCCGCCGGGAATCGGCGCCCCGGACGAACGCAGCACCCGCCCGTCCGGCTGAAGCCGTTCATGGTCATGGGGAATGCGCCGGCTCAAGGCTTCCAGCCGCCGCTCCACCCAGGTGTCAATGTCGTTGGGGCTTTCACCGCGTTCGGCGTTCAGTCGATAGATGCTGGCGATCGGCAAGCCGACGTGAACGAAGCCGGCCGGGAGATCGAACATAGACACATATCGGCGATTCCAGGCCGTTATGCGCAGGTCTTCGTCCACGACGATCACGCCCTGGTCGATATTGTCCAGGGTCGTCTGAAGCAGGTCCCGACTGAATTGGACGGCCTGGGACGCCTCGTCCAGCATCCGCACCACATCCTCGGGCGCGCGGCCGCCGCCGGCCAGGGCGGCGGCGATCACCCGCCGAGCCGAGGCCGCCCCGATGGCGCCGGCCAGCATCCGCTCCGCCGCCCTTGCCAAACTCGCATTGGCCGGATCGGCGTCTCGCAACCGGACATCGGTTTCGGCGCTCCAGGCCGCAAAGGCCCGCTCGGCGCGTTCGTCCCCGATGAAGCGGGCGACGAGGGCGCGCAGATCGCCGACCGAGGCGCCGGCCGGCGACGGCCGCGCCTCCAGCCAGTCGGGCCCCAGACGATCGACGAAGGCCCGCGCCTGGACTCGGTCGATCAGCCGCGGCTGGGCGAACCGCGACACCCCGACATAGGCGGCCAGGTTCAGCCCCAGGCTGACGAAGACGCCCAGCGCCAGCGGGTCCTTAACCCCCAACATGACATGCAGATGCCAGGGCGCGGCCGGCGCCAGCTGGGGCAGGGCCAGCATGGCGATCCAGACCGTGATCCCGACGGTGACGCCCGCCAGGGCGCCGTGGGCGTGACCGCCGCGCCACAATACGGCGCCGAACAGGGCGGGCGCCAGTTGCGCCATGGCGGCGAAGGACACCAGCCCCATGGCCGCCAGCCCCCGCGACTGATCAGTCGCCTGATAGTAAAGCCAGGCCAGCAGCAGCACCGCCACAATGGCCCCCCGTCGCACCTGCAATATGATGCCAGACATGTCCGAGGCGTCGCCGCGCAACCGCCATCGGTCTCGCGCCAGGAAGGGCAGGATCAGGCTGTTGGACACCATGGCCGACAGGGCCACGGCCTCGACGATGACCATGGCCGTGGCGGCGGAAAACCCCCCGACGAAGACGACGGCGGTCAGCCACGTCTCGCCCCGCCCGAACGGCAGGGCCAGAACCAGCAGGTCGGGGTTGGTCGAGGGTGCGAACAGGGCGCCGGCGGCCACCAACGGCAGCACCGCCAGGCTGGTCAGCACCAGATAGGCCGGAAAAATCCAGCGGGCCCGGCGCACATGGCTGGGGTCGGCGCCCTCGACGAAGGCGACGTGAAACTGACGCGGCAGACAGAAGATGGCCAGGGTGGCGATCAGGGCGATGGCCAGGAATCGAGGCGTCAGCTCCGGCGGGGCGGCGAGGGCGCCCAGCCCCTCTCGGATTGTCGCGCCTGAACCGTTCTGAACCAGCAGCAACAGGGCGAAGGCCGCGACCAGAAGCAGAGCGCCCAGCTTGACCAGGGACTCCAACCCGACGGCCTGGATCAGGCCCCGATTGTGTTCGGTCAGATCCGGCCGCCGCGCCCCGAACAATATGGCGAACCCCGCCAGCACCCCCGCCAGCACCAGAACGGTCAGGCTCTCGGAACCGGCCACCGGCGTCCCCGCCGTCAACAGGGCCCCCGCCATGGACAGGGATTTCAGCTGCAGCGCGATGTAGGGCAGGGAGCCCAGTATGGCGACCAGCGTCACGACCGCGCCCAGGGTCTGGCTCTTGCCATAGCGGGACGCCACGAAGTCCGCCATCGAGCCGACGTTCTCGCGCCGGGCGGCGGCGGCGATCCGACGCCACAGAGGAAACAGCACCGTTAGCCCCAGCACCGGGCCGATGTAGATGGGCAGATACTCCCACCCCTCACGGGCTGCGGTGCCCACCGCGCCATAATAGGTCCAGGAGGTGCAGTAGATGGCCAGCGACAGGGCATAGACCGACGGACCCAGGCCGCGCCCGCGCGCGCCCGGCCGCTCCTGGTGCCAGGCGACGCCGAACAGCACCGCCATATAGGCGATGACCAGGCCGAGGATCATCAGGCTGAACATGGCGGCATCTGAACCGGGCAGGGGGGCTTTCACAAGGGAAAGGCGGGCCGTCTTGCGACGACCCGCCCCTCATCCACGCCTGATTGCAAGAATTCAGGCGTTTAGATCGACATCCTTTCCTTCCTTGACCAGAAGGAAGCCCAGCACGACCGTCCCCAGCGCCACGATGATCGGGTACCAGAGGCCGGAATAGATGTTGCCGGTCGCCGCCACGATGGCGAAGGCCGTGGTCGGCAGGAAGCCGCCGAACCAGCCGTTGCCGATGTGATAGGGCAGGGACATGGAGGTGTAGCGGATATTGGTCGGGAACATCTCGACCAGGGCCGCAGCGATCGGTCCGTAGACCATGGTCACATAGAAGCCGAGGATGAACAGGATCAGCACCACCATCGGCTTGTTGACCAGATCGCTGTCCGCCTTGGCAGGATAGCCGGCGGCCGTAAGGGCCTCGCCCAACTGCTTGTCCCAGGCCTTTTTCTCCGCCGCGAAATCGGCAGGCGCCATGGCGTCTCCGCGGAAGCTCTGGACGACGGCCTGGTCGCCGATCCGTACCTGAGCCACCGTGCCTGCGGGCGCCTCGACATTGGTGTAGGTCACCCCGGCCTTGGCCAGATAGGATTTGGCTAGGTCGCAGGAGTGGTTGAACACCGTCTTGCCGATCGGATCGAACTGGACGTTGCAGTCCGCCGGATCGGCATAGACCACGACCGGCGCCGAGGCGGCCGCGGCGGCCAGGCGCGGATTGGCGGCCTGGGTCAGGGCGTTGAACAGGGGGAAATAGGTGAGGGCGGCGATCAGGCAGCCGGCCAGGATGACCGGCTTGCGTCCGACCTTGTCCGACAGCCAGCCCCAGAAGATGAAGAAGGGCGATGCCGCGACCAGGGCGATGGTCAGCATCACATAGACGAGGGTGGCGTCCAGCTTCATCACCCGTTCCAGAAAGAACAGGGCGTAGAACTGACCCGTGTACCAGATCACGGCCTGGCCGGCGGTGAGGCCTAGCAGGGCGATCAGCACCAGCTTCAGGTTCGGCCACTTGCCGAAGGAGTCCTTCAGCGGGGTCTTGGACCCCTTGCCCTCGGCCTTCATCCGTTTGAAGGACGGGCTTTCGGACAGCTTCAGACGAATCCACAGCGACACGCCCAGCAGCAGGATCGAGACCAGGAAGGGGATCCGCCAGCCCCATTCCGCAAAGGCCTCCTCGCCGACCGAGACACGGACGCCCAGAATGACGACCAGGCTCAGCACCAGGCCGGCCGTGGCGGTGATCTGGATGAAGGAGGTGTAGAAGCCGCGTTTACCATGTGGCGCGTGCTCGGCGACATAGGTGGCGGCGCCGCCGTATTCGCCGCCCAGGGCCAGACCCTGGATCAGCCGCATCAGCACCAGAATGATCGGCGCGGCGATGCCGATGGCCGCATAGGGCGGCAACAGACCCACGACGAAGGTGGAAAGCCCCATCAGGAGCATGGTCACCAGGAAGGTGTTCTTGCGACCCCACAGGTCGCCCAGACGCCCGAAGACCACGGCCCCGAACGGTCGAACCGCAAATCCGGCGGCGAAGGCCATCAGGGCGAAGATGTAGCCGGTCGTCTCATTGACGCCCGAGAAGAACTGCACGGTGATGATCGCGGCCAGCGACCCGTACAGATAGAAATCATACCATTCGATAACGGTGCCGACCGACGACGCCAGAATCACCAGCTTGTCGTTCTTACCCACCACATACTCATCGACCGGCGCACCGATGGCGCTGTCCGTCATAGCGTAGCCTCCCAGCTGTCTGGTCTTTCCGACCGTTTTCACGCCGCAAGTGCGCGATTGGCCGAGAGAGTGACGCAGGGCTGAGACAAGCGTCAGGGCGACTTTGGTCGAGTGTCCTTTTCTCGCCTAAGATATATTATGCGAAGAACGCCCAAGTTGGTCGGTGTTGCTTTGAGTTTCGCTAATCCTGAGATTTCAGCATTTCCGCAGGATTGGCGCCGTAAGCCTGAGACTCCTGTTCCGTAACGCTGAGACTGAGTTTGCAAGGCTCCCGCACCGGGCCCATCCTCGAGATGCTGCATCAGCGCCTTCGACGTACAAGTCCGCTGCGCGCTCCGCTCGATTACGCGCCAACGTCTTGACGGATTCGTGGGGCCTTGCGAGGCATGCGCAAGGACATGCGTATGGGCGGCTCAGCCCGATGATGACGGAAAAGCCACGCTCCTCTCGGCGATGGAACTCATCCTTTGCGAACTCGAGCGCCTAATGGGCCGGGATTAGGGCGCCTTCGGCGAATCCATCGTCACTGAAGGAAGGCTGCTGCGGCGCTTGATACGGCTTCACCGCAACGCCTTCAGGCTTTGCGGCAGCACGTCGCACAGGTCTTCGGAGATCAGACCCGGACCAAACCGCGCGGCGGCGTCGGAATGCAGCCAGACGGCGGCGCTGGCGGCCTCGAAACTGTCCATACGCTGGGCGATCAGGCCGCCGATCATGCCGGCCAGGACGTCGCCGGTTCCGGCCGTCGCCAGCCAGGGCGAGCCGTTGGGATTGAGGCGCACCCGGCCGTCCGGCGCCGCGATCAGGGTCTGCGCGCCCTTCAGCACGACGACGGCCTGGGCGCGGCGGGCGGCCTCGACGGCGGCGGCCGCCCTGCCCTGTTTCAACAGGCCGGGAAACAGCCGTTCGAACTCACCCTCATGGGGCGTCAGCACGTCGTCGCGGTCGAGAACGGCGAACAGTTCGGCGCTGCGGCCCTTGAACACCGACAGACCGTCCGCATCGATCACCAGGGCCGCGCCGCTCAGCGCCAGGGCCTGGATGTTGGCCACTGTACCCTCGTCAAGCCCGGCGGCTGGGCCGGCGACGACGGCGTCCATCTCCTCGACCTCCCGCCCCAGCGCCTCGGGTGATCCGAAGGGGGTCAGCATGACGGCCGTGACCGTTGGGGCGATCGTCGCGACCGCGTCGGGCGGGCACAGAATCCGCACCACCCCGGCGCCGATCCTCAGGCCGGCGCGTGCCGCCAGACGGGCCGCCCCGGTCTGATGCGCCCGACCGGACACCACCCCCAAGCGTCCCCGCGCATGCTTATGCGTTTCCGGCCCAGGCCACGGAAGAAAATTGCGCCAGATCGCCGGGTCGTTGGTTTCAATCATCCGAACTCCGAATATCCGTGACTTTTCTGCGAAAACTGCTTGCCTTCGATGGCTTTGATGTGTCCCATTCCCGCCCGAACGCCGCTGCATTTCGCACGCCGTTCAGGGGTCGCCATGAAGAAAATCGAAGCCATCATCAAGCCCTTCAAGCTGGATGACGTCAAAGAGGCGCTCCAGGACGTCGGGGTGCAAGGCATGACCGTGCTGGAGGCCAAGGGATACGGCCGCCAGAAGGGCCATTCCGAACTGTACCGCGGCGCCGAATACGTCATCGACTTCCTGCCCAAGATCAAGATCGAGGTCGTCGTCGCCGACGACCTGGCGCCTGCGGTCGTCGAGGCCATTCAGACCTCGGCCCGCACCGGCAAGATCGGCGACGGCAAGATCTTCGTCTCCGACGTCGCCGACGTGATCCGCATCCGCACCGGCGAAACCGGGGCTCAGGCGGTCTGACTTCACCTGCCCCTCTTCCTCCCCAACGACCAAGAAACAGGACTTCCGAGAATGAGCGCCAGCAAGATCCTCAAAGAGATCAAGGAAAAGGACGTCAAATACGTCGACGTTCGCTTCACCGACACCCGCGGCAAGCTGCAACATGTGACCTTCGACGTCGACCTAGTCGATGAGGACTTTCTGAACGAAGGCACCATGTTCGACGGCTCGTCCATCGCCGGCTGGAAGGCGATCAATGAGTCGGACATGCTGCTGAAGCCGGACCTGACCACGGCCTATATCGACCCCTTCTATCAGCAGACGACCATGTTCCTGTTCTGCGACGTGCTGAACCCGGACACCGGCGAGCCCTACAACCGCGACAGCCGTTCGATGGCCAAGAAGGCCTTGGCCTATGTCCAGTCTTCGGGCGTGGGCGATCAGGTCTATTTCGGCCCGGAAGCCGAGTTCTTCATCTTCGACGACGTGCGCTGGAACACCCAGCCTCACAACACCGGCTACAGCTACGATTCGACCGAGCTGCCCGCCAACACCGGCGCCGAATACACCGAGGGCAACATGGGCCACCGCCCTGGGCCCAAGGGCGGCTATTTCCCGGTCAACCCGGTCGATTCGGGTCAGGATCTGCGCGGCGAAATGCTGGGCGTGATGCGTGACCTGGGCCTCCAGCCCGAGAAGCACCACCACGAGGTGGCGCCGGCCCAGCACGAACTGGGCCTGAAGTTCTCGGACCTGCTGACCATGGCCGACCGGCTGCAGCTGTATAAGTACGTCATCCACAACGTCGCGGCCGCCTACGGCAAGACCGCGACCTTCATGGCCAAGCCCATGTTCGCCGACAACGGCTCGGGAATGCACGTGCACCAGTCGATCTGGCGCGACGGCAAGCCCCTGTTCGCCGGCGACAAATACGCCGGCCTGTCGCAGGAATGCCTGTGGTACATCGGCGGCATCATCAAGCACGCCAAGGCCATCAACGCCTTCGCCAACTCGACCACCAACTCCTACAAGCGTCTGGTCCCCGGTTACGAAGCCCCGGTGAAACTGGCCTATTCGGCTCGCAACCGTTCGGCCTCGATCCGCATTCCGCACGTCTCCTCGCCGAAGGCCAAGCGTCTGGAAGCCCGCTTCCCCGACCCGATGGGCAACCCCTATTTGACCTTCGTCGCCCTGCTGATGGCGGGCCTGGACGGCATCGAAAACCGCATCGATCCCGGCGCGCCCGCCGACAAGAACCTCTACGACCTGCCGCCGGAAGAGCGCGGCTCCATCCCCGAGGTCTGCGGCTCGCTGCGTGAAGCCCTGGAGAACCTCGACAAGGACCGCGCCTTCCTCAAGAAGGGCGGCGTCATGGATGACGACTTCATCGACAGCTACATCGAGCTGAAGATGGAAGAGGTGATGCGCCTGCAACTGCACCCGCACCCGGTTGAGTTTGACATGTACTACAGCTGCTGATCGACATATCAGAGGCGAACAAAGGGCGCCGGCGCGAACCGCCGGCGCCCTTTTTGTCGTCCAGCGCGCCAAGCGAGGCGGCGGCCGTTTTCAAGGGGTGAGCAGGGAGTGGCTGGACCGGCCTCAGGCCGCTTCGGCTTCCAGATCGTCCGCCTTCTTGCGGCGCAGTTCGATCAGCCGCACGCACCAGATCGAGACCTCATAGAGAATGACCAGGGGCACCGCCAGCATCAGCTGGCTGATGGGGTCCGGCGGCGTGACAACGGCGGCGACCACCACCACGGCGACGATGGCGTAGCGGCGACCCGAGGCCATCATCTTGGAATTGATCAAGCCGGCCAGGCCTAAAAGGGTCGTCACGACGGGCAGTTGGAAGCACAGGCCGAAAGCCAGCAGCAGGGAGGTGACCAGGTTCAGATAGTCCGAGATCTTGGTCGTCTGGGCCACCGATATGCCGTCGCTGACCACCTGCTGCCCCAGGGAGAACAGCATGACGAAGGGCAGCATGACGTAATAGACCAGGGCTCCGCCCAGGCAGAACATCACCGGGGCGGCGATCAGGAAGGGCAGAAAGGCGCCCCGCTCATTGCGGTACAGGCCGGGCGCGACGAAGCGGTAAACCTGCCAGGCCATGACCGGGAAGGTCAGGACGGCCGCGCCGAAGGCGGCGATCTTCATCTTGGTGAACAACTGTTCCAGTGGGGCAGTGGCGATCAGTTGCACCACGGCGGCCGAACCGGGCGGATAGGGTTTGAAACCCGTCATGATCGCGATCAGCTCCAGCGGATTGGCGTGGCCTCCAGAGGCCGCCGCCGCCGCATGAATGGCCGCCGCCGCCTGATAGGGTTTGATCAGGGCGATCTGGATCTGATTGGCGAAGGCGAAACACAGGATGAAGCCCAGACCGAAGGCGACCACGCAGACCAGCAGCCGGCTGCGCAGCTCTATCAGATGGTCCATCAGGGGCGCGCGCGACGCCTCGATCTCGGCCTCGTCGCGGTCGGAGATAGTCAAAGCTCGACGGCCTTCTTGCGCGGGGTCTTGGTCTTGGCGGACGCCTGGGCCGGCGCCTGGGCGTCCGAGATCTGGGTCTTGGCGGCGCCCTTGGCCGAGGCGCGGGTCTTCGCCGCGACCGCCCCGCCCGCCCTGGCGGTCTTCTTCGTTTTCGCGGGCGTTGCTGAGGTTTCGGGGGTCGAACTGCTGCGCTTCGACCTGGGCCTTAAATCGGGCTTCGACTTGGCCTCCGGCTCCGGCTCCAGCGGGGAGACAGGCGACGCATCGGGCCATTCATCCACCGCCGGGGTCGGCAGTGAGGCGACGGGCGGCGGCGTCGTCAGACCGGCGTTGATCTCCTTGAAGGCCGCATCGGCCTCGGCGCCCAGGGGGTACATGGCCCCCTGCCCGCTCCGCAGCGCCTCGACCTCCTTACGCAGCTCGTCCAGCTCGGACTGGCGCGCCATCTCGTCGAAGCTGGTACGGAACTCATTGGCCATGGCGCGGGCCTTGGCCAGCATCTGGCCCACGCGGCGCATGAGCACAGGCAGGTCCTTGGGCCCCACCACCAGCAGGGCCACCAGACCGATCACCAATAATTCGAAGCCCCCGATACCGGGGCCGAGCCCGCCCATACGTCAGCCCTCAAAGACCCGACGCGGACTTCAGTGCTTTTCCTTCTCCGCCTCGGTGCGCGTCAGGGCGCCGACGCCGTCTTGCGTCGCGTCCTTCTTGCCGTCGTCCGACAGGCCGTCCTTGAATGCGCGGATGCCCTTGGCGGCGTCGCCCATGATGCTGGACAGCTTGCCGCGTCCGCCGAACAGGACGGCGACCACGACAATGACGATGGCCCAGTGCCAGATGCTCATGGAGCCCATGGGTAATCTCCTCGAAGAGGCCGATGATCGGCCCCATCCACTCTTCTTCGTCCCGCATATAGGCGGAGTCATGGCCCCACGCCAAGGGAGGCTGTAGGTGTGCGCGACCATGAGTCTCTCCGATCACGTCATCATCCACACCGACGGCGCCTGCAAGGGCAATCCGGGCCCCGGAGGCTGGGGCGCCCTGCTCCAGACTGCGGGCGGTCACGAGAAGGAACTTTGGGGCGGCGAGGCGAATACGACCAACAACCGCATGGAGCTGACGGCCGCCATCATGGCGCTGGAGGCGCTGAAACGCCCGTGCAAGGTCGAGCTTCATACGGACAGCAAATATGTCATGCAGGGCGTGACCGAATGGATGCGCGGCTGGAAGGCGCGCGGCTGGCTGACCGCCGACAAGAAGCCGGTCAAGAACGCCGACCTTTGGCGACGTCTCGATGAGGCGCGCCAGAGGCACGAGGTCAAATGGCGCTGGGTCAAGGGCCACGCCGGCCATGCGTTGAATGAGCGCGCGGACCAGTTGGCGAACCGCGGCGTGGCCGACCTGAAAAGGGCCTAAACCAGGGTCACCGGGTCAGGTCCATCTGCTGAGCCAGAATCACCGCCTGGGTCCGATTATAAACGCCCAGCTTTCGAAACACGCTGGTCAGATGCGCCTTGATGGTTGCTTCGGAGACGCCCAGGTCGAAGGCGATCTGCTTGTTCAACCGCCCCGCCTTCAACCCTTCCAGTATGCGCAGCTGCGACGGCGTCAGGCTGCCGACCCGGGCGGCGAGGTCGTCCTCTCCGGCCGTCTCCGGCGTCTCGGGCGCCCAGGCGTCGCCGGCCAGAACGGCCGTGATCGCCTCCACCATCTGCGGAAGGGCGGCGGATTTTGGTATGAAGCCTGCGGCGCCCAGGGCCAGGGCGCGGCGCACGACGCTCGCCTCCTCGCTGGCCGAGACGACGGCGACCGGAACGACGGGATGTTCGGCCCGAACGGCGGCCAGGCCCGCCATGCCTTCACTGTCGGAGAGTTTGAGATCCAGAAGCAGCAGGTCGGTCGGCGTCCTGAGGGCCGCTCGCGCCTCGGCCAGGCTGGAGCATTCCTCTATCGTCGCTTCGGGCGAGGCCTTGGAGACGGCGGACCGCAGCGCGGCGCGGAACAGGGGGTGATCGTCGGCGATGACGATTCGATCCATCAGGCGTCCTTCCCTTCGCGCAGCGTTCTTGGCGGCCGCGTCGGCAGCAGCATGACGCGGTTCGACTTTGGTCGAAACTAGACCATTGGCTAATGGCCGCATACGCCCCTTGGGGAAAAGGTTCATTCGGACGCTCGCAACAGACGAGCCAGGGAGGAACCATCATGATCAAATCCAGCCTGGCGGCAGGATGCGCGGCGGCGGCCCTGCTTCTGGCCCCCGGCGTCGCCTCGGCGCAAGACGCCCAGGCCGCCCTCGAAGCCCGAATCGCTCAGCTTGAAGCCGAGCTGAACGCCCTCAAATCCGAAGTCGTGGCCGCCCGCACCCAGCAGGCGGCGCAGCAGCAGGACATCATCCGGCTTGAGACCCGCCCGACGCCCGCGCCGGCGCCGGTCCAACAGGCCGCCGCACCGAGCGACGGTTTCCGGATCGGCGACCACACAGTGAAGTTCGGCGGCTTCGTCAAGGTGGACGCCTCGGCCTCCAGCTATTCCGGCGGCGATCCCGCCAATGGCGACGCCCTGCGTGAGTTCCATATCCCCGGCTCCATCCCCATCGGCGGCGCCGACGAGGATACGGCGACCGACTTCAACGCCCGCCAGACCCGGTTCTGGCTGACGACCGACGGCCTGGTCGGCGGCCACAAGGTCGGCACGCGGCTGGAGATGGACTTCCAGACCCTGCCCGGCACAGCGGACCAGCGCACCACCAGCCCCGCCAACCCGGCCCTGCGCCGCGCCTTCGTGACCATCGACAACTGGCTGATCGGCCAGGAGTGGACCAACTTCCAGAACACCGCCGTCCTGCCCGAATCCGCCGACTTCATCGGCGCGGCCGAGGGCACGGTCTTCGCGCGGCAGGTCCAGGTGCGTTACACGCGCGGTCCCTTCTCCGTTTCGGTGGAAAACCCCGAGACGACCGTGACCCCGTTCGGCGGCGGCGCGCGGATCATCGCCGACGACAACAGCCTGCCCGACTTCACCGCCCGCTACGCCCTGGCGCGGCCCTGGGGGGATCTGCAGTTCGCCGGTCTGCTGCGTCAGCTGAAGTACCAGAACCCGTCGACCAGCATCGATTCCACCGCCACCGGCTGGGGCCTGTCCGCCTCGACCAAGATCAAGGTCGGCGCCAAGGACGATCTGCGTCTGATGGTGACGGGCGGCGAAGGGATCGGCCGATATGTCGGGCTGAACTTCTCGAACGACGCGGTGCTGGACGCCTCGGGCGAACTGGACGCGATCGGCGTCGTCGCCGGCTTCGCCGCCTATCGTCACGTCTGGGCGCCCGGCTGGCGCTCCAGCCTGATCTGGTCGGCGCAGTCGGTCGATAATGACACGAGCGCGACCGGTCTGGCCGTCAACCGGTCGGCCCAGAGCGTCCACGCCAACTTGATCTGGTCGCCGGTTACGGCGTTTGATGTCGGCGCCGAGCTGATGTTCGCCGACCGCGAAATCGAATCCGGCGCGAGCGGCGACATGACCCGATTGATCCTGTTCGCCAAATACGGATTCTAAAGATGCTGGAGACGTCTCGCGTGCCCGATTCCGACCTCTACCCCGTTCCCGCAGACTTCGCCGCCAAGGCCCATATGGACCGGCGAGCCTATGAGGCGGCGCGGATCGCGGCGCGCGAGACGCCCGAGGCCTTCTGGTCCGAACAGGCGAAACGCCTCGACTGGATCAGGGCGCCGACCAGGATCAAGGACGTCTCCTTCAGGAAGGAGGATTTCCGCATCCGCTGGTTCGAGGACGGCGTCCTGAACGTCGCCGCCAACTGCATCGACCGACACCTGCCCCACCGCAAGGATGAGACCGCGATCATCTGGGAGGGCGACGATCCGGCGGACAGTCGTCACATCACCTACGGCGAGCTGCACGCGCAGGTCTGCCGCATGGCCAATGTACTGAAATCCCACGGGGCCAAGAAGGGCGACCGGGTCACCATCTATCTGCCGATGATCCCCGAGGCCGCCTACGCCATGCTGGCCTGCGCCCGGATCGGGGCGGTCCATTCCGTGGTCTTCGGCGGCTTTTCGCCCGACAGCCTGTGCGGCCGGATCGAGGACTGCGGCTCCAACCTGGTCATTACGGCCGACGAGGGCGTGCGCGGCGGCAAGATCGTGCCGCTGAAGGCCAATGTCGATGCGGCCCTCGAGAAGGTGAAGGTCGATACGGTTCTGGTGGTCCGCCGCACCGGCGCCGACGTGCCGATGATCGAAGGCCGCGACATCGACTACGCCGTCGAGGCGGCCGAGGCCTCGACCGACTGTCCGCCCGAGCCGATGAAGGCGGAAGATCCGTTGTTCATCCTCTACACCTCAGGTTCCACCGGAAAGCCGAAAGGCGTTCTTCACACGACGGGCGGCTATCTGTTCTGGGCCGCCTGGACCCATGAGCTGACGTTCGACTATCGCCCGGGCGAGGTCTTCTGGTGCACCGCCGACGTGGGCTGGGTCACGGGCCATTCCTATCTGGTCTATGGTCCGCTGGCGAACGCCGCGACCACCCTGATGTTCGAAGGCGTGCCCAACTATCCCGACGCCAGCCGGTTCTGGCAGGTGGTGGACAAGCACAAGGTGGAGGTCTTCTACACCGCCCCCACGGCCCTGCGCGCCCTGATGCGCGAAGGCGACGCGCCGGTGAAGGCCACGTCGCGCAAATCGCTGCGTCTGCTGGGCACGGTCGGCGAGCCGATCAATCCCGAGGCCTGGCGCTGGTATCACGAGATGGTCGGGGACGGGCGCTGCCCGATCGTGGACACCTGGTGGCAGACCGAGACGGGCGGCCATCTGATCACCCCCCTGCCCGGCGCCACCGACCTGAAGCCGGGTTCGGCCACCCTGCCCCTGCCCGGCGTGGAGTTGCAGATCGTCGATGCGGAGGGCCAGGAACTGGTCGGGGCCGTCTCGGGCAATCTGTGCATCACCGACAGCTGGCCGGGCCAGATGCGCACCGTATACGGCGATCATCAGCGCTTCTTCGAGACCTATTTCTCGACCTATCCGGGTCGGTATTTCACCGGCGACGGCTGTCGCCGGGACGAGGACGGCTATTACTGGATCACCGGCCGGGTCGACGACGTCATCAATGTCTCGGGCCACCGGATGGGTACGGCCGAGATCGAGAGCGCCCTGGTGCTGCACGACGACGTGGCCGAGGCGGCCGTGGTCGGCTATCCCCACGACATCAAGGGCCAGGGCATCTACGCCTATGTCACCCTGAACAAGGGGGTCGAGGCGACCGAGGATCTGCGCAAGGCCCTGGGCGCCCACGTCCGTCGCGAGATCGGCCCCATCGCCGCCCCGGACGTGATCCAGTGGGCGCCCGGCCTGCCCAAGACCCGATCCGGCAAGATCATGCGCCGCATCCTGCGCAAGATCGCCGAGAACGAGATCGGCTCGCTGGGCGACACCTCGACCCTGGCCGATCCGTCGGTCGTCGAGGATCTGGTGAAGAACCGCGCGGGCTGATCAGGCCGGACTTGTGCGCCGCGCCCGGCGTCGTCAAAACCGGATCAAGGGGCCGGCTGTAGCGCCGAGGGCCCCAGTGCTTGGGTGGAGACGATAGGATGACGATCCGGTTCGACGGACAGGTGGCCATTGTGACAGGCGCGGGCGGTGGTCTGGGGCGGCAGCACGCCCTGGCCCTGGCGGCGCGCGGGGCCAAGGTGGTGGTCAATGATCTTGGCGGCGCCCGCGACGGTTCGGGCGGTTCCGTTACCGCCGCCGAGGCTGTCGTGGCCGAGATCGAGGCCGCCGGCGGCGAGGCCATGCCCAATGCCGCCTCAGTCACCGACTTCGCCGCCGTTCAGGCCATGGTGGAGGCGGCCATGGCGAAATGGGGTCGGGTCGATCTGCTGGTTAACAACGCCGGGGTCCTGCGCGACAAGACCTTCGCCAAGATGGAGCTGGAGGACTTCCGCTTCGTCGTGGACGTCCATCTGATGGGGGCGGTCAACTGCACCAAGGCGGTGTGGGAGATCATGCGCGGCCAGAACTACGGCCGCATCGTCATGACCACCTCCTCCTCGGGTCTTTACGGCAATTTCGGCCAGTCGAACTATGGGGCGGCCAAGATGGCCTTGGTCGGTCTGATGCAGACCCTGTCGATCGAGGGGGCCAAGAACGACATCCGCGTCAACTGCCTGGCGCCCACGGCCCATACGCGCATGACCGAAGACCTGGGCGCCGCCCTGCCCCTGGAGGCCCTGGATCCGGCGCTGGTGACGCCGGGCCTGCTGTATCTGCTGAGCCGGGAGGCGCCGAGCCGCTGTATCCTGGCGGCCGGCGCCGGCGGGTTCGAACGCGCCTATGTGACGCTGACCGAGGGCGTCCACATCTCGGGCGAGGATGCGCCGGAACAGGTGGCGGCCCAGTTCGACGCCATCTCCGACCGGGCGAAAGAGATCGTGCCGGAGATGGGCGCCGCCCAGGGCATGATCGAACTGACCAAGGCCCAGAAGGCGCACGCCTCCTGAGCCTTCATGTCGGCGCGGTCAGCCGATCGCGCCGACGCAGCCTTCCGCCTCGCCCGGCGTCAGTTCCGCCTCGGTCAGGGCGATGGTCCAGCCGTGGTGGGTGTTCAGGCCCCAGCGACGAGCGCCGCCGCCGTCGCCGGCGTCTCCGCCGGCGGTGACGACCACGCGGCGGCCCTTCGGCAGGGCCGGCGGATCGATCTTGCCGACGGCCAGAGACGTCGGCGTCTCGCCGCCGTAACCGTCGAACACGCTGAGCATTGACCATTCACGGCGAAGGCCCATCCACCAGGCGTCCTCGGTATTGATGGCCAGAACGGCCACGCCATGGCCCTCGGCGGCGAAGGCCAGGGCCTTCTGCGGGTCGCGCACCATCTTGATGTCGGCGGCGGCGCCGAAGCGCAGGCGGGCGCCGTCATAGGCGCGGGTCGGTTCGATCGGGGCCCAGACCTGGACCTGCAGCCGGCCCTGACGCGCCAGCCCCCAGCCGACGATCTCGCGCCAGAGGTGTTCGACCGCCTCGGCGTTTTCGGGGCGGCACTTGGACAGCATCCGCGACAGGACAGTCTGCTCGCGGTCGGGGCGAAGCTTGGTGTGGGGGCCCGTGGGCGCGTCCTTGGCGCGGCCGACGGTGGCGGCGACGGCGAGACGTTGTTCGAACAGGGCCAGGATCTGATCGTCGATGGTGTCGATCTCGGCGCGCAGGGCGGCCAGGGCCTGTTGTTCAGGCGTCAGTTCAACCTGTTCAGGTCGGATCATCTGGACGTTGGAAGAGGACATGGGTTCGGGCTTTCGGCAAAGGCAGGATTTCGATGTGCAGGGGCGGACAGCCGCTCTGGTCCAGAGCGGTCGCCGGCGAGACAGTCAGGGACGAAGAGCGCCCGACGCCTCAGCCGGCGTATCGAAAGCCGTAAAAGCCGTAGCCGAAATAGAGGCCGGACACCGCGCGCGAACGGTCGAAGGAAACAGAAAGGGCGCGCTGGCGGGACATGGGTCCGGGTCCGGTTATGCGGATCGTTCGCGATCCGAGCGGCCTTAAAGCACGCAAAGACCGTGCGCCGTCAAGCCCTATCGGCCCCCAGGAGGACGAAACGCGTCCGGTTATTGCTGGAATCCTGAAGATCGTTGCGCAGGATCGACAGGCCATAGACCTCGGCGGCCCCTACCGGCGCAATGGCCGCCTGGGTCGGATCGCCCGCCTCGGCGACGTCGCGGGCGGCGCCGGCGGTGTCGAAATGCTCGACCACGTTCAGCTTCAGGCCCTTCAGTGTCCGTTCGCACTGAGCCAGGGCGATGGGGTGGCTGAGCACCCGCTTCAGATCGGCGATGCGCGCGCCGTCCAGTCCCATCAGGGCGTGGCGGATCGGCCGCCAGGCTTCGGCGACCACGCGAAGGCCGGAGTCGCGCACCAGGGTCGCGGCCGGTTCGACCACGCCGATGGAGGAGTTCTCAACCGGGATCAGGGCGCAGTCGCAGTCCCCGGTCTTCAGGGCTGCGATGGCCTCGGCGAAGGTTTCGAACGGCACGGGCTCGTCCCAGGGACGAAGCGCCGCGCAGGCCTCATGACTGAAGGCCCCGGGCGCGCCCTGATAGGCGACCCGACCGGGCTTGTCGTCTTGCTGTGCTGGCTTGTTCATTTCGTCACTCACGGGGTCTCGCCCGAAAGCCTTTCCTTTGCTGGCCGCCGATCAGACGGAGCATAGTTGTCCGAGCCGTGACCGTTTCGCGCCGTATCTGCGGCGCCGCTTTCGTCCCCACAAGCCGAATGTGATCGTGGGGTGCTTTCGGGCCGCGCATGGTGCGGGTAGCGTCGCAGTTCGCATCTTCCGGAGCCGCTCATGTCCGTCGTCGTCCGCTCCAACCGTCGCGCCGTGTTGACGGGCCTGGCGGGAGCCTTAGCAGGCTGCGCGCCGACGCCCGCCGTCCTGCCGGCGACAGGGTTCGCCCCGCGTCGGATCGCACCGATCCTGATGACGCCCGAGCGGATCATACGCATCACCGTCTGCACCCGTCCTTTTCGCTCGACAGGCCCGCGCCTGAACGTGGAGACGGTCGGCGAGACCAGGGTGGTTCACAACTATGGCCACGGCGGCAGCGGCTGGTCGCTGTCCTGGGGCTCCAGCGCCATCGCAGCGCGCAAAGCCATGGCTCTGGCGGGTCTGGCGGGCGGTCCGCCCGTGGTCGCGGTGATCGGCAGCGGCGCCCTCGGCTTGACTTCGGCGCTCCAGCTTCAGCGCATGGGGGCGCGGGTGACCATCTATGCGCGCGAACGCGCCGCCTTCACACGATCCATGCGCGCCACAGGCAGTTGGACGCCCGACAGCCGTATCGCCGACGCTGATCGGGTTGCGGCCGACTTCCCCGCCCTTTGGGAGCAGATGGCGCGCGAGACCTACGCCACTCACCAGACCTATCTGGGGACAGAAGGCGATCCGGTCGTCTTCAGCGACCGCTATATCCTGTCGGGCGCAGCGGACCTGCCGCGTACGGTCGAGCCGCCGCCGATCCGTACTGCGCCTGGGATAAAGCCGATCCGATTCGCCGAATACAGGCTGGACGGGCTGGCGCCGCGTTCCATCCCCCTCCCCGCCTCCGCCTCGCCCTTTCCGGTCGGGGAGACCCGGATGGTCAGCGCCATGCAGTTCAACGTCGCCGAACTGGCGCACCGGTTGGAGACCGAGTTTCTGAGCCAGGGCGGCCGGATCGAGACCCGCACATTCAACACGCCGGCGGATCTGACGACCCTGCCCGAGAAGATCGTCGTCAACTGCACCGGCTATGGCGCGAAGGCCCTGTTCGAGGACAAGGAGATGATCCCCGTGCGCGGCCAGATCGCCTGGCTTGCGCCCCAGCCCGAGGCCAACTACGGCCTGCAATTCCGGGGCGTGACCGTGCTGTCGCGACCGGACGGCATCGTGGTTCAGGCCACGCGCAATGACATGAACGGCGTCGGCATCGACGACGAGACGCCGGACCGGGCCGAGGCGAACGCGACCATCGGCCTCGTCGCCCCGCTGTTTCCGTCGATCAGGCGGCTTCCGACCGGCTGATCCGGCCTGCCTTCAACCGCTCGGCCACCAGGAAGGCCAGCTCCAGCGCCTGGTCGGCGTTCAGGCGCGGGTCGCAATGGGTGTGATAGCGGTTGGACAGGTCGTCCTCGGTCACGGCCTGAGCGCCCCCGATGCATTCGGTGACGTTCTGGCCGGTCATCTCCAGATGGACGCCGCCGGGGTGCACCCCTTCCGCCTCCGCCACGTCGATGAAGGTCCGCACCTCGCTGAGGATCCGGTCGAACGGCCGGGTCTTGTAGCCGTTGCCGGCCTTCAGCGTATTGCCGTGCATCGGGTCAATGGACCAGATCACCTTGCGGCCCGAGGCCTTCACTTCGCGCATCAGCTTGGGCAGGCGTTCGCCGACCTTGTCGTGACCGAAACGGCCGATCAGCGTCAGTCGGCCCGAAACATTGTCCGGATTCAAGACGTCGATCAGGGGCAGCAGGTCGTCGGCCGTCATTGTGGGTCCGCACTTCACGCCGATGGGGTTCTTGATCCCCTTCATGAACTCGACATGGGCGCCGTCCAGCTGACGCGTGCGTTCGCCGATCCACAGCATATGCGCCGAGGTGTCGAACCATTCGCCGGAACCGCCGTCCAGCCGCGTCAGGGCGCTCTCGACGTTCAGGAGAAGGGCCTCGTGGCTGGTGAAGACCTCGACCCGGCTCAGATCCGGATGGGTCTCGGGCGTGACGCCGACCGCCTCCATGAAGGCCAAAGCCTCGGTGATCTTGTCGGCCAGTTCGCGGTACTGGGCCCCGGCGGCGTTGTCGCCCGCAAAGCCCAGGGTCCAGCGATGGATGTTGTACAGGTCGGCGTAGCCGCCGCCCGCGAAGGCGCGCAGCAGATTCAGGGTCGAGGCCGACTGGTTGTAGGCGCGGATCAACCGTTGCGGATCGGGCGCGCGCTCCTCCGGAGTGAACCCCATGCCGTTGATGATGTCGCCGCGATAGCTGGGCAGTTCGACGCCGTCGATCTCTTCCAGCGGCGACGAGCGCGGCTTGGCGAACTGGCCGGCGATCCGCCCCACCTTCACGACCGGCTTGCGGCCGGCGAAGGTCAGGACCACGGCCATCTGCAGGATCAGGCGGAAGGTGTCGCGGATGTTGTCGGTCGAGAACTCCTTGAAGCTCTCGGCGCAGTCGCCGCCCTGGAGCAGGAAGGCCTCGCCCCGCTCGACCTGCGAGAGTTTCGACGTCAGGCGCCGCGCCTCGCCGGCGAAGACGAGCGGCGGCAGGGCGCGCAGTTCGTCCTCGACCAAGGCCAGGGCGTGCGGATCTGGATAGTCCGCCGGCATGTGCAGGGCGGTCTTGGTTCTCCAGCTTTCGGGGGTCCAGCGTGTCATCCGGCAAGAATAGGGCCTTGCCGCCGCAGGAACAACGAAAAGACGAACAGATATTGCGGCGGAGACCCAATTCTCGGCTGGCGGCGCCGGAAAAGGCGCCGTTTTGGCGCGCCCGGACCGTGAAATTTCCACGACATCGCCATCTGGCTCTGGCGTCCTGACAGGGCCGCCCCATCTCGTCGGAGGGGGCGAACCGTGAGCCGGAGATGCGCCATGACGTCTTACGACCTGACCCTGGACGAGATGCTGTCAGATCCCATCGTGCGTCGGCTGATGGAGCGCGACGGGGTCGCCGAGGCCGAGGTGCGCGGCCTGTCCGACTATGTGCGGCGGCGGCGAGGCCCGCAGAACCGCTCACCGACGCCCGCGCGTATCGGCGAGGAGCCGCGCGTCTTCATCGGCTAGGCCGGCTCGCAAGCTTCTTGCGTAGGAGCGGCGCGAGAGAGGCCGCGTCACAAGTTTTTGGCGGATAAAGCCCGTCAGCCTTCATCTTTCTGTTTCATGAAGCGCGCATCGGTGGCATCGCTTGCGCCCCCTTCACCTTCCACCCACAAAGACCGATGTCCGAAGAATTCTATCGCATGAAGCGCCTGCCTCCGTATGTGATCGCGGAGACCAACGCCATGCGAGCCGCCGCCCGTCAGGCCGGTGAGGACGTCATCGACCTCGGCATGGGCAATCCGGACCTGCCGCCGCCGCCGCACGTCATCGACAAACTATGCGAAGTGGCGCGAAAGCCGGACGCCCACGGCTATTCGGCCTCCAAGGGCATACCCGGCCTGCGCCGGGCCCAGGCCAACTACTATGGCCGTCGTTTCGGCGTCGATCTGGACCCCGAGACCGAGGTCATCGTCACCATGGGCTCCAAGGAGGGGCTGGCCAGTCTGGCGACGGCCATCACCGAGCCGGGGGACGTGGTCCTGGCGCCCAACCCCTCCTATCCGATCCACACCTTCGGCTTCATCATCGCCGGCGCCGCCATCCGCAGCGTGCCGACCACGCCGGACGAGCGCTATTTCGAGAGTCTGGAACGGGCCATGGCTTATACGGTGCCGCGCCCCAAGGTTCTGGTGATGAACTATCCGTCGAACCCGACGGCCGAGACGGTCGACCTGGCCTTCTATGAGCGGGTCGTCGCCTTCGCCAAGGCCAATGACCTCTGGATCATCAGCGACCTGGCCTATTCCGAACTCTATTACGACGGCAAGCCGACCGTCTCGATCCTGCAGGTGCCGGGCGCCAAGGACGTGGCGATCGAGTTCACCTCCCTGTCAAAGACCTACAGCATGGCCGGCTGGCGCATCGGCTTCGCCGTCGGCAATCGCAAGCTGATCGCCGCCATGGCGCGGGTGAAGTCCTATCTCGACTACGGCGCCTATACGCCGATCCAGGCGGCCGCTGTCGCGGCCCTGAACGGTCCGCAGGACATCGTGGATCAGAACCGCGCCCTGTATCATCGCCGCCGTGACGTCCTGATCGACAGTTTCGCCCGCGCGGGATGGGACATCCCCACGCCCGCCGCCTCCATGTTCGCCTGGGCGCCCGTGCCCCCCGCCCTCGCCCACCTGGGAAGCCTGGAGTTCTCCAAGCAACTGTTGACCCACGCCAAGGTCGCGGTGGCGGCGGGCGTCGGCTACGGCGAGAACGGCGAGGGCTTCGTGCGGATCGCCTTGGTCGAGAACGAGCATCGGATTCGTCAGGCCGCGCGCAACATCAAGACCTATCTGAAGTCGATGGGCGTCAATGTGCCGCCGGGACGCGACGTGCCGGACGTCTGAGGATCAGGCTCTCGCTTTAATCTGGAGCCTGATTCACGGTTTCAGCGGAATCGCGAAGCGATTCCACTGAAACCGATCAGGCTCTAAGGCCGGCTTCTGACTTCCCAGTCCAGGGTCCAGCGGTTCGGCCCGGCGCGCTTCAGCTCCGTCACGGCCGCCGGAACCTGCCGGTCCAGACCGTCCAGCAGCGCCACCCCCTGGCCGATCGAGGCGATGGTGGCGTTTGTCTGCCAGAAGGGCCCGCCCAAACCTCTGAGCGAGAAGCGGATATGAACCGTGTCGTTGATCTGCGGCATCGACACTCTCGTCGCGTTCGCAAGCTGGGCTGCAAGGCGTCTATGAGGGAAAAGATGGTGGATGCGACAGGGATTGAACCTGTGACCCCCTCGGTGTGAACGAGGTGCTCTCCCGCTGAGCTACGCATCCATGCCTTGCGGAGGCGGCGACATAGCCCGGTCGCTCGCGCGGCGCAAGCGTCCGTTTCAGATTCCGGCCGCCTGAACGGCTTCGGGCGTCTCCGCCTCCGGATCGCCGGGCAGCCAGGCCACGTGGCCGTCATAGATATCGACGTTCAGAATGCCTTCCTCCCTGGCCACCAAGACCGGGACCAGCATCTGACCGGTCACGTTCGTCGCCGTCCGCATCATGTCGATGACCCGGTCGATGGCGACGATATAGCCGATGCCTTCCAGCGGCAGGCCGGCGGTGGACAGGGTCAGGGTCAGCATGACGATCGAGGTTCCCGGAACCCCCGCCGTCCCCAGCGAGCCCAAGACCGCAGTCAGGCCGATCAGTATGTATTGGGTCAGGGTCAGGTCGATCTGAAAATATTGGGCGATGAAGATCGAGGCGATGGCGGGATAGATGGCGCCGCACCCGTCCATCTTCACATTGGCGCCCAGAGGCACGGCGAAGGCGGCGTAAGCCTGGGGCACGCCCAGCCGCTCGACCGTCTGACGCAAGGTGATCGGCAGGGTGCCGAGCGACGACGAGGTGGCGAAGGCCGTCTGCTGGGCCGCGAAGGCGCCGCGGAAGAAGCTGACGACCTTCAGGCCGTGGAGCTTCAGCAGCCCCGAATAGACGACCAGTATGTGGAACAGGCAGGCGGCGTAGATGGCGCCGATAAACTTCAGCAGGGGCAGAAGCGCCTCCCAGCCATAGCCGCCGACGACGGAGCCGATCAGGCCGAAGACGCCGATGGGGGTCAACTGGATCACCCAGCGGGTGATGCGGAATATGACGGCCGCCCCCTCGTCCACCAGTCGCCGCACGCCCTGGGCCCGGTCGCCCAGCGCGACCAGAGCCATGCCGACCAGGGCGGAGAAGAAGATGATCTGCAACACCTTCCCTTCGGCCAAGGCGGCGAAGGGATTGGTGGGGACGACGCCGATCAGCACCTCCAGCGGCGTCGGAATGACCCTTTCCTTGACCTCGCCCAGCGGCAGGTTCGACAGGCCCACGCCCGGATTGATCAGATGGCCGAAGGCGAAACCGACCAGCACGGCCAGCAGCGACGTGATCGCGAACCAGACGAGGGTGCGCACGCCCAGGCGGACGGCCCCCGCCCCTTCTCCCAACTTGGCGATCGAGCTGGCGATGGTGAACAGCACCAGGGGCGCCACCACCATGCGGATCAGGTTCAGATAGACGTCGCCGATCGGCTGCAGCCAGGTCTCGGCGCGTTCACGCAGAATCAGGCCGGCGATCACCCCCAGGGCGAGGCCCGCGAAGGTGCGCTGCCAAAGCGGAATCTGGAAGAAGCGGGAGATCATGAAGGGGGCTTTCGGCTGGGATGGGCCAATCTGTCCATCGGCCCCCCGTTCCGCAACCGTCGTCGTCCCCGAACGTGGCGCAGTTTTCCTGCGTACAGGCTTAAGCGCAGCTCTTTCAGACCTTAAGGGCCCGCCTTACGTAAAACTCGGCCAGAATGCCGTCGATCGCCTCTTCCACGTCTTCGAAGGCGTCGATCAGGACGTCTCCGCCCAGGGTGTCCACCGGCACGGGCGTGTAGCCGAAGGTGGTCAGGATGCAGGGCATGTCGGCGTCGCGGGCCGCCTCGGCGTCGGGCGCGGCGTCGCCGACCATGATCGCGCGGGCCGGGTCACCGCCCGCCATCGCCACAGCCTCTTTCAGATGCGCGCCCGAGGGTTTGCGCGCGCTGACCCGATCGGGGCCGGCGACGGCCAGGAAATGGCGGCGAAGATCAAGCCGGTCCAGCAACAGTTCAGACAGGTCCGACCGCTTGTTGGTGGCGACCGCCAAGACTGCGCCGCGTTCGGCCAGGCGTTCCAAGGTCTCGACGACACCCTCGAACGCCCGCGAGCCGTCGGCGATATGGGCGGTGTAATCGACCAGGAACCGCTCAAAGAGCGCATCGGACCGGGCCCGTTCCACATCGGCGCCGGCCGCCTCGAACCCATGCGCCAACAGGGCGCGCGCGCCCGAGCCGATCAAGGTCCTCGCCGCTTCGGGTCGCGCAGGGGGCAATCCCTCCTCGACCAGCAGACGGTTCAGGGTTCCAACCAGATCCGGAGCGGAATCGACCAGGGTGCCGTCCAGATCGAAGAGGACGGTCCAGCCGTCCAGGTCACGCAGGCTCATCGTCGCCCTGTCCGTCTAGAAGAGAACTGAGGGGTTCATGATCCGCTGCGGATCGATGGCGCGTCGGATGGCGGCCATGGTCTCGATCTCCAGCGGCGACTTGTAGCGTTTGACCTCTTCGGTCTTCAGCCGACCCAGGCCGTGTTCGGCCGAGATTGAGCCGTCGTAACGCCCGACGACGTCGTGAACGACCTGCGAGCCCTCTTTCCAGCGGCCGATAAAGGCCGCCACATCCTCGCCGACGCCGGGCAGGATGTCGTAGTGCAGATTGCCGTCGCCGACGTGGCCGAACACCGAGACACGGGCGCCGGGATGGAAGCGCTCGACGGCCGCTGTGGCCTCGTCGATGAATTCGGCGATGCGGCTGATCGGGACGGAGACATCGTGTTTCCACCCGCCGCCCTCGGGCTTCAGGGCCGCTGAATGCTCTTCACGCAGCCGCCAGAAGGCGGCGCGTTGCGCATCGTTCTGCGCTATGGCGGCGTCGGTGATCAGCCCCTCCTCAAAGGCGACTTCCAGCAGCCGCTCCATCTGGGCCTCGGCGCCCCCCGCCGTCCCGGACGCGATCTCGATCAACACATACCAATTCGGCGTCGTGTCCAGCGGTTCGCGGGTGTCGGGGATGTTCTTTAGCACCAGCTCCATGCCCAGACGTTTCATCAACTCAAAGGCCTCGACCCCGCCGCCGGTCTCAGCCTTGGCGCGGGCGAGCAATTCGATGGACGCCGCAGCCGTTTCCAGGGCGACCACGGCGACCGCGCGTGACCGCATGATCGGAAACAGCTTCAGGGTGGCCGCAGTGACGACGCCCAGGGTGCCCTCCGCACCAATCAGCAACTGCTTGAGATCATAGCCGGTATTGTCCTTTCGCAGCCGCTTCAGACCGTGAAAGATCTCGCCGTTCGGCAGGACCGCCTCCAGGCCCAGGACCAGGTCCCGCATCATGCCGTAGCGCAGCACCTGGGTGCCGCCGGCGTTGGTGGAGATCACCCCCCCGATCGTCGCCGAGCCTTCGGCCGCCAGGCTGAGCGGAAAGGCCCGTCCGGCCGCCGCCGCCGCCTGCTGGGCCTCCAGCAGGGTCAGACCCGCCTCCACCGTCATGGCGTCGTCCAAGGGGGTCACGTCGCGCACGGCCCGTATCTTCTTGAGGGACAACAACACCTCGCCGAACGGGATCTGTCCCCCGACCAGGCCCGTGCCCCCGCCCTGGGGGGTGACGGCCACGCCTGACTGGGCGCAGATGGCGATCGCCTTGGCGGTTTCCTCGGTCGAGCGCGGCGTCAGCAGAATAGGCGTATGACCCGTCCAGCGGTTTCGCCACTCCGTCAGGGACGGGGCGATGACCTCTGGATCCTGGGTCCAGCCGCCAGGGCCGAGGGCGGCCTTCAGCGCGTCGAGGACAGCGGTCGAGGGAATGGCGTGGGGCATTCGCCCCTTTTGTCAGGCGTCGCGATCGGTTGAAAGGCGTTTTCGCGCCATTTCACCTCCTCCCTTATCTGCCGTACAAGACGCCATGGCTCCGCTTCGTCCCGACACCCTGGCCGTCGCCCTGGCGCGCATCTTCGAAGGACCGATGATCGATCGCGCCAGTTGGTTCGCCCTGACCGGGGGCGAGCGGCTGTTTGCGGCGGGCGATCCGTCCGACACCCTCTATCTGGTCCGCTCGGGCCGGCTGGGGGTGTTTCACGTCGAGACGGATCAGCCGCCCCAGCTGGTCGGCGTCATCCGGCCCGGAGAGCCGGTCGGCGAAATGGCCATGGTGGCCGGCACCCCGCACACCGCGGACGTGGTCGCCCTGCGCGACACCGAAATCCTGGCCCTGCCGCGCGAAGCCTTCTTCGACGCCGCTCGATCCGAGCCGGATCTGCTGGTCGAACTGTCGCGCCTGATGATCCATCGCGCCCGCGAGCGGGCCGTGGGCGCCGCCGAGCCCAGCGTCTTCGGCTTCGTCTCGGCCCGCCCGCGCCCGATCCGCGCCTTCGTCGAACGGATCGCGGCGGGCGTCCAGGCCATGGGCTTCACCTGCAAGGTGATCGATCAGTCGGCTCTCAGCTCGGCCGCCGAATGGTTCAGCCGGGTCGAGGACGACCACGACTATGTCCTCTATGTCGCCGAACTGGACCAGAAGGCCTGGGCCGAGCTGTGCGCCCGCCAGGTCGATCGCCTGTTCATCGTCGGCAGCGGGCTTCTGGCCCCGCCGTCGGATCTGCCCCGGCGTATGGGCTTCGGCGACGGCCGGCGTCTGACCGATCTGATCCTGCTGCGCGATCCGCGCATGAACCGGCCGGCCAACACTCGCGTCTGGCTCAATGTGCTCCAGCCGGACCGCTGGTTCCATTGCGTCGAGGGAGTCGAGACCGATTCAGACCGCATGGCCCGCGTCATCACGGGCACGGCGGTCGGCCTGGTCCTATCGGGCGGCGGGGCGCGGGCCTATTGCCACATGGGGGCGATCAAGGCCCTGGAGGAGGCCCGGGTCCCCATCGACTTCGTCGGGGGCGCCTCCATGGGGGCGGTGGTGGCGGCCGGACCGGCCATGGGCTGGTCGTTCGAGCGGCTGGACTTCGAGATCCGTCGCGCCTTCGTCGAATCCGACCCCTTGTCCGACCTGGCCTTTCCCATCATCGCCATGTCGCGCGCCCGCAAGGTGGCCCGGCTGCTGGAGCGGGCCTATGGCGACACCGATCTGGCCGATCTCTGCCTGCCCTTCTTCTGCGTCTCCTCCAACCTGACGTCCGGCCGGATCGAGGTTCATCGCGCGGGCCTGATGCGCCGGGCCATGCGCGCCTCGATCGCCATTCCCGGCGTCCTTCCGCCCGTGGTCATGGACGGCCAGGTTCTGGTGGACGGGGCGGTGCTGAAGAACTTCCCCACCAGCGTGATGCGCCAGCTGAACAACGGCCCCCTCATCGGCGTGGACATGTCCCAGACCCGCGGCGTCGATCCGGCCGCCCTGGAGAATCCCCCCTCCTGGTGGAAATGGGTGCTGTCGGGCGCCTGGAAGGCCGGCCCGCCCATCGTCTCCATCCTGATGCGCTCGGCCACCATCACCACCGACGCCGAGATGGAGCAGTCGCGCGCCGCCGCCGACGTCCTGATCCTGCCGCGAACCGGCGGGACCGACATCCGCGACTGGAAGGCCTATGAGGAGCCGGTCGCCTCAGGCTACGCGGCGACCCGGGCGGCCCTGGCGGACCTGCCCGTTCCCGTCACCCACCTGCGGCGGCGATCCCGCGCCTTCGACCTGTAAGTTCAGAGCGGGGCGCAGGCCTTTTCCAGCCAGGCCCGCACCTCGCCCTCGACCAGGGGGCCGACCTTGGCCAGGGTCTCGGCGTGATAGGCGTCGACATAGGCCCGCTCGTCCGGGGTCAGCAGATCGACGTCGATCAGCTTGCGGTCGATCGGGGCGAAGGTCAGCTGTTCGAACCCGTGCATCGGCCGCTCGCCGCCCTCGAGAACCACGGCCGGCGTCACCACCTGCAGGGTCTCGATGCGGACGCCCCAATGGCCCTCGCGGTAATAGCCGGGCTCGTTGGACAGGATCATCCCCTCCAGCAGCGGCTGGCTGGTGCCCCATTTGGCGATCCGCTGCGGCCCCTCGTGGACGCCCAGATAGGAGCCGACGCCGTGGCCGGTCCCATGGTCGTAATCCAGCCCCGCCGCCCACATCGGCGCCCGCGCTATGGCGTCCAGCGCCATGCCGCTGGTCCCCGCCGGGAAGCGGATCGTCGCCATGGCGATATGGGCCTTCAGCACCAGGGTGAACTTGTGACGCTGGTCCGCCGTCGGCTCGCCCACCGCCATGGTGCGGGTCACGTCGGTCGTCCCGTCCAGATACTGGCCGCCGCCGTCCACCAGCAGCAGGGAGCCCTTCTCGATCTTGCGGATCGTGGCCCCGACCGGCTTGTAATGCGGCAGGGCGCCGTTCGGCCCGGCCCCGGCGATGGTGTCGAAGCTCAGATCTTTCAGGGCGCCCGTCGCCTCGCGGAACCGCTCCAGGGTCTCCACCACCTCGCGCTCGTCCGGCAGGGTCTGCTGGGCGACCGTGCCGACCCAGTGCAGGAAGTTGGCCAGGGCGGCGCCGTCGCGGATATGGGCGCGTCGGCTCCCCTCGATCTCGACCGCGTTCTTGGCGGCCCGCGGAACGGCGCAGGGGTCCATGGCCCGCACCACCGTCGCCCCCGCCTGCTCCAGCCGGTCGAAATACCAGGCGGACGACAGGGCGGGATCGATCATCACCTTCTTGCCGGCCAGGCCATCTAGCGCCTCGCCCAGCCGCTCGGGCGCCTCCAGCCGCACGTCGTCGCCCAGCCAGCCGGGCAGTTCATTGGTCACCTTGGCCGGATCGAGGAACAGGCGCGCCTTGCCGTCGGCCTCCAGCACCGCCTGACCGATCGGCAACGGCGAGCGGATCACGTCGCCGCCGCGCACATTGAACAGCCAGGCGATCGACATGGGCGCGGTCAGAACCACGGCCTCGGCGCCGGCGTCCGCCACGGCCCGACCGATCCGCGCCCGCTTCGCCGCATGGGGCTCGCCGGAATAGACGTCTTCGTGCGGGACGACCGGAGCGGTCGGCTGGGCCGGACGATCCGCCCCCCAGGCCAGGTCCAGCGGATTGGCCTCGACCGGCTTCAGCTCCGCCCCCGCCTTCTGGGCCGCCGCCTTCAGCGGGACCAGGGCGTCCGGGCTGTGCAGACGCGGATCATAGCCGATTACCTGGCCGGGCTTGGCCGTTTCCAGATAGGCGGCGACGTCGTTCAGGTCGCGCCGTTCGAACAGGGCCGGATCGGTCTGGACCTTGACCTGCACCGTATAGCGGCCGTCGGTGAACATGCTGGCCCGGTCCTGGAACACCACGGCCGCCCCGGCCGAGCCGTTGAAGCCGGTGGCCCAGGCCAGCCGCTCGTTGGCGTCGGGCAGATATTCGTTCTGGTGTTCGTCCTCGTGCGGGATCAGGAAGCCGTCCAGCCCCTGCTTGGCCATCTCGGCGCGCAACAGCGGCAGGTGTTTGGCCCCGAAGGACGGATCGGTGGTCTCGTCGAAGGTCTGGCGCATCATCTCGTCTCTCGTTCCTCAGCCCATTCGCCGCAGCACCAGGGCGCTCCAGGCGTCGTGATGGATGCGCTTCTCCAGACGGAATCCGCGCGACGTATAGGCCGCCGTCACCCGACGTTCCTGGGTCCGCAGCAGGCCCGACAGTATGGCGACCCCGCCCAGGCTCAGCGCCGTCTTGATGTCCTGCGACAGGGCCACCAGCGGCGGGGCCAGGATGTTGGCGAAGACCAGATCATAGGGTCCGTGCTTTCTCACCCGCTGGTCGTTCAGGCCCGAGGCGTGGACGAAGCTGGCGTGGGCCTGGTTCAGGGCGGCGTTCTCATTGGCGATCCGCACCGAAGGGGCGTCGATGTCGGTGCCGATGGCGATCCGGCTGCCGGTGCGGGCCGCGGCGATGGCCAGGACGCCCGTGCCGCAGCCGACGTCCAGCACCCGTTCGAACCGCTCGCGCTTCAGCAGGTCGTCGAAGGCCTCCAGACAGCCGACCGTCGTGCCGTGGTGGCCGGTGCCGAAGGCGGCGCCGGCGTCGATCTTCAGATTGACGGCGTTGGGCGGAACCCGTCCCTCGTCATGCGCCCCATAGACGAAGAAGCGCCCGGCCCGGACCGGCGGCAAGCCCGACAGCGACATGGCCAGCCAGTCGGCGTCGGCCAGCTTCTCGACCGTGACGGTGACGGGATAGTCGGCCAGGGTCGCCTTCAGCCCCTCGACCTCGTCTTCTGTCGTCGGGAAGGCGTCGATGCGCCAGAGGTTGCGATCCTCGTCCTCCTCCAGGATGGAATAGGTCGCGCCCTCAAGCATGGGATCGGCGTCGATGGCGGCGGCGGCGGCCTCTGCGCTGTCGCGCGAACCGCGTGCGATTATCTGAACTGCGGACTCGGACATTTCTCAAACACCGCTAAGATGGCGAATCGTTGCGATCCGGCGCTTCGTCCTCCCGACGCCGCCGGGCTTTTTAACTAACCGAGGGGTCGGGGAATACATGGCCAAGTCACCGTCTACGTCTAAACCTGCGTCGCCGAAACCGGCGACCGCCGCTTCCAAGCCTAAAGCCGCGCCGAAGTCGAGCGCTGTGAAGGCCGTCGCCGAGAAAACCGCCGCGCCCAAGGCGACCAAGCCCGCCGCTGCGAAGCCTGCGGCCAAGACGGCCGCCCCCAAGGCTGCAGCCGCCAAGCCCGCCGCCAAGGCCCCGGCTGCGAAGCCGGCCGCCAAGGTCGCCGCGCCTAAGGCCGCCGCTGCGAAGACCGCTGCGCCCAAGGCCACCGCCGCCAAGACCGCTGCTCCGAAAACCGCCGCCCCCAAGGCGGCCGCCAAGCCCAAGGCCGCTCCGGCCGCCGCGCCCAAGGCGTCCAAGCCCGCCGCTGCAAAGCCCGCCGCCAAGACCACAGCCGCGAAGCCGACCGCCAAGGCCGCTGCGCCCAAGCCTGCCGCCCCGGCCGTCGTCGCGGCTCCCACGCCCGCTCCGGTCGCGGCGCCGGCCGCCGCCGCCCCGGCGCCCAAGCCGGTCGAAGCGCCCAAGCCCGCCGCTCCGACCCCGGCCGCCGCGCCGAAGGCGGAAGAAAAGAGCTTCTTCGCCAAGCTGGGCGATCTGATCTTCGGCAAGCGCTGAGTTCAAATCGCAGTCGAGACTGAAGCTCGCCGGACGGGTCCGCTCGTCCGGCGATTTCCGGTTCAGCGCAGCCGTTCCGCCAGAAAGTCCACGAAGACCCTTACCCGAGCCGGCATATTGGCGCCGCCCACAAAGACGGCGTGGATCGGCTCGCGATCACCAGGATTAAAGGCTTCCAGCAGCGGGACAAGCCGCCCCGTTTCGATGGCGTCCGCCACGCTGAAATTGCCCACTCGCGTCACCCCAACGCCGGCCAGCGCCAGCTGCGTCAGCGTCTCGCCATTGTTGGCCTCGATCGGTCCCCTCACCGTCAGGGCGTAATCCCGGCCGTCGCGCCGGAAGGGCCAGACCGGCTCGGCCCGACGGAAATTGAAGTTCAGACAGTCGTGATCGTGCAGATCCTCCGGGACCTGCGGCGCGCCCCGTCGCGCCAGATACTCCGGCGAGGCGACAATGGTCCGCCCCGTCTCGCCCAGTCGGCGCGCCGTCAGCGGACTGTCGGCCAGCGGTCCGAACCGGATGGCGACATCGGCCTGGCCCGCCGCCACATCGACCACGACATCGGTCAGGTTGAAGTCGATTAGTATACGCGGATACAGGCGGGCGAACTCGCCCAGCAGGGGCACGACACGCTGGCGACCGTGGGCCAGGGACGCGCTGACCCTGACCCGTCCGCGCGGCGCCCCTTGGTCGGAGATGACCCGCTCGGCATCGTCCAGATCGGCCAGGATCCGACGCGCCGCCGCCAGATAGGTCTGGCCCTCCGCCGTCAGCGTCAGCACCCGCGTGGTCCGCAGCATCAGCCGCACGCCCAGCCGCGCCTCGATCCGGTCGATGGTCCGGCTGACCGCTGACGGCGTCAAATCCAGCATACGGCCTGCGGCCGAAAAACTGCCGCTCTGCGCCACCGCAGCAAACACTTCCATCTCTCTCGCGCGGTCCACGCCGGTTGTCTGCATCTGTGCGTCTAGATCAAAAATCTTTGGCCTGAAGCCTGCCTAACGCTCGCGCGGATCGCCGTCCATCTGTGCGCCTGGACAAGGACATCGCCGAAGGACAACCATGAAACTCAATCCTCCCCTGCTCGCCCTCGCCGCCGGCGCCTTCGGTATCGGCGTGACCGAGTTCGCCCCGATGGGCCTCCTCCCCGTCATCGCCACCGATCTCGGCGTCTCCATTCCCACGGCCGGCCTGCTGATCAGCGCCTATGCCCTGGGCGTCATGCTGGGCGCGCCGCTGATGACCCTGACCACAGGCCGCATGCCGCGCCGAGCCCTGCTGATCGGTCTCGCCGCCATCTTCACCGTCGGCAATCTGCTGTCGGCGATCTCGACCGACTATTCGATGCTGCTGGTCGCCCGAGTGATCACCTCGCTGAACCACGGCGCCTTCTTCGGCGTCGGCTCGATCGTGGCCGCCGGCCTGGTCCCGCCGAACCGTCAGGCGGGCGCCGTCGCCGCCATGTTCATGGGCCTGACCATCGCCAATGTCGTCGGCGTGCCCCTGGCGACCTGGGCCGGCGACGCCCTGGGCTGGCGCGCCAGCTTCTGGGGCATCGCCGCCATCGGCGTGGGGGTCATGGCCGCCCTGCGCCTGACCCTGCCCAACCTGCCCGCCCCGACCGGCGGGAACACCGCCGCCGAGCTGCGCGTCCTCAGTCGCGGCTCCGTGCTGGCGGCACTGGCCCTGACGGTGATCGGCTCCAGCGCCATGTTCACCGTCTTCACCTATATCGCCCCTATCCTGCGCGAGCAGACCCACGCCTCGCTCGGCTTCGTCACCGCCATGCTGGTGACCTATGGGCTGGGCCTGACGCTCGGCAACTGGCTGGGCGGCAAGTTCGCGGACAAGTCCGTGGACCGGACCTTGATCGTGACCCTGGCCTCCCTGTCCGCCATACTGGTCGCCTTCGCTGTCGCCATGCCGTTCGCGGTCCCGACCTCGATCCTGGTCTTCCTGTGGGGGATCGCCAGCTTCGCCCTGGTGCCGCCGCTCCAGGTGCGGGTCATGGGCGCCGCCGGCGATGCGCCCAACCTGGCCTCGGCGATGAACATCGGCGCCTTCAATCTGGGCAACGCCATCGGCGCGGCCGTGGGCGGAGCGGTCATCGCAGGAGGCCTCGGTTATCCAGCCGTGTCCTTGGCCGGAGCCGTCGCTTCCGGACTGGGCCTGTTGCTGGTCCTTTTCCTAAGCCGCAAGCGGACAGCGGTGGCGGCCCCCGCCACCTGCTGACGTCCGTCAGTGAAAGTCGCGCGACCCCGGCAAGATTCGGACGTCGCGCGGATGCCGGCCGGTCGGGCTGCGCGGGCCTTGCGGATATTTCACCGCATCCGCCCGCGACAGCTCGACCTCAAGGTCATAGTCCTCGGACAGCCGCCCCAGCTCGGCCGAACGATCGATCACCCGCCGCGCCATGAGGTGCAGCACGCCCTCGACGCTCTTCTCGACCGTGCCCTCCACCTCCATCAGCCGCGCGGCCATGACCTCGCGCCGGAAGGTTTCGAACAGCCGCGCCCACAGCAGGATGTTCACCACCCCGGTCTCGTCCTCCAGGGTCACGAAGATGGCGTTGCCCGTGCCGGGCCTCTGGCGCACCAGCACCACCCCCGCCGTCTTCACCAGCGCCCCGTGCCTCTTGGCGTAGACCGCCTCGGCGCTCAGCACCCGCTCGGCGTCGAACATCGGCCGCAGGATCTGCATCGGGTGCCCCTTCAGCGACAGGCGCGTCGTCTGATAGTCGGTGGCGATATGCTCCTTCAGCGGCATCAGCGGCAGGTTCGCCGCCGCCTCGACGCCCAGCTCCCGCGCCCGCGCCGCCTGGAACAGCGGCAGGGGCTCGTCGTCCGGCAAGCGTCTGACCGCCCACAACCCCTCGCGTCGATCCAGCCCCATCGATCGAAACGCGTCCGCATCCGCCAGCTTCCGCATCGCGGCCGCCTCCAGACCCGTCCGCCGCGCCATTTCCTCGACATCCGCGAAGGGCGCATCCCGCGCCGCGACGATCCGATCCGCCCAGACTTCCTTGAACCCGTCGATCTGCCGCATCCCCAAGCGTAAGGCCGGATAGTGCGGCCCCCGCGCCGTCGGCTCCAGCCTATTGTCCCAGAGGCTGTGGTTCACGTCGATCGCACGCACCTCGACCTTCTGCGGGCTCTCCTGCGCATCCCGCACCAGTTGGGCCGGGGCGTAGAAGCCCATCGGCTGGCTGTTCAGCAACGCACAGGCGAACACCGCCGGGTGATGACATTTGATCCAGGACGAGATGTAGACCAGCCTGGCGAACGACACCGCGTGGCTCTCGGGAAAGCCGTACGAACCAAAGCCCTTGATCTGTTCGAAACATCTTTGCGCGAAAGCGGGGTCGTAGCCGCGGGCGATCATCCGACCGACCATTCGCTCTTCGTACTTCCAGAGCGTCCCGTCGCCTCGAAAGGTGCCCATCGCCTTGCGCAGACCATTGGCCTCGGCCGAGGTGAACTCGGCCGCCACCATGGCGACCTTCATCGCCTGCTCCTGAAACAGGGGCACGCCCAGGGTCTTTTTGAGCACCTTCTTCAGCTCGTCCGGATCGTGCGGCAGGCCGGGTCGGGCGTAGTCCGGCGCCTCCAGACCTTGGCGTCGACGCAGATAGGGATGCACCATGTCGCCTTGGATCGGTCCCGGCCGGACGATCGCCACCTGAATGGCCAGATCGTAGAAGGTCGCGGGTTTCAGCCTCGGCAACATGTTGATCTGCGCCCGGCTCTCCACCTGAAAGACCCCGATGGACCGTCCTTCCTGAAGCATGCGGTAGACGGCCGGATCCTCGTCGGGAACCGTATCCAGCCGCAGGTCCACCACCCCCAGCGACCGCATCAACTCGAACGCCTTGGCGATACAGGTCAGCATCCCCAGCGCCAGAATATCGACCTTCATCAACCCCAGGGCGTCGATGTCGTCCTTGTCCCATTCGATGAAGGTCCGGTCCGGCATGGCCGCATTGCCGATGGGCACGACCTCGTCCAGCCGGTCCTGGGTCAGGACGAAGCCTCCGACGTGCTGTGACAGGTGACGCGGGAAGCCCAGCAGCCGCCGCGTCATGGCGACGGCGCGCGCGATCTGCGGATTGGCGACTTCCAGTCCGGCCTGGGCGACGTGGCATTCGGTCATGTCGCTGCCGAAACTGCCCCACTGACTGCCGGCCAGTCGCGCCGTCACATCCTCGGTCAGACCCAGGACCTTGCCGACCTCGCGAATGGCGCTGCGGGGTCGGTAACGGATGACCGTCGCCGCTATGCCCGCCCGGTGCCGCCCATACCGGTCGTAGATGTGCTGAATGATCTCCTCGCGTCGCTCATGTTCGAAATCGACGTCGATGTCCGGCGGCTCATTGCGATCGGCCGACAGGAAACGTTCAAACAGAAGATCATGCTGACTGGGATCGACCGAGGTGATCCCCAGCACATAGCAGACGGCCGAGTTCGCCGCCGATCCCCGTCCTTGACACAGAATGCCCTTGTCGTTCGCGACCTGGACAATGTCGTGGATGGTCAGGAAATAGGGTGCCAGATCGCGCTCGCGGATGTAGGCGAGCTCCTTGTCGAGATCATCGCGCACCTTCTGAGGCGCGCCCTGCGGATATTTCTGGTCCAGGTTTCGGTCGACCAGGTGCGCCAGCCAGTCCTGGGACGACCACCCCGGCGGGATCGGCTCCTCGGGATAGTTGTAGCGAAGATCCTCAAGGTCGAACCTCACCCGCGCCAGCATATTCTGCGTCTCCGCCACCGCCTCTGGCGCATCGGCGAACAGGCGGGCCATTTCCCGCGGCGGCTTCAGGCGGCGCTCGGCGTTCTCTTCCAGGCGTCGCCCTGCCGTCTCCAGAGTCACGCCTTCGCGGACACAGGTCAGAACATCCTGGAGGTCGCGCTGTCCGGCCTCATGATACAGGACGTCATTGACCGCCAGCAGGGTCGCGCCTGTCCGCTTCGCCATCGCCTTAAGCCGCGCCAATCGTCGCCGGTCGTCGCCCGAACGGGTCATGGCCGCCCCCAGCCAGACCGCGCCCGGCGCCGCAGCGACCACCCGCGCCAGCACGGCCTCCAAGCCTTCCAGACGAGGCGGCGGCATGACGATCAGCAGCAATCCCTCGGGCGCCGCGCACAGGTCGTGCAGGCCGATCTCGCATTGACCTTTCCTGGCTCGACTGTTGCCCAGCGTCAGCAGGCGACACAGGCGCGCCCAGCCCTGGCGATCCTCCGGATAGGCCAGAATGTCCGGCGCGCCGTCATTGAACCGAAGCCGGGCGCCGAGAACCAGTTTGAAGGCCTGGGCGCGCTGCTTGACCCGGTCGCTCAGGGCCGGGTCGTTCATCGGATCCTCGACCCAGCCGACCTCGCCTGGACCGCCGCCCTCGCGCACCTTTTCCGGCGGCGACAGCCCTTCCTCCCTCAAGGCCTTCAGCGCGCTCCAGGCCCGGACCACGCCCGCCAGACTGTTGCGATCGGCCAGACCCATTCCCGTATGGCCCAGCAGGATCGAAGCCAGCACCAGTTCCTTCGGATGAGACGCCCCCTCCAGAAAGGAGAAGTTGCTGCGCGTCGCCAGTTCGGCATAGGCGGTCATGCGAAGACCCCGTGCAGGAACCAGCGCGGGGCCGGCTCCTCGCCGTAGAAGCCGGAACGGAACAGCCAGAAACGCCGCCCCTCCTGGTCCTCGACCCGGTAATAGTCGCGCGTCGGCTCCAGGGGGGCCTGCACCCTGCGCCACCATTCGGGCGCGAGGCGTTCGGGGCCTTCGACCCGGACCAGCCGGTGGTCCACCCGCCGCCAGATGAAGCGGTTCGGCGGATGATCGGGCACTTCCGCCGTGGCCAGAACCGGCTGGGGCGGATCAAATATCTGCAACGGCCGCAGCGGCGGGTCGGCAGGGTCCGGTTCGGACCAGGCGGCGATCTCGCCCAAGGGATGGTCGGCTGGGGGATGGGCGGCCGGGCTCAGGCGGACGGCGCGTTCGGGCCAGTGCGACTCTATCGGCTCGAACCGGCTGACCGCCTCCGGTCCCAGGCGCGCGGTCAGCCGGTCGATCAGTCGCCCCAGATCTTCGGCGGTCGACGGGGCGGCCTCAAATCCCCTCTGGCGCGAGGCCAGGCGATCGGCGACCGTTACGGACAGACGCATCTGGTCGAAGCCGAAACCGGGCTCCAGTGGTCGCGCCAGATTGGCCAGCCGTTCGCGAAACAGGCGCAGCACAGCCGCCGCGTCGCGACTGGGGCGGCCCGTCCGCACGGTGATGTGGCGCACCTCTCCGTCCAGGCGGAAAAAGCCGGCCTGAAACGCACGCCCGCCCTGACCGCGCAGGTCCAGCCGGTCCATAGCCTCGACTAGCAGGTCGCCGATCACCGCCTCGACATCGGCTGTCTCCGTGATCGGCTCGACCAGAACCCGGTCGACGGAAATCAGAGGAAGGGGGCGTTCGGGGCGGATGCGGACGTCTTCACGTCCCAACACCCGGTTCAGCCGCGTCGCCGCCGCCGTCCCGAACCGGGCGGCGATGGGCGCCGTGGGGCGATCCGCCAGATGCGCCAAGGTCTTCAGGCCCGCGCGCGACAGGGCCTGGATCTCCTTGTCCGACACTTCCAGCGCCGCGACCGGCAAGCGACGCAGGGCCTGGCTCTGGTCCTCGCCCTGATAGATTCCGCCAGGACCGAAGCGGGCCAGGGCGCGCGCCGCCTCGGGCGTGCCGGCCAGGGCCAGGCGCGTCGCCAGACCCACGCCCTCAGCCCGCGCCCCGACCGCCCGGATCAGTCCTTCTTCACCCCCGAACAGGTGGGCGCAACCGGTCACATCCAGCGCCAGGCCGTCCGGCCCGTCCGTCGCCGCCATCGGGGTGAAGCGTCCGAAATCCAGCAGCACCCGTCTCAACAGGGCCGTGTCCGCCTCGGGCCGGTGCGGCTCCACGCGGATATTCGGCGCCCGCGCCCGCGCGTCCGCCAGAGTCATGCCCGGCGACAGACCCAGAGCCAGGGCGGAACCATTTGCAGCGGCCAAACGGAGCGCGCCCTTCACCTTTTCCACCAACACGGTGGCCGGTTCAGCCGTAGCGTCTGAGCCCCTCTCCTCGCGCCTCAGCCGATCTGTCGGCAGCAGGGGAAACCAGACCGCCAGATAGCGCCGGTCGTTGCGGCTGTTCATGTCCGGCATTCTGCCCGCCCTGTTCGAAGATTCCGCGCTCACGATCCCACTCCATGATCCAGCTTCTCGGCTGCGCGCCCAGCCGATGTCGCAACAGTTCGACCGCATAGGTCGGATGGCCAGGGGCCTCCGCTTCCAGCGCCCGCGACAAAGCCCCCCTGATCCGCCACCGCGTTTCGGCTGCACTGGGCTGGGGCTGGGCCGCCAACCGGGTCAGGAGTGCAGTCGCCCGTCCCTGCCCTGCCGCCATCGACAGGCGACGCGTGGCGGTCAGGCTCAGCACCTTGCTCTCGCCCCAGGCTGTCAGCAGCACCGCTCCCACGGCTCCACCGGCCAGGGCTTCCTCTCCCGCCGCCAGCAGATCCTTCGTCTCCTTGACCCGCACCAGCACCAGCCGGCCGGGATCCAGCCCCAGTTCGCGCAGGCCCGTCCCATAGATCCGCCCCGTCTCCAGTTCGGCCATGGCCTGGACCCCCCAGACCACAGGTCGATCGCCCGCCGTCCGGCGGACCAGTCCCAGAGCGAACCCCAGGGCCGCTGTCGCATCAGGCGTAGTCGCGGCGTAAACCTCGTGCAGCCCATGGGTCGCCAGCCCGCCTAGATGCCGGTCAGCCGCCTCCAGTCCGAGATCGAAGCGTGCGTCGTCCACTGGATGACCGGCTGCCTCCAGGGTTTTCAGATGTTGGCGCAGGGCTTCGATCTTGCGGTCGGACCGCACAACAGTTCTCCTTTTGTTCTCTTATATGCCTCTTTCAGGCCACGAGGAGTCAAGCGACCTCCAACTTGACCATGGGAATTTATTCCGCTTCAGCAGGCCGAAATAGCGAGAATACTTGACTTTGTCGGAGGGGCTTCTATATCGCCCCCAGCCTCGGGACAGGTCTGCGATCCGCGCCGCCCGCTCGCCCAAAGAGGGGCGGTTCCGTCGCTGCTATGCACGCAGACGCTTTTCGTCCCAAGGATTCATGACAGAATTTTCCCAACTGGGCCTTTCGCCCACGACCCTGCAAGCGGTCGCCGACACCGGCTATACGACCGCCACCCCCATTCAGGAACAGGCGATCCCCGTCGCCCTCGCCGGCCGCGACGTCCTGGGCATCGCCCAGACCGGGACGGGCAAGACCGCCGCCTTCACCCTGCCCCTGGTCGAGCGCCTGGCCTCGGGCCGCGCCCGTGCCCGGATGCCGCGCGCCATCGTGCTGGCCCCGACCCGCGAACTGGCCGACCAGGTCGCCGAGAGCTTCGCCAAATACGCCAAGGGCACCAAGCTGAGCTGGGTGCTGCTGATCGGCGGCGTCTCCATGGGCGACCAGGTGGCGGCGCTGAACAAGGGCGTCGACGTCCTGATCGCCACTCCGGGCCGCCTGCTCGACCTGTTCGAACGCGGCAAGATGCTGCTGACGGGCGTCGAGATCATGGTCGTCGATGAAGCCGACCGGATGCTCGACATGGGCTTCATCCCCGACATCGAACGGATCTTCAAACTGACGCCGCCGCGTCGCCAGACCCTGTTCTTCTCGGCCACCATGCCGCCGGAGATCACCCGCCTGACGACCGCCTTCCTCAAGGATCCGACCCGGATCGAGGTCTCGCGTCCCGCCCAGACCGCCGACACCATCACCCAATATCTGGTTCGCATCCCCACCAGCGACCCCAAGGCCAAGCGCACCGCTCTGCGGGCCATGATCGAGCGGTCGGACGTCAAGAACGGCATCGTCTTCTGCAACCGCAAGTCGGAAGTCGATATCGTCGCCAAGTCGCTGAAGACTCATGGCTTCGACGCCGCCCCCATCCATGGCGACCTGGATCAGTCGCACCGGATGAAGACCCTGGCCGACTTCCGTTCGGGGGCGCTGAAGATTCTGGTGGCGTCCGACGTCGCCGCGCGCGGTCTGGACATTCCCGACGTCAGCCACGTCTTCAACTACGACGTCTCGCACCACGCCGACGACTATGTGCACCGCATCGGCCGCACGGGCCGGGCCGGGCGTCTGGGACAGGCCTTCATGATCGTGACCCCGGCCGACGACAAGTCGCTGGATAAGGTGCTCAAGCTGATCAAGAAGGAGCCGGAGGAGTTGGTCCTGGACGGCGTCGATTTCGACACGACCAAGAAGCCCGCCCAGCGCGATGACAAGGGCGGACGCGAAAGAACCGGCCGCGGTGGGACGCGATCAACGGACAAGACGGAACAGGCCGTCGTGGCGTCTGCGGAAATCCCGACCGAAGCGCAGACCGCCGAGGCTCCGGCCCGCTCTCGCAGCCGCCGCAAGACCAAGCCGGAGGCCGCGCCTCCGCCAGCGGTCGAGGCGACCCTCTCCGAGCCGGTTTCTGTCGATTCGGATCGTCCCGCCCGTGCGGAACTCGAGCCTCAACTGCGCCAGTCCGATCGCCGCGGCGAACGCCGGCCGGAGGAGCGCGAGCGGACCGGGGTCAAGGGTTTCGGCGACGACATACCCGCCTTCCTACGCCGACCGGTGATCATTCACGGCTGATCCCCGCTGATTTACGCCCTCTCCCCGTCTGCTGTTTACCCGGTGTTACGGATAGACATCTAATGTCCTGCGAAACTCTAGAAGGGGGTTGGAGCGTAGAATGACGGCCGAGCTGGAGACGACGGTCAGAGGGCCTCAGGCTTACGCCTTCGCGCACCATGTCATCGACGAGATGGAAAAGGCCGGCGTCTGGCCTACCCGACTGAACTTCGAGCTCTGGCTTCATTACCTTGACGACCGCGAGAGCCCGCTCGCCTGCGAGATCGACCGGCTCCTGGCCGCGTCGGCAATCATATCGGACGAGGTGTCCGAGCGGCTCGCCGCAGAATTCCTGCCGCGCGGCCGCTTGTCGGAGCAGATTCGCGACGCCGGCGCCGTGCTGGACCGGGAACTGGCCAGCGTCGCCAACGCCATCGCCAAGGCCCATAAGACCCAGGCGGACTATGGCGACACCCTGGCGGATGCGTCCAACACTATTGAAGCCGCCGGCGCCGCCTCGCCGCTGAAAGCGCTGGTCGGCGGCCTGTCGACGGCGACCAAACGCGCGCGGCGCGAAACCGCCGTCCTGGAAAAGCGGCTGGAGACCTCCAACAAGGAAATCGCGCGACTACGCGAGCATCTGGAAGAGGTCCGGCGCGAAGCGATGACCGACGCCCTGACCAGCCTGGCCAACCGCAAGGCCTTCGACGAGCGGTTGGAACAGTCCTGTGCGTCTGGCGATGCGCCGCTGATCCTGGCGATCATCGACATCGACCACTTCAAACGGTTCAACGACACTTGGGGCCATCAGACGGGCGACCAGGTTTTGCGCTATGTCTCGACCGTCCTGTCTCGCTTCAGCGGCGGAAATCGCTTCGTCGCCCGCTTCGGCGGTGAAGAGTTCGCCATCCTTTTCCCCGGCGAGGGTGCGGGGACGGTTCTGGCGGCGCTGGAGACCATCCGCGAAGAGGTTGCGTCCCGAGCCTTGCGGCGTCGCTCGACCAACGACGATCTGGGCAAGGTGACGCTTTCGGCCGGCTTTGCCGACTATCGGCCGGGAGAAAGCCCCGCCGCCCTTCTGGAGCGCGCGGACGCGGCGCTTTACGCCTCCAAGCGCGGGGGTCGCAATCGCGTCACGCGGGCGCCCGCCCTCGAAAACGCGGCTTGAGGGCATGACATCGCGGCCAGCTGCGCAATAATCGATCCATGCGCAGCTTTTCATTCAACGTCGCCTACTGGATTCTCTCGATCGCCTATGGCTTGGCCGCCGCCTTCGCGGCGCTTGCCCCCGGGCGGGGCCCGACTGGCTGGGTCATCCGCCGCTACGTCCGACGCATGGTGCAGGCCATGGCCCTCTTCGCCGGCATCCGCCTGGACGTGCGGGGCAAGGAACGGCTGCCAGAAGGCGCCTTCATCATCGCCTCCAAGCACCAGAGCTGGGGCGACGGCTTCGCGACCTATGATCAGTTCGACGATCTGGCTTTCGTCACCGGCGACCACCTGGAAAAATTTCCCCTGCTCGGCGGCGTTCTGAAAAAGCTTGGGGCGATCGTGGTCAACAGTTGCGGCGGCCACGAAGCGCGTCAGGCGCTCGCAACCCGCGCCGCCCAGGCCAGGGCTGAAAACCGCAAGATCCTGATCTATCCTGAAGGTCACCTCGCCCCGGTCGGACAGAAATACCGCTATCGCTCAGGTGTCTGGCATATGTATCGCGACTTCGACATGCCGGTCGTGCCGCTGGCCACCAACCTCGGCCTCTTCTGGCCCGAAGAGAAGTACGAGAAGCATCCAGGCACGGCCACGCTCGAGTTTCTGGACCCCATTCCAGTCGGCCTGGACAAGGACGAGTTCCTGGCGCGCCTGGAAGCCGTGATCGAAGCGCGCACGGCCGAGCTGGTGGCAGAGGCCACAGGCACCCCCCTGTCGCCGGCGGTGCTGGTCGATACGCCCGCCTAGAGGTCCAGCAACAGGCGCAGACGGTTCTTGGCAAGTTGTCGTCGTTTTCGAACCAGTTCGCGACTGATGTTCAGATGGGCGGCGATCCGATCATCCCCCCAATCGTCCAGGTGAAGCCGCAAGGGTTCGACCAGTGCGGCCGGCAGGGCGTTCATGGCCTTGCCCCAGGCGGCGTCTCGCTCTTGTTGCGACAGGGCCTCTTCCGGCGACGGCGCCGCCCTGACCCAGGCCGCCGCAGTCGGCGGCGGCAGATCGGCGTCCCCTGTCTGTATAGGGATTCGGTTGGCGTTCTGGCGATGCAGGTCCATGCAGGTGTTGTGCAGTATACGCACCAGCCAAGCTCGGGGATTCTCCACCGGTTGCCGCTGAAAAGCCTGGGCGGCCCGCACCATGGCGGCGCTCAGCGCATCCTCGGCGTCGGCGCGATTTCCGCCGGACAGACGAAGACTTCTCTGCCGCAGGGCTGTCTGATGCGCCATCCAGATGGCCCAGAACCGATCCATGGAGGCCGGCCGCTCCAGGGATCGAGCGATGACCTCCGTCGGCGTCAGCGGCGAAGCGGCGCGCCGCCCTCCGGCCGCCCTGGCCAGAACATCGACCGGCGAAGGCTGGGCCGGCTGTAATCCCCGACGCAAGCCTCGTTCGGTTCGGGCCGGCGACTTGGCGATCTGTTCGATCTCCTGGGTTTCCTTTTCTGGAAACAGGCGGACAACATTCATCTTCCCGACCCCTCTGTCCCATCGGGCTGAAGTCGGCCGCCGACGCACCGATCCGACCTTGGCGGAGAAGCGCGCCGCCCGCCGTCTATGCGACGTCGCCGCCCCATCACCCCCGCGATACAACTTAAACGGGTTTTCCGGAGTTTTGTGAAGCGTGCGATCCGAATTCGAGGGAAATCAGATCAGCTGTGCGTCGCCTCGGCCGATAGAGCCGCCCCCTCTTCTGTCTCGGCCGCGCGCGCCAGCATCGCGCAGATGGCGAGATCCAGCTGTCGCGTCACCTCCTGCGCAATGATCGCCCGCAGGGCATCGACGATCTCGCGACTGACCTGGGCGGACGGCCCAAGCGCCGCGCGGCGCATCTCCTCCGGCATGGCCGCCAAGCGCTGGTCCGCCACGGCCTTCCTCAACTGTTCGCGTTGATCGGCGAAACTGTCGACGGCTTGGTGCTTCTGCGCCGAGATGGCGTCATACAGATGCTGGCCCGCCCCTTCCGTCACGAGGTCTTGTCCTTATCGGCGGCGGGCAGGCCCAGGGCGCGCTCGACCTGTCCCTTCAGCTGGTTGATCATCTCGTCGCTGAACTTGGCCACCTGACCGGCCGCCGGATCTTGCAGCTTCAGAAGATCCGGCAGCTGAGTGCCGGCCAGGTTGAACATTTCGATCACCATCTGTTGCGCCGCCAGAACAATGGGATCGCGCGCCGGCGCCGGGGGGGCGTCCGGCTCGACGCCGGCGTCATCGTTCGTCATGGGGCGCCTCAGTCCTTGTCGCCGGACGCCGGGACGAAGGTGGTCTTGGCGACCAGTTCGCCTTCCTCAATATCGGTCAGCAGGCCCTTGGCCTTGACCATCAGCTTGGCGGCCCATGAGGCGTAGGGGTCGTCGAGAAGCGGCTCCTGCATCTGATAGAGGATGGCCACAACCGTTTCCGACGCGCGGCGCAGGTCCAGGTAGCGTTCCTGGCTGGCGGCGAAGGAGGGTCGCGACAAGCCGTCTCCGGCCTCCTCGCTCCAGTCTTCCATTGCGCGCTGCGTCTCCCATTCCAGGGCTTCCGCTTCCTGAATCACGGCCTGGGCGTCGCTCTTTGCGGACAGGGTCAGTCGGCTCACGATAGTCTCCTTTGTTTGGCTTCAGTTCTTGGGGAAGCTCTCGACGGCCTTGGTGACGGACTCCGCCGCCAGACCGGCTGCGATGGGGGCGGCGAACGCGCTGACCAGGGCCATGGCGTAGGCGACCAGGGCCGGTTCGTTCAGGCCGCCGGAGGCCAGCATCATCGCCATCGCCTTGCCTTGGACGGTGGTGCTGATCGACATCACATTGCGCTGGTAATCGGCCGCGTCCTGAACCGCCAAGGCTGCGGCTTGGGTCGCCTTGTCATAGGCTATGGCCCCGCCGGCAGAGACGCGGCTGGCGCTGGACGGCGTGCCGGCGTCCAGGGGCGCAAAGCCCATGGCCCAGTTGGTCGAGGTCTGGACGGCGTCCTTGATCTGGCTGTTGACGGCGGGTTCGCTCACGGCGCGGCTGCTTTCGTTTCAGGAGGGCCCGGCGCTATTTGTGCGCGGCGTTCATGATCATGGTGACGGCGCTTGAGGTGACGGCGTTGCCGATCTGCTGCAGCCCGCCCTGCGCCTGCTGAGCGTTCTGCATGGCCAGGGAAATGGAGTGAGCCATGCTCTGATAGACCAGGGCCATGGACTGGGCGGGCGCCTCGCCCAGCACCTTGACGTTGGTCTGGGTGACGGCGTCGGTGACCTGAGAATTGACGGGCGTATCGGCGGCCATGGTTCAGATCCTGACAAATCTAGAGTTTCAGCATTTTCAGAGCGACGAGCAGCATCACGGCGGTCTCCAAAGTGTTCGAAGCCGGCGGGCGCGCCGCAACGCGAGCGGTGGCCGCCGCCGAGACGAGGCCGCCCATCTCATAGACCTGCATCACCCCCTGGTTGGTCGCCGCCTGGGCGCAGATGGAGGCCTGGCGCTGGGCTTGAACCGCATTTTGGAAGACGATGGCCGTCGAATGGGCGGCGCTCTGGTAGATCGAGCCCATGGCCACCGTCGAAGCGGAGCCCAGAACCATCATGTTCTGTTGCGTCACCGCATCGGTGATTCGGCTGTTGACGGCGAGTGAATAGGCCATGCCTCAGGCCACCGGGATTTCGAGAATCTTGGCGATCAGGGCGCCGACCGCCGCATTGTTGATCTGCTGCATGCCGCCCTGGGCCTGGCTGGCGTTCTCCACCGACAAGCTGGTGGCGTGGGCCACCGCCTGAACGGCGATCGCCACAGCCTCCGCCGGACCTTCGCCCAGAACCTTGACGTTGGTTTGGGTCACGGCATCGGTGATCTGCGCATTGACGGTGTCGGTCATAAGCCTTCCCCCTCTTTCAGATGCTCAGGTGACGACGGGCGCGCCATACATGGGCGACGGCGCCTGAGCATGGGTCTGCGAAACGGCGCGGACGCCCATGTCCGCCGCGCGGGCGGCGCGCATCGGCTGCATCTCGGCCAGGCTGGTCGCCAGCTGCCGCAGTTGCAGGGTCGACAGTTCGGCCGCGTGTTGGCTGGACGCCGCCAGGCGCGCGGCGAAGGCGTCGGCCGAGGCCATGATGGTGATCAGGCTGGCGTTGCAGACCCCCGCCCCGCCGCACAGCACCAGAAGGTCATCCCGGCAGGCGGCCGAACCCCGCAGGTCCGGCGATCGCGTCTCCTCCTGCGTCATTCGAACGGCTCCTCTCGACGCGGATTGATGTCTGGCCAGGGCACGAAGGACGGCTTGTCCATCAGGGCGTTGACGCAGTTCATCGTCGCCACCATGCCCAGGATGTTGGTCGTCTGCTGATGGGCCACGGCGTTGTGGTACATCAGCCCGCTGGCCTGATTGGCGGCGACCAAACTCTGCATCGCCGCAAAGCTGGGTCCCGAGCCGATAACCGTCAGCAAGGTGCTGGCCACCGAATCGGCGATCGGCGCGGTGGCCGGATTGCGGCTGAGCTCCAGGGCGAGCTTGAGGATGTCCTCATAGTCGCCGAGGTTGGGCGAGCCCTTGTCGGCGCCGCCGCTCTTGTTGCTGGCCTCGGACACGTCGTCCTCCCAAGGGTGGCGCGGCGGGCGCCGGGGCCCGACCGCAACGATGGCGGATTACGACAGTCGACGCTCGCCGGCCGCGTCGCCCGTCAGCCGATCTCAGACCTGGGTGGCGCGCAGGGCCGTGAGCAGCGACAGCAGGTTGTCGGGGGTGTCCGACTGGCTGATCTTGCTGGCCGCCACGGCGCCGGCCATGGTGTCCACGCTGTAGATCTGGATCACGCCCTGGTTGGTCGCGGCCTGTCCGGCGATCGCCAGCTGCTGCTGCGAGGAGGCGGCGTTCTCGTAGAGAATGCCGGTCGAGTGGGCGAGCGACTGGTAGATCGCGCCCATGGCCATGGCCGGGGCGTCGCCCAGAACCTTGACGTTGGCCTGGGTGACGGCGTCGGTGATCATGCCGTTGACGGGAGTGGGAAGCGCCATGTCTCAAATCCTTCTTTCAGTGCGAGGGTGAAGCGTCAGGAGACGCCGGCGCCGGGGCCGACGGCGCGCAGGGCGGTCAGCAGGGACAGCATATTGTCGGGGGTGTCGGACTGGGCGATCTTCGAGGTCGCCACGGCCCCGGCCATGGTGTCCACGCTGTAGATCTGGATGACGCCCTGGTTGGTGGCGGCCTGCGCCGCGATCGCCAGCTGCTGCTGCGACGAAGCGGCGTTTTCGTACAGAATGCCCGTGGAATGGGCCAGCGACTGGTAGATCGCGCCCATGGCCATGGCCGGGGCGTCGCCCAGGACCTTCACATTGGCCTGGGTTACAGCGTCGGTGATCTGACCGTTCACCGGAGTTGGAATAGCCATCAGTTCTCTCCTTACCCGTTGGATCGAGGCCCGTTTTGAGGAAGGTCGCCTTGCCCCGCTGAAGCGCGACCTCACGGCCTTGACGATTGAGCGCTCAAGTCGTGAACCACCTTCAGTTGATTTTCTCGCCCTGAGGCTGGCCGATTGAAAATACCCGCCCAAGTTTCACAGGACGCCGTCGGCCACGTCGGGTGTGCGGGACGCCACCGCTCGCGTCGCAGTCTTCCGGGGCGCGGCTCTGACGCGGGAGTGGTGGGCCAGACCGTGCAATCGGGACCGGGAGCATCCCATCATGTCGAGAGCGCTCAACCTGTTGTTGCTCGGTCGTATGGTCGAAGGCCGTTCGGTCCGTCCCTCAGCCACCGCGCCCTTCTCCGGCGTCGCCCGACCGGCGAGCGCCAATGCGGAAGCGACACCTATGCCGATCTCCACCGCCAACTTCATGGATCTGGTCACCCAATGGGCCAGCGCCAACGTCAATCGAATCCGCCTGGTCTGGCCGCTCGCCGGCGGTTGGGAGGCCTGGGCCCAGGCCGAAATCGCCGGCCACATCAACGCCAATGTCCAGGACGCCTGGATCGAGCGCGAAGCCTATGTCTATCCCGACCGGGCGCGCGCCGACTTCCTGGTCAACAACCCTTTCGAAAACCCGTCCTCGGACGAGATTGTGGTCGAGATGAAGTGCGAGTCGCTCCGCAACTGGGCCGGCTTCATCGACGGCCTGCGGTACGACACCTGGAAGCTGAACGGTCCGATGCGGCTGGGGCTGGGGGGCGCCAGGAAGATCTCGCTCGGCCTGTTTTTCTCTCCGGAATCGGAAGAGCAGCTCGCCATGCTGACCGGATATGAGATCCGCTACACGCCCCATCGCGAGATCGGCATCGCCTTCCTCGTCGCCTGAACCGCGTCAAGCCTGGGATCTGGAGCGACGCTCCAGATCCTACAGCCGCCCCGTCTCGGCCAGCTTGTCCAGCATCCACACCCGCGCCGGCGGCAGGGGCCGGTTCTGCGGGTGGAAGACGAACTGCTCCAGGAAATGCCCGGTCAGGTCGAAGCCCGCCTTGACGTCCCCCTCGTCCACGCCGGCCTGGGCGCCGAGCATGAAGGGCGGCAGGGCCAGCATCTTGTCGGCATAGGGGGCGCCGGCCGCGCGGCTGACGGCGCGGCCTGTGCGGGGGCTGACATAGATCAGGTCGTCAGTGACGCCGGTCGCCGCGCATTTCGAAAGATCCAGCCCGAAGCCCAGATCCTCCAGCAGCCCTGCCTCGAACCGCACGAAGACCGCCGGCCAGACCTCGGGCCAGGCGAAGGCCGCCATCAGGGCTTCGAAGGCCAGGAAGACGCCCGGATGCGGCTCGCGCTCCGGCAGGGCGCCCTGGGCCACGCCCGCCGCCGCCGCCAGACCGGTCAGGGCCAAGGCGTCGTCAAACAGGGCGCTCGGTCCCTCGCCCACCGGCTCCAGCCGCGCCCCGCCCAGATGGTCCGAGGTCCGCGCCCGATAGTCCGCCACGACCCGCGCCCCCGGCTGCAGAAACGGCCGCATCTTCCGCGACGCCCCGCCCGCCACATAGGCCGCGCGCCGCCCATGGGTCTCGGTCAGCAGATCGACCACGGCGCCGGTGTCGCCATGGCTGCGCGCCGACAGGACGAAGGCCTCTTCGTGGAAATCCATCAGTCGGCGGAGTCGGACTTGATCAGGGCGACCACGGCGCGCGCGCGGTCGTTCGGCACGGTGAAACTGAGCACATATTGCTCGATCTTCCACACACCTTCCGGCCCGCTCCGCCGCAGCAGGCCGGATCCCCGCAGGGCGCCGTAGCCGTCATTGTCCAGCTTCTCGTCGAACCAGGCGACGTCGCCGGAGACGATCAGAGTGCGGTCAGAGGGGCGATAGGTCCAACCCTGGCCGCGGGCGAACAGCGGCTCGGCATAGGCTTTGAACGCGGCGATATCCCAATGTTCCGACGCGTCGGTGCCGACGAATCGCGCGGTGTCGCTGAATTGGGCGAAATAGGTTTCGCCGTCCGCGTCTGCCGCCGCCTGATGCATCCGGTCCAGGGTCGCCGCCGCCGCGTCCGCCTCCCGTTGGGCGGTCGCGCGGACCTCATTGGTCCGCACTGACGACCCGGTCGTCGGCGGCGCGGCTTGAAGGGCGAGAACGGCGAACAGGGCGATGATCATGCCGCCCGTTCTAGTCCTGTTCTCAGCTTTCGGGAACGGGGTAGGTGTCGGGCCTCAGAACACGGGCCAGGGCCAGAAGATTGCGCGCGGCGTTTCGGCCAACCCGATCGGAATAGTCATGGCCCTGATCCGTCTCGACATAGTCGGGACCGGCGCCCGGCCCCAGGTGCCAGTAGGTCCAGCTCTGCGCCGGCATGGTGAAGCCCATGTCGATCAGGGCCTGGGACACGGTGGCGACGATATGGTGCGCGCCGTCCTCATTGCCGGTGATGACGATGCCGCCCACCTTGCCGAAGGCGACGGGCCGGCCGCTGTCGTCCGTTTCCCCGAACAGGGCATCCATCCGCTCCAGGGCCCTCATACAGACGCTCGACATCTGGCCGACCCAGGTCGGGGTGGCGAAGACGACGATGTCGGCCGCCATAATCTTGGCGTGAACCGAGGGCCAGTCGTCGCCTTCGCCCTCGTCCGTAATCACGCCCGGCTTGAGGTTCAGATCCACCAGCCGGACCAGCTCGACCTCGGCGCCGCCCTTTTCCAGCTCCGCGATCACCACCCGGGCGAGGGCCTCGGTGCTGGACGTCTGGGGCGAAGGTTTCAGGGTGCAGTTCAGAACGAGCGCTCTCATGGGGATCCTTTCCGTCGTTTTCTGGCAAACCGGCGGGGCCTTGAGGCGTTCCATCGAGGCGTGGCGGGTTTGACGAAGATCAGGGACGCCTGGGCCGATCTAGACCAAGGTCGAATGGATCGCCTTCAAGGCGCCGCCTAACCGAGACGCTGAAGGCCCTCCCCGGCCGTAACCCTGAAGAGTTCATGTCGCGCATCCGTTGTTCGTCCCTGCGTTCCAAGCTTATGTCGGCCGAAGACGCCGCCGCCCTGATCCCTCCAGGCTCCACGGTGGGCATGAGCGGCTTCACCGGCTCCGGCTATCCCAAGCTTGTCCCCCCGGCCCTGGCCCGGCGGATCGAGGCGGCGCATGACGCGGGCTCCCCCTTCCGGCTGAACCTGTGGACCGGCGCCTCTACCGGACCCGAGCTGGACGGCGCCCTGGCCAAGGCCGACGGCATCGAACGGCGTCTGCCCTACAACTCCGACCCCATCGCCCGCGAGAAGATCAACTCCGGCCAGATGGACTATCTGGACATGCACCTCAGCCACCTGGCCCCCATGGTCTGGCAAGGCGTGCTGGGCAGCCTCGACACGGCCGTGATCGAGGTTTCGGCGGTCAAGGAGGACGGCTCCCTGGTCCCCTCATCCTCGATCGGCAACAACAAGACCTGGCTGGACCGGGCCGAGCGGGTGATCCTCGAAGTCAACGCCTGGCAGGATCCCGCCCTGGAGGGGATGCACGACATCTATTACGGCACCGCCCTGCCGCCCAATCGGGTGCCCATCCCCCTGACCCGGCCCGACCAGCTGATCGGCCAGCCGACCCTGCGCTGCGACCCGGACAAGATCGTCGCCATCGTCGAGACGGAGGCGCCGGACCGCAACCTGCCCTTCGCCGCTCCGGACGCCAACGCCCGCGCCATCGCCGATCACCTGATCGAATTCCTGAAGCATGAGGTGAAGGTCGGCCGCCTGCCCGCCGCCCTGCTCCCGCTCCAGTCGGGCGTCGGCAATGTCGCCAACGCCGTCCTGGCGGGCCTGATGGACAGTCCGTTCGAGCGGATGGCCGCCTATACCGAGGTCATCCAGGACGGGATGCTGGACCTGCTGGACGCCGGAAAGCTGACCGTCGCCTCCGCCACCGCCTTCTCCCTCAGCCCAGAGGCGGCGGCCGATCTGAACAGCCGGATGGCGCAATTCCGCGGCAAGATCATCCTGCGCCCGCAGGAGATCTCGAACCACCCCGAGCTGATCCGCCGCCTGGGCTGTATCGCCATGAACGGCCTGATCGAGGCCGACATCTACGGCAACGTCAACTCGACCCAGGTCATGGGCTCGCGCATCCAGAACGGCATCGGCGGTTCGGGCGACTTTTCGCGCAACGCCTTCATCTCGTGTTTTGTGACCCCCTCGACGGCCAAGGGCGGCGCCATCTCGGCCATCGTCCCCATGGCCAGCCATGTCGATCACATCACCCAGGACGTCCAGGTCATCGTCACCGAACAGGGCCTGGCCGATCTGCGCGGCCTGTCGCCGAAACAGCGCGCCCGGCTGATCATCGCCCAGTGCGCCCACCCCAGATACCGCGACGGACTGACCGACTATTTCGAGCGGGCGCTGAAGGGCTCCTACGGTCTCCAGTCGCCGCATCTGCTGAACGAGGCCCTGTCCTGGCATCAGCGCTATATCGACACCGGGTCCATGCTTGCAGCCTGAGGAAGCGGGTCGGATCACTTCCGTCCGCTCCTGAATACGGCGGCGCAAGCCTTTGCGTCCCGCGCCGGCCCGTTTAGCGGGAGCGGACGCTTTCAGGACAGCCTCAGAAGAGGCTAGCGGTGCAGGGTCGTGGGGAAGTCACGGCCCAGGGCTTCGGCCATCGCCTGCTGGCTGATCAGGAAGACCTGATCCCGAAGGTGATAGTTGTTCGACAGCACGATCACCGTCACATCGGCCTCGGGTTGGTACAGCATCAGATTGCGGAATCCGCCCCAGCTGCCGGTATGGTAGATTTGGCGATCCTGGAAGCCTGGCCGAACCTGATCGCCCAGCCGGTTCGCGAAGATGCCGTAGCCCCAGTCGCGGCGTGGATGGCCCCGCTCCATCGGCGTATCGGCGGGGGCGTGGTCGGCGAGCATCTGCTGATAGCTGGACGGCTTCAGCAGACCGCCGCGGTGCAACGCCCTCTGCCAGACCAGCAGATCGTCCAGCGTCGAATAGACCGCCCCCGCCCCCGCGACGATGGAGGTGTTGGCGTTCGGCTGGGCCGCCAGCCCGCCGGGGAAGTTGGCGTACCCCATAATCAGCCCATGGTCGCCGCCGTCCAGGTCCAGCCCGCTGTCCTTCATGCCCAGGGGGCCGAAGAAGGTGTCGTGCATATAGGCTTCATACGGCCGTCCGCTGGCCTTCTCGACAATCGCCGCCGCCAGGTTGAAGCCTGCATTGTCGTACCGGACCTTGGTCCCTGGCGTGAACTGCAGGCCGAACCGCTTCGAATCCTCGGTCAGCTCGTCCAGGGTCGCCGGAGTCGTGCGCCTCATGCCCCAGCCCGGCCGCGCCATCAGGTCCGGTATGCCCGAGGTGTGCGACAGCAGGTGGCTGATCCGCACCGGCTCCCACGCCTTGGGACAGGGCTGGATCCATTTGCAGACGGGGTCCGAGACGCTCAGCCGTCCCTCGCCCTGCAGATGCAGAATAGCCGCCGCCGTGAACTGTTTGGAGATCGAGGCCAGCCGGAACCGCGAGTCCAGTTTCAGCGCCTGGTCCTGCCCATAGTTCGCCTTGCCGTAGACCTGACGGAACAGAACCCGGTCGCCCCTGGCTACCAGGACCCCGCCCATGAACCGACCGGCGGCGGCCTCGCGATCCAGCCGCGCGGCCAGCTGAGGCAGGTCCTCGACCACGACCAGCGGCGGGCGCGGCGGCGTATCGGGCGCAGCGGCGGCGCGCGCTGCGTCGCTGACGGGCCTTACCGCTGTGGAGAATCCGGCCCAGACGGCGCCGCCGAGGATCAGCGCCCCCAGGACGCCCAGAACGAGCCGGGGATGCCCCCCCGGGGTACGCGGCACTTCAAACACGGGCGCTCAGACGTCGAAATCCAGACCGAACTGGGCGTAGAGCGCCCGCGAATCCTGCCACTTCGGATCGACCTTCACCGTCAGGAACAGGTGGACCTGGCGGCCCAGAATCTCGTTCAGCTCCTCACGCGCCTTCTGGCCGATCCATTTCAGGGTCTGGCCGCCCTTGCCCAAAACGATGGGGCGCTGGCTCTCGCGCTCGACATAGATGGTCTGTTCGATGCGGGCCGAGCCGTCGGCCCGCTCCTCGAAACTGGTCGTCTCCACCGCCGCCGAATAGGGTAGTTCCTCGTGGACCCGCAGATAGACCTTCTCGCGCGTGATCTCGGCCGCCAGAACCCGAACCGGCACGTCCGCCGCCTGGTCCTCGGGATAGAGCCACGGCCCCTTGGGCATGGACCGCGCCAGCCTTTGCTTCAGGTCCTCGACCCCGTCGCCGTTGGCGGCGGAGATCATATAGACCTCCTCATAGACGCCGCTCTCGAAGAGCTTCTGCGACAGGCCCAGCAGGGTGTCGCGCCGCATGCCGTCGATCTTGTTCAGGGCCAGGATCACCTTGGTCCCCGTCGCCTTGAGATTGGCGATGATGGTCTCGGTGTCCTCGGCCGAGCGCCGATCCGCCGCCGTGCCTTCGCGACCTTCGGCGTTGATGTGCGACTGGGCGTCGATCAGATGCACCACCACGTCCGCATCCTCGGCGCCGCCCCAGGCCGAGGCGACCATGGCCCGATCCAGACGCCGGCGCGGGGTGAAGATGCCGGGGGTGTCCACCAGCACGATCTGGGCGTCGCCTTCCATGGCGATGCCGCGCACGGGGAACCGCGTGGTCTGCACCTTCTGGGTGACGATGGAGACCTTGGACCCGGTCAGCCGGTTGACCAGCGTGGACTTGCCCGCGTTCGGGGCGCCGATGATGGCGGCGAAGCCCGCCCGCTGGTTTTCAATATCGGTCAAATGACGCCTTCACGTTTCAAAAGGGCCGTTGCGGCCGCCTTCTCCGCCTCCTGACGCGAACGCCCCTGCGCGGTCAAGGGCTCCACGCCCTCAACGGACACCTCGACGGTGAAAGTCGGTGCATGATCCGAACCCGTCCGATCTGCGATGCGATAGGTCGGCAGGGGCCGGCCCAGCCCTTGGGCCCATTCCTGCAAGGCCGACTTGGGATTGGTCACGGTTCGCGACGGGGGCGCTGCAAATTCCAACGCCCAAGCCTTGTCGAACACGGTCCGGGCCGCCTCGAGACCGCCGTCCAGATAGACGGCCGCCAGTATGGCCTCGACCGCATCGGCGATGACCCCGGCCTTGCGGCGGCCGCCCGTCTTGGTCTCGCCCGGCGAAAGCCGCATCGCCGGGCCGACGCCCAGGGCTTCGCCCACACGGGCGCAGGCGGTCTTGTCGACCAGGGCGTGCAGGCTGGACGACAGCTGTCCTTCGTCTGCGGTCGGATAATCCCGCGACAGCTTGTCCGCCACCAGCAGGCCCAGAACCCGGTCGCCCAGGAACTCCAGCCGCTCGTTGTGCTTGGGCCCATGGACGCCGACCGGCGCCCCCTCGCCCACGCTGGCGTGGGTCAGGGCGCGATCCAGCAGGGCCTTGTCCCGGAAATGATGGCCGAGCTGCGCCTCAAGCGCCGCGACCGCCTCGGCCCGCGTATTCGCCATCAGTGCAGAACGTCGAAGAACCGATCGAGCCGCACATTGCCCCAGGTCCAGGGCTTGAACAGCGAGGCGCCCGGCTTCCACGAGAACAGGATGATCTGCGCCTTGCCGACCAGGTTCTCGGCCGGGACCATGCCCACGCCGCTGGACTGTTCGACGCGGCTGTCGATCGAGTTGTCGCGGTTGTCGCCCATCATGAAATAGTGACCGGCCGGCACCTCATAGACGGGGGTGTCGTCCAGATCGTTGCCCGGGCCGAAGTCCTGGGTCATGAAGCTCTTGCCGTTGGGCAGGGTTTCGCGAACCTCTGTGACGGGGCGCGGGCCGAAGATGTCGTTGATCTCCTGCTGGCTGACCACGACGTCCTGAACAGGTTTATCGTTGATATACAGCTTGTTGGCGATCATCTGGATCCGATCGCCGGGCAAGCCGATCACGCGCTTGATGAAGTCGGTCTTGTCGTCGCGCGGCAGTTTGAACACGACGATGTCGCCCCGCTTGGGCGCCGACCCCATGATCCTGCCGTCGAACAGCGGCGGGCTGAACGGGATCGAATGTCTCGAATAGCCGTAAGACCATTTCGACACGACGATATAGTCGCCCTCATACAGGTTCGGCTCCATCGAGGCCGATGGAATGGTGAAGGGCTGGAACAGGAAGATCCGCAGCACCATGGCGATGAGCAGGGCGAAGACGACCGTCTTGACGATTTCCATCGTCTCGTCCCCGGCCCCGCCGCCCTGTTTGGCCTTGGAAGACTTGTCCGCCTTTTGCGCCGCAGGCGCCGGCGCGTCCTCGAAGGGGGCGTCGCCGTCGTCGCTCCAAACCGGCCGCTTCGCGGCGACCGGCGCCGCCGAGGTGGTCGAGGTCATCGGCTCGACAGACGCCTCCGCAGGCTTCTCCGCCTTGTCGCCCTCAGTCCAGACATAGACGTCGCCCGCCGAGGCCGCACCCGCAGCATCGCTCGTGTTCACGTCGTCGCCCTGCGGCTTTTGATCTTCGCTCATGCGATCAAGCATCCTCTTGCCGCGTCCGCGCGGTCGTCCAGTGACGGGTATATCGCGATTACGACAGCGGCAAGGCTTCGATCACCACGAAGGCGAGCGCATAGGGGTGTTCGTCGCTCAGGGTCAGGTGGATCTTCGCCTCGTGTCCGGCCGGCGTCAGCCGCGCCAGGTGATCGGCCGCGTGGCCGGTCAGGGCCAGGGTCGGCTGCCCGGACCTCAGGTTCACCACCCCCATGTCGCGCCAATAGACGTCCGCCCTCATGCCGGTGCCCAGGGCCTTGGCGCAGGCCTCCTTGGCCGCGAACCGCTTGGCGTAGCTCCAGGCCGGGTCCGGCTTCCGATCCGACCGCGCCCGTTCGATGTCGGTGAAACACCGCTGTTTGAACCGCTCGCCGAACCGGTCGAGCGAGGCCTGGATACGCCGGATGTCCGACAGGTCCGCGCCGACGCCGATGATCACTTCGCCGAATCCATCGCCGCCCGCATGCGACGGATCGCTGTATCCAGGCCCACAAATATGGATTCGCCGATCAGGAAATGGCCGATGTTCAGCTCCCGAATCTCGGGAATGGCCAACATCCTTGGGGCGGTCTCATAGTCGAGCCCGTGACCGGCATGGACCTCCAATCCCAGGACGTCGGCCTGGGCGGCGGCGGCCGCCAGCCGCTCGAACTCGACCTCCCGCTCCCCGGGATCGGTCAGGTGGCAATAGCGGCCGGTGTGAAACTCCACCACCTGGGCGCCGACCGCCGCAGCGGCCTCGACCTGAGCCTCGGACGGTTCGATGAACAGCGAGACCCGTATCCCAGCTTCCGTCAGGGCCTGGGCGACAGGCTTGATCCGCGCCTCCTGTCCCGCCACCGCCAAGCCGCCTTCCGTCGTCACCTCTTCGCGCCGCTCGGGCACAAGGCAGGCGGCGTGGGGGCGGTGGCGCAGGGCGATGCTCAGCATTTCATCGGTCACGGCCATCTCAAAGTTGAGCGGCTTGCCTGCGCGAGCGCAGAGCGCGCTCAGCACGCCGATGTCGGCATCCGTAATGTGGCGCCGGTCCTCGCGCAGGTGGGCGGTGATGCCGTCTGCCCCCGCCATCAAGGCCGTCTCCGCCGCTCTGGCCGGATCCGGATGGGCGCCGCCGCGAGCGTTCCGAACCGTCGCGACATGATCAATATTGACGCCCAGCCTCACCCGTTCGCGCATCTTCAGCTCCTCGCCGGCCCCGACGTCGCTTCGCCGGACATTATTTCGCAAGTCTACGGCTGCCGGGGTCTTCGACCGGCACGGCCGCAAGTTCCGGCGGCAGGGCGTCGGCTGGATAGGCCGGCACCTCCAGCGACGCCAGGGCGATGAGGGGCACGCCCACATCGGCCTTTCCGCCTGACCGATCGACGATACAGGCTGCAGCGACCACCTCGCCTCCCGCCGCCTGGATGGCGGCGATGCATTCGCGCGACGACAATCCGGTGGTGACAATATCCTCCACCATCACAACCTTCTGGCCCGGCTCGACCGAAAACCCGCGCCTCAGTTTGAACTGGCCGCCTTCGCGCTCGACATACATCGACGGGACGCCCAGGTGACGCGCCGTCTCATAGCCGGGAATGATCCCGCCCACGGCCGGCGAAATGGCCACATCCACCGGCCCGACCGTCGCGACGATCTTTTCAGCCAAAGCCTTGCACAGCCGCTCGCAGCGGTCCGTCTGCATGAAGACCAGGTTCTTCTGCAGAAAGACCGGGCTGTGCAGACCGGAGGACAGGACGAAATGGCCTTCGCGCAGGGCGCCGGCGTCGCGAAACTCGTTGAGGACGTCTTGGGTGTTCATGCGGGGCGTCTTAGCGCCTCGCCCCGTCCGGCGAAAGACTCAGCCGCGCCCGCGATCGACGTTGTCGACCGAAGGATTGGCCCGCAGAGCCGCCATGATGGTGGTGGCGTGTTTGGCGTCCTCCACCTCCACATCAATCGTCACGTCAAAGAAGTCCTGCTGACGATAGGCCATCGACAGATTGATGATGTTGCCGCCCGCCTCGCCGATCAGGGTGGTCACCTGCCCCAGCACGCCCGGCGCATTGCGGATGGTGGCGTTTAACCGGACCGCGGCGACGGCGTCCGTCTCGGCCTGGGGCGTCCATTGCAGATCGTGCCAGACCGAATCGTCATCGGCGAAGGCCGCCAGGGCCTGACAGTCGATAGTATGGACGGTGAGCCCGGTCTCCGGCTCGAGAATGCCCACGATGCGATCGCCGGGCACAGGCGTGCAGCAACGGCCGAAATGGACGCTGACGCCGGGCGTCAGTCCGCCCCCGCGAACGAACAGCCGGGCCGTGTCGCCTTCGATCCTCTGTTTTTCCGGCCCGGCCTTCAACCGCCCCTTCAAGGACGGGAACAGGGTCTCGGCCACGGTCGTGGGCGAGAACCGACCGCGGCCCAGATTTTCGAACACATCGTCGTCCGAGGCGACCGCCAGGGTTTCCAGAACCGGCTTCAGCGAGACGTCGGCCAGAGACTTCTCCACCCGGGCCAGCGTCTGCTCCAGCGCCACACGGCCCAGCTTGATGAACTCTTCACGCTCGGAGGTTCGGATATGACGACGAATGGCGGAACGGGCCCGCCCGGTCACCGTCAGACTACGCCAGTCCGCCGGCACCTCCCGCTTGGCCCCGCGAATAATCTCGACCACGTCGCCGTTCTGCAAGGGCGTCCGCATCGGCTTCAACTCGCCGTTGACCTTCACCCCGACGGCCGTGTCGCCGACCTCTGTGTGAACCGCATAGGCGAAGTCCAGCGGCATGCCGCCCCGCGGCAGGGTCACCAGCCGGCCCTTGGGCGTAAAAACGAAGACCTGATCCAGGTACATTTCGAGCTTGGCGTGCTCGACCCAGTCTTCCCCGCCCTCGCCATGTTCAATCACCTGAACCAGGTGGCGCAGGTTCTGCAAGGGATCGCGGCCGCCTCCGGTCGCCATGGCTTCATGATCGAAACCGTAGGAATGGTTCTTGTAGCGCCAGTGGGCCGCCACCCCGTCCTCTGCGACGCGGTCCATCGCCTCGGTGCGGAGCTGCATTTCGATTCGCAAGCCGCGCGGCCCCACGACCGTGGTGTGCAGCGAGCGGTAGTTGTTCGACTTGGGCGTGGAAATGAAGTCCTTGAACCGTTCCGGCACCATCGGCCAGGCCCGGTGGATGACGCCCAGCGCGCGGTAACAGTCGTCCTCCGCCTCCAGGATCACCCGGAAACCGTAGATGTCCGACAGGGACGAAAACCCGACCGACTTGCGTTGCAGCTTCCGCCAGATGGAATAGGGCGTCTTCTGCCGACCGAAAACCCGCGCCGGCACCCCGGCTTCCGACAGCACCCGCTCCACCTCGTCCGACACGCCTTCAATGGCGTGACCATGCTCCAGCTTCAACGCCTCAAGCCGACGTTCGATGGCGGTCTTGGCCGTGGGATTGAGATAGGTGAAGGCCAGTTCTTCCAGTTCGGATGCGATGGAATGAATTCCGATCGACCGTCCCAGGGGCGCATAGACCTCCAGCGTCTCGCGGCTGATGCGCTCACGCTTCTCCGGCTTAACGTACTGAAGGGTCCGCATGTTGTGCAGGCGGTCGGCCAGCTTGACCAATAGGACCCGCACGTCCCGGCTGATCGCCAGGATGAATTTCCGGAGGTTTTCAGCCTGGCGCGTATGCTCGGCCTGAAGCTCAAGCCGGCTCAGCTTGGTGACGCCCTCGACCAGGACGGCCACCTCTTCCCCGAACATCTGAGCGATGTCTTCGCGTGTGGCCGAGGTGTCCTCGACGACGTCATGCAGCAGGGCCGTGACGATCGTCGCCGTGTCCAGCCGATAGTCGGTCAATATGCCCGCGACCTGGATCGGATGGGCGAAATAGGGATCGCCTGAAGCCCGCAACTGCGAGCCGTGCATCTTCATCGCATAGACGTAGGCGCGATTCAGAAGCGCTTCGTCCGCCGTGGGGTCATAGGCCTTGACCGCCTCGATCAGCTCGAACTGGCGCAAGATCGGCGCACGTTTCGACGATCGCGGCGCGCCGTCCGCCGTCGGCGTCGGATCGTTTTTGTTTGCAGCTTGGGGCGCCGGCGGAACCGTCTCGGTCCGCGCCGGCAGGATAGTGACGCCTGGGGCTCCCTCGGGCGTCAGTAGCGCTCCTCCTGACCGCCGTCCCGATCGCTTTGCAGGGCGCGGATCAGCTCGGCCTCGGCCATGTTCATGTGCTGCGGCTCGGCCAGCAGGGCGACGGTTTCCGCCTCGTCCTCGGCCTCCGTGCGCTCATCGACGCGTTGCAGCGTCGTGATGATCGTCTCGCGCAGTTCATCGGGCGCCACCGTGTCATCGGCGATCTCGCGCAGGGCGACCACGGGGTTCTTGTCATTGTCGCGGTCGATCGTCAGGGCGGCCCCGTTGGCGATGCTGCGGGCGCGGTGACCCGCCATCAGCACCAGACCAAAGCGGTTCGGAACCTTCTCGATGCAGTCTTCGACGGTGACGCGGGCCATGAAATTCCTCGAACGCGGGGGAGAACCGCGTCAAATACAGATGTGGTCGCTGTTTTGCAACGCCAGAGCGGCGAAACTACGGCGTCAGATCGGATGAGCGTCCTTGCCGACCCCTGCGGCCCCGGCAAGGGCTGCGGCGTCGCCGCCGGCGGGATGAACCCAGTCCGGCGCAATCTCCGCAATCGGCCCCATGACGAACCTGCGCTCAGCCGCCCTGGGATGCGGCAGGATCAGGCCGTTCAGGTCGCCGATCAGCCGCCCGTAGGCGATCAGGTCCAGGTCCAGGGTGCGCGGCGCGTTGCGCACCGACCGACGCCGCCCGAAGGCGTCTTCGATTCGGCCCAGGGCCGCCATCAGATCATGGGGATCATGGGCGGTGCTCACGATCACGACGCCATTCAGGAACGGCGGGTCCTGCGGATCGGGCCAGGCCAGTGACGACCACCAGGACGACCGGGCGATGATGTCGATCCCTTCCGTGCGAAACCGCGCCAGAGCCGCCTCCAGGGCCTCGCGGCAAGACGACCAGGCCCCCTTGTCATTACAGCCCAGCGCCACGATGACTGCGGCGTTCAGGTCGAGTGCGGCGTCGATTCTCGTATCGACCGGCGCCCCTCGCCTTTCGTCCCTCATTTCATCTCTTTCGACGGCCTCGACCATGTTTCATCCCACCGACCGCCTGGCGATCTTCATCGACGGATCCAACCTGTATTCCGCCGCCCGCGCCCTGCAACACGATATGGACTTCCGGCGGATGCTGGACTGGTTTCGCGAGAAATCCATCCTGATCCGCGCCTACTATTACACGGCGGTGGTGGAGGGCGAAGAGTTCTCGCCGGTAAAACCCTTGGTGGACTGGCTGGACTACAACGGCTTTTCCGTCGTCACCAAGCCGGTGAAGCGGTTCACCGACACGGCCGGCCATAGCCGGATCAAAGGCAATATGGACATGGAGATCGCGGTGGACATGCTGGAGCTGGCTCCGGCGCTGGATCATGTGGTGCTGTTTTCCGGCGACGGCGATTTCCGACGGCTGGTCCAGGCCGTCCAGGCCAAGGGCGTGCGGGTGACGGTCATCTCCACCCAGAAGACTCAGCCGCCCCACATCGCCGACGAACTGCGCCGTCAGGCGGACGCCTTCCTGGACCTGAACGATCTGATGGCCGACTTCGGCCGACCCAAGTCGGCGACGGCGCAATGAGCCTAACGCCCGAGCCGCCCCGCGACTGTCCGCTCTGCCCGCGACTGGTGGCCTATCGCCAGGAAAACGCCCGCCAGAATCCGGATTGGTGGAACGGCCCCGCCCCCTCCTTCGGCGACCCTCAGGCGCGGCTTCTGGTCGCCGGCCTGGCGCCGGGCCGCACGGGAGCCAACCGCACCGGCCGTCCATTCACGGGCGACCACGCCGGATGGCTGCTGTACGACACGCTGAAGAAGACCGGCTTCGCGACCGGAACCTATGAGCCGAACGGCGACGATGATCTGACCTTGGTCGATTGCATGATCACCAACGCCGTCCGCTGCGCCCCGCCCGGCAACAAGCCCCTGCCGGTCGAAGAGACGACCTGTCGTCCTTTCCTGATCGACCGACTTGCGCTTCTGCCCAATCTTAAGGTCATCATCACCCTGGGCGACGTCTCTCGCCGCAACATCCTCAAGGCGTTCGGCCGCCCCGCCTCGGCCATGCCGGCGGGGCATGGGGCCGAGGGCGAGGCCGGAGGCTATGTGATCCTGAACTCCTATCACTGCTCCCGATTGAACACGAACACGGGTCGCCTGACCCCGGACATGTTCGAAGCGGTGTTCAATCGCGCCCGGTCGATCATAGAAGCCTGACCGTGCTGTCGCGGAGGTGTCGCACCAATCCGGCAGGATCCAATTGAGGCGGAACTGAGGCCCCGCCGCTGCGTTCTCGAGGGGAGGGAGGCTGAACCATGCAACGCACGACCGATCGACTCTTCACCCCAGCCGAGCGCAGGCTGGCCTTGATCGCAGCCGTGGTCGTGGTCGCCTTCACGGTGCTGACGCTGTTGACAGGGGGTCTGGTCGCCCCCTCCGCCGGCGGCCAGATGAGCCGAGGAGTCTCCGACCTGCCCGGCGTGATGGACGCCCGCCCTCTCAGCTAGGCGACGGCGACGGGGCTCAGCCCTTGTCCCGCATCAGCCGCGCCTTGTCGCGCTGCCAGTCCCGTTCGGCCGAGGCCTCGCGCTTGTCGTGCAGCTTCTTGCCCTTGGCCAGGGCGATCTCCAACTTCGCCTTGCCCGCTTCGTTCAGATAGAGCCTCAGCGGGATGATGGTCTGACCGTCGCGTTGCACCGCCCCCATCAGCTTGTCGATCTGCTTGCGATGCAGCAACAATTTGCGCGGCCGGCGGGGCTCGTGATTGAAGCGGTTGGCCTGTTTGTAGGGCGGAATGTCGGCGTTGATCAGGACGATCTCTCGCCCCTCAACCGCCGCATAGCTTTCGGCGATATTGGCCCGACCGTCGCGCAGAGCCTTGATCTCGGTGCCCAGCAGCTGAATCCCCGCCTCTATATTGTCCTCCAGGAAATAGTCGAAGCGCGCGCGGCGGTTCTCGGCGATGACCTTGGACTTGGGCTGCGGCTTGGGCGCCATCAGATCACGCCCGCCTCGACCATGGCCTTGTCGATGGCCGGCTTGACCGCGTCGGCGGTCGGCGACAGCGGCAAGCGCGCCTCTTCCCGGCACAGGCCCAGCCGGGCCAGGGCGTATTTGGTCGGGGCGGGAGAATTATCGAGGAACAGCGCCTTACACAGGCCGATCAGACGGTCCTGCCAATCCCGCGCTGCGGCATAGTCGCCGGCCGCCGCCGCATTGTGCAAAGCGACCATGGCTTCGGGCGCCACATTCGACGCCACCGAAATCAGTCCGACCCCGCCATGGGCGTGATAGCCCAAATAGCTGGAGTCATCGCCGGAGATCAGGTCGAACGGCTCTTGGATCTCGGCCCGCATCCAGCTGACCCGGCTCATGTCGCCGGTGGCGTCCTTGATGCCGACGATGTTCGGATGAGCCGCCAATCGCGCCACCGTCTCATTCGCCAGGTCCGCGCCGGTTCGCGCGGGCACGTTGTAAAGCAGGATGGGCAGTTGGACGGCGTCCGCTATGGCCTCGAAATGCGCCGCCATCCCGGCTTGGGACGGGCGGATGTAATAGGGCGTCACGACCAAGGCGCCGTCCGCCCCGACCGTCTTGGCGTGGCGGGTCAGGTCGATGGCTTCCTTGGTGTAGGGCGAACCGGTTCCGGCGATGACGCGAACGCGGCCGGCGACCAGCCGCACGCACAGTTCGATCACATGCTTGTGCTCGTCCAGATCCATACTGGCGCCCTCGCCTGTCGTGCCGACGGGCACCAGACCGCTGACGCCTGCGGCGATCTGACGCTCGATCAGCGTGGCGAATGCGGCTTCGTCCACGTTTCCGTCATGAAGTGGTGTGATCAGGGCGGTGATCACGCCCTTGAACAAGGGGGCGGTCATGGGACTAGCTAGCCTAATTGGGGAGGGGCGATGGACGGACGTCCAGGACCTCTGTCTTGAGAGCGCGAGACGTTAGGTCGCCAGCGGCTTCGCCGCAACCGGGATGAATGAGAACAGGAAAGATCATGATTGCGACGAGTCTGGCGGCGGTGCTCGCCTTGATTGCGCCGAGCCCTCAAGACGCGGCGCCGGCGCAGGCCGTCCCCTATGGTTCCGTCACTCAAACCGGCGTCGCCTATGGCCAAACCCGCGTCCTGAACGATCAGGACACGGCGCTGTTTCGTCAAGGACTGGCCGCCGCGCGGGCGCGCGACGTGCTGGGCGCCCAGTCGGCCCTCTCACAGATCGGCGATCCCGCAGCGCGCAAACTGGTCCAGTGGGCCCTGATCGACACCTCGGGCGAACAGCTGTCCTACGCCGACCTCGCCCGCGCCCAGACGGAGCTGGCCGGCTGGCCGAGGGCCGAATCACGCCGCGAAGCGACAGAAAAGGTGCTGGCCCGGTCCGGCGTCGGCCCGGACGCCGCCCTGGCCCTGTTCGCGCAGGAACCGCCCCGCACGGTCGATGGCGCCATCGCCTATGCGACCGCCCTGGAACAGAGGGGGCGACGCGACGAGGCCCGCGCCCTGATCCGCGAATGGTGGCGCACGCGATCCTTCGACGAGGCGCCGCAATCGCGCATTCTGGCCGCCTGGGGCGGATGGTTGACCCCGGCGGATCATGAGACCCGCCTCAATCTGCTGCTGATGGGCCCTCACGGCCCGGCCACCCGCGCGATGATGGGCCTCGTCTCGCCGGAACGGGCGGCCGTCGCCAACGCCGTCATGAGCCTGCGCACCGCCTACAGCCCCGACGCCGTCGTCGCTTCCCTGACCCCGACACAGGCCGTCGATCCCGTCGTGGTCCTGGAACGGGTTCGTATCCTGCGGTCTCAGAACCGTCAGTCCGAAGCCTTCCCGCTTCTGGCCTATCTGCCGCCGGCGCCGGGTCACACGGCGGGCGACAACACCCTGTGGACCGAGCGCCGCAACTATTATCTGGACGCCCTGCAGCAGGGAAACTGGCGCGCGGCCTATGACGCCATGAACGGCCATGGCTTCACCTCCGGAGACCGGATGGTGGACGCCGAGTTCTTCGCCGGATGGGTCGCCCTGACCAAGCTGAACCAGCCCGAAGTCGCCGCCCGTCATTTCGAGGCCCTGCGCACCGCCTCCTCAACTCCGATCACCCAGGGCCGCGCCTATTACTGGCTGGGCCGGGCCGCCGAGGCCCGGGGCGAGCGCGACGCCACCCTCGCCTATTATCGCAACGGCGCCCAGCACTGGCAGACCTTCTATGGCCAGCTCGCCGCCGAAAAGGCCGGGATGACCACCCTGACCCTGCCCGGCGATCCGGCGCCTACCCCTGCGGACATCGCCCGATTTGAAGCCGACGAACGGGTTCGCGCCACTCGGATTCTCGGCGAGACCGGAGAGACCAGCCTGCTGCGGGTCTTCGCCTATCAACTCGACAACGACCTCCCCACGATCGAGGATCTGGCCCTGCTGATGGATTTGAGCCGCAGCTACGGCGACGGTTTCGCGGCCATGATGGTCGGCCGTGCGGCCAGCCAGAGGGGCTTTGTCCTGCCAGAGCGGATGTATCCGGTCCGCATACCGCCACAGGTCGCCGGCGCGGCGCCTCTGGAGTTCACCCAGGCCATCACACGTCAGGAATCCAGTTTCGACCCCCGGGCCCGCTCCGGGGCCGATGCGCGCGGAATGATGCAGTTCCTGCCCTCTACCGGCTCCGGCGTGGCCCGTCGCCTGGGCATGAGCTTCTCGGCCGAACAGCTGTGGGACCCGGACTACAACATGACCCTGGGCAGCTATCACCTGGGCGAGCTGATGGCGGCCAACAACGGCTCCATGCTGCTGGCCACGGTCGGCTACAACGCCGGCCCAGCGCGGCCGAACCAGTGGATCGCCCGCTGCGGCGACCCGCGCGGCGACGCCAACGCCGCCATCGACTTCATCGAATGCGCCCCCTTCACCGAGACGCGCAACTATATGATGCGGGTGATGGAGAATATGGCGGTCTACAAGGCCCGGCTGAACGGCGGCTCGGCGCCTCTGACGCCCTCGGCCGACATTGCGCGCGGCGCCGCTGCGGGTCCGCGTCCCTACGTCGCCTACTGAGCCCGACGGGCCGCCAGCAGCGGCCCGTCCGGCGTTTCGACCCAGCGCCCGTCCAAGCCGAAGACGCTTTTGAGCACGCCCGGCTCCAGCGCCTCCATCGGCGGGGCGGCGGCGACGACCTGTCCCTGATGCATGACCATCACCTGGTCGGCGAAGGCCGCCGCCAGGGTCAGGTCGTGCAGGCTGACCAACACGGCGGCGCCGCCGTCCGCGCGGGCGCGCAGCCGCTCCAGCACCAGCCGCTGCGCGTCCGGATCGAGCCCCGCGATCGGTTCATCCGCCAGCAGCATGGGGGCGTCGGTCGTCAGAGCGCGCGCCAGCAGCACCCGCGCCCGCTCGCCGCCGGACATTTCGGCTACGCCGCGATCGACCAGATGGGCGCCGCCCACTTCAGCCAGAGCCCGCTTGGCCCGCGCCAAGGCTTCGGGACCGGCCAGGAAGGGCGCGCCCAGGGCCGCCACCTCCACCGCCGGCAGGTTCCAGGCGATCCGCCGCTCCTGCGGCAGATAGGCGATGCGCCGGGCCCGTTCTCGAGGGGACAGTGTCGTGACGTCGTCGCCGTTCAGGCGGGCGACGCCGCCGTCCAGCGCCAGCAGTCCGACGAACGCCTTGATCAGGCTGGACTTGCCCGCCCCATTGGGACCGACCAGGGCGACCAATCGGCCGCGCTCGACCTGGACGTTCGCACCGTCCAGCACCTTGCGCCCGCCCAGGGCCGCCTGGGCGTCCCACATCGTCAGCGGCGCGATCACAGCCGCCACTCCCGCGCCGCCCGCCAGGCGATCAGGGCGAACAGGGGCGCCCCGATCAAGGCCGTGAACACCCCCAGTTTCAGCTCCTGATCCGTCGGCGTCAGCCGCGCCGCTAAATCCGCGACCACCAGGATCAGTCCGCCGGCCAGGGCCGAGGGCGCCAGGATTCGCCCCGCGTCCCCGCGTACCGCCGCCCGCACCAGATGGGGCGCCGCCAGACCGACGAAACCGATCACGCCCGCGACCGCCACCGCCGCCCCCGTCGCCAGCGCCGCCGCGATCAGGGCGAAGCCTCTCAACCGCCCCATGGAGAGGCCCGAGGTTGCGGCCGTTTCATCGCCAAGGGTGAGCATCCGCAGTCCCCGCGCCGACAGGCCGGCGAAAACGGCGGCCATCGCCAGGGCCGGCGCCACCCAGGCGACATCGACCCAACTCCGGTTCTGCACCGATCCCAAGAGCCAGGCCATGACCTCGGCCTGGGCGATGGGGGACGGCGACAGGTTGAAGATCAGGGCCGTCGCCGCCCCCGCGAAACTCGACAAGGCCACCCCAAAAAGGATCAGGGCCTCCGGCGCCCGCATCAGTCCGGCTGCCGCGACCAGCACCCCGCCGGCCACAGCAGCGCCGGCCAGGGCCGACATCTCCACCAGGCCCGCAACGCCCGCGCCGCCCAGGACGATCGCCAGGGCCGCGCCCAGGGCCGCCGTCGCCGAAACCCCCAGAACGCCAGGATCGGCCAGGGGATTGCGGAGCAGCCCCTGCATCACCGCCCCCGCCAGCCCCAGAGCCGCCCCCACGACCAGGGCGCAGACGGCGCGGGGCGCCCGCACCTGCCACAAGACGGCCCAGGGACCTGAAGACGGATCGCCGAAGGCCGCCGCATACTGGGCGCGGTCGAACCCCGTCTCTCCGAACAGTACGGCGGTCGCCACGGCCGCCGTACAGAGCAGGCCCAGCGTCACGCACAGACGAACCGTCCCACTCATGGCCGCGCCTTCATCATCTCCACCCCGTCGGCGGCGAACCAGGCGGGACAGGTCAGGACGGCCGCCGGCAGCTTCGCCGCCGTCCGCCCCTTGGCGGCGCGACGCACCACCGGATGGCGGCCCGCGCCTCGCCAGTCGGCCCGCAACTGGTCGAAAAAGCCCAGCACGAACCGGATGGGCGGCTGAAGCGCGATCTGCTCGACACTGACGGCGCCGAAGCCCGGCGCGGTCGTCAGATTGCGAAAGCCGGCGGCCCGCATCATCGCATCCATCAGCGTGCCGGGACCGGACGTATAGCCGCCCGAGGTCAGATAGAGGGCGCCGGGCGTGGGGCTTCCGGCGGGCGGCGCCGCGCGATCCAGCTTGGCCTGCATGATCCGCTCCAGTCGAGCCCCCCGCTCGGCCTGTCCGAGACCCTGCGCTGCGGCGCGAATATTGGCGCGCACCCCGTCGAAGTCCGTCGCGTCCGCGATCGTGACCACCTTGGTCCCGCGCTGCTCCAGGGCCGCCAGCAGCCGGGGTTCGCCGCCCCAGTAGCGTACGACCACATCCGGTTTGAACCCGACCGCCGCCTCCAGGGTCGGGCGCAGCCGCCTGTGTCCGGCCGCCTCGCGCCTCAGCCAGGCGTCAGGATCGTCGGCGCGTGGCGACAGGGCCAGTTCGGCGTCGGGCGCCAGGGCCAGGACATATTGATCGGCGCACTGATCCAGGGCCATGACCCGCAAGGGCCGAGCCTGGGCGGGGACCGGCGTCAGCCCCACAAGGACCAGACAGAGAACGAGCGACCGGACGCGTGGGATCACGGTTTAAGCAGGCCGTTGAACACGGCGTCCAGGGTCGTCTTGACCAACTGGTCCCGCTCCACCCACGGAAAATAGGGTTTGGTGATCATCAGCGATACGACGCCGTGCGCAGCCGCCCAAATCGACTGAGCGATCGCCCTGGCGTCGCCCTCCATACGCCCTGCGGCCACGGTCTCCTCAACCAAGGCTACAAAGGCGGAAAAGACGACGGCGCCCAGTTCCTGGGACAAGGTCTGAGCGCCCTCTCGGGCCTCGATGGGACGGGTCAGATAGATCAGGCGATAGGCGTTGGGCTGATCGAAACCGAACTGGGCGTAGGCCTCGATCATGGCCCTCAGGCGGACCTCCGGCGGCGCGGAACCCGCCGACAGGGAGGCCGCAGCCGCCGTCAGGACGCTGAAGGCGTTGCGGCAGATCTCCTGCAGGATCGCGCCCTTATCGGGGAAATGCATATAGAGGGCGGTCGAGGACAGGCCGACCTCATCCGCGATCTTGCGAATGGTCGCTCCTTCATAGCCGTGCTCGACGAAAATCCGCTCGGCGGCGGCCAGGATTTCGCCGCGCCGTGAATGGCCTTCCCCCTTGGGCTTGCGGTGGGAACGAGACGATTGCGACGCGAGGGGCAAAGGCGACTCCAGGTCAGGAGCGATCTGAATAGCGACAATCGATCATCGGCGCCAATCGGCGCAAAAAATCCAGTTGCAGCGCAAATATATTTCAAGTTGTATTTGACTCGGGCGGGGGCTTGGAACCATGACGATCAAGACGAATGCGCTCAGCGGCGCAGGGCGTCGAACGCCGACGGCCTGGCAGGCGGCGGTTGTCGGCGGGTTGGCGACATCTGCGGCGCTCGCCCTCGTCCTCTGGCCACGGGCGACGCTGGAGGCCCTGATCTTGGGGCTTCAGGCTTGTTTCGTCGCCACGGCCGTTTGGCGGGCCGTCCTGGCGGCGGCCAGTCTTTCTCCGCCGCCCCCGCCGCCCAAGCCGGGCCGCTGGCCGCGCTATACGGTCCTGGCGGCCTTGTATGACGAGGCGGCGGTGGTGGAGCAGTTGGTGCAGAACCTGTCTCGGCTGGACTACCCCCGCCGACAGTTGCAGGGGTTCCTCATCCTGGAAGCGCACGATCAGTCAACCATTGCGGCCGCGACGGCCGCAGCCAGGCCTGACTGGCTGCAGATCCTGATCGTGCCGCCCGGCGCGCCCCAGACCAAGCCGCGCGCCCTCAACCACGCCCTTCCCTTCATCAAGGGCGAACTGGTCACCGTCTATGACGCCGAAGATGCGCCGGACCCGGGGCAGTTGCGTGAAGCGGCGGCGCACTTCGCCCAGAGCCCTGATCTGGCCTGCGTTCAGGCGCCGTTGCGCGTTCGCAGAGGCGCCGGCCTGAAGGGGTTTCTCGATCGACAGTTCGCCCTGGAGTACGCCGCCCTTTTCGAGGTGAATCTTCAGGGCATGGCGAAGCTGAACCTGCCCTTCCCCCTCGGCGGCACCAGCAATCATCTTCGGACGGCCATCCTCCGGGATCTGGGCGGTTGGGACGCCTATAATGTGACGGAAGACGCCGACCTGGGCTTTCGGCTCTGGTCGGCGGGGTGGCGTCTGGGGGTCATCCACCGACCGACCTGGGAAACGCCGCCCGGCCCTTTCGAGCGCTGGCTGCCCCAGAGAACGCGATGGTTGAAGGGCTATATGCAGACCTGGGGCGTCCATACGCGCTCGCCCGCCGCCCTGGACGAGCGCGGACTGCTGTCGCTTGTCATGACCTTGGGGGCCGCCGTCATATCCGCCGCCTGCCACGCTCCCGCCTTGGCCTGGATCGGCTCGGCCCTTCTCCTGGGTCTTCACGCGGGCGCGGCGCCATCCTTGCCGGTCGGATCGCTCGCCGTCCTGGCGCTGGGCGTCGTCGCCGCATGGATGAGTTGCGCCGTCGGGGCGCGCCGCGCCGGTCTGGACTATCGTCTCAGCGACATGCTGCTGGCGCCGGCCTATTGGTCCCTGCTCAGCGTCGCGTTTGTACAGGCTCTGTGGCGACTGATCGTATCGCCCTATGTCTGGGACAAGACGATCCATGAGCCGGACCATGACGCCGAATGCGGCGCCTCCACCCATGTCGATGCTGGACGTAAGGCCGCCTGACCGCCTATCAGCCGCAGGATGGCGCCCCTGCTCTCTCCCACCCCCGAAACCCTGGTGACCCACGGCTGGTCCGACTACGCCCTGCTGGACTCCGGCGAGGGCAGGAAGCTTGAGCGCTACGGCCCCTATACGGTGGTCCGGCCCGAGCCCCAGTGCTTCTGGTCCCCGCGCGACCCGGCCGCTTTCGACCAGGCCACCGCCGCCTTCGATCCGCAGCAGGAGGAGGAAGACTCCGGCCGCTGGCGCTTCGACCGGCACGGCCCCGTCGACGCCTTTCCCCTGAAATGGCGCGAGGTGAAGTTCACCGGCCGTTTCACGCCTTTCCGCCACCTGGCCTTCTTCCCGGAACAGGCCGCCAACTGGGACTGGCTGGACGCCCGCGTGCGCGCCTTCACGCGCGACGCCGGCCGAGCGCCGAAGATCCTGAACCTGTTCGGCTATACCGGCGTCGCCAGCCTGGCCTGCGCCGCCGCCGGGGCCGAGGTCACCCACGTCGACGCTTCCAAGAAATCGGTCAACTACGCCCGCGAGAACGCCGAACAGTCCGGCCTGTCCGACCGCCCGATCCGCTGGATCGTCGAGGACGCCCGCAAATATGTGGCCCGCGAGGTCCGGCGCGGCTCGAAATACGACGGTATAATCCTGGACCCGCCCAAGTACGGACGCGGCCCGACCGGCGAGGTCTGGCGCCTGTTCGAGGACATGCCGGCCCTGCTGAAGGACTGCGCCGCCCTGTTGTCCGACGAGGCCGATTTCCTGCTGCTGAACGCCTACGCCGCCCGCATCTCCGGCCTGTCCCTGGCCCATCTGATGGCCGAGGCCCTGCCGGATCGCGGCGGCCGCATCGACTGGGGCGAACTGGCCCTGTCCGAAGACGGTGCGAACGCCCGCGCCATCGGCCTGTCCTTCTTCGCCCGGTGGAGCCGATGAGCGCGCACGACACCCACCGCGTGATCACCTCCCTGACCAATGACACGGTCAAGGCCGTCCGCGCCCTGCATATGCGCAAGGAGCGGGACAGCACCGGAACCTTTTTGGCCGAAGGGCTGAAATTCATCGGCGAGGCCCTCGACCTGGGCCGCGCGCCGCGCCTGCTGCTGGTCGGCGAGGACGCCCGCCCCCACCCCCTGCTGGACCGGGCCAAGGCCGAGACGCGCAAGGCCGGCGGCGAAATCGTCGTCGTCACCCACGCCATCCTCGAAAAGATCAGCCGCCGCGACAATCCTCAGACGGTCTTGGGCGTGTTCGATCAGCTCTACGCCCCTCTGGACAGGCTGGACCCGGCCTCGGCCCCCTGCTGGGTCGCCCTGGAGCAGGTGCGCGATCCCGGCAATCTGGGCACCATCATCCGCACCGCCGACGCGGCCGGCTGCGGCGGCGTCATCCTGATCGGCGACTGCGTCGATCCCTATTCGGTCGAGGCGGTGCGCGCGACCATGGGTTCGGTCTTCGCCGTCTCCATCACCAAAACCGACCCCGAGGCCTTCCTGGCCTGGCGCCGAACCTGGCCCGGCAGCGTCGTCGGCACCCGGCTGGACGCCAAGGTCAGCCACCGCTCGGCGGTGATGCAGAAGCCGTCGCTGATCCTGATGGGCAACGAACAGGCCGGGTTGACCGACCAGCTGGCCGCCGCCTGCGACGTCAACGTCAAGATCCCGATGCGCGGCCGGGCCGACAGTCTGAACCTGGCCATAGCGACCGGGATCATGGTCTATGCGGCGACGGACGAAGCCTAGAGGTCCGTATCAGAGTTCCGTATCAGAGTTCCGTCTCCGGGCTGACCCGCCCCATGCCCCACAGGGCCAGTATGGTCACCACCGCCGACAGGGCCAGATAGCCGCCGACCGCCGCCAGCCCATAGGTCTTGGCCAGCCAGGTCGCCAGATAGGGCGCCAGCGACGCCCCCACGATCCCGGCCAGATTGAAGGCCATGGACGCCCCCGTATAGCGGACGGCCGTTGGGAAGGGCCGCGCCATGGCCGCGCCGATAGGGCCATAGGTGCAACCCATCAGGGCAAAGCCCAGGGCGAAGAAGATCAGCAGCCCCGTCAGCCCCGCGCCGAACAGGGGGGCGAACAGGCCGCCGAACAGGGCGATGCCGACCGACGAGGCGATCAGCACCTTCACCTGGCCGAACCGGTCGGCCAGCAGGGCCGTAACCGGAATGAAGGCGGCGAAGAACAGCACACCGATCAGCTGGACCGGCAGGACCTCGCCGCGCTCAAGCCCCATCCCCGTCGTCGCCCAGCCCAGGGCGAAGACCGTCATCAGATAAAAGAGGGAGAAGGTCGTCACCCCGCTGAACGTCCCCAGGAACAGGGCGGTCTTGTGCTGGGCGAACAGGGTCACGGCCGGCGCCTTGACCCGCTCCTTCCGGTCCATCGCCGTCTGGAATTCCGGGGTCTCGGTGATCTTCAACCGCACCCACAGACCGACGAAGACCAGGACGGCGCTGGCCAGAAAGGGCAAGCGCCAGCCCCAGGCCTCGAACTGGGCCTCGCCCATCGTCGAGGTCAGGACGATGAAGGCGCCCGTCGACAGGATGAAGCCGATCGGCGCCCCCAGTTGCGGGAACATGCCGAACCAGGCCTTCTTGCCCGGCGGCGCGTTTTCGGTGGCCAGCAGCACAGCCCCGCCCCATTCGCCGCCCAGGCCGAGCCCCTGTCCGAACCGGCACAGGGCCAGCAGCAGGGGAGCGACAATACCGACCGTCGCATGGGTCGGCAGCAGGCCGATGGCCACGGTCGAAAGGCCCATGGTCATAAGGGCCGCCACCAGGGTCGCCTTGCGTCCCACCCGGTCCCCGAAATGCCCGAAAGCCAGGGCGCCGACCGGTCTTGCGAAAAAGGCGATGGAGAAGGTGGCGAAGGACGACAGCATGGCCGTCGTCGGGTCTCCGCCCGGGAAGAACAGCTGCGGAAACACCAGCACCGCCGCCGTGGCGTAGATGTAGAAGTCGTAGAATTCGATCGTGGTGCCGATCAGGCTGGCGAAAAGAACCCGCGCCTTGCCGGCTGTGGGCGATATGATCCTGGCGTTCGACACGATTTCGTCCCCGGTTGGCGCACCGCAGGTGCGCCTGACCATATCGCGTCATCTTCCCCCGCTGAAAAGCCTCAACCTGCGGGCGACGGCCGTCCCATGGTCCAGTTCGCCTGCATCCGCACGACCGGGTTGGGCGCGCACCAGATTTCTCCGGTCTCGGTAATGGCCGTCACCCAGATCAGATTGTGCTCCTGACCATAGTCGATGACGGCGAAGGCGAACCCCTTGCCGCGATCCTGCACGGTGACAGGCAGCGGGGGGTCGAGTTGGGTAAGTGCCATGGGGCGTCCTCTGCGAGATTGGCTCAACGCAGCGCTTGCCGCCCGGTTGCAGCCGCTTGGGACCGGTTCGACGCTTCACGTCCCGCGGGGCTTGGCCCGGTTGGTCGCCTGGGCTTCGGCCGGGTTCTCGGGCCAGGGATGGCGCGGATAGCGGCCGCGCATCTCCGAGCGCACCGCCGCCCACGAGCCCGCCCAGAATCCCGGCAGGTCCTGGGTCACCTGCACCGGCCGCCGCGCCGGCGACAGCAGGGCCAGGGTCAGGGGAACGCGGCCGCCGCCGACCGTCGGATGGGTCGTCACGCCGAACAACTCCTGAACGCGGATCTCAACGCGCGGTCCGCCCTCCGCGCCGTAGTCGATGCCCGCCGACCCCAGCGGCGTCGTCAGTCGCGGCGGCGCCAGTTCGTCCAGCCTGTGTTGCAGATCCCAGGGGATCAGCCCCCGCAAGGCGTCCGCCAGCCTGCCGTCGTTGGTCGCCGCCAGCGACTTCGCGCCCTCCAGCACCGGCCACAGCCAGGCCTCGCGCGCCGCCATGAGACCATCGTCCGACACATCAGGCCAGGCCGGGTCCAGCCCGTGCAGAAAAGCCAGCCGCGCCCGCAGAGCCGAGGCCTGCTCGCCCCAGTGCAGGGCGCCGATCCCCTCGGCCTCGACCTCGGCCTTCAGCACGGCCGACAACTGGCTCGCGTCAGGCGTCCCGATCACCTTCTCATCCAGAACGATCGCGCCGATCCGTCGGATGCGCTTGATCACCGCCCGGCCCGAGGGCTCGCGCGCCAGCCGTTCCTCGGTTTCGATCAGCCGCGCCAGATCGGTTTCAAGCGTCGCCGCGTCCAGCGCCGCCGCCAGCCGCACCCGGTCCCGCGCCTCGCCGCCCCCCAGCTCGGCCACCGCCAGCCAGGTCTCGCGCGCCAGGGGATCGGTCGCCTCGACCATGGCCCCGCGCCCGCTGGCCAGCAGCATCTCGCCGGCCTTGCCCCGCATCCGCGCGATCCGTTCGGGGAAGGCCTCGGCCAGCAGCAGTCCCTCATCGACCGACCCGCCCGCGCCGCCGCCCGCCGCCCGAGCCCAGCGCTCAGCCAGTTTCAACGCATCCCGCGCCCGCGGCGACCGGTCCCGCGCCAGGCCGACCAGCCGGTCGTGCAGATCCACGTTCGATCCGCCCAATCCCGGCTCGCTCAGCACCGCCGCGATCCGCGCGCCCGTCATGGCGTCGTGCCCGTCCGAGGCCACGGCGACCATATGGGCCAGGCGCGGCGACAGGGGGATGCGTGTCAGCCGCCGCCCGTGATCGGTCAACCCGCCCTCCGCATCCAGCGCCCCCAGCCGCGTCAGCACCTTGCGCGCCTCGCCCAGGGCTCCGGCCGGCGGCGGGTCCAGCAGGGCCAACCCCTCGACCGACCGCGCGCCCCATCGCGCCAGATCCAACGCCAGGCCGGTCAGGTCCGCTTCCTGGATTTCCGGCCGCTGATGCGGGACCAGGCCGCGCGTCTGTTCCTCGTCCCACAGCCGATAGCAGACGCCCGGTTCGGTCCGTCCCGCCCGTCCCCGGCGCTGTTCCGCCGACGACCGGCTGACCCGAACCGTGGCCAGCCGGGTCAGGCCGCTGGACGGCTCGAACCGAGGCACGCGCGACAGGCCGCCGTCCACCACCACCCGCACCCCGTCGATCGTCAGGCTCGTCTCCGCAACCGAGGTCGCCAGCACCAGCTTGCGCCGCCCCGGCGCCGCCGGTTCGATGGCGCGGTCCTGCTCCGCCCGATCCAGTCCGCCATACAGCGGAACCACGTCGACGTTCGGCAGCCTCAGCCGTTCGTTGATCTGCCGCACGACCCGATGAATCTCGCCCTGCCCCGGCAGGAAGGCCAGAACCGACCCCGTCTCCTCGCCCAGGGCCGTCAGACAGGCCCGCGTCATCGCCTCCTCGAACCGCTCGGTCGGATTGCGGCCCAGATAGCGGGTGTCGACCGGATAGGCCCGCCCCTCCGCCTCGATCACCGGCGCGCCGTCCAGCAACCGCGACACCCCCGCCACGTCCAGGGTGGCCGACATCACCAGCAGCCGCAGATCCTCCCGCAGCGCCCCTTGCGTTTCCCGCGCCAGGGCCAGACCCAGGTCGGCGTCCAGGCTGCGCTCGTGAAACTCGTCGAACAGGACCACTCCCACCCCCTCCAGGCCGGGGTCGTCCAGGATCATCCGTGTGAAGACCCCCTCGGTGATCACCTCGATCCGCGTCTTCGGCCCGATCCGGCTCTGCAGCCGGGTGCGGTAGCCGACCGTCCCGCCCGCCTCCTGGCCCAGGGTGGCGGCCATCCGGTCGGCGGCGGCCCGTGCGGCGATACGGCGCGGCTCCAGCACCAGCAGCCGTCCGTCGCCCAGCCAGGCCTGGTCCAGCAGGGCCAAGGGGACGACCGTGGTCTTCCCCGCCCCCGGCGGGGCGGCCAAAACCGCCGTATTTCCGTTTGCAAGGGCGGATTTCAGCGGGTCGAGAACGGCGTGGATCGGCAACATGATCCGCCTCTAGCCCGATGCGCCCCCGATGCGCCACGATCACGAAAGCGTCGTGAGCGCTTCACCCCGCCGTCATGCGCGTTGCGCGGCCCGCATTCCGCCGCTAGCGTCCCCGCCGACGCGGCCAGAGGGCCGCCGTAAACGTGGGGGTATTCTATGTGGCGCGTTAAGTCGCTCGACGCGATTCTGGCCACGGCCGAGAAGAAGTCGCTTCATCGGTCGCTCGGACCTGTTCAACTGACCTTGCTCGGCATCGGCGCCATCATCGGCACCGGCATCTTCGTTCTGACGGCTGCGGCCTCTCAGAAGGCCGGCCCCGGCATGATGGTCAGCTTCGTCATCGCCGGCGCGGTCTGCGCGGTGGCGGCGCTCTGCTATTCGGAACTGGCGGCCATGGCCCCGGTCTCCGGCTCGGCCTACACCTATACCTACGCCGTCCTGGGCGAGCTGCTCGCCTGGTGCGTCGGCTGGGCCCTGATCCTCGAATACGCTGTTGCGGCCTCGGCCGTGTCGGTGGGCTGGTCCGGCTATGTGCTGGGCCTGATAGAGAACGGGATAGGCTTCGACTTCCCGGACCTCCTATCCGCCGGACCGACCTGGAGCATGAACGGTTTCATCCCGACGCCGGACTTCTCGGCCGGGATCGTCAACATTCCCGCCATCATCGTGGCCCTGGCCGTGACGGGCCTGCTGGTCCTGGGCACCACCGAGTCGGCCCGCGTCAACGCCATCCTTGTGGCGATCAAGGTCGCGGCCCTGACGGTCTTCATTGTCCTGACCCTGCCGGTCATCGACACCGCCAACCTGTCGCCCTTCGCGCCCAACGGCCTGTTCGGCGCCTATTCGGGCATGGGCATCGTCGGCGCCGCCGCCTCGATCTTCTTCGCCTATGTCGGCTTCGACGCCGTCTCCACCGCTGCTGAAGAGACCAAGAACCCGCAGCGCAACGTGCCGATCGGCCTGATCGGCTCCCTGGCCTTCTGCACCGTCTTCTATCTGCTGGTCGCCCTGGGCGCGGCCGGCGCCATCGGCGCCCAGCCGGTCCTCGGCGCCGCCGGTCAAGCCGTCCAGCCGGGCTCGCCTGCCTTCGTCGCCGCCTGCGCCCTGCCGGCCAACGCCGAGGCCCTGGTCTGCTCGAACGAGGCCCTGGCCCACGTCCTGCGCGTCATCGGCCATCCGCAGGTCGGCAACGCCCTGGGCACCGCCGCCCTCTTGGCCCTGCCCTCGGTCATCCTGATGATGATCTACGGCCAGACCCGCATCTTCTTCGTCATGGCGCGCGACGGTCTGCTGCCGGAAGGCCTGACCAAGATGCACAAGCGGTTCAAGACCCCCTATGTCGTGACCCTGTTCACCGGCGTCGCCGTCGCCATCGCCGCCGCCCTGTTCCCGGTCGGCCAACTGGCGGACATCTCGAACTCGGGCACCCTGTTCGCCTTCTTCATGGTGTCGATCGCGGTCCTGATCCTGCGCAAGACCGATCCGAACCGGCAACGTCCGTTCAAGACGCCCCTGGTCTGGATCATCGCGCCGCTTTCGGCCGCCGGCTGCGCCTTCCTGTTCTGGAACCTGCCGCATGACGCCAAGATGGTTCTGCCCATCTGGGGCGCCGTGGGCCTGGTGATCTATTTCGCCTATGGCTTCCGTAAGAGCCACGTCGCCCGCGGCCTGGTGGATGTTCCGGAACTGTCGCCGGACGCTCCCGTGGGCCCGGTCCCGCCCATGCCGGGCGCCCCGGCCCCCGGCTCCAAGGAAGAACGCGACTGATGCAAAGAAGGCCGGGGTCGACGCCCCGGCCTTTTTCTTCGCCGCAAGGGAAACAGTGGCGCGCCAACGGCGCCTCAACTAACGCCACGCGCGATGGGCCCACAAAATGGCCTCAAGCAGCGCGAAGCGCGATAAGCCTGCCCTACAAAGACAAAAAGGCCCGGGATCGATCCCGGGCCTTTTTGCTTGGTGCGGATGAGAGGACTCGAACCTCCACGCCTCGCGGCGCTGGAACCTAAATCCAGTGCGTCTACCAGTTCCGCCACATCCGCATGGGCAGGCAGTGGGCTCTAGAGGGCTGGATCGCCCCTGACAAGGGGCGCTGTAACCCCAACACCGTTCGGCCACCAGTTCATTGCGAATCGCGCCGCCCTGGGAATTGCGCGCCAGAAAGCCGCCTCCGCGCTGAATCGTCCGCGTCTTGAGGCTAGGCCGGTCGGGAAGGTTCCGGCGTCGAGCGGCCTTGGCGCGCTTCGATTCCACGCCAAGAGCCGGTCAGCGACGACGGCCTGACGCCAAGGGAGGCCCAAGGCAGGCCTTTGCTTATGGGAGGGGCGGATGGCTGGGGAACTAGGACTCGAACCTAGAATGACGGTACCAAAAACCGGAGTGTTACCATTACACCATTCCCCAGCAGGTCCGGCGTCCGCAGCACTCTCGTGCGGCGGAGGCGGTCAGATAGGCCAAACCGTTTTCGGATGCAACACCCCCGCTCAGGACAATTTTCGCCGACTGCGAAGAAGGTCGAAATGGACGCTTGCGGCCTCCGAAACCCATGGCTATAAGCCGCGTCCTCACTTCGGGGCGACGCCTTGCGGCCAGCCCCCACGGTCGGAGTGTGGCTCAGCCTGGTAGAGCACTGCGTTCGGGACGCAGGGGTCGGAGGTTCGAATCCTCTCACTCCGACCATTCTCTCTCATACCTCTAGTGATCGTCACCCTCGGGCTCGACCCGAGGGCCGGCCCGTCCGCCGCATGGCGTCGATAAGGACGCACAGGATGACGAGTCATCTCCCGCGCATCAGTCGTCGTTCGCCGCCGTCTCCCGCGCCCGCCGCGCCACCGCGTTCAGACGCGCCCCCACCGACTCGATCGGCCGCCGCCCCAGGGCCGCGCGCCGCGCCATGAGGTCGGGCGAGCCGGCGTCATAGTCCGCCATCAGATCCCGCACGAATCCTCCGCCCTGAACCTCGGCCAGGACCTGATCCATGGCGGCGCGCGATTCGGCGCCGATCACGCGCGGGCCGGTGCGGTAGGCCCCGTACTCCGCCGTATTGGAGATCTTGGCGAAGGCGCCGGCTATGCCGCGCTCGTACATCAGGTCGGTGACCAGCTTGGCCTCGTAGAAACATTCGAACCAGGCCACCTCGGCCGGATAGCCGGCCTCGACCAGTTTCATGAAGGCCGAATCGATCAGTTCGGCGATCCCGCCGCACAGCACCACCTGTTCGCCGAACAGATCGCTCTCGCACTCGTCCCGCATCGTCGTCTCCAGAATGCCCTTGCGTCCGCAGCCCAGGGCCGCGGCATAGGACAGGCCGAGCGCATGGGCCCCGCCCGTCGCGTCCTGATGCACCCCGAACAGGCAGAAGACCCCCTCCCCGGCCTCGTACAGGTCGCGAATGCGCGGCCCGATCCCCTTGGGCGAGGCCAGGATCACGTCCAGGTCGGCGCGGGGCTCCACCAGGCCGAACCGCACCGACAGGCCGTGGGCGAAGACCAGGGCCGCGCCGGGCCGCACAGTCGGCGCCAGCTCGTCGCGCCACAGGTCGCGATGCGCCTCGTCCGAGGTCATGACGGCGACCACGTCCGCCCCCGCCGCCGCCTCGCCCGCCGTCATCACCGTAAATCCGTCGGCCTCGGCGACGGCCCGCGTCTTCGAACCGGGCTTCAGGCCGACCACGATGTCGGTCACGCCCGAATCGCGCAGGTTCAGCGCATGGGTGCGTCCCTGGCTGCCGTAGCCGATCATGGCCACGCGCTTGCCGCGAATGATCGAAAGATCGCAGTCGCGGTCATGGAAGACGGGCAGAGGATTGGCTAGGATCTGGCTCATGGCCCCCTTCATAACCTCATCCGACGTCGTCGCCTTCTGGAAAGAGGCCGGTCCCGAAAACTGGTTCGCCAAGGACGAGGCGTTCGACGCCCAGTTTCGGACGCGCGGCCAGGATCTGCACCTGTCGGCCGCCCGGCGCGAACGCGACGACTGGATCGAGGCCCCCGAGACCGCCCTGGCCCTGCTGATCCTGCTGGATCAGTATCCGAGGAACAGTTTCCGCGGCACGGCCCATCAGTTCGCCACCGATCCCCTGGCGCTGATGTTCGCCGAACAGGCGGTGGCGCGCGGCTGGCACCTCCGGGTCGAACCCGAGCTGAAGAACTTCCTCCTGCTGCCCTTCGAACATTCCGAACGGCTCGAGGATCAGGACTGCTACCTGGCCCTGGTCGCCGGCGACGCCGAGCTGGAGAAATGGGGCCGCCTGCACCGCGACATCATCGTGCGCTTCGGCCGCTTTCCCCACCGCAACCTCGCCCTGGGCCGCGCGACGACGCCGCAAGAGCAGGCATTCCTGGACGAAGGCGGCTTCGGCGGCTGAGCCGCGGCATTCCGGCCTCGCCCGTTCAAATCTTCGCAGAAGCGGCCTATGTGAGCGGCGCCATCACGGAGCCGTCCCTTGCTGATCCTTCTTTCTCCCGCCAAACGGCTCGACTTCTCGCCGGCCGATCCGGCCCTGCCCGGCACGGAGCGTCGTTTTCTGGAAGACACCGCCAGCCTGGCGGCGACGGCGCGGCGTCAGACCAAGGCCGACCTGCGTCGCCTGATGGGGATTTCGGATGATCTGGCGACCTTGAATCTGGAAAGGTTCAGGGCGTTCGATTCGGAATCGACGGACGGCGTCCAGGCCGCCTTCGCCTTCGCCGGCGACGTCTATGAGGGGCTGAAGGCGCGTGAGCTGGACGCCGCCGCCCTGGCCTTCGCCCAGGACCATCTGCGGATTTTGTCCGGCTTCTACGGGCTGCTGCGTCCGCTCGACCGGATCCAGCCCTATCGACTGGAAATGGGCACGCGGCTGAAGACCCGCCGCGGCTCCAGCCTTTATGATTTCTGGGGCGATCGGATCTCCAAACAGCTGAACGCCGACGCCGAAGACCTCAGAGCCCAGGGATCGCCCGATCCGGTCGTCGTCAACCTGGCCAGCCAGGAATATTTCGGCGCCGTCGACGCCAAGGCTCTGAAACTGCCGGTCGTCACGCCCCAGTTCCGCGAGGAGAAGAACGGCGAAACGCGGATCGTCTCCTTCTTCGCCAAGAAGGCGCGCGGCGCCATGAGCCGCTTCGCCATCGACGAACGGCTGGAACGAGTCGAGGATCTGAAGGCTTTTGATCGGAACGGCTACGGTTTCGACAAGGCGGCCTCGACCGAGACCGAATGGATATTCATCAGGTCGGGAAATTCTTGATCTTCGCCGGGCGCCCCCGCTAGTCTCTCGCGAAAGAACGAAAGGCGCATCCATGTCCACCTCGCCCCAGTCCCCTGACTTCCGCGACATCGGCGATCTGAAGGGTCAGGCGGCGGTGATCTCGGGCTCGACCTCGGGCATCGGCCTGGCCCTGGCGCGCGCGGTGGCGACGCGGGGCGGCGACGTGGTCCTGAACGGCCTGGGCGATCCGGCCGAGATCGAGCGCACCCGCGCCGCGCTTGAAGCGTCTTCCGGCGTGCGGGTGCGCTATCACCCCGCCGACATGACGCGCGGCGAGGAGGTGGCCGACATGGTCGCCTTCGCCAAGCGCGAGTTCGGCCGCCTGGACATTCTGGTCAACAACGCCGGCGTCCAGCATGTGGAGTCGGTCGAGAAGTTTCCCACCGACAAATGGGAACAGATCATCGCCATCAACCTGTCCTCGGCCTTCTACGCTACCCGCGCCGCCATCCCGATCATGAAGGCCCAGGGGCGTGGTCGGATCGTCAACATGGCCTCGGCCCACGGCCTGGTCGCCAGCCCCTTCAAATCGGCCTATGTCGCGGCCAAACACGGCGTCATCGGCTTCACCAAGACGGTGGCGCTGGAGCTGGCGCAGGACAACATCACCTGCAACGCCATCTGCCCCGGCTTCGTCCATACGCCGATCGTGGAAAAGCAGATCGAAGACCAGGCCCGCACCCGCGGCATCAGTCCTGAGAAGGTCATGAGCGACGTGATCCTGGCCGCCCAGCCGACCAAACAGTTCGTCACGACGGATCAGTTGGCGGGGCTGTTCCTCTATCTGGTCAGCGACCTGGGCGCCTCGGCCAACGGCGCCAGTTTCTCGATCGACGGCGGCTGGACCGCTCAATAAGATCATCCCAGCGGGGGCCGACCTATGGCGATCTTCAAACGCAAGACCGCCGAGCCGACGGACCTGGCCGCCGCTTCGGCAGGCCGGCGGCCCTTCTGTCTGGCGCTTCAGGGCGGCGGGGCGCACGGCGCCTTCCAATGGGGGGTGCTGGATCGACTGCTGGAAGACGATCGGCTGGATATCCGCGCCGTCTCGGGCGTGTCCGCCGGCGCCATGAACGGGGCCGCCCTGGTTTCCGGCCTGGCGAGCGGCGACGCCCGCGCCGCCCTGGACCGGCTGTGGCGCGAGATCAACCAGTCGGGGGGCCGCAACGTCTTCGGCGACAGCGCCCTGTGGAATCCGGCCCAGGCGCCCGACTGGCTGAAGGACACGCCGCTCTGGCGCGCCGGAGAAACCCTGGCTCTGTCAATGAGCCCGTATGAATTCAATCCCTTGAACCACAATCCTCTGAAGCGGGTTCTGAAGACGGCCGTGGATTTTCAGGCGGTCCAGGGCTCCGACGTCAAATTGTTCGTCGCTGCCACGGCTGTGCGCCAGGCCAGGGCCCGCATCTTCGCGTCCAGCGAGATCACCGCCGACGTCCTGATGGCCTCGGCCTGTTTGCCGCACCTGTTCCAGGCCGTCGAGATCGAGGGGGAGCCGTACTGGGACGGCGGTTATCTGACCAATCCGCCGCTCTGGCCCCTGACGGGGGATGATACGCCGGACGACGTGCTGCTGGTGACGCTGAACCCGATGGTGCGCGACGAGACGCCCCGCGCGGCGGGCGACATCGTCGATCGGTTGAATGAGATCCTCTTCAACGCGCCGCTGCTGGCCGAACTGCGCGCCATCGCCATGGCCGGCGAAATGATCAGCCAGGGCCAGTTGAAACACGGCTCAGGCCCCTATCGACAGCTGCGCCTGCACGCCATCGAGGCCGACGGTTGGCTGTCGGACCTCTCCTTGAGGTCGAAGTTCAACACGGAATGGAGTTTCCTGACCGACCTGAAGGCCCGTGGCCGGGCGGCTGCGGACGACTGGCTGGAGACCTGTCTCGCCAGCGTCGGACGCCGCTCCAGCGTCGATCTTCAGGCGCGGTTCGGTTAGCCGACGAAGCCCGCCGCTCGCCGAAGCCTGTCGTTGATCGCCTCGCCCAGTCCGGAGGAAGGAATGGGCGCCACGGCTATGCCCGCCGGCTTGGCTCGGTCTGCTTCTCTGAACAACTTGAACAGATTAGCGGCGGCTTCTCGCAGATCGCCGGAAGGACTGAGACTCCAGCGGGAGTCGCCGACGCCCGGCCCGAACCCCAGCAGGATTTCGCCCGGACGCGGCTGGGTCGCCTCGATCCGCACAGGGGCGTCAGGCGCATAGTGGACGGCCAGCCGGCCCGGCGAGCGTCGCCCGTCGCCACCCTCGTCCAGGGGGCCGACCACGGCCTCGATCTCTGCTCGGGTGACGGCGCCGGGTCTCAGCAGGGCGACCCGTCCATCCAGGACCGAAACGACGGCGCTTTCCAGACCGACGGCGCAAGGACCGCCGTCCACGGCGGCCGAGACGGCGAAGCCGGTCTCCTCCACGGCGTCGGCGAAGGTCGTCGGACTGGGCCGGCCCGAGCGGTTGGCCGACGGCGCCACGACGGGACCGCCGAACATCGACAGCACAGCCCGCGCCTGGGCGTGGCCGGGAACGCGCACGGCGACGCTGTCCAGCCCGGCGCGCGCCAGATCGCAGACGCGGGTCCGATCCCGCACCGGGACCACCAGCGTCATCGGCCCCGGCCAGAAGGCCTGGGCCAGGGAACGGGCGGCGGCGTCGAAGAGGCCGATCGCCTCAGCGGCGGCGGCGTCAGAGACATGCGCGATCAAGGGGTTGAACCGAGGTCTTCCCTTGGCTTCGAAAATGGCGGCCACCGCTCGCGGATCGGCGGCGTCGGCGCCCAGGCCATAGACCGTCTCGGTCGGCAGCAGGATCAGTTCGCCGCGTCGCAGGGCGGCGGCGGCCTGATCCGGCGGGTCGCCCGCGTCCCTCACGGCCGCCGCGGGATCAGGGGGATCATCCGATGCAGCACATTGTCGCGGTTGATGAACTGATGCTTCAGCGCCGCGGCCACATGCAGGGCGATCAGGACGTAGAGGCCCTTCATCACCGTCTCATGGACGTCCATGAACCGACCGGCGGCCTCGCGCCCGCCGCCCACCGGCAACAGGGGCCAGTCGAACAGGCCGAACCAGGCGAAGTCGCGTCCCGCCGCCGAAGTGGCCAGCCAGCCCGACAGAGGCATGGCGATCAGGACGACGTAAAACAGGACATGGGTGGCGCGCGCCGCCAGCCGCTCCCAGCGCGGCATCTGCGCGGGCAAGGGAATGGCCGGGTGCGCCAGTCGCCAGCCGATGCGGGCCAGGGTCAGGATCAGGATCGACACGCCCAGCGACTTGTGCAGCATGACGAACTGCCCGGACAGCGGTCCTTCCGTGCTCTCATGGGCGGTGATCAGCAGCACCTGGACCAGGATCGCCGCAGCGATGATCCAGTGCAAAGCCAGTGACACCGACGAATAGCGATTGCGCGGCTCGGCCATGGCGACTTCCCTTCCCTCGCGGCAGGGCGTCACTGTGCCCCGACTGCCCCGCCTGCGCCAAGTCTCTCTTGCGACGGGGGGCTTCGGCGAGGCACTTAAGCCGGAAAGGACATTGAGGAAACCCATGAGCTACCGCGCCCCCGTTCGTGATCTGGCCTTCACCCTGGAGGCCGTGGCCGGCATGGCGGACGTCGCCGCCACCGGCGCCTTTCCGGATTACGATTCCGACGTCGCCTCAGCCGTGCTGGAGGCGGCCGGACAGTTTTCGCAGGAGGTGCTGGCCCCGCTGAACCGCATTGGGGACCAGAAGGGCTCGCTCTACGCCAACGGCGCCGTCACGGCCGCTCCCGGCTTCGCCGACGCCTATCGCCAGTTCGCCGCCGGCGGATGGACCGGTCTTTCGGCGCCGGTCGAGGCGGGCGGCCAGGCCCTGCCCAAGGCCCTGGAGCTGGCGGCCTATGAGACCGTCCACGCCGCCAACATGGCCTTCGGCCTGTGTCCAATGCTGTCTCTCGCCGCCATCGAGGCCTTGGAGCAGGTCGGCACGGAAGAGCAGAAGGCGACATATCTGACCAAGCTGGTCAGCGGCGAATGGACCGGCGCCATGGTGCTGACCGAGCCGGGCGCCGGATCGGACCTGGGCTCGTTGATCACGACGGCGACGCCGAACGGCGACGGAACCTACGCCATCCACGGTCAGAAGATCTTCATCACCTGGGGCGATCACGACGCGACGGACAACATCATCCATCTGGTCCTGGCGCGCCTGCCCGACGCGCCCAAGGGACCCAAGGGGATCAGCCTGTTCCTGGCGCCGAAATTCCTCGTCAAGGACGACGGAAGCCTGGGCGAACGCAACGCCTTCCGTCCCGTCGGGGTCGAGCACAAGCTGGGCATCCACGCCTCGCCCACCTGCGTCATGGCCTATGAGGGCGCACGCGCCGAACTGGTCGGACGTCCGAACGAGGGCCTGGCCCATATGTTCGTCATGATGAACGCCGCCCGCCTGGCCGTGGGGGTCGAAGGCGTCGGCATCGCCGAACGCGCCTATCAGCACGCCCTGGCCTATGCGCTGGACCGCCGCCAGGGTCGGTCGGTCTGGACCGGAGAAGCCAACGCCCCGATCTTCGATCATCCGGACGTGCGCCGGATGCTGGGGGTGATGAAGGCCAAGACCGCAGCCGCTCGCGCCCTGTGCCTGTCGACCGGGGTCGCCGCCGACCTGGCCCGTCATGCCGAAACGGAAGAGGCGCGCCGCCGCTGGAAGGCCCGCGAGGACCTGTTCACCCCGATCGCCAAGGCCTGGTCCACCGACGTCGGTTGCGAGGTCGCCTCCCTGGGCGTCCAGGTCCATGGCGGCATGGGCTTCATCGAGGAGGCCGGCGCGGCCCAATACTATCGCGACGCCCGGATCGCCCCGATCTATGAGGGCACCAACGGCATCCAGGCCATGGATCTGGTCGGGCGCAAACTGTCGATGGACGGGGGCGAGGCGGCCAAGGCCCTGATCGCCGACATGAAGACGACGCTGGCCGACCTCTCTGGCCTCTATGCCGGCAAGCCGGTCGAACGGTTCGCCACGGCCGTCGAGGCGGTGGAGGACGCCACCCTATGGCTGCTGGACCGCAAGGCCGACCCCGATGCGGCGGCCGACGTCCTGGCCGCAGCGGACGCCTATCTGAAGCTGCTGGGCGACGTCATCGGCGGCTGGATGCTGGCCAAGGGGGCGCTGGCCGCCAAGGCGCGGCTGGACGCCGCCGACGGCGATCCCGTCTGGCTGCAGGGCAAGCTGGACCTCTACGAACTCTATGCCGCCAATGTCCTGGGCCATGTCTCCAGCCGCCTGGCGGCCGTGGGCCAGGGTGGCGACCTGCTGAAACGGATGACGGTCGAGGCCCTGGCGGGCTGACGCCCGACGCGATCTTGATTTGACCTTGGGCGGCCCAAACGCCCAAGGTCGCATCCGCATGCCCGGGAGCCGACCATGAACCGACGCCAAATCCTCCTGTCCACCGCTGCGACGGCCTTGGCCGCCTCGGCCTCCCCCGCCCTCGCCCGCCAGTCTTCCGGAGCCTCGATGCCCCAACCCCCTGTCGCCAAGAAGATCCCCGTCGTCATCGAACAGCTGGGTCGCACCCGCACCGACGACTACCAGTGGATGAAGGACGACAATTGGCAGGCGGTGCTGCGCGATCCGACCCTGATCAAGGCCGAAGTCAAAGAGCATCTGACAGCCGAAAACGCCTATCGCGAAGCCATGATGGCCTCCACACTCCCTCTTCAGGAGACGATGTTCCAGGAGATGCGCGGCCGCATCAAGGAGGACGACAGTTCCGTCCCCGCGCCTGACGGCGACTGGACCTACTATGTCGAGTACCGCACGGGCGACCAGCATCCCCGCTACATGCGCGTCGAGCGCCAGGGAACCTGGATGGTCGATGGCCGGCCGGTGACGAAGAATTTCATCGTCGCCCCGACTCCCCAACTGCTGCTGGACGCCAATGAACTGGCCGAAGGCAAGGCCTATTCGGAAGTCTCGGCCGCCGCCCACAGCCCTGACCACAGCCTGTTCGCCTATGCCGAGGACGCGCAAGGGTCCGAGGTGCACAAGATCTATGTGAAGGATCTGGCGACCGGCGCCGTCCTGCCCGATGTGATCGAGAGCGCCACCGGCGACTTCACCTTCTCGCCTGACAGCCGGTGGATTTTCTGGACCAATCGCGACGACAACGGACGGCCGGACAAGATCTTCCGCCGCCCGGCGCGCGGCGGCGAGACGACCCTGGTCTATGAGGAGGCGGACGACGGCATGTTCATCGGCGTCGGCCGCACCGCCGACGACCGGTTCATCGTCATCGGCATCCAGAACCAGGAGACGTCCGAGGCCCGCTACATCCCCGCCGACGACCCGACCGCTGCGCCGGTCGTTTTGGAGCCGCGCCAGGTCGCCGTCCGCTATGACGTCGATCACTGGGACGACCGCTGGGTGATCCGCACCAACGCCGACGACGCCATCGACTTCAAGATCGTTCAGGCGCCGACGGAGACGCCCGGCAAGGCGCATTGGACGGATCTCGTCCCCCACACGCCGGGTCGTTTCATCGAGGGGATGGACCTGACCCGCCATCATCTGGCGCGCCAGGAACGGGCCGACGCCAACACTCGCATCATCATTCGCGACCGCGCCGGCGCCGAACATGCGATCGCCGTCGATGAACCGGCCTTCGCCCTGTCGCTGTCGGGCGCGTCCGAGTTCGACACCACGACGACCCGCTACAGCTACAACTCGCCGTCCACCCCGACCCAGACCTATGACTACGACATGGCGTCGCGGGAACGCACGCTGCGCAAGACTCAGGAAATCCCGTCGGGACACAATATCGAAGACTATGTGGTCGAACGGCTGAACGCCCCGGCGGCCGACGGCCAGCTGGTGCCCGTCACCGTCCTGCGCCGTCGGACCACGCCGATCGACGGCTCAGCGCCCCTGCTGCTCTACGGCTACGGCTCCTACGGCATTCCCATGCCGGCCGGCTTCTCGACCAATCGGCTGTCCCTGGTCGATCGCGGCTGGATCTATGCGATCGCCCACATCCGGGGTGGATCGGACAAGGGCTGGGGCTGGTTCCTCAGCGCCCGCCGGATGACCAAGAAGAACACCTTCACCGATTTCATCGCCGCCGCCGAACATCTGATCGCGCAGAACTACGCCCGAGCCGGCAATATCGTGGCCCAGGGCGGCTCGGCCGGCGGCATGCTGATGGGCGCCGTCAACAATATGCGGCCGGACCTCTGGGCCGGGATCATCGGCCAGGTGCCCTTCGTCGACGTCATCAACACCATGAGCGACACCTCCCTGCCGTTGACGCCGCCGGAATGGCCCGAATGGGGCAATCCGATCGAGGACCCGGACGCCTACGACTATATGATGAGCTACAGCCCCTATGATCAGGTGAAGCCCCAGGCCTATCCCGCCGTCCTGGCGACGGGCGGCCTGTCCGATCCGCGCGTCACCTACTGGGAGCCGGAGAAGTGGGTCGCCAAACTGCGGCCCGCCACCACCTCGGGCAAGCCGGTCCTGCTGAAGATCAATATGGAGGCCGGCCACGGCGGCGCCGCCGGCCGGTTCGACTATCTGAAGGAGGTCGCCCACGACTACGCCTTCGCAGTCTGGGCGATCGAAAAGGGCTGGGAGACGGCTTAACCCGCCCGCACCGGCGGCTTCAGCTCTTGGGCTGAAGCCGCGCAGCCAGGCTGGAGGTGTCCCAGCGATTGCCGCCCATGGCCTGGACCTCGGCGTAGAACTGATCGACCAGGGCCGTCAGGGCCAGGCGCGCCCCGTTCGACCGCGCCTCGTCCAGAACCAAGCCCAGATCCTTTCGCATCCAGTCGACGGCGAAGCCGAAGTCGAACTGGCCCTGGGCGGCGGTCTTCCAGCGATTGTCCATCTGCCAGCTCTGCGCCGCCCCCTTGGACACGGCGTCGAAGACGGCGTCCGTATCCAGGCCGGCGACCTGGGCGAAATGGACCGCTTCGGCCAGTCCCTGGACCACGCCGGCGATGGCGATCTGATTGACCATCTTTGTCAGCTGGCCCGAGCCCGCCGGTCCCATATGTTTGATCGCCTTGGAATAGGCCTTCAGCGCCGGTTCCGCCCGAGCCAGAGCCTCGGCGTCGCCGCCGGCCATGACGCTGAGCTGGCCGTTTTCGGCGCCCGCCTGACCGCCTGAGACCGGAGCGTCGATAAAGGCGCGCCCGACCTCGGCCGCCGCCTCGGCCATTTCCCGCGCCAGCCGGGCCGAGGTCGTGGTGTGATCCACGATGACCGCCCCTTCGGCCAGGTGCGGCAGGGCCTCGGTCACGACCGCACGCACGTCATCGTCATTGCCGACGCACAGGATGAAAAGCTCTGCTCCCTGCGCCGCCTCCGACACGGTCGCGGCCGCCCGCGCGCCCACGGCCTCGGCCCAGGCCTGCGCCTTGGCCTGGGTGCGGTTGAAGCCGACGACCCCATGGCCGGCGTTCACCAGGTGACGCGCCATCGGGGCGCCCATGACCCCCAGGCCGGCGAAAGCGATCTTCATGGCAGGCTCCCGTGTTCCCGCCTGGACTAGGCCGGGTCGGACAAGGGTTCAACCCAGGGCGCGGGTCAACGGGCGGTTAACCTTGCCGCGCCACACTGCCGCGAACTTGCCGGGGTGCGTCCATGTCCGTGAGCGATCGTCCGATCCTCATCAAGAAGGTGAAAAAGGTCTCCGGCGGAGGCCACCACGGCGGCGCCTGGAAGGTGGCCTATGCGGACTTCGTGACGGCCATGATGGCCTTCTTCCTGCTGATGTGGCTGATCAATACGACCGACCCGGAGCAGAAGAAGGGCATCGCCGAATATTTTGCGCCCGCCAGCGTGTCCGAAACCACCTCCGGCTCGGGCGGTCTTCTGGGCGGCACGGCGCTGGGCGACGACGGACCCAAGAGCTCCGGCTCGCAGTCGGTCATCGAACAGCTGGCCCCTGAGGCCCCGCCGGAGACGACCAACACCGGCCCCAGCTCAAACCTCGCCTCCGCCAGCGACGCCGCCCTGCAGGCCGAAATCCAGAAGCGCGAGGCGGCCGAGTTCGCCAGTGCGGCGGAATCGCTGCGTCAGGCCATGCAGTCCATGCCGGAACTGGCCGAACTGTCGAAACAGCTGATCGTGGATCAGACGCCCGAGGGCCTGCGCATCCAGCTGGTGGACCAGGAAGGCCGGTCCATGTTCGACAACAACTCGGCCCGACCCAATGCGCGGGCCCAGATCCTGCTGCGCGCCGTCGCCAAGGTGATCAACCAGCTGCCCAACCGCATCTCCATCACCGGCCACACCAGCGCCACGCCGGGCTCGAACCGCGCCAGCGGCCCGGCGGACTGGACCCTGTCCTCCGAACGGGCCAACGGCTCGCGGCTCGTGTTGCAAAGCGCGGGCGTGGACCCCGATCGGGTCTATTCGGTCGCCGGCAAGGCGGGCTCTGACCCCCTCTATCCCGACGATCCCAGCCTGCCGGGCAACCGCCGCATCGCCATCGTCCTGCTGCGCGAGGCCCCGGTCCTGCCTATGGACACCTCGCTGTGATCCTGAGCGGCTGTGGCGCCTTGGCGCTTGCGGCCGAGCGCTCAATCGCGCCAAATCGCGGCATGAGCGTCAGACCGTCCTATTTTGGGCCAGATCGGGTGCGGACCTAGAGTCGTGACCCAACATGTGCCGACACGCCAGCTCCGGTTCTTCATGACCTCGGTCGCCCCGTGTCCCTATCTGCCGGGCAAGACGGAACGGAAGGTCTTCGCAAACCTCCCCTTTTCGGACGGCGCCCACGTCAATGACGAACTGACCCTGGCGGGTTTCCGCCGCAGCCAGAACATCGCCTATCGCCCCGCCTGCGAAGCCTGCGACGCCTGCGTCTCCGTCCGCCTGCCTGTGCCGGACTTCGCCTTCAGCCGATCCCAGCGCAAGGTTCTGGCGCGCAACGCCGACCTGACGCGCGCCCTGGTCGAGGCCGAGGCCACGACCGAACAGTTCCAGCTGCTGCGCCGCTATCTGACCAGCCGCCACCCCTTGGGCGGCATGAGCGATATGGGCTGGCTCGACTATGTCGCCATGGTCGAGGACACGGCCGTCCGCACCCATCTGATAGAATACCGCCTGCCGTCCGACGACGGCGGGCCCGGCGACCTGGTCGCCGTGACCCTGACGGACCTGCTCAGAGACGGCCTGTCCATGGTCTACAGCTTCTACGACCCGCGTCTTGACCGCCGCAGCCTGGGCCGGTTCGCCATACTCGATCATGTACGTCAGGCGGCCCAGGTGGGCCTGCCCTTCGTCTATCTGGGCTACTGGGTCCGGGGCTCGGAGAAGATGGACTACAAGGCGGACTTCCGCCCCCTCGAGGTGCTGGGCAAGCTCGGCTGGAGCCGTTTGGAAGCCTGACTCGCACCCCGAAGCAGCGCCGTCCTATCTGAACTTCCGCAATCCCCTCGGCCCCTGGCGACCGGCCCCGGCGCGCTTGCCCAGCCAGTCCTTCCAGTCGGGCCAGTTGCGCCGCCGTCCGCCGCCGTCGGCCCATTCCGGCCCCTGTTCGGCGTTGAAGACCGTCACATCGGCCAGGCCGCCCTGTTTGAAGCTCTGCAGCTTCACCCCCTTGCCGCGCCCCATTTCGGGCAGGTCCGCCAGGGGGAAGATCAGGGTCTTGATGTTCTCGCCGATCGTCGCGACGTGATCGCCCATAGGATTGGTCGGCACGCGCAGCATGGCCAGCATCTCGCCGTTCAGCACCTGTTTGCCGCCCCGCTTCTGGGCCAGGGTGTCGTCCTCGGGCGCGATGAAGCCGTAGCCGGCCTTTGAGGCGATCAGCAGCTTGCCGCCCGGCTGGTGCGCCAGCAGATTGATGATCTCGGCCTTCTCGTCCAGGTCGATCATCAGCCGCAGCGGCTCGCCGTGGCCGCGGCCCGACGCCAGCTTGTCCGCGCCGATGGTGAAGATCCGGCCGTCCGACGCCCCGACCAGCAGCTTGTCCGTCGTATAGGCCGGAACCAGATAGGCCAGCTTGTCGCCTTCCTTGAACTTCAGCTCCGACGGATCCTCGACCTTGCCCTTGGCGGCGCGGATCCAGCCGCGCTCCGACAGGATGACGGTGATGGCCTCGCGCGGGATGAAGGCCTCGGGGGCCACGAATGCCGAGGCGTCGACCGCCTCGCCCATCGTCGTCCGCCGCGGCGAGATCAGCGCCTTGCGCACCGCCTCAAGCTCTTTGGAAACAGCCTTCCACTGCTTGCCTTCCGAAGACGTGAGCGCCTTCAGATTGGCAAGTTCTTCCGACAGCTCCTTGAATTCTTTCTCGATCGTCATCTCTTCCAGACGCGCCAGCTGGCGCAGCCGGGTGTCGAGGATGAAGTCGGCCTGGACCTCGGTCAGGCCGAAGCGAGCGATCAGGACGGCCTTGGGCTGGTCCTCCTCGCGGACAATGCGGATCACCTCGTCCAGGTTCAGGAAGACGATGCGCAGGCCTTCCAGCAGGTGCAGCCGCTTCTCGACCCGGGCGATCCGCCATTGCGACCGGCGGTTCAGCACCTCGCGCCGGTGGTCCAGGAAGGCCTTGAGACAGGCTTTCAGCCCCATGACGCGCGGCGTGCCGTCGGCGTCCAGCACGTTCATATTGATCGGGAAACGGACTTCCAGATCCGACAGCTTGAACAGGCTCTCCATCAGCATCTCGGGCTCGATGGTGCGGTTCTTGGGCTCCAGGATCAGTCGGATGTCCTCGGCCGACTCGTCGCGCACATCGCCCAGCAGCGGCGCTTTCTTGTGCTCGATCAGGTCGGCCATCGCCTCGATCAGGCGCGACTTCTGCACCTGGTACGGCATTTCGGTGACGACGATCCGCCAAACGCCGCGGCCCAGGTCCTCGGTCTCCCAACGCGCGCGCAGCCGCACCCCTCCCCGGCCCGTCTCATAGGCGTCCAGAATGGCTGCGCGGCCTTCGACAGCCACGCCGCCGGTGGGGAAGTCGGGTCCGGGGACCACCTGCACCAGCTCGTCCGTGGTCGCCTCGGGCCGCTCCAGCAACAGCTGACAGGCGTCGATCAGTTCGCCGACATTGTGCGGCGGGATGGAGGTCGCCATGCCCACGGCGATGCCCGAAGACCCGTTGGCCAGCAGATTGGGGAAGCCGGCCGGCAGGACGACCGGCTCCTCGTCCTGGTCGTCATAGGTGGGGCGGAAATCGACCGCGTCCTGGTCGATCCCCTCCAGCAGCAGGACGGCGGCCGCGGTCAGCTTGCACTCGGTATAGCGCATGGCCGCAGCGCTATCGCCGTCGATATTGCCGAAATTCCCCTGGCCGTCGACCAGCGGATAGCGCTGGGCGAAGTCCTGGGCCAGGCGCACCAGGGCCTCATAGATGGAGGCGTCGCCGTGAGGGTGGTATCCACCCATGACTTCGCCGACGACCTTGGCGCATTTGCGCGCCGCCGCCTGCGGGTTCAGCCGCATCTGGTGCATGGCGTACAGGATGCGCCTGTGCACGGGCTTGAACCCGTCCCGGACGTCGGGAAGGGCGCGGTTGGTGATGGTCGACAGGGCGTAGGCCAGATAGCGACGGCTGAGCGCCGTCTCCATCGGCTCGTCGATGATACGGCCGCCTTCCGGCGGCGGAGCGTGGATCGTCATGGGCCAGCGAATCGGGGATCGGAAGCGCGAAGTCTAGCCCGTTCGCGGCCGGCAGGTCGTCTATCTGTGGGAGATAATGTCATCGGCGGGGTAACCGAAGGCCGCCCGGCTTCGTATGTGGAGAACTCCACCCGCATCGGGCGCCCGCATGATCCTGTTTCTCTTGTCCTATCTCGCCGGCGTCCTGACGATCGTCAGCCCCTGCATCCTGCCCGTCCTGCCGTTCGTCTTCGCTCGGGCGGATCGACCGTTCGTCCGCAACGGCCTGCCTCTCCTGGTCGGCATGGCCGTCACCTTCGCCGGGGTGGCCAGTCTGGCGGCGCTCGGCGGCGGCTGGGCGGTGCGGGCCAATGAGGTCGGGCGATGGATCGCTCTGGCGGTCATGGCGGCGCTGGGCCTCAGCCTGCTGATCCCTGCCGTAGGGGACCGGTTGATGCGGCCCTTCGTGGCGGCCGGGTCCTGGCTGACCGATCGCGTCCAGCGCGGCTCGGACGACCGGGGCGAGGTGCGATCCTCCCTGTTGCTGGGCGTGGCGACCGGCCTGCTGTGGGCGCCCTGCGCAGGCCCGATCCTGGGGCTGATCCTGACCGGCGCGGCCTTGCAGGGCGCCGGCGTCGGCTCGACCGTCCTGTTGCTCGCCTATGCGGCGGGCGCCGCCACCTCCCTGGCCCTGGCCCTGCTGGTCGGCGGGCGGGTGTTCAAGGCGATGAAGGGCGCCCTGGGCGTCGGCGAATGGGTGCGGCGCGGCCTGGGGGTTCTGGTTCTGGTCGGGGTCGCCGCCATCGCTCTGGGCCTGGACACCGGCCTGCTGACCCGGATTTCGGCCGCCGGCACGGGACGGCTCGAACAGGCCCTGCTGACGACGGTCGGCCGCGGCGTCCCGACCAACACCGCCCCCGCCGACCTGAACAACCTGCCGGTCGAGGGCGTCATGCCGCCCCTGTCCGGCGCCACGACCTGGATCAACTCGCCGCCCCTGACCCGCGAGCAACTGCGCGGCAAGGTGGTGGTGGTCGACTTCTGGACCTATTCCTGCATCAACTGCCTGCGCGCCCTGCCCTATGTCCGCGCCTGGGCCGAAAAATATAAGGATCAGGGACTGGTTGTGATCGGCGTCCACACGCCCGAGTTCGCCTTCGAAAAGTCCGAGGCCAATGTGCGCGAGGCCGTCGCCCGTCTCGGGGTCGCCTATCCCGTAGCCATGGACAACGACTTCGCCGTCTGGCGCGCCTTCAAGAACCAGTACTGGCCCGCCCACTATTTCATCGACGCCCAGGGCCGGATCCGCCACCACCATTTCGGCGAGGGCGACTACGACGGCTCCGAACGGGTCATTCAGCAACTGCTGAAGGAGGCCGGCGCCGCCGACGTCGCTTCCGACCTGGTGCAGGTCCAGGCCCAGGGCGCCGAGGCCGCCGCCGACATGGCCCAGCTCGCCTCGCCCGAGACCTATGTCGGCTACGCCAGGGCCGAGAATTTCCGTTCGCCCGGTGGTTTCGCGCGCGACGCCGTCAAGACCTATGGGCCGGCGGCCTTGCGGCTGAACGACTGGAGCCTGACCGGCCCCTGGCGGGTGACGCGGGAACACGCCGCCCTGACGGCGCCGGGCGGACGCCTGGCCTTCCGGTTCAAGGCGCGGGATCTGCATCTGGTCATGGGGCCGGGTGAAGGCGACGCCGGGGTGCGCTTCCGGGTCCGGATCGACGGGGCCGCGCCGGGATCGGACGCGGGATCAGACATCGACGTCGAGGGCCAGGGCCGCATCGACCGCCAGCGTCTGTATCAGCTGGTTCGCCAGTCCGGCCCGGTGGGCGAACGCACCTTCGAGATCGAATTCCTGGACCCCGGCGTCCAGGTCTTCGCCTTCACCTTCGGCTAGTTCGGCTCAGCCCGCCGCCGGCACGATGGTGACGCTCTCGCCACAGCCGCAGGCGTCGGTCTGGTTGGGATTGTTGAACACGAATTTCGAGGCCAGCCGGGTCGTCTCATAGTCGATCTCGGTGCCGATCAGGAACAGGACGGCCTTGGGCTCGATCAATATGGTGACCCCCTTGTCCTCGACCACCTCGTCCAGGGGGCCGATCTCATCGGCATAGGCGAAGGTGTACTCCTGGCCTGCGCAGCCGCCGTTCTTGACCCCGATCCGCAGACCGATGTGGCTGTTGTCGGCCTTGTCCAGGATCTCACGCACCCGCTCGGCGGCCCGGTCCGTCAGGGTCACGACCTTGGGGCGCGGGCGGCGGGGACGGGATGTGGTTTGAAGTTCGCTCATCAGAACATGTTCAGGGCCAGCTTGGCCTCGTCGCTCATCTTGGAGGCGTCCCACGGCGGGTCGAACACCAGATTGGCCTTGGCGCTGCGAACGCCCTCCACCTTCTCCACCGCCGTCTCGACCCAGCCCGGCATCTCGCCGGCGACGGGACAGCCGGGCGCCGTCAGGGTCATGTCCACCACCACGTCGCGGTCGTCATTGACGTCCACCCGGTAGATCAGCCCCAGCTCATAGATATCGACCGGGATTTCCGGATCATAGACGGTCTTCAGCGCCTGAATCAGATCGTCGGTCAGCTGATCCAGCTCGGCCTGAGACAGGGCGCTCTTCTGCGGCTCGGCCCAGGCTTCCTTGAAGGCGTCGCTGTCTTGAATAGGGTCGTCTGTCATGGCGTTATACGAAGAAGTTCCGCGCCTTGATCAGCGCATCCACGAAGGCGTCGGCATCCTCCACGGTGTTATATAGGGCGAAGGAGGCGCGGGTGCTCGACGTCACCCCCATTCTTTTCGCCAAGGGCTCGGCGCAGTGCAGTCCGGCCCGCACCGCCACCCCGTAACGGTCCATGATCTGGGCCACGTCGTGGGCGTGGGCGCCCTCGACGGCGAAGGTCAGGATCGCGCCCTTGCCTTCCACCTGCCCCAGGATCCGCAGCCAGTTCTGCCCCCGCAGGCGATCAACCGCATGCTGGTACAGCGCATGCTCATGCGCCTGAACCGACGTCCGGTCGTATTGCGCCAGCCATTCCAGCGCCACGCCCAGGCCGATGGCCTCCAGGATGGGCGGCGTCCCCGCCTCGAACCGATGGGGCGGCTTGGCGTAGGTCACGCGGTCCGTCTCGACCGTCTCGATCATCTCGCCCCCGCCCTGATAGGGCGGCAGGGCCTCCAGCGCCTCGGCCTTGCCGTACAGGGCGCCGATGCCGGTCGGAGCGAACAGCTTGTGACCCGTCAGCACATAGAAGTCGCAGCCGATGGCCTGCACGTCCGGCGCCGCATGGACGGCGCCCTGGCAGCCGTCGATCAGCACCTGAGCGCCCGCCGCATGGGCCAGGTGGCTGATCTCCGCGACCGGATTGATGGTGCCCAGCACGTTCGACATATGGGTGACCGCGACCATTCGCGTCCTCGGTCCCAGCAGTTCGGCATAGGCCGCCATGTCCAGAGAGCCGTCGTCCAGCACCGGAATCCATCTGATCACCGCCCCGCGCCGCTCCCGCAGCAGATGCCACGGCACGATGTTGGAGTGATGCTCCATCTCCGAGACGATGATCTCGTCGCCCGGTTGGATTTGAAGCCCCAGCCCATTCGCCACAAGGTTGATCGCCTCGGTCCCGCCCTTGGTCCAGACCACCTGTTCCGCGCTCTCGGCGTTCAGGAAGCGGGCCACGATCTCCCGCGCCTTCTCGAAGGCCTCAGTCGCCTCGTTCGACAGGGTGTGCAGACCGCGGTGGACGTTGGCGTAGCCGCCCTCCATCGTCGCCACCAGGGCGTCGATCACCGCGCGCGGCTTCTGGGCCGAGGCGGCATTGTCCAGATAGATCAGCGGTCTCCCGTTCACCTGCCGCGACAGGATCGGAAACTGCGCCCGGACGGCGTAGGGATCAAACAGGGTCACAACCGAGCCGTCAGCCATTCCCGCGCCACCTCTCTTGCGCCCTCGTGCTCGATCCGGTCGATCACCTCGATCAGAAAGGCCTGGGTCAGCAGGGCGCGCGCCTCTTCGGCCGGGACGCCCCGCTGCTGCATGTAGAACAGGGCGCTCTCGTCCAGGGCCCCGACCGTGTTGCCGTGCGCGCACTGCACGTCGTCGGCATAGATGATCAGTTCCGGCTTGGCGTCGATCTCAGCCCGCTCAGAGGCGATCAGCGCATGGTGGCCCATCCGCGCATCGGTGCCGTCGGCGCCGCGTTCGACCACGATCTTGCCCTGAAAGACGCCGCGCGCGGTGTCACGAGCCACGCCCTTGATCAGCTGCGAGGTCGCGCCGTCATGCTCCATGTGCCGCACCACGCTGGTCAGGTCGGCATGGCGCGATCCGTTCAGCAGATAAAGGCCGTCCGCCTGGACCTGGGCGCCCTGGGCGAAATGGGAAATCCGGGTCTCGATCCGTTGCAGCCTGGCCCCGGTGGCGATGACGGTCTGGCGATAGACGCCGCCCGCCTCGACCTTCACATGGGCTTCTGACACGGAAATCCCGTCCTCCGGCTCCTCGACCAGAACGACGCGCGTCACCTCGGCCCCGGCCGCCACGTCCAGCTCCAGCGTATTGTGGGCGACATAGGCCGAGCCCGCGCCCTCATGCGTCTCCAACAGCAGCAGCTTGGCGCCCGCCCGCGCCGCCACCCGCGCGCTCGCCGTATGACCCGTTCCCACGGCGTCGGAGATGTAGCGCAGCCGCAGCGTCTGCTCGCCCGAGGCGATGAAGTCGGTCACGCCCACCGGTCGCCCGTTGGCGAAGACGACAGCCTCGCCGCCCAGGTCATAGAAGGGCCCCGGCGCGCCCACCGCCGCCGTACCCGACGGTGCCGGCGCCTCGCGCAGATAACGCTTCAGGTCGCTGTATTTCCACGCCTCATCCCGCCGCGACGGGAAGGTGGCGGCGTCGGCCAGGTCGATGGCGAAGGTCGCGCTCACGCCGGTTCCGGAAGATATTTGTCATATCCTTCCGCCTCCAGCTGATGCGCCAGCTCCGGCCCGCCCGAGGCCACGATGCGGCCGCCGGCCAGCACATGGACCCGGTCCGGTTTGATGTAGTCCAGCAGGCGCTGATAGTGGGTGATGACCAGCATGGCCCGGTCGGGCGACCGCAGGGCGTTCACCCCTTCGGACACGATGCGCAGGGCGTCGATGTCCAGCCCCGAATCCGTCTCATCCAGGATCAGCAGCGACGGCTCCAGCAGGGCCATCTGTAGGATCTCCATCCGCTTCTTCTCGCCGCCGGAGAAGCCGACGTTCAAAGGACGTTTCAGCATGTCGAAGTCCATCTTCAGCGCCTTGGACGCTTCGCGGACAAGCTTCAGGAAGGCCGGCGCCGCCACCTCCTCCTCGCCCCGCGCGCGCTTCTGGGCGTTCAGCGCCGTCCGCACGAAGGTCAGGGCCGGGACGCCGGGAATCTCGATCGGATACTGGAAGGACAGGAAGACGCCCTTGGCCGCCCGCTCGGACGGCTCCAGCGCCAGCAGGTCCTCGCCCGCCCATTCGACCGATCCTTCCGTCGCCTCATAGCCCGGCCGGCCCGACAGGGCGTAACCCAGGGTCGACTTTCCGGCCCCGTTCGGCCCCATGATGGCGTGCACTTCCCCCGCTGGCACTTCGAGCGTCAGCCCCTTGAGGATCGGCTTGTCGCCGACGGAGACGTGGAGGTTAGAGATGGAAAGCATCTTAGTTCGAATCTGACTTGGGCTGGACGGCGGCAAGGTCTTGCCGGGCGTCATAAAATGAAACGATCACCACCTCGTCAGGCAGAACCTGAAAGACGACGACCTTGCGCCAGCGTAGAAGGCTGGCTTCGCGAAATCCTCTCCATCGCGACGGCCGATAGCGAAAGGGATGATCGCCAAGCTTCAGCGACAAGGCTTCGCTTTCAGCCAGGGCTCGATCCGTCAGGCGCGGGTCCTGCTGCTCCAGCAGATCCAACCACTCCCTCTGCCCATCCCTGGCCTCCTTCGACCATCGGACGGTCCTCATCGCTTGAAGCGCGCCTTCAGTTCATCGAAGACCTCTTCATGGCTATAGACCCGTCCGGCCGCGACATCTTCGACGCCGCGACGGATCGAGGCGAGCTGCGCCTCCGAAAGCGGCGCTCCCAGTTGCGCTTCGCCGTCGGTGACAACCTGCTCGGCGGCCGAGGCGATGAATTCTTCCAATGGCATGCCGATCTCTGCAGCAGCGCGCTTCAGCCGATCGGCGGCGTCGGTATCGAACGGAACGGCGATGGTTTCCATTATGATTTCCCGCGCATAGGACTGATGCGCGGATCATACCACAGCGTCGCCATCACCCCACGCTCCCTTCCAGACTGATCGCCACCAGCTTCTGCGCCTCGACGGCGAACTCCATCGGCAGCTCCTGCAGCACGTCGCGGACGAAGCCGTTGACCAGCAGGGCCACCGCCTCCTCCTGCGACAGCCCGCGCTGCTGGGCGTAGAACAGCTGATCGTCCGACAGGCGCGTCGTCGTCGCCTCGTGCTCCAGCTGGGCCGAGCCGTTGCGGGCTTCGATATAGGGGATGGTGTGCGAGCCGCACTCCTTGCCGATCAGCAGACTGTCGCACTGGGTGAAGTTGCGCACCCCCGTCGCCTTCGGATGCACCGAAACCAGGCCGCGATAGGTTGAGTCCGACCGACCCGCCGACACCGCCTTGGCGATGATCCGCGACTTGGTGTTCTTGCCCAGGTGGATCATCTTGGTGCCGGTGTCGGCCTGCTGACGCCCGTTGGTGATGGCGATGGAATAGAACTCGCCCGAGCTGTCGTCGCCCTTCAGGATGCAGGACGGATATTTCCAGGTGACGGCCGAACCGGTCTCGACCTGGGTCCAGGACACCTTGGACCGGTCGCCCCGGCAATCGGCGCGCTTGGTGACAAAGTTGTAGATGCCGCCCCGCCCTTCCGCATCGCCGGGGTACCAGTTCTGGACCGTCGAATATTTCACCTCGGCGTCGTCCAGGGCCACGATCTCGACCACGGCCGCGTGCAGCTGGTTCTCGTCGCGCATCGGCGCGGTGCAGCCCTCAAGGTACGAGACGTAGCTGCCCTTGTCGGCGATGATCAGGGTGCGCTCGAACTGGCCCGTCTGGCTCGCATTGATGCGGAAATAGGTCGACAGCTCCATCGGGCAGCGCACGCCCGGCGGGATGTAGACGAACGACCCGTCCGAAAAGACCGCGCTGTTCAGGGCCGCGAAATAGTTGTCCGAGACCGGCACCACCGACCCCAGATATTTCCGCACCAGCTCAGGATATTCACGCAAGGCCTCGGAAATCGGCATGAAGATCACGCCCGCCTTGGCCAGCTCCTCCTTGAAGGTGGTGACCACGGACACGCTGTCGAACACGGCGTCCACGGCCACGCGCGGGGCGCCCTGCACCCCCGCCAGAACCTCCTGCTCCTTCAGCGGAATGCCCAGCTTCTTGTAGACGTCCAGGATCTCGGGATCGACCTCGTCCAGCGACTTCGGCCCTTCCTTCTTCTTCGGCGCGGCGTAGTAGAACAGGTCCTGATAATCGACGGGCTCGTAACGAACCGCCGCCCAGGTCGGCTCCTCCATCGCCAGCCAGCGTTCATAGGCGGCTAAGCGCCATTCCAGCATCCATTCCGGCTCGCCCTTCTTTTCGGAGATGAAGCGCACGATGTCGGCGTTCAGCCCCCTGGGGGCGAACTCCTGCTCCACATCCGAGGTGAAGCCGTACTTGTACCGTTCCAGTTCGGCGACGGCGTCGACGGTTTCCTTGACGGCGGCCATCAGGCGACCTCTCTCACGCGCGCGGCGGCGCGTGCCTTGTGTTTGGTCCAGGCGTCCACCCAGGCGTCGGCGAACCGCGCCCAGTCGCCCTCGGTCGTGCCCCAGCCGCCGGAGACGCGCACGCCCCCCGTGGCCAGCCTATTCAGTCCCATCGCGCTGATCGTCTTGGACGGCTTGACCTTGCCCGAGGAACAGGCCGAACCGGCGGACACCATGATCCCGGCCAGATCCAGGGTGATCAACTGTTGCGGGCTGTCCCAGCCCTCGACGGCCAAAAACAGGGTGTTGGGCAGGCGATCGGCGCCCTCGCCGATGATGGTCGCCCCGGCCGCCTTGACCCGCGCCTGGGCGGCGTCACGCCAGGCCGTATGCGACGCGACAGTCTCCAGATCGCGCGCGGCGCAGGCTGCGGCGACGCCGAAGCCTGCGATGCCGGGCCCGTTCTCGGTCCCGGCGCGCAGGCCCCGTTCCTGCCCCGCCCCGTGCAGGATACGCACGCCCGACACGCCTTCCTTGAAGACCAGGGCGCCGACGCCCTGGGGACCGCCCAGCTTGTGCGCCGACAGGGTCAGGCTGTCCGCATCCAGAGCCCGTATATCGACGGCGATCTTGCCCGCCGACTGGATGGCGTCGACGTGCAGCCAACCACCGACGGCCCGCACCAGGGCCGCCGCCTGCGCGATCGGCTGGATCACGCCGCTTTCATTGTTCGCATGATGGATGGCGACCACCGCCCGACCGGGCCGCGCCAAGGCCTCGGCCAGCCAGGCCAGATCGACCAAGCCGTTCGCATCGACCGGCAGAATCTCGACCGGCGCGCCTGCCGCCGCCGCAGCCTCGGCCACGCACGGATGTTCGGTCGCCGACACGATCAGCCGTTCGCACCCGGCCGCCAGGGCGCTGGCGATCGCTTGCGCATTGGCCTCGGTGCCGCCCGAGTTGAACACCACCGCCGTCGGATCGGCGCCGACCAGTTCGGCGACCTGGGCGCGCGCCGTCTCGATCCGCGCCCGCGCCCGACGGCCGGCGGCGTGGACCGCCGACGGATTGCCGTTGTCGGCCAGGGCCTTGGTCATGATCTCCAGAACCTCGGGCCGCACCAGCCCTGAGGCGTTGTAGTCCAGATAGACCGCGCTCATGCCGCCGCCTCCACCGCCACGGGCGGATCGACATGCTGGCGTCGCCGGCCGGTGCGGTTCATCACCACATCCTCCAGCGAAACCCCGGCCAGATAGCGATGGATCTCGTCGCCCAGATCTTCCCAAAGGTTGTGGGTGATGCAGCGCTCGCCGGCCAGCATGCAACCCTTGGGTGTTCCGTGGGCGACGCACCGGGTCGCGCGGATCGGCTCGTCCACGGCCAGAACGATTTCCGCCACCACCGTCTCATCCGCCCCCTTGGCCAGGCGATAGCCGCCGCCGGGCCCGCGCACGCTCTTGACCAGGCCGCTCTTGCGCAGCCGGGCGAACAGCTGCTCCAGGTAACTCAGCGAAATCTCCTGCCGCGCGGCGATCTCGGCTAAGGAAACCGCCCGGATTTCCCCGCCCGCGCCGCGTCCATTCTTCGCCAGATCGGCCATCGCCATGACGGCGTATCGTCCCTTGGTCGACAGACGCATATCGCACCTTCAAAAATTGCGCGCTTTTCGGGGCTCCTGTGCTAGAACCCGCGCCTTCGCAAAGGCGGCGCGCTTGCGGAGGGACTTAGAAAGTCCCACCCCTGCGGTCAAGTATTACGCACGCGCGAAATGACAGTTGAACGGATTCCAGAGCCCCTATGCCTGAAGTCATCCTGCCCGGCGCCTCCGGTCGCATCGAAGGCCGCTATTCTCCGGGCAAGCGCCCGAACGCCCCGATCGCCTTGATCCTGCACCCGCACCCCAAGGCGGGGGGGCACATGAACAACCCCGTGGCGGTGACCCTTCACCAACTGTTCCAGCAGCGCGGCTTCGCCACCCTGCGCTATAATTCGCGCGGCGTCGGCAAGTCCCAGGGCGAGTTCGACTCCGGCATCGGCGAACTGGCCGACGCGGCGACAGCCCTCGACTGGCTCCAGTCGAACAACCCCGGCGCCAGCCAGACCTGGGTCGCGGGCTATCAGTTCGGCGCCTATATCGGCATGCAGCTTCTGATGCGTCGGCCCGAGACGGACGGCTTCATCTCGGTCTCGCCCCCGTCCAACATGTACGACTTCAGCTTCCTGGCGCCCTGCCCCGCCTCGGGTCTGTTCCTGCACGGCACGGCCGACACCATCGTCCCGCCCGTCGAGGTCGAGCGGGTGGTCAACAAGCTGCGCACCCAGAAGGGCATCGTCATCGACTATGAGCTGGAAGAGGGCGCCAGCCACTTCTGGCAGGATCATATGGCCGCCGTGGATCGCCGCGTCGGCGCCTATCTGGACAAGCGGCTGGAAGAAAAGCCGGCCTGAACCTCAGGCCGGCCGCTCGGTTCACCCGGGCTTGGCGTCTGATCGCGTCCGCCACAGCGAATAGCCCACCCCCGCCGCCAATATGGCCGCCGTCACGCTCAGCGAGACGGCAGGCGGGATCTTGTCCAGTCCCATCAGGGGCGCGGCGATCACCTTGCCGCCGATGAAGATCAGCAGCACGGCCAGGGCCTGTTTCAGATAGGCGAAGCGGTGAATGACCGCCGCCAGGGCGAAATACAGCGCCCGCAGGCCCAGAATGGCGAAGATGTTCGAGGTGTAGACGATATAGGGGTCGGTGGTGATGGCGAAGATGGCCGGCACCGAATCCACCGCGAACACCACGTCCGCCAGTTCGATCATCACCAGGGCGAGAAACAGCGGCGTGACGTGCAGCGCCGTCCGGCCCGTCTTGTTCGACTGACGCACGAAGAAGGCGTGTCCGTGCAAGGTCTCCGTCACCGGCAGACGGCGACGCAGCCAGGCCAGCAGCCGATTGTCGGCGATGTCCTGCTCATTCTCGTGACGGGCGGCGAACATCTTGATCCCGGTAAAGACCAGGAAGGCCGCGAAAAGATACAGCACCCACTCATAGCGGCTGACCAGGGCCGCGCCCCCCGCGATCATCAGGGCCCGCAGGACGATCACCCCGACGATGCCCCAGAACAGCACCCGGTGCTGGTAGATGCGCGGTATGGAAAAGGCCCCGAAGATCATGGCGATGACGAAGACATTGTCCATCGCCAGGCTCTTTTCGATCGCAAAGCCGGTCAGATATTCCAGCCCCTTTTCCGACCCTAGCTCCCACCAGACGAAGCCGCCGAACGCCAGGGCGATCGCAATGTACATCGAGGACAGCAGCAGGCTCTCGCGAACCCCGATTTCATGATCCTTGCGGTTCAGGACGCCCAGGTCGAGCGCCAGCAGCAGGGCCACGATTCCGATAAAGCCGACCCACATCCATGCGGGCTTGCCGAGCCATTCGGCCAGCAGAAAATCCACGTCTACCTCCATCAATGTCGAGAGGCGGCCGACATCGCGATCGGAAGGGATCGCCAGAGGGGCCCGGATCGCCGCCTCTTATGGCTAAGACAGAGCCGATATCGCGTCAACGGGCGCGACAAACGGTCTCGCCGGGTCCACATAGGGGCCAGTGGAACCCTGCCGATAAAGCCTCGCTAGATCCCCATGACGCAAACCGCTTCCTCCTCCCCTGCCGCCGCGCCGCGGCCCGTTCATGACATCGTCATCATCGGCGGCGGCGCAGGCGGGCTTGAGCTCGCCGCCCGCCTTGGCCGTCGGTTCGGACCGCGCGAGGGGCGCCGGCGCGTCCTGCTGATCGACCGCTCCATCTTCCACCTGTGGAAGCCCAGCCTGCATGAGGTGGCGGCGGGGTCGCTGGACAGCCATCAGGAGGGCCTGTCCTATCCCGTCCTGGCGCGCCGCAACCATTTCAGCTTCGCCTTCGGCGACCTGACCGGCCTCGATCCGGCGAACAAGACCCTGACCCTGGGTGAAATCCACGATCAGGACGGCGCCGTCCTGGTGGCCCCGCGCACCCTGGCCTTCAACACCCTGGTCCTGGCGATCGGCAGCGGATCGAACCTGTTCAACACGCCGGGCGCCGCCGAACACGCCCATCTTCTGGAAGACGTCGCCGACGCCGAGGCCTTCAACAAACGTTTGACCAGCGCCTTCCTGGCTGCGGCCTATTCGGATGATCGCAGGCTGAGCATCGCCATCGTCGGTGCCGGCGCCACGGGGGTGGAGCTGTCCACCGAACTGATCGAAGGCCATGACGAACTGTCTGCGGGCCTGACGCCGGACCAGAGGTTCGACATCGACGTCACCATTGTGGAGGCCGCGCCCCGTATCCTGGGCGGTCTTCCGGAACGGGTTTCGACCAAGGCGGCCCAGGCCCTGGAGGCCAAGGGGGTGAGGCTGCTGACCGACGCCAAGGTCCAGGCCGTCCATGCGGACCGGCTGGAGACGTCCAGAGGCGCGGTCCCCGCCGACCTGATCGTCTGGGCCGCAGGGGTCAAGGCCGCCGAGACCAACCGCGACCTCGGCCTGACGACGGGACGTCTCAATCAGTTCGTCGTAGACGACCGGCTGCGGACCTCCGCCCCAGACATTTACGCCCTGGGCGACTGCGCCGAAGCGCCAGGCCCCGACGGGCGCCCGGTCCCCGCCCGCGCCCAGGCCGCCGCCCAACAGGCCGCCTATCTGGCCCAGGCCCTGGCGGACCCGGCTCGCGATCCCGGCCCCTATGTCTATCGCGACCGGGGGTCGCTGGTGTCGCTGGGCGGGGACCGGGGCGTGGGATCGCTGATGGGCAATCTGAGCGGGCCGAACTTCCTGATCGAGGGGCTGATCGCCAAATGGGCCTATATGGCCCTGCACCTGGACCACCACCGGGCCATTCTGGGCGTCCGTCGCACCGTCATCCTGGCCTTGTCACGGCTGCTGCACCGCCGCGTCTCGGGTCGGCTCAAGCTGCACTGAGACGCCGTGATCAGTGCGGCGGCTCCTCCGCGCCGCGTGGCGGGGCGTGGGCGCGCACGCACCAGATGACGCTGACGATCATCATCAGTATGGCCAGTATCTCCACCAGGGCCGGCCCCCGCCCCTCCCAGACATAGCCGTAGACGAAGGCGAACACCGTCTCGAAGACGATCATCTGGCCCAGCATGGACAGGGGCAGGCGGCGGCTGGCCTGGTTCCACAGGGCGTTGCCGATGATGGAGGCCAACAGGGCCACGCCCAGGCAGACCCCCGCCAGATGCAGCCATTGCCCCCCGCTCCAGCCGTGGGCGGTCCAAACCGCCGGGACCGCCAGGATCAATGCCAGGCCGCCGGTCACGACGCCGGTCAGCAAGGACCAGTCATGGGGCGAGACCTCGGGCAGCCGCGCCATCCAGCGGCTGTTGCCCACCGCATAGGCCGACCAGGACACCAGGGCGCCCACGGCGCAGACCAAGCCGATCAGGGTCTGAAACCCCGTCGGTCCCTCCGCCCCCGCCTCCCCCTGACTCAGGGCCCGCCAGCCGATCAGGGCCACCGCCAGGGCGGCCAGGACGATGGGGGGCGCCGCGCGCGACAGGGACGGTCCGCTGCGGTCCCTCAGCCCCCACAGGGCCACCACCACCGGCACCATGCCGACGATCAGGGCCGAGGCCGCCACCCCGGCCAGATGCACTGCGACCACGACAAAGGCGAAATAGACCAGATTGCCCGCCAGGCTCAGCCAGACCAGGGCGCGCCATGTCCGCGCCTCGATCAAGGGCGCCAGCCGCCGCCAGCGCGGGGCGATCAGGACGGCGGCGATCAGCCCATAGGCCAGATACCGCCCGGCGGTCAGCAGCAGGGGCGAGGCCTCGGGCGCAAACTTCGGCGCCAGGAAGACCAGCCCCCACATTGCGCCTGCGCCCAGGCCGGAGGCGACGCCCCACAGCCGGCCCGAGGATGCCGCCGTCATATCGCGCTCCGCCTAAACCTGGCCTGCGCTTACACGGTTCGCCTCACAGCGGAAACCGCCCTGGACGTCAGGCGGCCTCGACCGCCTCTTCGGCCGGGACGGTGCGGATCATATAGTCGAAGGCGGCCAGCCCCGCCTTGGAGCCCTCGCCCATCGCCACCACGATCTGCTTATAGGGCACGGTCGTCACGTCGCCCGCCCCGAAGACGCCCGGCTGAGACGTCTCGCCCCGGTGATCCACCTCGATCTCGCCGCGCGTCGTCAGGGCCACGGCGCCGTGCAGCCATTCGGTGTTCGGCACCAGGCCGATCTGGACGAAGACGCCTTCCAGATCGACGTCGTGATGGGCGTCGGAGTTGCGGTCCTTGTAGACCAGGCCCGTCACCTTCTCGCCGTCGCCGCGCACCTCGGTCGTCAGGGCCGAGGTGACGATCCGCACGTTCGGCAGGGTCGCCAGCTTGCGTTGCAGCACCGCATCGGCCCGCAGTTCGCTGTCGTACTCGATCAGGGTCACATGGGCCACGATGCCCGCCAGGTCGATCGCCGCCTCGACGCCGGAGTTTCCGCCGCCGATCACCGCCACCCGCTTGCCCTTGAACAGCGGCCCGTCGCAGTGCGGGCAATAGGCCACGCCCTTGTTCTTGTACTGCTCCTCGCCCGGCACGTTCATCTGGCGCCAGCGGGCGCCGGTCGACAGGATGACGGTGCGCGACTTCAGACTGGCGCCGTTCTCCAGCACCACCTCGTGCAGACCGCCCGGAACCTTGGCCGGGATCAGCTTGGCCGCCTTCTGCAGGTTCATCAGGTCCACCTCATATTCGCGGACATGCTGTTCCAGATGGGCGGCAAGCTTCGGCCCCTCGGTGTGCGGCACCGAAATGAAGTTCTCGATCGCCATGGTGTCCAGCACCTGGCCGCCGAACCGTTCGGCCACGATGCCGGTGCGGATGCCCTTGCGCGCCGTATAGATGGCGGCCGCCGCCCCGGCGGGACCGCCGCCGACCACCAGGACGTCGAACGGGTCCTTGGCCTTCAGCCGCTCGGCGGCCCGCGCCTCGGCGCCCGAATCCAGCTTGGCGACGATCTGCTCCAGCTCCATCCGGCCCTGGCCGAACAGTTCGCCGTTCAGGAAGACCGTCGGCACGGCCATGATCTTGCGCTCGTCCACCTCGTCCTTGAACAGGCCGCCTTCGATGGCGACGTGTTTGATGCGCGGGTTCAGCACGCTCATCAGGTTCAGGGCCTGCACCACGTCGGGGCAGTTCTGGCACGACAGCGAGAAATAGGTCTCGAACACATAGTCGCCCTCCAGATCCTTGACCTGCTGGATCACCTCCTGCGCCGCCTTGGACGGATGGCCGCCGACGTGCAGCAGGGCCAGCACCAGCGAGGTGAACTCGTGGCCCAGAGGAATCCCCGCGAACCGCACCCCGATGTCGGTGCCCTTCCTGCGGATCAGGAAGCTGGGCTGGCGTTCATCGTCATAGTCGCGGCCCATCTCGACCTTGCCGTGCGAGACCGAGACGATCTCCTCCAGCAGGGTCTTCAGCTCCTGCGACTTGGGCCCGGCGCCCAGAGAGGCGACCAGTTCGACCGGATGGACGATGTTCTTGAGGTAGCTCTCGAGCTGAGATTTCAGATTGGCGTCCAGCATGGGGCAGTCCTCGAATTCCAGGGTGACGCGCCGCCTTCGAGCCGATCCCGGCGAGGCTTGCGCGATAGGGTCCGGCCCCCACGAAACAGGGCGGCGGCCGGGTGGGTCCGACCCGAAGGCCGGACCCGATAGGCGTTCCGTCTTAGATCTTGCCGACGAGGTCGAGCGACGGCGCCAGGGTGGCTTCGCCCTCTTCCCACTTGGCCGGGCAGACTTCACCCGGATGCGCGCGCACATATTGCGCGGCCTTGACCTTGCGCAGCAGTTCGGCGGCGTTGCGGCCGATGCCTTCCGAGGTGGTCTCGGTGAACTGGATCACGCCGTCCGGATCGACCAGGAAGGTCGCACGATCGGCCAGGCCCACGCCCGGACGCATGGCGTCGAAGTTGTTGGTCACCTGACCCGAGGGATCGCCCAGCATGGTGTAGGTGATCTTGCCGATGGCCGGCGAGGAGTCGTGCCAGGCCTTGTGCGAGAAATGGGTGTCGGTCGACACCGAATAGATTTCAACGCCCAGCTTCTGGAACTCGGCGTAGTTGTCGGCCAGGTCTTCCAGCTCGGTCGGGCAGACGAAGGTGAAGTCGGCCGGATAGAAGAAGAAGATCGCCCACTTGCCCGCCACATCGGCCTCGGTGACGGTCAGGAACTTGCCGTCCTTATAGGCCTCGGCCGTGAAGGGTTTGATGGTCGTGTTGATGAGGGCCATGCAGGGCTTCCATTCCGTTGGGAGGTTGGGGAGGCCCGCTTCCTACCGCATCGCAGCAGATAAGCCCAATCACTTATTTGCAGATGCGTGATAGATTTTGGTTATACATCCTCGTGTCGGTTCAACTGGGCAGCGCGCCGCCGTCTATTGCGTCCTGAATACAGGTGCGGCGCTCAGCGGCGAAGAATTCGGCGTCTTCCAAGCGGCGTCGTTCCACCGCCGCCTGAACCGCAGCCAGCCTTTGATCCTTCAGTTGTGCTGGGTTCAGCTTTTCGATCCACCAGTCGCGAACAAACCAGCTGGGGCCGGCCACGCGACCGCCGTCCTTGGCAGCTTCGATGATCAGCAGCATCACGTGGGCGTAGCAGATTTCGGCGCGCTGCATGTCCGATGGATAGGAGGTCGCCGACGGCGCCGCCGCCTGCTGGAGCGCCATCGCGGCGATCAACGAAACCATCATGGCCTAACCCCCTCCAAACGTCCAAACCGCAGCCTTGAACCTAATACAGCAGGAACGCCCGCCGCGCCTCTTCCCACGCCGCCTCATCCGGGCGCGTCGCCGCATCCAGATCCCCCGGCCCCGCCGCCGCATCGTCCACCCATTCCCGCAGACCCGGCCCGCCGTTGATCACGTCGATGGGCAGTTTCCCGAACGCATATTCATAAGGAAAATCCCGCCACAGATCGTAGTCGGGATACAGCCGCCGGATCGCCTTGAAGCCCAGGGCCTGCACCCGCCACGGCCTGAAGGCGGCGTGGTCATAGCCGGGGTGATCGACATGGATCTGCACCCCGCTGCACAGTTTGCCGACATGCTTGTGGAAGGTCGGCTCGAACCACATGTCGCGCAGCACGCAACCGCCCAGCCATTCCGGCGCCAGAGCCTGCATCTCGGCGATCACCGCCCGCGCGTCGATGTCCGGCGCCCCGAACAGCTCCAGCGGCCGGGTCGTGCCCCGGCCTTCCGACAGGGTCGCCCCCTCCAGCATCACCGTCCCTGCGTAGCAGCGCGCCATCGACAGGTTCGGCGCATTGGGGCTGGGATTGACCCAGGCCCGCTCGCCCAGTGGCCAGCCGAAGCCCGGCCCCGCCTCGGGGGCCCAGCCCTGCATCTCCACGACGCGGTAGTCCACATCCAGCCTGAACCGGTCGATGAACCACAGGCCCAGTTCGCCCATCGTCATGCCGTGCCGCATCGGCATCGGCCCGGCCCCGACGAAACTCTCCCAGCCGGGCTTCAGCGTCTGCCCTTCGACCGGCCGCCCCGCCGGATTGGGCCGGTCCAGCACCCAGACCGACTTGCCGTGTTTCGCCGCCGCCTCCAGCACATACAGAAGCGTGGTCACATAGGTGTAGATGCGGCAGCCCAGGTCCTGCAGGTCGATCAGGACGACGTCGAACGTCTCCATCCACTCGTCCTTGGGCCGCCGCACCTCGCCGTACAGGCTGAAGACGGGGAAGCCGTGCACCGGATCGCGATAATCCGGGCTCTCCATCATATTGTCCTGCAGATCGCCCTTCATCCCGTGCTGCGGCCCGAAGGCGGCGGTCAGCTCGATCTCGGGACAGGCGGCCAGGGCGTCCACCGCATGACCCAGGTCCTTCGTCACCGAGGCCGGGTGCGCCAGCAGGGCCACGCGCCGCCCCTTCAGCTGCCCCCTCAGGGCGTCGTCGGACAGCAGGCGGTCGAGACCGAAGTTCATGGCAGTTCCAGCGCGAACGAGTCGGGATGATGAAAGTCCGGCTTATCCGGTGGATGCGCCAGGGCCCAATAGGCGATCGCCCCGTCCAGCCCCCCGTCCAGCCTCTCGACCACCGCCGTCAGCCCGACCGCGTCCGTCGCATCCTCGGGCAGTTCCACATCGACCGTCAGAACGAACCGCCCCTGGGCCATGCGCGTGACGATGAAGGGCGCCGCGATCTCCAGCCCCCGCATCCCCTCGCGATAGCCGTCGAACCGATAGGCCGCCCAGGCCCCAGACGGCGACAGATTATATTCGACATAGCCGCCCTCCGTCCGCACGAAGGCCTCGAAACAGGTCGTCCGCCACAGCTCGTCCGTTCGCACCCGCGCCGTCGCCTCGGGCCACCGCACCCTCTCGACCGGCCCGGCCAACAGATACTCCAGGCTCAACGCCCGCCCCGCCCGCCGCGCCTCGACCTCCAGCGTCAGCCCGGCGGGGGAAGAGGTCGGGTGCGGGATCAGGGGCAGACGCATCCCGTCTTCGTAGCGCAGGCTTGACGCCGGTCAACGCTGCGCCTTATCCAGAACCCATGTTCGCCGCCCGCGCCATCACCGGCCTGTATTACCGCCCGCTGTAAGCGAGCGGCCCGCGAACACGCGCCGCCTTCGCTGGCGACGCGCTCTTCGGAAATGGAAGACGACCGCCGGCATCCCTGCTAACGGAGCCTCCGCCATGACCGACCAAGCCTTCAAATCCGACTTCCTCCGCACCCTTCAGGCCCGCGGCTACATCCACCAGATCACCCACCCGACCGAGCTGGACGAGGCGGCCGCCTCGGGCGGGCTTGTCGGCTATGTCGGCTTCGACGCCACGGCCAAGAGCCTTCATGTCGGAAACCTGATCTCGGTCATGATGCTGCGCCGGCTCCAACAGGCGGGCGGCAAGCCTGTCGTCCTGATGGGCGGCGGCACCACCAAGGTCGGCGACCCGACCGGCAAGGATGCGTCGCGCCCCCAGCTGACCGAAGAGACGATCCAGTCGAACATCGACTCCATCAAGACGGTCTTCGCCAAATTCCTGACCTTCGGCGACGGCCCGACCGATGCGGTCATGGTCAATAACGACGACTGGCTGTCGACCTACGGCTACATCCAGTTCCTGCGCGACTTCGGGACCCATTTCACCGTCAACCGGATGCTGAGCTTCGACTCGGTCAAGCTGCGGCTCGAGCGCGAGCAGCCGATGACCTTCCTCGAGTTCAACTACATGCTGATGCAGTCGGTGGACTTCCTGGAGCTGAACCGCAGCCTGAAGGTCACGCTGCAGATGGGCGGGTCGGACCAGTGGGGCAACATCACCTCGGGCGTGGATCTGGTGCGCCGGGTGGACCAGAAGGCCGCCTTCGGCCTGACCACCCCGCTTCTGACCACGGCCTCTGGCGGCAAGATGGGCAAGACGGCGCAAGGGGCCGTCTGGCTGAACGCCGAACAGCTCAGCCCCTATGACTACTGGCAGTTCTGGCGCAACGCCGAGGACGCCGACGTCGGCCGCTTCATGCGCCTGTTCACGGACCTCAGCCTGGAGCAGATCGCCGAATACGAAGCCCTGGAGGGCGCGGCCATCAACGAGGCCAAGAAGGCCCTCGCCGACGCCGCCACCACCCTGCTGCACGGGGCCGAGGCCGCCGCGACCGCCCGCGCCGCCGCCGAAAGCGCCTTCGAGAAGGGCCAGCTTTCCGCCGACCTGCCGACCGTCGAACTTCCGGCCGCCGAGATCTACGGCGCCATGATCGCCGCCGTCGTGACCAAGGCCGGCCTGACCGCCTCCAACGGCGAGGCGCGCCGCCTGGCCCAGGGCGGGGGCTTGCGCCTCAACGACGTCGCCGTCTCCGACGGCGCCCAGCTGCTGACCGAGGCCGATCTGAAGGACGGCGTGATCAAGCTGGCGGCCGGCAAGAAGAAGATCGTGCTGGTTAGGCCCGTTTAATCTCCGTCACCCTCGGGCTTGACCCGAGGGCCGGACCATCCGCCGCTTGTGCGAACAAGCGCCGCACTCCGAGCACCACATCCGATCCTCGGGTCAGGCCCGAGGATGACGGAAGGAGACAGCCCATGTCCACCGATGAACGCCAGCCCGCCCCCGCTCTCGACCTGCCGACCGACAACGGCGGCCGGATCTCCCTCGCCGCCCTGAGGGGCAAGCCCGCCGTCGTCTACTTCTATCCCAAGGACGACACGACCGGCTGCACCCGCGAGGCCCAGGACTTCACCGCCCTGTCCGCCGACTTCGCCGCCTTGGGCTGCCCGGTCATCGGCGTGTCCAGGGACACGGTGAAGAAGCACGACAAGTTCAAGGCCAAGTACGACCTCGCCGTCGTACTGGCCTCCGACGAGGACGGCGCCGCCTGCGAGGCCTGGGGCGTCTGGGTGGAGAAGAAGCTCTACGGCCGCGAATATATGGGCATCGAACGCGCCACCTTTCTGATCGACGCCCAAGGTCGGATCGCCCGCGCCTGGCGCAATGTGAAGGTCGCCGACCACGCCGCCGAGGTTCTCGCAGCGGCCCGCGCCTTGGGCTGAGAACGCCGAATCGCCTTCAAGGGGAATCCCGTCCAAGCGGGTTCTCGCATTCCGGGATTCTCAAGGCACTTTTGCGTGAAAATGCCCGAAAAGGCCGGAAATGATAGTTAACAACAGGTGAACCATCTTGCCGCTGTCATAAAGGCGGCGGATAAACCCCACCTCGACGTGGGGGCGTTGCTTTATGGACCTGGAAGAGAAAGCGCCGAAACGCTCCTTCATGGATCGTTTTTTGCCCGTCCGTTACGTCTATCTCCGCAGCCATGACGAGGTTCGGGCCTACGCCCTCACCGCCCGGCGTCAGATCCTGCTCGGCCTGGCGGCATCGGCCTTCTTGGTCTGGTCTCTGGTCGCCTCGGGCGCCTTCCTCTTCGACATCGTGACCCGGCGCCACGCCGATTCCGAGGTCATCCGCGCGCGCGCCGCGTCAGAGCGGCTGAACGCGGACCTTCAGGCGCGGCTGGAAAGCGCGGTCGTCCGCATGTCCGCCACGAACGGCGCCCTGGACCAGACGGCCGCCATGATCGAGCGGCGTCACGCCGCCCTGGCCCAGATCATGACCGGCTTGAACGGCGTGAACGGGGCGGTCCAGGCCTTGGCGCCCAAGCCCCTGCGCCCCGACATGCCGCCGATCCAGCGCATCCTGGCGGTACGGCTGGACCAGGAACGGCTGCTGGATCGAGCGGAGACCTTCGCCCAGACCCGCGCCGAACGGCTCCGGCTGGCCTTCCGCCTCGCCGGCCTCAATCCCGCCGCCTATGTCGCCGCCGCCGAACCGCTGGGCGGCCCCCTGGTGGAGGCGCGCGATCCCCGGGCCCTGGCCGCTATTCTGGACGTGGACGAACCCTTCGCCGTCCGCATCCGCCACGCGGCGACCAATCTTAACGAAATGCGGACCCTGTCGGAGGCCGCCGAAGAGCTGCCGTTCAAACGACCGACCCAGGCCCGCACCACCTCCGGCTTCGGCGTCCGCTTCGACCCCTTCAACGGCCGTCCCGCCATCCACCAGGGCCAGGACTTCGCCGCACCGCTGAACACCCCCATCTACGCCACGGCGCCCGGCGTCGTTTCCTTCGCCGGCGTTCGTTCAGGGTATGGCAATACGGTCGAGATAGACCACGGGCGCGGCTTCAAGACGCGCTACGCCCATCTGAACGCCCTGGCCGTCCAGCCGGGGCAGTCGGTCGCGCTCGGCCAGAGGATCGGCGCCATGGGCACCACCGGCCGATCGACCGGCGTCCACCTCCATTACGAAGTCTGGCTGAACGGCCGGCCGCAGAACCCCGCACGCTTCCTCAGAGCAGGAGATCAACTTGTTCAACAAAATTAGCAAACCCGCGACCCCGACGCCGTCGTCGCCTCGTCCTGCGGCCCCGGCCATTCCGCCGCTGCCGGACATGCCGGCCGCCCCGCGCCCCGGCGCAGCCCCGGCCGCCACGACGCCAGGCCGCGGCCTGTCCACCCTGTCCTCCGACCTGGCCTTTGAAGGCAATATCACCGGCGCGGGCGATCTGCAGATCGATGGACAGATCAAGGGCGACGTCCGCGTCGGCCGCCTGATCGTCGGCGAGACCGGCGCGGTCGAGGGCAATGTCCAGGCCGACTATATCGAAGTGCGCGGCCGCATCGTCGGCGGCGTCCAGGGCAAGCAGATCAAACTGGTCGCCACAGCCTATGTGGAAGGCGACATCACCGCCGAACAGCTGTCGATCGACGTCGGCGCCTTCTTCCAGGGCCGCGTCGCCCAGGGCCAGCGTCAGGCCCCCGCCCCCGCGCCGGTCGCCCCCGTCGCGCTCCAGCCGACGCCCGCCCCGGCGAGCGAGGCCAAGGCTGACGTCGTGGCCCTGAAGCCGAACGCCTGATCCGCGTCGCGGCCTGATCGCCGGATTTCAGCGATCAGGCCGCGCCCTCGCCGTCAATCGGCGACCGAGCCCCGCGTCTGGCCGACCCGCGCCGCCAAGGCCGCCCCCATGAAGGCGTCAAGGTCACCGTCCAGCACCCCTTGCGTATCCGAGGTCTCGACCTCGGTCCGCAGGTCCTTCACCATTTGATACGGCTGCAGCACATAGGATCGGATCTGGTGCCCCCAGCCGATGTCCGTCTTGGCGTCGTTCAGGGCCTGGGCCGCCGCCTCGCGCTTCTGCAGTTCCAGCTCATACAGACGCGCCCGCAGCATCTTCCACGCCTGTTCGCGGTTCTGGTGCTGCGACCGGCCGGTCTGGCAGGACACGACCGTATTGGTCGGAATGTGCGTCAGACGCACGGCCGAATCCGTCTTGTTGATGTGCTGACCGCCGGCGCCCGAGGCGCGATAGGTGTCGGTGCGCACGTCGGACGGATTGATGTCGATCTCGATCGTGTCGTCGACGACTGGCGAGACGCCGATCGAGGCGAACGAGGTGTGCCGCTTGGCCGCCGCATCATAGGGGCTGATCCGCACGAGGCGATGGACGCCGGATTCCGACTTCAGCCAGCCATAGGCGTTGGGGCCGCTGATCAGAACGGTGGCCGACTTGACACCCGCCTGTTCGCCGTCCTCCTGAGCCTCGACCGTGACTTCATAGCCGTGCGCCTTGGCCCAGCGGCTGTACATCCGCAGCAGCATGCCCGCCCAGTCGTTGGATTCTGTGCCGCCGGCGCCGGAGTTGACTTCCAGATAGGCGTCGTTTCCGTCGGCCTCGCCGGACAGCAGGGCCTCCAGCTCGGCCCGCGCCGCCCGTTCCTTGATGCCGCGCAACAGGGCGCGCGCCTCTTCCAGAGCGGCCTCGTCGCCTTCTTCATCGGCCATATCGGCCAGCATGACCCCGTCTTCCAGGTCCTGCTCCATCGCCTTGACGGCGTTGATCTGGCCTTCCAGGCGCGATCGGTCGCGGCTGACGGCCTGGGCCTCTTCCGGCCGGTCCCACAGGGTCGGGTCCTCGACCCGTGCGTTCAGCTCATCGAGCTTTCTGACGGCGACGTCCCAGTCAAAGACGCCTCCTGAGCAGAGCGACGCTCTGCTCGATGTCGGCCTTCATGGCCTCGACATCCGGTCTCATCGCAATCTCCAGCGACACTAGGCCCTCAAGCAGCGCGGCCCGCAGGTCGCGCGATAGGGCGAAAAGAATGAAGAACGGCGCGCCACGAGGACGCGCCGTTCGGAAGGCCTACCTAGAGCCTCAGTACAGTCCGCTCAAGTCCTCGGCCGGCGCCTTCTTCGGCGGCGGCGGGGCGGCGGCGGGCGGCGGGGCGTTGGCGCCGGCGGCCGCCGCCTCCTGTTCGCGACGGATCACGTCATAATAGTTCTGGGGTCCGACCGGCTGGCTCGGGGCCTGGACCGGGGCCGGCGCCTGGCGTTCAGTGCCGGGGCGGAAGGCTTCCTCGATCCCATTCACCGTGCGGAAAACGGCGTTCTTGGGCCGCACGAATGGCCGGGCCGGCCGCTCCTTCAGCGCCGTCTGCATGAATTCGGTAAAGACCGGCACGGCGGCCGAGGCGCCGGCCTCGCCGGACCCCAGCGACCGGTTGTCGTCAAAACCGATGAAGACCCCGACCACTATGTCGGTGGTGAAGCCGACGAACCAGGCCGAACGGTATTCATTGGTCGTGCCGGTCTTGCCGGCGACCCAGCGACCCAGGCCGCGCGCGCTGGCGGCCGTGCCCCGCTGGACCACGCCTTCCAGCATCGAACTCATCTGATAGGCGGTGATCGGATCGATCACCTGGGTTCCGCGCGGCTGAAGACGCGGCGATTCCTGACCGGAGAAGCCCCGCCCGCATTCGCGGCAGTTGCGGGCGTCCGCGCGGAAGATGGTCTGGCCGTCCCGGTCCTGAACATAGTCGATCAGATAGGGGGTCACGCGCCGTCCGCCGTTGGCGAAGGCCGAATAGGCGGCCGTGATCTCCAGCGGCGTCACCTCGCCCGCGCCCAGGGACACCGACAGATTCGGCGTCAGCCCCGGAATACCCATCCGGGCGGCCTGATCGACGATCTTCTTCATGCCGACCGACTGGGCCAGGCGCACCGTCATGACGTTGCGTGACAGCTCCAGCCCGCGCCGCAGCGTCTGGGGTCCGTAATATTCCCGGCTGTAGTTCTCAGGCGTCCAGCGCTGGCCGTTGGGGCCGCCGGCGAAGCTGATCGGGGCGTCCAGAACGATGGAGGCCGGGGTGAAATCCCCCTCCAGCGCCGTCGCATAGACGAAGGGCTTGAAGGCCGACCCCGGCTGTCGCTTGGCCTGGGTCGCCCGGTTGAAGCTGGACAGGGCAAAGGAATAGCCGCCCACCATGGCCAGAACCCGGCCCGACTGGGGCTCGATCGCCACCAGGGCGCCGTTGACGCGCGGCACCTGTTTCAGGGCGAACTGGCCGTTCTTCTTCTCGACGAAGATCAGCTCGCCGCGCCGCAGCTGCCGATTGGCGTTGGCCCAGGCGGCGTCGGCGGCGATCAGGGTTCCGCTCTCGTCGCCCTTGGCCGTGCGGATGCGAACCGTGTTTCCGCTGACGCTCTCGATGGCGGCGGCCTGCCAGCTGCGGCGTTCGGGCGGCGCCTGTTCCTTCAGGGCGGCGGCCTGCCAGCCCTCGGCGAAGTCGGTCGAGCCCCACCCTCCGCGCCAGCCGTGGCGACGGTCATAGTTCTCCAGACCTTGCATCAGCGCCTGGCGCGCGGCCGTCTGCAAGGTCGGGTCCAGGGTGGTGCGCATATAGAAGCCGCCGGCGCGCAACTGGGCGCCGAAATCGGGATTGGCCGCCGCCTGACGCCGCGCCTCCTCCACAAAGAAGTCCGCGTCCTTATATTCCGACCGCTGCGGCGCGTCGCGCGTGACCAGGGGCCGGGCGCGCGCCTCGGCCAGCTGAGCCTGGGTCAACCAGCCGCTCTGCTCCATCTCGCCCAACACCCAATCCCGCCGGCCCTTGGCCGCGCCCGGATGACGTTTGGGGTGATAGTTGTTCGGCCCCTTGGGCAGGGAGGCCAGAAAGGCCGCCTCGTCCGGCGTCAGCTGGTTCAGCGACTTGCCGAAATAGTTGTAGGCGGCCGAGGCGATGCCGAACGACCGGTAGCCCAGGAAGATCTCGTTCAGATACAGGCCGAGGATCTGCTCCTTGGACAGGGTCGCCTCCAGACGATTGGCCAGGATGGCTTCCTTCAGCTTGCGGTTCAGGCTCGATTCATTGGTCAGCAGGACGTTCTTGGCCACCTGCTGGGTGATGGTCGAGCCGCCTTCCAGCCGGCGCCCCTGCGCCAGGTTGAAGACGTTCTTCAGCGACGCCCGGCCTATGCCGCCCACATCGATGCCGCCGTGCTGGAAGAAGTTGCGGTCCTCGGCGGCCAGGAAGGCCTGCACCACCGTCGCCGGAATCTGGTCGTAGGAGACGTAGATTCGCCGCTCGTCCGAAAACTCCCCGATCAGGGTGCCGTCGCCCGCATAGACTCGCGTCGCCGTCGGCGGACGGTAGTCCGCCAGTTCCGAGGCGTCGGGCAGGTCGTGGAACAGCCAGGCCGCATAGACGGCCACCGCCACCCCCGCCAGGGCGATGCCGCCCAGCAGGACCATGCCCGCCCATACGAACCAGCGTTCGGCAATCTTCACGGCCTACTCCGACGACACGCCCCGAATTGGTGCTTTAGCCCGCGTCGGCCCCGAAAGGCTAGGGTGCGGATGCAACGCCCCCTTTCCCTGCCTCGTTCAGCCCCCATCTGAAGCCTTCCCAACACAGGAGACCGCCATGGAAGTTCTGTACCGCGCCCAGGCCACCGCCTCGGGCGGCGGCCGCGAAGACGGCCGCTCGACCACCGACGACGGCAAGATCGACGTCAAACTCTCTACGCCGAAGGAAATGGGCGGAAAGGGCGGCGACGGGACCAATCCCGAACAGCTGTTCGCCACCGGCTATGCGGCCTGTTACCTGGGGGCGCTTCGTCTGGTCAGCGGCAAGGCGGGCACGCCCGTCGGCCCCGACACCAAGATCACCGCCGGCGTCGGCTTCGGCAAGAACACCCGGGGCGAAGGCTTCAACCTGGACGTCGATCTGACCGTCACCGACCACGGCCTGGACCAGGCTGTGATCGAAGACCTGATCGAAAAGGCCCACCAGGTCTGCCCCTATTCCAACGCCACGCGCGGCAATGTGGACGTCCGCCTGGCGGCCAAGTAAGACCTCCGCTCATCCCCGCGAATGCGGGGATCCAGTGCCTTGGGCGATGATCGCCGCCGTCTGCAAAAGCGCATCGCCCAACGCACTGCCGAGCAAAAGAACGGGATCCCCGCTTTCGCGGGGATGAGCGGGGTTTAAGTGATCCCGAACGTGCGCTAATCGCACAGGCATGACCTCCCCGCTCGACGCCTCCCCCGATCCGCTGATCACCCTGGAACCGACCCGCCGCGTGACCCTGCGCGAGGCCTTCGGGATCGACAGCGACATGACCGTGCCCGCCTTCGCCGAGCGCGACAGCCATGTGCCCGAGATCGACGAGGCCTATCGCTTCGACCCTCAGACCACGATCGCCATCTGCGCCGGCTTCGCCTTCGACCGCCGCGTCATGGTCCAGGGCTATCACGGCACCGGCAAGTCGACCCATATCGAACAGGTTGCGGCCCGCCTGAACTGGCCCCTGGTCCGCATCAATCTGGACAGCCACGTCAGCCGCATCGACCTGGTCGGCAAGGACGCCATCGTCCTGAAGGACGGCAAACAGATCACCGAGTTCCGCGAGGGCATACTGCCCTGGTCGCTGCAACGCCCCGTCGCCCTGGTCTTCGACGAATATGACGCCGGCCGCCCCGACGTCATGTTCGTGATCCAGCGCGTGCTCGAGGCCCAGGGCCGCCTCACCCTGCTGGACCAGAACCGCGTCATCCGCCCGAACAAATATTTCCGCCTGTTCGCCACGACCAACACCATCGGTCTGGGCGACACCACGGGCCTGTATCACGGCGCGCAACAGATCAATCAGGCCCAGTTGGACCGCTGGAACATCGTCACCACGCTGAACTACCTCGACCACGACGTCGAGGCCGAGATCGTCGCCGCCAAGGTCCCCGAATGGTCGGACGCGGAAGGGCGCCGCCGCATCGCCGCCATGGTCCGCGTCGCCGACATGACCAGGAACGCCTTCATGAACGGCGACATCTCCACCGTCATGTCGCCCCGCACCGTCATCACCTGGGCCCAGAACGCCCTGATCTTCGGCGGCGACGTGGCGCTCAGCTTCCGCCTGACCTTCCTGAACAAGTGCGACGAACTGGAACGCCCCACCATCGCCGAGTTCTACCAGCGGGCGTTCGGGGAAGACCTGCCCGAGGCGGCGACGCGGGTGAAGGTGGGTTAAATCAACCCTATCCACAGCCTTGTGGGCCGTTGTGGGATTGGTCTACGCAGAACTAAATTAGCTTAGGAATTACAACCATTAACCGATTTGCAACCTGAATAGAATCGGGGGATAAGAACCACAACATGCAGTGGGCGAAGGCGATGCGACCCACTAGGGCTGGGATTTGGACCGGCAAATAAGCACTCACAGCTTGCGAGTGCTATTGCGCGTTTGCGCGGAATCGGGGATATGATTCGGTGACGCTTAAACGAAAGAAGCCGTCGGGCTGGCACCCAACGGCTTCCGGAAGTTAGGCGCTTGCCATCCAACTGACTTGGGCGGCAAGGACTGGCCCAATTCGCGAGCGGCACGATGTAGTGTCTGCTGGTCCAGTGTCAAGCCCAAGTCGTATGCTTCAAGGAGCAACGACCATGGCCATAAACGGCCTCACTTACCCCTGCTACTATCAGTACAAGGACGCCGCTGGATATTGGCGTTGGACCTACTACGCCTCCAACGGCAAGGCTATCGGCGTCAGCAGCGAGAGCTACGTTGCAAAGGCGGATTGCCAACGCAGCATCGACATCATGAAGGCGTCCTACAACTCGCCGCTTTATGAACCTAAAGCGGCTTAGCCTTATGCTGATGTCGGCCGACGCTAGTCGTCGGCCGACTAAGCCGCCCTCGGCCTGATCATCTCCAGCGCATCGCCCATCTTCCGACGCTGCTCCATCAGATCGTAGTCCGCCTGCAACCCCAGGAAATACCCCGGCCGCACGCCCCAGTACCGCGCCAGACGCAGGTCCGTGTCGGCCGTCACCGCCCGCTTTCCCAGCACGATTTCATTGATCCGGCGCGGCGGCACGCCGACGGCCTTGGCCAGGGCGGTCTGGCTCATGCCCAGCGGCTTGAGAAACTCTTCCAACAGAATGTCGCCCGGCGTCGGATTCTTCAGCCAGTCGTCCGCAGGGCCGACATCGGCGACACGATCAATGGTAATCGCAGATTTCGACATCGTCGCAGCCTCCGTCGCTCCAGCGGAAACAGATCCGCCACTGTTGATTGATCCGGATCGAATACTGCCCGCTCCGGTCGCCCGACAAGGACTCCAGCCGGTTGCCGGGTGGTATGCGAAGCTCGTCCAGCGCCAGGCTTCTATTCAGCAGACGCAGCTTTCGCAGCGCCGCCTCCTGGATATCGCCCGGCAGCCGCCGCGATCTTTGACCGCTCCAGACCTTTTCCGTTTCACGGTCGCGGAAACTGCGGATCATGACGACATCATAACGCGTAACGTTACGACGCTCAATCCGTCGTTCCTGATTGAGGGCTCATTAAGGTCCTCCCCTTATGGCGAAGCTCGTAAGAGGGGCGCCGCCGCGTGATCCAGAAAGCCGACTATATCCGGGCCTATGCCGACCGGTATCGCGACATGTTCGCGGTCCGGCTGACGACCATCGTCGCCGTCATTCTGGTGGCCGCCTGGGTGCTGGACTGGGGCTGGGCGGCGAACTTCGGCCTGATCCAGCTGGGCCTCTATGTTCTTTTGTGGCGCACGGTCGAGATCGCCCGCACCCGGCCCGAGGCGCCGGGCGCCGGGCGGCGGTTCCGTCTTCGGACCGAATGGATCACCCTGGGCCTGGCCTCGCACAACGCCGTCTACATCCTGGCCGCCTGGTGGGTTCGGCCCGATACGATCGACTATCTGCGGCTGCTGCTGGCGGGCAATCTGATGGTGGGCGCCCTTCAGGTCCACATCAGCCGGCGCAGCTTCCTGGCGGCCGTGGCGCCGCCGTCGATCGCGGCCATGATCATCGCCGCCAACCAGCCCCAGGCCACGCCGACGCTGAAGTTCGCCGTCGCCCTGTTCGTCCTGGGCATCATCGCCGCCGCCTGGCGTCAGTGGCGCGGCGACCGCGAGACGGTGGAGCTGATGGTGGCCCTGACCGAACGCAGCCGCCAGCTTCAGGCCGCCCTGGGCCAGGCCGAGACCGACCGGGCCGCCGCCGAACGGGCCAACAAGGCCAAGTCCCGCTTCCTGGCCATGATCAGCCATGAGGTCCGCACCCCCCTGAACGTCATCCTGGGCCTGACCGAGGTGCTGCGCGGCCGGCGCCGGCCCAAGGCCGAGGCGGTCATCATCGACGACATGGCCGAGGCGGGCGGCATGCTGCTGCGGCTGCTGAACGGGGCGCTGGACATCTCCAAGATCGAATCGGGTCAGTCCGATCTTCAGATCGGCCCCGTCGACGTCGCCGCCCGGATCGAGGCCATCGCCCGGGTCTGGCGCACCCGCGTCGCCGAACTGGGCCTGACGCTGGAGGTCGTGCTGGACGGCGACCCTGCCGATTTCGCGGTCCTGACGGATCAGGCGCGGGTCGAACAGGTGCTGATCAACTATCTGTCCAACGCCCTGAAACTGACCCCGGCGGGAACCATCCGCCTGGTCGCCCAGGCCCGGCCCCAGGCGGACGGCCGGATCGCCCTGAGCCTGGAGGTCCACGACCAGGGTCCCGGCGTGCCCGAGGATCAGCGCGAGCGCATCTTCCAGCCGTTCGAACAGCTGGCCGCCGGGCGGGCCGCAGGCGGGGCGGGTTTGGGCCTGGCCCTGTGCCGCGCCGCCGCCGAGGGGCTGGGCGGAAGCGTCGGCGTGCGTCCGGCCGAGGGCGCGGGCGCCGTCTTCTGGTTCCGTTTCACTGCCCCGCGCGCCCCCGTCGAGGCCGACGCGGAGGCCGCTCCGCCCGCACCGACGCCCGACGCGCCCCCAGCCCTGCGCGTCCTGGCGGCCGAGGACCATCCGGCCAATCGCAAGCTGCTGGCCCTCTTGTTCCAGTCGTTCGGCCTGGACCTCGCCCTGGTCGAGAACGGGCGCAACGCGGTGGACGCCCTGCGCGCCGACCGGTTCGACCTTGTGCTGATGGACGCCATGATGCCGGTGATGGACGGGGTCGAGGCGGTCAGGCTGATCCGCGCCGAGGAGGCCGCCGAGGGCCGCCCCCGCACCCCGATTCACATGCTGACGGCCAATGTGTTCGAGGACGACGTGGCCCGCTATCGGGCCGCCGGGGCCGACGGCGTCCTGGGCAAGCCGATCCAGATCGGCGCGCTTCAGGCCCTGCTGGAACAGACGGCCGCCTCCGCCGTCCCCGCCTGACGGAAACGGTCCGGCCCTGACCGGCGTGGCGCGAATCCCTTCGCCCCCCTATCTTGGCGGGCACATGCCCATTCGCCGCCTCTCCCCCGAAACCATCAACCGCATCGCCGCCGGCGAGGTGGTCGAGCGCCCGGCCAGCGCCATCAAGGAACTGGTCGAGAACGCCCTGGACGCCGGGAGCCGCAATATCGAGATCCAGGCCGACGGCGGCGGCCTGTCGCGCATACTGATCGCCGACGACGGCAAGGGCATCCCCAAGGAAGAACTGCCGCTCGCCGTCGAACGCCACGCCACGTCCAAGCTGGAGCCCGACGACGCCGGCGACGTGGACCTGCTGCGCATCCACACCCTGGGCTTCCGGGGCGAGGCCCTGCCCTCGATCGGCTCGGTCGCCCGGCTGTCGATCACCACCCGAGCTAGGTCCGATTCCGGCGACGCGACCGAGGCCTGGGTCATTCAGGTCGAGGGCGGCGCGACCCGCCCCCTGGCCCCCGCCCCCTTCCCCGGCCCGCACGGCGCGCGGGTCGAGGTGCGCGACCTCTTCTACGCCACCCCCGCCCGGCTCAAATTCATGAAGTCCGAACGGGCCGAGGCCATGGCCATTTCCGAAGAGATCAAGCGCCAGGCCATGGCGCACGAGGCCGTCGCCTTCACCCTGTCGCTGGATGGCAAGGTCGCCCTTCGCCTGCCCGCCGAACACCCCGGCGACGAGGGCCGGCTGAAGCGGCTGTCGGCCCTCCTGGGCCGCGACTTCGAGGCCAACGCCCTGTTGATCGACCAGGAGCGGGACGGGGTCCGCCTGTCGGGCTATGCGGGCCTGCCCACCTATTCGCGCGGCAATGCGGCGCATCAGTATCTGTTCGTCAACGGCCGCCCGGTGAAGGACCGGCTGCTGCAAGGGGCCCTGCGCGGCGCCTATGCCGACTTCCTGGCGCGCGACCGGCACCCGGCCGCCGCCCTCTTCATCGACATCGACCCCCTGTACGTGGACGTCAACGTCCACCCCGCCAAGGCCGAGGTCCGGTTCCGCGATCCGGCCCTGGTGCGCGGCCTCATCGTCGGCGCCCTGAGGCACGCGCTCCACGCCGCCGGCCACCGCGCCTCCACCACTGTCGCCGCCGATGCCCTATCCAGTTTCCAGGCGGGGTTCCAGGCCCACACCGGCGTCTCCACCGGTCCTGCCTACAGCCCCAGTTCCCCGTCGGCCCAGGGCTTCAGCGGCTGGACCGGCTGGTCCCAGCCCGCCGCCGCCGCCCAGGTCCTGCCCGGCCTCAACGAACGCAGCGCCCGCGTCGAACCCAGCTGGGAAGGACCAGCCTGGCCTCAGCACCCCGCCCGAGACAGCGACCTCGCCACTCGCCACTCGCCATTCGACACTCCATTAGACCCCCTCGACTACCCCCTGGGCGCCGCCCGGGCCCAGCTCCACGCCAACTATATCGTCGCCCAGACCCGCGACGGCCTGGTCATCGTCGATCAGCACGCCGCCCACGAGCGGCTGGTCTATGAGCGGATGAAGGCCCAGATGGCCGAGGGGGCCGTGACCCGCCAGGCCCTGTTGACGCCCGAGGTGGTCGAGCTTGACCCGGCCGAGGCCGAGCGCGTCGCCGCCCGCGCCGAGGAACTGGCCGAGATGGGCCTGATCGTCGAGGCCTTCGGCGCCGGCGCCGTCCTGGTGCGCGAAACCCCGGCCCTGCTGGGCGACACGGACGTGCAAGGGTTGATCCGCGACATCGCCGACGACCTGGCCGAACACGGCGCCGCTCTCACGCTGAAGGAGCGGATGGCCGAGGTCTGCGGAACCATGGCCTGCCACGGCAGCGTCCGCTCCGGCCGCATCCTCACCGCCCCCGAAATGAACGCCCTCCTCCGCCAGATGGAGGCCACCCCCCATTCGGGCCAGTGCAACCACGGGCGGCCGACCTATGTGGAGCTGAAGCTGCACGATCTGGAGAAGCTGTTCGGGCGGCGGTGAAGACACCTCACGACGTGGACAGACCAACAAAGTGTGGCTGATCGCGACAAAGCGTGACGATCTGAATTACGCTAAGTGCTGCATACGCCGCAAAATTTCCGTGCATATTGCTCACACGTGAATCGCGCTGGGGTGGTGCCAATGCCTTATCAAGATCTGGAAGTCAGCGATCTTCTGGTCAACCAAGCCAATGACCGGCATGGGGAATTGGGTAGTGAAGATTTGGCCATTGCCGAACTGTTTCGGTTACATGATGCCCAGATGCGCAACCTAGCCGCAGATATTGCGGAAGTAGGCACAATCTACGACCCGCCACTGGTCATGCCCACTGATGATCGTTTTATCGTCTTCGATGGCAACCGTCGCATTACGTGCCTCAAGCTCCTGCTTAACCCTGAGCGAGCACCTACTGCCGAACTACGAGATTATTTCGCACGATTGGCTGAAGAAGCGACTGACCAAATTCCAGCATTGATCACGTGCCAAATTGAGCACGACCGAAATATCATCGATGCCATTTTGTATCGAAGACACACCGGATCTCAGCGAGGTGTAGGGCAATTAAGCTGGAATGACCGTGCGAAATTAAACTTCGTCGAGAGAACAGGACAAGGCGGCGGCGTAAATGTCGCAGCAGAAGTCGAACGCATCCTCACCGAAGCAGAACGACTACCGGATGGAGCGATACCTTGGTCCACGCTAACCAGGCTTCTTTCGTCAGAAGAATTTCGAAACCGAGCCGGTATAAGTACCGCAGGTCGACGTTTTCGATTAACCCACGAACCAGACGTAGTGATCAATGCGCTACACCGCATCACTACCGATCTTGCTAGTCAAACAATAACTCTAGGAAATCTATGGAACAATGCCGGTAAGCGCACTTATCTAAATTCGCTTCAAGATGAAGGCATCCTTCCTACAGAAAACGAACGACTTCCCAATCCAGCCAATCCAGTCAACATTAACGGCGCTGGACGAAATCCGGGACGCCCCCCACGTCCAAGACCTCCACAAACGAGCTTTGTACCAAGCGATGCGCCCCACATTCAGTGGATCGCTAATCAGCAGCGCATACGTGCAATTTGGGAAGAACTGCAGTCACTGCAACTCAGATCTCACCCAAACGCGGTATCGGCATTAATGCGCATTCTCCTCGAATTATCCGTGGAGAATTACATCGCTCAACACAATCTAGACGCCCCTGACAACCTTTCAAGAAGAGTCGGCGCAGTTTCGCGCCATCTTCGAGATAACGAAATTATAGACCAGGCGTATTTCGACGAAATAGAACGAATAAGGCTAAACGATCAACTGATTTCCATTGCAAGCATGCAACGCTACATTCACTCACCTGAATTCGCACCAATGGAACACGAACTAAGGACATATTGGATCCGTCTCGGTCGTTTTCTAGTCGCAATCTTGAATAGATAATACCACATGAACACACATTAGATTATCATAGATCTATCAAAATCGGCCCATGCCCTCCATCCTCTTCGTCTGCCTCGGCAACATCTGTCGCTCTCCCCTCGCCGAGGCCGCCCTCCGCGCCGAGGCCCAACGCCTGCGCCTTGATCTGATCGTCGACTCCGCCGGCACGGGGAACTGGCATGTCGGCCATCCGCCCGATCCGCGCGCCCAGGCCGTGGCGCGCAAACATGGGATCGACATCTCCGGCTATCAGGGCCGGCAGGTGACCCCGGCCGACTTCCGCCGCTTCACCCACGTGATCGCCCTGGACCACGACAACCTGGCTGATCTGCGCCGGATCGCGCCCGCCGACGGTGTCGCCGAACTCAGCCTTCTGCTCGACCACGTGCCCGGCCGCGAGGGCCAGGCCGTGACCGATCCCTATGTCGGCGACGACGCCGGGTTCGAGGTCACCTGGGCCGAGGTGACGGCGGCGGCGCGGGGGCTGGTCGAGAAGCTGGGCCGCGGCTGACCCCCTCCGTCGGCTGCGCCGACACCTCCCCCAGAGGGGGAGGAATGCCGAGGGTGATGACCGAAATCCTCCCCCCTTGGGGGAGGTGTCGGCGAAAGCCGACGGAGGGGGCTCGGCTCCACGTCCGACTCTGACGTATCGCCGGTTTACCGATACTGCCATGACCCAGCCCTATCGCATCCGTGAATCCCGCATCTGGGCCCAGGCCCGCGCCGACTATCTGTCCGGTCTCAGCGCCGAGGCCGTATGTCGGCGTCATGACCTGGGTCTGTCGGCCTTTCGCCGTCGCGCCCGCAAATACGGCTGGCGGCGCAGCGATCAGGTCGAGCCGCCGCCCGGCGAGACCGACCTGTCCCTGTATGAGGACATCGACCTGGACGAGTTGGCGCGCACCGCCCGCCTGCGGTTCATCGAGGCGGTGGAGGGCGGGCGCGCGTCGGACGCCCGGCGCTGGCGCGCCCTGGCCGACGACCTGACCCGCGAGGCCCGCGCCTTCGACGCCGACTTCTTCAGGGGCATGAGCCACGAAGAGGTGGCCGCCTCGCTGCAAGGGATGCGGCGCGAGATCGACGAGGAGGACGAGGCCCTTCTGGGTCCGCCGCCCGAGGACTGACCGTCCTGCGATCCGTTCGCAAAAATCTGCACGAAAGTGCACTAATAGAATTCGGAGTGCACTTTTCCCCGTCAGGCGGCGGGGTCCGCCACCTTCAGGAACAGCACCCGCGCCGCCCCATAGTCGCGCGCGTCCAGCCGTCGATAGCCGGGGGTGTCGATGTCGGGCTCATCGGACCCGCGCTCGAACACCACCAGGGCGCCGGGCTTCAGCCAGCTTCCCTCCAGCAGCCGCGCCAGGGTCTGTTCCCCCAGCCCCTTGCCGTAGGGCGGGTCCAGAAAGGCCAGGTCGAAGGCCTCGGCGATGGGGCCCGGTCGAACGCCCAGGTCCGTCGCGCTCCTGCGATGCACCCGGGTGCGGCCCATCAGACCATAGGCGTCGGCGTTCTCGCGAATGGCGCCCCTGGCCCCGTCGTCCGTCTCGACGAACAGGCAGAAGCCCGCGCCCCGGCTGATCGCCTCAAAGCCCAGGGCGCCCGAGCCGGCGTACAGGTCGATGATCCGCGCGCCCTGCAACGGCTCGCCCCAGGCGGCGTGCTCCAGCACATTGAACAGGGCCTGGCGCGCCCGGTCCGAGGTCGGGCGCGTGCCCTGCCCCTCCGGCGCGACGATGGCCCGGCCCTTCAGGCTTCCGGCGACGATCCGCATGGATCAGCCGCGCGGCGTGCGGGGTTTGCCGGGCTGCCCGCCGGGCTTGCGCCCGCTGGTCCCCGACGGTCCCGCCGGCTTGCCGCCGCCGCGAGGCCCGCCGCTGCGAGCCCCCTCGCTGCGGCCTGCGGGCTTCCTGCGGTCGTCGATGAACTGGTCGTCGCGGGGTTTGAACACCCGCTTGGGCCGGTCGCCGTCGGCGCGGGCGGGGCGTTCGCCCTCGGGGGCGGTGCGCTCGCGCGGCTTGAAGCTCTTGGAATGTTCGAACCTGGGCTTGGCCTTGGCCCAGCCGTCCTTCTTGGGCGCCCGCTCGCGGCGCTCGACCGCCTCGGCCTGGGCCGTCTCGGCGGCGCGGACGCGGCTGGGCTTCCTCGACGGGTCTGACATGGCCGAGCCCGACCGACCCTTGACGATGGGGGTCGCGATCCGGCGACCGGGAATGGGCGCGGGCGTCTCGACCGTATTGCCGGTCGGCAGGTTCTCGGGCCGGATATGGTCGGCCAGCAGCTCGCGGATCACGCGCGGCCCCACCTCCTCCACCGCCCCGACCGGCAGGACGTCCAGGCGGAACGGCCCATAGGCCAGGCGGATCAGCCGGTTGACCGTCAGGCCGACCGATTCCAGCACCTTCCTGACCTCGCGGTTCTTACCCTCGGTGATGGAGACCGAGATCCACAGATTGGCCGGCGCCTTGCCGTCCTCGGACTTGGACTCCTTGGCCTTGTCCAGGGTGGCCTCGATGGGCCCATAGGAGACGCCGTCCACGACGACGCCCTCCTTCAGCCTGTCGAGCTGTTCCTGGGTGATCTTGCCGCGCGCCCGCGCCCGGTACTGGCGCACCAGGGCGGTCGAGGGCAGCTCCAGCGCCCGGCTCAGCTCCCCGTCATTGGTCAGAAGCAGCAGACCCTCGGTCGCCAGATCGAGCCGCCCGACCGAGATCACGCGCGGCAGACCGGCCGGCAGGGCGTCGAACACCGTCGGCCTGCCCGCCGGATCCTTGTGGCTGGTCAAGAGGCCGGCCGGCTTGTGATAGCGCCAGACGCGCGTCGCCTGGGCCCCGCCGATCGGCTTGCCGTCCACGGTGATCACGTCGTCGCGCGTCACCAGGGTGGCGGGCGTGTCCAGGATGCGGCCGTTGACCGCCACCTTGCCCAGGCCGATCAGCCGCTCGACCTCGCGGCGCGAGGCGATGCCGGCGCGGGCCATCGCCTTGGCGATTCGCTCGCTGCGGGCTGGGGCGGCCTCGGCCTTGGCCGGTTTGGCGTCCCGGCCGCCCGCGGGCTTGCCCGCACGGGGGCGGTCGTCGCCCGACTTGGCCGCAAAGGGCTTGCGCGGCTTGTCGCCGAAGGGGGTCTTCCCGTCGCCGCTCTTGCGGGGACCGGAGGATTTGAAGGGCCCAGGCGACCGTCCGTCTTGACGGGCGCGGGGCTTCTTGTCGTTGTCGTTCGTATGGCGGACCATGATGAGCGGTTCATGCGCATGGCGCTGGACCAAGCGCAAGCGGCGGCGGACGCAGGAGAGGTGCCTGTGGGCGCAATTCTTGTCGATCCCGCGTCAAACGCGGTGATTTCGACCGGCGCCAACGGCCCGATCTGCGCGCACGACCCTACGGCCCATGCCGAGATCGTGGCCATGCGACGCGCGGCGACGGCGCTGCAGAACTACCGCCTCACCGGCCTGACCCTCTATGTGACGCTTGAGCCCTGCGCCATGTGCGCCGGCGCCATCAGCCACGCCCGCATCGGTCGCGTGGTCTGGGCGGCCGATGATCCCAAGGGCGGCGCCGTGCTCCACGGCCCCCGTCTGTTCGAGCAACCCACTTGCCACTGGCGTCCGGCGACGGAGTGGGGTCTGTTGGCCGAGGAGGCGTCCAGCCTGCTCAAGTCCTTCTTCCGTCAACGGAGAGGAACGGCCGCAGGCGGCGGACGTTAGACCGCCGCCCCAAGCGGCGCTGTTGTGAGGAGTATCGCCTTGTCCAAGCCGGTTCTGCGGCCGTCCTTCGCTCTCGGCGGCCTCGCCGCCGTCCTCCTTCTGACGGCCTGCGGCCCTGACCCCGACAAGGCTCCCACCACCGGCGACGAGGTCAAGGAACGCGCCATCGAGGCCCAGACCGCCCGCAAACGCACCGGCGCCGAGGTCCAGGACCGCGTCCTGAACCGGGTCGTCCATACGGTGTATCTGTGCGACAACGGCGAGCGGCTGTCGGTCGACTTCGACAATCCGCGCGAGATGGCCACGGTCCGCAACTCCTCGGGCGAGGCGGTGGATCTTTATCAGGAACGCGCCGCCGACGGCATCTGGTACCGCGCCTCCAACGTCGAACTGCGCGGCAAGGGGGTGCTGGCCACCTGGTCCGTCGAAGGCCGACAGCCGACCGAATGCCGGGCCGTCGACTGACCCCATTGCCGAAGCCGACCCGGCTCCCTAGCTGCGGTCCATGTCCCTGATCGAACAGCTTGGCCTGACCGCGCCGATCGTCCAGGCGCCCATGGCGGGCGTCTCGACCCCGGCCATGGCGGCGGCCGTTTCGAACGCCGGGGCGCTGGGCTCCATCGCCGTCGGCGCGACCGATGCGGCGGGGGCCGGCCGGATGATCGCCGAGACCCGCGCCCTGACCGACCGCCCCTTCAACGTCAATCTGTTCGTCCACGCCGCGCCCCGCCGCGACGAAGGTGCGGAAGCCGCCTGGCTTCAGGCCCTGACGCCGTCGTTCGCCGCCTTCGGCGCCGCGCCCCCCGCCACGCTGAACGCCCCCTATCGCAGCTTCGCCGACGACGACGCCATGCTGGCGCGCCTGATCGCCGACGCCCCCGCCGTGGTCAGCTTCCACTTCGGCCTGCCCGATGGAGAGCGGATCCGGGCGCTGAAACAGGCCGGCTGCCTGCTCCTGGCCACGGCGACCAATCTCGATGAAGCCCTGGCTTGCAGGGCGGCGGGCGTCGACGCCGTGGTGGCGCAAGGATGGGAGGCGGGCGGCCATCGCGGGATGTTCGATCCTGACGCCGACGACGGCCGCTTGGGGACTCTGGCCCTGACCCGCCTGCTGGCGCTTCACAGCGGCCTGCCGGTCGTCGCCGCCGGAGGGATCATGGACGGCCGGGGCGTCCGCGCCGCCCTGGACCTGGGCGCCGTCGCGGCCCAGTTGGGCACCGCCTTCGTCGCCTGTGACGAAAGCGCCGCCGACGCCGCCTATCGCGCCGCCCTGTTCAGCGACGCGGCGCGTCACACCACCCTGACCCGCGCCGTGTCGGGCCGACCCGCCCGCTGCCTGCGCAATCGTTTCACCGAATTGGGCGCGCAGACGACGGCCGCCGTCCCTGACTATCCCGTCGCCTATGACGCCGGAAAGGCCCTGAACGCCGCCGCCAAGGCCGTCGGCGAATACGGCTTCGGCGCCCAATGGGCCGGCCAGGGCGCGCCCCTGGCCCGCAGCCTTCCCGCCGCCGACCTGATTGCGGCCCTGATCGAGGAGATGGACGCCTAGCCGAACGCCGTTAGCCTTCGATCCAGCCCGTCCCGCACCTCGGGCCAGTCGTCGTCGATCACCGCGAACATGGCCGTATCCCGCGCCCGGCCGGTCCAGGTGGTCTTGTGCTTCCTCAGAACGCCCTCGGCCTTGGCGCCCAGTTTGCGGATCGCCGCCTGGCTCTGGGCATTGACCGCGTCGGTGATGATCTCGACCCGCACCGCGCCGGCGTCGAAGGCGTGGCCCAGCAGCAGCCGCTTGCAGGCCGGATTGACCGGCCCGCCCCGCGCCTCGGGCCGATAAAAGGTCGAACCGATCTCGCAGCGTCGATAGGCCGGGTGGATCTCGTAAAGGCTGGTCGTCCCGACCACCGCCCCGTCCGATAGCCGCCGCACGGCGTAGGCGATGCGCGTTCCGGCCCCCATGGCCTTGAGGGCGGCGGCCCACCAGCCGTCGAAATGCGCGCCACAGGCGGGCGCGACCATGATCTCCCAGGCGGCCGGATCGCAATCCAGCGCCGCCTTCACCGTCTCCCGCAACCCCTCGGTGAACGGCTCCAGCCGCACGAACCGATCCTCCAGGGGAACGGCGGCGATCTGCATCAGCCCGTCGCTCCTTCGGCGATCAGGAAAGCCCGCACCTTCGCCGCATCCACCCCCTTGGCGACAAAGGCCCGGCCGACGCCGTGCGCCAGGATCAGGGTCAGGGCCCCGCCCTCGGCCTTCTTGTCCCCGGCCATCAGGGCCAGCAGCCGGTCGGCTTCGAAGGCGCCCGCCTGATCCAGCCGCGTGGGCAGGCCCGCCGCCGCGGTCACCGCCTCGACCCGCGCGGCGTCCTCGGCCGAACACAGCCCCTCGCGCGCCGAATAGCGCAAGGCCATGCAGCAGCCCAGGGCCACCGCCTCGCCGTGGGCCAGGGCGTCCTCGTCGAACCCGACCTCAGTCTCTATGGCGTGGCCGAAGGTGTGTCCCAGGTTCAGCAGGGCGCGCCGCCCCGCCTCCTTCTCGTCCTCCCCGACCACGGCGCTCTTGATCTCGACCGAACGGATCACCGCCCGTTCCAGGGCCGCCGGATCGCCCGACGCTCCGGCCGCCCCCTCGCCCGCCAGCCAGTCGAAGAAGGCGGAGTCGCAGATCAGCCCGTGCTTCAGCACCTCGGCCCAGCCGGACTTCACCTGCCGCGCCGGCAGGGTCGCAAGCACGTCGATGTCGGCCAGGACCAGGCGCGGCTGATGGAAGGCGCCGACCAGGTTCTTGCCCCGCGGCGTGTCGATGGCCGTCTTGCCGCCGACGGACGAGTCGACCTGGGCCAGCAGGGTCGTCGGGATCTGCACGAAGTCGATGCCGCGCATGTAGAGCGCCGCCGCCAGCCCGGCTAAATCGCCGACCACCCCGCCGCCCAGGGCGATCACCACGTCCTTGCGGTCCAGCCCGATCTCCAGCAGCCGGTCCAGCACCCGCTCCAGCTGAGAGAAGGATTTCGACCCCTCGCCCGGCGGCACGGCGACGATCCGGCTCTGGACCCCCGCCGCCGCCAGGGATGCGGTCAGGGCGGCGCCGTGAACGGCCTCGACCGTCTCATCGGTGATGATCACCGTCCGGCCCCGGGCCAGGGGCGCGATCCGAGCGCCCGCCTGCTGCAGCAGCCCGCGCCCCACGATCACCTGATAGGCGGCGAAGGCGCCGCCGCTGACGGAAATGGTCGTCATGCTTTCGTCTCCGCACGGCGGCGTGTGCGCCAGTGTCGGCGCAGGGTCTTGTGAATGGCGTCCACCGCCTGGCCATGAGACCCCTGCCCCACGTCCACGGTGACGTCGGCCTCGCCATAGATCGGATAACGGACCTCGGCCAAGGCCGTCAGCACCTCCAGCGGGTCCTTGCCGCGCAACAGGGGGCGGGTGTCGCGCCGCGCCACCCGTTCGGCGATGACCTTCAGATCGGCCCTCAGCCAGACCGTGTCGGCTCTTTCCTTCAGCAGAGCCCGCGTCTCGGGGTTCATCATCGCCCCGCCGCCGGTGGCCAGGACCAGGGGCGGCCCCTCCAGCAGGCGGCGGATCACCCGCGCCTCCCCGGCCCTGAACTCGGCCTCGCCCAAGGCGGCGAAGATTTCGGACACGGTCATTCCCGCCGCCTCCTCGATCTCCACATCGCCGTCGGCGAAGGGCAGTTTCAACCGATGGGCCAGCCGCCGCCCCACCGACGATTTGCCCACCCCCATCAGGCCGACCAGGGCTATGGTGCGGGTCGGGCCCGGATTCGCGCGCCGCCTCATCCGGCGGCTCCGGCGGAACGGACGGCGAAGGAAACGGCGAAGGCGACGGCGCAGGCGGACATGATCGTTGGAACCTCTACACCAAGCCCGGCCTCGCGCCATCCGTTCGCAGGAACGATCGCCGCATGACGCCACAAATCGAAGCTTTTCTGGAGATGATGGCGGTGGAGCGTGACGCCTCGCCCCACACCCTGGCGGCCTATGGACGGGATCTGGCCGACGCCGAGGCCGCCCTGTCGTCGGACGGCGGCCTGATGCAGGCCCCGGCCGAGGCGGTCGAGACCTGGTTCGCCGACCTGTCGCGCCGGGGCCTGTCGGCCGCCACCGCCGCCCGACGCCGGTCGTCGGTGCGGCAGTTCTATCGTTTCGCCCTGGCCGAGGGCTGGCGGACGGATGATCCGTCGCGTCGGCTGGACGCCCCCAAACAGGGCCGGCCCCTGCCCAAGTCCCTGAGCCGGGACGAGATCGACCGACTGCTGGCCGCCGCCGCCGCCCGCGACGCGGCCGCCGGTCTGCGGCTGGTCGCCCTGGTCGAGCTGGCCTACGCCTCGGGCTTGCGCGTGTCGGAACTGCTGGGCCTGAAGGTCGAGGCCGTGCGCCGCGATCCCGCCTATCTGATCGTGCGCGGCAAGGGCGGCAAGGAGCGGTTGGCCCCGCTGAACCCCGCCGCCCGCACGGCGCTCAAGGCCTGGCTGACGGCGCGCGACGCCCGGCGCAAGCCCGAGACGCCCGACAGCCCCTGGCTCTTTCCATCCTCCGGTCGTTCCGGCCATCTGACCCCGCGCCGGTTCGCCCAGCTGCTGGACGAGGCCGCCGTCACGGCGGGCCTCGACCCGGCGCGGGTCAGCCCCCACGTCCTGCGTCACGCCTTCGCCACCCATCTGCTGGAGGGCGGCGCCGACCTGCGCGTGGTCCAGACCCTGCTCGGCCACGCCGACATCGCCACCACCCAGATCTACACCCACGTCGCCACCGACCGCCTGGCCCAGGTCGTCCAGCAGAACCACCCCTTGGCGCGGGACGAGTGACTGCGACTCACGGCTGTGAAAGCGACATTGTCACCCCGCTTGCCCCACGGCCCCGACCTCTCTAGTTTCCCCCGCCTTCCCCTGGGGCGCCTCGCCCGCCGTTTTCGGACGCCTTTATGGCCACGCACTATCTCGATTTCGAAAAGCCGATCGCCGATCTGGAAGCCAAGATCGACGAGCTGTCGGCCCTGTCCGAGACCTCCGGAGGTTTCGACCACGAAATCGCCGGCCTGCGCAAAAAGGCCGAGCAGCTGCGCAAGAAGACCTACGCCGGGCTGGACCCTTGGATGAAGACCCAGGTGGCGCGGCATCCGCAACGCCCCCACTTCATCGACTATGTCCAAGGCCTGTTCACCGACTGGACCGAACTGCACGGCGACCGACAGTTCGGCGACGACCAGGCCATTCTCGGCGGGCTGGCGCGGTTTCGGGGCCGCCCCGTCGTCATCATGGGGCATGAGAAGGGCCACGACACGGAAACCCGCCTGGCCCACAACTTCGGCATGGCCCGGCCCGAGGGCTATCGCAAGGCCGTGCGCCTGATGGACATGGCCGAACAGTTCGGCCTGCCGGTCCTCAGCTTCATCGACACGGCCGGCGCCTATCCGGGTCTGGGCGCCGAAGAGCGCGGCCAGGCCGAGGCCATCGCCCGTTCGACCGAACGCTGCCTGACCCTGGGCGTGCCCTCCATCGCCACCATCACCGGCGAAGGCGGATCGGGCGGCGCCATCGCCATCGCCGCCGCCAGCCGCGTCCTGATGCTGGAGCATTCGATCTATTCGGTTATCTCGCCCGAAGGGGCGGCCGGCATTCTGTGGCGTGACGGCGCACGGGCCCGCGACGCCGCCATGGCCATGAAGATCACCGGCCCGGACCTTATGGCGCTGAAGATCGTGGATCGTCTGATCGAGGAACCGACCGGCGGCGCCCACGCCGACCGCGACGGCGCCCTGGCCCGGGTCGGCGACGTCCTGGCCGAGGAGCTTCAGTCCTTCCAGGGTCTGTCGCCCCAGCAGATCAAGACCCGCCGCGCCGAGCGGTTCTACGCCATCGGCGCCCTCTGATCGAACGCCGTTAACCGCGCATCCACCTCCAGGTTCTAGCCTATAGGACCCGGGGGATTGGAAAGATCGGACATGCCGACACAGTCGGATACGCTCAGGGACAGCGCCGTCTTCAATCTGAGCGGCGCCGTCGTCATGGTGGTCGATGATTCGCCCTTCTCCCTGACCCTGACCACGGGCGTCCTGTCCGGCTTCGGCGTGCGCCCCGCCTATACTGTCGGCAGCGGCGTTCAAGCCCAGAGCCTCCTGGCGGAAAAGCCGATCGACCTCTTGCTGATCGACACCGACATGCCCGACATGGACGGATTCGAACTGGTGCGCTGGCTGCGCCGGTCCGGCCCCAACCCCAACGCCTTCACCCCCGTCATCATGACGGCCAGCCACATCCGACGGGGTCGAGTGGCCGAGGCGCGAGACTGCGGCGCCAACTTCGTCGTCACCAAACCCTTCAGCGCCGCCATGCTGCTGGAACGCATCCTTTGGGTCGCCCGCGACGCGCGTCCCTTCCTTGAGGTCGGGGACTATCTGGGCCCGGACCGTCGCTTCGTCCGCCCCGAACTCTATGAGGGCGAGGAGCGGCGCGCCGACAGGCTCCGCGACAATATGGTGGAGTTCGCATGACCGTCATCACCCACGTCCAACGCCGCTCGCGCCTGGCGGAGATGGTGGATCGCCCCGGCGGGGTCAGCGTCGGCGTCGCCCTGGCTCAGGCCCAGGCCAATCTGGGCGGGCTGAGGGACCAGGCCTGCGCCATCATCGCCGACAACATCGCCGTCCTCCTGGCCGCGCCTGCGCCCGGCACGATCGAGGCCCTGCGGCTGGACCTGGCCTATTCAGCGTCCAATCAGATCATCGACGCGGCCAGCCCCTTTGCGATGGATGATCTGTGCACGGCCGCCAAGGGGCTGTGCGACCTTCTGGACGCCGCTCCGCGCCAGGGTGGTTTCGACTGGCGCATCGCCACCGTCCACGCCCAGGCCATGAAGCTGCTGCTCAGCCTGCCGACCGACGCTGCGGCGCCCCGCGCCGCCATCGTCGACAACCTGGCCGAGGTTCTGAAACGCAAACTGCCCGCCACGCCCCAGACAGCTCATCAGACAGCTCATCAGGCGGCTCATCATGCGGTTCAACCGACCGCCTGAATCGTCCTGCCCGCCCGCGTCTGTTTGCGCCACAGGGCGGCGTACTCCCCGCCCTGGCGCGCCACCAGTTCGTGATGGGCGCCGCGCTCGACGATCCGCCCCGCCTTCAGCACCAGGATCTGGTCGGCGTCGGCCACGGTGGACAGCCGGTGGGCGACCACCAGGGTGGTGCGTCCGGCGCTGACCCGCCGAAGGGTCTTCTGGATCGCCGCCTCGGTGCGGCTGTCCAGGGCGCTGGTGGCCTCGTCCAGGATCAGGATGCAGGGATCGGCCAGCAGGGCGCGGGCGATGCCCACCCGCTGGCGTTCGCCGCCGGACAGCTTAAGCCCCCGTTCTCCGACCCGGGTCTGCATCCCGTCCGGTAATCCGCGGATGAAGTCGGCCAGTTCCGCCGCCTCCGCCGCAGCCCAGACCTGGGCCTCGTCCGCCTCGGGCCGGGCGAAGGCGATATTGGCCGCCAAGGTGTCGTTGAACAGGGCTACGTCCTGCGGCACCAGGGCTACCGCAGCCCGCAAGGACGCCTGGGTCACGTCGCGCACGTCGCGGCCGTCGATCAGAACCCGGCCCTCCTGCGAGTCGATCAGCCGCAGGGCCAGTTTGACGATGGTCGACTTGCCCGCCCCCGAGGGCCCGACCAGGGCGGTGGTGGTTCCGGGCGCCGCCACGAAGCTGACGTCCTCCAGCCCATTGGCGCGGGCGTCGTGGCGGAAGCCGACATGCTGGAACGCGACTTCGGCGCCGCGCGCTTCGGTCGGGCGCGGCAGAGGCTGGGCGTGGAGCACATCGGCCACCTGGGGCGTCTGGCGCGTCACCTTCAGCATCTCCTCCATGTCGATGAAGGACTGGCGGATCTCGCGATAGGCGAAGCCCAGTATGTTCAGCGGGGCGTACAGGGACACCATGATCAGCACCGCCGCCGTCACATCGCCCGGCCCCATTCGTCCGGCCGCCGCCTCAAACCCGGCCATCACCGCCATCACCCCCAGACCCAGGTTCATGATCAGGGCCTGAATCCCGTTCAGCAGGGCCAGGGAGGTGTTGGCCTTGAGGGCCGCGGTCGCATAGTCGCCCAGGGCCCGGTCATAGGTCATGGCCGCCCGCGCCTCGGCGCCGAACGACTTGACCGTCTCATAGTTGAGCAGGGCGTCGACCGAGACCCCGGCGGCCTCCGAATCGGCGGCGTTCATCACCCGTCGATGCTCCAGCCGCCAGTTCGACAGGGCGAAGGTGGCCGAAGCGTAGACGACCACCACCGCGATCGCCACAGCGGCGAACCGCCAGTCGTACTTGCCGCCCAGCACCGCCGCCGCCAGCACCAGCTCCACCCCGGTGGGAACCAGGTTGAAGGCCAGGATACGTAGCAGGAAGTCCACGGCCCGCGAGCCGCGATCCAGGGTCCGCGACAGGGCGCCGGAGCGTTTGGTCTGGTGGAAATCCAGCGACAGGCTCAGGGCGTGGGCGAAGCCTTCGGCGGCTGTCCGCCTCTGGGCCGCCGCCCGGACCGGGGCGAAGACGACGTCTGAGGCCTGGGGCGCCGCCGCTGACAGAAACCGCACCAGGGCCCAGCCGACCGCAAAGGCGGCGAAGCCCCAGCCCATGGCGACGGCCGTTCCCTGTCCGGCCGCCAGCCGATTGACCGCCGCGCCCAGGACCAGGGGCGCCAGCACGCACAAACCCTTGCCCGCCAGGGTCAGGGTGATCGCCGCCCCCAGCCGCACGCGCAGCTGCGGCGCGCCCGATCGCCCGACCAGCCGCACCAGATCCGCCAGCGCCTTCAGCGTCGGCGGGCCTTCCGTTCTGTCCTGCATGCTCCCCGCCTGCTGCGCCTTGACCATCGGGTCGCGCCGGCCGCCGGAGCGCTCTCCGCGCATCGCCATGGTCCGCATATGGACAGTCAAGACGGCCGGGAAAAGGCCGCCTGGCGACGGACGGCTCAGTTCAGGCCGGCGATGGCGGCGATCAGCTCGTCCACCGCCTCTTCCTGGGTCGCCCAGGAACAGACGAACCGGACTGATCCGTCGTCGAACTGATAACAGGCCCAGCCCAGGGCCTTCAGCCTCTGGTGCGCCTCGGCCGGCATACGGACGAAAACCGTATTGGATTCGACCGGATGGGCCAGGACGAAGGGCGAGCGCGTCGCAATCCCGGCCGCCAGACGCTGGGCCATCAGATTGGCGTGGGCGCCGCCCGCCTCCCAGTCGCCGCTTTCCAGCAGCCCCAGCATGGGTCCGGCCAGCGTCCGGGCCTTGGACGCCGTCTGTCCGGCCTGTTTCAGCCGATTGTCCAGCCGCCGCGCCAGGCTCTTGTCGAACAGGACCAGGGCCTCGACGCAAGACGCGCCCGCCTTGGCGCCGCCGAACACCAATATGTCCACGCCCAGGCGCGCAATGTCCTTCAGGTCGAACCCGGCCGCAGCCGCGTTGGCCAGCCGCGCCCCGTCCATATGCACCCCATAGCCGCACGCCTTCACCGGCTCGATCAGATGGCGCAGCTCTTCTTCCGTATAGACGGCGCCGTATTCCGTGGCCTGGGTCAGGGACAGGGCGGCCGGCGGCTGGCGATGGCCGACCTCCGGCTCGGTCAGCTGCGCCTTCAGCGCCAGGGGATCGATCCGCCCGGAAAAGCCCGGCAGGCCGATCAGCCCCACCCCCTGGCCGAAGAAGCCCGGCGCCCCCGTTTCATCGGTGCAGACATGGGCGGCGTTGTGCGCCAGCACCGCCTCGAACGGATAGGTCAGCATCGACAGGGCGATGGCGTTGGCCGCCGTGCCGCTGAAGACGAAACGGACGTCGGCGTCGGCGTCCAGCCTCTGTCGAATCTGGTCGGCAGCCCGCGCCGTGATCGCATCGGCGCCGTAGGAGGGAACAAAGCCCGCGTTGGCCTGGATCAGGCCCTCCAGGGCGCTGGGCGCCATTCCGGCGGTGTTGTCGGATCCGAAATCGTAACGCATCAGCGGGTCTTCGTACTCGTCTCTTCGGCCTGGTTCGGGTCGACCGTCCGCACACGGACCACCGGCATGACGTCCTCGTCGCCATAGGGCACGGCGACCTGGTGCGGGAAGGGAATCTCGATCTCGGCGGCGTCCAGCGCCTCCTTGCCGCCCTGCATCAGATCGGCCTGAGTCTGCCACCAGTCCTCGACCTTGACCCAGGCGTGCAGGGTGATCTGGACCGCGCTGTCCAACAGGCCGGTCACCCCGGTCCAGGGATGGGGGTCGTGCAGAACCTTGTCATGGGCTGCGGCCATGTCGGCCAGGACGCAGCGCGCCTTGTTCAGATCCTCGCCGTAGCCGACGGTGAAGTTGATCTCGATCCGCCGGGTCTGCTGACCGGTCAGATTGGTCAGGGGGTCGCTCAGGACCTTGGAGTTCGGAATGACGATCTTGTGGTTGTTGGCGTTCGACAGCTGGGTCGTGAACAGGTCCAGCCGCTGCACCGTCCCGGCCATGCCGCCGACGTCCACCACGTCCCCGACGCGGTAGGGCCGCAGGATCAGAAGCATGATGCCCGAGGCCACATTGGACAATGTGCCCTGAAGCGCCAGACCCACGGCCAGCGACGCCGCGCCCAGAACCGCGATGATGGAGGTGGTCTGCACCCCCAGCCTTTGCAGCACGGCGATCATGCCGATGACGATCACCACCACCCGCACCACCTGGACGGCGAAACTGAGGACCGTCTGGTCGTGGCGGAAGGCGCCGATCCGCGACAGCGCCCTTCGCGCCAGCCCCGCCGCCCATTTGGCCGCAAACAGGGTCGCCGCGAAGATCAGGGCCGCGATGATCAGATTGACTGCGAAGTCGCCGGCCATGTCGGTCAGCTTGGCGATCATGACGGCGTCGACGGCCACGGCCTGGCGACCGGCCGCCACTGCTTCGGCGAGAGAGTTGTCTATGGACATGGTCGCGGGTCTAACGCCTTAAGTCCCGATTGGAACCCCGCCGGCTCAATTTCCCGCTCCTTCCGCTTATGTCGCCTTCGCGCAAAGACGGTTGGCGGCGGCCCGTTCGGCCTGATAGCGTCGCCTTATGACTCGCACCCTGCCGATCCTCCTCGCCGCCCTCGCCCTTTCCGCCTGCGCGACGCGCGGGACGCCGGTCTCCTACGCCGAAACGGCCTCGGCGGCCGCCCGCGCCGCCGCCCAGGTCGAGGGCCAGGCCGGACAGACGCCGCAGCAGGCCTGGGACGCCGGAAACCAAGCCTATCTGACGTGGAACGGCGCCCGGCGCGGCTGGACCACCACCGCCAGCGGTCTGCAGTATCGCCGCGTGGGCAAGGCCCATCCCGAGGGGGTCCAACCCACCGCCGCCGACACGGTCAAGGTCCATTATCGCGGGACCTTCATCGACGGGCGGGAGTTCGACAGCTCCTACGCCCGCAACGAACCAGCCAAGTTTCCGCTGAACCGGGTCATCAAGGGCTGGACCGAAGGGGTCGCCTTGATGCGGGTGGGCGAGATTTATGAGTTCGTCATCCCCCCGGCCCTGGCCTATGGCTCGCGCTGGGTCGGCGGCGATCAGCTTCCGCCCAACTCCACCCTGCGCTTTTCGGTGGAGCTGCTGGACGTGACCCCCGGCGCCTGACGCCTGGGTCCGGGCGAACGAGATTTTCGGAGTCCGATCGGCCCGACCGCTTGACGATCCACGCGGTGCGGCGGACTGTCGCGCCTCTCCCTTTCCAGAGTTCGAAAGTCCGCGTCCATGATCCGCACCCGCCTTCGCGCCGTCGGCCTCGCCCTCCTGCTGGCCTCTGCCGCCCCGGCCGCCCTGGCGCAACAGGCGTCGACGGCGGCGCCCGCCCTGCCGACGCCCCTTACGCCCATCCCTGCGGCGCGCGACGTCGCCTATCCGGGGGTGATCGGTCTTGAGATCGACGCGACCAACCTGGGCCAGCACATCTTCTCGATCACCGAGACCCTTCCCGTCGCCCAGAGCGGGCCCATGGTTCTGTTCTTCCCTGAATGGCTGCCGGGCAATCACGGTCCGGTCGGGCCGATCACCCAGCTGGCGGGGATCGAGATCACCGCGAACGGCCGGCGGGTCGAATGGGTCCGCGACACCCTCAGCCCCTTCGCCTATCACATCACGGTTCCGGCCGGGGCGACCGAGCTGAAGATCGCCATGCAGCATCTGTCGCCGACCAGCGGCGCCCAGGGCCGGGTGACGATGACGCCCGAGATGCTGAACATCCAGTGGGAGAAGATGCTGCTCTATCCCGCCGGCCACTGGTCGCGGAACATCATGGTCCACCCCACGGTCAGGTTCCCCACCGGCTGGCGGTTCGGCACGGCCCTGGAGCCGGAAACCAAGACCGGCGACGTCCAGACCTTCAAGCCGGTCAATCTGGAGGTCCTGGTCGACAGCCCGGTCTTCGCCGGCCTCCACTATCGCCAGATCGACCTGGATCCCGGCGGCCGCTCGCCGGTTCGCGCCAACATCGTCGCCGACGAGGCCAAGAGCCTGGAAGCCACCGACGAGCAGATCCAGATCCTGCGCAATCTCGTGACCCAGATGGACCGGCTCTACGGCGCCCGCCATTTCGACCACTACGACTTCCTGATCGCCATGACCGACAAGCTGGGCGGCATCGGGCTTGAGCATCACCGTTCCTCCGAGAACTCGGTCGATCCCGAGTTCTTCACCGGCTGGGCCACCCATCTGGGCGACCGTGATCTGCTCAGCCACGAGATGAACCACTCCTGGGACGGCAAATGGCGTCGCCCGGCGGACCAGTATGTGCCCAACTTCAACAGCCCGATGCAGAACAGCCTGCTGTGGGTCTATGAGGGCCAGACGCAATATTACGGCCAGGTCGTCGCCGCCCGTTCGGGCCTGCTGACCAGGGAACAGGCCCTGGACTCCCTGGCCATGACGGCGGCCTCCTATGACTACCGGGTCGGGCGCGGCTGGCGCGCGCTTCAGGACACCACCAACGACCCGATCATCAGCCAGCGCCGGCCCAAGGCCTGGCTGTCCTGGCAGAGGGACGAGGACTACTATTCCGAGGGCCAGCTGATCTGGCTGGACGTCGACACCACGATCCGCGAGAAGACCGGCGGGCGCAAGTCGCTCGACGACTTCGCCCGCGCCTTCTACGGCGTTCAGGACGGCAGTTTCGAACCGGCGCCCTACACCTTCGAAGACGTGGTCGCGGCCCTGAACGGGGTGGTCGAGAACGACTGGGCGGCCTTCCTGCGCGCCCGCCTGGACGCCGTCGGCCCCGACGCCCGCGCGCCGCTGGACGGGCTGGAGCGCGGCGGCTGGCGGCTGACCTACGGCGAAACCCCGACGGCCTATCAGAAGACCCTGTACGGCGAGTTCAAGCGCAACGACTTCACCTATTCCCTGGGCCTGCAGACCGGCGAGAACAATGCGATCCGCAGCGTCCAGTGGGGCAGCCCGTCCTTCAAGGCCGGCCTGGCGCCGGGCATGGAGATCGTGGCCGTCAACGGCCAGGCCGCCAAGCCCGACCGACTGGCCGAGGCCGTCACCGCCGCCAAGGACCCCGCCGTGCCGATTACCCTGATCGTCAAGGACGGCGACCAGTACCGGACCGTGGTCCTCGACTATCACGACGGCCTTCGCTACCCGCGCCTGGAACGCATCCCCGGAACCCCGGACCGGCTGGGCGACATACTGACGCCGCGCCGACGTTGACGCCGGTAGCCCCCCTTTCTGTCTCTCCGCTTCGCTCCGAGCCGCCGCCCCATCGCCTCGCGACAGGGAGGAGACAACACCGTCTCCTCTCCACAGGGTGGGGAGGTGGCGCGGTGCCGCTCGGCGCCGTGACGGAGGGGCTCTAACGCCGCACCGCGCCCGCTGCACTTGACGCCCCTTGCCCGCTCCCCGACGGTGCAGATCTGCCCTCTCGTTCGGATGACCTGATGCCGCGTACCCGCCTGACCGCCGCCGCCTGCCTCGCCGCCCTGATGACGGCCGCCCCAGCCCTGGCCCAGGATTTCCAGTCGACGCCGGTGGTGGTCGAGGCGCGCGACGCGTCCCTGGCCCTGCCGCGGCCCCAACCGGCCATCCCCGCCCCTGCGGACAAACCCTATCCCGGCGTCATCCAGTACCGGGCCGACATCACCGACCTGGACCGGCGAATCATCCGCGTCAGCCAGACCATCCCCGTCGCCGCTCCCGGCCCGCTGACCCTGCTCTATCCGAAATATCTGCCGGGCAACCACGCCGCCACCGGCCCCATCCAGCTGCTGGCCGGCCTCACCGTCACGGCGAACGGCCAGAGGCTGGAATGGCTGCGCGACACCCTCGATCCCTACGCCTTCCATCTAGAGGTCCCGGCGGGCGTGACGGCGATCGAGGTCGCCTTCGAACAGCTGACCCAGCCGGACAGCTCCAACTGGCGCGTCCTGATGACCCCGGCCATGGTCAATCTGCAGTGGGAGAAGGCCATCCTCTATCCGGCCGGCTATTTCAGCCGCCAGATCCGGGTCGCCCCCTCCATCCGCCTGCCCGCCGGCTGGAACTACGGCACGGCCCTGAAGACCGAAGGCCGCGACGGCGACCTGGCCCGGCTGGAGACCACCGACCTCTACACCCTGATCGACAGCCCGGTCTTCGCCGGCGCCCACTACCGCCGCGTCGATATCGACCCGAACGGCGCCCCGTCTGAATCAAGGGTCCACCTGAACCTCCTCGCCGACGAGGAGAAAGGTCTCGCCGCCACCGAAGAGCAGTTGAAGCTCTACGAGAACATGGTCCAGCAGGCCGACCGCCTGTTCGGCGCCCGTCACTTCGACAACTATGAGTTCCTCTTCGCCCTGACCGATCAGATGGGCGGCATCGGCCTGGAGCATCATCGCTCCTCCGAGAACACCGGCGCCCCCGGCTTCTTCACCGACTGGGCCAAGAGCGCCGGCGACCGCGCCCTTCTGCCCCACGAATACACCCACTCCTGGAACGGCAAGTTCATGCGCCCGGCGGATGAGCTGACCGCCAACCACAACGTCCCGACCCAGAACACCCTGCTGTGGGTCTATGAGGGCCAGACGGAATATTGGGGCGATGTCCTGGCCGCCCGTTCGGGCCTGCATTCCAAGGGGGTGGCCCTGGCGACCCTGGCCTCGATCGCCGCCTTCTATGACAACCAGCCCGGCCGTCAGTGGCGCGCCCTTCAGGACACCAACAACCACAATCTCCTGGGCTACCGCGTGCCCGGCCAATACCCCTCCTGGATGCGGGGCACCGGCGACTACTATCGTGAAAGCCTGCTGGTCTGGCTGGACGCCGACACCCTGATCCGGGCCGAGACGAACGGGCGCAAGTCGCTCGACGACTTCGCCCGGGCCTTCTTCGGCCACAGCGACGGCGCCTGGGCGCCCCAGGGCTACACCTTCGATCAGGTCGTCGCCGCCCTGAACGCCGTCCATCCGCACGACTGGGCCGGCTTCCTGCGCGAAAGGCTGGACGCCGTCGGCCCTGACGCCCGCGCGCCCCTGGCGGGGATCGAACGGGGCGGCTGGCGCCTGACCTATACCGACACGCCCAACGCCGATGAAAAGGCGGCGAACGGCGGCTGGGCCAATGACTTCCAATATTCGCTGGGCTTCAGCCTGTCGGGTGACAAGCTGACCAATATCCGCTGGGGCGGCCCGGCCTTCGAACAGGGGATCGGCGCCGGCTGGTCGCTTGTCGCCGTCAACGGCAAGGCGGGCTCGGCCGAGGTTCTGCGCGACGCCGTCACGGCCGCCAAGGGGACGGACACCCCCCTGGAGCTGCTGATCAAGTCCGGCGACCGGTTCCGCACCGTCGCCTTCGACTATCACGACGGCCTGCGCTATCCGCGTCTGGTGCGGATCGAAGGAACCCCGGACCGGCTGTCCGACATCCTGGCCCCGCGTCGGCGCTGAGGTCTCAGCCCGGCTTTCTGAAACGATAGACGAACTGGTCGGTCTTGCCGCGGATGGCCGCGTCGAAGACGTTCAGACTGTGGTCGTCGTCGGGATTGGCGACCGCCCGGCTCTCGGCCTCGAAGACGAAGCCGGCGGCCTCGACCTCGCGCCTCAGATAATCGCCCTCGATCCGGTGCAGGGTCTGGACCGCCGAAATCCCCGTCCCCGGCGCCGCCTGGTGGTCGATCAGAATATAGCGGCCGCCGGGCTTCAGGGCGGCGAAGACCGCGGCGTTCATCCTGGCCACATCGGTGTTGAAACCGGCAATGTGGAAGTCGTGGTACTCCTGGCTCATGAAGACCAGGTCCAGCGGCTGGTCATAGGTCATGGAGTCCAGCAGGCCGTTGACCCGCGTCACATTGGGATAGGCCGCGACCAGGGCGTCGGCCAGGGGGTTTTCCCGCGTCATGGTCCGCTCGGGCACGAAGGCGTAGACCCGGCCCGTCGGCCCGACCACGTCGGAGAACAGGCGGGTGAAATAGCCGGCGCCGGGGCGGATGTCGGCCACCTTGTCGCCGGGCGCGACCTGGGCGAAAGCCAGGATCTCGGCTGGATGACGCAGAGGATCGCGCGCCACCTCCTCGGCCGGGCGCTTCGGATCGGCGACGGCGTCGGCATAGAGGGAGACATAGGCGGGGGCGGACGAGGACGCGCTGTCCACGACCACCGTCCGGTCGCCGCCGTCGGAGGCGATGATGATACATCCCGACAGTCCCGCCGCCAGGGCCAGAACCGCCGCGCCCGCCGCCCATCGTCTCATCATCTTCGTCTCCCTCAGTTCGTCGCGATAGGCTCGCATTTCGGCGCCCGGCGCAAGCCGGTATCCCGCTTGAAACGATCCGAATCCTCACGCGATTTGCGCCCCGGCCCCGGCGGCGCTAGTCCGGCGACAGATTTCCAAGGTCTCGCCATGCTCCCCTACCAGCCTGCCCCCTTCCCGCTCGCCCGTCCCCGGCGTCTGCGCGCCAGCCCCTGGGTGCGCCGCATGGTCGCCGAGACCGTCCTGACCCCGGCCGACCTGATCTGGCCTTTGATCGTCCACGACGGCGCCGAGGACCGCGTCCCCGTCGCCTCCATGCCCGGCGTCTTCCGCCTGTCGCCCAAGGAAGCCGCAAAGGCGGCGGTCGAGGCGCGCGATCTGGGCATTCCGATGCTGGCCCTCTTCCCCAATGTCGACGGCGCCCTCAAGGACGCGGTCGGCACGGGCGCCACCGATCCCGACGGCCTGATCCCCGAGAGCATCAAGGCCATCAAGGACGCCGCGCCCGAGATCGGAATCATGACCGACGTGGCGCTGGACTGCTACACCGACCACGGCCACGACGGGGTTCTGGAGGGCGAGCGGATCGTCAATGACGCCAGCCTGGATCGCCTGGCCGAACAGGCCTTCATCCACGCCCACGCCGGCGCCGACGTCGTGGCCCCCTCGGACATGATGGACGGCCGCATCCAGGCGGTGCGCGAGGCCCTGGAGGCCAACGGCTTCCAGGACACCCTGATCCTCTCCTATGCGGCCAAATACGCCTCGGCCTTCTACGGCCCTTACCGCGACGCCGTCGGCTCCTCGAGGGCGCTGAAGGGCGACAAGAAGACCTATCAGATGGACTACGCCAACTCCGACGAGGCCCTGAAGGAGGTCGCCATGGACCTGTCGGAAGGCGCCGACGCGGTCATGGTCAAGCCGGGCATGCCCTATCTCGACATCGTCCGGCGTGTGTCCGACACCTTCCGCGTCCCGACCTTCGCCTATCAGGTCTCGGGCGAGTACGCGATGATCCAGGCCTCGATCGCCAACGGCTGGCTGGACCAGGACCGGGCCATCCTTGAGACCCTGCACGGGTTCAAGCGCGCCGGCTGCGCGGGCGTCCTGACCTATTTCGCCCCCCAGGCGGCGCGGCTGCTGGGCTGATGCGGTCTGAGGTCCAGATCCGCGAGGCGACCCCCGCCGACATGGCGGCCGTCACCGCCATCTATGCCGAAAGCGTCGCCAACGGGCGCGGCACCTTCGAGCTGGAGCCGCCGGACGAGATCGAGATGACCGCCCGCTTCGCCGCCGTCCAGGCCCTGGGCCTGCCCCGCCTGGTCGCCGTGATCGACGGCGGCGTGGTCGGCTACGCCTACGCCGGGCCGTTCCGCACCCGCCAGGCCTATCGCTACATGGTCGAGGACTCGATCTATGTCACGCCAGAAGCCCGCGGCCGCGGCGTCGCCGGCGCCCTGCTGGATCAACTAATCAATCATTGCGAGGCGCTCGGCCTGCGCCAGATGGTCGCCGTGATCGGCGACTCCGCGAACCAGGGCTCCATCGCCCTGCACCGCGCCCGCGGCTTCGCCGACGCCGGGGTGTTCAAGGCGGCAGGCTGGAAACACGACGACTGGCGCGACGTCGTCTTCATGCAGCGGGAACTGGGCCCGGGCGGCCGAACCCCGCCCGACGCCCCCGGCCTGCCCCTGGTCGACAAGAAGCCGGCCCGGTGAATGACGCGGGCGATCCATTGCGACGGGGGAGTGCAACGCCTATCCTTGGCGTCGTGAAGATCGTCTCGTCCCTTCTGCTGCTGGTCGGCGCCCTTGCGGTGCTGACCCTGGGCGCCCTCGGCGTCTCGGCCATCCCGGCCATGGCCGAGGCGCCCTGCCACGAGACGGGCCACAAGGCGCCGGACCCGTCTGGCAAGGCCCCCGACAAAGCCCCAGATAAGGCCATGAAGGCCATGGCCTGCTGTGTCGCCTGCGTCGCGGCGCCGACCATTCCGCCCGCTGCCCGTCCGCAGACGGCTGCGGCGCCGCTTCGCCTGACCGCCGTTTCACCCGCCCTCCCGTCGGGCCGCCGACTGTCGCCCGAGCCCGGCCCGCCCCGCCTCCTGATCACCTGAACCCCCGCGCCCTCCGGCGCTCCTTCAGTCACGATCATTGAAAAGGAGGCCTTTCATGGCCACCCGTATCCGCGTCGGCGCCTGCGCCGGCGTCTCCCTGCTCGCCCTCGCCTCAGCGGCGGCCGCCCAGGACCACAGCCATCACGGCCAGCACGCCGCAGCGCCCGCGGAGGCTCCGCACGCCTCCCACGCAATGACCAGCCCCTACGGCGCCTGGGCCATGAGCCGCGACGCCTCCGGCACCAGCTGGCAGCCCGATTCCGGCGAACACGCCGGAATCCACACCGTCCGGGGCGACTGGACGGTGATGACCCACGCCCTGCTGAACCTGACCTACGACACCCAGTCCGGTCCCCGCGGCGGCGACAAGACCTTCGTCTCGGGCATGCTGATGACCACGGCCCGCCGCGACCTCGACGACGGTTCGACCCTGAACCTGCGCGCCATGCTCAGCCCCGACCCGCTGATGGGCAAGTCGGGCTATCCGTTGCTGCTGGCCGCCGGCGAGACGGCGAACGGCGTCGATCCCCTGGTGGACCGCCAGCACCCGCACGACTTCTTCATGGAGCTGTCGGCCAGCTATTCGAAACGCCTGTCCGACAAGGACAGCGTGTACGGCTACATCGGCCTGCCCGGCGAACCCGCCTTCGGCCCGCCCGCCTTCATGCATCGGATGAGCGCCATGGACAGTCCCGAGGCGCCCATCACCCACCACTGGCTGGACTCGACCCATATCGTCTTCGGCGTCACCACCCTGGGCTGGGCCCACGACCGGTTCAAGATCGAGACCTCGGCCTTCAAGGGGCGCGAGCCGGACGAGGAACGCTGGGGCATAGATGAGCCGAAGCTGGACAGCTGGTCGGTGCGAGCCTCCTGGAACCCATCGTCCGACTGGGCCCTCCAGGCCTCCTACGCCGATGTCTCGGCTCCCGAACAGCTCGAGCCTGACGAGGACGAGACCAAATGGTCGGCCAGCGTCCTCCACACCCGCCGCCTGGGCGCGACCGGCTGGTGGTCCTCGACCCTGGCCTGGGGCCGCAAGACCAACAGTCACGATGAATCCAAGGACGGCTGGCTGCTGGAATCCGCCCTCCATCCGAACGACCGCTGGACCGTCTTCGCCCGCGCCGAGCGGATCGAAACGGACGAACTGGTTCCCGGCGACCACGGCGGTCATGGCCCGCTCTATACGGTGGGCAAGGCCTCTCTGGGCGCCGTCCGCGACTGGCGGATCGCCCCGCGCGTCCGCTTCGGCCTCGGCGCCCTCTATGCGATGAACCGCGTGCCGGACGCGCTGGAGCCGATCTACGGCGGCGATCCGGACGGCGGCATGATCTTCATGCGGCTGAAGATCGACTGACGGCTCAGGCCCGCCCGGTTTGCGCCGGGTGGGCCGACGCCGCCGCCAGGCCGCGAACGACCTCATAGCCGATCACGCCGACGCCGAACATGAGCCCAAGGCCCGCGACAATGAGCACCAGGCGGACATGCCGGTGCAGGTAATAGAGCAAGGCGCCGATCATCGACGGTCCATCCTGTCGGATCATCCTAATTCGATCCGTTCCAGGCATTTTATCGCAAAAAGGACGCCAACTGGAATCGCAGGTCCGTGAGCGCCGTTCTCACACCAGCCGGCTCTGCACCACGGCCGCCGCAATGAAGCTGGCGAACAGCGGATGCGGCGCGAAGGGGCGGCTCTTCAGCTCCGGGTGATATTGGACGCCGATGAACCAGGGATGGTCCGGCCGCTCCACTGTTTCGGGCAGGACGCCGTCGGGCGACAGCCCGGCGAAGACCAGACCGGCCTTGGCCTCGATCGCCTCGCGATAGTTGATGTTGACCTCATAGCGATGGCGGTGCCGTTCGCTGATGGTCGTGGTCCCATAGATTTCGGCGATCCGAGACCCTTCGGCCAGGGTCGATTCATAGGCGCCCAGCCGCATGGTGCCGCCCAGGTCGCCGCCCTGCTGGCGCAGGACGCGCTGGTTGCCCTGGGTCCATTCGGTCATCAGACCCACGACCGGCTCGGTCGTAGGCCCGAACTCCGTCGAGGAGGCCTTGGGAAAACCGGCCAGGTTCCGCGCCGCCTCGATCACCGCCATCTGCATGCCGAAACAGATGCCGAAATAGGGGATGTTGCGCTCGCGGGCGAACCGCGCCGCCTCGATCTTGCCTTCCGACCCACGCTCGCCGAAGCCGCCGGGCACCAGAACGGCGTGGGCGCCCTGAAGCCGCTCCTCACAGGCTTCCGGATCGCCTTCGAAGGTGTCGGCCTCGACCCAGTCGATATTGACCTTGACGTTGTTCGCGACCCCGCCGTGGTGCAGGGCCTCGATCAGGGACTTATAGGCGTCCTTCAGCACCGTATATTTGCCGACCACGGCGATGGTGACCTCGCCGTCGGGCTGCAGCCGGCGCCGTGCGATCTCCCGCCAGCGCGTCAGATCGGGCTCGGGCGCGTCCTCGATGCCGAAATGGGCCAGGACCTCCTTGTCCAGCCCCTCGCGGTGATAGTCCAGCGGCACGGCGTAGATGTCGGCCGAGTCCATCGCCTGGATCACGCCGCTTTCGCGGACGTTGCAGAACTGGCCGATCTTGCGCTTCTCCTCGGCCGGGATCGGCTGTTCGCAGCGGCACAGCAGGATATCGGGCTGGATGCCGATGGATCGCAGCTCCTTGACCGAATGCTGCGTCGGCTTGGTCTTCATCTCCCCGGCCGTCTTGATGAAGGGCAAGAGGGTCAGGTGGACGAAACAGCTCTTGCCGCGCGGCAGGTCCTGGCCCAGCTGGCGGATGGCTTCGAAGAAGGGCAGGCCCTCGATGTCGCCGACCGTGCCGCCGATCTCGACCAGAACGAAGTCCACGTCCTCGCCCGCGTCCGTCAGGGCCGGGGTCAGGCAGAAGGATTTGATCTGGTCGGTGACGTGGGGAATGACCTGGACGGTGGCGCCCAGATAGTCGCCGCGCCGCTCCTTCTCCAGAATGGTCGAATAGATCCGGCCGGTGGTGATGTTGTCGGACTTGGCCGCCGACACGCCGGTGAACCGCTCATAGTGGCCCAGGTCCAGATCGGTCTCGGCGCCGTCGTCGGTCACGAAGACCTCGCCGTGCTGATAGGGGCTCATCGTCCCCGGATCGACGTTCAGATAGGGGTCGAGCTTGCGCAGGCGGACCTTATAGCCGCGCGCCTGCAGAAGAGCGCCGAGAGCGGCGGAAGCGAGGCCTTTTCCAAGCGAGGAAACCACGCCGCCGGTGATGAACACATAGCGAGCCATGGGCGGACACCTTACTCCATGATTCGCGAACGACGCATGGGCCTCGGCGAATCGAACTGTTGATCAAAAGAAGAAAGCGCGCCCTGCGGCGCGCTTTCGGAACTCTGGGTCGGCGGGGCCTTACTGGGCCGGGGTGGGGGCCGGCTGCTGCGCCGGCGCCGCCGACGGCAGGCTGGCTTCCAGATCGTCCAGCGACGGGGCCGACGGTTGGGCGGGGGCGGCCGGCTGGGCTTGGGCGGGCTGTTGTTGCTGGGGCCGGGGCGTCGTGGCCAGGGAGCCCACGGCGTCGGCGTCGATCACCGAGGTGGAGGCGCGGTCCATATTGCCGACGACGGTCAGGATGATGGTCAGGCCGAACAGCAGGGCGGCCAGAACCCAGGTCACCTTGGTCAGCAGATTGCCCGCGCCGCGCGCGGTCATGAAGCCCGAAGGTCCGCCGCCCATGCCCAGGGCGCCGCCTTCCGAGCGTTGCAGCAGAACGACGCCCGTCAAGGAGACGGCGACCAGGATGATGGCGACGAGCAGGATGGTCTGGAGCATGGCGTCATTCATGTGGGCGCGGAGCTGCGCCGATCAAGCGGCGGCCTCTATCACCGATGCCGCCCAGGGGCAAACCTATAGCCGCGCCCGACCGCCCTGCCGCGTCGTTCAGGCCGCGCGGATGATCGGAAGAAAGTCCTCGGCCCTCAGCGAGGCGCCCCCGACCAGGGCCCCGCCGACCTCCGCCGTCGCCAGAATATCGGCCGCATTGTCCGGCTTGACCGAGCCGCCGTACAGGATCGGGACCCGACGCGCCGCCTCGCCCAGCCGGTCGATCAGGGCGCTGCGGATCGCCGCATGGACCTCGGCGATCTGTTCGAGGCTCGGGGTCAGGCCGCTGCCGATCGCCCAGACCGGCTCATACGCCACCGCAAACGTCCGCTCCGCCAGTCCGTGGGGCAGAGAGCCCGCCACCTGGGCGCTGACGACCGCGACGGCCTGGCCGGCCTGTCTCTGTTCCAGCGTTTCGCCGACGCAGACGATCGGCTCCAGTCCCGCCGCAACGGCGGCCTGAACCTTGTCCGCCACCTGGGCGTCGGTCTCTCCAAAGGCGGCCCGGCGTTCGGAATGGCCCAGGATCACCAGCCCGGCCCCCGCATCCGCCAGCATTTCCGCCGAGATCGAGCCGGTGAAGGCGCCCGACGGTTTGTCATGACAGTCCTGCCCCCCGGTCTCGATCGCGCTTCCGCTCAGAACCGCGCTCATCTGATGGACCAGGGTGGCGGGCGGGCACAGGGCCACCCGGGCCTGGGTCGGTGCGGCGGACAGGGCGGTCTTCAACCCCTCGGCTTCGGACAGGGCGGCCGCCAGGCCGTGCATCTTCCAATTGCCGACGATCAACTTCACGGATTGTTTCATCTGGCCTGTCTAGGGGGCGAAAACCGCCGCGCCAAGAGGGGCGCCCCAATCTGGACATCAAGCCGTTCTTGCGGCGGCCCGCCCCAGCCGACTATACGCCGAAGCGAAGCCATCGTCGGCAAGTCTCCGGGTCCACGAATGATCACCGCCTTCCGCGCCTTCTCGCGCTCAAAATGGGCCGCCGCCCTGCTCGTCCTGATCGCGATCAGCTTCGTGATCGTGGGCGCGCGCATGGACGTCTTCGCCAACCTGGGACCGAAACACGTCATCGACGCCGGCGACCGTTCGATGAACGAGGCCGAGTTCAGCGCCGCCTTCGGACGGGTGCGCGAGAACATTCAGCAGCAGGCCGGTCGTCCGGTGACGAACGAGGATCTGATCGCCGAAAACATCCATGTCCGCTTTCTGGAAAGCCAGACCGAACAGCTGGGCTTCCTGAACTGGGCGTGGAAGGCGGGCATCCGCCCCGGCAAGGAGTTGATCGTCAAACAGATCCGCCAGATCCCGGCCTTCTTCAACTCGGTCACGGGCCAGTTCGACCAGAAGGCCTATGAAAGCGCCCTGGCCCAGCAGAACCTGACTCCCGCCATGCTGGAACAGGACCTGCGCGACCAGTATGCGACCGAACATTTCAACGCCGCCGTCTTCGCCGGCGCGCGCGCGCCCCGGATCTACGGCGCCCTCCTGGCCGGCGCCGCCTTCGAGAGCCGCGACGGCCGCTGGTTCGAAATCACCCCGGCCATGGCCGGAGACATCCCCGCCCCGACCGACGCCCAGTTGAACGCCTTCATCCAGGAGAACGCCGCCCGGCTGCGCGCGCCGGAGTTCCGCATGGCCTCCGTCGTCCTGTTCTCGCCGGAGCCCGGCGCCGCCCCGGCCGTGTCGGAAGAGCGGATCCGCGAGCGGTTCGAATTCAAGAAGGACAGCCTGGGCAAGCCCGAGACCCGCACCTTCGTCACCCTGACGGCGCCCAGCCGCGACGCGGCCCAGAAGATCGCCGCCGCCCTGCGCGCCGGTCAGTCGCCCGCAGACGTCGGCCGCGCCAACAGCATCCAGCCGGCCCAGTTCGACGCCACGCCGCGCTCCGCCATCGGCGACGCCGCCACGGCTGCGGCCGTGTTCGGCCTTCAGCCCGGCCAGGTGTCGGACCCGGTCCAGGCGGGCGTGGGCTTCGCCGTCGCCAAGCTGACGGCGGTCCAGCCCGGTCAGCCCGCCAGCCTCGAGGGTTCGCGCGAGCAGATCATTCAGGAACTGCGCGCCGAGGACGTCAAGGGCCAGACCTACGCCAAGGTCGAAAAGTACGAAGCCGCCCGAACCGCCGGCAAGAGCCTGGCCGACGCCGCGCGTGAAGCCGGGGCGCGGATCGTCGACCTGCCGCCCTTCACCCAGGACGGCAAACTGCCGAACGGCCAGCCGCTGAACGCCCCGCCGCAGCTGTTCGAAACGGCCTGGTCCCTGACCAAGGGCGGCGAGAGCGATGTGGTGGACGCCGGCCAGGGCCAGTATTTCGCGGTCCGGCTGAACGACATCCGTCCCTCGGCCCTGCCGACCCTGGCCGAGGTGCGCGAGCCCCTGGCCGCCCAGTGGAGACAGCGTGAGATTTCGCGCCGGCTCGCCGCCAAGGCCGAGGAGCTGGCCGGTCGCGTGCGCCAAGGCCAGGACATCGCCGCCGTGGCCCGTTCCGTCAACGCCCCCCTGACCGTCCGCACCGGCGTCGTCCGTGATCAGGCCACCCAGGAGGCCCTGGGTCAGGGCGTGCTGCAAGGTCTGTTCGGCCAGTCCAAGGGCCAGGTCTTCTCCCAACCGGGACAGGGCGGCGTCCTGATCGGCCGGGTGGACGCCATCCACGCCGCAAATCCGGCGGTCGCCGGTCCGCTCGCCGAACAGGCCCGCCCGCGCATCACCCAGGAGATCGTCCAGGCCATGGTTCAGACCGAGATGGCGGCGGCGGCCAAACGCTCCAAGGCCAAGCATGACGTCGGCCTGGCGCGTCAGGCCCTGGGCCTGTCGGCCGAACCGACCGCGCCCGCCGCTCCGGCGCAATGACGCAGGCGGACAGCGGGCCCGATTTCGACGCCTTCGCCGCCGGCCTCTCGGCCGGTCGGCCCCAGGTGATCGTGCGTCGGGTGATCGACGACCTGGAGACCCCGGTTTCGGCCTATCTGAAGCTGGGGCTCCACCGGCCTTACGCCTGCTTGCTGGAATCGGTCGAGGGCGGCGCCGTCAAGGGCCGCTATTCGATCCTGACCCTGGACCCGGACGTGGTCTGGCGCTGTCGGTCGAACGCGGCGGAACTGGCGCGCGGTCCAGCCGTCGCCGAAGGCCGCTTCATTCCCGAGCCCCTGCCCACGCTTCAGTCGCTGCGCGCCCTGATCGCCGCCTCCAAGTTCGACCTGCCCGACGGTCTGCCGCCGATGGCGGCCGGCCTGTTCGGCGTCTTCGGCTATGACATGGTGCGCCTGCTCGAGCCGCTGGGCGAACCCAATCCCGACCCGCTGAACCTGCCCGATGCGGTCCTGACCCGACCGTCGCTGGTGGCGATCTTCGATTCCGTCGGCCAGGAGATCATCCTGGTCTCCGCCGCCTATCCCGACACGGGCGGCGACGCGCGGCAAGCCTTCGACGCCGCCGTCGCCAGGCTGGACGCTTTCGAGACGGGCCTGCGCGAGCCCTTGCCGGTGCGCGCCGCGCCGCAGCCCACGCCCGCCCCGACCTTCGCCTCGCCCGTGGACGAGGCCGGTTTCGGCCAGATGGTGGCCCGGGCCAAGGACTATATCGCCGCCGGCGACATCTTTCAGGTCGTGCTCAGCCACCGTTTCTCGGCGCCCTGGACCGAAGATTCGTTCGCCTTCTACCGCTCCCTGCGTCGCCAGAACCCGTCGCCCTATCTCTTCTATCTGAACTTCGAAGGCTTCCAGCTGGCCGGGTCCAGCCCGGAGATCCTGGTCCGGCTGAAGGACGGCCAGGTCACCATCCGACCACTGGCCGGAACCCGGATGCGCGGCGCCACGCCCGAGGCGGACAAGGCCCTGGAGGCCGAGCTGCTGGCCGATCCCAAGGAGCGGGCCGAACATCTGATGCTGCTGGACCTGGGCCGCAACGACGTCGGCCGCGTCGCCGCGCCGGGCACGGTCGAGGTGACCGAAAGCTTCGTCGTCGAACGCTACAGCCAGGTCATGCACATCGTCTCCAATGTGCGCGGCAAGGCCGATCCGAAACTGGACGCCGTCGACACCCTGCTGGCGGCCCTTCCCGCCGGCACCCTGTCAGGCGCGCCCAAGGTCCGAGCGATGGAGATCATCGACGAGCTGGAAGCCGAAAAGCGCGGCGTCGGCTACGGCGGCGGCGTCGGCTATATTTCGGCCGGGGGCGAGGCGGACATCTGCATCACCCTGCGCACCGCCCTGTTCGCTGATGACCGGATCTTCGTCCAGGCCGGCGCCGGCGTGGTCGCCGACAGCGATCCTGCCGCCGAATACGCCGAGACCCGGCACAAGGCCCGCGCCCCCATGCGGGCCGCCGAAGAAGCCTGGCGTTTCCGCACCGGCAACCGCTAGGGCGTGTAGGTCGGCGGGGCTTGGTCGAAACGAACGCCGGGCCCCAGCACCACCACCCCGGCCATGACCACGGCGGCCGCAGCGGCCAGGGCGGCGGCGCCTAGCGCCGCATAGGGGCTGATCGGTTTGGGTTCGACAACGACCAGCTTCGCCTTTGCGGCGGCGATCTTGTCGGCGATGTCTTGTTCGGCGGCGAGTTTCACCCCTCCACCTGCCCCCATGACCGTTAAGATGCGCTTTAGCGACGCATATGCTTGGCGCGGACGCCTGTCACGCCTAGAAGCCTGATCATGATCCTCGTCGTCGATAACTACGACAGCTTTACCTACAACCTCGTCCACTACCTCGCGGAGTTGGGCGCGCCGACCCATGTGGTGCGCAACGATGACCTGACGGCGGCCGAGGCCTGGGCGCTGAACCCCGCCGCCGTCCTGCTGTCTCCCGGCCCCTGCGCGCCGGACCAGGCGGGCGTCTGCCTGCCTCTGATCGAGAGCGCGCCGGCCTCCATGCCCATCCTGGGCGTCTGCCTGGGCCACCAGGCCATAGGCCAGGCCTTCGGCGGCGACGTGATCCGCGCCAAGACCCTGATGCACGGCAAGACCTCGCCGATCCTGCACGACGGCAAGAGCGTCTTCGCCGGCCTGCCCTCGCCCTTCACCGCCACCCGCTATCATTCCCTGGCCGTGAAGCGCGAAACCCTGCCCGACTGTCTCGAGGTGACCGCCTGGACCGCCGACGGCGAAATCATGGGGCTCCAGCACCGCAGCCGCCCGATCCATGGCGTTCAGTTCCACCCGGAATCCATCGCTACAGAACATGGCCACGACATGCTGGCCAACTTCCTTCAGATCGCCGGCGTGAAGCGCCTCGCGGCCGCCTGATCATGGCCGCCTGACCATGGCCGATGGTTTCAAGCCGATCCTCGCCCGACTGGTCGAGGGCCACCCCCTGACGTCCGAACAGGCGCACGACTTCTTCGCCGCCTGCCTGCGCGGCGAACCGACCCCGTCCCAGGTCGCGGCCGCCGTCACCGCCCTGCGCATTCGGGGCGAGACGGTGGACGAGATCGCCGCCTTCGCCCAGGCCATGCGCGAGGCCGCCCTGACGCTGGATCATCCCTATGAGGTTATCGACACCTGCGGCACCGGCGGCGACGGCCAGCACACCTACAACATCTCCACGGCCGCCGCCCTGGTCTTGGCCGGCGCGGGCCTGAAGGTCGCCAAGCACGGCAACCGGGCCATGTCCTCGAAATCCGGCTCGTCCGACGTCCTGTCGATCCTGGGCGTCAATCTGGCCGCCAGCCCGGCCCAGCAGCGCAAGGCGCTGGACGAGGCCGGCATCTGCTTCCTGTTCGCCCCCGCCTATCACGGCGCCATGCGCCATGTAGGCCCCGTCCGGGCCGAGATCGGTTTCCGCACCGTCTTCAATCTGCTGGGCCCCCTGTCCAACCCGGCCCAGGCGAAACGTCAGGTCATGGGCGTCTATGACCCCCGCCTGCTGGAGCCCCTGGTCGAGGTGCTGGGCCGGCTGGGCGCGACCCGCGCCTGGACCGTTCACGGCCAGGGTCTGGACGAACTGGCCACCTCCGGCCCGACCGAAGTGGCGGAATGGAGGGACGGCGCCGTCCGCCGCTTCCAGGTCACGCCCGAGGACGCCGGCCTGCCCCGCGCCTCCATCGACGCCATCCGCGGCGGCGACGCCGAGGAGAACGCCGCCGCCCTTCGCGCCCTGCTGGCGGGCCAGACCGGCCCTTACCGCGACATCGTCCTGCTGAACGCCGCCGCCGCCCTCGTGGTCGCGGATCGGGCGGCGGACCTGTCGGAAGGCGCCGCCCTCGCCGCCGCCGCCGTCGACGACGGCCGGGCCGCCCAGGCTCTGGAGCGTCTGGCCCGCATCACCTCCACGCCGCTGGAGACGGAGGACACCCCATGACCGACGTTCTGGCCCGCATCGCCGCCTACAAGCGCGAAGACGTCGCCGCCCGCAAGGCCGCGACCTCTCAGGACGCGATCGAGACCCTGGCCCAGGCCGCCTCGGCCCCGCGCGGCTTCCGCGCCGCCCTGGATCGAACGGTCGAGGACACCGGCCGCCCCGCCCTGATCGCCGAGATCAAGAAGGCCAGCCCGTCCAAGGGGTTGATCCGTCCCGACTTCGATCCCCCAGCCCTCGCCAAGGCCTATGAGGCCGGCGGCGCGTCCTGCCTTTCGGTCCTGACCGACGGCCCCAGTTTCCAGGGCGACGACGCCTATTTGGGCCAGGCCCGTGCGGCGACCGCCCTGCCCTGCCTGCGCAAGGACTTCCTGGTCGATCCCTGGCAGGTCGCCGAGAGCCGGGCGCTCGGCGCCGACTGCATCCTGATCATCCTGGCCATGATCGACGATCGGCTGGCCGCCGAACTGCTGGCCGAGGCCGAGCGTTTCGGCATGGACGCCCTGATCGAAACCCACGACGAGGCCGAAATGGCGCGCGCCTGCGCTCTCGGGGGCGATCTGGTGGGGATCAACAACCGGTCGCTGCGAACGTTCGAAGTCGACCTGGAAACGACCGAACGCCTGGCGATGCTCAGCCCCGTGCGCGCCCTCCTGGTCGCCGAGAGCGGCATCTTCACCCCCGACGACGTCGCGCGCGTCTCCGCCGCCCACGCCCAGGCCATTCTGGTCGGCGAGAGCCTGATGCGTCAGGCCGACGTCGAGGAAGCGACGCGCAAGCTGCTGGCCGCCTGATTCAACTCGACGCGCGTGGTGAAGCGACGCCGTTAAGTTGACATTAGGAAGGAACACTTACAGAACATCGTCAATGTTCACGGCCCGTTCCGATTCGTCGGTCGGGCGCATGAGGGGCCGGCGATGCTCACGCGCAAACAGCACGAACTGCTGATGTTCATCCACGAACGGATTCAGGAGACCGGCGTCTCCCCCTCGTTCGACGAGATGAAGGAGGCGCTGGACCTGGCGTCCAAGTCGGGCATTCACCGGCTGATCACGGCGCTGGAGGAGCGCGGCTTCATCCGCCGCCTCGCCCACCGCGCCCGCGCACTGGAAGTGACCAAACTGCCGGAGCAGGCCACAGCCGGCGCTCCGCGCGGCCGTGCCGGGTTCAAGCCCGATGTCATCGAAGGCGGCGGCGGCGCGCGTCCCGTCGCTGCGGCCTCAGCCGCCAACGACACCCGCGAACTGCCGCTCCTGGGCAAGATCGCCGCCGGCACCCCCATAGCCGCCATCCAGCACGAACAGGAGCGGCTGCCGGTGCCGGAATCCATGCTGGGCAAGGGCGATCACTACATCCTCGAAATCGAGGGCGACTCCATGATCGAGGCCGGCATTCTGAACGGCGACCTGGTGGTCATCCGGCGCGGCGACACCGCCAACAACGGCGAGATCGTCGTGGCCCTGGTCGAGGGCGAAGAGGCCACGCTGAAACGCCTGCGCCGCAAGGGCGGCTCCATCGCCCTGGAGCCCGCCAACCGCGCCTATGAGACCCGCATCTTCGGTCCCGACCAAGTCGAGGTCCAGGGCAAGCTGGTCGGCCTCATGCGCCGCTATCACTGACAGCTGGATTCGGCCGGCGCGCCCACGGCCGGTCGCCCCGGACATCGGCCGTCCACACGGCCCGCCAGCCGCCCGCGCCGCTACGCCACAGCTCCACCGCCCCGCCGCGCGCAAAGTCCGCCCCGTCCAGAACCAGCCTCCCGTCACATGAGGGCGGCAGGGCGTGAACCACCGCCCGCACGCTGACGACCGAGGCCGCAAGGCACAGGGCGTCCATCTGCTCCATGTCCGGCGTCCGCCTGCCCCACCACAGGGCGACCGGCCCCGCCCCAGTGAGTTCGGGACGGCATGAAGCGCGGTCGCAGGCCCAGCCGGCCTCGGGGCGGTCCGCCAAGATCAGACCGCGCCGCCGGGACCACAGGTCCGTCGCAAACTCACGCACGCCGGGCCGGACGACGATCGCCTCGCCCTCCCGATGAAAGGCCGCATTGGTCCCGCCGTCGCCGATCCAGACGTCCGGCGTCGGCGCGCGCGGCCAGACCAGCACCGCCGCCGCCAGGGGCAGGCCCAGCCACCGCAGCCGCCCCTGCCACAGGCAGATGAACAGCACGCCTAGAAAGGCCACGGGCAGCACATAGTCCGGCGCGCTGGCCACCGTCTGCACCGCGCCGGGCAGGCCCGCGGTCCAGGTTCCGATCGCCAGCATCAGATCCACGCCCCACCCCGCCACCGCAAGGAAGGGTCTGCCCAGCCCCAAGGGCGCCAGCGCCGCCCCCAGGGCCAGGGTCGGCATCAGGACGAAATCGGCCACCGGCGCCGTGCCCAGATTGGCCAGGAGGCCGTATACGGCCGTCCGGTTGAAATGCTGCATGGCGAAGGGTCCGGTCGCCAGACCGGCGACCACGCTGGCCGCGACGGCCGCCGCCAGCCAGCCTCCGAACCTCTGAACCGCCACGATCGGCCAGGGAGCCGCGATCTCGCGCACCCGCCTAGGCCAGACCTCGACCAGGGCCACCAGGGCCGCCGTCGCGGCGAAGGACATCTGAAAGCCTGGCGTGACGATGGCTTCCGGTTGGATCAGCAGGACCACGAAGGCGGCGACGGCCAGCCCGTGCATGGTCACGGCCTGCCGGTCCAGCAATATGGCGATGAAGGCGATGGCGGCCGTGACGGCGGCCCGCTCCGCCGGCGGCGGCGCGCCCGACACCACCAGATAGGCGCCCACGGCCGCCAGCCCCGCCCATGCGGCGATCTTCTTGCCGGCGACCCGCAGCGCCAGCCACGGCCATGCGGCCACCCCCAGCCGGACCGCAAAGAAGACGAAGCCGCCGACGATGGCCATATGCAGGCCCGACACCGACAGGATGTGCGCCAGGCCCGAATCCCGCATCACCTCCACGTCTTCGGGGCTGATCCACGCCTCGTGGCTGGTGGTCATGGCGGCGGCGATCCCGCCTGTGCGAGGCCCCAGCTGGGCCACGATCCGTTCGGCCAGGGCGTAGCGGGCGCCGTTGACCGCCATCGTCAGCCGGACGCGCCAGGGCGGGAGCGGCAGGTCGATGCTCCGCGTCTCGCCAAGCGCAAAGGCCACGCCGCCCAATCCTTGGAAGAAGGCGTTGCGGCCGAAGTCATAGGCGCCCGGCGCCGCCGGCGCAGGCGGCGGATTGAGGATGGCGAACAGTCGGATCGCCTCACCCGGACGGGGCGGCGCCCCCCGCACGGTCACACGCAGCCGCACCGGCGTCTCCTCGGGGGCGAGGCCGCGGATCCAGGTCGGCGCCGCCACCACCCGCGCCCCGTTCTGTCCAGGACTGTCGACGTCGATGACCCAGGCCTCGATCACGGTCGCTTCGCCCAGCGCCGGCGCGATCGGGGCGGCGATCGCCTCGGTCCGCACCTTGGCCGTCGCCAGCCCGCCGAGCAGACACGCCAGCATCATCAGGGGCCAGGTCCGGCCCCGCCCCCAGCCGCGCCGCCGTCCCGCCCACCAGGCGGCTGCGACCATCCCCGCCGCCAGCAGCAGGGGCCATGACGGGGGCTCGAACCGCAGAGTGAAATAGACGGCGCCGCCCGCCCCGAACGCCACCGGCGCCCAGAGCCGCCATCTCAGGCTCTGCGCCGCAAGCTCTTGGGCCAGCCAGATCCGCAAACGCGCGCCGGGGGTAGGCTTTGTCGCCTCGGGGCGTATAAGGGCCTCGCTTACGGACCCTTCCCCCATGACCTTGCCTTCTTCGACTGTCGTCACCCGCTTCGCCCCCTCGCCGACAGGCTATCTGCATATCGGCGGGGCGAGAACCGCCTTGTTCAACTGGCTGTACGCCAAGAGACACGCGGGACGCTTCCTGATCCGGGTCGAAGACACGGATCGGGAACGTTCGACCGAGGAGGCCGTCCAGGCCATCTTCGACGGCCTGAGCTGGCTGGAGCTGTTCGCCGACGAAGAGCCGGTGTTCCAGTTCAGCCGCGCCGACCGCCATCGCGAAGTCGTCGATCAACTGCTGGAGACCGGCCACGCCTATCGCGATTTCACCACGGCCGAGGAAACCGGACGTCTGCGCGACGCCGCCAAGGCCGAGCGTCGCACCTTTGAATCGCCCTGGCGCGACCGCACCCCGACCGTCGACGACCTGGCCCAGCCGCACGTCGTCCGCTTCCGTCGCCCCCAGTCCGCGACCGTCACCGTCGCGGACGAGGTCCAGGGTTCGGTCAGCTGGTCGACCGACGACCTCGACGATCTGGTCCTGCTGCGCTCGGACGGGGCGCCGACCTATAATCTCGCGGTCGTTGTCGATGACCACGACATGGGGGTGACCCACGTCATCCGCGGCGATGACCATCTGAATAACGCCGCCCGCCAGAGCTTGATCTATGACGCCCTCGGCTGGACCCGACCGACCTTCGCCCATATCCCGCTGATCCACGGGCCGGACGGCGCCAAGCTGTCGAAGCGCCACGGCGCCCAGGCCGTCCACGAATACGCCGAAATGGGCTATCTGCCCGAGGCCATGCGCAACTATCTGGCGCGCCTCGGCTGGGGTCACGGCGACGACGAACTGTTCAGCGACGCCCAGGCGATCGAATGGTTCGATCTGGCCGGCATCGGCAAGGCGCCGGCGCGGCTGGACTTCGACAAGCTGGCCCACGTCAATTCGCATTGGCTGCGGCTCGCCGACGACGAACGCCTGGCCAAGCTGACGCTGGACGTCCACCTCGCCCGGGGTCGCAGCCTGGCCGAGGCCGACGAGGCCCGGCTCCAGCGCGCCATGCCCTTCGTGAAGGACCGCGCCAAGACCGTGCTGGAGTTGGCCGACCAGACCGAATTCGTGCTCAAGACACGTCCCCTGGACATTGACGACAAGGGCCGCGCCCTGCTGTCCGGCGAAACCCTGGACCGCCTGGCGCGTCTGCGCGACCGGCTGGCCCTGTTCCAGTCCTGGGACGTCTTCGCCCTGGAAGCCGAGCTGAAAAGCTTCGCCGAATCCGAACAGGTCGGCTTCGGCAAGATCGGTCCGCCCATGCGGACGGCCCTTACCGCAGGGTCAACATCACCTGATATTGCACGAACTTTGTCCGCTCTTGGGCGCGACGAAAGTCTCGGACGCTTGGATGATGCGCTGCAACAGACTAAGTGATCAACCACAAACCTAAGAGCGCCCGGCGCCTCCCCGCGATCGGACGTCCAAATGCAAAGGGGCATTGATGACTGACCAAGCCAAAACCGCCACGCTCTCCTTCGAGGGCAAGAGCGTCGATCTGCCCGTTCTGTCGGGTTCGACCGGTCCGGACGTTATCGACATCCGCAAGCTCTATGGCGGAACGGGCGCTTTCACCTTCGATCCGGGCTTCACCTCGACCGCCTCCTGCGAGTCAGGCCTGACCTATATCGACGGCGACGCCGGCGTCCTGCTGCACCGGGGCTATCCGATCGACCAGCTGGCGGCCCAGTCGAACTTCATCGAAGTCTGCCACCTTCTGCTGCACGGCGAACTGCCGACGGCCGCGCAGTACGAGAAGTTCGAAGACAGCATCACCATGCACACGATGCTGCACGCCCAGTTCGACCGCTTCTTCGAAGGCTTCCGCCGTGACGCCCATCCGATGGCGATCATGGTCGGCACGGTCGGCGCACTGTCGGCCTTCTATCACGACAGCCTGGACATCCATGATCCGGTCCAGCGCGACATCTCGGCCATCCGTTTGATCGCCAAGATGCCGACGATCGCGGCCCGCGCCTACAAATATCATGTCGGCCAGCCCTTCATCTCGCCGCGCAACGACCTGTCCTACGCCGAAAACTTCCTGCGGATGTGCTTCGCCGTGCCGGCCGAGGACTATCACGTCGATCCGGCCCTGGTGCGCGCCATGGACCGCATCTTCACCCTGCACGCCGACCACGAGCAGAACGCCTCGACCTCGACCGTCCGCCTGGCCGGTTCGTCGGGCGCCAATCCGTTCGCCTGTATCGCCGCCGGCATCGCCTGCCTGTGGGGCCCGTCGCACGGCGGCGCCAATGAAGAGGCGCTGAACATGCTCAAGGAGATCGGCACCCCCGACAAGATCCCCGAGTTCATCCAGGGCGTGAAGGACCGCAAATACAAGCTGATGGGCTTCGGCCACCGGGTCTATAAGAACTATGACCCGCGCGCCAAGGTGATGCAGCAGTCGGCCTATGAGGTTCTGGCCGCCACGGGCCGCGAAAACGACCCCCTGTTCCAGGTCGCCAAGGAGCTGGAAAAGGTCGCGCTGAACGACGAATATTTCACCTCGCGCAAGCTTTTCCCGAACGTCGACTTCTATTCGGGCATCACCCTGTCGGCCATGGGCTTCCCCACCACCATGTTCACCGTCCTGTTCGCCCTGGCCCGCACTGTGGGCTGGATCGCCCAGTGGCAGGAAATGATGGCCGATCCGTCGCAGAAGATCGGCCGCCCGCGTCAGCTGTACACCGGCCCGACGCAGCGCGATTACGTGCCGATCGAACAGCGCGGCTGATCAAGCGCCACAGGCCTGAAATGCAGAACGCCGGGGCGCAGGCCCCGGCGTTTTTCTTTGTCTGAGACAGGGATGGAGCCGCCTATCCAGCCGCCTTGGCCTCGATGACCCGCAACACGGCCTCGGCGGCCAGGGTCGAAGGATCCGGCCCGCCCCGCCCCATCAGGTCCAGCGCCGCCGTCTGACGCCTCGCCTGCTCGGCCGCAGCCTGGGGATCGTTCAACAGCCGCCCGACGGCCGCCGCCAGGTTTTCCGCAGACGCCTCGCCCTGGATGAACTCCGGGGTGATCCGTGCGCCGGCGGCGATGTTGAACAGGGTGATGTGTTCGGCCGTCACCAGCCGCTTCATCAGCTGATAGCTTACCCCGCCGATCTTATAGGCGATGACCATCGGCGCCCCCGCCAGGGCCAGTTCGGTCGAGACGGTGCCGCTGGTCGCCAAGGCCGCCGTCGCCGCCCGCATGGCGTCGTACTTTTCGGCCTCATCGACGACATGGACGCGGAAAGGCCAGGCGGATACGCGCCCGACCACGTCCTTTGACACCGTACCCGCCGCGACCACCGCGACTTCCAGGCCTGGATCCTGGGCCTTCAACCGCTTGACGGTCGCCTCATAAACCGGAGTCATCCGCGCGATTTCAGCCGGTCGGCTGCCCGGCAGGATCAGCAGCAGCTTGGCGTCTGGCGTGAGGCCGCGCCGGGCGCGAAAGGCGGCGCCGTCGGCCCCGCCCATGTCGACGTGCAGGGCGGACGAGCCGACCACCGTCGTCGGCAGACCTTCACGCTCGAACCAGGGCGCGTCGAAGCTGTAGAGGGCCAGCAGATGATCCACGGCCCGCGCCAGGGTCCTGGCCCGGCCAGGACGCGACGCCCAGACCTGGGGCCCGACGTATTTGATCAAGGGCACGTCCGGACGTGCGGCGCGGATCGCCTCTGCGACCCGAATGGTGAAGCCCCAGCTGTCGATCAGAACCACCGCGTCCGGCTGTTCACGCGCCGCCAGGGCGGCCGTCTCGGCCACGCGACGGCGCACCGTCCGATAGGCGCGCAGGCCCTCGATCCAGCCCAGAATCGACAGTTCGGCGATGTCGAAGGGACTGACGACGCCCTCGGCCGCCATGCGCGGGCCGCCGATGCCGACGAAGCTCACCCCCTGACCCAGCCGCGCTCTCAAGGCCCGGGCCAGGCCGGCGCCCAAGGCGTCGCCCGACGCCTCGGCCGCCACCAGCATGATCTTCAACGGACGGCTCATCGCGTTTCACCCCAGACGAACAGGCCCAACCGATCCGCCGCAGCCACGATCGCGGACCGGTCGATCAGGATCAACCGCCCGGCGACGCCGGCGATCCCCGCCAGCCCCGCGGCCGCCGCCAGCTCCACCGTGCGCGGTCCGATCACCGGCATGTCCACGCGCAGATCCTGGATCGGTTTGGGCGCCTTGCCCAGCACCCCCCTGGGGGCGGCCGGAGCGCCGCGAAGGTCGGCGGGCAGGTCCGCCACGCGGCGCAGCATGGCGTCGGTGCCTTCCTGCGCCTCGACCGCCAGGACCAGGCCGTCACAGACCACCGCGCCCTGGCCGATATCCAATTCACCCGACTTTTCTGCGACGTGCAGCGCTTTTCTTAGATCATCTATCTGTTGCGGCGTCGGAACCACCGATCCCAGGGCGCCGGCCGCCAGGGTCTCCCCGCACAGTATGTCGTCGGCACCTTCCACCCCGAAACCCTCCACCTCAAAGATGGACAGAATCTTCCTCAGCAGGGCGTCATCTCCCTTGGTCGCCGCCGCGACGATGCCCGGCAGCAGAGACGCACCCTTCAGATCGGGCTTCAACGTCTTGAAATCAGGTCGATTGACGATGCCGGCTAGACAGACGCTGGTGCAGCCTTCAGCCTTCAGAGCCTTCAATATGGCCCCGATCTGGGCCATGCCGAACTCGGCGCTGGGCCAACGGCTCAGATGCGGATCGGCGAACCCCGCCAGACGGATGATGAAGACCGGCCGTCCCTCGACCTCGCACCGGGCCGCCACCGCCGCCGGCAGATCGCCGCCCCCGGCGATCAGCCCCAGCCTTCCCGAGCGGCTCATTCCGCGTTCGGCAGACACAGCGGACGCCGCCCGCCATCACGGATGAAGGCGATGATCTCCAGGATCTCCGGCAGGTCGGCGTAGGCCTGGGCCACGCCGTCGATGCGACCGGCGAACTCGCCCTCGCCCTCGAACAGGTCGCGATAGGCGGCCAGCAATCTTCGTATCTCGGATTTGCCGTAGCCCTTGCGCTTCAAACCGATCAGGTTCAGCCCCCGCAGCCGCGCATGATTGCCCCAGGCCGAACCGTAAGGGATGACGTCGCGGGTCACGGCGGCCAGACCGCCGATGATCGCCCCCTGCCCCACGCGCCCGTTCTGGTGGACGGCGCACAGTCCACCCAGGAAGACCTTGTCGCCGACCTGGGCGTGACCGCCCAGGGTGGCGTTGTTGGCCATGACCAGGTTGCTGCCGACCACGCAGTCATGGCCGATATGGGCGCCGGTCATGAACAGATTGTTGGAGCCGACGACGGTCACGCCCGTTCCCTGGGGCGTGCCCCGGTTGAAGGTGCAGTGCTCGCGGATCAGATTGTTCTCGCCGATCTCCAGCCGCACGAGCTCGCCCTTGTAGCCGTTGTGCTGCGGATCGCCGCCGATGACGGCGAAGGGATGGATCACTGTTCCAGCCCCGACCGTCGTGTCCTGCTGGACCACCACATGGCTGACCAGGCGCACGCCCTCGGCCAGGGAGACATTCGGTCCGACCGTGCACCAGGGGCCGACCTCGACCCCTTCGGCCAGGGTCGCCGTGGCGTCGATCAGGGCGGTGGGGTGGATGGCCATCAGGCGGCGGGCTCCGTCGCCGGCGTGGGCACCGTCACCACCATGGCCATGAACTCGGCCTCGGCCGCCAGCTTGCCGTCGATGAAGGTTTCGCCGCGGAACTTGTAGGCGTCGCCGCGCGCCTTGATCACCTTGACCTGCATGCGCAGCTGATCGCCGGGCCGCGCCGGCTTGCGGAAACGCACGCCGTCGATCGACATGAACATGATGACCTTGTCCGCCACGGCGACGTCCAGGGTCTTGGACATCAGCAAGGCGCCGGTCTGCGCCATGGCTTCAACGATCAGCACGCCCGGCATGACCGGATCGATCGGGAAATGGCCGGGGAAGAAGGGCTCGTTGTGGGTGACGTTCTTGATCCCCACGATGGAAGTCGCGGGAACAAACTCCTCGGCCTTGTCCACCAGCAGGAAGGGATAGCGGTGCGGCAGCCGCCGCATCACCTCGGCGTAGTCGATCTTGCCGTCTTCACTCATCCCTATGATTCCCTTGGGGCCTTCTTTGAAGACGCCTGTTTGGCGAGCCAGACGGTTTCACGCAAGAACTGTCGGATCGGGCGGGCCGGATAGCCGGACCAGGTCTCGCCCGGCGGAATGTCCGCCAGCACCCCCGCGCCAGCCGCCACCCGCGCGCCTTCGCCGATCGTCAGATGGTCGCCGATCCCCGCCTTGCCACCGAAGATGACATTGTCGCCGCTGGTCACGGAGCCGGAGATCCCCGTATTGGCCGCCATCAGATTGTTGCGGCCGATGACGCAGTTGTGGCCCACCATGACCAGATTATCGATCTTGGTGTTCTCGCCGATGACGGTGTCGTCATAGGCGCCGCGGTCGATGCAGCTGTTGGCGCCGACCGTCACGCCGTCCTGCAAGATCACGCGGCCCAGCTGGGGAATGTCCATGGCGCCGGCCGCCGTGCCGGTGGCGCCGAAGCCCGCCTCGCCGATGCGCGCGCCGGCATAGAGCTTCACACGGTCGCCGATCAGGGCGAAGCCGACGGTGACGTTCGAACCGATCACGCAGTCGCGCCCGATCTGAACGCCCGGGCCGATCACCGTATTGGCGCCGATGCGCGTGCCGCAGCCGATGCGGACGCCCTCGCCCAGAACCGCGCCGGGTTCGATCACCACGCTGTCGTCCTCGGACGCCTCAGACGGGGCGATGGCGCGGTCCAGGCTCAACGGGCGGTGCAGCAGGGCCGAGGCCATGGCCCAGGAGGCCTGGGGCGTGCGCGAGACGATCACCGCCGCCTCGGCCGGAACCGAGCCCACCGCCTGTTCCGGCACGATGACGCAGCCCGCCTGTGTCGCCGCCAGGGCCGCCACGAACTTGCGGTCGCCCATAAACGCGATCGCCCCCCCGTCCGCAGAGGACAGGGGCGCGACGGAACCGATCATCCGGTCCCCGCCCCGGACCGCCTCACCCCCGGTCTTGGCCGCCAGTTCGACGACGGACAGGGGCGAAAGGGTTTCGAAGAAGCGGGAATCGGGCATGAGGGCCTTAGTTGGCGGCGGCCGGCTGTTGCGGCTGCTGCGCCGGCACCGGCATGCGGTTGAACGACAGGGTCGGCAGGGCCGTGTTCAGCCGCTGGATCGCCGCGTCGGTCAGGTCCATGGCCGGGTTCATCATGAAGACGCTCTCGCGGTCCAACAGCAGGCCGCAGCCCTTTTCCTGATAGAGGGCGGTCAGGATCGGCGACACAGCCTCGGTGATGGCCTGGCGCTGCATGGCCAGGGTGTAGCGCAGCTCGTTCTCGCGGGTGGCTTCCAGCTGTTGGGCCTCCTGGGCGCGCTGCTGCAGGGCCTGACGGCGCTGTTGCAGTTGGTCTGCGGGCAGGCTAGCCCCCGAGGTTTGCAGTTGCTGGGCTTCCGACTGGATGGCGGTGGCATAGGGCTGAAGCTCGCCCTGAACCTCCTGGGCCAGTTGCTGCATGCGGGCCTCGACCGCCTGACCGGCGGCCGACTGGGCCAGCAGGCGGGCGTTGTAATAGACGCAGACGCCCGGAATGACCGGACCGGGGTTGGCCGGCGCGGCCGTCTGGGCCGAGGCGGCGGTGGCGACCAGCGAGGCGGCGGCCGTGGCGGCGATGATCAGAGCTTTCATGGGTATTCCTCTGCGAACGCTTTTTTGCGTCGCTTCCTTAGAATTGGGTGGAGGTCGAGAAGCGGAAGGATTCCGTCTTGTCGTAGTCTTCCTTGGACAGGACCTTTGAGATGTCGAACCGGATCGGGCCCATCGGCGACTTCCAGTGGATACTGACGCCGGCGGAAGCCCGCAGCGACAGCTCGTCGGCGATGGTGGTGTCGACCGTACCGGTCGAGGTCAGCTTATAGCGGTCATCCAGAACTCCCAGGGTGCCGACGTCGGCGAACAGGGAGGTCTTGATGCCGTACTGTTCGGGCAGATAGTTGGGCACGGTCAGTTCGACGGTGCCGATGGCGTAGAAGTTGCCCCCCAGGGCGTCGGTGGTGTCCAGGTCGCGCGGCCCCATGCCGGCGGTTTCGAAGCCGCGGAAGCTGTTGCCGCCCTTGAAGAAGCGATCGTTGATGCGGATCGGGTCGCCGTTCCAGCCGCTGACATAGCCGGTGGAGCCTTGAAGGCTGACGATCCAGCGCGGGGTGATGCCGTAGTACCAGGCGGCGTCCGCCTCGGTCTTCACATAGTTGACGTCGCCGCCCAGGCCCGCGAAGTCCTGACGCAAGGAGCCGGACCAGCCGCGCGTCGGCCGGATCGGATCGTTGGTGTAGTTCATCTGAAGCGTATAGCCCGCAGACGAGTTGATGTAGCTGCCGACCTGGTCGCACAGGGCCGACGAGCCGCTGCCGCTGGTGTTGCAATAGCCGGTCGGGACGATGATTTCGTCGGACTTCAGGAAGTAGCGGGTGCTGAGCCACATATTGCCGTTCAGCGGATAGGTCAGCCGCAGGCCGCCGCCGGTCGACCGGTAGTCGTAGGAGGAGTATTCGCTGAGGTCATAGCGCGAGTGGAACAGGTCCCAGCCCGCGCGCAGGTCGCGACCCAGGAATTTAGGCTCGGTGAAGCGGAAATCGACCTGTTGACGCAGCGAACCCCACTCCAGCCGGGCGACGACGTTCTGGCCCCGACCGCGGAAGTTCCGCTCTGAAATGCCCAGGTTCACCGTAAAGGAATCGACCGAGCTGAAGCCGGCCCCGACCGAAAGTTCGCCGGTGGGCTGTTCCTGGACGTTGACGTTGACGATGCTCCGGTCCGGGGCGCTGCCGCGGGTCTCTTCGATCGTCACGTCCTTGAAGAAGCCCAGCGCGCGCAGATTGTTGCGCGACCGTTCCATCAGGGCGCGGTTGAAGGCGTCGCCTTCGGTCAGCATCAGCTCGCGCCGGATGACGGGATCGATGGTGCGGGTGTTGCCGACCACATTGATGCGGTCGATGTAGACCCGCTGGCCTTCTGAGACGTTGAAGGTGACGTCGACCGTATCGGTGTCGGGATTGGCGCGGTACGTCGGATTGATCTCGACGAAGGCGTAGCCGGCCGATCCCGCCGCAAAGGTCAAGGCGTCGACCGCCTGTTCGATCTTGTCGCTTTCGTACAGCTGGCCTTCGCGGATCGGGACCAGGGCCTTCAGGAACTGGGCGTTGAGGCGGTCGTTCTGAGTGACCACGTCGATCTTGCCGAAGTTGTACTTGTCGCCTTCGTTCAGCGTCAGGGTGATCTGGAAGGCCTGATTATCCGGCTGAAGTTCCGCAACCGACGAAATGATGCGGAAGTCGTAATAGCCGCGGTTGGTGTAGAATTTGCGCAGCTGCTCCTGGTCGTACTCCAGGCGGTTGGGATCGTAATTGTCGTTGTTGGAGAAGAACTTCCACCACTGCGACCGCTCCGTCACCATGACGTCGCGGACGTCGTTGTCCGAAAAGGCCTTGTTGCCCAGGACATTGATGGCGCTGATGCCGGTCTGCGGTCCTTCGTTGATCTCGAAGATCACATCGACGCGGTTCTGCTCCAACTGAACCAGCTTGGGCGTGACCGTCGCGGATATCCGGCCTTGCAGGCGGTAGAGCTCGACGATGGAGCCGACGTCCTCCTGAACCTTGGCGCGGGTGTAGATGCCACGCGGCTGGAGGGTGACCTCCTTGGTCAGCTTGTCCTGAGAGACGGCGCTGTTCCCCTCGAACACCACCTGGTTGATGATCGGGTTTTCGACGATCTGAACGATCAGATCGCCGTTCTGCACGCCCAACTGCACGTCGGCGAACAGGCCGGTCCGCGAAAGGGTGCGCACGGCCACGTCCAGCACGGCGGCGTCAACGGTGTCGCCGGGGCGGATCGGCAGATAGGACAGGACCGTGGTCTGGTCGATCCGCTGGGCGCCCTGGACGATGATCCGATTGACGGTCAGGGCCTGGGGCGCTGCGACCTCGACGCGCGGCGGCTGTTGCGGGGCCGCGCCCTCGGCAGCGGGCGCCGGAGCCGACTGAGCCAGGGCGGGAGCGGAAAAGCCCGCGGCCACGGCCAGCGCCAGGAGGCTGGATCGGGCGCTCAGTCGGACGGCGGCGCGAGATTTCATGTCGTTCATTCTGAAAACCATCGGGGGCTGGCGTCGGCTCACGAGACGAGCCCGCCGAGGAATTGGAAGAGGTTGAGCTTCTGTAGGTCGTTCCACGTCGCGAACAACATAAATCCCGCCAGAAGCGCAAGACCTGCGCGATAGCCCATCTCCTGATACCGCGCCGCCACGGGTCGCCGCGCCACGGCTTCATAGCCGTAGAAAAGCAGGTGGCCGCCGTCCAGAACCGGAATGGGCAAAAGATTTAGAAATCCGATTCCGATCGAAAGTATGGCGGCGAAGCTTGTCAGGGTGAGAAGGAGGTTGAGCGCCATCGCCTGAGGCGCGGGATCGGCCTCCACCGCCGCCGTGGTCAGGGCGCCGGTCGCCTTGGCGATCCCCAGCGGTCCGCTGAACTGATCGCCCGACTCCCGACCCGTGACCAGCCGCCCCAGATAGGTCAGGGTCGAGCCGATGATTTCGCCGGTCTGACGCACCCCCTCGGTCACGGCCTCGAGCGGCCCATAGCGGAGATGGCGGACATCGGCCCGGCTGGCGCCCAGCCCCAGGCCGATCCGACCCACCTTGATGCGGCCGGCGATCGGATCGTTTTCTTCCCGGCGCTCCGGCACCGCCACCAGTTCCACCGTCTGCGCGCCGCGCTCGACGGTGAAGCGAACCGGGTCGCCGGTGGACAGCATGACCGTCTGGGTCACCTCTCCCCCGTCCCGCACTGTGCGGCCGTTGACCCCAGTGATCAGGTCGCCCACCTGGAATCCGGCGGCGGCGGCGGGGGAACCGGCCTGAATCTGGGCCACCCGCGCCGGCCGGATCTGCGTGCCGATGGTCATGAAGACCAGGGTGAAGATCGAAATCGCCAGGATGAAGTTGGCCGCCGGGCCGGCGACGACGATCAGGGCGCGCTGCCAGACGGGTTTGAAATGAAAGTAGTCGCGTTCGGCCCCCGCACCGCCCTGGGCGACCAGGCGTCGGCGCAGTTCGGCCAGCCCAGCCTGATCGGGCACGCTGGATGCATCCAGATCGCCGGAGAATTTGACGTAGCCGCCGAGCGGCATCCAACCCAGCCGCCATTCGATCCCCTGGCGGTCGGTGCGGCTGAAGATCGCCCGGCCGAAGCCGATGGCGAACCGATCCACCTTCACGCCGAAGGCGCGGGCGACCAGGAAATGGCCCAGTTCATGGATGGTGACGATGAAGGTCAGCACCAGCAGGAACGGCACGATATAGATCAGGATCTGACCCAGGGCGCCCAGCATCGTAAATCGTCTCCCCTGGCCGATCAGGCCGCGTTCGCCAGTCCGGCGATAATGGATCCGGCGATCCGTCGCGCCTCAGCATCGACCGAAAGGGCCGCGCTGCAGGCGTCTCCAGAGCCGAACACCATCCCCGCTTTCATCGCACGCTCAAGGGTTTCGGCGACGACTGCGGCAATATTGAGAAAGGCCAGCTTGCGGTCAAGAAAGGCGAAGGCCGCCATCTCATTGGCGGCGTTGAACACCGCCGGCGCCGCCCCGCCCGCCTTCAGGGCCTGACGGGCCAGGTCCAAGGCCGGAAAACGCGCCAGATCCGGCGCTTCGAACGTCAGCCGCCCCAGCGCGGGCAGGTCCAGCTTGGGCGCGGGCCAGGCGATCCGGTCGGGCCAGGCCAGGGCGCAGGCGATCGGCGTGCGCATGTCCGGCGGGCCCATCTGGGCCAGGGTCGAACCATCCACATATTCCACAAGGCTGTGGATGATCGATTCGGGGTGGACCACGACGTCGATCCGATCGGCGGGCATGGCGAACAGATAGGCCGCCTCGATCATCTCCAACCCCTTGTTGGCCATGGTCGCGCTGTCGACCGAGATCTTGGCGCCCATGCTCCAGTTGGGGTGGGCCACGGCCTGTTCCGGCGTGATCCCGATCATCTGGGCTCGCGGAGTCTGGCGAAAGGGCCCGCCTGAGGCCGTCAGCACCAGCTTGGCCACCCGCTCCGGCGCCTCGGCCGGAAACACCTGGAAGATGGCCGAATGTTCGGAATCGACCGGGATCAGACGTCCCCCCGCCCGGTTCACGCGCTCGATCAGGGTCGCGCCGCAGCAGACCAGGCTTTCCTTGTTCGCCAGGGCCAGGGTCGCGCCGGTGTCGGCCGCCGCCCAGGCCGACTTCAGCCCCGCCGCCCCGACGATGGAGGCCATGACCCAGTCGACGGGACGGCTCGCCGCCTCGACGACCGCCGCCTCTCCCGCCGCCGCCCCCACGTCCGTGCCGGCCAGGGCGTCGCGAAGCTCGTCCAGACGCGCGGCGTCGGCGGTCACGGCCACACGCGGCTTCCAGCGCCGGGCCTGTTCAGCCAGCCGGGCGATATTCGATCCGCCCGTCAGGGCCTCGACCTCAAAGGCGGCGGCTCCGCCCGCCTCGGCCTGGTCCATCAGGTCCAGGGTGGACGAACCCACCGAGCCCGTAGAGCCCAGGACGGAGACGCGACGGCGGATCAAGACGCGCCCCGCTCGACCATCAGAACGATCAGCCGTCCGACGGCGACGACCACGACGGCGAACATCAGCCCATCCACCCGATCGAGCAGGCCGCCGTGGCCGGGAATGGTGTTGCCCGCGTCCTTCACCCCGAAGCGCCGCTTCAGGCCCGATTCCCACAGGTCGCCCGCCATGGTCGCCAGGGCGGCCGCAAGACCCAGCACGCCGCCCCAGAAGACGGTCAACCGCCCCATGTCGAACCAGGCCGTCATGACGGCTCCGGCGACGGCGCCCGCCAGGATGCCCCCGACGAAGCCGGACCAGGTCTTGTTGGGCGAAAAGCGGGGCCACAGCTTGGGCCCGCCGAAGGTCGATCCGGCCAGATAGGCCAGGATGTCAGCCGACCAGGCGACGGCGAAGACCAGCACGGTCCAATGCAGGCCGACCGTGGCGTCCACGTCCCGCAACCAGATCAGCAGGACCGACGGCCAGCCCAGATACAGGACCCCATAGGCGGCGTCCAAGGCCTGTTGCCCCCGGCTGCGCGCATAGAGGCCGGCGGCGGCGGCGCCGAACACCAACATCACGAAGGCGACCGACATGACGCCGAAATAGGCGCTGACCACTGCGGCGACCACGCCCAGGCTGACGGCCCCGCCGATCAGGCGTCGCGCATGCGGGGCGCTCATCGCCGCCCATTCAAAGGCCAGAACGACGCTCGCGGCCGTGATCAGGGCCAGGAACCAGACGCCGCCGATCCAGGTCGCGGCCACAGCCGCCGGCGCCAGGACGGCGGCGGAGGCGGCCCGCAAGGCGATGTCGCGTCCCTTGACCGCCATCAGGCCGACACGCGCGCAGGCTCGACCGCACGACCGCCATAGCGGCGCTCGCGCTGCCGGAAGATCAGCACCGCCTCCTCCAGCGCCTTCGGTCCATAGTCGGGCCAGAGGACGTCCTGAAACACCAGTTCGGCATAGGCGGCTTCCCACAGCAGGAAGTTCGACAGCCGCTGCTCGCCCGAGGTGCGGATGATCAGGTCCAGCGGCGGCGAACCCGCCGTGGCCAGGCCGTCGGTGATGTCGGCCTCGCCGATCGGCTCGATCGTCTCGCCGGCCAGCATCCGCTGCATATGGCGACGGGCGGCGTCGATGAGGTCCGCACGGCCGCCGTAGTTGAAGGCGACCTGAAGCAGGAACCGATCATTGTGCGCGGTCTGGGCCTCGGCCCTTTCGATGATGGCGGCGATGTCGGCCGGAAGGCCCTCGCGACGGCCCAGAACCCTCAGGCGCACGCCCGCCTTTTCCAGACGGGCCAGATCGCTGGCCACATAGGTTCGCACCAGCCCCATCAGGTCCGAGACCTCGTCGGGCGGCCGGCTCCAGTTCTCGGTCGAAAAGCCGAAGACGGTCAGACACTGAATGCCCAGATCCGGCGCCGCCTGGATGGTGCGCTTCAGGGCCTGGACGCCCTCGCGATGGCCCACGGCGCGCGGCAGCCCGCGCGCCTTCGCCCAGCGGCCGTTGCCGTCCATGATGATGGCGACATGGCGCGGTCCAGCGGGAGGACGCGAGCCTGAAGGCGCGGCGCTGTCTGCCGTCATCTGTCTTACGATCCCATCAGGCCCGGTCTGTCCGTCAGACCTGCATGATCTCTTGTTCCTTGGTCTTCAAGGCTTCGTCGATACGCTTGATGGCCGCATCCGTCTCCTTCTGGACGTCGGTCTCCAGCTTCTTCTGTTCGTCCTGGCTGATCTCGCCGGCCTTTTCGGCCTTTTTGAAGTCGTCATTGGCGTCGCGGCGGACGTTGCGAACGGCGATCTTCTGCTGCTCGGCGTACTTGCCCGCCAGCTTGACCAGGTCCTTGCGGCGTTCCTCCGTCAGGGGCGGGATCGGAATACGCAGGGTCTGGCCGTCGACGATGGGGTTCAGGCCCAGATTGGCGTTGCGGATCGCCTTTTCGACCGAGACCACCATCCCCTTGTCCCAGACATTGACCGTGATCATGCGCGGCTCGGGCACGCTGATGGCCGCGACGGCCGTCAGCGGCGAGGTCGAGCCATAGGCCTCGACCCGCACGGGCTCCAGGAGGCCGGCGTTGGCGCGTCCGGTCCGCAGGCCGCTGAACTCTTCCTTCAGGGCGGCGACCGCCTTGTCCATGCGGTCGCGGTAGGTCTTCACGTCAGGCTTGGCCATGGTCTTGGTCTCTCTCGTCTCTATTCGTCGTCCGAACGATCAGCCGCGGTCCTGGATGATCGTGCAGGTGCCCTCGCCCGTCAGGGTCCGGCGCAGGGAATCGTCTTCGCGAATGGAGAAGACGACGATCGGGATGCCCGTATCGCGCATCATGGCGATGGCGGAAGCGTCCATCACCCTCAGGTCCTTGGCCAGAACGTCCTGATAGGTCAGGGTGTCATAGCGGGTCGCGGTCGGGTCCTTCTTGGGATCGGCCGTATAGACGCCGTCCACGCTGGTGCCCTTCAAGAGGGCGTCGCAGCCCATTTCGGCGGCGCGCAGGGCCGCGCCGGAATCGGTGGTGAAGAAGGGCGCGCCCACCCCGGCGGCGAAGATCACCACCCGGCCCTTTTCCAGATGACGCAGGGCGCGGCGGCGAATGTAGGGTTCGGCGATGGCGGCCATCGGAATGGCGCTCTGCACCCGGGTCGAGACGCCGATCTTCTCCAGCGCCGACTGCATGGCCAGGGCGTTCATGATGGTAGCCAGCATGCCCATATAGTCGGCCTGGGCCCGCTCCATCCCCGCCGCCGCCTTGGACAGGCCGCGGAAGATGTTGCCCCCGCCGATCACCAGACAGATTTCCACACCCTCGGCCGCTACCTGCGCCACGGCCTTGGCGACCGTGTCCACCGTCTTCATGTCCACGCCGAACGCCTGGTCGCCCATCAGCACCTCGCCGGACACCTTGAGCAGGACGCGCTTGTAGCGGAAGTTCGACGGGGCGTCGGGCATGCGGTGTGGTCCGTTGTCTGCGGCGCCGTTGAATCAGGCGACTTCTTATAGACGAAGGGCGCGCCGGCCTTCAAAGCCGAACGCGCCCCTCTGATACAAAACCCTCACGAATGAGGGAAAGGGTCTTAGGCGCCGCCCATCATGGAGGCGACTTCCGACGCGAAATCGGGTCCTTCGACCTTCTCCACGCCCTCGCCCAGAGCCAGGCGGACAAAGCCCGCCAGGTGCAGGTTGGACGAGCCCAGTTCCTTGGCCGAGTTGGCGACCAGCTGTTCGATGGTCACGTCCGGATCCATCACGAACGGCTGCTTGGTCAGCACCACGTCCTTCTGGAACTTGTTGATCTGGCCTTCCACGATCTTGTCGATCATGGCTTCGGGACGACCCTCTTCCTTGGCCTTTTCGATCAGGACGGCGCGTTCCTTTTCGATGGCGGCCGGGTCCAGATCGTCGGTGTTCAGCGACAGCGGCGCCGTGGCGGCGACGTGCATGGCGATCTTGCGGCCCAGGTCGCGCAGGGCGGTCTTGTCGCCCTCGCCTTCCAGCGCCACCAGAACGCCGATGCGGCCGACGCCCGGAGAAACGGCGTTGTGGACATAGGTCGCGACCACGCCTTGCGACACAGACAGGCGGGCGGCGCGGCGCAGCTGCATGTTTTCGCCGACGGTGGCGATCAGGTTGGTCACCTCGTCCTGGACCGTCTTGCCGGCTTCCAGCTCGGCGCCGTGCAGGGCCTCGACCGTGTGGTGCTCAAGGCCCAGCTGGGCGAAGGCCTTGGCGGCGTTCTGGAACAGTTCGTTGCGGGCGACGAAGTCGGTTTCCGCATTGAACTCGATGGCGGCGGCGACTTCGCCCTTGCCGTCTTCCTTGGACGCCACGGCCACCAGACCTTCGGCGGCGACGCGGTCAGCCTTCTTGGCGGCCTTGGACAGGCCCTTGGCGCGCAGCCAGTCGATGGCGGCTTCGATATTGCCGTCATTTTCCTGCAGGGCCTTCTTGCAGTCCATCATGCCGACGCCCGAACGCTCGCGAAGTTCCTTCACGAGGGCGGCAGTGATCTCGGCCATGTTCTTCTCCTTGGGGGATTCGTATGTGGTAACGGCCGGGCTGACTTAGCCCGGCCGTGTGTCAGTTCAACGCACGGCCCTCGTCTTGAAGGCCGCCCGGCGTCAGCCGGCAGCCTGTTCGGTCTCGACCGCGTCCAGAGCCGCCGTATTGGCCGCGGCGTCGTCCGAGGCCAGCAGCTCTTCGGCGACCGCTTCCGTACCGGCCGGAGCGGGCTCGGCTTCGGCCGGGGCCGAGGCTTCGCGCAGCATCGGCTCGACCGGGGCTTCCGAGGCGCCCAGGTCGATGCCCGAGGCCGAGGCGCCGGCGGCCAGACCGTCCAGGACGGCGTCGGCGATCAGGTCGCAGTAGGTCTGGATGGCGCGGGCGGCGTCGTCATTGCCCGGCACCGGATAGGTGATGCCGTCCGGGTCCGAGTTGGTGTCCAGGATGGCGATGATCGGGATGTTCAGCTTGCGGGCTTCCTGGATCGCGATCGCTTCCTTGTTGGTGTCGATCACGAACATGATGTCCGGAATGGAGCCCATGTCCTTGATGCCGCCCAGCGACAGTTCCAGCTTGTCCTTCTCGCGCTGCAGGTTCAGCAGCTCCTTCTTGACCCGGCCTTCGCCGCCGTTGGCCAGGATGGTTTCCAGCTCGCGCAGACGAGCGATCGAACCCGAGACGGTGCGCCAGTTGGTCAGGGTGCCGCCCAGCCAGCGGTTGTTCATATAGTATTGGGCGCAGCGCTTGGCGGCTTCGGCGACCGGCTCGGCGGCCTGGCGCTTGGTGCCGACGAACAGGACGCGGCCGCCCTTGGCGGCGACGTCGCGCACCGCCACCAGGGCCTGGTGGAACAGCGGCATCGTCTGCGACAGGTCGATGATGTGGATGTTCGAGCGCGAGCCGAAGATGTAGCGGTCCATCTTCGGGTTCCAGCGGTGCGTCTGGTGGCCGAAGTGGGCGCCCGCTTCCAGCAGGGTGCGCATCGAGAATTCAGGCAGAGCCATGATCGTTCAGTCCTTTTTCCGATCTAACGTGGCGCGGGGATTAAAGGTCTGAAAGACCCTCGGAATGGAGCGGAGCGGGATGTCTCCCCGAACCGCGCCTCGCCCGCGTTGCGAAGTGCGGGGGCCATGTAGTCGGGATGGCCCGCAATAGCAAGCGCCGCGTGAACAGGACGAAGGGCGGCCCCGTCAAGAGCCGCCCTTCCACCTGCGATCCTAGGACCGTCTTACATGCCGTTGACCAAGGCCTGAGCCCGGTCGCGGTGGGTGGTGATGGTCGGGATCATCTCCCGCGCCAGGTTGGCCAGGGCCGGGGCGTCGCTGTTGTCGGAGAAGCCGTTCAACAGGGTCAGGGTTTCGTTATGGGCCGCGACCTGCTGGTCCAGATAGACCTTGTTGAAGTCGTCCGGGGCGGCGGCGTTCAGATTGTCGATCAGACCCTGGCGGCGCTGGTCCAGCATGGTCGGCACGGTCACGTCCGGCGCAGCCGTCGCAGCCGTCGATTTCAGCTTGTCGCCCGCGGCCATGTGATCCTTCTCGATCATGGCGGCCAGGGCCTTGACGTCGGCGTTGTTCGACTTGGCCTGGGCGATCTTGGCGGCCTCGATCTCATACATGTTGCCGACCGCCAGATTGGTGACGAAGCCGTCCACCGTATTGGCGCCCAGGGTGGCCGCCGAAGTCTGGCCCACCATGCCGGACGTCGCGTCCTGGGTGGCGTTCACGGCTTCGCCGGTGTTCTGGGCCGCAGTGTCACCGCCTTGGTTACAGGCCGCGAGAAGAGCCAGCGACGCGGCGCCAGCGAGAACGAGATTTTTCATGGAACAGTCTCCCTATGGACTGCCAAAACCCGCCCCGCCGCTGTGAGGTTCCGAAAATTCACAAGCTTTGCCATAGGCTTGGCTGTATATGGCGGCCTCAGGGCAGGCTGTATTCCAGCTCGTAGCGGTGGACGCCGCCCTCGATCTTCAGATGAAAGACGCCCGCAATCCCAGCCAGTTCGCCTTCGCCGGAACCGGGGACGATGGTGATCAGAAGATCCTGAGCGCCCGCCTCCATGACGCCCCGATGGACCAGGGCGAAGGCGCCGCGTCGCCCCTCCAGAACGCCGGACACCCGCTCCATGGCGACATAGGCGCCCGAGCCGTCCTTGAGCAGCCCCAGCATCTCGCCCGCGCCCTCGCCCTGCAGATCCCCGTGAAAGGTCTTGGCCAAACGCATCCGGCCTGGCGCGCCGCCGGGCGCATCGGCGTCTGGAGCGATCGGCGTGATCTGAACCTCGAAGGTTCCGACGGCGTGGGACATGGTCTGGCTCCTTGAGGCGGTGATCGGCTGGAGGGGCGGAGCGCCCGAAGGATCGGCCCCCGCCAGACTCAGGGCGAGGATCAGACCGCAAGCCGACATCAGGCGTCCTCCAGCATCAGGACGCCGGGCGCGGACTTCAGAGCGCCGCGCAGGGCGCCGTCCAGACGATAACGGCCGGGCAGTTTGATCTCGACCTCCTGACGACCGTCCAGCGAAGCGACCAGGGCGATCTCTCCGCCCTTGCCGATGGCGCCGGATCGGGCCCGCTCCAGACGAGTCTTCAGGGCCTCGGCGTCGGCGCTGCGGGCCGAGACGTGGATCCGCAGGCCGATGTTGGCGTCATCCAGCAGATTGTCCATCTGGCTGGCGTCGTCGCCGAAGAACCGCACCTCGCCCTCGGACGCCTTGGCGCGCACGCGCACCATGACGGTGGCGCCGGGCTCCAGCACCTCGCGGCATTTGCGCAGCTGTTCGGGCGGGAACAGACATTCAAACTCGCCCGTCGGATCGGAGAAGGTGACGAAGGCGAACTTCTCGCCGGTGCGGGCGCTGGCGCGCTCTTGCCGGCGACGCACCACCCCGGCCATCTGGAAGGCTTCATGCCCCCCTTCGGCCAGGGGAATGGCCTCGGCGACGAAGGTGACGCGCTTGCGCTTCAGGGCCGAACTCATTTCGTCCAGCGGGTGGCCGGACAGGTAGAAGCCCACCGCCGACAGTTCGTGGTCCAGCCGCTCGGGCCCGACCCAGGGCTCGACGCTCTTCAGACGGGGCCGTCCGACATGGGCCTGGTCGGCGCCGAACAGACTGACCTGGGACGAGGCGCGCTCGGCCGCCACGCTCTGGCAATAGGCCATCAGGACGTCGGCCTGTTCGACCAGCTGACGCCGGTTGGGATGGATGCTGTCGAAGGCGCCGGCCTTGGCCAGGCCTTCCAGCGCCCGCTTGTTGACGCTGCGCGGATCGACCCGCTCCAGAAAGTCGAAGATGTCGGCGAAGCGGCCGCCGGTCTCGCGCACCTCGATGACGTGCCGCATGGCCTCCAGCCCCACATTGCGGATGGCGCCGAGCGCATAGAGGACAGACCCCCGCCCCTCCTCCCAAGCCACGTCAAAGTCGGCCGAGGAGCGGTTGATGTCGGGCGGCAGCACCGGCACGTCGAACCGTTTGGCGTCCTGATAGAAGACCGCCAGCTTGTCGGTGTTCGACAGGTCCAGGCTCATGGACGCGGCGAAGAATTCGACCGGATGATTGGCTTTCAGCCAGCCCGTCTGGAAGGAGATCAGGGCGTAGGCGGCGGCGTGCGACTTGTTGAAGCCGTAGCCGGCGAACTTGGCCACCAGGTCGAAGATGGAGCCCGACTGGCTCTCGGGGACAGATTTCTCCAGAGCGCCCTTGATGAAGCGCGCCCGCTGAAAGTCCATCTCCTCCTTCTTCTTCTTGCCCATGGCGCGACGCAGCAGGTCGGCCTCGCCCAGGCTGTAGCCCGCCAGGATCTGGGCGATCTTCATCACCTGTTCCTGGTAGATGATGACGCCATAGGTCTCGGTCAGCACCTCTTTCAGGCTGGGGTGCAGATAGTCGACCTCGGCCCGGCCGAACTTCCGGTCGATATAGGTGTCGATCATCTCCATCGGCCCCGGCCGATAGAGGGAGATCAGGGCGGTGATCTCCTCGATGGAGCCGCAGCGCATCTTGCGCAGGGTGTCGCGCATGCCCTGGGATTCCAGCTGGAACACGCCGACCGTCTGGCCCGAAGCCATCAGCTCATAGGTCTTGGCGTCGTCCAGCGGCAGCTGGTTCCAGACCGGGGCGGCGCCGCGCCGGGACAGATAGCCGTGCGCCCGATCCAGGGTCGTCAGGGTCTTCAGGCCCAGGAAGTCGAACTTGACCAGGCCGGCCGGCTCGACCCACTTCATGTTGAACTGGCTGGCCGGAATGGTGGAGCGGGGGTCCTGGTACAGGGGCACCAGCTCGACCAGGGGGCGGTCGCCGATGACGATGCCGGCGGCGTGGGTCGAGGCGTTGCGGTACAGCCCCTCCAGCTCCAGCGCCGTCTCCAGCAGGGTGCGAACCGCCGGTTCGGCGTCCCTCGCCTCCTTCAGGCGCGGCTCCAGATCGATGGCCTGGGCCAGGGTGACGGGATTGGCCGGATTGTTCGGCACCATCTTGCAGAGCCGGTCCACCTGCCCCAACGGCATCTGCAGCACCCGACCGACGTCCCGCAGCACGGCCCGGGCCTGAAGCGTGCCGAAGGTGATGATCTGGGCCACCCGGTCCTTGCCGTAATGGGCCTGGACATAGTCGATCACCTCTTCGCGCCGCTCCTGGCAGAAGTCGATGTCGAAGTCGGGCATGGAGACCCGTTCGGGGTTCAAGAACCGTTCGAACAGCAGGCCGAACCGCAAGGGGTCCAGATCGGTGATGGTCAGGGACCAGGCGACCAGCGACCCCGCCCCGGAGCCCCGCCCCGGCCCCACCGGGATGCCGTGCTCCTTGGCCCATTTGATGAAGTCCGACACGATCAGGAAGTAGCCGGGGAAGCCCATCTGCTGGATGATGCCGACCTCCCATTCCAGCCGGGTCCAGTAGTCTTCCTCCGGCACGGCGGGCGGGATCTGCTGAAGACGGAGCTTCAGCCCCTCGCGCGCCTGGTGGGCCAGTTCGTCGGCCTCGGACCGCCCCGCCCCGGTGTCGAAGCGCGGCAGGATGGGGGCATGGGTCTTGACCAGGAAGGCGCAGCGCCGAGCGATGTCGATGGTGTTGTCGCAAGCCTCGGGCAGGTCGGCGAACAGGTCGCGCATGGCCTCGGCCGACTTGAACCAGTGTTCGCCGGTGATCCGGCGGCGGTCCTCCTGGCCGGTGAAGGCGCCGTCGGCGATGCACAACAGGGCGTCGTGGGACTTCGCCTGGGCCGCCTTGGCGTAATAGACGTCGTTGGTGGCGACCAGGGGCGCGTCATTGTCATAGGCCCACTGGACCAGACCCGGCTCGGCCCGCCGCTCGTCTTCCAGGCCGTGGCGCTGAAGCTCGACATAGAAACGGTCGCCGAAGACGGACTTCATCGTCGCCAGGGCGGCGGCGCCCTCCCCGGACTTGCCCTGGGCGAACAAGGGGTCGACCGGGCCGTCGGGGCCGCCCGACAGCAGGATCAGGCCTTCGGAGCGGGCCGCCACCATGCTCCAGGCCACGCCCGGCTCGGCCATCTCGCCGGCCTCCAGATAGGCCGCCGAGGACAGGGCGCACAGATTGCGCCAGCCCGTCTCGTTCTGGACCAGCAGAACCACCGTCGGCGTCTTGGCCCAGCGCACGGCCTGCTGACCGCCGATCCCCAGGACCGGAAGGGCGCAGCCGACGATGGGCTGAACCCCGGCGTCCTTGGTGGACTGGCTGAACTCCAGGGCGCCGAACAGGTTGGACCGGTCCGTGATCGCCACCGCCGGCATGCCCGCCTCGGCCGCCATCTTGCCCAGCTTACCGGCCTTGATCGCGCCCTCCAGCAGGGAATAGGCCGAGCGGACCCGCAGATGGACGAAGCCCTGACTGTTCACCGTTTCGCTCACTGCACCTTCCGCCTCTCGCGTCGCCGATCAGGGGCGCATACGCCATCTTGGACCGAGTCTCACATCGTCGCGCGCGGAGACACCGCAAACCGCCCCAGAGGCGGGCGATCCCGGCCCCGGCTGTGGATAGAGGCTTGGGCCGGTCGTGGAAAAAACAGTGTCCGAACTGTCCGATCTGTCCGAAACCTCCGCCTAAGTCTTTGATCTGTTGAAAACCGACAGTCGGACTGTCGGCCGATGTGTCCGATTTCAGGCGGTGACGCTGAAGGCCAGGGTCCAGACCATCCAGACGAAGCCCCCGCACGAGGCCAACGACAACAGGTCTCTCATCAAACGCGGCATTACGGTTCATCTCCAATGAATAATGTTCCCGTCTTGTTCTATGTTCACCTCTTGTTCGCGTCAACCCCACACTTATCCACAGGGGCGTTCCGTACGAAACCACTCACGCGCGTCCGTCGTATGTAGAGCAAGCAGGGAGACGACCATGCTCAAATCAAAGATCCGCCCGACCGGCGTCGGAGCCATCGTCGCGGGACTCGTTCTGCTCGCCCTGCCCCGTGCGGCGGCCGACGCCCAGGCCCGCGACGCGCCTCGATTTCAGACGGCGGTCTTCGCCGGAGGCTGCTTCTGGTCTGAGGAAAAGGCGTTCGACGGCCTGCCCGGCGTCCGGTCGGCCGTGTCGGGCTTCGTCGGGGGCCATAGGGCCAATCCCACCTATGAGCAGGTGGTGCGCGGCGGGACCGGCCATATGGAGGCGGTCCAGGTCACCTTCGATCCGCGCGTCGTCAGCTATCGCGCCCTGGTCGACCGCTACTGGCGCACCATTGATCCGACCGATCCGGACGGACAGTTCTGTGATCGAGGACCGTCATACCGGACGGCCGTCTTCGCCACGGCGGATCAGCGTGCGACGGCGGTCGCGTCGCGCGACGCGGCCATGCGGCTGCTGGGCAAGAGCTTCACCACCCCGGTCGTCGGCGCCCAGAGGTTCTGGCCCGCCGGCCCGGAGCACCAGGACTACGCCCGCCGCCACCGCGCCCACTACGAAGCCTACCGCCAGGGCTGCCGCCGGCCCCAGCAGCTGCGGGCCATCTGGGGCGACGCGGCGGTGGGGTGAGGCAGGCGGGCCATCAGTAGGCCTAGGGCCAATCGACATTGGGCCTGCCGCCGTCCTGCCGGGCGGCGCGCAGCCGCCAACCCAAGAGAGGCGCCTCGGGCGTTGAAGACTCTATTCCATTGAGTGTCAGTCTTCCATTGAATGTCGGTCTTCCTTCCCGCGTCAGCGGAAGGGAAACCGTCTGGCGGCGGAACGCCGATTGAGGTGGGTTCATCACAACGGAGCACGACGAGATCACGGCGAACACGGCGCGTACTGATGGCGTCGTGACCGCTGTGAATGCGCCGTGCTCGCCGTGATGAACCCGCTCGCCGCATCAAGGCCCTCTGACGCGGAAAGAGCGGCCTGACCGCAGTAGGCTGAATGTCGATTGAACCTAGACCAGTACGCCTAGCTCAGTAGGTCTGGCTCTGGGCCGCCCGTTCTTCCAGATGGCCGTCCTTCAGGGCGAAGACGCGGTCCATGTGGCCGGCCAGCTCCATATTATGGGTGGCGATCAGGGCGGCGACGCCCGTGGTCTTGGCCAGGTCGCGCAGGGCTTCGAACACCGACTGGCTGGTGCTCGGGTCAAGATTGCCCGTCGGTTCGTCGGCCAGCAGCAGGCGGGGCCGGTTGGCCAGGGCGCGGGCGATGGCGACGCGCTGTTTCTCGCCGCCCGACAGCTGGGCCGGCTGGTGGGTCAGGCGTTCGCCCAGACCCAGGGCGGTCAGGGTCTCCTCGGCCTGTTTGCGCGCCTGGGCCTGGCCCATGCCGGCGATCCGCATCGGCAGGGCGACGTTGTCGCGCGCGTCGAACTCGGCCAGCAGATGGTGGAACTGATAGACGAAGCCAATCCGCGACAGGCGCAGGCGGGTGCGGGCGCGCTCGTCCAGATCGCCCACCATTTCGCCGTCGATGGCGACCGTGCCCTCGGTCGGCCTTTCGAGCAGGCCGGCGGCATGCAGCAGACTGGACTTGCCCGAGCCCGAGGGACCGATCAGGCCGACGATCTCGCCGGGCATGACGTCCAGATCCACGCCCTTCAGCACGGTCAGGCCGCCGCTCGCGGTATCATAGGTGCGGGTCAGGCCGCGCACCGACAGGATGGGACTACTCATAGCGGAGCGCCTCCACGGGATCGATGCGCGAGGCCGTCCACGACGGCGGCAGGCTGGCCAGGCAGCTCATGCTGAAGGACAGCAGGGCGACCCAGGTCACGTCGACGGGATCGACTAGGGCCGGAATGGCGTCCAGCTGATAGACGTCGGCGTTGAACAGCTGGACCCCCAGGATGGCTTCCAGGGCGTGCTGGATGGCGCCGATGTTCCAGCAGAACAGCAGGCCCAGCACCAGACCCGCTACGGTCCCGGCCACGCCGATCAGGGCGCCGGACATGAAGAAGACCCGCAGGATCGAAGACTGGCTGGCGCCGACGGTGCGCAGGATGGCGATGTCGCGCGTCTTGTTCTTCACCAGCATGACGATGCCGGAGATGATGTTCATCGCTGCGATGGCGACCACCAGACCCAGGATAATGCTCATCGCCACCCGCTCGACCTTCAGGGCGCCGTAGAAGGCGGCCAGACGCTCGCGCCAGTCGCTGACGACCGAGCCCGGCCCGGCCGCGTCGCGGATGGCGGGGGTCAGTTCGCCGACCCGGTCGGGGTCATCGACCTTGATCTCGATCGCGTCCCACACGCCTTCCTTCCCGAAGAAGAGCTGCTGCTGTTCCAGCGGCATGAACAGGAAGGCGCGGTCGAAATCGGCCGTGCCCGAGCGGAACAGACCGCCGACGAAATAGGTCTTTTCCAGCCCGCCCAGATTGCCGAAGGCGCTGTCGGCGCCGGTGGGCGAATAGAGGGTGACGGGATCGCCGACCCGCAGGCCCAGGGAATTGGCCAGGGCCGCGCCCATCAGGATGCGGTCGCCGCCATAGGCGCCCTTGCCGAAGTTCGCCCGCTCCTGGGGCGTCAGGCTGTCGAAGACGTATTTGGTGGTGGCAAGATCCTGGGGCCGCACGCCGCGCACCATGGCGCCGGTCGTGAAATTGCCGACCCGGACCAGGCTCTGGCTCTCGTTCAGAGGGGTGACGCTGGCCACGCCCGGGACTGCTGCGATCCGCTTCAGGGCCGCGTCCCGATCTTCCGACGTCAGGACCGGCCCCTGGACGTACATATGGCCGTTGAACGACAGCATCCGGCCCAGCAGTTCCGCACGGAAACCGGACATGATGCTCATGACGCTGATCAGGACCGCGACGGCCAGCATGATGCCGATGAAGCTGATCACCGCGATCGTCGCCACCCCGCCCTCCTTGCGCTTGGCGCGCAGGTAGCGGACGGCCAGGCCGATCTCCCATGCGGAGAAGGCGCCGGAAGGACGGGACGGCAGGGTCAAGCAGTCAACCTTTCGATGGCTTCGGCAAGGGGGACGGACACCTTCTCGCCGGTGGCGCGGCGCTTCAGCTCGACCACGCCGTCGGCCAGCCCCTTGGGACCGATGGTCAGCTGCCACGGCACGCCGATCAGGTCGGCGGTGGCGAACTTGCCGCCCGGCCGTTCGTCGGTGTCGTCGTACAGCACGTCCTTGCCGAGTTTTTCCAGCTGGGCCACCGCGTCCTCGCAGGCGGCGGAGACGGCCTCGTCATTGGCGCGCAGATTGATCACCACCACGTCGAACGGCGCCACGGCGTCGGGCCAGATGATGCCGCCCTCGTCGTGGCTGGCCTCGATGATCGCGCCCAGCAGGCGCGACACGCCGACGCCATAGCTGCCCATGTGGACATTGGCGTCCTGGCCGTCGGGACCGGCGACGCGGGCCTTCATCGGCGCCGAATATTTCTCGCCGAAATAGAAGATGTGGCCGACCTCGATGCCGCGCGCCGACAGGCGGTCGCCCTCGGCCGTCTCGGCCTCGAACCGGGCTTCGTCGTGCATTTCCTCGGTCGCGGCATAGAGGGCGGTTCGTTGATCAACGATTGATTGAAGATCATCCCAATCCACGTCCGCGCCCGGCGCCGGCATTTCGACCAGCTTCTTATCGCAGAAGACGGCGCTCTCGCCCGTCTCGGCCAGGACGATGAACTCGTGGCTCAGGTCGCCGCCGATCGGGCCGGTGTCCGCGCGCATCGGCACGGCCTTCAGCCCCATGCGGGCGAAGGTGTTCAGATAGGCCACGAACATGCGGTTGTAGGCCTTGCGGGCCGAGGCCTCGTCCACATCGAAGGAATAGGCGTCCTTCATCAGGAACTCGCGACCGCGCATGACGCCGAAGCGGGGACGGCGCTCGTCGCGGAACTTCCACTGGATGTGAAACAGGTTCAGCGGCAGCGACTTGTAGGACTTCACATAGGCGCGGAAGATGTCGGTGATCATCTCCTCGTTGGTGGGGCCGTACAGAAGTTCGCGCTCGTGCCGGTCGGTGATGCGCAGCATCTCGGGGCCATAGGCGTCGTAACGGCCGCTCTCACGCCACAGGTCGGCCAGTTGCAGGGTCGGCATCAGCAGTTCGACCGCCCCCGCCCTCACCTGCTCCTCACGGACGATCTGCTCGATCTTGCGCAGCACCTTCAGGCCCAGCGGCAGCCAGGCGTAGATGCCGGCGGCCTCCTGCTTGATCATGCCGGCGCGCAGCATCAGCTGGTGCGAAACAATCTGGGCGTCCGAAGGGGCTTCCTTCAGCGTGGGCAGGAAAAAGCGCGACAGGCGCATGATGGGGAATCCTAGGCGTAGAGACAGACCAAGGCTTTAGCCGCTGGACCGGGGCGAAAGCTAGGCCGGGATGGCGTTTAGAGAGCCGGGGCGCGCGAGAAGTCCGGCAGGGGCAGCCAGCCGGTGAAGATCAGCACCATGACGAAGGCCCAGACGATCACCGACACCCAGGTGGTGGTGAGGAATTTGCGTTTCAGATTCGGCGTGGTCGGGGCGCCCCATTGGGCGCCGTCGGTCGGCGGGGTGTGGGTCTCGCGCGAGGTTCCCAGCGGAAGGACCGCGAACAAAACCGTCCACCAGACGATGATGTAGATGCCGAACATGGTGGCGGGGCCGATGGGCATGAGACCTCCTGTCGGAACTTTAGCGTCCGGTTGAAACCGATCTAGAGGATCAGCCTCCCCACGACGAGTCCCCGCCATGCCGCAGATCAGCCAGGCATACAGCCTTGCCTGGAAGAGATCGACTGCAGGACCCAGCCGCGCCCTCAGGGATGCGGCCGACCGATCCCGTAGCGGACCGCCAGATAGGGGGCGATGGCGTGGTCCTGGAGGAAGCGGCGGCCGGTGACTTCGCTGACCTGGGCCTCGGGCCAGTCCAGTTCGCCGTCCAGGATCAGGATAGGGCAGCTCTGATGCGGCTCGCCGACCTCGGCGACGACCGGCGCGCGCGGCCGGGGGTGGTCCAGATAGACCACCTCAAGCGCCTCCCGCAGCTGGGGATAGAAGGCCAGGACGCCCTCGATATAGGCGCCGGGCGGGCAGAACCAGGGCCCGCCCTGATCATCGTGCCAGTCGGGGTTCAGCAGGAAGAGTCGTTCGGCCATGAGCGCGATATAGATCGGCTCATGACCGGAGCGCCAGCGGAAGGCGCCGTCAGACCCGCAGGACGACCGTCTCGACGATGGGACGGCGATCCCAGATCTGCTGGCTGGCCTTCTTCAGCACGCGGGCGACGGCCTGTTCGATGACCAGTTCGTCCTCCAGAGCCTCGCCCTTCAGGCTCTTGACCACCTGCTCGACCCGCTCGGCCAGATTGTCCAGGGCGTCGCCCAGAGGCGTGGCGGTGTCGCCCGGCAGGCCGACGCTGCGGATGTCGATGTCGCTGACGATCCGGCCGCGCTTGTCCAGGGCGAAGCTGACGATCAGCACGCCATTGGTCGAGGCGTGGCGACGCTCCTTCAGGGCCTCGCCCTGTTCGGTCACCAGCATGCCGCCATCGACATAGAGCCGGCCGTTCGGCACTTCGTCGATTATCTGCGCCGGACCGGGCGCCAGGCGGACCATGTCGCCGTTGCGCGGGGTCACCGTCTCCTTGACCCCGACTTCCTTGGCCAGGTTGGCGTGCTCCAGCAGGAAGCGGCGCACCCCGTGGGTCGGAACCGCGATCTGCGGCCGGACCCATTCGTACATTTGCTTCAGCTCGTCGCGGCACGGGTGGCCGGAGACGTGGATGCCGGGGTGATCCTTCTCGGTGTAGAGGCGCACGCCCCGGTCCGCGAGACGGTCCTGCAGATTGCCGATGGCCAGTTCGTTGCCGGGGATCTGGCGCGACGAGAAAATGCAGTGGTCGCCGAGGCCCAGTTTCACGACGGGGTGCGTGCCGTCGGCGACGCGCGACAGGGCCGCCCTCGCCTCGCCCTGGCTGCCGGTGCACAGGTACAGGATCTGGTCGGCGGGCCAAACGCGCGCCTCCTCGTCCGACAGGAAGGGCTTCACGTCCTGCAGCATGCCGACGTGTTTGGCGGCCGCCGTGATCCGGTGCATCGACCGGCCAGCCAGGGCGACGCGACGCCCGCACGCCTCGGCGGCGCGGATGACGCTGTCCATCCGCGCGACGTTGGAGGCGAAGCATCCGACGGCGACCCGGCCCTTCAAAGTCGAGATCAGCTTGGCCAGGGCCACGGCCACGTCGCCTTCCGACCCGGCCACGCCCGGCACGAAGACATTGGTCGAGTCGCAGACCATGGCCAGGACGCCCTCGTCGCCCAGGCCGCGGATGGTCGGGGCGTCCGTCTTGGTCCCGATGACCGGTTGGTCGTCGATCTTCCAGTCGCCGGTATGGAACACCGTGCCCAGGGGGGTGTCGATGGCCAGACCGCTGGGCTCGGCGATCGAATGGGTCATGTTGACGAAGGTGACGCCGAACGGGCCGATGTCGACGGTTCCGCCCAGGGGAACCTCGATCAGTTCGACCTCGTCCAGAATGCCGCGCTCGCGCAGCTTGTCGCGGATCAGATAGGCGGTGAAGGGCGTGGCGTAGACCGGCGCCTTCAGCCGCGGCCACAGCCAGCCCAGGGCGCCGATATGGTCTTCGTGCGCATGGGTCAGGACGATGCCCTTGATCGTCTCCCCTTCCAGATAGGTGGGGTCCGGCACGATCACGTCGACGCCAGGCGTCGACAGGTCGCCGAAGGTGACGCCGACATCGACGATCAGCCATTCACGATCAGCCTCTGGCCCGAAGCCATAGGCGTTGAGGTTCATACCGACCTCGTCCGAGCCGCCCAGCGGCAGGAAAACGAGTTCGTCTTGGGTTTGCTTTTTCATTCAGTCCGTCAGATGGGCGTTACGACGCCAGATTTCGAGGAGGCCGCGAATAGTCAGATCAGGGTCGAAGTGATCGATGCTGTCGGTCGCGCCTTCGAACAGGCTGGCGACCCCGCCGGTTCCAATGACGGTCATGGGCCGCGCCCATTCCGCCTTGATGCGCGCGACCAAGCCTTCGATCAATGAGACATAGCCCCAGAAGACGCCGGACTGCATGGCCTCGACCGTGCCCCTGCCGATCACATGCTCGGGCTTCTGAATGGCGATGCGCGGCAGTTTGGCGGCGGCCTCGTGCAGGGCCTGGAGCGACAGATTGATCCCCGGCGCGATCAGGCCGCCCTCGAAGGCGCCGTCGTCGGCGACGATGTCGAAGGTGGTGGCCGTACCGCTGTCGATCACGATCAGGTCGCCCGGATAGACAAGCTTGGCCCCGATGGCGTTGACCAGACGGTCGGCGCCCGCCTCGCTGGGCTTGGCGATGCGGACGTCGATGCCGAGCTCGGCGTTTTCGCCGATCACCAGGGGTTCGATGTTCAGATAGCGGCGCGACAGGTTGCGCAGGTTGAAGATCGATTGCGGCACCACGCTGGAGATGATGCAGCCGGTCAGGGCGGCGAACTCAAGCCCCTTCATGACCATCAGCTGGTTCAGCCAGACGGCGTATTCGTCGGCGGTGCGGCTGGCCTCTGTGGCGGCGCGCCATTGGGCGATCCAGTCCGAACCGTCGTGAACGGCGAACAGCGTATTGGTGTTGCCCTGTTCGATGGCGAGCAGCATCAGTTCGCCTTGCCGAAGAAGACGTCGCCCGCCGAGATCAGCCGCACGGAGCCGTCGGTCAGACGCAGACGCAGCGCCCCGTCCGCCTCGACACCCTCGGCCACGCCTTCCAGGGTCTCATTGTCCAGTCGCGCGACGCAGGGGCCGTTAAGGCCGGTCAGCCGGCTGGTCCAGGCGTCCAGCACAGGTTCGAAGCCCAGGGTCTGCCACCGCCCCCACCAGACGGCGAAGGTCTCGGCCAGGATCTCGGCGGCGGCCTCGATGGGGGGTGCGAAAGCCAGGTCGGCGCGCAGGCGCTCGGCAATCGCAGTCGCGCCCCGCTCTGTATCGTCCGGCGCATGGGCCAGGTTCACGCCGATGCCGACGGCCAGCCACAGGTCGCCGTTCGCATGGGCGCCGGACTCGACCAGGATGCCGGAGACCTTGACCCCGTCCAGCAGGACGTCGTTCGGCCATTTGATCGAGACCAGGGCCGGCGAGACGAAGACGTCCAGCAGGTCGGCGACGGCCAGGGCGGCGACGAAGGTGGCCTGGGCCGCCTCGGCCGCCGACTTGGGCGTGGTGATCAAAAGGGTGGCGGCCAGGTTGCCCTGTTCCGTCTCCCACTTGCGGCCGCGGCGACCGCGACCGGCGGTCTGGCGCCGAGCCACGATCCAGCGCGGCCCGGCTTCTCCAGCCTCGGCGAGACGCCGGGCCTCGGCGTTGGTCGAGTCGATCTCGTCGAGGATGACCAAGGGGGCGGGCGTCAACGCCCTAACCGTTCCCGAAGCCGGCGCTCGCAACCTTGGTCAGCGGCTCCAGCCAGGTCAGACCGACGATCACCAGGGGGAAGGCGAAGGCGGCGCAGGCCCAGCCGATGACGTTGGTTTCCGGCGAGGCCTTGTCCATCGCGATCTCATCCACGGGCGCATCGAACCACATCAGCTTGATGATCCGCAGATAGTAGAAGGCGGCGACGACCGAGGCGACCAGACCGACAGCGGCGACCGGCCACAAGCCGGCGGAGGCAGCGGCCCCGAACACATAGTATTTGGCCCAGAAGCCCGACAGCGGCGGCATGCCCAGCACCGACAAGGACAGGACGGTCAGGGCCACAGCGGTGACCGGACGATCCTTCTTCAGACCGGCGAGATCGGCGATGCGTCGGATCGGGCGGCCCGACTTGGACAGGCTGAGCAGGATGGCGAAGAAGCCCAGTTGGTCGATGACATACAGGGTCATGAACATCAGCATGGCCTGAAGGCCCGCACTGGTGCCCGCGGCGATGCCCAACAGGGCGTAGCCGATGTTGGCGATCGACGAATAGGCCAGCAGACGCTGGATGTCCTTCTGGGCGATGCCGCCGAAGGCGCCGACCACGAAGCTGAGCAGGGAGATGGCGATCAGGACCTGCGACCACTGGGCGTGGGCCTCGGCGAAGCCGCCTTCCAGAACGCGGGCGATCAGCACCATGGCGGCCATCTTGGGCGCGGTGGCGAACAGGGCCACGACCGGGGTCGGGGCGCCTTCGTAAACATCAGGCGTCCACATGTGGAAGGGGGCCGCCGAAACCTTGAACGCCAGACCACAGATCAGGAAGACCAGGCCGAACACCAGGCCCGGGCCCGGATGGTCCTGGGCGAAGGCGGCGATGTCGTCGAACCGCATCGAGCCGGCGAAGCCGTAGATCAGGCTGGCGCCGTACAGCAGCAGGCCGGACGACAGAGCGCCGAGCACGAAATATTTCAACCCCGCCTCGGACGCCTTGGCGTCGTCGCGGTGGAAGGCGGCCAGGACGTACAGGGCCAGCGAATGCAGCTCGATGCCGACATACATGGAGATCAGGTCGCCCGAGGAGGCCATCATCCCCATGCCGACCGCCGCGAGAACGATCAGGACCGGATATTCGAACTTGGCGATGCGGGTGCGCTTCATCCAGCCGTCGCCGAGCACGACGGCCACGGCGGCGGACAGATAGATGACGCTCTTGCCGTAGATGGCCAGGGGGTCGGCCACATAGGCGCCGTTGAAGGCGACGCCCCACGGTCCCATGACGGCGATGGCGGCGGCGGCGATGAGCAGCAGGACCGACAGGACGGACACCAGCCGGGCGCTCTTGTCGCCGATGAAGGCGCCGACCATCAGCAAGACCAGGGCGCCGACCGCGAGGGTCAGCTCCGAGGCGGCGAGGTGCAGGGCGGAGGACAGATCAGGCATGCTTGGTCTCACCCGCCGATCGCGACGCGATAGGCATTGGTCAGGGCCTCGACGGCGGGCCCGGTGTAATCGAGGACGGCGCCGGGTTGGACGCCCAGCCACAGGGTGCCGACGATCAGCGGCACGAACAGCAGCAGCTCACGCTTGTCGATGTCGGCGATGGTCATCAGCTTCGGATTGGTGATCTCGCCGAACATGACCGAACGATACAGGGTCAGGGCGTAGACCGCCGAGAAGATGACGCCCGACGCCGCCACCAGGGCCGCCCAGGTCGAGGCCTGATAGGCGCCCGTCATGGTCAGGACTTCGCCGATGAAGCCCGAGGTGCCCGGCAGGCCGACATTGGCCATGGTGAACATCAGGAAGATGGCGGCGAACCAGGGCATGCGCGACGTCAGGCCACCGTAGAAGGCGATCTCCCGCGTATGCATCCGGTCATAGACGACGCCGACGCACAGGAAGAGCGCGCCCGAGATCAGGCCGTGGCTGATCATCTGGAAGACGGCGCCCTGCATGCCCTGATCATTGCCCGAGAAGATGCCCAGGGTGACGAAGCCCATGTGGGCGACCGACGAATAGGCGATCAGCTTCTTGATGTCCGTCTGACGCCAGGCGACCAGCGAGGTATAGACGATGGCGATCACCGACAGGGTGAAGACCAGGGGGCGGAACATCTCGGACGCGACCGGGAACATGGGCACGTTGAACAGGATGAAGCCGTAACCGCCCAGCTTCAGCAGGATGCCGGCCAAGATGACCGAGCCCGCCGTCGGCGCCTGAACGTGGGCGTCGGGCAGCCAGGTGTGGACCGGCCACATCGGCATTTTGACCGCGAAGGAGGCGAAGAAGGCCAGCCAAAGGATGGGCTGAACGGCGGGGCTGAAGGCGTACTGCTTCAGCTCCGGAATGCTGGTGGTGCCGGCGGTGTGCGACATCCACAGCATGGCCAGCAGCATCAGCACCGACCCCAGCAGGGTGTAGAGGAAGAATTTGTAGGCCGCGTAGATCCGGTTGGCGCCGCCCCAGATGCCGATGATCAGGAACATCGGCACCAGGGTGCCTTCGAAGAAGATGTAGAAGAGATACAGATCCAGAGCCGTGAAGACGCCGATGACCAGGGTCTCCAGGATCAGGAAGGCGATCATATATTCGACGACGCGCGTCTCGATCGACTTCCAGCTGGCCAGGATGCAGATCGGCATCAGGAAGGCCGTCAGCAGGACGAACAGCACCGACACCCCGTCGACGCCCAGATGATAGCTGGCCCCGGCGAACCAGGGGACCATTTCGACGAACTGATAGGCGGTATTCGACGGATCGAAACCGGCGACCAGCACGACCGAGACGCCCAGGACGACCAGGGTCATCAGCAGGGCGATCCAGCGCGCGGCCGGGGCGGCGGCGTCCTGGGACTTGGAGGCCAGCCGGGCGAGATAGATCGCCAGGGCGCCGACCAGCGGCAGGAAGGTAACGAGGCTCAGGATGTAGGGCACGGGATCAGGCTCCCCACGCGAGGATGGCGAAGGTGAGCAGACCAGCCACCCCGAGCAGCATCACGAAGGCATAGTAGTAGAGGAATCCGGACTGGAACTTGGACAGCCAGCCGGCCGATTTCAGCGAGGCCCAGGCGGCGCCGTTGGGGCCGAAGCCGTCGATGATCTTCACGTCGAAGATCTTCCAGAAGGCGTCGCCCAGGGCCCGGAAGCCGCGCACGAAGACGAAGTCGTACAACTCGTCGAAGTACCACTTGTTGTACAGGAAGCGGTAGATCGCGCCGTCCCGCTCGGCCATGCGACGGCCCATGCCCTCGCGCGCCACATAGATCCAGTAGGCGAAGGCCGTGCCGATCAGGGTCAGGATCAGGGGCGACCACTTCACCCAGGTCGGAACCTCGTGGCTTTCGTGGAGCACATGATTGTGCTCGCCGGTGAAGATGGCGCCACGCCAGAACTCATGCTCGTGGTGGCCGATGAAGTGCGGCGCGAAGACGAAGCCTGCAGCCACGGCGCCGACCGACAGCAGGATCAGCGGAACCAGCATGACCCAGGGGCTCTCGTGCGGGTGCAGCGGGCCGTGGTGGCCGTGGTCGTCGTGGGCATGGTCGTCGTGACCGTGCGTGTCGTGACCGTCGGCGATCGGCTCGGAATGGGTTTCCAGCTGGGCGTGCGAGGCGTGGTCGTCGGCGTGGTGAGCGTCGCCCTCTTCCTTCCACACAGGCTTGTTGTGGAAGGTCATGAAGACCAGACGCCACGAGTAATAGGCGGTCAGACCGGCGGCGATAATGCCGACGAAGAAGGCGAACAGCCCGACTGCGCTATGGCCGCTGGCGGCCGAGGCGTAGGCGCTCTCGATGATCGAGTCCTTCGAATAGAAGCCGGCGAAGCCGCCGACGCCGGGGATGCCCAGGCCGGTGATGGCGATCGTGCCGATGGTCATGACGGCATAGGTGATCGGCAGCAGCTTCCACAGGCCGCCCATCTTCCGCATGTCCTGCTCGTGGTGCATGCCGTGGATCACCGAACCAGCGCCAAGGAACAGCAGGGCCTTGAAGAAGGCGTGGGTGAACAGGTGGAACATGGCCGCCTGATAGGCGCCGACGCCCGCCGCGAAGAACATATAGCCCAGCTGCGAACAGGTCGAATAGGCGATGACCCGCTTGATGTCGTTCTGGGTCAGGCCGACCGTAGCGGCGAACAGGGCCGTGATCGCGCCGATGATGGCGATGATCTGGGCGGCGCCGGGGGCGTGCTCATAGATCGGCGACAGCAGGCAGACCATATAGACGCCGGCGGTCACCATGGTGGCCGCGTGGATCAGGGCGGACACCGGCGTCGGGCCTTCCATCGCGTCCGGCAACCAGGTGTGCAGGAAGAACTGGGCCGACTTGCCCATGGCGCCGATGAACAGCAGGAAGCCGGCCAGATCCAGCGCGGACCACTGGACGCCCAGGAACTCCCAGGTCGTCCCCGCCTTGGAGGCGACCAGCGGGAACAGTTCGGCGAACTCGATCGTGCCGTACATCCAGAAGACGGTCATGATCCCCAGCACGAAGCCGAAGTCGCCGACCCGGTTGACCACGAAGGCCTTGATGGCGGCGGCGCTGGCGGTCGGCTTCTTGTACCAGAAGCCGATCAGCAGATAGGAGGCCAGACCCACGCCTTCCCAGCCGAAGAAGATCTGCATGAAGTCGGCGGCCGTCACCAGCGCCAGCATCATGAAGGTGAACAGGGACAGATAGGCGAAGAAGCGCGGCCGGCTGTCGTCCTCGGCCATATAGCCCCAGGAGTAGAGGTGAACCAGCGAAGAGACGCTGGTGACCACGATCAGCATGGTCGCCGACAGGGCGTCGATGCGGATCGACCAGGCCGACTGGAAGTCCCCCACATTGATGAAGGGCGCCAGGCGGATAGTGAAGGGCTCCAGATGGCCCCAGGTCCACTGGCCGAAGACCGTCCAGGCGACGGCGCACGAGAAGAACAGCAGGCCGGTCGTGACGGTCTGCGACGGGATGTTGCCGATCCGGCGGCCGAACAGGCCGGCGACGGTCGCGCCCAGCAGCGGGGCGAAGATCCCGAGAATGATCAGGGTGTGGAGGTTCACGCTCAGCCCTTCATCACGGAGGCGTCGTCGACGGCGATGTCGCCGCGGTTGCGGAAGAAGGTCACCAGAATGGCCAGGCCGACGGCGGCCTCGGCCGCAGCCACGGTCAGGACGAACATGGCCATGATCTGCCCCGACACCTCATTGAGATAGGCCGAGAAGGCGACGAAGTTGATGTTCACGGCCAGCAGGATCAGCTCGATCGACATCAGGATGATGATGACGTTCTTGCGGTTCACGAAGATGCCGAAGACCCCGATGGTGAACAGGGCGGCGGCCGTGCTGAGATAGTGGATCAGACCGATTTCCATCAGAGAAGCTCCTCGGGCGAGACGCCCTGCCCGGTCTGCACCGACTTGACCTCCATCGCCTCGGCGGCGGAGCGGTTGACCTGGTCCGAAATGTTCTGGCGCTTGATATGCGGCTTGTGGCGCAGGGTCAGGGTGATGGCGCCGATCATGGCGATCAGCAGCACGATCCCCGCCGCCTGGAAGAAGTAGACATAGTCCGTATAGAGCACCCGGCCGATCGCCTCGACATTGGTCATGTCGGCGCTCGGCGCGCCCGGCGCCGTCAGGCCGGCGGTCGCGCCGCCCTGAACCACGGCGATGGACACCAGGATCATCTCGAACAGCAGCACGGCCGCGACGATGGCCCCGATCGGCAGATAGCGGGCGTAGCCGCCCCGAAGCTTCAGGAAGTCGACGTCCAGCATCATGACGACGAACAGGAACAGCACCGCCACAGCCCCGACATAGACGACGACCAGCAGCATCGCCAGGAACTCGGCGCCGAGAAGGACGAACAGACCCGCAGAGGAGAAGAAGGCCAGGATCAGGAAGAGAACGCTGTGCACGGGATTGCGCGCGGTCACGACCAGAAGGCCGGACACCACGGCGGTCGCCGCCAGCAGATAGAAGGCTATGCCTTGCAGCATGTCGGGACGAGGCCCCTTTCGTCTCGGTCGTGACCCCGTTTGGGAATCGCCGACCCGTTAGCGTGAGCGCCTTAGCGGTAAGGCGCGTCGAGTTCCAGATTCTTAGCGATATGGCGTTCCCAGCGGTCGCCGTTGTCCAGCAGCCGGGCCTTGTCGTACAGCAGCTCCTCGCGCGTTTCGACGGTGAACTCCGAGTTCGGGCCCTCGACGATGGCGTCCACCGGGCAGGCCTCCTGGCACAGGCCGCAGTAGATGCATTTGACCATGTCGATGTCGTAGCGGGTCGTGCGGCGGCTGCCGTCGGCGCGGGGCTCGGCCTCGATGGTGATGGCCTGGGCCGGGCAGATGGCCTCGCACAGTTTGCAGGCGATGCAGCGCTCTTCACCGTTCGGATAGCGGCGCAGAGCGTGCTCGCCGCGGAAGCGGGGCGATTGCGGGTTCCGCTCGAACGGATAGTTCACGGTCGCCTTGGGGCGGGCCATGTATTTGAGGGTCAGGCCGATGGCGCCGATGGCGTCGAGCATCATCGCGCCCTTGGCGGCCTGGGCGATACGGGTGAACATCAGAGGCGATCCTCTGGCGCCGGGGCGCCGTTGGTTGAAGTCTGGGCCGGGGCGACGGCCTGGGTCTTGGTCGGGGTCTGGGCTGGAACCTGGCTTTGGGCGGCGCGCCATTCGCGCTCGATCCGCTCCTGGCGCTGCTGCCACTGATAGCCGGATTCAGGCATCCGGGTGTCGGGGGCGCAGGCCGTCATCACGGGCGCGAGGACCAGCAGCGGGAGGATCAGACGGGTCATGCTCCGGCCCTCCGCAGCACGTCCTTGCAGTCCATCGTCTTGTAGCGGGGATCGTCGCGGTTCATCATCCGGCACAGATTGACCGTCTCGCCGTCACGGCGCGCTCCGTCCTCGCGCCGCTCCAGCGACGCTGCGGGATCGGTCGGCGCCGGTGCGGGAATGGGCGCGAATGTGCAGGCGGCGAGCCCCCCCGACGCGGCCATGCCCAGGATGACGGCGCGCGAGACCATCTAGGCCCCCACCGCGAAGACGCGCCAGGCGGCGGTGACCACCACGGCGACCAGAGAGGCAGGCAGGAAGATCTTCCAGCCCAGCCGCATCAGCTGGTCATAGCGGAAGCGAGGCACGAAGGCCTTCACCAGGGCGATCGCCAGGAACCAGAAGACCGTCTTGGTGACGAAGGTCAGCAGATAGATCGTATAGGCGATCCAGGCCGGCAGGTCGTCCAGCGTCTCCTGCGACAGGAAGCCGGGGTTCCAGCCGCCGAAGAACAGGATGGTCATCATCGCCGACATGAAGACGATGTTGACGTACTCGCCCATCATGAACAGCAGATAGGTGGTCGAACTGTATTCGACCTGATAGCCGGCCACCAGTTCCGACTCCGCTTCGGGCAGGTCGAACGGCGGGCGGTTGGTTTCCGCCAGGGCCGAGACGAAGAAGACGATCGACATGGGGAACAGGATCACGATCAGGGGCCAGGTCCCCTGCCCTCCGCCGAAGGCGTACCAGTTCCAGAAATAGCCGCTCTGGCCTTCCACGATCTGCGACAGGTTCATGGTGCCGGCCAGCAGGATCACATTGATGATGATCAGGCCCAGCGAGACCTCATAGGACACCATCTGGGCCGCCGAACGCAGCGAACCCAGGAACGGATACTTCGAGTTCGAAGCCCATCCGCCCATGATGATGCCGTACACGCCCAGCGACGACACGGCGAAGATGTACAGGATGCCGACGTTCAGGTCCGACACCACCCAGCCCGGCGCAAAGGGGATCACGGCCCAGGCCATGAAGGCCAGGACCACGGTGATGACCGGCGCCAGGATGAAGACCGCCTTGTCCGCGCCGGAGGGGATGACCACCTCCTTCAGCACGAATTTGATCATGTCGGCGAAGGACTGGAGCAGGCCGAAGGGACCGACGACGTTCGGCCCTTTGCGCATCTGCACCGAGGCCCAGACCTTGCGGTCGGCCAGCAGCAGGAAGGCGACGGCGACCAGAACGCCGACGGTGATCAGCAGGATCTGACCGAGGGTGATCAGCGTCCAGCCGCCGGGCGTGGCCCAAAAGGAGGTAGCAGCGTCCATGACTTACTCCGCCGCCATCGCGACCGGGGCGATCCGCAGGGCGGACAGTTCGGCCATGGTCGCACTGGCGCGCGCGATCGGGTTGGAAAGATAGGGATCGGCGACGATCGAGGTGAAGGCCCGGTCGCCCAAGTCTCCCTTGACGCCCAGTTTCGAGGGGTCAAAGGCGGCCGGCGTCGGCAGATAGTCGATCCGGCCGAAGGTCGGATGATCGGCCATCAGCTTGGCGCGCAGCTGGTCCAGGGTGTCGTACGGCAGGGTCTGGTCGACGCGGGCGGACAGGGCGCGGATGATCGCCCAGTCTTCCTTGGCCTCGCCCTTGGGGAAGACGACGCGTTCGGCCATCTGCACCCGGCCCTCGGTGTTCACATACAGGCCCGACTTCTCGGTATAGGCCGCGCCCGGCAGGATCACGTCGGCGCCGTGGGCGCCGCGGTCGCCGTGGCTGCCCAGATAGACGCGGAAGGCGTTCGAACCGGTCGGATCGACCTCGTCGGCGCCCAGCAGAAACAGCACGTCCAGCGCGTCCGGCTTCAACATGTCCGCCGCCGTCAGACCTCCGTCCGCCGGCACGAAGCCCATATCCAGACCGGCCACACGGGCGGCGGCGTGGTGCAGGACGTTGAAGCCGTTCCAGCTGTCGGTCACGACCCCGACCTTCTTGGCCAGGGCGCCCAGGGCGTTCAGGACGGCGCCGCCGCCCTCCCCGCCCAGCGCGCCCGAGCCGACGATGATCGCCGGCCGCTCGGCCTTGGTCAGGAAGTCCATCGCCGACTTGGGCAGCTTGGCCAGGGTCTTGGACCCGGCGCCCAGATAGGCGTAGTCGAAGGTCAGGTCGGCCTGTTCGCCGATGACGCCGATCTCGACCCCGCCCTTGATCCAGCTCTTGCGCAGGCGGGCGTTCAGCAGCGGCGCCTCGACACGCGGATTGGCGCCCACGATCAGGATGGCGTCCGCCTTTTCAATGCCTTCCAGGCCGGAGTTGAACAGCCAGCCCTCGCGCGGGCCATAGCCCAGGGCGGCGCCGTCCTGGCGGCAGTCGGTGTTCTTGGAGCCCAGGGCGCGGAACAGGTCCAGGGTCGCCTTCATCGACTCGGCGTCCTGAAGGTCGCCGGCGATGACGCCGATGCGGTCGGCCGAGGCGGCCTTCAGGTTGGCGGCGACGGCGTCCAGCGCCTCGTTCCAGGTGGCGGCGCGCAGCTTGCCGTTCTCGCGGATCCAGGGGCGGTCCAGGCGGCGCGCGGTCAGGCCATCGACGACATAGCGGCTCTTGTCCGACAGCCACTCCTCGTTGATCCCCTCGTTCACGCGCGGCAGGACCCGCATGACCTCGGAGCCGCGGTAATCGGCGCGAATGTTCGAGCCCAGGCCGTCCATGACGTCGATGGTCTCGGTCTTCTTCAGTTCCCACGGGCGATAGTGGTATTGCCAGGGCCGGTGGGTCAGGGCGCCGACCGGGCACAGGTCGTTGACATTGCCCGACAGCTCCGAGGCGACCGACTTCTCGAGATAGGTGGTGATCTCGGCGTCCTCGCCGCGCGAGATCATGCCGATGTCCGGCACGCCCGCTACCTCGGTGATGAAGCGAACGCAACGGGTGCACTGGATGCACCGCGTCATGAAGGTCTTGATCGTCGGCCCCATGTTCTTTTCTTCGACCGCGCGCTTGTTCTCGGCGTAGCGAGAACCATCGCGGCCATAGGCCATGGACTGGTCCTGCAGGTCGCACTCGCCGCCCTGGTCGCAGATCGGGCAGTCCAGCGGGTGGTTGATGAGCAGGAACTCCATCACGCCTTCGCGGGCCTTCTTCACCATCGGGGTGTCAGTGAAGATCTCCTGGCCGTCGGCGGCCGGAAGCGCGCACGAAGCCTGGGGCTTGGGCGGTCCGGGCTTCACCTCGACCAGGCACATGCGGCAGTTGCCGGCGATGGACAGGCGTTCATGGTAGCAGAAGCGCGGGATTTCCTGCCCCGCGCGCTCGGCGACCTGGAGCACGGTCATGCCGGGCTCGAACTCAACTTCGACGCCGTTGACCTTGGCGACTGGCATCAGCGGGCCTCTTCTTCAGCAGGAACGGCCAATTCGGCCTGTTCCGTCGTCCCATCCGGGAGGGTCTGGGTGATGGTGATCGTCTCGCCGTCCATGACGTAGCGGACCACCGGATCGTCCGACTGGTTCATCCAGCGCACGAAGGTTGGATCGGGCAGATCGAGCGGCTTCCACACGATCAGGTCTTTCTCGACGCGGCAATCGGCGCGCATCCGGCCGCCGTCGACCGGGGCGCGCCAAGAGGCGTGGACCACCTCGCCCTCCACGCCGTCGATGGCGACGGCGCCGGGCTGCTGCCCGTGAATGGCGGCGAGGCCCGCGCGACAGACCCGGCGCAGATCGGCCGGGGTCAGCACCGCCGGCGCTGTCTTCACGGCGTCGGACGGCTTGGCCGCGGCCGCGACCTTTTCCGCAGGCGTGGGCGCAGCCTCGCGCTCGCCGCAAGCGGCGAGAGCCAAGGCTCCGATCACGATGGCGGACAAGCGGCGCATCCCTACTCCGCCGCGATCGCGTGGCCGGCGAAGTTCGCGCGGCGGCTGCGGTAGTTGGCGATACGCTCTTCAATCTCGTGACGGAAGTGACGGATCAAGCCCTGAACCGGCCAGGCGGCCGCGTCGCCCAGGGCGCAGATGGTGTGGCCCTCGACCTGACCGGCGACGTCCAGCAGCAGGTCGATTTCCGACGGATCGGCCTCGCCCACGGCCATACGCTCCAGCACGCGCCACATCCAGCCGGTGCCCTCGCGGCACGGCGTGCACTGGCCGCAGCTCTCGTGCTTGAAGAAATAGCTGATGCGGGCGATCGCCTTCACGATGTCTGTGGACTCGTCCATCACGGTGACGCCGGCGGTGCCCAGCGACGAGCGAACCTCGCGCATGGAATCGAAGTCCATCAGCACGGTTTCCGCCTGTTCGCGCGTGATGACCGGGCAGGAGGCGCCGCCGGGGATGATGGCCTTCAGATTGCCCCAGCCGCCGCGAACGCCGCCGCCGTGCTCTTCGATCAGCTGGCGTAGCGGGATCGACATGGTCTCTTCGACGACGCAGGGCGTGTTCACATGGCCCGACAGCGACATCAGCTTGGTGCCGGTGTTGTTCGGACGGCCGAAGCTGGCGAACCAGTCCGCGCCGCGGCGCAGGATGGTGCCGACGACGGCGATCGACTCGACGTTGTTCACCGTGGTCGGGCAGCCGTACAGGCCCGCGCCGGCCGGGAACGGCGGCTTCAGGCGCGGCTGGCCCTTCTTGCCTTCCAGGGATTCCAGCAGGGCGGTCTCTTCGCCGCAGATATAGGCGCCGCCGCCGTGGTGGATATAGACGTCGAAGTCCCAGCCATGGACATTGTCCTTGCCGATCAGCCGGGCCTCATAGGCCTGTTTGACCGCCGCCTCCATCCGCTCGCGCTCGAGCACATATTCGCCGCGCAGATAGATGTAGCAGGCGTGGGCCTGCATGGCGAAGCTGGCGATCAGGCAGCCTTCGATCAGCAGATGCGGATCGTGGCGCATGATCTCGCGGTCCTTGCAGGTCGCGGGCTCGGATTCGTCGGCGTTGACGACCAGGTAGTGAGGGCGATCCTTCACTTCCTTGGGCATGAAGGACCACTTCAGCCCGGTCGAGAAGCCGGCGCCGCCACGGCCGCGCAGGCCGGACGCCTTGACGTTATTGATGATCCAGTCGCGGCCAAGGTCCAGCATGTCCTTGGTGGCGTTCCAGGCGCCGCGGCTCTTGGCTCCGTCCAGCGTCCAATCATGGAAGCCGTACAGGTTGGTGAAGATGCGGTCCTTGTCTTCGAGAATGCCGACCATCAGGCTGCTCCTCCGTCTACGCCGACGGGGGGGACCGAGAGCGGACTGGCGTTCGAGGCCGAGATCGCGTTGGCCGGGCGGCGGCTGACGCGGTTCAGGGCTGGGTTTGTTACGCGGTTCGGAAGCATCAGCAGGACCGGGTGAAGGCGTAGAGGGAGCGGTCGCGGGTGCGACCGAAGGGGATGTGGGCGGGGTTTGCGCCGATACGGGCCCGGCGCTCAGCGACAGACTGGCCGCGCCGGCCAGATTGACCAGCAATCGACCTGTCCCGGCGGGGCTCCACCCGCCTCGGCCGCGCTTGGGCGCGCGGCGCCCTGCCCGCTTCTGATCCGTCGACATGGCGCCCCCCGGCACGCTGCATCGAGTTCAAGAAACCACAGTAGATCGACGCGCTCATGACGAAGCGCCTTCCAGCTCGCGCATACGGCGTCGGTGATGTTGGGTGCGGGTGTAGACGGCGCCGATGACGCAGGCCCAGCCCAGGCCCAGCATGACGTAGGAGGCCGTATAGGCCCAGTCGCCGAGGCCGGGCGTGCCCTGCCGGGTGAACAGGATCAGCATGGCGGCGCCGACCACGAGCGCGAGTCCGCCCGCGCGCAGGGGGCGCGCGACCTGGCGCAGCTCCTTGCGGTATGCGGCGCGGCCTTCGTCGCTGTCGAGGTCAGGGGCAGGCATCAGGCCGGAGCCTTCTCGACCGGAGCAGGATCGCTGTTGGGCAGTTTCTTGATCGGCTTGGCGGCCGAGCCGTCATACAGCTTCGGGTCCAGCAGGGTCTTGGCCCCGCCGGCCGGCGCTGCATTGTGGCGACCGATGTAGGAGCCCGGCTTGGGCGCCTTGCCCGCCGCGAAGTCGTCGATGACCTGGGCCATGGTCTCGGGCGTCAGGTCTTCGTAATAGTAGTCGTTGATCTGTGCCATGGGCGCGTTGGAACAGGCGCCCAGGCATTCGACCTCCTGCCAGGTGAAGCGGCCGTCGGCGGACAGATGGTCCTTGGGACCGATCTTCTCCTTGCAGACCTTCATCAGCTCATTGGCGCCGCGCAGCATGCAGGGCGTGGTGCCGCACACCTGGATCAGGGCGGTCTTGCCGACCGGCTCCAGCATGAACATGGTGTAGAAGGTCGCGACCTCCATCACCCGGATGAAGGGCATGCCCAGCAGTTCGCCGACCGCGCGAATGGCGGGTTCTGAGACCCAGCCTTCCTGCTTCTGCACCAGCCACAGGATCGGGATCACCGCCGACTGGCGACGGTTTTCCGGATACTTCTTGATCCACCATTCGGCCTTGGCCTGGGTGTCCTTCGAAAAGGCGAACGAGGCCGGCTGTTCCTTGGCGAGACGACGAACGCTCATCGGTCCACTTCTCCGAAAACGATGTCGAGCGAGCCCAGGATGGCGGAGACGTCGGCCAGCTGGTGGCCGCGGTTCATCCAGTCCATCGCCTGCAGGTGACGGAAGCCCGGCGCCGAGATCTTGACGCGATAGGGTTTGTTGGTGCCGTCCGACACCAGATAGATGCCGAACTCCCCCTTGGGCGCCTCGACGGCCGCATAGACCTCGCCTTCCGGCGTCTTGAAGCCTTCGGTGTACAGCTTGAAGTGATGGATCAGGGATTCCATCGACCGCTTCATCTCGCCGCGACGCGGCGGCACGATCTTGTTGTCCTCGACCATCACCGGCTCGCCGGGGCAGTTGCGCAGCTTATGGATGCACTGCTCCATGATGCGCACCGACTGCTTCATCTCCTCGATGCGGCAGAGGTAGCGGTCCCAGCAGTCGCCGTTCTTGCCGACCGGAATGTCGAACTCCATCTCGGCGTAGCACTCGTAGGGCTGCGACTTGCGCAGGTCCCAGGCGATGTCCGAGCCGCGCAGCATCACGCCCGAGAAGCCCCAGGCCAGGGCCTGTTCCTTGGACACCACGCCGATGTCGACGTTGCGCTGCTTGAAGATGCGGTTTTCGGTGACCAGGCTCTCGATGTCGGCCAGGGCCTTGGGGAACTCCAGGCACCAGCGACCGATGTCGTCGATCAGGTCCATCGGCAGGTCCTGATGGACGCCGCCGGGGCGGAAGTAGTTGGCGTGGAGACGCGCCCCGCTGGCGCGCTCGTAGAAGACCATCAGCTTCTCGCGCTCTTCGTGACCCCAGAGCGGGGGCGTCAGGGCGCCGACGTCCATGGCCTGCATGGTCGCGTTCAGCAGGTGGTTCCCGATCCGGCCGATCTCCGAATAGAGGACGCGGATCAGCTGAGCCCGGTACGGAACCTCGATGCCCAGCAGCTTCTCGATGGCCAGGCAGAAGGCGTGCTCCTGGTTCATCGGCGCCACATAGTCGAGCCGGTCCAGATAGGGCACGTTCTGCAGATAGGTGCGGGCCTCCATCAGCTTTTCGGTGCCGCGGTGCAGCAGGCCGATGTGCGGATCGACACGCTCGACGATCTCGCCGTCCAGCTCCAGCACCAGACGCAGCACGCCGTGCGCGGCCGGGTGTTGCGGGCCGAAGTTGATGGTGAACTTGCGGTCGTCCATGTCGCGGGCATGGTCGGTCCGGTGATCCATCGGCATGTCTTCGAAGGGATCTCCGCCGCCGCCGCTGTTCGCGGACGCAGGGATACGGGCGCCGTCAGCCATCAGCCCTTCACTCCAGCCTTTTCGTCGCCGGGCAGGACGGGCGCCGGATAATCGGCGCCTTCCCACGGCGACAGGAAGTCGAACGTGCGGAATTCCTGCGTCAGCTTGACGGGTTCATAGACGACCCGCTTCTGCTCTTCGTCGTAACGGACCTCGACATAGCCCGTCATGGGGAAGTCCTTGCGCAGCGGATGCCCTTCGAACCCATAGTCGGTCAGCAGGCGCCGCATATCGGGATGGCCTGCGAAGATCACGCCGTACATGTCGTAGGCTTCACGCTCGAACCAGCCGGCGGACGGATAGACGTGGCAGACGGTCGGGACCGGCTGGACCTCGTCGGTGGCGACCTTGACCCGGATGCGGGCGTTCCGCGTCAGGGACAGCAGGTGATAGACCACCTCGAACCGCTCTTCGCGATCCGGATAGTCGGCGCCGCAGACGTCCAGCAGTTGCTGGAACCCGAACCGGTCGCGCAGGGCGGTCATCACCTCGACGATGTGTTCGCGCGGCGCGACCAGGGTCAGTTCGCCAAAGGCGACCTGGGCCTCGACGCCCCAGCCGTCGCCGGCGAGCGCCCCGACCAGCTCGGCGCCCATCGGCGTCAAGGCGGCCTCGAACTGGGCTTGAACGGCCAGCGAGCTCATCGGTCGATGGTCCCCGTGCGGCGAATCTTCTTCTGCAGCTGCAGCAGGCCGTACAGCAGGGCCTCGGCCGTCGGCGGGCAGCCGGGCACATAGACGTCCACCGGCACCACGCGGTCGCAGCCGCGCACGACGCTGTAGCTGTAGTGATAATAGCCGCCGCCGTTGGCGCAGCTGCCCATCGACACGACGTAGCGGGGATCGGGCATCTGGTCATAGACCTTGCGGATGGCCGGGGCCATCTTGTTGGTCAGGGTGCCGGCGACGATCATCAGGTCCGAGTGACGCGGGCTGCCGCGCGGGGCCATGCCGAAGCGTTCGACGTCGAAGCGCGGCATCGACATCTGGATCATCTCGACGGCGCAGCAGGCCAGGCCGAAGGTCATCCACATCAGCGAGCCGGTGCGGGCCCAGGTGATGACGTCGTCCAGCGAGGCGGTCAGGAAGCCGCGCTCGCCCAGTTCGGTGTTCACCGCCTCGAAGAACTTGTCATGGACCTTGGGGTCATAGCCCTCGACCGTCGACCGGGCGGCCGAATTGGCGGGAACCATTGCGCCGGGAAGCGGCGACGAAGGCGCGATCACTCCCATTCCAGGGCTCCCTTCTTCCATTCATAGATGAAGCCGATGGTCAGGACGCCCAGGAAGACCATCATCGACCAGAAGGCGAAGATCATGCCCGCCTGCGACAGGTCGAACATCGACACGGCCCAGGGGAAGAGGAAGGCCACTTCCAGGTCGAAGATGATGAACAGGATGGACACCAGATAGAAGCGGACGTCGAACTTCATCCGCGCGTCGTCAAAGGCGTTGAACCCGCACTCATAGGCGGACAGCTTCTCGGCGTCCGGATTTTTCGGCGCCAGCAGCAGCGGCAGGGCGATGAAAAGCACGCCGATGAAGGCGGCCACGCCGGCGAAGATCAGCACCGGCAGATATTCGAGCAGAAATGCGTTCATTCAAAGAACCTCGGCCGCCGGGGAGAGGCGGGATTCGGGGCTTCTTAGACCCAACGTCGGCGCGGTTCAAACCCCTGTGACGACGGGTTTTTTGTTGCGAATCGGTCGCAGGTTTTCGGGCTATATGTCGCAGGTGGGGCGCTTGCCGTCTTCGGCGGCGCGCGGCCCTACTGACGGCCTGATTTCGCACCCGAAAGTCCGACGATGAATCCAGCCGCGCGCCTTCTGAACACGGTCGAGAGGATCGGAAATCGTCTGCCCGATCCGGTCTTTCTCTTCCTCTGGCTGGTCGGCGGCCTGATTCTGCTTAGCATGATCGGCGCGGCCCTGGGCTGGTCTGCGGTGAATCCGGTGACGGGCGATCGGCTGGCGGCCCAGAGCCTGCTGTCGCCCGAAAACCTTGAGCGGCTGATCATCGGCATGCCGCGCACCCTGGCGGACTTCCCGCCGTTGGGGATCGTCGTCACCATAATCTACGGGGCTTCGGTGGCGGAAAGGGCGGGCCTGTTCGCCACGGCGATTCGCGGCGCCCTGCTGAATGCGCCGCGGGCGATCCTGACCCCGATCGTGGTTGTGACGGGCATGGTCTCCCACCATGCGTCGGACGCCTCCTATGTCGTGGTCATCCCCCTGGCGGCGGTCATCTTCGCTGCGGCGGGTCGGCACCCCCTGGCGGGTCTGGCCGCCGGGTTTGCGGCCGTGTCGGGCGGCTATGCCGGAAATCTGTTTCCCGGCGCCAGCGACGCCTTGATCCTGGGGATCACTGAGCCGGCGGCCCACCTGATCGACCCCTCCTATTCGGTGAACATCGCCGGCAACTGGTTCTTCATCATCGGGGTCGTCCTGGTCTTCACCCCCATCGTCTGGTTCCTGACGGACCGGGTGATCGAGCCGCGCCTGGGGCCGTGGGCGCCGTCGGCGGACGCCGCCGCTCCCGCCGCCTCCGAGAAACAGCCCCTGACCGCCGATGAGAAGCGCGGCCTGGCCTGGGCCGGACTGGCCCTGATGGGGATGATCGCCCTCTGGGCCCTGATCACCCTCCTGCCCGGCTCGCCCTTCGTCGATCCGACGGCCGAGCCCGAACAGAGGTTCAATCCCCTGTACCGTTCGCTGGTGGCCTTCTTCGCCGTGACCTTCTTCCTGACCGGCGCCGCCTATGGCGCCGGTTCGCGGTCAATCCAGTCGCATCGGGACCTGGTCCGCATGATGCGCGACGGCATAGCCCAGTTGGCGCCCTATATCGTGCTGGCCTTCTTCGCCGCCCATTTCGTAGCCATGTTCAACTGGTCGGGGCTGGGGCCGATCCTGGCGGTCAACGCCGCCGCCGAGCTGAAGAGCCTGGCCCTGCCCGCCCCCCTGCTGCTGATCTGCGTGGTCTTCGTCTCCTGCTTCTTCGACCTGTTCATCGGTTCGGCCTCGGCCAAATGGTCCGCCCTGGCTCCGATCGTGGTGCCGATGTTCATGCTGTTGGGGATTTCGCCCGAGATGACGACCGCCGCCTATCGGATGGGCGATTCGGTCACCAACATCGCCACGCCGCTGATGAGCTACTTCCCCCTGATCCTGACCTTCGCCCAGCGCTGGGATCCGCGCTTCGGCCTGGGGTCTCTGATGGCGACCATGCTGCCCTATGCAGGGGCCTTCCTGGTCGCCGGCCTGATCATGGTGGCGGCCTGGGTCACGCTGGACCTGCCGCTTGGGCCGGGCGTCGGCGTCTATTACGAACCGCCCGCCCCCGCCGTCGCCGCCCAGGAGCCTGCTGCAGGCGGTCTGGCGGGTCCGCACACCCCGCCCCAACCGGCGGCGGTCCCTTCGCCCACAGCCCCGTCGCGCTGAGGCCCGTCTTATCGAAAAAGGTCGCTTGACGCGCTGTGTAAGCCCGCCTAAACGACGCCCCTCGCCGGGGCGCACAGCCGCTTCGGTCGGGAAACGCGGGTGTAGCTCAGTTGGTTAGAGTGCCGGCCTGTCACGCCGGAGGTCGCGGGTTCGAGCCCCGTCACTCGCGCCACTCTCTCTAGAAATAGATGGAGTGGCGCACACCGCCTTCCCACACAGTTTTCGAAACAACTCTAAAGTTTCGACCCAGGTACGCGGGTGTAGCTCAGTTGGTTAGAGTGCCGGCCTGTCACGCCGGAGGTCGCGGGTTCGAGCCCCGTCACTCGCGCCACTTCTTCTGTAACGAAGAAGCGGCGCGCCGCCCCGCAAGCGCGCAAATCCCCTATTTCTTAGAAAAACATCATCCCCGTCCGGGGTATGATCGGCGCTGACCGCAGTCCAGCGCCCGTCCCCAGAGACGGGCGGGCCCGCTTCGGATCAGTGGACGGCGAACGCCGCCTCGGGCTGAACGAAGGCGGCCTCTCCGGTCAGCTCTCCATAGACCATGCACAGGTCTTCAAAGACGCGGTTCCAGGCGAACCGGCTGACCGCCTTTTCGCGGGCGGCGCGGCCGATGGCCTCGATGTCGCGGGCGAACAAGGCCTCGATCGCCTGGGCGTAGTCGTCGGCCTCGGCGCTGGCGGCCAACTGGCCCACGGTCGAATCGACCGTCTCGGCCACGCCCCCGGCGTTTACGCCCACCACGGGCCGACCGCAGGCCATGGCCTCCAGCACGATCAGACCGAAGGGCTCCTTGTCATTGGCGTGAACGAAGGCGTCGCAGCTGGCGATGATCTTGGCCACCGCCCGCGGGTCCTTCTCATAAGGCAGGGAGATCACCCGGTCCTCGGCGGGCATGCCCGAACCAGCGCCGACCAGGACCAGATAATAAGGGGCGCCCAGCTTTTGGACCGCCTCGATCAGAACATCGACGTTCTTCTCCTTGGCGGGACGGCCGGCAAAACACAGAAGGCGTGCGTCTGGGCCGAGGCCCAGTTCCTTCAGCAGCCAGGACCGATCGCGGCGGTCGGGCCGGAAGGTGTCGACCTCGACGCCCAGCGGACGAATGACGATATTGTCCACCCCCGCCTCCTCAAGCCGCCGCGCGATGAAGCGGCTGGGCGAAACGACGCGGTCAAACTGGGAGAACAGACGGGCCCAGCGCTTTTCGACGGGCTTCTTGGCCCATTCGCCGAAATGAAGCGCCGCCAGGCCGGCTGGGTCCGAATGGCAGAAGCCGACCACGGGACAGCCGACCCTCTGGCCGGCCTCCAGGGCGCCCTGTCCCGGCGTATAGGGGTCGCCCGCCTCAATGATCGACGGCTTCATGGCCGCGACCCAGGCGCTCCAGCGCTTGACCGAACTGGGCCAACGATAGCCGTCTCCGAACGGCAGTCGCGTGGCGCGCAGCTGAACGATCCCGTCCGCCCGCGCCCTGTGTCGGGCGCCCGGCACGATGAGAGAATGGCTGACCCCCGGCCGATTGGCCTCGATCCACGCCTTCTTCGACAGCAGGTATCGCTTCACCCCGCCGGACCGGGGCGCGTACAGCATGGTGGTGTCCAACAGCCGCGGCCGCTCGTCCTGCGACGCCTGTTTCAACGCCCTCAAGGTGTCCGCCACCTCCACGTCCAGTCCGGGAATCAGACGAAGTTCGCTTTCGTGGACGTCGAGATCAGTCAGGGTCATTCGGGGGTTCTCGTCAGGTCTGCGCTCGCAAACGCCGAAAGGCGCGGAATGGATGCCTCATCCTCAGAGGCGGTTGACCATGATCTTCGCCCCTAGACCCGGCTGCGGCAAAGCTCAATAGGGAGCGAGAAAAACCCTCCGAACCCCGCCCATCACGACTGAAAATCAGGACCTTGGCCCGACCACCCCGCCCTTTCGGCGCCGCAGCAGATGGAGCGCGGCCTTGCATTCGCCTCAAATTCGATAAAGTTGGGGAAGGCTGGCCCGGACCCTGCTAAAGGGTCGCCTGCATCGTGATCGCGTGACCACCAGGGGTTTTCTTCCGAATGCGTATTCTGCTCGCGACCGCCGTGGCGATCGCCCCCTTGATGGCCGTAAGCGGCGCTCAGGCCGAGGTCGTCGTCTCGACCGCCCGGACCACCCCGATCCGCACGGCGAACGCCACCGGAACGGCGGCGGACAACGTCCGTCTGGCCAGCGGCGGCTCGGTCGCCGTCAACTCGGGCGCGGCCGTGACGCTTGATTCCAACAACACGGTCGATCTGGACAGCGGCAGCTCCATCACCATGGACAAGGCCGCCGACGGCGCCACCGGCATCCTGGTCAACGGCGGCAACACCGGGTCGGTCACGGTCGGCGGGACGATCTCCATCACCGACAGCCAGCAAACGGCTGACATCAAGGACACAGACGGCGACGGCGATCTGGACGGCCCCTTCGCCACGGGAACCGGCCGCTATGGCGTGCGGGTGACCGGGGCATCGCCCTTCACCGGCAACGTCCTGGTCGAATCCAGCGGCTCCATTACGGTCGAAGGCAATAATTCCTACGGGCTCGGCGTCGAATCGGCGGTGAACGGCAAGGTTCAGAGCCTGGGCACCATCCGGGTCGTCGGCGACAACACGGCGGGCGTCCGCACCACGGCTCCGGTCTCGGGCAATGTGGATCTAGCGGGCTCCATCTCGGCCACCGGCGCGGGCGCGACCGGGGTCTCGGTCGAAGGCGCCGTGGGCGGCGCTCTGAAGATCCATTCCACCATCGCCACCACCGGCTATCGCTACACCACCGCGCCTCCGGCGCGCCCCTCCACCGGGACCTTCGACAACGCCACCACCCTGTTCCTGGATGAGTTGGACGCCGATGACCTGCTTCAGGGCGGCCCGGCCGTCCGCGTCGGCGCCAATGTCGCGGGCGGCGTCCTGCTGGACAAGGCCCTGGCCTATTCGGCCGCCGGCATCGACGGGGACGACGACAAGGACGGCGTCAAGAACGGCGACGAGGACGACGACGGCGACGGCGTCAAAAACCGCGACGACCTGGACCGCGACGGCGACGGCGTGCCCGACGCCAGCGAAACCACGGCCGCCCTCACCTCTCTGGGCGCCGCGCCGGCCCTGCTGATCGGCTCCACTGCAAACACTGTGACCTTGGGCGCGGTCGGGACGGGCGACGCCGCCTATGGCCTGATCAACCGGGGCGCCATCACCGGATCGGGCGTCTATTCCGGCGTTCAGGGACGCGGGCTTCAGCTCGGCGTGGACGGCGGACAGGCCGTGACGATTGCGGGCGGCGTGCGCAACGAAGGCTCGATCGCCGCCTCGGCTGTCGACGCCAACGCCACCGCCATCCAGGTCGGCGCCGGCGTCTCTGCCCCCGCCCTGGTCAACACCGGGACTATCCAGGCCGTCGTGGCCGGCAAGGGAACCGAGGCCGCCACGGGTGTTCTGATCGGCGCCGGCGCAAACGTCGGCAGCCTGACCAACACCGGCACGATGATCGCCTCCTACGGCGGCGACGACGGTTCGGCGACCGTGATCCGCGATCAGTCGGGCTCGCTGACCCAGCTGAACAACGCCGGCGTGATCGCCGGCTCCCTGACCGCCAGCTCCAGCAGTCTGGCGGACGTCTCCGGCACGGTCACGGCCATCGACCTGTCGGCCAACACCAGCGGCGTGACCCTGCGCCAGTACGGTGTTCCCGCCGCAGCCGACAGCACTGCGACCGACACTGACAAGGACGGAGTGCCGGATGCCAGCGAGCCCCAGATCGTGGGCGCGATCAAGCTGGGCTCGGGCGCCGACACCTTCAATGTCGAGAACGGCACGGTCGTCGGCGACATCGCCTTCGGCGCCGGCGCCGACCGGCTGGCGATCAGCGGCGGCGCCGTGGTGCAGGGCGCGATAACCGACAGCGACGGCGCCTTGGACATCAACGTTTCCAAGGGCACGCTGAACGCGACCCAGACGACCGCCACCAACATCTCCAGCCTGAACGTGGGGGCCGACGGCGTCCTGATCACGACCCTGGACCCCAAGGCCGATCGCGCCGGCGGCTTCAACGTCAGCGGCGCCGCAACCCTGGCCACGGGCGCGCAGCTGGGCGTGCGCTTCTCCTCCCTGCTGGAGGGACCGGAGCGGTTCGACATCATCAAGGCCGGCACGCTGAACGTCGGCCAGATCGACAAGCAGCTGCTCGCCGAAAACTCGCCCTATCTCTATGTCGTCGAAGCGGGCGTCGATCAGGGCGCCAACAGCCTCTATATCGACGCGCGCCGGCGCACCGCCCAGGAGGCCGGGCTGATCCCGGTCGAGGCCTCGGCCTATGACGCCGTCTACGCCGCCCTGGGCGCCAATGAGACGGTTCGTAACCTGTTCCTGTCCCAGACGGGCCGCGACGGCTTCATCGACGCCTATGAGCAGATGCTGCCGGACCATTCGGGCGGTCCGCTGATGTCGCTGTCGGCCGGGGTGGACGCGGTGACCCGCGCCCTGACCGGTCGCAACGCCTCCGCCGCGCCCGGCGAGACCAGCGCCTGGCTGCAGGAGATCAACTTCTACGCAGACAAGGACAAGACCGACTCCTACGGCTTCCGTTCCGAAGGATTCGGCGTGGCCGGCGGCGTCGAGAAGGGCTCCAGCCTGGGCGCTTTCGGCGTGACGGCGGCCTTCACCTCCTCGGACATCAAGGATCCGGAAGCGGAGGCCGAAGAGGTCCTGTCCGCCAATCTTCTGGAGCTGGGCCTCTATTGGCGCGCCCAGGGCCAGTACTGGACCACCTGGGCTCGGGCGGCCGGCGGCTACGCCAGCTTCAGCGCCGACCGCTCGCTGGTCGCCGGCGGCGTCTATCTGAACAACACCTCCGACTGGCACGGCTGGACCGCCGCCGCCGCCGGGGGCGCCTCCTATGAGCGCAACTACGGCCGGCTGAACGTCCGTCCCGAAATCTACGCTGAATACTTCCGCCTGTCGGAAGACGCCCGATCCGAAAAGGGCGGCGGCGACGGCTTCGATCTGGACATCGATTCCCGCGACAGCCACATCTTCTCGGCAGTGGCGGCGATGAACGTCGGCTACGGCTTCGGCCGCGACGGCTGGATCCGCCCCGAACTGCGGATCGGCTATCGCCAGAACCTGTCGGTCGACGCCGGGGAGACCATCGCCCGCTTCGCCAGCGGCGGGCCGGACTTCATCCTGTCGCCGGACGCCGTCGAGGGCGGCGGCCTGCTGCTGGGCTTCCGCATGAACCTGGGCAACGAGCTGGGCATGCTGTCCCTGACGGGCGACGCCGAGCTGCTGGAGGACTATGTCCGCTATTCGCTGCTGCTGCGGGCCAGCTTCCGGTTCTGATCGGAGCCTCAGACCCAATGCGAAAGGCCGCCGGAGCAATCCGGCGGCCTTTTTGATTGGTAGGCGGCGACGGGCTCGAACCGCCGACCCTCTCGGTGTAAACGAGATGCTCTTCCAGCTGAGCTAGCCGCCCTTGAAACCAGAGCGGGGCTTATGCCCTCTGGGCGTCAGGCGTTCAAGGCGCTTTTCAGGCCTTCGCCGGCGCGGAAGCGGGCGGTGCGGGAGGCGGCCCGCGCTATGGCCTGGCCGGTTTGAGGATTGCGCGCCACCCCCGCCTTGCGCTCGATCGTGGTGAAGCTGCCGAAGCCGATCAGCTTGACGTCGTGACCGTGAGACAGGGCCTCGACAACACCGTCGGTGAAGGCCTCCAGCGCCGCCTTGGCCTGGTCCCGACTGATGTTCGCCGCCGTCGCCATGCGACCGATGAGTTCCGCTTTCGTCATCGTCATCCCTCCAAACGGTCAGTAAACGTCCGATAGGCGCTCGCGTCAAAAGCGAAAACGCCGCCGACGGGCTGTCGGCGGCGTTCCGGCGTGCGACTTAAGTCGCGTTCAGTGGCTGACAGCCGCCGTGGCGCCCTCCGCGGGGGGAACGGGCGTCGGCAGGGGTTCAGCCGTCTCGTCCCATTCGACCGGGGTCAGGGCGCCGACCAGGGCCCATTTCAGGGCCTCGTCCGCTGTGGAAATCGGCACGATCTCCAGACCTGACTTCACATTGTCCGGCACGTCGGCGAGGTCCTTTTCGTTCTCCTGGGGGATCAGCACCGTCTTGACCCCGGAACGCAGGGCCGCGAGCAGCTTCTCCTTCAGACCGCCGATGGCGGTGACCCGGCCGCGCAGGGTGATTTCGCCGGTCATGGCGATGTCCTTGCGGATCGGGATCCCCGTCAGGACCGAGACCATGGCCACCGTCATGGCGACGCCGGCGGACGGACCATCCTTGGGCGTGGCGCCGTCCGGCACGTGGACGTGGATGTCGGTTTTCTCGAACACCGGCGGCTTGACGCCGAAGTCCAGAGCCCGCGAACGGACATAGGAGGCCGCCGCCGAGATCGACTCCTTCATCACGTCCTTGAGGTTGCCGGTCACGGTCATGCGGCCGCGACCGGGCATCTTGATCGCCTCGATGGTCAGGATGTCGCCGCCGAACTCGGTCCAGGCCAGGCCGGTGACGATGCCGACCTGATCCTCCTCATCCGTCTCGCCGTAGCGGAACTTCTTCACCCCGGCGTATTCGGCCAGTTTTTCCGCATCGACGGTGATCGAGGCGGCCCCAGTCTTGGCCATTTCGCGAACGGCCTTGCGGGCCAGACCGCCCAGGGCCCGCTCCAGCGACCGCACCCCGGCCTCACGGGTATAGTAGCGGATCAGGTCGCGGATGGTCTCTTCCGGAACGACCAGTTCGCCGTCCTTCAGGCCGTGGTCCTTCATCTGTTTGGGCAGGACGTGACGCTTGGCGATCTCGACCTTCTCGTCCTCGGTGTAGCCCGACACCCGGATGATCTCCATCCGGTCCATCAGGGGCTGCGGCATGTTCAGGCTGTTCGCCGTGGTCACGAACATCACCTGGGACAGGTCGTAGTCCACCTCCAGATAGTGGTCGCCGAAGGTCGAGTTCTGGGCCGGGTCCAGCACTTCCAGCAGGGCCGAGGACGGATCGCCGCGCCAGTCGGCGCCCAGTTTGTCGATCTCGTCCAGCAGGACGAAGGCGTTGGTGGTCTTGGCCTTCTTCATCGACTGGATGATCTTGCCGGGCATGGAGCCGATATAGGTCCGGCGGTGGCCGCGGATTTCGCTCTCGTCGCGCACGCCGCCCAGCGACATGCGGACATATTCACGGCCCGTGGCCTTGGCGATGGACTTGGCCAGAGAGGTCTTGCCGACGCCGGGAGGACCGACGAGGCACAGGATCGGCCCCTTCAGGCTGCCGGTGCGGGCCTGGACGGCCAGATATTCGATGATCCGTTCCTTGACCTTCTCCAGGCCGAAGTGGTCCTCCTCGAGGATCTCTTCCGCCCGCACCAGGTCGATCGGCTTCTGCTTGGCCTTGCCCCACGGCACGGACAGCAGCCAGTCGAGGTAGTTGCGCACCACCGTCGATTCGGCCGACATCGGCGACATGTTGCGCAGCTTCTTGACCTCGGCCTCGGCCTTGGTCCGGGCCTCCTTGGACAGGCGCGTCTTACGGATGCGCTTCTCCAAGTCCATGATTTCGTCGCGCGCGTCGTCGGTCTCGCCCAGCTCGCGCTGGATCGCCTTCATCTGCTCGTTCAGATAATATTCGCGCTGGGTCTTCTCCATCTGACGCTTCACGCGCGAGCGGATCTTCTTCTCGACCTGCAGGACGGAGATTTCCCCCTCCATCAGGCCATAGACCTTCTCCAGCCGCTTGGGCACGTCGATGGTTTCAAGCAGACCCTGTTTGTCGATGATCTTGACCGACAGATGGGCCGCGACCGAGTCCGCCAGTTTGGAGGCGTCGGTGATCTGGGGGATGGAGCTGAGGGCCTCGGGCGGCACCTTCTTGTTCAGCTTCACATAGTTTTCGAACTGCTCGACCACGGCGCGCAGCATGGCCTCGGCCTGAGAGGTCTCGCCCGGCTCGTCCTCGATCTCGACGGCCTCGGCTTCGAAATAGTCGGTGCGGTCGGTGAAGCGGGTCAGGCGGGCGCGGCCCTTGCCCTCGACCAGGACCTTGACCGTGCCGTCCGGCAGCTTCAGCAGCTGCAGGACGCTGGCCAGGACGCCGATGGGGTAGATGGCGTCGGGCGACGGGTCGTCGTCAACGCTGTTCTTCTGGGTCGCCAGAAGGATCTGCTTTTCGCCCTTCATGATCTCGTCGAGGGCCTTCACCGATTTTTCGCGGCCCACGAAGAGCGGCACGACCATGTGCGGAAAGACCACGATGTCTCTCAACGGCAGGACGGGCAGGATCTTGGTGTCAGTCATGATGCGTACTCCTGGGCCATTGGTGATCGCCGGCCCGCCGCCACGGTCGCCCGGGCAAGAGGCCCGACCAGCGCGTGACGGCCCGTCGATTCCGACGGCGTTCGGATGAGTATGTGGTTTGAAAGACCTGCGGTTCAAGCGTGGCCGCCCATCCGCCCACATGCACGTGTCTTTCCGCCCACGCCGCCGGGATCTGCGGCCGGTCGGCGCGCGGTTTTCGGACGGCTGAAAAACAGTGTCCGATGTGTCCGATGTGTCCAATCTGTCCGGTGGTGAAGCCCTCGGCGAAGCGGAAGAACCTTTCGGCGGCTGTCGGACACAGAAAAACAGTGTCCGATGTGTCCGATCTGTCCGATTTGAAAGTCACCTCCGTCACGCCTCTGCGCCGCCTCGGCTGATCCCGCCAGCATAAGCCGCCCCGGCGCCGCGACGGGTCGATCAGCGCCTGGGGACCGACAAGTCTTTGTATTGCCGATGAGACTGAATGCGGGAGTGCGCGGATGAAGCGCGCCGGCCGAAAGGGCGAGAGAAGGTGCGGGTTTCTTCCACCCTGCGGGAGACTCGTGAGACTCCCCCCTCCGTCGCTGGATCGCTGCGCGATCGACGCGACACCTCCCCCGCAAGCGGGGGAGGATCCCAGCTGCAAAAAGGGCCGGAGCGGCGTCGCTCCGGCCCTTGTGACGTTCAGCGGCGGCCCGATCAGGCGGCGCCGTCGGCCTTCTTCTTGGAGGCTTCGGAATAGATCAGCAGGGGCTGGGCCTTGCCGTCGATGACCTCGGCGTTGACCACCACCTCCTCGACGCCTTCGAAGGTCGGCAGTTCGAACATGGTCTCCAGCAGAATGCCTTCCAGGATCGAACGCAGGCCGCGCGCGCCGGTCTTGCGGGTGATGGCCTTCTTGGCGACGGCGATCAGGGCGTCGTCGGTGAAGGTCAGTTCGACATTCTCCATCTCGAACAGACGCTTGTACTGTTTGACCAGGGCGTTCTTGGGCTCGGTCAGGATGGTGACCAGGGCCGTTTCGTCCAGATCCTCCAGCGTCGCCAGGACAGGCAGACGGCCGATGAACTCGGGGATAAGGCCGAAACGCATCAGGTCGTCAGGCTCCACCCCCTTGAGGATGTCGCCGGTGCGGCGCTCGTCGATTTCCTTGACCTTGGCGCCGAAGCCGATCGAGGCCCCCTCGCCGCGCGCCGAAATCACCTTCTCCAGCCCGGCGAAGGCGCCGCCCACGATGAAGAGGATGTTGGCGGTGTCGACCTGCAAGAACTCCTGCTGCGGATGTTTGCGGCCGCCTTGCGGAGGCACGGAGGCGACGGTGCCTTCCATGATCTTCAGCAGGGCCTGCTGCACGCCCTCGCCCGAGACGTCGCGGGTGATCGAGGGATTGTCCGACTTGCGGCTGATCTTGTCGATTTCGTCGATGTAGACGATGCCGCGCTGGGCCCGTTCGACATTGTAATCCGACGCCTGGAGCAGCTTCAGGATGATGTTCTCGACGTCCTCGCCCACATAGCCGGCCTCGGTCAGGGTGGTGGCGTCGGCCATGGTGAAGGGCACGTCGATGATGCGGGCCAGGGTCTGGGCCAACAGCGTCTTGCCCGAACCGGTCGGCCCGATCAGCATGATGTTCGACTTGGCCAGTTCGACGTCGTTGTTCTTCGTCGCGTGGTTCAGACGCTTGTAATGGTTGTGGACGGCGACCGACAGCACCTTCTTGGCGTGCGACTGGCCAATGACGTAATCGTCCAGGACGTCGCGAATCTCCTTGGGCGTGGGGACGCCGTCGCTCGTCTTCTTGAAGCCGATCTTGTGCTCTTCACGGATGATGTCCATGCACAGTTCGACACATTCATCGCAGATGAAGACGGTCGGGCCCGCAATCAGTTTGCGGACTTCGTGCTGGCTCTTTCCGCAGAACGAGCAGTACAGGGTGCTTTTGGCGTCAGAGCCGGCTGCTTTGGTCATAGACCCTTATCTCACTCCCGCGGAGCGGACCGAAATGGCCAGCTACGCGCTTCCTCCGCGTTGATTCCAGCATTCTGGACGCAAAGGTCTTCAAAAAATGACAATCACCCATCCCACGTTCCACGACAACCCCGAAGGCGGAGGGGCGAGGTCACGGAAAGGGGATGGATCAGTGTCGTTGGGGATCACGGCGAATGTCTGACATGGGAAGCGTGCAGGATTTACGCCAGTCCCGGATCAAATCGGAACAGCCGCTCGTCGCCTTCGACTTCGACGGCACCCTGACGATTCGCGACAGTTTCACGCAGTTTCTGCGCTGGAAGGCCGGTCCGGGCGGCTGGGCCCTGGGCCTGGTCAAGCTGGCGCCGGCCCTGGCGGCCTATGGGCGGGATCGTGATCGGGGGCGGATCAAGGCCGCCTCGGTCAAGGAATTTCTGGCCGGCATGGACCGCGAAAGCCTGGAGGCCGAGGCGGAACGGTTCGCCGATCTGGTCTGGGACCGCTTCATGCGGCCGGACGCGCTGAAGGTCTGGAACGAATGGGGCGAACGGGGCGCCCATCGCGTGATCGTGACCGCCTCGCCCGAGACGACGGTTGAGCCCTTCGCCCGCCGGCTGGGCGCCGAGGCCCTCTTGGGAACGCCCCTGACCTTCGACGCCGAAGGCCGGGTGACCGGCGCCTTCGACGGCGCCAACTGCCGGGGCGAGGAGAAGGTGCGGCGTCTGAAGGCCGCCTATGGCGAGGATCTGGTCCTGACGGCCGCCTATGGCGACACCTCCGGCGACGCCGAAATGCTGGCCATCGCCCAGTCGCCGGGGTTCCGGGTCTTCACCCAGCGGCCCTGAACCGCTTCAGCGGCCGTCGGCGTCCACGTCGAAAACCATGGCCTTGCCCCGCGAGGTCGGGTCCCAGCCCGCCTCGATGGCGGCGGTGACGGCGTTGCGCACCGCATCGACATTGACCCGCTGCTTCTCCACGTCGGGCCGGCCGTTGGGACGCAAGGGCGGCGGAAACTGGATGATGGCCTCGCGCTTGAAATCCACATGGCGAAGGGAGACGGCCATCCCCTCCCACACCGCACCGCCGACGGGGCGCGGCTGACGACGGATTTCCCAGGCGTAGGTCTCGCCCTCCACCTCGATCGTGCCTGAGGGGTCTCTTGTGAACTGCATCTCGGTTCCGATGGACGAAAAGAAAGGGGCGCGCCGCCAGGACGCGCCCCCTCATTCTAGCTGAAAACGGGGCTCAGGCGCCGGGCGTCTTTATGCCGTCGGCGTCGGCCTGTTCGCGCCGGTCATAGACGTGGTCGACGATGCCCCAGGCCTTGGCCTCTTCGGCCGACATGAAGTGGTCGCGGTCCAGGGTGCGCTCCACCTCCTCATAGGTGCGGCCGGTATGATGGACATAGATCTCGTTCAGCCGCTTCTTGGTGTAGCGGATGTCCTCGGCGTGGCGCTCGATGTCCGAGGCCTGGCCGCGGAAGCCGCCGGAGGGCTGGTGCACCATGACCCGGGCGTTCGGCAGGGCGATCCGCTGGCCCGCCTCGCCGGCCGTCAGGATCAGGGAGCCGGCCGAGGCCGCCATGCCCATGACCACGGTCGAGACCGGGCTCTTGATGTATTGCATGGTGTCGTAGATCGCGAGCGCCGAGGTCACCTGACCGCCGGGGCTGTTGATGTACATGGAGATTTCCTTCTTGGGGTTCTCCGACTCCAGGAACAGCAGCTGGGCGCAGATCAAGGAGGCCATGCCGTCCTCGAACGGCCCCGTCAGGAAGATGATCCGCTCGCGCAGCAGGCGCGAGAAGATGTCGAAGGAGCGCTCGCCCCGGCTGGACTGCTCGACCACCATGGGGACGAGGTTCATGTTCATCAGTTCGATCGGATCGCGCATGGAGCCTTCTCAAGAATGCGGGGAGCGCGCGACTCGCGGTCGCTCGCCTTGTTGTTCTGCATATCGCGTTATGAAGGCCGCCTTACAAGGTGGGGCCCGCATACGAAAAAGGCGGGGATCGCCGACCCCCGCCTCTTCCCGATCCGATGAAGGCGGCGATCAGCCCTCTTCGTCTTCCTTCAGCAGCTCTTCCTTGCTGATGGGCTTGTCGGTGACTTCGGCCAGGCCGACGATCAGGTCGACGACCTTTTCCTCATAGATCGGGGCGCGCATCTGGGCGGCCGCGTTGGGATTCTGGCGGTAGAAGTTCAGGACGGCCTGCTCCTGGCCCGGATAGTTGCGGGCTTCCTGCAGCAGGGCGGCGTTCAGCTCCTGGTCGGTCACCTGGACATTGTGGGCGCGGCCGATCTCGGCCAGGACCAGACCCAGGCGCACGCGGCGCTCGGCGATCTTCTTGTATTCGGCCTTCAGGTCGTCGTCGGACTTCTTGGCGTCTTCTTCCGGCAGGCGGCCGGCGGCCTTGTCGGCCTCGACCTGTTGCCAGATGCCTTCAAACTCGGCTTCGACCATCTTGGGCGGCAGGGGGAAGTCGTGGGCTTCGTCCAGCTGGTCCAGCAGGGCGCGCTTCAGCTTGAAGCGAGCGGCGCCGGCGTATTGCTGGTTCAGGTTCTGGCTGAGCAGCTCCTTCAGGCGATCCAGCGATTCCAGGCCGATGCGCTTGGCGAACTCATCGTCCACCTTGGCTTCGACCTCGGACTTGATGGCCTTCACCTTGATGTCGAAGGTGGCCAGTTTGCCGGCCAGATGGGCGGCCTGATAGTTCTCGGGGAAGGTGACCTCGATGGTCTTTTCCTCGCCGACCTTGGCGCCGGTCAGCTGCTCTTCGAAGCCGGGGATGAAGCGGCCCGAGCCGATCACAAGGTCCGCGTCCTCGGCGGCGCCGCCTTCGAAGGGTTCGCCGTCCAGCTTGCCCAGGAAGTCGATGGTCAGTTGGTCGCCCTCGGCGGCCTTGACGGTCTTGCCCTTCTTGTCCTCGTAGGACTTGGCCTGGCCGGCCAGTTCGGTCAGGGCCTCGTCCAGATCGGCGTCAGACGCCTCATAGGTGGGGCGTTCCAGCTTCAGGGTCTTGGGATCGACCGGGGTGAAGTCCGGCATGATCTCCAGCGACATCTCATAGGCCAGGTCTTCCTGACCGGCGATGACCTTGTCCATGTCGGAGGTCAGCTTCATCTCGGCCGGGGCGGCCGGACGGATCTTGGCCTCGTCCAGAGCCTTCTGGCTGGTCTCGTTCAGCTGGGCGTTGATGATCTCGCCCATGAAGTCGCGGCCGAAAGTCTTCTTGACGTGGGCGACCGGCACCTTGCCCGGACGGAAGCCCTTCAGCTTCATCTGAGGGGCGACTTCCTTGACGCGGGCTTCGAGCTTCTCGTTCAGCTCCGCGACGGGAATGGTGACCGCGATCACGCGGCTGAGGCCTTCGTTCGACTTTTCGACGACTTGCATGGTCGGGATTTCTGACGCTCTGGGGCGCATGAACCGTCGGGACGGCCGGCGCGGAATGGATAAAGCAAGAAGGCCGCCCCGTTTGGAGCGGCGCCTCGAAGCCCGCCCTTATGTCGAGAAGGGCTCCAAAGGTCAACGCGGGCGTGGCCCGCAGCGGTGGTTTCGCGTCACGGGGGCGGCTAAGAAGGCGTCATGACCCAGCCCGCCTCCCCCATCGGCGTCTTTGTGACGCCCGTCACGCCGCTCCAGCAGAACTGCACCACTGTCTGGTGCACGGTGACCAAAAAGGCCGCCGTGATCGACCCCGGCGGGTCGGTGGATGCGATTCTGGGCGAGGTGACGCGGCGCGGCCTGGTTCTCGACCAGATCTGGATCACCCACGGCCATCTGGATCACGCCGGCGGCGCGGCCGAGATGCAGGAGAAGACCGGGGTCCAGATCACCGGACCGCAGAAGGCCGACCAGTTCTGGATCGACCGGATCGTGGAGACCGGCCGGATGTACGGCCTGCCCGAGGCCCGACCCTTTACGCCCGATCGCTGGCTGGAGGATGGGGATACCGTCAGCCTGGGCGAGACGAGCTGGGAAGTGCGCCACTGCCCGGGCCATACGCCGGGCCATGTGATCTTCTTCAACCGGGCGGCCCGGTTCGCCCAGGTGGGCGACGTGCTGTTCAAGGGCTCGGTCGGCCGCACCGACTTCCCGATGAGCGATCCGCCCGCCCTGATCCGCAGCGTGGTGGAGAAGCTGTGGCCCCTGGGCGACGACGTGACCTTCGTGCCGGGCCACGGACCGATCTCGACCTTCGGCGAGGAGCGGCGGACCAATCCGTTCGTGTCGGATGCGGCGTTGCAGAAGGCGCCGATCCAGAGAGAGCCGACGGGGCCGGCTTAGATCTTTTCCTTCTCCCGTGGGGAGAAGGCGGCCCGCAGGGCCGGATGAGGGACCGGCGGCGGGCCAGCTCGCACCACCGTGCCCCTCACCCTTTTGCGCAAGGACGATCGCTGCGCTCTCGTGCGCTCAAGCCCTCTCCCGGCGGGAGAGGGTTTGCTTTTAGCGACGCATCAGCATGCCGATGATCACCCCTATGCCCAGGGCGTAGAGGGTGGTCTTCATCGGTTCGTCGCGAATGCCCTCGCGGGCCGTCTCGACGCGGCTGATCACCTTGCTGCGGATCAATTCGGCGTCTTCGCGCAGGGCTTGGCGGATCGAGGTGGTGTCCTCGAAGCTGCGGGCTTCGCCTTCGGCCAGGATGGCGTCAGCCTGACGGTCCAGACGCTGAGTCAGGGTGTCGTCTTCCAGGGCGATGTCGTCGGGGGACGTGGGGGCGATAGGGGTCTGGGTCATGGGGATCTCCGGGGTTCGGACACTGAACCGGCGCGCCTCAATCGAGTTCCCCCCGCCCATCGAGGTCGGACAGTGAACATTGCGGGTCACACAGCGTTCTCAAGCCAGAGGAGACCGTCATGACCTATGTCGAACCCACGCCACCCGGAACGCCGCAACCGGAAATCCAGCCCGAGCCGACGCCACAACCCGAGATCGACCCGGCCGACGCTCCGGACGAAATGCCGCCGATGGAGCCCGGCGGCGGCGGCGAAGGCGATTCCCGCCCCTATGCAGCCGTTTGAAGTCAAACCACAAAGACGTTCAGATCACGGCTGGTAAAACGAAGTTACCTACGGAACCGTCACGGAGTCACAGGGTTCATTTCGGCAAGCGCAACGGCAGCACTGAAAGGAACACCGATGGACGGCCAGACCTCGCGACCCTCCGGCGTTTCCAAGCGAGGCTTCGCCTCCATGGATCCCGAACGTCAGCGCGAAATCGCACGCAAGGGGGGCGCAAGCGTCCCCAGCGAAAAACGAAGCTTCTCCCAAGACCGCAGCCTGGCCGCCCAGGCCGGACGCAAGGGCGGCGAGGCCTCGCACGGGCCGAAGAAGGACGCGGCTTCGAACGAAGCCGAGTGACACGGCTTCAGTGAGAGTCTGCAGGGCGGCGCGTCGAGGATGCGCCGCCCTTTTTCTTTTCCATGCACTCGCCCCCATGGCCGTCATCCTCGGCCTTGTGCCGAGGATCCATAGGCTCGGTCTTGCAGGGGGCACGACGCCCGGCGCCGGGATTATGGATCCTCGGCACAAGGCCGAGGATGACGATCTTATCTGTATAGACAGAAAGGAAGTGGCCCCCTCACCCCCGCAGCAAGGCCAGGGCCACGCGGGGTTCGGGCGAAACCTCGAAACCGGCCATGGACCAGCCGGACTCCTTGGCCAGGGCCTCGACCGAATCCGGCGTGAACTTGCGCGAGCTTTCGGTGTGGAGGGTCTCTCCGGCCATGAAGGTGAAGGCCCTGTCGCCGACGCGGGCGGCGGTTTGACGCAGCGCCTGAAGGTGCATTTCCATGCGCGAGTGATCCGGGTTCCAGACGGCGCGGTGGGCGAAGGCGTCCAGGTCGAAATCGGCGTCCAGTTCGGCGTTGGCGCGGACCAGGAGGTTCAGGTTGAAGGCCGCGGTGACGCCCCGGCTGTCGTCATAGGCGGCGACCAGGGTCGCAGGGTCTTTGACCAGATCGACGCCCAGAATGAACAGGGCCCCCTCCCCCAGCATCCGACGCGCCGAGGCCAGGAACCGCACCGCCTCCTCGGGCTCCAGATTGCCGATGGTCGAGCCGGGGAAGAAACCGATGCGCCGCCCCTGCGGCAAATCGTCCGGCAGGGGCGACAGATGTTCGAAATCGCCGAGAACCGGCTGGACCCGCAGGGCCGGATAGTCGGCGGACAGGCGGGCGACGGCGTCCAGCAGGGCCGTCTCGCTGATGTCCAGCGGCACATAGGCGCCGAGGTCGGGCGCGGCGTCCAGCAGGATGCGGGTCTTTTCGCTGGCGCCCGAACCGAACTCGACCAGGACGGCCTCGGGGCCGAAGTCGGCGGTCAGGGCGGCGGCCCGGTCGCGCAGCAGGGCCGTCTCCTGACGGGTCGGATAATATTCCGGCAGGGCCGTGATCTCTTCGAACAGGCGCGAGCCTTCGGCGTCATAGAACCATTTGGGCGGCACGGCCTTCTGGTCGCGGGACAGGCCCTGGACCAGGTCGCGCCGGAAGGCGGCGGTCTGGGCGTCCTCGGTGAAGTTCGTGCGCCCGCGCGGGGCGTCTTCGGCCAGTCTCAGACCCATGAAGGCCCACCTCTGTTGGGGATAGAAGAAGTTGCGATAGGTGACGCGGGCGTGGCCGGGCGGCGTGGCGAAGGCGCCGCCGCGCAAGACCATCTGATTGGCCATGAACTTGCCGTTGTACTCAGCCGCCGTGCCAGGCGTCGGCTGGAAGCCGGGGTAAGGGGCGTAGGCGCTGGACGTCCACTGCCAGACCTCGCCCGACAGGTTTGAGAAGGCGTCGGGCGCCGTGGTCGCGGCATGCTCCCACTCCGCCTCGGACGGCAGGCGCTTGCCGGCCCAGCGGGCGTAGGCGTCAGCCTCATAGAAGCTGACATGCCGCACCGGGGCGGTCGGATCGACCGGGGCGCGGCCGATCAGGCTCAGGACCGTCCAGTCGTCGCCGTCGCGGCGCCAGTAGAGGGGCGCGGTCCAGGCCTCGGCCTTGACTGTGGCCCAGCCGTCGGACAGCCACAGCTCGGGCCGGGCGTAGCCGCCGTCGGCGATGAAGCCCAGCCAGTCGCCGTTGGTCACCAGGTCGGCGGCCAGGGCGAAGGGTTCCAGCCAGACCCGGTGCGACGGCCCCTCATTGTCGAAGGCGAAGCCGGCGCCGCCATGACCGATCGAGACCAGGCCGCCCTCGAAGACGACGGCGCCGCCGCGCGCGGCCTCAGGCGGGGCCTGTCGCGGCTCGACCGCATAGGCGGCCGGGTCCAGCGGCGAACAGGCCATCAGGTTCAGCAGGTCCATCAGGAACAGCTCCTGATGCTGCTGGTCGTGGTGCAGGCCCAGTTCGAACAGATAGCGCTGATGGCCGCTGGACGGCCCCGAGGCCAGCCAGGCGGCCATGCGGCGGTCGATCTCGCGCCGATAGGCCAGGACCTCGTTCACCGAGGGCCGGGTCATCAGGCCGCGCTGGGGCCGGGGCACCCGCTCGCCCAGGGCCTCGTAGTAGGAGTTGAACAGCTGCTGGAAGCGCGGATCGACCGGAGCATAGTCCGGGTCGGCCGACAGGATCATCGCCTCGAAGAACCAGCTGGTGTGGGCCAGGTGCCATTTGCCGGGGCTGCAGTCCGGCATGGACTGGGCCGCCAGATCCTCGGGCGACAGGCCTTCCGCCAGGGCGGGCATGGCGCCCCGGATCGCCCTGAAACGGGTCACGTCGGACGCCGCCCGCGTATCGGGCTCCAAGCGCGCATTCATCTCAGCCGTTCCGTCCCCGCTTGCGACGCCCCGGCTGGCCTCGCGTCGTCCTGTCCGGAAAACGTCAGGCGCCGCCAGGGGTTCCCTCGGAAGCGGACGGCGTGACGCCGTTTCTCAGGCCGAGGGTCTGCCGCCGTGTTTGGCGTACTCCAGCCGGGCGATGGCGCGGTTGTGCACCTCGTCCGGGCCGTCGGCGATCCGCAGGGTGCGCACCGTGGCGTAGAGTTCGGCCAGGGGGGTGTCGGCCGAGACGCCGGCGCCGCCGAAGGCCTGGATGGCGTCGTCGATGACCTGAAGCGCCATGCGCGGGGCGGCGACCTTGATCTGGGCGATCTCGGAGCGGGCGTTCTTGGCCCCCGCCTCGTCCATCATCCAGGCGGCCTTCAGCACCAGAAGCCGGCACATCTCGATATTGGTGCGGGCGTCGGCGACCCTCTGCTCCCACACCGAATGTTCGGCCAGCTGTTTCCGGAAGGCGGTGCGGTTCAGAAGGCGGGTCACCATCAGCTCCAGCGCCCGCTCGGCCGCGCCGATCACGCGCATACAGTGGTGGATGCGGCCCGGGCCGAGGCGCCCCTGAGCAATCTCGAACCCCCGCCCTTCGCCGGCGATCAGGTTCTCGGCCGGAACGCGAACGTTCTCCAGCACCACCTCGGCGTGGCCGATCGGGCGTTCGTCATAGCCGAAGACCGACAGCATTCGCTCGACGCGGAAGCCGGGCGTATCGACGGGGACGATGATCTGGGACTGCTGGGCGTGGGTCGCGGCGTCCGGGTCGGTCTTGCCCATGACGATGGTCACGGCGACGTTCGGATGGGCCATATTGGTCGACCACCATTTGCGGCCGTTGATCACATAGTGGTCGCCGTCGCGCTCGATCCGGGTCCGGATATTGGTGGCGTCGGACGAGGCGACCTCGGGCTCGGTCATCAGGAAGGCGGAGCGGATCTCGCCCGCCATCAGCGGCTTCAGCCAGCGGTCCTGCTGGGCCGCGTTTCCGTACATATGGAGCACCTCCATATTGCCGGTGTCGGGGGCGTTGCAGTTGAACACCTCGGCCGTCCACAGGTGGCGGCCCATCATCTCGGCGAGGGGGGCGTATTCCAGGTTTGTCAGGCCCGCCCCGTGCTCGCCCGGCAGGAACATGTTCCACAGGCCCGCCTCGCGGGCGGCGGCCTTCATGGCCTCCATGACCGGAGGCTGGCGGTTCGGATTCTCGCGCACCTGGGCGAAATAGTCGGCCTCGCGCGGGATGACCTGTTCGTCGAGAAAACGGCGCACGCGGGCGTGCCAGTCCAGGGCGCGGTCGGAATGTCTGAAATCCATGTCGTTTCCTCGTTTTTTCGGTCGCGCCTCTGACGGACGCTGAAGACGAAAACGGCGCGGCCCCCGAGGGGCGCCGCGCCGCAGTCAATTATTGATCAGCAAGCCATCAGCGCTTCAGCAGCGGAGCCAGCTTCTGGGCGATCATCATGTCGCCGGCGATCTTCAGCTTGCCCTGCATGAAGGCCATCATCGGGTCCAGCTTGCCTTCCGACAGGGCCATGAAGTCGTCCCACTTGATCGAGACGGTGGCGTCGGCGGGCTTGTCTTCGTTGGTGACGGTGTTCGGCACGGAGGCGCCGTCGATGAAGATCTTGCCCTCGTCGCCGAGGTCGAGCTTCACGGTCTTGCCGAGGCCGGAGTTTTCGCCGACGGCGGCGCGGATGTGTTCGGTGACTTGGGCGAGATCAGGCATTGGGGGCGTCTCCCTTGGACGTTGAGGCTCCTGCCGTAACCCGCATCGCGCGGGGCGCCAAGATCACGTCGGGTAAAGCTCTCGTCACTTGTCCGACGAAGAGCCCGAATAGAGACTGGCCAGACCAAGGGCGGCCATGAAGAAGACGAAGGCCGCGACGATGGCGGCGACGAAGGGGACGGCGTCATGGGGCATGGGAAATCTCCTCGACCCCACCCTCGCGCCGCCTCCGCCGCCTCGCCTTGATCCGGATCAAACCTGCAGAAGCCGGCCGTCAGGCTTCGGGATCGCCGTCGCGGAACCGCCATTTCATCACCAGAACCCAGGACGCCATGACCAGGGCGCATGAATTGGCCACGGTGACGGGCCACGCCTGGGTCATCACCCCGTAGACCACCCACAGGGCGAAACAGGTCACAGTAAGGGAATAGGTCCTCAGACTGACCGAGGAGGCGTCGCGTTCCTTCCAGATCTTGAGCGCCTGGGGTGCGAAACTGGTGACGGAACAGACCGCTGCGGCCGAGCCGACGATATTGGCGATCAGGTCGCTCATTCGGGGAGGATCGGCTTTGTCATGAAGGCCCAACAGCGGACCGCCGATCAAGGTTCCTGATGGATGGGCGCGAGCACAGGCGCGACGGCGCGCGTGCTGTTCAACGAGGCGGGAAAGGCCGGCGCGACCCGCTGCGGTCCCAACTGTTCAAAGGCATAGCCGAGCGCGAGCACCCGCGCGTCCTGCCACTGGCCGCCGATGAAGCTGAGCCCCACCGGAAGCCCGCCCACCTGCCCCATGGGCACGGTCAGGTGGGGATAGCCCGCCACAGCCGGCAGCGTCGAGGCCGAGCCCAGATAGTGGTCGCCGTTGACGACGTCGGTCATCCAGGCCGGGCCGGTCGTCGGCGCGATCAGGACGGCGACGTCATTGTCCTTCAGCAGTCGATCGATCCCCTCGGCCCCGGCCAGACGTAGCGAGGTCTCGCGCGCGGCCACATAGGCGGAGTCGGACAGCCCCCCCGTCGCGTCCGCGGCCTCGAACAGGTCCTGGTCGAACAGGGCCAGCTCGCGCGGGGTCGCGCGGTTGAAGGCGATGACGTCGGCCAGGGTGCGCGTCTGAACCTGAGCCGGATCGGTGGTGGCGAGATAGGCGTTCAAGTCCGCCTTCAACTCGGTCAGCAGGACGGTGAATTCCGCGCCGCCGACAGCGTCCATGTCCGGTCCGTCCTTGATCTCGACGAGGACGGCGCCTGCCTGGCGCAACCGCTCCAGATTGGCGTCGAAGACGGCGTCCGTACCGTCGGAATAGCCGGTCAGGAAGCGGGCGACGCCGATGCGAACCCCGCGGAGACTGGCCCCCTCCAGAGCCGCCGCATAGTCGGTCTTGCGGGCGTCGGCCTCGGCCGTCGCCGGATCGGCGGGATCGGTCCCGGCGATGACGGTCAGCACCAGGGCGGCGTCCCGGACGGTCCGGGTCATCGGCCCGGCGGTGTCCTGGCTGTGGCTGATGGGGACGATCCCCGTGCGCGACACCAGGCCGACGGTGGGCTTGAACCCGACCAGGCCGTTCATCGCCGCCGGACAGGTGATCGACCCGTCCGTCTCGGTGCCGATGGCCACGATGGCGAAGCCCGCCGCCACCGCCGCTCCCGAGCCCGAGGATGAGCCGCAGGTGTTGCGGTCGCGGGCGTGGGGATTGCGGGTCAGGCCGCCCACGGCGCTCCAGCCGCTGATGGAGTGGGACGAGCGGATATTGGCCCATTCCGACAGATTGGACTTGCCGATCAGCACCGCCCCCGCCGCGCGCAGCCGGGCCGTGATCGGCGCGTCGCGGTCCGGCTGGTTCGCGGCCAGGGCCAGGGAGCCCGCCGTGGTCGGCATGCCGCGCGCCTCGACATTGTCCTTGATGACCAGGGGCACGCCGTCCAGCGGCAGGGCCTGTCCGGCGAGGCGGCGGGCGTCGGAGGCGCGGGCGTCCTCGGGCGCATCGGGGTTGATCGCGATCAGGCTGTTGATCGCGGGACCGGGCTCGCCGAACCGGCCTTCGACGTCATAGGTGCGAATCTGGCTGAGGAAGAAGCGCGCCATCTGCTCCCAGGAGCCGTAGGGCGTCCGCTCGCGCTGAACCCAGGCGATGTCGGCGTTCGGCGGCGGCGGCGGGGGCGGCGGCGTCTGCGCCGAGGCGAACGGCGCCGCGACGCCGGCCAGGACGACGGCGAACACACCGGCCAAAAGCTTGGTCTTCAACATGTTCGCCCCTGCGCCTTGGTTCAGTCGTCAGTCCGCCGTCTCAGCCCTCTTGCCGATCGTGCGGTCCAGGAAGTCGAGATAGGTCCGCCATTGCTGAAGCTGCCGCGGTTCGCCGCGGACGCCATGCCTTTGGCCCGGATAGAGCATCATCTCGAACGGCGTGCTCTTGGCCTGGAGGGCGTCGATCACGCGGGTGGCGTTGCCGAAGATGACATTGTCGTCGGCCATGCCGTGCAGGATCAGCAGGCGCCCCGTCAGATGATCCAGGCGCGGCAGGACGTCGGTGGCGGCGTAGCCGTCCGGATTGTCCTGGGGCGTGGACATGTAGCGTTCGGTGTAGTGGGTGTCGTACAGGCTCCACTCGGTCGGGGCGGCGCCGGCAAGCGCCGAGGCCAGTCCGGCGTCCGGATCGGTCAGGGTCAGCAGGCTGAGGAAACCGCCGAAGCTCCAGCCCATGACCGCAATGTGGTCGCCATCAACATAAGGCAGGGTTTTCAGCCATTTGGCGGCCAAAGCCTGATCCTCGACCGCAGGAATGCCCAGGCGGCGATAGATGCTGGTCTCAAACGCCTGGGACCGGTCGCCCTCGCCGCGGTTGTCCACGCGGAAGACGATATAGCCGGCCTCGGTCAGCAGCTGGTTGGTCAGGGGCTGCCAGCTCTTCTGCACGCCCGCGCCGGTGCCGGGACCGCCATAGACCTGCATCACCACCGGGTACTTCTTCGACGGATCGAAGTCGGGGGGGGTGGTCATGCGCCAGACCAGGGTTTCCCCATGACTCTGCATCGTGCCGAACTCGGGCGCCCGCAGACGCGAGACGTAGGGCGCGAAGGGGTGATCGGCGTCGAGCCGGTTTTCCTCGATCCAGCGGATTCGCGTGCCGTCGATCCGGTACAGGGCCGACTGGGGCGGGGTGGCGGGATCGGAATAGTTGCCGACATAGGCGGTCGCCGGCCCGTTGACCGAGACGTTCCACCAGCCGCCGGCGGGGGTCACCGCCACCGGATCGACCGTGCGGTTCAGGCTGGCGCGGAACATCTGCTGTTCGATGGGCAGTTCCTTGCCGTCGCGCATGGAGGCAGTGAAATAGACCTCGCCGGTCTGTTCGTTTACCCCGTCCAGATGTTTGACCGGATAGTCGCCGTGCGTGATCGCCCGCAGCTGACGCCCGTTACGGTCGTACAGATACAGGTGGCGCCAGCCGATGTCCTCGTTCGACCAGATGAAACGGCCGTCCGGCAGGACGTGGAAGTCGTTGTTCAGATCGACCCAGGCTTCGGCCTTCTGACTGAGGATCACGCGCGAGGCGCCGGTGGCCGGATCGACGCTGAGCAGGTCGAGCGTCTTCTGGTCGCGCGACTGACGCTGGACATACAGGGTCTTGCCGTCATGCGACCAATCCACCCGCGCCAGATAGATGTCGGTGTTCGCGCCCAGATCCACCTTGACCCGCGCGCCGCTCTGAAGATCGCGGACATGGAGTTCGACCAGGGCGTTGGGGCGGCCGGCGCGGGGATAGCGCTGCTCGACCATGGTGGCGCCTCCGCCGGTGATCTCGAAGCGCGGCACGACGTCTACCGGGCTTTCGTCGACGCGGGTCAGGGCGATGTAGCGTTCGTCCGGGCTCCACCAGTAGCCGGTGTCGCGATCCATCTCCTCCTGGGCGATGAACTCGGCCGTGGCCCAGGTGATCAGACCGGCGCCGTCGTCGGTGATCGGCGTCTCCTTGCCCGTGGCCAGATCATAGATGACCAGGTTCTGGTCGCGGACCCAGGAAACGAAATTGCCCTTGGGCGAGACCTTGGCGTCGATCTCGTCGGCCTCGGTCTCGGTCAGGCGGCGCACCTTGCCGTCGGCGCGGCTGGCCAGGAAGATGTCGCCCTCCAGCGGCGCAAGGATGTAGCGGCCCTGCTGGTCCCAGGCGTATTCGACCACGCCGCGGGCGCTGATCCGCATCCGCTCGCGCCGCGCCTTTTCGGCCTCGGACAGTTCGCCGGCGTCGGGAACCAGGGCGCGGGCGTCGATCAGCTTGTAGGGCTCGCCCTCGCCGGTGGGCGCGGCCCACAGGTCCTGGACGTCCACATTGTCCTCGCGCGAGCGCAGGAAGGCCACCAGCTGGCCGTCGGGCGACAGGCTGACCCCCTTGGCCACCGGGCCGTTCAGGCTGGGGCTGGAGAAGACCCGTTCAGGCGTCAGGATGTTGGAGGGGGTCTCCTGGGCGACCGCTGAACCGGCCGAGAGGAGGATGGTCGAGGCGAGAAGAAGGGTGCGCATGGTCGGCGACGCTAGCGACGCTTCTGCAAGCCGTCACTAGGAAAAGTGGTCGCCGCCCGGAGCGCTTTTTCTTCCCTGCGACCGGTTCTCAGACTAGAGAGGCCGCACCATGACCGACGCCGCCCTCTCCCCCGCCCCTGCGAAAGCCAGTCCGTTCAACGAACTTGAGGTCCTGTGGGTTCGCCACTGGACCGACAGCCTGTTCAGCTTCGGCGTGAAGCGGCCGGAGGACTTCCGATTCCGCTCGGGCGAGTTCGTGATGATCGGCCTGCCCGGCGAAGACGGCGGAAAGCCGATCCTGCGCGCCTATTCCATCGCCAGCCCCTGCTGGGCCGAGGAGCTGGAGTTCTTCTCGATCAAGGTCGCCGACGGCCCCCTGACCTCGCGCCTGCAGAAGATCGTGGCCGGGGACACGGTGCTGATGGGCAAGAAGCCGACCGGCACCCTGGTGCTGGACGCCCTGACCGGCGGCGAGCGGCTGTTCCTGATCGGCACGGGCACGGGTCTGGCGCCCTGGCTGAGCGTGGCGCGCGATCCGGAGACCTATTCCCGCTTCGGCCATGTCTATGTGATCCATACGGTGCGCAACGTCGCCGACCTGGCTTACCGCGACTTCTTCACCCGCGAGATCCACGACGACCCCTTGATCGGCGACGAGGCCAGGGCGCAGCTGACCTACTACCCGACCGTGACACGAGAAGAGTTCGTGACGCCGGGCCGGATCACCGACCGGATCAAGTCGGGGGACTTCTTCCGCGACCTGGGCCTGCCCGAAGGCTTCGATCCGGCCAAGGACCGGGTCATGCTGTGCGGCTCCATGGCCATGATCAAAGAAGCCGGCGAACTGCTGGAGACCTACGGCCTGAAGGAAGGCTCGAACGCGGAACCGGCCGACTATGTGCTGGAGCGGGCCTTCGTCGGCTGACGACTTGGCTTGAGCGGTCGGACCGGCTAACCGGACCGCCATGCACCACCCTGCCCTTGTCGCCGTCGATCCTCGCGTCGATCCCGCCGAATGCCAGTCCATGGCCGAGGTCCGCCAGGGCGTCGACGCCCTGGACCGCGCCCTGGTCGCCCTGCTGGCCGAACGCCAGCGCTATATGGAGGCGGCCGCCCGCATCAAGCCCGACCGCGACGCCGTCTTCGACCAGGCCCGCATCGACGACGTGGTGGCCAAGGTCCTGACGGCCGCGCAAGCGCACCACCTGTCGCCCGAGATCGCCGAACCGGTCTGGCGGCTGCTGATCGACCGGTGCATCGCGCACGAGTTCGCGGTCTACGACCGGACTCGAAGCTAGGCCTTAAGCCCCCGCAGCATCAGCTCGTGGCGATAGGCCGCGACGTCGGCCAGCGCGGCGTCGAGGGCGTCGCGCACCCGCTCCAGCGCCGGCGCCGCCAGGGCCTGTTCGACCGTTTCCGCCTCGGCGCAGATCGCCGCCAGATCGCCGGCGCCGATCCCTGCGGCCGCGCCCCGGATGGTGTGGACTCCGTCGCGCCAACCGTCGGCCCTGGGGTTCAGAAGCACAGACCAGAGGGCGGCCTGTTCGACGAACAGGCCCAGCACCTCTTCCGAAATCGCCGCGTCGCCGCCGGTCATGCCCTCCAGCACGCTGAAGTCGACGGCGCCGGTCAGGTCGCGACGGGCCATCAGGCGGCCTCTTCCTCGCCCTTGGCCAGACGGGAGTTCCGAGACGACCAGGCCAGATAGATGAGCACGCCGATCAGGTTCCAGACGACGAAGCCGATCTGGGTCACCGGCTTCAGGCTAAGGAAGAAGACCACGCAGCCGATCACGGTGACGGCGCCGACCAGGGGCCACAGGGGCGCCTTGAACACCCGCCGGCGGCCCGGCTCGCGAATCCGCAGCACGATCAGGCAGACGCCCACGGCGCAGAAGGCGGCCAGAGTGCCGGCGTTGGCCAAGGAAGCCAGTTCGTCCAGCGGCAACAGCCCGGCCAGGATCGCCACCACCACAGCCGTAAAGACCGTCACCACCGCCGGAACGCCGCGCGCCGAGACCTTGGCCAGCCGACGCGGCAACAGGCCGTCGCGCGCCATGCCCAGGAAGATGCGGCTCTGGCCGAACAGGAAGGCCAGCAGCACGGTCGGAAGGGCGATCACCGCCGCCGCCGCGATCCACTGGGCCGCCGTGCCCTGCCCCATTTGGCGCAGGATCAGGGCCAGGGGCTCGGGGCTGTCGGCGAAGTCGGAGACTGGCCGGGCGCCGATGGCGGCGGCGGCGACCACCAGATACAGGGCCGTGCAGACCAGCATGGAGCCGATGATGCCGATGGCCAGGTCCCGCTCAGGCTTCTTGGTCTCCTCCGCCGCCGTGGAGATGGCGTCGAAGCCGTAGAAGGCGAAGAAGATGATGGCCGCCGCCGCCATGACCCCCGTCTGGACGAAGGGGGCGCCGAAGCCGTTGGGCATGAAGGGGGTGAAGTTCTCGGGCTTGAAGGCCGGCAGGGCGATGGCGACGAAGACGACCAAGGCGGCGATCTTGATGACCACCAGGACCGCGTTCAGGGTTGCGCTCTCCTTGGTGCCCAGCAGCAGCAGGCCGGTCACCACCCCGATGATGGCGACGGCCGGCAGGTTGATGATTCCCCCGGCGTGCGGCCCCGCCGTCAGGACCGCCGGCAGATCGACACCCAGGCCGGTCAAAAACCCAACCGCATAGCCCGACCAGCCCACCGCCACGGCCGAGACCACCAGCGAATATTCCAGGATCAGGCTCCAACCGACGACCCAGGCGATCATCTCGCCCAGAACGGCGTAGGAATAGGTGTAGGCGCTGCCCGCCGTCGGCATCATGGTCGACAGTTCGGCATAGGCCAGGGCGGCGCAGACGCAGACCAGGCCCGCCAGGCCAAAGCTGATCAATACCGCCGGCCCCGCCAGACCCGCCCCGACCCCGATCAGGGTCAGAATGCCGGTGCCGACGATGGCGCCCACGCCCAGGGCCAGCAGATGCGGCCAGCTGAGCGTCGGTTTCAGCCGCGGCCCGTCGTGCGGCGCCGTCATGACATCGATCGAACGACGCCGGTTCCAAAAGGCCATGATGCTCACTCCCCCACCGTCTTTGCGGCTGATTCGGCCGAGACCATGCCCGTCAAAGAAAGTTTGCGAAAGCGCTTGCCAAGCCCGGAACGGGTGGGTAGTAGGAGCGCCCTTCGGCGAGGCGCTCGTCTTCGCCGAAGTCGCGACGATCGGTGTGGGTGATTAGCTCAGTCGGTAGAGCAGCTGACTCTTAATCAGCGGGTCCACAGTTCGAACCTGTGATCACCCACCATCGTCTTGCTACTGAAATTTAAGTGGTTTTCGCTTCCGCTCTGGCGGAACAGATGGCGAATGAAGCCCGCCATTTTGCAGTTCATTTTGCAATTTCGTTCTCGTTTCGAGCTTCTCGATGGCTGAGACAGCGAGACGATAATCGCGGTTCAAGTAGTTGGAATCGAGAATGGCGCCGACGTCTCGTAGGCTGTGACCGGTGATGGTCGCGATCTCGGGTACGGAGCAACCGGCGAGCGCCAAGCGCGTCACCGCCGTCCCCCTGAGGTCGTGAAAGGTCAGATCGGAGATCCCCGCCTTCGCGCATGCCTTGGCCCAAGACGTCCGAAACCCGTCTTCCGTCCAGCTCCGCCCCTGAGCCGTCGTCAGAATGGTCACTGCGGTTGCGTCAGCACGCTGCGCCTCAAGCGCAAGCTTCAAGGGCGCGCCGACTGGGATGAGGACGCGGGCTCCCGTCTTGCTCTGTCTCAACCGCAGCTTTTCACCGTCGTAGGCAGACCAAGTGAGACGGAGAAGGTCGCCTTGCCGTTGGCCGGTCCATAGCGCGAGCATCAGCGCAAGATGCATGTGCGGCGGGGCCTTCTCAAGGAAGGCGGCCTCATCATCAGCCGACCAGACATTCCCCTTGCGCGCCGCCCGATAGAGCCTTCCCGGCCGCTCCAGAGGATTCAGCGGCGCCAGACCGCGATTGTAGGCCCACGACAACACGCGCGCGAACACCGAGAACCGGTAGTCCGCGTTCCGTCTCGAGGTCAGCGCGATACGATCGCGCCAAGCCAAGAATTCACCACGTGAGCGACGGTCTTTGAGGGCCTCAGTCGGAAAGTCGCCGAACTCGATGGCGATCGCGCGAAGGTGTGCGCGATAACCTCGCTTGGTTTTGTCCGCGAGCGTCCTGAAATCTGCGGAGTCTTCGTAGGCGTTCAGAAGCCCGGCCAGCGTGTCGGTCGTCTTGCGAGAGTCGCGCTGGTTGGCGAGCGCATCGTGATAGCTCTGAATGAACTCAGGCGACCCAGGCTGGCCGACCAGTCTTGGACCCCCACGCCACGCATACCAGTAGGTCACTTGGCGACCGTCTGCGAGACGCGCCGTCGCCCGATTGATCCCCTTGAGCCTAACGCGCATCGCGTTTGGCTTTCCAGGTTTCAAAAGGATCCGCTGAGGTGTCCGCAGCGGCGTCGATGTGATCCGTCGAACGCTTGATCTGCAAGACTCCATCGGGTCGGATTTCAATCGAACTGACCTCGAACCCAGCAGCCTTGGCGCCCTTCAACGCTCTGCTGATATCCGCAATGGTGAACTTGCAAGGCGCGCGCGGCATATCACGAGGCTCCCAAACGAATGGCGAGCGCGACGAGGTCTTCATCGACAATCTGATGTTCAGCAGCGTTGGCGAGCATGCGACGCATGACGTCGGTCGCGTTGATCAGCACCATATCAGTCGGCTGTTCGCGATCCTTCGCCAGCTCGAGCTTTTGCGATATGTCGCGGCGCAGATTCTTGAGCGTCGTGGCGAACACGTAGTGAAGCTTTGTCGACGGTTCGCCGGCGACCTTGCTTACTGTCGAGAATGAACCGAACCAACGATCCTCGCGCGCTGAGGCTTCACCATAGGCCGACAAGACGCCGTAGTCCGCTCTCACGCAGATCGCGGCGCGAGCCTGCGGCATTCCCGCTCCCGATAGCGCGTTAAACAGCCCGATCCGAAACGCCTGCTCAGCGGTGAAATCGCCCCATCCTCCCCGGCGGTGGGGCGTGGTGAAGGGGATCAAACCGCGAGCGATAAGAGCGTCGAACTGGCCGACCGATAGCTCGGCTAATCTGAGGACATCCGCACGTCGCATTTCAAACCCTTTCTCAAAAAGGGTTTTAGCAGGGCGCGAGGAAACATACAAGCCAAAGGGTTTTTGCGCTAAGGATCATGGCAAGTTATTCAAACCACGAATATTTTTATTTGACCCGGATAACAATATCTGTTATATGATAGACGCGGTCAGCTTGGTCTGATCGCTTCCCCATCAACTGAATGCGGTGTCCCGATGGCTAGCTCATCGGGTGACGACGCATGCCTGAAAGGAGGCTGCCGATGCCAGGCCGCCAAGCCAAGGTGCTGTCTGATGCAGTTATTCGACGTGCGCTCAGACAGATTGATCGACGACCGACGCGTCTCAGAGATCGTGTTATTTTCATACTCTCGCTACGCGCTGGATTACGGGCCTGCGAGATTGACGTGCCCCTGAGAATTTCCTCCACGCGGAGCTAGAGTCCGGCCCTTGAAAGGACGGACGGAATGAAACGAGCGAGATTCACGGAAGAGCAGATCATCGGGATCCTGCGGGAGAACGAGGCCGGTGCCAAAGCGGGCGAGTTGGCGCGCAAGCACGGCGTGTCGGAGGGCACGATCTACGCCTGGAAAGCCAAGTTCGGCGGGATGAGCGTGTCGGACGCCCAGCGCCTGCGCGCCCTGGAAGATGAGAACGGAAAGCTGAAGCGCCTGCTGGCCGACGCCATGCTCGACAAGGCGGCGCTGAACGATCTGCTCTCAAAAAAGTGGTAGGGCCCGCGGCGATGCGCCAAGCCGTCGCCCATGTGAAGGCGACGTTCGGCGTCAGCGAGCGGCGGGCCTGCTCCATCATCAAGGCCGACCGCAAATCGGTGCGCTATCGCTCTTGCCGCCCGCCAGACACGGCGCTGCGGGAGCGGCTGCGCGCCCTGGCTGTCGAGCGGCGACGGTTCGGCTATCGCCGGCTGTTCGTGCTGCTGCGACGTGAAGGCGAGCCTTCGGGCAAGAACCGGATCTACCGGCTCTACCGCGAGGAAGGTCTGACGGTGCGCAAGCGCCGCTCCCGTCGTCGAGCCATCGGCACGCGGGCGCCGATCCTGATCGAGGCAAGGCCGAACGCCCGCTGGTCGCTGGACTTTGTGCACGACCAGTTCGCCACGGGCCGCCGCTTCCGCATTCTCAACGTGGTCGACGACGTCACCCGCGAGTGCCTGGCGGCGATCCCCGACACCTCGATCTCGGGACGCCGCGTCGCGCGCGAGCTGACAGCGCTGATCGCTCGACGGGGCCGTCCCGCCATGATCGTCAGCGACAACGGCACGGAATTCACGTCCACGGCCATCCTGGCCTGGGCGCAGGATCATGGCGTCGACTGGCACTACATCGCGCCCGGCAAGCCGACCCAGAACGGGTTTGTGGAATCCTTCAACGGCCGGATGCGCGACGAACTGCTCAACGAGAGCCTGTTCTTTAGTCTGGATCACGCCCGCCAGAAGGTCGCTGCCTGGGCGCTGGACTACAATACCCGCCGGCCGCACTCGTCGATCGGCTACCTCACCCCGGAGGCCTTTGCCGCCAGTCTGACCGCAACAGGCCGACCCGCTGCGCAGGATGAAAGCTGCGCGGCTCGGCCTGTTGCTCACCCCACGCTACGAGGCGTAACTAACCCAAGGACTCTGGTCGCCGCTGGATGAAAACTCAGGGGCACGTCACTCGCGCTTGTGGCCTTGGAGAAGGAGCTCTACCACGCGCCCCGATAGTACCGCGACCGTCTGAGACTCCGAGGATGGAGGCGCGACAGTCTGTGCGACTGCGGTCGCGACCTCGTCGCACGCAGCGATGGCTGTCAACGACAGCGACAGCAGCACGAACGTGAGCGCCTTGCGCATGCGCTTCAGTGTGTTTGTCGTGATCTGCACTGAAGTCCGCTTTGCGCCGATTTCGTTGAAAAGGTGGCTGCTCAGATGGCCGCCAGTAGCGGATGCAGCTGCTCTCTCCCGTTTCACGCGGTCGCCGGCGTCGGTGTCGGGATCAGTTTGGCCAGTTTGCGCAGGTTCTGGGCGGTTGCGGCGAGGAGGAACTCGTCTTTGGCGCCGTTGGGACCGCGCAGGCGCAGTCGGTCCAGCTTCAGGACACGTTTGAGGTGGGCGAACAGCATCTCGACCTTCTTTCGTTCGCGCCGGGAGACGACGTAGGCGTCGGTCTTGCCGATGTCGTGGGCGAAGACCGTTGGCCAGGTGGCCAAGATGGCACCGACGTCCAAGGCCGAACCGGATTTCGTGGTCTTCAGCGCGATGAAGCCGCAATTCGAAGCGCTGGCGAAGAGTTCGAAGAGGCCGAAGAACATCAAGGCCACCCTCGAACTCGCCAGCACCGTGAAGGCCGAGTTCGCGCAACGGGCCGGTTATGAGGACTGCCCGCTATGCAAGGGCAGGGGGCACTACAAGCATGAGGATTGGCCGACATCCGAGCGCTGCGCGCGGCCGCTGAGGAGTTCGTCGGCAGAGTGACTGACGTCAGGCCAGCAGGTGCGCGATGACGGGCTTTAGCGATCAAGAGCTGAGTGCCGTCGATGTCGAGCTGAAGGAAGCTGTCTGCGATGCCATCGTTAACACGATAGTTAGTCGCGCGCCGCCCCGACGCCGATGGCCTGGATTGCACCGACCTCCAGTCCCGCCCCGACTGCGAGGCGGGACACCGCGCCCGCCGCCAATACGATTGGAAAATCGCACGCGTCTGTGCAAGATTTCGCTGCAGCGCTAGAACCCTGTCGAATGCCCGGTCAGACTTCGGCACGCACGCCAGTGAACACGCCCTGAAAACCGCCCATCGGCGTGAGGGCGAATGAGACGATGACGACGGGATCTGACATGGATTTCCTCAAGGCGACGACGGATCAGAGGGCGCGGGCGATGACCATGCGCTGGATGTCGGAGGTGCCCTCGTAGATCTGGCAGACGCGGACGTCGCGATAGATCTTCGCCAGCCCGTATTCCTCCAGATAGCCGTACCCGCCCAAGGTCTGAATGGCGCCGGAGACCACGGTTTCGGCCAGTTCTGACGGCACCAGCTTGGCCATCGAGGCCTCTGTAAGACAGGGAACGCCTGCGTCCTTGAGCGAAGCGGCGTGAAGCACAAGTTGGCGCGCGGCTTCCAGGCGGGCGGCCAGATCGGCCAGGCGGAAGCCGACGGCCTGATGCTCCACGATGGGTTTGCCGAAAGCGATCCGTTCCTTGGAATAGGCAACGGCGATCTCGAGCGCGGCCTGCGCCATCCCGACGCTCTGGGCGGCGATGCCGATCCGGCCGGTCTCCAGATTGGCCAGCGCGATACTGTAACCGTCGCCTTCTTCACCCAAGCGAAGCTCGTCGCCGATCCGCATGCCGTCGAAGCTGAGGGCGCACGTGTCGGACGCCTTCTGCCCCAGCTTGTGTTCCGGCTTGGCGATCGTCAGGCCCGGCGTTCCAGCCGGGACAAGAAAGGCCGCAAGGCCCCGTTTGCCTGCTGCTGGATCCGTCACGGCGAAGACGATGGTCAGACCGCTGATCCGACCGGATGTGATGAACTGTTTCGACCCGTCGATCCGCCACCCGTCGCCGTCGCGCTCCGCCCGCGTCTTCAACGCCGAGGCGTCAGATCCAGCGCCGGCCTCGGTCAGGGCGAAGGCGCCGATGATCTCGCCAGCGCAAAGCCTTGGTAGGAAGCGCGTCTTCTGGTCTGTCGATCCGTTACGAAGCAGGGCCGCGACGACAGGCGCATTGTGGACCGAGACCACCGTCGATAAGCCGCCGTCGGCAGCCGCCAACTCCATCAGCGCCAGGGCGTAGGACACATAGTCGGCTTCCGCCCCGCCGTATTCGCCCGGCGCCGTCATTCCCATCAGCCCCAGTTCGGCAAGTTCGCGGAACAGGTCGTCGGGATAGGCGCCGGCCGCCTCCCAGGCGGCGGCGTTCGGCGCGATCCGTTCACGCGCCATAGCCCGCACCGCATCGCGGACGAGGGACTGGGTCTCTGTCAGGATCATGGTTCAGCGACCCCGCCAGTCTGCAGCACGCTTCTCCGTGAAGGCCTTCGGTCCCTCGGCGGCGTCCTGGGACGCCAGCATCTCGACCATCGCGGCATAGGTCCAGACCGTCTCGGCGCTGACCTCGAGCGGCGTATCCAGCCCCCGCAAGACCGCCTCCTTGGTGGCCCGGACCGACATCGGGCTGCAGACCAGAATATCCTGCGCCCAACGTCGCGCAGCGCCCATGACGTCCTCGGCGACCACTTCGTTGACGAAGCCGAGGTGCAGCCCCTCGGTCGCGGAGACGGGCTTTCCAGTCAGCATCATTCCCATGGCGCGCTTGAGGCCGATCTCACGTGGGAGCCGCTCGATGCCGCCGCCCAGTGCGGCCAAGCCGACCTTCGGCTCCGGCAAGGCGAATTTCGCCGTCTCCAGGGCCACGACGATGTCGCACGCCAGGGCCAGTTCGAAGCCGCCGCCGAAGGCGATGCCGTTGACGGCGGCGATGATCGGCTTGTTCAGGTCGAACCTGCTGCTGAGACCGCCGAACCCACGCGGCGGTGGACGTAGCACCGCGCCGTCAGCCAGCGCCGCCAAGTCCTGACCGGCGCAGAACGCCTTGTCGCCGGCGCCGGTGAGGATCGCGACCCATTGATCGGGGTCGGCGGCAAAGGCGTCGAAGATGTCCGCCAACTCGGCATGGGCTTCGGAGTTCAAGGCGTTGCGGGCCTGGGGTCGGTTGAGGGTGACGATCGTCAGCGGTCCCTCGCGTTCGACCAGGGCGTATTGAAAGGTCATGCGGCGCAGTCCTAAATGAGCATTCCGGCCAAGCGACCGGCGATGATGGCTTCGGCGTCCGAGATCATCGTGGTGAGAAGGTCGGCACAGGTGGGGACGTCGTGGATCAGGCCCTGGACTTGACCGGCCCAGATCAGACCCTTGTCCAGGTCACCGGTCTCCAATGCCTCGCGGCCCTGAGCGCCGGACACCAGAGAACGCACGTCCTCGAACACCGCGCCTGGCCTTTGCGACCGCGCCACAACCTCGTCCGACACGCTGTTGCGCGCGACCCGCCCGGTATTGTGGAACTGGCGGAAGATCAGGTTGGTCGCCCGTTCGTCATTCGCCACGAAGAACTGTTTGATCCTGTCGTGGATCGGCGCCTCGACCGTCGCGCAGAAACGGGTGCCCATGTTGACGCCCTCTGCACCCAGCGCCAGCGCCGCCGCCAGTCCACGGCCGTCAGCGATGCCGCCCGAGGCGATGACCGGAATCGTGACCTTGTCCACCGCGGCCGGAATCAGGACGAGGCCTGGGATGTCGTCCTCGCCCGGATGACCGGCGCACTCGAAGCCGTCGATGGAAATAACGTCCACGCCCATGCGCTCGGCGGACACGGCATGCCGGACGGCCGTGCACTTGTGCAGGACGGTGATCCCGTGGGCCTTGAAGTCCTCGACATGTTCATGAGGCCTGTGACCGGCCGTCTCGACGATGGTGACGCCGCTGTCGATGATCGCCCGGCGGTACGCCGCGTAGGGCGGCGGGCTGACCGACGGCAGGATGGTCAGGTTCACCCCGAAGGGCTTGTCGGTCATCGTTCGGCAGCGCTCAATCTCCCGGCGCAGGGCGTCGGGCGAGCCTGGCGTCAGGCCGGTGATGATCCCCAGTCCGCCAGCGTTGGATACGGCGGCGGCGAGCTCGGCGCGACCGACCCACATCATGCCGCCTTGGACGACCGGATGCTGGATGCCGAGCAATTCCGTCAGGCGGGTCCGGATCGCCATCAGTCGCCTTGCCCCTGCAGACGGACCCGGCTCATCACAGCGCCTCCACGATGGTCACATTGGCGACGCCGCCGCCTTCGCACATGGTTTGCAGGCCATAGCGTTTGCCGCGCGCCCTAAGGGCGTGGATCAGGGTCGACATCAGCTTGGTCCCCGATGCGCCGAGAGGATGACCGAGGGCGATCGCCCCGCCGTTGACGTTTAGCTTGTCCGGATCGGCGTCCAACGCCTGGAGCCACGCCAAGGGCACGGGGGCGAAGGCCTCGTTTACCTCATAGAGGTCGATGTCCTGAATACGCAGTCCCGCGCGGTCCAGCGCCCGCTTCGTCGCCGGAATGGGCTCTTCCAGCATGATGACGGGATCGCCGGCGGTGACCGTGAAGTTATGGATGCGGGCGATCGGGGTCAGGTCGTAACGCTTCAGAGCCGCTTCCGAGACGATCAGCGCGCCCGAGGCGCCGTCGCAGATCTGGCTGGCGTTCGCAGCCGTGACCACGCCGCCTTCGACCAGGGTCTTCACGGACCCTATGCTGTCTATCGTGGCGTCGTAGCGGATGCCTTCATCCGTCGTATGCGATGTGAGGCCGTCGGGCGTCTGGACCTCGATCGGCACGATCTCGGCGTCGAAGGCGCCGGCTCGCGTCGCCGTCGTCGCCCGCTGGTGGCTGCGCAGAGCGTAGGCGTCCAGGGTATCGCGGTCGAACCCGTATTTCTTGGCGATCATCTCCGCGCCTTCGAACTGGCTGAAGACGTCGCGTCCGTAACGGGCCTTGATCCGGGCGCTCAGCGGCCCTTCGCCGATCCCCTTCTCCTGATGGAAGGACATGTTGGTGAACATCGGCACCCGGCTCATGCTCTCGGCGCCTGCGGCGATGATCACGTCCTGGGTCCCGCTCAAGACGGCCTGAGCGGCGAATTGAACGGCTTGCTGAGACGAGCCGCACTGGCGGTCAATGGTCAGAGCCGGAACCGACTCCGGCAGGCGCGAGGCCAGAACCGCATTACGGCCAAACGCGAATGCCTGCTCGCCGGCCTGGGTGACGCATCCCATGATGACGTCCTCGACGGCGGCCGGATCGATGCCAGAGCGATCGACCAGGGCGTTCAGGATTTCGGCCCCAAGGTCCGCAGGATGCCAGTCGGACACACGGCCGTTGCGACGCCCCCCTGCGGTGCGCAGGCTCTGGACGATATAGGCCTCAGCCATTCAGATCTCTCCTTGCGGGCGTGACAGAAGGCCCGAATGAGCGTCCCATCGGTTCAGAGGTGCTGCTCACCGTCCCGATCCTCAGCGGGGAGCCATACGAATGGCGCCGTCCAGTCGGATGGTCTCGCCGTTCAGCATGGCGTTGGTGACGATGGACTCGACCAGGTGGGCGTATTCGTCGGGGTCGCCGAGACGGGCGGGGAACGGCACCTGCTTACCCAGCGAGTCCTGGGCCTCCTGAGGCAGGGTGGCGAGGAGCGGCGTCAGGAACAAGCCCGGCGCGATGGTCGCCACACGTATGCCATAGCGGGCGAACTCTCGCGCGATAGGCAGGGTCATGCCGGCGATCGCCGCCTTGGACGCGGAATAGGCGGCCTGTCCGATCTGACCGTCGAAGGCCGCGACACTGGCGGTATTGACGATCACACCGCGCTCTTCGCCGACAGGCTCAGCATCGTGCAGACGTTCGGCGAACTTAGACAAGACATTGAAGCTGCCGATCAGGTTGACCGTGATTATGCTGACGAAGTCCGCCAGCGGCAGCGCCTTGCCGTCGCGACCGATGACCTTCGCGGGCGGACCTATGCCGGCGCAGTTCACTAGGATGCGCGCCTTGCCGTAAACGCCCTCCGCCTCGTCCAGGGCGTTGGCGACAGCCGCCTCGTCCGCGACATCGACCACCGCGAACCGACCGCCGATACGCTCGGCGGTTTCGGCCGCCAGCACGGCATTGCGGTCGAGGATGGTGACCTTGGCGCCGGCCCTGGCGAGACGAGCGGCGGTCGCGCCGCCCAGGCCCGAAGCACCTCCGGTGACGATGGCGGCGTGTCCAGCGATATTCATGAGTTCAGTCTTTCTCGGCAAATGACCGCCCCGAAGGCGGCCGATCACGACGCCAGGCGGGGCACGGAGAGTGGGACAAGCGCCCGAAGGCGGCTTCGGGTTCGCGAGTGCGGGACGACGTCGCGTTCAGCGACACCGACCAGGGTGCCCCGGGCATGATGGGTTCCGCAATTTTTCCTCCACGAGGGATCGCCGCGCATTCCGCGCTGTCGTTAAAATCACGCTACGTCTGATCGGCTTCGAAGGCTTTGCCCTCCCTTGCCGCAAGATTTGACGTTTCTTGCGGCCCCCTTGCTTCACCGCCCCGACTGCGGCTCGCATCCCTCAACAAGATTATCGGGCGGCCGGGGACGAGCCTGGCGTGCGACCCGGACGAGGAGGATGTCGTTCATGGCGGAGGCCACACACCCGCAGGGCCATGCCCGGCGGGTCCCCGACAAAGCCGCTTGCATTCTCGCCGAGAGCGGCGAGGTGATGACCTATGCCGAGATGGAGGCATCGGCCAACCAGGGCGCGCGGCTGATGCGCGAGCTCGGGCTGAAGCGCGGCGATGTCGTCGCTGTCGTGCTCGACAACAGTTTCGAGACCTTCACGATCGCTTGGGCCGCCCAGCGGATCGGCGTCTTCCTGACCAGCCTGTCCACAAAGAGCAGTGTGGGCGACCTCGCCTACATTCTGCGAGATGCCGATGCGCGGCTGATGATCGTCTCCGATCGTCTGGCGGCTTGCGGAAGGGCTGCTGCGTCCAACCTCGATATCGCCTCCTTCTCTATAACCGGCCAAAGCGGACTGCAGGATTGGTCGGCCGCTCGTTCAGCCTTTTCCGACCGCCCGCTGGAGGACGCTGTCCCAGGGACCGACATGCTCTATTCGTCAGGCACGACCGGACGACCAAAAGGCGTTCGACCGTCGCTGCCGGACGGCCCGCTCGACGCCCCGACCGGCCTTATGGCCATGGGGCGCGATCTCTACGGCATGAACGAGAACACCATCTATCTCTCGACATCGCCTCTCTATCACGCGGCGCCGCTGCGCTGGGCGATGACGGTGCACCGACTGGGCGGAACGGTCGTGGTCATGAACCAGTTCGATCCCGAACAAGCGCTCGCCCTCGTCGAGCGCTACCGGGTCACCGCCAGCACCTGGGTCCCGACGCACTTCGTGCGCATGCTCAAACTGCCCGAGGAGGTGCGAGCGCGGTACGACGTCTCCAGCATGACGGCCGCCGTGCACGCCGCAGCGCCCTGCCCCGTGCCGGTCAAACAGGCCATGATGAGCTGGTGGGGGCCGATCCTCCACGAATATTATTCAGGCACGGAGGCCTGCGGCATCACGGCCCTTTCCGCAGAGGAATGGCTGGCCAAGCCAGGCTCTGTGGGCCGTGCGGTGCTCGGCAAGGTCCGCATCCTGAACGAGCGTTTTGAAGAACAGCCGGTCGGCGTGGCGGGCGATGTCTATTTCTCCGACGGCCCCGCCTTCGCCTACCATAAGGATCCCGAGAAGACGGCTAAGGCCTACAGTCCTCAAGGGTGGGCGACCTTGGGCGATATCGGCCATCTGGATGAAGACGGCTATCTGTTCCTGACCGACCGCAAGGGCTTCATGATCATCTCAGGCGGGGTGAACATCTACCCGCAGGAGATCGAGAACCTACTGATCACCCATCCCCTGGTCGCGGATGTCGCCGTCGTCGGCGCCCCGGACGATGAGATGGGGGAACGGGTGGTGGCGGTCGTCCAGCCGACCAGCTGGAGCGACGCCGGTCCTGCGCTGGCTGAAGAACTGACCCGTATGGCCCGAGAGCACCTGGGCGGGGTCAAGACGCCTCGTCAGGTCGACTTCCGCCAGACCCTGCCTCGCGAACCCACGGGCAAGTTGCTCAAACGCCTGATCCGCGACGACTACCACGCAAAGGACGCTGTCTCTTGAGCACGATTTCCCACGAGGCACGCGACATCGCCGCCCGCGTCGAATCCTTCGTCCGCGACGTCGTCGCCCCCTTCGAGACCGACGCGCGGTGTTCCGCTCACGGCCCCTCCGACGATCTGGTCCAGGACCTTCGCAACCTGGCGCGCGACGCCGGGGTTCTGACACCGCACATCCGCCCTGACGGTTCCCACCTGACGCAGCGAGAGACGGCTGTGGTCCTGCGGGCCTCGGGCCTGTCGCCGCTGGGCCCCCTCGCCGTCAACGTCGCCGCCCCGGACGAGGGCAATATGTTCCTGATTGGCAAGGTCGCATCGCCGGAAATGAAGGCCCGGTTCCTGGAGCCCCTGGTTTCAGGGCGGGCGCGCTCGGCCTTTTTCATGACAGAGCCAGCGGAGGAAGGCGGCGCCGGGTCGGACCCGTCGATGATGAAGACGACCTGCCGCCTCGACGGCAATCACTGGGTCATCAACGGCCGAAAGGCCTTCATCACCGGCGCAGAGGGCGCTGACATCGGCATCGTCATGGCGAAGTCCGAGGACGGCGCCTGTATGTTCCTGGTCGATCTGCCGGACCCGGCGATCCGGATCGACCGCATCCTGAACACGATCGACACCTCGATGCCAGGCGGCCATGCCGTGGTGACCATCGAGAACCTGCGCCTTCCCGCCGACCAGATGCTGGGCGACAGCGGCGAGGGCTTCAAATACGCTCAGGTACGCTTGGCTCCTGCCCGACTGTCCCACTGCATGCGCTGGCTGGGCGCCTGCACCCGCGCCCATGAGATCGCCGTCGCCTACGCCGTCAAACGCCAAGCCTTCGGCAAGCCCCTGATCGACCACGAGGGCGTCGGCTTCATGCTGGCGGAGAACCAGATCGCCTTGAAACAGGCCGAACTGATGATCGACTGGTGCGCCGGGGTGCTCGACACCGGCGTGCTGGGCGCCGTTGAAAGTTCGATGGCTAAGGTCGCGGTATCGGAGGGCCTCTATGCTGTCGCCGACCGCTGCGTTCAAGTCATGGGCGGGACCGGGGTCACCGACGACACCATTGTCGGCCAGGTCTTTCGCGAACTGCGGGCCTTCCGGATCTATGACGGCCCGACCGAGGTCCACAAATGGAGCCTGGCTAAGGCGATCAAGCGCGAGGCCCGCTCCCACGCCGAGGCGGCAGGAGTATCCCAATGACCGAAGCAGCCAACCCAAACGCCGGCTTCGCCGAGGTCGGCGAAAGGCATCGATTCGACGAGGCGGCCTTGACCGAATGGATGGCGGCGACCATTCCCGACTTCGTCGGTCCCCTGACGGTGCATCAGTTTAAGGGCGGGCAGTCGAACCCGACCTACCGGCTGTCCACCCCCGGCCGGAACTATGTGCTGCGACGCAAGCCGCCCGGACGGCTCGCCGACGGCGCCCATGCTGTCGAGCGTGAGGCGCGCATCCTGACCGCGCTGGGCACGGTCGATTTTCCCGTCCCCCACGTCCACGGCCTCTGCGAGGACCCTGGCGTCATCGGCACGGCCTTCTATGTGATGGACCTGGTCGAGGGCCGGATCTTCTGGGATGCGACCCTGCCCGATATCGCCGCCGAGGATCGCCCCGCCTATTTCGCGGCCATGGCCGACACTCTGGCCCGGCTGCACCAGATCGACTATCGCGCCATCGGGTTGGAAGACTACGGCCGCCCTGACGGCTATGTCGCTCGCCAGGTCAAGCGCTGGACTCGCCAGTACGAAGCCGATCTCGCCGAAGCGGGTACGGAGCCCAATCTGGAAGCCCTGATCGCATGGCTGCCGGAGCATATGCCGCCGGATGGCGCGCCCTCTATCGTCCACGGCGATTTTCGCATCGACAACATGATCTTCCACCCGACAGAGCCGCGCATCGTCGCCGTCCTCGACTGGGAGCTGTCCACCATTGGACAGCCGATCGCCGACTTCGCCTACAACATGATGATGTACCGGATCCCGCCGACGATGCTGACGGGCTTGGTCGGTGCGGACATCGGCGCGCTCAACCTGCCGACCGAGGCCGAATACGTCGATCTCTATCGGCGGCGACGGGGCCTCGACGCCGTGCCGAACCTCGACTTCTACGTCGCTTTCAACCTCTTCCGCCTGGCCGCGATCTTCCACGGCATCAAGGCGCGCATCGCCCGCGGCACGGCCTCATCTGCGCACGCCCGCGAGATGATCGCCACCCTGCCCATCATCTCCAAAATCGCGCTCCAACAAGCCATGCAGGCCCAACCATGACGGACGACGCTCCGCTGCTGATCCAACGCGAGGGTTCGGTCGTTCGCCTGATCCTCAATCGCTCCAAGGCCGGAAACGCCATCAACATCGAGTTGGCCAAAGCCTTGATGGAGGCCGCGATCGCCTGCGACGAGGATCCGGAGGTCCGGTGCGTCGTGCTGACGGGGGCCGGCCGCATGTTCTGCGCCGGCGGCGATGTTCGGCTTTTCGCCTCGGCCGGGGACAGGATTCCTCAGCTCCTGAAAGAACTGACCAGCTACCTGCACTCGGCGATCTCCCGCTTGGCGCGGATGGAGAAGCCCCTGGTCACCATCGTCAACGGCCCGGCGGCCGGCGCCGGTTTCAGCTTGGCGCTGCTGGGCGACATCGCCTTGGCGTCGCCAGACGCCAGCTTCACCCTGGCCTACGGCAAGCTCGGCCTGTCACCGGATGGGGGAGCGACCTGGCTTCTGCCCCGCCTGATCGGTCTGCGTTGCGCCCAAGAGCTGATGCTGACCGATCCGACTCTGCCCGCGGCAACGGCCGCCGACCTGGGACTTGTAACCTCCGTCTTCGACGCCGAAACACTTTCCGCTGAAGCCGACCAGTTGATCGAGCGACTATCCCGTTCGGCCGTGTGCGCCTGGGGTCGCACGCGCGAACTCCTGCTCGGAGCCTATGGCGCTTCGCTGGAAAGCCACCTGGAAGCCGAGGCGAGGATGATCGCGCGGGCGGGCCGGTCCGCCGAAAGCCGCGAAGGGATCGCCGCCTTCGTCGAGCGCCGGCCGTCGGATTTCATTTCGTCCGCCGCCGGTGGATGACGGCGCTTCTACTGCGACAGGACTTCGACGGATGCGCCGGTGGAGACCCAGCCGCGACCTTTCATGAAGGCTTTGGCGGCGTTGATGGCGTCCACGGCGATGATCCGCCCCTCGCGGAGATAGACCACCGAGAAGCTCCGCGTGGCCGGGTCGCCCTGTACGACCTCGGCGTCATGACCGTTCGAGAGTCCGACGGTTTGGAGCTTCAGGTCATACTGATTGGACCAAAACCACGGCAGGGCGTCATGATCGCGGCCCTGCCCCGTCAGCTCGCGCGCAACCGTCGTTGCCTGTTCCGACACACTGGGCACGGACTCGATACGGACCCTGGCGTCGCTGGCGAACTTGCTGGCCTGGTTGGCGCAGTCTCCGATGGCGAAGACATTGGGCAGGTTGGTCCGGCATCGTCCATCGACGTCTATGCCGTTCGTCACCTCGGCGCCCGCAGAGGCCAGGACCGCAACATTGGGCGTGATGCCGATCCCGACGATCACCAGATCGGTCTCGATCCGCTCGCCGTCCGCCAGCACGACATGGCTGACCCGGCCTTGCCCTTCGAAACAGGCGACGCCGACGCCCAGCCGAACATCCACGCCCTGCGCACGATGCTCGTCAGCGAAGAAATCGGAAAGGGTGGGGCCCGCCACCCGCGCCAGCAACCGGGCCTGGGCTTCCACCAGGGTTACCGACTTGCCAAACTTCCTAAGAACGGCCGCGGCTTCCAGACCGATATAGCCGCCGCCCACGATGACCACGTGTTTTACGCCGGGCAGCTCGGCCAGAATGGCGTCGATGTCCGCCCGGCTGCGCACGGAATGGACCCCTGCCAGATCCGCGCCGTCGCACTTCATCCTTCGCGGCGATCCGCCAGCCGCCCAGACAAGCACGCCATAGCGCACGACACGGCCCGACGCCGTCTGCACGGTCTGGGCCTGCGCATCCACCTGAACCACCGTCTCGTTCGTCATCAGCGTGACGGCTTTTTCGGTCCAGTATGTCGCGGGTCGAAGATGTAGCCGCTCGAATGTCTTCTCGCCGGCGAAATATTCTTTCGAGAGCGGCGGCCGCTCATAGGGCGGCTCCGGCTCGTCGCCGATGAGGGTGATCGAGCCGCCGAACCCGAGTTGGCGAAGCGAGATGGCGGTCTGTGCGCCGCCCTGCCCACCGCCGACGATCAGGACATCGGACGAATGTTCGCCGTCGCTCATCGCCCTACTCCTCTGGCGCGATGCGAACGACCAGCCCCGCCATTTCCGCCGTGACGGGCAGTTGGCATGACAGGCGGGAGTTCGGCTGGCGATACAGGCTGCACTCCAGCATGTCGGCCTCGTCCGCCGCCATTTCCGGCAACGCCCCTTGGTTCGCCTCAACGAACACGTGACAGGTCGCGCACGAGCACGAGCCGCCACAGAGGGCGACGACCTCGTCGATGCCGGCGTTGCGGATGGTCTCCATGACCGAAGAACCGATCTCGGCATCGACCGAAACGGCGTCGCCCTCGCGCAGGATTACGGTAACGGCCGGCATCAGCCCTGCTCCTGCAAGACGGCCTTGCGGCGGCTCTGAATGGGTGAATCGGTGGGCATCAGGCTCGGCTTTCAGAAAAGGTCCCGCCGACCGCTCGCAGCCTAGCGGCGATCGGCGGGAGTTTCCGGGGAGGAAGAGGGTGGCGACGGCGCCGCCGTCGCGAATGAGGATCAGGGAATGAGCACGGCCTTCACGCATTCACCCTTGTGTTGCGCCTCGACGGCGGCGTTGATTTCGGACAGCGGCCAGGTCTTGGTCAGCTTCTCGATCGGGAACCGCCCCTCGCGATGCAGAGCCACGAGCTCCGGGATGAAGCCGTCCAGATCACTGTCGCCCTCGATGATCCCCTGGATGCGATGCCCATAGGTGATCAGACCGGCCAGATTGATCGCGACGCTGCTCTCCGGCTTAGGGGGCACCCCGACCAGCCCGAGGACGCCGTGGCTGGCCAGGCTGGCCAAGGCCCCTTCCACCACCGGCTCACGCCCGCTGGTTTCTAGGGCGTAGTCGACGCCGTCAGGCAGGATGGCCCGGATGGCCTCGACCACGTCGCCCGTCGCCGGGTCGATGACGTGGGTCGCGCCCAGTTCTAAGGCCAGATCGCGCCGCGCCTTGATCGGCTCGACCAGGATGATGGTCCCACAGCATTGGATGACGGCGCCCATGACGGCCGAAAGCCCCACCGGACCTCCGCCGAAAATAGCCAGAGTCGATCCCGCCGGACAGGCCAGGGAGCGCATGATCCCCCCGGCCCCCGTTTGAAACCCGCAGCCCAGCGGACCCAGGATTTCGAGCGGCGCATCGGCGTCCTCGATCTTCACGACATTGCGCTCGAACGCCAGGGCGTGACTCGCAAAGGACGACTGTCCGAAAAAGTTTGCCGAGATCGGCTGACCGCCGAGACTGACGCCGGTCGAGCCGTCCTTTCGCGCACCCGCATAGTTCAAGGCCGGAAACTCCCGGCAATAGGAAGGCAGGTGATCATCGCATCGCGAACAGTGTCCGCAACTGGCGAAGCTCAGCACCACGCGGTCGCCCGGCGCCACCTTGGTCACGCTGGAGCCGACCGCTTCAACGATCCCCGCCCCCTCGTGGCCCAGCACGGCCGGCAAGGTGACAGGAATGAAGCCGTCGCGCGCAATCAGGTCGGTATGGCAAAGTCCGACCCCCGTGATCCGGATCAAGACCTCGTCGGCGCGCGGCGTCTCGATCTCGACGGTTTCGACGGAGAAGTCCGCGTGCGGCTTTCGGGCAATGGCGGCGGTGATCTGCATATGTCTATCCTGGGAAGGCGAAACAGGGAGGGATCACGGCAGGGCCACGACCACGGATTTGGATTCGAGGTAGGCGTCGAGCACGTCCGGCCCGTTTTCCCGTCCGATGCCCGACCGCTTCGTCCCGCCGAACGGGAAGGCCGGATCGGCGGCAAGAATGCAGTTTACGAACACGGTGCCGGCTTCCAGCTCCGCCGCCGCCCGATGCGCGACGCCCAGGTCGCGGGTCCAGACGTGGGCGGCTAGGCCGTAGTCGCTGTCGTTGGCCATCGCGACGGCCTCGTCGAATTCGTCAAAGGGCGTGACCGACAGCACCGGGCCGAACACTTCTTCGCGGGCCACCTCGGCGTTGACGGGCACGTCGCGCAGTATGGTCGGCGGATAGAAATGCCCTTGGTCCGGGACGACGCGCGCGTCCCCATATCGTTGAACACCCGACGCCAAAGCGCGATCGACGAAGCCAGCGACCCGGTCATATTGGCGCGCGCTGATCAGAGGGCCGAGCTGCGCGCCACGATCAGAGCTTACGCCCATCGGCAAGGCCGCCGCCGTCGCCGCCAGACCCGCCAGCGTCTCCTCATAGATCGACCGATGCGCATAAAGCCGTGTGCCCGCGTAGCAGACTTGTCCCGAGTTGAAGAAACAGCCGAAGGCCGCCTCGGGGATCGCCTTGGCCAGATCCGCGTCCTTGCAAATGATCGATGGCGATTTTCCGCCTAACTCCAGCGTCACGCGCTTCAGATCGGGGATCGACGCCGACAGCACCGACTGCCCCGTCCTGGTCGATCCGGTGAAGGCCACCTTGGCGATCTTCCGATGCGCGGCCAGCCGTGCGCCGGCATCCCCGCCGCCCGTGACCACCGACAGGACGCCCGCGGGCAGTCCGGCCTGCACCGCCAGTTCGGCCAGGCGCAGCGCCGACAGGCTGGTTTCCGGCGCGGGCTTCAAAACGACGGTGCACCCTGCCGCGAGCGCGGGGGCGATCTTCCACATAGACAGCACCAACGGGAAGTTCCAGGGTGTGATCGCGGCGACGACGCCGACCGGCTCGCGCCGCGTATAGACATGATGCCCGGCCGGAGACGCCGCCAGACCCCCGGCCCGCCCCTGGATCTTGGACGGCCATCCGGCATAGGCGCGCAGCCATCCCACCGTCGCCGGGATGTCGATGGTCTCGGCAATCGAGATGGGCTTGCCCGCGTCCAGCGCCTCCAGCGCCGCCAGTCTCGGCAGATCGGCTTCGATGGCGTCGGCGAATCTGTGCAACAGGGCTTCGCGCTGCAGCGGGATCAGATCGCGCCAGGCCGGAGACTTCAGGGCGATCCAGGCGCCCTCGACGATGGCGTCGACGTCCGATGCGGACGCCTCAGGGATCTGCGCGAATACCTGGGCGCGGGACGGATCTTCGTCGTCAAAAGTGGTCCCGACCCACAAGGCGTCGCCGCCCGCCCGAAGCCTCAGCTCAGGCAACACCAGATCGTCGAAACCCTGAAGACTGGCCATCAAGCGGCCTCCTTGCCGCGCCGGCGGTAGTCGCTCGGCGTCTCTTGAAAATACTGGCGATAACTGCGGGTGAAGTGGCTCTGGCTCTTGAAGCCCAGACTGTCGGCGATCTGCGCCATCGACAGTTCCGACGCACCGAGCAGAAACCGGGCGCGATCCAGCTTGGTCCGCATGACGAACTGATGCGGCGTAGTGCCAGTCGCGCGACGGAAGACCCGGCAGAAATGCGAGGGCGTCAGCCCTGCTGCAGCCGACATCTCCTCAAGGCTGTGATCGGCCTCCGGCGCCTTCTTCACTTGATCCATGACTGTATGGAGCCGGAATGAAGAGTTGGATGACGTCGGGATCAACGGGGCATGAGCACGATCAGCGCCTCTGAGGACATGAGACGTAAGCGCCGTCATCAGGGTGGCAACGTACCCATCTCGTTCGACGGAGTCCGGCGTATAGAGCTCCGACAGCACCTGGCGCGTCAGCGCGGCCCCCAAGGCGTCTGAGAAGGCGAAACGAAGTTGCTGGAACCGGGCCGAATGCGGCGAAGCGTTCAACAAATGCGGCGCAAGGCTCAGGGTGACCGTGTCCAGTTCCCCATCTACCCGCCAGCGTGAGGCCATTCCCGCCGGCACTATGGTCGCGTCGCCGGGCATGGAGCTGTTGCCCGTCCACCCGTCCCGGTCCCAGGTCTTCACCGGCTTGCCGCCGATGTGCATGACGAAAACGGGCGTCGGAAGGGGCGGCAAGGCATAGCTGCCGACGAACCGTCGCCAGCGCGACAGGCGCCAGCCCTCGGCCGGACCGCCGAGCGCGATATCCGGCTTATCGCACAGCGTATCGCTAATGATCGCTTCTGTAGCCCAGTCGTCGTCCGCCATGGTCGCTTCCTCAAGCAGGGACCAGCCTGGTATCCAGGTTCTTCAGTCCGTTGATGAAGTTCGATCTGAAACGGCGAGGCGGCGCAACAACTTCGAAACGCCCTACCCGTCTGGCCAGCAGCCGGAAGGCCACTCGCAACTGCATTTCCGCCAGCCGCGAGCCCACGCAAACGTGCTGACCGGAGCCAAACCCGACATGGACGACGCCCTTGCGGGTCAGATCGAACCGATCGGCGTTCTCGAACACCGCCTCGTCCCGATTGCCCGAGGCGTAGAACACCACGACCTTGTCGCCCTTGCGCACCGCCTGGCCGCCGATGACCGTGTCCTCGGTCGCCGTGCGGCGCATATGGATGACGGGGCTGGCGTGCCGCACCATCTCGGCCGTCGCGGTCTTCAAGAGATCAGGATCCGCCCTGATCAGGTCCCACTGCGACGGGTCTTTCGACAGGGCGAGGATGGTGTGACTCAGCGAGTTTCGCGTCGTCTCGTTTCCGCCGACCAGCACCAGGATCAGGTTGCCGACGAAGTCACGGAACGGGACCGGCTGGCCGTCGATCTCGGCATTGGCCAGCAGGCTGGCGATGTCCGGTCCGGGCGCGGCGCGACGGCGTTCGAACAAGTCCTGACTGAAGGCGAAGAACTCGGCCATGACCGCCCCCATCGCCTCGGCCGACTGGCGGAACTCAGGATCGTCTTCGCCCACGAAGGCGTTGGTCCAGTGATAGAGGTCCTTCCAGCGTTCAGACGGGACGCCCAGAAGCTCGGCCAGGGTCAGCAGCGGCAACGGCGCCGACAGTAGAGGCACCAGATCGACGACTTCGTTCAGGGGGATCTGATCCAGCAGCCGTTCGACGCGTTCTTCGATGCGCGTCTCGATGTCGCCAAGCCGCACAGGCGACAACGCCGGCATGATCACCTTGCGATACTGGGTATGGGTCGGCGGGTCGATCGAGATGAAGGGGACGCCAACTGCAGAATCCCCCGCCCCCGTCAGCCCCACCTCGTTCTCGTTGAAGATCCGGTGGCCGCCGTTGTCGTAGGCCGACGAGAACAACAGCGGCTGTTTGGACACCTCGACGATATCCGCATGTCGCGTCACCGCCCAGAAGCCTGCGCCGTCCACCTCGGGATTCCAATGGACCGGAGCTTCGCGACGCAAGGTCGCGAAGACGTCGTGCGGCATCTGGTCGACGTAGAGATCCGGGTTTTTCAGATCCGGCACGTCGAAGGGCGCCTGGCTGGAGAGCATCGCCATCAGAAGGCCTTCGAGATCGTCAGGCCATAGGTGCGGGGAGCAGACGGCACCAGGAAGTTGAACGGGAAGCCCGCGCCTCGCAGGTCCAGACCATAAGAATAGGTCTCTTTCTCGAAGGCGTTGTTGACGAAGGCCCGGATCGTCAGATCGTCTCGCGCCCACGAGAGCGAGGCGTTGACCTTTGCATAGGCGTCCTGCTGCAGCTCCGAGTTCACCTGGCCCGTCCCGGCGGCGTTCTTCTCGTTGAACGGCGAGAAATACTGGCGGCTGAAATAGCTGACCGTCGGCGAGAACGTCAGTGCGCCGCCCGCCGGTCGCACAAACGTCCAATCGAAGCCCAGCTGCGCTGTGACCTTTGGCGCAAACGGCAGATCATTGCCCGAGAGGTCCACGCCCTGGAGCGTCAGTTCCTTGTAGGTCGCATCCAGATAGCCCAACGAGCCGTTCAGCTTGAAATCGGGCATGGGGCGATATCCGAACTCCACCTCACCGCCATACACTTCCGACTTGGGCGCATTCACCAGGAACGACACCGGCCCGGCGCGGGTATCCTGCACCTGCTGGTTCGAATAGTCATAATAGAATACCGCCGACGACAAGGTGAGACGCTCGTCGATGAACCGCCCCTTCAGACCCGCTTCATAGGCGTTTACTTCCTCCGGCTGGATAAAAGTAATACCGGCCGAAGACGTATAGCCGCCGCCGTTGAATGCTCCGGATCGATAGCCACGGCTGTAGCTGGCATAGGCGTGCACGCCGTTGTCGAACGTATAGGACAGCGCCAACCGCCCTGTGACGGCGTCGGAGTCACCGTCAATATTGTAACGCGCCGCCGGATCATAGGCGCAGGTTCCGGCAGGCGTTGCGCAGGGCACGGTGGACGCCAACGGCGTCATCTCGCCACCGATATCGCCGGCGAACAGATAGGCGTAACCGTCGCGATATTCGGCGTCGTCCTGAGTGTAGCGAACACCTGCCGTGACCGTCAGTTTAGGCGTCAGGACGAAGTCCGATTGTGCGAAGATCGCCCACGACTTTCGCGTTTGCTTGTAATGCTCGAAGAAGCCGCCGTTGACGTTCGGCCCCAGAGCGCTGCCGATATTGAACAGGTTGTCGGTGACGATCTCGTCGGTTCCGTAGAAACCGCCCACGACGGCATGGATCTTGTCAGTGTCATAATTCAGCCGAAGCTCCTGGCTGAACTGGTCGAAGTCCGACTTCCAATTGATGTCCAAGAGATCGAGCGACGAACCATCTGCGGCCTGTTGTAGATCCTGGTTGCCGCCGTCCTTGGAGGTAATCGACGTCACAGTGACCGTCGGGCTCAGCTCTGCGGCGACGTTCAGCGCGACGCCCCAGGCTTCGGTCTTGTTGTCGCCGACCCGGTTCTCGTTGATCTCGAAGAACCCAGTGCCGTCGCCGGGTCCAGAAAGCCCGTGAATACCGGCCTGGGCGCCGCGATCACGCCCCGCATAGGCGCGCAGATTAACGTCCACAGGACCGTCGTTGGGTTTCCAACGCACCGACAGCCGTCCCTGCAGCGTATCGACCGAGTTGGAATCACGCCCGTTCGCAGCCAGGTTTTTCAGCTGACCATCGCCTTTGACATAGTTGACCGCCGCTCGGACTCCGAGTTCGTTCTCCACCAGCGTTGTCTCGAATGCGCCTTGGGCGCTGACGGTATTGAAGTTGGCGTAGCCCGCTTCGACCCGACCTTCCGTCCCCGCCAGATCCGGCCGCATGGTGATGAAGTTGATCGCGCCGCCGGTGGTGTTACGCCCGAACAGCGTGCCCTGAGGCCCGCGCAGCACCTCGATCCGATCCAGGTCGAACAGGCCCATGCCCTGGCTTGTGCGCGATGCGATATAGACGTCGTCGATGTAGACGCCGACCGGCGAGGCCTGGTTGGCGTTGTATTCATTGGCAACCGAGATGCCCCGCAGCGAGAAGTTCGGCTGAGTGTTCCCGTAGGGGCTGGACACCTGAAGATTGGGCACGGCCGTCGCCAGGCTCGCCGAGTTGGTAATGCCTTTGGTAGTGAGAGTTTCGGTGTTGAGCGCCGATATCGCGAGCGGCACATCCAACAGCGCTTGAGTACGGCGCTGCGCGGTCACCACGATGTCGTCGACGGCGCCCGCCGGACCGGGCTGCGTCGGGGCCGCTTCTTGAGCAAGCGCCCCACCCGCGACCGAAGTCATCAGTATGGCAAGCAGAACGCACCTCTGACGTAGAGTCCGCATATCTTCATCCTCCCTAGAACATGAGCCGTGTCTCGGCCCTTTTTGTTGTTCTTGACGCTAGGGCGGATTGTGCGGATTGGCTTTGCCAGGGCTTGCTCCAAGATTTGACAAATCTTGCGCTCGCCGGATTTGCAGGCTGCAAGCCGCCCGAACGCCACAACGCTCGCCTAGCCGCGAAAAACGAACGACGTTCCCCCCATCCGACATCGCTTTTCCGGCCCTACACAGATCGCTTCAGAGGGGGCTTCTCCAGAGCAACACAAGCCAAAGCGGCGCCACCCCGGACAATCTGAACGCGGCCTCCGGCGCACGCTCTTCGGCCCTCAGGCCGGCCTGGCTGCGCCATCGTCGCCGTACGGTCCCGACCTCACCGAGGACATTCTCACCAACTGCGGCGTGGCGGTCGTCTTCGCCCCGAAGGCCTTGCGCGTCGCCCAGGAGCTCAGAGAGCGTTTGGGCGACGCCAACGGTCCGGGCCTGAGCCGCAGCCGTCCGACCGGCCTGGGCGCCGGGCGCCGCACTCCAGACCCGGCTGATGGCCGAGGCCCTGGACCGTTTCCAGGCGCGCCGCGCCCCTCAACAAGCGAGGGACAGGCACGAGGCGCGCGACCGGGGCGGATCCCGCTAGTCGCGCCGCCCCGCCAAACTCGGTTCAGAGCGGGGCGAACCAGTGCGCCAGAGCGGCCTTGGTCGCCAGCGCGGCGAACAGGGCCCAGCCGAAGCTCAGGAAGGTGCCGATGATGATATATTCGGCCTGGTGACGATCCGTCTGATCCTGGACGTCCCGGAAGCGCAGGATGGACTTGGCGGCCAGCAGGAAGCCGACCCCTTCCGGATGGCCGATCAAGATGAAGGTGATCGTGAGCCCCCGCTCGAGCCAGCCGATGTAGCGCCCGGCGCTGCGCATGCCGATGATCGGCGCCGTCGGCAGCGGTCCATTCGGCGGCGCCGACGTCGGCGCCAACGGCTCCACCAGCTTCTTGATCACCACGCCGCCAACCGGAACCCCGACGACCGCGCCGCAGACGACCGACAGGACCGCATAGATCTGAAGCTGGACATCGGACGGCGCCATGCCCCAGAGGCTCTGCCGCGCCAGGTCGGGCCAGGCCAGGGCCAGGGCGACCAGAACCGAAATATGCACCGCCTGATCCAGGCTGAAGCTCCACAGCCGGTCGCCCAGCCAACGGGTCTTGGCATAGTCCATGGCGAAATGGCTGACGGCCATCAGGGCCAGGGGCGCGAGAGTGTCGCGCTGGAAGCCCGACGATCGGAAAGCCGGCCGACCATCGGGCTGACCAAGACGGCGTTGACGGTGTTCAATTAATCGGGCGTCGCCGTCATGAGCTACGTGGCGAACATGATGGTTCAGGCTCGCCCCGACGCTTGAGCGCCTATGAGCGCGAGACGGTATGACGTGCCCGCTTCCTGATCCCCCGATTTGAGCGAGAGTCCGTTTCATCCTGATCTGCTCATGTGGCGCCCCCGCCATGGCGACGCCCTAGTCGCGGCTCGGGATCCGGATGAGCAGTTGAGCCTTGGGAAAATCGACCGCGAAGGCCTCAAGATTGTTCAGCAAATCCGACCCCAGAATAAAGGTCGGGGGAGATAAGTCGGCGGTAGAGGGGCCGCCTTGGGCTGAGAAGAAGAGGTTTAAGTCCCGGAAGGTCACAGGACCGACCGCGAGATGTCCGACCACGGCGGATTGAACAGCAGCGCCCTGACCCGCCGCGCCCCGCATGACCCCTGCGGCCTTGATTCGCGGGTCGTCCTCAGCCCAGCCCAGAACTTGGGCGGCGGCGCCCGAAACCACCGAAATCGCCGCGCCCGTGTCGACAAGCGCATCCAGTTTCACCCCGTCGATCTCCACCGGAACCACCAGGAGGCCGGCGTCGTTCAGCCGGCCTTGAATCACCGCGTACCCGTCGTGAGGGCCGCCGGACGGCTCCAGGCGGATCCGATAGGCGATCTGGTCGAAAACCAGACGCCCGGAAGCGAGCATTTCCATGCCTACGATCCCCCGGGCCTCGGTCACGCCTTGGTTCGGCAGAGCGGGAACGGCGACCGCGTCCGCGTCGAACAGATCGGTCTGGAACCGATCCACGGCAAAGAGACGAGCCTGTTCCGCCCCGGACACCCCGTTGACGCCCAGTCCGCCGTCGAGTTCGGGCAAGTCGAGCTCATCCGCCAGGCCGGTCGAGACGAGGCTGGTCTGGGCGCCGGTGTCCAGCACCATGGCGAAGGGGCCTTGGCCGTTGAATCGGGCCGTCAGGGTAGGACGCCCGCGGGTGTCTCGCCCCAATACCGTCGAAGGAGCCGCAGGCGTCGCCGCAACGTCGCCCGACGAACCGTCGACGGAAAGGATCAAGCCAGGCGTTTGAGCCGGCGACTGGGCGGCCAGGGCCAAGCTGGCGATAACGGCTGAAAGCGACATGACGGACTCCTGATGGTCCCGTCAGGCTTAGACCCGCCAGCTTGTCGGAAGCTGGCCCCGACCCGCTCGTCAGAAATCCCCTTCGGTCTGCAGCGGGGAGAATCTCAGCGCGACCTCGGCTCCGCCTCCGGGCGGCGCACTGACCTCCACAGCCCCCTTGTGACGGTCGATGACGGATTTCACGATCGCCAGACCCAGGCCAAAGCCGCTCCGGCCCCGTGTCGATATCCGCGTGAACGGTTCGAACAGGGCCTTGACCTGATCCGCCGGAATTCCCGGTCCCTGATCGCGAACCCGCACCCAGCCGGCCTTGTCGAGGCGTACTGTGACGACCTGCCCCTCTGCTGAAAACGACAGGGCGTTGTCGATCACATTGCCGATGGCGGTTTCGACCAGACCCGGGTCCGCCCGGATGCGATAGCTTGTGACTTCGCGCTCGAACCTCAGGTCGAGACCACGCTTGCGCGCCACCGTCTCGCGCTCCCCGACCACTCGCCCCGTGACCGTGACCAGATCGGTCTCCCGCATCGCGTCCTCGGCCTCGCCGATGGTCATCAGGGTCAAAAGCTTGTTGGCCAGATCGGTCAAACGACGCACATCCGAAACCAGCTTATCCTTCAACGGCCCCTCATCCAGGATTTCCAATCGGGTGCGCAAAACCGTCAGCGGGGTTCGCATCTCGTGCGCAGCGGCGGACAGAAAGAAGCGCTGGCGGCGCTGGGCCTCATCGACGCTCACAATCATCTGATTGAGGGCCGAGACGAGCGGCGTCACCTCAAGCGGCAGCCCGCGTTCGGGAAACAAGCCCGGCAAGGCGTCTGGATCCAGGTCGCGCGCCATGGCCGCCACGCGCCGGATTCTCAGCATATTGATCAGCAGGATGACGGCGAAGACGACAAAGGCGGCCCCGACAGTGAACAGAAAAAGCCCGCCGTAGCTCCAGATGAACTTGCCGTAGAGCTGGGCCGAACTGGCCGCTGCAGTGGTAGTCGGGTGCTCGATCCCCGCATATTCGTAATAGCTTCGCTGCCCGCCGCAATCAGCGTAGGCCAGGAAACTCTTGCCCCGACCGCCCACCTCGTCGCGGGCGGTGTTCAGACACAGACCGTCATAAGCCGCCGAAAGATTCTGTCGCTCCAGCCGATCAAAGGCCAAGCTGATGAAGAAGGGCGTACCCTCCCCGCGCCTGTAGTTCTGGCCGTTGACCCGAACGAAATAGCGAAAGTTGGGATTATGAGCTTCGATCTCCCGTAGAACTGGATCCTGACTCAGGTCGTCTCCCGACCCAGGCTTTTCCCGTTCGGCGAAGGCGAAACGGCTCAGGACGTCTGAGGCGCGCGTGGCCGTGCGCGCCAGAGGATCCGCCACCCCGCTGGGTTCAACGGACAACAGGGGCCGGATGGTGAAGAAGTAGACGCCGAACCCGACGAACAGCACGGTGATGAGCGCCAACTGGCCAAACATCGACCTGTGCAGGGTCCGCGGATTAAAGCCCAAACCGTCCTCCTCGCCCATCGGCGCAGTCGCAGCCTAGCCTGCCCCGACGTTGCGCGAAACCGATCTGATCTCGCCCTAGGACTGTATTACCTCGGTCAATGGCGGGAGCGCGCCAAAATGAGTGACGGCGACGCGGTCCGCATGACGAGCCAGAAGCTGGGCCAGGGCGTCATGGGCGCGGCGTCTTTCGACGCGATCCGGCAACAGCGAGAGGGCGTCGACCAGGTCGGTTGGCGTCAGCGGCGGGTCGCCGGGCTCCAGGGCGGCGGAAGCGGCCGGATACAAGGTCTGGAGCAGAGCCGCCTCGAGCAGCCCCTGGGTCGCCTCCAGATCGCCCGAGCGCGCGGCCGCCCGCGCCATAGCCAACCGCATCTGCGCCGAGGGCGAGGGCATCGCGCTGAGCCGGGTTTGGAGCTCCCGGAGCCGTGTCGGATCCAGAGACGAAGCCGTCTCCTCGACCAGGGCCAGATAGAGCGACAAATTATGCACCGACAGGGCGCCTTCGCCGAGCCTCGTCTCCAAGTCCATTCGCCGAGACATGTCCGCGCCCTGCGCCACGAGACCCCGGGCGACCTGTCTGTAGAGGCGCATCTGCACCGCCTGACTCGCCGGCGGCAAGACGGACAGTTCCGCCTCCAGTTCTTCCGTGACCTCGGCGCGACGAGCCAGGGCGTCCGCGACTTGCGGCGCATATTGGGCCGCCGATGGATCCGCCAAGGCGTCGATCAGCGACTGGCGCGCGACCGTATCCCCATCTTCCCGACCGCGCAGCGTCGTCTCTCTCCAGAGCCCACGGAGAACCTGACCCGCCGCGCCGTCCGCCGCGACGAGACGATCAAGCGGCCGATCTTGCCGAGCGTCGAGCGGAGACCACTCGGGCTCTGCGGTCTTGAGCGCCCGCACGGCTGGAGCGTCAGGGAACTTCTGCTGATAGGCCTCCCACACGGGACCGAATGCGCCGAGCATTTCGCCTTCAGTGGAGCGGGGCTGGCTCGCGCGTGTCGACAGCTGGCTGATCCAGTCGGCGTCGTCCAGATCGACGCTGGAGGCTTCCGCCGTGCGAGCGGCCTCGGCGTCGGCCCCGATAAGACGGAGCGCCAAGCCCAAGACCGTAGCGGCCTCCTGGTCCTCGACATGGGCCGCGACATAGGGACGGGCTGTATCGACCAGGGCCGCGACGTCGCCGGACTGGGCCTGCAAGGTCATCAGAGCGGCGACATAGGCCGTGTTGCCAGGTTCGAAGACCACCAATCGACGATAGGCCGCCAACACGTCCGGATCGGGCGAGGCCTGCCTCAGGGCGTCACGAAGAAAACGACGTTGAAAACGCGCCGTCTCTTCGCGGGTCGCCGAAGACCGCGCGAGGAAGGCGTCGAAGGCCGCCTTCCGCTCGGCGGCGAAGCGGGTGCGCAACAGGGTTTGCAGGCCGATGTCATTGGCGGAGTCCGCCTGTTCGATCAGCGCGGTCAAGGCTTCGAAGCTCGCGCTCCGTTCTCCCTCGAACCAGGCGCTCAGCACCTCTGGCAGATGCGTCCCGTCCGGGTAGCGCAAGGCCGCGGCCCGCGCCGCCTGCAGTAGCAGCGCCCGGCTGCCCTCCGGCGCATCCAGCCGCAGAAGCAGGCCGGTGAAGTTGGTCACGCTATTGTCCGAGTTGGGTCGATCGGCGCCGATATCCCGGATCAGCGCGGCCTGAAGGCGCTCTCTCTGGGCGGCGGACAAAGGGTGGTCCAGGAGACGGCCGGCGATCGCCTCCTGTAAGCTGGACACCGCGCCGGTCTGGATCATCCGCTCGACCAGGGTCTCATAGAAGCCGATCAGCCGATCTTCGTCGAACCGCGCCGCCATCTGATCCAGCGGATCGGGACCGCCGCGTCGACGCCCCGCCGCTGAGGCCGTCGGCAGGGGATCTCCCCCGCGGGTGACGAGGAGATTGATCAGGGTTTCGTCGTCGATCAGCCGACGTCCGGCCGCCGATTCGAAACGCGCCAGACGTTCGGGATCGATCCGATAGAGGTCGAAGAAGACGTCGTCGCTGAAACCCGATGCCAGCAGCGGCGGCAGGATGTCCTGGCGGAGCATGGACGGCGACGCGAACTCCGCCGCCTTCATCAGCAAGATGATCAGGCCGTTGGGCTGAGGTGCTGCGGCGCCCAGCTCGCGCGCCGCACGCCAAGGCGCCTCTTCTGCAATGGCCTGGGCCGTCAAACCCTGAATATGCGCACGGTCGCCTGTCTCGAAGGCCAAAACGAGGTCCAGTTCAAACTCGCCGTCACGCGCGACCTGACGGCGGAGGTCGTCGAGCGGATTCTGCTCGGCATGGGCCGTCGGATCGGTTCGATAGGCGGCAAGCGCCCTCTGGTACGCCGTGTCGCCGCCATATAGGGCCTGCAACGGCGCCTCGGCCTCGATCAAGACCGGCTTGTCCAGAGCGGCGGCCAAGCGACGATTGACCGCCACGACTAAGGCCAGGCGCGGAGCGTCCGCCAGCTTGGGCTCAGCGCCATCCGCCTCTGACGACGCCATGGCCGCATCAAAGGTCGCTCGCCAACTCGCAAGCCGGTCTGCGTCGTCCTCCCTGGGCCAGGTCAGCAGCAGGCCTTCGATCAGGGTCGGCCCGTATTGAACGGCGTCCAGGTTGGGGGGCGCGTCTCCGACCAGACGTGACGGTTGGCGACGGATCAGCAGGTTCACCGCCTTCCAGTAGAGGCCGCTCGCCTCGTTCGTCAGCCCTTGCGCCTCCATCAGCTCGGCCGTCCGCGACAACAGATCGAGATTGTCCTGATCCTGCAATAGAGCCAGGCGGTAGCTGGCCAAGGCGTCCTGGGGGCGCCCCACGGCCGCATAGGCCTCGCCTCGCAGCGCCTCAACATTCACCAGCCCCCCCATATCGCCCATCAGGGCGAAGGCGCGCTCGGCGCCGGCGACGTCGCCCTGTTCGAGGAAGGCCTTGGCCAAGTCGGCGTAGAATTCCGGCGGATAGGGTTTGTGCATGGCGACCAGGCGTCGCCCATAGACGACCTTGCGAGCCGGGTCTCCAGCACCGGTCTCGCTGGGCGAAGTCAGGGCGATCAGCTGACGCAGGACGGCGGGCTTCTGATCTCCCGCGACCGCGAGAGAGGATTGAAGCGCCCGTCTCTGGGTGTCGAAGTCGCCCCGTTCCTGGCTGACGTCCCCGACCAGGGACGAAAGGCGCACATCGTCGCCATAGGTCAGAATGCGTTCGAGAACCGCGCGTCTGGCCCAGCCGAGCCGCGCCTGCGTCAGATCCGCCGGCACGGGCGGACTCCCCTGGCCGCCAGGCGCCAGGACGTCGAGCAGCCCGTTGACCGCGGCCACAAAGCCCGCCTCGTCGGTGGCCGTCTCGGCCTTGTATTGCAAGAGGGCGGCGGCCTGGACCACATCGCCCCGCGCCTTGAGGGCGGCCGTGTATTCCAGCAAGGCGTCGATGTCGTTCGGCGCCAGGGCCAGGGCGCGGCGGTGCTGAACCAGAGCGGCGTCCAGCCGATAGCCGGAGGTGTAGATCGAGGCTGCGAACCGCGCAGCATCGGCTCCGTCCAGCCGACCGGTCCCCTGGATACGGGTCAAAAGGGCGTCGATCCGGGCGTTGCGCGCGGCCTCGTTCTCGGCGGGGTCGGGGAACCGCAGGACGTTGATGATCAGCCGGCGAAGATAGGCTTCCGCATTTTGGGGATCTCTGTCGGCAAGGCGCGCCAAGGTCTGGTTCAGCGCCGCGTAGTTGCGCATTCGCGCCTGAACCGAGGCCAGTTGCTCCAGGGTGCGTACCTCGCCCGCAGCCGAGCGTTCGGCGTAGGTCCGGATGGCGCGTTCAGCGCCCGCGCCGTCTGCCTGGGCGATGCGGATTTCGACCAGGAGATTGACCTCGCCCGCGTCGGCGGCGCCGCTGGCGATCCGCTGCTCCAATTCCGCGCCGATGACGTCCAGGCGGTCGAGCCTCTGGGCCGCCCGGATAATCAGTCGCTGCAGATAGGTCTTGCGGGCCGGAAGCTGGGTCCGGGCCCAGAGGCTGCGCCACCGATCCAGCGCCTCTTGGGGGCGTCCGGCCGCATACGCCAGTTCGGCGATGTGGGCCTGCTGGTCGTCGTCCAGGACGCCGCCCGCCCGTTCGATCGACAGCAGGGTGTCGAGCGCCTGATCCTGACGGCCCAGACGTTCATAGTCCTCGGCCACTGCGAGCTGTGTCGCCACATCGTTCGGCCGAAGCGCGCGCAGGGCCTTCAGCCCGGCGTCGGCCTCGGCGTCCCTGCCCTGGTCGATCGCGACCTCGATCTCGAAGCGCCGCACCGCAACAGCCAGGTCCGGACGAGCGCCGGCCTCGCCCAGCAGACTGCGAGCCTGATCGCCGAGCCCCATGGCGATCATACGGCGCGCCGCCTCGATCTGGGCCTCGGCTCGATCCCGGTTTGCGGCGAAGAAGAGCTTGTAGACGGCGACCGCGCCGTCCACGTCGCCTTGTTGCAGATGGAGGGCGGCAAGGTCGTTCGACCAGCGCGCCTCTGCGGGCTGGGCGCGGATCAGTCGGGCGTATTCCGCCTTGACCTCGTCGGTGCGGCCGGCGGCGCGCAACACGCCGAGAAGCCGCTCGCGCAGGGCTGCGTCTCCGCTGGCCTGAACAAAGGCGACTGCCTCGTCGTAGCGCCCCAGTTCCAAGAGGACGTCGAGGCGAGTCTGATCGACCTCAGGTCCACGCGGCCGCCCAGCCAAATCCCTCTCGGCCCCAGCGAGATCGTCCACCGTCCGATAGGCCTCGACCAAAAGAGCCAAGGCGTACAATCGATCTTCCGACGTCGCCCCCACCTCGAAAGCGCGCCAGGCGGCGGCGGCGGCGGCGGTTCGGTCGCCTGCCGTGACCGCCCAGTCCGCCTGCCTGACGGCTGCGGCGTAACCCTGGACCGAGGGACGATACAGGCTGAGGGCGTCTCCGGCGCGTCCCAGCAACCCCAAAACAGCCGCCGCTCGATTGGCCGCCTCGGGTCCGGCCTGAGCCAGTTCGGCCAGGGCGAGCGGCCGACGGCCTGTCACCCCGATCACCGCCAACCTGCGGTCGATCATGATCCGTTCGGCCGCATCGCCGGACAGGGCGCGGGCGCGTTCGTAAAAGCCGGTCGCGGCGCCGGCCTGGCCCTGAATGTCCAGCAGACGCGCCCGCAGCAGAAGGGCGTCGGTCGTTTCGCATTGGGTCAAGACGGCTGAGACGGTGTCGCCCGCCGCCTCAGCCTGACCGTCGCGCCATAGCAGCACCGCCTTCAGCACGGCGGCCCGACAGGCGATGCTCCGGTCGGGAGACACGGCCAGGCTATCGAGACGCGCCATGACGCCTGCCAGGTCGTCGGCCAGAACAGCGCGCGCATACAGTCTGTCCGCCGCGGCGAAGTCGAGACGCTCGGCGTTCAAAAGGCCTGGCTCGATAGGGGAGGCGGTCATCTCCACCTGGGGCGCCGCCAGAACCGTCGTCGGCGCCACGCCGCAAAGGCTCGCGCCCAGGGCCAGGAAGAGGGTTGGGGAGCGGAGGATCATAGTCAGGCTCCCGCGGCGGTCCGCCGAGGCGGCCAACGGCGATACAGAATGTCGGCCAGATACAGGGCCAGGGCCAGCCAGCACAGCCAGCCCCAAAGATCCAGGGCGGCCGCCTCCTCACCGTGGGCGCCTGGCTTGGCGGCAAGCGCCGCAACGGTGTCGAACGCCTCGCCCCCGGTCAGGCGCGACAGTTGATCGAGCGGCATGGCGTCGGCTTCGGACAGGGGACGGTCCGGGTCGCCGCCAGCAAAGGCCGGCAGGGCGGCGCGTGTCACGCTTTCGGCTTCACGGACCTCCACACGCACCGGCCGGTCAGACGCGACCTGAACGGTCGCCGTGAAAAGTCCGGGGGCGCGTGCGACCGGCGCCAGAAACTGCTCCCCGCCCCCGTCGCCGAGGAGACGCAAGCTTGGGACGCCGTCTCCACCGCCGCGCACCCGCTGCGCGACGATCGACACCTGTCCGCCGACACGGCCGAGACGCACGTCCCAGTCAGGGCGCCTATCCGCCGTTCGCGCGATCAACCGTCTCAGCCAGTCGCCATAGCCGTCCCAATTGCGCCAACCGGCCGCGCCCTCGCCCACCGGCTCGGTCATCAAGGCCGTCACCCGCCCCGCGCCCCACTGCCAGCTGGCCAAGACAGGATCGCCGGTCCCCGTCCGCAGCAGGGTGTCGGCCAGGGGCCGCCCCCCGACGCGGGCGTAGCCGTCGAGCGCCGGCGGCGGGGCGGTCAGACCGCTCCATCCGTAAGCCGGGGCCGATGCGGCAAGGACGAAACCACCGCGCTTTACGCCGGGCTCGGGCTTCTGCTGCGGCTGTTTCAGGTTGATCTCGACCAGGCTGAACTCGTCATTGACCACATAGAAGCGACCGCGCCCCAGACGGGCCCACTGGGCCATGCGAGCCTCGCCCTCAGCGCTGCCTCCCACCAGGACGGTGGAGACGCTCACCTGATCCTCGGCGATATGGCGGATCAGCTGCGGATAGCGATCAGCGTTCACACCGGCGTCGGAAATGACCAGGATATGGCGATATCGGGCCTGGGTGTTCTGCAGACCGTAATAGGCTTCCTGCAGGGCGCCGAACAGGTGTTCGCTGCCGCCCTGGGCCTGGACGCGGCCGATGGCGCGCTCGACCTCGGGAATGTCTCGCGCGGGCTGCATAGGGGCGACCCACTGGCGTCCGCCGTAGAATTCGACCACGCCGACGCTGTCGGCAGGGGTCAGTTTGCGCACGGCCAGGCGGGCAACCTGTTTGCCCAGATCCAGAGGCGCCCCCAACATGGACCCCGAGGTGTCGATGACCACCGCCAGGGCCACGCTGGGATCCTCGGTCAGCTCATCCTGTCTGATCTCGACCGGCAGGGCCGCCGCCAGGGGCGTGTCGGCATAGCCGCCCGGCGCAAAGGCCGCCTCGCCGCCCGAAACCACAAGGCCCAGGCCGCCCTCGCGCACGGCGGCGACAAGGCGAGCCTGACTGGAAGCCGACAAAGCCGAGGCTGGAACGTCGTCCAGCATGACGGCCCGATAGGCGGCCAGATTCATCGTTCCCAGGGTCGCAGGGGCTCGGGTTTCGACCCGTACCCCGTCGCCAAGCAACCGTTGCAGGGCTGCGCCCGCGCCGGCCTGACGTCCGTTGGCGTAGAGAAGGGGCAGGGGATCCTGAACGGCCAAGTCGGTTTGATAGCGACTGACCACCTGGCCGTCGCGCGACAGCTCAAGCCGCAAGGCGTGATAGCCGGAAGGCTCCCCCGGCAGAGACAGGGAGACGGTCAAGGCGCCGTCCAGATCGAATGGACCGATCGCCGCGACCCGACGTGCTCCGTCAAAGACCGCGATAGACAGGCCCTGCCCCGCGCCTTCCAATCCGACGTGCAAGGGAATGTGTTCACCGGCTCCGACGACCGGGGTCGCGACCCGGGCGATGAAGGCGTCTTGTCGGCCGGCCGCCAGGGTCACCGTATCGACCGCCACGCCCCGCGACAGCAGCCCGTCGACGGCGCGCCCCCAGTCACGGTCCGTGCTCAGACCGTCGCTGACCAGGGTGATGCGCCCTTTTGCGCCCTGGGGAAGGACGTTCAAGGCCAGGGCCAGGGCCTTGGTCAGAGAGTCGTCGCTCGGTTTGGCGCCCAGAAGAACGAAGCGATCGGCGCGCAGCTTCAACGGCGCCCCGCCGCGTTGGATCACGGTGACCGGGCCGTCGGCCCGGCGACGGGCGACGGCGGCGGTCACAGCCTCGCGCACCTGCTCGCGCACCGCCGGAGACAGGCGGTCGCCCTGATCCACGACGAAGACCTGCGGCGCGCCGCGCCTGGGATAGATCAGACTTGGTTGGGCCAAGGCGGCGATCAGGGCTGCAAAGACGGCGAGACGCAGAGCCAGGCGCAAGGGGGCGGCCTTGCGCGCCCACCAGACGAAGACGGGCAGCAGAAGCAGAAGCCAACCGGCCTCGGGATGAAGAAAGGTCAAGGACACGATCAGAATCTCAGGCCAGGACACCGCGCTGGTGCAACCGCCATTCCAGCGTCAGCAACAGACCGGCCAGCAGCACCAACAGGGTGAAGAGGAGATCGACGGCCGCCCCGCGCACCGGCGCGACGACCATGTCCGCCGGTCGAGGACGCGCCGCATCCAAGGTCGTCGCCCGGTCCAGCAGGGACACGCTGACCGGAAGGTCGCCGATACGGATCTGCCCGGCCCCGCCCAGATAGAGGTCGCCGTTCAACGCCCGCGCCGCAAGGCGCCGATCCGCCGCGAGTCCGTAGAGATCCGACTGATCGACCAAGGTCGTCCCGGCGGCCGCGTAGGCGATCCAGGGTTCAGGGTCGGACAGCCATCGAAGCGAGCGTGAGACGAAGACCGGGAAATCGGCCGAGGTGGTGAAACCGCCCCCCTGATCGAACAGCGCCGACCAGACCGAAAGGCCCCGCCGCGCGCCGGCGTTGGATTCCACGCCGACGGGGCGGTTGGTCCTTCTCGCCAAGGCTGCGGCGTCCAGATCCGCCAGCCCCAGGGTCTCGGACTCGGAGGCCAGATCGGGCGCGGCTTCGTCCGCCGCATAGGTCAGGCGGAAGGCCGGCGCGTCGGTTCCGCTCAGGACGAACGCGGGCCGGTCGGCGCCGAAGACCTCGTCGGCGCGCCGAACTACCACATCGGCCTGATCGACTGCGACCTCGGACAGCCCTGCGTCCAGACCCACCACCTGCCGCAGGGCGGCCGGCGTTCCGGCTGAAAGAGCCACCTTCAGCCCGCCTCGCGCCGGGAGCCTCAGCGCCGCCCGATCATCGGCCGGAAAGGCGTCGCCGCGCGCCAGACGCACGCCGAAGAGGCTTCCGTCGGCCGCCACGTCCCGAAGGATCAAGGCGCCTCCCGCAAGGACCGACGGCGTCATCGAGACGTCGCGGCCGTCGCGGCTGAACCGCAACTCTTCCGGCGGCAGGGCCGCTCCGCGCGCATCCACGGCCTGGATCAGGATGTCGGCGCGATCCGCAGCTCCGGACACGGCCGGACGCGCGCCCAGGACGACGACGCCGCGGTTGCCGGGGACGGGCTCGGCCAGATAGCCCCAGACCCTTTCGACGCCTGCAGCCGGACGCGCAGCCGCGCCCGAGGTCCATGCGCCGTAGTAATGGAGGATCGTCCGCTCGCCTTCCGAGGCCGCAGCCATCGGATCGACGGGCCCCAAGGCGACAAAGCGGGAGAAGTCGGACGGGCGGGCCTCAGGCTTCACGCCTTCGAGGCGCCGGTTCAACAGAGCGATGTTCTCGCCGGGTCGCAACAACCGCGTGCCTGTCGCGTCCCCTAGATAGACCGTCCGTCGGGACGGCTCGGTCGCCCGGACATCGGCGATGAGGGCGCGGCGGGCGCGGTCGAACTGGTCAGAACCGGTCAGACCCGCAGTGGCGTCCAGATAGAAGACATGGCGCGCCGTGTCGCGACGGGGCGAAAGCTCCGGTCGCGCCCCTGCCGTCCAGAGCAGCAAAGCAATGGCCAGCACCAAAAGATAGGCGAGCCAGCGCTGGAACCTCTGGCGAAACACACGCAAGGGCGCGACCCGCGCGGCCTGGGCCCAGAGGCCGGCGGCGGCGATCCGCACCCGCTTTTGGCGCGCCTTCAGAATCTGCAGCACGAACAACAGGCCCGCCAGAGCGCCGGCGCCGATCAGGACCGCCCAGAGAGGGAGCGACAAGAAGCTCACAGCCGGACCGCTCCGCCTTCGAACAGGGTCGCCAGTTGCTCCGTCACGGGTGCATCGGCGTCGATCCGCGCCAGGCCGGCGCCTCGGGCGCGGGCGAAGTCGACCAGGGCGCGGTCGAACACGCCGTAGGCCGCCTTGTAGCGCGCGATCAGCTCGGGGGTGATGGTCAGGGACGCCGGCGCGGGGGTCTCTCCATCGTCCATCAGCACGTCGCCGTTCAGATCCGGATGGCGTTCGGGCTCAGCATCATGCGCCTTGACGATCTGCACAAGCAGCAGCCTGTGCGGCAAACGCTCGAGCCCCTTCACCACAGCCTCAATGCCTGCTTCGTCGAAGAAGTCGGAGATCACGATCACAAGCCCCTGGCGGACGCCCATGCCGGCGAGATGCATCAAGGCCGCCGCCAGACCGGTGCCGCCCTTGGCTTCGTAAGCAGCGAGGCTGTGCGCCACGCGCGCCAGACCGGCCTTGCCGGACACGGCGCGGAACTCGATCTCCATCGTGTCGGAGAAGGGAAAGAGGCCGACGGAATCGTGCTGATCCAGCGCCACGGCCGACAAGGCCAGGGCAGCGCGCTGGGCCGCGTGAATGCGCGGGGGCTGTTCGACATAGAGGCTGCGCGAGCGGTCGACCAGTACATAGACGGGCATGTCCTGGCTCTCTTCGAACACACGGACGAAGACCTTGCCCAGGCGCCGATAGACGTTCCAGTCGATGGCGCGCAGATCGTCGCCGGCGACATAGGGTTTGAAGTCCGCGAACTCCGCGCCCTGACCGCGCGCATTGGTGCGCTGTTCGGCCAGACGCCCGCCCTTCTGCGCCCGCGCGATCCGCAGGGAGAAGGCCTTGAGCCCCGCCAGGAAGCCGGGATCGAACAGGGTCTCGAAGCTCAGCGGTTTGGCCAGGTCTTCGACAGGTGAGGCGGCGACTGGAGCGCGCTTGCGGAACAGCATCTCAGTCGCTGCTCGCATTTCTCTGGGTGAAATAGTCGCGCGTCAGCCTCTGGTCTTGCGTCGAGGTCGCACGGGGCGCCGTGCGCGACGCCTCGCCCCGGGCCGCGCCGCGGTCGCCGGCCTGACCCGCAATGACAGGAAAGGCCTGAGGCGCGCCGTCCCGGGTCGTGGTGCTGGTGCGGCCGGGACTGGCCATGCCGGCCAGACGATCCTGCATCGGAGTGGCGAGCAGCAGGCTGGACACGCCCCGCCCCTTCTTGGCGCCGGCGTCGGCGCCGCTGCGCTGGCCGGACTCGCCTTGGCCGCCGCTCTGTTCGCCGCCCTGTTGATCTTGGTCGCCGCGACGGCTGCGGCCGCCCGGCTGTTTGCCCTCTCCGCTCTGCCGGCGCCCCTCCCCCGATCGCTCGGGCTCGGCCTGACGGGCCGAGGGCGCGTCCTGACGCCCGCCCGCCGACTGTCCGCTGCTGGCCGGCGCGTCAGCCATGTCGGACTGGTCCTGATTGCCCGCCTCGCCGACCGGGGCCTGGTCGTCCGGGGTTGTGCGTGCGGCCTCCGGCTCGGCCGCCATGGCGCCGCGAGAAGAGCCGTGCCCGGACATGCCCAGCGCGCCGCGTCCGACGCTCTCGCCGCCGCCCGCCGCCGCTTCGCCGCCCGACCCCGGCTTGCCCGGCGCACGCGGACCGCCGGCCGAGCTGCGGTCCGGGCTCAACAGGGCCGCCAGGCGGCGCAGGATCGACGATACGCCCTCCCCCTCGCCGGCCTGCCCTGCCTGACCGCCGCTGCGGGGGACGGCGACGGCGCTGTTCGCGTCGAAATCCCGAACGGCCGGCGACGCCTTAGACGCAGCCGTGGCGACAGAGGCGACCGCCGGGGCTGCGGTTTCGTCGGCCGGGCTCTGGATCGGGTTCGCCCCGGCCCCGAAGCCCGGAATGAAAAAGGCCGAGGCGAATAGCACGAAGGCCAGAAGAAGCCAGAGCCACAGCCGCGACGGGCGAACCGTCAATACCGGCGTGGAGACGACCGGCGCGTTCGCCGCTCGATCAAGCCACGGCGACGCCTCCTGGAGGGCGGCGCTCTGAAAGGAGGAGCGGTCGGCGATCCGCGAAAACTCGTCGGCCGTCTGTATCCGGTCCTTGATGCCGAACCTCTGGTCCAGGCGGGCGAGCGCAGCAGCACGTTCGATCGACTGGGCGCGCCGCACGCCCAGATAGGTCACGCCGCCCACGACGAGCGGCGGCAGGACGACGGCGGCGAGACCGACCACGGGCGATGGGCGCTGGATCAGGGCGGAGAGCACAAAGACCCCCCCCCCGACGGCCGAGGCGGGAGCGGCCCAGGCGAACGCGCGCGACACGGCCTGGCGACGCGCCTGATCCAGGATCAGCCGCAGCCCCTTGGCCTCGAGCGCGTCCAGACGCAGCCGCAGCCCTGTATCGCCCCCCTGAATCATCCGCTCCAACTCGAACCGCACACGCGAAACACCCTGAAACGCCTAGGCCGGGCAGCTTGCACCAACCTTACGGGACGTCCGGGCCCAGACGAAAGCGTGCGCCCGCCGCAGCGGCAAGGCTGGGGCAAGCTTCGCATGTTTGGTGGGCCGGCAGAACGCCATAGATCAAGGGGTCGACCGTGCATCCATTCGTCAAGACGACGGCGAGCGTCGCCCTGGCTGCCCTGCTGGTCGCTGCCGGCCCGGCTCTGGCGATCGGCCGAGCCGAAGCCCAGAGTCGAGCCCCGGGACGGGCGGAACTCGGCAGGGTGCAGATTCCCTACGAGCGCTTCACCCTGCCGAACGGGCTTACCGTGCTGGTCTATACCGACCGCACCGCCCCGAGCGTGTTTGTCGGCGTCTGGTATCGGATCGGATCGAAGGACGAGCCGGAAGGCCGCACCGGCTTCGCCCATCTGTTTGAACATCTGATGTTCCAACCGACCCGCAACCGACCCACCGAATATTTCCCGCCGCTCGAGGCGGTCGGCGCGACCGGCATCAACGGCAGCACCACGGCCGACTACACCAACTATTTCCAGACCGTTCCTTCCAACGCCCTCGACCGCGCGCTTTGGATGGAGGCCGACCGGATGGGCGACCTGGACAGCGGCATGACCCAGGCTCTGCTCGACGAGCAGCGCGCCGTGGTCAAGAACGAGAAGCGTCAGGGCGAGCTCGGCCCAGGACAGGCCGCCGAAGCCCAGTTCCTCCGGGGCTATTATCCCCCCGGCCATCCCTATGCCCACACGACGATCGGTTCGATGGAGGATCTGGATCGCGCCACCGTTGAGGACGTCAAGGCCTGGTTCGCCGCCAACTACGGCGCCTCGAACGCGGTTTTGGTTCTGGCCGGCGACATCGACGTCGCAACGGCCCGAGAGAAGGCGGCCCGCTATTTCGGCGGGGTGCGCCAAGGCGAACCGATCAGCCGGCCGGCGCTTTGGACGCCCCCGATGACCGACATCCGGCGCGACGTGGTCTACGAGAACATCCCTGTCGCCGTCCTGACCCGCACATGGCCTCTTTCGACCGCCGCCTCTCGCGACAACACCCTGCTTCAACTGGCGGCACGCAGCCTGGCGGGCGGCAAGGGCACGCCCCTGCATGACGCCTTGGTGGAGGATATGGATCTCGCTTCCAGCGTTTCCGCCTCGGTCAACGAAGGTCAGCTGGCCGGCGCCTTCAGCCTGTCCGTGGAGTTGAAGCCCGGCATAGAGCCCGAGGCTGCGGAAGCCGCCATAGACCAGGTCCTGACAGACTTTTACGAAAAGGGTCCGTCGGTCGAGCGATTGGAAACAGTCGCTTCGGCGACGGATCTGTCGCTGCTGCGGATGCTCGAGGACAGCGCCGCCATCGGGGCGTGGTTGGCGGAGGGGGAAACCACCCGCGGCGACCCGACCTACTTCCTCAAGCAACGCGACTGGATTCAGAGCCCGAGCCGCGACGAGATCCGCGCCCTGACCGCGCGGACCCTGTCGCGCCCCTATTACGAACTGGTGCAACGGCCGGCGCCGAAGCCGGCGCACGCGCCCGACGTCGCCGGCCTGGCGGATCCTACGCGGATGCCCGAACCCGGCCCTGCCGATACGCGGATCCAGTTTCCCCGGATCGAAGAGACGGTCTTGCCGAACGGTTTGAGGCTGGTGGTGGCGAACCGTCCCAATCTTCCCGTCGTCGACGCCCGGCTTCAGTTCGCCACCGGCTCGATGGCGGAAGACGCCTACGGCCGTGGCGCCGCCGCCCGGGCCTTCAGCCTGATGACCGCCGGGACAAGACGTTACGACGCCGAGCGTCTCGCGCGCGAAGCCTCGCGAATAGGGGTTAACATCGAGGCGGGCGCGCAGGCTCGCCAGAGCGGCGTCAGTTGGTCAATGCTGAGCGCCCGACTGGACGAAGGCTTCGCCCTGGCCGCCGAAGTCGTTCGCCGCCCCACCTATCCACAGCGCGAGATCGACCGGGCCCTGGAAGGGGTCGGTCCGCAGTTCGACGCCTATGAACGCAATCCGATAAACGCCGCAGGCCCTGTCTACGCGCGTGCGGTCTGGGGCGAAGGACATCGCAACGGCCGGATCGGCACGCGAGCCGACGCCGCCGAGGTGTCGCGCGACGCCGTCCAGGCTTTCCACGACCGCGAACTGGGCCCGAACAACGCCACCCTCTATCTGATCGGCGACATTACTCTCGACCAGGCGCGCGCGGTGGCCGGCAAATATTTCGGCGACTGGCGCGCGACCGCGCCGACGCCGCTGGCGCCCCTCGCCGACGCCGCTGGAACACCGGGTCGCGTCATTCTGGTCGATGCGCCCGGAGCAACCCAGACAAATGTAATGGCCGGCCACGTCGTCGACGCCTTCGACCCGGACCAGTCCGCAGCCGAGGCTCTGGCCGATTCCGTCCTGGGTTCGGGTTTCAACAGCCGCCTGAACATGAACCTGCGCGAAGACAAGGGCTGGACCTACGGCTTTACTGGGGGCGTGTCGGACGCCCCGGTCGGCCAGCGCCTCTTCACCGTCAGCGGCGCCATCGAGGCGGAGCACGCGGCCGAGGCCATGGCGGAGATCCGCAAGGAGATCGCCGACTTCGTCGACGCACGCCCCGCCACGCAGGACGAGATCGACCGCGACCGGACCGCCCGCATCTTGGCCCTTCCGTCGGCCTTCTCAGGCAACGCCGCCTTCCTCGGGTCGATCGTCAGCTCGGCCGCCTACGGCCTGCCCTATGATCGCGCCGCCTCGTCCGGCGACCGGCTGTCGGCGGTCACCCTGGATCAGGTCCAAGCCTGGTCACGCCGGACCTACCGCCCCGAACAGCTGACCTGGATTGTTGTCGGCGACCTTTCTAAGATTGAGACCTCTGTTCGCGCCTTGAACTTCGGGCCGGTCGAGGTTTGGAACATCTACGGGGCCAAAATACGCTAGACGGCAGCGACACGCTCGGCCGGGTCTTGCGCGCCCGGTCCAGATCTCCCCTCCCCCACGGTTCTCGCCCGAATGGCTTTGTCTCCTCTCTGCGTCATGATCCATCGGGGCGAATCTGAACGCGAACTGCAAGCTGAAGACCCTGCCCACGGGAAATCTGATAGCGAATCTGTCGGTGGACCATCGGCTGAGCTGGTCCGATACGGAACGAGCGACGGTCGAAGCCGACGCGGTTGAAGAGGATCGCACCCCCCGGACCACCAGTCTGCGCGGCGCCATCGTCGTTCCACTGTGGCGCCGGATCGACGAGGATGGGGAACGTCAGTTCGGTCCTGGCGAGGTTCACTCAGCCTCGGCGGCAATCTGCTAAACAGCTCCATAGGCGAAGGCAGCGGGTTGGATCTCGATCTCAACTGGACCCCGATCGAGGCGTTGAGGCTCAATGCGGGATATGCGACCGCGAACGCCGCTCCGACGACCGACCAACTCTATGCGCCTCTCGTCTACGGCGATCCTGTCTCGGTGTTCGATCTGGTGACCGGCCAGGCCGTACAGGTCACACCGCTGCTCGGCGGCAATCCGGACTTGAGGGCGCAGCGATCGGATCGCTTGTCGGCGAGCGTCAGCGCGGGGCCCCTTACAAAAACGGGGCTTTTCCTGAACCTCAGCTACGGTCGAAACGAGACGCAGGACGGTGTCGGACAACTGAGCGAACCGACCCCCGCGCTTGAGGCCGCCTTTCCGGAACGCTTCATCCGCGACGCCGAGGGTCGGCTCACCTTCATCGACCGCAGGCCGCTGAACCTGGCTTCCGCGACATCGGAGGACCTATCCACTTCGGTCAGTCTGGCCTTGCCCTTGCCGCGGGGTGAAGATGAGGAGCCGCAGAGCCTTCAGATCAACCTGAATTACGCCTACCGCCTGACGGATCGCTCCCGTTTTGGCCCCGGCGCCCCGGTTCTGGACCGGATCGCCGGCGTCGGCGGCGGCCTGCCTCGCCAGACCCTCTTCCTGAACGCCGAAACCCGGCGGGGCCGTTGGAGCCTGAGCACGAGCGCTCGATGGCAGGCGGGCTACCGATCTCTGCGAGGGGACGCGACGGGACCGGACGATCTTGTGGTCGACGGCTTCGCGGATGCGGATTTCCGGCTCGGCGTCATCCTCCTACCCTCCGAGCTACGCGCTCAAGGGCCGACGGCGGCGCCGCGATCCGGTTGTCTGTCCGGCGGGGGTCAGATCACCGTTGAAGTCCAGAATCTGTTCGACGCCCGTCCCGACGCCCGCCTGGGCGACGGCCGCCCGGCGCCCGGCTATGGCCGAGACGATCACGATCCCATCGGACGTCAATTTCGCATCCAGTTCGCCAAGCGCTTCTGAGCCCCAAAAGAAAGGCGCCGCAGGGAAAGCAGGACCCTGCGGCGCCTCGGACATCCGTGCCGACTGACCTTTATGGGGACCGTCAGTCGGTGGCGTACGGACGTTTGACGTGGGCCAGGACATCCTCCAGCAGGGCGTCGGCCGTGAGATTGTTCGCCTGGGCGTGATAGTTGACCACCAGCCGGTGCCGCAGGACGGGCATGACCACAGCCGCGACATCGTGGGTGCTGACGGCGAAACGATCATCCAGCAGGGCCTGGACCTTGGCGGCCAGCATCAGGCTCTGAACCCCACGCGGAGAGGCGCCCAGGGCCACACTGCGATTGACGCTGTCGGGCGCATAGTCGCTGCCCGGCTGGGTGCCCATGACCAGGCGAATGGCATAGGTCTTGGCCGCCTCCGTCACGGGCACCTGACGCACGACAGCCCGCATCCGTTGCACCGTCGCGGCGTCGGCGACGGGATTCAGCACGACGTCGTGCCCCGCCGTCGTGCGATCAATGATGGCGTGATAGTCGGACTCGGACGGGTAGCCGACGACCAGCTTGAACAGGAACCGGTCCAGCTGCGCCTCGGGCAGAGGATAGGTGCCCTCTTGATCCACGGGGTTCTGGGTCGCCATGACGCAGAAGGGTTCCGGCATCTTGATGGTGCGGCGGCCGACCGTGACCTGGCGTTCCTGCATCACCTCCAGCAGGGCGGACTGGGTCTTGGGCGTCGCGCGGTTTATTTCGTCCGCCAGCACCAGGTTGGAGACGATCGGCCCCTGCTGGAAGGTCAGTTCATGCCCCCCGCCGTCGGTTTCGGTCAGGACCGTGGTGCCGACGATGTCGGCCGGCATCATGTCCGGCGTGAACTGGATGCGCGAGAAGGGCAGATCGACCGCTCGGCTCAAAGAGGCGACCAACATGGTCTTGCCCAGGCCCGGCACGCCCTCCAGCAGCACATGGCCACCGGCCATAAGGGCGGTCAGGACGCCGTCGACGACATCCGCCTGGCCGACGATCATCCGGCCGACTTCGGCGCGGATGTTGATGAAGGTCTCCTTGAACGCGGCGGCCTCCTGTCGGGCGCGTTCGACATCGTCCTGAGACGTCATGGAATATCCGGATTCGTAAGCCATAGGAGTGGGTGTCTCATGCTTGGCTTGCACCAGGCTGACGCGATTTGAGATGGAGCGGCGGAGTCAGCCGTCTTCGGTCAGGCAATAACCCAGGCCGCGAACGGCCTGGATGCGCACCTTGTCGGTCCGCCGCGCCAGATTGGTGCGCAGACGCGAGATTTGCGACTCGAGCGAGTTGGCGTTGACCACCTTGTCATAGCCGTAGACCCTTGCTTCAAGCGTTTCACGTTGGATGACGGCGCCGGGTCGCGCCATCAGCGCCTCCAGCACCAGGGCTTCGGTGCGTCGCAGGGTCAGGGGCGTCTCGTCCACGAAAAAGACGCCGCTTTCCAGGTCGTGCATCAAAGGTCCGAACCGGCGCGTCTCCCGTCGCGTCTCGATCGGCCGCCTCAGCGCCGTGCGGATCCGCGCCAGCAATTCGCGCGGCTCGAACGGCTTGGCGATATAATCCTCGGCCCCCGATTCCAGCCCCTCGACCCGATGATCGATCGAGCTGAGAGCCGTCAGGACGATGAACCTCTGGCGCCGGTTTCTCTGTTCGGACCAGGCGATCAGGGAGACCCCGTCCCCGTCCGGCAGGCCGCGATCCAGCACGACCAGATCGAACCCGCCGTCATCCAGGGCGTCACGCGCCATGGCCAGGCTGGTCGCCACATCGACGACGAAGCCCTGCTTCTCCAGATAAAGCACAAGGGTCTCGGCGACGTCGGCGTCATCCTCGACAAGCAGCAGTCTCATGAGCCCCTCGACGGCGATGGAACGTCGGCTCCGGCGTAACCGACCCGACAAGGGGGCGCCCGCCTGAGCCGCCGCCCCCTCTTCATCCAGTCAGAACGTATACTGGAGTTCAAGCGACAGAGTCCGTCCAGCCGCATTGTAACGTGCCGCATCGTAGGGAAGGTTGTACACGACCACGAACGGCGGCTGGGCGTCGAAGATGTTGCGCCCGGCCACGTTTAGCCGCGTATTGTTCGCGACCTGCCAGGCGAACGTCATGTCGAACGTGAGGAAGTCGTCGACCTCCTGCTGGTCCTTGGGATTGGAGATGATCCCCGCAGCGGTAGTTATGGCGTAGTCGTTTTGATAGCTGGGCGTGTAATAGGCCCAAATATTAGCGCTGAGATCGTGGTAGTACCACCCCAGAGAGCCGACCACCTTGTACTCGTCTGGCCCTAGGATCGACCCCAGGGTGGAAATCTTGGCGGTGTTTTCAAACGCCTGCTGTTCTGACATCAGGTTGTCGAGGACGTTCAGACGCGGTTCGAACGTGCCCCACTCCGTCTGCCACAGATAGCTGATCTCATAGTTGATGGAGGCGAACTCGGAGCCGAGGATGTTGAAGATCTGGTTCTGTTGGCGAATGATCCGTCCCGTCGCATCGCGCGGATAGAATTGTTCGATTTTCAGGACCTCGGCGCTCGGCATCAGGGTCAGCAGTTTCTGAAGAGTCGCGAACTCGTCGTGGATCACCGTGTGATTGTAGGCGACGTCTACCGCCAGCCCTTCCAGCCGCCCCTTTGGCCGCCAAGTCAGCCCGAAGGCCTCCTGTTCGGACGTCTGAGGACGTAGGTCGGGGTTGGGCGCACGCACGACCTGGGCCGTATAGGCGTTGCGGGTTGGATAGAAGGATATGCAGCCGATGCAGCTGAACAGAGGGTCGTCGAAGATGGTAGTGTTGAACGTCGAAGAACCCTGCACGTCGAACAGCTGCGTGAACGGTGGGGCCTGGAAGGCCTCGCTCCACTTGGCGCGGAAGGCCAGCCCTTCAAAAGGCTCCCAACGCAGACCGTAGGACGGCGTCGTGCGCGAGAAGGTGTTCTCTCCGAAGATCAGCTCCCCGCCCTGATCGATGGGAACCTTGTTGACCGTACCGACCGCGCCATAGGTCTCATAGGTGTCGTTGCGGGCCGCCAAGGTGAGCGTCAGCGACCGCGCCAGGAAGCGGTTGTAGTCCGGACCGAAGATTGGCACCGACAACTCGCCGAAATAGGCGTAACGATCCCGATCAACCGCTTCGCCCGTCTTGACCTTGACCTCGCTGCTGTCGACGCCGTCGCTCGCGTATTCCGCGCCGATTGCGTAATAGACCTTGCCGGCAGGCAGGGTCTTGAGCACCCCGTTCATCTGGATGTCGTAATTCTCCAGACGAGAGCTGCGGTCCTCGCGAGCGTCGCGGTAATAGAAGTCCACCACGCTGGAGCCGCCCCCATCGACCGTGGATTTCCAGGGATTGAAGGCGAGAGTCGGATCCGCGCTGGTCAAGGCCCTGCACTGGCGGTCGAAGGCGTCTTGAATGCCGGGACGAACGTCCGCCGCATAGCGATTGTTGGCGAGCATGAAGTTGTAGCATGACACGCCGGTGGGAGACGCTGAGTTGCGGCGCAGATCAACCAGGTTGCCGAAAACCATTTGCTGTCCGTCCGATTCGGACTGCGACGTCGTGTAGTTCAACTCGATCCGGCTGTTCTCGCCCAGTCGATAACGCAGGCCCGTATTGAAGTTCCAGGAATCGTAGGTGTTGGATATGTTGCCGCTGGGCAGGATCCCAGCCTCGACCTCGGCCTTCGGATTGTAATAGACCGTGACTCCCGGCTGGAAGCTGCTGAAGTAATAGGCCGGGAATGGATTGTAGTACTGTCCGGGCGCGAGGTTGATCGACAGCCTGGAGAACTCGATCTCCTGCGTATTCTTGGCGCGAGAATATAGGCCGTTGGCGAAGATGCTGAGGCGGCTGGTCAGATTCTGCTCGAAGCTCAGCGACAGGCTCGTGTTTTCGGTCTCATTGCCGGCGTACTTCGGCACAAAATCGGGAAGAGCCTCTCTTCCGACGGTCACCATGTCCGACATTGTAGGACGACCGGTGAAGCCGGGACGAACCGTCAATCCCTGCGCGTTATTGACCAGCCCCCCCGTGGAGGGGTCATAGGCCATCGTGCTTCGGTCGATCACCCCGGGCTGCAAGCCCTGTGCGAACGAGCGACGATCATAGTTGGGGTTCCCGCCGTAATAGCTGGAGTAGTCGTTGGTGACGTAGCCGACGTCGCGATTGAGGATCGGATCACGACGTGAATGGCTCAGGGTGCCGGACAGGTTCCCGCCCCGCCAGCTGTAGCCCGCGAACAGGCTGACGCTGCTGTTGTCCGCCCCGTTGTTGGAGTTTTCGACCTGGCCGGTCAGGGTGGCGCCGACGAAGTCTCGCCTCAGGATGAAGTTAATGACCCCCGCCGTTGCATCCGCCCCATAGACGGCCGAAGCGCCGCCCGTCAGAATCTCCACACGTTCGACCGCGCTGAGCGGAATGCCGTTCAGATTGACGAACCCGTCCTCGATCCCCGCAGCGCCGGCGACGCGGCGACCGTTGATCAGCACAAGCGTGTTGCCCGCTCCCATGCCGCCCAGGTTTGCGGCCGAAACCCCTAGGGCGCCCAGACGCGACACCGGCGCTGTGCGATTCTTCAGCGGCCCCTTCGCCCGATCGTTGGTGAGGGCGCCGACATTGGCGACGTTCTGAGGAAGCGTGCGGATCAGTTCCTCAACCGAGGTGACCCCTCTCGCTCGTATTTCTTCGGCGGTGATCACCTGGACATCGGCCGTAACGTCGCCGTTCTGCAGGCGGCTGCCGGTCACCTCCACGGCCTCGATGACGGCGGGTTCGCTCGACGCCTCGGCGGATGTCGCCTTCTGAGCAGCGGCAGCGCGCGCCGCCTGTTCAAGCGTGGCCTCGGTCGAGCTCTGGGCCCAGGCGCCGCCCGCCGATGCGCAAATCATCAGGGCCAGCATCGAAGTACTCATCGGTCTTGCAGTCATGTCATCCCCCTGCCGGTCGTACCGGCGCAGCTTCACCTCCGAGCGACAAACCCTGAGGACTGCAGCCGAGGACGGCCGTAGCCACGATTTGTCGCGACACCGTCACCGTTACGTCGTGAAGCTTGCACCAATCTGGCTGCGGAGCGCCGCTCTGCAAGCGGCGTCGCTTTGCCGACGTCACAATGGAAAATACATGCGAGATGAAACATCGAGGCCACACAATCGGCACGATTAACCCCCGAAACGCCGTTCTAAACCCGACACTGCAATGGGCTAGGTCTTCATCCGGATGATGGCCGGCCTGTCCGGGGCTCAGACCGAACGCCGCACGGTCATGATCGACGCGACCTATCTCAAGGGGCACGGCACGGCTTCGAGCCTGCGGGCAAAAAAGTCGGGCTCGGGCGACTGATCGGACGCACGCAAGGCGGCATGAACACCGGGCTTCACGCCGTCACCGATGCGAACGGAAGGCCCATTAGCCTCTTCATGACGGCGGGTCAGCTCAGGGCTCCGGAACGACAGGGGAGCCGGGGGCCGTCTGTGACGTCGGTGGCGGCCGGTCCTGAAACGCCGACTTCGTCGCTCCTGGTCCGCCCCCGTTCGGACGCCGCATCTCACGCTTCAGGTTTACGAGCAGGAGAATGGCGCCGCCGCGCCTTGGGCCGACAGCTCTCGCTGGGTTCGCTTCAGCCCACGCCACCGCCAGACAATAATCAATTATATCAATATTTTAAATCGAGCAATTTCGCTGATTTTGCGGGTTTTGGAGAGCCCACATCGGCATCTCCTAATCAGCGGGTGCACAGTTCGAACCTGTGATCACCCACCATCGTCGCCCTGCTCCATCAGGACTTGTCCGACGCCTTCAGGCGCGACCGCTGACCGTGAGGTCGCGGGGCGGAAGGACGTCTTCCAGGTCGGCGTGGAGGGCGCGGCAAAGACGCCAGAGGGTGGCGCTGTAAACCTTCCCCCTGCCCGCCTCGATGGCCGACAGCTCCGCAATCGAAATCGCACTGGTCCGCGCCAGCTCGGCGAGGTTCAGCCCCATGCCCTTGCGAAGCTCCGACAACCGGTCCCCGACATAGCGGTCAGTCGCGTCGATCGGTTCGGCCGTCATGCTCATGGGCGGCCTCCGATCGCAGAAGCCCTGCGAACAGGGCGGCGAGCAGACCCGCGAACAGCACATAGGAGGTGCTGATATAGGCCCGGCCGAGAATCTCCGGATTGAGCGCGAAGCTGAGATGCGTCACCGCCTGGGCGAGTTGGAACGCCGCCGCCCAGACCAGCCAGCGCGCGGGCCTGCGCCAAGCGATCGCCGCCAACAGCCCCAGATAGGCCGCGTCCACCCCCATGATCAGCCACTGGGCGGCGTCGGGGTTGGCGCGATCCTGCACCAAGGCGCTGAGCACCGACCCCGCCACCATGCCCAAGGCCGCCAGCCGCGCCGACCCGTCGCCCTTCCAGAGGGCGACGAGAAGGCAGACCGCCATGGCGACGGTCAGACCGATTTGCAGCGGCGTGTGTAGCGATTGCATAGGTCTTCGTGGCGCGCGCCGTCCGACCTTGCAAGTCCAGCGTCACCATCAGGCGGCGGCCCGAAGACGAGCGGTCCTGGGCTGGTCGGTTTCGGGCTTGCCTGTCAGCGGCCCCATCAGTCGGGTCTCGCGCCCAATGAGCGCCGGCGCGGCCTGTTCCAGCGCCGCATGGGCCGCCACCAGACGGGCTCGCGCTTCGCCGAAAGCCCGAATGGCCTCGGTGGTCTCCGAAACGGCCTGAGCGGCCAAGACGGCCGAAAGGCGATGATCCAGCCGCGTCTCCGCCATCAGGCTGACGAGGGCGCTCGCCGCCATCAGACCTTGGTCGGCCTGGTCCTCCGCCCGAAACAGGGCGTTCGCGATCGTTTGCGCGATTTCAAGTCTTTGCATTGTCCGCTCCCCGACGCCGAGCTGTCGGCGCCGCATCAACTGTTGATCAGCGGAAAGAGAGACCTAGCGGCCGGACAGCAGACGATCGAGCGCTTGCACAGCGAGCTGAAGCTGCACGCTGCCTCCGAGGATGGCGGCGAGAACGGCGAGTGCGACGGCGGCGAAGATCGGGATCATCGCCAGTTCACGAACTCGCTCGGCAACGCGGGCCGTCTTGGCGGCCGATCGTTCTCGCTGGGGAGAACGAGCGCGATGCAGAGTATCTCGCGCATCAAATCGAGCGGCGAGAGATAGGGCTGAAGGGTCCGTGTCAGATCCAGCAACCGCAGAGCCGTCTCGCGTTCCTCGTTCGTCGCCGCCAAATCCTCGAAGATCGCCTCCAGCTCCTCCCATGTGACGGGCGGCAGATGACATCCCGAGTGCGGCATCCAAGCCTCCTTTCCGACCGTCATCAGAGACGGCGTCGGGAGCGGTGGGCAGGGGGAATGACGCCCCTACGGAATCGTCCCGTAGAGGTTCGAAATAGAGGCGCGCCGCTTGCCGGCGGCTGCTGACGCCCAGTTTGCGACAGGCGTTCTCGATATGCTTGTCTATGGTCTTGGCGGAGCGGCCCAATTCGAGCGCGATTTCCTTCGACTGAAGACCGTCGCGCACACGGCGCAGACAGGCCGCCTCCATAGGCGTCAGGCGCTGGGCGACGTTCACCGATGTCGTCGTCTCGGACACCTTAGCCGACAACCGCCTGAACCATCGTCACTAAATCGTCTCGCCCCAACTGCGGAGAGGCGTCGTCGATGTTTGTTGTTTGGTCGGCCATGGTTCACTCGTCTGCCGCCCGACAATGCCGTCAACCCTCCTTCAGCGCAACGCCTCAGCTTACCCAGGTCAGTCTTCAGCGCGACCCGGCGCCGGCTGCGGCGTCAGCTGGTGGGAGGCGGCCCCTTTGCCGCCGCGCCCGGCGTGATCTCGGCGAACGACTCCGCCTGGGAGACCGGCGGCAGGGCGTCAGCCTTCTGCAATCCGTCATCGACGACCTGGCGAATGGCGATGATCCGCTCGCCCGCCTTCATCAGAGGCGCGGCCGCGTCGGCCGCCTGGACATCGGTCTTGGACGGAACGCGCACGGTTCGCGTCACCCCGCCTTGCTCCAGGTCTATCTGGTAAAACTTCATCGTCATCGTGCGGCTCCTTGTTCCTAAGGAAAGGCCAGCCGCTGCGGCGGGTTCCGCGGCCGGATCACGGGGACGTCCATGCCCCGCTCGGTTCAGACACGGCGGCCGGATGATCCAATGAAAGAAACGCGCGCCCCTCGACCCCCGTATCCGAGGCTGGGCGGCGTTCGCCCTACCTCCTTGCCGGGCGGTCCGGTCCGAACGGGAAAAAGAAACGCACAAGGCGCGGTGATCGCCGCCCTTGCTTAACCCATGTGAATGCCTTGGCCTTACGCGCCGTGCAGGGTGGGTGCATGTATGACGCCGCTTCAGCCCTCGCGGTCTCCTCGCGGGATCCGATTTCGGAAGACCATCGTCCGCAAGGTGTGAGGGATCACCCGGTGCTGCGGCTGATGCCGGACGAGGTCCAGGATCTGGTCCGACGGAAGGGTCAGATGCGGAGCGGCCGCGCCGGGGAAAGCCTGGAAGGGCGTGCGGCGGTCGGCTTTGTGCTGGACGGCGCCTTAGCGGCCTTCGACCGCAAGAACATGGCCTGCGTCGGCCTTCATGGCCGAGGCGCGATGTTCGGTTGGGAAGCCTCGTTGGCCTCCGCCTTCTATCCCGTGCGTTTTCTGCCTCTGATCGACACCCACTGGATCGAGGCGCCGGCCACCGATCTGTCGGATCTGATGGGGCAGGCCTGGGTCGAACACGTTTTCGCCCGCCATGCCTTGGACCGTCTGTCGCGGGTGCAGGCCGAGGCGGCTTGCAACGCCGTCCACCAAGTGCCCCACCGCACGGCCAATTGGATTCGCCGTCTGTACGAGACCTCCGGCCCTGAACTGCGCACAACCCAGTCCATCCTGGCCCAGGCCATGGGCGTTCAACGCACCAGCGTCAATGCGGCCGTCAAGGCCCTGGAGCGGGACGGCGCGCTGAAGCTGTCGCGGGGTCGGATGATCGTCACCGACCCCGCGCGCCTTCATCGCTTCGCCTGCGGCTGCTGAAGCCTCAGTGCGGCTTCAGGACCACCTTGGTCCATTCGTTCTGGTTTTCCTTGAAGTTCTTGTAGCCCTCGGGGGCCTGTTCCAGCGGCAAACGGTGGCTGATCAGGTCGGTGGTGTCGATCTTGCCGTCCAGCACCAGTTGCAGCAGTTGCGGCAGATAGCGCTGAACATGGGTCTGGCCGGTCTTCAGCGTCAGCCCCTTCTCCATGAAGGCGCCCACAGGCCATTTGTCCGCCACCCCGCCGTAAACGCCTGGGACCGACACCGTTCCGCCCTTGCGCACCGCCATGATGGTTTCGCGCAGCACGTGGGGGCGGTCCGTCCCCAGCCGGGTCTCCTGTTTGATCGCATCGACGATATTGTCTGGCGAGAAGCCGTGGCTCTCCATGCCGACGGCGTCGATGCAGCTGTCGGGGCCCAGGCCGGCCGTCATCTCCATCAGGGCCTCGCGCACCTTGACCTCGTGATAGTTCAGCACCTCTGCGCCATTGGCCTTGGCGAGGGCCAATCGGTTCGGGTGACGGTCGATGGCGATCACCCGGCCGGCGCCCTGAAGGATCGCGCTCTTGATGGCGAACAGACCGACCGGTCCACAGCCCCAGACCGCGACGGTGTCGCCGGGCTGGATCTGGGCGTTCTCCGCCGCCATCCAACCGGTCGGATAGATGTCGGACAGAAACAGGACCCTCTCGTCGTCGATCCCGTCGGGAATCTTGATCGGGCCGTAGTCGGAATAGGGCACGCGCGCATATTCGGCCTGCCCCCCGGCGAAGCCGCCGGTCAGGTGCGAATAGCCGAACAGGCCCGCGACGGAGTGGCCGTAGGCGATCTCGGTGGCGTCGGCCTTGTCGGCGGGATTGGAATTGTCGCAGGCGGCCGGCATCGACCGTTCGCAGAAGAAGCACTGGCCGCAGGCGATGACGAAGGGAACAACGACGCGATCGCCCTTCTTCAGGCTGGTGTTGCCTCGGCCGACCTCCACCACCTCCCCCATGAACTCATGTCCCAGGATGTCTCCGTTGGACATGCCGGGGATCATGCTGTCGTAGAGGTGCAGGTCCGAGCCGCAGATGGCGGTCGCCGTGATCTTGATGATGGCGTCCCTGGGATTGACGATCTGGGGGTCAGGGACCGTATCCACCTGGACATTGTGTTTGCCGTGCCATGTGAGGGCGCGCATTGGGGCTCCTTGGTTCGAGGGAAAAGGATCAGAGGTGGCGCGAGGCGCGGGGCGCCGCCTCGGGCGCCTTGGAGGTCGAAACCTCCCCCGTTTCCATCAGCTGTTTGAAGCGGCGAAGCTCGCGCCGGGCCTGAACCCTGGGCTCGCGCTGCATCACCTTGGCGACCACCTTGCCCACCACCCCCGCAGGCGGATCATAGCTGATGAAGACCCGGACCTCCGTGCCGCGGCCGAAGGGGTTGTCCTTGAAATCGACCCAGCCCTCGTGATCGACGTCAGAGCCCTCGGAAGAGGTCCAGGCGATCCGCTCGCCAGGGCGATCCTCGGTGATTTCGCAGACCAGGTCGAAGTCGGCGCCGGCGGGGCCGGCTATGGTCCATTGCGAGCGACGCCCGTCCAGAATTTCGACGGCCTTCACATTCTCCATGAAGCTGGGCAGGTTTCGAAACTCCCGCCAGTAGTCATAGAGTTCCTGCCTCGGCCGGTTGATCAGGGCCGCACGCAGACTTGAAGAGTCATGGTCGCCCTCTTGCCGATCCTCTTCAAGGAAGGCGGTCGATCCGACGTCGGCGTCGGTTGAAACGTCACTATAAGACATGGACTTAGCTCCGATCGGCTGAACGTGGTGAACCGAGCGGCGCCGGCTTCGTTCCGTCGAGTCTTGGACGGAACACTGGGCCCAGGCGTGAGTTGGTCAGGCTGAAAAGCCGGAGTTCATCAATGACCGACGCCCTGGATCAAACCGCTGCAGAAACCGTTCGGCCGCTGGCCGTGGTCACTGGGGCCTCATCGGGGATCGGCTACGCCTTGGCCAAGCTGTTCGCCCAGGACGGCTACGACCTCGTCATCGCCGCCGACACCCCATTGGCTGAGGCGATGCAGGCGCTTGAGGGATTGGGCGCCCATGTCGAGGCCCTTCAGGTCGACCTGGCCTCTGAAGAGGGGGTGCAGTCCTTGAGAGCGCTGATCGGCGAGCGTCCGATCGACGCCCTGGCCGCCAACGCCGGTCACGGGCTGGGCCGAGCCTTTCTGGACCAGCCGTTCGATGAGATCCTTCATGTAATCAACACCAACATCACCGGGACGGTGCGTCTGGTCCATCTGATCGGCAGAACCATGCGGGCGCGCGGCCAAGGCCGCATCCTGTTCACCGGCTCGATCGCCGGCCTGATGCCGGGCAGTTTCCAGGCCGTTTACAATGGTTCGAAGGCCTTCGTGGACAGCTTCTCCCTGGCCCTTCGCAATGAGCTGAAGGACTCAGGGGTGTCGGTCACCGTCCTGATGCCCGGCCCGACCGACACCCGATTCTTCGAGCGCGCCGACATGATGGACACCAAGGTCGCCCAGGGCGACAAGGCGAACCCGGAGGATGTCGCAAAGGCGGGCTATGCGGCGATGAAGCGAGGCGACGGCGACGTGGTGGCGGGTCTCGGCAACAAGGTCCAGGCGGCGATGGCGGCGATCACCCCCCAGACCGTCCTGGCCGAAAGGCATCGCAAGATGGCGGAGCCGGGCTCGGGCGCCTGAGGCTTAAACCGCCTCCTTCCAGAGACGCAGATATTGGGGGTCGAACTCTGCGACGCGGCTCAGGCCGTCCCAATCCTTGATGACGGCGCGGCCGTCGCGCACGTCGAGGAGATCGGCCGCCCTCAGCGCCATCAGGGTTCGGTTCACATGAACGGACGACAGGCCCAGAACATCGGCCAGATCATTCTGGTTAAGGGGAAAGTCGAAGCTCCCTTCGGCGGTTCGCCCCACCGGCTCCAGCCGGGTGAATATCTCGCAGAAGAAGTGGGCCATGCGCGCCTGGGCGTCCTGACGTCCCATGCCGACCAGCCAGACCCGGTGGATGGCCGCATCCACCACCGTTTCCAGCCAGAACATTCGCGCCAGATGGGGATCGCGCGAGGCCAGTCGGCGAAGAGCGGAATGGGGGATGGTCGCTAATTCGCAGTCGGAAATGGCCATGACGCCGTTTTCCATCCGCTTCATAACCAGGCTGTGCAGGTCCAGAAAGTCGCCGGGCAGCCCGATCTGGGTGAACTGCCGCCCGCCGTCTCCAACAAAGGCGACCCGTCCGGCGTAACCGGACAGCAGCAGCAGGCTCGAGGTTTGACGCCGCTCCTCGCGCACGATCGTTTCCCCAGCGCTCGCCTGGAGACGCTCGACGGGCAGTCGAAGAATGGCCCGCCTCTGAGCCGGCGACAGATCGTCACGACGTTCGAACTTCTGGACGAGAACGTCCAGCATTGAACAAATTGAGCTAAGCGACATCCAAGCCCCGCCTCTCACGTATAGGCTCCATGAGGAAATACCGCCTGAAAATCGGCGTCGCCGGCATGGAGGAGCGTCTTCAGCTTATGGCTGGGGATGACAACGCAGCCCGATGCGAAGCGTTGCTGGCTGTGGGCGACCTGATCCGCGACCATGCGCTGAAAGGGGTACACCAGACGGCGTTCACGCTCGTCCTGTTCCACGACGCGGGACCGCCGATCTATGAAGTCCGGGTGGCGGCCGGCCCGCCGGACGATCCTCTGCCGCCGCTCGATTAGCGCAGGATCGCCAGGGCGGACAGGGTCGCCAGAACGGCCGCTCCGCCGAGAACGCCCACGAGGCGGAGCCGGCGAAACAGGCTCTCTATGTTCTGAACGAGGGGTGTGGGGTCGAAGGGCGGCAAGCGCGAGAATCCCGGACCGCCAATGTCGGCGTCCCCGCCTCAATGGGCGCCGCGCGGCCGCGTTGCCCCGTGTCGGCAAATGGACAATGACGACCGCAAGGGTTGCGGTCTGTCCGGTTTCCGCCAGAGGCGACGCGGACAAGGCGACGATGGAACGGCCTGACCGGTCGAAGCTTCTTTCCTTACAATCACGGAGAAAGCTCATGAAAATCCTCAACCTCGTCACCCTCCTCCTCGTCATCGTCGGCGGCCTCAACTGGGGTCTGGTCGGCGCCTTCGACTTCGATCTGGTCGCCGCCCTCTTCGGCGACGGCTCGGCCCTGTCCCGCATCGTCTATGTGCTGGTCGGCCTGTCCGCCCTTTGGCAGATCATGCCCTTCCTCGCCGCCTTGAAGACCGATGAGGCCCGAGCGGAAGCCGGCGTGCGCGCGCCCGTCCGCAGCTGATCCACGCTTCAAGGATCTCTGTCCTGGATCATCGAAGGGCCGTCCGTCGGACGGCCCTTCTTCCGTATCGAACCAACCCATGTTGTTTACGACACATCAGGGTTGTGCGAAGGCATCCTGGATAGAGGAGCCGCGCGTTCGATGGGTTTGTCGCTCACAGAGTTGAAGCAGGGCGCGGGGTACCGGGTCGAACCGACTGAAGAGGGCTTCGCCATCTTGAAGTCCGAACGGGATGACGCCGCCGCCTTCGATCAACTGGTGCGGGAGGTGCTGTCCAGCGCCGGGCGGGAATTTGTGGCCCTGCCCCGCCAGGACGCCGGCGCCGGATACGACGGCGTCTTCATCCTGCCGTTTGACTGAGGTCGAACCTTCCCGGCATTGGCCTTTTGCGAGTCGGTCGGCTAGGCTGCGCCGTATCGATTATGCGGGCCGTGTCGTCACGGTCGGCGCCGCCCTCGGGGCCGCCGCCGCATATCACCTCTTTTCGACCATTGGGGATATGGGCGACACGACCAACAAGCTGGGGCACAAGATCGGCGCGCGGGGCGGCCGGACCCGTCAGGCCCTGTTGGACGCCACGCGGACGCTGCTCAACGCGCGGCACTACGGCGAGATTCGCGTGGCGGACGTGGCCTCGGCCGCCGGCGTCTCGCCTTCGAATTTCTACACCTATTTCAAGTCGGTCGAGGAACCGGTTCTGGCCCTGTGTGAAGCGGCGGCGGCCGATTTCCAGGGTTTGGCCGCGCATTTCCAGACGGACTGGCCCGGCGACAGGGCCTTCGCCATCGGCCGCGCCTTCATTCTGGACGTGATGGCGGTCTGGCGCGATCACGGACAAGTTTTGAGGGTCGAGCATATGTTGGCCGACAACGGCGAGGCGGCCTTTGTCGAAAGCCGCGTGCGCCGCCTGCGCCGCCTGCATCTGGCGATCGAACGGCGGGTGGCCCAGGCCCATGCGGCGGGCCTCCATCCCAAGGATTACAATCCCCGACTGGCCTCCTACCAGATCGCCTCCATCGCCGAATCCACCGCCGCCAGCTTCGACCTGCTGCGCCGCGCCGACACGCCCGAGGCCATTCTGGACACGGCGGCCATCATCATCGTCAAACTGACCACCGGCCGCTAAAGCCCCAGCGGCCCGTAAAGCCAGGTCAGCCAGATTCCGACGGCCAGAAAGACGCCGAAGGGCAGTTTGTCCGTCGCGCTGACCGAGCGGCGCACCACCAGCAGGCCGAACACCAGGCTGAGGCCCGCCGCCGAGGCCCAGAGAAGAACGCTGGGCAGGCCGATCCATCCGACCCAGGCCCCGGCGCCCGCAAAGAGGAAGGGATCGCCGCCCCCCAGCCCGTCTCGTCCCCGGACCCGCTTGTACAGCCAGGCGACCAGCCACAGCCCCCCGAACCCGACGATCGCGCCGATCAGATGGGCGATCGCCTGGTCCCATCCCGACAGCGCCGCCGCGATCAGTCCCGTCGCCGCCAGCGGCCAGGTCAGGATGTCGGGAAGCCAGAAGTTCTCGCCGTCGACGATCGCGATCAGCAGCAGCTGCCATCCCAGGATCGCGGTCGCCGCCGTCATCAGGATCGATCCGCCGTTGAGGCCGGCCCAGAGACCCGTCCAGACGCCGATTGCGGCCGCCGCCAGCTCGATCAAAGGATACCGTGGAGAAATGGGCGCGGCGCACCGGGCGCAGCGGGCGCGCAACACGACCCAACTGAACAGGGGGACGAGTTCCCACGGCCTCAGGACCCGGTCGCACCCCATGCACCGCGACCGGGCGCGCACTATGTCCTCGTCACGCGGCAGGCGGACGCTGACGGCCGCCAGGAAACTGCCGATGATCAGGCCCAGAAGGCCCATGACGACGGCGGCGAGGACAGGGCTCATCTCTGGGTCCGGACGGTGAAGAACCGCCCCCGCTTAGCCGCCTCCGAGGGCCGCCGCCACATGATAGGTCACGAAGGACGCCAGATAGGCCAGTCCGAACATGTAGCCGATCATGATCCAGGTCCATTTGGTCGAGTTCGTCTCGCGCTTGACCACACCCAGGGTGGCGACGCACTGGGGCGCGAAGATGTACCAGGCCAGGAAGGACAGGGCCGTCGCCAGGGACCACTGGGCCGACAGGGTCGAGGCCAGAAGGCCGGTCGCATTCTCCGCATCGGCGATGGCGTAGGTGGTGCCGAGCGCCGCGACCGCCACTTCACGCGCCGCCATGCCGGGGATCAGGGCGATGACCATCTGCCAGTTGAAGCCGATGGGGGCGAAGATCGGCTCCAGCGCCCGGCCGATCATGCCGGCGAACGAATAGTCGATATCCGGCAGGGTCGCGTTCTCGGGCGGATAGGGGAAGGTCGCCAGAACCCACAGCAGAATGACCAGCGGCAGGATGATCCGGCCGGCGCGATTGATGAAGATCTTGGCGCGAAGCCAAAGGTTGAAGGCGACGCTCTTGGGGTCCGGCAGCCGATAGGTGGGCAGCTCCATCATGAAGGGCTCCACCGCGCCGCGCCAGAACACCTTGCGGATCAGAAGCGACACGAACAGGGCGCTGAGAATCCCGGCGGCGTAGAGGCCGAACATCACCAGTCCCTGCAGATTGACGACGCCCCAGACGGTCCGGCTGGGAATGAAGGCCGCGATGATCAGCGTATAGACGGGGATCCGGGCCGAGCAGGTCATCAGGGGCGCGACCAGGATGGTGGTCAGCCGGTCGCGGCGCGAGTCGATCACCCGCGCGGCCATGATGCCGGGTATGGCGCAGGCGAAACTGCTCAAGAGGGGGATAAAGGCCCGCCCGTGCAGGCCGGCGCCGCCCATGATCTTGTCCATCAAAAAGGCCGCGCGGGCCATATAGCCGAAGTCTTCCAGGGCGATGATGAACAGGAACAGGATCAGGATCTGCGGCAGGAAGACCAGCACGCTGCCGACGCCGGATATGATCCCATCGACGATCAGGCTCTGGATCAGGCCGCCCGCGCCCTGATCAGGGATGAGGGCCGCGACCAGGCCGCCGATCCAGCCGATCGCCCCCTCGATGCCGTCCATCAGGGGGGCGGCCCAGCTGAAAACGGCCTGGAACATCACAAAGAGGAGGACAAACAGGATCGCCATCCCTGCGATCGGATGCAGCAGAACCGAGTCGATCTTTCCGGTCAGGGTGTCGGGCCGCTCGGGCGGGCGCACGCAAGCCTTCATGATCCGCTCGGCCTCGCGGGCCGCATGGCGCAGGGCGGCGGAATCAGGGCTGCTCCACCGGTTTTCACCCTCGACCGCCGCCGCCTCGACCTTCGCCTCGACAGCCGCGATCAGGTCCTCGATCCCGCGCTTGCGGGTGGCCACTGTGGTGATGATCGGCACGCCCAGTTCGGCGGACAGGGTCTCCAGGTCGATGCGCAGCCCCTGGCGCTGGGCGATGTCGTACATGTTCAGCGCCAGGACCATGGGCCGGCCGACGGCCCTCAACTCCAGGATCAGGCGCAGAACCAGACGCAGATTGGTGGCGTCGGCGACGCAGACCACCACATCCGGCGGGGTCTCTCCGGCAAGACGGCCAAGGACGGCGTCGCGGGTCACTTCCTCATCGGGGCTGCGGGCCCGCAGCGAGTAGGTGCCCGGCAGGTCCAGAACCGACATCGTCCGGCCGGAGGCGGCTCGGATCAGCCCCTCCTTCCGCTCAACCGTGACGCCGGCGTAGTTGGCGACCTTCTGGTGCGCGCCGGTAAGGGCGTTGAACAAGGCGGTCTTGCCGCTGTTCGGATTGCCGACCAAGGCGACGCGGGCGGTCTTAAGGGCCATGTCCATCAGGCGGCGACCCGGCGGATGATCAGGCTGGCGGCCTCACGCCGACGTAGGGCCACGCGCATGTCGTCCACCTTCAGCGCGATCGGGTCGCGCCCGAACAGGCCTTCGTGCAGCAGCTCGACCTCGGCGCCCTCGACGAAGCCCAGTTCGAGCAGGCGGCGCTCCAACTCGACCTCATGCTCCTTATGGTGACAATGGCCGCCCACCTGGACAATGACGCCGCGGTCGCCGCGTCGGGCCTGGCTCAGCTTTATCGTATCGGTCAAATCTAGGCTCACACGGGCGGGCGACCGCACCAGGGGTCGCGCATCTTCTTTGACAGTGATTATCAGGTGCGCCCCCCGTCCGTCCAGCGGGACACCTTGACCAATTGCCGCGCTGGACATTTGCCCTATCGGGCGGCCTAACCTGCTGCAAAATCGGAGCCTGCGATGCGTCACCTCACCCTCGCCGCCGTCCCCCTTGTTTTGACGCTCACGGCCTGCGGTCCGAACGGAGATCAGGGCGGCGCGCCTCAATCCAAGGCCCCGTCCGCCCTGACGGAGACGGAGAGGGCCGATCTGCTCGCCGCCCTTCCCGCCCCTTACAATACGGGAGATCTGGACAATGGACGTCGCGTCTTCGCGCGTTGCCGCGCCTGCCACACCATCGGCCGGGACGGGCCGGACATGGCGGGGCCGAATCTGTACGGCGTGTTCGGGCGCAAGGCGGGCGAGCGGCCGCGCTACAACTATTCCAACACCCTGCGGACGGCCGATTTCGTCTGGGACGCCCAGGCGCTGGACCGCTGGCTGCAGAATCCGCGCGGCTTCCTGCCCGGCAACAAGATGACCTTCGCCGGTCTGCCCGACGCCAAGGACCGGCGCGACGTGATCGCCTTCCTGAAGGTGGAGACGGGATACCGCCCTGCGGCCTCGACGCCGCCCGCCTCCTGAGGCGTCAGCCTTCGATGATCGGCTTGGGTCCGCCCTCACGCAGTTCCTGGGCCTCCCACTCCTCGATCTTGCGAGCGGTCCATTCGGGCGACTTGGTGAAGCGAGCCAGGAGGCCGTAGATCACCGGCACGACGAACAGGGTCAGGACGGTGGCGAAGATGGCGCCGGTGAAGATGACGACGCCGATCGTCTGACGGCTGCCGGCCCCCGCCCCCTGCCACAGCACCAAGGGCAGGGCGCCGAAGGCGGTGGCGATGGAGGTCATGATGATGGGGCGCAGGCGCAGGGAGGAGGATTCGATGATCGCCTCCCGGATCGACCGGCCCTGATCGCGCAGCTGATTGGCGAATTCCACGATCAGAATGCCGTTCTTGGCCGCCACCCCGATCAGGATGATCAGGCCGATCTGGCTGTAGATGTTCAGACTGGACCCGGCCATCAACAGGCCGAACAGACCGCCCGCCGCCGCCAGGGGCACGGTCAGCATGATGACCGCCGGGGTGATCCAGCTTTCGAACTGGGCCGCCAGAACCAGGAAGACCAGCAGAAGCGCCAGGCCGAAGGCGGCCAGGACGGCGCCGCCCGCCTCCTGCTGATCGCGCGCGGCCCCGCCCCACTGGACCACCACCCCGCCCTGGGGCTGTTTGGCGGCTTCGGCGCGCAGGAACTGAACGGCGTCTTCGATCGTCGTGCCGGGGTTCAGATCGGCCTGGAGGGTGATGGCCCGCTGGCGATCCAGCCGGCGGCGATCGGGCGTGTCGCCCGAGGTCTGGGTGGTCACCACCGCCGCCAGCGGCACCAGCTGCCCAGAACCGGTCGGCACATAAAGCGCTTCCAGGTCAGAGACTTCACGCCGGTTCTGACGTTCCGTTTGCAGGATGACGTCATACTCCTGGCCGCCCTTGATATAGGTGGTGGCCCGGCGTGAGCCGAACATGGTCTCCAGGGTGCGGCCGATCGATTGCGAGGATACGCCCAGGGCCGCCGCCTTCTGCGGATCGACGTCCACCAGCAGGCGCGGCGAGTTGGGCTCATAGTTCAGGCGCGGCCGCGAGAAGCCCGGATTGTTCTGAGCCGCAGCCAACAGGGGCTGAAGCCAGTTGTAGATCTGCTGATAGTCGGTGCCGGTGGCGATCAATTCGATGGAGTTGGAATTGCCCCCGCCGCGCTGGAAGGCGCCCGGCGTCGAGGCGTTGACCTGGGCGTCCGTCTGGCCGCGCAGCTTGCGGTTCAGCTCCTGGGCGATCTCGGCCGCCGACCGCTCGCGCTTGGACCAGTCCGACAGGACCAGCACCCCGTTGCCCGAGTTGAAACTGCCCCCGCCGAAGCCCGGCGCCGAGATCAGATAGGAATCGGCCTCGCCGCTGGTCTTGTAGTCGGCCAGCAGGGGCTCCAGACCCATCATGATCTTTCGGGTGTAGTCGAAGCCCGCCCCTTCCGGCCCGGCGACGCGGACCGAGACGCGGCCCCGGTCTTCATCCGGCACCAGTTCGTTGGGCAGGGCCATAAAGATGCCGGCCGCCCCGGCCGCGACCAGGGCGATCAGGACGCCGACGCCGATCACCGCCGCGCGGCGCCCCAGCAGCATCTCCAGCGAACGGCCGTAGGAGGTCTTCAGCCGGTCCATGCCCCAGTCGACCCGGCGCGCCAGCCAGCCGCCGCCTTCGGCCGGCTTGAGGATCTTGGAGGCCAGCATCGGCGACAGGCTCAAGGCCAGGAAGGCCGAGAAGGCCACGGCGGCCGCAATCGCCGCCGCCAGTTCGACGAACAGCCGCCCGACATAGCCGGGCAGGAACAGCAGGGGGGCGAAGACGGACAGCAGCACCACCGTCGTCGCCACAACGGCGAAGAAGACCTGGCGCGCGCCGCGTTCGGCCGCGACCAGCGGCGGCTCGCCGTGGTCCAGCCGCCGCTGGATGTTCTCGACCACCACAATGGCGTCGTCCACGACCAGGCCGATCGCCAGCACCAGGGCCAGCAGGGTCAGAAGGTTCAGCGAGAAGCCCAGGGGCGCCAGGACGATGAAGGTCGCCAGCAGACAGATGGGGGCCACGATGGACGGGATCAGGGCCGCACGCAGACTCCCCAGGAAGATGAAGTTGACCAGGGCCACCAGGGCCATGGAGATGCCGATGGTGATCCAGACCTCGTCGATGGCGTGAGAGGTGAAGACCGAATTGTCCGAACCGATCTCCAGCGTCACGCCGGGCGGCAGGCTGGGCCGGATCTCGTCGATCATCTTGCGCACGCCGTCCGAGATGGCCAGGTCGTTCGACTGGGCCTGACGGGTCACGGCCAGGCCGATCTGGTCCATGCTGTTGCCGCGGAAAAGGCGCCGGTCTTCTTCCGGCGCCTCTTCCACACGCGCGACGTCGCCCAGGCGGGTGACATAGGTCGGCTGGCCCTGAATGATGGCCGACGAGCCGCTGCCGGTTCCCGTGGCGACCGAGGCGGAGGTGGAGGCCGAGCCGCGCGTTCCGATCGGCAGCTGGCGGAAGTCTTCCGGCCGGGCGTAGTTGCGGGCCACGCGCACGGTGTAGTTCTTGGCGGTCGACTCCAGCGAACCGGCGGGCAGTTCGACGTTCTGGCTGGTCAGGGCGGTCTCGACGTCGGTGACGGTGAGACCGCGCGCGGCCAGGGCGGCGGGGTCCAGCCATATCCGCATCGAATAGCGTTGCTCGCCATAGATGTTGACCTGGGCCACGCCGGGCACGGTCGCCATCCGGTCCACCAGATAGCGGTCGGCGTAGTCGGTCAGCTGCAGCCGATTCATCGTGGTCGAGCGCAGGAAGACGATGATGATCGGCTGGCTGTCGGAATCGGCCTTGGCCACCTCCGGCGGATCCGCCTGATCCGGCAGGGCGCCGACCACCCGGCTGACCCGGTCGCGCACGTCATTGGCCGCATCGTCGATATTGCGGTCCAGGGAGAACTCGATGTTGACGTTCGACCGGCCGTCCCGACTGGTCGAGTTGATCCGTTCGACACCCTGGATCCCGGCGATCTGCTGTTCGATCGGCTCGGTGATCCGGCTCTCGATCACCTCGGCCGAGGCCCCGGCGTAGCTGGTGTTGATCGAGACGATCGGGGGATCCACGTCCGGCAGTTCGCGAACCGGCAGGAAGAAGAAGGCCGCAAGGCCGATCACGCACAGGACGATGGCTGCGACGGCCGCGAATACGGGCCGCCGCACCGAGACATCAGAGAGCATCATTTGGCGGCGGCCTGACGACGCGCGCCGGCGACGCTGACGGCGGCGCCCGGCTGAATGCGGTTCAGACCCGAACCGATGATCCGATCGCCGACCTCCAGGCCGGACAGGATTTCGACAAAACCGTTCTCGACGGCCCCAGTCTCGACCTCGACCCTCTGGGCGGTCGAACCTTCGGCGCCGGGGGCAATCCGATAGACGAAGGCGCCCGAGCCCTCATATTGAACGGCGGCCTCGGGAACTGCGGCGGACTGCCGCTGTCCCTGTTGGACCGAGACCCTCAGCAGCATGCCTGGGCGAATGCGGCCGCCGGGATTGGGGAATTCGGCCCGGGCAGTGGCCGCGCGGGTCGTCTCATTGACGCGGGTGTCGATCAGGGCGATCCGGCCCTGGAACGGCGCGTCGCCATAGGCGTCAGCGGTCGCGGTGATCGGCGTCCCCGGCCGCAGCAGGTTCAGGTACCGTTCGGGCAGAGGAAAATCGACGCGAATGGTCGAGACATCGTCCAGGGTCGCAATCACGGCGCCCGGATTGACCAGGGTGCCGGGCGTCACCGTGGTCAGACCCAGGGTCCCGGCGAAGGGGGCGCGGATCACTCGGTCCCCGCGTCGGGCCTGCGCCGCCTGGAGGGACGCCTGCGCCGTCTCCAGGGCGGTTTCGGCCTGTTCCAGCAAGACCTGAGGGGCGACCCCGCGATCAGCCAGGGCCTTGTAGCGGTCGTATTCGCGTTGCGCCTGGGCGACATTGGCGCGCGCCTCGATGATGGCTGCATCCTCTTCGCGGGCCTGAAGTTCGACCAGGGGCGCCCCGGCCGAGACTCTCTGGCCGTCCGTGAACAGGACCCGCGTGATCAGCTCGGTCGTGGAGGAAGTGATGTTCACCGACCTCTGGCCGCGCGCCACGCCCAGGACGCGGATCTGGTCGGAGAAGGGCTTCTGCGCGACGACCGCCTCGGACACCTGCTGGCCGCCGCGACGACCGCCGCCGCCGGGACCGCCCGCCCCCTCGTCTTCAGCGAAGGCCAGCTTCAGCACGGCGGCGAGAACCATCAGCCCCAGCAGGATCGCTGCGGCGACGAGGAAGAAGTGGCGTTTGATCACGCAACAGACTTTCAATTCAGAGGACGTGCACGCTTAGCGTCTTCTCTCGGGCGCGCAACCTTACCTATCCGTAACGTGACTTACGGCGAATTCCGTCGCGCGGTTTTCGTCAAAACCTGCGCCAGATCGCCACAACCGGCCCATGAACCACGGCCGCCTCGCGGCCCGCGACAGTCTGCCGCCAGCCGGCCTGAAGACTCCAGTCGCCGAAATCCCTGACGAGGGAACCTTCGAGCGACAGCCAGCGCGCGCCGCCGTCCGCCGCGCCTGCGAAGGCTTGCCCCAGGATCAGCCATCGTGCGTCGAACCGCGCCCCGATGGTGGCGTCGATCCGGGTCTCATTGGGCAGATCGTCGCGGAGGCGACGCGCGACCTGAAGTTCGACGAAGGACTGGTCCATCCCCCATCGCCCGCCCATTTCGCCCAGGGACCGCGCCGCCGACACCCGCGCCTCCCAATCATGTTCGCCGATTCCCGGCGCCGCATAGCCCGCATTGCGCCCCTCCCCCGCCCAGGCGTAGCCGCCGTAGACGGAGACGGCGCCGCCGTCGTCTCGCCAAACCTGCCAAGAAGCGCCGATTTCCACCGGGCCGCGCCCCTGATAATCGACGAAGGCGTCTTCTCCGTCCTGCCAATCCGCCTTCAACCGAATCGCCAGGGCGTCGCCTACTCCATATTCGGCGAACAGGCCGAGGGCCGCATCACGGCGCTGGGCCGGCAGGGGAACCTCCTCACCTGAAGGATCGAAGCCCGTATCGCCCCGCTGGTTTTCATACTTGATGATCGCCTGCCCCTGGCCCTTCGGCGGGTTCCAGGCTCCCGCCTGCGCCAAGGCAGGCCAGGCGAGCGCCAGACCCGCCGCCGCTGCGGTCAGGCGTCGTAGCCGGGCGACTTGCGATCCAGCTGCCGCAGCGCCCCGGGCCAGGCCAGGGCGGCGACGAAGCCGATCCCCCGGCCCTGCGCCTTGGTCTCCGCCTGGGCCTGATCGGGCGCGATCAAGACTTGATCCGGCCCCGCCGACAGGGCGGCGACCTGCTGGGCGCAGGCTCTTTCCAGGAAGAAGATGCCGATCCATGCCTGAGCCGCCGTTTCCCCGACCGCGAGCGTGCCATGATTTCTCAACAGCATCAGCGGCTTGTCCCCCAGATCGGCGACCAGACGTTCGCGCTCGTCATGGTTCAGGGCCAACCCCTCGTATCCATGATACGCAACCTGATGCTGTAGTAAACAGGCGTTTTGGCTGATCGGCAACAAACCGCCTTGCTGGGCCGCCACCCCGACCCCGTTCACCGTATGGAGATGGATCACGAACTTTGCGTCTTCCCGCGCCGCATGGACTGCGGAATGGATGGTGAAGCCCGCCGGATTGATGAAGTCGGCGGTCTCCTGAACGATGTTGCCGTCCAGATCGACCTTCACCAGGGATGAGGCGGTGATCTCGTCGAAATAGTAGCCGTAGGGATTGATCAGGAAATGATGCTCCGCCCCCGGAACGCGCGCCGAAATGTGGGTGAAGATCATGTCGTCCCAACCGTGGAGGGCGACCAGCCGATAGAGGGCGGCCAACTCCACCCGGGTGCGCCATTCCGCCTCGGAGACGCGAGATTTCAGACTGAGGACGGCGTCGTCGGCCATGGGGGTCTCCTATCCTAGGGCGGGCCTCTGACGGGCCTTGCCCAACCGTCCCTCCGCAGCCTGCGTCCGTCAAGTCGAGCCCGAACGACACGCGCATTAACCGCCGCACTTCAGATTTCATTAACCGCGTCTTCATGACCAGGCGTCACAGTTGCAAGCGGTACCTTCCCGCGTCGGAGCCGCCGCCTTGTCCGCTGTCGCCCAGCTCAGATCGCCGTCGCCCGCGCGCGACCCCGCTTTGGATTTGATCGACCTGGCGCGCAGCAAGGCGCCGGACGACCGTCGGCGACTATTGCTGGGCGTGGTCGCCCTGTGCGAAGCCGCGCCGCCGAACACCGCCCTGGCGCCCGCCCTGGCGGAAATCTTCCTGACCCTGGCCGCCCAGGCCGAGCGGGATATTCGCCGCCTGCTGTCCGAACGCCTCGCCGCAGCGGATTGGGCCCCGCCGGCTCTGATCAACATGCTGGCGCTGGACGAGATCGAGATCGCGGCGCCGGTCATCGCCGCCAGCCCCCTGTTGCAGGACGCGGACCTGATCTGGATCCTGCTGGAGACCACGCTGGAGCATCAGATCGCCGTGGCGCGGCGGCCGCACCTGTCTCATGGGGTCGTAGAGGCGATCGTGGATCAGGCCGATCCCGTGACCATGACGGCCCTGGCGTCGAACCGGACCGCCGACATCAGCGATGCGGCCATGCGTCGTCTGATCGAACATTCCCGGCGTATCGCCGGTCTTCGCGCGCCCCTGACCCGTCACCCCCGCCTGAACGCAGATCTCGCCCATGATCTGTACCAATGGGTCGGACAGGCCCTGCGGCAGTCCATCGGCGAGCGGTTCAAGATCGACGACGCCCGCCTGAACGCGGCGGTGCGGGAGGCGGCGGCCAAGGCGGTGCATTCCCCCACTTGGCGGCCGTTGCAACCCACCGGCCGCAACGCCGATCGCGAGCGGCAAGAGATGGAAAAACGTCTGGTCGACAAGCTTCAGGCGGCCGGGCAACTTCGGCCCGGCATATTGATCCGAGCCTTGCGCGAACAGCGTCTGAGCCTGTTCGAACAGGCCCTGGTGCAACTGGGAGGATTCACGCCGGCTCAGGTGCGCTCCGCCATCCACTCGTCTACTGCGGAGCCGCTTTATCTGGCCTGCACCGCAGTCGGACTGGATCGAGCGGTCTTCGCCAATGTGCTGTCGGAAGTCCGCAAACTGACCGACGGACGGCCCGGCGGGGGCGCATGGAGCGCGACGCCGATGAACAGCCGTTCGGCCGCCCGCGCCTTTCGCCAGATAATGGAGCGCACCGCGATCGTTTGACTTCGCGGTCAAGCTAGGGCTCTCGTTCGGCCGTGACCCAGATCCCGCCCGCTCCCGCCCTGGCCTTCGCCGCCAGCGACCGTCCAGAGGCCCAGGCCGCGCGTCAGGCTCTGATCGCCCGCTACGGCGCCGTGCCGCAAGAACAGGCGGACGTCATCGTCGCCTTGGGCGGCGACGGCCAGATGCTGGAGACCCTGCACGGCAATCTGCGCCGCCGGACGCCCGTCTACGGCATGAACCGGGGCTCGGTCGGCTTTCTGATGAACGACTATGACGAGGACGATCTGATCGCCCGAATCGTCGCCGCCGAACGCACGGTCATCCATCCGTTGCAGATGGACGCCTGGACCGAAGCGGGCGAGGTGCATACGGGCCTGGCCATCAATGAGGTGTCCCTGCTGCGTCAGACGCGACAGAGCGCCAAGCTGAAAATCACGGTGGACGGCAAGGTTCGGTTGGAGGAGCTGTCCTGCGACGGCTGTCTGGTGGCGACGCCGGCCGGATCGACCGCCTACAATCTATCCGCCCACGGGCCGATCATTCCGCTGGACGCGCGCATCCTGGCGCTGACGCCGATCAGCGCCTTCCGGCCCCGGCGCTGGCGCGGCGCCCTTTTGTCCCACGAGGCTCGGGTGCGCTTCGACGTGCTGGAACCGGACAAGAGGCCCGTCTCAGCCACGGCCGACAATTTCGAGGTTCGGCGCGTCGCCAGCGTCGAGGTGCGCGAGCGGCGCGACGTCGCCCTGACCATGTTGTTCGACGCCGGTCGATCCTTCGACGAACGGGTGATGACGGAACAGTTCACCAACTGACCCCCCCCTACACGGCTTCTTAAGAGCGGCCCGTTAGGGTTCGCGTAAATTTCTGGGAGCCCGTCATGAGCGATCCTTCGCACGTCATTCGTCCGCCCAACGCCCTCCGCATGAAGGTCGGCGGCGGTTTCGGCATCAACGCCGACGCCGTTGCGCGAGCCGAAGAAGCCCTGAAGGCCATGGCGGCTCAGTTCGATCAGTGGCTGAAGGACGAGATCGTCAAGCTGGACGCCGCCCAGGGCCGAATTCGCGAAGAGGGCTATACGCCCGAGACGGCCGAAAACCTCTATTTCCGCGCCCATGACCTGAAGGGTTTGGGCACCACCTATGAATATCCGCTGGTCACGCGCATCGCCGGATCGCTGTGCAAGATGCTGGACGACGCCGGCAAGCGGATGCAGGCGCCGACCACGCTTCTTGACGCCCATATCGACGCCATCCGCGCCGTGGTGCGCGACCAGATCAAGACAGACGAACATCCTGTCGGCCGCACCCTGGCCGAGACCCTGGAAGCCAAGGTCGCCGAATACCGCGCGGCCTGAACCGAGTGGGGCCTGAGCCGGGCGCCGTCGGTCAGGCGGCGCTGGCGGCCGCCGCCGACCCGCGGCTCTGGGGCTGGTCCAACCTTTCCATGAGATAGGCCAGATCCTCACGCAGCACGTTCGGTCGCTGCGTCAGGAAACGCTCCAGCATGCGCTGGCGGAACAGGTCGCTGGAGGTGTCCGCCCCCTCGGAGGACAGGGCCCGCCAGGTGTCCACCCCGGCGCGGAACGCCTGAAACAGGCGCGGCGGCAGACCGGCCCGGTCATAGATCGCCTTCAAGCCCAGGGGACCTGCGTCATGGATCATCAGCCAGGCGCGCTGATGCGGCGTATTGGCCAGTTCCGCCAGACCATGTTCGAACATCGTCATCTGGCCGCGCGCCAGGGCGCGCAGCAGCAGGGAGGCGTTGAGCGACTTGCGAAGGTTCAACTGGGCCATGAAGGCGCCGATGTCCGCACTGGAAGCCGCCTGATCGACCAGATCGACGGTCGCCCGTTCGCGCGCATACTGGGCCAGACGGATCGCCGTCTCGGGCGCCACCGCATGCCGGGCGACCAGATGCTCTCGCACCGTCTCGCTGGCCAGGGCGATCAGCCGCTCGGTCACATGCAGCGGCAGAACCTGGCGATAGGCGACAGCGGTAACCACCTCGGGCGAGGCGGCGAACCGGTCCACGATCACGCCCAGGGCCTGTTCCGACAGATCGGCGTTGTCATTGGCCGCCAGCATTCTCACGGCCTGTTCGCAACCGACATCCGCCAGCACGCCCGCGACGTCGCGCGACACGCGCGGCCGGCCGGCGACCGCGACCTGGCGCACAGGCGAACCGGCGCGGACGATTTCAATAAGATCCTCGTCGCTGAAGACCGGAGAAGCGCTGATCACCGGCAGGGCGATGCTGTCGATATCGGCCGCGAGCCGACGCGCCACGTCGATCGGAAGCAGATCCGACGCCTTCAATGTCACAGCCATGGCCCGCCGGACCAGTTCGGCTGCATCGTTGGCCAGGAGGCGCAGAATCTTCTGGGCGGCTTCGCGGTCCCGTTCGTCCAGATCGGCGCGATCCATGCTGCGGCACAGCTTATAGGCCGCCTCCGCCCGGTCGTCGTCCTCCGTCGCCTTGATCAGGCGCTGGATATCCGTCTCGGTCAGTCGGGCGCGATAGGCGGTCATGGATGGCTCGTTCGGGAATCGGGCGTCCCCGATACGATCATCCTGCCATGCTTAACGCCCAGTTTACCATCGGGGCGTTTCGGCAGAATTTCCGCCCGCGCAAAACCTGTTTAGGCGCCCTGGGCGTCGTCCGGCGAGAAGGCGCCGCCGAAGCCGCCGCCGGCCGATCCGTCCTGCCCCAGCAACAGGGCCAAGAGCCCCTGATCCTGCTTCAAGCGATCCAGGCGGGCCGCCAGCATCTGGTCCCGGTCGCTGAGTTCCGGCGCCACGGGCCGCTCGTCGCCGACGCCCGCCGCCGGCGCCCCGGTCCCGGCCGTGCGCTGCAGATTGGCGTAGACCTCAGCCACCGTGGCCGGCCGCCCGTCCTTGTAGAAGATGCTGCGGTTGGCGCGGGCCGCTTCGGGAAACAGGGCCGCCGCGCTGCCGCCCGGGTTGCGGTCCATGGCCGTCATCAGACTGGCCGCACCCGCCGGTCCCAGAAAATGGGCCGCATAGAGGTCGCCCGCGCCGGGCTCCTTGCCGGTGCGGCCCCGCAGATAGGCGGCGTTCGACGCCGTCAGCTCCGCCGCCATGGTCGAGGCCGCATGTGGATCGAACCGCAGGTCCAGAACCACATTGCGGGCCGAACCCTCGACCCGCCAGCGCCCGTCGGCGCCGCGGTGGATCAGATCCGCGTACTGGCCGTACCCATGCTGGGCGCCGTGCTGTTTGACGGTGGCCAACCAGGTCTGTTCGATGAATTGGAAGAGACCCGCCGCCGATGAGGTCGGCGCCTTGGCCGAAGGATTGAGCGCGCTCTCGCGCCGGGCGGTCTTGACCAGGAAGTCGTAATCGACGCCCACCGCCTGAGACGCGCGCTGAATCGCCGCCTCAACGCCGCCCGAAGATGGAATCGCCCGGATGCCCATAACAGGCGGAGCCTCGTCGAACATGGTTAACCAACTCTTAATCGTTAAGGACGGCTTTAACCGTAAGGTCAAGCTTTCGACCTTCGTCGGCCACTGAATTACCGCCGCAATCCCGCCACAACCTGGGCGCTCACTTTCGGTTACGGGCGCTGCGGGGGCGGTGAACGAGGGAGTGTCGATATGATGATCCGAGCAGCCGGAGGCCCCGGCGCCGTCAACCCCATCGACTATGGGGAACGCAAGAAACCGATGCCGCGCTGGATGCCGGCCGCCATCGGGGTTTCGATCCTGGTCCATGTCGGCATAGGCGTGGCGCTCTACACCCAGCGGTTCGAGTTGAAGCCGGAGCCGGTGATCGATGAACTGCCGCATGTGACGGTCAGTCTCGCGCCGCCAAAGCGCAAGCCCGAGCCCGAACCGACCCAGAAGGTCGCGGCGCCGCCGACGCCGATCCACCCGCCCCGCAACCCTGCGCCGGCCAATGTCGAGACCGTGGCTCTGACGCCGCCCGAGCCTTCGGCGGTCACGGCTTCGCCCGGCCTGCCCGTCATCAGCACGGCCCCCAGCGGAGTCGAGGGTGGAACCGCAACGGTCGAAACGCCCATCCGCGCCGTCTCCGTCATCAACAACCCCAGCTGGGCCAGCCGCCCCTCCGCCGCCCAGATGGCGCGGGCCTATCCCAGTCGGGCGGCCGAAGACGGGGTTTCGGGCGCGGCCACCCTGTCCTGCCTGGTTCGCATCGACGGCGGCCTGACCGCCTGCCGCGTCGCCGGCGAGACTCCGAACGGCCAAGGCTTCGGTCGGGCGGCTCTCAGCCTGACGCGCGCCTTCCGGATGAACCCTCGCACGGTCGACGGCCGTCCGGTGGATGGGGCGACGGTGAACTTCACCGTCCGCTTCGCAATGGAGGACTAGGTTTCGGCCTGCAATCGCCGAGGATCGAGGGCGCGGGCGTAGGCTTGCGGCGTTCGCCCCTCGATCGCATCGGCGACGACGGCCCCGACCATCGGCCCCAGCAGCCAGCCGTTTCGGCGGGGGGCCAGAGCCAAAAACAGGGCCCTGCCGTCCGGCGCAGGGCCCGCCATCGGCAGGCCGTCTGCCGAAGCGCCTCGCACCCCGACACGCCAGTCGATGTCCAGCGGCGCAGGCGTCCGACCCAGAACGCGCCAGGCGGCCTGGCTCAGCCTTTCGCCCATGGTCCAGTCCGGCGCGGCGTCGCGACGCCCCGGCTCCATCGTCGCGCCGATCACCGTTCCGCCGGCCATCGGCGCCACATAGGCGCCGGGACCGCGCACCACATGATCCGCCAGAGTCTCGCCGGTCACGCCGATCTGGCCGCGAATGGGCTGAACGCCGTCGACCAGCCGCCGCGTCGCCTCCGGGGCCCCCTCTATCGCCGCCTCGACCCCCGTCGCCAGCACGACCGCGGCGGCGGACAGGCTGCGTCGGCCCAGTTCGATCGACCAGCCGTCGGCCGTCTGAACCAGGGCCGAGACGCGGTCCTGCACCACAGCGCCGCCTTCAGCCTGCGCCACCGCCTGGGCCAGGGCGCCCAAGGCCTGGCCGGGGTCGATCTGATAATCCTCCTCCGTGATCAGCCGGTCGCCGGTCCGACGCGCCTCAAAACCCAGGGCTTCGAATCGCGCCGCCAGGCCGGCGACGTCCCCGCCGCGCCATTCAGCCGGTCGGCGCGCCAAGGCGACGCCAGCCGCCTTGGCAAAGTCGGGCCACAGGTCGCGTCCGGCGCGGAACAGGGCCGCCGTCTCGGGCGTAACGTCGTCCAGGACAGATTCCATCGCCGGCGCCACCATGCCGGCCGCCACGCTCGACGCATTCGCACCACCCGGGTCGATGACCGTCACCGCATGCCCCCGCCGGGTCAGGCTGAAGGCGGTGCTCAGGCCCAGCACGCCGGCGCCCACGATCACTATGGCAGGGGATGACATCACGCGCCCCAGATCGGCCCAGGCCGCTCAGAATGCAAGCCGCCGCCCTTGGACCTTTGGTCCTAGCCGTGCGCCGGCGCCCGCCGAACCATTGCCTAATCTTAATGGACGACAGCCGCACGACGCCTTGTGGGAACGCCGTTCTCGCGCCAAGCTCATCCTATGCAAACCGTCATCGAGATCCGCGGCCTGACCAAGACCTATGGGACGGTGAAGGCCTTGGACGGCCTGACCCTGTCGATCCCGCGGGGCGGCGTCTACGGCATCCTCGGCCCCAACGGCGCCGGCAAGTCGACGCTGTTTCGCACCCTGCTCGGCCTGATCCGCCCGACTGCGGGCGAGGCGACGGTCATGGGCGGCCGGATCGGCGATCCGGCAGCGACGCGGCGGATGGGCTCGATGATCGAGACGCCGCGCTTCCCTCCCTTCATGACCGCGCGTCAGGTCCTGGTCTGGCTGGGCTACGCCCACGGCGGCGTCGCGTCTTCGGACATCGAGGCCTGGTTGAAGCGAGTGGGCTTGGCCGAGGCGGCGGACCGGCGGGTGCGCGGCTTCTCGGTCGGCATGCTGCAACGCCTGGGCGTCGCCGCCGCCCTGATGACCAAGCCGGACCTCGTCATTCTGGACGAACCGACCAGCGGCATGGACCCGCCCGGCATCCAGGAGATGCGCGCCCTGATCCGCAGCCTGGCCGACGACGACGGCGTCACCGTCATCCTGGCCAGCCACCAGCTTCAGGAGGTCCAGCGCGTCTGCGATCGCGTCGCCATCTTCAACAAGGGCAAGGTGATCACCGAAGGCCGGGTTTCGGACCTGACGGCCTCAGGCGAACGTCTGCGCCTTTCGGCCACCCCGCTCGCCAAGGCCATGGGGGTGCTGGGCGACAAGGCGACGCTGGACGGCGACGCCCTGGTCGCCGCCCTGACCCGCGCCGAGACGCCGGCGGCCATCCGCGCCCTGGTCGAGGCCGGGGTCGATATCGAAGAGGCCCGCTGGATCGGCGCCGACCTGGAAGACGTCTTCATGAGCGAAACCGGCTGGACCGGCGTACAGGGCGCGCCCGACAAGGGGACCGATCATGCTGGTTGATGCGCTGAAATCCGAGGCCTATCGCGTCTCGCGGAACCGGACGACGCTCTTCTTCAGCATCCTGCTGACGCCGCTGCTGTTCGTCTTCGGCGGGCTGGCCTACCAGATCATGACCAAGGCCAAGGGCGACGCACTGGCTGCCAAGGCCAATCTGCCCGCGACCTTGGGCAATCAGCCCGTCAATCTGGCCGAGGCCTTCGGCTTTGCGGCCGGCAACGGCGCCAACGGCGTGTTGCTGGTCTTCATGTTGCTGGCGGCGGCGGCGGTCTACGCCGGCGACTACCGCTGGGAGACCTGGCGACTGATCAGCGCTCGCAACGGCCGACCCTGGCTGATCCTGGGCAAGATCGGGGTGATGAAAGTCTTGGCCATGATCGCCATGCTGGCCATGCTGATCGCCGCCTTCATCTTCTTCGTCACACAGGCCCTGGTGGCCGGACGGCCGATGAGCTTCGACCTGTCCGACTTCGACCTGGTTCAGTTCCTTCTGACCTGGCTTCTGTCCTACATCCGGATCGTTCAATACGGCCTCATCGCCCTACTGGCGGCGGTCGTCAGCCGGTCCCTGCTGGCGACCCTGTTCGCCCCCTGGGCCCTGGGTTTCGCCCAGACCATCCTCGGGGGACCGCTGCTGCCCATTCTCGGCTGGGAGCCGAGTGACTGGGCCGCGCAATTGATGCTGCCCGGCTTGGCCTATGACACTTTGAAAGCCGCCCTCGCTCCCGGCCCCATGCCCTTGCCCGAGGGCGTGGTCATGAAGGCGGTGGTCAGCCTGGTCCTGTGGTGCGTCGCGCCGGTCGCAGCCTCTATCGCCTGGTTCCAGCGTCAGGATCTGTCGAAGGAATAGGCGGAGGCGGGCTGAAGCCCCCCTGACAGCCGTTAGAGCCGCTTCTCCATGAAGACGTCGGCGCGGGCGTAGGGGGTCGGGCGGGGCGGCAGGTGGACGAAGCCGAAGCTCTCGTACAGGGCGATGGCCGGCTTCAGGGCGCTGTTGGTCTCGAGATACAGCAGGGTCGCGCCCTCGGCCCGGGCCGCCGCCTCGCAGGCCTCCAGCAGACGCCGCGCCAAGCCCAAGCCGCGCGCGGCGGGCGTCACCGTCATCTTCGACACCTCGAACCCGTCGGGCATACGGATCAGGGCGCAGCAGCCGACCGCCTCCCCGTCCCGCTCGGCGATGAAGATCCGCCCTCCGCCGGCGATGAACACCCCGTGCGGATCGTCGATGGAGCGCCGATCCTTGGCCTCGACGGCGAAACCGCCCTCGGCCAGCCAGGCCTCGTTCAAGCGGGCCCAGGCGGCGGCGTGGTCGGGGCGGAATTGGACGATGGCGACGGACATGGCCGCCTCTTGCCCGATCGCCGCTCAAAGCAAAAGGGCGGCCGGATCGCTCCGGCCGCCCTTTCGGTGTTCAGTCGCGTCAGAGACGAAAGGCTTAAGCCTCGTCGTCGCCTTCGTAGGCCAGGACCGGACCGGAGTCCTTGCCCTTGGCTTCGACGTCGCGATCGACGAACTCGATCACGGCCATCGGGGCGTTGTCGCCGTGGCGGAAACCGGCCTTCATGATCCGAATATAGCCGCCGTTGCGTTCGGCGTAGCGCGGGCCGATCGTTTCGAACAGCTTGCCGACCTGCGGCACGTCGCGGACCTGGCTGATGGCCTGACGACGCGCGTGCAGGTCGCCCTTCTTGGCCAGGGTGACCAGCTTCTCGACGAAGGGACGCAGTTCCTTCGCCTTGGGCAGGGTCGTGGTGATTTGCTCGTGCTTGATCAGCGAGGCGGCCATGTTGGCGAACATGGCGGTGCGGTGGCTGGTCGTGCGACCGAGTTTACGATGGGCGGCGCCGTGGCGCATCAGGGTCTCTCCTACTCCGAACCCGGTATCTCCTGGGGAGACCTAGGCTCGTAATCTTCTAACCGCCCCGACATTCTCCCCGAGAGGAGACGGGCGGAGGGTTGAACTTAGATCTGGTCGTCGAACTTCTTGGCCAGATCTTCGATGTTTTCGGGCGGCCAGTTCGGCACGTCCATGCCGAGGCTGAGCCCCATGGTCGCGAGAACTTCCTTGATCTCGTTCAGCGACTTGCGGCCGAAGTTCGGGGTGCGAAGCATTTCGCCCTCGGTCTTCTGGATCAGGTCGCCGATGTAGACGATGTTGTCGTTCTTCAGGCAGTTGGCCGAACGGACCGACAGCTCCAGCTCGTCCACCTTCTTCAGCAGGGCCGGGTTGAAGGGCAGGTCGGGCTTGCCGTCCGACTGCTCGACAGCCTTCTTGGGCTCTTCGAAGGTGATGAAGATCTGGAGCTGGTCTTGTAGGATGCGCGCGGCGTAAGCCACAGCGTCAACCGGCGTGACCGCGCCGTTGGTTTCGACTTCCAGCAGCAGCTTGTCGTAGTCCAGCGACTGGCCCTGACGGGTCGGCTCGACGCGATAGGCCACCTTCTTGACCGGCGAGTACAGGGCGTCGACGGCGATCAGGCCGATCGGCGCGTCTTCCGGACGGTTGAACTCGGCCGCCACATAGCCCTTGCCGTTCTGGACGGTCAGCTCCATGCGGATCGAGGCGCCGTCGTCCAGGGTGCAGATGACGTGATCGGGGTTCAGAACCTCGATGTCCGCCGGCACGTCGATCTGGCCGGCCGTCACCACGCCGGGGCCCGTGGCGCGCAGGGTCATGCGCTTGGGGCCTTCGGCGTGCATGCGCAGCGCCAGTTGCTTGATGTTCAGAACGATGTCGACCACGTCCTCGCGCACGCCTTCCAGCGACGAGAATTCGTGAACCACGCCGTCGATCTGAATGGCGGTCACCGCCGCGCCTTGCAGCGAGGACAGCAGAACGCGACGAAGGGCGTTGCCGAGCGTCACACCGAAGCCGCGCTCCAGAGGCTCAGCCACCAGACGCGCCTTACGCTGGGCGTCGGAACCGATCTCGATCTGCGGCTTCTCGGGACGGATCAGCTCTTGCCAGTTTCTTTCGATCATTTTGTCCCTCGAACGGGTTTCGTCGGCTCCGGCCTTGTCGACGAGGCCATGGTGGAGCCGACGGAGATGGGGGTGCTTTGGGCGGTGTCGCTTAGACGCGACGACGCTTGGGCGGACGGCAGCCGTTGTGCGGCATCGGGGTGACGTCGCGAATGGTGGTGATCGTCAGACCCACGGCCTGCAGGGCGCGCAGAGCCGACTCACGGCCGGAGCCCGGACCCGAGACGTTGACTTCCAGCGTCTTCAGGCCGTGTTCCTGGGCCTTCTTGCCGGCGTCCTCGGCCGCCATCTGGGCGGCGTACGGGGTGGACTTACGCGAGCCCTTGAAGCCCATGTGGCCGGCCGACGACCAGGAAATCGCATTCCCTTGCGCGTCGGTGATGGTCACCATGGTGTTGTTGAAGCTGGCGTTCACGTGGGCGACGCCCGAGGTGATGTTCTTGCGTTCGCGGCGCTTTACGCGACCCGGTTCCTTGGCCATCGGTCAGCTCTCTCTTACTTCTTCTTGCCGGCGATCGGCTTGGCCGGACCCTTGCGGGTGCGAGCATTGGTGTGGGTGCGCTGACCGCGGACCGGCAGGCCCTTGCGGTGACGCAGGCCGCGATAGCAGGCCAGGTCCATCAGACGCTTGATGTTCATCGAGGTTTCGCGGCGCAGGTCGCCCTCGACCGTATAGTCGCGGTCGATGGTCTCGCGGATCGACAGGACTTCGGCGTCCGTCAGCTGGTTCACCCGGCGGGCGGCTTCGATGCCGACCTTTTCGGTGATGTCCTTGGCGGCGGCCGGGCCGATGCCGTGGATGTACTGAAGCGCGATTTCAACGCGCTTGTTGGTCGGGATATTGACGCCAGCGATACGGGCCACGAAATTCTCCAGATACGCGTTATTCAGACGCAACAAACGCTCCGGTTAACAAACCAGGAGCGTGGCGCCCTTCGCGGGAAGGCGCCCTTATACAGATGATTCACCGGGCGTCAACGGCTGCGCGCAACCCTGCCGGCCAGACTTTTTCGGTCCACCGCCTAAACCGTCACTCAGACCCGCCTCGAACGGCGGCGATCAGCCTCTGTGCATCAATGTTGAACGCCGCAACCGGGTTCCGGTCAAGGGGCTTAGGCCGCCACCCTGCGAAGCGGTGGATCAGCGACGCGGGGGAATGCCGAAGTCGACGCCCACCGTCACCTGCTGCCCCTCGAGGGGACGCCCGTTCTCGGTCGGCGGCTGGAAACGGAAATAGTCGGCCACAGCCAGTCCCGCCGCCCCGAAGCCCAGGCCGACAGGGGTCTCCTCCACCACGCGACAGGCTTCCAGCCGGCTGTCTAACCGGATGCGGCAAGACAGTTCGACTCGGCCGTAGCGGCTGCGGGCCTGGCGCGGGTGGTTGGCGCGGACCTGGGCCATGGACGGCCCCGTGATCAGGCGCGGCCCCGTCGAGCCGCTGCCCGGCCCGGACCCCGCGCCGACGCCGGAACCCGCGCCGGTCCCCTGGCCGCCCTGACCCAACCCGGGTTCCGGCGAGGGGGAAGGCGCGACGCCCACGACTGGGGCGGGCTGGGGCGCCGGCTTCGACGGCGACGGCAGTTCGCGCGGGCGATCTGGCTGCGGCTTGGGCGGCGTGTGAATGCGCGAGGGCGCGGCCGGCGCCCCTCCCCCCGCCTTGGGCGCAGAGGGGCGCTCCAGGATCGGCGGCGGCGTATCATAGAGCAGCACCTCGAACGGCGGGGGGCCGTCCGCCATGGGGGTCCGGGGGGGCCGGCCCTTCACCTGTCCCAGCATCAGGATCAGGGCGATTTCGGCGGCGGCGACCCCGCCGAAGACGGCGAAGGCGCGCCAGCGTCTGCGGGCGCGCCTTCTGTCAGACTGGATCTCGGTTTCAGGCATCCGTTCCCAAACGCCCGAAAACGACTTGGGTCACGCCAGGGCTTCGTCGATCGCCTTGGCGACGGACTCGATCGAGCCCATGCCGTCCGCCTCGGTCAACTTGCCCTGGGCTTCATAATAGGGAAGCAGCGGGGCGGTGTTGCGGTTGTAGGCGTCCAGACGGACCGCGAAGGTCTCCGGATTGTCATCCGGGCGGCCCTGTTCGGCGTAGCGTTTGGCGATCCGCTCCAGCAGGGCGGCGTCGTCGACCTTCAGCCGGACCACGGCGTCGATCTGGGCGCCGCGCTTGGCCAGCATGGCGTCCAGGGCTTCGGCCTGGGCTACGGTGCGGGGGAAGCCGTCGAAGATGGCGCCCCCGGCGGCCTCGGCCTCCGGCAGACGATCCTCGATCAGGGCGATGACGATTTCGTCCGTCACCAGATCGCCGCGCGCCAGCACGTCCTTGACCTTGAGGCCCAGCTCCGAGCCCGAGGCGATGGCGGCCCGAAGCATGTCGCCGGTGGAGAGCTGGATCATGCCCTTCTCTTCCACCAGCCGCTTGGCCTGGGTCCCCTTGCCCGCCGCCGGCGGTCCAAACAGGATCAAGTTCACGCGCAAGTCCTCCCCAGGCGTCTTCTAGTCAACTCAGCGACGGACGGGCGTGGGCGCGCCACGACCGCCGCGACCGCGCAGCTTGGCCTTCTTGATCAGCCCCTCGTACTGGTGCGCCAGCAGTTGGGACTGGATCTGGGCCACAGTGTCCATCGTCACCGACACCACGATCAAGATAGACGTTCCGCCGAAGTAGAGGCTGTTGCCCATCTGGGCGACCATGAACTCCGGCAGCAGGCAGACGGCGGTGATATAGGCCGCGCCGATCACCGTCAGGCGGGTCAGGACATAGTCCAGATATTCGGCCGTGCGCTTGCCCGGACGGATCCCCGGCAGGAAGCCGCCGTATTTCCGCAGGTTCTCGGCCGTGTCCTCCGGGTTGAAGGTGATCGAGGTGTAGAAGAAGCAGAAGAAGATGATCAGGGCGGCGTACAGGGCCATGAACAGAGGCTGGCCGTGGGTCAGTTGCGAGGTGACCAGCGGCAGCCAGCCCAGATAGGACGGCAGGTCCGCATTGGCGGTCAGGCTGGCCACTGTGGTCGGCAGCATCAGCAGGGACGAGGCGAAGATCGGCGGGATGACGCCGGCGGTGTTGACCTTCAGCGGCAGGAACGAGCGCTCGCCTCCCGCCATCCGGTTGCCTTCCTGGCGCTTCGGATACTGGATCAGCAGACGGCGCTGAGCCCGTTCCATGAAGACGATGAAGACCACGGTCACGACCGCCAGAACGGCGATGAAGAACAGGGCGAAGGCCGACATCTGACCCTGCTGGGCCAGGCCCAGCATCCGGGCGATGGTCGAGGGCAGAACCGCCACGATGCCCGCGAAGATGATCAGCGAGATGCCGTTGCCGACGCCGCGCGCCGTCACCTGCTCGCCCAGCCACATCAGGAACATGGTGCCGCCCGTCAGGGTCACGACGGTCGAGACCAGGAAGAAGATCCCCGGATTATCGACCAGACCCGGCTGGGCGTTCAGACCCGCCGCGATGCCCAGCGACTGGGCCAGGGCCAGGAAGACCGTCAGATAGCGGGTGTATTGGTTCAGCTGCTTGCGGCCGCTCTCCCCGCCTTCCTTCTTCAGCTTCTCCCAGGGCGGATACACCGTGCCCATCAGCTGCACGATGATCGACGCCGAGATATAGGGCGCGACGTTCAGCGCGAAGATGGCCATCCGCTCCACCGCGCCGCCCGAGAACATGTTGAACATGTCCAGGATGCCGCGCTGACCCGAAGGGTCCTGGAAGAACTGCAGGAAGGCCTGCGAGTTGATGCCCGGGATCGGCACATAGGTGCCGATGCGATAAACCAGCAAGGCGCCCAGCGTGAACAGCAGGCGCTTGTGCAGCTCGGTCGCTTTGGCGAACGAGCCCATGTTCATATTGGCGGCGAGTTGTTCTGCGGCCGAAGCCATTATGCGTCCCCACGACTGACTGAGTCGTCAGATAGGCGGAAAGCGGCCCTCATGCGAGGGCCGCTTCCGTTGTTTCGTCGTCGCAGGTGTATTCAGGCCACGGCCTATACGCGCCGCGACGACGCGTTGTTTAGCCCTTGGAAGCGGCGCGCTTGGCGCGGGCCGAGACCTTGTTGGCGTCGCCCTTGGGCGCCTTGGGGGCCGGAGCCTTGCCCTTGGCGGCGTTGCGCTTCTCGACGCGGGCCGCAGCCTTGGCTTCGGCTTCGATACGCTGTTCGAGAACCGAACCGCCCGCGGCTTCGATGGCCTTCTTGGCGCCGGCCGTGGCCGACCAGACGACCAGGTTCAGCTTGGCCTTGATTTCACCGGTGCCCAGCAGACGGACGCCGTCCTTGACGCGGCGGATCACGCCGGCGGCGACCAGGGCTTCACCCTTGATCTCGGCCGAGGCGTCCAGCTTGCCGGCGTCGATGGCGTCTTGCAGGCGCCACAGGTTCACTTCGGCCAGCTTCAGAGCGTTCGGGTTGTTGAAGCCGCGCTTGGGCATACGCATGTACAGCGGCATCTGGCCGCCTTCGAAGCCCAGCAGGCTGACGCCGGTGCGGGACTTCTGACCCTTGACGCCGCGGCCCGAGGTCTTGCCCTTGCCGGAGCCGGGGCCGCGGCCCACGCGCATGCGCTTCTTGTGCGCGCCTTCGTTGTCGCGGATTTCGTTCAGTTTCATATGCCTGATCCTTTCGGGTGCTAGCGCCCGGACATTCGTCCGGACTCGGCTTGGAAAAAAGAAAGTGGCGAGTGGCGAGTGATGAGTGGCGAGTCAAGAGAAATCGGTCGAACCGACACCCGGGCTACTCGTCACTCGCCACTCATCACTCGCCACTTCGCGTAGCGAACAGTCTTACTTCTCGACCACTTCGACCAGGTGGTGGACTTTGGCGATCATGCCGCGAACCGAGGGGGTGTCCTCCAGGGTCGCTTCGCGGCCCATGCGGTTCAGGCCCAGGCCCACCAGGGTGGCGCGCTGGTCGTTCTTGCGGCGGATCGGCGAACCGATCTGCTTGACGGTGACGGTCTTCTTCTCGGCCATGACTTAGGACTCCACGGCTTCCGGCGCCGAGGCGCCGTCGTTGCGGCGGCCCATCAGGTCAGCGACCTTCTTGCCACGCTTGGAAGCGACCTGACGCGGCGACGACTGGACCTTGAGGGCTTCGAACGTCGCCCGGATCATGTTGTAGGGGTTCGACGAACCGGTCGACTTGCCCACGACGTCCTGGACGCCGAGGGTTTCGAGGACCGCACGCATCGGACCGCCCGCGATGACGCCGGTGCCGGGAGGGGCCGCTCGCATCATGATCTTGCCGGCGCCCCAACGGCCGGCGCCGTCGTGGTGCAGGGTGCGGTTCTCGCGCAGAGGCACGCGGATCATCGTCTTCTTGGCTTCTTCGGTCGCCTTGCGGATGGCTTCCGGCACTTCGCGCGCCTTGCCGTGACCGAAGCCGACGCGACCCTTGCCGTCGCCGACGACCATCAGGGCGGCGAAGCTGAAGCGACGGCCGCCCTTAACGGTGGCGGCGACGCGGTTGATGTGCACCAGCTTCTCGATGATGTCGCTTTCCGGAGCCTCAGCGGCGGCGGGAGCGTTACGGTCGCGGCGATTACGATCGCCGCCGCCGCGTTGGGGTTGTTGCGCCATCTGTCGCGTCCCTTAGAAGTTCAGGCCGGCTTCACGCGCGGCTTCCGCCAGCGCCTTCACCCGTCCGTGATAGATGTACTCGCCCCGGTCGAAGACGACGTCCTTGACGCCCTTCTCGATGGCGCGCTCGGCGATCAGCTTGCCGATGGCGGTGGCCGCGGCGATGTCCGAACCCTTGGAGCCCTTGCCGCCTTCCAGCGACGAAGCCGAGGCGATCGTCACGCCCTGGGCGTCGTCGATGATCTGGGCCGAGATGTTCTTGTCCGAACGATAGACCGACAGACGCAGGCGACCGTTGGCGACAGCCTTCAGGCGACGGCGCGTGCGCTCGGCGCGGCGCTTGGCTTGTTGTCGAAGAGAAAGAGCCATGACTTACTTCTTCTTGCCTTCCTTGCGACGCACGGTCTCGCCGGCGTAACGGACGCCCTTGCCCTTGTAGGGCTCCGGCGGACGCAGCTTGCGGATGACCGCAGCGATCTGACCGACGGCCTGCTTGTCCGCGCCCAGGATCTTGATCTCGGTCTGCTTCGGAACGGCGAAGCTGACGCCGGCCGGCGGGTCGATATCGACTTCATGCGAGAAGCCGAGCTGCAGCGACAGGGCGTTGCCCTTCATCGCGGCGCGGTAACCCACGCCGACCAGTTCCAGCGACTTCTCGAAGCCGGTGGTGACGCCGGTGACCATGTTGTCGACCAGGGTGCGCGACAGACCCCACATGGCGCGACCGCGCTGGGTGTCGGTCCGCAGGCCCAGCGACAGCTCGTCGCCTTCGTGCTTGACTTCGATCTCTTCGGCGACGGTCCAGGAGCGTTCGCCCTTCGGACCCTTCACCGAGACGGTTTGGCCGTCGAGCGTGACCGTCACGCCCTTCGGCACTGCGATGGTTTTCTTGCCAATACGGGACATATCAGTAGACCCTGCAGAGGACTTCGCCGCCGACATTGGCGTCGCGAGCGGCGGCGTCGGACATGACGCCCTTCGAAGTCGAGAGGATCGAGATGCCGAGGCCGTTCTTGACGGGCTTCAGATCGCCGATCGCGGAGTAGACGCGGCGGCCCGGCTTGGACACGCGCGCGATCTCGGCGATGACGGGCTGACCGTCGAAATACTTCAGCTCGATCTCGAACTGCGGAAACTCACCCGGGTTCTGAACCAGGTTGTAGCCGCGGATGTAGCCCTCGTCCTGCAGCACGTCGAGGACGCGCTGGCGCAGACGGGAAGCGGGGGTCAGCACCTTGGAACGCTTGCGGGTCGCCGCGTTCTTGATGCGAGCGATCATGTCGCTCAGGGGATCGTTGATCATCATGTCTCTTCGCTCCCCTTACCAGCTGGACTTGGTCAGGCCCGGGATCTGACCCAGGTTGCCAAGCTCACGCAGCGCGATCCGGCTCATCTTGAGCTTGCGATAGAACGCACGCGGACGACCGGTCACTTCGCAACGGTTGCGAATGCGGCTCGGCGCGGAGTTGCGCGGCAGTTCAGCCAACTTCAGGCGCGCGGCGAAGCGCTCCTCAAGCGGCAGGTTTTCGTCGTTGGCGGTCGCCTTCAGGGCGGCCCGCTTCGCGGCATACTTCGCAACCAGGGCCTTGACGGCTTCGTTGCGGTTTACGGCGCTCTTTTTAGCCATTGTGCTCTTCCCTTCCCGCTCAGTTCTTCAAGAACGGGAACTTGAACTCGGTGAGGAGAGCCTTGGCTTCCTCATCGGTCTTGGCCGTGGTGCAGACGACAATGTCCATGCCCCACATCTGGTCGATCTGGTCGTAATTGATTTCCGGGAACACGATGTGCTCCTTCAGACCGGTGGCGTAGTTGCCGCGACCGTCGAAGGACGTGCCCTTCAGACCGCGGAAGTCCTTCACGCGCGGCAGCGCGATCGTGATGAACCGGTCCAGGAACTCGTACATCTGGTCGCCGCGCAGGGTGACCTTGCCGCCGATGACCATGCCTTCGCGCAGCTTGAAGCCGGCGATGGAGTTACGGGCCTTGGTGGCGACGGCCTTCTGACCGGCGATGGCCGTCAGATCCTTGAGGGCCGCATTGGCCTTCTTGGAGTCGGCGACGGCTTCGCCGATGCCCATGTTCAGGACGATCTTGTCCAGCTTGGGCACCTGCATTTCGTTCGTATAGCCGAACTTGGCCTTCATCTCCGCACGGATGCGGTTCTGATACTCGGCCTTCAGCCGGGGGGTGTATTTCTCGGTAGCCATCAGATGACGTCTCCCGTCGTCTTGGCGAAGCGGACCTTCTTGTCCCCTTCGATCCGGAAGCCGACGCGGGTCGCCTTGCCGTTGGCGTCGGCGATCGCGACGTTCGACAGGTGAAGCGAGGCTTCCTTGTTCTTGATGCCGCCCTGCGGGTCAGCCTGGCTCGGACGCGTGTGGCGCTGAACCATGTTGACGCCTTCCACGACGACGCGGTTTTCGGAGGGCAGGACCTTCAGCACATTGCCCGTGCGGCCCTTGTCCTTGCCGGTGAGGACGACGACGCGGTCGCCCTTCTTGATCTTGGCGGCCATGGTTACAGGACCTCCGGAGCCAGCGAGATGATCTTCATGTGGTTCTTGGCGCGCAGTTCGCGGGGAACCGGGCCGAAGATCCGCGTGCCGACGGGCTCGTTCTGCTTGTTGACGATGACGGCGGCCGACTTGTCAAAACGGATGACCGAGCCGTCCTTGCGTTGGATGTCCTTGGCGGTGCGCACGACGATGGCGCGCACGACGTCGCCCTTCTTCACGCGGCCGCGCGGAATGGCTTCCTTCACGGAGGCGACGATAGTGTCGCCGATCGAGGCGTAGCGGCGCTTGGAGCCGCCCAACACCTTGATGCACATGACCCGGCGGGCGCCCGAATTATCGGCCACTTCCAGGTTAGTTTGCATCTGGATCATAAGATCAGATCCTTCTGATTACGAGGCGGAGGCGTTGGAAAGGACTTCCCAGCGCTTCAACTTGGACTTGGGGGCGCACTCGACGATGCGAGCGACGTCGCCGACTTTGAGCGCGTTGGCTTCGTCGTGGGCGTGGTACTTCTTGGACGACCGGACGGTCTTCTTCAGAAGCGGGTGCAGCAGGGTGCGCTCCACCTTCACGACGACGGTCTTGTCGCCCTTGTCGGACACGACGACGCCTTCAAGAATTCGCTTGGGCATATTCGTTTCCTTACGAGGCCGCACGCTTCTCGCGCAGGAGCGTCGAGATGCGGGCGATGTCTTTGCGCACTTCACCCACGCGGTGGGTTTTCTCCATCTGGCCGGTGGCCGCCTGGAAACGCAGGTTGAACTGTTCCTTCTTGAGCTTCAGCAGCTCGTCGGCCAGCTGGTCGGTCGTTTGCGACCGCAGATCGGCGATCTTGGTCATTAGGCGGCTTCCTCAACTTGGGCGATGCCGGCGTCGATGCGGGTCACCACCTTGGTGCGGACCGGCAGCTTGGCGGCGCCGAGACGGAGCGCCTCGCGGGCGACCTCGTCCGACACGCCGTCGATTTCGAACAGGATGCGGCCGGGGTGGCAGCGCGCCGCCCAATAGTCCACCGCGCCCTTGCCCTTACCCATCCGGACTTCGGCCGGCTTGCCCGTGACGGGCAGGTCGGGGAAGACGCGGATCCAGACGCGGCCCTGACGCTTCATCTGGCGGGTGATCGCGCGGCGAGCCGCTTCGATCTGACGCGCCGTGATGCGTTCCGGTTCCAGCGTCTTCAGGCCGTACGACCCGAAGTTCAGCGAGAAGCCGCCCTTGGCCGAGCCGTGGATACGGCCCTTGAAGGCCTTGCGGTACTTGGTCTTCTTCGGTTGCAACATGACTTAGTTCTCACGTCCCCGATCGCGACGCGGACCGCGGTCGCCACGGGGGCCGCCGCGTTCGCGGCCTTCGTTCGAGGACGGACCCGAGGCTTCCTGGGCCCAACGCTTGTCCTGGGCCATCGGGTCGTGCTCAAGCACTTCACCCTTAAACACCCAGACCTTCACGCCGATGATGCCGTAGGTCGTCTTGGCTTCGTAGAAGCCGTAGTCGATGTCGGCCCGCAGGGTGTGAAGCGGCACGCGGCCTTCGCGATACCATTCCATCCGCGCGATTTCGGCGCCGCCCAGACGACCCGAGACATTCATCCGAATGCCCTTGGCGCCCAGACGCATGGCCGACTGCATGGCGCGCTTCATGGCGCGACGGAAGGCCACGCGGCGTTCCAGCTGCTGCGCGATGTTCTCGGCGATCAGCTGAGCGTCGGTTTCCGGCTTGCGGACTTCGATGATGTTCAGGTGAACTTCACCTTCGGTGCGCGCCGAGATGTCCTTGCGGAGCTTCTCGATGTCAGCGCCCTTCTTGCCGATCACGACGCCCGGACGGGCGGCATAGATGGTGATGCGGCACTTCTTGTGCGGGCGCTCGATGATGATGCGCGACACGCCGGCGGCCGACAGGCGTTCCCGCAGCCACTCGCGCAGCTTCAGGTCCTGGTGCAGCAGGCGGGAATAGTCGGCGCCGGCGGCGAACCAACGGCTGTCCCACGTGCGGTTCACGCCGAGGCGCAGACCGACCGGATTGATTTTCTGTCCCATCAGGCGGCCTCGCCGGCTTCGCGGACCACGATGGTGATCTCGCTGAACGGTTTCAGGATGCGCGACGAGCGACCACGAGCGCGGCTCGCGAAACGCTTCATCACCAGGTTCTTGCCCACAAAGGCCTCGGCGACGACCAGGTTGTCGATGTCGAGGTTGTGGTTGTTCTCGGCGTTCGAGATCGCCGAATACAGGACCTTGCGGACGTCGCCGGCGATGCGCTTACGGCTGAATTCCAGCTCGTTCAGCGCCTTCTGAACCGGCATGCCGCGGATCGAGGCGGCGACCAGGTTCAGCTTCTGAGGGCTGATGCGCATGTTGACCTGCTTGGCGCGGGCCTCGGTCGGGCCGACCCGACGGGTGTTCTTGGTCTGGGCCATCGGTTACTTCCTTTTGGCCTTCTTGTCCGCCGCGTGACCCGGGAAGTTCCGGGTCGGGGCGAACTCGCCGAACTTCATGCCGACCATCTCTTCCGAGACCGACACGGGAACGTGCTTCTGACCGTTATGGACGCCGAACGTCAGACCGACGAACTGCGGCAGGATGGTGGAGCGGCGCGACCAGGTCTTGATCACGTCCTTGCGGCCCGACGATTGAACGGCGTCGGCCTTCTTGAGCAGATACCCGTCGACAAACGGGCCTTTCCAGGAGGAGCGGGCCATTCTTAGCGAGCCTTCTTCACGTGACGGGTACGGATGATGAACTTGTCCGTAGCCTTGTTCTTACGGGTGCGGGTGCCCTTGGTGTCCTTACCCCACGGCGTTACGGGGGTACGACCACCGGAGGTCCGGCCTTCACCACCACCGTGCGGGTGGTCGATCGGGTTCATGGCGACGCCGCGGACGTGCGGACGCCAGCCCATGTGGCGCTTGCGACCGGCCTTGCCCAGGTTCTGGTTCATGTGGTCGGGGTTCGAAACCGCGCCCACCGTGGCCATGCAGCTGTCCAGGACCATGCGCAGCTCGCCCGAGCCGAGACGGATCTGGGCGTAGCCCTGATCGCGACCCACCAGCTGGGCGTAGGCGCCGGCCGAACGGGCCAGCTGAGCGCCCTTGCCGGGCTTCATCTCGATGTTGTGGATGATCGTACCCACCGGCATCGAACGAAGCGGCATGGCGTTGCCCGGCTTCACGTCGGTCTTTTCGCCCGCGACCACCGTGTCGCCCGCCTTCAGGCGTTGCGGCGCGATGATGTAGGTCTTCTCGCCGTCCTCATAGGTCACGAGGGCGATGAAGGCCGTGCGGTTCGGATCGTATTCCAGACGCTCGACCGTGCCGACCATGTCCCACTTGCGACGCTTGAAGTCGATCTTGCGGTACAGGGTCTTGGCGCCGCCGCCGCGGAAGCGGACCGCGACGCGACCGCCCTGCCCGCGACCGCCCGACTTGGTCAGACCTTCGGTCAGCGACTTTTCCGGACGGCCCTTGTGGAGTTCCGAACGGTCGACCAGCACGAGGGCGCGACGGCCCGGCGAAGTCGGATTGTAATGTTTCAAGGCCATCTGATCAGAGCCCCGTGGTGACGTCGATCGACTGGCCGTCGGCCAGGGTCACGATCGCTTTTTTGATGTCGACGCGACGGCCGAGGATGCCCCGGAAGCGCTTGGTCTTGCCCTTTTGGACCAGGGTGTTGACCTTGACGACGTTGACTTTGAACAGGCTTTCGACCGCAGCGGCGATCTCGTCCTTGGTCGCCGTGTCGGCGACGCGGAAGACGACCTTGTTCTGCTCGGACAGGATCGTGGCCTTTTCGGTGATCACCGGGGCCAGGATGGTGTCGTAGTGCTTGGCGGTAGGTTGAGCGGCCATTACGCGGCTTCCTTATCGCTGAAGCGGGCTTCGATCGCCTCGACGGCGGCCTTGGTCAGCACCAGCTTGTCGGCCCGCAGGATGTCATAGACGTTCAGGCCGGCGTTCGGCAGCACGTCGATGTGCGGGATGTTGCGGGCGGCCAGACCGAAGTTGGCGTCGACTTCCGGACCCGCGATGATCAGAGCCTTGGTCCAACCCAGCTTGCCCAGCGTCTCGCGCAGGGCGGCCGTCTTGGCTTCCGTGACCGAGACGCTGTCGACGACGACCAAGTCGCCCGACTTCACCTTGGACGACAGGGCGTGACGCAGGGCCAAGGCGCGAATCTTCTTCGGCAGGGAGAAGCCGTGATCGCGAACGACCGGACCGAAGGCGCGCGAGCCGCCGACGAACTGCGGCGCACGGCGCGAACCGTGACGGGCGCCGCCGGTGCCCTTCTGCTTGTACATCTTCTTACCCGTACGAGAGTTCTCGTTGCGGGTCTGAACCTTGTGCGTGCCGGCGCGGCGCTTGGCCAGCTGCCAGCTGACGGTGCGGGCCAGGATGTCGCCGCGGATTTCGGAGATGCCGAAGACGGCGTCCGAGAGCTCCACGTCGCCGGCAGCCTTGCCGTCGAGTTTGATGACCGAGAGTTTCATTACGCTTCACCGCCTTCGGTCGCTTCGACGGCCGGCGCTTCTTCAGCGGGCGTCTCAGCGGGTTGAGCGGCCTTGTTCGACTTCACGGCGCCGGGGAACGGAGCCTCGGCCGGACGGGCCTTCTTGATGGCGTCGCGAACCTTGACGTAGGCGCCGTCATGACCGGGGACAGCGCCCTTGATCAGGATCAGGCCACGCTCGGCGTCCACGCGGACGACGGTCAGGTTCTGGGTGGTGACGGTTTCGGCGCCGTAGTGGCCGGCCATCTTCTTGCCGGGGAAGGTACGGCCCGGGTCCTGACGGTTACCCGTCGAACCATGCGAACGGTGCGACAGCGACACGCCGTGCGTGGCGCGCAGACCGCCGAAGTTCCAGCGCTTCATGGCGCCGGCGAAACCCTTACCGATGGTCTCGCCCTGGATATCGACCTTCTGGCCCGCCACAAAGTGGTCGGCCGACAGTTCGGCGCCCACGTCCAGCAGACCGTCCGCATCGACGCGGAACTCGGTCACATAGGCCTTGGGCTCGACTTCCGCCTTGGCGAAGGTCTCGCGTTGAGCCTTGTTGGTGTTCTTAGCCTTCTTCGCGCCAGCGCCCAGCTGGAGAGCGACGTAGCCGTCACGCTCCTGGGTACGTTGGCCGACGACCTGGCAGCCGTCGAGCTGCAGCACAGTGACCGGAACGTGCGCGCCGTCATCGGCGAACACGCGGGTCATGCCCAGCTTCTTGGCGATCACGCCCGTGCGCATCGGATCCCGCCTCTTTCTACTTAAATCTTGATCTCGACGTCCACGCCGGCGGACAGGTCGAGCTTCATGAGCGCGTCCACGGTCTGCGGGGTGGGGTCGACGATGTCGAGCACGCGCTTGTGCGTGCGGATTTCAAACTGCTCACGCGACTTCTTATCGACGTGCGGAGAGCGGTTCACGGTGAACTTTTCGATCAGGGTCGGCAGCGGAATCGGACCACGGACAGTGGCGCCGGTGCGCTTGGCGGTGTTGACGATCTCGCGCGTCGAAAAATCGAGGACGCGGTGATCAAAGGCCTTGAGCCTGATGCGGATGCTTTGATCCATATCGGTGCTTACTTCCAATGCGGTCGGAGGACCGCGTCCCTGTGAACCATTTCAAAGACCGAAGGCCTTCGGGCGCTAGGCCCTCAGGGTACGCAAATCCGCAAAAACGATCGGCCCACGCAGTCGCCTGCGAAGGCCGTTAAAGTCCTGGGTCACTGCAAAGAACAGGGTCTCAGGTCGTTCCTGCGAACCGCGTCTGCATCCGGGGATGCACAGCCGGTCCAACAAGAGTGGCGGCTTATGCCTAGCGATTCCGATTTCGTCAAGCGCGGAACCAAGAGCGGCGATAGGATTTTCCGCGCCGGTCGGAGGACGGTCGAACACCGCCTCCGCTGGCCGCAAATGATCAGGCCGCCGCCGTCTCCCCCGCCCTCATGAGCCGCGCCGCCGTCACCATATTGGCGAGCGCCGCCTCAGTCTCGGGCCAAGCCCGCGTCTTCAACCCGCAATCCGGATTCACCCAAAGCCGGTCCTGCGGCAGTTTGCGCGCCGCCGCCTTCAGCAGGGCGGTCATCGCCTCGACCGTGGGGACGCGCGGCGAGTGGATGTCATAGACGCCCGGCCCGATCTCGGCCGGATAGCGGTAGTCGGAAAAGGCGTCGAGCAGTTCCATCCTGGACCGCGAGGTCTCGATGGAGATGACGTCGGCGTCCATGGCTCCGATGGCCTGTATGATGTCGTTGAACTCCGAATAGCACATATGGGTGTGGATCTGGGTTTCGTCCCGGACCCCCGAGGCCGTGATGCGGAAGCTTTCGACCGCCCATTCCAGATAGTCGTCCCAGTCGGCGCGCCGCAGGGGCAGGCCCTCGCGCAGGGCGGCCTCGTCGATCTGGATGACGGCGGCGCCGGCGGTTTCGAGATCGACTACCTCGTCGCGGATGGCGAAGGCGATCTGACGGCAGGTGGTGCTGCGCGGCTGGTCGTCGCGCACGAAGGACCAGTTCAGAATCGTGACGGGGCCCGTCAGCATGCCTTTCACCGGTCTGTCGGTGAGACCCTGCGCATAGCGCCACCATTCGACTGTCATGGGCCTGGGCCGCGCGACGTCGCCGTAGAGGATCGGCGGGCGCACGCAGCGCGAACCGTAGGACTGCACCCAGGCGGCCTTTGTGAAGACGAAGCCGGACAAGTGCTCGCCAAAATACTGGACCATGTCGTTGCGCTCGAACTCGCCGTGGACCAGGACATCCAGGCCGAGCGCCTCCTGCCACTTGACCGTTCGCGCGGTCTCGTCGCGCAGCAAGCGGGCGTAGGCCGCATCGTCGATGACGCCTCGCCCGTGATCAGCGCGCGCCTTTCGGATCTCAGCCGTCTGAGGAAAGGAGCCTATGGTGGTGGTCGGATAGGCGGGCAGATTCAGACGCCCTCGCTGAACCTGGCGACGAATTTCAAAGCAGGAGTTTCTGAGCGCCAGGGCGGGGTCGGCATCGGCGGCTCGCGCCTGGACCTTGGGGTCGTTGATGCGCGGTGAAGTGCGACGTGAGGCGACCGAGGAGGTCGAGGCGTCGAGCGCCGCTTTCACCGCGCCGCGGCCTTCATTCAACGCCCGCGCCAGGGTGGCCAACTCGGCCACCTTCTGCACGGCGAAGGCCAGCCAGTCCTTGATCTCGGGATCGAGCCCGGTCTCCCGTTCCAGATCGATCGGGGCGTGCAGCAAGGAGGAGGACGGGGCGATCATCACCCTGCGCCCGGCCGCGACCAGGGGCTCCACCTTGTCCAGCACGGCGTTGAGGTCGGCCTTCCAGACGTTGCGGCCGTCAATGACGCCGAGCGACAGCACCTGATCGACGCCCGCCCCCGACGCGACCTGGGCCAACTGCTCCGGCGCCCGGATCAGGTCGATGTGCAGTCCGTGAACCGGCAGGCGCAGCACGGCCTCCAGATTATCCCCGAGCCCGCCGAAATAGGTGGTCAGCATCAGCTTGATCGGCGGCGTCACATCGGTCAGCACCCGATAGGCGTGATCATACGCCGCCCTCGCCTCATCGCTCAGATCGGTGACCAGGCAGGGCTCGTCCATCTGCACCCAGGTGGCGCCGGCGCGGGCCAGGGACCGCAGCACCTCGGCATAGACTGGCAGCAGGCGCGGCAGCAGGGTGAGGACTTCAAACGGCTCGCCCCGCGTCTTGCCCAGCAGAAGATAGGAGACTGGCCCCAGCAGCACCGGCCGGGTCTCGATCCCCAGCGCCTTGGCCTGCAGATATTCGTCCAGCGCCTTGGTCGAGCCGAGACGGAACGCCTGGTCGGCGGTAAATTCAGGCGCGAGATAATGGTAGTTGGTGTCGAACCATTTGGTCATCTCCATGGCCGGCGTCCCCTCGCCGCTCGCATGGGCGTGACCGTGTGCGCACGCCTGGCCGTCGCCCCGTGAACCGCGGGCCATGGCGAAGTAGGTCGCCAGATCGACACGATCCCCGCGCCAGCCGTAGGCGGGCGGCACGGCGCCGACCATGGCGGTCAGGTCGAGCACATGGTCATAGAGAGAGAAGTCGTTGGACGGCACGACGTCGGCCCCCAGGTCACGCTGGCGCGCCCAGGTCAGGCCACGCAGCTGGGCGGCGGCGGACAGAAGGGCCTCGGCGTCGGTCTTGCCGGCCCAATAGGCCTCGAGCGCGGTCTTCAGCTCTCTCTTGGGGCCGATGCGGGGAAAGCCGAGGGTGGCGACCTGGACGGTGTGGCGGGTCATGACGTTCGAAACCTGTGTTGTGGCCAGGCTTCGGACAGGGTCGCGCGGACGCCGACGCGGACGTGCAGGGTCCGGCGGCGCGCATGCGGCCTGACCGGACACCCCGCCGGAGGACGTTATCTGTCGGGGCAGGTCTCCTGGCTCACGGGTCGACGCCTAGGGTCCGGCCTTCCCGGCGTGAACGCCAGTGACACGAGATGGACCTTCGACTCGCCGCTTACAGTTGCGGGGGCAGCGCCGGTTTCACACCGGCTTCCCTCTTAGCTGCACGTGTTCCGAAGACCACGTGCAGACCACGACGGCTGAGGATGGCCTCACAATCAGCAGGCCGTCAATACATATAAGGATATGCTTATACGATTATGCGATTGCCACAGCTTAACCCTTTGCCTCCAGATGCGCCCACCCCTGACACATTGCGACCACAAGGCGTGGCGGATGGGCAACACGACAGTTTCAAGACACTTACGTAACGACGATTTAATGCTCAGCTTCGTCCGCGCCTGATAGCAGCCGCCCTCCCCGGACCCCCATCCGGGTCGAGACTGCTAAGGACAAAAGAAAATGAAGACGATCCTCCTCGCCACGGCCGCCGCCGCCCTGTTCGCCGCCCCGGCCTTCGCCCAAGACGCCGTCGGCTCGGTCGGCGTGACCTATTCCAACCCCTCGATCGAAGTCGCCGGCAACGATGTCGACGCCGACGTCTGGACCGTGGACGGCACGGTCGCCCTGCCGGCCGCTGACTGGACCGTGACCCTGAACGGCGCCGTCGACTACACCAAGGCCTTCGGTGAAGAAGACTTCACCGGCGTCGCCGCCGCCCACCTGACCAAGATGTGGAGCTCGGACGTCCGCGCCGGCGCCTTCGTCGCCGCCAACGGCATCGGCTCGGGCGATGAGCCGGTCTGGACCGTCGGCGCCGAGGCCCAGAAGTACCTGTCCAACGCGACCCTGACCGGCCTGGTCGCCTACACCACGGCCGACGACGCAGACGCCGACATCTGGACCGTCGGCGGCGACGCCGCCTTCTACGTCATGCCGAACCTGCGCCTGAACGCCGGCGTCAGCTACAACAACGTCGATGTCGCCGGCGGCGACGTGGACGCCTGGACCTACGGCGTTGGCGCCGAGTACGAAATCGAGAACAGCCCGTTCTCGGTCGGCGCTTCCTACACCCGCGCCGACATCGAGTCGGTCGACGTCGACACCTGGTCGGTCGGCCTGCGCTACAGCTTCGGCGGCGGTCTGCAAGCCCGCGACCGGGCCGGCGCCAACCTGGGCGTTTCGGCCATCACCAGCGTCCTGGGCGCCTTCTAAGCCTGACGGCCTGCTGACTAAAAAGAGCCCCGGCGGAGCGATCCGCCGGGGCTTTTTCATCGCCGCCGTCCCATTGCGGAAGATCCGGGGTTCCACGACCGGAGCCTTCCAGCGGCGAGAAGCGGATGTCAGCGTCCGATTTGAACGGAGCCTGAGCCGACGATTGACCGGGAGACCGAGCCGGTCGCCGCCGCAACATAGACGTCGCCGGACCCCGCTATCGCCACGTTGAGGTCGCGGGTCGTCCCTCCGTAGTGAACCTCGCCTGACCCGCCGATCGACACCGACAGCTTGTCCAGACGGCCCTGGCGCACGGTCACGCCGCCCGACCCGCCTATCGAAATATCCCCCTGGCCCGAGACAGCCGCCACATCGACCCGGCCCGCGCCCCCGACGCTGGTCTTCAGATTTCCGGTCGCGCCCGCCGCGACGGAGCCTGAACCGCCCACATTGGCTTCCAAGCTGCGTGAAGCGCCGGCTCGGATCGAGCCTGAGCCGCCGACGCTCAGTTCCAAGCCGCCGTCGACATTGGCCACCGTCCAAGAGCCGCACCCGCCGCTGTCCAGTTCGACCGAACGTGCGCCGCGTCCCACGGCGCCGAAAACAGCGCCCTCCGCGCTGACGTCCACATCACGCGGGGTGCGCAACACGATCAGCGGCGCGTCTTCCAGACGGACGCGGCCCAGGTTGCGCACCTCAACACTGGCGCCTTCGCCAAGTTGGGCGGCGCCCGCACGCCCGGCGTTGCAGTTGCGGATGTCGCCGCCCCACATCCCGGTGCGACGCAGGCCGCCGTCGATGCGGACGTCCCGTCCCTGACGACGGACCTGAAGCGCGGGCAGCCGGGAGCGTCCCTGCGTCACCTCCACGGCGACGTCCTGGCGGTCTTCGACGATGACGACGACGCGCGCGACAGCGTTGCGGATTTCGACCTCGGCGGCCGACGCCGGCGCGGCTGCGGCGCAGGCGGCCAATGCGGCGGCGGCGATCAGAACGGTCTTCATGAGAGCTCCCTTTCCCTGACTATGGGAGAAGGGTGATCGCCCGGGCGACCGAAGTCATTTTAACTTCAGGTCATGAACCCGAATTAACCTGGCCCCGCCTCAGGCCCGGATCTCTCCCGCTCCGTCGGCGGCGCCGATCTGCGGTTCGAAGTCGCGTTCGAAATGGGCGATCCGGCTCTTCAACAATCCGGCGCGCTTAAGGGCCAGAGAGGCCGCCCAGCGGGCCGCCAGCTCGGGCGTCCCCATGGCGTCGGTGCACCGCGGGCGTCCGCCGCGGCTGCGAAGGACGGCGTTGGTGAACAGGGCTCCGTTTCGGAAACGCGACGGCCAGGTCTGGAAGTCCATCGACAGGCTGACGCAGAACCGATCCAGATTCTCAACCCTGTGCGGCGCATACAGAGGCCAGGTCAGCGCCCGGCCCGGCTCCAGATCGATGATCTGCGCCTCTCGCTCGAAGGCCAGGTCATAGGGCAGTTCCTCGGTCGTCTGGCGGGCGACCACCTGTTCCATGTTCCGTTCCGGCAATCGCCGCTCGTCGCCGGGATAGACGTAGATCCGCTTGCGCCCCCGCATGTGGAACAGGACCACCCCTGCCGCGTCGAAATGATAGGGCACCCGCGCCTTGGGCGACGACAGGATCAGCTGACCGGCGTTCCGAACGGCTCTAAGACCGGGGTAGGTCGCCTGGATCTTGCGAAATTCGTCCATGGCGGCGGCCCAAAGCTCTGGCCAGCCGGTCTCCACGCTCCGCAAATTGACCCACAGCCGGCCCTGTTTGATGGCCTCCAGCAGGGCCTCGCCGGACAGCCGCCCTCGCGCGCCGGTCCGCAGACTGACCTGCCCCGCCTCGTCATAGTCATACAGGTTGATGTCGAACAGTTCGGCGGGATAGCGATCCAGCACCGTCGCCAGGACCGCATCCTCGGCGAACCCCTGATCGACCAGGGTGTGCGGGTGGTCCGCCGCCTCTGAGATCGGACCGGGATAGCGGGTGCGTCGTTCGTTCATCGGCTTTCCCCGGCTTCGCTTAGACGTGGGCCACGCGGGCCGGGCCTTTGCGCTTGGCCGCCGCCTTGCTCACGGCGGACCCAAGGGCGAAGGCGGCGCCGCGCAACTGGCCAAGCGAGGAGGCTTCGCAGGCCTCGATGGTGGACCAGCGGCGACGCAGAGAGTTGCGCAGGGCCTGCCCCCGTCCTCCGGCTCCGCCCAGGGCGGCCACGGCCGCCTCGCCTAGGCTCCGGCCCAGGCCGGGCCGGATCACGACCGCCTCCCGCACCGTCTGGCGCGCATTGACGAAATACTTCTTGTACCCCTCGCCTTCGAAACCGAAGTCGAAGACGCGGAAGCCGTCCGCCGCCGCCAGCCGCATCGTATCCATGCTCAACAGAATGCCGGGCGAACACCGCGCCAGCCGCGGCTCATAGGCCGGGAACCAGAAGTGGTAATGACGGCCGGCGTGGAGCGAAAACTCCAGCGCCACCAGGCTGTCGCCGGCGTGCATGACGGCCATGGAGGCGCCGAAGTCTTCGTGCCGGGCCAGCATCAGGGCGTGCAGCAGGTCGCGTGTCCATCCGCAGGCGAAGATGTCGTGCAGACCGGATCGACGGTACTGGGCCGCCTTCAGGGCGATCAGACGGTCCAGGAGAAGCGGGTCGCGCAGGCCCGCCTCGACGCGGATCGGCCCAAGCTCGGCCTCGAGACTGCGACGGGCGCGCTCCTTGTCCTTGAAATACTTGCCGTAGGTCGATCGCCGCTCGGCGTACCAGGCCTCGTAACCGGGCTCCGACATGGCGACCTGGACCGTTCCTCGCGCCTGCCCCGCTTGGGCGGGCCCCACCCAGCTCGGCACATTAAGCCTTCGCGGGTTCAGCACGCCGGCGACCGCCTCCAGACTGAGCATCTCGTCCTCGGCGGCGATGACGCCGTGGTAGTCGTTCATCGGGGCGCCCAGCGGCTGCACCGCGCCGCCGCGCCTCTGGTGGGGAAAGAAACCCACAATCCGCTCGCCCCGCCGAAACACGGCGACGGCGGCGCCCGGGCAGACGCGGGCGGCGATCTCAGTGAATTCCCACCGGAAATAGGGGCTGGCCAGGGCGGGGTTGGTTAAGGTCCACCACCGCCACAGGTCGACCGCGGCGGGATCCATCGCCTCCGCCTTCATGATCTCGACCTGCAGCGTTTCCGCCATGACGCCCTCGTGCGACCTCGACAGGCGAGGTCCGTTCCATCACGCCTCCTAACCAATCTCCTGTTTCGTTAGGGTTCACCGGCATGGTGAACGTCTGTTGACGCATGAGGAGGGAGCCGTGGCGCTCCGGATGCGTTGGCTCCGTCTCGGACGCCCCGCGTCTCCTTGGAAATGAAGCCGATGACCGACACCCGCCCCGATGACCGCAAAGTCGAGAATGAAAACCTGCGCCCGGACTCCGACGGCGAGCCGCCGCGCCCGGCGACGGAGCCAAAGGGCGCCGAAGGCTCCAGCAATTCAGGAAAGACGGCGACGGACCCGGCGACAGGGGAAGCGAACTGACCCCGCAGCCATCGTCCCCCGACCTTCCAGGATTATTCATGCCCCCTCGTTTCATTGTCCTGGCGCCAACCGTCGCCGCCCTGACCGTCGCGGGCCTGGCTGTCGCCGCCTGCGATCCCAACGACGACCGGCCGCCCGCCGCCCCCGCAGAGCAGACCGCCCAAGTCGGGGCGCAGGGCCGTCTGTCGCGCGACGCCATCGAGAACACCGCCTATTCCCCGCCGTCGACCGAGGGTGAAGGTGCGAGCCCTGCGGCTCGACCGCAACCGGACCCCGCCCTGATCCGCGCCCAAGTGCTGTTGCAACGCGCCCGCTTCTCGCCAGGCGCCATCGACGGTCTGGAAGGGTCCAACATGCGTCAGGCCGTCTCCGCCTTTCAGAAGGTCCAGGGTCTGCCCGTCAACGGCCGCCTCGACGCCGAGGTCATGGGGCGGTTGCGCGCCGCCAGCCAGGGCGCCGTGACCTCTACCTATGAGATAACCCAACAGGACGTTTCGGCTTCCTATCTCGGCATAGTCCCGACCGAGCTGGAGGCCCAGGGCCGGGCGCCGTCGATGGGCTACGCCAATATCGTCGAAGCCCTGGCCGAGCGCTTTCATGTGACCGAGGACCTGCTGAGGGCCCTGAACCCTACGGCAGACTTCAACCGCCCAGGCCAGAAGCTGCTGGTGCCCGCGATCAATACGACGCCCTTGGCTGCGGACGTCGAAAGGATCGAGGTGGACAAGGCCCAAGGCGCGGTGCGGGCCTATGGCGCGGACGGGACGCTGCTCGCCTATTTCCCGGCGACGATCGGCAGTCGGGACAATCCCACCCCGACGGGGACGGTCAAGGTCAACGGCGTCGCCCGCAATCCCGACTATGTCTATGACCCGTCAAAGCTCAGCTATGGCGATCTGGATCGCAAGGTGGTCGTGGCCCCCGGACCCAACAATCCGGTGGGCGTGGTCTGGATCGATCTGAACAAGCCCAGCTACGGCATCCACGGCACGCCGGATCCACATCTGGTCGGCAAGACCGCGTCGCACGGCTGCGTTCGCCTGACCAATTGGGACGCCTGGACCCTGGCCGACAAGGTCAAGCCGGGCGTGACCGTCCGCTTCGTCTAGGTGCTGGACCTAGTGGACGGCGCCGAAGGGCGTCCCGTCCCAGAAGTCGCAGTTGTGACGAGCGAAGAAGGCGTCATCCAGTCGATCGCCCTGGGCCGTAAACACCCGAACCGGCCCCGCGCCCGCCACACGGGGCCATTCAGCGCCGAAATCCTGCTGTCCGAATCCGGCCCACAGGCCCTGCATGCGGAGCGACAACGCCTTCTGCTCTGGCGTGAACCGGTCGACGTCGGCGAAGATCCAACTGGTCCCGAAGACATAGGCCAGTTCGCTGGCGTGATAAGCGCCCAGGTCCAGGCCCACGATCCCGTCGGGCAGGACGAATGGGGCGTCGCGATCGGCGAACTCATATCCCCAGACTGGCGTATAGCGCGACAGCTGACGCCGCAGGGCCTGGGACGGACAGGCGAACCTCTGGTCGGTGAAGTTGGCGGCGATGGCATAGGCCGGGCCATCCGGGCCGACCGGATAGCGGTCCAGCACGCGGGGACCGACATCGCCGTACATCCACAGCGTCTCCTTCTGGTAGCGGTCCATGTCCTTGACTTCATTGGCGAACAGACGCCCCTCGTCCAGATTGGTCCCGACGATGACGGGCACGCGGGTGAACCGCCCTTGGTCGATAGCCAGGGCGGGGTTTTCAGGCACGGTCGCATCGGTGTGCACCGGTCCCCACGACCCTGGGCCGTTGATGCCCGCCCGAACTGACGGCGCCCGCGACAGACGCCAGGCGGGCAAGGCCTTCAGGCAGGCGATCTGATCGGCGCCGGTGCAGCCCAAACGCCGGGCGAAGAGCGGGCCGGAGGCGGCGGCCTCTTCAGCGCTGACCAGAGACGAGGGCTCCAGACAGCCGCCGCTTTGCAGGATCATCCTCTGATAGAGACCCTCGGCCTGGGGCGAGGTCATCAGATAACAGGCGGCCCAGGCGCCGGCGCTTTCCGTGAACAGGGTGACATTGGCCGGGTCTCCGCCGAAGGCGGCGACGTTGCGGTTCACCCATTTCAGCGCCGCCAACTGATCCATCAGGCCGAAGTTGCCGCCGAACCCCTCACCCTCAGCCTGGAACTGAGGATGCGCCAGCCAGCCGAGGGCCCCCAGCCGGTAGTTCAAAGTGACGACCACCCGGTCCTGATCCACCGCCAGCCGCGACGGATCGTAGTTGGCGCCCGAGCCCACGGTGAAGGCGCCGCCCGGTATATAGACCATGACAGGCCGGCGCCGCTGCGGTTCGCCGGCCGGGGCGTAGATGTTGAGGTAGAGGCAATCCTCTGACCCGACCACCAGACCGCCCCCGCCGCCCAATATCGCCTTGCGCCCTATAGCCTGGGTGCAGTCGGACCCTATGCGGGTGGCGTCGCGCACCCCGCTCCAGCCTTCAACGGGCTGAGGCGCCCGCCAGCGCAGTTCGCCGACGGGCGGGCGCGCGAAGGGCACGCCCAGAAACGCCCGCGCGCCCGCGCCCTCTACGCCCCGAACCGTCCCGGCCTCGGTGGCGGCGAGAACCGGGCGAGCGTCCGGCGCAAACTTAATGGAGAGGACCTTGCCCGGATGGACGGCGCAGGCCGCCAGAACGAGGGACGCGAACAGCAGCGACAGCAGACGCATAGAGAACCTTGGCCGTGACGAAGCGACTTTAACGCGCGCGCCCGTGCAAATATCCCTGTGCGAACCGATTCAGTCCCGCAGAACGACCTAGGGCCAAAGGCGCTGTCGCAGCCAGGCGTCGCCGTCGCGGGTGAAGCGCAGCCGGTCATGCAGGCGGAACGGCCGGTCGCGCCAGAATTCGACGACATGGGGCGTCACCCGCCAGCCGCTCCACCGCTCAGGACGCGGCACATCCAGGTCCTCAAAACGCGCAGTCTCGCGGGCGACGGCCGCCTCCAGGGTCTGGCGATCGTCCAGCGGTCGCGACTGGTCCGAGGCCCAGGCGCCGATGCGGCTCTCGCGGGCCCGGCTGGCGAAATAGTCGTCGGCCTCCTGAGGCGTCACCGGTTCGACTGAGCCTCGCACCCGCACCTGACGGCGCAGCGACTTCCAGTGAAAGGTCAAGGCGGCGACCGGCCGCGCCGCCAGTTCGACGCCCTTGGCGCTTTCGCGGTTCGAATAGAAGGTGAAGCCGCGCGCATCGACGTCCTTCAACAACACGATCCGCGCGTCCGGCATGCCGTCGGCGTCCACGGTGGACAGGGTCATGGCGTTGGAATCATTGACCTCATGCGCGCGCGCCTCAGCGAGCCACTCGATGAAGGGACCGATCGGTTCGGTGCGGTCGAACAGGCTTTCGTCGCCGTTGGCGGCCAGGGCGGCGGCGTAGTCGCGAGCGTATTCCTCTCGCGACGGACTGGGCGGGATCACTGGTGCGGTCATGCGCAGGATTTAGACTGTGAAGGAGCCGATGAAAATGATCGGGATCAAATCCCCCCTCCCCGCCGTCCAGATCAAGCTGGTTAACCCGGCGTTGACCCTAAGGCGCGAACGGTAGCGAAATGAGCCCTTCTCATTTCCGATCAGACGCCGATGCGGTTCGAGACGCCCTTTCCACCTTGGGGCTTCAGGACGCCGCCGACGCTGAATCGCTGAAGGCGGCCTTCCGCGCGGCGGTCAAGGCGGCGCGCCCGGACCAGCCTGGCGGAGACGCCGATCGGTTTCGCAGAGTCATCGCCGCCTATCGCCTGGTCCAGGCCTACAGGCCCGGCGACGCCGCGCCGAGGACGCCGGACCGCCCCGCCGCCCCGCCTGTGCTCAGCCTCAGCCCCTTGCAGGCGGTCGCGGGCGCCAAGATTGATCTGCGGCTGGGTGCGCGCACGATCCGGGTCGCGGCGCCGCCGGGCCTTCGAACCGGAGAGACGCTGCGACTGCGCGGCGGGGCGGCCGACGGGGCGGACCTTCTCCTGGCGGTGCTGATCCGCCCCCAGGACGGCCTGTCGGTCCTGGGCGACGATCTGTTCATGAGTTGGCCGACGCCTCAGCGCCTGTTGCAGGAAGGCGGTCGGGTCGAGATCGACACCCACGCCGGGACACGTTCCGCCTGGATCACGCCGGACCGTGCGGCGCCGGTCCGCATTCGGCTGAAAAACCTGGGCCTGCCGGCGCGCGGGTCACGCCCCGCAGGCCATCTGTTCGTCACCTTGACGCCGTCGTCCGACACGCGGTCCTCGGCCGAAGACCTGCTGGCGCAGTTCACCCGGGCCTGGACGCCGGAACGGCTGGCGGCCTGAGGCCGCAAAGCGCTTCGCGAACCCGGCGTGACGGTTTCGCCGGGCGCCGTCATGCTCTAAGCGTCGCCCTATGTCGCACAACACCTTCGGCCATCTGTTCCGCGTGACCACCTGGGGCGAAAGCCACGGCCCAGCCATCGGCTGCGTCGTGGACGGCTGCCCGCCGCTGATCCCTCTGACCGAGGCCGATCTTCAGCCTTGGCTTGACCAGAGAAAGCCCGGCGGTTCGCGCTTCGTGACCCAGAGGCGCGAAAGCGACACCGCGCAGATTCTGTCGGGCGTGTTCGACGACGGCGAGGGCCCGGTCACGACCGGCACGCCCATCTCGATCCTGATCCAAAACGAGGACCAGAGATCCAAGGACTATGGCGAGATCGCGCGGGCCTATCGTCCCGGCCATGCCGACTTCACCTATCAGACCAAATACGGCGTCCGCGATCCGCGCGGCGGCGGGCGCTCGTCGGCGCGCGAGACGGCCAGCCGGGTGGCGGCGGGCGCCGTGGCGCGCAAGGTGCTGGGCGACGGCGTCAAGATCCGCGCCGGCGTCGTCCAGATCGGCCCGCACCGCATCGCGCCGGACGCCATTGATTTCGACGCCGTGCATGGCAACCCGCTGTTCGCCGCCTCCAGCGCGGTCGTTGCGGAATGGGAGGCCTATCTGGACGCGGTCCGCAAGGCCGGCTCGTCGATCGGCGCCGTCGTCGCCCTGGAGGTGACCGGCGTGCCTGCCGGCTGGGGCGCGCCACTCTACGGCAAGCTGGATTCCGAACTGGCCGCCGCCCTGATGTCGATCAACGCCGCCAAGGGCGTGGAGATCGGCGCCGGCTTTGGAGCGGCGGAATTGTCGGGAGAGGACAACGCCGACCAGATGAGGCTGGACCTGAACAAGCAGCCGGTCTTCCTGTCGAACCATGCGGGCGGAGTGCTGGGCGGCATCTCCACAGGACAGCCGGTCACGGCGCGGGTGGCGTTCAAGCCTACCTCCTCGATCCTGACGCCGCGCCAGACCATCACCCGTGACGGCGAGGAGGCCGACCTGCGCACCAAGGGCCGGCACGACCCGTGCGTCGCCCTGCGCGCCGTGCCGGTGGTCGAGGCCATGGCCGCTTGCGTCCTGGCCGACGCCCTCCTGCGGCACCGCGCCCAGGTCGGATGACGGACATCCGACCCATCCGCAAAGGGGAAGACGAGGCGGTCATCGCACTTTGGACAGCCTGCGGCCTGACGCGCCCCTGGAACGACCCGGTTGCGGACCTGAGTCTGGCGAAGGGCGGCGCGACCTCCGCCGTTCTGGTCGCGGCGGACGACGCCGGAATAGGCGGGACCGTCATGGTGGGCTTCGACGGCCATCGCGGCTGGGTCTATTATTTGGCGGTTGATCCTGGGCGTCGCCGCACCGGCTTGGGGCGCAGCCTGATGGCGGCGGCGGAAGACTGGCTGATGGTTAGAGGCGCCCCCAAACTTCAGCTCATGGTCCGCAGCGATAACGAAGCGGCTATGGGCTTTTATCAGCGACTGGGCCTGGAGCGGCAGGAGGTGATCGTACTCGGCCGCAGGCTGGACGGCTGACAGGCGTCGCCGTTCGCTCTGTCCTTCGGCTTCTCGTCCTGCCGCATGAGCGCCATCAGGCCGGTTAGACCCGTCGTCATCACGATCATCGCCGAATCCTGCAATTGCGAACCGTTTGCAGGTTTGCGCACATCTGAGCGGCGTGCAAGACAGGTTCGTCGGTGGCGCCGCACTCCAGGAGATCAACCGTGCGTGAAGACGGAAAGCTGGACTACCTCGAACTGCCCGCTGCAGACCTGCCCAGCACCAAGCAATTCTACAGTCAGGCCTTCGGCTGGACCTTTGTCGACTACGGCCCGACCTACGCCGCCTTTGACCAAGGACTGGACGGCGGTTTCGACGCCGACGAGGCGGAACGAACGAAGACGCCTCTACCCGTTCTCTACGCGAACGACCTGGAGGCCATGCAGGCCAAGGTCGAGACGGCCGGCGGCGTGATCCTGAAGCCGATCTACGCCTTTCCGGGCGGTCGTCGTTTCCACTTCGCCGATCCTGCCGGGACGGAGATGGCGGTCTGGTCGGAAAACTGACCCCAGGACGTCAGCGGGCGTCCACCGACTGCGCAATCCTCTCGGCCAAGTCGCGGGCGGCGTCGTCCACACTCGCCACCCAGATATGGATTTCCTGGGGCGCGGACGGCCGCTGGAACAGGTGCTCCAGCGCCTGACGTCGCCCGCCTTCGCTGACCACGACCGAGGCGCGCCCTCCGGCCCGCACCACCTCGCCGTCGTAAATGGGGAATTGCGACGCCGGACCCACATAGATCATGACGAGGGGAAGCCCCCCGGCGGCCCGAACCGAATAGACGGCGGCGTCGGCGCCCGCCGGGGCGCGGGTCAGGATCAGGCTCTGCGGCAGCTCAAGGGTGAAGGGCAAGGCGGCGATAGCGGCGGCGTCCAGGCCTGACAAGCCGACAGGGTTCGCCGACGGCGCAGCGCTGGTCGCCGAAGAGGTCGGCGCGGCCGGCGACGTGACGGCGGGCGTCGTCGCGGGCGTCGGCCGTGGTGGTGGCGTGATCGCCGGTCGCACCGCCGGAGAGGTCGGCGCCGCAGCCGAGGGCTCGGCCCCGATCGCAGCGGACGTTGCGGAGGGCGTCGCGGGCGCGGGCGCGGCGGCCGGCGCACGCCCCGCCGACAGGCTGTTGAGGTCGCGCGTCACAGACGACGCCCCCGACTGAATCGGCGCCGCCCCGGTTTGAGAAGAGGTCGCCGGCGGCTGGGGTTGAGATGCGGTCGTCGGTTTGAAGGGCGGACCGCTGTTCAAATCCCGCGTCAGATCCGACGGCGAGCGCGGTGCGGACGACGCTTCTTGACCAGACAGAAGCGTGGCGGCGAGAGCGAGAGCGAACATGGCGCGACCTTTACGCGCCGCAGGCTGAACCGCAAGGCCCCGTCAAGCGCGCGGCAGCTCGATCCAGAAGGTCGCGCCCTCGCCCGGCGCCGACACCACGCCTATGGCGCCGCCTTGAAGCTCAACCAGCCGCTTGGCCAGGGCCAGGCCGACGCCGTGGCCTTCCACGCTGGATCGTTCCAGCCCCAGACGGTTGAAGGGCTCAAACAGCTGCGCCTGCTTCTCCTCGGACAGGCCGGGGCCGAAGTCGGACACCTCGATGCGAACGCAATCCTCCTGCTGGATCGCTCGCAGGATCACGCCGCCGCCCGCACCGCCGTATTTGAGCGCATTGACCGCCAGGTTGGTCACGACCTGAACCAGTCGTTGGGAGTCCGCCACGGCCACCGCGTGGCCGTCCTCGCAGACGACGGTGATCTCCACGCCCTGGGCCTCGGGCAACAGCACCGCACTGCGGCGGACGTCATCGAGCACGCCCACCACGTCGGTCGGGCGCAGTTCGACCTTGACCGAGCCGGATTCGGCGCGCGCCACGTCCAGCAGATCGTGCGCCAGGGCCTCGACCTGGCGGGCCGTCTTGACCAGCATGTCCGCCATCTCCGCCTGTTTCGGCGTCACCGGGCCCAGTTGCCCGCTTGACCAGAGTTGGCCGATGCCGATGACGCCCGCGACCGGGCTTTTGATCTCGTGCGCGACATTGGCCAGCAGGCGAGACTTGGCTTCGGAAGTCATTTCGGCCCGAACCTGTCCCAGACGCGCTCGCTCGGCCAGCCGATCTCGTTCCTCCAGAAGGGCGGCCACCAAAAGGGTCGGCATATAGCCGATGAGAACCAACAGCTGCGCTATCAGCACCTGTTCGGCGCGCTCCATTCCGGTGACATAGGGGCCGGCGCCGGCCATGGCGCTGCCCACCGCCAGGATCGAGACGAGCAGAAGGCTGAAGGCCGAGCCCGCCACGCCCAGACGCACCGCCACCGCCAGCAGCAGCGGCGTCATTATGAAGCCCATGGACATCTGTCCGGTGAAGCCGATGTAGTAGAAGGCCAGAATGGCGGCCATCAGGCCCGCCGCCTCAAATCGCGTCTGCGAGCGGTTCAGGCGGGTCAGGGTGGAACGGGTCAATGAAAGCCCCAGAGCCCCGATCACCGCAATGCCGAGGGTATGGCCGAACCACCAGGTCTTGAAACTCTCCAGCGACGCCTCCTGACCCAGATGCGGCAGGGCAAAGGCCACCGCCAGGCCTGCGGGGACAGGGGCGATCAGGGCGCAGAGCAGAAAGCGGACGGTGCTGCCCAGACTGAGAATGTGCAGGCTCGGCAAAACTCGACGCACCAGAAACACAGCCGCCCCGATCTCGATCAGATTGCCGGCAGTGAACAGCAACGACAGCGCCGGACTGTTTCCCGAGATCAACTCGCCGATCATGAGGCTGACGGTCAGAACCAGGGCGTAGACCATGTCGTGACGGCGTCCGCTGCCGGTCCTCAGCCAGACCGCAACCGCCACGCCGCTGGCGGCCCACAGGCCGACCATCAGGCCGGAGCTGCGCGCAAAATTGACCGCCACGGCGACCAGCAAGGCCACCGCCACGCCGGTCAAGACAGGCACGACGGGGTGGGCGAACAGATCACTGGCCGCCTTGCTGCGGCCTAGGCCGGCTGCCGACGCAGGGGCTGCGGTTGCGATGTCGAGCGCGCGGCTCATCGTCATGTAAAGGGTCTCGGCGAATGGATCCGCCGAAGACTAGACGCCGATCATGCTAAAATACCCTGAAGCAGGGGCGCGGGTCAGAATTTCAACCTTTCGTTGAAAGCCTTGACCGCCGCCGCCGGCCCCTCGGCATAGGACCAGACTCCGCTGCTGACGGCGATGAAATCGGCACCCGCGCGGGCGAGATCCTGGGCCGTGTCCACCGTGATCCCGCCGATGGCGACACAGGGCGCCTCGACCGTTTCCTGCCAGACGGTCAGAAGCTCCAACTCCGGCCGGTGCGTCGTGGTCTTGGTGCCGGTCGGATAGAAGGCGCCGAAGGCGACATAGTCGGCTCCGCCCTCTGCGGCGTCCCAGGCCAGTTCACGGTCGTCGTGACAGGTGACGCCGATCATGGCGTCGGGCCCCATGATCCGCCGAGCCTCGGCCAGAGAAGCGTCCTGCTGGCCGATGTGCACGCCGTCGCATCCGGTCTCCTTAGCAAGATCCGGGCGGTCGTTCAGCAGAACGGCCACGCCGCGGCGACGCGCGACGGGCGCCAGCGCCGCGACCGCCGCCCGGACCGCGGCGTCGTCGGCCGGCTTGAGCCGGATTTGCAGCGCCGCCACGTCGCCGGCGTCCAACGCCTGACCCAACAGGTTCGCAAAGGCGTCCAGATCCGAAATCACCGGCGGGGTGATCAGATAGAGGCGGCAGGGCGGACGGGCGGGAACGGTAGGGGTCTTGGCCATGGCGCTGCTTCCCTCTCCTGCGACCATTCGTCAACGGTTTCAGACGGCGCAGAGCGTGCGAACGACTTGCAATCGCCTTAACCGATGCTATAGCGAACCATTATCAGCCTCGACCGCATGGATCCTCGTGTACGTCTGCAACTGCAACGGTCTGCGTCAAAGAGACGTCGCTCAAGCCATCGAGGCCGGCGCCGGCCGTCCGCGCGACATTTTTGAGCGCCACCAGTGTCAGGCCCAGTGCGCCAAATGCGTCTGTGAGATGCGGCAGATGATCCAGGACAGCCGCGAAGCCTTTGCCCTCGCCGCCGAATAGTCGCCGAAGCCTTCGCGGGCGAAAATCACTCGCACTATCAATGTAGTGATAAAAACTCGCAAATAAACAAACTGGCTTTTACTGTGGTACGGCACGGCCTGACAGACGGCGCAGGGGCCGTCTCCAGAGCAAGGACAGGGCGATGAAGGGCGATCCCGCAATCCTCCGCACGCTGAACGCTGTGCTGACCAACGAACTGACGGCGGTAAATCAGTATTTCCTTCACGCGCGCATGTTCGAGAGCTGGGGCTTGGCCCACCTCGGCCACGTGATCTACGAAGAATCGATCGGCGAGATGAAGCACGCCGACATGCTGATCAAACGCATCCTCTTCCTGGACGGCCTGCCGAATCTGCAGGATCTGCATAAGCTCAAGGTCGGTGAAGATCCGATCGAATGCCTGGGCGCCGACTTGCAGCTGGAGCTGGACAGTCGTGTCGCCACCGCCGCCGCCGTGACCCAGTGCGAAGAGGCCCGCGACTACGTCAGCCGTGACCTGCTGATGAAGATTTTGTCCGATACCGAGGAGCACATCGACTTCCTCGAAAACCAGCACAAGCTGATCGAACTGATGGGCGCACAGAACTATCTGCAGTCGGCCATGAAGGAGATCGTCACCGACAGCGCCGCGACGGGCGGCTGAGGCTCCTTAGCGTCCCTCGCGGCGGGCCAGGTGCAGCACCGCCGCCGCGAGCACGACAAGGCCCAGACCACCGCCCAGCGTCAATGCAGTCTGCACCCGCCAGGCCTCGGTCGCCAGGATGTTGACGGGCATCTGCCACGGCATGAACACCCCTTGCCTGGCGGATGTGGCCACGACGGCGAAGAAGGTTCCCCCTATGCCCAAGGCCAAGCCCGGCACAAAGCTGGCGAAACGGATGGCGGTCCAAAACTGTATGGCGATCATCAGCAGGGCGGCCGCCGCCATCCGCGCCATCGACCAGGCGTAGCCCGTCAAATCGAGCGCGCCCATAGCCGCGGCCTCCGGCTTGATCAGGCCGCCCAGCGCCACCGCCCCTATGGTCGCGCCCAGCACCGCCGCGCTCATGATCAGCACGAGAGCGATCACGCAGACCGCCTTTGCCGCGTAGAGGGTCCAGCGGGGAACAGGCAGGGCGCGCAAATGATCCCAGCTTCGCGGGCCGTGCTCCATGTGCGCGACCAGAGCGGTCAGGGCCGCGACGCAAAGCGGCATCATGAAATAGGCCCAGATCGCCATGCCGCTGCCGATCCACATGTCCCACTCCGACGGCGTCTTGGACCGAAGCAGCATCGAGAAGACGAAGACGGCGATCAGGGCGGGCGCTGTCGCCGCAAGCACCAGAGCCAAAGAACGGTTCAGCTTCCGGACTTCTACAGACAGAACGGTCAACATCAGACGGGCTCCGAGACGGGTCTTCGGGAGACGGCGGAGGCGGCGCGATAGACGCCCTCGAGCGAGGGCGCGCGCGCGCCGATAGAGAAGACGGCTACGCCGGCCGCAACCAGATCGCGGTTCAAAGCAGCGCAGACCTGGTCATGATTGTCGCCGGGACGCAGCTGCGCCACCAGCCCATCGGCGTCGTCGCTCAGAGTAAGGTCGCGCGAACGCAAGACGGCGCGGGCGCGTGCCGGGTCATCGACACGCAGCCCGATCTCTGGCGCCAGTTCGGCCTTAAGCCGGGCCAGTTCGCCCTCGACCACCAGCCGACCCTGATGGATTACGCCGACATTGGTGGCGGTCTGTTCGATCTCGCCGAGCAGGTGGCTGGACAGCAGGACCGTCGCCCCCGCGCGGATCGGCAGTTCCCGCAGGAAATGACGCATGTCGGCGATGCCGTCGGGGTCCAACCCGTTCGTCGGTTCGTCCAGCATGAGCACCGGCGGGGAACCCAGCAGGGCGCGGGCGATGCCGAGCCTCTGGCGCATGCCCAGGGAATAGTCGCCGACGCGCCGTCCGCCGTCGCGCGTCATATCGACGACGTCCAGCACGCGATCGACCTCAGTCGTCGCCAGGCCCAGAAGTCGCCGGGTCAGGTCCAGATTCTCTCGTCCCGACAGATGGCCATAGAAGCCGTGCGCCTCCAGCAGGGCCCCGATCTTGCGGGCCGCGCCTCTGCGGTCCTTGACGACATCGACGCCGCAAACCCGAGCCACGCCCGATGAGGGCCGCAGCAGGCCGGTCAGCATCTTCATCGTCGTGGTCTTGCCAGCGCCGTTGCGGCCCAGGACGCCATAGACCGAATGATCCGGCACGGTCATGGACACGCCGTCCACCGCCCGACGATCCCCGAAAAGACGGGTCAGTCCCTCAGTCTCTATAGCCCCATGCTCCGCCCGATCTTTAACTCTTAGATAAAGTTGCGGCCCTCGGATTTTTAAGTCAAGATTAAAAACAAGACAGGTTTCAACTCGGAACAAGGCCCATGACCGCTGACAACCTCGCCCGCTTTCGGCTGATGTGCCGGCAGTTCCGCGCGCTTGCGATCTTCATGGTCGTCAGCGTCGGCGGCTTGCTGGCCCTGGCGCCGGTCGCCTTCTTCCTGGCGCAGGGAGATCGCCCGGTCCGGCTGCTGGTTGAACAAGTCCTTTGGGCCCTGCCCGCCCTATTCTACCTTTTCGCCGTCTGGTCGATCGGGTCGGCGATGGGGCAGTTGGCAAAGGGGCGTTTGATCCAGCCGACCTTATCGTCCGCCCTGCGTCGCGTGGGGTTGGCGCTTGGCCTTGGCGGAGTGCTCAGCGTCTTTGGCGTCACCAACCTGATGCGGCTGTTGGGTCTTACCCAGGGCGGCTTCGCCTATTTCGACATCGCCGGCATGACTCTGGGCATGATCGGCGGCGCCCTGTTCCTGTTGGGGCGCGTCATCGACCACGCCGGCCGAATACAGGCCGAGATGGACGAGATGATCTGAATGCCGGTTCGCGTCACCCTGAATGATCTGATGGTTCGCAAGGGCCTGAAGGCGCGCGACGTCGCCGCCCAGGTGGGCCTCAGCGAGACCCAGTTCTCGCTGTTTCGATCCGGCAAGGTGAAGGGCATAAGGTTCAGCACCCTGGCGCGGCTGTGCGCGGTGCTGGAGTGCCGCCCCGGCGATCTGCTGGACTATGATTTCGATCCGCGCGAGACAGAACCGGTCGAACCGGACGAGGTCTGACGGAACCGGCGCCCCGTCCGCCCATTAGATTTTCCTGACAAGCAGGAGCGGACCATGACGGATATCGACGACGCCATCGACGACGTGCGCGACGCGGCCGTGGATCTGTTGAACAGCGAGGGGCGGAGCGCGGCGCATGTCGCGGTTGGGGTGGCGCTGACGGTGGGGTTTGCTCTGCTGGCGACGGGCATAGCATCAGGCGCATTCACCCCCAAACGAAAGCTGAAACATGTGCGCGACGGCGATCTGCCCATTACGGAGAAGCCGCGCGGCGCCTTCAGCCTGATCCTGCCGGCGGTGTTTTCGGCCACGACCCTGTCGGCGGTGCGGGTCTGGAACGCGCCGCATCGGCCCGAAAGGACGCGCGCCATGGGGCTTTGGGTCGCGGCCCAGACGGTCAACGCCGTCTGGCTGGGGTTGCGCCCCTCGTCGATGTGGAAACAGGTGGCCGCCGCCATGTCGTCAGCCGGTCTCGCTGCGGCCTTCGCCCATGAGGCCCGCAAACTGGACGAGGGCGCCGGCAAGATGGCCGCCCCGACAGGCGGCGGCGTTCGGATGGGCAACTTCCTTCATCGGAAAGCCGATCAGATGAACGAGCGGACCCTCCACTAGGTCCGCCTTGCCCTTTTCGGGGGCTTCCTCTAGGGATCGCGCCCTATTCGCCACGCTCCAACCTGGGCGCGCGGGCGCAACCCCATTCCCGATGTGACCCCATGAAGATCAACGGCAACGCCATCAAGCCCGGCATGGTCCTGCAACACAACGGCGGCCTGTGGGTCGTCACCAAGGCCAGCCACGTCAAGCCCGGCAAGGGCGGCGCCTTCGCCAACGTCGAGGCCAAGAACCTCGAGACCGGCAACAAGCTGAACGAACGTTTCCGCTCGGAAGACAAGGTCGAGCGCGTCACCCTGGAGCAGAAGGACTTCTCCTATCTGTTCGACAACGGCGACAGCCTGGTCTTCATGGACGACGCCACCTATGAGCAGATCGAGCTGCAGAAGGACTGGGTCGGCGACGAGCGCATCCCCTATCTGCAAGAGGGCATGAAGGTCGTCATCGAGATGCACGAAGAGCGTCCGATCGGCCTGGAGCTGCCCGATCAGGTCGTGCTGGAAGTCGCTGAAACCGAGCCGACCGTGAAGGGTCAGACGGCCTCGTCCTCCTACAAGCCCGCCATCGCCTCGAACGGCGTGCGGATCATGATCCCGCCCTATATGTCGGCCGGCGAGAAGATCGTCGTCGATACGACCAGCGGCGAATACGTCCGCCGCGCGGACTGAACTCCGACAGGTGCTGGTGAATAGTGCTGGTGAGCAGAGGGGCCGGCGGGCCAAGGCGCTCCGCACGACTTCCGCTCACCTTCTGCTCACCAGCACTATTCACCAGCACTTCCCGACGCATTCCGCGTCCCCCTTGAACTTCTCCGCATCTCCGGCCTAAGCGGCTTTAGAGGACATGCGGACCAGGAGATCCCACAATGGCCCTCGCCTCCGCCCTGCTTCAGGTCATGACCGACGCGGTCCGCAAGACCGCCCGTCCTATGCTTCGCGACTTCGGCGAGGTGTCCCAGTTGCAAGTGTCGCGCAAGGGGCCGGGCGACTTCGTCACCGCCGCCGACCTGAAGGCGGAAGAGACCCTGTTCGAACTGCTGACCAAGGCCCGCCCCGGCTATGGCTTCCTGGGCGAGGAACGCGGTCTGGTCGAGGGGACCGACAAGTCCCACACCTGGATCGTCGACCCGATCGACGGCACCACCAACTTCATGCACGCCCTGCCCCACTTCGCCATCACGGTGGGGCTGGAGCGGCGCGCCCCGGACGGGTCCAGCGAGATCGTCGCCGGCGTCACCTACAACCCCGTCATGAACGAGCTGTTCTGGGCCGAAAAAGGCAAGGGCTGCTATCTGAACGACCAGCGAATCCGAGTCTCCGGGCGTCGTGACCTGTCGGAAAGCCTGATCGCCACCGGCCTGCCCTTCATCGGCAAGTCGGGTCACGCCCAGGCGATCAAGGACATCCACGCCGTGGGCCAGCGCGTCGCCGGCATCCGACGTCTGGGTTCGGCGGCCCTGGACTTCGCCTGGGTCGCCGCCGGCCGATATGACGCCTACTATGAGCGCAATCTGAAGCCCTGGGACGTGGCGGCCGGCATACTGTTCGTCACCGAGGCCGGGGGCCGGGTCACGACCATCGAGAACGACGGCGATCCCAAGACGGGCGTGTCGATCCTGGCGTCGAACACCGAACTGCATCCGCAACTGCGCAAGGTGTTGCAGGCGTCCTGAGGCTCGCTTCTGTCTCTTCCCCGCTTGCGGGGAAGTGGCGCGGCGCTTCTCCAGCGCCGTGACGAAGGGGCTCTTGCCGCATCACCAGCGGCCGGTGGGGCGTCAAGAACCCCTCCACCGGCGTAGGTTGTCCTCGGGCTCGCCTTCGGCGAGACCCGGGGGCGGTCCCCCTCCCCACTGCGTGGGGAGTAGACATTCATATCCTTGTCGCGCGGCAACCCTATCCAGGGGGCATGATCCGCGCCATCGTCACCGCCCTCGCCCTCCTTGTCGGAACGCCGGCCATGGCCCAGCCGCTGATCATCGCCCACCGCGGCGCCTCCGGCGAACGCCCCGAGCATACGCGGGCGGCCTATGAACTGGCGATCCAGCAGGGCGCGGACGTGATCGAGCCGGATCTGGTGCTATCCAAGGACGGGGTCTTCATCGACCGGCACGAGAACGAGATCAGCGGAACGACCGATGTCGCCGAACGGCCCGAGTTCGCGGATCGCAAGACCACCCGGACCATCGACGGCGTCTCGACCACCGGCTGGTTCACCGAGGACTTCACCCTGGCCGAGCTGAAGACGCTGCGGGCCAAGGAACGGCTGCCCGCCTTTCGGCCCGGCAGCGCCGCCTATGACGGGCGCGAGCCGATCCTGACCTTCGACGAGGTGGTCGCCATTGCGCGCGAGGCCTCGGCCCGGACGGGCCGGACCATAGCGGTGGCGCCCGAGTTGAAACACCCGACCTATTTCGCCGGCATCGGCCTGCCGATGGAGGACGCCTTTGTGGCCGAGCTGAGACGACTGGACCTGACCGGCGCCGACGCCCCGATCATCATCCAGTGTTTCGAGGTCGGGCCGCTCGAGCGGCTGTCGAGGCGGATCGACGCGCCCCTGGCCCAGTTGATCGCGTCCGAGGGCGGGCCCGTGGATCGGCCGGACCTGACCTATGCCCAGATGATCACGCCGGAAGGGCTGAAGGCCATGGCCGCCTATGCCGATTGGGCAGCGCCGGACATGACCCTGGTCCTGCCGAGAGACGCGGACGGGCGGACGACCGGACCGAGCGCCCTGGTCGCCGACGCCCACGCCGCAGGGTTGAAGGTGGTGATCTGGACCCTGAGGGCCGAGAACGCCTTCCTGCCCGCCGAGCGGCGCCGGGGCGAAGGCTTTGCGGACCACGGCGACATGGCCGGCTACGCCGCCGCCTTCTCCGAGGCAGGGGTGGACGCCGTCTTCACAGACTTTCCGGCCCTGGCGCGATCAGGACGCTCCGCGAATCCTTCGTCCAACTAAGGGTCTTCGGCTCAATCCGCCCGGAACTGAAGCTCGGCCAAGCGGGCGTAGAGGCCGCCCTGTGCGACCAGCTGGGCGTGGGTCCCCTCCTCCACCACACGGCCGTCGTCCATGACGACGATGCGGTCGGCGCGCAGGACGGTGGCGAGGCGGTGGGCGATGACCAGGGTGGTGCGCTCGGTCATGGCCTGATCCAGGGCCGCCTGGACCAGCCGTTCGCTTTCGGCGTCGAGCGCGCTCGTCGCCTCGTCCAGCAGCAGGATGGGGGCGTCGCGGACCAGGGCCCGGGCGATGGCCAGACGCTGGCGCTGACCGCCCGACAGGCTCTTGCCGCGTTCGCCCAGTGGGGTGTCGAAGCCTTCCGGCAGGGCGTCGATGAAGCCCATGGCCTGGGCCTTTTCGGCGACGGCGCGGGCCTCTTCCAGGGTGGCGGTCTCGCGGCCGAAGCGAATGTTCTCCAAGGCCGAGCCTGAAAACAGCGGCGTCTCCTGCGACACCCAGGCGAAGCGATTGCGAACCTCGACCGGATCGGCCTGGCGCACGTCCACCCCGTCGACCGAGACCAGACCGGTCTGCGGATCATAGAAGCGCAGCAGCAGGCGGAAGACGGTGGACTTGCCCGCGCCGGAGGGACCGACCAGGGCCACGGTCTCGCCGGGACGGACGGTCAGGCTGAACCCCTTCAGGGCCGGAAGATCGGGCCGGCCGGGATAGGCGAAATCGACGGCCGACATGGAGACCTCGCCGCGCGGCGGGGTGGGCAGGGCGACGGGCCGGGCCGGGGCGGCGATGTCGGGCGTGGCCCGCATCAGTTCCTCGATCCGCTCCATGGCGCCGGCGGCCTTCTGCACATCGCCCCAGCTTTCGCCGAGCGCGCCCACGGCCCCGGCGGCGAAGACCGACAGGAGGACGAATTGAAGAAGGGCGCCGGGCGTCATCTGACCAGCCACCACATCGCGCGCGCCCAGCCACAGGACCAGGGTCACTCCGCCGAACATGACGACGATGATCAGGGCCGTCATCCAGGCCCGCGCCCGCATCCGCTTCAGAGAGGCGTCGAAGGCGTCCTCCACCGCCGCGCCGAAGCGGGCGATGGCGCTGTGTTCGCGCCCGAAGGCCTGGACCGTCTCGACGGCGTCCACGCTTTCACCGGCAAAGCCGACGGCGCCGGCGAACCGGTCCTGGGAGGCGACGGTCAACTTGCGGACCCGGCGGCCGAAAATGAAGATCGGCCCCAGCAGGAACGGCACGATCAACAGGACCAGGCCGGTCAGTTTCGGACTGACGAAGAACAGCAGCACGACCCCGCCGATCAGGGTCAGGAAGTTCCGCAGCGCATAGGAGACCGAGGTCGTCATCAGGGTCTCGACCAGGGCGATGTCGGTCGTCAGGCGCGACAGCACCTCGCCGGTCCGCATATGGGCGTAGAAGGAAGGGTCCAGCGTCAGGATGCGGCCGAACAGCCCCTTTCGGAGGTCGGCGATGACCCGCTCGCCCGTCCGTGTGACGTAGAAATAGCGGGCGGCGGTCGCGAGCCCCAGGAACAGGGCGTTGGCCCCCAGCAGCAGGAACCAAAGGTTCAGGCGCGCGCCGCCGTCTTCAAATCCGTGATCGATGGCCCCTCGGGCCAGGGCCGTCAGCCCCAGTGAGGCGGTGGTGGACAGCAGCAGCCAGAAGACCGCCATGAGTGCGTGGCCCTTGTGCCGAAGCGCATAGGGAATCAGCCGCGCCAGGGGACGGATGTCCCGGCGCTTCGCCCGCTTCTCGCCCGCTTCAGACATCTGTTCGGCCAGGACGGCGCCGGCGCTGGGCCGCCCGTCCAGGCTGGCCGCGCCGGCGGCGCGCCCCGCAGGAAGACTGGCGGAACGGGCGGAGGCGGCGGATTGATCAGTCATTGCGACCGCCTCTTGCCCCGGAACGCCCCCCGGTGTAAACGCCGCCCCTCATTCCCGCCGGATTTTCTGGCGGGTTTCTCATTTCATGCGCAGCGACGGTCGGCATCGTCATCGCGCCCAGAGACCGGACGACGACCCATGAAGGCGGACACCCACCCCGACTACCACTTCATCACCGTGGTGATGACCGACGGCACGACCTATCAGACCCGTTCGACCTACGGGAAGGAAGGCGACAAGCTGGCCCTCGACATCGACCCGACGACGCACCCGGCCTGGACCGGCGGCAACGCCCAGCTGATGGACCGCGGTGGCCGCGTGTCGCGCTTCAACAACAAGTTCGCCGGCTTCATCAAGAAGTAAGCGCGTCCTTGCTGCGACACATCGCGGCAATCACGTCACGAAGAGCGCCGGTCCGATGGCCGGCGCTTTTTGTTTGCCTGGAACGTCGGTAACATGGACGGCGTTCAAATCAGCAAGAACAAGGGCGTCGGTTCACGGGGATCGGGCCATCGAGAAGCGGACGGGTTATGAATAGACGGGAACTGGGTTTGGGCGTCGCAACGGCGACGATCGCCCTCGCCTCCGCTGCGCGGGCGCAACAGGTTTCCATCCAGCGCCCTGCGGCGGCCACCGCCTTCTACAACAGTTTCAACGATCAGATTTCGCGCCTGCCGGAAACCCAGCAACCGGACGTTCGCGCCTTTTATGAGATGAACGGCTGGCGGCCGGTATGGACCGGCGAGCGGATGCGCGCCCTGAACGCCGTCGCCGCCCGGGCCGAGCGCCACGGCCTGTCGGCCGGCGACTATTTCGACTTCGTGGGCCTGGCCGCCGATCCCGCCTCGGCCGATCTGCGCACGACGGCGGCGGCCCTGGCCTATGGCCGCGTCCTGGCCGAGGGCAAGGTGAGGCCCGAGACGGTCGAGGATCTGTGGGAAATGCAGAAGAACCGCGTGGACCTGCCGCGCGGCCTCAGCGACGCCTTGGCCCGCAACATCCTGCTGGACTGGTTCGAGGGTCTGGCGCCGACCGACATCGGCTATCAGAACCTGTCGGCCGGCTATGTGCGCTATCGCCGACTGGCCGCCGGCGGCGGCTGGCCCGCCTTCCCGGCCGGTCCGACGATTGAACCCAACATGAGCGACCGCCGCATCCCCGCCCTGATCGACCGGCTGACGGCCGAGGGCGATCTGACGGCGGCACAGGGCGCGCGGCTGAAGGCCCAGGGCCTGACTTACGGCGCCGAGCTGCAACAGGCGGTCCAGGGCTTTCAGACGCGGCACGGCCTGGGCGCAGACGGCCGCATCGGAACGGGCACCCAGCGCTCCCTCTCAGCCTCGGCCGAGGACCGGGCGCGTCAGATCGCCCTGAACCTGGAACGCCGCCGCTGGCTGAAGCGCGACGTTGCGCCAGAGCGGATCGAGGTCAACACCGCCGCCGCCATCATGGTCTATTGGAAAGACGGCAAGCCGGTGCACTCCAACCGGGTGGTGGTCGGCTCGGCCGAGAACCAGACGCCCAGCCTGGAGAAGCCCTTCGCCTCGGTCGTCGCCAATCCGCCCTGGTACGTGCCCGCCGGCATCGCACGGCGCGAAATCCTGCCCAAGGGCCCCGGCTATCTGGCGGCCAACGACATGTATGTGGCCAACGGAACGGTGATCCAGCGCGCCGGGCCGAAGTCGGCCCTGGGCTATGTGAAGTTCGAGCTGCGCGACAGCTACGCCATCTTCCTGCACGACACCCCGTCCAAGGCCGCCTTCAACCTGTCCATGCGCCAGCGCAGCCATGGCTGCGTGCGGGTGCAGAACGCCGTGGAATTCGCCCGGCTGCTGCTGTCGCCCGATCCCGCCAAGCTGGCCGAGTTCGACACGGCCCAGGAGACGCGTGAGACCACTCGGGTGACCACCGGGCGCGAAATCACGGTGCGGCTGCTGTACTGGACCGCCTTCGTGGACGGTCAGGGACGGGTCGCCTTCCGCGAGGACGTCTATGGCCGCGACGACAAGCTGGCCCAGGCCCTGGGGATCGCCGTCAGCCTGCCTCGGCCGATCGACGACGGGCGTCGCGACGCCGACGATGTCGGGCCGTAAGTTCGGGCTTTAGAGGCGTCAGCCCTTGAAGGCGGCTTCCAGCAGGCCCAGCTGGCTGAGGACCGGATTCTGCGGCTGTTCCTCAGGCGCCTCCAGATACATGCGGCGGTCGAGATAGAGGGCGCGGTCGAACAGTTTTTCCGACCGGACCAGATATTCGACCAGGGCGATCGGCAGTTCCGCGTGGCTGGGCTGGCTCTCGATCTTGCGGTCGTTCAGACGATAGCGCGGCTCGCAGGCGGTCTCGGCCGTCATGTCGTTCTCGCGTACGGCCCGCTGCACCAGCAGCCAGGAGGCGATCTGCATCAGGCGCGTGGTCAGCTTCATGCTTTCGGCCGCATAGGCCAGGGCGGCCGAACGGGACAGCATCTTGGAATCGCGACGGCCCTCTCCGTCCAGATAGGCCGCCGTCTCCTCCACCAGTTCCATGCCTTCGCGGAAGGTGCGGTCGAACAGTTCGGAACGGGTGAAATCCTGCACCTTGCGAGCGCGTTCGGCCCGGGCGGCCATGTCTTGATCGTCGCTCAGGGTCATGGGGGACATCATCATGAAGGTTAGGCTTGTTCCGACTTGGGGCCACAAACGGCCCAGGCCGAAGGGTTTGCAACCGTCATGCCACGGATTTGAGACACGGGCGATCAGGGTCTAAAGCTGAACAGAGCGTCGGCGGCGCTTTTCTTGGCCTGTTTCTTCTCGATCGCTGTCTGGGCGCGAGTGATTTCGGCCGTCAGGGCGCCGATCCGCTCCTGAAGATCTTCAATCGAATAGGAGTCCAGATCCTCGCGCTCAAGAGTGGTCAGGGCCTCTCCACGCCGCGGGCGAGGCTCGAAATCGTCGAACATGGTCGTCGCCTTTCTGCGCCTGTCATGGCCGAAGTCGGCCGGAGCCCCTATCTGAACGCGCGGACTGCGACGAATGCAAGCGGAGGCGACATGCGGCTTATCCAGATCGAGGGCGGTTCGGGTTCGGCTGAGGCGCTGAAGATCGCCGAACGGGCTGATCCGACGCCCGGCCCCGGCGAGGTGGTGATCCAGGTGCGCGCGGCCGGAATCAACCGGCCCGACCTGCTGCAGCGGCGGGGCGGCTATCCGCCCCCGCCCGGCGCCTCGCCTATCCTGGGACTGGAGGTCGCGGGCGAAATCGCGGCCCTGGGCGAAGGCGTGAGCCAGTGGCGCCGGGGCGACCGGGTCTGCGCCCTGCTGGGCGGCGGAGGCTATGCCGAACAGGCGGTGGTGGACGCCCGCCACGTTCTGCCGATCCCGGAGGGCCTGTCCTTCGTTCAGGCGGCCGCCCTGCCCGAGACCGTCTTCACCGTCTTCGCCAATGTGTTCGAGGCGGGCGGGCTGAAGGCGGGCCAGACGCTGCTGATCCACGGGGCGACCAGCGGCATAGGGGTGACGGCGATCCAAATGGCCAAGGCGGCGGGCGCTGCGGTGATCGCCACCTCGCGCGGGGCGGACAAGGCGAAGGCGGCCCAGGCTTTGGGCGCCGATGTCAGCCTGGACGCCCGATCCGACGACCTGGCGGCCGCAATCGCCGAAGCGGGCGGCGTCGATGTGCTGCTGGACATGGTGGGCCGAGACTACGCCGAACTGAACCTGAAGGCGTTGAAGCCCGGCGGTCGCTGGGTGGTCATCGCATCCCTGTCCGGATCGGTGGTCGAAATCGACCTGATGCGGATCATGCTGAAGCGGCTGGTCCTGACGGGATCGACCCTTCGGAGCCGATCGGCCGATGAGAAGGCCCGGCTGACCGCCGCCGTTAAGGCGACGGTCTGGCCCTGGGTCGCCTCCGGCGCGGTGCGACCGCCGGTGCAGGCTGTCTATCCGTTGGACAAGGCCGCCGAGGCGCATGGCGCGCTGGAGGCCGGCGATCACATCGGCAAGTTCGTGCTGACGCCTTGACCGCCCTCAGCGATCCCAACGCCCCCCGCCCCGCACCGGCCGCATCGAGGAGATGCGGTCGTTGAAGCCGTCGCTCAGGAAGCGGACGTCGCCTTCGACGATGCGGCAGCGCCCCCGGAACTCGGCGTCGGTGCAGACCTCCCATCGGCCGCGAACGCGCATGGAGCTGATCCGGTCGTTGAAGGGGGTGCGGCCCAGGTTGCGGTCCTCATCGACGAACTCGCGCGAGGCGCCGCGGAAGTTGGCGTTTTCATAGACGGTGATCGAGGTCCGGCCCCATCCCCCGTTCCAGCCGCCGCCGGAGCCGCCGCCCCAGCCCCCGCCATTGTCTTCGCCGCCGTTCCATCCGCCATTCCCACCGGGATAGTCGGGACGACGATCTTCATAGTCCCCCCGCTCGCGGCCGCAGACCAGAAGGCCGTCCTGGTTGGAAATCTCTTGGTCGCCGCACCGGGCCAGTTCGATCGAGGTGCCGCGAACGCGGCCCCGCATGTCGCGGCAGTCGGCGTAGAGCCGTCCGCGGTGGGTGTAGGCCTCGGTGCAGGACCGGCTGTAGCTGCCGCGCGGGGCGACCCGCTGGGCGGTGATGTCCTGGCCGGAAGCCAGGGCGGCGGCCATGGCGGCGCCGAGCAGAATGGACATGATGGTTCTCCTCTCCCAAAGGCGAAAGCCTCGATTAAGGCGCAGGTTGCCGCCCCCCGGATGAACCGTGGCTGTACGAGAATGTCGGGCGACGTTTTCTTTTCAGGCGAATAGGCCTATATCGAAACCATAAGCGCCCGGTCGAAAGGCCGGGCGCCGTCGTATCCAACGCTGGCCGAACCCCCCTTCGGCGGCCCCCACCCTACCGGGACGAACGCCCCATGAGCGACATTCTGATGCCCAAGGCCACTGCGGTCTGGCTGGTCGACAACACCTCCCTCAGCTTCGAGCAGATCGCCGACTTCTGCGGTCTGCATCCGCTGGAAGTCCGCGGCATCGCCGACGGCGACGTGGCCCGCGACATCCGCGGCGTCGATCCCGTCACCGGCGGCCAACTGACCCGCGAAGAGCTGGACAAGGCCCAGGCCGACGAAAACTATCGCATGAAGGCGATCGTGAGCCGCCACGCTGAACTGCTGAAGTCGGCCAAGCCTGCGCCGAAATACACCCCTGTGTCGCGGCGTCAGGATCGGCCGGACGCCATCGCCTGGTTCGTGCGCAACCACCCGGAAGTGACCGACGCCCAGATCGCCAAACTGCTGGGCACGACCAAGTCCACGATCGAGAGCGTGCGCAACCGCACCCACTGGAACAGCGCCAACATCAAGCCGGTCGATCCGGTGACCCTGGGCCTGGTCGGTCAGCTGGCCCTGGACGAGATCGTCAAGAAGGCCGCCGACAAGAAGGCCAAGGACGATCTGAAGAACGGCGGCGGCACCATCCTGCCCGTGGCCGAAGAGGTCGAGGAAGAGCCGGAATTCGTTCCCGAAGCCCGCCAGCGTCCCGGCGCCGAGCCGACGGCGGAATCGGTGTTCGGCGCCAAGGATTGATCCGTCCGTCGCTCTTGGGCTTGGCCTGAGGGCCCGGCGCCGTGCGCTGACGTCTTCGCACCAGCGGCGGATCATCCGATCCTCGGGTCAAGCCCGAGGATGACGGGAATAAAAACGGCCCCGGAGAGCGGTCTCCGGGGCCGTCGTCGTCTGGGCGTGCGCGACCCTCAGTGGGCCCGCTGCTCCAGAATGGTGATCTCTTCCTTCAAGCGAAGCTTCTTCTGCTTCAATTCCTTGACCTGCAGCGTGTCCACGGACGGATGGTTGAGTTCTCGCTGGATCGTCTGATCCAGCATGCGGTGCCGATTACCCAGTTCGCGAATACGAGCCTCGATGGTCATGGCTTGCGCCTCCGTTGGTTAGGGACCAGTAGAGTGAGCGCCCGGTTCGGCAGGCTGTGGAATCACATTCCAGTGACTGCTTTTCGTCCGGGCACGACGGAGGCTGGCCCCAAAAATGGTCGATGATGTGAACGGAGCCATACGGACTGCTCCTTATCGGATGGTGGTGGGAATTTCAGGGGCGTCCGGCGCGATCTACGGCGCGCGGACGCTGGACGCGCTGAAGGATTTAGGCGTCGAGACCCATCTGGTGGTGACCAAGGCCGCCCTGCTCACATTGTCGCAGGAGACCGATCTGTCGCCCGACGACCTGACCGCCAAGGCCTCGGTCGTTCACAAACTGGCCGACCTCGGGGCGACCATCGCCTCGGGCTCCTTCAAGACCCTGGGCATGATCGTGGCCCCCTGCTCCATCAAGACGATGAGCGAGATCGCCACGGGCGTGACCTCCTCGCTTCTGACCCGCGCCGCCGACGTGACGTTGAAGGAACGGCGGCCGCTGGTGCTGATGGTGCGTGAGACGCCCTTCCATCTGGGCCATCTGCGGACGATGACGGCCCTGGCCGAAATGGGCGCGACCATCGCCCCGCCCCTGCCCGCCCTTTATGCGCGGCCGGCATCGATCCTGGAGATGGTGGACCAGTCGGTGGGGCGGACCCTGGATCTGTTCGGGCTGGACTGGAGCGCCGTGCGGCGCTGGGACGGGCTGAAGTGACCGCCGTCGAGACGCGCAGCCTGTGGGACTGGGCCGTCGCCGCCTATGGGCGACCCGGCGTCAGCGAAGCCTGCCTGGCCTTGCAGGACAGCCACGACCAGAATGTTCCCCTGCTGCTGTGGTCGGCCTGGGCCGCTGCGGCCGGCCATGAAGCCGACGCCGAGACGATCGAGGCGGCCTGCGACATCGCCCGCGCCTGGGACGGGGTGGTGGTCGCGCCGCTGCGCGCCGTTCGCCGCACCCTGAAGGCGCCCGTCCCCGACATCGAGGACGCGCCGCGCCTGGCGGTCCGCGAGAAGATCAAGGGGCTGGAGCTGGAGGCGGAACGCCATCTGCTCGCCGCCCTGGAAGCCCTGATCCACGAAGCGGACGACCACGCGCCCCGCGCGTCGCCGCGCCCTGCCTTGGAAGCCCTGGTCGCCACGGCGCGGCTCTGGGCGCCGGTGACGCCTCGCCCGGCCCTGCAGCGGCTGGCCGAAACCCTTTCCGCCTGACGGTCGTCCGACTATGTTGGCACCACCGACTGCAAGATGGACTGCACGATGAACGACGATGTGCCGGACATCACCGAAGAAGAGGCGGCGCTTCACGCCCGCGTCAAATTGCTGCGCCAGGAGCATGCCGACCTCTCGGCCTCGATCGACGCCCTGTCCGAGGCGGCTGTTCCAGACCAGCTGCTGATCGCCCGGCTGAAGCGCAAGAAGCTGGCGCTGAAGGACGAGATCGTCAAAATCGAGGATCAGATCCTGCCGGACATCATCGCCTGAGGTCCAGCGGCTTGGGTTGCGTCGAATGGTCGCAAATGATAGCCATTCGCAGGAATGGAGGCCGATCATGGCGACCTTGAGTGACGGCTGGGACGCCCGCTATGCGGCGACCGCCGACTATGTTTTCGGCACGGCGCCCAGCCAGTTCGTGGTGACGCACGCCGACCGGCTGAAGCCCCGCAGTCGGATTCTGACGCCCGCCGACGGCGAAGGCAGGAACGCCGTCTATCTCGCCCGGCTGGGCCACCAGGTGACCGCCACCGACATTTCGCCCGCCGCGCAGGACAAGGCGAGACGCCTGGCCGCGCGGGAGGGGGTCGAGGTCGATTTCCAGATTCAGGACCTTGAGGGCTGGACCTGGCCGGAAGCGGCCTATGACGCCGTGGCGGCGGTCTTCATCCAGTTCGCGCCACCCGACTTCCGTGCGGCGATCTTTGAGGGCATGAAGCGGTCGGTGAAGCCGGGCGGCCTGATCCTGTTGCACGGCTATACGCCGCGCCAGCTGGACTACGGCACCGGGGGTCCCTCCCAGGTCGAACAGCTCTACACCCCTGAACTGCTGGAGGCGGCGTTCGGCGATTTCGGGATCGAGCACTTACACGCCTATGAGGCTGATCTGGACGAAGGCGCCGGCCACAGGGGCCGTTCGGCCCTGATCGACCTGGTCGCGCGACGCCCGCTGGATTAGGCCCAGCCCCATCCCGGCCCGATCAGGGTCCAAAAGTCGCCCCAGCCTAGGAGCATAAGCGCCGCTTCCAGGAGCATGACGGTTTCGAACGCGCCCGCGCGTGTCGCTCCATGCTCCGGCTCAATCCAGAGCCTGTCCAAGCTGGAGACGCCGCCGAATGCGACGCCTGCTGACCGACGCGCCCCTGGCGCGTTGCAAAAGCCTATTGATCCACGGCGGCCAGACCGCCGCCTTTGCGACCGTGGCCCTGCTGGCCGCCGCCGCCGCCCCCGGCGTGACGCGCGAAGCGGCGCCGACAGTTGCGGCCGAGCCCGTGGCCCCGCCGGTGAAGGCTCAGGTCGAAAAGGCCGGTCCGGTGATGCGGGAGATCGGGTTTTCCGCCCCCGTGCGCGGCTATGCGATCAACTCCCCCTTCGGCCTGCGCAAGCTGGCGATCGAGGCCCGCGCCCGCGCGCACAAGGGCGTGGACATCGCCGCGCCCAAGGGAACGTCGGTCTTCACCGCTGCAGAGGGCCGGATCGTCCGCACCGGCTATGAGGCCGGGGGCTACGGCGCCTTTATCGAGGTGCGCCATCCGAACGGCCTCAGCACCCTTTACGGCCACCTCAGCCGCATTGATGTGGCCAGCGGCGATCTGGTGACGAGCGGACAGCGAATCGGCCTGGTCGGCTCGACCGGCTATTCGACAGGCCCCCATCTGCATTTCGAAGTGCGCCGCAGCGGCGCCCAGGTGAACCCGGCCAAGATCGTGGGCCGCCATTTCAAGGTGGCGGTCAAGGCGAAGGACTGATCCCGGCGAAAGATTGCCGCGCCCTTCTTTGCAGCCTAACCTTCTGCAAGCTTTTTGGAGGGGCATCATCATGAACAGAATCGTCGCCGCCGTCGTCGCGGCCGTACTGGCGGCTACGCCCGCCGTGGTCGCCGCCCAGGACTATGGCCGGTACAGCGATGCGGCCGCCCAGACCGAACTGTCCCGCATCGCCGATGTGCAGATGGCGGTCATGATGCCGATGCGCGACGGAGTCGGACTGGCCACCAACATCTATCGGCCCAAGAACGCCCAGGGCCCCCTGCCGACCGTCTTCATCCGCACTCCCTATAATGAGCTGGCCTATAACCCCCGCACCACCCGCAGCGCCCTGACCTGGGTCAGCCGCGGCTATGCCTTGGTCATCCAGAACGAGCGGGGGCGCTATTTCTCGGGCGGGGACTATCAGATCCTGGGCTATCCCCAGACCGACGGCTATGACGCCCTGAGCTGGATCGCAGCCCAGCCCTGGTCGAACGGCAAGGTCGGCACCCTGGGCTGCTCGTCCTCGGCCGAATGGCAGCTGGCGCTGGCGGCCCAGAACCATCCCGCCCATGCGGCCATGGTCCCCCAGGCGTCGGGCGCCGGAATCGGCAAGGTCGGGCGGTTCCAGGAACAGGGCAACTGGTACACCGGCGGCGTGCCGCGCAATCTTTTCTTCGTCTGGCTGTACGGTGTCGACAATCCGCTTCGCGCCCAGATCCCGGCGGAGACGGACCAGGAGACCCGCGCCCGCATCGTCCGCTACAACGACTTGGACGCCAAGAAGCCCGAGGTGAACTGGCCCAGCCAGATCCGCCATCTGCCGGTCAACGAGATGCTGAAGGACCTGGGCGAGCCCCCCGCGACCTTCGAGGAACTGATCGCCCGCACGCCCGCCGATCCGGCCTGGCGCGAGGGCGGCCTCTATCACGACGACATGGGCTGGGGCGTGCCGGCCCTGTGGTTCAACAGCTGGTACGACGTCTCCATCGGGCCGAACATGGAGCTGTTCAATCACGCTCGCTCGACCACCCAGGACCGCGAGGCGGCCGAGAACCAGTATGTGGTGGTGGGGCCGAACACTCACTGCGCCTTCGCCGGGCTGAAGGCCGGTTTCCGCTCGGGCGATCGCGACCTGGGCGACGCCAGTTTCGACGCGGACGGCCTGGTCCTGGCCTGGTTCGACCGTTGGCTGAAGGGCGAGCGCCGCGCCTTCCCCGACAGCACGCCGCACGTCCAATATTTCAACATGGGCCAGAACGAATGGCGCACCGCCGCCCAGTGGCCGCCGGCCGGCGTCCAGACCGTGCGGATGTATCTGCGATCCGGCGGAGCGGCCAACAGTCTGAACGGCGACGGCCGTCTGAGCCCCGAGGCCCCGCCGACGGGCGAACAGGCCGACCGCTATCGCTATGATCCTATGAACCCGGTCCAGACCATCGGCGGCGGCGACTGCTGCAACGGCGGGCTGGTCACGGCCGGCGCCTTTGACCAGCGTCAGATCGAGGCGCGCGACGACGTGCTGGTCTATACCTCGGACCCGCTGACCGAGCCGATGCAGGTGACGGGCTTCGTCGATGCGGTGCTGAAGGTGTCGTCATCGGCGCCCGACACCGACTTCGCGGTCAAGCTGGTGGATGTGGCGCCGGACGGGACGGCCTATATCCTGGGCGACACCATCCTGCGGGCCCGCTATCGCACCGGCTACGACCGGCCCACGCCCCTGACGCCCGGCCAGATCGCGACGGTGCAGCCCACGCCGATCACCATCAGCAACACCTTCCAGCCGGGCCACCGCATCCGGGTCGAGGTGACCAGCTCCAACTTCCCGAAATTCGTCCGCAATCTGAACACCGGCGGGCCGAACGAAAGCGAGACCCAGGGCCGGGTCGCCGACAACGCCCTGCATCACGCCGGAGACGACGCCTCCTACATCGACCTGCCCGTCCTGAAATAGGGCGACGGGGCGGAAGCGGCTGGCCTGAACCGCTTCCGCCTTGCTAGGCTGGCTGCAATCATAAGGGGAGACGGAATGACGGCTGCGTTGACGCTGGAAAGCGTGAGCAAGCGGTACGGCGGTTTCGACGCCGTGCGCGACCTGAGCTTCGAAGTGCCCAAGGGCTCGATCTGCGGCTTTCTGGGGCCGAACGGGGCGGGCAAGACCTCAACCCTGCGGATGATCCTGGGGCTGCAACCGGCGACCTCGGGCCGGATCGACATCCTGGGCGCGCCGGACGGGCGGCTGGTCCGCGACCGGATCGGCTTCCTGCCTGAGGAGCGCGGTCTCTACAAGAAGATGACCCCGGTGGAGGCCATCGCCTTCTTCGGCGCCCTGAAGGGCCTCCCCTCCCACGAAGGCAAGAAGCGCGCGAGGCAGTTGCTGGAGCAGCAGGGCCTGGGCGCGGCGCAGAAGAAGAAGATGAAGGAGTTGTCCAAGGGGATGGCTCAGAAGGTTCAGTTGATCGCCGCCGTGGTGCACCGGCCCGAGTTCGTCATCCTGGACGAGCCCTTCTCAGGCCTCGATCCGATGAACCAGCAGGGGCTGGAGGAGATGATCCGCGGCCTGGCGGCGGACGGGGCGACGGTCCTGTTCTCGACCCATGTGATGCAGCATGCCGAACGGCTGTGCGACAAGGTGGTGCTGCTGGCCAAGGGGCGTAAGGCGTTCGAAGGCACGGTCGAGGAGGCCAAGGCCACCTCCCCCCGCGTCCTGGACCTGGAAGGCGCCATCTCGCCCGAGGCGGCCGGCGCCCTGCCCGGCGTGGCGGGGGTCGAGACCCTGTCCGATCAGGACGGGGTGCGCCGACTGAAGATCGTGCTGGCGGCCGGCGCGGGGGGCCAAGACACGCTGAAGGCCGCCTTCCTGAGCGGGCTGGACGTCCGGGGCTTCGCCCTGAAGGAACCGACCCTGCATGACGCCTTCATCGGCCTGACCGGCGACAATCCCGATCAACCCGCCGTCCGCGCGGAGGCGGTCCAATGAAACGCACCCTGCTGATCGCCCGCCGCGAATATGTCGCCTACGCCAAGACCGTGGGCTTTTGGCTGTCGCTTCTGGCCTTTCCGATGTTCGCCGTCCTGGGCGGGGGCATCCCCCTGCTGATCCGCTCGGCGGAACCGATCAAGGTAGTGACGGTGATCGAGGACGGTCCGGCGGCGACCGGCCTGGCCGCCGAGGTGCGCGCCGCCCTTCAGGAAGAGAAGGACCGTCTGGCGGAGCGGGTGCAGGAAGCAGCCCAGAAGGGCCAGGCCGCGGCCGGCCGCGCCGCCGCCTCCATCAGCGGTCCGAAGATGCGGCTGATCGACGCCCCGCCCGCCCTCACCGTCGCGGCGCCCGGCGCCGCACGTGAGGCGGCCTTGCGCGAGGTGCTGGACAAGGATGCGTCCAAGGACCGGCGCGTGGACGCCGTGGTCTTCTTGAGCCGCGTCGACGGCAAGCCCCAGGCCCAGGTCTGGACCGCGCGGGCCATGGACAATGACGTCGCCGACTTCGTCCGCAACGCCCTGCGGACCGGCTATCGCGACCAGGCCCTGACCGCTGCAGGCGTCGCCCCGTCCCTGGTCGAGCAGATCGAATCCTTCAAGCCCGAGGTGAAGGCCTTTTCGCCCAACGCCGCCAGCGGGGGCGAGGTGTCGATGCGTGATCGAATTCCGGCCTTCATCGGCCTGGGCGCCGGCTTCCTGCTGTGGTCGCTGGTGATCACCGGCGCCTCCATCCTGCTGAACAGCGTGATGGAGGAGAAGTCGAACAAGATTCTGGAGGTGCTGCTGTCCTCGGCCTCCGCCTCGGAAATCCTGACGGGCAAGGTTCTGGGGGTGGCGATGCTGACCTTGACCGTGCTGGCGGTCTGGGCGGGAATCGGAACCTCGGTCCTGACGTCGGCCTCGCCCGATACGGCGGCGACGATCGGCCAGGTGCTGTTGGACGGCGGCCTGGTCTTCTATTTCATCGCCTATATGGTCGGCGGCTACCTGATGTACGCCGTGCTGTTCGCGGCCATCGGCGCCTTCTGCGAGACGCCGCGCGACGCCCAGACCCTGATGGGGCCGATCATGATGATCCTGGTCGTGCCGATCCTGGTCATGCAGATGGCCCTGACCAGCCCCGATGCGCCGGTGGTGAAGGTCCTGTCGTGGATTCCCTTCTTCACCCCCTTCCTGATGAGCGCGCGTGCGCCCAGCGATCCGCCCCTGATCGAGGTCATTCTGACCTTGATCGGCATGTTCGCCACCGCCGCCCTGATGGTCTGGATCGCCGGCCGCGCCTTCCGCGCCGGAGCCCTGTCAGACGTGAAGCTGAGCTGGAAGACGTTCGGACGGGCGGTGACGGGACGGGGATGAGGCGCCGCCTCCTCTCCGCCTCGCACCACGGAGGCGACAAGAAAAAGGCCGCTTCCCGAAGGAAGCGGCCTTTGATCTTTCGGCCTACGCCTGAGCCCTTTCGGGCTGAGCCTTAGCGGCCGCCGGGGACGCGCGGCTTGGGCGCAGGCAGCAGGCCCTCGCGTTGGGCGCGCTTGCGGGCCAGCTTGCGGGCGCGACGGACGGCCTCGGCCTTTTGGCGGGCGCGCTTTTCCGACGGCTTTTCATAGTGCACGTGGCGCTTCATTTCACGGAAGCTGCCTTCGCGCTGCATCTTCTTCTTGAGGGCTTTCAGCGCTTGATCGACGTTGTTGTCGCGGACGAAAATCTGAACCAGGGGTATCTCTCCTTTGGCCGCCCGCCGCGTCCTTTCGAAGGGAGACGGGCAGACAAATAAAATCCTCTCCCGGGAGCGAGGCTCTCGGATGAAGGCGGGCTGATACACGAGCCCGTCGCGTCTGTCCAGTTCGTCGCAACCATTCTTCCAGGCTCGAAACCCCGACAAGACGGGCGTATGATCCGCCAATGACACAGACCGACGATTGGGCCGATCAGACCGAACAGACCGTGCTGGACGCCGCCGTCGCCCGCGCCCCCGCCCTGGGCTGGAACGCCCGATTGGTCCGGGAGGCGTGCGAAGCCTGCGGCCTCTCGGTGGGGGATGAGGAACTGCTGCTGCCCAACGGCGCGCGGGATCTGGCGGCCCTGCTGTCGCGCCGCCACGACGCGCGCGCCCTGGAGGCCCTGGGCGCCGTCGATCCCAAGTCGCTGAAGATTCGCGAGCGAATCGCCCGCGCCGTGTCCGAACGGATGGAGGCCGGCGCCGCCGATCTGGAGGCGACGCGCCGCTGCGCCGCCTTCCTGGCCCTGCCGACCAACACCGATCTGGGGCTGAAGCTGGCGTGGGAGACGGCCGACCATCTGTGGCGCTGGGCTGGGGATGAATCGACCGACTGGAACCACTATTCGAAGCGGACCATCCTGTCGGGCATACTGATTCCCGCCCTGACGATGCGCTGGTTCGACGGCAGCGAGGCGGCGGAAGCCTTTGTCGCTCGCCGCATCGAAAACGTCATGGCCTTCGAAAAGTGGAAGGCTGGCAAGGATTTCGAGGCGCCGTTCCGCAAGGTGACGGATGTGCTGAGTCGCATCCGTTATGGGGCGCGAGGTTAGGCGCCCGTCTCGCCGCTTTCGCTCCTTTGTCGCTGCGCAGCGTTGCATTCGAGACGGGTGAGCGCCAGCTAAGCTTCAGTCCCAGGAGCGATGCGCATGGCCGACGAGATTCTTCACACGACCGCCTTGAACGCGATCAACCAGAAGCTTGTGGCGGATGGGGAACGCCTGCCCGCTGTGAAGTTGAAGGACGGCAGCACGGTCCAGACCGGCACGGTCGCCACCATGTTGCTCAACATCGAACATTATAATCAGGGCGCACGGGGCGATGTGGAGCGCCAGTTGGAACTGGCCGTGCCCACACTGGCCAAGATCGGCCTGTTCGACCTGTTCAGCCCGCACGAATGGTGCGCCGGCGACAATCCGGGACGAGCCTTCGTCGGGCGACTGGCGCTGGCTCACATCGTCGACGAATCGGGTCGCTGACCGAAGCGATCGCCACAGACGGCCTCAGACCGTCCCCAACACCCGGTTCACATGGGCCATCTTGCGGCCCGGTCGGGCCTCGGCCTTGCCGTAGAGGTGCAGCCGTTCATCGGCCTTGGCCGACAGGGCGCGCCATTGATCGACCTCGTCGCCCAGCAGATTCTTCATCTCGATCCGGGCATGGGCCGCCGTGGGGCCGAGGGGCCAGCCGGCCACCGCGCGGATATGCTGTTCGAACTGGTCACAGACGCAGCCGTCCTGAGTCCAGTGGCCGGTATTGTGGACGCGCGGGGCGATCTCATTGACCAGCAGAACGTCGTCTCCGAGGTCGAACAGCTCGACCCCGATCACGCCCACATAGTCCAGACCGTCCAGGATCGCCTCGGCGATGGCGCGGGCGCGCACCTGGGTCTTTTCGTCGACGGCCGCGGGGGCCAGGGTCGTGCGCAGCACCCCGCCCTCGTGCCGGTTCTCGCCCAGCGGATAGACCGCCATATGACCGTCCCAGTCGCGGGCGGCGATGACCGACAGTTCGCGCACGAAGGTCGCCCTGGCCTCCAGGATCGCCGGACGGCCGCCCAGGCTTTCCAGGGCGGCGGGCGCGTCCTCGATGGCGTGGATCCAGACCTGGCCCTTGCCGTCATAGCCTTCGCGCCGGGTCTTCAGCAGGGCGGGCAGGCCCAGCTCCGTCAGGCCGACGACCAGGTCGTCCAGCGTATCGACCACGGCGAAATCCACCGTCGGGGCGCCGACGGCGTTCAGGAAGGTCTTTTCGTCCACCCGGTCCTGCGACACGCGAAGCGCCGTCGGCCCCGGCGCGACCAGGGCGCCGGCCTCGGCCAGCCGCTCGATGGAGGCGGCCGGCACATTCTCGAACTCGAAGGTCACGACGTCGGCGGCGCGGCCGAGCGCCGTCAGGGCCTCGGGATCGTCATAGGCGGCGACGATCTGGCTATGGGACACGCGGCCCGCAGGGCTGTTCGGTTCCGGATCCAGGATCACGACGTCGAAGCCCAGGCGCGAGGCGGCCTGGCTCAGCATCCGACCCAGCTGTCCTCCGCCGAGGATGCCGAGGGTGGAGCCTGGGGGAAGCGGAAGCTGGGGCACTCAGTCCTCGACGGTTTCGGCGACGGAATCGGTCAGGGCGGCCCGGAAGGCGGCGAGGCGCTGGGCCAGGGCTTCATCCGACAGGGCCAGGATCTGGGCAGCGAGGATGCCGGCGTTGGCGGCGCCCGCCTCGCCGATGGCCAATGTGGCGACCGGGACGCCGGCCGGCATCTGCACGATCGACAGCAGACTATCCATGCCCTTCAGGGCCTTGGACTGAACCGGGACGCCCAGCACCGGCAGGTCCGTCATCGAGGCGGCCATGCCCGGCAGATGGGCGGCGCCCCCGGCTCCGGCGATAATGACCTTGAAGCCCGCCGCCTTGGCGCCGGTGGAGAACTCGACCAGTCGCTGCGGGGTGCGGTGGGCGCTGACGACCTTGGCCGTCCAGGCGACGCCCAGCTGATCCAGCTTGTCGGCGGCCAGCTTCATCGTCGGCCAGTCCGAACGGCTGCCCATGATGATCGCCACCGGCGTTGCGGAAGTCGCCATAGTTCAAGGCCCCTCGCGGAAAGGCGCCCGTTACAGCACACGGGGCGCCGCCGCAACCGAACAGCGCCGGTTCATCGCCGGAATCCGCGCCGCGCCGCCTTCAATCTCTGCCGTCCAGCCTCTAACATCGACCTATCGCGCGTCCGTCTGAGTCGCGCCGCCGGAGCCTGCCTGCGCCGTGACCGACGTGGCCGAACACGACCTGACCGCCGAGATCGCGCGCCTGCGCGCCGAGCTGGACGCCTGGAAACAGCGCGCGGCGGCGGCCGAGGCGGCGGCCGATCACGACGTCCTGACCCCGGCCCTGAACCGTCGAGGCTTCGTCGCCGCCCTACAAAGGGCCATGGCCTATTGCCAGCGGCATGAGGTGCCGGCAGTCCTGCTTTATCTGGATATGGATGGGTTCAAGGGGGTCAACGACCGCCTGGGTCACGCCGCCGGGGATGCGGCGCTGGTGGCCGTTGCGCGGATGATGATCGGCCATCTGCGGGAATCCGACGCCGTGGGCCGCCTGGGCGGTGACGAATTCGCCCTCTTGATGCTGAACGCCGGCCAGGAAGACGGGCGGGCCAAGGCGCGACAGCTGGCCGAGGCTCTGGAGACCGAAGGCTTCGTCTGGAACGGCGAACGCACCCCCCTGGGGGGCTCTTTCGGGGTCCGCGCCTGGGACGGCCATACGGACGCCGAGGTCTGGCTGACCGAGGCCGACGCCGCCATGTGGGTGCGCAAGAAGGGGCGCTGAGGCCCCTTCCCCGCCTTCCGTCCTACAGGGGCAGGCGCAGCTGGACGCCGCCCATATGGCTGTCGGCGTGTTCGCCGTAACGACCGCGATAGGCCACCGACACCTTCACAGGGCCGACCGAGCCCTCCACCCCCGCCGAGGCCAGGAACTGGCCGCCGAAGGGTTCCTCCACCTCACGCTCCAGCACCTGGGCCGGATTATTGTACAGGCCGACGCGGAGCGGATCCGAACTGTCGTCCAGGGCGTCGCGATAGCCGCCCTCGGCGAACAGGGCGAAACGGCCCATCTCCGCCTCGGCCCGCAAAGCGACCTCGCCGCTGATCGCCTTCATCTCGCGATCTTCGTACTGGTACTGGGCGGCGACGCCCTGCTCCCAATAGCCGTCGACGTCGCTGGTCGCCCAGGTGACGGCGGCGCGAGGCGACAGGGCCAGGCCCCCCATCTCGAACCACATCCCGCCCTGCAAACGCGCGCCGGTGCTGAGGGCGCGTGTCTCGGCCGTATGGACGATCGGCGCCAGGCTGGTGGTGCGTTCGATGTCGTCGATATTGTCGCGCGCCACCCCGACCGCCGCATTGACGAACAGGTCGCCCGAGCGCCAGCCGCCGTACAGGTCCAGGCCGAAACTTTCGACGCTGAAGGTCAAGGCCTGGCTTTCGACCTCGCTGGTGCGGGCCGTCCCGGCCATGCCGAAACGCCAATGTTCCGACGGACCGGCTTCCAGGGCGATGCGAGCGCCCCAGCCGTCGCTGGACGAATCGGTGACCGAGCCGCGCGCATCCGTCTCGACGCTGTCGACCATGGCCGAGGCGGTGATCGCCACGCCCGCCTCCCAAGCCTCGCGGCCGGACAGGGCCTCGCTGGCCGCGTCCAGCGCGTCCTCCCGATGCCGGAAGGCGGTCTCGCCCTGCAAGGCCGCTTGGGAACCGAGGTCGCCGTAATAGAGATAGTCGGTCGCCAGCCGGGCCATGACCTGATGCCCCGCCGCCGTGGGATGAACCCCGTCGAAGTAGAAATAGCTGTTCGGGTTCGAACAGACGGTCACTCCGTTGAAACAGGGCTGGGTGACGTTGGTGATGCCGAACTGGCCGGGATTGGCGGCGATGGTGTCGCCGATCTTGAACAGGTCCATCAGGATGATGTTGCTGCCCGGTCGGCCGGCGGCGGTAGTCGTCAGGCCGGTTTGCAAGGCGGTGTTGAAGGTCGTCACCGCATAGTCCGCCAGGGGCGCCGCCGTCGTGCCGCGGAACTGCGGCGTCAGGCTCAGCTTGGGCAGGTTGGTGACAAGTATGGTCCCTGCCCCCGCCCCGGCGACGCTGTTGACCAGGCTGTTGACGTTGGCGGCCGCCGTCGTCGCGACCGGGGTGATGGCGGCCACCGGGCTGGACGAGGCGCCGGCGGCGGGCAGGCCCTGGAAGATGTCGTTGGCGCCGCCCAGGACGCTGACCAGGTCATTGGCGCCGAAGGTTCCGCCCCGGCTGGTGTAGGCGGCCAACTGGGTCAGCATGCCTGGCGGCGGGCCGGCCGACGAATCGGTACGGGCGCCGCCGAAGGCGTAGTTGATGCTGCCGCTGACCGACCCGTTGAAGTTGACGGCGTTGAAGCCCAGCAACTCCGTAAAGACCGGGCCGGTGGAGAACCGGCCTTGATAATAGGGCGGCGACGGCGGCTGCGTGCCGGCCGAGGCCAGATACAGATTGCCGTTGTCGCTCAGACTGTCGCCGAAGACGACCAGGCGATTATAGGTCTGGGCCGAGGCGGACCCCGCGAAGGCGCAGGCGGCGAGCGCCAGGGCCGCGGCGGCGGCGCCGTTGAGATAGCGTGACATATGTTCCTCCCACAGCCGTCTGTGTCGCGGCCGTTAGGTCGGGAGGATGCGCCACTCTGCGAAGAGCGCAAGATGCCGTTACGTCAGTCTTCGGAAAGAATATGTCGCAGACGCTTAATGCAGGGTGCGGAACTTCAGGGTGCCGATCACCGTCTTCAGCGTGCGCAGCGCCTCCGGATCGTAGTCCTTGTCCACATCGGTGATGACATAGCCGGTGCGTTCGTCGGTCTTCAGATGCTGACCCAGGATGTTCAGACCCGCCGCCGCGAGCGCCCGGTTAAGGTCGGCCAAGACCCCCGGCTGGTTCTTGTGGATGTGCAGGATGCGGTGCGCGCCGGAGACCTCGGCCAGTTGCACATTCGGCAGATTGACGCTGAAGGTGGTGTCGCCCCGGTTCAGATAGCCCAGCAGGCGCTCGGCCGCGAACTCGGCGATGGCTTCCTGGGCCTCCTCGGTCGATCCGCCGATGTGCGGCGTCAGGATCATGTTCTTCAGCCCCTGAAGCGGGCTTTCGAATGGGTCGGAATTGGTGCGCGGTTCTTCCGGGAAGACATCGACCGCAGCCCCGGCGATCCGGCCGGACCCCATGGCCTGGGCCAGGGCGCCGACGTCCACCACATGGCCGCGCGACAGGTTCAGAAACAGCGCCCCCTCCTTCATCCGGGCGAACTGGGTCGCGCCGAAGATGTTGGCGTTTTCGCGCCGCCCGTCGACGTGCAGCGTCACGACGTCGCTCTCGGCCAAGAGGGCGTCCAGCGACCGCATACGCCGGGCGTTGCCCAAGGCGAGCCGTTCCGACAGATCGTAGAACAGCACCCGCATGCCCAGGTTTTCGGCCAGCACCGACAGCTGGCTGCCGATGGCGCCGTAACCGACGATTCCCAGGGTCTTGCCGCGCAACTCCTTGGACCCGGTCGCCGACTTGTTCCATTTTCCGACGTGCATGGCGGCGGACTTGTCGGGCACGTCGCGCATCAGGACGATCATCAGTCCGATGGCCAGTTCCACGACCGAGCGGGTGTTCGAATAGGGGGCGTTGAACACCGCCACCCCGTGATCGGCGGCGGCCTCTAAGTCGATCTGGTTGGTGCCGATGCAGAAGGCGGCCACCGCCATCAACCGATCGGCCTCCTGCAGCACACGGCGGCTGACGGTGGTCTTCGAGCGGATGCCCAACACATGCACGCCCTTGATGGCGGCGATCAGATCGTCCTCGTCCAAGGCGCCCTTCATGGTCTCGACGGAATAGCCGGCCTCCTCCAGCCGCTCGACGGCTACGGGGTGGATGTTCTCCAGCAGCAACATCTTCATCCGGCTGCGAGGAAAGGACCAGCGGCCCGACAGGCCCTCGGCGTGCAGCACCTCATCCAGAGAAGCAGCTTCGGCGTCGGCGACCTCGATCACCGACGGACGGCGCGCGACCTCGGTGAAGGCGTAGAAGGCGTCGGCCGCTCCGGCCAGCTTGACCTCGGCGTCGTTCCAGCCGTCGCCGACCATGACGACGCGACCCGACAGGTTCAGCGCGTGGATCACCGCCGGCTTGCCGTCGGCGTGGGACAGGGGATTGGCGTCGTCGACGCCCGTCACCCGCCCGTCCGCGTCATAGATCAGGTCGTTGCACAGCACCCGGTCGGGCGAAACGCCCAGCAGTTCGGCCACCGGCGCGATCACCTCGCGGAAGCCGCCGGACAGAATGACCACCCTGCCCTTGTGCTGCTGGAAGAAGTTCAGATTGCGCCGCACAGAGGCGGTCAGCCGGTCGGGCGCGCGCTCCGCCAGGGACTGCACATGGTCGCGGGTCAGGGGCAGCAGGGCCAGACGCCGACGCAGCGCCTCCCCAAAAGCGAGGTCGCCCGCCATGGCCTGATCGGTCAGGGCGGCGATCTCGGCCCGCGTCGCCTCAGCCTGGGGCGAGTCCGCCAAGGCGAGGTCGGCCAAGGCTTCCAGTGTCTCGAAATCGACCAGGGTCGAATCAAAGTCGAAGATCAGGGTGGGGCGCGCAGTCATGGAGCGCGTCTTAGCCGCCTTCGCGCCTGCGGCAAAGCCGAGGCGTGCTGAAGAAGGCGATCAGTTGCGCTTAATCCTTGCCGCCCGCCGCGATATTCCGAGCTGCGGACGGCAAGAAATCTCAGAACCGGGCGATACGGCGCACGCGGCTGTCCGGCCGGCGGCTTTCCAGAACGACGGCGCCGATCGCAGCCGCAAGGGTCGCGACGGCGAGCAAGGCCCCGCCCTCCCGTGCATGATCCCGGGCGTAGGCGCCGGCTTCATCGGCGTAGTGACGCGCCTTCTTGCCCTGTTTCTTCAGCGCCTTCTTGGAGCCCTTGCGAGTTGCGTGGAACCAGCCGTCGGCGCGGGCGCGGGCGTAACGGGCGCCGTCGGCGGCCCGGTGACGCGCTTCGCGCGACCATTCGCCGGCGCGCTCGCCAGCCCATTCCCCGGCGTCTTCGGCCCGGTGGCGGAAAGCGTCCACGGCGTCATGCAACCGGTCGCGGAGATCGGCCGTATCGACCCAGCCGCGGGGATTCATCCGCATCTTGATCCGCTCATAGCGGGTCGGGCCGCTGCGCTGCGACAGATAGATGGCCAGACCGGCGCCGACCAGAAGGGCGGCCAGGGTTCCGGCGCTGACGCCCGGATGTTTGCGAACTTCGTCCAAGGCGTTGAAGTTACGGACCATAGGATAGTGAACCTCTTCATCCAGACCGTTCGCGGTCGGGTCACGGCGCCCGCCGTCGTTCGGCCGATAGGCGGAACGGCGGTTCCGCATCAGCGAAGGAGCGAACCGCGCCAAAAACGGTTCCGCCCCACCCGACCGGATCAGATAGAAAGATGCCTGGCTTGGGCGCAGGCGCAAGCCCTTGAGGCGCGGCCGGCGGGATGTTGGGGGTGCCTCTTACCAAGCCGGTCTCGGGCGCCTAAATAGCCCCGATCCCGAAATGACGCCTTCCAAGGACCTTGCCGTGACCGATCACGCGCCCCAATCCGCTGTTTCCGACGACCTGGCCGCCGCCTTCCAGATCGAGGGCTGGCCCGTGCGCGGTCGCCTGGTTCGGCTGGGCGCGGCGATCGACACCATACTGGCCGCCCACGCCTATCCTGAGCCGGTCGCCGCCCTGCTGGGCGAAGCCTGCGCCCTGGCGGCCCTGATCGGCTCCAGCCTGAAGTTCGAAGGCCGGCTCCTGGTCCAGGCCCAGGGCGACGGGCCGGTGCGCTATGTCGTCGCCGACTATGGCACGGACGGCTCTCTGCGGGGCTATTGCCGCTATGACGAGGACGAGGTGGCGGCGGCCTCTCAGGGCTTCGCGCGGCCGGGCGCCCGGACCCTGCTGGGTCAGGGCGTTTTCATCATGACCCTGGACCGCGGTCCTGATTTCGAACGAACGCAAGGCATCACCCCGATCGAGGGCGAGAGCCTGTCTCTGTGCGCCGAACACTATTTCCAGCAGTCAGAACAGGTGCCGACCAAGGTGCGCCTAGCCGTCGGCTCGGTCCAGACCGGCGCCGGGGTCCAGTGGCGCGCCGGCGGGGCGATGATCCAGATCATCGCCGGCGACGAGACGCGCGGCTCGACCGAGGAAGTCTGGGACCGCACCCGCGCCCTGTTCGGCACCCTGGCCGACGACGAACTGATCGACCCCACCATCACGCCCGAAACCCTGCTGTTCCGCCTGTTCCACGAGGACGGGGTCCGGCTGGAGGGTGCGCGACCGCTGACGGCCGTCTGTCGGTGTTCCAAGGACCGCATCGCCTCGGTCCTGGCCTCCTTCGACCCGGCCGAACGGGCCGAAATGATCGAGGACGACGGGCGTATCCACGTCACCTGCGAATATTGCGCCACGGTCTACGCCTTGGAACCGGACGAGGTGGTGGCGGCCCAGATCTGATCGGGCATTCAGGCATGGTGTTTGCGACCTGGGGGACGGAGGACCGTCCCTCTGACCGAATTCGAGACATCGCCATGAAAACCGCCATCGCCGCCGCCGCCGCACTGGCCGCTCTGAGCGTCGCGCCTGTCGCCTTCGCCCAGACCGCCACCACGACCACCACCAGCAACACCTGCCGCCCCACCGACCCCTGCTATGACGCAGTCTGGAGCAAGTCGATCGCCAACACCCAGCGCATCGACGGCACGAACTCGATCTTGAACGCCACGGTCAACACCACAATCGGTCACGCCGCCGACACCGTCACCGCCGCCGCCACCTCCATCGGCAACAACTTCAAGGCCGAGGGCCGGTCGGTCGAATCCCTGTCTTCGAACCAAGTCTTCCAAGGCGAGGCCTACGCTACGCTGAACGCCAAGATCGGCGACGCGGCCTCGGACGTCACCCTGAACTCCAGCGCCATCGCCAACAACACGTCGGTGGACGTGGCGCAGGCGGGCCGCATCGATCTGAACCAGCAAATCCTGAACCGCGATCCGTCGGCCGTGGTCAACGCCGAGCTGGGTTCGGTCGGCGGCGATCTGACCGTCAGCGCCATCGCCGGCGGCAACATCGCCAATGTGACCGCCGACGTGGCCAACCTGTCCTCCAACCAGTTCGCCCACGCCGCGCCTCTGAACGCCGTGACGAACCTGTCGGTCGGCGCCGTCTCCGGCAAGATCGACGCCGCCGCCACGTCGATCGGCAACAGCCTGACCGTCAAGGGCTTCTGATCCTACGGCGGGACGCGGCCGCGGTCGCGTCCCGCCACAGATCAGGCGAGGAGACTTAAATGAGACACCGGCTGCTTGCGCTCTTCGTTCTGAGCCTTCTCGCCGCTGCAAGCGCGGTTCAGGCCCAGTCCAGCGTCGCCCAGATGGAGGCCGGATACGGTGGGGCCCGCCGCACCCTGTCCACCGCCTTCAATCCGTCCACCCGTGATGCGAACAACAACCGCGTCATCATGAACGGGGTGATCCAGGACGGTCAGGGCGGAAGCCAGATCAACGTCAACGCCAACGGCCAGACCTCCGGGGCGGACTTCTTCCGCTCCGGCGCAGACAGCTTCACGGCGGGGGCCCTGACCGCCAGTTCGACGGCGATCGGCAATCAGATCAACGTCAACGTCAACGGTTCCTGGAACACGGTGGTGCTGGATTCGACACAGATCAACAACGCCCCGATCAATGCGACCACCACAGTGACCGGACGCAACACGACCGGACAATAGGTCTTCGATCAGGGAAGGCTGGACGCCCGTCGGTTCGCCGACGGGCGTTTTCGTTTTCCGGGCGAATTTCCCGCTGGCCCGAACGGTGCGTTTCAACCGTCGAGAGACCTAAGACTGTTCAGGAACGACACATGTCGCCGATCGCCCTTCGCGCCGCCGCGCTCGTTATCGCCGCTGGTCTGGGACTGACGCCCGGCCTGGCGTCGGCTGAGACGCGCCAGAACTATGTCCCGCCGATCGGCGACGCCCCTGTCACCTCCAATCCGACTCCTTATACACCTGCCTTGACCTGCCTGGCGGAACGTGCGGCGGGGCGCCCGGCCCCGCGCATCTCGGTCGGCCGGATTTCCGACCTGACGGGGCGCGTGGATTTCGACACTGGCGCCAAAATCCCGCAGGGCGCGGCCCTGTTCGCCATCACCGCCCTGGGTAAGGCGGGCGTTCCCGTTGTCGAACGGCTGGACAATTCCGTCGCGGAGATCGAGCTGAACTACGCCCGCCAACATCTGTTGTCGGACACCCCCGAACGGGCGGGCTCCGATCCACAGAACTTCCGCCCCATCTATGCGGGCCAGATCGCCGGGTCGCAGTACTACATCGTCGGCGGCGTCACCGAGCTGAACTACAATATCGCCTCCTCCGGTCTGAAGGCCACGGTCGGAGAGGCGGCCGCAGCCGGGGTGCGGGGCACGGCGTCCACGACCGGCTATGTGATGAACGTCGCCGTCGATTTGCGCCTGGTGGACACCCGCACACAGCAGGTGATCGACATGGCCTCTTTCCAGAAACAGGTGACTGGGCGCGACGCCAGCCTGGGGGTGGTCGGGACGGTCGGAGACTACGGCGCCAATCTGAACGGCGGACGCGGCGCCATGGAGCCTTTGCAAGCGGCGGTGCGCACGCTCGTCGAGCGGGGCGTATTTCAGCTGATCGCCAATCTTCAGGGCGGGAACGCGACCGCCGACTGTCTGAACCCGGCCGCCAATCCGTCCGGTCCGACGCTGCCGACCTACGCCGCCCTGCCCGGCTCCTGACGCTTTCCTGAATCTTCACGGATTTGGGGCATTCAAGGCGCCATGCAGCGCCTGTCGATACAAATGACCGCCGCCCTGTGCGTCGCGGCCGTTGGAATGTCCGGCTGTGTCGGCGCCCATTACGATCCGGCGACCGGGCTTTACGCCCGCACCCTGGGGGGCGCGCCGGCGACACCGAACCCGACGCCCTACACTCAATCGCTAGAGTGCCTTGGACGGGTGGCGCGCGCCCAGAGCCTGCGCGGGCCGACCTTGGCCGTGGGGGCCATTTCGGACCTGACCGGCAAGAACGACTGGGACACTGGACGAAAAGTCAGCCAGGGCGCCGCGCTTTTCGCCATGACCGCCTTGGGCCGAGCCGGACTGCCGGTGGTCGAACGCTATGACCGCTCCGTGTCCGACATCGAGCTGGCCTACGCCCAGACGGGGGCTCTGTCCGGGGCCCTGATCGGCGAAACGACGCCTGCCGCGACGATCGCGCCCCGGACGCCGTCGGAACCGGACCCCGAGGTGGTCTCGACCGTCGTTCCGGCCGATGCGACGGCTCTTGCCCCCCGACCGGTCCTGGCCGGTCAGATCGCGGGTTCGCGCTACTATATCGTCGGCGGCGTCACCGAGCTGAACTACAACATCCGATCTTCGGGCGTCGACGCCGCCGGGGGCGAGGTGGACAGCCAGGGCGCCAAGGGCAGTTTCCGCAACAGCGCCTTTGTGATGAATATCGCCATCGACCTGCGCCTGGTGGATTCCGTCAGCCAACAGGTCGCGGCCGTCGCCTCCTATCAGAAGCAGTTGATCGGCCGAGAGATCAAGGCCGGCGTCTTCGACTTTCTGGACGGCAACGTCTTCGACATATCGGGGGGCGCCAGCCAGTTGGAGCCGATGCAGCTGGGGATCCGCACCCTGGTGGAACGCGGCGTATTCGACCTGGCCAGCCACCTCTATGGATTGGACCGGTCCGCCTGCCTGCCCGACGGACTGGAGAGCGAAGACGGGGTCACGCCTCTGCTTCCCCTGGGTCCGCATCACTTCCTCATGGCCGAAGACGCGGCGCCCCGGATCGCCCGTGCGGTAGAGCCTGAAATCGAGCGACGCCTTGAGGCGGCGACGCCCATTCCCCTCCCCGTCCAGACGGCGTCAAATCGATCGGTTCAAGCCCATCCGGGGCCGGTGATCGAGCCCGGCACCTGGCGCGTCCGGCGCTGAGGGCTGATCAGCCTTCCAGATCCAGCGAATAGCCGGCTGAGCGGACCGTGCGGATCGGATTGGCGCTGTCGTCGCCGATGGCCAGGGCCTTGCGCAGACGGCCCACGTGGACGTCCACTGTGCGCGCCTCGACATAGACGTCCGACCCCCACACGGCGTCCAGCAGCTGCTCGCGGCTGAAGACCCGGCCCGGATGCTGCATGAAGTGATCCAGCAGGCGGAACTCGGTCGGCCCCAGATGGACTTCCTGCCCAGACCGCTTCACCCGATGGGAGACGCGGTCGATGATGATGTCGCCGTGGTTCAGGCGGTCGTCGGCAAGACCCGGACGGATGCGGCGCAAGACGGCGCGGATGCGGGCGATCAGCTCGACCATCGAGAAGGGCTTGGTCAGATAGTCGTCGGCGCCGGTATCCAGCCCCCGCACCCTATCGCTTTCCTCGCCGCGAGCCGTCAGCATGATGATGGGCAGGTTGCGCGTCTCGGCCTTGCCCCGGATGCGACGGCAGACCTCGATGCCCGACAGCTTGGGCAGCATCCAGTCCAGCAGAACGAGATCGGGCTGGCGCTCGTCGATCTGGAGCATCCCCTCCTCGCCGTCGGCGGCGACGGTGACGTCGTAGCCTTCCTTTTCAAGGTTGTACTGAAGCAGGGTCGCCAGCGCGTCCTCGTCTTCCATCACAAGGATATAGGGCTGCACGTCGGGTCTCCGGTCTCGGGTCAGTGCGTCGAAAGGTTCGGCGTCGGATCGGAATCTTCGGCCGTGGGTTGGGCGCGCGGGCGTTCGCCCACGATGTCTTCGCCGGTGATTTCGTAGTGCACGGTCTCGGCGATATTGGTCGCGTGGTCGCCGATCCGCTCCAGGTTTTTGGCCATGAAGAGCAGATGGGTGCAGGCCCCGATCGTGCGCGGGTCGCCCATCATATAGGTGAGCAGTTCGCGGAACAGGGCGTTGTAATGCTCATCGACCTCGTCGTCGGTCTGCCAGACGGCGACGGCGCGATCCAGCTCTGAGGCCGTATAGGCGTCCAGCACGTCCCGCAGCCGGGTCGAGACCAGCCGCCCCATCCGCTCGATCGACCGGGTCAGGGGTTGCATGGGCTCGCCCTCGGCCAGGATCAGGGCGCGCTTGGCGATGTTCTTGGCCAGGTCGCCGGTGCGTTCCAGGTCGGTCGCGATCTTCATGGCGCCCAGGGTGCGGCGCAGGTCGCTGGCGACCGGCTGGCGCAGGGCGATCAGGCGAATGGCCTTCTTTTCGATGTCACGGTGCAGGGCGTCGAGCTTGAGGTCCCGCTCGACCACGGCGCGGGCCAGGGCGATGTCGCGCCGGGCGACAGAGTCGATCGCATCTGCGACCTGGGCCTCGGCGAGACCGCCCATGCGGGCGATCTCGGCCGTGATCTGATTCAGCTCGTCGCCGTAAGCCTTGACCGTGTGCTGGTTCATTAGCCGAAGCGTCCCGTGATGTAGTCCAGGGTGCGCCGCTCGCGCGGATTCTGGAAGATGTCTTCGGTGTCGCCGGTCTCGACCAAACGCCCCATGTGGAAGAAGGCCGTGCGTTGCGACACCCGGGCCGCCTGGGCCATGGAGTGGGTGACGATGACGATGCAGAACCGCTCGCGCAGTTCGTCGATCAGCTCTTCGATCCGGGCGGTGGCGATGGGATCAAGCGCCGAGCAGGGCTCGTCCATCAAGATCACTTCGGGGTTCACGGCGATGGCGCGGGCGATCACCAGACGCTGCTGCTGGCCGCCCGACAGGCCCATGGCCGAGGACTGAAGGCGATCGGCGACTTCATCCCAAAGGCCCGCGCGTTTCAGGGCGCTTTCGACCACGCCGTCCATCTCGGACTTCGCCGAGACCAGGCCGTGGATCTTGGGGCCGTAGGCGACGTTTTCGTAGATCGATTTGGGGAAGGGGTTCGGACGCTGGAATACCATGCCGACCCGCGCGCGCAGCAGGACCGGGTCGATGGAGCGGTCGTTGATGTCTTCGCCGTCCATGGCGATCCGCCCCGTGACCTTGGCCCCGGAGATGGTGTCGTTCATGCGGTTCATGGTGCGCAGGAAGGTCGACTTGCCGCAGCCCGAAGGACCGATCAGGGCCGTGACCGTCTTGTCCGGTATGTCCAGCGACACCTCAAAGAGGGCCTGTTTGCCCTCGTAGAAGACCGAAACGTCGCGCGCGGCGATCTTGATCGGGCCGGTGGGCGGCGTAGCCACGACCGTCTGATCCGCCTGGCGCGAAGATTCGGCGGCGGCCTCGATCCGGTCCGCGTCGCCAGCCGTTTCAGACGCTTCACTCACGGCCGCAGGCAGAACCTGACCGCCCATGCGCACGGCGTCGGTCGGATCGGCCGTCCCGGCGCCGGTCTGGTCTTCAGCAGAACGGAAGATGCGAGTTTTCATGCTCTTACCACCGGCGCTCGAAGCGCCGCCTCAAGATGATAGCCGCCGCGTTCATGATGATCATGAAGACGAGCAGAACGATGATCGCCGCAGCCGTGCGTTCGTGGAAGGCGCGTTCAGAGGCGTTTTCCCAAATGTAGATCAGCGACGGCAGGGCGCCGACCGGCTGGTCGATGGCGTGCGGTACGCCCGGCACGAAGCTGACCATGCCGATCAGCAGCAGGGGCGCGGTTTCGCCCAGGGCGTGGGCCATGGAGATGATGGCGCCGGTCATCACGCCCGGCATGGCCAGGGGCAGGACGTGGCTGAACACCGTCTGGGTGCGCGAGGCGCCCATGGCCAGGGCCGCCTCCCGGATCGAGGGCGGCACCGCCTTCAGCGAGGACCGGGTGGCGATGACCAGGGTCGGCAGGGCCATCAGAGCCAGGACCAGGCCGCCGACCAGGGGACTGGCGCGCGGCAGGTGCATCCAGTTGATGAACAGCGCCAGGCCCAACAGGCCGTAGACGATCGAGGGCACGGCTGCGAGGTTGTTGATATTGACCTCGATGATGTCGGTCAGCCTGTTCTTGGGCGCGAACTCCTCCAACCAGACCGCTGCGCCGACGCCCAGCGGAATGGCGATCAGGGCGGTGACCATCAGCATCAGGGCCGAACCCACCACCGCGCCCAGCACGCCCGCCAGTTCCGGCTGGGTCGAGTCGCCGTTGGTGAACAGGGCGGTGTTGAAGTGCGCCCCCACCACCCCCTCGGCCTGCATCCGCTCCAACCAGGCGATCTGCCGATCCGTCAGACGGCGCTGGTCTTCAGGGGTCGATTTCGAAATCTCGCCTTTCAGATACAGGTCCGCATCGTCCGATAGGGGCGCGGCCAGGGGCACGGTCTCGCCGATGACGTCCGGGCGTTTGGCGACTAGGTCGGCGGCGACGAACTTCAGCTCGGACGAGAACAGGCCGCGCATTTCGGCCGAGGCGCGACCGGCGGCGTCGTCCTGAACGCCCCAGCGCGCCAGCTGCTGCTCGGCGGCCAATTGCTCGAAGTTGGACCCTTGAGGATAGGCCCGATCCACGCGGGCCGGGTCCATATAGACCGGGACGGTCACCGTATGGGTGTAGAAGGCGGTGTGCCCCTGCTCCACGATCCGCACCAGAAGGATCGCCAGGAACAGGACGGCGGCGGCGATGGCCAGACGGCCATACCATTTGAACCGCGCCTCCTTGGCGTGGCGTCGTTTCAGCCCGGCGCGCAGTCGGTCCAGCCGCGTCCTGTCGGTCGCGCCGGCGAGGCGATCGGAGGTCGCGTCAGTCATACTGTTCCCGATAGGTCTGCACGATGCGGTGGGCGACGATGTTGAGCACCAGGGTCGCCATGAACAGGGTCAACCCCAGGCCGAAGGCCGACAGGGTCTTGGCGCTGTTGAACTCCTGGTCGCCGGTCAGCAGCGTGACGATCTGGACCGTGACGGTGGTCACCGTGTCCAGCGGATTGAAGGTCAGGTTGGCCGCAAGGCCCGCCGCCATGGTCACGATCATGGTCTCGCCGATCGCGCGCGACATGGCCAGCAGCAGGGCGCCGGCGATGCCCGGCAGGGCGGCCGGCAGAAGAACCCGCTTCACCGTCTCCGACTTGGTGGCGCCCATGGCGAAGGAGCCGTCGCGCAGGGTCTGGGGCACGGCGTTCAGAATGTCATCCGACAGGGAGGAGACGAAGGGGATCAGCATGATCCCCATCACAGCGCCGGCCGTCAGAGCCATCTGGTTCTGCACCAGGGCCAGATAATGACCGAGGCCGTCCAGCGGTCCGCCGATCAGAAACAGCCCGATTTCATTGAAGAAGACCCGCAGGAGCGGCCCCACGGTCAGGGCGGCGAAGAAGCCGTAGACCACCGTCGGCACCCCGGCCAGAATCTCCAGCAGCGGCTTGACCACCGCCCGCGTGCCGCGCCCGGCGTATTCCGACAGATAGATGGCCGACAGAAGTCCGATCGGCGCGGCCACGCACATGGCGATCGCCATGATCAGCAGGGTGCCCGCGAACAGGGGCACGGCGCCGAAGGCCCCGGTCGATCCCACCTGGTCGGCGCGGATGGCGATCTGGGGGCTCCACTGGGTTCCGAACAGGAAGTCGAAGATCGGGACCCGCTGGAAAAAGCGGAAGGAGTCGAAGGCCAGGGAGGCGATGATGCCGATCGTCGTCAGAACGGCGATGGCGGAACAGACGAACAGGGCGCCGTACACCCAGCCTTCCACCCGGTTGCGCGCGCGTGTCTGGGGACGGATTTGGGTCATGGCGAACAGACCGCCCAGGACGGCGGCCAGGACGGCGGCCAGTCCCCCGCCCCACTTCAAGGTGCGCTCGATACTGACCATGCGGCGCGCTTCGACCGGGAGCTGCTCGGCCAGGGGCCGTTCCCAGATCTGAAGGGCGGGCTCGCCGCGACCGAGGCGATGGGCGTCGGCGAAGAATGCGTCGCGACGGAACGGATCCAGGGCGGCCACCTCCGGCGGCGTGTCCACTGCGGTCAGCTGCCGCTCCAGGGGCGCCGAGAACAGACTCATCAGCACCAGAACCAGCAGGGCCGGCGCGGCGACCCAGATCAGGGCGTAGGCGCCATGCTGTCCGGGTCGCGAATGCGGCTTGGCCCCGACGGCGCGGCGGACGGCCAGGGCGCGACCGCCCAGATAGGCGGCGACGCTGAGCGCGACGAGGATCAGTAGGTAAATCCAGATCATTCCGGGTCCGAGGCGGTCAGGCGCGAATCGAAAGAAGGCCGGCGATCCGGCGGCTACGCGGCGCGACTACTGCCCGCGAATGGTCAGCGGAATAAGACGACTTGATGACAGTTCCATAACAGCGCAGGCGGCGCGGCGCGGCGATCAGGAGGCGGCGCGAACATCCCGCCGTTCGACCACCATGGGGAACCAGGCGGTAAATGCGGCGCCCAGACCCGGTGCGCTCTCCACCACCAGACCGCCCTCGTGGCGATTGACGATGTGTTTGACGATGGCCAGACCCAGTCCGGTGCCCTGGCGCTCGCCGCTCTTTTGACCTTCGACCCGATAGAATCGCTCGGTCAGTCGCGGCAGGTGCTCGCGCGCCATGCCCGGCCCGTGATCGCGCACGGTGACGGCGGCATAGAGGACGCCCGCAGCCCGGTCCGGCGTGACAAGCGGCAGCCGGGTCGCGCCCGGCATGCGGGACGACCAGGCCTCGTCGAACGACAGGTCCGAGCGCACCGAAATCTCCACCGTTCCCCCGGCAGGCGAATATTTGACGGCGTTGTCGAGCAGATTCTGGACGACCTGGAGGATTTCGTCGCGGTCGCCGTTTATGGAGGCGCGCGTCTCCCCGCGATCCAGGGCCACGACGATTTGTTTCGCCTGGGTCAGAATGCTGACGGCGTCGACCACGTCGGCCGCCGCGCGATCCAGATCGACCCGGCCTGACGGCGGAATATGTTCATTCAGCTCGATCCGGCTGAGCGACAGAAGGTCGGCGACCAGACGTCCCATGCGATCCGCCTGGGCCGACATGATGTCCAGGAATCGGTCGCGCGCTGCGGCGTCGTCGCGCGCGTGACCTTTCAGGGTTTCAATGAAGCCGCTGAGCGAGGCGAGCGGCGTGCGCAGTTCGTGGCTGGCGTTGGCCAGGAAGTCGACGCGCATCATCTCGGTGCGGCGCGCGGCGGTCTCATCGCGCAGGACGACCAGGGCCAGGGGATCGCGCCCCTCCCCCGCCTCGGTGGACAAGGGCCGCGTCCAGGCGCGCCAGCGCCGGTCCCGCTGCCCGCCGGTGGTGTAGTCTGTCGTGCGCGAGACGTCGCCGAAGAGGGCTTCGTCCACGGCTTCCAGCACCCCCGGCTCACGGATCACCTGGACCAGCAGCGCGCCCTGACGATGAATCCGCAACAGGTCGCGCGCGGCCTTGTTCGCCATCACGATGCGCCGACCGGCGATGTCGTCCGGTTCGCCGCCGCTGACGATCAGAACAGGATCGTCCAGGCTTTCGAACACCCGGTCCAGCAGGTCGGCGGTGACGGGATCGGTCGGCCCGTCCGCCGGCGCGCCCTCCGGCGTCGGCGTCGGCGCCGGCGCCGGCGACTGGGCGTTCAGCAGCCAGGCCGATCCGGCCACCACCACCGCCCCGCCGACCAGCCATCCGGCGATCTGAGGATGGACGAAGGCGAGACCCAGCAGAACCCCCACCGCGATCGCGATGCTGATGCCGACCGTCCAGAGTCGAGACGTCGAGGTCGGCGCCACCGGCGAAGGCGAGGAATCATAGGACATGGGCGGCGCGAGACTCGCTCGAACGGTTGGGTAAATCCCATCCTTGCACGGATTTTGTGACGCCGCGCCGACAGGACCGGCGATTTCTCCAAGCCTGACCGCACGGTTTGTTTAGGAGTTTTAGGCAGGCTGTCGCCAAAGGGGGAACTTCCTTGGTTCGGACGATGGACGCGGTCCTGTACGGTCACGACTGGCGGCTCAGCCTGCTCGCCGTCGCCTTCTGCTTTGCGGGAATGGCGTCGACCCTGCAGTTGATCGAGCTGACACGCCGGCGGGACGTCAAGACGCGCTGGCGGCTCGCCGTCGCCGCCGGCATCGTCGCCTCGCTCACGACCTGGGTGGCCCATGTCCTGGCCATGAAGGCGCTGGCCGCCCGCCTGGGCGGGACCTATGACGTCGGCCTGGCCCTGGGGTCCAGCATACTGGCTATGGCGATGATCGGCTTGGCCGTCGTCGTGGCCCTGGCGCGAGGACGGCTGTGGCGGACGTTTGCGGGGCTGATCGCCTTGTCCGGCGTGGCGGCCATGCACTATCTGGGCATGGTGGGTTTCCAGGCGTCCGGTCGGATGGAGTGGCGGTCCGATCTGGTGGTTCTGTCTATCGTCGGCGGCATGGCCATCGCGGGCGCAACCGCCTTCCTGCATCGTCGGGGCAGCCTTCCTCGCCTGTTGTTGAGCGCCGGCGGGGCGGTCGCCGCCATCATGTTCCTCCATGTCATGGGTACGGCGGCGCTGAGCGTGACGCCCGATCCGGCGGCGGGACGGCAGGCCGCCTTGTCTCCAGAGGCGATGCGCCCCCTGATCATCCTCGTCTTTCTGGCCGTCGGCGGAACGGGCGGGGTGATCGGGGTCATGGCCTATATGACGCGGGCGGGAGCCCTGGCGCGCATCCGCGAGGCGGTCGAAGCCATGCCGGACGGCCTGGCCTTCTTCGACGCCGACGATCGACTGGTGCTGTGGAACGCCCGCTATGCCCAGGTGAACCCGGAACTGGGGCCGCTTCTAAAGGTCGGGACCCCCTTCCTGGACCTGATTCGGATCGGCATGGACGAAGGGCGGTATGACGACGCCATCGGGCGCGAGGACGAGTGGATCGCCGAGCGGCTGAGGGCGCGCCGCGCCGCATCCTCCTTCATTGAGCAGCAGGTGGCTGGCGACCGCTGGCTGCGGATCCAGGACCGCCGGACGGCGGAGGGTGGGACCGTCACCGTCTGCAACGACATCACCGACCTGAAGCACGACGCCCGCGCCCTGGGCGAGGCGCGCGACGCGGCCGAGGCGGCCAATGTGGCCAAGAGCCTGTTCCTGGCCAATATGAGCCACGAGATTCGCACCCCGCTGAACGGCGTCATCGGCCTGTCCCAGGCTCTAGCCAAGACGGAACTGACGGCCGAGCAGCGCGAAATCCTGGATCTGATGCAAGCCTCCGGCCAGACGCTTCGGACCCTGCTGAGCGACATTCTGGATCTGGCGCGGGTCGAATCGGGCAGGCTGGAATTGACTGAGGACGCCTTCGAACTGGCTGGCGCGGTGCGCGAGGCGGCCCAGCTCTATGCCGAGAACGCCCGCGAGAAGCACCTCGGCTTCCATGTGGACATCGATGTCGAAGACGGGCTTTGGGTCAGGGGCGACGTCGTGCGCCTGAAGCAGATCCTGACCAATCTGATCTCCAACGCCGTCAAATTCACCAGCCAGGGCTTTGTCGGCCTGACCGTCCAGCGTGGAGCGGACCATGCGCGTGGGCCGACCCTGCGCTTCACCGTCGAAGACACCGGCATCGGTTTCGACTCAGCGACGAGAGAGCGTCTGTTCCGACGCTTCGAACAGGCCGACGGCGGCATTACGCGCAAGTTCGGCGGCTCCGGCCTGGGGCTGTCGATCTGCCGCCAGTTGGCGGAGATGATGGGCGGCGACCTGGATTGCGAAAGCGAGCCCGGGGGCGGCTCGGCCTTCATACTGACCCTGCCCCTGTCGGTCTGCGACGCTCCGGCCCAGAGCGAACCCCAGGCCGACCCTGAAACGCCGGCTCGCCTGCGCCGTCCCGTGCGGGTGCTGGTCGCCGACGACCATCCCACCAACCGTCGGGTGATCGAGCTGATTCTAGCCCAGACCTCGGTCGAGCTGTGCATGGTCGAAAACGGCGCAGAGGCCGTTGACGCCTTCCGTCTTCGCAGCTTTGACTTGGTGCTGATGGACATGCAGATGCCGGTGATGGACGGCCTGACCGCCACCCGGGAGATTCGACTGCATGAAAGCGCGACCGGGTCGGCGCGAACCCCGATCGTCATGTTGACGGCCAACGCCATGCCTGAACATGTGGCGGCGGGTCGCTCGGCCGGAGCGGACCACCATCTGGCCAAGCCGTTCAACGCCGCCGAACTGCTGGCGATCGTCATCGACCCCGCCGCCCTGCCGAAGATCGACGCTCAGGCGGCGTGATTCCGCTGAGCGGTCCCCGATCCGGTCTCAGGCGGTTGCACATCCGTCATGATGCGTGTAATAGCCCGCGCTCTTGAATTCGAGGGTTCATGACCCCCGCCGCGCGGGCCCAGGGTTGGCGCGGTGTTTCCGTTGTTGTTGAGGCGAGCCAGATGGCCGAGATCATTCTGAACGTGGACGTCCGCGAAGGCGTCGGCACCGGTGGCGCCCGCGCCGCCCGTCGCGCCGGTTTCGTGCCGGGCGTCCTGTACGGCGGCGACAAGGCCCCCGTCGCCCTTTCGGTGAACGAGAAGGACTTCCGCAAGTCGCTCTACACCGGCAAGCTGCTGGGCCATCTGGTGACGCTGAAGTACGGCGAAGAAACCCAGCCGGTCATCGCCAAGGACGTACAGTTCGACCCGGTGTCGGACCGTCCCCTGCACTTCGACCTGATGCGCGTCGACGAGCACGCCCCGGTCAAGATCGAAGTGCCCGTGCACTTCAAGAACGCTGACGAAGCGCCGTTCGCCCGTCAGGGCGGTTCGCTGGAAGTCGTCCGTCACGCCGTTGAAATCCTGGTCAAGGCCGACAGCATTCCGGAAGAACTGGTGGTCGATCTGGCCAAGGCGCAGATGGGCGACACCATCCGCATCTCGGACATCGCCCTGCCCAAGGGCGCGCAGCCCACCATCACCGACCGCGACTTCGTGATCGCCACCATCAAGGTCTCGTCCGCCGCCCTGTCGGCCGCCGCCGACGAAGCCGCCGAGGCCGAGACGACCGAAGGCTGAGCCTTCGTCGCATCGACCGGATCAGGCCCCGCCCGGCTCGCCGCGGCGGGGCTTTTCTTTGCGCGACGCAAACGGCATGAGGAGCGCCATGATCATCATCGCCGGCCTGGGCAATCCGGGCGCCAAATACGAGAAAAACCGCCACAACATCGGCTTCATGGCCGCCGACGAGATCGCGCGGCGCTGGCGCTTCGGCCCCGAGCGGGCCAAGTTCCAGTCGATCGTCAGCGAAGGCCAGGTCGATACGGCGAACGGGCCGGTCAAGGTTCTGCTGATGAAGCCCCAGACCTATATGAACGAGAGCGGCCGGGCCGTCGGCGAGGCCGCGCGCTTCTACAAGATCAAGCCCAGCGAGATCATCGTCTTCCACGATGAGATCGACCTTGCCCCCGGCCGCTTCCGTATGAAGACCGGCGGCGGAGCGGCGGGCCAGAACGGAATCCGCTCGCTGATCAGCCACCTGGGACCGGACTTCCGTCGCGCGCGCATGGGCATAGGCCATCCCGGCGAGAAGGAAATGGTCATGCCCCACGTCCTGGGCGACTTCCACAAGGCGGAGCAGCCCTGGCTGGACGCCCTGCTCGAGGCCTGCGCTGACGCTTTGCCCTTCGCCGTCGCCGGCGACGACGAACGCTATCAGGGCGAGGTCATGCGCCTGGCCCCGGCGCCCAAGTTCAGCCCCCGACAGGCGGCGCGCGGCGAACTGTAGCCTGTACGCCCTTGGCGAAACGCCGTAGAGGCGAGGCGTGAACCGTTCCGAGGCCGATCATTGGTCGACATCGAAGTCGCTCGCCTTCCTGGCGGCGGTCTTCGCCATCGTGCTCGGAAGTCTGCTGCCGTTCGGCGCCTTGGCGGCGGCCCAGCCGGGCCAGCCTCTGGTCATCTGTTCCGCAGAAGGGCCGCAGACCATCCAGTCCGGCGGCATGGACGGCCCGGTCAACAAACATCTGGGAGCCAAGTGCGCGGCCTGCGTCGTGCCCTTGGCCGCCGCCCTGCCCGTCCCGCCCGCGCCCGAACCCGCGCCGGTCCTCCGCACGGTCGAGACCGTCGTCTATACGCCCGCCCGTGTCAGCCCACCGCCGCCGGCCCGCGCGCCGCCGCGTCCGCCGTCCACCGCCCCACCCCACGCCTGAACCAGACCCGAAGCCCGCGCCGGCCCCACGCTCGCGCGCCCTTTCCCGTTCTGACTTCAGGATCATCATGTCTCTCAAGACCACTGCGGCGCCCTGCGCCCTGCTGCTCGCCGCCCTGTCCACGACCGGATGGGCCAGCCCCGCCCTGGCGCAACAGGCGTCAGAGCCCGCCGTCCTCGACACCGTCATCGTCACCGCCCGCCGCAACGCCGACGACCCCGCCGTCGTCGCCGAGGCGCGGGAGCGTCTGGCCCGCACGCCGGGCGCGGTCGCCGTCGTCTCGGCCGAATCCTACGCCGACCGCTATGCGCCCAACCTCGCCGACGTGCTGCGCGACGCGCCGGGCGTCTATGCCCAGAAGAAGTGGGGCGGCGACATCCGGCTTTCGATCCGGGGCTCCGGCATCGGCAACTCCAGCCACAACCGCGGCACCCTGCTGGCCCAGGACGGGGTCCCGTTCAACGAGGCCGACGGCTTCGGCGACTTCCAGCTGATCGACCCGCTGATCGCCCGCTATACCGAGGTGTACAAGGGCGGCAACGCCCTGCGCTTCGGCGGCGCCTTGCTGGGCGGAGCGGTCAATCTAGTCGCCCCGACCGGGCGCACGGCCGCATCGAACCTGAACCTGCGGCTGGACGGCGGTTCCTATGGCACGGTGCGCGCCCATGCCGAGGTGGCGGGCGTTCGCGGCGACTGGGACGGCTTCGCCGCCGTCACGGGCCAGAGCGTGGACGGCTGGCGTCAACAGAGCGAGGGCAAGTCCCTGCACCTGTCCGCCAACATCGGCCGCAGCTTCGGCCAGGACCGGGAGGTTCGTCTGCTGGTCTCGGGGGGCGACATCCATCAGGAAATCCCCGGCAGCGTCAGCCTGTCGGGCGCCCTGACCGACCCAACAGCGGCCAACCCAGGCAACATCACCCTGAATTATCAGCGCAATATGCAATCAGTCCGCACGACGGTGCAGACGCGCTGGCGGCTGGATCCGTCCACCGTGTTCGAGGGCGCGATCTATGGAACCTGGAAGGATCTGGACCACCCCATCTTCCAGGTGATCGATCAGGAAAGCCGCAACTACGGCGCCTTCGGACGGTTCGACTGGCAGGGACAGGTCTTCGGCCTGCGCGCCGACGCCTTCTACGGCGCCTGGTATCGTCAGGGCGATCTGGACGCCAAACAATGGGGCAATCTGGCGGGACAGCAGAACGGCCTGCGCGCCCGCAGCTTCCAGAACGGCAAGGGGCTGGACGTCTTCGGCGAGGGGCGGCTGTTCGTCACCGACCGCCTGGCCCTGGTCGCCGGGGGAACCTGGGGCCGCGCCGAGCGGGACTATCAGAGCTATGTGGTCCCCGGCGTCTCCGGCACGATCGACCTGACCGTCGACAAGAGCTTCGACTGGTTCGCCCCCCGCGCCGGCCTTTTGTGGGAAAGCGAGCAGGGCGATCAGGTCTTCGCCAATGTCACCCGCTCGGTCGAGCCGCCCAACTTCTCGGCCCTGTCGCCGACCGCCGCCGGTTATCAGCCCCTGGTCCCGCAGGAGGCCGTGACCTGGGAGATCGGCACGCGCGGTCGCCGAGGGCCGGTGACCTGGGACGTCACCGCCTATCGCGCCGACCTGGACCACGAACTGCTGAACTATGTGTCGAACCCGACGCTCGGCACCACCGTCACTTTCAACGCCGAAGAGACCGTTCACCAGGGCATTGAGGCCGGGCTGGATTGGCGGATCGCGCCGCAGTGGCGCCTGCGCCAGACTTATGCCTTCTCGGACTTCTTCTTCGACGGAGACAGCACATATGGCGACGGCCATCTGCCGGTCGTGCCGCCGCACCTTTACCGGGCCGAGTTGAGGTATGACCACACCGCAGGCTGGTTCGTGGCGCCCAGCGTGGAATGGTCAATGGCGGATTCTTGGGTCGACTACGCCAATACGCCGTCTCTGAAGTCGCCCGGCTATACGGTGGCGAACCTGAACATGGGCTGGGATGTGCGGGATGGACTGACTGTCTTCGCAGACGTGCGCAATCTGTTCGACGAAACCTATGTCTCCAACTTCAGCGCCGTCACCGACGCCAGCCTCGCCAGCGTCTCGAAGGCCGTCTTCTTCCCCGGCGAAGGCCACTCGGCCTATGTCGGCGTCAGGATGAGCTACTGATGGCCGGGAAGGCCACAACCCAGGCGCCGGACGATCTGTCCGGCGCCTACCGCGCCGTCTGGCGTTGGCATTTCTACGCCGGCGTCTTCGTCATGCCCGTGCTGATGCTGCTGGCCCTGACGGGTGGGCTTTATCTGTTCAAGGACGAGATCGACGGAGCCCTTTATCGGGACATGATCCGCGTGCCGGCGGCCCAAACCCAGACCGCGCCGGAAACCTGGCTGACGTCGGCGGCCCAGGCGGCCGACGGCGGTCGGGTCGCCAATCTGGTCCTGCCCGTCCAGGCGGACCAGGCCGTTCGCCTGCGCGTGGATCGACCCGACGGGGTGCAGAAGACGGTCTTCGTCGATCCCCACACCGGCCGCGTCACCGGCGTCATTCCCGCCGGCGGCTTTATGGAGTTGGTCAAGAAGACCCACAGCCTGACCCTGCTGGGGCGGCCGTTCAACATCCTGGTCGAGATCGTGGCGGGCTGGACCATCATCCTGTTCGCCACGGGCCTCTATCTGTGGTGGCCGCGTGGACGGGCTGTCGCGACCGTCTCGCTCCGAACGACCGACGCCCGACGCCGCCCCTTCTGGCGCGACCTGCACGCCCTGACGGGCTTTTACGTCGGCGGTGTGGTGCTGTTCCTGGCGGTCACCGGCATGCCCTGGTCGGCCTTCTGGGGCGACACGGTGATGGACGCCGTCAAGTCCAGCGGTCTGGGCCGCCCGCCCGCGCCTGTCGCGGGAGCCTGGCAGCGCGCCGAACACCATGACCAGCCCATCGGCGCCGGTTGGGCCATGGACGGAATGGTCATGACCCACGACCACGCGGGCCACGGCGCACTGGACCGGGTGCTGAAGGCCGCCGACGACGCCGGTCTGGCCCGGCCCTACGCCGTCAACATCCCCGCCGCCGGCGGCACGGCCTATACGATCACCACACAGGCCCGCCGGGTTCAGGACAGCCGGTCCCTGTACATCGACGCCGCCTCGGGGCGTCTGCTGGCCGACCTCGGCTACGACCGGTTCGGCGTCGGCGCCAAAACCGTCGAATGGGGCGTCTATACCCACCAGGGCACACAGTACGGCCAGCTGAACCGGATCATCATGCTGCTGGGCTGTATCGGCGTCTGGCTGCTGGCGATCAGCGGTCTGGTCATGTGGTGGAAGCGCCGCCCGCCGAACCTGTCGCGCCTGCGACTGGGCGGCCCGCCCGCCCCGCCCGGACCGCGCATCCGCGCCGCCGTCCTGGGCATCGTCCTGCCCCTCGCCCTCCTCTATCCCCTGACGGGCCTGAGCCTGGTCTTCGCCGTATTGCTCGATCGAGCCGTGCGGCCGATGATCCGGCGCCGTCCCGCCGTTTCCTGAAAGAACCGACGCCATGAAGACCCATCTGTCCCTCGCCGTCGCCGCCCTTGCACTGACGGCCTGCAACCCGCCTGCGGACAAGCCGGCCCCTGCCGCTGAGGCGACGGCCGCCGCCGTGACCGCCGCCGACGCCTGGTGTCGGCCTTCGCCGAACGGGGCCAAGGCCGGGGGCTGCTACGTCACCCTGACAGCCGCGACCGACGACCGGCTGACCGGCGGCTTCACCCCGCGCGCGGCCGAGCTTCAGGTCCATGAGATGAAGACCGAGAACGGCATGATGAAGATGGCCCAACTGACCGAGGGCCTGCCGTTGGCGGCCGGTCAGGCGGTCGAGCTGGCGCCCGGCGCCAATCATCTGATGCTGATCGGCCTGACCGCCCCCCTGGTCGCAGGCGAGACCGTGCCCATCACCCTGACGTTCGCCTCGGCGCCCGAGGTGACGGTTCAGGCGGCGGTGCGCCAACCGACCATGGCGGGGATGGATCACGCCGCCCACTGAGGCCTTTTGAAGCGCGAGCCTGACAAACCGGTTCGAACCGGCTAAAGGCTCGCGCCTCACGAGGAATCCCATGGCCCTGAAAGTCGCGATCGTCGGCCTGCCCAATGTCGGCAAGTCCACCCTGTTCAACGCCCTGACCAAGACGGCGGCGGCCCAGGCGGCCAACTATCCGTTCTGCACCATCGAGCCGAACACCGGCGACGTGGCCGTGCCAGAGCCGCGCCTGAACGCCCTGGCCGAGATCGCAGGCTCCAAGGAGATCATTCCCGCCCGCATCACCTTCGTGGACGTCGCGGGCCTGGTGCGCGGCGCCTCCAAGGGCGAAGGCCTGGGCAACCAGTTCCTGGCCAATATCCGCGACTGCGACGCCGTGGCCTTCGTCGCCCGCTGCTTCGTCGACGACGACATCACCCACGTCGAAAACCGCATCGATCCGATCGCCGATCTGGACATCATCGAGACGGAGCTGATGCTGGCCGATATGGAAAGCCTGGAGCGCCGCCGGCCCCAGCTGGAGAAGCGGGCCAAGACCGGCGACAAGGATTCGGCGCTGACGCTGAAACTGGTCGATTTGGCCCTGGCCCAGCTGAACGCCGGCAAGCCCGCCCGCACCGCCGAGGTGTCCAAGGAGGACATGAAGGCCTGGCACATGCTGCAGCTGCTGACCGCCCTGCCCGCCCTCTATGTCGCCAATGTCGAAGAGGGTTCGGCCGACCAGGGCAATGAGCTGTCGGCCAAGGTCGCCGCCCGCGCCGCCCAGGACAACGCCAACTCGGTCGTCATCTCGGCCCAGATCGAATCCGAGATCGCCGTGCTGGACGACGCCGAGCAGAAAGAGTTCCTGGAGACCCTGGGTCTGGAGGAACCCGGCCTGAACCGGCTGATCCGCGAGGCCTACAAGCTGCTGGGCCTGCAGACCTATTTCACGGTCGGTCCCAAAGAGGCCCGCGCCTGGACCATCAATGTCGGCGACACCGCGCCCCAGGCGGCGGGCGTCATCCACACCGACTTCGAAAAAGGCTTCATCCGCGCCGAGACCATCGCCTTCGAAGACTTCGTCGCCCTGCGCGGCGAGGCCAAGGCGCGCGAAGCCGGCAAGCTGCGCGCGGAAGGCAAGTCCTACGTCGTCAAGGACGGCGACGTGATGAACTTCCTGTTCAACTGAGGCGTCAGATCAGGGGGACTGCCGCGCTGCGGCCTGGTCCTGGTCCTTGTCGGGCTTCAGCATCTTCTCCAGCGGATTGGCGGGGTCGGGCGCCCGTGGCGAGCCGGGGCAGCGCAGCAGCTTCACCGTGGTCATATCCCGGTCAATATAGGTCAGGTTCATGACGTCGCCGGCCGCCGCCATGTGGACGCGCTCGGTCGCGACCCGCCCCTCCGCCGTGCAGTTCAACGTCGCCACATAGCCGTGGGGCGTCTCGTCGATATGGGCGATGTCGCAACGGTTCTCATACCCCTCGAACCGCTGAGGGGTGATGGTCAGGGGCCGTCGGTCGCCCTGCGGGCGGGCGCACCAGGCGAGGTCGCCGGCCCAGACCCCGACGAAGCTGCGCGGCCCCCGCGACGCCAGGGACGAGGGGCCGGGCGGTTCAACCGCCTGCATGGCTTCGGCGGTCCTGAGCGGCGCGGCGGGCTGGTCGGGAGGATTGACGTCATTCTCGCCGCAAGCGCCCAGCAGGGAACCCAGGGCGAGCAGCGGAAACAAGGCGAGTCTCATGACACCGCAACGTCGAGACCCAACGCCGGTTCAAACCCGCGCGACAAATGCGGTTGATTCTGATAATCGTTCGCATTAATGAAGCCGCCTTCATCAGCCGGGGCTATTATGCGCAATCACCTTCTCCTCTGCACCGTCGCCGTCACCGCGGCCGCCACCGCCCTTTCCACCGCCTCCGCGCGGGCCGAAACGCCCGTGGTCGCAGCGACCCAGGTTGATCCGATCGTCGTGATCGGCACGCGGTCGGAGCGGCAGGCGTCGCGGACGCCCGGCACGATCAGCGTCATCACTGACGCCGAGATCGAAGCCATGCTGGCGACCGACATCAAGGATCTGATCCGGTATGAGCCAGGGGTCAGCGTGCCCACCTCCCCCGCCCGCTTCAGCCTGGCCCTGTCCGGCGCGGGCCGCGACGGCGATTCGGGCTTCACCATCCGGGGCATGGGCGGCGACCGGGTGCTGATCATCAATGACGGTGTGCGTCTGCCTGCGGGTTTCAGCTTCGGGGCCCAGGCGGTGGGGCGCGGCGGCTATAATGACCTGGACCTGACCAAGTCGGTGGAGATCCTGCGCGGCCCGGCGTCGGCCCTTTACGGCTCGGACGGCGTGGCGGGTGCGGTGGCGTTCAAGACCAAGGATCCGGTCGATTTTCTGACCGCCGGCCAGGCCTTCGGCGCACGGGCGCGAGTCGGCTACGGCTCGGCCGACGAGGGCTGGACCGAGGGACTGGCCTTCGCCGGCCGATCGGGCGCCTTGTCAGGGCTGATCGCCTACACCCGCCGCGACCATCAGGAGACGGAGAATAAGGGCCAAACCGGCGGGGTCGGCGCCGCCCGCACCGAGCCCAACCCCCAGGACTTCGCCTCCAACGCCTATCTGGGCAAGCTGGTGTGGCAGGCCGCGCCGAACCATGTGCTGCGTCTGACCTACGACCATCTGGATTCCGACATGACCGGCGACGCCCTGAGCAGCCGGTCCGCGACCGTCCTGTCCGTCACCGCCCATGACGAGACCCGTCGCGACCGCATAAGCGGTGATTGGCGCTTCAATGATTTCGCCGGCCTGAGCGACGGCTCGATCGGCCTTTACTGGCAGGACGCCGAGACGCGGCAGTACACCTTTGAGGATCGCACGCCGGCCGTGGACCGGGCGCGGGACGTCACCTTCGACAACAGGGTCTATGGCCTGGCCGCCCAAGGGGCGCGGGTGTTCGGCGAGACGAGCGCGGTCCGGCACCGCGTCACCTTCGGCGGCGACTGGTCCAAGACGACCCAGGAGGGTCTGCGCGACGGGATCACGCCGCCGGTCGGCGAGACCTTCCCTGTCCGCGCCTTCCCGACGACCGATTTCCAGTTGGCCGGCCTGTTCGTCCAGGACGAGATCGAGGCGCTTGGGGGCGCCCTCAGCATCATCCCCGCCGTGCGCTACGACTGGTACGACCTGTCGCCCAAGGTGGACGCCGAGTTCCCCGCCGCAGCCTCGGGACAGAGCGACGACCATATCTCGCCCAAGCTGGGCGTCGTCTATTGGACCGGCGCGCATCTGGGCGTCTTCGCCAGCTACGGCCTGGGCTTCCGTGCGCCGTCGCCGATGCAGGTGAACAACTATTTCGAGAACCCGGTCTTCGGCTATCGCTCGATCCCCAATCCGAACCTGTCGCCGGAAACCAGCGAAAGCTTCGAGGCCGGCTTCCGACTGCGCGGCATCGACGTGGCCGGGGGCGTGATGCGTCTGAACACCACGGCCTTCGCCACACATTATGACGACTTCATCGACCAGGTGGCGGTCAGCGGCACGGGCGTACCGGGCGTTGATCCTCTTGTCTATCAATACGTCAACCTGACCGAGGTGGACATTCGCGGCTTGGAAGCCCGTGCGGACCTCTATTGGGACAACGGCTTCAGCCTGATCGGGTCGGCCGCCTATGCCGAAGGAGAGCAGACGACCGACGGCCGCCGCACCGAACTCAGCAGCATCGATCCGGTCAAGGTGGTGGCCGGCGTTCACTACGCGGCGCCTTCTGGCGTTTGGGGCGGATCGGCCACCGTTACCTGGTCCGGCAATAAGGATAGGGCCACATACAATCTGTCTTGCGGCGCGGCCTGCTATCTGGGCGACAGCTTCACCCTGCTAGACCTGACCGCCTATTGGAACGTGACCGAACGCGCCACCCTGCGCGCGGGCGCCTTCAACGTCTTTGACGAGACCTACGGCTGGTGGAGCGACGTGCGGGGCCTGTCCGCCGCATCGACCGTCAAGGACGCCTACACCCAGCCTGGCCGCAACTTCGGCCTTTCCCTGACCTTGCGCCTGTAACCGCCATGACCGCACGTACTTCAAGGACACGCCCCATGCGCGCCATTCTGATCGCCGCCGCCCTGTTAGCCGTCGCCCCCGCCTCCCAGGCGCTGGCGACCGCCGCTCAGCCGCCCGTCGCCGCGGCGACCGACGCCTTCGAGCGGGACCGCCAGGCCATTCTGGCCCAGGCGGGCCAATACCGCGTCCATTTCGACATGCGCGAGAACGTCAGCTTCCGCGCCGACTATGATCCGCTGGAGGAGAAGCTGTCCGGCGGCAGCGAGATCGTGCGTGTCGTCTACGACAAGGGCGACCGGATCAGCCTGCAGCACATATTGGTGATGGAGCACGACGGTCAGACCATGGTGATCAAACACTGGCGCCAGGACTGGACCTATCAGCCGCAGACGGTCCTGACCTACGCCGGGCCGAACCGGTGGGTGCTGACCCCCGTCCCGGAAGCCCAGCGCCAGGGCGCTTGGTCTCAGACCGTGTGGCAGACTGACGATTCACCTCGTTACGGCGGAGTCGGCCGCTGGACCTATGACAATGGGCTGACGGCCTGGACGTCCGACCCGACCTGGCGGCCGCTGGCGCGGCGGGACGCGGTGCGGCATCCGATCTACGACCGCTATCTGGGGACCAATCGGCACATCCTGACACCCGCCGGCTGGGTGCATATTCAAGACAACATGAAGATGGCCGGCCAGCCGGACGGTGCGCCGATCGCCGTGGTCCAGGAAGATGTGATCAACACCTACGACCGGAACGACAGCTATTCCCCCAAGCCGGGGGACGACTATTGGGCCAAGACCCAAGGCTTCTGGGCCGCCGTGCGCGACGCCTGGGATGCAGCCATCGTCGCCGGAAACGGAGTCCATCTGCAGCAGGAGGCCGAGACCGGCGCGGTCACTGGAGCGCCGCTGATGGATCTGGCCCAGTCGCTGGCCGACGGCGAAGTCGCTGAGGCCGAGGCCGTCGCCCGGGCTCGCGAGTTGATTGCCCAGGCCACATCAAGCCAGCCCGCCGCCGCCCGTTGAGGTCCGGAGCGGCCGCCGCCGACGGCCTCAGCGCCGTTCGGCGGCCGAGGCGTCGCGGATGGCGTTGAACTCGGCTGTCGGCTTCCAGGCCGGCCAAGTGGTGCTGTCGGCCACCGTCAGACCCAGCCGGTACAATAGATCCAGGTTCTGAAGTGCGGCGGTAAAGTCGTAGTCCGCCCGCCATTCGTCCGTCAGCTTGTGATAGTAGCGAGCCATCTGGGCCTCGTAATAGGGTTTGCCCGCTTCGATTCCGCCCTCCACGAAATCACGGCCGCTCCACGGCATCAGAGCCGGCACCCCGCCTGCGGCGAAGTTGAAGTGGTCGGAACGGTAGTAGAAGCCCTCTTCCGGATAACCGTCGCCAGTGACGGTGCGCCCCTGGACGGCGGCGAACCGTCCCAGAATATCCTCCAGCTCCGACTTGCCGACGCCGAAGACCGCCACGTCGCGCGTCGCCGGGGTGAAGGGCAGCATGTCGATATTGATGTCGGCCGCCGTCTTGGCCAGCGGATAGACCGGGTCGGCGGCATAGGCTTCAGAGCCCAGCAGCCCCTGTTCCTCGGCCGTGACGTGCAGGAAGACCACGGTGCGTTCCGGCGCCGGGCCGTTCTTGAAGGCGCGGGCCATTTCGATCAGGCCGGCCGTGCCTGAGGCGTTGTCCCAGGCGCCGTTGAAGACGTCGTCCCCCGCCTCGTTCTTCTCCCGCGCCTTGCCGACGTGGTCCCAGTGGGCGGAGTAGAAGACATATTCATCGGGCCGGGTCGTGCCGGTGATCTTGGCCAGCAGATTGTTGGAGTGGATGACCTCGGTCTTTTCGGCGATGTCCACGCTGAGCCGGGCGCCCAGATCGACGCCGCCGTCCAGGCCGGCCGTCTTGGCACGCGCCAAGGCCTGGGCCAGGACGTCGCCGCCGATGGCCGCCCCGGTCGCCATATTGATCGAACCGGTGAAACGGGCGTCGTGCGCGCCCTTGACCGTCATCGCGGGGCGGGTCGCGCCGCCGACGGCGCGGCGCCAACGGCCCTCGACGTCCTGTAGGCTGATGACGCCGACGGCCCCGCGCTTCAGCGCCTCCTGGGTCTTGTGTTCGCCCGAGCCGTAGAAGTTGGGGTCGGCGCCCATGGACTCTGGTTGACCGCGCAGAATGACCACGACCTTCCCGGTGAGGTCTGTCGAGCCATAGTCGTCCCAGCCCCGCTCGGGCGCCACAATGCCGTAGCCGGCGAAGACCAGGGGGGCGTCGGAGACCTTGACCACCGGATCGGCCGGGCCGGCCCGCAGGGTGATGTCCGCGCCCGACGTCAGATCATGGCTGACGCCGTCGGCTCCGGTCCAGGTCGCGACGGGGGGCCGTTCGGGCGTGAACCGCACCAGATCGACCGGCTGGAGCCAGGAGCCGTCGCGCCCGCCCGGCTCCAGACCCATGGCCTCATACTGGGCCTGCAGATACTCCAGCGTCAGCCGCTCGCCGACCAGGCCGGGGAACCGTCCCTCCAGCCGATCGTCGGCCAGATATTTGATGTGGTCGGACAAGCGCTGGGCGCTGAACTGTGGGGTGGCGGCCGAGGCCACGGCGAAGGCGTCGGTCGCGGCCGAAGGCGGGACGACAGGCGCGTCCGGCGCCGTGGCGCAGGCGGCCAGGAGCAGGGCCGCAGCGGCGATGATGGAAGAACGACGCAGGATCATGAAGGTTCTCGAATGAGGAAAGACGGGAGGAGCAGCGGACTTAGCGGCGTTCGGCAGCGGAGACGGCGCGGACGGGACCGAATTCGGAGCCCGACTTCCACTCGGGCCAGTCGCGACCGTTCGCCAGGGCGCGGCCAACGTCATAGAAGACCGTCAGATCTTCGATCATTCCGCTGTAGTCCCAGTCCGGCGACCATTCATCGGCGGCCTGGTGATAGCGTTTGGCGCCGTAGTCGCTGCGCGCCGCCTGGCGCTCGGCGATCGGTTCGTCGCGGAAGTCGCCCCGACTGCCGGCATAGGCCATGGGCACGCCGCGCTTGGCCAGGGGGAAGTGGTCGGACCGGTAGTAGGTGCCGGCGGCGTTCTCGTAATCCGGCATCAGGGTGCGGCCCTGGGGCTGGATCGCGGCGGCCAAGCGCTCGTCGAAGTCGGACTGGCCGTAGCCGGTCACGCCCAGGCCGGTGACACGGCCATAGACGTTCATCGAATCCATGTTGAAGCCGCCCACCGTCCTGGCCAGGGGATAGACGGGATTGGAAGCGTAGTATTCAGCGCCCAGAAGGCCGCTCTCCTCGGCGGTGAAGCTGATCATGACGATTGAGCGTTCGGTCCGAGGAGCCCGACCGTACATCCGCGCCAGCTCCAACAGGCCCGCCGTGCCCGAGGCGTTGTCCACGGCGCCGTTGAAGATGCGGTCGCCCGTCTCGTCCGGCTCGCCCATGCCGATGTGGTCCCAGTGGGCGGTGTAGAGGACCGTCTCGTCCGGATGGGTGGTTCCCGGCAGGCGGGCGATGACGTTATGGGTGGTGACCTGACTGGTCGCCACATCGAACTCGGTCGAGAAGCCGGCGCCGGTCAGGGGCACGGGCTGGAAGTCGCGGCGGCGAGCCTGGGCCTTCAGCGTCTCGAAATCCAGACCGGCGCGGCGGAACAGATCGACGGCGACGTCGCGCTGAATCCAGCCCTCGACCGGAACCCGCTCAGCCGCCGCATTCTGGCGCAGGATGTCGAACTGGGACACGCCCCAGGAGTTGGCGACCGTCTGCCAGCCATAGGACGCCGGCGCCGTCTCATGGACGATCAGCACCCCGGCCGCGCCCTGACGCGCCGCCTCCTCGTATTTGTAGGTCCAGCGGCCATAGTAGGTCATGGCCTTGCCGCCGAAGGTGTTCAGGGCCGGTTCTTCGAAATCGGCGTCATTGACCAGGACGACCAGCACCTTCCCCCGAAGATCCTGGCCCTTGAAGTCGTCCCAGTTCCGCTCGGGCGCGGTGATCCCATAGCCGACGAAGACCAGGGGGGCGTCCTTCAGGCTGACGTGCTCGGCTGGGCGGCGGGTGGAGAGAGCGACCTCGCGCCCCTGGGTCATCGGCAGGGTCCAGTCGCCCAGCTTCAGCGCCGCCTGGACGTTGGACTGGGTGAAGCGGTTCAGGATCACGTCCTGGGTCCATTGACCGTTCGGACCGCCCGGCTGGAAGCCGGCGGCGGCGTATTGGCGACTCAGATAGTCGATCACCTTCTGCTCGGCCGGGGTGGCGATGCCGCGCCCCTCGAAACTGTCATCGGACAGGACACGGATGTCCTCGGCGATACGTGCGGCGTCGAAGGCCGCGACCGGCCCTGAGCCCTCGAGAGCCGCCGGCGCAGCGCAGGCGGAGAGCGCGGCGCCGGCCATCAGCACGGCGACGAAGGAAGAAGGGATACGCATGAACAGAGGGCCCCACAGCCGCAGAAGAAGGCCGAACCCTAGGCGGGGAAAGCCATCATGTCGATTCCGTGTCAGCGGCCAGGATGTCGCAAAACAATGCCCGCCGAAGTGGGCTTCGGCGGGCTGAGTTTCGGTTTTCGTTCGGGCGCGCCTAGTGGGCCACGCCCTTCCAGATGCGGCGATAGCTGGCGTAGGTCAGGCCCGCAAAGATCAGCAGGAAAATGATCACGCCGAAACCGGCCTGTTTGCGCTCGACCATCTTCGGCTCGGACGTCCAGGCGATGAAGGCCGCGACGTCCTTGGCGTACTGATCCACCGTCTGGGGCGAGCCGTCGTCATAGGTGACCTGGCCGTTCTGGAGCGGCGGCGGCATGGCGATGAAGCCGCCCTCGGGCACATGGTCCGGGTCGCCGGTCCAGAAGGGGGTCAGGTCGCCCTGCATATAGGGGTTGTAGTGCTGACCCGGACGGATCTGCAGGCCCGCGGGCGGGGTGCGATAGCCCGACAGCAGGGAGTAGATGTAGTCGGCGCCGCCGTGACGCGCCTTGGCCATGACCGACAGGTCCGGCGGCGCCGCCCCCCCGTTGCCGGCCGCAGCAGCGGTGGCGTTGGGATAGGGGGCGCGGAACTTGTCGGCTGGGGTGGCGTCGCGCTGGATCGGCTCGCCCGTCTCGCTATCGATGTCGGGAACCTGGATCTCCTTGGCCAGGGCCTTCACCACCGGATTGTCGTTCGGATTCGGATATTTCGGATTCCAGAACGGCCCGTGGCGATCGCCCAGGTTCCGGTAGTGCATCAGGTTCATGCTGTGACAGGCGGCGCAGACCTCGTGATAGACCTTGTAGCCGCGCTGCAGCTGGCCCTGGTCATAGACGCCGAAGGGGCCGTCGAAGCTGAAGCCGCCGGAGCGGGGGTGGGCCGCCCCGCCCTCCGCCAGGGCGGGCGCCGCCGTCATCAGGCCGAGGGCGGCGACCGCCGAAGCGACCAGTCTGGACATCGACACGCTCATTTTTCCAAAGCTCATGACGCTCAGCCCTTCTTCTCGGGCGAGGCGGGCGCGGCGGCCGGGACGGCGTCGCCCCCCGTCAGGACCGGTTCCGAGATCGTCGCGGGGATCGGCAGCGGCGTCTCCTTCAGCCCCACGAAGGGCAGGATCACCAGGAAGAAGACGAAATAGTAGAGGGTGAACAGCCGCGTCAGCCACAGGTAGGAGTTCACCTCTCCGTCGAACAGGACGAAGCTGGCCATGCCCGGAATGACCGGGGCGTCCGGCAGCTGACCGCCGCACCAGCCCAGGCCGACGCCGACCACCAGGAAGATGAAGAAGAAGGTCCGCATGGTCGGGCGATAGCGCATCGACCGCACCTTGGACGTATCCAGCCAGGGCAGGACGAACAGGACGCCGATGGCGCTGAACATGGCGACCACCCCGCCGAACTTGTCCGGCACCGCGCGCAGGATGGCGTAGAAGGGCAGCATGTACCATTCGGGCACGATGTGGGCGGGCGTCTGCAGCGGATTGGCCGGGATGTAGTTGTCGGCGTGGCCCAGGGCGTTCGGCTGATAGAAGACGAAGACGGCGAACAGGATCAGGAACAGGATGATCGCAAAGCCGTCCTTGACCGTGAAATAGGGGTGGAAGGGCAGAGTGTCCTTCTTGGCGCGATCCTTCGGAATGAGGATGCCCACCGGATTGTTCTGACCGGCCGAATGCAGGGCCCAAAGGTGCAGGACCACGCAGCCCAGGATGGCGAAGGGCAGCAGATAGTGCAGGGAGAAGAAGCGGTTCAGCGTCGCATTGTCGATCGCCGGGCCGCCGCGCAGCCAGATCAGGATCGGTTCGCCGACGAGGGGCACGGCGCCGATCAGATTGGTGATGACCTCTGCGCCCCAGAAGGACATCTGACCCCAGGGCAGGACATAGCCCAGGAAGGCGGTGGCGATCATCAGGAAGAAGATCACGCAGCCGATGATCCAGATCATCTCGCGCGGCGCCTTGTAGGAGCCGTAGTACAGCCCCCGCAGCATGTGCAGATAGACGGCGATGAAGAACATCGAGGCGCCGTTGGCGTGGACATAGCGGATCAGCCAGCCGCCGTTGACGTCACGCATGATCCGCTCGACCGAGGCGAAGGCCAGGTCGACGTTCGGCGTATAGTGCATGGCCAGAACGATGCCGGTGACGATCTGCGTCATCAGGCACAGGGCCAGGATGCCGCCGAAGGTCCACCAGTAGTTCAGGTTCCTGGGCGTCGGCAGCGACATATAGTCGGCGCCGAAGCGGATGATGGGCAGCCGGGTGTCCAGCCATTTTTCGACGCCCGTCTTCGGGACGTAGGTGGATTCGTGTTCGCTCATTTCCTCCCCCTTCGCCCTCAACCGATCTTAACGCGGGTGTCGGACGTGTATTCGTAGTCGGGCACGACCAGGTTCAGGGGCGCCGGCCCCTTTCTGATCCGACCGGACGCATCGTAGTGCGAGCCGTGGCACGGGCAGAACCAGCCGCCGTAATCGCCGGCGCCGAAGGTCGGGACGCAGCCCAGGTGGGTGCAGGAGCCGACCACGACCAGATATTTCTCATGCCCGGACTTGGTGCGTTCCGCATCCGTCTGGGGCGGGCTGCCGACGGCGCCCTCGGTAATGACCTTCTGCAGCTCGGCCGGGGTGCGATAGCGCACGAAGACCGGCTTGCCCTGCCACTTGATCACGACCTGCTGGCCCTCCTGAACCTTGGTCAGGTCGAACTCGATCGAGGCCAGGGCCAGGGTGTCGGCCGCAGGGTTCATCTGATTGATCAGAGGCCAGGCGATCATCGCCCCGGCGCCCACCGCAGCGGCGCCCGCCGCGATATGGATGAAGTCGCGGCGATTCGGATCGCCCTCGCCTTCCGGAATCACACCCGTTTCGGCCACGTTTCACCTCTCGAAGACCGCCGGGACCGCCTGTTTTGGCGCTCCTCTGCTACGGCACGAACCCTAAAAGCGCTGCCCTGTGGTCCCCTCGGCCTGTATTTGCGGCGTTCGCCGCAAGCTGCTGACGTTTCTTGCGAAACGCTCGCAAACAGACCGCGACAAACCCCCAGGTCGCGTATACCTAGGGCTTAGAATGCGTCTCGCCCTTTTTCAACCGGACATTCCTCAGAACGTCGGCGCCTGTATCCGGCTGTCGGCCTGTTTCGGCGTCGCCCTGCACGTCATTGAGCCCACAGGCTTCCGTTTTGACGACCGCGCCATGAAGCGGGCGGCCCTGGATTACGGCCCCCTATCGCACATGACCCGCCATGCGGATTGGGACGCGTTCCAGCGCGAGCGACCCGCCGGACGGCTGGTGCTCTTCACCACCAAGGGGGCGACGCCCCTGCCCGACTTCGTCTTCGAACCCACCGACACGCTTCTGTTCGGCAAGGAGACCGCCGGCGCCCCGGACTATGTGCACGCCGCCGCAGACGCGCGCGTGGTGATTCCGCTCAGACCCGAGGCCCGGTCGCTGAATCTGTCGGTCACGGCGGGCATCGCCCTTTGGGAGGGCCTCAGGCAGACGGGCGGGCTAGGCTGACCGTCCGATCTATCCCGACCGCCGCCAGGAAGTCCGCATCGTGGCTGACGACAACGAGGGCGCCGTCATAGGCGCTCAACGCCGCCTCCACCGCCGCCACCGAATCGAGGTCCAGGTGGTTGGTCGGCTCATCCAGCACCAGAAGCTGCGGCGGGCGCGTTCCCGTCATGACGCAGGCCAGGGCGGCCCGCAGCCGTTCACCGCCGGACAGGTCGCCGACCCGCCGATGCGCGGCCGTATTTCGAAACAGGAAGCGAGCCAGGGCCGCCTGGGCTTCTTGGACCGAACCGTCCGGATTCAGCCGCATCCAGGCCTCGACCAAGGTTTCCTGGGGGCGCAGCAAAGCCGCCTCCTGATCCAGCAAGGCTGCGGGAACGGGTCGCTGCACTTGACCCGAAGTCGGTGCAAGATCGCCGGTGATGAGCCGCAGCAGGGTCGTCTTGCCCGCGCCGTTCGGGCCGGTGACGGCGACCCGCTCCGGGCCGGTCAAGGTCAGATCCACAGGACCGACGATCCGCCGCCCGTCCTGTGTCGTCCAGACCGCCCCGCTCAAGGTGGCCACCGTCCGTCCCGCCGCAAGGCCTGTGGCGCGCATGGGGATGGTTAGGGTTCGCACCCGCTCCACCCCTTGGCGCGCGGCGGCCAAGGCGGTTTCCGCCTCCGCCGCCTGGCGCACGGCGAGGAGCCGGTCGCCGCCGCCGCTGTTTTCGGCCCGCTCGGCCCGTGCGTCGATCAGAATCCTGGGCATGTCGCCCTTGGCCGCCTTGCGGCGTCCGGCCGCGTCCCGCCGCGCCTTCATCTCCGTGCGACGCTGGGCGTCCGCCGCCACGCGGGCCAGCGTCCGTTCAGCCTCGACCAGGTCGCGTTCGGCTGTTTCGCGCTCAATCGCCTTGCGTGCGGCGTAGAGGTCGTAGTTCCCGCCGTGGACGGCGCCCCCCAGGCCGGACACCTCGACGATGCGATCCATGCGACGCAGCAGATCCCGGTCATGGCTGACCACCACCGCCCCGCCCTTCCAGCGACCCAGCACCTCGGCCACCCAGCGCCGCGCCTCGACGTCCAGGTGATTGGTCGGTTCGTCCAGCAGGATCAGGTCGGGCGCCGCCAGGATCAATCCCGCAAGCCGTAGCCGGGTCTGTTCCCCGCCGCTGAGGCTGCGTGTCGGCCGGTCCATCGGCAGGCCCGCCAACCCGACTTCGGCGAGGGCTGAATCGATCCGGGGTTCCAGGGTCCAATCGGCGTCGGCCAGGTCCTGGGCGTCGCCCGCGCCAGCCAGCAGCCGGTCGATCGCCGCCAGGGCCGGCGCGACGCCCAGGGTTTGCGCCGCTGTCTCGACGGGAGACGGATCGGACCGTTGATCCAGAACGCCGACAGAGCCGAGGCACGTGACCGTTCCCTCATTGGGGGACAGGTCGCCGGCGATCAGACGCAGCAGCGTGCTCTTGCCCGCGCCGTTGCGACCGACAACGCCGGTGCGCTCAGACCCGAAGGTCAGGCTCAGATTGTCGAAAAGCGTAACGCCGTCAGGCGTTCTAGCGGCGACCTTGTCGAGGGTCGCGAGCGCGCACGGGAACGCGCTTGGGCTTGGGCTGGTTGGCATGGAGGATCACGAGCAGCATGGCGGACAGGGCGGAACCGGTTGCCAGTGCGATGATCATGATCTTCGAGCCTCCTGCTCAAAACTCGTCAGAGACAGGAGGATGGGTCGTATTTGTGCAATCCGCAAGTCCGGGGAGCCCCTGATATGAACACGGCCGCGTGAAGAGGCGGCCCTGGTGGGACCAAAGGTCCGATGGCGCGGCGCGCACCCAGCCGCTAAGGACGCCCGGATGCAGACCCCCTTCCGTATCGAAGACGCCGAAGGCGCCGCCGCCCGGCGCGAAGCGTCCGTCCAACGCCTGCGCGTCGAGACAGGGATAGACGAGGCCATGATCGACGCCCTGGTCGAGGGCTTCTACGCCCGCGTCCGCGACGACCGGCTGATCGGGCCGATCTTCGCGGATCGGATCGCCGACTGGGGCCCGCATCTAGCGCAGATGAAGCTGTTCTGGTCGTCGGTGGCCCTTTCGTCTGGTGTCTACCAGGGTCGGCCTATGCCGAAACATCTGCCCCTGCCGATCGACGCGCGCCACTTCGACCGCTGGCTGGAGTTGTTCGCCGAGACCGCCCGCGACCTTTGCCCGCCCGTCGCCACGGCCCATTTCATCGAACGCGCCCGCCGCATAGCGCAGAGCCTTGAACTGGGCATCGCCACGGCCAACGGGGTGATTCCGGGGAAGGACGATAGGTTCGTGCTTCCGACCCAGGCGTGGACGCCGGAATAATTCAGGATGGCCGGTCTTCGCGCGTGTGAAAAATGCGGATCACGATTACCTCGGCCTGCTCGATCCGATAACGGATGACGTATCCGGCCTGGCCAAACCGCACGACCATGTCACGGCCTCCCAACCCGTTTTTCGGCGCCCGCTCAGGAAAGTAGTCAAGCGTTCTGAGCGCGCCATCCAGCACATCGGCAGCGTGCGAGGCTGCGGCTGGCGCCACGTCAGCCAGAAAATTTGAAACGCGGATCAGGTCGGTGCGAGCGGGCGGCAGTAACCGGACCCTATACTTCACGGCTTCTCAGCCAGCCGCCGAGCCAGATTAGCGTGAAAGTCCCTCAAGGCGTCTTCAAGGCTTACGGTGACGCCTGTCCTCTCATACTCCGCCCACCGTTCAGCGTCCTCCGCGACCCAGGTCGCAGGGTAGGCTCTTTCATTGAAGGCTTCGCCGATCACGCCCTCGAGCGTTTGAATGGCGAATTCCATCGGCTCCGCGCCCACAGCCTCGGCCGCCGCCTTCAGCCGGCGGGCCTGATCTTCATTGAGATGGATGTCGAAGCCGTCGGCCATGCGCCGATGATACCTCAGCCGTAAGTCAGCCGCAATGTTCCCATATTGTTCTTGCTTAAACTCGGCGATTCATCCCCATATAGCGATGTCGCGCCGGAGCCCTCCGGCTCCTCTCCGCGTTTCCCGGACCGCATGACCGAAAAGCACAACTTCATCCGCGTTCGCGGCGCCCGCGAGCATAATCTCAAGGGCGTGGACCTGGATATTCCGCGCGAACAGCTGGTGGTGATGACCGGCCTGTCGGGTTCGGGCAAGTCGTCCCTGGCGTTCGACACCATCTACGCCGAGGGCCAGCGCCGCTATGTCGAGAGCCTGTCGGCCTATGCGCGCCAGTTTCTGGAACTGATGGGCAAGCCGGACGTGGACCTGATCGAGGGTCTGTCGCCGGCCATTTCGATCGAACAGAAGACGACGTCCAAAAACCCTCGCTCGACCGTCGGCACGGTGACGGAGATCCACGACTATATGCGCCTGCTGTGGGCGCGGGTCGGCGTGCCCTATTCGCCGGCCACCGGCCTGCCGATCGAGAGCCAGACCATCAGCCAGATGGTCGATAAGCTGACGGCCCTGCCCGAGGGCGAACGCATCCTGCTGCTGGCTCCGGTCGTTCGCGGCCGCAAGGGCGAGTACAGGAAGGAAATCGCCGAGTGGCAGCGCCAGGGCTTCCAGCGGCTGAAGATCGACGGCCAGTTCTACCCCATCGACGAAGCCCCGACCCTGGACAAGAAGTTCAAACACGACATCGACATCGTCGTGGACCGGATCGTGACGAAGCCGGATCAGGAAGGGCGCTACGCCGACAGCCTGCAGACGGCGCTGAGCCTCGCCGACGGCATCGCCACGGCGGAATGGGCCAGCGTCGCCGAGGGCGAGACAGCGCCGCGCACCCTCGTCTTTTCTGAACGGTTCGCCTGCCCGGTCTCGGGTTTCACCATCTCGGAGATCGAGCCGCGGCTGTTCTCGTTCAACAATCCCTTCGGCGCCTGTCCGGTGTGCGACGGCCTGGGGGTCAAGCTGGCCTTCGACGCCGACCTGGTGATCCCGGACCGCGACAAGAGCCTGCACAAGGGGGCGGTGGCGCCGTGGGCGCGCGGCCCCTCCCCTCTCTATACCCAGACGCTTCAGTCGCTGAGCCGCCACTACGGCTTCTCGATGGACATCGCTTGGCGCGATCTGCCGGCCCAGGCGCACAAGGCGATCCTGCACGGCACGGGCGCCGAGAAGATCAAATTCACCTATGACGACAACGCCCGCAAATACGAGGTCTCTAAGCCGTTCGAGGGCGTCCTGCCGAACCTGGAGCGGCGCTGGCGCGAGACCGACAGCGCCTGGGTGCGCGAGGAACTGGCCCGCTACCAGTCCGAGACCCCCTGCGAGGCCTGCGGCGGCAAGCGGCTGAAGCCCGAGGCCCTGGCCGTCAAGGTCGGCGGCGAGGACATCGCCGATATCTCCATGCTGTCGATCTCCAAGGCCTACCTCTGGTTCTCGACCCTGGAAGAGAGCCTGACAGAGAAGCAGATGGAGATCGCCCGGCGCATCCTGAAGGAGATCTGCGACCGGCTGCGGTTCCTGAACAACGTCGGTCTGGACTATCTGAACCTGTCCCGCTCGTCCGGCACCTTGTCGGGCGGAGAGAGCCAGCGCATTCGTCTGGCCTCGCAGATCGGTTCGGGCCTGACCGGCGTCCTCTATGTGCTGGACGAGCCCTCCATCGGCCTGCACCAGCGCGACAACACCCGCCTGCTGGAAAGCCTGAAAGGGCTGCGCGACCTGGGCAATTCGGTCCTTGTGGTCGAGCACGACGAGGAAGCCATTCTGACCGCCGACTATGTCATCGACATGGGCCCCGCTGCGGGGGTGCATGGCGGTACGGTCTGCGCCGAGGGCACGCCGCAACAGGTTATGGCCAACCCGAACTCCCTGACCGGCAAATATCTGACCGGCGAGCGGGAGATCGAAATCCCCGCCGACGGCCGCCGCCCCATCGACCGCAAGCGGATGCTGAAGATCAGCGGCGCCAGCGGCAACAATCTGAAGAGCGTCACCGGCGAAATCCCCGTCGGCGTCTTCACCTGCATCACCGGCGTGTCCGGCGGCGGCAAGTCCACCTTCACCATCGAGACCCTGTATAAGGCCGCCGCGCGCCGTCTGAACAATGCGTCGGACGCCCCCGCCCCCTTCGACCGCATCGAGGGGCTGGAGCATTTCGACAAGGTCATCGACATCGACCAGTCGCCGATCGGCCGCACCCCGCGCTCCAATCCCGCCACCTACACCGGCGCCTTCGGCCCCATCCGCGACTGGTACGCCGGCCTGCCGGAATCCAAGGCGCGCGGCTACGGCCCCGGCCGGTTCAGCTTCAACGTCAAGGGCGGCCGCTGCGAGGCCTGCCAGGGCGACGGCGTCATCAAGATCGAGATGCACTTCCTGCCCGACGTCTACGTCACCTGCGACGTCTGCAAGGGCAAGCGCTACAACCGCGAGACGCTGGAGATCGTGTTCAAGGGCAAGTCGATCTCGGACGTCCTGGACATGACGGTCGAGGAGGCCGCCCAGTTCTTCAAGGCCGTGCCGCCGATCCGCGACAAGATGCTGACGCTGGAGCGGGTGGGCCTCGGCTACGTCAAGGTCGGCCAGCCGGCGACCACCCTGTCCGGCGGCGAGGCCCAGCGGGTCAAGCTGTCCAAGGAACTGTCGAAACGCGCGACCGGCCGGACCCTCTACATCCTCGACGAGCCGACCACCGGCCTGCATTTCGAAGATACGCGCAAACTTCTGGAAGTGCTTCAGGAACTGGTCGAGGCTGGCAACACCATCGTGGTGATCGAGCACAATCTCGACGTCATCAAAGTGGCGGACTATCTGCTCGACTTCGGGCCGGAAGGCGGCGACGGCGGCGGCGAGATCGTCGCGGTCGGCACACCGGAACAGGTGGCGGAGAACAAGGCCAGCTGGACCGGAAAATACCTCAAGGAGGTGCTGGATCGTCACGAGACCCGGCGCAAGGCGCGGGTCGCGGCCCTGGGTCAGGCGGCGACGCCCCCGCCGGCGAAGCGGAAGCGGGTCAAGGCCTCGGCCTGAGGTTTTACTCCAGACGCTGAAACGTCTCCGTCAGCCCTCCAGCTGCTTCAAGATCGCCGCGAACGGGCTCCAAAGCAGGACGGTGATCAGTGCGAAACCGAGCGCCATCAGCGTCATCAGCAGCAGGGCCGCCAAACCCGCGCCTGCGCCGGAGCCGGACATGGCCGCCGTCATAGGCCAGGCGACGAGGGCCAGCAGCAGACCCACCAACAAGGCCATGGCGACGGCGAGAACATTCACGCCGATCAGAGGCCAGACGATGGGGCCGCTGCGCTTCCATCCTTCCACGAGAGGAAGGCCGCTCCGCAGCACCGTGAGAGGCGCGACCAAGCTGAGTCGAGCGGCCACCCAGAGACCCAGTGCGAAGGCGATCAGATTCACGATGACGCCTCCCGCCAGACCGATCGCCGCGCCGGCGCCCCGAGTGGCGAGGTCCGCTCCGACGTTCAATACGAGCTGAACGACGACCAGAATAATCAGAACCCCCAACATCCGAGCCTCGGTCTTGCCCAGTCGCAGGAAGCCGAACCGTCGTTTCTCAGGCTCAAGCACTGCGCGGTAGACGGCCGGCGCGACGAGGGCCTGGGCCAACAGCAACGGCGGCACAAATCCCGCCATGGCCAAGCCGAAGGCTTGCAGCGCTTCTGGCGACAAGGCGTTGATATCCCCGTTGGCGGCCTGCAACTCGGCCATATGGGGCATGATTGCGGGCGCCGCGAGCAGACTGCTCAATATGAGCCCGATCAGCCAGACCATCGACCAGAGGAGAACCGCCGCCGGGTTCTGGCGCGTCACGCGAAACCCCTCGAATGCGGCGTCGGTGGCGGAAAAACTCATGATCGAACTCCAGATCAGATTCGGCGCGACTCTAGCCCATCCCGTCGTCGGCGTCCGGTCCCAGACGCCCAGATCCCGAACCCTTTGTTGCAATTCGTTCTCACTTGCATACTCTGCCTCGGCCTATGAGGACGACCATGACCCGACATCCCCTCCACGCCGGCCTTTTGGCCTCCCTTCTGTCCGTCTGGGGCGCGGGCGTGGCCCAGGCCCACTCCCCCTATCTTCGGCCGAACCTGTTCGACGCGGGGCGGCGCGACCATGTGACCGTCGAGGCGGCCTTTACCGAGGAGGTGTTCAACGCCGAGGTCGCCATGCGGTCCGACGGCTTCCATGTGGTCGGGCCAAACGGCGACACGCCGATCAGCGCCGTCACCTATCTGCGCGATCTGGCGGTGTTCGAGGCGCCGACGCCGGTGGACGGCCTCTATCGTCTGTCATCCGGCCCACGCGCCGGCCGCACGGCCAAGATGTACCACACCCCATCCGGCTGGAAGATGGTCGGCGAAGAGGATGCGCCGCCCCCGCCCGGCGCCGAACTGGTCGATGTCCAGAGCATCACCGTCGCCGAGGCCTATGTTATGCGGGGCGTCCCCGACGAGGCGGCGCTGAAACCCACCGGCCAAGGGCTGGAGCTTCAGCCTCTGATCCAGCCGAACCAGATCGTCGCCGGCGAGGACGCGACCTTCCGCCTGCTGTTCGACGGCCAGCCCCTGGCCGACGCGCCTGTCACCGTCTTTCGCGAAGCCGGCCAGTACGACGGCAAGACGATCGAGACCGAAACCGCCACCGACGCCTCCGGCATCCTGACCCTGCGGGTCTCGGCGCCCGGCGCCTATATGACCCAGGTCCGCTACCGCACTGCCGCCCCGGCAGGCAGCCCCACCCCCTACCGCAGCTACACCCACACCCTGACCTTCACCGCCGACGCGGGGTGAAGGCGGAGGGGACCGTCCATGTCGCGCCCTTTAGGCCGGGCAGCGCGTTTCGGTCTGGCTGGCGTCCAGCTTGATCTCGGAGACCGAGACGGTCATCGCACCGCTGGTCGCCATGTGGAACGGAACCTCGACGCGCGACAGGTCCCCGCCGTCGGTGCGGAAACAGGTCAGGGGAATGCGGGCTTCGCGCCACTGGCCGACGGGGGCAGAGCGCAACAGGCCGGTCAGGTCCACCGCTCCGCCGCCCAGTTTGAACGCCACCGGGGCGGACGGCGCGACGTCAACACGATAGCGGAAGCCCAGGGCGACGGCGCCGTTGGCTTGGCGCGTCAGATCAACGGGCGTGCCCCAGATCTCGACGCTGGCCGGCCCGGTTCCCGCAAAGGCGAACTGCTGACCGCTCTCCTGGGCCAGGTCGTCTACCGGGCGTGAGGCGACGCCGGCGCGCGGGCTGGTCGTCGTCTTGGCCGTGCCGGGTCGGGTCTGACCTCCTGCGTCGTTCAGCAACAAGCTCCAGGGCGAGACGAACCGGCCGTCGACGAAATAGCGATCCAGATTGGTCGCCTGGGCCGAGACCCCGCTCTCCTCCGACAGCATTCCGACTCGCGCCGGCGCGGCGTAGGTCAGGCCGTAGCCATAGGCGAACTGCGGATCATAGCCGGGCTGGCCGTGGTTCAGCGGCGTTCCCGTCGCATCCTTGGGCCAGCTGAAGGACAGTTTGCCGTGGAAGTCGTGGCGCGGTTTGCCGTCGGCTCGGCCCACCAGGACGTCGGCGATCCCCCCGCCTTCGGTCCCCGGCAGCCAGGCGGCCACAAAGGCGTCCGAGGCGTTGATCTCCGGATTGGTCCACATCGGCCGCCCGGACAGGAAGACCGACACGGTCGGAATCCCCGCCGCCTTCAGCCGCTTCAGCGTCTCCAGCGGCGCGGTCGGGACATAGTCTAGATTGTCCACGTCGCCTTGGAACTCGGCATAGGGGGTCTCGCCGAAGACGACGATCGCCACATCCGGTTTTTGGGTGAAGGACCCGTCCGCGCTCAAGGTTGCGGTCCCGCCGCCGGCCTTCACCGCCTCTTCGATCCCGCTCCAGATCGACTGGCCCTGGGGGAAGTCGGCATTCGTATTCCCCGTCCCCTGCCAGCTCAGGGTCCAGCCGCCCGAGGCCTGGCCGATGTCGTCAGCCGCCGTCCCCGCCACAAGCACCCGCGCATTGGCCCGAACCGGCAGGACGCCGTCATTCTTCAACAGCACCAGCGACTTGCGCACCGCTTCGCGCGCCAGGGCGCGGTGCGCGGGTGAAGCCAGCTCCTCGAACCGGCCTTCCATCGGCCGCGCCGGTTCGAACAGGCCGGTCTTGACCTTGGCCACCAGAATGCGACGCACCGCCTCGTCCACCCGCGCCATAGGGATCTCGCCCGACCGGGCCTGGGCCAGGGTCGAGGCGTACAGCGGCTTCCAGCTGTCGGGCGCCATCAGCATGTCGATGCCCGCGTTGACCGCCAGGGCGCAGCTCTCATTGGTGCAGCCCGGCAGTTGGCCGTGCGCGTTCCAGTCGGAGACGACGAATCCCTTGAACCCCAGCGGCCCGCGCAGGACATCGGTCAGCAGGGTCGGATTGCCTGAGTGCTTGTAACCGTTCCAGCCCGAGAAACTGGCCATGATCGACAGCACGCCCGCGTCGATGGCCTGGACGTATCCGCCCAGGTGGACGTCGATCAGCTCCTGCTCCGTGCCCCGGAAATCGCCCTGATCCTCGCCCTCGAAGGTGCCCCCGTCGGCCAGGAAATGTTTGGCCGATCCGGCGATATGGCCGGGCGCCAGCGGCCGCCCCGGCTGCAGCTCGCCCTGAAGGCCCAGGGTCATCGGCCCGGCGTAGGACCGCTGGACCTCGGGGTCTTCGGCATAGCCCTCATAGGACCGACCCCAGCGGTCGTCGCGCGGCACGGCCAGGGTGGGGCCGAAGGTCCATTCGGCCCCCGTCACCGCCACCTCCAGCGCCGTGGCCTCGCCGATGCGTCGGATCAGGTCCGGATCGCGCGCGGCGCCCAGGCCGATGTTGTGCGGGAAGATGGTGGCGCCGGGGACATTGTTGTGCCCGTGAACCGCGTCGATGCCGTAGATCAGCGGGATCACCGTCCCGCCCCGGCTCTCGTTGGCGGCGCGGAAGGCGCGGGCCAGGTCCAGCCATTTCTGCGGCGGCGCCTTGTCGTCGCCCCAGGGGCCGGAGCTGCCGCCCGCCAGGATCGAACCCAGCGGATAGGTCTTCAGATCGTCGGGGGTGATGGCCGAAATATCGGCCTGGATCAGCTGACCGACCTTCTCCTCCAGCGTCATCCTGGCCATCAGTTCGGAGACGAAGGCCTCGGTGCGGGCGTCGGATATGGCGGCCGGGGTCGCGGCCTTCGGCCACAGGGCCGGGTGAGCACGCGACGCTTCGGGAACCGTCGCCGTCTGGGCCAGGGCCGGCGCGCCCCCGCTCACGGCCAGGGCCAGCACCATCAGGGACACAGTCGCGCGCATCGGATTTCCTCTCGGGATGAACCAGGAGGACGTGCGTCTGACGGATCGGAAAACAGGCGGACGGGCGCGACGGAACGGCGACGTCCCGACCCTTGCCCCTCAGCGCGTCTGCTCCCGAGCGATCGAACCGCCGCCCTTCGGCGCGATTAGGGCCGGGCCGGCGCAACCCGTCAAGCCATTTTTGAGAACGTTCTCACAACCGCCCTGCGCGCGATGTCGCAGGGCGGTCGGCGCGCGCGACTTAGGCCGGCAGGTCTTCGGCCAGGATCGCCATCTCGAACATGAAGGAGCCTTCCTCGTCCTCGTCCTCGAAGACGACGCCGATGAACTCGTCGCCGACATAGACCTCGGCCGAGTCGGTCTGCTTGGGACGGGCCTTCACGATGATGCCGCCGGTGTTGAAGGTGCGCTTGAGGTGGGCCTCGATGCGCTTCAGGTCAGTGTCTTTCACGGGGGCCTCATGGTCTTGGGTTGGCCGCGGACCCTAGAGACATCGGGGCTTCAGGGGAACCGGCGACGCGCATTTTCCCCAATCCGCCGCAGGTCCATCACATCCGGCCCCTCGCCTTTCGCTCCGCACGTGCGCGAGCGCCGGCCCTTTCGACGAGATGTCCAAAGATTCACGTGACCATCCCGAGTTTCCGCCAATATTGATCAGAGGCTGAATTCCAGGAATACCAGTATGAACCGACGGCTGGTTCTAACGTCCGTCCTCGCAAGCCTCGCCCTGGGCGACGCGGCTATTGCTCAGGCGTCCGGCCCCATAGGCGCCGCAGACGTGGTCGGCGAATGGTCGCTGTTGGTCACGCCCGCTCCCGACAGCGAAAACAGGATCACATTCAAGGGCAAGGATGGAAACGAACGGCTGAACTTTCCACTCAGGATCACAGCCCAGCCCAGAGGCCGTCTCGCCTGCGTGCTGGACGGCGAATCCGCAGAGTGTCGGATTCGAAACGGGGACCTGATCGTCGTTTATTCCGGCGGCGGCGTAAGGCTGATCTATACGCTGACGGACCGAGCGCGTGACGGCTTCAGAGGCTCGGCAGCGATGCGGGTGCGCCTCTTGCCGGTCGGCGGCCGCATCGGCGATGTCCGAATGGTTCGCCGCTGACGGCAGGGATCAGGAGCGCGGAAGGTCCGCTCGGCTCCTCCTCAGATCACGAAGTCGTACACCACCTCTGCCAGCGTATGGTCCATGGTCCGGGCCGGTTCGGCGCCGGTGGGGCAGTTGACCAGGCGCGCCGGCACCCCGGCCACGGTGCAGCCGGACGGCACAGGCTTCAGCACCACCGAGCCCGAGGCCACCTTGGCGTAGTCGCCGATATGGATGTTGCCCAGCACCTTGGCCCCGGCGCCCAGCAGGACTCCCTTGCCGATCTTGGGGTGGCGATCGCCGCGCTCGGCGCCGGTGCCGCCCAGGGTCACGCTGTGCAGCATGGAGACGTCGTCGCCGACCACCGCCGTCTCGCCGATGACGATGCCGGTGCCGTGGTCGAGGAACAGCCCCTGGCCCAGCCGCGCGGCCGGATGGATGTCCAGCTGGAACAGTTCGGAAATCCGGCTCTGGAAGTGGAAGGCCAGGGTCTCACGGCCCTGGCCCCACAGCCAATGGGCCACGCGCCAGCCCTGCAAGGCCTGAAAACCTTTGAAATAGAGGAAGGGCTGCAACAGATTGCGGATGGCCGGATCGCGTTCGGCCACGGCGCGCAGATCGGCCTCGGCCGCCGCGACCATGGCCGGATCAGCGGCGAAGGCCGACAAGCAGACCTCGCGCACCGACATGGCGCTCATTTCCGGATCGGCCAGTTTACGCGCGATCTGGAAGCTGAGGGCGCCGGCCAGATCATCGTGCGACAGGATGACGGCGTTCATCTGCGAACCCAGCTGGGGCTCCTCGCGCGAGGCGGCCTCGGCGGAGGCGCGCAGCTGGCGCCACACGCTGTCAGTTTCCGCGACGACTTCAAGCTTGGGCATGCCGGACTCCTTCGGCGACATCATACCCGCCCCAGCATGGCCTTAGCCAGCGCCGGAGGCAGGGCTCCATTCAAGCCCATATGATAGGCCTTATACGCCGTCGCCACCGTCAGGCTGTCCCGCACCGTCCCGCGCCCGACTTCGTCGAGCAGATCCAGGAACGGCACGCGCACGACGGCGATCACCTCGGTCGGGTCCGGCGCCACCGGCACAGGCCTCAGGCCCCAGGCGATCCAGGTGTGCGCCATCTCGGTCGTGACAGAGTTCGACAGCTCCATCGTCAGGGCCGGCGTCCAGTGGGCGGCCTCCAGCCCCGCCTCCTCGGCCAGCTCCCGCCGGACGCCGTCGAACGGATCCTCGTCGAGGGACGCCCCGCCCTCGGGCATCTCCCAGGAATAGTTGGCGAAGGCGAACCTCTGCTGCCCGACCAGAACCACCGTGCCGTCGTCATGCACCGGCAGCACCCCGGTCGCGACATTCTTGGGCCGCATCACCGCATAGTCCGCCAGCTGGCCCGTCGGGGCGATCACCCGGTGCCGCGTCAACCGCATCCACGGATTTTCGAACACCGTCTCCTCGGTCTTGCTGCGCCAGGCCGGCGGCTTGGCCAGGCCGGCGGCCCATTTCGGTTCGTCGAAATCGCTCATACCTCAGCTATGGCGGACGGCGGGGGGAAAGCCTAGCTAGACCGCATGACCCCTTCGCCTCTCTTTCCGTTGAACGCCCCCCTGCCCGCCCCGGTCCCGTCGCAGGAGTTGCGCGATCGGCTGGCCTCACGCCGCTCCGCCCCGGCCCAGGCCCTGACCAGCCCCGGCCCGACCGAGGCCGAACTGGATCAGATCCTGACCCTGGGCGCCCGCACGCCCGATCACGGCAAGCTGTTTCCCTGGCGGTTCGTGGTCCTGGGGCCGCAGAGCCGCGGGGAAATCGCCGAAAAACTGTCCGGCCTTGCGCAGACCCAGGGCCGTCCCGCCAAGGAGCAGGCGGTCCTGGCCAAGCTGACCGCCGCCCCCGTCACCGTCCTGGTCATCTCGGCGCCCGTGCCCGACGCCAAGCCGCTCTGGGAGCAGCAGATGTCGGCCGGCGCGGTCTGTATGAATCTGGAGCATGCGGCCGGCGCCTTCGGCTATGCTTCCAGCTGGATCACGGACTGGTACAGCTATGACGCCCAGGCCACAGCCCTGTTCGGCCTGACCGACGGCGAGGCGGTCGCCGGCTTCATCCATATCGGAACCCTGAACGAACCGGCCCTGGAACGCCCCCGCCCCGACATGGCGGCCAAGGTCACCCGCCTGCCCTAGATCTGGACAGGCCTTGTCGTTAATCTTTTCCCTCTAAGCGTCAGACCCTTAGCTGTAGCGAGTGGTCCGATGTCCTGTGTGGGTTGCAAAGATGGGGCGGGGTTCGACCTGCCCATCACCATGGCTTTCCAGCCCATCGTCAACGTCTCAACACAGACAGTCTTCGCCTACGAGGCGCTTGTGCGGGGCAAGGACGGCGCCGGCGCCGGTCAGGTGCTGGCTCAGATAGCTGACCACAACCGCTACGCCTTCGATCAGGTCTGTCGCACCACCGCGATCGAACTGGCGGCCGGGCTCGACATGGCGGCGACGGGCGCCAACCTGTCGATCAATTTTCTGCCCAATGCGGTCTATGAGCCGCGCGCCTGCATCCGCGCCACCCTGGCGGCGGCGATGCGAACAGGCTTCCCCGTGAACAAGATCATCTTTGAGTTCACCGAGAGCGAGGCGATGGACGCCGACCACATCCTGAACATCCTGCGCTCCTATCGCGCCATGGGGTTCAAGACGGCCATCGACGACTTCGGCGCCGGTTACGCGGGCCTGGGTCTGCTGACCCTGTTCCAGCCGGACATCGTCAAGCTGGACATGGCCCTGATCCGCGACATCGACACCGATCCGGTTAAGCGCACCATCGTGCGCAACACCCTGAACATGCTGCGCGATCTGGGCGTTGAACCGGTCTGCGAAGGTATAGAGACCCCGGCCGAACAGGACGTCCTGCGCGACTTGGGCGTCGATCTGATGCAGGGCTATCTGTTGGCAAGACCGGCGCTTGAGGCCCTGGGGCTGGTCGCCTGGCCCCGCGCCGCGTCACTGGCCCGCACCGCCTGACGGTTCTTTCTCCGGCCGGTGCACCAGAGACACCAGCACCACCGAGATGATCATCAGCAGGAACCAGGCCCCCAGCTTGTGCAGGGACACCGGCTCCCAGCCCCCGTCCTGCCCCGGATAGGTCCAGGCCCGCGCGAAGGTGCCCAGGTTCTCGGCGACCCAGATGAACAGGGCCACCAGCCCATAGCCCAGCAGCAGCGGCATCGACCGCCGACGCCGGTCCGCCGTGAAATAGAACCAGCCCCGCCCGAACAGCAGGACTGTCGCCAGAAACAGAACGATCCGCACGTCCGGCAGCCAGTGATGGGCGAAGAAATTCACATAGACGGCTGCCGCCAACACCCAGGTCGTCCACAGCGGCGGATAGCCGCGCACCCGGATATGGAATATCCGCTGCACCCGCGCGATATAGCTGCCCACCGCCGCATACATGAAGCCCGAGAACAGGGGCACGGCGCCGATGCGCAGCAGACTGTCCTCCGGATAGACCCACGACCCGTGCGCCGTCTTGAACAGCTCCATGATCGTCCCCGCCACATGGAACAGGAAGATCACCCGCGCCTCCTCCCAGCTCTCCAGCCGGAAGGCCAGCATAGCCGCCTGGATCATCACCGCCCCGACCGCCAGAAAATCATACCGCGAGATCGGCGACTGATCCGGCCACCACAGGAAGGTGCCGACGATCAGCCCCAGCATCAGCCCCCCGAACAGACACGCCCACCCCTGTTTCAGCCCGAACCAAAGGAACTCGTACGCGTAGCGACGCGGACGAGACCGGTCGGCCCAGGTCTGGGCGCGCGTGAGGAGACGGCGCCCCCAGGCTTCCAGAGGCAAGGAGGAACTTCGCGACATGCCCAAGGCTTAGCCCAAGCCGGCGGACTTGCCATCCGCTGTCGATCAACTTAAGCCTCGGCCCGCGATGCGACGCCCTGGGCCCTCCCTGTCAGCCGGTCTGAAGCTGGTTTTGCAGCTGGTGCTGGCGCTTGTCGCCTTTGCGCCGGCGGCGTCGGCCCACGCCTGCGCCGAAGCGAACTGCGCGGCAGTCGCTGTCGTCGGCGAAGCCGTTTCGGATCAGGACCAGGGCTGCATCGATTGCGGGCCTGCCTGCGCCAACGGCTGCTGCCACGCGCCTCACCCCGCATATAGATCAGACCCGATCCTGATCCAGACGCTGGCTCACACAGCCGCGCGTCACGCCTGGCGTCAGTCGCCGGAACCTACGCCGGTCGATACCGCCGGCCCCGACCGCCCCCCGCGCGTCTGATCCCGCCAGGGCCGCACAGGCCCACTTCGCCTCGTCCGCGTCGTTCCGCTGCTGGGTGGAGCGCGCCTATCGTCGTCAGGGCCGGCCCGTGCGCCGGCCGAGGATCAGATCATGACCATCGCCTATCATCTCCTGGCCGGAGTCGCCTTCGCGACTCTGCTGCCCGCCGCCGCCGCCCTCGCCCAAGACCGGAGCCAGACCTCGCCATACCCGCCCCAAACACCGCTAGCCGAAGAAGTCGCGGAGCTGGAGGAGATCTTCGTCGTCTCGACCCGCTCCCGCCGCCGCGTTCAGGACGAGCCGTCCGGATCGAGGTGCTGAACGAAGAGGAGATCGCCGAAAAGCTCATCATGCGTCCAGGCAACATCTCGATGATCCTGGCCGAAACCGGCGGGGTGCGCGTCCAGGTCACCTCCCCCGGACTGGGATCCGCCAACGTCCGCGTTCAAGGCATGAGGGGTCGCTACACTCAGTTGCTGGCCGATGGCCTGCCCCTTTACGGCGGCCAATCCTCGTCCCTGGGCCTGCTGCAGATCCCGCCCAGCGATCTGGGGCAGGTCGAGGTGATCAAGGGCGCCGCCTCGGCTCTATACGGCGGACAGGCTTTGGGCGGCGTGGTCAATCTGATCTCCCGCCGACCGGGCGAAACCCGCGAAGGCGAGTTGATCCTGAACGCCACTTCGCGCGACGGTCAGGACGTCTCGGCCTACGCCGCTGCTCCCCTGTCTTCAGACTGGAGCGGCTCCGTCCTGGCGACCTACAATCATCAGGCGATCCAGGACCTGGACGACGACGGCTGGATCGACATGGCCGGCTACACGCGCTGGTCGGCCCGGCCGCGGCTGTTTTGGAACGGCGACGACGGCGCGACCCTGTTCCTGACGGCAGGCGGCATGACCGAGCGGCGGCGGGGCGGCACGCGCGACGGCGCCCTGGCCCCCGACGGTCAGCCCTTCCGACTGGATCAGGAGACTGACCGCCTGGACGCCGGCGCCGTCTATGAACGGCCTCTGGGCGACAGCGCCTGGCTCCAGGCCCGTGCGTCCGCCGTCGAACAGAGCCACCGCCACCGGTACGGCGATCTGATCGAAGAAGACCGCCACCAGACCTTCCTGGTGGAGTCCTCCGTCTCGGCCGAGGCTATGGGCGCCGACTGGATGGGCGGCCTGGTATGGCAGGCGGATGACTACGCCTCGGACGCCTTCCCGGCCTTCGACTATCGCTACACGGCCCCGGCCGTTTTCGCCCAGGTCGAACGCGACTGGACCGAGGATCTGACGGTTTCGGCCAGCGCCCGCTATGACGACCACAGCCGCTACGGCGGTCAGTTCAGCCCGCGATTGTCCCTGCTTTGGCGACCGGGTCCGTGGACCGTGCGGGGTTCGTGGGGACGCGGCTTTTTCGCCCCTACGCCCTTCGTGGAGGAGACCGAGGCTGCGGGCCTGTCGCGGCTGGAGCCCATCGCCAATCTGGAGGTGGAAACGGCCTCGACCGCCTCGCTGGACCTGGGCTGGGCCAGAGGATCTTGGGAGACCAGCCTGACGCTGTTCGGGTCGGACATAGACGACGCAGTGCGGCTTCAGCCTGTCTCCGCCGACCGAGCGCGGCTGATCAACGTGGACGGCGTCACCCGCACCCGTGGGGTCGAGCTGCTGGGCCGCTGGCGCCGGGCGCCTTTCGTGCTCACCGCCAACTACATGTATCTGGACGCCGACGAGCCGGAGGAAGCAGGATCTGCGCGGCGCGACACGCCGATGACGCCGCGTCATTCGGCCGGCTTCGTGGCCATGTGGGAGGAACACGATCGCGGCCGCCTCGGCTTCGAGGCCTATTACACAGGCGCCCAGCCGCTGGACGACGATCCCTACCGCGATCGCGGCGAGGCCTACTGGGAGCTGGGGCTGTTGGGCGAGGTGGTTCTGGGTCGCTACCGCCTGTTCCTGAACCTGGAAAACCTTCTGGACGAACGCCAGACCCGGAGCGATTCCTTGCTCAGGCCGACCCGCACGGCGGACGGCCGCTGGACAACCGACGCCTGGGCCCCGTTGGAGGGGTTCGTCGCCAACGCCGGGGTCCGTATCCGTTTCGGCGGTTGATCCAGACGTCGCGGGCGGGGTGCGATCTCACCCCCGCCCGCGATAGGTCGGCACGCCCTGGTCCGGCAGCCACAGGCCCTCGGGCGCCGGGCCCGTCTGCCAGAAGACGTCGATCGGTATCCCCCCGCGCGGATACCAATACCCCCCGATCCTCAGCCATTTCGGCTCCAGCAGATCCGCCAGCCGCCGGCCGATGGCGACGGTGCAGTCCTCGTGGAAGGCGCCGTGGTTGCGGAAACTGGTCAGGTACAGTTTCAGGCTCTTGGACTCGACCAGCCAGTCGCCCGGCGCATAGTCGATGACGATATGGGCGAAGTCCGGCTGGCCCGTCACCGGGCACAAGCTGGTGAATTCGGGCGCCGTGAACCGCGCCAGATACAGCGTGTCCGCATGCGGGTTCGGCACCCGTTCCAGCACGGCCGTCTCGGGGCTGGTCGGGGCGGCGGTCTGGGCGCCCAGCTGGCTGAGGTTGTTGGTGTAGTGGGTCATGGCGCGCCTCAGATCAGGCCGGCCAGGGGCGACGACGGGTCGGCGTACATCCGCTTGGGCATCCGCCCCGCCAGATAGGCGTCGCGACCGGCGATGACGGCGTACTTCATGGCCCGCGCCATGCGGATCGGGTCCTTGGCCCCGGCGATGGCGGTGTTCATCAGAATCGCGTCACAGCCCAGCTCCATCGCCCGGGTGGCGTCAGAGGCCGTGCCCACCCCGGCGTCCACCAGAACCGGCACCTTGGCCTGTTCGACGATCAGGCGGACATTGACCTCGTTCTGGATGCCGAGCCCAGAGCCGATCGGGGCGGCGGCCGGCATGATGGCGGCGGCCCCGGCGTCTTCCAGACGCTTGGCCATGACCACGTCGTCGGTGCAATAGACCATGACGTCGAACCCGTCCTTGATCAACAGGTCCAGCGCCCGCAGGGTCTCGACCATGTCGGGATAGAGGTGGGCGGTGTTGGACAGCACCTCCAGCTTGACCAGGCTCCAGCCCCCCGCCTCGCGCGCCAGCCGCAGGGTGCGCACCGCGTCCTCGCCGGTGAAACAGCCGGCGGTGTTGGGCAGGAAGGTGAAACGGTCGGGCTTCACATAGTCGACCAGCATCGGCTGGTTCGGATCGGTCAGATTCACCCGGCGCACGGCCACGGTCACGATCTCGGCCCCCGCCGCCTCGGCGGCGGCGGCGTTCTGGGCGTAATCGGCGTATTTGCCGGTGCCCACGATCAGGCGTGAGGTAAAGGTGCGGCCGGCGACGGACCAGGTTTCGGGGGCTGTATCGGTCATGGGTGGTGACCTAGTCCTGTCGCGCCCGATGCGAAAGGGCGGATCGATCACGCCGCGTTGCGAGACCGGGCCAGATGAACTAGACTAAGTGGACTAAGTTCACCGGGAGCGACGCATGGAAACGGTCAACGTCCACGAGGCCAAGACCCACCTGTCGCGCCTGCTGGACCGGGCCGCCAAGGGTGAAACCATCACCATCGCCAAGGCAGGCAAGCCGATCGCCAAACTGGTTCCCATCGAGGAGACGCCGATCGACACCTCGCGTCGGTTCGGCTTCATGCGGGGTCAGATTAAAGTTCCTGACGACTTCGACACCATGGGTCAGGCCGAAATCGAGGCGATGGTCTATGGCGAAGGCGTTCACGAGGGCGACGAGGGCCAATGAGGCTGTTGATCGACACTCACCTGCTGCTCTGGGCGTCGGAGGATCGCGCACGGCTTCCCGCCAAGGCGCAAGCCTTGATGGCCGATCCCGACAATCAACTGGTGTTCAGCGCGGTCAATATCTGGGAGGTCGTCGTCAAGCACGGCCTGAAGCGACCTGACTTCGACGTGGACGCCCTGGTGTTCCGCCGCCAGTTGCTGGACGCGGGTTATGAGGAAATTCCGGTGACCAGCCTGCACGCGCTGGAACTGGCAGGATTACCGCTGATCCACCGCGACCCGTTCGACCGGCTGCTTATCGCCCAGGCCATGGCCGAGGGAATGCGACTGCTGACGGCCGACCGGCAGGTCGCCTTCTACCCCGGCCCCATCCTCAAGGTCTGATCAACCGCCGCCGACGAACTGGACCAGTTCGATCCGGTCCCCCTCGGCCAGGGCGGTGACGGCGTGCAGCGACCGGGGCACGATCTCCAGATTACGCTCGACCGCCACCTTGCGGGGGTCCAGCGCCAGTTCCTCGACCAGCTCCGTCACCGTCGTCGCATAGACCTCGCGTGGATCGCCGTTGACTTGAATACGCAAACCGTCTGCCTCGATGCCCGTGTGTCGGCGTGTCATAGCGCGTTTCGGCGCGGAGGGCATGAGGCGCCGCCGCATTCACATGGCCTACCCCTATTCGTCGCCTACCCCTATTCGTCGTCCTCGGGCTTGACCCGAGGACGACGGCGGTGGGTGATGGGGAGACGGAAGGCTAGCGCCCACCAAACCCATCCGTTCTCCCCCTTTTCCCCGCCTTCTCGCCCCTCCGACGGGAAATCCGTTGACGCCCGCGCGGATGACGTTAGGTCAAGCCGTTTCCACGCTGCGCTTTGACCCGCGCCGCGCCTGAGCTACAAGGCCGGCCCTGAACCGTCAGAGGTCGCCCGATTCCGGAGCCTCGTTTCGAGAACCGATGTCCGACACGTCCGTCATCCATGTGCTGAACGGCCCTAACCTGAACCTTCTCGGGGTGCGGGAGCCGGAGATCTATGGCCGCGACACCCTGGCGGACATCGAACAGCGCTGCGTGACGGCGGCGGGCGAGGCGCAGATCGTGTTCCGCCAGACCAACCATGAAGGCGTGCTGGTGGACTGGATCCAGGAGGCGCGTGAGAAGGCGCAGGCCCTGATCCTCAACCCAGCGGCCTATGGCCACACCTCGGTCGCCCTGCACGACGCGCTGAAGACCCTGACCATACCGGTCATTGAGCTTCATCTGTCCAATCCGGCGGCGCGCGAGGCGTTCCGCCATCACTCCTATGTGTCGTCCGCGGCGACCGGCGTCATCGCCGGCTTCGGCGCGGCAGGCTATGAACTGGCCGTGCAGGCGGCCCTGACCCAGATCCGGGAACGCGCCTGAGGGCCGACCCGTTCGCAATCCAAGACGAAAGACAAAGGCGCAATCCAATGGCCGATGACAAGAAACACGCCGAGATCGACGCGTCCCTGGTTCGCCAGCTGGCCGAGATCCTGAACGAGACCGACCTGACCGAGGTCGAGGTCGAGCGCGGCGAGCTGCGCATCCGCGTGGCGCGCGAAGTCACCGTCAACGCCGCTCCGGTGCAGTACGCCGCAGCCCCGGCTCCGGCCGCTGCGCCTGCGGCCGCCGTCGCCGCGCCGGCCGCTATGCCGTCCGACCCCGCCACCATCGTCGCCCGCGCCGGCGAAGAGGTGAAGTCGCCGATGGTCGGCACCGCCTACCTGCAACCCTCGCCGGAGGCCGCGCCATTCGTCCAGCCGGGCGACAAGGTGAAGAAGGGTCAGACCCTGCTGATCGTCGAAGCCATGAAGACCATGAACCCGATCCAGGCGCCGCGCGACGGCGTGGTGGCTGAGATTCTGGTCGGCGACGCCCAGCCGGTCGAGTACGGCGAAGCCCTCGTCCTGCTGGAAGCCTAAGGCGCCCTGATGTTCACCAAAGTCCTGATCGCCAACCGCGGCGAGATCGCGCTTCGCATTCATCGGGCGTGCAAGGAGATGGGCATCTCCACCGTCGCCGTGCACTCCGAAGCCGACCGCGGCGCCATGTGGGTGCGGCTGGCCGATGAGAGCGTCTGCATCGGTCCCGCCTCGGCGGCCAAATCCTATCTGAACATCCCGTCGATCATCGCGGCGGCCGAGATCACCGGGGCCCAGGCGATCCACCCCGGCTACGGCTTTCTGTCGGAGAACGCGCGGTTCGCCGAGATCGTCGGCGCCCACGGCCTGACCTTCATCGGCCCCAAGCCCGAGCATATCCGGGTGATGGGCGACAAGATCACCGCCAAGCAGACCGTCAAGGATGCGGGCATTCCCGTCGTCCCCGGTTCGGACGGCGAGGTGGAAACGGTCGAAGCCGCCATCGAGGCGTCCAAATCGATCGGCTTCCCCCTGATCGTCAAGGCGGCGGCGGGCGGCGGCGGACGCGGCATGAAGGTGGCCCTGACGCCTGACGATCTGGTCGAGGCGGTTCAGACCGCCCAATCCGAGGCCAAGGCGGCCTTCGGCAACGGCGCCGTCTATATGGAGCGCTACCTCCAGAAGCCACGCCACATCGAGATTCAGGTCATCGCCGACAGCCACGGCAATGTCGTCCACCTGGGCGAACGCGACTGCTCGCTGCAGCGCCGTCACCAAAAGGTGCTGGAAGAGGCCCCCTCGCCCGCACTCTCTGCTGAAGGCAGAAAGAAGATCGGCGAGACGGTCAACAAGGCCATCGCCGCTATCGGCTATCTGGGCGTCGGCACGATCGAATTCCTGTGGGAGGACGGCGAGTTCTTCTTCATCGAGATGAACACCCGCCTGCAAGTCGAGCATCCGGTTACGGAAATGATCACCGGCGTCGATCTGGTCCGCGAACAGGTGCGGATCGCGGCCGGTCTGCCGCTGTCCTTCGCCCAGGAGGACATCAAGTTCCAGGGCCACGCCATCGAGGTGCGGATCAACGCTGAAAACCCGGAGACCTTCACGCCCTCGCCGGGCAAGGTCACCGACTTCCACGCGCCGGGCGGCCTGGGCGTGCGGCTGGATAGCGCCATCTACGCCGGCTATTCGATCCCGCCCTATTACGACAGCCTGATCGGCAAGCTGATCGTCCACGGCCGCGACCGCGAGGAGGCCATCGCCCGCCTGAAGCGGTCGCTGAATGAGGTCGTGGTCGGCGGCGTGGACACCACCATCCCCCTGTTCCAGCGCCTGTTGGCCGAGCCCGACATCCTGTCCGGCGACTATGACATCCACTGGCTGGAGAAGTGGGCCGCCCGTCAGAAGGGCGACGCCTGACCGACCCCGACTACAGCGCCAGCGGGCCGTTCGGCGGCTTCGGCCCCGAGGACCTGCTGGCCTGTTACGCCCGGGGCGTCTTCCCGATGGCCGAGTCGCGCGACGATCCGCGCGTCTTCATCATCGAGCCCGAGCAGCGCGGCGTCATCCCGCTGGATGGCTTCCATATCCCCACCCGCCTGCGCCGAACCGTCCGGGGCGAGCCTTTCGAGGTACGGGTGGATACGGCCTTCGAAGCTGTGCTGGACGGCTGTGCTGCGGCGCAAGGGCCCGAGCGTCAGGACACCTGGATCAACGCGCCGATCCGCCGCCTGTACGCCGCCCTGTTCGCCCAAGGCCATGTCCATTCGATCGAATGCTGGAAGGACGAAAGGCTGGTGGGGGGCCTGTACGGCGTCTCCCTGGGCGGCGCCTTCTTCGGCGAAAGCATGTTCAGCCGCGAGCGGGACGCCTCAAAAGTCGCCCTGGTCCATCTGGTCGCACGGTTGAGACGGGGCGGTTGGACCCTGTTGGACGCTCAGTTCCTGACCGAACATCTCAGCCAGTTCGGGGCGGTCGAGACGCCCCAGGCGGCCTATCTGCGTCGCCTGAAGCCGGCGCTCAGGACTGTCGTCGACGAGACCGCCCTGTGGGGGCCGATGAGCGGCGCCGAGGCCGTCGCGCTGGCGACGGCTGGCGGCTGATTTCCGGCTGTCCGGACACGCTATTCCGGCGTCCGGACAGGTTCGCGCTGGCGACGGCGTAAGGGATGCGGCCTCTTCAGGCGCATGACCCAAGCCGCTTCAAACACCCCGCCCCTCCCCGCACGCGCCCTCTGGCGCGACGCGTTTGAGATTGCTGTGACAGTGATCGTCGCCCTCGTGTTGGCCACGGCCTTTCGCACCATCGCCTACCAGCCCTTCACCATTCCCAGCTCCTCGATGGAGCCAGGACTGGTGGTCGGCGACTACATCGTCGTCTCCAAATTCGCCTATGGCTGGAGCAGGGCCTCCCTGCCCGCAGGCCGTCCAGAGGGCGAGGATCGGCTGGGTCAGCGTCAGCCCCGGCGGGGCGACGTCGTCGTCTTCCGCCTGCCGCGCGATCCGAAACAGGTCTGGATCAAACGGGTGATCGGCCTGCCGGGCGACGCGGTTCAGGTGCGGGGCGGAACCGTCTTCGTCAATGACCGGCCTATCCCCCAGACCCGGCTGGGCATCACCCAAGACCATGACGATCCGGCCCGCACGGTGCGGTTGGTGGCCGAGACCCTGCCCAACGGCAAACACTATGTCACCTATGACGGCGGTCCCGACCTGCCCGGCGACGACACCGAAATCTATCGGGTGCCGGCCGGCCGTTATCTGATGATGGGCGACAATCGCGACAACTCGCTGGACGGGCGCTGGCCCGCCTCGGTCGGGGTCGGTCTGTTGCCCGCCCAGAACATCATAGGGAGAGCGGAGTTCATCGCCTGGTCCTGGAAGCCGGGCGCGGCCCTGGTCAAGCCCTGGACCTGGACCCAGTTGCGCGGAGGCCGGTTCTTCGTCCCGATCCGTTAGAGCCTGATCCGTTGAGGAGGAACCGCGAAGCGGTTCCGTCCGAAACGATCATGCTCTAGCGGGCGCGGAACTCTTCGAAGCTAAGACGGCCGTCATGGTCGCGGTCCAGGCGATCAAAGGCGGTTCGGGTCGGCGTCACGCTCTCAGCCAGGGACGGCGCGGCGACGCCCCCCAGGGCCAGGGCGGCCAGAACCGCCGCCAGGAGCAGGCGGCCGTCGAACCGGCGTGGACGCGCGGCCAGTTCGGCGTCGATGAAACGGCGAAGCACGTCGCTGGCGGTGCGGCCCTCGGCGCGGCAACGCGCCATGAAGGCCGTCTTGGTGTCGTGCGGCAGACGGATTTCGATGGTCTCCGTCTTCTTCAGCGGCCGAGGCGCCATGTCGCCGCCCGCCCCGCTCAGTTCTTACAGCCTACGACCCAGGCGTCGTAGTTCGGGTGCTGAAGCCCGCTGACGGCCGGAGACGAGGCGAACATCCAACCGCGGAAGACTTGGCGCGGCTCGGCCGAGGCGGCGCCTCGGCTCTGAACCGCGACCTGAAGATAGGCGATGGCGTCTTCGGTCAGTTCGTCGGGCGTGGAGACTTCGCAGGCGCGGGCGGTGAAGATCAGATTCTTGTTGAACCGGACCGGCCGACCGCCGACCTCGACCTCGAACTTCATCGTCTCGGCCGTGGTCTTGTCCAGGGCCTGGATGACGGCGAACTTGCGCCGCTGACGGCGGGCTGGAGTCTCGGGCTGTTCGATCGGCTTTTCGGCCACCGGCGCTTCCGCCTCGACCTCTTCCTCGGCTTTTTCGGCCACGGCCGCGTCCTCGGCGATTTGAACCGACGGTGGAGGAGAGACGGCGATCGGCGCGCGAGGCGCAGGCGTGCCAGAGGGGGCCGTCTCGGTCGGGACGGCCGGCGTCGCCGGCGTGTTTCTCAGGATTTCGCCGATCGGATCCTGTTGAACCGGACGCGCGTCGCGGGGCGCATCCTGAAGGACGCTGGCGGTGACCGCCCCGGCGCTGAGCGCCAGCACGAGGCTCGCCCCAGCCGTCAGCAGCCGATTCCGTCTCACTCGGGCGTCCAGGCCTGATAATCGCCCGTGGCCGCCGGGCGCTTGGCCTCTGCGGCCAACGAGCCCTGCGGACGCCAAGCCATGGGCGTGCCCGTCAGATTGGGCAGATGGTCCTTTTCCCACGGGCGGCGCAACAGGGGCGCCTCGGTCGGCGGCAGGTCAAAGGTGTAACGCAGCCAGCCGTGCCAGTCCGGCGACACCTTCGTGGCGTCTGCATAGCCTTCATAGACGACCCAGCGACGCTTGCGGCCGTCATAGCTGGAGTGGTCCTTGGCCTCGTAATATTTGTTGCCGAACTCATCGGTCCCGACGAAGCGGCCGCGCTTGGCGATCGTAAACAGGGTGCCGATCGTGGCCCCATTCCACCAGGCGAAAATTTTGTTCAGCACGTCGTCAAACCCACGCGAAAAGACGCCGCGGGCGAAACCCCGACGGTCGGGCGCGATCATAGAAACCCCAGCCCCGTTCGTCCAGCATTGAGGCGCGCCCACGGCGGCCGGCCGCTTTCGATCCTTTCCGCGCGACGCGAGGGGAAAGGATCAAACCTAAACCTGTGAATCTGTTTAGAACCGAACTGCCCTCGGGGGTGTTCTAAGCGTCGCCCTTCGGCGGATCACTTGAGGATGCGAGATTTGGACAAGGACAGGCGGAACGCCAACGACGGTCAGGTGGAGGCCCTGGACGCCGAGCGAATCGCCGATGAGGTCGCTGGAATCGACCGCGGGACCGATCCCTTCGTCGCCGCCGTGCGGGCGACCCGCATGCCGATGATTGTGACAAACCCTCGTCTGCCGGATAATCCGGTCGTCTTCGCCAATGACGCCTTCTGCCGGTTGACCGGCTATGAGCGGTCCGAAATTCTCGGTCGAAACTGCCGGTTCCTGCAAGGGCCGGAGACCGAGCCGGAGACGGTCAAGCGCATCCACAGGGCTGTGAAAGACGCCGCGCCGATCGAGATCGACATCCGCAACTATCGCAAGGACGGGTCCGCCTTCTGGAACCGCCTGTTGCTGGCGCCGGTCTATGACGGCTACGGCGACCTGGCCTATTTCTTCGCCAGTCAGTTGGACGTCACACGCGACCGGGAAAAGGTCGAGGGGCTGAAATCCCGCAACGCCGCCCTGTCGGCGGAGCTGACGAACCGCCTGACCCTTGCGCAGGAACGCGAGCGCGAACTTGAGCTGGCGATGGCCGCCGGCGGGCTGGGCGCCTGGAGCGTGGATGTCGCCAGCCGATCCTTGGCGGCCTCGGAGGCCTACAAGGCCCTGCTGGGATGGCCGAGCGATCGGCCGATGACCTATGAGGATCGTCAGTCGCTGATCCACCCTGAGGATCGCGACGCCGTTCGCGCCCAGAGCGACGCCACGATTAACGACGGCGCGGACTACGACATCACCCACCGCATCGTCACGCCCCAGGGCGAAACCCGCTGGATGAAGGCGCGCGGCGTGCTGATCAGCGATGCGGACGGCGCGCCGCTTCGTATCGCGGGCGTGACCCAGGACATCACCCGCGAAGTGCGGTCCCAGAAGATGCGGACCGCCCTGGTGGAGCTGTCGGACGCCCTGCGCGATCTGGACGACCCCGCCGACATCTCCTACGCAGCGGCCCAGGTTCTGGGCCGCACCCTGGAGGTCAGCCGCGCCGGTTACGGCCTGGTCGATCGACAGGCCGAGACGATCACCATCGACCGCGACTGGAACGCGCCTGGAATAAAGACGCTGGCCGGCGTGCTGCACTTCCGCGACTACGGCTCCTACATCGAGGAGCTGAAGCGCGGCGAGACCGCCGTGATCGCCGACGCGCGGCTGGACCCCCGCACGTCCCAGACGGCCCAGGCGCTGGAGGCCATCAGTGCGCGCGCCTTCGTCAACATGCCCTTGACCGAACAGGGCGGTCTGGTGGCCCTGCTCTATCTGAACCACGCCACGACCCGTGCATGGCCTGAAGACGAAATGGCCTTCATCCGCGACGTGGCCGAGCGGACTCGCGCCGCGACGGAACGCCGACGGGTCGAGCGCAACCTCGCGGACCTGGCGGCTTCTCTGGAACGTCAAGTCGAAGAGCGGACCGCCGCCTTGATGAAGAGCGAGGAGGCTCTGCGCCAATCCCAGAAGATGGAGGCGGTCGGACAGCTCACCGGCGGCATCGCCCATGACTTCAACAATCTGCTGACGGGCATAACCGGAAGCCTGGATCTGTTGGCCAAGCGGCTGGCCGAAGGGCGGATCAATGAGGCGGATCGCTTCATCACCGCCGCCCAGGGCGCCGCGCGCCGCGCCTCGTCCCTGACTCACCGCCTGCTGGCCTTCTCGCGTCGCCAGACCCTGGCCCCTCGCCCCACCGATCTGGCCCGGCTGGCGAGGGGGATGGAGGAGCTGATCCAGCGCACCATGGGGCCGGGCATCACCGTCGAAGCCGTGCACGGGGGCGGTCTGTGGCCCGTGCTGGTGGATCCGGGTCAGTTGGAAAACGCCTTGCTGAACCTGTGCATCAACGCCCGAGACGCCATGCCCGAGGGCGGCAAACTGACCATCGAAAGCGGCAATCGCTGGCTGGATGAGCGGGTGGCGGCGGAATGCGAACTGCCGCCGGGCCAATATGTGTCGCTGTGCGTGTCCGACACGGGCGAAGGCATGACGCCGGACGTCGTGGCCAAGGCCTTCGAACCCTTCTTCACCACCAAGCCGATCGGCCAGGGCACGGGGCTGGGCCTGTCGATGATCTATGGATTCGCCCGCCAGTCAGGCGGACAGGTCCGAATCTATTCGGAACCGGGCCAAGGGACGATGGTCTGCCTGTACCTGCCCCGCCACCTGGGCGCGGCCGAAGCGCCCGAGCCGACGCCGAGCGCCGCCGACACGCCCCAGGCGACGGCGGGCCAGACGATCCTGATCGTGGACGACGAACCGACGGTGCGGATGCTGGCCTCTGAAGTCCTGGGCCAACTGGGTTACGCCACCCTGGAAGCCGAGGACGGGAAGGCCGGGCTCGCGACCCTGAACACCGACCGCCCCATCGATCTCCTGATCACCGACGTCGGCTTGCCTGGCGGGATGAACGGCCGCCAAGTGGCCGACGCCGCGCGCTCGGTCCGGCCCGATCTGAAGGTGTTGTTCGTCACCGGCTATGCCGAGAACGCCGTCCTCAGCCACGGCCACCTCGACCCGGGAATGCACATACTGACCAAGCCCTTCGCCATGGACGAACTGGCCCGGCGGGTTAAGGCCATCCTCACCGCCGACTGAGACCCGATCCGCCGAAACATCGGAACGGCTCAGATTATTTTGAGAATGCGATTGACTCGCATTACTGACCCTTTTACGGCGCTCCGCACGAACTCAGCGAGCGGGGGATGCCATGTCGCGACTTCACCTTCTGGCCTCTACGGCCATCGCCGTTCTGGCTCTGAGCCCGCTTGGGGCCAGGGCGCAAACGGTCGATCAGACGACGACGCTGGATGAGGTCGTCGTCACCGGCGAAAAGACGGATCGCTCGTTGCAGGACACCCCGACCAGCGTCGGCGTCGTCACCGCGCGCCGGATCAACCAAGAAGCCATCCAGTCGCTGGCCGAAATCTTCCAGCGCACCGCCAACATGTCCGAGACCTACGGCCACAACGGCTTCACGATTCGGGGCATCAACAACAACGGCGTGTCGGGCGGCGGCGACTCTTCCCTGGCGACCATCTATGTCGATGGCGCGCCCCTGCCCGCCGCCATCACGTTCAACGGTCCGACCGACGTCTGGGACATGCGTCAGGTGGAGGTCTTCCGCGGACCGCAATCGACGCTGCAAGGTCTGAACGCCCTGGCCGGCGCCGTGGTGATGCGGACCGTGGACCCGACCTTCGACTGGGACCTTCGCACCCGCGCCACCATCGCCTCGCCTGACGAAACCACATTGGCGGTCGCCGGAGGCGGGCCTCTTATCGCGGACGAGCTGGCGTTCCGCCTGTCGGCTGAAAAGCGGGACGGCGACGGCTTCACGCACAATGTGACCCTGGACCAGCCTGAAGACCCGGTCGACAGTCTGACGGTGCGGGGACGGCTGCTGTGGACGCCCAAGGCTCTGCCGGAATTCGAGGCGCGCCTGGGCTACACCCGGTTCGAAAGCGACGGCGGCTACCTGTTCGTCTACACCAACACCAATGCGCCGGACTTCTACGAGAACCGGCAGGCTTTCTCGGACACGGCCAACCTGAGCCATGTCGAGGCCGATCTGGCGACCCTTGAGCTAACCCAAAGGCTGTCCGACCGGCTGTCGATCTCGGCCGTGACCTCCTGGAGCGATGTGGCCCAGCGTGTTCAGTACGACGGCGACGGGACGGCCCAGGCCGTCAGCTACGGCAAGAACGGCGACGACTTCGAGACCCTGACCCAGGAGTTGCGCCTCAACTATCAAGGCGACCGTCTGCACGGCCTGATCGGCGCCTTCTATTATGATCGCGATCAGAGGCGCATTTCGGCCAGCCGCACCGACGTGCCGACGCCGGTCAACACCATTGCGGGCCTCCTGAGCGCCGGCGGCTTCCCGACCTCCGCCGCAGCCGCTATCGCCGCCCAATACGCCGCCGTCCTGCCCGTCATTCCCGTGGACTATACGGGCGATTTTCCCGCCCAGGTCACGACCTACGCCCTGTTCGGCGACGGCGAGTGGAACCTGACCGACCGCCTGTCGATCGTGGGCGGCTTCCGCTGGGATCATGAGGAAAACACCACCCAGGTCACGCAATCGGCCCGGTTCGCCGGCGTCTATCCCGATCCGGCGGCCTTCGGCGCGGCGGGTTCGCCCCTGTATCTGGCTGTGACCGGAATCAATGCCGGGGTGGCCGCCATGGTGGCCCAGGCGGGATCGGCCACGCCCCCCGCCACGCGAGAATTCGAGGCCTTTCTGCCCAAGCTGGGCGTACTCTACGACCTGACGCCGGACGTGACCGCAGGTTTCGTCGTCCAGCGCGGCTATCGTTCCGGCGGATCCAGCAGCAATACGGCCCGATCCCAGCTGTTCGCCTATGATCCCGAATACACCTGGAACTATGAGGCTTCCCTGCGCTCCGCCTGGCTGGACGGCGCCCTGACTGTCAACGCCAACGCCTACTATGTCGATTGGACCGACCAGCAGGTCTATGTGAACTTCGGCATCAACCTGTACGACAGCCACACGGTCAACGCCGGTCGGTCGCATCTGTACGGCTTCGAGATCGAGACGGCGCACCGGCTTTCGTCCACCTTCGACTGGTACGCCTCCGCCGGTTACACCCGCACCCAGTTCGACGAGTTCACGACCACGGTGAACGGCCAGACCAGCGATCTGACCGGCTCGGAGTTTTCGTTCGCCCCCCGTTGGACCCTGGCCCTGGGCGGCAACTACCGCTGGGGCGACGGCTTCGTCGCCAATCTGAACGCCAACTATCGATCCGAGGTGTTCACCAGCACCGGATTCAGCCAGGGCGACAGCCGCGTCAGCGGCCGCACCCTGGTCAATGGAAAGATCGGCTATGAGACCGGCCCCTGGGGCGCCTATGTCTACGCCAAAAACCTCTTCGACGAACACTATATGAGCTACGACCGCGCCCAGACGAACCAGGCCGTTCTGGGCGATCCGCGGGTCGTCGGCCTGATGCTTCAGGCGCGCTGGTGAGCCCCGAGGCGACCACCCTCCTCGCGTCGATCCCCCTGATCGCCGGCGGGGTCGGCGGGGCGCGGCTGCTGCGCCGCGCCTGGGGGGATCGCTCGGCGCGCCGCCCGTTGTGGATCGTCGGCGGCTGGGCGCTGCTGGCGACACTTACCTTCGCATACGCCTTCTGGCTGGGGCCGGCGCGCGGTCCCTTCATCGCCGTGACGCTGATCTCGGTCTGCGTCCTTCTGGTGGTGGCCTGGGGCATGGAGCGGCGCACCGCGCGCGGACGGGCCGAACGCAGCCTGGCGCCCGAACCGTCCAACCGAGGCGCCAAGGCCTGGCGCGGCTGGCTTCGGGCTCTTCTGGCCGGACCGATCGGCATGATCGCCGCCATGGGCACCGCCATCGCCTTCGTCGCCTTCTGTCCGGGCGCGGCCGAGACCCGGCTGGTGCTGGGCGGGCTGCTGGCGCCCCTGCTGTGGGGCGCCGCCATGGCCTGGACCCTGGCCGACGACAAGATCCTGCGCGCCACCGCCGTCCTGGTCGGTGTCAGCCTGGCGACCTTCGCCGCCGCCATGATCAAGGGGTTCTGACGATGAAGGACAACCGCCTCGATCCCAAGAAGGCCGGCAAGCCCATCTGGCCCAAGGTCCCGGCTGGATTCGTCCGGTCCGTCCTGGCAGGCCACTCCGCCCTCGGCCTGGCCTTCGCAGCCTTGATCTATCTGGTCTGTTTCTCAGGATCGGTCGCCGTCTTCGCGCGGGAGTTCCAGCGTTGGGAACAGCCGAATGCGACGCCCATCGCCGCAGTGACGCCGGCCGCCCTGCAGACCGCCATGGAACAGGCCATCGCTCGTTCCTCGACGACGGTGGAGCATGTCCGCATCCTGCCCCCCACACCGGACCTGCCTCGCCTGACGGTGAGCACGGACGCCGACAGCGTGGAACGCAGCTACGCCGCGGATGCGGCCGGGCGACTGGGGGATGAAGGCGAGGCCGTCTGGACTGAGTTCATGGTCCTGCTGCACACCGCCCTGCATCTGCCCCGCGCCTGGGGCGGCTTCGTCGTGGGTCTGGCGGGGGTCGCCCTTCTGTCCTCGCTGATCTCTGGCGTCCTGGCCCATCCGCGCGTGTTCAAGGACGCCTTTCATCTACGCTGGGGCGGCGCCAAGCGGCTGCAGGAAGCCGATCTGCACAATCGGGCGGGTGTGTGGGCCCTGCCCTTTCACGTCATCGTCTCGCTGACGGGCGCCCTGTTGGGCCTCAGCACCCTCATCGTCGGAATTCTGGCCCTGGCCATGTTCCAGGGCGACACCTCCAAGGCCTACGCGCTTTTCGTTCCGGTCATTCCCGACGATCCGCGCCCGGCCGTCGCCCCGCCCGATCTGGCCGCCGCCGTCGAGGCGGCCCAGCGGCTGGCGCCCGATGCGCGGCCGACCTTCATCAGCATCGAACATCCTGCCGAACAGGGACAGACGGTCGTGGTCAATGTCGCCAAACCCAATCGGGTGATGGCGGGCTCCAACCTCTATTTCGACGGACGGGGTCGCCTGCTCGACATCAGCCGCACGGCTGAGCCGAACCTGGGGCAAAAGATCCTGGCCTCCCTGGGGCCGCTGCATTTCGGCTGGTTCGGCGGCATCGTCGTCAAGATCGCCTATGGACTGCTGGGTCTGGCCTTGACGGCGGTGACGGCCAGCGGCGTCGCCATCTGGCTGGCGCGGCGACGCGACAAGGGCCGCCCCGCCCCGCGATGGGAACGGATCTGGATCGGCGCCGTCTGGAGCCAACCCCTCGCCTTCGCCGCCTCGGCCCTTATTGTCCTGGGCTTGTCCTCCACCGCCGCCTCGACGCCCCTGCTGGTCTGGGGTCTGGTCACGGGGACGACCCTGGGACTGTCAGTCTGGGTCGAACCGGCGCGCTTGTCGCGCATCCTGCGGCTCGTCTCCGCCGTCGCCCTGGGGCTGGTCGTGCTGACACACCTGGTTCGCCACGGCGCCCATTACGAAGACTCCGCCGCCTGGGCCATGAACGGCGCCCTGGCCGCCATCGCTGCCGTCCTGGCCTGGACCGTTATGAACCCCGAACGCAAGGCCGGTCAGGCGGCGACCGCGGAACAGACCCGGGCCACATAGTCGGCGTGGGACGGCATGACCGCCACGCATTTGCCGATCACCGTCTCCACATCGTTCAGGAACCGCTCGATCTCCGCTTCGGGCGTGACGTCGACCAGCGGATCATAGCCGGCGGGGATCACACCCTGGCCCAGGAAGACCTGGATCCAGCTTTCCTCGGTGAACAGCTCATCGTCCTCGCGGAAGACCCGGCCGTTGGCGCGGAACAGGTCCATCTTGCGCTGGAGGGTGTCGGGAACGGCCATGTCGCGGCAATCCCGCCAGAAGGGCGTGTCGTCCCGATAGGTCGCCTTGTAATGCAGGATGACGAAGTCGCGGATCCGCTCATATTCAAAGTCCATCTGACGATTGAACTCGGCGATGGTGGTCGGGTCGAAACCGCCGTCCGGCATCAGTCGCACCAGACGGGTCAGGACCGACTGGATCAGGTGCAGGCTGGTGGATTCCAAAGGCTCCAGAAAGCCGGAGGCCAGACCGGCCGCGACGCAGTTCTTGTTCCAGACCTGGCGTCGCTTGCCCGCGACGAAACGGATGCGATTGGGTTCGGCCAGCTGTTCCCCATCCAGATTGGACAGCAGAATCCGTTCGGCCTCCGCCTCGTCCATATAGCGGCTGGAATAGACGTGGCCGTTGCCGGTGCGGTGCTGCAACGGAATGCGCCACTGCCATCCGGCCGGCCGGGCGGTGGCGCGCGTGTAGGGGGTGAAGGGTTCGGTGCGGGCGCAGGGCACGGCCAAGGCCCTGTCGCAGGGCAGCCAATGGGTCCAGTCCTCATAGCCGGTCTTCATCGCCTCTTCGATGATCAGGCCGCGAAAGCCCGAGCAGTCGATGAAGAGATCGGCCGCCTCCACCGCCCCGTCCTCCATCGTCACTGACTGGACGAAGCCGTCGTCGGGCCGCAACTGAACCGAGGCGATCTTGCCCTCGCGCCGTCGCACCCCCGCCGCCTCCGACAGACCGCGCAGATATTTGGCGTAGAGACCGGCGTCAAAATGGAAGGCATGGGCGATATGGCCCAGCGGCGAACCATTTCTCTGGGGATCGGCCCGCATGAAACGGTTCTGCAAGGCCGCCGCCGTATTGATCGAATAGGCGGCGAAGTCCGACGCGCGACCCGCAGCGCGCATCTTCAGCCAGTATTGGTGGCAGCGCAGCCATTCCAGATCGCGCCCGATGACGCCGAAGCCGTGGATGTAGCTGGAGCCGATCCGGTCCCAGTCGATGAACTGGATGCCCAGTTTGAAACTGGCCTGGGTCCGCCGCATGAAGTCGACCTCGTCCAGACCGATCAGCGCGTTGAAGGTCTTGATGGCCGGAATGGTCGCTTCGCCCACGCCGACCGTGCCGATCGCTTCCGATTCGATCAGGGTGATGTCGTAAAGCCCCCGAAACAGGCGGGAGAACAAGGCCGCCGCCATCCAGCCGGCCGAACCGCCCCCGACGATCAGGATCTTCTTCAACTGGCGCACGCTCGCATTTCCTCGTTTTTCGGGAAACTTGGCAGCAAGCGACGCGACTCGGCAAGAGCGGCGATCTCGGCAATTGGGGCGATGCGTCAGAAGACGTCATCCCTCGTCGTCGGCCCTCCCCGTCAATGAGCGCCTGACCGTCTTTGTCGGCGAAGGCCGTCACCGCGATTATTCGCCGGACTGTTTTCGGAACGTCATCGTTGAGCCGTAAAAGCGCGGCCCAACGGGTGGGCCCACGGGGATGGGATGTCAGTTCAGGATCTGGGTGCGGGACGACTGCTGGCCAAGAACGCCGTGCGTCTGCGCGCCTTCGTCCGCAGCCGCGTCCACAATGATGAGGACGCCGACGACATTAGTCAGGAGGCCTACGCCCGCGTCCTGGCGCGATCTCAGACTGCGCCGCTGAAGGATCCGGTGGCCTACGCCTTCCGGGTGGCCCTGAACCTGCTGAGCGATCGCAGGCGCGTCGCCTCTCCGTCGGCCGGCGAGGCGATCGACGAGGCGGCGGCGTCGGACGCCCCCTCTCCATTCGAGGTTCTCGACATGAAGCAGAGAGCGGACCTTTTCACCCGTGCGCTTCAGCGCATGCCGCGGCTGAGGCGCGAAGTCTTCGTGCTGAGACAGTCCGCCGATCTCAGCTACGCTGAGATCGCCACACGGCTGAACATTTCAGTCGAGGCGGCCCAGAAACACTTCAGCCGCGCGGCCGTCGAGGTCCGCCGCGCGGTGGACATGGAGCGCACCCGATGAGGCCGTCTGCGCCCACCCCGGAAGAACAGGCCGCCCTGTGGGCGGACCGGCGCCGCTGCGGCGAGATGGACGCAGCGGCTGACCAGGCGCTGCGCGCCTGGCTTGCGGAGGCCCCGGACCGCGCGCGCCTGTTGGACGCCCAGGAGCGCCTGCTGACCGATCCCGCCCTTGCCGCGGTCACTGCGCGGTTGGCGGCCGAAGCCGGACGTTCTCGGCGCGTCGGCCTCCATCCTGCGCCTCGGCTGTTCCACCGCTGGTCTTCACGGCTTTGGGTCGGCGGCTTAGCGGCGGCGGCCTGCGCGGCGCTGGCCGTGCTGATGTGGCCCTCTGCGCCCGTCGTCGTCGAACAAAGGCTGGAGGGCGTGGCGGGACAAAGTCTTCAGGCGGCGCTGGAGGACGGCTCCCTGATCCAGCTGAACGGCGACAGCCGCGTCCGCACGGCCTTCGGACCGGAACGGCGCGATGTCTGGCTCAGCGGCGAAGGCTTCTTCTCAGTAGCCAAGGACGCCAAACGTCCGTTTTCCGTCCTTACGGCGACCCACCGCATCACGGCCCTGGGCACGCGCTTCAACGTCGATGAACGCAGCGGCGGCGCGGTGGAGGTCACGGTTCTGGAAGGTCGGGTCGAGGTGGTTCCGCTGAACCATCCCGAGCGCCGTCAGGTTCTGACCGCCGGCCGCCGATTGCTGAGCGACGGCGCCGCCGGGCCGATCCAGCGGCTGGACGCCGATGTGACGACGCCGGACTGGACCGAGGGATGGATCGACGCGGACAATATGAGCCTGGCCGACCTGCTGATCGAGCTGAAGCGCCGATCGCCGGGGCTGAAGGCCGAGTTGGCCGATCCCGCCTTGAGCCGCCGCCGGATCAGCGGGCGGTTCGCCGCCTCTGAGCCTCAGGACGTCCTGACCACCATCGCGGACATGCAGGGCCTGACCCTTCGCAGGGATGCCTCCGGCCGTCTGCTGATCGAGCGGTGAGCCAGGCATGGGGACGGGCCGTGCAAGGCTGTGGAGCGCCGTAGCGGCGACGAGCCTGTGGCTTGCGGCGGGGCTTTCGCCGGCACAGGCTGAAGCTCGGGACCTTCAGTCCTCACCTGACCGAACAGCCCATAGGTTTCAGATATCCAGCGGCCCTATGGCCGAGGCTCTTCGGGCGCTGTCGCGCCAATCGGGTCTGGCTGTGCTGGCTGACGCCGATCTGGTGGGTGGCCGCCGCACGCCGGGCATACAGGCCCGAACCACCGCCTGGACCGCCCTGAACCGGCTGCTGGCCGCCCACCCCGATCTGAGGGGCCGGATCGTGGGTCAGACCCTGATCGTCGAGCGCGCCCAGCCGCAACCTCAGCCCCAGCCCCAGCCCCAGCCCCAGCCTGCGGCCGAGCTCGAAGAGGTGGTGGTCCTGGGACGCAAGGGCGCGATCGACGACGCCCTGGCGATCAAACGCGCCTATGACGGCGTCAGCGATGTGGTCAGCGCCGATGATGAAGGCCTGCTGCCGACCAACAATCTGGCGGAAAGTCTTGCGCGCCTGCCTGGCGTCAACGCCGTCCGCAACCATCAGACCGGCGAGGGCGACCGGTTGACGGTTCGGGGCATGTCCACCGAATGGAACGCCTATCGGATCAACGGCGTACGTCTGGGCGGAGCCGGGTCGCGGGCGGACAAATTCTATCGCGGCGTCCGCCTCAGCTATTTGCCGCCCGAGGGAATCCAGAACCTGATCGTGCGCAAGACCTTGACGCCCGATCTGGACGGCGACGCCCTGGGCGGGCTGATCGACATCCAGACCCCCACAGCCTTCGACGCCGACCACGACCATCTGCGGCTGTCGGTCGAGCACGGCTGGCTGACCCGGTTCGACCGACCGAAATCGGGCAAGGCGGCCCTGGCGGTTTCGCATCGGTTCGGCGATCGGCTGGGTCTGTTCGTCGCCGCCAACTGGAGCGACGCCCGCTCGCAGTTCGAGATGGTCGGCGGCGACAGCGACGACCTGCCGCCGGTCTGGTTCGACACCGTCTATTCGACCGGCTGGGATTTCGACCGGTTCGTCATGAGGGGCATGGAGTTGGCGGTCGGCGAGACCCAGGTGCGTCGCCTGGGTCTGAACGGAAGCCTGGACTGGCGAGGCGCACACCAGGACCTTCACCTGCGGCTTCAGTACAACCGCTATGAGGGCGAGGAGTATCGAAACCGTTTGAACTTCCGCAACGACGGCCTGGCGGGGACCGAGCGGCTGGTCCAGGTGGACAGCCGGAGAACCGGTCTGGCTCAGCCGGACGCCATGGTGGTTGGGTCTGATCCCAGCCTGGGGCGCATCTACGGCTATTCGACCGCAGACGTGAAGGATGTGGACGGAGACGGACGGATCACCGACGCCGACCGCAAGGTCCGCTCCGTCTACAGCCTGGCGGGCGCTTCGGGCGTGTGGGATCCGATGGGGTTCCGATTGAGACGGTTCTGGGAATCGACCCGTGAATCGGGCCTCCTGTCTTCCCTGAACCTGGGCGGACGGCGATGGGGCGGTCCCTGGCGGATCGCCTATGACCTGTCGCTGTCGCGGTCCAGGGATGATTTGGACGGCGGCGCGCTTCTGGAATTCCGGACGGACGCGGTCGAATGGCTGGGCAATCGCGGGATAAAGGTGATCGAGACCGGCGACCCGCGCTTTCGCCTGTGGGGGCTCAACCCCGCAGGCATGGCTGCGGTTCAGGACCCCGCCGCCTTTGATTTCAGACATCTGGGCGAGGAGTGGGAGCGCACGTCCGAAACCCTGGGCCAGGCGCAGTTCGATCTGACCTATACGCCGCCCAGCGGCTGGCTGGAGTCGATACAAGTCGGGGGCCGTTACATGCGCTCCAGCCGCCGCAACTCGGGCGCCGCCCGGCCCGACCTGATCGGTCCGGAAACCCTGGCCGACCTGGCCGGCTTGTTCGGTACGCCGGTCACCGACCTGTTCGACGGCCGCTATGTCGGCGACCACCGCCTGGGGGTCGTCCTGGACAATCGGCGGATGGCGGCCGAGATCGACCGGGCCTATCGCGGGGACAGCGCCTATTTCACCATCGATCCCAAATTCAAGGCTCAGACCGACACAGAACGCTTTCGGTTGAAGGAACAGGACGCCGCCGCCTATGTCATGGCCGCCGCCCGATGGGATGAGACCCAGATCACGGGCGGCGTCCGGATCGAACACACCCGATCCGACGTCAGCTATCCCATCCTGGACGCGCTTCGCGGCGACGGCCGAGACCATCGCCGCAACAGTTTCACCAATGTGCTGCCGTCTCTGCACCTACGCCGCTCCTTTCACGGCGACAGGGTGTTGCGGGCTGCGGTCTGGACCAGTTTCGCCCGGCCCGACATCGCCCGAATGACGACGGCGCGGCAGTATGTCTATGACCAGGACCCCGACCGCGACGGCAAGACCAATCCCAAGACCGACTGGACCCTTCAGGAAATCCGCCAGGGCAATCCGGATCTGAAACCCATGGAGGCGGTCGGCTATGATCTGTCGCTGGAACGCTATGGTCGATCAACGGCCTGGTCAGCCGCCCTGTTTCACAAGGATATCCGCAACTTCCTCTATCGGGCCTCCACCAGCTCGATCCGCGACGGCGGGCTGATAGAGCGGGGGGAGGAGCATGGCGCGCCCGTGCGGGCCTACGCCAACGGGCGCAAGGCGCGGATCAGTGGAATGGAACTGGCGATCCGTCACAATCTGGACTGGGCGCCCGCGCCGCTGGACGGCCTGGGCGTCTCGGCCAATCTGACCTGGCAGGTCAGCCGCGCCGACGCCAACATCAGCTGGCGCCGCGGCGATCGCCTCCCCTTCACCGAGACGCCCGAGACCCTGGCGAGCGTCGAACTGTTCTGGCAAGGCGGCGGATGGGAGGCGGCGGCCGGCTGGAACCGCCAGTCGGGCTTCCTGGAAGGCATGGATAGTTTCGCCAACGACCCGTACGAACAGCCCTACAGCTTTGTGGACGTCAGTCTTCGGCGGCGGTGGGGCGCAGACGGCTTCGCTTCGATCCAGGTCCGCAATCTGCTGAACAGTCATACCTATTGGTACACCTTCGGTTCGGGATCGGAGGATCTGCGCGAATACATCCGTACTGGGCCGACGGTGACCTTGGCGATCAGCCGCAGCTTCTGACCTGCTCTTTCGACGCCAGCCGCCCCGAAAATCGCTCCCTGAAGTCACCGCCCAGGCGCGAGACGGTCAGGTCGTAGCCGCCGTCCGCCCGAACCGGAAGGCGAAGGCGCAAGGGCGCGCCGGCGCTGACCCTGTGGCGGCGCGTGGGACACAGGCCCGTCTCGTCGCTGACGCAGAACCAGGCGTCCTCGCCCAACACGATCTCGAGTATCAGTCCCCACCCCCGGCGGGGCGTCCTCACTTGCACCGACGCCTGCGCCGCCTTGAACCGTCGACCGGCCGGATCGGGGGTGGGGCCTGCGCTGGACCGGCCAAAGCCGCCTGACCGCACGCGGGACGAATCCGGGGCGTCGCGCCTCCAGTCCCCCCATGACGGCGGGACCTCCATCACGGACGCGCCGAAAGCCCGCAGTCGGTCACGGCGCGCCGCAATGCGCGCGGTCGGTCGGTCTGGATGACGTTGGCGTCCATCGCCAGCAGCCCCTCCAGACGAGCGCAGACATCCGGTGCGCCGCTCGCCACGGCGTGATCCACCTCGCCCAGGCTGTTGACCCAGATCCGCGCCGGCAGGCTGCGCACGCCGCGCCGAAGGTCCGGGGTCAGGGAGTCGGGATCGCCATGCACGATCGCCACATCCGCAAGTCCCGCGAGCGCGGCCCCTAGACCGTCTGGACGGCTGACGCGCGGCATGACGTGCGCGCGGGGTAGGAGCCGTCGCACCGCCCGCAGCACCTCTCCGTCCGAGTCAAAGAAGACGACCTGGTCGGTCATCCCCAGTCCTTCCACCACCGCCACCACGGCCGCGACGCGATCCGTCTTCATATCCAGATCGACCAGCACCCGACCGCACGTCCTGCGGAGAGCCTCAACCAGGGTCGGCGGCGGTTCGGCGCTGTTCGCCAATCGCAGATCCCGCAGTTGGCCATGGGTGAGGCTTTCCGCCTCGCCTACGCCGCCGGTGGTCCGCGTCACCGTCCGATCATGCATGAGAAAGGGCACGCCGTCGGCCGAGACCTTGACGTCCAGTTCGACGATGTCGCCGCCCTCGCGCACCGCTTCATCGACGGCGGCCAAAGAGTTCTCCGGCGCATCCAGATGCCCCGCCCGGTGAGCCGCGATCAGCAAGACGCCGCGCGGCTGGGCCAGGTCGGTCTGAAGACGCGACATGGCCGCAGTCTCTCCACAGACCGGATCGGCCAGGGCCGGCGCCGCCGCCAGCCCCGCGATCGCGATCAGCCCGACCAGACCGACGCGCCGGCGCATCACCGGTCCTCCCGTCGCAGGATCAGCTCCGGGGTCGCAGGCTTAAGGTCGGTCAGGCGCGCCGCGCCCTGGCCGGTCTTGTCGAGCTGGAAGGCGTCGTACAGCAGACCGTCCATAGTGAAGGCCCGCACCGTCAGCCGATCCGGCGTCGCCTCGATCTGCTGGAACACCTGAATCCCGCTGCCCTTGCGGACTGGCCAGTCGATGTCGCCCAGCGGATACTGTTTGGGCCCGATGTTGGAGACCATATAGACCGGGCCCTGATCGTGCGGCCGCCCGCGTCCATAGGTGTGGTCGTGACCGGCCAGGACCAGATCGACGTGATGGCGATCCAGCACGGGTTGAAGCACCGCCCGCAACTCGGCGCCGTCTCGGCCCCTAGCCGTCGAATAGAGCGGATAGTGCATCAGGATGACGGTCCAGCGCGCCGGATTGTCCGTCAACTGACCCTCGAGCCAGGCCAGTTGATCACGTGCCGACTGAGGGTCTTCATCCATCATGTCGGCGTCCAGCGAGATGACGCGCACCCCCTGATAATCGACGCGATAGACGGTTTCGCTGAGCCATTCGGAGGGGCCGTTGTCCGGCAGGTTGAACTGAAGCCGCCACTGGGGCGCCAGCTGCTGCGCCTCCGCGCCTTCGGGCTTCATATATTCATGATTGCCAGGCGTCATCAGCGACGGGGTCTCCGCCAGCCGATGCGGGTCCATGTCGAACCACTGGCCCCATTCCCCGTCATTGTCAGCCCGATTGATCAGGTCGCCGGCGAACAGCATGAAGGCCGCGTCCGGCGTCTGACGCAGGGCGCGACGCACGGCCAGGCCGCCCATCGAGCGGATGTCGTTCTGGACGTCGCCCACATAGAGGAAGGTGAAGGGGCGGGCCTCGGCGGCGGCGGTTCTGACCTGACGCCACGCCGACCAAGCGCCCTCGCGGCCGACGCGATAGACATATTGGGTGTCCGGCGTCAGGCCGGTCAGCTGGACGCTGTAGTAGTCGGCGGAAACCTGCTCCTGATCGCGGGTCGTGAAGGCGGCGGCGGTGCGTTTCGCCGCGATCCGCACCGCAGTCTGAGGATAGGCCGGTCCGGGCGTCAGGGGCGCATATTCGATAAACCCCTCCCCGCCCCCGGCTTCGGCGCGCCAGTTGAAGGCCAGGCTGGTGGCCGGCGTTTCGGTCAGGTTGACAATGACCCGTTCGGGCAGGCTCTCAGCCTGGGCGACCGGGACGACGGCGAAGGCCAGGACGCTGCAAGACAGGGCTGCGGCGAGACGCAAGGACAGGCGCATGGGAATACCTCGGTTGGAGAAGAAGAGGCCGCTCGCGGTGTCTTCCGCGAGCGGCCGGGCGCCGTCAGAGACGCCAGTTCAGGTTCAGGCTCAGATAGCGGCCGTTCTCGATATAGTCGCGAACGCCGCCCTTTCCGGACCCGAAGGTGTAGTAGTAGGTGTAACTGTCCAGCAGGTTCTGCACCTTGAAGGTCGCCGTCAGGTTCGGCGTGATCTGACGCCGCATCATCAGGTCCACAAAGTGGTAGTCCTGCTCATAGGGGTCATTGCCGAAGTCCTCGATGTCTTCGAGCGACTTGTCTTGATAGTTATAGGCGACATAGGCCTCCCAGCCGTTGCGTTCCCAGAACAGTTCCAGGTTCACGATGTGGTCGGGCGTCTCCATGAACGGCAAGGTGTAGCCTTGGGGGTGCCAGGACAGGCCGGTCTCGGCCGACGAACGCTGAATGGTGGCGTTCAGGGCCACGCCCAGGCCGTCGAACGGCGCCGGCAGCCAATGCAGCTGCTGGCGCGCATTGATCTCGACGCCGTGGATTTCGGCCTTGCGGCCGTTCATCGGCATGGAGACGGAGATGCCCGACGGATCGTCGAACTCGCCCAGGGTGCCGTCGCGGATGACCGATGAGGACGACCGGTACAGGAACTTGTCCAGATCCTTGTAGAACAGGGCCACCGAATAGGCGCCGGTCCGGCCGTTGTAATACTCCGCCGACAGATCATAGTTGATCGAGGTCATCGGCTTCAGTCCGGGATTGCCCTGCACGATGCCGGTCAGGACCCACTCCGTGGTCGGATTGGTCTTGCCGTCGCCGTCGGGATCTTGGTCGTAGCTGTATTCCTTGACCGAGGTCATCCGGTTGATGTCCGGGCGCGACACGCTGGTCCAGATCGCCGCCCGCAGCTTGGCGCTGGGCGTCAGATCATAGTTCAGATGCACCGACGGCAGCCAGTTGGTGAAGCCGGTGTTGTCCAGGGCGTAGTCTTCGCCCCGCACCGGATCTTCCGTCCAGGCGCGGATTTCATTGTCGGTGTCCTCCATCCGAACACCGGCGATGATCTCGGCGGCGCCGAAACGGGCCGTGCCCATCACATAGGCCGACACCACCTGTTCGTCGTAGAACCAGGTGGAGGCGTAATCGAGCGACTCCGTCTCTTTCAGGGCCAGCAGGGTGGAGTTCCCTGCCTTGGCGCGATCGATCTCGGCCATCATCTTGTCCGTGTCGATCACGGCGCCGAGTTGGTAGAGGCCGGTGTAGCGGCCGTCGAACATGTCCGTGACCGGTTCGCCGAAGAGGGCGGAATAGTCGGCCATGGTTCCCTTGGGCGCCAGGTCGATCAGCGTGCCCTTACGGCGTTCACGCTCGGACTTGTAGTATTTGGCGCCGACCCGCACCTCTTGCAGCCAGGAGCCGGCGGGTTCGTAGCGCAGGTTGAACTGGGCCTGATTCAAGATCTCCTTGGCGCCGCCGTATTCGCCGCTCAGACCGGAGGCGGTGTATTCCTTCAGATCCTGAACGGCGGCCATGCCGGCGGGGTTCAGCACCCACTTCAAATACTGCGGATCATCCTGACTGACGATCTCGACCCCCTCATTGCCTTTCCACAGATAGGCGTTGCGGCCGAAATACATGTCGTAGCTGTCGATGATGTTGTCCTCGGACTCCGAGTGGGAAGCGTCATAGTCCAGGGTGAAGGCGCCGAACCGGCTTTCGCCACCCAGGTTGATCAGTTGCAGCACGCCCTCGGTCGTGCCGCCTTCCCAATAGCGGCGCAGACGGAAGCCCTTGGGGTCCCAGACGCCCGAGGCGCCGTTCAGGCTGTAGAAGCCGGCGGCGCCCTTGTCGGCGTCGGTGATCTTCCCGTCATTGTCGCGGTCCACGATCTGGGCGGGGGTGTAGTTGTAGATCGCCCCCAGCTTGGGGTCGTAGCCGACGACGGCGTCAGCGGGCTGAACCAGGTCGCCTCGCGTCTGGTCCTTCTGCTCCAGACGGGCCGAGACCTTGCCTCCGCCTTCGTTGCGGAAGTTCAGACGGTTCCTGAACTGCGTTTCCTCATATTCATTGTACTGACCACGCAGGTGGAAGCTGTGGTTGTCGCCGCGGTAGTCCAACGAGCCGTTGAAACCCCAGCGGGTCACATCCGTGTCGCCGGTGGACATCTCCAGACCCCGCGCGACGAAGGTTTTGGGATCGAAATCAAGACTGTGGGTCGTGCTGTACCAGGTGCGGGGCATGTTGTCCCCGGAGTTGCCGATCTGCTCGAACTGAGACCCGCGCTCGGAATAGTTGCCGGTGACGTAGAGACCCAACCGGTCCGAAAACTGCTTGCCCAAGGCGACGTCCGCCGCCCATGAGGTTCGGTCATCGCGCTGTTGCAGCAGGGTTCCCTCGATCGAACCGGCCGCATAGGTCGGGGCGTAATCGAAGGCCGTCGGCGTCTTGATGTCGATCGTCCCGCCGATGGCGTCGCCGTCCATATAGGGGAGCAGACTCTTATAGACGGTGATGGCGTCCACGCCCGAGGTCGGCAGGAAGCTGAGCCGGACCCCGCGGAAGAAGTTGTCGTTCGGCGACCCCGTGCCGCCCATGCGGACGCCGTTGACGGCATAGGCGTTGTACTCGGTCGCCATGCCCCGGATCACGACCCGGTCGCCTTCGCCGGTGAAGTGGTTGCGAACGGCCGAGACGCCGGGAATGCGCGATGCGGCTTCGGTCAGGTTCGACGACGGCAGCTTGCCCATGTCGTCGGCGCTGACGCTGTCCGAGATCATGTCGTTCTTGCGTTTCTCGTCGATCGACCGACGCAGACCTTGCAGATAGCCGGTGACGACGACGTCATCCAGGACGGCGGGATGGGGCTGTGTGACCTCTTCCGCCTCGGTCGTGGCGGACCGTGACTGCGACTGCGACTGCGATTGGGCGGCCGCCCATTGCGGGAAGGCCGCGACCAGGGCCAGGCTTCCCGCCGCCGCCAGATAGCGCGATTTGATGTTCATTGGTGTGATCCCCCGAGGTCTGCCGAAGGCGCAGACGACAGAGAGACGGAGCGATCAGACCAAGCTGACAGGCGTCATCAACATTTCATCTCTGCGTCGCCGATCCTTACCGAACGGGCAATCCTGGATGGCGCCGCCCACGCCTTATCGACTTGGCGACCGCCTGAGCGGAGCCGGACCACCGCTGCGTCGCATCACGCTCGTCCTCGGGAATCTCTTCCAAGGGAGCGTAGAACATCAGGCCAGAGGCCGCGTGCAGGACGCGGGCGGCCGACATCTGCGAGCGGGTCATCGCCGCCTCCCCCCAAGGACAGCGGCTCCAGCACGTCCAGCCGCATCTATTAAAATCGTTGCGGCGTTCAGGGGCCTAACCTAGGCTCCGGTTCGAGCTCGAATGAATGGGCCGAACGGGGGGATACACTATGTCGCTCGCAAGCGTCGATCTGGCGATCCTGGCGATCTACGCGGTCTTCATCTTCGGCCTGGCCCAGTGGGTTTCTCGCAGCAAGGGCGGCGAGCAGAAGACCTCCACCGACTATTTCATGGCCTCCAAGAGCCTGCCGTGGTGGGCTATCGGCGCCTCGCTGATTGCGGCCAACATCTCGGCCGAACAGATCATCGGCATGAGCGGGTCCGGCTATGTGATCGGCCTGGGCATCGCCTCCTATGAATGGATGGCGGCGCTCACCCTGCTGATCGTCGGGAAATTCTTCCTGCCGATCTTCCTGCGCAACGAGATCGTCACCATGCCGCAGTTCCTGCAGCAGCGGTACGGGCCGACGATCCGAAACGTGATGGCTGTCTTCTGGCTGCTGCTCTACGTCTTCGTGAACGTGACCTCGATCCTGTGGCTGGGCGCCATCGCCGTTCACACGGTCACGGGCTTCAACCAGGACTACGCCATCGTCGCCATCGGCGTCTTCGCCCTGGCCTATCAGCTGTGGGGCGGTCTGAAGGCCGTGGCCCTGACCGACATCGTCCAGGTGGCCCTGCTGGTCTGCGGCGGCCTGATCATCGGCTTCATCGCCCTGTCGACCATCGGCGGCGCGGGCGGCGCGCTGGCCGGCTTCAACACCCTGCTGACCGAGTTCCCCGACAAGTTCGACATGATCCTGTCGCCGGATAATCCTCACTATCAGGAGTTGCCGGGGATCGCCGTCCTGCTGGGCGGGCTGTGGATCATGAACATCAGCTACTGGGGCTTCAACCAGTACATCATCCAGCGCGCCCTGGCCGCCAAGTCCCTGCCCGAAGCCCAGAAGGGCATCGCCTTCGCCGCCTATCTGAAGCTGCTTATGCCGGTGATCGTGGTCCTGCCCGGCATGGCCGCCCTGGTGCTGGCCCCGAACCTGTCGGCACCGGACCAGGCCTATCCGTCAATGATGAACCTGCTGCCGGTCGGTCTGAAGGGTCTGGTCTTCGCCGCCCTGATCGCCGCCATCATCGCCTCGCTGGCGTCCAAGGTGAATTCGATCTCGACCATCTTCACCCTGGACCTCTACGCCAAGATCAAGAAGGACGTGCCCGAGCATCAACTGGTCACGGTCGGCCGCATCGCCGCCGTCGCCGCCGTGATCATCGGCATCCTGACCGCCCGTCCCCTGCTGGGCGGCTTCGACCAGGCCTTCCAGTTCATCCAGGAGTTCACGGGCTTCTTCACGCCGGGCATCGTCGTCATCTTCATGCTGGGCCTGTTCTGGAAGCGCGCGTCCGAAGCCGGCGCCCTGACCGCCGCCATCGGCTCGGTGGTTCTGTCGGCCGTCTTCTGGTGGCTGCAGGAGACGGGTCAGTTCATCTTCCCCTTCATGAACCGCGTCGGCGTCGTCTTCATCGTCTCGCTGATCGCGGCGGTGGTCGTATCGCTGCTGGCGCCGGCCAAGCCCGACGCCATGAAGATCAAGCTGGACAAGATCAGCTACAAGACCTCGCTCGGCTTCAACCTGGCCGGGGTCGGCGTCATCGCCTTCCTGATCCTGGTCTATTCGATCTGGTGGTGAGGTGAGCGACGGGCGTCTGATCCGTAAACGGCCGAGGAACCCGCCTGGGTGATATCCGCGCGCTCCGCGGCGCTCAGCGGAATACCGCTCAGGTTTGCGAAACCGTCTTTGATCCCGGCCGCGCCGGCGATGCCTCGTCCATTGACCAGGACTAAGGTATTGCCTGCCCAAACCGCCCAGATTGGCTGCGGCGACGCCCAGCGCCCCAGTTGCGAGACCGTCACAAGCGGCTGCTAAGGTGAAAGCCTCTAGGACGCGTCAGAAAAGCTTCCGGGAGACAGGGGGCGTTTCGGTGCTGGGCAGGCGTGACCGGTGGTCCACAACCGCCGTCTATGGTGCAGCTCACTACGGAAAGAGTCTGTTCTGGTACGGCGGAGAGGTTCTGTTCGCCTTCTTTCTGACCGAGGTTGCAGGTCTGACGCCCGCCCATATGGCCGGCGTCTTGGCGATCGGTTTTCTTATCAGTGCGATCTTCGATCTTCAGGCTGGGCGCATCCTGTTTCGCCGGTCGGCGGGCATGAGGCGCGCAGCCGGGCTGCAATCCCTCGGCGCGATCTTTAGCGGCGTCGCCTTGGTGGGGGTGGTCGCAACCGCCCTGCTTCCCTATCCGATGCGCGTGGGCTGGGCCCTGACGACGGGCGTCTTGTTTCGCCTCGCCTTCGCCGTCTATGACGTCTCTCAGAACTCCCTGATGGCCAATGCGACCGCAGAGGTTGAGGCGCGATCGCGTGTTGCGGTCACGCGCATCTTCGCCAGCGGCCTGGGCAATCTGAGCGTGGCCGCCGTGGTCGGGCCCCTGATCGCCGCTGAGCGGCGCGGCGGCGGCGGCGTCATGCTCATCGTCCTGGCGCTGATCGCGGCCCTGGTCGCCATCACGACGGCGGGTCTGTTGAACCGGCGCCTGAGGGGCTCGGATCCAGCCGACCTTGACGTGCAGGCTTCGTTGAAAGGACCGGGCCTCGGCTTGGCGGCCCTATGGCCCCTGTTCGCCATGATGGTCCTGATGATGTTGGGCCCTTCTCTGTTTCAGAAGTTGGAGCCTTACTTCGCGACCCGCGCCTTCGCTTCATCGACGACGGGCGGCGCCCTCATCATCGCCGCCGCAGCAGGCGTCTGCTGCGGCCAACCGCTCTGGCTCATGGTCTTTCCACCGTCGCGCCGCGTCGCCCTTTTCACGGTTTCGGCTCTGCTCCAGGCCGCCGGGGCCGTGGTCTTCCTCCTGGCGCCGTTCGACGCGCCGGTCGACTTCATCGCCGGCGCTTGGCTGTTCGGCCTGGGCAACGGCGGGCTGGGCATGGCGAAATGGGCCAGCTTCAGCGACTGGGCGTCCCGCCTTCCGGCCCACCGTCAGGGCCTCGCCTTCGCCATCTTCAGCGCCCTGGCGAAAATCACCCTGGCGCTGGGCGTGCTGATCGTCGCCGCCGCAATTCATCCGGGCGTGACCTTGGAGGGTTTGCGCGGGTTCATGGCCGCCGGCCCCGTCCTGACGTCGATAGGAATGATCATTCTGGCGCGACGGGCTGCGCCTCGCGAAACGGGCGACACGCTGGCTTCCGAAACCATGGGCGCATCACCACCTCGCACATCCTGAACAGCGTCGACATCCCATCTGATGTCGCGATCTGGCCGATCATATGGGAAAGCGAGGGCGCGGATCCGACAGCCGGCCTGACACAGATCAAAGGCTCAGTCGGGCGCCGTCGGCTTGACGGCCGGTCGGCGCCCAAGTCCCTCCACATAGGCGATCAGGGCGGCCGGCTCGTGGTCGGGCGTAGCGACCAAGGAGGTTCCATCGACCTCGCGCAGGACCGGAATAGGGCGACGTTATTCTGGTGGGCCACTCTTATGGCGGCGTCGTGATCACCACCGATGGCGTCGATCACCCAAGCGAGCTAGCGTCTGCGGGTCCCAGCTAAAGGATTGCGATTGCCGACCCTGGATCTAGAAAACCCGACACCCCTGCCAGGAGACAAGCTCCGCGACATGGTCCCGTTTGTGCGATGCGTTTCCTAGAGCGCCTGCGTTGCCATGTTGGAGGAAACTCGGGTCGCCGTGCGTCCAAATCAATGGACGGGAACGGAGATAGAAGATGTTAAACCGAATTTGGGCGGCGATTGTAATCGCAAGCGCACTGCTTGGCGGACCGGCAGCCGCTCACACAGACCATATCACCTCCCCGGATGCAGCGTTTGGACATGACGTCGGCGACGATTATCAGTTGATCAACTATCGGCAGTTCGAAGCCTATCTCCACACGCTCGCCGCCCAGTCCGACCGCATGAAGCTGATGGAGGTCGGCAAGACGACCGAGGGGCGGACGCAGTATGTGGCCGCCGTCTCGTCTCCGGCGAACATCGCCCGCCTGGATCATTATCGCGACATCGCCCGCCGTCTGGCCAAGGCCGAAGGCGTGGACGAAGCCGAGGCGCGCGCCCTGGCGGCCGAGGGCAAGGCCGTGGTCTGGATCGACGGCGGCCTGCATGCGACCGAGACCGTGCCGCCCCACGCCCTGATCGCCGCCGTCCATGAATGGGTGACGGCTCAGGATCCCGAGGCCCTGCGGGTGCTGGACGACGTCATCATCCTGTTCGCGCCACTGAATCCGGACGGCTGGGATCTGGTGGCGGACTGGTACATGCGGGAGGAGGACCCGGAGAAGCGGGAGTTTGCCAGCCTGCCGCGCCTCTATCAGGCCTACGTCGGCCACGACAACAATCGCGACTATTATCTGTCGGCGATGACGGAGACGACCAACGTCAACCGGATGCTGTTCCGGGAGTGGTTCCCTCAGATCGTCTACAACCACCATCAGCCGGCGCCGGCCGGGACGGTCGTGTTCATGCCGCCGTTCCGGGATCCCTTCAACTACAACTACGACCCCTTGGCGATGACCACCCTGTCGGAAGTCGCCGCCGCCATGCACAACCGGCTGGTCGCCGAGGGAAAGCCCGGCGCGACCATGCGCAGCGGCGCCCCCTATTCGACCTGGAACAACGGGATGGAGCGGTCGATCACCTATTTTCATAACGCCATCGGCCTGTTGACGGAGATCACCGGGCACCCGACGCCGAGCCGCATCGCCCTGGTTCCGGACAACCAGTTGCCGCGGAACGATCTGCCGGCCCCGATCGCGCCGCAGACTTGGCGGTTCCGGCAGTCGATCGACTATTCGCTGTCGATCAATCGGGCGGTGCTGGACTATGCCTCGCGCAATCGCGACCGGCTGTTGTTCAACATCTGGCGTATGGGGGCGAACGCCATCGCGCGGGGCGAGACCGACACCTGGCGCGTCACGCCGTCGCGGATCGACGCCCTGAAGGCGGCTGCGGGCCAGACCGGCCGCACCGCCGATCCCGCCCTTTACGACAAGGTGCTGCGTGATCCGGCGCTGCGCGATCCGCGCGCCTATGTCATCCCGGCAGACCAGGCCGATCTGCCGACGGCGATCGCCTTCCTCAACAGCCTGATCAAGACCGGCGTGGACGTGGATTGCGCGACCCGCGCCTTCTCCATCGCCGGAACCTCCTATCCGGCGGGATCCTTCATCGTGCGGACGAACCAGGCCTATCGGCCGCATGTGCTGGACATGTTCGAACCGCAGGATCATCCGCACGACCTGCGATATCCCGACGGTCCCCCCGTCCTGCCCTATGACGCGACCGGCTATACGCTGGCGCTGCAGATGGGGGTGAGGTTCGACCGGATTCTCGATCCGTTCGAGGCGCCGCTGGAGCGCGTGCCGGACCTGATCGCCGTGCCCGCCGGTAAGATTCGCGGACGGGGCGACGCGGGCTTCGTCGTCGATCATGCAGCGATCAACAGCTTCATCCTGAGCAACCGTCTGCTGAAGGCGGGGCAGCCGGTGTTCTGGCAGAAGACCGAGGTTCGTCTCGGCGCGCGCACCCTGGCGCCCGGCGCCCTGTGGATTCCGGAAAGCGAGACGTCGCGCGTCCTGGTCGAACAGGCGGTCGCCGAGCTGGGCCTGAACGCCGAAGCGGTGTCGCGCGCGCCGGCGGGCGACGCCATGGCGCTGAAGCCGGTGCGGATCGGTCTGGTGGATCGCTACGGCGGCTCCATGTCCGCAGGCTGGACCCGTTGGCTGCTGGAGCAGTTCGAGTTCCCCTTCGAGGTCGTTTACCCCCAGCGTCTCGACGCAGGTGACCTGAACAAGGATTTCGACGTCCTGGTGTTCGCGCCTGATCTGCTGCCCGGCGACTTCCCCAACGGGAGCGGGCGCGGACAGCCGGATCCCGAGACGATTCCCGAAGCCTATCGGTCCTGGCTGGGCGCCGTGACGCGAGAGAAGACCCTGCCGCAACTGACCCGCTTCGCTGAGGCCGGGGGCACGATCGTGACCGCAGGATCGGCCCATAAACTGGCCCTGGCCCTGGGGGCGCCGATCGAGGACGTGCTCTCGAACGCGGACAGGCCCCTGCCCTCCACCGACTTCTTCATCCCCGGCGCCTTGCTGGCGATGGACGTCGATCCGGCCGAGCCCCTGGCCTACGGCCTGCCGGCGCGACTGGATGTCTTCTTCGACGAGAACGCGGCCTTCACCGTGCGCGACGGCGCCCGGATCGCCGCCCGCTATCCCGCGACCCCTGTGGTGTCGAGCGGCTGGGCCATAGGGCCCGAGAAACTGGCCGGCGCCGCCGCCGTGGTCGATGCGCCTATGGGGCAGGGCCGGCTGATCATCCTGGGGCCGGACGTGATCAATCGCGCGCAGGCCCGGGCCTCGGTGCGGCTGTTGTTCAACGCCCTGTTCTACGGCCCGGCGACAGCGGCGGGCTCCTGAATCGGAAAAGGGGCGTCGGCCTGACGCCGACGCCCCTCTCGCCTGGCCCCGGAGTCAGCGGGGCGCCAGCTGAACTTCGAAGAAGCGGTCGACGCGGCCGCGAAGATCCTCAGTCGCGGCGGCGTTGGCGGCGACCGCCTGGCGGCTGCGGCTGGGATCGTCGAATCCGTGGGCCGCATCCGGATAGAGGGTCAGGTTCACTGAAGCGCCCGCCGCTTGAGCGCGATCAACCAGGGTCCGGCAGCTTTCGGGCGACACCTCCTGGTCCGCCGTTCCCATGAAGACCTCGACCGGCGCATAGGTCTTGTACTCCCGCCGGAACCGTCCCTGGAGGCCGCAGCCCGGATAGAGGGCGAGACCCGCCCGGAAGCCGATCCGCCGCATGTCGCCGGGCTTGTCGTCAGCCAAGGCCGAAAGGACAGTGCTGGCGCCGTTGGAGAAGCCCATCAGGCCGATCCGGTCATCCGCCACCCCCTCCAGGCTGCGCAGGAACCGCAGCGCGCCATAGGCGTCCAGGGGGCGGATCGTCACTTCGTTGATCTCTGGCGGTCGCGAACTGTAGGTCCCGGCCGCGAAACCGGTCGGATAGCCTCGCGGCCCGAAACTGTCGACGACAAGGGCGTAGTACCCCCGGTCGGTCCAGTACTCGGCCCAGAATTTGAGTCGCAGCGTCAGGGTTCTCGCCTCATAGACCCCGCCGGCCAGGGACGAATAGACCCCGCCCCTGCCGTGCAGCAGGACGACCGCCGGCGCGCCGGATTCGGGCGTTGGTCCCTCCGGCCGGAACAGATAGCCGACCAGTTCGGTTCGCGGCTCGTCCATGCTGCGAAACACGACCCGCTCGCCGAGCCGCTGTTCAGCCGTGGCCGAGCCCTGCCGGACGGCGGCGTTCGATATCGCCGTGTGGTGAACTGCATCAGAGTTCAGCGGGGCTTGCGGCTGCTCCTGCGCCTGGACGGCCGGCGCCGCGGCCAGAAGGGCGGCGAGGAGCGCCGAGAGATGGCGTTGAGGACGGGTCATTCGAGCGGTCTCTCCTTGTAGGCTGTGAAATCCAGTTCGCCCTCCATCCGCGCGACGGCGACGGCGACGGCCAGGTCGCTGGTGCAGTTCGGCACGGTGCGGATCATGTCCAGGGGCCGATCGAAGGGCAGGATGAAGCCGACGATCAAGGCCGTCTGCTCCGGCCCCAGACCGATGACTGAAAGCACTGCCGCCAGCAGAAACAGGGAGGCCGAAGGCACGGGCGCGGCGCCCAGGGCCACCATGGCGGTGACCGCCATTATGGCGAGATAGTCGGCTGGCCCCAGGGCCACGCCGAAAACCTGGGCGGAAAAGGCGGCCAAGAGGCCGACGTAGAGGGCGGCGCCGTCCATGCTCAGGGTCACTCCGAGCGGCAAGACCGTCGAGGCGATCGCCGGGCTGACGCCGAGATTTCTCTGGGCCACCCGCAGCGCCACAGGCAGGGTCGCGGCGCTGGACGAGGTCGAAAAGGCCACCGCCACCGCGTCTACGATGTCGCGATAGAAGGGCAGAACCGGCGTTCGCGCCAGAAGACGCAGTACGGCGCCGTGAACGATGAAGGTCTGAAACGCCGCGCCGACAACAACACAGCAAGACAGCCGCAGGACGCTGACGAAGGCCGACGGCCCGCTGGTTCCCATCACCCAGGCGATGAGGGCGAAGACGCCGAACGGCGCCAGCTCCATTACGAACAGGACGACGCGCAGAAGCACGGCCGATCCGGACTCCAGAACTTTCTGCAAGGGGCGTCCGTCCTCGCCCGTCACCAACAGAGCGGCGCCGATCAACAAGGCGAAGAAGATGACGGCGAGAATGTCGCCCTCGGCCATGGCCGCGATAGGGTTCAAAGGCACAATGTCGGCGAGGACGGCGGCGAGATCCTGTGCGTCGGCCAGAGGCGCGGGCGCGACGCCCGCTAGATCGACGTCGGCGCCCGGCTGGATCAGCGCGCCCAGGCCCAGACCGACGGCGGCGCCCACCAGCATCAAGCCGAAGTAGAGAACCATGGTCTTGAGACCGACCGCTCCGAGACGCGCCGGGTCGGACATGGCCGACACGCCGGCGGCGACGGTCACGAACACCAGCGGGGTCACCAACATGCGGATCAGCCGAACGAAGAGGTCGCCGATCCATTTCAGATCCTGGGCGCGTTCTCCGAGCACCAGGCCCGCGAGCACGCCCAGCCCCAGACCCAGCAGGATCCGTCGCCACAGCGGCGTGGCGAACCATAGGCGCGTGACGATCCGCACCGGTCGGGCCAAGCCCGCCGAAGGCGCAAGGGAGGACATGTCGATTTCCAGAGAGGCCCGGACGAGGCCTCAGCCTCGCCCGGGCGTCGCCATTAGAAGGACTTGCGGATGCTGGCGTACCACCAGCGGCCGCGGTTGGAATGGACGCTGCCGTTGTAGCCGAACCGGTCGTCGGCCAGCGGCGGGTCCTCGTCGAACAGATTGCGCGCGCCGATCCGGACCCGGGCGCCGTCCAGCGGGCCGCCCTTGTCGAATTCGTATTGGACATAGAGGTTGTGGGTCAGCCACTCGTCCACCACCCAATAGTCGTCGGTATCCACATAGGTGGCGCTGGTGTCGACGAAGTCGGAGACGTAGCTGGTGTACCAGCCTGAGGTCCACTGCCCCAGGTCCCACGTCAGGGACGCGGTGAACTTCCATTCCGGCCGGCCGTTCTGTCCGATCAGGTCTTCCACGCCGCCGACCGTCACGCCCGCGATCGTGCCGTCGGCCAGGGCGTCCAGCAGGATCTGATGCTGTTCGCTGGCCTCCTGATACAGTTTCAGCTTCTGGCTGGCGTTGAGGCTGAGCCGCCAGTCGCCGACCGGGGTGTCGCGCAGCGTGTAGAAGAGGCGGAAATCGAGGCCTTCAGACTCGCGCGGCTGCAGGTTCATGTACTCGTCGGTGATGTACAAGAGGTCGCCGACGGGCGCGAGGCCCGCTGCGGCCGCATCGGCGATCTGCTGGGCGTTGGGCGTATCGCGAACCACATTGGGGTTCGAACTACCGATCTGACGCAGGTAGTAGTCCCTGATCAGTTGGTTCGTACCGCCGAAAATTCCGACCAGATCCTCCTGCCGGATCTTCCAGTAATCGACGGTCAGCGTCAGGTCGCCGAACCGGTCGGACCAGAGTTCGGGTTCGAACACCAGGCCCAGGCTGAGGTTCTCGGAGGTCTCCGCCTTGAGGTCCGTGTTCCCCGACCGTTTTTCGATCCGATCTTCGCTGGTGCAGTAGTCGTTGCTGGTCGTCAGCGTCGGGATTGCGCCGATAGCGAGTTGCACCGCACAGGCGGCGTAATCACGCCGGCTGTTGGAGCGTTCGAAATCCGGCTGGTGGAGTTGCAGCAGGTTGGGCGCCCGGAAGCCTTCCGACCAGGCGCTGCGGAACATCAGCCAAGGCGTCGGGCGATAGGCCAGCGCGATCTTCGGGGCCCCGACCGTTCCGAACAGGGTGTAGTTCTCCACGCGACCCGCAATCTGGAGGTCGATCGACTGCACCAGCGGGATGTTCATCTCGGGCGAAACGACCGGTACGGCCAGTTCGAGGAAGGCCGAGTAGACGTTGCGGGCGCCCGAGCTGTCCGGGGTGTAGGACACGCCCATCACGTCGCTCTGGGATACGACGCCTGCCAGGTCCGTAAAGGTGATCGTTCCGTCCAGACGCGGGTCGCGATCTTCAGCGAAGGTTTCGCGACGCGCTTCTACCCCCGCCGCCAGGCCCACATGTCCAGCCGGCACCGGATAGAAGTCGCCCTTGGAGACCTTGAAGTCCCACTGCATGAGCTCGGTCTCGGCATAGCGGTAGACCTTGACCATGAAACTGTCGATCGTCTCCTGGTTATTCAAACCCGTCGCGCCGTTCCGGGGACTGTTCAGATCGCCGCCCACAAAGGGATTATAGGCGTCAGGCGTCGTCCTATTGATCGCGTCCTGGAGCAAGGTCATGCTGACCCCGTCCATTTCGTCGGTCGTTTCGGCCTTGCTGTAGAGCAAGGCGCTTTCCCAATCGAAGCCGAAGCGTTCGCCGCGCAGACCGCCCAGATATCGGGTGGTGACGTTTTCGACCTCGACCTCCCGATAGCCGAGATCGGCGAAACGGTAGTCCTGAATCTGGATCGCTGAACCCGTTGTCGGCACCCCGGACAATCCGCTCAGCCGAGCCGTCACGCCCGTGGCGCCGAAAGGATTCCAGTAGGCGGTCGGCGACATGAGGACGCGCTGCGTGTCCAGCGGCGTGTCCTGCTGGCGCTGCGACCAAGTCTCGCCCCAGTAGTAGCTCAGCTCTCCGAAGAACTCGACGCCGTTATCGAACTCGTGGTTGATGAAGGTGAACAGATTGGCGCGGTCCACCGCCGAACTGATGGTCCGCATAGAGTCCAGATCATATCGGAGATTGTTGTCCTCGCTCGTCGTCGACAGGGTTGAGTTGTCGAAACAGGTCCCCGTCGTATAGGCGCCGGCGATGCAGCCGGCGTTGGTGCTGGGCTGAACGTGGAAGGTGCCGGCGGTAGATGTCAGGGTCGTTCCGTTGACGCGCGTGGTGGTTCCCGCGTTCTTGTAGGTCGTCGGATCCAGCTTGATGCCCTCAGCCCAGGCCGTGATCGTGCTGTAGGTCCCATAGTCGAGGCCAGAGGCGCGGCCGTTGAAGGCGGCCACCCGTCCCGCGACCGTCGCATAGTCGCGTTCCCAGATGTAGAGCGGATCCCGGGTCAGGTAGCCGCCCATGATTGAGACGTTGGTCTTGCCGTTGTTGAAGTCCTTGCCAGCCTGAAAATCGAAGGAATATTCCTCCATTCCCCCTTCGTCGTGCCCCATGGCGGCCTGGACCGTGAAGCCTTCGAAGTTGTCGCGCAGGACGTTGTTGACGACGCCGGCCACCGCGTCGGTGCCGTAAAGCGCCGCAGCGCCGTCCGCGAGAACCTCGACCCGACGCAGGCCGAATGTCGGGATGGCGTTGGTGTTGACCGTCTGAACCGGCACATAGCCTTCAATCTGCGTACCGGGGTGAGGCACCAATCGCCGGCCGTTCAGCAGTACCAGCGTATTGCCCGTGCCGATCGAACGCAGATCGATCGAAGCCACATCGCCCCGCGCATTGTTGATCCCGCCGTTGTCGCTGTCCGCCTCATTGAAACCGACGTCGCCCATCTGTGCGATGGAGCGGTAAAGATCGTCGCCGTCTGCGGCGCCGATCGCATCCAGATCAGACTGATCGACGACGGTGACCGGCAGGGCTTCGTTTATGCGTGTCCCCCTGATCCGGCTACCGACGACCACGACCTCTTCGACCTCGGCTGCGCGTCCGTCGCCGTGCGTTCGCTTTTGCAGGATGATGGTCGATCCCTCATGCGAGGCGACGTAGAGGTCGGTGCCTTCAAGCAGGCGGCTGAGCGCGTCTTCGACGTCCATCTGCCCCGAGACGGCGGGTCCGACGCGGCCCGTGAGGTGGCCGGTGGGCGCTGAAATCGTCACGCCCGCCTGACGCGCCAAGTCAGGAATGGCTTGAGCGAGCGGCTGGGCCGCCACATTGAACTGCCTCACCTGAGCAGCTGCCCCATGGGCGGCCATGACAAGCACCCCGCCGGCGACGCCCGCCGCCAGCCAACTCTTCCACGACACCATGAGATCCCCCGATCCGTCTGTCTATGTTCCCCCGGCGCACCGGACATAGACAAGACGGTTCAGGGATCAGAAATCCTCCAGCGTCCGGAAAATATTTAACCGTGAAGAAGCTGAATCCGGGTCGAGCTGATTTCCGCGCGGAGGTTCAGACTGCGCGCCGCCGCCCGGGCGAAGGCCGCAGGATCGTTCGCTTCGAACAGGCCGGTGATCTTCATTTCGGCCACGTTCCGATCCGCCAGCAGGATCGGAACTTCGCTGAAGCGCGCGAACTCGGCGGCCGCCTGTTCGAGGCTGTCGTTGTGGAACTCGATCTTTCCGTCACGCCAGGCGAGAAGCCGCCCGGTTTGGGGCGCATCGACGAAACGAGGGCTGGTCGCTTCGCCGCCGGCCAGGCTGATCAGCTGGTTGGCGGTCAGGATGTGCGCCCTGTCCCGCCCGACCCGCATATGGACCGATCCCGCCAAGGCGACGATCTCGAGCGGCGCCTGATTCAGCCGCTTCAGCAGGAATGCGCCGTCATAGGTGGTCAGCACCGCGCCCGCAGCCCGCATGACGAACGGCCGCACGGGATCGACGGCCACCTCGAACAGGGCTTCGCCGTACATGAGGACGACTTCCCGCACAGATCGCGTATAGCGGACGCTGACCTGCGACAGGGTGTTGAGCGTGACGACGCTGCCGTCATCCAGCGTTACCGAGCGAATCTCGCCGCGCTGCGTGTCGAGACGTTGAGACCGCCGCCAGTAGGCGGCGGCCAGACCCGTTCCGCTCAACATCGCCACAGCGACGCCCGCCGCCAGCAGAGAGCGTCGCGCGACCATCGGTTGTTCGGCGACGGGTCCGCCTGCCAAGGCCGCCGCTTGTCTGGTATGAACCGCTATGGCGCGGGCGCGGGCGAACGCGCCCAGGCGACGTGGGTCCTCTCCCGCCCAGGCGTCGAATTCTCGCTGATGCGCCGGTGAAAACGGCCCACGATCAAGCCGCGCGGCCCACAGGGCGGCGCGGCGATCGATCTCTTCAGCCGTTTCCGTCTCTGCCATCCGCCCTTCGTCCGATCCGCACGTTTCGCAACCTAGACGCATCTGGAGCATCATATCCTCCATCGGCGTATGCGGCCATCAAGAGGACAAAGGCCTTGGCTATGTGCTTTTCGACGGTGCTTTCCGGGAATCCCGTCTCCCGCGCAATCTCTTTTTGAGAGCGTCCTTGGACCCGACTGAGAATGAAGATGCGGCGTGTCTTATCGGGAAGGCGGTCAATCATTTTCGCGAGAAGCCGAAGTTCGTTTCGGCCCGCGACTTCGTCTTCTGGCGTCACCGCATCTGCCGCCACCTGAAGTCTGTCAATATCTGCGACGGCGTCGAGCGGCACCACGCTCTTCCGTCTTAAGCGATCGACTGCAGCAGACCGGGCCGTGCGAAAAAGATAAGCGCGCACGTTAAGGATGGATCCGACATCCGCGACACCGATCAGTTTCGCGTAGGTTTCCTGCACGATATCATCAACGTCGGCTGGCGATGCCGCCCGGCGCAACCATGCGCGCAGCGCAGGCTCATGCGGCATCACGCTTCGCGCAAGCCAACGCGCTGTGTCTTCTGAAACCCCCATGGCCACAGAGACTGGCACGCGCCTTCACAAGGCAGCAAGCCCGCGATCTCTGAAATCACCCGCACCGGGAGGATGCCCTCCTTTTTTCGGGCGCTGTCGCGCAGTTGTTACAAAGCCGGCGTCGACGGTCGATAAAAACGACCGTCGACGCTCCGTTCGCCTAGGTTCTGGACTCATAAGCCCTGAGCCAGAGGCGGGTCGAGGTCAGCAGGACGGCGGCGAGGATGTCTCTTGCCAGCTTGTCGAAGCGGGTTGCGACGCGGCGGAAGTGCTTGAGGCGGATGTCCCGATCGCAGCGATTTCGACCGGGGCACGGGTGGGCAAGTGCGGATCGAGCGCCAACAACTGGCGCAACTCAAGAGCATAGGCTGAGCATACGTCCTGCAAATCTACCGCCGTAGTCCTACAGGATCGCATTGGCCGAGCCGGAGCGCTAATGTCGCCCTGTCAGCAACCCCCACCTTCGCCAGAGGTCGCACCCGCATGCCCGCCGCCTCTCACTCCCACTCGATCGTGCCCGGCGGCTTGGACGTCACGTCATAGACCACGCGGTTCACGCCGCGGACCTCGTTGATGATCCGCGTCGCCGTCTTGGCCAGGACGTCCCAGGGGAACTGGTAGAAGTCGGCCGTCATGCCGTCCGTCGAGGTGACGGCGCGCAGGGCCAGAACCTTTTCGTAGGTGCGGGCGTCGCCCATGACGCCGACGGTCTTGACCGGCAGCAGGACGGCGAAGGCCTGCCAGATGTCGTCGTAGAGGCCCGCCTTGCGGATCTCCTCCAGATAGATGGCGTCGGCGTCCTGCAGGGTCGCCACGGCGTCCGGCGTGATCTCGCCGGGGATGCGGATGGCCAGGCCCGGTCCTGGGAAGGGGTGGCGGCCGACGAAGGCGTCGCTCAGGCCCAGTTCGCGGCCCAGCGCCCGGACCTCGTCCTTGAACAGTTCGCGCAAGGGCTCGACCAGTTTCAGCTTCATATAGTCGGGCAGGCCGCCGACATTGTGGTGGCTCTTGATGACGTGTGCCTTGCCGCTGGACGAGGAGACGCTCTCGATCACGTCGGGATAGAGGGTGCCCTGGGCCAGGAACTCGGCGCCCTCGATCTTGGCCGACTCGCGGTCGAACACTTCGATGAACAGGCGGCCGATGGTCTTGCGCTTGGTTTCCGGGTCGGAGATCCCGGCCAGCTCGCCCAGGAATTCCTTGGACGCATCAACGTGGATCAGCGGGATGTTGTAGTGTTCGCGGAACAGGGTGGTGACCTGTTTCGCCTCGTCCTTGCGCAGCAGGCCGGTGTCGACGAAGACGCAGGTCAGCTGGTCGCCGATGGCCTCGTGGATCAGCACGGCGGCGACGGAACTGTCGACGCCGCCGGACAGGCCGCAGATCACCTTGGCGTCGCCGACCTGTTCGCGGATCTGGGCGATCTTCTCGTCGCGATAGGCGGCCATGGTCCAGTCGCCCTTCAGCCCGGCGATGCCGTGGGTGAAATTCTTCAGCATCTGGTGGCCGCGCGGGGTGTGCATCACCTCCGGGTGGAACTGCACGCCATAGAAGCGCCGCGTCTCGTCGGCGATCACCGCATAGGGGGAGCCCTCGGACGAGGCGACCACGTCGAAGCCTTCGGGGATGGCGACGATCTTGTCGCCGTGGCTCATCCAGACTTCCTCGTCCTCGCCCACCGGGGCCAGACCGGCCAGCAGGGGCGAGTCCTTCTGGACCGTGATGGCGGCGCGGCCGAACTCGCGCGTATGGCCGCCCTCGACCTTGCCGCCCAGCTGTTCGCACAGGGTCATCTCGCCGTAGCAGATGCCCAGGACCGGCACCCCGGCCTCGAACACGGCCTGGGGCGCGCGGGGGCTGCCTTCTTCGTGGACGCTCTCGGGCCCGCCCGACAGGATGATGGCCGCCGGGTTCATCCCCGCCAGGGCCGCCTCGGCCTTCTGGAACGGATGGATCTCGCAATAGACGCTGGCCTCGCGCAGGCGGCGGGCGATCAGTTGGGTCACCTGGCTGCCGAAGTCGACGATGAGGACTGATCGGTGGTCGTGCGGCAAGGTCATGGCGTGATCGAATCCGGGGCGGGAGGTTGCGCGGGGTCTTGGCCTTGTGCGGCCGGGATTTCAAGGGCGGCGAGGCCGTCGGCCTCCAGCACCGCGATCAGACGGTCCAGAGCGGCGGCCAGGTTCTCGTCCACATGGCAAAGGGTGGAGGTCCAGTCCTCGAGCGCCTTCAGCTCGGTCCGGCCGTCCGACACGCCGCGCAAGGCGACCAGAGGAAGGCCGAAGGTCTGGGCCGCCCGGACCAGGGCCCAGGTCTCCATATCCACCATCTCGGCGTCGATGGCGTCATAGGCGACGCCGGAGACGACATTGGCGCCGGTCGAAAGCCTGGCGGTCGGCAGGCCCGGGACGGGGCACGGCAGGGGCAGGACCGCAGGCTGGTTCAGCAGCGGGGTCACCCCCTTGGGAAAGCCTAGAGGGCTGGCGTCCATGTCGCGATAGGCGACCGAAGAAGCCTGATAGACGCAGGCGTGCTCCAGCACCCGCGAGCCGCACGACCCCAGGGAGACGATCAGATCCGGCAGATCGCCCGCCGCCTCCAGCCGGGCCAGGGCTGCGGTCAGGGCCACGGCGGCCTCCACCGGGCCGACGCCGGTCATCAGGGGCTGGATGCGGGCGCGCAGACAGTCGCCGTATTCGGCGGGCGCGGCCATAACGTAGAGGACCGAAATCTCGCCGTGCCGAACCGGCGCCGCCCCCATCAGGCGGCCCGCTGATAGACGGCGGCGAAGAAGCCGTCGGTGTCGGCCGAGGCCGGCGACAGCCGCAGCCGCGCGCCGGACGCCAGTTCAGCGAACCTGGTCCGGGCGGCGTCGGTCAGTTGCGGCGCGCCCAGCAGGTCGGCGACCGGGACCGGTTTGAACTCGGGATGGGCGGCCTCGAAAGCGTCGGCGCTGGCCTCGTTCTCGCGCGCCAGCATCGAACAGGTGACATAGACCAGACGCCCGCCCGGTTTCACCAGCTTGGTCGCCTGGCTCAGGATACGGACCTGAACGGCGTGCAGTTTCTCGACCTCGTCCGCCGTCAGACGCCAGGCGTCCTCGGGCCGACGCCGCCAGGTGCCCGAGCCCGAACAGGGGGCGTCGACGAAGACCAGATCGGCCTGGCCGTTCAGCGCCTCCAGCCCCCCGCCGTTCTGGCCGATCAGCACCAGTTCGGCCTCGACGCCCGCGCGTTGCAGGCGAGGGCGGATATTCTCCAGCCGCTTGTTGACCACGTCGGAGGCCGTCAATCTCCCCTCCCCCTTCATGGCCTGGGCCAGACCCAGGGTCTTGCCGCCGCCGCCTGCGCAATAGTCCACAACCGTCGCGCCGGGTTGCGCCCCGGCCAGCCAGCAGACGACCTGACTACCCTCGTCCTGGATCTCGAACTTGCCGGACTTGAACCCCTCCAGCGCCTGGATATTGGGCGGCGGCTCGGACGGCACGCGCAGGCCGACGGCCGACCAGGGCGTGCGCGAAACGTCCAGCCCGGCGGCCTTCAGTTCGGCCTCGACCTCCTCGACCGTGGCGGCCGAGTCATTGATCCGCAGGTCGATCGGGGCGCGCGGCGCCATCAGGGCGCGTGCCTCTTCGGCCCAACGCTCGCCGAAGGTCGCCTTGAAATCCTCGACCACGAACTCGGGCAGGCCGGCGGCGACCCAGCCGGGAAGCTCCCCCTCCCCCGCCGTGATCCGGCCGCGTTCCTGTTTCGACAGGGGCCGCGGCCCGTAGCCGTCGCCCGCATGCAGGGCCTCGATCTCTTCCAGCGACAGGCCGTCGATGGCGTGCAGGGACCCGATCACCAGGGCCCGGCCGTCCTCGCGCCCGCCCATGATCCAGGACAGGCGGCCGCGCGCCCGCAGCACCTTGTAGACGCGGTCGGCGATGGCGCGCCGGTCCTTGGACCCGGCGTATCGGTTGGCGCCCCCCCAGGCTTTCAGGACGGTTTCCGCCGGCTGGCGGCCCTGGGCGATGGCGTCCAGAACGGAGGCGGCGGCGGCGAGACGGGCGGCTGGGGTCAATCTAGGCTTTCAGAAGAAACAGGGACGCCAGCACCATGACCAGTCCCACGATCGAGACCAGCCAGACCAGCGACCGGATATAGGGAACGCCAAGGGCGTAGAGCGGCAAATAGACGACGCGACCCCAGAAATAGAGGGTCGTCCCCCACAGCGTCAGGGGTCCGGAGGCCTCGACCACATGGGCGATCAGCACCGCGCCGATGAACAGGGGCAGGGTCTCGAACAGGTTCGACTGCGCCCGCTCCAGGCGCCCCACCACCGGGCGGGACGGCCCGGCCGGCGTATCGCGTGCGCCGGCGTTCCAGGCCAGACCGAACTGCGCCGTCCGCCCCAGGGCCGGCGCCAGAATGTGGACCAGGGCCAGGATGAGCGTCAGGGCCAGATAGGTCAGTTCGGTCGTCATGGCCTTATCCCTGTCTGTAGTTCGGCGCCTCGCGCGTGATCATCACGTCGTGGACGTGGCTTTCCCGCAGGCCGGCGCCGGTGATGCGCACGAAGCGGGCGCGGTCCTGGAAGTCCGGGATCGTGCCGGCGCCGACATAGCCCATCGAGGCGCGAAGCCCGCCGACGAGCTGGTGCAAAACCGGACCAATAGGCCCCTTGTAAGGCGTCTGGCCCTCGATGCCCTCGGGCACCAGCTTCTCGGACGAGACTTCCTTCTGGAAATAGCGGTCGGCCGAGCCGCGCGCCATGGCGCCGACCGAACCCATGCCGCGGTACGACTTGTAGGACCGGCCCTGGTACAGGAAGACCTCGCCGGGGCTCTCGTCAGTGCCGGCGAACATCGAGCCCATCATGGCCACGTTCGCGCCGGCCGCGATGGCCTTGGCCAAGTCGCCCGAGTACTTGATCCCGCCGTCGGCGATCACCGAGGCGCCGGAGCCCTTGGCGGCCCGCGCGGCGTCCATCACGGCGGTCAGTTGGGGCACGCCCACGCCGGCGACGATGCGGGTGGTGCAGATGGAGCCCGGACCGATCCCGACCTTCACCGCATCGGCGCCCGCGTCGATCAGGGCCCGTGTCGCGTCATAGGTGGCGACGTTTCCGGCGATGATCTGCAGCCGATTGTTCTCGCGCTTGATCCGTTCGACCACCGCCGCGACTGAGGCCGAGTGGCCGTGAGCGGTGTCGATCACCACCACGTCCGCGCCCGCCTCCGCCAGGGCCATGGCCCGTTCGAAGCCGGCGTCGCCCACCGTCGAAGCCGCGCCGACCAGCAGGCGTCCCTGCTCGTCCTTGGCGGCGTTCGGGAAGGCCTGGGCCTTTTCGATGTCCTTCATGGTGATCAGGCCGACGGCCCGATAATCCTCGTCCACCACGATGACCCGCTCGATCTTGCGGGTGCGCAGCAGCTCGCGTGCCTCGTCCCGGCTGGCGCCCTCGCGCACCGTGATCAGGTCGCCGGTGGTCATCAGCGAGGCGGCCGTGACGTTCGGATCGCTCTCGAAACGCATGTCCCGGTGGGTCAGCATGCCGACCAGTTTGCCGCTGGCGGGATCGACGACCGGGAAGCCGGTGATCTTCTTGCGTTCGACGATCTCGCGCACCTCGCCGAGGGTCGTCGCGGGGCTCACCGTCACCGGATTGACCACCATGCCGCTCTCATAGCGTTTCACGGCGCGGACCTGATCGGCCTGCTCCTCGATGGTCATGTTGCGATGCAGGACGCCCAGGCCGCCGGACTGGGCCATGGCGATGGCCAGGCGGCTTTCCGTCACCGTGTCCATGGCGGACGACAGCAGCGGGATGTTCAGTTTGATGTCGCGCGTCAGCTGGGTCGAGACATCGACCATCGCCGGCATGAACTCGGACGGACCGGGTTCCAGCAAAACATCGTCGAAGGTCAGTCCTTCGCGTATCTCCATGGGGAGTCTCCGTTTTGCGGGCCGCGTATAACGGGGTGCGGGGGGCTACGGCAAGGGCTGATGGCGCAAAGATATCCACAGCTACTTTGTCCGCCACACCCGCAGGCGCGCTCATCGTCCTCGACAGCTATCCAACCGACCGCGTTGCGGGGGCTCAGCAGGTTGCATCCTGACACGGTGCATTCTGACCTCGCGTTGTCCGTGACAGTTGGAAAGCCCGTTCTTGATCGAGGCTGTGATATGGGCACCCGCAAAGAGAAACGACGGCTGGCGGCAGCGAAGTTGGCGGCTGATATCGCGTGCGAGGAAACGCGGCTGCAAAACGCCTTGACCGACGCTAACCAAGCCCGAGTACGGCGATGGCTGGCAATACCTACCGCCCTGCTTTCGCTCGTTCCAGGCACCGCTATTGGAGCGGCGATAACGTGGTGCGCTTCCAACCGCTCGACTATCACGAACTGGTTCGAGAAGATTATGACCTAACCACTCCGCGAACGGCGGGTCTTATGGACCCGATAGATTTTATTGGTTTGCAACCGATGCAGACCAACACCATTCTTCCAACATGGTTGGCGTCATCCTCAGCACCGCGCGAAAACTGGCCCTGAAGATCGCCAGCTACGGGGTCATGCACCTCGTGGTGGCCATTCTCGTGGCCTTCGCCATCACCCGCGACTGGCGTATCGCCCTGGCCGTCGGCATGGTCGAGCCCTTCTTTCAGACCATCGCCTATTCGATCCACGATCGCGTCTGGCACCGGATCGAACGCCGCCGCATGGCCTCCAATATCGAAGAGGCGGCCGAGGCCTTCACCGCCCGCCTTGACATCATGTCGCCCGAGGAACAGGCCCGCGTCCACGACAACCACGGCCATGGCCACAGCCACGCCCTGCCCCGGTCGCTGAAACAGGTGGCGGTCAAGACCGTGACTTACGGCGTCATGCACTTCACCGTCGCCGTCCTGGTGGCCTTCGCCCTGACCCAGGACATCCGCGCCGCCCTGGCCATCGGCGTCATCGAGCCCCTGGTTCAGACGGTCTTCTTCACCCTGCACGACCGGGTCTGGTCGCGGATGGAAGAACGCCGCGCGGCCCGTAGACCCGCGACGGCCTGAAGGCCGCCTAGCGCTTATTCAACGCCACCAGAAACACCTCGGCGCTGTCCTTCCGACTGGACTCCGGCTTGACGTACTTCACCGTCTCGAACTCCTCGCGCAGTCGCGCCAGAACGCCCCCGGCGTCGCCGCCCTGGAAGTTCTTGGAGACGAAGGCGCCGCCGGGCCGAAGGGTGCGGATGGCGAAGTCGGCGGCGATTTCGATCAGGGCGATGATCTTCAGGTGGTCGGTCTGGCGGTGGCCGACGGTGTTGTGCGCCATGTCCGACAGAACCAGATCCGGCGCACCGCCTATGGCCTCGATCAGCTGCTGATCCACGCCGGGCTGGGTGAAGTCGGCCTGCAGCAGGGTGGCGCCCGGGATCGGTTCGATCATCAGCAAGTCCACGCCGGCCACGGCGCCGGCGCCCCGGTTCAGCGCCACCTGGACCCACCCGCCCGGCGCCGCGCCCAGGTCGATGACCTTGGACCCGCGCTTGATCAGCCGGAATTTGTCGTCGATCTCGATCAGTTTGAAGGCCGCGCGTGATCGCCAGCCTTCCGCCCGCGCCCGTTCCGACCATTTGTCGGACAGCTGTCGCTTGATCCACTGCTGGCTCGACATGGACTTGGTGTCGGCCGTCTTCATCTTCGTGCCCATGCCGCGTCCGGCCGCGGTTCCGCCGGTCGGCGGCCGCACCATTCGACGACGTTCTTGAGGCTTTTCGTCTTCACTCATCGTTCCCACATAGCCCCGACCGGCGTTGCGGGCTATGTCCCGCCGCAAATCAACCCCGAGAGGACGACCGAAATGGCCGACACCCTGACCTTCACCCTGGACACCGGAGACGGCGAAGCCCGCGACGTGGTCATCAAGCTGCGCCCCGACCTGGCCCCGAACCACGTCGCCCGGATCACCGAACTGGCCCAGGAAGGCTTCTACGACGGCGTCGTCTTCCACCGCGTCATCCCCGGCTTCATGGCCCAGGGCGGCGATCCGACCGGCACCGGCACCTCGGGCTCCAACAAGCCGAACCTGAAGCAGGAATTCTCGGCCGAGCCGCACGTGCGCGGCGTCTGTTCCATGGCCCGCACCGCCGATCCGAACAGCGCGAACTCGCAGTTCTTCATCTGCTTCGACGACGCCACCTTCCTGGACCGTCAGTACACCGTCTGGGGCGTGGTCGAGTCCGGCATGGAACACGTCGACGCCCTGCCGAAGGGCGAGCCGCCGCGCAGCCCCGGCAAGATCGTCAAGGCGACCGTCAACTAAGCCGGCTCCACACCGAAAGATCGCGCCGGCCTTGGCCGTCGGCGCGATCTCAGGCGTCCGGCGCCGCCTTGTCCCGGCCGCCGTCGAACCGCAGCGTCTGCGCCTCGCGCCACAGCTGCCGCAGCCCCTCGACCGGCTGGTCCGCCCCCAGCAGAGCCAGTTGTTCGACCCAGACCGTCGCGAGTCGATCAATCGTTGACTGAGTCCAGCCCGGCGGCTGCTGGCGCGCCCAGTTCTGCACCGATCCCGCGTTGAAGATCATCAGGAAGACGCAGGCGACCAGCACGGTCTGGCTGGTCCACCGCCGCGCGCGCGCCGCCTCCCCTTCCTCGTCCAACGGCGGGGCGGGGGGAAAGGCGAAACGACCGAGGGCGACCAGGGCGTTCTCCCGCGTCGGCAAGTCATGGGCGTCGGCGGCGTCGATCCAGTCGCTGGGCGGATCGGCGGCCGTCGGCTCCTCCAGCGGCGGAAACGGCGACACCGGCGGCTGGGCGCGGGTGGGAAAGGGGTCGATCGGGTCCGTCGGCTCGCTCATCGTCGGATCAAGGCCTCAGAACTGGAAATAGATGAAGGGCGCCACGCCCTCGGGCCGCATCGCCTCGACCAGAAGGATCGCCAGTCCGATGAGGATGCCCAGGGTCGGCGACGGCGCCGTCTTCAGCCGTTCGGCCAGCCCCTCCACCGCGCGCGGCGGCAGTCCGTGCATCGCCAGTCCGCCGACGATCAACGCCAGCACAAAGGGCGTCAACAGGCTGAAGCCCTCGAACCGACCCAGGCCGACCAACATCTGCATCGCCAGATCGAAGGTTTCGGCGCGGAACAGAATCCAGCCCAGACAGACGACGTGGAAGGTGATCAGAACCCCCAGCCAGGTCGGGACGACCTTGCGGTCCTTGACCAACGCGCGCCCTAAACGCTCCACCACCTGCGCCCCGCCGTGCAGGGCGCCCCAGGCCACGAAGGTCCAGGCCGCCCCGTGCCACAACCCGCCCAGCAGCATGGTGATCATCACATTCATGCACGACGACCAAAGCCCTTTGCGCCCCCCGCCCAGCGGCACATACAGATAGTCGCGCAGCCAGCTGGACAGGCTGATGTGCCACCGCCGCCAGAAGGCCTGCATCGAGGCCGCCCGGTACGGCTGGTCGAAGTTGCGCGGGAAGGAATAGCCCAGCAAGGCCGCGACGCCGATGGCCATGTCCGAATAGGCCGAGAAGTCGCAGTAGATCTGAACTGCATAGGCATAGACCGCCGCCGCTATGTCGATTGCCCCATAGGCCGCAGGATCGAAGAAGACCGGATCCACCAGCCGCGTCGCCAGCTCGGACGCGATCACGGCCTTCTTGAACAGGCCCCAGACGATCAGCAGCAGCCCATGGGTCGCCATCTCGCGCGTCAGCCTGGGCACCCGGGCGAACTGGGGCAACAGGTCCGAGGCCCGCACGATGGGTCCAGCCACCAGATGCGGGAAGAAGCTCATCAGCAGCATGACGTCCAGCAGGCTCTCGGCCGGCGCCGTCTTGCCGCGATAGACGTCGACCACATAGCTGACGCCCTGGAAGGTGAAGAAGCTGATCCCCACCGGCAGCACCACCTGCAACAGGGGCAGGTCCCGCTCCCAACCGAATTGGGCAAGCAGATCAACAGCCTGTTCGACGAAGAAGCCGTAATACTTGAAGAAGCCCAGGATGAGCAGATTGGCCGCCACGCCCAGACCCACCCACAGTTTGCGCCGTCCCGCCCGGTCGCTGCGCACGATCAGGGCCGCCACGCCCCAGTTCAGCACGGCCGAGACGATCAGCAGCCCCACGAACCGCCAGTCCCACTGGGCGTAGAAGAACCAGCTGGCGAGCAGCAGGAACAGTTTGCGCCGCCCGTTCTCTCGATCCAGGCTCCAGCTGACCAAATAGACGAACAGGAAGAAGACCGCGAAGGCCAGGGTCGGAAACAGCATCAGTCCGCCTCCCCCTTCGCCGCCTTCCAGCGGTCATAGGCGGCCAGCAGATCGTCGCTCAGCACCCCGCCGATCCACTCCGCCCCCGGGGAAGTGAAATGCACCCGGTCGGGCCGCATATAGGGCTCAGGCGCAGTCGCCAGCCGCTCCGCCGAACAGTCGCCTCCCATGCGTCCGTACCAGTCCCAGAATGCGACGCCCGTCTCGCTCGCGACGCGACGCTGCACGTCCCGGACCACCGCCAGAGATGCGGGCGCGGCCCGCCCGCCGCACCGCCCGCCGATTCCAGCCTTCAAGCCTTCCGGCGCGCCGAGGAGCAGGATCGCGGCGTCGGGGGCGCTCACCCTCAGCTGCGTCAGGGCGCCGTTCAGCCAGGACTCGTAGTCTTCGACGTTGAAGTTCGGCGCGAATCCATCATTGACGCCGAAGGCGACGATGACCAGGTCCGGCCGCCAGGCGTCCAGCTCCAATCGCGTCCAGTCGCCGTTCCTCAGCACCAAATCCTGAATGGTCCCTCCGACGACGCCGAGACTGGACAGCTCCACGCCCGGCCCCTGTCGCGTCAGCCGCACGTCATGGAGCTTCACCCTGCCCGTCGGGCGAATCTCGAGCCGCGTCTGGAGCGTGTCGAAGATCGCGGTTTGACAAACGGGTTGCCAGATTTCGTCGCGGGAACCGGGAAACACCATCGTCCGCAAGCCCGCGCTACCCGTCAGAGCCAGTTCGGCGTCCTTCGGCCAACCCTCTCCGCAGATTTGGACCTTGTCGAAGGCCGCGCTGTTTTCGGCCGCGATGGTCATCACCGCGCCGTCCGCGACGTCCGCCTCGCTGCCTGTGAATCCGACGCCGACCGGCAGACGCCCGCCAGACAACACATCCGTACGCAGCGGCCAATCGGTCGTCGTCACCTCAACCTGCATCGGGGCATAGCCGGCGTAGGGGACGCCCGGCGGCAGAACGCCTCGTCCTCCAACGCCGAACCGGGCCTGCCAGCGCGCGCGCACGGCGCCGGTGATCCGGTCGCCGGCCGTATGGCTGTCGCCGACCTGGAGGATATGGACGGGGCGGTCGCGCGCGCCGGCCTCCGTCGCCTCCAGAGCTTGGAACAGCCCCTCCAGGGCCGCCTCGCCGCACAGGCCGTCCGGACAGATCGAAGACGCGCCCGGCGTCGGCGCCGCGACCGGCCTATAGGCGACAGCGCCCGTTCCGGCCTGCGCTTCCGCCTGCCCCGCCAGTATCAGTATCGCCGCCCCCACGGCCCCCAGGCTCATGATCAGCCGGTGGGCGGGGTGCCGAGCCGGGGATCGGCCGTCTTGACTTCGATCAGGCCGGCGTCGCGCTTCAACCGCTCGGCCACCGGGGCGGCGATCCGAAGATAGCCGGCCATGCTCATGTGGATGCCGTCATTGGCCCGCATCAGCTGGGGCCGCCCGCTGGGGCCGGGCAGATAGGCGGCGTAGTCGCCCGCCGCATCCGCCGTCAGGGCGGACGTCTCGATCAGGGGCACGTTCAGGGCCGCCATCCGCTCGCGCACCACCGCATTGATCACGGCCATCTTGGCGTCGAACCCGGTGCGCTTCATCTTGGGCAGGCCGACCCAATAGACGGCGACGTCATTGGCGCGCAGCAGGCCGACCAGGTCGTCGATCCGCTTGGCGTAGGCGGCCTTCCAGCCCGGCGTGCCGAAGGCGTGGATCACCCCGTCCAGGCTTATGCCCTGGGCGTCGTTCGTGCCGAACAGCACCACCGCCGCATCGACCGGGGTCTCGCGCAGCTGTCGCTCGGTCTTGGCCTGAATGTCCACATAGTCGTAGCGCGACAGGCCGGTGGAGACCTCGCTGAACTTGGTCACGGTTACGCCAGGTTGGTGATTCAGATCGCGATAGAGGGCGGCCCACAAGCCGTCGGCCATGGAATCGCCGAACACCCCCACGCTCAGACGCCCCTGCGCCAGCCGAGCCTTCAAGGGCGTGACCAAGGGCTGAGCGGCCGGCGGCGGCGCGACGGGCGGCGCCGCGATTTCGGGCGAAGGCGCGCGGTTCGCCGGCGGACTGGCCGAGGCGACGGCCGACCCGCCCAGCATCAAGGTGGGATGACGCAGCCAGCCGCGCCCGTCCGGCGTCAGGGCCAGGCCGATCACCACCCCGAGGACCAGCGCCCAGGTCAGTCCGTTTATGCCGACACGCAAAGCGGGGCACCCCTCCGACGAAAGCGGTTACCTATAGCTTAACATGCGCGGGGCGCGCCATGCCGGACTCTTGTCAGGCGAACGGAAGTTTCAGCCGAACCGCCCTTCGGCCCAACGCGCGGCGAAATAGCCGCCGGTCGCCGAGATCGTCGTCAGGACCGTGCCCCACATCAGATCGACGACGGTCAGCTTGGTCTGCCACGCGGCCAGGGTGGCCTGGTTGGTCAGGTCATAGGTGGCGTAGGCGACGAAGCCCAGCACGGCCCCGTTGATCGCCGCCTTGGTCCAGCTTCCCTCTTTCAAGGCGGGGGCGATGGCCAGGAAGACGGTCCCGGCGATCGAGATCAGATAGAAGAGCACGGCCGCCCTCATGTCCGGCTTCTCGGCCAGGATGGGTCCCAGCACCGGCTTGTAGAAGCGGTTGGTCATGGTGGTCAGCCAGACAGCGTCGATCACCGCGAAGGTGATCCCGGCGCCCAGATAGGCGAAGACATATTTGATCACGACAACCTCCTCAGACGGGTTTTCAGGCCGGTTTCAGGCGATAGTGGCTGACCGCCCAGGTGCGGCCGCCGTCATTGCCGAACAGACCGGCGGTCGCCAGGTAGAAGCGCCGCCACCGCCGGGTCCAAAGCTTGGCGTCCGCCCCATAGGTCTCGCGCATCAGCACGGCGACCCGCCCGGCGTTGTGGTCCATATTGGCCAGCCAGTGATTGGCGGTGCGGGCGTAATGGCCGCCGTTCCAGGTCCACTCCTGCTCGACCGCGAACAGGTCGGGAAACTGCCGGATCAGGCCGCGACTGGGCATGATGCCGCCGGTGAAGAAATGCTGGGCGATGAAGTCGCCGCTGTCGGTGTGATCGAACCGATAGGGGGCGTCCCGGTGGGTGAAGACGTGGATGAACATCCGCCCGTCAGGCTTCAGCCAGGACCGGGCCTTGGTCAGCAAGGCGCGCCAGTTGGCCATGTGCTCGAACATCTCGACCGAGACGATCCGGTCGAACCGCTGGTCGGTGTCGAACCGGTTCATGTCCTGGGTGACGACCGTCAGATTGGTCAGCCCCCGCGCCCTCGCCTCGCCTTCGATATGTTTGCGCTGGCCGTGGCTGTTCGACACCGCCGTAATCCGCGCTCGAGGATAGGTCTCGGCCATCCACAGCGACAGCGAGCCCCAGCCGCAGCCCATCTCAAGGATGGTCTGCCCGTCCGCCAGATCGGCGTGGGCGCAGGTCTCCAGCAGGGCCGCGACCTCGGCCTGGTCCAGGGTCTCCGTTCCCGTCGGATACAGGCAGCACGAATATTTCAGCCGCTCGCCCAGGCACAGGCGGAAAAACTCGGGCGGCAGTTCATAATGCTGCCGGTTCGCCGCATCCGCATATTCCGCGATCGCCCGCTCGGCCATCTCGCGCGCAAAGCCCGCCGGATCGTGAGGGCCGTCGCGATCCAGCCGCCGACGCGCCTCCGTCACCAGACTGTCGATCGCCGGCCGGGTCACGAAGTCCGGAAACGGCGCGTCCTGCAACTGGCGAATGGCGACATTGGTCAGGTTCATCGACGGCTCTGATGCGGCGGTTGCGGCGGTCTCCACAGGCATACGCCCGGTCGGTCCGCACGGATGCCGCCTCGGCCCTTGCCGCCTCTCATCCGCTTCCCATCTGTCCCCAGGCGGCCTTTGGGGGAGGCCAATCGGACAGTCCGGACACTTCGGACACTGTTTTTTGCGGGCCGTCGCGCAGCCGCGACATCCCCGGCTTGCCCTGTCGTCCGCGCCGGGTTAGGCGTGGCCCAACACGCCGATATTCATCAGGCGATGAAAAGAGGGAGAGCGATGGGTAAGATCTACGCTGACGTCACATCCGCGCTGGAGGGCCTGACCTTCGACGGCATGACCGTCATGTCCGGCGGCTTCGGCCTGTGCGGCATCCCCGAGAACCTGATCGCCGCCCTGCGCGACAGCGGCGTCAAGGGGCTGACGGTCATCTCCAACAACGCCGGGGTCGACGGCTTCGGCCTGGGCCAGCTGCTCGCCACCCGCCAGATCGCCAAGATGATCAGTTCTTACGTCGGCGAGAACAAGGAGTTCGAGCGCCAGTATCTGGCCGGCGAGCTGGAGCTGGAGTTCAACCCCCAAGGCACCCTGGCCGAACGCATCCGCGCCGGCGGCGCCGGCATCCCCGCCTTCTTCACCGCCACCGGCGTCGGCACCCTGGTCGCCGAGGGCAAGGAAGTCAGGAACTTCAACGGCCGCGACTACGTGATGGAGACCGGCCTGGTCGCCGACCTGTCCATCGTCAAGGCCTGGAAGGCCGACGAGCGCGGCAACCTGGTCTTCCGCAAGACCGCCCGCAACTTCAACCCAATGATGGCCACCGCCGGCAAGGTCACGGTCGTCGAGGTCGAGGAGATCGTCCCTGTCGGCTCCCTCGATCCCGACCAAATCCACACGCCGGGCGTCTACGTCGACCGCCTGGTCCAGACCGTGTCCGAGAAGCGCATCGAACAGCGCACCGTCCGGCAGAGGGAGGCCGTCTGATGCCCCGCACCCGCGAACAACTGGCCGAACGCGCCGCCCAGGAGCTGCAGGACGGCTTCTACGTGAACCTGGGCATCGGCATTCCGACCCTGGTCGCCAACTACATCCCCGCAGGCATGACCGTGACCCTCCAGTCCGAAAACGGCATGCTGGGCATGGGCCCCTTCCCCTACGAGGGCGACGAGGATCCCGACCTGATCAACGCCGGGAAGCAGACGATCACCGAGATCCCCGAGTCCTCCTACTTCTCCAGCGCCGACAGCTTCGCCATGATCCGCGGCGGCCATATCAACCTGTCCATCCTGGGCGCCATGGAGGTGGCTCAGAATGGGGACATCGCCAACTGGATGATCCCCGGCAAGCTGGTGAAGGGCATGGGCGGCGCCATGGACCTGGTCGCAGGCGTCAAGCGCGTGGTCGTGGTCATGGAACACGCCAACAAGCACGGCCAGTCCAAGGTGCTGAAATCCTGCACCCTTCCCCTCACCGGAACGGGCGTGGTCAGCCGCATCATCACCGACCTGGCCACCTTCGACGTCAAGCCGGACGGCGCGGGGTTGGAGCTGATCGAGCTGGCCGAGGGCGTCACCCTGGACGAGGTCGCCGCCAAGACCGAGGCGGCCTATACTGTCTCCGAGGCGCTGAAGGCGGGCTGACCTGGCCCCCGCAACTGCCCGGAGGCCAGCGCCGTGGATGAACTGGAACCCCAGGCCCCCCGCCTGTCCCTGGCGGCCCTCTTCCTGAAGTTCCTGGGTTTCGGCCTACTGGCCTTCGGCGGGCCCGTGGCCCAGATCGCCATGATCCGTCGCGACCTGGTCGAGCGCGAGCGCTGGATGTCCAGCGCCCGTTTCAACCGTTTGCTGGCCGTCATGCAGGCCCTGCCGGGGCCGGAGGCGCACGAACTGTGCGTCCACATGGGGATGACGGCGCGGGGCCGTCTCGGCGGCCTGCTGGCGGGCCTGGGATTCATGGTGCCCGGCTTCCTCCTGATGCTGGCGGCGGCCTGGGCCTATCAGCGGCTGGTCGCCGACAGCGCCGCCTGGGCCGGCCCGCTCCTGGGCATGCAGATCGTGGTCCTGGCCCTGATCGTCTGGGCCGTGCGGCGGATCGGGCGTCATGTGCTGGAGGATCGGCAGCTGTGGCTGGTTGCGAGCTTCGCCTGCGCCGCCAGCCTGATCGGCGCCCCCTTCTGGGTCCCCCTGATCGCCGGGGGGCTGATCTACGCCTTCGGCGGCCGCCCCTGGGTTGCGGCAGGCCTGGCCGTCGCCGCCGTCGTTCTGGCCGTTGTCCTGCGCGGCGACGGGGCCTTCTCTACACCTCTGATCCAGCCGACCGGCGCGCCGGCGGAAAGCCTGGACCTCTTCCTGGCGGGACTGAAGGGCGGCCTGCTGACCTTCGGCGGCGCCTATACCGCCATTCCCTATCTGCGCGCCGACACGGTGGGGCGGGGCTGGGTCTCGGACGGCGCCTTCCTGGACGGGGTGGCGATCGCCGGGGTCCTGCCCGCTCCCTTGGTCATCTTCGGAACCTTCGTCGGCTATCTGGCGGGCGGCTGGGCCGGGGCCCTGGCGGTGACGGCGGGGATGTTCCTGCCCGCCTTCGCCTTTTCGATGATCCTGTTCGAACGACTGGAGGCGGTGGTCGACCACCCGCCCCTGCACCGCGCCCTCGCCGGGGTGGCGGCGGCGGTGACCGGCGTCATCGCCGCCACGGCCGTCCAGTTGCTCTGGTCCACCGCCCACCGCGCCCCGTCCCTGTGGGGCGCGGGCCTGCTGTTCCTCGCGGCCCTGTTGGCGGCCCTGTTCGCCAAGGGGCGCTGGGCGGCGCCGGTCCTCGTCGTCTCGGGCGCCTTGGGCGGCCGGCTGCTCTTCGGCTGAAGCCCGGCCTCAGCGCGCCGAGCGGATGGTCCAGTCGGCGATCTGGGTGTTGATGTCGCGCGTCGCCGTATCGAAGGCGGCGACGATGGCCGAGACCCGGTTCTCGCTCGCCGGCTGGGTCACGGTGAAGACCCGTTCGACCGAACGTCCCTCTTCCGGCCGGATGGCGCCCTCGCCCCGGCGCTCAGGCGTCGAGCGAAGCTGGGCCCTGGCCGTGATGACCACGTCCGGGGTCGCCCCCAGCGCGGCGTAGCGCGCCTCGAAGGTCGTCACCGTGACCTGCAACACGAGCGGCGGCGTACCCGGCTCGCGTCGGCCCAGCACGCGGATCTGGTCGGCCCGATTGGCGAAGGCCGCCTTCAGACTGTCGTCGAACAGGGTCGAGGCCGGCGACACCCAGCGCGCCCCGCCGATATAGGCGGTCTCGGTGCCCGTCACGCCGAGGATGCGGTCGTCGCTGCTGGCCTCCGGGAACTCAATGCGCCGGATCGACACCGACAGGGGCGCCGGCGTGTCGCCCTCCGCGGACGGCGCATCCATGGGCAGACCGAACCGATACAGTTGCACCGGGTCCGGCGTGGACAGCAGCGAACAGCCGCTCAGCGAGACCACGACGCCGGCGACGGCGCCCAGTTGAACCAGGGAACGGATCACGGCTGCACCTCCAGCTCTTTCGATTGCGGTTTCCCGATGAAGTCTCGCGGGCTGGCGCGGACGTCGTCGATCAGGGCCTGAAGCGACCGGGTCGCCTCCTGCAGTTCCTCGATGGTTCCGCTCAGCTGCGGCAGGCTGGAGGTGGCGAAGTCGCCCAGAGGCCGCTCCAGTCCGGTTATCGAGCGATTGGCCGAGGCGATGGCGACCCGCGCCTCCGCCGTGGCCTGGTTGATGTTGGCAATGGCTTCGCGGCCGTCGGTATTGACGACGGCGCGCATGTCGGCGCCCAGCCCCTGGTATTCCAGTATGGTGGCGTTGGCGTTCTTCACCGCCTCCTCCAGCTCGGCGAAGATGGCCTTGCGCGCCTCCAGCTCGGTCGTCAGGGCCTCGACGTTTTTCACACTGGTCGAGAAGCTGCGGATATTGTCGTCGGACATGACCCGGTTGATCCGGTTCAGCGCGTCCACCGTCTGGGCCAGGACCGTGCCGGACCCGCTCAGCAGCTCGGCGATCGGCGACGGCTGGCTTTGCAGCACCGGCACCACATTGTCCGGATACTGGTCCTTCAGCAGGGCGCTGTTGGGCGAGCCGGCGGTGATCTGGATATAGTTCAGGCCGGTGATCCCCTGCGGCTCAAGCTGGGCGCGCGAGGTCACGCGCACCGGGGTGGAGGCGTCAACCCGCACCCGCGCGATCACCTGGTCGCCGCGCTTGGTGTCGATGTTCAGGTCCGTCACTTCGCCGACGCGGATGCCGTTGAAATGCACCTCGCCCCCTTCCGACAGGCCGTTGACCGGCCCGTAGAAGACGATGTCGTACAGGTCATAGTCGCTGTTGAACTGCAGCCGGGCCAGCCAGATGGTGAACACCGCCAGGGCCGCCAGAAGGGCGACGGTGGCGATGCCGACGGCCGCGTAGTGTGCGTCTCTTTCCATACCTGGCTCTCCTCAAGCCGCCTTTGTGGCCGCGCGACCGCGCGGCCCCAGGAAGTATTCCTTGATCCACGGGTGGTCGGAGCCTTCCAGCTCTTTCACCGTGGCCTTTTCGACGACCCGCTTGTCCGCCAGCACCGCCACCTTGTCGCAGATGGCGTACAGGCTATCGAGGTCGTGTGTGATCATGAAGACGGACAGCCCCAGGTCGTCCGACAGCTGACGGATCAGTTCGTCGAAGGCTGCGGCCCCGATCGGGTCCAGGCCCGCCGTCGGCTCGTCCAGAAAGACCAGTTCGGGGTCAAGAGCCAGGGCTCGCGCCAGACCGGCCCGCTTCTTCATCCCGCCCGACAGTTCGGCGGGCTTCAGGTGATGGTGTTCGGGCTTCAGCCCCACCATGGCGATCTTCAGCTCGGCCAGCTCATAGATGACGGCCTTGGGCAGTTTGGTGTGTTCGACCAGGGGGGAGGCGACGTTCTCCAGCACGCTCAGCGACGAAAACAGCGCCCCCTGCTGGAACAGAATGCCGGTCCTGCGCTCGATGTCGGCCGCCTCATCGCTGGTCAGGGTGGCGCGGTCGTAACCCAGCACCTTGACCGACCCGCCCTCGGGCTCCTTCAGGCCGATGATGGTGTTCAGCAGCACCGTCTTGCCCGCCCCGGACCCGCCGACCACGCCCAGCACCTCGCCGCGTTCCAGATCGAGGTCCAGATTCTCATGAATGGTCCGCTCGCCGAACTGGCTCAGCAGCCCGCGCACCTCGATCAGGGTCTCGGTCTTGGCTTGGGGAGCGTCGGTCATATGTCCAGCTCCAGGAAGATCAGGGCGAAGACCGCGTCCAGCAGGATGATGGCGAAAATCGCCTGCACCACAGCCGCCGTCACCCGCCGCCCCAGGCTTTCGACGTCCCCCGCCACCGACATGCCCTGGCGGCAGCCGATGGCCGCGATCACCAGGGCGAAGACCGGCGCCTTCACCAGACCGACCATCATGTGCTGGGCCATGCTGCCGTCCTCGACCAGACGCTGGAAGAAGAAGGCCGGCCCAAGGTTCAGCGAACTCCAGCAGACGATCAGCCCGCCGATCAGGCCGCCGATCATGCCCGTGAAGGTCAGCAGCGGCAGCATCAGCACCAGGGCCGCCAAGCGCGGCACCACCAGGGCCTGAAACGGATTGACGCCCATCACCTGCATGGCGTCGACCTCCTGGTTCATCCGCATCGAGCCGATCTCGGCCGCAAAGGCGGAGGCCGACCGCCCGGCCAGCAGGACCGAGGCGATCACCACGGCGAACTCGCGGAACATGGCCACGCCGATCAGCTGCACCGCGAACACCTGCGCCCCGAAGTCGGTCAGCAGGTCCACGCCGATGAAGGCCACCACCGCGCCGATGAAGAAGTTCGTCACCATGACGATCGGAATGGCGTCCAGCCCGGCCCGCTCGCCCTGGCTGACCCAGGCGGGCCAGCGGATGCCGCCCGGATGTTTGGCGGCCTCGACCACCGCCGCCATCAACCGACCCAGGAAGGCCAGGGACAGCATGGCCTCCTGACCGAAGTCGTCAACGCCCCGCCCGATCTTGGCGAAGCTGCGGGTGAAGGCGTTGGGTCTCTGAGGCGGCGGCTGACTCTTGCGCTCCAGCGCCTCGATCATCGTGTAGATGCGCCCGGCCTCGGGTCGGTCCGCCCAGGCCGATTTCGGCACGCCGTGCTGCGAAGCCTTCACCAGGGCCAGGGCGCCGGCCGTATCGAACCGGCCCAGGTCGCGGGTGTCCAGGCTCTCGATCTTCCGCCCGTTCAGATCCTTGTCCAGTCGCTGCGGCAGCCGCCCTAGGGCCGTCGTCGTCCAGTCGCCGACGAGACGAAGCTTCGCCGCGCCGCCGCCCGCATCCGTGATTTCGTAATCGGTCTGGCTCATCGCGCCCCGGCAGTCAGAAAGGCCTTCGAACGCTCCCAAGCCGCGCAAGGAACAGCCGAAATCCCGCCTCGGCTAATGGTGAAGCCTTGGACCTTAGTCAACGTGCGATGACATTGGCGCCGTGCTTTCCCCGTGCACTGTGTCGAACCTGCGCGCCTCATCACCCCTCCAGCCGCCACGCTGGCGGCGTGTTAAAACGCCGCCGACCCGGTTTGGTTCTAGGACCGGCTTATAAGCCGACTCGCGGCGATCAGATCATCGACGAATCCGCGACGCGCCTCCGCCCGCGAATCCGCATCCGGCAGGCGAAGCAGATAAGAGGGGTGAACGGTGACCATGCCGGCCGAACCGTCCTCCAGAGTCAGGGCCTGCCCCCGCTCCTTCGTCACGGCCGGCTTGCGACCCAGAACCGCCAGTCCCGCCGTCGCCCCAAGGGCCAGCACCAGCTTGGGACGGATCAGGCGACGCTCGGCGTCCAGCCACCAGCGGCAGGCCTGGACCTCGCCCGCGTTCGGGGTCTTGTGCAGCCTTCGCTTGCCGCGCGGCTCATGCTTGAAGTGTTTGACCGCATTGGTGACGTAGACGTCGGCGCGTTCGATCCCCGCCTCTTCCAGGGCGGCGTCCAGCACCCCGCCGGCGGGGCCGACGAAGGGCTGGCCGGCCAGATCCTCCTGATCCCCCGGCTGTTCGCCCACGATCATCAGCCGCGCGCCCCTGGGGCCCTCGCCGCAGACCCCCTGGGTGGCGTCGCGATACAGGGGACAGCGGCGACAGGCCTGCACCCCGCGCTCGACCTCGCTCAGATCATCGGGAACCGCATCCGCTGTGGGCCGCCCGGCGTGCAGATCCGGCGCGATGGCCCGGGAGAAACGGGCGTTGGGTTCGGGAGCGGGCTTGGCGACCATGACATCGGTGCGAACCGACGACGCCGCCACCAGTTCCGGGATCAGCGCCGCCTCGGGCAGGTTCTTCCAGTATCCCTTGGCCATTTCTCCCTTCATCGCCTTCACCTTCAGCCGGGCGGGATTGAAGGTCGAGGCGTAGTAGGTCTTCCAGAATTCCTCGATCTCGTCCTCGGCCGGGGCCATGTCGCGGGTGGCCGGCGGGCCGAAGGCCAGTTGCTCCCCGTCCCAAAACGCCGAGCCGTCGGGCGTCAGGATCGACCAGCGCATGGTCGGGAACCGGCGCTGGAAGAAGGGGGCGGTCTTCTCCAGCACCCGATGCGGCGGCTCGAACCAGGCGACCCAGGCTTCGCCCCGCGCATCCTCGACCTGCCGGAACCGGACGAAGGCCTTCATCTTGTGCGAGGCCCGGCTGACGGTCTTGGCCCGCTCCATCGCCTCGGCCACGTCCCGGTCGGAGATCATCTTCATCAGATCGGGCTCGTCCCGCAGCCGCCACAGCAGACGGTACAAGAGATCGAACCGGTCGGCGGACCGATGCAGGATGACGTCGCGCGCCAGGTCGACGAAGGCGGCGGGAACCGAGAACTCAGATTCCGCCCGTTCGCGATTCCCCAAATCCGTCATCCTCGGGCTTGTCCCGAGGATCCATACTCCCGGTGTCGCCAGCGTGCCCCCCCTCTTCGTCACGGCGTACGGATTCTCGCCACAAGGGTGAGGATGACGAAGTGTGGGGGGCGAGTGAGAAAAACGAGCTGGCTCGTCGAACAAGCCGCCCTGCCCCGACGCCGCCGCCCCCTCGACCACGAACCGCGCCGCCGCCGGCTCCACTCCCGCCAGCCGCATTTCGCGCGCCGCCGTCCGCCACCCGTCGAAGTCCGTTTCGGACGCCAAGACCGCAGTCCGCATCAGAACAGGCTCAACTGTTGCGGCGCCCGCGTCGATACGCGCGCCTTCAGATCCGCCGCATCGGTCAGCCTGCCCGGAGTCCAGTCCAGCGCGGTGATCCAGGGCCGGACCTTGCCCACCGATCGGGTCAGTCGCCCGACGTCCTCCAGCCTCAGCGTCCGATACCGCCGCACCGACACGATCCGGTCCACCGCCTTCACCCCCAGGCCCGGCACCCGCAGCAGCATCTCGCGCGGCGCCCGGTTCACATCGACGGGAAACTGCTCACGCCGGTTCAACGCCCAGGCCAGTTTCGGATCGACCGCCAGATCCAGCATTCCGCCCGCCGTCCCCTCCCCGATCTCGGGGGCGGAAAAGCCATAGAAGCGCATCAGCCAGTCCGCCTGGTACAGCCGATGCTCGCGCATCAGCGGCGGCTTCGACAGCGGCAGGACCGAGCTGGCGTCGGGGATCGGACTGAAGGCCGAATAATAGACCCGCCTCAAACCATAGCCGCCGTAGAGCGAGGCGCTCCGGTCCAGGATCTCGGTGTCCGGCGCCCCGTCCGCGCCGACGATCAGCTGAGTGCTCTGACCGCCGGGTGCGAACTTCGGCGGCTTGATCTTGTCGCGCTTGCCCGGCTTGGCCGCCTCGACGCCCAGCCGCACCTGTCCCATCGCCTTCTTGATGACCGCGACGTCCTTCTGGGGCGCCAGCCGCGCCAGGGCCTCGTCGCGCGGCAGTTCGATATTGGCCGACAGTCGGTCGGCGTACAGCCCCGCCATCTCCACCAGCTTCGGGTCGGCCTCGGGGATCAGCTTCAGATGGATATAGCCGCGGAAGTCGTGGACCTCTCTCAAGGTCTTAGCCGCCAGGACCAGCTGTTCCATCGTATAGTCGCTGTTGCGAATGACCCCCGACGACAGGAACAGCCCTTCGATATAGTTCCGGCGATAGAAGTTCAGCGTCAGGTCCACCACCTCGTCCACGCTGAACCGCGCCCGCTCCACATTCGACGAGGCCCGGTTGATGCAATAGGCGCAGTCGTAGATGCAGAAATTGGTCAGCAGTATCTTCAGCAGGCTGACGCAGCGCCCGTCCGGCGTATAGGCGTGGCAGATTCCCATGCCCTCGGTCGACCCTATCCCCCTGCCGCTGACCGAATCCCGCTTCGACGTCCCCGACGACGAGCAGGAGGCGTCGTACTTGGCCGCATCTGCAAGGATCGACAGCTTCTTTCGGAGATCGAGACGCGCCATATGTTCATGATACGTTCCAATCGGCGACGCCGTCCAGCGTGGCTTTAAATCTATTTTGGGGAAGGCTTAACGGAGCAGGTCAAGCAGGGAGGTGCTGCGCAGCGTGTTGATCACCTGGGCCGACGCCTGTATCGCGACCTGCGCCATCTGCAGATCAGTGACCGCCTGGGCCGGATCATAGCCCGTCTTGTCGTTCATCAGCTTTTCCAAGGCGATCTTCTGCGACTCATGGGCGTCCAGCGCGGACTTGACCTGGTTCTGAACCAGTCCGTTCTTCGCGGTCTGGTTGGTGACTTCCGTATTGGCGGCGTCCAGAGCCTTCAGCGTCGCCTTCAAAAAGGCCTCTACCTCAGCGGTCGGCTTGCCGGTGATCGAACCCGGCGCGGCGGGGGTGTAGGTCACGCCGTCTATGACGACAGCATTGCCGTTCTGGTAGGATTGGATGGTGCGAAACACGTCCGTCAGACCGCCGCCCAGCTCGCTGGCCACAAAGCCCGTCTCGACCAAGGTGTTCTCGTCGATGCGCGACTTCTGTTTCAGGGTGTCATTGGCGAAGGTCGAGGCCGTGGAGGGAGCGGCGGCCAGATCCGCCATGGTGGAGGCGGTCGCTGGAGCGTCGTCGCTGTTGCCGCCGCCGAACAGATAGCTGCCCTGATGCTGAGCGTTCAGCCCGCCTTGGATGGTCTGATAGTGCAGTTGCAGCTCGGTCATCAGATTGGTCACGCCGCCGGCCGCCAGGGAGTTGGCGATGGCTTCGCGCGCGCCGGCGCCGCCTTCGTAGATCCGCCCCATGGCCAGGTCCTGCGCGTCCAGCCGCGCCGCCGCGCTCTGGCCTGCGCCGATGAAGCCCTCCAGCCGTTCCTGGGTCGCGGTCAGGGTCGTCAACTGCTCGGCGCTGCGGCCGTAGCCCGCCATGTCGGTGGCGATCTTTTCGCTGGCGATCCGCTCCTGGGCCTGCTGGGCCCGGCTCTGGGCGCTCATCAGGTTCAACAGGGCCGACTGATAGCCCGCATGAGTGGCGACACGTGTCATCTCAGGATCCCGATCAAGGTGTCGTACATGTCCTTGCTCGCCTGGATCAGGCGGGCGGAGGCGTTATAGGCCTGCTGGAAGGTGGTCATATTGACCAGTTCCTCGTCCATGTTCACGGCCTCGGCGGAGGATCTGCGGCTTTCGGCCTCCTTCGCCAGGGCCTCGGCCGTCTCGCTGCGGGTCTTGGCCGCAGACGCCTTGGCGCCGATGTCGCCGGCGAAATCGGCGGCATAGGCCGAAACCGTCTTGGTCGCGGCGCCCATACCGCCGGCGGCGGCGAAGTTGACGTTCTTCTTGCCGGCGTCGGCCAGCGCCAGGCCGCCGCGCCCGTCGTTCTTGCTCAGCGCAGCCGTGCCCGCCGCCGCTGACAGATTGAACTGGGACAGGGCCAGTTTGCCCGGATCCTGCTGAATGTCGCTGCGCACTGAATATGCGCCGGCGCGGGTCGCCCCGGTCCCGCCCAGGCCGAACAGCTGCGACATCGACAGGCCCGACGGCGCCTGGGTGGTGGCGTCCTTGACGATGCTCATCGTCGTGCCGCCGTCATAGGCCCTGAAGCTGAGCGCGCCGGCGGCGTCCAGGCTGAAAGCGCCGTAGCGTCCCATGCCGGTGACCGGATCGTTCAGGGCGGTCAGCAGCTCACCCATCGTGCCCGTCCCGGCGGGCACAGCCACGGTGACGTCGCGCAGACGCGATCCCGTCTCGCTGCCGATGCGGAAGGTCAGGCTCTCGCCGGGGTCGAAGCCGTGTTGCGAGGCCAGGGTCAGACCCGTCTCATAGAAGGTGGGCGTGGTCGTGCTGACCAGATCGTTCAGGCCGAACCAGTGGGAAAAGCCGCGCCCGCCCTTGGCGCTCGGCGTCGTCGCGTCGTCGGCGACGGCCACGCCGTTCCCGCCCGGCCCTTCCAGCCTCAGACGGCCGTCCGAGAAGGTGGCGGTGGCCGTTCCGCCCAGCTGGGCGTTCAAGGTCGCCAGGAAGGTGGACGGATCAGCCGCGACCCCGTTGATGGTCATGGTGGCGCCGGAGAAGACGATCGTCGCCGACCCCTGCACCACCCCGGCGCTGTTCACGGCGGAGATGGTGGTGCTGCCGGTGAAACCGGTCAATGCATTCTCAAGCGACTGTCCGGTGTTGCGCCCGTTCAGACTGGCCGGCGCCGGCACGCTGCTGTGGGCGTTGTGCGCGCGGTTCATCTCATCGGCCAGCTTCGCCGTCAGCTCGCCCAGCCGCGCCGCGGCCTTGGGCGCATCGGTGTCGCGCAGATCGATCAGTCCGCGAATCTCACCCGACGACACCCCGTCCAGCAGCGGCCAGCGCGTGCCGTTGGGCTCGGTGATCATGATGTCGGCGAAGGCGGTCGTGGCGTCGACCGTGCCCGCCGCTTGATAGGATAGGGTGGCGTGACCATCGCCGACCAGGGTCATGCCCGTGCCCGTCCGCACCGTCACGCCGCCGTTCGGCCGCTGCTCGATCTTGACGTCCATATATTTGGACAGCTCGTTGATCAGCGTCTGTTGCGCGTTCTGAGCGCCGGTGACGTCCTGATTGATGATCGACCCGGCCGAGATCGTCTTGTTCAGCGTATCGATCTGTTCCAGTAGCGGATTCACCGTCTCGATCGCGCTTTGCAGCCGCCCGTCCGCCTCCTGCCGCGCCGACTGGATCTGGGCGGCGATGCCGGCGGCCTCATTGAACAGAGCTTGGGTCTTATAGACGGTGTCCTGACGCGCCGCCGAGGACGTGGCGCTTTCCGCCAGGGTGGCGTAGCTGGCGAACAGTTTGTCGATGTCGGCGAAGAAGCCGCCGTTGCCGCTGGGGTCGCCGAACTGGGTCTGGATCTGATCGTAAAGCTCGTAGCGAACGGTCTCGCGCGCCGCATCCGACTTGGCGGCCATGCCTGCGGCCTGAAGGAAGCGATCCGTCGCCAGCCGAACGCGCGCGGCGTCGACGCCAGCGCCGCGCCCCTGGGTTACCGCCGAAGTCTGATCGACGACTTTCCGCACATAGCCGGCGGTGTTGACGTTGGCGATATTGTCCGACGTGACCCGCAGCTGGGCCTGGGCGGTCTGCAGGCCCGACGTCGCAATATTCATGATGGACGTCAGCGACATGGACGCATCCCCTCCGCCTCGTGCGACCCGGCGCCCGGCAGCCCCTGCCCCGTCGCGCGCAAATCTTGCCTGGCGACGCATTGTCGACGCCCAGGGAGAGCGTTGTTTTCAAACGACATAGCTGACAGCACAGACTTCATGGTGAAGATGCGGCGCAAGGGTCAGGCCAGACTGCGGCTGTGTCGGCGGCGCCGACCGGGCGCGCCGTAAGCTTGCAGCGCCCTCACGGCGATCGGCGCCGGGCAAAAAGGGGCGAAAGCACGGCAAGAAAGGCCCAGGCTGATGAGCGACACGAGCAGGGCGAGCGCGATTTTTCCTTACAAAACAAGGAATTACGAACTGGCCTGAGGCTTGCGACGGGCTGACGGAATCACCAGGCGCAGCAGGCGCCGCCCCATCTGAAAGCCGCCTGCGCCCTCATGCCGTCTGCATCCGCCCTGTTCGCCGCCCCGCTTCCGGTTTCGACCGGAGCGCCAGAGGCTGCGTCCGGCGCTGTGACCGACGAAACCGCTGGGCTGTTCTCTTCGAAATTGGGGGACGTGCTTCAGGCCGTGGGCAAGACCGAGGCGACGCCCGTCGAACCGGCCCACCGTGCGGCGACGCTTCTGTCCTTGGTGGTCGTCATGGCGGAAGAACAGGACGCGGCGCAGACCGCTGACCCTGTCGTCGAGACGGCGACCGCTCAGCCCGGCCCCGTGGTCGCCGAGGCATCAGGCGGTACGCCCGCGCCCGTCTTGCCTGAAGCCTCCGTCGAGCCCGCGTCCGACACGGAAGCGGCGCTCGCGGCTCCGCCGATTGCGCCGGTTGCGCCGGCGCCGATTGCCCCGCCGCCTGTGGTCCTTCAGCCCGGCGACACGGCCGAGATCAGCGTCGATCAAGCGACCGTCTCAGCCGAACCGGCGGCGTCCTTGGTCTCTTTCCCGTCGATCTCAAACAAAGAAGAGGCGGCTGCAACTGGCGACGTAAGCGGCGAGACCGCCGGCACGGCAGCCGGGCCAGAGGACGCGTCCACGCCAATGACGACCGCCCCGCAGTCGGCGACCCAGGCCGCGCCCGCTGCGCCGGTCCAATCGACGATCGCTCACATCGCATTGAAGGCCGAGCCTGAAACAGCGCCGACTGCCGCGATGGAAACCGTCTCCGTCACGAAGACGCCTTCGTCCGATAAGCGCGAGACGTCGTCAGACGTCGCCGCGGCCCTGAAGGCGGCCGCCTCTATCGAACATGGCGCGACGATGAAGCCGACGCCGGACCTCGCCTCCAGCTCTTCCTCGCCCCCGCCCCTCGAGGCCAAGGTCGCAGAACAGCCTACGGTTACGGGGGCCAAGGTCGCTCAAGAGGCCAAGCCTCAATCGCCCGCGACGCCCTCCGTCCAGAGCCTCGCTCCAGACCTTGGGGCGAAACCCGACATCGACCCGACCCGACTGGACGTCAAGGTCACGGTTCGCCCGGCGATCACGCCTGCGCCTGCAGTAGCGCCGGCGTCGCCCGCGGCTCCGATCGTCGCGTCCGTCCTGACGGCGGCCGATGCCCTGGAGGCGATCGCAGCGATCGAAACGGCGGCCGTCCCCGCCGAAGAGCAGACGGCGCAGACGTCCGTGAACGCCGCGACGCCTGCGACCGCCGAGGCGGCGTCCCGAGACAGCCTCGCCAAGGCCGGCTCCACGTCACCGCAGCCGACGCCGCAACCGGCGCCTCAGCGTCGTCCGGCGGCAGAGTCGTCTCCCACGCCGGCCTCGGCCGAGGCGCTCCCGGCCGGCTCGTTGTCTAACGCCGACACGGCTGCGGCCTCAGCCCTGGCCGCGCCGGCGGCGCCATCCTCGCCTTCGTCCTCGGCTCAGACCGCGGCTCCCGCTGCTGCGGCGTCGGCCGAGGCCGCCGTTCCGTCGGCTCCTCCCGCCCCCTCCGATGCGGCGACGCCGATCGAAGGACACAAGACGGCCCACGCTGCGGAGACCCTCGCAGGATCGGGTCCGGCGCCGTCCGCCTCCGCCCTCTCGCACGCCACCATCGAAACCACGGCCCATCTGGCCGCCCAGATGGCGCGCAAGCTGGAAGGCCGCTCGACGCGGTTCGACATGGTTCTGACGCCCGAGGATCTGGGGCGGGTCGACGTCAGCCTCGAGATCGGCTCCGACGGCCAACTTGCGGCTCGACTGGCGTTCGACAATCCCGCCGCCGCCGCCGAACTGCGCGGCCGGGCCGATGAACTGCGTCGCCAGCTTCAGGACGCCGGTTTCCAACTGTCGAACGACTCCCTCGACTTTACTCAGCGCGATTCCTCGTCCGGCGGCGGCTTTGAGCGTCAGCACCAGCAACGCCAGGCCCTATTCACCGGCGCCGCCCGGCTGACCGCCGAGACCGATCTCCCCGTCTCGCCGCCTCCGGGCGCCTGGACCAACCATTCCCAGACGCGCGACCGCGTCGATGTGAGGGTCTGACACATGGCCACCGCGATTTCTTCCGTCGACGCCCAAGGCCGCCTGAACAGCGGCAAGGCGATGATGGCCTCGAACTTCGAGACCTTTCTGACCCTGCTGACCACCCAGATGAAGAACCAGGACCCGCTGTCGCCGCTGGATTCCAATGAGTTCACGGCCCAGCTGACCCAGATGGCGGGCGTCGAGCAGCAACTGCTGACCAACGACCTGCTGAAAAGCCTGGTCGCCGCCCAGACGGGGGGCGGCCTGGACAACGCCGCCAACTATATTGGCAAACAGGTGACCGCCGCCTGGACCGCCACCACCCTGGACGAAGGCAAGGCGACTTGGAGCTACGAACTGGCCTCCAACGCCGAGAGCGCGAAGCTGCAGGTCGTCGACAGCGCCGGCAAGGTCGTCTGGGAAGGCGACGCCCCGAACAAGACGACGGGCCTGCACGACTTCGTCTGGGACGGCAAGACGACCCAGGGCGATCAGCTGGACGACGGCGGTGTCTACACCCTGAAGGTCAGCGCCACCAACGAGGCGGGCGCCGCCGTCGAAAGCCAGGCCCTGATCCGCGGTCGCGTCACCGGCGTCGAGATGTACGACGGCGCCCCCTATCTGGTGATCGGCGATTCCATCCTTCCGCTTTCGACCGTGATTTCGCTGAACGAGATCACGGATCGCGCAGACAATGACGATACGGAGAAGCCGGACGTCCCGACCGAGGAGGCGGCCGCATGATGCGCTCCGCCGCCTTCCCGATGACTTCCATTCAAGGAGCGTATTCATGAGCTTGAACAGCGCAATGCTGGCCGGCGTGTCCGGCCTGGCCGCCAACTCCGCCGCCCTGGCGGCGATTTCCCAGAACATCGCCAACGTCAACACCGTCGGCTACAAGCGCTCGCAGGGCGAGTTCCAGACCCTGGTCAACAGCCAGACCCGGACCGGCGGCTCCTATTCCGCCGGCGGCGTGATGTCGGCGACCCGTTCCTTCGTGAGCCAGGAAGGCCAGCTTCAGCGGACGACCGAGAACACCGACCTGGCCGTCAGCGGCCAGGGCTTCTTCGTCACCACCACCCAGGCCGAGAACGTCGGCGCCACCGACACCCGCCTGTTCACCCGCGCCGGCGCCTTCCGGGTCGACAATCTGGGCTATCTGAAGAACAGCGCCGGCCTCTATCTGCAGGGTTGGCCGGTGGATTCGAACGGCGACATCTCGACCGATCCGTCCGACCTGTCGCGCCTGCGCTCGATCAACATCGGCCAGGTCGGCGGCACCGCCGAACCGACGACCCGGGTTCAGATCAACGCCAATCTGCGTTCGACCCAGACGGTTTCCACCGCCGCCGCCGCCAATCGCTATAACGGCGTCGACGACGCGGCCACCCCGCCGGTCGAGCACGATGTGGACGTCTCCTATGTCCGCACCGGCGCCAACACCTATCAGGTGACGATCAAGACGGGCATCACCAAGATCACCGGCACCGCGACCTACGCCGCCGGCGCCCTGACGGGCTTCACCCCCACTGCGGGAAGCAACGGCTCGGCCACCGCGACCGCGACGGCCCTCACCATCACCCCGACCAGCGGCACGCCGCCTGTCGCGGGCACGCCCTTCGCGATCAACTTCGCCGACATCGGCATGTCGACGGACGGCGTGGCCAAGACCAAGTACGACCCCTCGGCCAACTCCATGGCCATGTATAACGCCGAGGACGACAATCCGGTGGGCGTCAAGCCCGACTTCAAGATGAACATCCCGGTGTCGGATTCGAAAGGCGGCCAGCGCAACCTGGAAATCCGCTTCCTGAAGAGCGCCGAACCGAACCAATGGTATGCGGAAGTGGTGGCCGTGCCGGCCAGCGACGTCGTCACCGGCGCGCCCTACTCCCACGGTCAGATCAAGACCGGCCTTATCGCCTTCACCCCCTCAGGCCGCCTGGATATCGAGACCATGCAGGCTTGGCCCGCAGGCAAGGGGCTGTTCGACGATCCGGAACAGGCGAGCCTGAACTTCCTGGAATCCGATCCGAACAATACGATCGACCCCGCCGATCCGTCCGACAATGGCAAGGTCAAATGGGCCGACGGCCTGGGCATCGCGGCCCAGACCGTGACCCTGGACCTGAACACCTCCGCGGGCGGCCTAAGCCAGCTGAACACCGCCTCGGTGGTCCAATCGACGGTCACCAACGGCACGGCCTTCGGCAATCTGAGCGAGATCACCATCGACGAGGGCGGCTTCGTCACCGCCATCTTCGACAACGGCGTGATGCGTCGGATCGCCCAGGTCGCCATCGCCACCTTCCCCAGCCCCGACAGCCTGAAGGAGGTGTCCGGCAACGCCTATGCGGTCAGCCTTGAGAGCGGCACCTACAATCTGAAGGCCGCAGGCACCGGCGGCGCGGGCAAGGTCGCCGCCCAGCAGCTGGAGTCTTCCACGGTCGATCTGTCGGCGGAATTCACCGGCCTGATCACGACCCAGCGCGCCTATTCCGCCTCGTCCAAGATCATCACCACGGCGGACGAAATGCTCGCTGAACTGATCAACATCAAACGCTGATCGGCCAGTAAGTAACCGTTAGTTCTAATGAATCGTCGCTCAAGCAAGGTTTACAGAGTCCCTCTGGCGAGGTCGGATTTTATCCGTTCCTTCACCACGACGCTTAAACCGACCTTAGAGGGGCAGGCCTACAGTCATCTCACTACGGTGATGGTGAAAGAGGCATAAGCCCATGTTGCAAGAGCGACGCCTGAATAGCAAAGGCGAACAATACGTGGTCGGACCGACTGGCACGCCCCTGACCCTGAACGATCTGCCCCCGGCCAACACGGACCGGTGGGTGATCCGCCGCAAGGCCGAGGTCGTCGCCGCCGTGCGCGGCGGCCTGCTCAGCCTTGACGACGCCCTGGCGAAGTACCGCCTGACGGCGGAAGAATTCCTCGCCTGGCAGAAGGCCATCGACAAATGGGGCATGCAGGGCCTGCGCACGACGCGGATCCAGAGCTACCGCTCCTAAGGCTTCTCCCCGAAGACGAAGAGGGCCGTGTCCGGCGACGGATGCGGCCCTTTTCGTTTCCCAGCCTCGAAATCGCGCCGGTTCCGCACTAAATGGCGGCCATGACCCTGGTCGAAGATCTCTGCCCCGTTCCCGACATCCGCCGCACCGACATGGATGCGGCGGTCGAGAGCGCTCGGGCGGCGGTCGGCCTGCCGGTCGGAGCGCGCGTCGTCGCCGCCATGTCCGGCGGGGTCGATTCCACCGTCGTCGCCGCCCTGCTGCACAAGGCGGGCTATGACGTCGTCGGCGTGACCCTTCAACTCTACGACCACGGCGCGGCCCTGAAGAAGAAGGGCGCCTGCTGCGCGGGTCAGGACATCCACGACGCCCGTTTAGCCGCCGAGACCATAGGCATCCCCCACTATGTCCTGGACTATGAAAGCCGGTTCAAGGACGCGGTGATCGACCAGTTCGCCGACTCCTATCTGAAGGGCCAGACCCCGGTTCCCTGCATTCGCTGCAATCAGACGGTCAAGTTCCGCGACCTGCTGGACGTCGCCCGCGACCTGGGCGCCGAGGCCATGGCCACGGGCCACTACGTCCGCCGCGCCGCCGTCGGCAATCGCTCGCAGATGAGGAAGGCGATCGACCATTCGCGTGACCAGTCCTACTTTCTGTTCGCCACCACCCAGGACCAGCTCGACTATCTGCGCTTTCCGCTGGCCGATCTGGAGAAGCCTCAGGTGCGCGGCGTCGCCGCCGAACTGGGGCTGAAGATCGCGGCCAAGCCGGACAGCCAGGACATCTGTTTCGTGCCCTCCGGCGACTACCGCACCCTGATCGACCGCCTGCGCCCGCAAGGGCGCGAGGCCGGCGAGATCGTGCACATGGACGGTCGGGTGCTGGGACGCCATGCCGGCATCACCGACTACACCATCGGCCAGCGCCGGGGCCTGAACGTCGCGGTGGGCGAGCCCCTGTTCGTCGTCAGGCTGGAGCCCGAAACCCGCCGCGTCGTCGTCGGCCCGCGCGAAGCCCTGCTGACCGCGTCTCTGACGCTGGAAGAGACCAACTGGCTGGGCGACGAGGCCACCCTCGTCGAGGCCGCTGCGTCCGCCCTCCCCGTCCTGGCCCGCGTCCGCTCGACCCGCCAGCCCTCCCCCGCCCGTCTGGCCCTGATCGACGGCGACGTCTGCGTGGTTTTCGACGAAGGCGAGGAAGGCGTCGCCCCCGGCCAGGCCTGCGCCCTTTACGATCCGACCGACCCCGACCGCGTCCTGGGCGGCGGCTTCATCCGCGACACGACCGCCGTAGCGACAGCCTAGACAATTGTGGAGATCGGGTGGATTTTGAGTTGATTTTCGTCGAATATTGATTGAGACCCCATTCAACAATAATGCACAGCTGCGTTATATTTCTTTAAACTGATCATTGCAGTAATGCCCTAATCCCCGGCCTGACCAAGCAGGGGAAATAAATGCAACGTCAAAACAAACTCCGCCTCCAGCTTTTGCTGGGGACCGCGCTTCTCGCCGCGCCCGTTTCCGCCTTCGCCGGCAGCGATCCCGTCGCCGTCGATCCGACGCCGACCGGCCTGGCCGACATCGTCGTCACCGCCACCAAGCGTGAAACCAATCTGCAAGACACGCCGATCTCCATCTCGGTCATGGGTTCGGAAGCGCTGGAAAACCGCCACGTTCAGAGCCTGATGGATCTGGCCGACGGCGCTGTGCCCAGCCTTCGCGTCGCCACCTTTGAAGCGCGCCAATCGGCCCTAACCATCGGCATTCGCGGCATTGTGCCGAACGACGCCAACCAACCCGCCCGTGAACAGGGCGTCGGCGTCTATGTCGACGGCGTCTATCTGGCGCGTCAGCACGGCCTCGCTTCCGCCCTGCTCGACATCGAACGGGTGGAAGTCCTGAAGGGGCCGCAAGGCACCCTGTTCGGCCGCAACACCGAAGGCGGCGCCCTGTCGCTGGTGACCAAGAAGCCCACGGGCGAGTTCGGCATGCGCGCCGTCGCCGGCGTCGGCAACCTGGACTCCTACAACTCCGAACTGCACGTCGATTTTCCGGCCCTGGGCGACTTCGCCTTCAAGGTGGACGGCGTGATCGCGGTTCAGGGGCCCGTCACCAAGAACATCCTGCCGGGCGAGACGGGCTTTGGCCAGTACGACCGCCGCGGTCTGCGCTTCCAGACCCGCTGGACCCCGGCCGAAAACTTCACCGCCGATCTGGCGGCCGACATCGGCAAGGACAAGAACACCCCGTTCTACAGCCAGCTGCTGAACTTCAACCCGAACGGCCTGACGGTCGTGCCGTGGACCTCGGCCACCGTGCCGAGCGGCTCGATCCGCGCCCTGTCGCCCCTGGTGCAGGTCGAAGGTTCGGAGCGCATGACGCAGGCCGACATCGGCGTGCCTCAGCAGTGGAGCGTCGATGACACGCGCGGGACGGATCTGCATCTGTCCTATCGCCCCAGCGACGCGCTGGAACTGCGTTCGATCACCGCCTATCGCGACCTGGACGTCGAGCAGTACGACAATATCGCCGGCGCCCACCGTCCGCCGGTGACCGGCCCGAATGGCAAGTTCTCGCGCTACTCCCTGGCCGGCTTCTGGCAGCACCAGTTCAGCCAGGAAGTCCAGGCGGTCGGTTCGCTGGGCGACAGCATCGACTATGTCGGCGGTGTCTTCTACTTCAAGGAAACCGTGTCGGACGATGCGGCCACGCCTTCGACGAACCAATGGAACGCCGACGGCACGGGCTACACCATCCTGGACCCCACCCCGACCATCCGCGGCTCCCGCTCGCTGGACCGCAAGTCGACGGCTCACGCCGAATCCAAGGCGGTCTATGGTCAGGCGACCTGGACCCCGGCCCAGCTGGACGCCCTGCACCTGACGGTCGGCGGCCGCTACACCTGGGATGACAAGGACGGCAAGCTGGAGATGGTGAACAACGCCCCGACCAATCTCAGCTTCAACACCTCGGTCGATCGGTTCGATCCGCTGGTCACCCTGGCCTATGACCTGACCGACAGCGTCAACGTCTACGGCAAATATTCGACCGGCTATCGGGCCGGCGGCGCCTCGTCGCGCTCGCTGACCTATCGCTCCTTCGATCCGGAAGAGGTGAAGGCCTATGAGCTGGGCCTGAAGAGCGACCTGTTCGACCGTCGGGTGCGGCTGAACGCGGCCGTCTATGCGATGGACCGCACCGACAGCCAGATCGACTTCAGCCTTGTCACCGTGATCGGCGCCTCCACCCGCAACACGCTGGAAACGATCAACGCCCCCGGCACCACCAAGATCCGGGGCCTGGAGTTGGAAGGCCAGTTCCGCGCCAACGACTATCTGACGCTGTCGGCCTCCTACGCCTATACGGACGCCAAGATCCCGGACACGGTGAACCCGTTCAACAATCAGGTGCAGAAGGTGTTCATCGCCTATACGCCTGAGAACGCCGCCAGCGTGGCCGCGGACTGGAACTCGCCCTTCATGGGCGCGACGCTGAAGGCTCACATCGACGCCAACTACGCCGACGCCAGCCACAGCTTCGACCAGTTCGAAATCAAGAACGACTCCTCGTTCCTGGTGAACGCCCGCATCGCGGTGGCCGACATCGCCACCCGTGAAGGCGGCCCCGATCTGGAAGTGGCCCTGTGGTCGCGCAACCTGCTGGACGAGACCTATGTCTACCGCCGCGACCCCTCGAACCGGGGCACGCTGGGCGACTACGGCAACTTCAACAACCCGCGCACTTTCGGCATCGAGCTGCGCGCCTCCTACTGACCGTCCTCCTCCCGGTCAGTTCGCCCCCTCCCGCCTGGCGCGGGAGGGGGTTCTCTTTTTTCAGATCGTCCAGATTTCGTGGAGAACGGATGAAGTTTATCCGAAGCCGTGCGGTTCCGCTGGACGTGCCGGGCGCGCGGCGCGATGGCGGAGGACGGAGGTTTCATGAGCAGTCTTGTCTTGATCGCCGACGACGAAGGCGAAATCGTCGAAATTCTGGACGCCTATATGCGTCGCGAGGGCTTTCGAACCGCGACGGCCTCGGACGGGCAGCAGGCGCTTGATCTCCATGCATCTCTAAAGCCGGACATGGTGCTGCTGGACGTGCGCATGCCCAATCGCGACGGCTGGGACGTCCTGGGCGAACTGCGCCGGCGCGGAGAGACGCCGGTCATCATGGTCACGGCCCTGGACCAGGATCTGGACAAGCTCCAGGCGCTCCGCATCGGCGCTGACGACTATATCGTCAAGCCTTTCAAACCCGTGGAGGTCGTCGCGCGCGTCCACGCCATTCTCCGCCGCACCGTCGGCGCGCCCGACGCCAAGGTGCTGCGGGTCGGACCGGTCGAGGTCCAGTTGGAGAACTATCTCGCCGCCGTGATCACGGCCGACGGACGTCGACGCCTGGACCTCACCCTGACCGAATTCAAAATGCTGGCCCATATGGCGCGGATTCCGTTGCGGGTCTTCACCCGCGCCGAAATCCTGGACGCCTGCTTCCCGAACCAGGACGTTCAGGAACGCACGATCGACAGCCATTTCAGCCATCTTCGACGCAAGCTGGAGGCCGCCGGCGCCGTCGGTCTGGTCGCCAATGTCCGGGGCGTCGGCTACCGGCTGGAGCCTGACGCTTGCCCCTGACCGACGGCATAGGGCGCAATGTGGCGGCGCGGATCGGCCTGGTCACCCTGACCGGCTTCATCCTCAGCGCGTTCTGCGCCTTCTTCGTCTATGCTTGGGTGTTTGAAAACCATCCCGGCGTGGTCGCCGCGCCGCATCACTGGAAGCCCCAGGCCGTCGACTATGCGGTCATCGTTGCAGCGGTCCTGACGGCGATCGGCCTGGCCGTCATGGCCGGCGCCCTGCTGGCTCGGCAGATCGTCCTTCCACTCGCGTCCCTGGCTATTACGGCCCAACGGATTTCAGAGGGCGACCTGACCGCTCGCGCCACCGTCGGCAAACGCGCCCTTCGCGAAACCGCCCAACTGGTCGAAGACTTCAACCGAATGGCGCAACGGCTTCAGGCGCACGCCGAGGAACGCATCGCCTGGAACGCCAAGATCGCCCACGAATTGCGCACCCCGGTCACCATTCTGAAGGGACGTCTGGAGGGCGTCGCCGACGGGGTGTTCCAGATCGACGATCACACCCTGACCAGTTTGAGGCGTCAGATCGAGGGCCTGGCGCGCATCGTCGAGGATCTGCGGGTGGTCAGCCTGGCCGAAAGCAACCACCTGGATCTCCAGCTTGAGGCGGTCGATCTGTCCCAAGAGATCGGCGCCCTGCGCGAAATCGTACAGCCCAGCCTGAGCGCCGCCGGTTTCGAAGCCCAGTGGCGCCTGGAGCCCGCCCTGGCCGTCTGCGATCCGACACGCCTCAGACAGGCCGCCCTGGCCCTGCTCGAAAACGCGCGGCGACACGCCGTTCCGGGTCCGCTGGTGATCCGCACGGCCACCTTCGGCGCCTTCGCCCGGATTTCGATCGAGGACAGCGGCCCCGGCATAGACGCCGATCGCGCCGCCCACATCTTTCACCCCTTCAAGCGCGACCCATCGGCCACGGGCTCGGGCCTGGGATTGGCGGTCGTCCGGGCGATCGCGGAGGCTCACGGCGGGCTCGCCCTTCACCGTAACACCGTCGCAGGCGGCTCCCTCTTCACCCTGGAGATTCCACGTCAGCCCGCGCGCCGACCCGCGGTCTAGCCGGCGGCGAAGACCCGGATGCGGTTGCCGTCGGGATCGCTCGCGACGAAGGCCCGCCCCTGACGGGTGTCCATCGGCGGCAAGACGATCCGCGCGCCGCGATCCCACCAGTCCATATGCAGTTCATCCACCACGGACGGCGCCTTCATGCGCAGTTCCAGGGCGTCTCCCGGTCGAGACGCCGGCTGTGCCGAACGCCACAGGCTCAGCGTCCGCCGGGTCGACAGAATGAAGACGGCGCGATCCGGTCCCGCTTCCAGCGGCGTTCGCCGCAGCAGCCGGGCGTAGAAGCGCGCCGCGGCCTCCGGGTCGGCGACGCTCAGTGGAATGTCTTCGATCTCGGTCATGCGCCCTCCGGTTTTTGCGAGAACAAACCTAGACCGCCCTGCTGCCAGTTCCTGTCAGCATGATCCTGCTTCCGCCCGTTTTTCCTGCGCCTCATGCCAGGTCTTCAGCAGGGCCTGACGCCGGGCGGGATAGCGGGCCTCCGTCACCTCCGCCTCGACGATCCGGTCGGTGCGGAAACTGCGGAAATCCTGTCGCAACTCGCACCAGGCCAGCAGCAGCCGCACCCGGTCGAAGAAGACCAGGGCGAAGGGCCAGACCACCCGTTCTGACGCCTTGCCCGCCTCGTCGCGGTAACACAGCCTCAGCCGCCGCTCGGTGCGGATCGCCTTTCTCAACAGGGCGGGATCGACCAGATCGGTCGGAAACGGCGCCCCCGGCACGACCAGCAGGGCCGAGGTCTCCATCTCGTCGCGCAGATCCGGAGGCAGGACCGCCGCGATCCGCGCCAGCGCCCCCAGGGCGGCGTCCCGCATCCGCGCATCGGCCCGGTCCGCCACCCAGCGCGAACCCAGCACCAGGGCCTCCACCTCCTCCGGCGTGAACATCAGCGGCGGCAGCAGATAGCCCGGCTTCAGCACATAGCCGACCCCCGGCTCCCCCTCGATCGTCGCCCCCTGCGCCTGCAGGCTGGCGATGTCGCGATACAGGGTGCGCAGACTGACCCCCATCTCCTCGGCCAGCGCACGACCGCTGACCGGCCGGCGCCATCGCCGCAGGGCGTTCAGAAGATCAAGCAGGCGTTCGGACCGGGACACGACGCGAGCCTAGCAGAGATGCTGACAGAAAGCGGCAGCATCAGGTTTTTTGGGATCAGGGGTTGCCGCGCACCGCCTTGGCCGTGTATCCGGCCGCCTCCGAAGAAGAGACACCCATGTTCGCCCAATACGTCGCCATGAACGCGCCCAAGAGCTTGGACCGCCTGTCGGTCCAAGGCGAGGGCGCGTGCGTGAGGGGCGCATAGGGAGCAGCGGGTCTATCGACTTCGGCTTTCCAGAAACCCCTCCCGCTTCCGGCCGGAGGGGTTTCTTGCGTCTGCGGGGCTCCTTTTCTCGCCGGTCCGGGAGGATCACAGACAGAGAAGGAGACGTCGGCCATGCGTGGTTATGACGTAATCGAAACCCCGGACCATGTGCCGATCAAGGCCTGGACCCGAGGGGTGCCCATCGAGGATGCGGCGCTGAAACAGCTGAAGAACGTGGCCTCGCTGCCGTTCATCCACAAGCACGTCGCGGTCATGCCGGACGTGCACTGGGGCATGGGCGCGACGGTGGGGTCGGTGATCCCGACCGTGGGAGCCATCATCCCGGCCGCCGTGGGCGTGGACATCGGCTGCGGCATGATGGCGGTGCGGACCTCGATCCGCGCCGAACACCTGCCCGACGACCTGTCGGCCATCCGCTCCGCCATCGAGGCCGCCGTTCCGCACGGCCGCACCGACAACGGCGGGCGCAACGACAAGGGCGCCTGGGCGGCCGAACCGCCGGCCTCGGCGGTCACCCGTTGGGCCGATCTGAAGGCGGGCTATGACGCCGTGGTGGAAAAACACCCCAAGGCGGCGCACCCGCGCGGCTTCGGCCACCTGGGCACCCTGGGCACGGGCAACCACTTCATCGAGCTGTGCCTCGACGAGGCGGGCGACGTGTGGGTGATGCTTCACTCCGGCTCGCGCGGGGTGGGCAACCGGTTCGGGACCTATTTCATCGAACGGGCCAAGCACGAGATGCGCCGCTGGCACATCAACCTGCCCGACCAGGACCTGGCCTATTTCCCGGAAGGGACGGACGGCTTCGTCGACTATGTGCGGGCGGTGTCGTGGGCGCAGAAATACGCGCGCGCCAACCGCGAGGTGATGATGGACAGCGTGCTCGGGGTGCTGAAGGCCTTCTGGCCGGATCTGGAGACGACGCAGGAGGCGGTGAACTGCCACCACAACTACGTCTCCAAGGAGAAGCATTTCGGCAAGGACGTCTTCCTGACCCGCAAGGGGGCCGTGTCGGCCAAGGACGGCGAACTGGGCATCATCCCCGGCTCGATGGGGGCGAAGTCCTTCATCGTCCGCGGCAAGGGCAATGCGGATTCGTTCTGCACCTGCTCGCACGGCGCCGGTCGGGCCATGAGCCGGACCGAAGCCAAGCGCCGCTTCACGATCGAGGACCACGTCCGCGCCACCGAGGGCGTGGAATGCCGCAAGGACGCCGAGGTGATCGACGAAACCCCGATGGCCTATAAGGACATCGACGCGGTCATCGCGGCCCAGACCGACCTGATCGAGGTCGTGCACACCGTGCGTCAGGTGGTGTGCGTCAAGGGATGACGGGAGCCGGTTTCACCGCAGGGTGGGGCCGGCTTTCGTCGTCAGGGCTCCGGGCGCCAGGTTACCCAGCGAGGCTCGCTAATGATGGGGGCGAAGGTGGGAGCCGGCGGATGCGGCAGACCATCATCCGCCCCTCGGAAAGTCACTGTCATCCAGTCCAACTGGGCCGTGTTTGTGTCTCCCGCAAAAATCTCAAGGATCGACAGACCCTCAGCCGGCCCAGGCCAAAATTGGCACCCCACAACGGCATTCAACTGATCAATGTGAAACCAGGACACATTGTCCGTTGCGGGTTTCGTCCAAGGCCAAGGTTGCGAACTTCTTATCGCAGTGACTCCGCCGGCGCCTGAATTGTAGCGGGAAACGACTTCCGCCTGCTCGAAATGTCGGCGTGCGGCGGCCTCCTGAGGACCGGCTCGATCAAGGAATTGTTCGATAGCGGCCAGCTCTAGTGTTGAAAATCCTGGACCTTGCTGGCTTTGAAGACGCGTTCTGGACCTCCAGCGAAAGTAGTTTCGAACAAACCTCTGCTGCCAAAACAGGAATCCCAAAGTCCAGCAGAACGCATAGAGGCCGAAAAACCAGGGAATGGCGGCGTTGCCGAAGGCGATCAGGACGCCGAAGCAACCACCGGCAAAGGTAAAGGCCGACAGGGCCAGCACGGCGTTCTGAACACGAGCCTTCCTTTTAGGACGCCGACTGAACTTGTCCAACCAAAGCCCCCTGTCCCGCTCTCAAACCCGTCCTCGACGGCCGCCCTAAGCCGCCTCATCATCCTTCGGCATCACATCCCCCACCGTCGGCCGGTTCTCCGCCCGCGTCAGCCGGATGTCCCTGGGCTTGACGATCTCGCCGCAGCAGCCGCAGGCGATGCGCGGGGTCAGGGTGGCGCCGCAGGTCGAGTGGACCATGTCGATACCGCAGTCGGTCTCGCCATAGACGTGTTTGGCGCCCCAGCCGTGCAGGGTCACCAGAACCCCGTACAGATCCTTGCCCTTGGGCGTCAGCACATATTCGTTGCGCGGCGGCCGTTCGGAATAGGGGCGCGGCTCCAGCACCCCGTGCTGGACCAGGCTTTTTAGACGTGCGGCCAGGACGTTGCGCGCCACGCCCAGATTGTCCTGCCACTGTTCGAACCGGCGCACCCCGTTGAAGGCGTCGCGGATGACCAGCAGGGTCCACGGATCGCCGATCACCTCCAGGGTGGCGGCGATGGAGCAGCTTTGGCGGCTGTAGTCTGCGGTGCGTCCCATGCGACAAAAGTGACCCCGCGTCAGGCGGTTGGCAAGAGGGTTGCCAATCCGAACCGGCTCAGTCAGTCTTGTTTGGCAACGGACCTGCGACCCCTCCAGAACGCAGCGCCTTCCGTCCCTTCTTCGCCTGACGCAGGATGGCGCCCATGGCCGATACGACCCACCCCATCTCCCTAGACGCCGCCCTGGCCTTTCACACCCTGGACGACGGCGGCCTGTCGGCGCCCGTGCCCGGTCATTTCTCCAACGGTCCGTCCGGCCTGCCGCCGGAGAAGGGCTTTCCCTTCGGCGGCCTGCTGGCGGCCCTGTGCGCCCAGGCGATGCGCCAGGGCCTGTCCCTGACCGCGCCGCTGCGGACCCTGTCTGTCCAGTATCTGTCGGCGGCGCGGTTCGGCGAGCAGGTCGCCTTTCGTCCGCGCCTGCTGCGCGGCGGCCGCAATGTGATCTATGCGGCGGTCGAGGCCGAGCAGGACGGCCGCATGACCCATCACGCCACCGGAACCTACGGCTTGGACGGCGACACCCCGACGCTCGCCCCGCTTCATCGGCCTCCGCCCCCGCTGGACAGTCTGAACCCCGCCGCCACCATCCGGGGGCCGATGTCGCCCCATTTCGCCCAGCATGTCGAATACCGGTTCGACGGCGGGCCCAACATCCTGGGCGGCAATGCGGGCAAGCCGGTGATCGAACGCACCTGGATGCGGATGGCCGACCGCCGCCCGCTGGACGAGGTCGGGCTGTGCTATCTGCTGGACGCCCTCTATCCCCCGGCCTGGACCGCCTCCTCCACGCCCGCCCCCATGACCACCGTCGATCTGCGGATCGACATTCTGACCGACCCGACGCCGGAGACGGCGCCCGAGGGCTGGGCCTTCTTCGAGTTCCGAATGCTGGACCTGGGCCTGGGCTGGACGGTGGACGAGGCGACCGCCTGGGGCGCCGACGGAACCCCGCTGGCGATCTCGCGCCAGCGCCGCAAACTGCTCCCGCAACGCGGCGGCTGATCCGATAACGGTCAGGCCCCGTTCACCATTCGGCTGTAGTCTCCACATCTCACGAGAGATTCGCCCCATGACCGACCGCCGTCCTCTGCGCGCCGCCGCCCTGCCCCTCCTGCTGGGCGGCGCCCTTCTGCTCCAGGGCTGCGTCGCCGGCGCCGTGGTCGGCGGAACCGCCGCCGTCGTGGGCGGCGCGGCCAAGGCCGGGGGCGCGGTCGTCGGCGCCGGCTTCGACGCCGTCACCACCTCGGACGAAGAAACCCGCGCCCGCCGCGAACGCGAACAGCGCGACTACGAACGCGAGCAACGCCGCTGCGAACAGCGCCAGAGGCAGGGCAAAAGCTGCTGAGGTCTCGACGGGTTTCGGAGACCCTGCGACCACAGTCGCCTACAGCGATAGCCGCGCCGTTCCACACCCCTCGATTTATTAGATTGCACGTGAGCGCCTTATCCCGATATTCATAGATCGGGGACACGAGGGGAATACCGTTGACCGACAGTACCGATGACGCGCCGACGCCGGCGCGCCCGCTTACCGACGCCCTGGGCCCGATTTCAGATCCCGACGAAGGCGCCGAGAGTCTGGTGTTCACCACCACGCTCCAGCCGTCGAAATTCCTGGGCCTCAGCCTGAAGAACGGGCTGCTGAACCTCGTGACCCTGACCCTCTGGCGGTTCTGGGGCAAGACCGAGGTGCGTCGCCGCGTCTGGCGCGGCGTGCGGCTGAACGACGAGGCCTTCGAATACACCGGGCGCGGGGTCGAACTGTTCGTCGGCTTCCTGCTGGCCCTGGTCGTCCTGGGCGCGCCCTTGTTGCTGGTGGTCTTCGGCGTCCAGTTCCTGCGACCGGAGCTGGCCGCCCTCCTCATCCTGCCCTTCTATGCGTTTCTGTATTGGCTCTGGGGCTTCGGCGTCTTCAGCGCTTTTCGCTATATGGCCAGCCGAACGACCTGGCGCGGCATACGCTTCCGACTGACGGGTTCCGGCGCCAATTACGGCCTACGCTTCCTGGGCTATCTTCTGCTCACCAGCATCACCTTCGGCTGGTTCTGGCCGGCGGCCGAACGCAAGCTGGCCGGCTCGGTTTGGGGCGGAATGCGTTTCGGCGACCGCAAGATCGCCTTCCAGATGGGCCGATCCGAAGGCGAGAGCCTGTACGGTCCATTCGCCATCGGCTGGCTCGGCACCGCCGTCGGCTATATCGTGCTGATTATAATCGTCGGCGTGGCGTTCGCCGCCTTCAGTCACGCCGGTCTGCTGCCCGAACCGGGAACCGCCGGACCGCCCGACGTCGTGTTCATTCTCGGGATCTACGGCCTCATGGCCCTGCTGGCGCCGATCTTCATGCTGATCTGGGCCCCCTACCACGCCGCCAAGCTGCGCGCGATCGCTCGCGGGGTGACGATGGACAAGGCCGGCTTCACCCTGAAGGTGAACGCCCTGCCCCTGTGGTGGCTGATGCTCAGCAACCTTTTCCTGATCATCGTCACCCTGGGCTTCCTGATGCCTTGGGCCCAGGCGCGGACGGCGCGTTTTCTCATCACGCGGCTGAAATCGGACGGCAAGGCCAAGGTCGGGCTGGCGCACCAGACCGGCCGCGGCCCTGGATCGGGCGAAGGCCTGGCCGACGCCTTCGGCTTCTCGGCGATCTGAGGTGGACGGCCGCTTCTACGACGGCAAGAGCGCCCGGTCCCATCCGGCCGTCGTCTCCGTCGATGCAGAGGTCGTGACCATATCGACGGAGGAGAAGGAACGTCGCTGGCCGTCGAGGGGCCTGTCGGTGGCGTTCGAGGCGAACGAGGCCCGCCTGTCGCACAGCGCCGAACCGGACGCCCGGCTGGTCGTGTCCCGATCCGACTGGACCCTGGCGGGGGGTCTGCTGGCCAAACAGACCGCCCGCCGCGACCGCTCGCGCGAGCGACGCCTGGCCGTGGCCCTCGCCGTCGTGGCGGCGGCCGTGACCGGCTTCGTCTTCATCGGCGTACCGGCCCTGTCGGGTCCGCTCGCCCGGGCGACGCCGGTCGAATACGAGGGCAACATGGGTCGAAACTTCGACCTGCAGATGAACGCCCTCTTCCCGCGCTGTGACGGCGAGGAGGGTCAGGCCGCGCTCCAGGCCATGACCGAACGGCTGGCCTCCAACGCCGACACCGTGTTCGACATCCGCATCCGCGCCGTCCAGGCGCCGATGATCAACGCCTTCGCCCTGCCCGGCGGCTCCATCGTCGTCACCGACGACCTGATCCGCGCGGCCGACACCCCCGACGAGGTCGCGGCCGTGGTCGCCCACGAGATCGCCCATGTCGAAAAACGCCACGTCATGCAGGCGGTGTGGCGCAATCTCGGGTTCGGCCTGATCCTCGACGCCGTGGTCGGCGGCGGCTCCGGCGCGGGCCAGCAGGCGGTGATCCTGGCCGGTCAGGCGACCGACCTCAGCTACGGTCGCGCGGCCGAACACGAAGCCGATGAACGGGGCCGCGCCCTGCTGCACGAAGCCGGTTTCAGCTCGAAGGGCATGGCCGCCTTCTTCGACCGCCTGTCGAAGATGGAGGATCAGAAGCTGGCCGAGGCGGCCGAGTTCGCCGCCACCCACCCGGCCTCCGGCCGTCGCGCCCGCGAGGCTCGCGCCGCCGAACGCCCCGGCGCCCCCGCCCTGTCCGCGGAGGACTGGCGTAAGGTCAAATCGGCCTGCAAGGCCAAGGATCCGACGCTTCGCGTGATCCGCCGCAATCTGGGCCTATAGGCTCAGCACACACCGCTCGTTGATCGTCGGCCGCGCTACCTGAACCCGGCAAAGCCCCGGCCAGTCCGGCTTCAGGGTCTTGGCGAACCACAGGCACAGGTTCTCCAGGCTGGGCAGTTCCAGCCCCTCATGCTCGTTCAACATGCCGTGGTCCAGCTTCTCCGCCGCCGCCCTCAGCGCCCGATCCAGCGCGCCCAGGTCCGCGACCCAGTTGTGCTCGGCGTCCAGGGTCTCGGAGCGGATCGTCGCCTCGACCGTGAAGGAATGGCCGTGGACGCGGCGATAGATGCTGCCCTCGGGTTCGTTGGGGAAGTGGTGGGCGGCGTCGAAGGTCGCCTGTTTGGTGATTTCGAAGACGGGCATTAGCGGACGCCGATGTACTTGTGGGTCTGGACGCTCAGGCGCCACTGGGGATGGGTCAGGCAGTATTCGATGGCGGCGGCGGTGTTCTCCGCCTGGTCGGGGCCGTCCATGGGCTGGAGCCAGAATCGTTCGAACGCCAGGTGTTCGAACCGCTCCGGCAGGGCCTTGGGCTGGGGATAGACCAGCTTCAGCTCCTGGCCCTTGATCTGGATCACGTCTGCGTCCGCCTTTGGGCTGACGCAGATCCAGTCGATCCCGTCGGGCGCCGCCAGGGTGCCGTTGGACTCGATGGCGATCTCGAAACCGCGTGCGTGAAGGGCCGCAATCAGCGGCGCATCCAGCTGCAGCAGGGGTTCTCCGCCGGTGCAGACCACCAGTTTCGGATCGCCGTCCCGGCCCCGCCACATCGCCGCGACATGATCGGCCAGCCGGTCCGCCGTCGCGAACTTGCCCCCGCCGTCCCCGTCCACGCCGACAAAATCCGTATCGCAGAAGGTGCAGACGGCGCTCGCCCGATCCTGTTCGCGCCCGCTCCACAGATTGCAGCCGGCGAAGCGCAGAAAGACCGCCGGCCGCCCCGCCTGTCCGCCCTCGCCCTGCACCGTCAGAAAGACTTCCTTGGCCGAATAGGTCACTTCGAAGCGACCCATTCCGCATGCCCCGCCGCGCGCAGCTCGCAGGCCGGACATTGGCCGCAGCCATAGCCCCAGGCGTGGCGATGCGTCCGATCGCCCTGATAGCAGGTGTGGCTGTCCTCAATGATCAGCTCGACCAGGGTTTCGCCCCCAATCCGCTCGGCCAGGTCCCAGGTCTGGGCCTTGGTCAGCCACATCAGCGGGGTCTCGATCACCACCGGCTTGTCCAGCCCCAGCGACAGGGCCCGCGCCATGGCCTCCATGGTCTCGTGGCGACAGTCGGGATAGCCGGAATAGTCAGTCTCGCACATGCCGCCGACCAGCACCTCCAGCCCGCGCCGATCCGCCAGGGCCGCAGCCGCCACGAGGAAGATCAAGTTGCGCCCAGGGACAAAAGTGGTCGGCAGGCCGCGCGCATCCATCTCGATCTTGCGGTCGGCCGTCAGGGCGCTTTCGGCGATCCGGCCGTATCCGGTCAGGTCCACCACATGGTCGTCGCCCAGCCGGTCGGCCCATTGCGGCAGGGCCGTCTTCATCCCCGCACGCACCGCCTGGCGCGCCTTCATCTCCACGACGTGACGCTGGCCATAGTCGAAGCCGACCGTCTCCACCCGCCCGAACCGCTCCAGCGCCCAGGCCAGACAGGTGGCGCTGTCCTGCCCGCCGGAGAAGAGAACCAGGGCCGATGTCGTAGACTTTTCCAGGATGACGCTCATGACGAATCTGCGGTCGGCCGGTCGGCCGCGCGCATGCACAAAGGGATGAGGACCTCAGATGGGGTCGGGCGGGCCTTCTACACCAGACCCGCCCCCGGCGCAAAATCCTGAAACAGCCGGCGCCCGCCCCTGAGATGACACCGAGGGTACAGGCCGAAACTTTCTGATCCGGCTTAACTAATCGGCAAGCGCTACTGGTGCATATGGGAGGCGAGTAAGGAGTTCCAGGCAGTATGCCGACGATTGAGACCCTTTCAGAACAACCCGAGCCGGTAGGTCCGTCCACGCTCGGCTGCGAGGTTTTCGCCCGGTTCGAGCGCGAACCGGACACTTTGGTCATACCTGTCGTAGAGAACGACCGCCCCCTGGGCCTGGTGGAACGCACCACCTTCATACAGAAGATCGCCGGCCGCTTCGGCCACGCCCTCTACGATCTGCGCCCGATCACCTTCGCCATGGACCCCGAGCCGGCGGTGGTGGAAGGCGACGCTGAAATCGACGCCTTCAGTGAAATCCTGCTGAGGGGCGGTCCCGCCGCCCTGCTGCGCGGCTTCATCGTCACCAAGAACGGCCGCTATCACGGCGTGGGCACGGCTGCGACCCTGCTCCGCAGCGCGACCGACCGCCAGCGGCGCCACGAGGCGGAGCTGGCCAACCAAGCTGCAGCCCTCAACGACACGCGCGCCCAGGCCCTCATCGCCGCTCGCGCCAAGAGCCAGTTCCTGGCCATCATGAGCCATGAGCTTCGCACCCCGATGAACGGCGTCTTGGCCGTCGCCGAACTGCTGCGCCGCCAGCCCTTGAGCACGACGGCCCAGGCCCATGTGCAGACCATCGTCGAATCGTCCGAAAACCTGCTGCGCATCCTTCAGGACGCCGTCGACCTGGCCAAGGCCGAGGCGGGAGAGCTGGAGTTGACCCCCGTCGCCACCCCGCTGCGGGCCGTGATGGACGACGTCCAATCCCTATGGGAGCCGCGCGCCTCCCAGGACGGCGTGACCCTGCTGGTCGGCTACGAAGGCGACACGGAGCTGGCCGCCGTCATCGACGGAGTCCGCCTGAAGCAGGTGTTCAACAATCTGATCGGCAATGCGCTGAAATTCGCGCGCAATGGGGTGGTCGAGGCCGGGCTGAAGGCCTGGGTCGACGGCGACCAGGTGCGGATGGAGGCCCGGGTTCGCGACGACGGCCCCGGCGTCGACGCCGACCGTGTGGATTCCATCTTCGAACCCTTCGTCCACGGCTCGGGCCCGGACGGCGCCGGACTGGGCCTGTCCATCTGCCGCCAGGTCATCGAGCGTATGGGCGGTCGGATCTGGGCCGAGAACAACAAGGGTCGGGGCGCAACCTTCGCCTTCGACATCACCGCGCGCCGCGCCGCAGCGGTCGTCGAGCCCGCCTCCAATGTCTCGAGCCTGCCAGAACTCGATCTGAAGTCCGCGCCCCACGTGCTGATCGTCGATGACAACGCCACCAACCGCGTCGTGGCCCAGGCCTTGTGCGAAATGTTCGGCTGCAGTTCCGAACTGGCGGAGGACGGGCTGGAGGCGGTCCAGGCGGTTCAGGAAGGTCGCTATGATCTGATCCTGATGGACATCAAAATGCCGCGCATGGACGGGGTCCAGGCGACCCAGGCCATCCGCGCCCTGGGCGGCGAGGTGGGACGCACCCCCATCGTCGCCCTGACGGCCAACGCCGATCCCGAAGACGCCAAACACTATCTGTCCGTCGGCATGGCCGCCGTGGTGGAAAAGCCGATCAAGCCCGAGCGCCTGCGCATGGCGATGAACGCGGCCCTCGTCGAGAACAAGGGCGAGGACGAGACGCAGACGTCGGCGCCGGCCCCTCGCCGGGCGCGGCGCTGATCGCTCAGTCCGGCCGGACCTCCAGCGTCTCTTCATCCTCCTCGTCATAGCCGACCAGGCGCAGCGCGCGCGCCTTCTGGCCGTTCAGTTCGGCCCAGCGCAGAAGCCCCTCCTCCCGGCCATGGGTGATCCAGACCTCGTTGGGTTTCAGCTCCTCGAAGGTCGTGACCAGTTCCTCCCAGTCGGCATGGTCGGAGATGACCAGGGGCAGCTCCACCCCCTTCTGCCGGGCGCGCGCCCTTACTCCCATCCAGCCCGAGGCGAAGGCCACGACCGGATCGGCGAACCGCCGGGACCAGCGATCCTGCACGGCCGACGGCGGCGCGACCACCACCTCGCCTCCCAGCGCCCCCTTTGGGAGATCGCGCGTCGGCAGGATCGGCCCCAGATCGACGCCCTCGCGCTCATAGAGCGCGTTCAGCCGCTCCATGGCGCCGTGCACATAGATGGGTCGGTCCCAGCCCGCCTCACGCAGCGTGCGTATGATCCTCTGGGCCTTTCCCAAGGCGTAGGCGCCGACCAGATGGGCTCGGTCAGGAAACTGCGCCAGCGACCGAACCAGCCGACCGATCTCATCCTGCGCCGGCGGATGGCGGAATACAGGCAGGCCGAAAGTCGCCTCAGAGATGAAGACGTGACAAGGCACGGGTTCGAACGCCGGACAGGTCGGATCGCGCCGCCGCTTGTAATCGCCCGACACGACCATGGTCAGACCCTTCCAGCGCACCTCGACCTGGGCGGATCCCAGGACATGGCCTGCCGGAAACAGCCGCAGCTCGACCCCGTTGATCGCGGCCCTCTCTGCGTATTCGACCGCCTGCTCCCGCGCCGTAAAGGCGTCGCCGTAGCGCTCGGCCATGATGGCCAGGGTCTGGCGCGTGGCCAGCACGGCGCCGTGCCCCGCCCGCGCATGATCGGAATGGCCATGGGTGATCACGGCCCGATCCACGGGGCGCACCGGATCGACGTAGAAGTCGCCGGGCGGGCAATAGAGGCCGGCCGGCGTCGGATGCAGCAGATCTTCGGGTCGGATCATGGGGGCGTAACGCTCTCGACGCCGTCGGGTCGCCCCGTCATACAGAAGACTGTCACCGACTCCACGGACGCCCTTTCGCATGCACGACAGTTTCGTCGACGCCATCCTGCCACAACTCGCGGCGGGCGCCGCCCACACGGGCGCTCTGGGCTTCATCTTCGACGGGCTTCATGACGGCGCGCCGCGCATTCGGGTTCCCTGGCGGCCCGACCTGGTCGGCGATCCTGACACGGGGGTGCTGGCCGGGGGGCTGGTGATGACCCTCTTGGACCATATCGGCGGCCTGGCCGTCTGGACCGCCATGGACGCCTTCCACCCGATCGCCACCCTGGACCTGCGGGTGGACTATATGCGCGCGGCCCGGCCGGGCGTGGACCTTTTGGCCCAAGCCAGCTGCTATCGTTTAACCCCCACGATCGCCTTCGTGCGCGGCTGGGCGTTCGAGGACGATCCCGCCGATCCGGTTGCGGCGGCTCAGTCGGCCTATGTGCTGAACCGCTCGCGCAGCGCCAAGCCGGCGCCCGCAGGAGACGTCGGCGCATGAGCGAGCTTCTGGATCGGCTTCCCTACGCCCGCTTTCTGAACCTCCAGACCCAGATGAACGGCGACGAGGTCACGGTGGTCATGCCCTTTGCAGATCAGTTGATCGGCAATCCGATGCTGCCGGCCCTGCACGGCGGCTCAACCGCCGCCCTGTTGGAAATGACGGCCATGGCACAGATCGCCCTGGCGTTTCCGAGTTCGCGCCTGCCGCGGCCGATCAACGTCACCGTCGCCTATCTCAGGACCGGCCGTCCGGTCGACGTCTTCGCCAGGGCCGAGATCAGCCGCGCCGGCCGGCGGATCGCTCACGTCCAGGCTGAGGCGTGGCAGGAAAGCCGGAGCCGCCCCATCGCCTCCCTGACCGCGCACTTCCTTCTGGAGGAATCCTAGCCTTTTCAAAGACTTTTGCTTGAGCTGAGGAAGGCTGCACTACGCATGCGCACCAGAACGCCTCCCCGCTCAACAATGATCGATTAGGTTAACAACATACTACCAGAAGCGGTTAAGCCGTGTTAGGATTCATCCATTGTAAACCTTGTTTGAGGGGCTTCCCAATGGACCGTACTGAAGTCATCGCCGGCGTGGCTGCTGATCTGCACGCCACGGAACACGCTATCGACGCCGCCATCGCTCAAGCGACGACGCTGGTTCAATCCTTCATCAGCGCGCGCGCCGACCTCTCGCTGTCGCCGGTCGCCGCCACGGCCTCGCAAGCCAAGGCCATGGAAACCATCGCCGCCCTCGCCGCCGCGCGGGAGTCCATCGTGGCGTGCCACGGCGAGTTGCAGAAGGACCATCGCCGCCTCGGCTTCGGAACCTACGCCGCCGGCCCGATTGGCAAGCCCGACGACTGGCTTGACCCCAAGGACACGCGCAATCATCTCCGCTCGGTTGCATGAAATTAAGTTAAGGTTAGGCCTCATTATCACTTAACCTAACATCGCCTAAAGTCGCCCCCTTCGCGTAAAACGCTTGGGGGCGACAATTATGGTAAACATGATGTACGCCGTCATAGGCGCCGTTTTCATGGTTACGATGGCGCTTTTTGCGCTGCTTAAGGGCGGAAATACTGAAAAGGCGGGCGCCAGCGCATACCTGATGGCGTGGTTTGCTTCGCTTGTCGTCCAACAGGAATCGCCCCGCGCCGATCAGGCTCCCCAGGGCGTCTTCTTCATCGACCTGATCCTGCTGGCCGTGTTTGCCGTTCTCGCTTTGAGATCAAACCGCGCTTGGCCCGTATGGGCCGGAGCCATCCAACTTCTCACAGTCCTGTGCCACCTCATCCTGCTGATGAACGGCCGGACGCCGGTCAGCGCGCTGTTCACCATCATGAACCTGAACGGCTACCTCATCATCATCTCCATCACCGTCGGCACCTTCTGGGCCTGGCAGGAACGGAAGGCGGCGACCGAGCATCAGCTAGGTAGAAATTCCTAAGCTCTCACTCTAGGCTGGGCCGACTCATTGTCGGGAACGCCATGCCTCTGTCCCACGCCAAACTATGGAAGGCCGTCGACGCCCTGGCGCGGCGCGAGGGCTTGTCGCCGTCGGGGTTGGCGCGGCGGGCCGGGCTGGACGCCACCAGTTTCAATCCGTCCAAGCGGTTCAGCGCCGGGGATCCGCCGCGGCCCCGCTGGCCCTCGACCGAGAGCCTGACCCTGGTTCTTCAGGCGGCCGGCGTATCCCTCGCCGACTTCGCCGCCTTGGCCGACGACGCGCCCGCCACCCCGTCGACCGTGCCCCTGCTCGGCCTGGCCCGCGCGGGCCTGGACGGCTTCTTCGACGAGGCGGGCCTGCCGACCGGCGAGGGCTGGGACCAGACCGAACTGCCGCGCGTCAGTCCCACCACCTTCAGTCTGACGATCAGCGGGGATTCCATGGCGCCCCTGTACCGCGAGGGCGACCGGGTGATCGTCGACCGGGGCGACCCAGCCGTGCGGCGCGGCGACCGGGTCGTGGCGCGTCTGACCTCGGGCGAGGTGGTGGCCAAGGAGCTGACGGCGCTGAACGCCCGCAGCGCCACCCTGTCCTCGATCAATCCCGACTATCCGCCGCGGGTGGTGCCCCGGCGCGACATCGAATGGATGGCCCGCATCCTCTGGGTCAGCCAATAAAAGACCCCGCCCGGCGAACCGGACGGGGTCTGGGCTCAAACGGCGAACCGCGAGCTTGGCGACCGTTCCAGCGGGATCGACGGGGGGAGGAACGACCCCGCTGGCGCGGTCTTTCGGGGCGCGACCTCAGCGGGTCACATAGTTGGCGTTCACCCAGCCGCCGCCGGCGATCTGGATCCAGTCGCCCTGGCGAGCGACGGCGGTGAAGGGCTGGCCGGCCGCCAGGCTGCCCGACTGACGGAAGCCGGTGCCGGGGCCGCTGCGGATCCGCAGAGTGGTTCCGGCGCGATAGGTGTTGGCGTTGGCCTCGGCTGCGACGCGGGCGCGCTGCTGGTTGCAGCCGATATAGGAGCCGGCCGCCGCGCCGGCGCCGGCGCCGACGATGGTCCCGGCCGTGCGCTCGTTACGCGCCAGGTTCGAGCCGACCACCCCGCCGACGACTGCGCCGATCAGGGCGCCCGCGCGCTGGCGACCGCCGGGGGCGTCGCAGTTGGTCACGCCATTGGCCTGGGCCTGGGCGGCCATGGGGGCTGCGGTCACCAGGGCGGCCAGAGCCGCAGCCGTGGCCAGACCCGTCTTCAGAAACTTGCTCGACATATTCATCTCCTGTCATCGGGTTTGCCGATGAGGGGAGAATGCCGAGCTGAACCTGAAGGCTCCCGGAGCTTCGCCGTTATTTTCCGTTCATCTTAAGGGACGCTCGGCGCGTCGGCGTTCGATCAACCGCCGCGCGGCCTCGACGTCACGCTCGACCAAGTGTTTGCGGCGCAGAAATTGGAAGTCCATCACCCGGGCCCACAGGTGCAGCAGCCGGTCCTGAGTGACGAAAACGGTCAGCGCCTCGACCGTGGGCGGTGCGCCCCAGGCCTGGGCCAGTTTCGACAGATGGTCCACCGTCGCATCGTCGGGCAGGGGCTGGCATTCGACGATCCAGTCCCAGCTGCACAGCTCCGGCCGCGCCTTGATCAGCGCCAATGTCGCCGTCAGCACCTTGTCTGCGGACCCGGCCGAAACCAGGTCCATCCACAAGATCCGCGCCTGTTCGTCGATCTCGTACTGCACGTCGCCTCCCCGGCCACGTCGCCATACAAGCCCTTCGCGGTTAAGAAATATTACCTTGCGTCAAGCCTGCGCCAGTTCGCCGCGCGCGCCCTTTTTGATCAGGTCGATCGTCTGCGGCAGGCCGTAGATGGCCGCAAAGGAGCCGAAACGCGGTCCCTGGCTGGCGCCCAGCAGCACTTCGTACAGCGCCCCAAACCAGGCTCGGAGCGGCTCGAACTCATGCGCCTTGCCTGCTGCATAGACCTCGTTCTGGATCAGCTCGCCGTCGGTCGTGTCCGCCGGCAGGGCCTTCAGCCGCTCCGCCAGGTCCTCCAGCGCCGCCTTCTCCTTGTCGTCCGGCAGGCGATACGACTTCGAGGGCTTCACGAAGTCCTCGTAGTAGTTCAGCGCATGGTCCATCAGCCGGTCCAGAAGCGGCTGGTTCTCCGGCGTGGCCTCGGGCAGATATTTGGCGAAATAGGCCCACAGCTGCGCCTTGGTCGAGGCGTTCGCCACCCCCACCAGGTTCAGCAGCAGGGCGAAGGACACCGGCGAGGTATGGGTCGGCGGATCGCCCGCATGGATCGACCAGACCGCATTGTCGATCCGCTTGGCCGGCTCCTGGGTCTTGTAGCTTTCGATGAAGGCCAGATAGTCGTCGATGGCGCGCGGAATGACGTTGAAGTGCAGGCTCTTGGCCGACTTCGGCGACTGGAACATGTACCAGCTCAGGCTCTCCGGCGTGCCGTAGCGCAGCCATTCCTCCATCGTCAGGCCGTTGCCCTTGGACTTCGAAATCTTCTTGCCCTCGATGTCCAGGAAGAGCTCGTAGTTGAAGCCTTCCGGCGGCGTCCCGCCCAGGGCGCGACAGATCTTGCCGCTCTCGCGCACGCTCTCGATCAGATCCTTGCCCGACATCTCGTAATCGACGTCCAGGGCGGTCCAGCGCATGGCCCAGTCCGGCTTCCACTGCAGCTTCACATGGCCGCCCGTGACCGGCAGCTCGGTGCGCCCGCCCGCCGGATCGTCGAAGACGATGGTCCCCTTTTCGACGTTCCGCTCAAGCGTCGGGACCTGCAGCACATGGCCCGTGATCGGGCTGACCGGCAGGAAGGGCGAATAGGTCGCCCGCCGCTCTTCGCCCAGGGTCGGCAGCATGATGGCCATGACCGCGTCGAACCGCTCCAGCAGGGTCAGAAGCGTCGCGTCGAAGGCGCCGGACCTGTAGGTCTCGGTCGAGCTCATGAACTCATAGTCGAAGCCGAACGAGTCCAGGAACGCCCGCAGCCGCGCGTTGTTGTGCGCCCCGAAACTGTCGTGCGTGCCGAACGGATCGCGCACCCGCGTCAGCGACAGGTTCAGGTCCTCGCGCAGCATCTCGGGGTTCGGCACCCCTTCCGGCACCTTCCTGAGGCCGTCCATATCGTCCGAAAACGCGACCAGCCGCGTGGCCCAGTGGTCGCCGGTCAGGGCGCGGAAAGCGTTGCGCACCATGGTGGTCCGCGCCACCTCGCCGAAGGTGCCCATGTGCGGCAGGCCCGAGGGCCCGTATCCGGTCTCCAGCAGCACCGGCTTCTGCAGGGCCTCGAACTTCGCCAGGGCCTCGTCGGCCTTGCCCGCGTCGATCAGCGCCCGCGCCTCGGCCCGCTCGCTCTCGCCCAGCCGTTTCTTCAGCACATGGGCCAGCAGATTACGGGCTTGTTCGAACGGCCAGGACTTGGCCTCGCGGGCGAGGGTTTCGAGGTTCTGAAGCATGGCGGCGGTTTGACTTGTCCCGCCCCCCGGGTCAACGGCTCAACGCCGTCGGCCGGTCGCCATCGCCACCACCGCCGCCCCGGTCGCCACGATGATCGCATCCTCGATCAGACCGCTCTTCGTCTGCCCGATCCGCTTCATCGCCTTTTTCCGCCCGGCCAGCCCCAGATAGGCCAGCGGAACCGCCGTCCCCACCGCAAGCGCCGCGCCCAGCTTCTCACGCCCGCGCGGAGCCAGGGCCGAGCCCGCGATCCCCGCGCTCATCACCCGCGCCAGCAGGCCCAGAAAGACCGTCCGGTCCGGCGCCGACTTCATCTTGTCGCCGAACAGCTCGCCTGCGCCCATGGCCAGACCGCCGAACTTGAACAGCGGATGATCCAGCAGCAGCAACCGCCCCGGCGTCTTCCGGTGCGCCAGCCGGGCCCCGGCTATGGCCGCCATGGGCGTCATGGACCGGGCGCTGGCGACGGCGCCGATGAGGACGGAGGGGACAAGGGCGAGGGCTTTCATCTCCGCTGAACACGCGCCGGATCGGAAGGTTCAGCCGGATCATTCCCGCCTCGACCGCATTCCTCCTCAGGGACACCCGCCGAGGCCGCCCATGAGGTTCCCGTGAGCTATCGCCGCTTCGCCGCCATGATCGGGGTCTCCACCCTCGTCATGTACGGCCTGATGTATCTGAACACCTATCAGATCGACCACGTCCGTTTCAGCGAGACGCGGCTCTACATGGCCCTGCTGATGGGGGCGGTCATGGCCGCCATCATGATGGGCTTCATGTGGTCGATGTACGAAAGGCCGCGGATCAAACAGATGATCCTCGCCGGCGCCGTCGTCGTCTTCGCCGGCTCCCTGTGGCTGGTCCGCAGCCAGGCCACCGTCGGCGATGTCGCCTATATGAAGGCCATGATCCCGCACCACTCCATCGCCATCATGACCAGCGAACGCGCCCATATCCGCGATCCTCGCGTCCGCGAACTGGCGGACGAGATCATCGAGGCCCAGGTGCGCGAGATCGATGAGATGAACGATCTGGTCGCCGATCTGTCCCGGAATCCCCCGCCCCGCGACGCGCCTGACCTGCCGGCCCGCTCTCCCGCCCCTTGACCCCCCGCCCCCGGCGTGGCCTGTGCGCCGCCTGATGAAGACCGCCGATTTCGACTTCGACCTGCCCGAGGACCGCATCGCCCTGCGGCCCGCCGATCCACGCGATTCCGCCCGCCTGCTGGTGGTGAAGGACGGCGCCCTGGACGACCGGATCATCCGCGACCTGCCCGACTTTCTTCAGCCGGGCGACGCCCTGGTCTTCAACGACACCCGCGTCATCCCCGCCCGCCTGTCCGGCGTCCGCACCCGTCCCGGCCCCGAGGGAGAGACCCTGACCGTCGCCGTCGAGGCCACGCTTCACCATCGCGACGCCCCCGACGTCTGGTCCGCCTTCATGAAGCCCGGCAAGCGGATCAAGCCGGGCGACCGCATTCGCTTCGGACAGGGAGCCGACGCCGCCTGTGACCTGGGCCGTCTCGACGCCACGGTCACGGCCAAGGGCGACGACGGCCTGATCACCCTGAAGTTCGACCTGTCCGGCCCGGCCCTGGACGACGCGATCCGCGCCGTCGGCGTCATGCCCCTGCCCCCCTATATCGCCGCCAAACGGCCCGAGGACGACCGCGACCGCTCGGACTATCAGACCGTCTTCGCCGAACACGACGGCTCGGTCGCCGCCCCCACGGCGGGCCTGCACTTCACCCCCGCCCTGCTCGACGCGATCCGCGCCCGGGGCGTCTCGACCCACGCCGTCACCCTGCACGTCGGCGCCGGCACCTTCCTGCCGGTCAAGGTCGAGGATGTCGCTGAACACCGGATGCACAGCGAATGGGGCGAGGTCTCGCCCGAGACCGCCGCCGCCCTGAACGCCGTCCACGCCGCCGGCGGCCGCATCGTCTGCGTCGGCACCACCTCGCTGCGCCTGCTGGAATCCGCTGCGACCGAGACCGGCGAAATCCGCCCCTTCCACGGCGACACCGCCATCTTCATCACCCCCGGCTACCGTTTCCGCGCCGTGGACGTGCTGATGACCAACTTCCACCTGCCCAAATCGACCCTCTTCATGCTGGTCAGCGCCTTCGCCGGTCCGGAGACGATGAAGGCCGCCTACGCCCACGCCGTCGACAACGGCTACCGCTTCTACTCCTACGGCGACGGCTCCTTGCTGTTCCGGGCCTGAAAACCCCACGCCGCCGGCGCGAACCTTCTGCTGAGGCGGATCGAACCGCTTGTCCTGTGGCCTTCCGGCGCGCGAACCCTTAAATGCCGTCCTCTGACGAAAGAGACTTCCGTGACGCCTGACGACGCCGAGCTTGATCTGCCGCAAGAGCTCCGCGACGGCCTGATCGCCGTCGGAGAGGCCGCGCGCGACCTGGACCAGCCCTGGTGGATTTTCGGCGGGGCGGCGATGGCGCTTTACGGCCTGACCGACATCCATGTGCCGGACATCGACGTCCTGTGCGCCCCGCGCGACGCCCGCGCCCTGCTTGCCGCCTTGGGCGGCCAGATCGTGCCCGACCCCGGCGAGGGTCTGTTCCGCTCCGCCGTCTTCGGCCGCGCGCATGATCAGTCGATCCTGATCGAGGTCATGGCCGGGCTGGAGGTGCGCGACGGCGGCGACTGGGCGGACGTCCAGTTCGGGTCGCGCCGGCCGGTGTTTATCGACGACACCCCCCTGTTTGTCCCCGATATCCGGGACCACATCGCCCTGTACCGCCTTTTCGGCCGTCCCAAGGATTTGGCGCGCGTCGAACAGCTTGAACGACTGATCGCCTGAATGCCCTTTCCTTTTGACATTGCGGCCGTCGAAGGCCGCGCGCGCACCGGCGTGCTGAAAACCGCCCGCGGCGAGATCCGCACCCCCGCCTTCATGCCGGTGGGCACCGCCGCCACGGTCAAGGCCCTGACGGTGGACCAGGTCAAGGCGACCGGCGCCGACATCATCCTGGGCAACACCTATCACCTGATGCTGCGCCCCGGCCCGGAGCGGATGGAACGTCTGGGCGGCCTCCACAGATTCATGGGTTGGGACAGGCCGATCCTGACCGACAGCGGCGGTTTCCAGGTCATGTCCCTGGCCGGCATATCGAAGGTCAAGGAGGAGGCCGTAACCTTCTCCTCCCACATCGACGGCTCCAAACACGTCCTGACCCCCGAACGCTCGATCGAGATCCAGTCCGACCGTATCGGCGCCGACATTTCGATGCAGTTGGACCAGTGCGTCGCCTATCCGGCCGAGAAGGACGCGGCGCGAAAGGCCATGGAGCTGTCGATCCGCTGGGGCGCCCGCTCCAAGGCCCGGTTCGGCGAGCGCGAAAACCAGGCCCTTTTCGGCATCCAGCAGGGCTCGACCTTTGAGGATCTGCGCCGCCAGTCGTCCGAACAGCTTCAGGACATCGGCTTCGACGGCTACGCCATCGGCGGCTTGGCTGTGGGCGAGGGCCACCAGGCCATGTGCGAGGTGCTGGACTACGCCCCCGAATTCCTGCCCGCCGACCGCCCCCGCTATCTGATGGGGGTCGGCAAGCCCATCGATCTGGTCGAGGCCGTATATCGCGGCGTGGACATGTTCGACTGCGTCCTGCCCACCCGCGCCGGCCGCCACGGCCAGGCCTGGACCTGGGACGGCCCGTTGAACCTGAAGAACGCCCGCTTCGCCGAGGACCAGGATCCGCTGGATCCCTCCATCCCCTGCCCGGCCTCCTCCGCCTATTCAAAGGCCTATCTGCACCACCTGATCCGCGCCGACGAAATCCTCGGCAAGGTCCTGCTCAGCTGGCACAATATCGCCTTCTACCAGGCTCTGACCGCCGCCATGCGCGCCGCCATCGCCGAAGGCCGCTTCGAAGCCTTCCGCCGCGACTTCCACGCGCGGCACGTGTCGAACGGATAAGCTCCTACCGTCTCGGGCGGAACCAGCTCGGCGCCGCCGGCGGGGCGCAGTTCCTCTGCATGCCGATCCCCTTCAGAAAGGCGCGCCGCATCCGCCCCGCCTGTATGGCCGACTGCACATGGCGGCTGTGCTGTTCCGCCCCGCTCAGTCGACGAATCCAGCTGCGGCCCGGAATAAAGTCGGTCGTCGTGCCGCGAATGGCGTCCAGCGTCGCCTTGGCCGCCGCATCGGCCGCCTGTTCGCTGCGATAGGAACCGTCCTGGCGCGGCGGCTCGTCCGTGTCGGGCCCCAGGGCCTCGTCCAGCCGCGCCACCTCGGCGCCGATGGTGGTGCACTGGTTCAGATTGCGCAGATCATAGGGATTGGCCTCGGCCTGCAAGAGGACCGTCGGAATCAGCTGGCGACGCAGATTGAAGTCCTCCAGCGGCGCGGTGACCGCGTCTCCCAGCCCCGCGCCCACCTGCTCGGCCCCGCTCATGGCGGAACGACCGGCGTTGCAGCCGGCCAGCACGAGAAGGGCGGCGAGGACAGGCCACTGGATCAGCTTCATGCGGCCCTTAGACCACGGATGCCGCTCCGATCAAAACCCCTGGATGGATTCCCGCGCCATCAGCATGGCCCCATCCAGCCCGGCGTGTCCGCGCTCGGCCGCAACCAGATAGCCGCCCTCTCCCATCACGAGCGCCGCGCCATAGCCGTTGACCCAGCGCCGCGCCGCCGCCTCGACCTCGGCGATCAGGCCGGGCGTCGACATCACGCCGCCGCCCATGACGATCCGGTCGGGCGCCCAGGCGAAAACCAAGCCGGCGATCATCTGGCCCAGATAGTCCGTGACCACGGCCCGCACCGCATCCACTTCTTCCAGCCGACGCCCCGCCAGCCGCACCTGCACCGCCGGTCCCGCCGCCAGCCCCTCCACACAGTCAGCATGAAAAGGGCAGGCGCTGACCTGGGCATCGCCCGAGAGGCGCTGGACGAACAGATGGCCGATCTCGGGATGGAGTGCGCCTTTCAGGGTCTGGCCGTCCACACACAGCCCGCCGCCGATCCCGCTGCCGACGGTGACATAGGCCACAGCCCGCGCCCCGCGCCCCGCGCCCAGTCGCGCCTCCGCGACGGCGGCGGCGTTGACGTCGGTGTCCACGACGAAAGGGGTGTTCAGCCGCTCCGCCAGGGTCTTCGCCAGATTGAACCCGGTCCAGCCCGGCTTGGGCGTCGCCAGCATCAGGCCGCGGTCCTGCGAGGCCGGATCGACGACCAGGGGGCCAAAACTGGCCACGCCCAGCCCCGAGACCGCCCTGTCGCCCGTCGCGGCGATCAGGGCCTCGACCGCCGCCTCGGGCGCGCCAGTCGCAAACCGTCCCTGATCCAGCACCGCGCCGGCCGCATCCTCGACCCGCCACACGATCTTGGTCCCGCCGGTTTCGACGGCGAAGAAGACGGGCTGGGACATGGGGAGGCTCCTCCGAAGGGAGAAATGGTACGTCCTCTCGGGCTCGAACCGAGGACCCTCTGATTAAAAGTCAGATGCTCTAACCAACTGAGCTAAGGACGCAGCCAACACAAACAACGACTTAAGACACCGACTGTATAGTCGGTTTGTCATCGGTTTGTGGAGCGGGTTTCTGGTTCATTCTCGACAAGAGGTCAAGGGCGACCGCGTCGCTCGACACATATTTCGTTAGAAGGGCGTCAACGGCGGACTCCGACCATCCCATGATCGTCGCAATATCGCGCTTCGGGGAGCCGGATATGAATAGGCGGGTCGCGGCTGTCCCCCGGAGGTCGTGGAAGCGCAGTCCGGTGATTCCAGCTTCCGCCTTGGCCTTCGCAAACATCGTCTTGAACCCGCTGGGGGTCCAAGGCTCTCCCCGGCTATTGGTCAGCACCGTGAGAGCCCGCACGGGCATGGCCTTGATCAGCGCCTTGGCGCTCAGCGTCAGCGGCACGACGACCTGCCGCTTGCGCTTGCTGGTCTTCCAGACGATGGCCTGGGCCGTGAGCGCGGATCGTGGAAGCTCCAGCAGGTCGCCCATCCGAAGGCCGGTCTCTGCCGCCAACTGGACGGCCCAGCCGACTTCCCTGGATGCCTTGGAGACAATGGCAGCTATGTCTTCGTCAGACCAGATCGCGTCCGATCGGTCAGCTTCGTGAAGGCGCTCAACATCATCGGTCGGCCTGGCGCTGGCGAGCCCTCGACCCCGCGCCCATTTGAACAAGCGCCCAACGGTCTGAATGGCGTAGTCGGCGGCGCGGGGGCGGTCGGCCCATTGGTCGCGCCACTCCAGAAGTTCGGTCTTGGCCCGCTCGCTTGCAAAGGCGTTGACGGGCAGATCCCCGAACTCGGCATCGAACGCCTTGAGGTATCGGGTGTACTCGACCTGACTGCTTCGGCTTATCTTCGCCCATTCTGGGGAGGCCTTGAAGGCGTAGATCAGGCCCTTGACGAAGCGTTTGTCGTCAGTCCTGCGGATCGGGGCGCGGGCCTCTTCGATCTTCGCGGCCGTACCGCTTCGACCCAGCTCCAGCTCCATGAGGCGATTGGCTGCGACAAGGCTTCCGGCTTCAACGCGGGCGACCAGGGGGCCGCCCCTGAAGGCATAGGCGTAGATGGCGACGCGGCCTCCGCTAAGCCGCTTCGTCGCCTTGTGAAGTCCGGTCAGCCTTGCGCGCACGATACCTGTCCCAGGCTTGTTCTGACGCATCTGCGCCCGTGTTGTCGTTGGAGGTCAAGACCCGGAACCCGCCATCGGGCGCCATTTCAACGCCGGTGATCGTCAGGCCCAGCTTTTTCAGGCTGCGGATCGTCTTGCTGACGGATGGCTTCTGCGTCATCCCCCCTCTCCCTTCCCATTGCGGGCGAGGAAGGCGCGGGCGGCTCGGTAGATCAGCGCTCGGGCCTCGTCCTCTTCCATCCATCCGGCGCCATAGGGCCCGTCGTCCCATTCCTCTTCCATGTAGAAGCCATCGCGCGGAATACCCTTGGCTGGGTCTTCAAGTACGAATCCGCCGCCTATCTCAATGCTCCAATGCTCGCCCCGTGCTCGGAAGTAGAAGGGCTCGCCAGCAATTGTTCCATAGCCCTGTACGGGGCAGTTTCCGCCAATGCCGGTGATAGACACCGGCAAATCGAAATCCGCCAGCTTCTCCAGCGCGTCTAGGTCGATGACCTTTTTGTTGTCGTCAACAATATGGTTTGTCATTTCGCATCTCTCATTGCGTCGGCGGCCGATTTGAGAAACGCCTGCGCCATCACAAGCCAGATCATCCCAGGACTGTCGTCTACGGCCTTTTGAGCCTGTCCGGCCTCGACCATTTCAGGGGTGGCGTCCAGCGGGAGAGACTGGAGCTCATCAGCAAGCCGCCGATCGTTCTCGTTCAGCTTGCCCCAAAGGGCTTGCATGTCTGGAGTGACGCTCACTTCTGCGTCTCCGCCCATACGCGGGAGGGGATCGCAGGCGTCATTCCGCTGAAGCCGCATCTGCAACGCATCCGGCCGGGCGACGCCTTCACCATCACGGAGCCGGGCTTCGTGCTGAACGGGCTGAAATGCCTGTGCCTGAACACCGACTATGATCCGGCGACAGGCGTGGTGCGGGTATCGTTCGTCTGTGAGACGGACGCCAAATATCCGTTTGCCCTGGGGCAAGACCCGACCCCGCCCGAACCGCAAGTGCTGGAGCCGGTTGACCCTCGCTACGTCACCCCTCCTCAGCCGGGCGACTGGACGCTTGCCGCATCGACCCTGACGGAAAGCGGCACACAGGTTCCGATCCTCTTAGTCACGGGATCGGTCGAGAACCCTACTGCCGAGGCCGTCGTCTTCGCCTATCGGCCCTATGGTGTGGGAGCCGAATGGACTCCGGTCGGTCAAGACGACCCCAACACGATCAAGCGTGAGATCGGCGGGGCCATCACCCCAGGAACGCAGTACGAGGTCTCAGTCACCTATCGGCGGGGCAACAACTTCTCCGATCCGTTGGTTTTGAGCCCAGTCACGGCCGGCGAACTCACGACGCCGCCCACGCCCGACTCAGTGAACGGTAGTATCCACGTCATCAAGAACACGGTCGTTCCCAGCGCCTCTTCCTACGTCGCCGCGAATGTCGAGGGATCGGGAACGACGCGGGTCCGAGTTGCCGAACTGATATACACCTCATCCGGGTCTAAGCTGGTCCTTCGCTTCAACGCCCTGGTCGATTGGCGTCATGAGCCGTCTGGATCATTCACGCTCTACACTGAGGTCAGACGTCAGACGGTTTCTGGCGTTGGCGACATCCAGATCCTTCAAGAGAACATGGCCGCCCCCGGCGATACGGCCGATGGAATCACGGCGAAATGGCCGATCGACCTTGAGGACACTCCATCGGCCGGATCGTACCGCTACTACGTCGAGATGTGGTCCACGGCCAGCAACATGACGGCCCAGAACACGCGCAGCCGGTTCATGTCGATCACTGAGCAGAGGACGAATACCTGATGATCTTCCGCATCGTAGAAGAAGCGACCGGGCGCATCGTCATGAGCGTGGACTGTGACCAGGACACGGCGCGCCTGTACCTCAAACCTGGTCAAGTCCTGATGACGGGCGCTTCAGCCTTGATGATCGACGAAACCAAAATCGAAGTCGTCGATGGCGTCACGACCCGCAAGCCGGGCGTGAACGACGAACGAACAATAGCCGGCGAAGGCGAAATCCTGACCCGAGTTGAATTGGCCTAGAGCCGCCCCTCACTTCCGAGGAATCCTAGCATGATCACACCAGGCCGCCTGGACCTCACGGTCCAGCGATGGACGCCGTTCGTCTATCCGATCGACTTCGAAGGGCTCGACTTCACCGGCGCCACCATGGCCATGCAGGTGCGCCTCTATCGAGATGCGCCCGGCGATCCTCTGATCGATCTAGCAAACGCTGCGTCGAACGCCGAGGGGCTGTCTGTGTCGGTTGCGACCGTCGAAGGCGTCACCGTCTCGACCGTCCAAATCCGCATCAACAAGACCACCATCCAGGACTTGCTGCTGAACGCAGGCAAGCCCGGCGATGACGCCCGCCTTGTCTATGACCTCCACATCACAGGCGGCGGCATCATCGAGACCCGCTGGTTCGAGGGCGATCTCATCATTCATGCAGGAGTCACCCGATAATGGCCCAAGCTATTGTGAAGGTCGTTGACGGCCGCGCTGTCGTCCGTTTCTCCGGTCCCGAAACTATCGCGACCATGCTTGCTGAGGCGCAGACAGCCGCGATCCTAGCCCAGGCCGCCAGTGCAGACGCTGACGAGGCGAGAGATGAGGCCGTGGCGGCTACCGCCAACAAGGCCGACATCGACGGCGAGAACATTACAGATACGGGCGCCTTCAGGAGCGCAATCCAAGCTGCACGAGCCATCTACCTCCCCGGAGGCACGAACGTTTCTTCCGTTCTTCAGGCGGCTTTTGACGCCGCGAGCGATGGTGACGTTCTCCAGCTCGTTCCCATTGCCGGGGCAGATGTTTTTCTCAACTCCGCGGTCACGCTCAGCAAGCGCATAACCATCATCACCCAAGCCTCGTTCGGCGTCGTCGGCGCTATAGCGGGCATTGCGATGACAGCCGTTGGAGCGGTTTGGCAAGGAGGGCGCTTCTTCGGCAACCGCACTTCAGGCCAGGTCGGGATTCGCAACTCCGGTAGCTTGAATGCTGTCCGGGACGTGGCGTTTGAACTCCTCGACAAGGGCATCCATCAGCCCGCTTCGTCCGGCTACATGAACGTCTATGACCGGTGCCGAGCCCGCAACAATGTGACCGCGCACCTCCACCTTGAGGACGGTGTTGGTCCGCGCGTTCTCGGCTGCTTTGGCGACACGGACGGCGCTTGGTACTCAGGCTCTTACGTCTCGCCTACGGATGGAGCAATTTGGCTTCAGACTGAGGGCGCCATTTTCATCGGCAACGACTTCATTCATTCCGGGGGCTTGAAAATCGAAGCGTCGTCGGCTCGGTCGATTGAGTGGCTTCTGTCCGTTTCCAACTATTGGGACAGCACGAACAGCGGTCCCGGCATTCACATCATCAACAATCAGGCGTCTCGTTATATCCGAGGTCTGTTCTTTGCCCAGGAGTGGAGCGCCACAGGACACAAAGGGATCAAGGTCGAGGGTACGGGCGATATCGACGGAATCTATCTCAGCGCCCCGACATTCCACAACAACGTCTTTGAAGCCGTTGACCTTCAGGCCGGGAAGAACATCTTCATTTCCGACCCTGCGTTCCTAGGGAACAACGGCACAGTTCCGTCAGGTTGGGGCATCACCAAGACGGTTTCGGCGTCGTCAGTCGTCGTCAACACCGCCGGGCGCGTCCGTATCAACAACGGACAGATTGACGGTCAGGGTATGCGATGGAACACGACGCCTGAATATCAGGTGTATGCCGGCCCGAACGCCCGTGATCTCGTCGTCAATGGGACTGACATCGGAAGCCAAGTCGTAGTGTCGAAGGTCTATATCGACGCCTCCGCGTCCGGCGTTCGGTTCATCAACTGCCCCGGCCTTGTCGGCTATAATCGAGGAAAGGCGACGGTCGCCAATGGCACGACTTCTGTCACGGTGACGCACGGCCTGTCGTTCACGCCGCAGGACAAAGACATTTTCGTCACCCCCCATACGGGCTGGGGATCGACGACCAAATGGTGGATTGACGACGTGACCTCGACCACGTTCAAGATTGTGGTGGACGCCAATCCTGGGCTTGGATTTGAGTTCAGTTGGCAGGCATGGGGCGGCGATCTCTGATCACTATGCCGTCGGCGTCAGCATCAGATCCACATGGGTGACGTTTCGGCTCATATAGTCGGCCCAGACCTGCATTAACCGATCAGTGGTCGTCGTTTCCTGGCTCATGTCCCGGTGGAGGATCGTGATCTGATAGTCTGAAAAGAGGGTCCAGAACGTCTCTGCGTCCACATCGCAACCATGGCGCATGAAGACCGGCGAGAACTCCAGGAACACAACAGGGCGTTGGCTGATCAAACGGCTGGCGCCTTTGAGGGCGGCGAACTCTCGCCCTTCGATGTCGATCTTTATGACGTCCGCCTCCTCGACTAAGGCGTCTAGCGTCGTTGAAAAGACCACATCGATTTGACTGATCGTATCAGGCGTGATTGCGATTTCGCGCAGGGTCTTGTTGCTGTGCTGGCTTCGATGGAACGTCGCCATCCCGGTTCGGTCTGAAGCCGAGACGGGAAAAATGGTGATGTTGTCGGCCCCGTTCATGGTGGCGTTTGACGTGCCCCTGAGTTTTCATCCAGCGGCGACCAGAGTCCTTGGGTTAGTTACGCCTCGTAGCGTGGGGTGAGCAACAGGCCGAGCCGCGCAGCTTTCATCCTGCGCAGCGGGTCGGCCTGTTGCGGTCAGACTGGCGGCAAAGGCCTCCGGGGTGAGGTAGCCGATCGACGAGTGCGGCCGGCGGGTATTGTAGTCCAGCGCCCAGGCAGCGACCTTCTGGCGGGCGTGATCCAGACTAAAGAACAGGCTCTCGTTGAGCAGTTCGTCGCGCATCCGGCCGTTGAAGGATTCCACAAACCCGTTCTGGGTCGGCTTGCCGGGCGCGATGTAGTGCCAGTCGACGCCATGATCCTGCGCCCAGGCCAGGATGGCCGTGGACGTGAATTCCGTGCCGTTGTCGCTGACGATCATGGCGGGACGGCCCCGTCGAGCGATCAGCGCTGTCAGCTCGCGCGCGACGCGGCGTCCCGAGATCGAGGTGTCGGGGATCGCCGCCAGGCACTCGCGGGTGACGTCGTCGACCACGTTGAGAATGCGGAAGCGGCGGCCCGTGGCGAACTGGTCGTGCACAAAGTCCAGCGACCAGCGGGCGTTCGGCCTTGCCTCGATCAGGATCGGCGCCCGCGTGCCGATGGCTCGACGACGGGAGCGGCGCTTGCGCACCGTCAGACCTTCCTCGCGGTAGAGCCGGTAGATCCGGTTCTTGCCCGAAGGCTCGCCTTCACGTCGCAGCAGCACGAACAGCCGGCGATAGCCGAACCGTCGCCGCTCGACAGCCAGGGCGCGCAGCCGCTCCCGCAGCGCCGTGTCTGGCGGGCGGCAAGAGCGATAGCGCACCGATTTGCGGTCGGCCTTGATGATGGAGCAGGCCCGCCGCTCGCTGACGCCGAACGTCGCCTTCACATGGGCGACGGCTTGGCGCATCGCCGCGGGCCCTACCACTTTTTTGAGAGCAGATCGTTCAGCGCCGCCTTGTCGAGCATGGCGTCGGCCAGCAGGCGCTTCAGCTTTCCGTTCTCATCTTCCAGGGCGCGCAGGCGCTGGGCGTCCGACACGCTCATCCCGCCGAACTTGGCTTTCCAGGCGTAGATCGTGCCCTCCGACACGCCGTGCTTGCGCGCCAACTCGCCCGCTTTGGCACCGGCCTCGTTCTCCCGCAGGATCCCGATGATCTGCTCTTCCGTGAATCTCGCTCGTTTCATTCCGTCCGTCCTTTCAAGGGCCGGACTCTAGCTCCGCGTGGAGGAAATTCTCAGGGGCACGTCACTCAGCATTCATCTTCACCGTTCAGATGGTGAGCCTCGCCTCACCGGGAGGGCTTCGCCTTGGAAGTGCTGTTGTTCGTCGCCTGCGCTCTTGGCGCACTGTTCACGGCGGGCGTTTCCGCCGTCGTCATCCTAACCGCGCCTTTGCCGCGCATCCCGCCCGAACCCAACGACCGATCCTAGCGCAAGGCCAAGACGCATGAGCATTCCCCTGTCCATCGGACTTGTCGCGCTGGCTGTCACTCTATTTGTCCATACGGCAGGGTTTTCGTTTTGGCTCGGCAGCATGTCGCAGCGGATCAAAAAGCTTGAGGATGCTTCTAGCGGCGATGAGACTCTGAACAGGACTGTCATTGAGCTGAAGGTTAAGATGGATCACCTCGAAACCATGACCGAAAAGCTTGGCGCATCCATGGAAGGCGTTCATCGCCAACTCGGCAACCTCGCCATGGGCCGGGTCGGGCGCGGCGTCGAGTTTCCGGCGGAATAGACATGACCGACATTCTAACCCGCATCACGGCCATGGTGGGCGATTTGGCGCGTCCGCTCGCCATCATCGCCTCATCGTTCGCGGCGGCTTGGGCGACGGTCGTGATCGCCTACAGGGTTGAGAACGGAAACGATGGTGCAATCTTCATCGGCGCTGTCTTTGCCGGGGTCGGCGCTCTCTACATCGGCAAGGCGTGGGAAATCGCCAAGACGGGCAAACAGTCCGCAGAGGTCGAGATCGCCAAGACCCAGGCCACTGAACGCCAGGGCTAAGCCCCTTCACACAATCTGGAGAATGACCATGCTCGACGCCCGTCGATTGCAAGAGCGCCTTGCCGTGTCCGTTGACGGCATTATAGGCGCCAACACCCTCCGCGCCTTGTTCGCCCGCATGGGGGCCTCAGCTTCCATCGCTGGAGAGCTTGGCCTCGCCGCGAACGTCCATTTTCGAACCTACGGCATTCTCGACAGCGGCCTTCGCCTCGCTCACTTCATGGGTCAATGCGCTCATGAGAGCGGCGGATTCCGGTACATGGAAGAGATCGCCAGCGGCCAAGCCTATGAGGGCCGCAAAGACCTCGGCAATGTCATTGCCGGCGACGGGAAGCGATACAAGGGCCGGGGGCCGATCCAGCTAACCGGCCGGTCGAACTATCGCCGCGTCGGGCGCAAGATCGGCATCGACCTTGAGGGACACCCCGAAATCGTCTCGCACCCGTCCTTGGGCCTGTTGGTCGGCTGCGTCTATTGGGACGAACGCGGCCTGAACGCCAAGGCCGACGCCGACGATCTGATGGGCCTGACGCGCGCCATCAACGGCGGAACGAATGGCCTGGAGGACAGGAAGGCCCAAACCGCCAAGGCCAAGAGCATCATCCTATGATCGCCTTCGTCTTCCTCCAGCGCATCGCCCGATCCATCCCCCCGACCGGCTGGATCATCATGGCGGTGATCGCCGCCTTTCTCCTCTCACTCGGATATTGCTCTCACAGGGCCGTACAGGCCGAAAGAGCCCGTCAGGCTGTCGAGGCAGCCAAGACGGAACGAAGGGCCTCCAGCGCGCGGGAAACCGCGTCTGTCGAGCGCCTGAACGACACCCTCACAATCCAAGACCGGCAAAAGGAAAGAGACCATGCCGCGCAAGCCCTCCCTGATGGCGTCCCTGATGATCGCGAGTTTCGGCGTCGCTGTCGCCAGTTGCGAGACGCAGGGCGTAGCCTTCCCGCCTGCGACAGACTTGCGGATCCAGGCTAAGCCGGTTCCCCCGGATGATGTTCTGACCTCGCGCATCGCAGGCGAGCAGCACGACAACGCGGTTGAAGCTTGGGGGGAGACCGGCTGGGCTCAAATCTCCCGCCTTTGCCGGTTCTTCGACGCGATGGGAATGGAGGGGCTTGATTGTCCGCCGCCGCCTCGACCGCCGCGACCGGGATAGGAGAGCCACATGGCGACCGAAACCATCTAGCGTCGAGCCCATGGCTCCGCATTCGAAGGCCGCTCCGGTTCGCCGGGGCGGCCTTTTGTCGTTTCAGCCCCATAAGTCGGCGCCGGCGGTGGTCGCCACTTTCCCATGTCCAACCACCATCCGAGGGCATAGAGCCGAGCCCTCTCTGCGGCGCTGTAGTCCCACCAGGCTGCGTCCCGATCTGTGATCGTGTCCAGCGACTTAGGCCAGACCGAGGTCATGTCGATGAACCGGACCCGGCCAGGACACCCAGGCACACGGCAGGACGGACGTCGGTTGGCTAGGGTGTAGTCCCCGCCCTTTGCCCTGGCGATGGCGTGGAGATCAGCCTGGGCGCTGTGACTGAGGGGCGCCGGGCGTCGCCGGTGCCGGAAGGCGCGGCCGTCGTGCAGCCTGTGACCGAGGAAGAGCGCGAGGGCCTGCGGCTGTTCCTGACCTGGATCGCCGAGGTGGTCAGCATCGGCGAAGAAAACGCCGACCGGGCGGATGAGGCCAGATTACGGGCGTGTGGCCCCCCGCCGCAGCCGGGCTAAAGCAGGACCGTCGGCTTATCGAAGTCGCCGAACATCTTGTTGCCCGGCTGATAAAGCGATGGCTCACTGATCGGACGAATCCAGCCGTCGTCGTCGAGCGATTTCACTTCGGCGTCCTGAGGCAGCTTCCCGAGTTCAGCGATAAGTTCGGCGACAGTCATGCTGAGGCTTCTACCACAATCAGCGTCGAGCCCCTAGGCTCCGCTATCGAGGCCCGCTCTCTTCGGAGGGCGGGCCTTTTGTCGTTTCTGGCCCTCGCCAGCGTCCGTCGACCATGCGGTAGCCCAGCGGTATGAGACGCGCCCGCTCAGCCTCGGTATAGGCGAACAAGGCTTCGGTCCCGATGTCGTCCAGCTTCTTGGGCCATGCCGAGGAGAGGTCCTGAAAATAGACCCGGCCGGGGCATCCAGGTATCTTGCAGAGCGGGCGGCGGTTGATCAGGGTCACCGTCCCGCCCTTGGCGCGAGCGATGGCCTTCAGATCGACCTCTCCGCTGTGGCCATGGCCTACCTCACAGAACCACTTCACCCGCGCGCCGCGCTCGATCATGGCGTGAACGGTCTCGTGCATCGCTCGTCTCGATCTGCGCCACCGACCGGACAAATGGCCCCTACGCCTGGCCTGATATTATCGCAATGTTCGGCGTCTCGCGGTTTGCTATTGCTCCACAAGCAACTGAATTCACTAGGGTTAGATCAACGCCGGTTTGTGGAAATAGTGCAATAAAATCAATCTGACATCGTGATTAAAAGTCAGATGCTCTAACCAACTGAGCTAAGGACGCACCGCGCGACGTTCGGGCCTGGCCCAAACCGTCGAAGGGCGCCTTCTGTTGCAATCCGCCCTTCCGGTCAAGACCGGGTCTGCTACTCAATGCATATGAAACCGCTGAACGGACTTCGCATCCTCGAATTCGACGGACTGGGGCCCGTCACCTTCGCGGCCATGATGCTGGCCGACATGGGGGCCGAGGTGCTGCGCCTCACCCGCTCGGAAGCGGCGGGTTCGGCCGTCTTTTCCGAGGTGGGCGGCGCCGTCCTTCATCGCAATCGCGCCGCCGTGCCGGTCGATCTGAAGTCTGCGTCGGACCGGCGCGGGGTTCTGAGCCTGGTCGAGTCCGCCGACGCCGTGATCGAGGGTTTTCGTCCCGGCGTCATGGAACGTCTGGGCTATGGTCCGGCCGATCTGCTGGGCCGAAACCCCGCCCTCGTGTTCGGGCGGATCACGGGTTGGGGACAGAGCGGCCCCTTGGCCCAGGCCGTCGGACACGATCTGAACTACATCGGACTGACCGGTCTGCTTCACGCCATGGGGTCGCCGGACCGACCGCCGACGCCGCCCTTGAATCTGGTCGGCGACTACGGCGGCGGGGCGATGATGCTGGTCGTCGGCGTTCTGGCGGCCCTGCTGGAGGTCCGAACCACCGGGCGCGGACGCGTCGTGGACGCCGCCATGACGGACGGGACCGCCCTGCTGGGCGGCCTGTTCCACGCCCTGCGCGCCCAGGGCTTGTGGAACGACCGCCGCGGCTCCAACCTTCTGGACGGCGGCGCGCCCTTCTATCGGTGTTACATCTGCCGGGACGGCGGCTATGTGGCGGTCGCGGCGCTGGAGCCCCGCTTCTATCTCGCCCTGCTCTCGGGTCTGGGGATCGACCCCGCCGAAGCGCCTCAGTACGACACCTTCGCATGGTCGGATCTCCATCTTCGCTTCGCCGCCCTGTTCGCCGCCCGGAACCGTGACGACTGGGCGGAGCATTTCGCGGGGACGGAGGCCTGCGTCACCCCCGTGCTGAGCCTGGGCGAGGCGCCGGCTCATCCGCACAATCAAGCCCGTGGGACATTCGAAGACGGCGCCCCGGCCCCGGCGCCCCGCTTCGACGACCAGCCCTCTACGGTCGCAAATCCGCCGCCCCTTCCGCTCGACGCGGCCATACTGCGCTGGGGGGGCTGCGAACCCAGATGACCGAAGGCGTTTTCGGCGCTATGGAACGGAGCCGCGCGACAGACGTTGCAGAACCAACCCAGGGGAACCGCTTTTCATGAGACGCTCGATCTTCATTCTGGCCGCGACAGCGCTGGCCGCGTCCGCATTGGCGGGCTGTGAGGATCGCCAGTCTCGGCCCGAAGACGGCTACCAGCCCCCCGTTGAACAACCCGCCGAGACCGACGAGGCCGCCGGCGAGCCAGTCGTCGCCCCTGAAGTGACCGATCCCGCGCCCACGCCGCCTGAGGAGACCCCGCCGCCGCCGCAAGAGCGGACCTCGGAACAGTCGGTTCAGCCCGAAAGCGAAACCCTGTTCTACTGACGGGCCTTGTCCCTCCCTCCTGCGGTCGGATAGGGGCTAACCTAAGTGCTTGAAAGGGCGTGCCGAGGCGCCGATCCGGAGGCCGTGATCTTGACGAAAGCTGTAGTTTGACGATCCGGCCCGCCCTGTTTCTCACCGCATTGACGACCTGCAGCCTTCTCGCCCAGGCCGCCGCCGCAGATCCCCGCGCACAAATCCGCGGCGAGGTCGACACCGAGCTGCGCCGCATGTTGGAGCGGGCCATCGGCGAGGTGGACGCCCCCCCCGAAAGCCGGTTCGAAGCGCGGCGCCGCGCGCGCAGCGCCATGTCGGCGGCCGAGGCCCTGCTGCGGTCGGAAGCCTATTATCAGCCGGTGCTCGAAGACATCGTCGAAGGCGAAGAGCGGCCGACCGCCATCGTTTCGGTCGAGCCGGGTCGCCGCTTCGTGCTGACCCCGCCGACCATCAGCTGGATCGACCCCGCCCCCGACGCCGAGGCGACCGAGGACGCCAGGGCCGCGATCGGGTTGAAGGCCGGCGATCCGGGCCGAGCGGTCGATGTGATCGCGGCGGAAGGGCGGATCGTCGCGCGCCTGGTGCGGGACGGCTATGCGGACGCCAAGGCCGATCCCCGCCGCGTCGTGGTGGATCACGCCGCCTTCACCGTCGCGCCCGAATACCGCATCGTATCGGGCCGGCCGGTCCTGTTGGACGGCGTCCTGATGCCGCGGTCGGGGCGCACCAATCAAGCCTGGGTCGCCGCCCTGGCGCCGTGGCGGGAAGGCGACCGGTATGACCCGGACAAGGTCGGCGAACTTGAGCGCCGCCTGTTGGACACCGGCGTCTATGACGGTGTGGGCGTCGCCCTCGCGCCGCCGGAACAGACTACCGCCGAAGGGCTGCGTCCCGTGATCGTGACGCTCCAGGACCGGCCCCGCCGCGTGCTGGAGGCCGGCGCCACCTGGGCCACCAAGGAAGGCGCCGGGGTGGACTTCATCTGGACCCGCTACAATCGGTTCGGCCGGGCCGACACCTTGTCGCTTGAGACCCGGTTCGCCCGGCTGGACAGCCGCATCGGCGCCGATCTGTCCCTGCCTCACTGGCGCAAGCCCGGCCGCACCCTGAAACTGAGCGGGGGCGTGGTGAAGGAGGACACCGACGCCTATGAACGCACCGCCCTGGTGCTGGCGGCCGAGTTGCAACAGCGGATCGGCCGGACCTCCTACTTCAACTACGGCATCGGCCTGGACGCGGGTCAGTACCGCGAGAACCGATACGACTATGCGTCCGTCCCCCCTAGGGCGGTCAGCTTCGACCGGGATTTGGCGATCGTGACCGGCCGCACCAGCGCCTATATAGACAACTCCAACGATCCTTTGAATCCCACGCGGGGATGGCGCGTGACCGCCTCGGCCCAGCCGACGGCCGTGGCCGGGGAGGACACGGTCCTTTTCCTGCGTAATGAGGCCCAGGCGACCGCCTATCTGCCGCTGCAAGATCAGGCGCGCACCGTACTGGCCGGTCGCCTTCGCCTCGGCGCCATCATCGGCGGGGGTGAGCTGAGCGTGCCGTCGGACCGTCTGTTCTACTCCGGCGGCGGCGGGTCGGTGCGGGGCTATTCCTACCAGGGGGTCAATCCGCAACTGCCGGATCAGACCCCGCGCGGCGGTCTGTCGCTGTTCGAAACCTCGCTGGAAGTACGTCACGACATCGGTCAGAGCTTCCAGGCTGTGGCCTTCGTCGACGCCGGCGCCGTGGGTTTTCAAGAGACGCCGAACCTCAGCAACATGCGCTACGGCGCGGGCGTCGGGGTTCGTTATAAGCTGCCGTTCGGCCCCATCCGCGCCGACGTCGCCATCCCCCTGGACAAGCGCGAAGGCGACTCGGCCTTCCAGATCTACATCAGCATCGGGCAGGCGTTTTGACCCAAGAGCCGCCCGAACAAGCGCCTGAAGCCGCGCCCGAAGAAACCGCCGCCCAGGTGCGCCGCAAGCGCAGCCTGCCACAGCTGATCGCCCTGATCGCCGGTGGAATAGTCGGCGGCGTACTGGTCCTGGCGCTGATCGCCCTGATCGGCGGTCGGATGTACATCGTCTCGGATGCCGGACGAGAACTGGTGTCGGGCTTTGTCCAGGGTCAGAAGATCAGCCGTTACGGCCGGATCAACGTCTATGGGCTGAAGGGCGATTTGTTCGACGACTTCACCCTGGAGCGGGTCACGGTCACGGACCGCGAGGGGGTCTGGCTGGACGCCCGAAACGTCAGGGTCGACTGGTCCTACTGGCCCCTGGTCACGCGGCGGTTTCACGCCACGGAGATCAGCGCCGATGTGATCCGACTGATCCGCCGCCCCATTCTGGACGCGCCGAGCGGCGAGCCCGGCGGCCCCCAGCCGATCGACGTCGATATCGACAAGTTCTCGGCGCGGGTCGAACTGCTGGAAGGTTTTTCCAAGGAATACGGGCGCTGGGATCTGTCGGGAATGGTCGACCTGCCGCGTCGCGGGGCCAAACACGCCGAGCTGAAGGCCGACAGTCTGAATCGCCCCGGCGATCTTTTGCGCCTGGCGGCGACCTTCGGCGGCAAGCTGGAGGACACGCGCGTCGATCTGCGCGCCAAGGAGGCCCAGGGCGGCCCCCTGGCCGGCGCCCTGGGCTATTCGCCGGACGAACCCTTTTCGGCCGTTGCGGTCGTGAACGCCGACCTGGTGCGGGCCAAGGTTCAGACCGGCCGCTTCGTCCCGCTGACGGTGGACGGACGGTTCGGCGAGGCCGGGTCTCGGGTCTCGGGCTATTTCGATTTCAGCGGCTCGGACCTGTTCGCCCCCTTCGTCGAACGGGTCGGGCGCACGGCGCGGTTCGGCTTCGCCATGGTCCCGGCCAAGGACAAGGCCTTCCAGGGCGTGGGTTGGAAACTGATCTCCGACAACGTCGCCTCCGAAGCGCGGGGCGTCATCCGCATGTCCGACCGCAGTTCGCCCGACGGAATTCGACTGGACGTTCAGACCGCGTCCCTGAGCCGATTGACGGGTGCGGACGTCGCCGGCCCGGCCGCCTATTCCGGTCTGTTCAAGGGCGACGCCCAGACCTGGAGCCTGGAAGGCCAGGCGACCCTGTTGAACGCCAACCTGGCCAGCTACAGGGCGACGCGGATCGCAGGGCCGCTGAACCTGCAGGTCCGCGACGGACGGATGGATCTCGACGGCGACGTTCGGGCCTTCGGCGGTTCGACCCAGGGCCTGATCGGCGGCCTTCTGGGCGCGGCTCCGCGCGTTCAGCTGGAAGCCGCACGCATGAAGGACGGCGCCCTATTGCTGGAGAAGATCGATCTGGACGGCCAGGGGCTGTCGGTCGAAGGATCCGGCTCTCGCAATCTTCTGGGCGGCATGGGGTTCCGCGGCGATGTGCGGCTGACCGACGTTTCGCGCATCCGCCCCGGCGGCAAGGGGTCCTTCGGCGGATCCATTCGCGCCGCCTCGGCCAAGACGGGCGCGCCCTGGACCCTGAGTTTCGACGGCCGGGGCCGCGAGCTGAGCGTGGGCATGGACGAGTTGGACCGTCTTCTGGGCCGCACGCCGCGTCTCCAGCTGGACGGCAAGCTGAACGGCGGGCGGATCGAGGTGGATCGCGGCGAACTGACCGGCGCCGCCGGACGGGCCGGCGCCAAGGGGCTGATCGAAACGGACGGCCGCCTGCGGCTGGCCCTGGACTGGAACGCGCGCGGCCCCTTCGCCGCCGGTCCGGTCGAAATCGCCGGCGACATGAACGGACAAGGCGCCCTGACCGGAACCCTGTCTCAGCCGCGCGTCGATCTGACCGCAGGGTTCGACCGGGTCACGGCCGGCGGACTGATCCTGACCAACGCCGACCTGATCCTGAGCTTCCGCAAGGGCGCGGACGCCTCGGACGGCCGGATCACGATCACCAGCGGCTCCAACTACGGCCCGGCCCGCGCGTCGGGGAACTTCGCCCTGGGCGGCGACCGGATCAGGCTGAGCGATCTGGACGTCAACGCCGGCGGCGTCACGGCCCAGGGCGCCGTGGCCTTGTCGGACAACCTGCCTTCCAGCGCGGACCTGACCTTCACGGCGCGCGCCGGCGCCTTCCTGACCTCCGGCGAAGCCAACGGGCGGGTCCGCCTGACCGAGGGCGGCGGCTCCGACAGCGCCATCCTGGACGTCAGCGGGCGAAACGTCCGTCTGTCCGGCCAAAGCTGGGTCATTCGCACCGTCGATCTGGACGGCCGCGGAACCCTGAACAATCTGCCCTTCACCCTGGCCCTGGACGTCGGCGGCGGCACGCCCGCCCAGTTCAATGGCACCGGCGTCTATGCGCGACGCGGCGACGCCCAGACCGTGAGTTTGCGGGGCGGCGGCCGGGTCCGCGAGGTGGCCTTCACCACCCGAACCCCCGCCACCTTGACTCTGAACGGCGCGGAACGGGCCGCCCACCTCGACCTCGGCGTCGGAGGCGGGGTCCTGATGGCGGACCTGCGTCAGGATTCGCGGATCGCCGTCATCCAGGCCGACCTGACCAGCGTCGATCTCCAGACCATTTCCCCGGATCTGCGCGGTCGCGCGACGGGCCGGGTCTCTCTGCGCGGCGCCGGGGACGATCTGTCCGGTTCGGCCAACGTCACCTTGCAGGACGTCCGCAGCATCGACGCCCCGCGCGGCCTGGCGGTCGACGGCCGTCTGGACGCCACCCTGATCAACAACAGCCTGACGGTGAAGGCCGTCGCCTCGGACGAGGACGCCGTTCAGGCGGCCGCAGACATCACCTTGCCGGTCGAAGCCTCAGCGGCGCCGCTGCGGCTGGCGATTGCCCGCCAGCGCCCGATGTCCGGCAATGTCTCGATCAATGGACAGATTCAGCCGATCTGGGATCTGTTCCTGGGCGGTGACCGCACCTTGGCGGGCCAGGTGGACGGCCGAGCGACGATCGCCGGCACCCTGGCGTCTCCGCGTCTGAACGGCCGGTTCGACCTGTCGCAAGGCTCCTATCGCGAGAAGTCGGTGGGGCTGGTTTTGGGCGACCTCAATCTGAGGACGCGGTTCGACGACACCACGGCCTTGATCGAAGCCTTCAGCGCCAATGACACGGCGGGCGGCACGGTGAACGGCCAGGGTCGGATCGGACTGCGCGAAGGCTCGGGCTCGACCGCCCAGCTGAACCTGACCCGCTTCCGCGTCATCGACAACGACATAGGCGAGGCCCGCGCCACCGGCCCCGTGACCATCGTCCGCGGCCAGGACGGCAACATCCAGCTGTCGGGTCAGATCAATGTCGATGAAGCGCGGATCGAGCCGGAGGTGCCCGGTTCCACCGGCATCGTCTCCATGGACGTGGTCGAGATCAACCGGCCCGGCGGAGACGACCAGGAAGCCGAGGTGCGCCGGCGCGGCCCTCAGATCGGCCTGGACATCGCCCTGCGCTCCAGCGGGGGCAAGGTGCGGGTCAGCGGCCGCGGCCTGAACGTGGTGCTGGACGTCAACGCCCGGGTGCGCGGCACTGTGGCCCAACCCCAGCTGACCGGCACGGCCAATGTGGTGCGCGGCGACTATGAGTTCGCCGGCAAGCGCTTCGTCTTCGACGAATCCGGCCGCGTCACCCTGTCCACCGACCCGGAGGACATCCGCCTGAACCTGTCGGCGACGCGAGAGGACGCGGCCCTGACCGCCACCATCAATGTCACCGGCACGGCGGCCCAGCCGAAGATCGCCCTGACCTCCACCCCCGCCCTGCCCCAGGACGAAATCCTGTCCCAGGTGCTGTTCGGCCGGTCGGCCGCCCAGTTGTCGCCGTTCGAGGCGGCGCAGTTGGCGGCGGGGGTTGCGGCCCTGGCGGGCGGCGGCGGCTTCGACGTCATCGGCAATCTGCGCGAACTGGCGGGGCTGGACCGGCTGTCCTTCGGCGGACAGGCCAGCGCCCTGACGGTGGCGGGCGGCCGCTACATCACCGACGACGTCTATCTGGAGGTCATCGGCGGCGGTGAGGGCGGGGCGGCGGTCAAGGTGGAGTGGCAACCGCGCCGGAATCTGGCGATCAGCTCCCAGTTCGGCGGCCAGGGCGAAACCAGCCTGTCGATCCGCTGGCGTCGGGAAAGCCGCGACCCCGGGCAACGCGCCGACCGGCGCCCGAACCGGTAATCTGTCGGCTCGACCTTCACCTTTGGACGCGCGGCGTCTAGAGCCTGATCCGTTGAGGAGGAACCGCTACGCGGTTCCGCTGAAACGGTGAATCAGGCTCCAGATTAAAGCGAGAGCATGATTCACGCTTCTGTCGGAACCGCAAAGCGGTTCCGTCCGAAACGATCATGCTCTAGGGTCCGGCCATGCGGATTCTGAACGCCGACCAGGCCGTCCTGGACCATGTCGCCGGGCGACGTGACGCCATCATCGGCCGCACCATCGACTGGGCTGACATTAACTCCGGCAGCCGCAACGCCGCCGGGTTGAACGCCGTGCTGGACGCGCTGGAGACTGAGGCCCGGCTCCTGCCTGCCACGGTCGAACGCATCCCGACCCAGGGCTCGACCACTGTCGCAGACGACGGATCGGTGCGGACCGAGGCCCATGCCGACGCCCTGAAGATCACCGCCCGGCCGGAGGCGCCGATCCAGGTGGTCCTGACCGGCCACTACGACACCGTCTTCCCCGCCGACAGCCGCTTCCAGACCGTGACGACGCGCCCGGACGGCGCTCTGAACGGTCCCGGCGTCGCCGACATGAAGGGCGGCATCAGCGTGCTTCTGGCCGCGCTCGAAGCCTTCGAGACCCACCCCGACCGGCACGGCGTGGGCTGGACCGTTCTGCTGAGCCCGGACGAAGAGATCGGCTCGCCCGCCTCCGCCCCCCTGCTGGCCGAATTGGGCGCGCGCGGCCATGTCGGCCTGACCTATGAGCCGGCCCTGGCGGACGGCACCCTGGCGGGGGCGCGCAAGGGCAGCGGCAACTATCACCTGATCGTCACGGGCAAGGCCGCCCACGCCGGCCGGGCCTTCGACGAAGGCCGCAATGCAGTGGCGGGCGCGGCCATGATCGCCGCCGCCCTGCACGGGCTGAACGGCCGGCACGAAGGCGTCACCGTGAACGTCGCCAAGATCTCCGGCGGCGGCGCCCTGAACGTCGTCGCCGACAACGCCGTGGTCCGCTTCAACGTGCGGGCGCCGGACAAGGCCGCCGCCGACTGGATCGACGCCTCCGTCCGCGCCATCGTGTCCGCGCCGCCGTTCGAGGGCCTGACTCTGGATTTGCACGGCGGCTTCACCCGCGCCCCCAAGCCGATGGACGCCGCCCAGACTGCGCTGTTCGAAGCGGTGAAGGAAGCCGGCGCCCTCTTGGGCCAGTCCATCGCCTGGAAACCCTCGGGCGGCGTCTGCGAGGGCAACAATCTCCACGCCGCCGGCCTGCCCAATATCGACACCCTGGGCGTCCGCGGCGGCGACATCCATTCGGACCAGGAGTTCGCCTGGCCCGACAGCTTCGTCGAACGCGCCCAGCTCAGCGCCCTGATCCTGTGCAAGATCGCCTCCGGCGAAATCGACGCAGCCAAACTCAAAGCCCTTCGGATGGAAACTCTCTGAATGCTCGTCGTCCGTCCCGCCGGCCCAGCCGACCTCGACCACCTGCTCGAACTCGCCATCCTGTCCGGCCCCGGCTTCACCAGCCTGCCTGAAGACCCCGACGCCTTGGCCGAGCGGCTGGACCTCAGCCAGGCGAGCTTCGAAGGTCGCGTGCCTTGGCAAGAGGCCTGGTACACATTGATGCTGGAGGACGGCGACACGGGCGACATCGACGGCGTCGGCTCGGTCAAGGCGACCGTCGGGCTGAAACGCCCCTTCTTCTCGTTCCGCGTCGTCAACAACACGGTCCAGTCGCCCTCTCTGGGTGTGAAGCTGGATCATCAGACCTTGGTTCTGGTCAATGAATGCACCGGCTGGACCGAGGTCGGGTCGCTGTTCCTGAAGGCGGATCGGCGAAAGGGCGGCGCCGGCCGTCTGCTCAGCCAGTCGCGATACATGCTGATCGGCGCCCAGCCCGACCTGTTCGCCGACATGGTCCTGGCCGAGTTGCGCGGCGTCTTCACCCCCGACGGCGCCTGTCCCTTCTGGGATCATGTGGCCCACAAATTCTTCCCGATGGAGTTCGACGACGCCGACCGGATGACCGGCTCCACCGACAAGCAGTTCATCCTCGACCTTGCGCCGCGCCACCCGATCTATGTCGAACTGCTGCCCGAACCGGCCCGCGCCGTCATCGGCAAGGTCCATCCGCAGGGCGTGCCCGCCATGGCCCTGCTGGAAAGCGAAGGGTTCCGGCCCAACGGTCTGGTCGATATCTTCGACGCCGGTCCGACCGTCGCCTGCGGCCGCGACAATATCCGCACCGTGCGCGACGCCCGCCGACTGAAGGTCGAATTGGTCGATACGGTTCAGGCCGAACTGCCGGCCCTGATCTCGACCGACAGCGTCGCCGCCTTCCGCGCCGTCCGCGCCAAGGCCGACATCGAGGGCGAAACCGTGAGACTGACCGCCGAAACCGCTGCGGCGTTGAAGGTGGATGCAGGCGCCAGCGTGCGAGTAAAATCGTGATCCACTCTCATCCGCTCATCCCGGCGAAAGCCGGGACCCAGTACTTTGGGCGAAGGATATGTGAGATCAGAGGCCGGTGGTCATCCGATGCACTGGCGATGCGAAAGAACTGGGTCCCGGCTTTCGCCGGGATGAGCGGAGTCTCTGTGCCATGACCGTGTTCAAATCCACCGATCCCGCCACCGAAGCCGTCAACTGGGAGGGCGAGGCCGCCTCTCCCGCCCAGGTCCAGACCGCCGTCGACGCCGCCCGCGTCGCCTTCCCTGACTGGGCCGACCGCCCGCGCCAGGAGCGGATCGACGCCGTCAAACGCTATCAGGCCGTGCTGAAGGACCGCGCGCCCCAGATCGCCGAGGCCATCGCCCGCGAAACCGGCAAGCCCCTGTGGGAGACCAAGACCGAGGCCGCCGCCATGATCGGCAAGGTGGACATCTCGATCCGCGCCTATGACGAGCGCACAGGCGAACGGACCAGCGACACGGCGTTCGGCCGGGCGACCCTGCGCCACCGTCCGCACGGCGTGGCGGCGGTGTTGGGCCCGTTCAACTTCCCCGGCCATCTGCCCAACGGCCATATCGTCCCCGCCCTGCTGGCCGGCGACACGGTCGTCTTCAAGCCGTCGGAAGAAACGCCCCTGGTCGGTCAGGTCATGGCCGAAGCCTTCGCCGCCGCCGACCTGCCGACCGGCGTGGTCAATGTGGTCCAGGGCGGCCGCGAGACCGGCGCGGCCCTGCTGGACGCCGGGATCGACGCCCTGATGTTCACCGGCTCGGGCGCGGCGGGCGCCCACTTCCGGCGCAAGTTCGCCGACGATCCCCACGTCATCCTGGCGCTGGAGCTGGGCGGCAACAATCCGTTGGTCGTCTGGGACGCCGCCGACGCAGAAGCCGTCGCGGGCATCGCAGTCCAATCCGCCTTCATCACCACCGGCCAGCGCTGTTCCTGCGCCCGACGCCTGATCGTGCCGGAAGGGGCTCAAGGCGATGCGATCGTCGAAGCCATAGCCGCCCTGTCCGACCGCCTGGTCTTCGGCCCCTGGGACAGCGATCCCGAACCCTACGCCGGACCTCTGATCTCGGCCCGCGCGGCCGAGGCGGCGCTGAAGGCGCTGCAGGAGCGGATCGACAGCGGGGCCAAGGTCATCCGCGCCTCCGGCCCCGTCGCCAACCTGCCCAATTCCGTAAAGGGGGGCGCCTTCGTCAAGCCGGCCATCATCGACGTGACCGGGATCGACGTTCCCGACGAGGAGATGTTCGCCCCCTTCCTGTCGGTGATCCGCGTCCCGACATTCGACGCTGCGATCCAGGCCGCCAACGCCACCCGCTACGGCCTGTCCGCCGGTCTGGTCAGCGACGATCCGGCCAACTGGGACCATTTCATCCGCCGCATCCGCGCGGGCGTGGTCAACTTCAACCGTCCGACCACCGGCGCCGCCGGCGACATGCCCTTCGGCGGCCTGGGCGCCAGCGGCAACCACCGCCCCAGCGCCTATTACGCCGCCGACTATTGCGCCTATCCGGTCGCCAGCTTCGAGGCCGACGCGGTCGCGAACATCGAAGGCGAGATCAAGGGGTTGAAACAATGACCCTCTCCCGCCTGCGGGAGAGGTGGCCCGTCGTTCGCGAAGCAAACCAGGGTCGGAGAGGGAAGTCTTCTGGAGCAGAACTTCCCCCATCGTCACGCGTCTCGCTTTGCTCGACGACGCGACACTTCCCCCGCAAGCGAGGGAAGATTTTATGACCACCGCCGTCGAAGCCAACGCCGACGGCCTGATCGGGCCGACCCACTCCTACGCCGGTCTGTCGCCGGGCAATCTGGCCTCCAGCCTGAACAAGGGCGAGGCGTCAAATCCCCGCGCGGCGGTGCTGCAGGGGTTGGACAAGATGAAGACCCTGGCGGACCTCGGCCTGCCCCAGTTCGTCCTGCCGCCGCATGAGCGGCCCAATATCCCCTTCCTGCGCACCCTGGGCTTCACCGGCTCGGACGCCCAGGTGCTGGAACAGGCCTGGAAGGATGCGCCGTCGTTCGCCGCCGCCGCCTGTTCCGCCTCGCCCATGTGGGCCGCCAATGCTGCGACCGTGACGCCCAGCGCCGACGCCGCCGACGGGCGGGTGCACTTCACACCCGCCAATCTGGTCACCAATCTGCATCGGTCGCTGGAACATCAGCAGACGAAGCGGGCGCTGGACGCCCTCTTCCCCGATCCTGAGCGGTTCGCCGTCCATGACGCCCTGCCCTCGGTCGCCCATCTGGCCGACGAAGGCGCCGCCAACCATGTGCGCCTGTGCGCCGAACATGGGGCGCCCGGCGTCAATCTGCTGGTCTGGGGCCGAGAGGCGTTCGAGCCCTGGGACGGCCCCTACCCCGCCCGCCAGACGCGCGAAGCCTCACAGGCCATCGCCCGTCGGCATGCGGCCGGGCGCCCGGTTCTGGCTCAGCAGTCGAAAGCCGCCATCGCCGGCGGCACCTTCCACAATGACGTGGTCTGCGTCGGCGCGCTGGAGACCCTGTTCTTCCACGACCTCGCCTTCGAGGACACGGCCGCGACCCAGGACGCCATCCGCCGCGCCGCCGACGGCCTGTTCGACCCGATCTTCCTCGAGGTCTCGTCCGCCGACCTGCCCCTGGCCGACGCCATCAGCTCCTATCTGTTCAACTCCATGCTGATCCAGGTTCCGGGCGACGACCGCCTGACCCTGATCTGCCCGACCGAGACGCGCGACAATCCGCGCAGCCATGCGGTGGCGCAAGCCCTGGCCGCCTCCAACGGCCCGATCGGGCAGGTCCGCTATGTCGACGTGCGCCAGTCGATGCGCAACGGCGGCGGCCCCGCCTGTCTGCGCCTGCGGGTCGTCCTGAACGCGGCGGAACTGGCCGCGACCAACCCGGCCATGCGTTTGACCAACGCCCTTTACGCCCGACTGTCAGACTGGGCGCGCCGCTGGTACCGCGACGAACTGCGCCCCGCCGACCTGGCCGATCCCGCCCTGCTGGACGAGAGCCGGGGGGCGCTGGATGAACTGACGGCGATCTTGCAGTTGGGCGGAGACTTCTATCCGTTCCAGCAGGTTTGAAATGAAGGCCCTCTCCCGCTTGCGGGAGAGGTGGCCCGTCGTTCGCGCAGCGAACCAGGGTCGGAGAGGGAAGTCCACTCAGACGGAAGACTTCCCCCATCGTCAGGCGCGTCGCTGCGCGCCACGGCCTGACACTTCCCCCGCAGGCGGGGGAAGAACTCTAGGCCGCGAACCGTCCGCCCTTGGCCGCATAGGCCTGGGTGCCGCGCGTGAAGACCTGATCGCTGGGCAGGACGGTTTCGATCGGCAGGTCGGCCTGCCCCTTCAAGGCGTCATAGACCGGGCCGAAGTCCTTCAGCGTCTCGTCCTTCAGCGCCTCCAGGCTGTCGATGACGAAATAGACCTGCTGGAAGTCGTCGATCCGATAGAGCGTCCGCATCACCCGCTCCAGGTCGAAGCCCAGACGGTTCGGCGACGGATCTTCAAGCGCGAAAACACTCTCCGTGGCCGAGGAGACGATGCCGGCGCCGTAGATGCGCAAGGCCCCCGCCTCCTTCATCAGGCCGAACTCGACCGTGTACCAATACAGCCGCGCCAGGTTCGGCAGCATGCCCAGGCCCGCCGCCCTCTGTCCGCCCTTGCCATAGGCCTCCATATAGGCGGCGAAGTCCGGGTCGGTCAGCATGGGCACATGGCCGAAGACGTCGTGGAAGATGTCGGGCTCCTGCAGGTAATCCAGCTGGTCCGGCTTCCTGATGAACTGACCCGAGACGAATCGACGGTTGGCCAGGTGGTCGAAGAAGACCTCGTCCGGCACCAGACCGGGCACACAGACCACGGTCCAGCCGGTCAGGGCCTGGAGCTTGGGATTGATGACCTCAAAGTCGGGAATGCCGCCGGCGTTCAGGTCCAGGGCGTCCAGGCCGCGCAGGAAGGCGTCGCACGCCCGGCCCGGCAGGATCTTCATCTGACGAGCGTACAGGGTGTCCCAGGTGCGGTGTTCGACCTCGGTATAGGCGTCCCAGTTCTGCGGGATGGTCCAGTCGGCCGCCGCCCCTTCCGGGGGCTTTTCAAAGACATGTTCGAAGTCGGACATGGAGCGCTCCTCTTTGCCCCATCCTAACCCTCCGCCCGCGCCCGTTCCATCGCTTCCTCAGTGGATGCCGGCATGGAGCGGCGCATGATGGCCCTGTTCATCAACGGTGAACCAGCGTCGAACGTCGTCCGTCAGCAGCGCCGACCGACCGTCTTCCAGAACCGATTCCGCCGCATAGGCGACGAAACCGCCGTCCTCGCCCAAGGCGAAGATGCGATAGAAGGGCTGATCCGGCGAGACCGCGCCGGTGTCAGAGGCCGGCCCCTGATAGGCCGGATCGACATCCATCACCACGCCGCGAAAGGCGTCGTCGCGGTGGCGCACGATATGGCCGATGGCGAACCGGGCTGTGTGAATCTGGTTCATGCCGCCTGTTACGCTTGGCCGGATGACCCTGACGCCACAGACCTGTTCATCTTCCTGACAGAATGGCTTGGCGCGGACGATCTTGCCGGGCTAGGTTGATCGGGACGGGCGCCGCTTTGGACCGCCCACATCGGAATGACGGCCCATGCCGGAGACCCGCGGCGCGCCCCGACGGCGCGACGAGCGGTCCCAGCCTTCCCGCGAGCGGGATGCGTCGGGTCGGGACGCGCCCCTGTATGGCGCGCTCGATCTGGGGACCAACAATTGCCGGCTGCTGATCGCCAGACCGTCCCGCGACGGTTTTCGGGTGGTCGACAGCTTCAGCCGTATCGTGCGGCTGGGCGAGGGCCTGTCGCGGACAGGGCGGCTGGACACGCGCGCCATGGACCGAGCCTATGACGCCTTGGCCCTTTGCGCCGAGCGGATCGTCAGGAAGGGCGTGGATCCGGTCAGGCTGAGCGCGGTGGCCACCCAGGCCTGCCGGGCGGCCGAGAACGGGGCCGAGTTCATCGACAGGGTCCGCAAGGGCACCGGGCTGCGGCTGCGGATCATCGATCCGGCCGAAGAGGCGCGGCTGGCGGTCGAGGGCTGTCTGAACCTGATCGACCCGAAAGCCGAGGGGGTGGTGATCATCGACGTGGGCGGGGGGTCGACCGAACTGTCCTGGCTGAGGCGCGACGGGCCGAACTGGAAGACCACCGACTGGATGTCGGCGGCCCTGGGGGTCGTCACCCTGGCGGAGCGGCATCCCGAACCCGAAGGGGCCAGTCCTGCGGACCACGCCCAATGGTATGAGACCATGGTCGCCGACATGGGCGCGGCCCTGGCCGGAGGCGGCGTCGAGGATCCCGAGATGCTGGACCTGCTGCGGCGAAACCGCGCCCATCTGATAGGGACATCGGGCGCCATCACCAGTCTGGCGGGCATCCATCTGAAGCTGCCCCGCTACAACCGCGATCGGGTCGACGGCCTGTGGATGACCCGGGCCGAATGCGAGGCGGCGGCGGAGCGGCTGAAGCGGCTGGGGCCGGACGGGCGCGCCAAGGAGGCCTGTATCGGGCCGGATCGGGCCGATCTCGTCCTGGCGGGGGCGGCGATCCTGGAGGCGATCCAGCGCGCCTGGCCGTCAGAGCGTGTCAGGGTGGCGGATCGCGGCCTGCGCGAAGGCCTGCTGCTGCAACAGATGCGGGCGGACAAGGCCCCGCCCAAACGCCGCAGGCGGCGCCGGGGCCGGGGGCGAGGACCTGCCGGCGCCTGACGCACCGTCTCCTCCCCACGACGTGGGAAGGTGGCGCGACGCCTCTTCGCGTCGTGACGGAGGGGTTCTTCCCGCATCGCAGACGCCTGTGCGGCGTTCAGAACCCTCCACCACGCTTCGCGCGGCCCCCTCCCCATTGCATGGGGAGGAGACAGTGCGGGCTCAGCCCGGCGTGGCCACCCGCACCGGCAGGTCGATGTCGCAGACCGAGAAGTCCGCGCCCTTGGCCTGGCGCGCCTCATCGAGCAGGGCGCGGAAGGCGGGCGAGGCGGGATTCAGCATCTGAACCGCCGGGCGTTCGGCGGCGGGCAGGTCGGAGGCCAGGCGGACGCGGGTCATCCGGTCGGGATCGGTGACGATGCCGCTCGGCTCAGGACTGGCCTTCAGGGCGCGGACCACCTCAAGCCCCACGACCACCCGCCCCCAGACGGTGTAGCGCTTGTCCAGCGCGGGATAGGGCTGGCGCATCAGGAAGAACTGGCTGTTGGCGGTGTCATTGCCCTCGTCGCGGGCCATGCCGGCCACGCCGGGACAGTAGAGGCCCCAGCCGTGGACCTTGCGATCCGAGGTGCCGGCCATCAGGGCGTCGGGCTGGGTCTGGACCGGAATGGAATGATAGAAGCCGACCAATGCCCCGGCCGGCGCCGCCACGGGGGTGAAGGCCATGTCCGGCCCACGCCGGAAGGTGAACTCGGCCTTCAGATCCGGATACCAGCTCTGGCCGTCGCCGGTGCCCAGGGGATCGCCGGTCTGGGCCATGAACCAGTCGATGACCCGGTGCCAGGCCAGATTGTCGTAGAAGCCGCGCGAGGCCAGCAGCTTGATCCGCTCGACATGGGCCGGGGCGATCTCGGGCGCCAGCTCGACCAGAATCCGCCCCTTGGTCGTGTCGATGACCAGCAGATTGTCGGGGGCGACGGCGCGCCATTCGGTCGGGCCGGGCGGGGGCGGCGGCGCGGCCGCCTCCTGCGCCTGGGCGGCCCCGGTCAGCAGGGCGGCCAGCCCCGCGGCGATCAACGTCTTGCGAAAGATCATCACCCCTCCCCTGTCGCGTCTCAGCTCCCGACGACCTGGGCCACCGGCTGGACGTCGCAGATGGTGAAGCCGCCGCCGCGCGCGGTGCGGGCCGCGGCGATCCGTTCGGCGAAGGCGGCGCTGGCGGGGTTCAGCACCCGCACGGTCGGGCGTTCGCCCTCCGGCAGGGCCGAGGCCATGCGGACCTTGGTCATCACATCAGGATTGGCCACCTTGCCGTCTTCCGCGTCGGAGCCCTTGTTCAGCTTGTTGACGACGTCCAGGCCCGAGACCACGCGGCCGAAGGCGGTGTAGGCGCCGTTCAGCTGGTCCCTTTCGCCCATCATCAGGAAGAACTGGCTGTTGGCGCTGTCGGGCGAACCCGCCCGCGCCATGCCCAGAACGCCGGGGCAGAACAGGCCGTGGGCGTCGACCTTGAAGTCGGCGGTGACCATCATCTGGGCGTCCGGCTGGGTCTCGACCGGCAGGACGCCGACCAGGCCGCGCACGCCCTGACCGGCGTTCGGCACGGCGACGAAGCCGGCGTCGCGGCCGCGTCGGAAGCTGAACTCGGCCTTCAGATCGGGCAGATCGCTGCCGCCCTCGCCTGTGCCCTGGGGGTCGCCGGTCTGGGCCATGAAGTCGGGGATGACGCGGTGGAATTTCAGCCCGTCATAGAAGCCCTGGTCAGCCAGGGTGCGGATGCGTTCAGCGTGACTGGGCGCCGCCACCGGCGTCAGTTCGACCAGGATCCGCCCCTTCGACGTGTCGATGACCAGCAGATTCTCGGGCGCGACCGTGCGCCAGTCAGAGGCGGGCGCCTGAACCTGAGCCTGGGCTTGGGCCAAGGCCGGAGCCTGGGCCGAAGCCGTCGCCAGAAGAGCGGCGGCCGCCGCCGCGATCGCACCAAGACGCATTGCCGAACTCATCCCTTGTTCTTGACCTTGTCCCGGACGCGCGCGGCGACGGCGGGGCTGACGAAACTGTCGATCGCGCCGTCCAGCCGGGCGATCTCCTTGACCAGGCGCGAGGCGATGGCCTGATGCCGAGGATCAGCCATCAGAAAGACCGTCTCGATGTCCTGATTGAGGCGCTGGTTCATGGCCGTCATCTGGAACTCGTATTCGAAATCGGCGACCGCGCGCAAACCGCGAATGATGACATTGGCGTTCAGCTCTTCCGCGAAATGCATCAGCAGGGTCGAAAAGGGCTGGACCACGATGTCCCCGCCCAGGCTCGCGACCTCGGTCCGAAGCATCTCGACCCGCTCGGCCGTGGTGAACAACGGTCCCTTCTCGTCATTCTGGGCCACGCCGATGACGACCCGATCGACCAGCTTCAGGGCCCGTTTGATAATGTCGGTATGGCCGTTCGTGACCGGATCGAAGGTGCCCGGATAAAGTCCGATGCGCATGGCGTTTTCTCCCCCGGCTTGTCGCCTGCCGTCGGGGGTGACTTAGCAGGTGCGAAATCAACGGCCTAGACGCCTGACGCGATCGTCATGCTCAATCGGCGATCGACTGAGGCCGCTGCGACAGCCAAGCCTGGTTGAGCCGGTCCAGAACGGCGGGATCATTGGCGAACGTCGCCTGGTCAATATGGGTGACCGGACAGACGGGCGTTGCGCTGTTGCACAGAAAGGCGCCGTCGAAACCCGCCAGTTCGGACACATGCACTGGGCGGGTCTGAGACGACAGCCCCTGCCCAGCCAGCCCCCGGTCGATCAGGACCTGGGTCACGCCCGCCAGCATCGGCGCCTGGGGCCAGATGATCCGATCCACCTGGATGAAGCCGATGTTCCAGGTGACGCCTTCGGACACATGACCCTGATCGTCGACGAACAAGGCGTCGTCAAAGCCCCCCGCCCGCGCGGCCCGGCGCATGCGCGTCTGACCAAAGGTGGCGACATGCTTCAAATGCGGCGCCTCGCGGACATAGGGGACGGCGGTGACCCGCATCGAGGTCGCCAAGGGCGGCGGCGGCGGCGAGACGACGGTCATCACCTTGGGCCGTCCGACGAAGGACGGATTGCGGTGGCCGATCTCCGGTGAGAACAGGCTGACCCGCAGCCAGCAGGCGTCGCGCCCTTCGACAGCCAGCGCCGACAGACGCCGGACCTCGGCCTCGCCGGGGCTTTCGCCGAACAGTTCGACAGCGGCCTGATCCAGACGGGCGAGATGCAGATCCAGCCCCCGGACCGCGCCGTGCTCGACGCGGAAGGAGGTGTAGGCGCCGTAGTTGACCAGGGCCTGGTGCGCCAGGTCGTCAGGGGCGGCGGGAAGGCCGTCGATCAGGATCGACATTATCGGTATGTACCTATATATAAAGTTATATAACTTTGGAGTTGCCGAAATGTCGGTCTACGCCCCGCTGGAATACCGCCTCGCCCAAACGAAGCAAAACGCCCTCACTCTGTCGTTCGAAGAGATCGAAGCCCTGCTGGGCCGAAAGCTTCCCCAATCCGCCTATGACGAGCGGATAAGGCGTCAATGGTGGGCCAATACCGACACCCATGTTCAGGCCAAGGCCTGGCTGAAAGCGGGCCGCAAGGCCAAGCTCAATCCCGCTCGGAACGAGGTCACCTTCGTAAAGGAACAGACCGAAACGGGGGTAGAGGGCGCCCTTCTATCCTTGGCCGCCCTGACGCCCGCTGCGCGCAGTTTAGTGGAGCGCACCTGTCAGGAGCGCGGCGTCGATCTTGGAACGGCCGTCGCCCTCCTGTTGAACGAAACCGCACGAAGCCGGAACGAGGCGTTTCTGGATCGGATGGACCGCTCCCGCAGCCGCTCGACCTATTCCAGCGTTTCCAGCGTCGATCTGATCCGGGAAGATCGTGATGGCCGATGAGGTGGTGATCGACGCCTCGGTCTTTGCGGCAGCCCTGTTCGACGAGGAACATTCCGCCGCCGCCAGACGGTTTCTGGGCGACTGCGTAAGCTCGGAGCGGATCATGATCGCGTCCGACCTGATGCCGCTCGAAATCGCCAGCATAGCGGCGAAGAAGGTCTGGCGAGGCGAATGCTCCGAGCATCTCGGGGCGGAAGCCGTCGATACGGCGCGTGGCATGATGGCCATGCCGGTATCACTGCCGGACCTGTTGGCGCGCGCCTATGACCTGGCCGCGCGTCACCGGTTTTCCGTCTATGACGCGACCTATATCGCCTTGGCGGAAGTGCGAGACAGCCAGGTCGCGACGCTGGACGCCCGACTGGCTCGACGCGCCGAGGCGGAAGGCTTCGCCGACCGCCTCGTCCTCGTCGCCTGATCAGGCCTCGCCGCCCTCTTCACCGGCGACGTCCGCCTCATCCTCGCCGCCGCTTTCCGGCAGGCGTTCGACCGAGACGACCCTTTCGTCCTTGCCGGTGCGGAAGATGGTGACGCCCTGGCTGGAGCGGCCGACGATGCGGACCTGATCCACGCGGGTGCGGATCATCTGGCCGCCCGAGGTGACCAGCAGCAGGTCGTCGGTCTCCTCGACCGGGAAGGCCGCGGCCAGGCGCGCGCCCGCGCGGCCGCCCAGGCCATGGGCCGTCAGCCCCTGGCCGCCGCGACCTGTGCGGCGATACTCATAGGCGGAGGACCGCTTGCCGAAGCCGGTTTCCGTGACCGTCAGGATGAACTGTTCGGCCGCGCCCAGTTCGGCGATGCGCTCGGGCGAGATCGGGGCCTCGGCGACGTCGTCCTCGGCCTCGGTGGTCGTCGGCTCGTCTTCGCCCTCGGCGCCGGCCAGGGCCTTGCGCATGGCGTTGGCGTGTTTGACGTAGGCGGCGCGTTCTTCCGGCGTGGCGTCGACCCGGCCCAGGATGGCCATGGAGATGACCTCGTCCCCGTCCTGCAGGCGCACGCCCCGGACGCCGGTCGAATCCCGGCCCTTGAAGACGCGCACGTCGTCGGCCTTGAAGCGGATGGCGCGGCCCAGGGCCGTGGTCAGCAGCACGTCGTCGTCCGCCGTGCACAGGCCGACGCCGACCATGCGGTCGTCGCCTTCCAGCTTCATGGCGATCTTGCCGGCGCGGTTGACCGTGGCGAAGTCCGACAGCTTGTTGCGGCGCACGTCGCCCGAGCGGGTGGCGAACATGATGTCGTAATCGCCCCAGGTCGCCTCGTCCTCGGGCAGGGGCAGGACGTTCATGATGCTGTCGCCCGGCTCGATGGGCAGCAGGTTGACGAAGGCCTTGCCGCGCGACTGCGGATTGCCCAGCGGCAGGCGCCAGGTCTTCAGCTTATAGGCCTTGCCGTTGGTGGCGAAGAACAGGACCGGGGTGTGGGTCGAGGCGCTGAACACGCCGGTGATGGCGTCCTCGTCCTTCATGGCCATGCCCGAACGGCCCTTGCCGCCGCGATGCTGGGTCCGATAGGCGTTCAGGGCCACGCGCTTGACATAACCGCCGTGGGTGACGGTGACGACCATGTCCTCACGCGGGATCAGGTCCTCGTCCTCCATCTCCCCGTCGCCTTCCCCGATCAGGGTGCGGCGCGGCACGGCGAACTTGTCCTTCACGTCGATCAGGTCGTCGCGAATGATGGCCAGGACGTTCTTGCGGTCCGACAGGATGGTCAGGTGGCCCTGGATGGTGTCGGCCAGGCCGTGCGCCTCGCCGAAGATGTCGTCGCGGCCCAGGCCGGTCAGACGCGACAGGGTCAGGGCCAGGATGGCGCGAGCCTGTTCGTCGGTCAGGCGGATCTTGTCGCCCTCGACGATCACGCTGCGCGGGTCGGCGATCAGCTCGACCAGGCCCATCATGTCGCCGACGGGCCAGGCCTTGCCTTGCAGCCGCTCGCGCGCCTCGGTCGGATCGGCCGAGGAGCGGATGATGTGGATGACCTCGTCGATATTGGCGACGGCGACGGCGAGACCGACCAGGACGTGGCCGCGGTCGCGGGCCTTGTTCAGCTCGAACTTGACGCGGCGGACCACCACCTCCTCGCGGAAGTCGAGGAAGGCTTCCAGAAGAGCGCGCAGGCCCATCTGCTCCGGTCGGCCGTGGTTCAGCGCCAGCATGTTGACGCCGAACGAGCTCTGCATGGCGGTGTAGCGCCACAGCTGGTTCAGGATAACGTCGCCCGAGGCGTCCCGTTTCAGCTCGATGACGATCCGCATGCCCTGACGGTCGGATTCGTCGCGAACGTCGGAGACGCCCTCCAGACGCTTCTCGCGAACCATTTCGGCGATGCGCTCGATCAGCGTCTGTTTGTTGACCTGGTAGGGCAGTTCGGTGACGACGATGGCCTCGCGATCCTTGCGGATCTCCTCGATCGAGGCGCGGCCGCGCACGACGACCGAGCCGCGACCGTCGCGCAGCGCATTGCGCGGCGCGGTGCGGCCCATGATCTCGCCGCCGGTGGGGAAGTCCGGGCCGGGCACGATGTCCAAAAGGGCGTCGTCCGAAACGTTGGGATCATCCAGCAGGGCCAGGGCCGCATCGACGACCTCGCCCAGATTATGGGGCGGGATGTTGGTCGCCATGCCGACGGCGATGCCGCCCGCGCCGTTGACCAGCAGATTCGGGATTCGGCTGGGCAGGACGACCGGCTCCAGCTCCTTCTCGTCATAGTTCGGCTGGAAATCGACCGTGTCCTTGTCGATGTCGGCCATCAGGGCCGTGGCGGCCGGCGCCATCCGGCACTCGGTGTAACGCATCGAGGCCGGCATATCGCCGTCAACCGAGCCGAAGTTCCCCTGCCCGTCGACCAGCATCAGCCCCATGGAGAAGGGCTGGGCCATCCGCACCAGGGCCATATAGACCGAGGCGTCGCCGTGGGGGTGGAACCGCCCCAGCACGTCGCCGACCACGCGCGCGCATTTCGAATAGCTGCGCTCGGGCGTCATGTTCAGGTCGTGCATCGAATAGAGGATGCGACGGTGAACCGGCTTCAGCCCGTCACGGGCGTCAGGCAGGGCGCGGCTGACGATCACGCTCATGGCGTAGTCGAGGTACGAACGCTTCAGTTCGTCCTCGATGGTGATCGTGGAAATGTCTGAGCCGCCGCCTCCCGGAACAATCGGAGTTGCGGCGTTTTCGTAGCTGTCGTCGGTCAAGGAAGCGTGGCTTTATGCGGCCGGAATCGGAACGTGATCCGCTGTCGCGTTTTCTAGCATTCTAGGACTGCGGTGGCAAAGCGACGCCGCCGTGAAAGCCCGTCTCTGAAAGGACTTTCCACATGCACGCCAAGACCCTCGCCTTCGCCGTCGCCCTGGCGTCTCCCCTGGCCTTCACCGCAGCCTGCGCCGCGACCGGCAACGCCCCCCAGACCCAGGCCGAGCGCTCCCCGGTCGGTGCGGCGGGACAGGCAGTCTTGGTCAACGCCTCGGGCGCCAACATCGGTCGCGTCGATTTGCGTCAGGGGCCGACCGGCCTGGTGATCAGGGTCGAGGCTTCCGGCCTGACGCCGGGCTGGCACGGCATCCACATCCATGCGACGGGCGCCTGCGCCGCCCCCTTCACCTCGTCCGGCGGCCATATCAACCACAGCGAGCCCAAGGCCCCGCACGGCCTGCTAAACGCCCAAGGGCCGGACGACGGCGATCTGCCGAACGTCTATGCGGGGGCGGACGGCAAGGTGAACGCCGAACTCTTCACCACCCGCGCGCGCATTTCCTCGGAAGGCCCCGGCCAGTGGCTGTGGGACGAAGACGGCTCGGCCATCATCATCCACGCCAATCCCGACGACCATTCGACCCAGCCGATCGGCGGCGCCGGCGATCGGGTGGCCTGTGCGGCCCTGAACGCGAGCTGAGTTCTCTCGCCCTCTGCGTCATCCTCGGGCCTGACCCCGAGGATGACGGGGGTGTGGCGTCATCGCCCCTTCTGGATCAGCAGCCGCTCGATCATGCGGGTCTGTTCCTCCTGGCGGGCCGTCAGCTGCTCCACCTTGTCCAGCAGGGCCATGATCTCGATCTCGGCCTTCAGATTGACCTGATAGTCGTTGCTGGCGTCCAGCCGGTCCTTCGCCGCCTGGCGGTTCTGGCTCATCATGATCACGGGCGCCTGCACCGCGGCCAGCATGGACAGGACCAGGTTCAGGAAGATGAAGGGATAGGGATCAAAGGCGGCCTTGCGCAACAGCAGGTTCCCGGCGGTCCAGAGCGCCAGAAACACGCCGAAGGCGATGATGAAGGGCCAGGACCCGCCGAAGGCGGCGACCCGATCCGCCAGTCGGTCGCCGAAGGTCTGACGCCCCTGAAAGGCGGTGTTGACGTCCTCGGAAATGGGACGTCGGTCGGCGGTGCTCTGCATCACGCTGGCGGCGTTTGCGGGCAGATCGTGTTTGGCCTTGCCCAGCCAGCGGCGGGACAGATGGTCGGCGTCAATCGGGGCGTGGGACAAGGGCGGGCTCCTGAGGCTTGCGCCCCAGATCAAGCCTTGGCGGCCCCCGCGCGCAAGCCCCGTTCGGCCAGGGCCACCAGGGCCACCCCGCCCATGGCGATGGCCGAACCGGTCAGGATCTGGGGCGTCAGCACGTCCCCCATGAAGCCCCAGCCGATCAGCATGGACACGACCGGCGTCACCAGCAGATAGGGCGTGACCCGGCCGGCCTCGCGCCTCTGCACCAGCCAGAACAGCAGGGTGGTCGCCAGCACGGACGAGGTGATCCCGGCCCACAGCAGCGAGGCCCAGACCATGGGCGACGCCGCCTTCACCGCCTCCCACTGGCCATGCTCGAACACCGCCGAGCCGAAGGCCATGACCGGAAAGGCGCCCAGCGCCAAAAGGCCCTGCATCTTCAGCGGCGGGATCGAGGTGGTGCGCCGCGCGACCACCGTGGTCACGCCCCAGGCGGCGCCGGCCGCAATGGCGACCAGAATGGCCTTCCAGTCCTGAAGCGCATGGGCGTCCAGGGTCATCCAGGCCACGCCGACAAAGGCCACCCCCATGCCGACCAGGGCCGCCTTGTTCAGCCGCTCGCCCAGGATCAGGAAGGCGAACAGGGCCGTAAAGGGAATCCACAGCTGGTTGGCCACGGTGACCGGACTGACGTCGGTCGCCAACCAGTAGGCGGTATAGGCCAGACCATATTGGATCGGCCCCCCCAGCAGGACGATCAGGGTCAGGCTGCGCCAGTCCGGGAAGGGCGGGCGAACGAAGACGATCAGGCAGGCGGTGGCGATGCCGAACCGGATCGCCCCGACCAGAAGCGGCGGCAGGGTCTCGGTCGCCAGCTTGGCGCCCGCATTGTTCACGCCCCAGACGATGATGATCGCCACGATGGCGGCGATCTCCAGCCCGGTCAGGGCATGGGGCTTTGCAGGCGGCGGGGCGGCGGCGGCGGCGTCGGACATGCCCCGCCTATGGCACGGTGCGCGCCAGAACGCCCTTCACATGCCGTGTCCGGGCGTTGCATTGACATGTACAGGCCTGACGCCCAACATGTACATATGACCGAAGTCACCCTGACCGCCTTGCGCAAGGACCTGTTCCGGCTGGTCGACAGCGTGCTGGAAACCGGCGAGCCGCTGGTGATCCGGCGCGGCGGGCGGCGGCTGACCTTGATCGCCGAGACCCCCGCAAAACCGATGACGCCCGAAGAACGCTGGGACGCCTATATGGCCCAGGGCGTTCGGGAAGGCGCCGACGACTGCCCCGACGATATCGACACCAACAAGAGCCATTGGACCTGGGATCCGGACGCCAAGTTCGACTTCGACGACAAGTGATCCACCTCGACACCCAGGTCGCCCTCTGGCTCTATTACCGACTGGATCGGCAGATCAGCCGCGCGGCGAAGGCGCAGTTGGCGCGGGCTCGCGACCTGCGTCTGTCCCCCTTGGTCGTGGTGGAGATCGAAATCCTGATCGAGATCGGTCGGGTCAAGCTGAAGACGGCCGACCTTCTGCTGCATGACCTTCAGGAGCGTCTGGATTTGGAGTTGTCGGACGCCTCGGCCGCCGCCGTCGCCGAGGCCGCCTGCCGCTTCGCCTGGACACGCGATCCGTTCGACCGACTGATCGTCGCCAACGCCATGGCCGACGGGGCGACGCTGATCACCGCCGACCGGGTGATCCTGCGCCATTTCGATCAGGCGGTCTGGTGAGGCTTCAGAACGTCGGCTTGGCGACCATCAGCCAATAGATCGCCAGGACGCCGGCGAAGGCGGGCCAGCCCAGGGCGAACCACCAGCGGAACAGGCGATGATAGGCGGGCGGGAGCGCGCCCCCCTGCCCCGCCGCCTGTTCGGCCAGTTTCATCATCCGGTACTGGATCCAGACGACCGGCAGCCAACAGAGGCCGACAAAGACATAGAGCCCGTAAGCCGCCAACAGCCAGGGACTGGTCAGGGGCCAGCCCTGCAGATGGATCAGGCCCAGGCCGCTGATCGGCTGGACCACGACGGCGGTGGCGGTGAAGACGAAATCGGCCAGGACCACGATACGGCCGACCTCGGCCACCGTCCTGGCGTCGCGCGTGGCGTGGGCGCGCAGCATGAAGAAGGCGATGCCTGCGCCTGTGCCGAACAGGACGGCGCCGGACAGGATGTGGATGATCTTCAGCGCGAAATAGAGGCTCATCGACGGGAGTCCGTGGCGGCGACGAACAGGCAGAGGGCCATCATCGGCAGGACTTTCAGCCACGGCCCCAAGGGGTCGATCCAGTAGTGCGGCAGGCTGAGGCTGCCGGCGATCAGATAGCCCACGGTGGCCACGCACATGAGGATCGCCACCCGCGCCGTCCAGGGCCGCACGAACAGGGCCAGGCCCAGAACCACGTCCAGCAGGGCGCCCCACCCGGCCACCGGCCCGGCCCAGCGGCCATAGCCGCCTTCGTGCAATATGGCGACGGCGCCGCTCCAGCCGGGGCCGAAACTGATCAGGCCGGTGATCAGCCAGAACAGGCCCAGGGTCAGGATCGAAATCGGGCGGACGAACCACAGGCGGGCGTGCCAGACGTCCTGGACCGAGGCCGGGGTCTCGGCCAGGAAGCGGGAAAAGCCGCGCGACGATACGCCCAGCCGCTCGGCCCAGCCGCTGTCGCGACCGGCGACGTCGTGATCCATCTGGCGCATGGCCGTGGTGCGGATCGGCGAGGACCAGCCCAGCCGTCCCAGCAGATCGCCGATCGCCAGGGCGGGCGCGGCCAGGGCGCGGGGAACCCGAACGACCGGCGCCGGCTTCAAGCCCAGCCAGCCGCGATAGAGGCGCACCGTCTCGGCCATGGTCACCGCCTCCGGCCCGGGCATGTCCAGAATCAGGCGCGACGGGGCGCCGGGCCGCAGGGCTGCGACGACGGCGACGGTGAGATCGCCCAAGGGGATCGGACGGAAGATCTGGTCGCCGCCGACGACGGGCGAAAACAGCGGAAAGGCCGCCAGCGCGCGGATCAGACCCGTGCCGCCGAAGGCCGCCCGGTCCACCACCAGCGACGGCCGCAGGATCAGCCAGTCCAGCGCGCTGTCTGCGACCCGTCGTTCGGTCTCGGCCTTGGTGCGGGCGTAGTCGGTGCCGACCGCTTCGTCGGCGCCGACGGCGGAGATGTGGATCAGTCGGGCCACGCCCGCCGCCTCGCACGCCGTGATCAGGGCGCGCGGGCCGTCGACATGGGCGGCGCGGGTGCTGTCGCCGCCGCCGTCCTGAAGCACGCCGACGCAGTTCACCACGGCCGACACCCCCTCCAGCAGCGGCGCCCAGGCCTGGGCCGTCGTCAGTTTCGAAAAGTCGGCCGCGACCCAGTCGAAACCCGGCGCGCGTCGGGACGGTTCGGCGATACGCCGGGCGCCCGCTCTTAAGCTCCAGCCTTCTGCGGACAGGGCCGCCGCCACGTGCGAGCCGATGAAGCCGTTGGCGCCCAGCACCAGCACGCGACCGCTCATCCCAGCACTCTGTCCTTCAGATCGACGCTTGCCGGAGGGAGGGCGCACCAGGTCGCACCCGGAAACCGGCGACGGCGACGCGCCACGAAATCATACAGGCGGTCGCGAATGAACCGGGGCGCGATCCGACCGATGATCGCCCACCGATAGGGTGCAGGCAGCTGGGCGGCGATGGCCAGGACGGCGTCGGAGCGTTCGCGCGCCATGCCGTCCTGGATCAGCAGCATGGTGGCGGGGTCGTCGGGGCTGACGCCGTAATGCGTCAACAAAGCCTGCCCCAGAGCCGACTGGGTCGGCGCCAAACGGAACAGCCCGGCCCGGTCGGCCGTCAGGATTTTGCGCGCCGAGCTGGAGCAGAGCGCGCAATCCCCATCGAAAAGAACCACGGGCCGGTCGTCCGGGAACACCGGCACGGCGGGATCCTCACGATAGCTGTAAGGCCCCCGCCCCACCTCGAGCGCTTAGAACGGAATGTCGTCGTTCAGGTCGTAGCTTTCCTTGGGGCCGCTGGGGCGGTTGGCGCCGCCGGTGGAGAAGCCCGAGGAATAGTCGTCGTCGCCGCGACCGCCGCCGTAACCGCCGCCTTGGGAGGCGCCGCCCTCGGACCGGCCGCCCAGCATGGTCAGTTCACCCTTGAAGCGGCTGACCACGATCTCGGTCGAATACTTTTCGACGCCCTGCTGATCGGTCCATTTACGGGTCTGGAGCGCGCCCTCGACATAGACGGTCGAGCCCTTCTTCACATAGTTCTCGACGACCTTGACGATGTTGTCGTTGAAGATGACGACCCGGTGCCACTCGGTCTTTTCCTTGCGCTCGCCGGTCGACTTGTCGCGCCAGGTTTCCGAGGTGGCGATGGACAGGTTGGCGATGCGGTCGCCGTTCGGCATCGACCGGATTTCAGGATCGCGGCCCAGATTGCCGACCAGAATGACCTTGTTGACGCTGCCCGCCATGGAAACTTCCTTCTCACCAGACCGGCGATCACCTCGCCCGCCCTTCAAATTCAGTCGGATGTCTTAGAGCCGCTGCGGATCACCGTCAGCCGCATTCGACGCCCAACCCGCCAAAACGGTGGATTAAGGCTTTGTTCCACTTTTGTTCGAGCGCCGCAAGTCCCTCGAACGAAGACCGGCTGAGCGGTCAGGGCGTCTCGGGCGGGGGCGCGGCGACGGCGACGGGCCGGCCCGTCTCGTCCCTCTGGATCGCGCCCGGTATCGCCAGCCGCCCGTCGCCGGTGCGGGCCATGGCGAAGAAGCGGCTTCCCGTCAGGCTCTTGCCGAACTTCACCCCCTCCCGATCAATGAAGATGAAGCGGCCCTGATAGGCGCCGGCCACCTCTTGATTCGAGCCGCCCATGCGCAGGAAGCGCAGGCGCATCTCCTCCAGCTGGGCGGCGCACAGTTCGATCTGGGCGACGTTTTCGCTCATCTTCTGAAGCCGCGGCGGCTGTCCGTCCGGCGTGGCGACGAAATAGCAGACGCCGGGCTGGAACTCGAACTTCGGCGCGTTGGAGCAGGCGCCCAGAGCGGCGGCGGCGATCATCGAAAGGGCGAGCACGCGCATCAGTTCAGACCCGGGAATTGGCAGTTGCGGTCCTGCTCCGCCAAGGTGCGGAAACGGGTGTTGTCGCTGGACTGTTCCACGCGACGCGGCACCAGACGCAGGGTGGTCTCGCCCCAGCGGCCGTACTGCGCGTCGCCGGGACGGACGCAGGTTCCGGCGTAAAGGGCCTGGACGCAGGCGTTCAGGCTCATGCCGCTGGACAGGACGCGCCAGTCTGAGCCGGTGTGGCGCAGACACTGCGCGCCCGCCGCAGCCGGCGCCGAAGACGCAGGCGCGCTGGGCGTCGTGGGCTTGGGTTCCATGTGCGGCGCGGGTTCCGCCTGGGCCAGTTCGACGGACGGCAGCTCCGGCGGCGGGGCGAAGGCGGCGGTCGGCGCGGCGGCCAGGGCGCCCGTTTCGTCAATGCCGACGTCCAGGGCGTCGGTCGCCAGACCGTTGCGCTGGGCGCAGTCCGCCAGGGTCGCCATCCCGACGAACTGACCGTTGACGAAGCAGCGCAGTTCGCGCGTCGGCTCCAGCGAGGGGGCGTCGGCCAGATCGACGGTCAGGCCGCCCTTGGCCGCAGGCGGCGTCTGGGGGGTCTTGTCGCCGCCGCTGGTGAAGATCAGAGCCAGGACGACGGCGGCGATGATCACCAGTCCGGCGCCGACGGCGATGATGACGCGATTGTCTTGAGGAAGGGCCATGGCGAACTTTCGCGACTGAGGCGTCCAATAACCCGGAACCGGCGCCGGCCGTCAACCGGGAACCACGCGCCTTCGCAATCAGCCGACAAGACGGCTGAGCGCCGCCTGATAGTTGGCCAGTTGGGTCTGCTGATAGACGGTGGACGAGCCCTTGTTCGTCTGGGTGTTGGTGATCGTCCCAGTGGAGGGAGCCAGGGCGCGATAGCCGGAGCGGACCGCCGTCAGGGCGGCGGCCAGGGCGTCGTTCGCGGCCTTGATCGAGGCGGCGTCGTTCAGATTCAGAGTGTTGGGCAGATTCAGCCCGATCGTCTTCTTGTCGCTCGTCGCCGTTTTGCTGATGAGGCCGGGCGTCAGACCCAGGGCGGCCAGAGCATCCTTGCCGGCGGGTCCGGCCGTGATGACCGCGCCCTCGCGATTGGCCGCGGGGGTGATCTGCAGCCTCTGGGTCGGCGGATTCGATTTCAGGTCGGAGACGATCTTGGCCTCCAGCTGACGCCCCGAGGCGACGGAAATCTTCTTGGCCAGGGTGTCCAGCGTATCCTTGGCTTCGATGGTGACGGTCAGGGCTCGCCCCCCGCCGGCCGGGGTAATCGAGAACTGATCCCCGACACGGGCGGAGGTCGCCACGGTCAGAAGTTTGGAGTCCGCCTGCATGACTTCGCCCTGCGGCAAGCCCAGCCGATCCAGAACGCTGGCGCCGCCGGAGACGATGCTGAGGCTGGCGGGTTTGGCCTGGTCGCCGTCGGCGCGCCAGGTCTGGTTGGACTCCACCGCGCCCGTCGCCAGATCCAGCCGCGCCAGATAGGCGCGCGTCGGATCGGTCTTTGTCGCCCCCTCGTCCCGGTTGGAGCCGGTGATCCAGACCTTGCCGTTGCGCACCTCGACATCGGCGGCGGTGTCGTCCCCCGCCCCGCCGAAATAGGTCAGGCGATCGGCGCCGGTGTCCTGAAGATCGGTCGAGAAGGCGGCGACGAAGACGTCCGTGCCCCCCGCATGCGCCTGGATCGGGGTTCCCAGGTCCAGGGCCGGATTGCTGGTTTCCCCCGTCAGCACCACCTTGCCGTTTTCGACGGAGATTCCCGCGATCTTGCCGCTGGCCGATCCCAGGTCGCGCGTCGCGGCCAGGGTGGGAACGCCCGAGGCGTCCAGCGTGAACCGGCGAACCACCGCGCGGCCGTTCTCCACGCCGGCGGTGAACAGATCCGCGCCGGACACGGTCATGGCCTGGATCGAGTCATCTCCGCCCGTACCGAACTGCTGGGTGGACATGTTGATCGCCGTCACGATGCCTTTTCGATTCGGCGCGGTCTGGGAAAAGGTCTGGACATAGCTGTCCCAGCCGCCGAGAGCCATCGTGCCCGGCATGGCCGACTTCGACCGACCCGCGACATAGACCAGGCCGTCGGCGCCGAAGCCCACCTGGGTCGCTTCGTCCGCCGCCTTCGCGCCGCGGCGTTGGGTCCAAAGCTCCTGGCCCGAACTGTCGAAGACGGTGACGAAACTGTCGGCCACAGCCGCATCGGCCCCGCTCTTGCCCGGCTCAAGGGCCCCGGTGACAGAGCCCGCGACAGCGATGCGGCCGTCTGCCGCCGCCGCCAGAGAAAAGCCGTTGGCCTTGCTGGCGGCGCCCAGGAGCTTGGTCTGCACCAGATTTCCGGCGCTGTCGTACTTCATCAGGGCGACGTCGCGCGTCCCCTTGATGGGCTGATTGGCCTCCCCCGCCTTCAGGTCAGCCAACACCCAAACCGAGCCGTCGGCGGTCGTCACGCTGTCGCGGACGGATTCGACGCCCGGCGGAAGTTCGGATCGGCCCACCCGGCCTTCGACCCAGAAGGGGTCAGCCACGCCCTGCTGCGGCGTCGGGGCGGCGCCCCCGTCCGTCTGAAACTTCAAAAGCTGGCTCGAACCCGTCGTCCCGCCGACATTCTGCGTCACATAGACGGCGTCAGACGTATCGACGGCCTGATAGGAGACGGTCTCCCCGGAAGAACCCCAGACCTTCAACGCCCACTGGTCCGGCCCCGCCGGCAGGGTGATGGTCTTGTCGCCGCTCTTGATCGTCTTGGGCTCGACCTTGATCATTTCGCGGCCCATGCGGCTGGCTACCCCGGCCGCTTCCAGCTTGCCGTTCATATAGGCCACGACATTGTCCAGGGTGCGCGTCGTATCGCCCATCTCCGACAGGTCCATGGACACCGAGACGGTTCCCGTGGCGCTCTTGACCGACATGGCGAACTTGACGTCGCCGGCGAAGGCGGCGACCGGCGCATCCAGGGCGCCCTCATGGATCGGCTTGGCGACGAAGCTGGCGGGCGCCTTTTCCTGGGCGTAGCCGGTCTTCACACTGGTTTTAGAGACGCCCTGAACGACCTTCAAATCCTCGAACTTGGCAGTCTGGAGATGTTTGGACACCTCTTCGAGACCGGCGGAGAAGCGCCGGTTCAGCTGATCCGCCTCGAGCTTGGTCAACCCCTTGTCGTCGGCGCGATCCGCCAGGGCGCTCAGCGTGTTCAGTCCCTGGTAGATGGCGAAAAGCTTGCGATAGTCGGGGGACGCGCCCGCCATATCCAGATCGACGGCGCTCTCGTCGATCACCTTGCGCCCGGCCAGGGCCGCCCGCACCAGGTCGCTGGCCTTGGGCGCCGTCGCAGCAGAGGAATTGGCCCAGGGCGCGGTGGGCTGGGTCTTCTTGGCCTTGGCCGGAGTCGCAGAGGCGCCGATCAGCGAGGACGAGTCCGCCGAAATCCCATACAGACCTAGCAAATAGCTGTTGCTTATCATAGCGCGGCTCCGCTCAGGGGCAGCCTACGACGCAAGCGATAACGAGCTGTTAAGTCGCCCTATCAGCCCTTGAACAGCGACAGGATCATCTGCGGCGCCTGGTTGGCGATCGCCAGGGCCTGAACCCCCAGCTGCTGCTGGACCTGCAGGGCTTGAAGCCGCGCGCTTTCCTTGGCCAGGTCGGCGTCCACCAGATTGCCGATGCCCGCCTCCAGCGAATCCGACAGCTTGCCGACATAGGTGGTGTGGCGTTCGATCTGTTTGGCCTGGGCGCCCAGTTCCGACAGGCGCGAGCCGGCGACGGTGATGGCCGCATCGATCCGCTGAAGGGCGAACTTGGCCTTTTCCTGGGTCAGCAGGTCGGGCGCGGCATTCAGCAGGGTTTCGTCTTCCGGCGTGGCGGCGTTGTTGGTCCAGGCCTGAACGCCGGCGGTGGCGGGATCGGAATCGAAGGAGTTGGCCGCCAGACCCAAGCCCACCAGGCCGAGGTTCTGACGCTTCAAGGCGATCGTCTCATTGCCGTCGGCGCTGGCGAGAAAGTTCAGATCCGCCGTCGCCGAGCCGTCCAGAATATTGGCGCCGTCGAAGATGGCGTTGTCGGCGAACGACTGGATCGACTTCAGCAGCGACTGGAATTCCTGATCGTAGGAGGCGCGCGTCGCCGCCGTGGCGCTGGGGTCGGCAGCCGCAGTGGCCTTCTGCTTCAGCTCCAGGAGGATGTCCGAAATCTGCTCCCCGGCGGCCAGGGAGACGTCGGCGATCGAGGTGGCGCGGTTCAGGCTGGTGGTGACCGCCTCCAGCGACCCTCGGTCCGCCCGCTGGCCCTGGGCCACAGCCCACACCGCAGCATTGTCCTTGGCGCCCTGCACCTTCAGCCCCGTATTCACCCGGCTCTGCGTCGACGCCAGGTTCTCGCTGGTGCGATTCAGGTTCTGCAGGGCGATCATCGCCGAGGTGTTGGTGTGGATACTGCTGGTCATGGCTTCAAGCCCCGGACTTTCTGTTCCTGCCAGTATTAATCATGAGTCGTGAGCGGATGGTTAACGCCCCGGAAACCATGATTGCGCCGTCCGGCGGGCCGGCGGCGTTAAAAAATTCAGGCTCTCCCGCCGGCTCAGACGGCGGTGTCGACCACCCGGCCTCCGCGATAGGTCGGATCGCTGATCAGCTTCTCGACCTCCTCGCGGGGCAGTTGGCGGATCACCTCCCCCGTCACCCGATCCAGAACCTTGTAGACAAAGCGGTGACGACCGACCGCCTCGATCGTCAGACGATAGCGTCCGGCGTCTGCAAGACTGTTGGGCGTCTGGGGCGCTTCATCCGCGGTCGGCGCGGCGGCCGAGGCGTTCACGGGCTTCACCTCCAAGGAGGCTTCGGCCGCCTTGGCGGGTGCGACGGGTGCAAGAGCGCTGCTTATTCTGGCGACATTCTCCGTCATGGCTCCTTGCGCGGATCACTCCGCGTCTCCTTGATGAAACGAGGACGATGGCCGGGGCGGTCGCGAAACCGCCCCGGCCGCTCGCCTTAACGGAACAGGCCGAGCAGGGTCTGGCTCGACGAGTTGGCGATCGACAGCGCCTGCACGCCCAGCTGTTGCTTGGTCTGCAGGGCGGTCAACTTGGCGCTTTCCTTGGCCAGGTCGGCGTCCACCAGATTGCCCACGCCGGCTTCAAGAGCGTCCTGAAGCTTGTTGACGAAGCTGATCTGACGGCCCAGCGACTTGGACTGGGTGCCCAGGGTCGACAGGGTCGAGGTCGTCGCCGCAATGGCGGCGTCGACGTTGGCGGTCGTGGCGTTGGCGGCGGTGATGCTGCCGGTGTTCACGGCGGTGATCGCCGCGTTCGAGCCGAGCGCCGTCAGGCTGTTGACGCCGTCAAAGGAGGCGCCGGTGATCGCCGAAGCGATTTCCGTACCCAGGGCGTTGTATTCGGCCAGGTAGGAGGTCTGGGCCGCGCCGGTGGATCCGGCGATGCTGACCGCCAGCCCCTTCATTTCTTCCAGAGCGGCCGTGATCGTATCGCCTGCGGCCAGGGCCACGTCGGTGATCGATTGGGTGCGTTGCAGACCGGCGCGGACCGCGTCTTGCGAAGCGGCGGCGGCCCGTTGCGACGTGGCGATCGAATAGATCGCCCCGCTGTCCTTGGCCGACGAGACCTTCATGCCGGTGTTGATGCGGTTTTGGGTCCGCTCCAGCTCCGAGTTGGTCTTGTTCAGGTTTTGCAGCGCGATCGAGGCGCCGTAGTTCGTATTGATGCTCGCCATTTTGGCGTTCCTTCTTCACTTCGTGATGGCCGACGCCGTTTTGGCGACGGGAGCGTTTTGCTCGGGGTTCAAGACCTTGGCCCTGCCGCCGAGGCGACCGGGCCTCCGGGTCTTAGCGGAAGAGGCTCAGCACGGTCTGGCTGGAGGAGTTGGCGATCGACAGCGCCTGCACGCCCAGCTGTTGCTTGGTCTGCAGGGCGGTCAGGCGCGCGCTTTCCTTGGCCAGGTCGGCGTCCACCAGATTGCCCACGCCGGCTTCAAGGGAGTCCTGAAGCTTGTTGACGAAGCTGATGGTGCGCCCCAGCGACTTGGACTGGGTGCCCAGGGTCGACAGGGCCGTCGTCACGGCCGTCATCACCAGATCGACGTTGGCCGAGGTGAAGTCAGCCACCGTCGGAGACGCGGCCGTGAACTTGGCCAGGTCCGTATTGGCGCTGAGATCGGTCGTGATGCCGATGGTCTTGGTGTCGGTGGCGCCCGTGCCGATACGGACGTTGACCGCAGTGCCGCCGGTTGAGGCCGTCTTCAACAGGTTGACCCCGTCGAAGCTGGCGCCGTCCAGCGCGCTCTTGATTTCCTGACCCAGGGCCGCGAACTCGTTCTCATAGGAGGTCTTGGCCGAGCCGGTGGAACCGGCGATGCTGACGGCCAGGCCCTTCATCTCTTCCAGAGCGGCCGTGATCGTATCGCCGGCGGCCAGGGCCACGTCGACGATGGATTGGCCGCGCTGGATCGAGCTGCGGACTGAGTCCTGAGCGCTGGCGGCGGCGCGTTGGGACGTGGCGATGGCGAATATCGCCCCGCTGTCCTTGGCCGACGAGACCTTCATGCCGGTGTTGATGCGGTTTTGGGTCCGCTCCAACTCCGAGTTGGTCTTGTTCAGGTTCTGCAGCGCGATGGACGCGCCGTAGTTGGTGTTCACACTCGCCATTTTGGCGTTCCTTCTTCACTTTGTGAGGGCCGACGCCGTTTTGGCGTCGGGAGCATTTTGCTCGGGGTTTCAAAGCCTTGGCCCGGCTGCCGAGGCGACCGGGCCTCCGGGCCTTAGCGGAAGAGGCTCAGCAGGGTCTGGCTGGAGGAGTTGGCGATCGACAGCGCCTGCACGCCCAGCTGTTGCTTGGTTTGCAGGGCGGTCAGCTTGGCGCTTTCCTTGGCCAGGTCGGCGTCCACCAGATTGCCCACGCCGGCTTCAAGAGCGTCCTGAAGCTTGTTGACGAAGCTGATCTGACGACCCAGCGACTTCGACTTGGTGCCGAAGTCCGACAGGATGGCGGTGAAGGCCGTGATGGCCCCGTCCACCGTCGCCCCCAGGGTCGCCGCATCGCCAGACGTCGCCGTCGTCGTCGTGGCGACCGAGGTCGCGGCGCCGGCGATGGCCTTCAGCGTATAGGTGGTCGACGGCCCGGTCTGCACCGTGATCGCGGCGGCGTTGGCGGAGAACAGATTGACGCCGTCAAACGTCGCGCCGGACAGGGCGCTGGCGATTTCAGTCCCCAGGGCGTTGTATTCGGCCAGGTAGGAGGTCTGGGCCGCGCCGGTGGAGCCGGCGATGCTGACCGCCAGGGCCTTCTGCTCTTGCAGAGCGGAAGTGATCGTATCGCCGGCGGCCAGGGCCACGTCGACGATGGATTGGCCGCGCTGGATCGAGCTCCTCACCGCGTCTTGCGAAGCGGCCGACGCCCGTTGAGACGTGGCGATGGCGAAGATCGCCCCGCTGTCCTTGGCCGACGAGACCTTCATGCCGGTGTTGATGCGGTTTTGGGTCCGCTCCAACTCTGAGTTGGTCTTGTTCAGGTTCTGCAGCGCGATGGACGCGCCGTAGTTGGTGTTCACACTCGCCATTTTGGCGTTCCTTTCACTTCGTGATGGCCGACGCCGTTTTGGCGACGGGAGCGTTTTGCTCGGGGTTCAAGACCTTGGCCCGGCCGCCGAGGCGACCGGGCCTCCGGGCCTTAGCGGAAGAGGCTCAGCAGGGTCTGGCTGGAGGAGTTGGCGATCGACAGCGCCTGCACGCCCAGCTGTTGCTTGGTCTGCAGGGCGGTCAGCTTGGCGCTTTCCTTGGCCAGGTCGGCGTCCACCAGATTGCCCACGCCGGCTTCAAGAGCGTCCTGAAGCTTGTTGACGAAGCTGATCTGGCGACCCAGCGACTTGGACTGGGTGCCCAGGGTCGACAGGGCGGCGGTCACGGTCGAGATGGCGGTGTCGACCTTGGCGGTCGTGGCGTCGGCGCGCGCCTTGCCGCCGCCGCTGACGTCGGTCACGCCGGCCACGCCCAAGGGGGTGGTCAGGCTGTTGACGCCGTCGAACGAGGCGCCGGAAATCGCCGAGGTGATTTCGAGACCCAGGGCGTTGTATTCCGCCAGGTAGGAGGTTTCGGCGGCCGAACCCGCCGTCGTGCCCGCGATGGACACGGCCAGGCTCTTCATTTCTTCCAGAGCGGCCGTGATCGTGTCGCCGGCGGCCAGGGCCACGTCGGTGATCGACTGAGACCGTTGCAGGCCGGCGCGAACCGCGTCCTGCGAAGCCGCATTGGCGCGTTGGGACGTGGCGATGGCGAAGATCGCCCCGCTGTCCTTGGCCGAAGAGACCTTCATGCCGGTGTTGATGCGGTTTTGGGTCCGCTCCAACTCCGAGTTGGTCTTGTTCAGGTTCTGCAGCGCGATGGACGCGCCGTAGTTCGTATTGATGCTCGCCATTTTGGCGTTCCTTTCACTTCGTGAATTCCTTCGCCCTTTTGGCGAAGGGAGCTTTTTGCTCAGTGGGTAAGAAGCAATTGCCGGGCCAGAGGCGACGGCGAGAAGTCACGGTAAGCCACTGTTTTCATTAGTTTACTATTGATTCACCCTCCTTCTTGCCCGGCAGAACTTGCCGACCCCCGCCGTTCACTGGGCACATCTTGCCGACCCGAGCCCCAAAAGGACCCGACGAACGCCCCTCGAACGGGGCGGCGTCGGCCCTCAGACGCGGCCTTCAGGGCCAGCCTTCAGGGCCGACCTAGTTGCGGAAGAGGCTCAGCAGGGTCTGGCTGGAGGAGTTGGCGATCGACAGCGCCTGCACGCCCAGCTGTTGCTTGGTCTGCAGGGCGGTCAGGCGCGCGCTTTCCTTGGCCAGATCCGCATCCACCAGATTGCCGATGCCCGCCTCGGTCGCGTCCTGCAGCTTGTTCAGGAAGGTCACTTGCCGACCGACCGACTTGGACTGGGTGCCCAGGGTCGAAAGGGCTTCCGTCACCTTGGCGATGGCGGCGTCGACCGCGCCCGTCGTCGCGGCGCCGGCGGCGATGGCTTGGTTGGTGATGGTGGTGATGGCCGTGTCGGCGGCCATGCCGCCTGCGACCGTGAAGCCGATCGCCGTCGTGCCGCCGCTGACGTCCTTGATCAGATTGGTCGCCGTCGCGCCCGTCCACAGGTTGACCCCGTCGAAGCCCGCCCCGGCCAGGGCCGAGGTGATTTCGGCGCCCAGGGCGCGGAAGTCCGTCAGATAGGAGGTCTGGGTCGCCCCGGTGGAACCGGCGATGCTGACCGCCAGCCCCTTCATCTCCTCCAGGGCGGCCGTCACCGTATCGCCGGCGGCCAGGGCCACATCGACGATCGACTGGCCGCGCTGCAGGGAGGCGCGCACGGACTCCATTGCGCCCATGTTGGCGCGCTGTCCGGTGGCGATGGCGTAGATGGCGCCGCTGTCTTTGGCGCTGGAGACCTTCATGCCCGTGTTGACGCGGTTTTGCGTCATTTCCAACTGGGCGTTGGTCTTGTTCAGGTTCTGCAGCGCGATGGACGCGCCGTAATTGGTGTTGATGCTCGCCATTTTGGCTGCCCTCTTTCACTTCTGTGCATGTGCGACGCCGTTTTAGCGTCGGGAGCATTTTGCTCCGCCCTCCCTAGAGCAAGGGCGGGGCCAAGCCGGTGAGCCGAGCCCATTTCATCAAGCCATTGATTTATCTGCCTTGTTATTGATGGAAAGGCGGAAAACTCGGCAACTTCTGTCGTGCGGCGGCAGAAGTTGCCGAGTCGTTTTTGCCCCATGCCTTCTTAAGGCTGCGGGACGGACGCCCGTCCCGCAGCCTGCATCGCCCGCTCGGCCAGAAGCGTCTCCACCGCCAGCCGGCGAGCGCCGTCACAGGCCAGCACCTGGGCGCCGCGCAACATATAGGCGGCCTCAAGGTCAGCCAGGGTCGGCGCCGCCGGCAGCGTCGCCAGGGCGCAGGGGCGGCTCGCCGTCTCGGGCAGGATCAGACGCGCGGGCGCAACCGGCGAGGTCCGGGGCGAGCCGGCACAGCTCGCGGTCGTGAGCGCGCAGACGATCGGCGCGGCGGCTTTCCAGAAGAGTGTTTGCATCATCGGCCCTTTTCGCCTCGGAGACGGCGACGGCGGTCGCCCGCGTGGCCTCGATCTCCTGCTGTTTGAAATGCTCCAATCGACGAAGTTGCGCGACGGTCCCCGCCTGCTCATGGCGACGAGCCTCGCCCTCCGCCCTCGCCGAGGCTGCGGCCTCGGACGCCCGGGCTTCGGCCCGAACCCGTCGGCGCTGCTCCAGGTTCAGCGGATCCCAGCGAAAGCCCAGCCCGCCCAACAGGGCGACCGTCAACGCCACGACCGCAACGACGGCCGCCGTCCAGCCCCCGGCCCGCAGACCTTTCCTCAGAGCGTCCGGGGTCATGGAAAGACCCTGTGATCCAGTTCGAAATGGGGGCCGTCCCGCAGGGTCCGCCAGTCGCCGCCCCAGATGATCGGGGTCTCAAGCTCCTGGGCCGCCGCCTTGAAGGCCGCCGCGATCCGACCGTAGAGCGGCCAGTCCCAGCGGACCTGTCCGTCCACCAGGGCCGCCACATCGACCGCGTGGCCGGTCAGATGGCGCGAGCGCCGGGTGCGGCTGGCGCCGGCGGCGACCAAGGCGGCCTGTCGTTCCGCCGTCCGAACGCCCTCGGTGATCATGAAATCGACGGGGCTCCGCGCGATGGCGGCCTCGACCACGGCGACCAGGGCGGGATGCACGCCCAGGAGCCGTCGGCGCGAGCTTTGGGACAGTCCGAAACTCATGGCCGACCTCCCGGCAGGCGAGGACGGGCGGTTGCGATCATGGCGGCCAGCTGCTGCGCCGTCGGCGCGACCAGATAGAGCACCAGGATCAGGGCCAGCAGCCCCATCAGCCCGTCCGTCATCTTGGGCAGCATTTCGGGGGGCGTTCGCCCCACCGTCCGCATCAGCAGGACCCACAGGCCGGCGCTGACCATGAAGGCGTAGAGCCTGCGCCACAGCCAGCGCGCCTCCGCCAGGGGCGGACTGAAAGACCGGTCCGAAACCGGCCGTCTGCGTCTGATCATTCTTCGTCCTCTTCATCAAAAGGCGCGCTGAAGTGTCGGCCGTCCCAGCCGGTTTGCGCGCGGCGATCCCAGTCGTTCAGCGCCTCCGGCGCATCCCAGGCGTCCCTGTCCAAGACCTCGATCGGTTCAGGCGCATCGGGCGAACGGCTCATCCGATCGCCGTGATGCGGATCACGCCTCCCGCGCCTGCGCCCCCGGCGCCGGACAGGTTCAGGCCCGCGCCGCCGCCCCCGCCCCCGCCGCCGAACCCGCCGCCAGGGCCGCCCGCCCGGCCTGGACCTCCAGCCTGGGCGTCGCCCCCGCCGCCTCCGCCGCCGACCCAGGCCAGATTGGGCGTTGAAGACGTTTGACCGGGTTGGCCCGCCGCTCCGCCGGGACTTTGTCGGCCGGTCCAGCCGCCGATCCCGCCCGGACCGCCCGCGCGGGGCGCATCGGCGGTCGACAGGCCCCCGCCCCCGCCGCCCCCGCCGGGGCCGTCGGGACACAGGGTTTCGCCCCCGCCTTGGGCCGTCGCTGTGATCGAACTGTCGCCGCCGGGATCGCCTCTGCGCAGCCCCAGGCCGCCGATGCCGCCCTGACCGGCGGCCGCGCCCCCGCCCCGACCCCCGGCGCCGCCGGCGGCGCTCAGCAGCATTCCTCCGCCCTCGCCCAGAGCGGTCCAGCCTCCGTTGGAGCCGTCCGCCCCGGCCCCAGAAGCGGCGGCCCCGCCGGCTCCGCCGGTCCCGACCGTCAGCACCAGCGTCCCCGCCAGATCCTCGACCGCCCAGCGTCCTTCGCTCAAGCCGCCCGCCCCGCCGCCGCCGCCGCCGAACCGCGCCGTTCCCGAAGGCCCCGCCATGCCCGATCCGCCCCCGCCGCCGCCGCCGACGCAGACGACCTCGATCCACCGCGCCCAGGTCGGCGGGGCATAGACGCCGTCCGCAGTGAAGACGCTGGTTTCGCGCCGGGTGGCGCCTTGATCGAAGGCGACCCTGCCCGTCGCTCGATCCACGGCGAAGGCGCGGCGCCAACCGCCGCCGTCGGCGCTGACCTTCAGGCTCAGATCCTCGTCGCCGACCAGACCCAGTTCCGCCCGACCGCCGTATCCGCTCTGGAACAGCAGCGACAGCACGTCGCCCGCCGCCTCCTTGTTCAGGGTCAGGCGCAGATCGCCGTCGCCGCCCTCGCCCGCCCCGCGCGCGGTGAACAGGGCTGCGTTGCTCTTGATCGCCAGGGGGTTTGCGGCGTCCGCCGTCGTTCCCACCCCCAGGCGGGACAGACCCTGGGCCTCGCCCAGACAGTCGCCCAGCGCTTGCCAGCCGGCGGCGCTGCGAACCACGATCACGCCCGCATCCAGAACCAGGGCGATCAATCCCGCGGGCGCGGCGACCTCGGTCCAGCCGCCCGCCTCGAACCGCATCAGGGCGCCCGCCGGGCGCCCGCTCCAGGCCGAGCCGACCGGCTGCTGCGGCAGGATGTAGAGGTCGCCGTCCGCGGGCTGTGCCGGTTGGTTCGAAACCGACCGGCTGATCACCGCCGTCTGCACCAGGGCGTCCAATCGGCTCAGGGCGGCGTTCAGGGTCACATGCTTCTGCATCTGCCCCGCCGCCAGATAGGGCAGGCCCAGGCGTGCCGTGAAATCTTCGCTCATCGCCGTCTCCGTTCTTGTCGGAGACCAATCTGCCGCCACCGCGAACCCAGGCGCGTCAGACGGACGGAGCGGCGATCACAGGCTTGTTTTCACGTCAAAAGTTCGTCGCGACCGGCGGAGTTTCGTCCCGTCGCCCCCAGGCTCAGTCGTGCAGATAGACCACGCGACGCAGGGACTTGTGGTTCCGGACCGTCTCCAGATGGCGTTCATGCTCGCCGCTGGCCCGGGCGTTGGCTTCGGAGTCCTCGACCCAGTGGCTGGTCTCGATGTCCTTTTGCAGGGCCTTGGCCGCCAGCAGCTGGCCGGGGAAGAAGGTATCGACCAGATCGCCGGCGAGCGGCACCGTCCCGGTCGCCGTATCCAGCGCCATATAGGCCGCCATTCTGGCCAGCGTCCCAGGCGCCGCCTTGGCCCGAATCGCCTGCAACAGCAGCCAGGCGCCCGTGCCCGCCGTATAGGCCGTGCCGACCACTGGCGCCCAGGTCAGGAGGGCGTCCATGCCGAAGCCGACCGGACCTATGCCGATGACCCGGTCCGACAGTTTCTTGACGCCCTCGACATTGGACCAGATCTTCTCGATATCCTTGATCGACCGTCTGGCCATGTCGCCTCTCACTGCGGCCCATCAACGCGACATAGCCAACAGCGTTCACCGAGAAAGGCAATAAGGATGTCGTTGCTGAAGACCGCAGCCAACGCCGCCGCCGGTCTGGTCCTGCTCGGCCTGGCGACCGTCGGCGCGGCGGCGCTCAGCGGCGTCGGACATCGCTGGGTGGACATACTGGCCCAGTTCGCGGCGCCGGCCCTTTTGGCGGCGTCCGGCGTGACCCTGGCCTGCCTGATCCTGCGCCTCTGGCCCGCCGCCGGCGCAGGCGTCGCTTCGGTTCTTGTCCTGGCGATCGCCGTCTGGCCGCAGTGGGCGCCGTCCCAGGGCCACGCTGCGCCTGACCAGCCTGTGGTTCGACTGTATTCCGCCAACCTCTGGGTGGAAAACACCGACGTCGCCGCCATGAAGCGATCGATCGCAGCGGCGGACGCCGACATTCTGGTGCTGATCGAGGTGGGCGATGCGGCGTCGGATCGTCTGGACGACCTCCTGGCGGGCTATCCGCACCGCGCGGTCATGGGGGCGGCGGAGGCGCCGGGCGGCCGGGCCCTCTCGGTCGTCGCGTCCCGCTATCCGATCCTGCGCCGCCTGCCCGCCTCTCGCGACGGCCTGTCGGCCGTGGGCGCCGTGGTCGAGACGCCCCTGGGTCCGATCAACGTCTTCGGCGTCCACCTGACCCGGCCGTGGCCCTATCAGTATCAGTGGGGCCAGATCACCCAGGCCATGGCCCTGGACGCGCGCCGACGCGCCGCGCCGCCCCATCCGGTCATCGCCGCCGGCGACTTCAACAGCGTATCGAGCGCCCGGATCGGCCGCCAGATCAAGACGGACATGGGGCTCCTGCCCGCCCCCGGCTTCCCCGGCACCTGGCCCTCGGCCCTGCCCGCCTTTGCGGGTATCGCCATCGACCAGGTCTATCGCTCGCCGGACCTGGCCCTGCTCAGCCGCCGCATCGGCGAACCGACCGGCTCGGACCACTATCCGGTCGTGACCGAGTTCACCCGCGCCACGCCCTGACTTCCGGGTTCAGCCGCCGATCAGGGCCTTCAGCCGGGCCTCATGGCCGTCCGTCGGAAAATCGTCGGCCACCCAGCCCTCCTCGAAGGCCTTGAGGATGCGTCCCGTGTCCGGTCCCGGCTGAAGCCCCAGCCGCGCCAGGTCGCGGCCGCCGACCGGCAGCCGGGGGGGCGTCCAGTCCTCGGCCAGCCGCCGCAGCGGGCCGCCGTCGCTCCCTTCCGCCGCTTCCGCCCGCGCCAGCCGATCTTCAAAGGCGCGGCGCCCCAGCCGATAGATCGCAGCCCGCGCCTCGGCCGCGCCCATGCCGGGCCTCACCGCCGGCCCCTCGGCGACGGCGGCCGCCAGCCGGTCGCGCACGGCGTTGGACAGCCGCAAACCCTCCGCAATCCCCCGCACCGCCGCCTCATCGACGGGCAGAAGCGCCGACAGCCGCAGGACAGGATCGCCGCTGCGTCGGCTCAGGGCCTCGAACATCGCCAGGGGTTGGACCTCCGGCAAGACCTGGCTCAGTACGCCCGTCCTCTCCATGGCGCGCACGCTGGCGATCGGGTCCGGCGCCGCCAGCAGCTTCAACAGTTCCTTGGACACCCGCTCGGCCGAGAGCCGCGCCATGCCGCTTTTCAGAGCGGCGCAGGCGGCCAGTCCCGTCGCGTCCGGCGCGCTGCGCCCATACCAGGCTTGAAACCGGAAGAAGCGGAGGATGCGCAGATAGTCTTCGCGGATGCGCGTTTCGGCCTCGCCGACGAAGACGATCCGCCCCTCGGCGGCGTCCGCCAGCCCGCCGCCCGTCGGATCGAACACCGCGCCGGTCGCATCGGCGTAGAGGGCGTTGAGGCGGAAGTCCCGCCGCGCGGCATCCTCCGCCCAATCCCGGGTGAAGGCCACCACGGCGCGCCGGCCGTCGGTCTCCACGTCGCGGCGCAGGGTGGTGATCTCATAGGGCGCCCGCTCTGAAACCGCCGTGACCGTGCCGTGCTCAACACCCGTCGGCACAGCCTTCAGCCCGGCCGCCTTCAGCGCCGCCATCGTCTGTTCGGGCGTCAGACGCGTGGCGATGTCGATGTCGTCCACCGCTCGGCCCATCAGGCTGTTGCGGACGCAGCCCCCGACGAAACGCGCGCAATCGGCGCCGCCCGCCGCTTCCAGAGCCGCCATGACGGCGCGGGTGGCCGTCGCCTCCAGCCAGGGCTGGCCTCGCACCGAGGCCGTCATGCCTCAACCTCGGCGGCGTCCCGCTCGGCCGCGCGTTCGGGATCGACCTCGTCGCCGTAAAGACGCGCGTGAAGTCCCTTCAGAATGCCGGCCGTGACGCCCCAGATGTAGCGCTCCTGCCAGGGCATGGCCCAGAACCACCGCCGCAGACCGTCTTCCAGATCATAAAAGTCCCGCCGGTGATTGGCCGCGTCCATCAGAAAGTCCCACGGCGTCTCGAACACCTCCGCCACCTCGTCCGGCGACGGCCGGGTCAGGGGCGGCTGGTCCAGCCATCCGATCACCGGCGTCACCAGAAATCCCGTGCCGGTCTCATAGGCGTCCGACAAACCCAGAACCTCGACCGCAGCGGGGTTCAGCGCCACCTCTTCGTCGGCCTCGCGCAGGGCGGCCTGGACGGCGGTTTCGCCGGGGTCCAGCCGACCGCCCGGAAAGGCGATCTGTCCGGTGTGCCGGGCCAGGGTGTCGGCCCGACGGGTCAAAAGGACCGTCGCCCCCTCGGGTCGCGCCACGACCGGGATCAGGACGGCGGCCGGCCTCAACTCCCGTACAGGCCGCGCCGCCTGGGGGTTGAGGTCGAAATCGGAACGCGCCGGCGCCGCCTCCGCCCGCCAGGCCCCGATCGGCGCAAGCCGCTCCGAAAGTCTGCGCCTTAGGGTCTTAAGGCTCACGCCACGGCTCCCAGAGGAAACACCTGCCCGCCGGACCGGACCACCAGCCGCCCGTCCGCCTCCTCGGCCGCCTCGACCAATTCATAGAAGACCGCCCGCGTGATCCGCGCCCACAGGTCACGGCGCACATGCACGCGCGGCGCCGGCTCGCCGGTCTCGGGATCTTCGTCCACCACCAGGGGATCATCAGCCCCGGCCCGCACCTCGTCGCCGACGTCGGTGGTGAAGATCAGGTCCTCCCCCTCGCGCCGCACCGCCACGGCGCGAAACGGCAGGTCCTCGACCTCGATCTTCATCTTCTCGACCGGCGTGACCAGATGATAGCCGTCCGGGTCCAGACGCAGAACGGTGGAGAACAGCCGCACCAGGGCCTCGCGCCCGATCGGCGATCCTTCGTGCATCCAGACGCCGTCGCGGCGGATCACGATGTCGATCTCGCCGCAATGGGCCGGGTTCCACAGATGAACCGGGGGCAGTCCCCGGCCGGGCGCCTGTTTCGCCGCCTCTGCGACCGCGTTCAGACCTTTGGGCGTTTCATCCGGTTCTGTCATGACGCCCCTGACTTAGTGGCTGATCGTCCTGGACGGAACCGCGAAGCGATTCTTCTTCAGCCGATCCGGCTGGCCCTCCCGTCCGATCCGGGCGAGGCGTCGCCCGCCTTCATCCCCCGCCCTCTCCCTCCCCCGGCGTCCCAGGGCCTGACCTCGAACGCCCGCGCGATGTGGCCAGAACACGCCCTCTGTTTCAACGGCTTGCGGCCTCAGCCGCCGAACGATCCGGCGCCCCGCCCGACGCCCCTATAATGACGCCCGGTCTTTGACATCGCAGAGAGAGAGAGAGCAAGGCGGGGCCGCCGCCGGACAGTCCGATCAGTGTCCAGCTGTTTTAGCAATAAGATCAAAGGCCGTCGGACAGATCGGACACATCGGACACCCTTTTTCTCGTCCGATCCTCCGGCCTTGTCAGACCCTCGCCGACGCGACGGTCAGCCCACAGCCGTCGCGGACCCCATCATCGGACAGCCCGATCAGGGCCGGTGAGATTCCGCTTGAAAAACAAGGAGCGTCGGACAGATCGGACACATCGGACACCTTTTTTGTCGGACACATCGGACACATCGGACACTGTTTTCGCGTTCAATGAGCCCGCCGGGGGAAGGTCAGCCGATGCGGACGCCGCCGGCCGCCGTTTCACTCCCGACCGCCAGCCACAGCACGCGCCGCTGATCGACCGGCCCCGGCAACTGGGCCTCGGGCGCCCCGACGAAGCCGAACCGCTCGAAATAGGCGCGGTCGCCGACCAGCAGAACCCCGCCGGTCGCCGTCATCCGGGCATGATCGACGCAGGCCTGAACCAGACGCGCCCCCAGCCCTTCGCTGCGAACCGCCGCCTCGACCGCAATGGGGCCCAGAAACAGGCCGGGCGTCGCGCCGATCACCACGGGCCACAGCCGGACAGACCCGACGATCCGGCCCTGCCGATGGGCGACGAAGCCCACGGCGGGACGCGTCCCCTCGCGCAGCCGCTCGGCCGTCTTGGCGAAACGGCCTGGGCCAAACGCGGCCAGAACCAGGGCGTCCACGCCCGCCGCGTCGGCGGGCGTTTCAAGGGCGATGGGCTCGGCGACCAGGTCAGGGGCCGAAATCTGGATAGAGGCGTGCGACATGGGCGCTCCGACGGGGGCGCGCGCACCTAGAACCAAAGCTGCGCTGAATCAAGGCGCGGTCTTGCGACGCCTTCAGCCCGCCTTCGAAAAGTCGGGCGCCCGCTTCTGGGTGAAGGCCATGAAGGCCTCCATGGCCTCGGGGCTCCGCATCTGGGATCCAAACGCCTCGCCCTCGCGCTGCATCAGGGCCCACAGACCTTCCGCATCGCGCATCAGCCGCTTGGTCTTGCGGATCGAATTGGGCGCACGGGCCGCCACCTTGGCCGCCAGATCCGCCGCCGTCGCCTCGACCGCCTCCGCCGGAACGACGCGATTGGCCAGGCCCCAGGCCGCCGCCGTCCGTCCGTCGACGGGCTCGCCCAGGGCGAACAGTTCGAACGCCCGCTGATGGCCGATCGCGGCGGGCAGCAGCAGGCTGGACGCCGCCTCCGGCGCCAGGGCCAGATTGACGAACGGAACCGACAGCAGGGCGTCCTCGGCCACCACCACCAGGTCGCAGTGCAACAGCATGGTCAGGCCGATGCCGACCGCCCGACCTTTGACCGCCGCCACCAGCGGCTTGTCGAGATCGGCCAGCGCCTTCAGGAAGCGGAACACCGACATGTCGAACGGCCTTTCCGTCTGCGAGCCGATGGCGATGAAGTCCCCGATGTCGTTGCCGGCCGAGAAGCTGTCGCCCTCGGCGCGCAGCAGCAGCACCCGCACCGTATCGTCGGTGCGCGCCTGTTCGACGGCCTCGGACAGGGCCGAATACATGGCCTGTGTGATGGCGTTCTTCTTGTCGGCCCGGTCGAGCGTCAGGGTCAGGACGCCGTCGGCCAGTTGGGTGCGGATATGTTCGCTCACGTCGTTTCCTCGTCCCGTTTGACGGCCGTCCACCAGTCGACGCCGTTCTCATCGCGCGTCCGTTTGGCGCGGCCGCGCTTTTCCAGATAGTTCAGGTGCGCCTGGGCCTCGCCCGTGGCCATGCCCAGCACCCCGTCTCCGACCGCCCGACCGAACACGGCCGGGAAGCCGTCGATCACCCTAGACGGTTGACGCAAGGTCCGTTCAAGCCGTTTCAGCGCCGTCTCATGACCGCGTTTCAGAGCGTCGAGCCGGGCCTGAACGCCCAGGAAGGGCTCCCCGTGCGACGGCAGAATGAAGGCTCCGTCCGGCAGCAGGCGCCGCAGCTTCTCCAGCGAATCCATCCAGTCGCCCAGCGGATCGGCTTCGGGCTCGGTGGGCCAGACCGAGACGTTCGACGAAATCCGGGGCAGGATCTGATCGCCGGAGATGAAAACGTCGTCAGACCTACGCCACAGGCAAACGTGCTCCGGGCTGTGTCCTGACCCGACCACCACGGTCCAGTCGTCGCCGTCGATCTGGATCACATCCTCATCCGACAGCCGCAGATAGCTGCGCGGCATCGCCGACACCCCCTTGGCGAAGCCGCCGTAATCCTTGCGCCAGCGGTCGATCTGGGCCTCGCTCCATCCGGCGGCCCGATAGTAGCGTTCGCCGTCTTCGGGGGCGTCCCCGGCCTCCTCGGCCATCAGCATCCGGGCGGAGACATATTCCAGCCGCGACATCAGCAGCGGCGCGCCGCTCCGCTCGCACAACCAGCCGGCCAGGCCGATGTGATCGGGGTGCATGTGGGTGCAGACCAGGCGGCGGATCGGGCGCCCTTCCAGCGCGCCGGCCAGCGCTGCTTCCCAGGCCGCAATACTGTCAGGCGTGCGCAGGCCGGTATCGACCACCGTCCATCCGTCGCCGTCCTGAAGGGCGTAGACGTTCACGTGGTTCAGCTGGAACGGCAGGGTCAGCCGCATCCACAGGACGCCGGGGGCGACTTCGATCGCCTCCCCTCCCGCGGGCGTCTGGGGCATGGGGTAGGTCAGCCCTCTTGCGTCCATCCCCGTCTTCACCGCCGTCGCATCGTCCGCCAAGTGGGTCTCCAATCAAAACGCGCAGACCTTAATCCCGTCAGCCCTCCATCGTCCACAGCCGCCTTGACCCTGCCCGATTAGAAGGCCACGAAGCGTTCAGTCCTTTCAGATCTCCAAGGTGTTCCATGAAAGCCCGCTTCGCCGCCGTCCTCGCGGCGCTGATGTTCAGCGCCGTTACGGTCGCTCCCGCCGCGGCCCAGACCCGCGCCAATGACGATCGCCAGGCTGTTGCAGAAGGCTCTTCACGAGCCGCCGCAGCGCGCCAACGGCGCGAACGCCGCCCTGCGCCGCCGACGCCTGAGCAGATCATGGCGGCGGCTCAGGAACAGGCCACCCTGGCCAACACCAACTGCCAGGTCACCGAAGCCAAGCTGCTGGGCGAAACCGCCGCCAAGACCTCGGTCTATGAGGTCGCCTGCGCCACTGGCCCGGGCTTCATGATCGAATCCAAGACCCCGCCGTCGGCCACGGATTGTGTGCTTCTGGCCCATTCGGCCTCGGTGGTGCGCGAGCGCGATCCCGCCGCCGACGTCGGCCCGCAATGCACCATCCCCGCCAACACCGACACCCAGAAGGTTCTGCGCGAATACGCCCAGAAGGCGGGCGTCCCTTGCACCGTGGACCAGGCCAAGGTCCTGGGTCAGTCCAACGACGGAGGCGTCATGTATGAGGTCGGCTGCGCCGACGCGGCGGGCTTCTGGGTCAAGCAGTTGAACAACGAATGGACCAAGACACCCTGTATCCAGGTGCTGGCTGAAGGCGGCGCCTGCGCCTTCACCACCGCCGCCGAGAATGCGGCTCAGGTGAAGCAACTGCTGGCGGGATCGGAAGCGGCGGGCTGCGACGTCACCGAGGCGCGCCTGATGGGCCAGAACGCCAACGGCATGTTCTATGAAGCCAAATGCGCCGGCGCCGACGGCGTCATCGCCCGCGTGAACGCCGAGAACGTCGTGCAGCAGATCTACCCTTGCGCCACCGCTCAGCGGATCGGCGGCGGCTGCACCCTGACGCCGGCCCCTGCTGCGGCCCCCGCCCCGGCCGGCGGCCGCCCCTAAGACAGACCGATTGACGGCAAGGGGCCGCCGGAGCGATCCGGCGGCCCTTTTGTTTGCGGCGCCTCTTTCCCGAAACCGAGACGCAGCCTAGCGTCCCCGTCATGCGCATCGCCACCTGGAACGTGAACTCGGTCAACGCCCGCCTGCCCACCGTGCTGGCCTGGCTGGAGCAGGCCGCCCCCGACGTCGCCTGCTTCCAGGAGATCAAATGCGTGGACGAGAAGTTTCCGCGCGAGGCCTTCGAGAGCCTGGGCTACAACGTCGAGACCCACGGCCAGAAGAGCTACAACGGCGTGGCCCTGCTGTCGAAACACCCGCTGTCGGACATCCGGCGCGGCCTGCCGGGCGACGAGACCGACGAACAGGCCCGCTATCTGGAGGCCGTAATCGAGGCGCCGCGACCGATCCGGGTGGCCTCCATCTATCTGCCGAACGGCAATCCGATCGGGACCGAGAAGTTCGACTACAAGCTGGCCTGGTTCGAGCGGCTGAACCGCCACGCCCGCGACCTGCTGGCCTTCGAGGAGCCGCTGGCCCTGTGCGGCGACTACAACGTCATTCCCGAGCCGGAAGACGCCAAGAACCCCGCCGCCTGGACCGATGACGCCCTGTTCCAGCCTCAGAGCCGCCAGGCCTTCCGCGCCCTGAAGCACCTGGGCCTGGCCGACGCGCACGAGGTGGGGGGCGAACCCGCCGGAACCTACAGCTTCTGGGACTATCAGGCCGGCGCCTGGCAGAGGAACCACGGCATCCGCATCGACTTCGCCCTGCTCTCGCCCCAGGCGGCGGACCGGCTCCGGGGGATCGAAACCCATCGCGAGGCCCGCGAGATGGACAAGCCCAGCGACCATGTGCCGGTGGTGGTCGATCTGGACCTGTCGGCCGGATCGGAGGTCTGACCCATGGCCGAGGTCGTTCGGGTGGTCCTGCTGATCGCCTTGGCGGCGGCCCTGCTGACGACCCTGGCCCTGGCCCTGTCCTGGTGGATGGAGCCGCCGCGCCGGATACGCCGGGCCCTTCTGAAAGCCCTCGGCGCCCCGCCTGAGGTCGAGGCCGTTTCCCCCCGCGAGGGCCGGGCCTGCGCGCTGAATTTCGACGTCGAACAGGTGGTGGTCCTTTGGGCCAACGGCGCCCACGGCCTGGCCTACGCCTTCGAGGAGGTGGAGGGCGGAGAGATCATCGTGGACGGCCATGTGGTGGCCCGCATCCGGCGCGGCGAGACGCGCAAGTCGCTGGACGTCATGGCGCCGGACGCCGAACAGGTGGTGCTGCGGCTGATGTTCGCAGACGCCCGTCATCCCGAGTTCGAACTGGCCCTGTGGGACGCCGCCCTGGCCGGCGGAACCGGCTCGCCCGGCGAGGCGCTGCGGCTGGGTCGGCGGTGGCTGTCGCACCTGGAAGCCCTGTTGAAGAGCTGATCGCCCCCTTCCGATTGGGCGGCGAGCGGTCTAGAACCCCCGCTCATTCCTAACGACACGCCTTTTTACGGGAGGCCGCCTTGGCCCGCCTATTCGACGCCTATGTCGTCGCCGACTGGACCGCCGCCGAGACCAAGAAGCTGGGCGACAGCTCGCTGTGGATCGGGGTGGCAAAGCGCGACGTGCGCTTCCGCCTCTATACCGAGACGCACAATGTCGCGACCCGGGCCGAGGGCGAGGCCCTGCTGGCCTCGATCCTGGCGGACCACAGAAAGCGCGGCGACCGGGTTCTGGTCGGGCTGGACTTCAACTTCGGCTATCCCGTCGGCACGGCCGCGCGGCTGAAGCTGGAGGGAACCCCCTGGCAAGCCATGTGGAAATTCATCGCCGCCAATGTGGTGGACAAGGCCGACAATACGAACAACCGCTACCAGGTGGCGGCCAAGATGAACCGGCTGATGACGGACGAGGCCTGGCCCCTGTGGGGCGCCCCGGCCAAACAGGCGCAACGCTGGCTGACCACAACCAAGCCGCCCGCCGGCGCCGGCGCCGACATCCCCGAATTCCGGGCGACCGAGAATGCGGCGCGCAAAGGCAAGCTGCAGCCCAAGAGCGTGTGGCAGATGCACGGCGCCGGCGCCGTGGGCGGCCAGACCCTGGTGGGCATTCCGGCGGTGCGCAGGCTGTTGGAAAGCCTGGGCTCTTCGGGCGCCGTCTGGCCGTTCGGCACCGGCTGGCGCGCGCTTAGCCCTGAGGATGTCGAGCCCCTGTCGGCCCTTGTGGTCGAGGTCTGGCCCTCGATGTTCGACGGCAAACCTCATGAGGGCGAGTTCAAGGATCAGGCCCAGGTCCGCGCCACCGCCGAAGCCCTGGCCCATATGGACGAGGCCGGCGAACTAGCCAAGGCCTTCGGCCCGCCCAAGGACGCAACGCCCGAACTGATCGCCCAGGTCGAGCAGGAAGAAGGCTGGATCCTGGGAGTCTGACCCCCAGGTCCGTCAGGACAGGCGGTCGCGGAACTCTGACCAGTCGAATTCGCGAACCAGCTTCAGCGCGTCGGTGTCGCTGTTCCAAAGGGCGATGGCCGGCAGCGGCACTCCGTTGAAGGTGTTGGTCTTCACCATCGAATAGTGGGCCTGGTCCAGAAAGGCGATGCGGGTTCCGGCGGTCGGCGCCGTGGCGAAGCCATAGTCGCCGATGATGTCGCCGGCCAGGCAGGACGGACCGCCCAGGCGATAGGTCACCCCGCCTTCCGCCTCGTTCAGCATGGCTGGACGGTAGGGGGCCTCGATCACGTCCGGCATGTGGCAGGTCGCCGAGATGTCGGTGATGGCGATGGGCAGGCCGTTGTGGAAGGTGTCCAGCACCTCGCCCACCAGTATGCCGGCGTCCAGCGCAATGGCCTCGCCCGGCTCGATATAGACCTGAAGCCCGTAGCGCTGCCCCAGATCCTTCAGGAAGGCGACCAGGGCGTCGATGCGGTAGTCGGCGCGGGTCACATGATGACCGCCGCCCAGGTTGATCCATTTCAGATCCGGCAGCAGGGGCGCCAGCTTCGGCTCAACGGCCTGCCAGATCCGCTCCAGCGGCTCGAACCCCTGCTCGCACAGGGCGTGGATGTGAAGGCCGTCGACGCCGTTCAAGTGTTCCGGCTTCAGCTGCGACACCGGAAAGCCCAGGCGCGAACCCAGCTGGCAGGGGTCGTACTTGGCGACCTCGCCCTCCGAATGTTCCGGGTTCAGTCGCAGGCCGATGTCGAACGTCTCGCCCTCGGCGCGGGCGGCGGCGATCAGGTCGGCGAAGCGGGCGATCTGGTCCGGGGCGTTGAAGATGACCGTGTCCGACAGCCGCAGGATCTCGGGCAGGTCGGCGGGCTTGTAGGCGGGGGAATAGGTGGTCAGGTGGCCCTTGTAGAACTCCCGCGCCAGCCGGGCTTCCCACAGGCCCGAGGCGCAGACGCCGTCGAGATATTCCCCGACGACGTCGGCCAGAGACCACATGGAGAAGGCCTTCAGGGCCAGCAGCACCCGGGCGTCCGCCCGCGCCCCGACGTCCTGAAGGACGGCCAAGTTGCGACGCACCGCGACCTCGTCGACCACGAAGGCGGGCGACGGGACGCGGTTCAGATCGAACCGGGCGAAGGCGCCCGGTCCGCCGGCCTGGGTCTGCATGACCATGGGGCTTATCCTCAGAAGTCCAGCGGAGCGGACAGTTCCTCGACCGTCCAGGGCAGGCCGTGCTTGTTCAGCATGTCCATGAAGGGATCGGGATCCAGCTGCTCCATGTTGAACACCCCCTCCCCCTTCCACTGGCCGGTCAGCATCAGGGCCGCGCCGATCATGGCGGGGACGCCGGTGGTGTAGCTGACGGCCTGGTTGCCGGTCTCGGCATAGGCGGCTTCGTGGTCGCAGATGTTCTTGACGTAGATCGTCTTCTGCGCCCCGTCCTTCAGGCCGGTGGCGATGGTGCCGATATTGGTCTTGCCCTTGGTGATCGGACCCAGCGACGCGGGCTCGGGCAGCAGGGCCTTCAGGAACTCGATCGGAATGATCTCGCGGCCCTGGAACATCATCGGCTCGATCGAGGTCATGCCGACGTTCTCCAGCACCTCCAGGTGCTTCAGATAGGAGTCGCCGAAGGTCATCCAGAAGCGGATGCGCTTGATTTCCGGATAGAATTTGGCCAGCGACTCCAGTTCCTCATGGTACATGAGGTACATGTTCTTCGGGCCCACCCCCTCGAAGTCGAAGGTCTGTTTGTGGCTCAGCGCCGGGCCCTCGACCCACTGGCCGTTCTCCCAGTGACGCGAATTGGCGGTCACTTCGCGCAGATTGATCTCGGGGTTGAAGTTGGTCGCGAACGGCAGGCCGGTGTCGCCGCCGTTGCAGTCCAGGATGTCGAGGGTCTCGATCGAATCCAGCAGGTGCTTCTTGGTGTAGGTGGTGAAGACCGAGGTCACGCCGGGGTCGAAGCCCGAGCCCAGGAGCGCCATCAGACCGGCCGCCTTGAAGCGGTCCTGATAGGCCCACTGCCACTTGTATTCGAACTTGGCCTCGTCGCGCGGCTCGTAATTGGCGGTGTCGAGGTAGTTGACCCCTGCGGCCAGGCAGGCGTCCATGATCGACAGGTCCTGGTACGGCAGGGCCAGGTTAACCACCAGGGCCGGCTTGACCGACTGGATCAGGGCGGTGGTCGCGGCCACGTCGTCGGCGTCGATCGCCGCCGTGTCGATGGTCACGCCGAAGCGCGACTTCACCGATTCGGCGATGGCGTCGCACTTGGCCTTGGTGCGGCTGGCCAGGGTGATGTGCGAGAAGATGTCCGAATTCATCGCCATCTTATGGACGGCGACCGAACTGACGCCGCCGGCGCCAATGACCAGCACCCTGCTCATCTGTGCTTCTCCTGAAGTCTTGAAAGGCCTCGGCGACATCGCCGCCCGTATAAAGGGCGGGGCTCATAGCACGATGATGACAGGATCGCTAATGGGCGGGGATTTGTGACGAATTCGGCGATTTTTCGCGTCTGGGCGTGGGGGTGTGGGACGTGGGGTGTGGCGAGCGGAAAAACAGTGTCCGATGTGTCCGAACTGTCCGATTGTGACAGGGGGCGTCGAAGCTGACGAAGGCCGAGCGGACGCCAGACGTCGCAGGGCGTCTTTGGGGAAAGGGCTTTACGTTCTCAAGGACCGGCGGGGATTTTAAGCGTGTTTTGAGGCCTGGTGGGTTGATCGGACGTCTGACGCCGGAGCGTATTGGAAGGTGAAGGCTTTTTGCGCCTGGGCGGTTTTGGGTTGGGGGTAGGCGTCAGTATTCCGGCTTGCGCCAAGCACAGTCCGTCGTGGCGGATGGGGAGACGGGTCGCGGCATCGATCTGGTCCTTGAAGCGAACAAGCCGTCCCGACTGACCAACGGCGTCATCCCACGATATCGGCGTCAGGCTCGCCGGCCAACAGGGCGTTTATCCAAGCGAGCGCGAGGTCGCGGCTGCGGTAACGGCCCCACTTAACCGTCTCCTCTCGCTCCACGATTGGGAAGGTCGAGTAGATGTAGCGGATGTCGTCGCGGCTGCGGGTCGGATCGGCTGGGTCGTAGACGCCGTAGAGGATGAAGTAGAGGGCATCCAGCTTGGCGCGCAGGATCAGACGCCGGTCCTCGTCCCAGTCGAACGGCGGCAGGACCTCGCCATCTTCGTCCACATGACCCAGATCGCGGGCGAACGGCGCCAGGTCGTGGGCGGTGTAGCTGAGTTCTAGGACGGCTTCACGGACGATGTCGCGAGCAGTTTTGGCACCGAAGGCGCAGTCGTATGTAGCAGGTGGAACGACAGGCAGTTGCTCGAGCAGATACCAGGCCAAGTGATTGCCGTGTACCTTCTGACGCGCCAGGTAATCTAGGGCGACGGCGTTCAGATTTGCGAGCACTAGTGGAGCCCAATCGACGTAAGAGGGCGAGACCGCATCCTTTACCTGAAACAACACTGGCAGCGTGTGTCCTGCGCCGACCTTCGGAATGACCGCCGAGATGGTGGTGCGAGCATTAGTGACCGAAGTCACGTCCTTTATGGAGAGACACCAGTCCGTTGTGGCATCCCAACCAGTCTCAACCACCCGCACCCAGTAGCGTGGCGCAGGCTGTCGTGAAGGGTCGCGGTGATCATCCTCAGTCAGGTCAGCGCCCTGGCCTGATCTAAATACGTTCGCTTCAGCCAGCACGATGTCAGCGGCGCGGTGGTCGAAGGCTTGGACCATTTTTCCTTCGTAGAGCGGCACCCACTCGCCGGAAGCTGACTGAAAATGGTTCTGCTCTATCGGCCAGGCTTGTTCGTCGCCTTCCAGTTCCTGTCGGGTTCTGAACCGACCACTGTCGTTCGCCATGTCGAGCATGCGCACATAGCGCGCGGGCCAGATTGCCTTGCCTTGACTGCTGGTGCGATCGACCAAAACCGGCAGCCGGCTATAGATGCCTGACGTGATCTCCTTGTCCCGGCGCGATCGGAAAATCGGAGCAGTCCCACTGTTGGGATTGATCTTTCTGATTTCATCTACGGCGATCGGGAAGACCCGTTCAGGATCATCGATCTCTGCGAGCTCACGGATGAAGAAGCCATAGGACGCACTATCGAAGGTTCGCCCCGGCCCGCCTGCGACATAGGCGCAGAACTTGAATCGGTAGTAGACGTCAGGGAAGAACAGGCTTCCGTCGGTTCGGCGGTTGAAAAAGTCGATGACGCAATGGACTTGCTTGTCGCCTGACATCCTGCGGAAGAAGGCGGCTGAACTCTGGTCCGAGGCAATGCCTGACGGGATGAGCAGCCCAACCATGCCACGCGGTTTCACCAAGGCATGGGCTCGCTCAACGAAAAGCGAATTCAGGTTGGTGTCACCGCCGGACAGCAGCGGATATTGACCAGATTTTCTAGCGACCCTTGCGGTATCGACCGCTCGCTGCTCGGCCTTCTCAAAGTCCGCATAGAGAGGGTCGTCGGCCTTTTTGAGCGCCGCAACCATCTTCGTCCGGTCCGACGCGCGCTGGGCCAAGGCGATTTCCGGCCTGCGGGCTGCGAACCATTCGACCTGTTGCAGCTTGATTCGGTCCCAAGGCGGATTGCCGACGACGGCGTCGAAGCCGCCGTGCCGAGCCTCATCGTCCCAGCGATCCCACACGCCCGGGAATGCGATCTGCCAGTTCAGAAACCGCTCTTCGGCGATCAGGTCGCGAGCCCGGAGCCAGATGTCTGTGAACGCCTCGAAGTCTTCTTCTTTGGATCGCCGCCGCTCGGGCACGGCACGACCGCGGGCGATGGCCAGGGCGTCACCGAACTGTCCATCCAGCCACAGGCGGATCAAGCCCTTTTCCGACCGGTTCAGGTTCAGCCAGTCCAAGGCGTGCATGAAACTGACGAAGCTATCTAAGGGACCGACCTGGGCCTCCACGTCGATCCACATGGCGGCGGACCGGTGCGCCTCGGCGATCTCGGCGTCCGTCGCCATCTCGATCGTCTTCATCGCCAGCGCCTGACGCTGGGCGTTCTTCAGCGCTTCGTCGTAGAGCAACGGGGCGCCGAAGGCGCGGGCCTTATCGATCGCATCACGCACCCACAGGCCGAACAGACTGTCGCCAGCGTGCAGGTGGTGGTCGATAAACGACAGGGGCGCGCCGACCGTGAAGGTGTGAAGCCACAGGGCGACCTTGGCCAGTTCGACCGCCATGGGATTTTTATCGACGCCGTAGACGCAACGCTTGAGCACCATGCGCCGGACGATGTGCCGGTCGTCCAGTTGCGCTTCATCGATCGCCCAGCCGGCGGCCTTGGCGTTCTTCAGGATGGTGGCGCGGATATCGTCGATCTTCTCCGCGAGCGGGGAGACGTAGCCGACGTCTTCGCCCAAGGCGGCGGCCTCGGCGATGGCGTCGAGAACATGGTCGGCCAGCGTATCGACGAGGCTGACCAGGAAGTGGCCCGATCCCATGGCCGGGTCGCAGACGCGCAAGGACAAGATCGCCTCTGCGGCGTCGGCGTCCTTCAGCGCGCGGCGCCGGACACCTTCGTCGTCGTTGTCCGATGACGCGGCGAGGGCCGCCCGAAAAGCATCACGACGCTCTTCGATGAGAGGTTCCAGCGTCTCGTCCAGGATCAGGCCGACCAATTCGTCGGGCGTGTAGTAGCTGCCCGAGTTTTTGCGGGCGAACAGGTTGGGTCGAACGATCAGGTGTCCCGCTTCGCCAACCAGCCCTTCACGGACGATCTCGAATTCCAGTAACCGTTCGTAGATCGAGCCCAACTGCTGGACCGACAAGTCGCGGTAGTTGATGTATCGGCGCTGGCCGGTTGAGCGCTCGAACGACAGGGCGTCCAGGGCCGGCGCCATGACGCTGTCAGGGATGCGCGCGCTCGACAGCAGGGTCGTGCCTGACGTCGAGAACAAGCCGCCGTTGTAGGGCGGGATGCCGACCGAGGCGTCGCCCTTGTCGACGATCCGCGACAGGTCCGAGATGTGCCCCCAAACCTTAGCGGCGGTCGATGAAAAGGCGTCGCCGTTCGTGACGCGCTCTCCGACATTGAGGCGGATCGGACGAAGCGCGTAGTCGTTATACCGCTCATCGTTGACCGGCAGCAGGTCTCGGTCCTCTGCGTAGAGCAGGAACAGCAGCCGGTAGAGCAGTATCAGCGCGGCATCACGCACATCATCGAGAGATGCTTCTGGCGTGGACTCCGCCAGTGCGCGAGCCAGGCTGGGGAAGACCTGATCAAAGACGACCTGCGCGAGGCTGGCCGCGACCCGCTCCTCATAGAAGGCCGCCTCGGACCTGGCGCGCTCGTGGAACGTCTTCTGATCGATCCCGGTCGGCAAGAATGCCTCGCGACCGAACATTACGGCGAAGACGCGCAGCCAGTGATCACGGGCTTCCTCGTCGCTGAACAGATCAACGCCGTCGAGCCCCAGCACGCGACCGAGGTCGATCTCCAGAAACTCCTCCGAGATCGATCGGGAGCCGGCCCAATAGAGCCTCCAGCGGAGCCCGTTGGTCAGGATGCCCCAGCGCAATTTACCGTTCGTTAGGTCGTCGATGCGGCGCAAGTAGCGCAACATCTGCGTCGAAGGCGCGGTGGTCTCATTACGCCCCGACGCTCGGTCGAGAGGCCGCCCCCATCGCTTGCTTTCCACGACGGCGAGGCCGTGTTCGTAACGCCGCCATTGCTCGGGCAAGGCGTTGGCGGCCGCCTTGGCGTCGGCATCGGCAAACAGAAGCCCGTCCGGGACGTCGTCGCGACCGCTGACAGTCAGGTTCTGCTGACGCAGGGACTGCGACCAGCCAAGCGCGGTCAGCAAGGGCCAAATAAAGTCGTCCTCAGTCTGGCTTTCATTGGTCTTGGCGCTCTGGGGAAAAGCCGCAGCGATCCGGTCCAGGGCGCCTCGGAGGGTCATCACATCGACGGACTGATAGGCCTGCGACGACTTGATGGCCTCGCCGAGGTAGTCCGTACTGAACAGGCTTCCAGCGGCGAAAAATCCAGAATCAGCCAAGAGTGCCCCCATTCATTCTATCGTTTAGAGGCGGAGGCGTTGTTGGGAAAGCAACATCCGCCGCGCCGCGCAACGTCATGACACCTCGGAGGGAGCGTCTGGTCCCGCCCCCTACCCGATCAACGCCCTTGCCGCCGCCCGCGCCTCGTCGGTGATCTCCGCCCCCGACAGCATCCGCGCGATCTCTTCCTGACGCCTCGCGTCGTCCAGAGCGAGGACGGTGGTGGTGGTCAGGCCGTCGCGGTCGGCCTTCATCACCTTCCAGTGGGCGTGGCCGCGGGCGGCGACCTGGGGGCTGTGGGTGACGACCAGGACCTGGGCGCCGGTGGACAGGCGTTTCAGGCGCGAGCCGACGGCCTCGGCCACGGCGCCGCCGACGCCCTGGTCCACCTCGTCGAAGATCATGACCGGCTGGCGCATGTCCTCGCGGCTGGCGAGCGCCGCCTTCATGGCCAGGGCGAACCGGGCCAGTTCGCCGCCCGACGCAATGGCGTCCAGCGGACCGAAGTCGGTTCCGGCGTTGGTGGCGATCTGGAAGCGGACGGTCTCGACCCCGTCGGGGCCGCGCCGGCCCTCGATCGGCTCCAGCGCCACGCGGAACCGGGCGCGCTCCAGCTTCAACGGGCCAAGCTCGTCCATGACGGCGGCGGTCAGGCGGTCGGCCGCCGCCTCGCGCGCCGAGGTCAGGAATTCGGCGGCCAGGTCATAGGCTTCGGCGGCCTGGGCGGCCTCGCGCCCGGCGGCGGCCAAGGCCTCCTCCCCGTCCTCGATCAGGCGCAGCTGTTCGCGCAGGCGAATGCGTAAGGACGGCAGGGCGTCGACGGTGGTGTGCAGTTTCCGGGCGGCGGCGCGCAGGGCGAACAGCCGTTCCTCGGCCTTGTCCAGACGGCCGGGCTCATAGTCGAAGGCGTCGGCGGCGGCGTCCACGGCGGCGATGGCCTCGGCCGCCTCGACCAGGGTGCGGTCGATGGCCTCGACGGCGGCCGACAGTTTGACAATGACCGGATGGTCGCCCTCGGCCCCGGCCTGACCCGCACGCTGGCGAGCGTGTTCGACGGCGCGCAGGGCGGCGCCCAGCTTCTGGCTCAGCTTGTCGCCGCCCAGCTGGGTGCGGGCGTCGGCCAGATCGGCGATGGCCTTTTCGGCGGCGCCCAAGAGGGCGCGTTCGCCGGCCAGTTCCGTCTCCTCGTCGGGGCGGGGGTCGAGCGCGTCCAGCTCGGCCAGGTTCAGGCTGATCTCCTCGGCGCGGGCGGCGGCGTCGGCCGCCTGGGCCTTCAGCTCGGCCAGTTTGGCCTCGGCGGCCTTCAGCTTTGTCGAGGCGGCGGCGACGGCCTGCAACTGCGGCTGAAGCCCGCCATAGGCGTCCAGCAGTCCCCGGTGGGTGCGCCAGTCCAGCAAGCCAACGGTTTCGTGCTGTCCGTGCACCTCGACCAGGGCGGCGCCGATCTCGCGAAGCGCCGTGACCCCGGCGGGCTGGTCGTTAACATAGGCCCGGCTGCGGCCGTCGGCGTTCAGGACCCGGCGCAGGATCAGCTCCTCGCCCGGCTGCACCTCGAACCCCTTGTCGGCGATCAGGGCCAGCAGGTCGGGATCGTCGGGGGCGCTGAAGACGGCGGTGGCCACGGCCTGTTTGGCGCCGTTGCGCACCAGGCCGGCGTCGCCGCGTCCGCCCAGGGCCAGGCCCAGGGCGTCCAGAATGATCGACTTGCCCGCCCCCGTCTCGCCGGTCAGCACGGTCAGGCCGGTCTCGACGTCGAGATCCAGCACGTCGACCAGAACGACGTCGCGGATGGAAAGGGCGGTCAGCATGACAGTTGGTCGCCGGTGGAACGAATCAGGATCACGCCGTCAGAATCGAGAGATGTGCAGGGATACACAAGGCTATTTCCCCGCCCCCCGGGCGATCAGCCCGGGATGATCCGTTGCAGCCAGCTCTCGCGCTTGGCTTCGGGCGCCTTTTCCGGGGTCTGGCCGTTTTCGGTCAGCAGGGCGTAGGCCTCGGCGTACCAGGGGCTGCCGGGGAAGTTGTAGCCCAGGACGGCGCCGTTGCGGGTCGCCTCTTCCTTCAGCCCCAGTTGCAGATTGACCTCGACCAGGCGGTACAGGGCCTCGGGCGTGTGGGAGGTGCGCTGGAACTCGGGATTGGCGATGACGGCCTTGTAGCGGTTCAGGGCCGCCAGGGGCTGGTTGGCGCGCTGATAGTAGCGGCCGATGTTCATTTCCTTGCCGGCCAGCTGGTCGTTGACCATGTCGATCTTGACGGCGGCGTCGGTGGCGTAGGGGGTGCCCGGATAGCGGCGGGCCACGTCCTTCAGACCGGCCAGGGCGGCGGTGGCGTAGCCCTGGTCGCGGCCCACGTCGGTGATCTGTTCGAAGTTGCAGACGGCCTTCATATAGAAGGCGTAGGCTGCCGACGGATTGCCGGGGAACAGCTGGATATAGCGGTCAGCCGCGGCGATGGCGTCCGTATAGTTGTTGTTCTGATAATAGGCGTAGATCTGCATCAGGATCGAGCGGCGCGCCCAGTCCGAATAGGGGTGCTGGCGTTCCACCTCCTGGAAATAGTCGACGGCGTCGGCCCAACGGCGCTGTTCCAGCCGCTGATAGCCGGTGTTGTACAGCGCCTCGACCGGGCGTTCTTCATAGGCGAGCCTGGGCCGCTTGTTCCCGGCGCAGCCGGAAATCGTCAGAGCGGCGGCCGCTGCGGCCATCAGCACCAGGCCGGAACGGAACTTGGAAACGGACAAGGACGACCCCATGACGAGCGAAAGCGGGGCCCCAAGCCCAGCTTCCAAAAACCAACGCGGCGATCTCTAGCACCCGCGACCGGGGCGCGCCATGCCGAGGAAATCTCCGTGCACGACTTGCCCTGACCGGCCCCGCTGGTAAAGAGCGCGCCAACCGACACCCGTTCATTGGGGGGCGGATGACGGCGAAAGGATGACCAGCCGATGAAGCTGCTCTCAGGCAACTCCAACCGAGGCCTGTCTCAGGCCATCGCCGACCATCTGGACGCGCCCCTGACCAAGGCCCAGGTCAAGCGGTTTGCGGACAATGAGGTCTTCGCCGTCATCGAGGAGAACGTCCGGGGCGAGGACGTCTTCATCCTTCAGTCGACCTCCTATCCGGCCAACGACAATCTGATGGAGCTGCTGATCATCACGGACGCCCTGGTGCGGGCGTCCGCCAAGCGGATCACGGCCGTCATGCCCTATTTCGGCTATGCCCGTCAGGACCGGAAGACCGGCGGCCGCACGCCCATCTCGGCCAAGCTGGTGGCCAATCTGATCACCCGCGCCGGCGCCGACCGGGTGCTGACCATGGATCTGCACGCCGGCCAGATTCAGGGCTTCTTCGACATTCCGACCGACAATCTGGTCGCCATTCCGGTCCTGGCCCAGGACGTGAAGGAAAACTACGCCCGGGGCGACGACCTGATGATCGTCTCGCCCGACGTGGGCGGGGTGGTGCGGGCCCGCGCCCTGGCCAGCCGACTGAACGCCGACCTGGCCATCGTCGACAAACGCCGGCCCAAGGCGGGCGAGAGCGAGGTGATGAACATCATCGGCGACGTCGAAGGCCGTCGCTGCATCCTGTTCGACGACATCGTCGATTCGGGCGGCACCCTGGTCAACGCCGCCAAGGCCTTGATCGACCAGGGGGCGACAGAGGTCTCGGCCTATATCAGCCACGGCGTGCTGTCGGGCCCGGCGGTGCAGCGGATCACCGACGGGCCGCTGAAGGAGCTGGTGATCACCGACTCCATCGAACAACCCCACGAAGTTTTGAACTGCGCGAAAATTCGCAGGGTTTCCGTGGCTCCGCTGATCGGTGAAGCTATCCGTCGGATCGCCAACGAGGAATCCGTGTCGAAGCTGTTCGATTAATCTTCGGCAAACCACTTTCGACACGTTATAAGCGCCTTCCAGTACGCGCCCCCGCCGGGGCCTCCTTTCAGTTCTGTGGACGCGCCCTATGCCCAAGGCCTTCATGACCCGCGGCCTTTCGATCGCCGCCATCGCCGCCGCCGCCCTTCTGGCCAGCTGTTCGACGAAAGAGGCCGAACCGGCCGCGCCGCCTCCGCCCCCGCCGCCCCCGCCCGTCTCGCTGAACGAGGGCGTGGCCCAGGCCGCCTCCATCTATGTGGCCTTCCTGCGCGAGGCCGAAACCATCCAGCCGGGCGGCTTCACCGACGCCGAGGCGGTTCAGGCCGCCATCCGCAAGGGCGTCGCCTTTGAGCCCGCCCAGCTGTCGCGCGGCCTGATCGCCTATGGTTCGATCATCGCGCTTCAGTCGCCCGAGTTCGTCGCCGGGGTGCGTCAGTTCGCCGTCGATCCGGTCCAGCGCCAGGAGATGGTCGCCCGCATCGTCGCCGATCCGGCCTATGCCGCCACCCTGCCCGGCGCCGATGCGGCCGCCGGCCTGATCTCGGCGACCATCGCCAAGGACGCGGTCGTCATTCGCGGCATCGCCGAGGCGGTCGAGGCCGACGCCTATACGATCCAGGAGCGCAACGACCCGCGCCGCCGCTGGGCCGTCACCCACATCCCCAACCGCGAGGTTCGACTGGAAACCGCCAAGACCCTGTCGGCGGCCGCCATGCTGCCCTCGGCGGATGAATCGGCCAAACTGTTCGCCGCCGCCAACTCGGGTTCGGGCCTGGAAGGGGTCGAGGCGTCGCGCAAGGCGCCGCCCTATACGCCGCCGGTCGTGCGGTCCCTGGCCATCGCCGCCCTGGCCGCCCTGGGCGCCGCCGGCGAAGAGGCGCGGGCCAACACCGACGCCCTGGTGGTGGAGCCGAACAACGAATTCTGCCTGAACATGTCCAAGCTGATGCTGTTCCAATGCCTGGCGGCCTCGCGCCCCAGCTATGAGGACATGTTCTGCCTGGGCCGCCACATCACCCGCGACCTGGCCACCTGCACCACCCAGGCGGTGCTGAACACCACCATCACCGTCGGCGCCCCGGAAGAGACCGGCACGCCCCCGCCCCCGGCCCAGACGCCGGTGTCCGTCACCCTGACCCCGACGCCGGCCGCCGCCTCGGCCCAGGCGTCCGCGCCCCCGCCGTCGGGCGCCCGCTGAGCCCCCGCAGCCCCAGCCGGTTCGACGCGATAAAAAAGGCCCGCCCCGAGCGATCGGGGCGGGCCTCTTCTCTTTTGCAGGCAGCGCGCGGCCTATTCGTAGCCGTGGGCGGCCTCGTTGATCACCTGGGACGGCATAGACGAGAAGTCCACGGCGATCGGCCTGGCGACCTTGGCCTGATAGGTCCGCAGGACGTGAGTCAGGCGGCGGCGCACCTCGCGTTCGGCCTCGGTCCCGGCGTCGAGCGCCAGGGGCGCCAGGCAAAAGTCGATGATGGCTTCGGTTTGGGTCAGAGGTTCCATGGCGGTTCCCTTTCTTAAGCCGCGTGGGTGAACTGGGCGGTCTCGGTCGAGTCCTTCAGCGCCGTGGTCGAGGACGTGCCATTGGAGATGACCGTGGCGACCTGGTCGAAATAGCCGGTGCCGACTTCGCGCTGGTGGCGGGTGGCGGTGTAGCCGCGCGCCTCATTGGCGAACTCGCGCTGTTGCAGCTCGGAATAGGCCGCCATGCCGTTGTCGCGATAGCCGTCCGCCAGCTCGAACATCGAGTTGTTCAGGGCGTGGAAGCCGGCCAGGGTCACGAACTGGAACTTGTAGCCCATGGCGCCCAGCTCGCGCTGGAACTTGGCGATGGTGGCGTCGTCCAACTTGGCCTTCCAGTTGAAGGAGGGCGAGCAGTTGTAGGCCATCAGCTTGCCCGGATATTTCTTCTGGACGGCTTCCGCGAACTTCTTGGCGTCGTCCAGATCCGGATGCGAGGTCTCCCACCACAGCAGGTCGGCGATGTTGGCGTAGGACAGGCCGCGCGCGATGCAGTGGTCCAGACCCGTGCCTTCCTTCAGGCGGAAGAAGCCCTCCGGCGTGCGGTTGTCGCGGTCGATGAAGGGCTGGTCGCGCTCGTCGATGTCCGAGGTGATCAGCTGGGCGCTTTCGGCGTCGGTGCGGGCGACCGTGATGGTCGGCGTACCCATGACGTCGGCGGCCAGACGCGCGGCGACCAGATTGCGCTCATGCGCCTGGGTCGGGATCAGCACCTTGCCGCCCAGGTGGCCGCACTTCTTCTCCGAGGCCAGCTGGTCCTCGAAGTGGACGCCGGCGGCGCCCGCCTCGATGAAGGCCTTCATGATCTCGAAGCTGTTCAGCGGCCCGCCGAAGCCGGCCTCGGCGTCGGCGACGATGGGGACGAACCAGTCGCGTTTGGCGCCGCCCTCGGCATGCTCGATCTGGTCGGCGCGCTGAAGGGTGCGGTTGATGCGGCGGCACAGTTCCGGCGCGGCGTTGGCCGGGTACAGCGACTGGTCGGGATACATGGCGCCGGCCGTATTGGCGTCGGCCGCGACCTGCCAGCCCGACAGATAGATGGCCTTCAGCCCGGCGCGGACCATCTGCATGGCCTGGTTGCCGGTGACGGCGCCCAGGGCGTTGATGAAGGGCTCGTCGTGCAGCAGCTGCCACAGGCGATTGGCGCCCCGCTCGGCCAGGGTGTGGGTGATCGGCACCGAGCCGCGCAGGCGCAGGACGTCTTCGGGCGTATAGGGGCGCTCGATGCCGTCGAAACGGCCGGCGGGCGAAGGAACCAGGTCGGCGAAGGTGGTCATGGTCGAACTCGTCTTCTGAAAGGGCGCGGCCGCAGCCGCCGTCTCAGGGACAAGAACACGCCGAAGTCACGAATGACACAGGATCGCGCCGATCAATGAAGTCAGTTTGTCACATCATGACTTTGCATCGGCAGTCATAATATGACATTCTTCAGCCATGGACACCGCCGCCGATCGCAAGCTGTTTCTGGGGGCCCGGCTGAAGCGGCTGAGGCGCGACCTTTCCCTGACCCAGACGGCCATGGCGGCCGACCTGGGGGTTTCCCCCAGCTATCTCAACCACATAGAGCGCAATCAGCGACCGGTGTCGGCCCAGTTGCTGCTGCGTCTGGCCGAAACCTATGACGTCGATCTGCGCAGCCTGAACCAGGGCGGGGCCGTCGATGAGGCGCGGCTGGGCGAGGTTCTGGCCGATCCTCTGTTCAAGGGCTTGGCCCTGCCCCGTCACGAACTGGTGCAGGTGCTGGAAGAGGCGCCGGGGGTGGCCGACGCCCTGCTGCGCCTGTATCGGGCCTTTGACGACGGCCGCGCCAAGGCCCGCGCCGCCGCCGAGACCGGCGAAGGCCTGGTCGAGGCCAGTCCCGCCGAATGGGTGCGCGAATATATCCAGTCGCGCGGCAACCACTTTCCCGAACTGGACCAGATGGGCGAGGCCCTGGCCGAGGTCCTGGCGGCCGAGGCGCCGGCCCATGCCGACGGTTTCGAACCCGCCGCCCGCCAGCGGCTGGCGGCCAAACACGACCTGGGGGTCCGCACCCTGCCGGCCGAGGTCATGGTGGAATGGACCAGGCGCTATGATCTGCACCGCCGCCGTCTGCTGCTGTCCGAGACCCTGGGCCCGTCGTCTCGCGCCTTCGCCATCGCCTATCAGCTGGCCCTGGCCGAGCACGGACAGGCGCTCCACGACATGGTCCAGGCGGCGAACGCCCCGGACGGACCGACGCGCTCCCTGCTGAAGGTGGCCCTGACCAACACCCTGGCCGCCGCGATCCTGATGCCCTACGCCGCCTTTCAGCGCACGGCCGAAGAGACCGGCTATGACCTGGCGCGGCTTCAGGCGCGGTTCGGGGTCAGCTATGAACAGGCGGCGCACCGGCTGACGACCCTGTCGCGGCCGACGGCGCGGGGCGTGCCCTTCTTCCTGATGCGGGTGGATCAGGCGGGCAATATCTCGAAACGCTATGCGGCGGGCGCCTTTCCCTTCTCGCGCTTCGGCGGCGCCTGTCCGCGTTGGCGCCTGCACAGCGCCTTTCGCACGCCGGGCCGGATCATCACCCAGATCATCGAGACGCCAGACGGCGGTCGCTGGTTCACCTTCGCCCGCACCGTCGAACGCCAGGGCCAGGACGGATACGGCGAGACCCACGACCTGGCCGTCGGCCTGGGCTGCGAACTGCGCCATGCGCACCGGCTCGCCTATGCCCACGGCCTGGATCTGGACCGGCCCGAGGTGACGCCAATCGGCCCCGCCTGCCGCCTTTGCCACCGCCATCCCTGCGCCGAACGCGCCGCCGCGCCCATCGACCGGCCCCTGGCCGTGGACGACTGGGCCAAGTCGGTCAGCCCCTATCCGTTCGCAGCGATTTGAGTTCACAACCACTCATAGTTGTGAGATGATGCGGTTATGGCCGATCACGTCCTGACCCTTCCCCTGACCGAAGAGGCGCTTGAGCGGCTCAAGGCCGCTGCGCGCGCAGCGGGCCTGACGCCGGAAGCCTATGCCGGCGCGGTTCTGGACAGGGCGTTCACTGAACAGTCGTTTGGCGTCCGAGAAGACCAGGCGGCTTTCGAAACAGGGCAGACCGAACTTTACGCCTCGCCTCCAGACGGTCCCACAGCGGCCGAGGCGCTCGCCGAGTATGATCGCACGGGCGTCTACGAGACATTCGAGGAATGGTCCACGGCGTTCGAGACGGACCTGAAAGCACGCCTCGACGCCCGGCGGTGAAGCTCCGCTTCTCGCAACAGGCGGTTCGCGACAGGCGACGGCTCGCCGCCTTTTTGGCCGAGCGTAATCCACGCGCCGCCTTGCGCGCGTTGCGGGTCATCACCCGGTTCGTGTCTCTGTTGGCCGGCACGCCGTTCATGGGACGGGAAAGGGGAGATCGCCGCGAGCTCTACATCCCCTTCGGCGACAGCGGCTATGTGGTCCAGTACCGCGTCGATGCGGACGCCGTCGTCGTCGCCCGCATCTTCCACGCCCGCGAGGACCGCTGAGGCCTCAGTGGCTGAACAGCAGCCAGGACTGGCTGCGGTTCAACAGGGCCTGGGTGACGCCGCCCAGGACCCACTCGCGCATCCGCGAATGGCCCCAGGCGCCGGCGACGATCAGATTGGCGCCCGTCTGTTCGACCAGGGCCAGGATGCGGTCGCCGGCCGGACGTTCGTCGCGGACCTTGGCCTCGCTCTCGGCGACGACGCCGTGCCGACGCAGCCAGGCGGCGACGTCGGCGACGCGGGCGGCCGCAGCCGCGGCGTCGGCCGAGGCGCAGATCTCGACCACCTGGACCTCGCGCGCCTGTTTCAGCAGCGGCAGGGCGGCGGCGACGGCGCGCTGGGCCTCGCGCCCCTCCTTCCAGGCCACCAGGGCGACGCCGTCGACCGGCGCGGCCTGGGCGCGCGGCGGAGCGACCAGGACAGGGCGACCGAGATTCATGATCAGGTCGCCCGCGTCCGGCGCCCGATAGGGCAGACGACCGGCGTCTCGGCCGATCAGGATCAGGTCCGCCGCACGCGCCTGGTGCGCGACGCAGGCGGCGGGATAGCCGGTTTCGGCCCGCCATTCATGGGCGATGCCGGTGTCCTTCAGGGCGTCCAGAAAGCGGGTCTTGGCGGCAGCCAACTCCCCATCCGCCTGATCGCGCCGCAGGGTCAGGATCTCGCCCGCCATGCCGCCGGCGACATAGGCGTCCACCAGGGGCGGCTCCGGCTCGCTGACGGATATGCCGATCAGGGTCGCGTCGAAGACGACCGCGAGATCGCGCGCAAAACCAATCCGGGCGACATTGTCGGCCTCGTCGTCCACATAGACCATCAGGCTCGAATAGGTCATGGCGATGCTCCTTGTTTCCGGAGCCTGGATGCGCCCGCCGGGCCGGTCCCGCCTTGATCCGCGTCAAACCTTCAACTGAGCACCACCCGCCCGTTCTCCAGGCGGAAGGCGACGCCGGTGCGCTGGAACAGGCGTGTGATGACGGCGGAGGGATCGGCCACGCCCCGGTCCAGCAGGGTGGAGATGTCATTGGCCAGGGTGGGGTCCCGCGACAGGCGGGTCAGGGCGCCCAGCCATTCGTCGCGGCTCAGGATTCCGTCGTCATTGTCCCGCCGCTGGAAGTCCGCCACCACGTCGAAGAAGTCCCCCCCGCCCGCGCGCCGCTCGGCCCCTTCGATGACTAGGCCGAACACTGCGCCGCAGGCGTAATAGGCGCGGTTGTCGCCCCGATCGCCGGCCGAGGCCAGGGGCCTGCCCGCCGCCAGCCGAACGCAGTCGTCCACCTCGCGCTGAAGCTCGGCCCGATCGTCATAGACGGGGTCGATGGCCTTCAAGGCGCGCACGGCCATCAGGTCGGCGCCGCCCTCGGTGATCCAGGCTTCGCGGGCGTACTGATATCTGAGCCCCTGCGAGCCCAGCCAGAAATGCGCCGCCTCATGGCCGATGAACCAGCGGGCGCGGGCCAGGGCCTGGGCGTCGGGGTCCAGCACCCCCTCGCCTTCAAAATTCATCGAGATCAGACCCGGCAGGACGCTGCCGCCCATGCTGGACAGGGATTTGGTCGGGCCGGTCCAGCTGACCATCAGGGTCGGGGGCTCGCCCTGGGCTGGGCCCAGACGGCGGGCGTAATAGGCCATGACCTGGGGCGTGAAACCGGCCAGTTGGTCGCCCAGCCAGCGCGGCAGACCAGGGTCGATGACGGTGGTGATCCCGTCGCCCCGGCGCGTCGTGGCGTCGCCGAACAGGACATAGGTCTGGGCGTCCACGGCGGTCGCCTCCGGCTTGCGCTCGCCCTTGAACAGGATCGGCCCGGACCGGTCGCGCCAGGTCACGGCCGCCGGGCCGCCCGGCACCTCGACGCCGTTCAGATCGCGCGGCAGGGCGCGGGCGGCGGCGACGGACTCCAGCGGAATGACGTCGAACTGGCCGGAAAACAGCGCCACCGTGCCGTCCGAAAAGACGAGAGCCGGATCATATTCGGCCTCAAGATCGCCGGGGCGCGGCGTCATGACGATGCGCACGTCGCGCGGCACAGGACCGCCGTCGGTCGAGCGCAGCACGTCATAGTCCCCCACCCGCTCCAGCACGACGCCCGGCGTCTCCACCCGCCACCAGTCCGGCCGCCAGGGCCGGCGGCTCTCGCGCAGCAGGGCCGACCGGAAGAAGGCCCAGACCGGCGCGTCGCGGTCCAGCACATAGTCGGCGGTCCACCGGTCACCGTCGCGCTGGACGGTGACGGCCACGCGGCCGTCCTCGGCCGTGACCGGACCTTGAACCGCAACGACGGTGGGCGAGGCGCAGGCTGTGACGGCCGAAAGTCCGATCAAGCCTGCACAGATGAGGGCCGTCTTCAGACGCATGAAGCTCTCCGATAGGTCATGGCGGCCATAGCGACGGCCGGCGACAGCGTCACCTTAAGCTTCGTTCATCCGCGGGCCGCGTCCAGAGCGCGTCCGGCCGCCGCCAGTTCCCCAGCCATGACCGCCTTCAGCCGTTCGGGCGCCAGAATCACCGCCTGTTCGCCCCAGGTGAACAGGTGCCAGGCCAGTTCGCGCATGCCGGACGCCCGGAACCGCACGATCACGCCGCCGTCCGCCTGGTCCTCGAAGGTCTGGGTCGGGTGCCAGCGCCAGCTCTTGGCCTCGGCCGCGCCTTGCGGGGCGATGCGCAGGACCACGTCCTCGATCTCGTCCTGATAGATGCCGAAGGACTGGCTGGCGAAGACGTTCAGGTCGAAGTCGGGCGGCGGGATCGCCACCCCGTCCTGAGCGGCGACATGGCTCATCCGGTCCAGACGGAAGGTCTGGATGCGGCCGGTCTCGCGGTCGGCGGCGACCAGATAGTTGGCGCGGCCGAACATGACGCCGCAGGGGGCGACGCTGCGGCGGCGCGGCTCGGCGCCCGGCCGGGAATAGGTAAAGCCCAGCGGCTGTTGGGCCAATATGGCCCCGCGAATGGCGGTCAGCATGGCCTCGTCAGCCGAGGGACGCGGCCCGGCCTGGACGGCGATGGTCTCGGCCCGGACCAGGGCCTCCAGGTCCGGCGCCATCCGGTTCAAGGTGGTGGAGCGCATCGCCGCTTTGAGTTTCCGTTCGAGCGCCTCCAGCGCCGCCGCCCGCGCCGGTTCGCCTGCCGCGCGCAAGGCCGTCGCCGCCTTGGTCAGCTCCAGCATCTCGGTCGCGGTCGGCGCCTGTTCGAAGGCCGACAGGCCGCCGCGAATGCGCCAGCGTTTCGACGGCGGGTCCGACACCTCCTCCACCGTCGGGAACAGCATGAAGACGGCGTCGCGCATCCGCTCGGCCGTGCGGCGGCTGACGCCCATGTCGCGCGCCATCTCGTCCAGGCTCAGGCCCTCGGCGCTGGCGGCCAGGCGCCGCGCCAGGTCGATCACCATGGCCGCCTTGTCGTGTCTCACCGTCGCTCCTGAAAGATACGTCCGTTTCTGACGCATCAGTGCGCCATAACACAATCATCGACAAGAGGCCGACCGCTTCAGGAGATCATCAGATGGCTCAGTTCCAACCGACCGCCCCCCTGGCCCACAAGGCCGTCAACGCCAACCGCTACATCATCGTGCCGTGCGAGGCCGACGGATCGTCGGACCTGGCCGTCATCTGGGATCGGCTGGAGGAGCAGGTGGTGGACGTCATCTCCGCCGCCGCCAGCAGCCGCTATTCGGACGAGGACATGCTGTGGGACGAGGCCCGGTCGGAATGGGACGCCCCGGAATGGCGGATGGCGGCCTGATCTCAGGCCGGCTTCATCAGGCGGCTTTCGGCTTGGTCCAGCGATCAATCAGCCGCTGGGCCGGGCGTTCGACGTGATTGTGCGCCACCACCGCGACCCCGACGATGAGGCCGAACAGGCCGAGCGCGAACAGGTCGTTCAGCCAGACCGAGCCGAAATCGACACGCCGCCCGCCGGGCATCCAGTCCAGCTTGCGCGCGATGATCAGCATCACGGTCAGGATGAACATATGGACCATGTAGATGGAGAAGGACCATCGACCCAGCGTGACCAGGGCGGGATGATCCAGCAGGCGCGACACCCGCCCCTCCTCGCCCGCAAAGACCCAGACCAGGACGACGAAGACCAGGGTGACGGCGACCGTCACCGGTCCTTCGGCCCAGGCGACGAACAGACAGACGACGGCGACGGCGGCGATCTCCAGCCCCGTGGCGGCCAGCCCCTTCAAGCGGGGGATGTTCGTCCATAGGCCCTGCAGCAGACAGCCCAGGAAGAAGCCGTAAACCGCGCGAGGCACGGCGAAGTCATAGGTGGTGTTCATCCAGCGCCGGGCGTAGCTGACCACCAGAACCCCGCCGATAATCGCCAGAACCAGCCCGATCCAGCGGAACCGCCGGGGCGCGACCAGCACCAGGCCGGCGAAGATCAGATAGCAGGCCCATTCGGCGCTGAGCGTCCACGACGGCCCGTTCCAGGTCAGATAGGGATGGACATGCCAGGCCTGAACCAGGGCCAGATTGGTGAAGATCGCCCCCACCGACCGATCGCGTGTGAAGGGCTCGGCCCCATCGAAGTGGAAGACCAGCCGCGCCACCTCCAGCCCGATGAAGGCGGCCAGCATCAGCACATGCATCGGCCAGATCCGCCCGAACCGCCGCACCATGAACCGGCCCGCGTCCTGCGCCGTCTTCAGCCGCTCGGCATAGGCGTGGGCGATGACGAAGCCCGAGAGGACGAAGAAATAATCGACGAACAGATAGGCGTGCTGGATGAAATCCCAGGTCCGCCAGTGGCTGGCCACCGGCATGTGGAACATGACGACCAGAACGGCGCACACCCCGCGCAGGGAGTCCAGGGCTTCGAACCGGCGATGGGCGGCGGGGGCGGGTTTGGACAGGACGTTCACGGTCGCGTGATAGCGCCGGTCAAGCTCGGACGATAGGGGTTTCAGCGGTTGGCGAGACGATGGGAGCCGCGAGCGATGTCGGCCTCCCCTGCGCCTGTGATCCCACCCCATTTCCCGTCATCCCAGGGCTCGTCCCTGGGATCCATACGCCCGGTGTCGAACATCGACGCACGACGTCAAAACCGGGAGTATGGATCCTGGGCACAAGGCCCAGGATGACGACGGTGGAAGGTCACAGCCCCTTCACGATCCCCTCGACCATCTTCTTCGCATCCGCGAACAGCATCATGGTGTTGTCGCGGAAGAAGAGCTCGTTCTCGACGCCCGCATAGCCCGAGCCCATGCCGCGCTTGATGAACAGCACGGTCCCGGCCTTTTCGACGTCCAGGATCGGCATGCCGAAGATGGGCGACTGGGGGTCGGTCTTGGCGGCGGGGTTGGTGACGTCGTTGGCGCCGATGACGAAGGCGACGTCGGCGGTGGCGAACTCGGCGTTGATGTCCTCCAGCTCGAACACCTCGTCATAGGGGACGTTGGCCTCGGCCAGCAGGACGTTCATATGGCCCGGCATTCGGCCGGCGACGGGGTGGATGGCGTATTTCACCTCGACCCCCTCCTCCTTCAGCTTGTCGGCCATTTCGCGCAGCGCATGCTGGGCCTGGGCCACGGCCATGCCGTAGCCGGGCACGATGATGACCTTGGACGCATTCTTCATGATGAAGGCGGCGTCCTCGGCCGAGCCCTGTTTGACCGGCCGCGTCTCCCTGGCGCCGCCCGCGCCGGCCGCCGCCGCATCCCCGCCGAAGCCGCCCAGGATGACGCTTATGAAGCTGCGGTTCATGCCCTTGCACATGATGTAGCTCAGGATGGCGCCCGACGACCCGACCAGGGCGCCGGTGATGATCAGGGCGATGTTCTCAAGGGTGAAGCCCAGGGCCGCCGCCGCCCAGCCGGAGTAGGAGTTCAGCATCGACACCACCACCGGCATGTCGGCGCCGCCGATGGGGATGATCAGGGTCGCGCCCAGCACCAGGCTGAGGATGAAGACGCCCCAGAAGGCCCAGACGGCCGAGCCGCCCGTGCCGATCAGAATCCCGATCAGGAAGACCAGGGCCAGGCCCAGGCCGACATTGATTAGGTGCCGCGCCGGCAGCAGGATCGGCGCGCCCGACATATTGCCGTTCAGCTTGGCGAAGGCGATGACCGAACCGGTGAAGGTGATGGCGCCGATGGCGACGCCCAGGCTGAGCTCGACGATCGACAGGGTTTTGATGCCCGTCCCGTCCTCCGACAGAATTCCAAACGCCTCGGGCGCATAGACGGCGCCGATGGCGACCAGGCAGGCGGCCATGCCGACCAGGCTGTGGAAGGCCGCGACCAGCTGGGGCATGTCGGTCATGGCCACGCGCCGGGCGATCAGGGCGCCGATCCCGCCGCCGACCACGACCCCGCCCGCGATCAGCCCCAGGGTCAGGGGGTCCAGGGCCCGCGTGGCGCCGAGCGTCAGCAGGGTCACGCCGATGGCCAGCGCCATGCCGATCATGCCGAAGGTGTTGCCCTGGCGGCTGGTCTCGGGGCTGGACAGGCCGCGCAGAGACAGGATGAACAGAACGCCGGAAACCAGATAGGCCAGCGCGGCCAAGGATGCGTTCATCACGCCCCTCCCCTCAAGACGTGCGCGCCAGCCGCCACAGGGCGGCGGCGATGAACAGGGGGCCGATGAAGAACAGGGCCCATTCGAAAACGCCCAGCTGCCGGTCCTGGGTCACGACCCGGACCAGAATGGCCGAAAACACCAGGGCGATGCCGCAGTCGTGCAGCCGCTGGCGTTTGATCGGGATCTTGGTCCCGAACCAGCCGTACAGCCACAGGCCGAAACCGACGCCGGTGGCGATCCAGGAGCCGGTTATGGCGATCTGGGCGGGGTCGATCATGCCGCGCCCTTCTGAGCCGGCCGCTCCTTCTTCTTGTACATGGCCAGCATCCGCCGGGTGACCAGGAAGCCGCCGAAGATGTTGACGCTGGCCAGGGTCACGGCCGCCACGCCCGCGCCCTTGGCGATCCAGGCGCTTGGGCCGGTCGCATCGCCCGACACGGCCGCCGCCGCGATCAGGCCGCCGACGATGATGACGCTGGACACCGCATTGGTCACCGCCATCAGCGGCGTGTGCAGGGCCGGGGTCACGCTCCAGACGACATAATAGCCGACGAAGATGGCCAGGACGAAGATGGCCAGGCGGAAGACAGTGGGATCGACGTGTTCCATAGTCAGCCTTCCACGCGAGGGAGATTGTCAGGCGTCTGCTTGGGCTCTAGCCCGGCGGCCTTCGCCGCATAGACCGCGAGCCCGATAGAGACCGCGACGGCGAGCGGCGCCCATGTTGATCCGACCCAGATCAGGACTGCAGTCGCCGCCACGGCTACAGTCAGGCCCGCGGCCAGAAACGGGAGCATCTTTGTCAAATGAGGCTTCGTCAGCCGGTCGAAAACGTCCTGCCCCGCAAGCACCAGCATCAACCCCAGCCCCAGAACAACAACGCCAATCACCAGCCGCAATGCTTCTTCCCCCGCAAACATCCATACGGACGCTTCAGGCTGCGTGCTTCTCAAATCCGACCACCGCTCCCAGAAGCTCTGTGTGGCCATGGCGAGGACCAAAATCCAAATGCCCGCTCGTATCCATTGAGAGAGTTTCATCCCCTCACCCCCTCATGCACCACGGCCCCGCCGTGCGTCACCACGGCCGCCTTCAGGATCTCGTCCTCAAGATCGACCGCCAGACCCCCGTCCTTGACCATCAGTCCCACGAAGGCCGTCAGATTGCGGGCGTACAGGGCGCTGGCGTCGGCGGCGATGCGGCCGGGCAGGTTGGACCAGCCGACGATGGTCACGCCGTTCGCGGTGGTCACGACCTCGTTGAGCTTCGAGCCCTCGACATTGCCGCCCGCCTCGACCGCCAGATCGACGATGACCGAGCCGGGCTTCATCGAGGCGACGTGGGCCGCCGTCAGCAGCCGCGGCGCCGGGCGGCCGGGGATCAGGGCGGTGGTGATCACCACATCCTGTTTGACGATGTGAGATGCGGTCAGTTCGGCCTGCTTCGCCTGATACTCCGCCGACATCTCCTTGGCGTAGCCCCCGGCGGTCTGGGCGTTCCTGAACTCCTCGTCCTCGACGGCCAGGAATTTGGCGCCCAGGCTCTCGACCTGTTCCTTGGTGGCGGGGCGGACGTCGGTGGCGGTGACGACGGCGCCCAGCCGCCGCGCCGTGGCGATGGCCTGAAGCCCGGCGACGCCGACGCCCATGACGAAACATTTGGCGGCGGCGACCGTGCCGGCCGCCGTCATCATCATCGGGAACCCCTTGCCATAGGCGTAGGCCGCCTCGATCACCGCGCGATACCCGGCCAGATTGGCCTGGGACGATAGGACGTCCATCACCTGGGCGCGGGTGATGCGGGGCACGAACTCCATGGCGAAGGCGGTGGCGTTCGCCCCCTTCAGGGCCTCGACCGTGGCCTTGTCACGCCAGGCGTCCAGCATGGCGACCACGATGGCGCCGGGCTTCAGGGCGCTGATTTCCTGGGCCGTGGGGCCGCGCACCTTCAGCACGATGTCGGCGCCGTCCAGAACGGCGCGGGTGTCGGGCTTCACCGTCGCGCCGGCGGCGGCGTAGTCGGCGTCGGGAATGGACGAGCCCAGTCCGGCCCCTGCCTCGACCGAGACGGCGGCGCCGAGCGCGATCAGCTTCTTGACCGTCTCGGGCGTGACGGCGCAGCGCGTCTCGCCTTCGCGACGTTCACGGGTGGCGGCGATAACGACAGCCAAGCGAATCCCCTCTCATTGAAGCTGGGAGACGAGCCTAGGCCGGTTCCACCGACGCCGTCAAAGACCCGTGTCGGGCGAACGGATCAGTGGCCGGCGCCGCCCTTGGGCTTGAGAGCCCAAAAGCCGACGGCGGCCAGAACCGCCGCCCCTATGAAGCCCGCGACGAAGGTTCCGCCCGGATGGAACCACAGGGTCAGGAACACGAGCACGCAGGCCACAGCCAGGGCGCCCCATTTGGTCAGGCCCATGAACAGGTGGAAGGTCGAGACCTGTTCATTGATCTGCATATCCCCCCGGACATAGGCGCTCGCATCGGCGTCGGCCTGGGCGGTGGCGGGGTTTTTGGCCTTGGCCATGAGAGCTCCCTCGGTCTTGTCGTTGGCGCGACTATAGCGCGGGTTCGACGCCGCTCAAGCTCACACCGAGGAATGGCGAGGGGTGCGGGGTGTGGGGTGTGGCGGCAGCGGCCCACACCCCGCACCCCACATCCTCACCCCAACGCCTCGAACTGATCCACCAGCCGCTCCAGCCGCTTGCAGCCCACGCTCCAGAAGGCCGGGTCGCGCGGATTGAGGCCGAAGGGCTTCAGCGCCTCGACATAGGTCTTGGCCCCGCCCCCGGCCAGCAGGTCGCGGTACAGGGGGGTGAAGCCCTTGGGATCGGCCCGTCGCGCCTCCATCAGGGCCGCCACCAGCAGGTCGCCGAAGGCGTAGGCGTAGACGTAGAAGGGCGAGTGGACGAAGTGGCTGACATAGGACCACCAGTGCTCATAGCCGGGGTTCAGGGTGACGGCCGGCCCCAGCGAAGCGCCCATTTCGGTCAGCCACAGTTCGTTGATCCGCTGCTGCGAGACCTCGCCCTTCTGGCGTTCGTCGTGGAAGCGGGTCTCGAACCGGTGGAAGGCGATCTGGCGCACCACGGTGTTCAGCCCGTCCTCGATCCTCCCGGCCAGCAGACCACGCTGCTCGCGCTTGGGCGCCGTGGCCAGCAGACGGTCGAAGGTCAGACCCTCGGCGAAGATGGAGGCGGTCTCGGCCAGGGTCAGAGGGGTGTCGGCCAGAAGCGTGCCCTGGTCCGCCGCCAGGGTCTGGTGCACCCCGTGGCCCAGTTCGTGGGCCAAGGTCAGGACGTCGCGCCGCTCGCCCATCCAGTTCAGGAAGACATAGGGATGGCGGTCGGCGGTGACCGGATGGGCATAGGCGCCCGATTGTTTGCCCGGCCGGGCGCGGCCGTCGATCCAGGGCCGGTCGAAGAAGCCGGCGGCGCGTTCGGCGAACTCGGCCCCCAGGTCCGAGAAACTGTCCAGAACGATCTCCCGGCCCTGGCTCCAGGTGAAGGCGCGCGGGGCGGTGGTCTCGATCGGGGCGTTGCGGTCCCAGTGATCCAGCCGCGCCTTGCCCATGGCCTTGGCCTTCAGGGCGTAATAGCGGTGGGACAGGCGCGGATAGGCTTCGGCGACGGCCTCGGCCATGGCGTCCACCGCCTCGCCGTCGACCTCATTGGCCAGGTGTCGGCTGTCGGCGGGGCGTTTGAAGCCGCGCCAGCGATCCTCCATCGCCTTGTCGGCGGCGACGGTGTTCAGCACCAGGGCCAGGGTCGGGGCGCGGGCGGCTAAAGCCTCCGACAGGCCCTCGGCGGCGGCCTTGCGCCGCGCGGGCTTGGGATCGGACAGGCGGTTCAGCGCCTCGGCCAGGGTCAGGCTCTCATTCCCTGCCTTGGCGCGCAGCGCCGCCAGCTGTTCGTCGAACAGGCGCGGCCACTGGGCCGTGATCGGCCCGCGTTCGGCGATGAAGGTCTCCAGCTCGCTGGACAGTTCATGCGGCTTCATGGCCCGCACCCGCCGCAGCCACGGCCGCCAGCGCGCGGCCCCCGCGTGGGCCTGAAGCGCGGCCTCCAGGGCGGCGTCGTCGATCTGGTTGATCTCCAGCGTCAGCCAGACGGTCGGGGTGGCGATGACGGTGATCTTTTCGCGCACATCCGCCTCGAACCCCTGCGCCCCCGCGTCGTCCCGCGCCGTCGAGGCCGACAGGAAGGCGTAGGCGCCGAGCGCGCCCAGGATGTCGGAGGCCTGCTCATAGAGGCTGATCGCCTGATCCAGCACCGCCCCCAGGGCGGCCGGATCGCCCGACGCTCCCGCCAGCCGCCCGCGCAGGCCGTTCATCTCGTCCACCAGGGCGCGCGCCCGCGTCAGGTCGTCGGCGAGCCGGGCGTCGTCCCGCGAGGCGTAGAGGTCGGACAGGTCCCACAGGGGGGCGTCGATGTCGGGGGTCTTGAAGGGGGCGTTCATACCCCTGTTTTGGGGGCGGCGTGGGCGCGATGCAACGGCCGCAAGCCGCCAGACGGCGAGAACCGAAGGTCGCCAAGGAAAGACATCAATCTGAAGATCCACCATGACCTATCGCATAGAAGCGCTGCCCCTGGCGCCCTCCGCGCCCTAATTCGCCATGTCCGATAAAGACTTAGCCGCCGTCGGCGCGCGCCGGTGGATCGCCGACGTCTCCGGCCGCGCGCCCTGCCGGGGCTAGGACCGGCGCAACATGATGCTGGAGGGGCTGGTGATCGACGGCGCCGATCTGGATGCGCGGCTGGCCGAGGCGTTCGACCATCCGGCGCTGGACCAGGTCCACATCCATTTCGCCCCGCGCGGCCGTCATCTGGCGCGGGCCTGCCGGATCGAGGCGGCGCTTCCCTGAAGCCGCCTTCTACGGTTAGATGGCGCGCCCCGGTCGGGCTCCGAGCCGGGCGAAAGGGCGCGCCATGACCACCGAAGCCTCGAATATTCTCGGCACGGGCTGGGGCGGGACCACGCCGGACGGCGACCGCCGCCGGATCGCCATCGTGCGGCTGGCGGTCGGTCTGGCGCAGGGGATCGTCCTGTATCTGCTGCTGCGCGCCACCGAGGGCGGCAGCGCCAGCTGGTCGCAGCGCCATCCCGATCTGTTCGCCCCGGCCCTGCTGACCGCCCTGTTCCTGCCCGCCGTCCTGCTGTCCGGCGTCGGCAAGCTGCGGCTGTGGGTCTATGGGGTCTGGAGCCTGATCGCGGGGGCGGCGCTGGCCCTGCTGGCCTGGCACGACATCGCCCGCCAGGCCGACGGCGACCGCGAGGCGACCTTCCCCCTGTTCGTCTTCGCCGCGGCGGCCCTGTTCATCGCCCACCATCTGATCGTGCCGGCGGACCGGGAGCGCCGGCTGGCGGCCTCCTATCCGGCCTATTTCGACGCCGCCTGGATGGCGGGGGTGCAGGGCGTGCTGTCGATCGGCTTCGCCGGCGCCTTCTGGGTGCTGTTGTTCCTCGGGGCGGCCCTGTTCAAGATCATCGGGCTCAGCTTCCTCAGCGACCTGCTGGATAAGGGCTGGTTCACATTGCCCCTGACCGGCCTGGCCTTCGCCACGGCCGTGCATCTGACCGATGTGCGCGACGGCCTGATCCGGGGCGTGCGGACCGTGGCCCTGATGCTGTTGTCCTGGCTGCTGCTGGTCATCACCGTGCTGGTCGGCGGCTTCCTTGTGGCCCTGCCCTTCACCGGTCTGGACGGGCTGTGGGAGACGGGCAGCGCGACGGCCCTGGTGCTGTCGGCCGCCGCCGCCCTGATCGTGCTGATCAACACCGCCTATCAGGACGGACGTCCCGACCATCGCCCCCCGGCGGTCCTGCGCTACGGCGTCCGGGTCGCCTCGGCCCTGATCGCGCCCTTGATGGGCCTGGCCTTCTGGGGTTTGGCCCTGCGCATCGGCCAGCACGGCCTGACGCCGGACCGGATCATCGCCACGGCCTGCGCTGTGATCGGCGCCGTCTATGGCCTGGGCTATCTGTTCGCCGCCGTGCGCCCCGGCCCCTGGATGAAGCCGCTGGAGCCGGTAAACATTCTCGCCGCCGTCCTGTCGGTCGCGGTCATCCTGGCCCTGTTCAGCCCCCTGGCCGACCCGGCGCGTCTGTCGGCGGCGGCTCAGGTCGCCCGGCTGGAGCGCGGCGCCGTGAAGCCTCAGGATTTCGACTTCGACTTCCTGCGCTTCGACAGCGGCAAGGCCGGTCTGGCGGCTCTGGACCGGCTTATGCGGTCATCGGATGCGAAGACAGCCGGATTGGCGCGCGAGGCCAGGGTGCGCGTAAATCGCGAGGCCTATTCCATCCAGGACCGGAATGAACGGGCGGCGGCCGTCCGCATCCATCCTGTCGCCGGCCAGACGACGCCGTCCAGCTTCACCGCACAACTGAGCCGGCAAGACAGTCTCATGTACGCCTGCAACAATGAGGCTCCCTGCCGTCTGCGCACCCTGGACCTGGACGGCGACGGCCGGGTCGAGGTTCTGCTGGCGGCGCCGGGGAGCATCATGGCCTTCGCCCAGGACGCCGGGGGACAATGGTCGCAAACCGGGTCCTACAGCGCCGTATGCGGGACGGCGGCGCCGAAGGATCTGCTGAACGCCTTCGCCGAGGCTGTGACGGTCGCCCCCGCCAGCCTGCCCAACCTGGTCGTGGGCGGTCGGACGCTGAAAGCCCAGCCGCAGATCCGATGCGAAGAGCCAAACACCCGTTAACCCCCCGGTCACCACGCCCCCTCACCCGATTTTCACCTCGTCGCCCTTAGAAGTCGTCCCGAAACGGGCCAGTCCGATCCACGGGCGGCCCATCGGTGATGACAAGGGACGCCCATGGCCAAGACCGTTCTGGTGGTCGACGACGATCCGACCCAGCGCCGCCTGTTGCAGGCTGTGCTCGAACGCGACGGTCACGCCGTGGTCCATGCCGCAAGCGGCGGCGAGGCCATCGACCGGATGACGCGCGGCGGCGGCGCCGACGTCATCCTGCTGGACATGATCATGCCCGAGATGTCGGGTCTGGAGTGTCTGGCCGAGCTGCGCAGCGGGGGCTTGACCACGCCGGTCATCGTGCTCACGGCCAACGGCGGCATCGACACCGTGGTCAAGGCCATGCAGGCCGGCGCCCAGGACTTCTTCGTCAAGCCGGTCGGGCCCGAACGCCTGCTGGTCGGGGTGCGCAACGCCCTCAAGCTGGAGCAGCTGACCACCGAGGTCGGTCGTCTGACCAAGCGGGTCCAAGGCCGCGCCAGCTTCGACGACATCATCGGCGACAGCGCCCCCATGCGGATGGTCAAGGCCCTCGGCGCCCGGGCGGCCAAGTCCTCCATCCCCGTCCTGATCACCGGCGAGAGCGGCGTCGGCAAGGAGGTCATCGCCCGCGCCCTGCACGGCGCCGGCGAGCGGGCCGGCAAGCCCTTCGTCGCCGTCAACTGCGGCGCCCTGCCGGCCAATCTGGCGGAATCCATCCTGTTCGGCCATGAGAAGGGCGCCTTCACCGGGGCCGTCGACAAGACCCTGGGCAAGTTCCGCGAGGCCGACGGCGGCACCCTGTTTCTGGACGAGATCGGCGAACTGCCGCTGGATCTTCAGGTCAAGCTGCTGCGCGCCCTGCAGGAAGGCGAGATCGACCCCGTCGGCGGCAAGCGCCCGGTCAAGATCGACGTCCGCATCGTCTCGGCCACCAATCGCGACCCCGCTCAGCAGGTTAAGGACGGCGCCTTCCGCGAGGATCTGTTCTATCGGCTGAACGTCTTCCCGATCGAGGCGCCTTCCCTGCGCGACCGGCGCGAGGACATCCCCGCCCTGATCGATCATTTCATCGCCCGCTTCAACGCCGAGGAGGGCCGCCGCATCGCCGGCTGCGCCCCCGAGACCCTGGCCATGCTCCAGGCCTATGACTGGCCCGGCAATGTGCGCCAGCTGGAGAATGCGGTGTTCCGCGCCATCGTCCTGGCCGACTCGCCCTTCCTCCAGCCCTATGACTTCCCGTCCATCTCGGGCGTGGCCGCGCCCCTGCCCGATGCGACGCCCACGCCGCCCGCCGCCGCGCCGTCCTACGCCGACCTGCCGCCCCTGCCGGAACAACCGATCCGCATCCTGGACGACCGCGGCCATCTGCGGACGCTGGAAGACATCGAACGCGACCTGATCCAGCACGCCATCGAGGTCTACGCCGGCCACATGAGCGAAATCGCCCGCCGCCTGGGCATCGGCCGCTCGACCCTGTACCGCAAGGTTCGCGAACAGGGGCTGGAGGGGCAGCTGAAAGAGGCGGGCTAAGATCCAGCCGGCGGAGGACCGTAGCGGTTCACCGTCTTCTTGCCGTCCAGCACAAGCAGGATAACAAGACCGATCAGGCTGGCCATGTAGAGGACGTTGTTGAGAAACAGCAGCATGAACAGGCCTATGTCCGGCGCATTCTCCCGCATGAAGCTGGTCATTACAGTGGGAAACGCCGTCAGGCCGATCGTCAGAAACACCACAGGCGGCAGACCCCAATAGCCCGCCCGGCCGGTGTCATGCAGACGGCGCGTCACGGCGGCGGCCAAAAGGATCACAACCGCTGCCACGCCGATCCTCAGAACCAGGAAAAACGGGCCCATATCCGGCATGAACGTCGGATCGTGGATTTCGACCGAGTAGTGCCCCGGGCCGCTGACAACGGTCGCCGCCTCGGGGTTTGTCGCTGCGGCCGCAGACGCCTGTTCAAACACGGCGGCCATCGTCGGGATCATACCCAACCAAAGCCCGACGAAAGACAGTCCGACAACGGTCAGGGCATACGGCCAGAACTGCGATCGCCTGTCCCGCCCTTTGAAATCCGCCAAGCGGCGAAAGCCGGCCAGGATAGCGTACATCAGTCTTCCCCCGTTGTGTTGCCGTAATCCTGAGGTCGATTCGAGCCAGACGTCTTGCTGCGTCCCCAACGTTTCGGCTCTTCGCCCTTCGCCTTGGCGGCGATCTCCTTCAGCTTGCGGCCCTGCATGGCCGACAAAGCCTGGCCCGGCGCGCCCTTTTCGGGGTCGGCGAAGGCGCGGCCGTGGGTTTTGACCCGCTCGCTGACCGAATCGAGGAACTCCCCCTCCCATTCCGACAAGGAAACGCCCGCCTTCTCGGCCGAGCGGCGGGCGCGTTTGAGAGCATTGAGCGCAGACCGCTGGGCGGCCTTGCGCTGCTGATCCCAAGGGCTCAGCAGCTCCTTTTTTGAGGCGCTACCGCCCTTCGGGCTGCTTGAGCGCGACAGCCGGCCTTTCGACGAATCGGTGGGCGTGCGCTTCAGCCCCTAATCTCCTCAGACCTCGCCGAGGGCCGACAGATAGAGGTCCAGGATGGCCTCCTCCTCCTGGCGCTTGGCCTTGTCCTGCTTCCTGATGCGGATGACCTTGCGCAGGACCTTGACGTCATAACCCTCGCCCTTGGCCTCGGCGAAGACCTCCTTCATGTCGGTCATGACGGCCTGTTTGTCCTCTTCGAGGCGCTCCAGCCGCTCGATGATGGTGCGCAGACGGCCCTGGGCCGTTGCGGTCAGGACGTCGGGATTGCCGTCGAACGAGGCGTCATCGGCCATGGGGAATACTCCAGAAATCAGGCGCGGACGCTAACCACGCCGTCCGGCGCGACTCAACCGCGAACACGAAAAAGGCCGCGGACAGAATCCGCAGCCTGTGGATCGTCAGGGCTTTTCCTGCCCTACCGCCCCTTGGGCGGCTTGGGCAGACCTGCGTGCGCGCGCCGCCGAGCAGTGCGCCTCGAACGCAGCTTAGCCTTGCTTGGCCTTGAAGCGCGGGTCGGTCTTGTTGATGACATAGACCCGGCCCTTGCGACGCACGACCTTGCAGTCGCGGTGACGGGTCTTCAGGGACTTGAGCGAGCTGCGGACCTTCATGGTCGGACGTCCTGAGAGAAACCAATAGAAAAGCCGCTGACCCGGGCGGATCGCGGCGGAGGCGGTCGTATAGAGAGCGGTCCTTAGAAGGTCAAGCCGCTTGGGACCGAAAACCCGCTAAAGCAGCCCAAGGGGACGGTAGCGCCCCAAAACGCGCTCAAGCAGCGCGAAGCGCGATAGCGCAAAAAATATGGAGGCCTGACCTCCGAGTCGAACGGAGGGTATTCGGGTTTGCACGCCCGTTGCGTCGCCACTCCGCCATCAGGCCGTCGGAGAAGTCTGCGCCATTACGCCGCAGCGGGCGCCTCCGTCGATATAAATGAGGGTTAACGACGCTGATTGGGGAGTCCGTGGACGGACTTTTCTCCTCCCAGGCGGATCAGGGCCGGCGAAACCGCTTCGCGCGTATGTCATTTCCCCTATCCGTTCGGGGACTGTAGTCTGAATCTCATGCGCTTTTCCTATCGCCTTCTCCTCATCGGCTCCGTCGCGGCCTGCGCTCCCATGTTGCCGGAGCCGCCGGTGTCCCTGCCGACGCCGCAGCCTGATCCGGTTCCCGCCGCCGTGGTCCCGCCGCAGGCGCCGCCGCTCGCCGCCTATGACCAGGAAGGATTCGAGGGCTGGAAACAGGGCTTTCTGGCGCGCAAGGGCGGCGCCCGTCGCGCCGACTATGAGCGGGAACTGGCCGGTCTGACGCCGGACCCCAGCGTGGTGCGGCTGGACCGGAATCAGCCGGAATTCTCCAAACCCGCCGGCGCCTATATCCAGAACGCCGTGACTGCGGTGCGGATCGCCCAGGCCAAGCAGCGGATCGACCGGGTGCCCTGGGCGGTGGTCCAGCGCTTCGGCGTCCCCTCTGAAATCCTGGTGGGCGTCTGGGCCCAGGAAAGCGCCTTCGGCCAGGTCCAGGGCGATTATGACGTCATCCGCTCCCTGGCGACCCTGGCCTATGACGGGCGCCGCCGCGACTGGGCCGAGGCCCAGTTGAAGGACGCCCTGGACATCGTCGTCGACGGCCGCCGCGAACGGGCGGGCCTGAAGGGCAGCTGGGCCGGCGCCATGGGCCAGACCCAGTTCATGCCGGACAACTATCTGCGCCTGGGCGTGGATCAGGACGGCGACGGCAAGGTGGACATCTGGGGCGACGACGCCGACGCCCTGGCCTCGGCCGCCAATCTGCTGGCCCAGGCGGGCTGGAAGCGCGGCCAGACCTGGGGCTATGAGGTCGTCCTGCCCGCCGGCTTCGACTACGCCCTGGCGGAAGGGCCCAAACACGACTGGGCCTATTGGGCGGCCAAGGGCGTGCGCCTGGCCCAGGGCGGCACGCCGAACGGAGCCGAGGCGGTGGAGGACGCGACCATCCTCCTGCCGCAGGGGGCCAACGGCCCGGCCTTCCTGGCCCTGCCGAACCACTATGTGATCCGCAGCTACAACAACTCGGTCTCCTACGCCCTGGCCATCGGCCTGACGGCGGACGGGATCATGGGCAAGCCCGGCCTGACCAAGGCCTGGCCCAACGACGCCTCCCTGTCCCGCGACCAGAGGATCGGCGCCCAGGCGGCCCTGACGCGACTGGGTTACGACACCCGCGGCGTGGACGGGGTGATCGGCGCGAACACCCGCGCCGCCCTACGCCGCTGGCAGCTGGCCAACGGCCGCATCGCCGACGGCTATCTGACCGCCGCCCTGGCGGACGAGCTGATCCGCAAGGCGAACTGAGGGGCGACACACCGTCTCCTCCCCGTCGCGCAGCGATGGGGAGGTGGCTCGAAGCGTAGCGGAGAGACGGAGGGGCTCTTCACCGCGCAAGCGTCAGTGGGGCGTCAGAACCCCTCCACCGCTTCGCGGCCCCCCTCCCCACTTCGCGGGGAGGAGACGACTTCGCCTTAGGCCGCCTTGTCCCAGTTCAGCACCACCTTGCCCGACTGGCCCGACTTCATCGCCTCGAAGCCCTGGCGATAGTCGGCGTAGTCCAACCGGTGGGTGATCAACGGGCTCAGGTCCAGGCCGGCCTTCAGCAGACCCAGCATCTTGCGCCAGGTGGTGAACATTTCGCGGCCATAGACGCCCTTGATCGTCAGGGCCTTCAGGATGATCGCGCCCCAGTCGGTCTCCATCGGCTTGCCCGGAATGCCCAGCATCGCCATGCCGCCGCCCATGATCAGGGTGTCGACGCACTGTTTGAAGGCGACGGGCGAGCCCGACATTTCCAGCGCCACGTCGAAGCCGACCTTCAGGCCCAGTTCCTTCATGACGTCGTGGATGTCTTCCTTGGTCGTGTTCACGGTGCGCACGCCCGGCGCCACCTTCTGCGCCAGCTCCAGCCGGAAGTCGTTGATGTCGGTCAGGACCACGGTGCGCGCCCCGGCGTGACGGGCCACGGCGGCGGCCATCATGCCGATGGGGCCGGCGCCGGTGACCAGGACGTCCTCGCCCAGCAGGTCGAACTGCTGGGCCGTGTGCACCGCATTGCCGAACGGATCCAGGATCGAGCCGATCTCATAGGGGACGTCGTCGGGCAGTTCGATGACGTTGAAGGCCGGCGCCACCACGAACTCGGCGAAGGCGCCCTGGCGGTTGACGCCGATGCCGCGCGTATGCGGGTCCAGGTGGAAGTGCCCGGCGCGGGCCGCTTCGGAGTTCAGGTCAATCACGTGTCCCTCAGCCGAGACGCGCTGGCCGATCTTCAGCGGGCGATCCACCTCCTTGCCGATGGCGACGATCTCGCCGGAGAATTCATGGCCGGTGATCATCGGGGTCGGAACGTTCTTCTGGGACCACTCGTCCCAATTCCAGATGTGGATGTCGGTGCCGCAGACGGCGGTGCGATGCACCTTGATCAGCACATCCTCCGGCCCCGCCTCCGGGATCGGCGCGTCGATCAGTTCCAGGCCCTCGACCGGTCCGGTCTTGGCGAGGGCTTTCATGGTTTCGGCCATTACGGCGTCTCCTAAAACTCTAAGATCGTCATCCTAGGCCTTGTGCCTAGGATCCATAGCCTCCGTCGAGGACGGTGCGCACCGGCGAAAACCGGGAGTATGGATCCTCGGGACAAGCCCGAGGATGACGGGAATAATGTGGCGCAGCGGGCTGCGGAGGAAGACCTCAGATAACCCCCAGCTCCCGGCCCGCCTGCGTAAACGCCGCAACCGTCCGGTCGATCTGTTCGAACGTATGCGCCGCCGACATCTGGGTGCGGATCCGCGCCTGACCGCGCGGCACCACCGGGAAGGAAAACCCGATCACATAGACGCCCAGCTCCAGCGCCCGCGCCGCGAAATCCTGGGCCAGTTTGGCGTCGCCCAGCATGACCGGGATGATCGGATGTTCGCCGTCCAGCAGGGCGAAGCCCGCATCGGCCATAGCGTTGCGATAGCGATGGGCGTTGGCCGACAGGCGAGTGCGCAGCGCATCCCCCTCCGCCCCTTGGGCGATGCGGATCGCCTCCAGCGAAGACCCGCACACCGCCGGCGACAGGGCGTTGGAGAACAGATAGGGCCGCGCCCGCTGTTTCAGCAGGTCGACCACCGCCTTCTTGGCGCAGATGAAGCCGCCCATGGCGCCGCCCAGGGCCTTGCCGAAGGTGCCGGTGACGAAGTCCACCTCGACACCGTGATAGGCGAAGGAGCCCCGCCCCTGCGGCCCCAGGAAACCCGTCGCGTGGCAGTCGTCGACCATGATCAGGGCGTCGTACCTATCGGCCAGCGCCCGGATCTCGTCCAGCTTGGCGATATAGCCGTCCATCGAGAAGGCGCCGTCGGTGGCGATGATGATGTCGCGGGCGCCGGCGGCCCGGGCCTCCTTGAGGCGGCTTTCCAGCTCATTCATATCCGAGTTGGCGAAGCGATAGCGCTTGGCCTTGCACAGCCGCACCCCGTCGATGATCGAGGCGTGGTTCAGGCTGTCCGAGACGATGGCGTCGTTCTCACCGAACAGGGGTTCGAAAATCCCGCCGTTGGCGTCGAAGGCGGCGGCGAACAGGATGGCGTCCTCGAAGCCGAGATAGCCGGCGACAGCCGCCTCCAGCTCTTTATGAATCTCCAGGGTGCCGCAGATGAAGCGGACCGAGGCCGTGCCCGCGCCCCACTTCTGTTGCGCCGCGATCCCGGCCTGGGTCACGCGCTCGTCGCCGGCCAGGCCCAGATAGTTGTTGGCGCAGAAGTTCAGCACCTCCCGCCCGCCGACCTGAATCACAGGCCCCTGGCGCGAGGCGATGATCCGTTCGGGCTTGGTCAGGCCCTGGGCGTCAATGTCGGACAGTTCGCCGGCGACGCGGTCATAGAAGCTCTGGGTCATGGCCGCGACCTACGCCCATTTCGTCCGGGTTTCCAGACGTCTCGGCGCGGTGTCAGGTCGCGGCCTGGGGGTTTTCCTCGGCCCGGATCGGACTGACGCGGATCTTGCCGCCGCACGGCTGGAAGGCGAAGGCTAAGGGAATTACCGCCGTGTCGCCCGGCGCGGTGGCTCGCAGGGTCGCCGCCGAGGGGCAGGTCTTCTCGCCCATGGCCTCGTTGGGGACCACGCTCCAGGCCAGTTCGAACCAGGCCTTGGCCTGGGGCGCCAGGGTCACCGGGGTCGGGGCCTGGCCCTGGCGGAAATAGCTGCCGGGGCTCTGGTCGGCGCGGATTGCGGTCAGAGGCCGCCCCTGTCCGTCCAGCAGAGTCATGCCCGGATAGCCGGTCAGGCTGCAGGCCTGGCTTCCAATGTTCTGAAGGCTGAAGTTGCGCACCCGATTGCCCGCCCCGGCGTCGCCGTCCTCGGCCGCCAGCTTCAGCTGCGGTCCCTTGCAGGGGGCGGCGGCCGGCAGGACCCCGCCCGGCGCAGGCGTGACGGCCTGATCCGGCTGGGCTGCGCTCAAGGGTGACGGCGTCGCCGCCGGTCGCGCGCAGCGTTCCAAAACGGCCACGCCGACCTGGTCGTTCGGGCTGAGCCGGCTGAGGGTGGCCGTCTCCTGGCCGTCGCGGGTGACGGTCCACCATTCGACGCCGGAGCCGACATAGCGGGCCCCACTGGCGGCCTGGGCGGACCGCAGATCATAGGTCTGGCCCTTATAGGTCAGCTGAGCCGTGGCGCTGTCGGCATAGCGGGCCTCGACCGTCGCGCCGCTTTCGCAGGCGTAGCCGACGCCCGGAACCGGCGGGGCGGGCACGGGCTGGGCCTCGACCGGGGCGACCGGCTGCTCCGGCTCGGCCTGCTGACAGGCGGACACGCCCGTCAGGGCGGCGATGGCGAGCAGGGCGGTCAGGCGGCGCGTCATGATCAGGTCTCCTGTTCACGCCCTTAACGGTCAAGCTGGCGAAAAGCTCCAGCGACCCGTGATCGGTCTTCAGTGATCGCCTTTCGGCGTCTCCATCAGCTCGATCAGCACCCCGCCCATCTCTTTCGGATGCAGGAAGACGACCGGCGTTCCGTGCGCCCCGATGCGCGGCTCGCCCGTGCCCAGGAGGGTCACCCCCTTGGCCCGCATCTCGGCGACGGCGTCGTGGATGTCCTCGACCTCGAAACAGACGTGATGCTGGCCGCCCTTGGGGTTCTTGGCCAGGAAGCCGACGATGGGGCTGGTCTCGTCATAGGGCTCGATCAGCTCGATCTGGGCCGTCGGGGTGTCGATGAAACAGACCTTCACCCCCTGCGCGGGCAGGTCGAAGGGCTCCCCGATCTTGGTCGCTCCCAGCACGTCGCGATACAGTTTGATCGAATCCGCGATGGACGGGGTCGCGACCCCGACATGGTTCAGGGCGCCGATCATGCGGTCTCCTTAGGCGCGGGCTGGGCGTAACCCAGGCGCTGGTTCAGCTTTTCGATCAGGTCCACCGCCGTATCGGCGATGGCCGAACCGGGCGGATAAACGGCGGCCGCCCCCATATCGAGCAGGGGCTGCACGTCCGAGGGCGGAATGACGCCGCCGACCACGATCATGATGTCGGGCCGCCCCAGCTTCTCCAGCTCGGCCTTCAGTTCGGGAACCAGGGTCAGGTGGCCCGCGGCCAGCGATGACGCGCCGACCGCATGGACCCCCTTCTCCACGGCGTCCTTCGCCGCCTCGGCCGGGGTCTGGAACAGGGCGCCGGCGGTGACGTCGAAGCCCAGGTCGCCGTAGCCGGTGGCGACCACTTTCTGGCCCCGATCGTGCCCGTCCTGACCAAGCTTGGCGATCAGGATGCGCGGCGGCCCGCCGTCGTTCTCGACGAAGGTCGCCACCATCTCGCGGGCGCGGGCGAAGCGGGCGTCCGTCCCCGCCTCCTTGGCATAGACGCCCGACACGGTCTGCACCGTCGCCACATGGCGGCCGAAGGCGGCCTCCAGCGCGTCGGAAATTTCACCCACCGTCGCCTTGGCCCGCGCGGCCTGGACCGCCAGCTCCAGCAGATTGGCGGTCCCCCGCGCCCCGTTCGTCAGCGCCTCCAGCGCCGCATCGGTCGCCGCCTGATCCCGCTCGGCCCGCAGCCGTTTCAGCTTGTCGATCTGGGCGGCCAGCACTGCCGCATTGTCGACCTTCAGCATCGGAATATCGTCGACGACGGGGTTCAGATATTTGTTCACCCCGACCACCGTCTGCTGGCCGGTGTCGATCCGGGCCTGGGTGCGGGCGGCGGACTCCTCGATCCTCAGCTTGGGGATGCCGGCCTCGATGGCCTTGGCCATGCCGCCCAGGGCCTCGACCTCGGCCATGTGGGCGCGCGCCCGTTCGGCCAGTTCGTGCGTCAGCCGCTCGACATAATAGCTGCCGCCCCAGGGGTCGATGACGCGGGTCAGGCCGGTCTCCTGCTGCAGCAGGATTTGGGTATTGCGCGCGATCCGGGCCGAGAAGTCGGTCGGCAGCGCCAGGGCCTCGTCCAGGGCGTTGGTGTGCAGGCTCTGGGTCTGCCCGCCCGCCGCCGCCATGGCCTCGACCATGGTGCGGGGCACATTGTTGAAGACGTCCTGGGCCGCCAGCGACCAGCCCGAGGTCTGGCAGTGGGCGCGCAGGGACAGGGACTTCGGATCGACCCCGCCCTCTTTCCGCACCGCCTCGGCCCACAGCAGGCGGCCCGCTCGCATCTTGGCCACCTCCATGAAGTAGTTCATGCCGATGGCCCAGAAGAAGCTCAGCCGCGGCGCGAAGCGGTCGATCGGCATCCCCGCCGCGACGCCCGCCCGCAGATATTCGATCCCGTCCGCCAGGGTGTAGGCCAGCTCTATATCGGCCGAGGCCCCCGCCTCCTGCATGTGATAGCCGGAGATGGAGATGCTGTTGAACTTCGGCGTCTCCTGCGCCGTCCAGGCGAAGATGTCGGCGATGATCCGCATCGAGGGTTCGGGCGGATAGATGTAGGTGTTCCTGACCATGAACTCCTTCAGAATATCGTTCTGAATGGTCCCGGTCAGGGCCGCGTGCGGCACGCCCTGTTCTTCCGCCGCGACGACATAGAGGGCCAGGATCGGCAGCACCGCCCCGTTCATCGTCATCGACACCGACATCTGGTCCAGCGGGATCCCGTCGAACAGGGTCCGCATGTCATAGATGCTGTCGATGGCCACGCCGGCCATGCCGACGTCGCCCTTCACCCTGGGATGGTCGCTGTCATAGCCCCGGTGCGTCGCCAGATCGAAGGCGATGCTCAGACCCTTCTGCCCCGCCGCCAGATTGCGGCGATAGAAGGCGTTGGACTCCTCCGCGGTCGAGAAGCCGGCGTACTGGCGGATGGTCCAGGGATTGCCCGCATACATGGTCGGATAGGGCCCACGCACAAAGGGGGCGAAGCCCGGCAGACCGTCCTGGTGATCCAGCCCCTCCAGGGCCTCAGGGCCGTAGGCGGTCTCGACCGTCAGCCCCTCGGGCGTCGCCCACGGCTCGCGCGCCGGCCCCTGCCCGGTCGGCGCCAGGTCCAGGCTGATCTTGCTGAAATCGGGGAAGCTCATCCGATGACCTCCTCGAAGGCCGCCGCGAAGCGGATCGGGGTCAGGGGTTCGCACACCCGCACCCCCGCAACCGCCGCCTCATCGCCCGCCTCGACCGACGCCGGCCGCACCTCCGGGTCTACATATTTGGTCACCCCGATGATCTGGACCGCGCCGTTCGCCAGCGCCGCCTCCCGCTGGGCGCGGGCGCGGGCGATGCGGGGCTGGATCACCGACCCCTTCAGGGCCTCGACCAGACCGCCCTCGGCCTCGATCATCTGGAACTCGGCCCAGCCGGCCTCGGCCAGATCCCGCGTCCGGGCGTCCAGATACCAGCTCCCCGCCGCCGGATCGTCGACTCGGCCCAGGTTGGTCTCCTCCATCAGCACCAGCTGTGTGTTCCGCGCCTGCCGCCGAGCAAAGGCGTCGGACCGGCCCGAGGCGCGCGTGAAGCCGTCCAGCACCACTACGTCCGCGCCCCCCACGGCGCCCGCAAACCCCGCCGCCGTTAGCCGCAGCAGATTGGGCCAGGGATCGCGCGCCGCCAGCATCCGCCGCGACGACCGCGCCTCGATCACCGCCGGCGCCTCGACCCCGAAGGCTCGCGTCAAGGCCGCCCAGATCAGCCGCATGGCCCGGATTTTGGCCAGGCTGTCGAAATATTCCGCATCCACCGACAGGCCGAGCACCGTCCCCTTCAGCGCCGCCTCGACCGACATCCCGGCGTCCACCGCCGCCTTCGCATGGGCCACGACGCTTGAGGCCGCAAAGGCCAGCTCCTGCGCCGCCGATCCGCCCGCCTCGTGCGCCACGCGCCCGCCGGCCATGAAGAAGCTCGCCTCGGGATAGGCCCCCGCATGCCGGGCCGCCGTATTGGCCGCCAGGCTCAGATGCTCTTCGACCGAACGCGGCGCCCCGCCCGCCTCGGCGAAGGCCGAGACCGGATCCATGTGGAACCTCAACTTGGCGCGCGGCGACCCCTTGGCGACGACCGCCAGGGCGTTGGCCGCGTCCGGCCCGTCGATCCCGGCGTCCAGCGCCACCGGCGCCAGCTCCAGCGCCACGCTCTCCAGCGCCCGGCCCAGCGGCGCGGAATCCGCCAGCACCCGCCCCTTCAGCACCACCGAGGCGGCCCCGTTCTCCAGATCAGTCAGCACGGCCTCATTGACCGCCTCGGGATCATCCCCCTCGACCAGGGTCCGCAGATCCCAGGCCCGGCCTTCGGAATCGGACGGCCGGGGCGCGAAGATCGGCTGAACACCGGTGGCGCCGGCGTATAGAGGCCGCGTCACCAACTGGTCCGCGTCGAGGTGCATCAGCGACTCGATCGGTCGATCCTTCAACGCCTTCTGGGCCGCCTCGCGCCATTCGAGGGGCGTGGGGATGGGGAAGCTCATGCGCCCGCCCCACCTTCTACTTTCGTCATCCTCCGGCAAGCCGCGAAGCGGCGCAGACCGGGGGAGCCAGCGGCGCGCGAGAGCGCGAACCTGCCGCACACGCCGGCCTGCCCGTCGAGGCGCTGACGCGCCGCCCTGCGGGCTTTCGCCTTCGCTTCGCTACGGCGCCGCTGGGTCCCCCGGTCGCTCCTGCGGAGCGCCGGAGGATGACGAAAGAGGAGAAGGGCAACCATCACCCGAACTCCACCAGCACATCATCCGCCGCCACCGGATCCCCGTCCTTGGCCCCCACCGCCTTCACCACCCCGTCGCGCTCCGCCTTCAGGATGTTCTGCATCTTCATGGCCTCGATGATGGCCACCGTCTCGCCGGTCTTGACCGCCTGGCCCACCACCACCGGGATCGACACCACCAGCCCCGGCATGGGCGACAGCACCAGTTTCGACGTATCCGCGACCGCCTTCTCCGGCAGGCGCGCATACAGTTCGGCGACATGCGGCCGCAGCACCCGCACCCGCGCCTTCGCCGCGCGGTGGCGAATGTCGAAGCCGTCGGCGATGCGTTTGACCTCGGCGGTGAAGGCCTCGCCATCCAGCTCGGCCTTGAACTGGGCCAGGCCGGGCCGCCAGTCGATCTCCGACAGGCGGATGTCGCCCCCGCCCGTCAGGGTCAGGATCATCGCCTCGTCCGCATCATAGGACAGGCCCACCCCGTGCGGCGTCTTGTCGATCATCACGGTCCAGTCGGTGCGGTCGGACGGATCGCCCTCCTGCTCAGCGAGGATCTCGTGCATGGCCATGGCGGCGGCGATCAGGACTCGCTCCTGGTGCTGCGTCGGCTTGAGGCCATGGAAACCGTCCGGGAACTCGTCCTTGATATAGCTGGTCGACAGCCGGCCCGACCTGAACCGCTCCTGGTCCATCACCGCCGCCAGGAAGGGCACATTATGCCCCAGGCCCGACAGGTGGGTGTCCTCCAGCGCCCGGGCCATGCCCGCCACCGCCGCCTCGCGCGTCTCGCCCCAGGCGCACAGTTTGGCGATCATCGGGTCGTAGAACATGCTGATCTCGTCGCCCTCGCGGACGCCGGAATCGTTGCGGACCACATAGCCGTCCTGCTCGCCCTCCTCCGGCTGCTCGTATCGGACCAGCCGACCGATGGAGGGCAGGAAGCCGCGATAGGGATCCTCGGCGTAGATCCGGCTCTCGATGGCCCAGCCGTCGATCTTGAGGTCCTTCTGCTCGAAGGCCAGTTTTTCACCCCAGGCCGAACGGATCATCTGTTCGACCAGATCGACCCCGGTGATCAGCTCCGTCACCGGATGTTCGACCTGAAGACGGGTGTTCATCTCCAGGAAATAAAACGACTTGTCCTGCCCCGCCACGAACTCGACCGTCCCGGCCGAGTCATAGTTCACCGCCTGGGCCAGGGCCACGGCCTGGGCCCCCATGGCGGCGCGGGTGGCCTCGTCCAGCAGGGGCGAGGGCGCCTCCTCGATGACCTTCTGGTTGCGGCGCTGGATCGAACATTCGCGCTCGAACAGGTGGACCACATGGCCATGCTTGTCGCCCAGCACCTGGATCTCGATGTGGCGCGGATCGATGATGAACTTCTCAAGGAAGACCCGGTCGTCGCCGAAGGCGTTCAGCGCCTCGGCCTTCACCGCCGCGAACCCTTCGGCCATGTCGGCGTCCGAATGGGCCACGCGGATGCCCTTGCCCCCGCCCCCGGCGCTGGCCTTGATCATGATAGGATAGCCGATCTGGTTGGCGATCCTGACCGCCTCCTCCGGCGTCTCGATCAGCCCCATATGCCCCGGCACGGTCGAGACCCCCGCCTCGGCCGCCAGCTTCTTGGAGCTGATCTTGTCGCCCATGGCCTCGATGGCCTCGGGGTTCGGCCCGATGAAGGCGATCCCCTCGTCCCTCAGCCGCCGCGCGAACCCGGCGTTCTCGCTCAGGAAGCCAAAGCCCGGATGCACGGCCTGCGCCCCCGTCTGGCGCACCGCCTCGACGATCTTGTCCGCCAGCAGATAGGACTGCGCCGCCGGCGCCGGCCCGATCAGCACCGCCTCGTCGGCCATCTCGACCGCCAACGACCCGGCGTCGGCCTCCGAATAGACCTGCACGGTTTTGATGCCCATGCGGCGGCAGGTCTTGATGATCCGAACCGCGATCTCGCCCCGGTTGGCGATGAGGATTTTGGAGAACATGGCTATACTTCCTCTGCCAAGCGATGGGGGATGCAATGGTGACGGCGGACAGCCTGATCGGCTGCTACATGATGGCCAATCGGATGCACGGCGTCGTCTATGTCGGCGTCAGCAGCCAGTTGATCACACGTATCGGCCAGCATCGCGCGGGCGTCATCGACGGCTTCACGAAGCGGTGCGGCCTGAAACGCCTTGTCTGGTACGAATTCCACGACTCCATCGTCGGCGCGATCCAGCGCGAAAAAGCGCTGAAACACTGGCCGCGCGACTGGAAGGCCAATCTGATTGAACGCACCAACCCGCACTGGGACGACCTGTTCGACGGTCTGGTGCGGGCGTCGGGGGCGGAGCCTGACCCGGAAGTCTATCGAAACTGGGTTCCGCCGGAAGAGTGATCCCCCTCCCCCAAAACCGTCATCCTCGGGCTTGTCCCGAGGATCCAGACTCCCGGTCTTCAACGCTGCGCCCCAGCCGGTGACGCGGCGCGGGTGAGACCGGCGGTCCACGCTCGACACCGGGAGTCTGGATCCTCGGGACAAGCCCGAGGATGACGGAGAGCTGGCGGCGGACAAACGAGCAACCCTCACAGCGGAATATTATCGTGCTTCTTCCAGGGGTTTTCCTGGACCTTGTTCTTCAGCGTCCGCAGCGCCTTCACCAGCCGCCGCCGTGTCCCGTGCGGCATGATGACGTCGTCGATATAGCCCAGGCCCGCCGCCACGAAGGGATTGGCGAACCGGTCCTTGTACTCCGCCTCGCGCGCGGCCAGGGCCGCAGGATCGCCGGCCTCCTTGCGGAAGATGATCTCGACCGCGCCCTTGGCGCCCATGACCGCGATCTCGGCGGTGGGCCAGGCGTAGTTGACGTCGCCGCGCAGGTGTTTCGAACTCATCACGTCATAGGCGCCGCCATAGGCCTTGCGCGTGATGACGGTCAGTTTCGGAACCGTCGCCTCGGCATAGGCGAACAGCAGCTTGGCCCCATGTTTGATCAGGGCGCCGTACTCCTGCTTGGTCCCCGGCATGAAGCCCGGCACGTCCACCAGCGTCACCAGAGGAATGTCGAAGGCGTCGCAGAAGCGCACGAACCGCGCGGCCTTGCGGCTTGAATCAATGTCCAGCACCCCGGCCAGCACCTGGGGCTGGTTGGCGACGATCCCGACCGTCTGGCCGTCCAGCCGGCCGAAGCCGCAGATGATGTTCTTGGCGAAGTCGGCGCCGATCTCGAAGAAGTCGGCCTCGTCGACCACCTTCAGGATCAGCTCCTTCATGTCATAGGGCTGGTTCGGATTGGCCGGGATCAATGTGTCCAGGCTCGGCTCGTCCCGCTCGGGCTCGTCATAGCTCTCGCGCACCGGCGGCTTTTCGCGGTTCGACAGGGGCAAAAAGCCGATCAGGCGGCGCACCTCCGACAGGGCCTCCAGGTCGTTCTCGAACGCCCCGTCCGCCACGCCCGACTTGCCGGCATGCACCCGCGCGCCGCCCAGGTCCTCGTGGCTGACGACCTCGTTGGTGACGGTCTTCACCACATCGGGGCCGGTCACGTACATATAGCTCGTGTCCTTCACCATGAAGATGAAGTCGGTGATGGCCGGCGAATAGACGTCGCCCCCCGCGCACGGCCCCATGATCACGCTGATCTGGGGAATGACGCCGCTGGCCAGGGTGTTCTGCAGGAAGATGTCGGCGTAGCCGGCCAGGCTCTCCACCCCCTCCTGGATCCGCGCCCCGCCCGCGTCGAACAGGCCGATGATCGGCGCGCCGGTGGTCAGGGCCATCTTCTGCAGCTTGACGATCTTGGCCGCATGGGCGCCCGACAGGCTGCCGCCGAACACCGTGAAATCCTTGGAGAAGACATAGACCAGCCGCCCGCCGATGGTGCCGCGCCCCGTCACCACCCCGTCGCCGGGGATGCGCTGCGTCTCCATCCCGAAGTCGTGGCTGCGGTGCTCGACGAACATGTCGGTCTCCTCGAAGGAACCCTCGTCCAGCAGAACGTCGATGCGTTCGCGCGCCGTCAGCTTGCCCTTGGCGTGCTGGGCGGCGATACGCTTTTCCCCGCCGCCCAGTTTCGCGGCGGCGCGACGGCGCTCCAGTTCTTCAAGGATGGCTTGAGTCATGATCGGTTTCGGCCTCTCGTTCGAACGGCAAGGCGTGGCGCCTTCATCGCAAAATGGCAAACGCAACTTTGCAAAAGATGCGGAACTGCGCGGACTTGCAAAGGCGGCGGCTGTGAACTGCAAACTTGCGAATGGCTGAGAAGCTTTTTCTGGGACCCAAGCTGCGCAAGCTGCGCGAGGCGCGCGGCTGGACGCTGGAGGCCTGCGCCGAACGGCTGGGCCTGTCGCCCTCCTATCTGTCGCAGATCGAGACCAATCAGCGTCCGGCCACGGCCCGCGTCCTGATCGCCCTGACCCGCGCCTTCCATATCGACGCCAGCCTGTTCGATCTCGAGGGCGACGCCCGCCTGATCGCCGACCTGCGCGAGGCCACCACCGACATCGCCGGTCCGGTCAGCGGCGGGGCCGAGCCCCCGACCGCGGCCGAGCTGAAACAGGCCGTCGCCAACACCCCGCGCCTGGCCCATCAGTTCCTGGCCCTGCACCAGGCCTTCCGCCAGCTGGACGAGCGGGTGAAGGCGCTGGACGACACCCTGGGCCGCGACGAACTGGGCGCCCGCGTCGCCCTGCTGCCCTATGAGGAGGTCCGCGACTTCTTCCACTACCGCGACAACTACGTCGACAGCCTGGACACGGCGGCCGAGGCCCTGGCGGCCGACATCCCCCAGGACGGCCCGATCGAACGGGCGCTGGAGACCCTGCTGGCCGACCGGCACGGCGTCCGCACCGTCTATGTCGCGGGTCAGGAGGCGCTGCGCCGCTACGATCCCGCCAGTCGCATACTCTCCCTGGACGCCTGGCAGCCGGGCGCCACCCGCTCCTTCCAGCAGGCCCACCAGCTGGCCCTCATGTCCTTTCGCGACCTGATCGAGAGCGAGCTGGACCGCGCCGCCTTCCGCACCCAGGCCGCGCGCGACGTGGCCCGCGTCGGCCTGGCCAACTACGCCGCCGGCGCGCTCCTGTTGCCCTACCGCGCCTTCCTCGAGGCGGCGCGGGCCGAGAAACACGACATCGACCGCCTGCGCACCCGCTTCCAGGTCAGTTTCGAACAGGTCTGCCACCGGCTCTCGACCCTGCAACGGCCCGGCTGGCGCGGCGTGCCCTTCTATTTCGCCCGCGTCGATATGGCCGGCAACATCACCAAGCGGCACAGCGCCACCCGCTTCCAGTTCGCCCGCTTCGGCGGCGCCTGCCCCCTGTGGAACGTCCACGAGGCCTTCGCCACGCCCGACCGGATCGGGGTGCAGCTGGCCGAAATGCCCGACGGCTCGCGCTACATCTCCATCGCCCGCTCCGTGTCCAAGCCCAGCGGCTCATACCTCGCCAACGACCGCCGCTACGCCCTGTCCCTGGGCTGCGAGATCGAGCACGCCGGGTCGCTGGTCTACGCCGCCGGTCTGGACCTGAACGGCCCCGCCGCCCGGATCGGCGTCAGCTGCCGCATCTGCGAGCGCACCGACTGCACCCAGCGCGCCTTCCCGCCCCTGGACCGCCCCCTTCACGTCCCCGAGAACGAGCGCGGCGTGGTGCCCTATGTGCTGGATGGCCCCCGCCCGGACCGCTATTGATCGGGGCATGACCTCACATGCACCCATCGGCGTCGCCGTCGTCGGCTACGGCCTGGCGGGCCAGACCTTCCACGCCCCCCTGATCGAGGCGACCCCCGGCCTGACCCTGTCCGCCGTCGTCTCGTCGCGGCCGGATGCGGTCCACGCCGACCGGCCCGGCGTCGAGGTTCTGCCCGACCTGGATGCGGCCCTGAGCCGTGACGGCATCGGTCTGATCGTCGTCGCCACCCCCGACGCCCTTCACGCCGAACAGTCGATCGCGGCGCTGAAGGCCGGAAAGTCCGTGGTGGTGGACAAGCCCTTCGCCGCCACGCTTGAGCAGGCCGAGGCCGTCGCCGCCTTCGCGGCTTCGTCGCCCGGCGTCTTCAGCGTCTTCCAGAACCGGCGCTGGGACGCGGACTTCCTGACCCTGCGCCGGCTGATCGACCAGGGCGAACTGGGCGAGATCGCCGTGTTCGAAAGCCATTTCGACCGCTTTCGCCCCGCCGTCGCCGACCGCTGGAAGGACAGGCGCGACGGCGGCGTCTGGGCCGACCTGGGTCCGCACCTGATCGACCAGGCGGTGCAGCTGTTCGGCCCGCCCCTGGCCGTCTACGCCGATCTCCAGCCCCAGCGCGTCGGCGCTGCGGCCATTGACTACGCCCACGTCCTGCTGCGCTACGACCGGCTGCGGGTCATTCTGAACATGGGCCACCTCGTCGCCGAGTCCGGCCTGCGCTACCTCGTCCACGGCACGGGCGGCAGCTTCATCAAACACGGGCTGGACGCCCAGGAGGGCCAATCCAAGGCGGGCCTGCGTCCCGGCGACGCCGACTGGGGCCTGGACCCGTCGCCCGGCGTGCTGACCAGGCAGATCGACGGCGAGATCGTCCGCACCACGCCTGAGCCCGAACGCGGCGACTACCCCGCCTTCTACGCCGCGGTCCGCGACGCCATCCGCAGCGCGGCGCCCGCGCCCGTTCCCGCCGACCAGGCGCTGGTCGTCATGCGCGTCCTGGACGCCGGCCTGCGCAGCGCCGCAGAACGTCGGGAAATCCCCCTGTGAAGACGGTCTGAAAGCCGGTTTGAACCGAACGCGGCAATGGAGTCCGCAACCATGGCGGAACTGTCACGCTATAGGTCCATGCTTAAGACCAAGATGAATCCGCGCGTCTTCTGGGGCGCAAGCCTGATCGTCGGCCTGCTGCTGGCCCTGGCCGTCGCCGCCCCCGGCGAGTCCGACCGTCTGTTCCAGGCCGCTCAAGGCTGGGTGATCGACACCTTCGGCTGGTTCTACATCGCCGCCGTCGCCGGATTTCTGCTGCTGATCCTGTTCCTCGCCCTGGGGCCGACCGGGGCCCTAAAGCTGGGGCCGGACGATTCGGAGCCGGACTTCCCCTATGTCTCCTGGCTGGCCATGCTGTTCGCCGCCGGCATGGGCATCGGCCTGATGTATTTCGCCGTCGCCGAGCCGATCCAGCATTACGCCAGCCCGCCCGAGGCCCAGCCCCGCACCTTCGAGGCGGCGCGAGAGGCGATGGTGATCACCTTCACCCATTGGGGCGTCCACGCCTGGGCCGTCTATGCGCTGGTCGGGCTCAGCCTGGCCTATTTCGCCCATCGCAAGGGCCTGCCGCTGACCCTTCGCTCGGGCCTGTCGCCCCTGTTGGGCCGGAGGATCAACGGACCGATCGGCGACGCCGTCGACGTCTTCGCCATCTGCGGCACCCTGTTCGGCATCGCCACCTCCCTGGGTCTGGGGGTGTCGCAGATCAACAGCGGGCTTAACGATTTGACCGGCCTGCCCAATACGCCCTGGGTGCAGGTGGGGCTGATCGCTTTGGTCATGGCGTGCGCCACCGCCTCGGTGCTGACCGGACTGGACAAGGGGGTCCGGCGGCTGTCGGAGCTGAACCTGGTGCTGGCGGTGCTGCTGATGCTGTTCGTCCTGGTCGTCGGGCCGACCGGCTTCCTCTTGAAGGCCCTGGTCCAGAACTTCGGCCTCTATCTGGACCATTTCTTCATCCGCACCTTCAACCTTTACGCCTATGAGCCCCGCGGCTGGATGGCGAACTGGACCCTGTTCTACTGGGCCTGGTGGATCGCCTGGTCGCCCTTCGTGGGCATGTTCATCGCCCGCATCTCACGCGGCCGCACGGTGCGGGAGTTCGTCATCGGCGTACTGCTGGTTCCCACCGGCTTCACCTTTCTGTGGATGACGATCTTCGGCAATACGGCGGTCAATCTCGACATGGGGGTCGCGGCGGGGGCCATCGCCGATGCGGTGACGGCGGACCTGTCCACCGCCATATTCCGCTTCTTCGAGGAACTGCCGGGCGCCGCCGTCACCTCGACCCTGGCGGTGCTGCTGGTGGCGGTCTTCTTCGTCACCTCGGCGGATTCCGGCTCATTGGTGATCGACACCATCGCGTCCGGCGGGGCGGACGATACGCCGCGTTGGCAAAGGGTCTATTGGTGTTCGCTGGAGGGGTTGGCCGCCGCCCTGCTGCTGTTGGCCGGCGGCCTGGGCGCGCTTCAGGCGGCGACCCTGGTGGCCGCCCTGCCCTTCGCCGTCATCATGATCCTGCTGGCCGCCGGACTGGTGCGGCAGATGAACGCCGACCTGGCCGGACGCGCGGTCGAGACCGAAGGCCCGCCCCTGTCCGAACAGCTCAAACGCATTCTGTCGCCCGCGAACCGGCACGACATCGACCGCCAGCTGGATCAGGCCGGAGCCCCGGCCCTTGAGACGGTTCGCGCGGCCCTGTCCGCCGAAGGACTGGAGGCTGAGGTGGCGCGCGAGGCGACAGGCCTGGTCCTGACCGCGACCGGTCAGAACGGGCCGACGTTCCATTATCGCCTCGCGGCGCGTGAACGTCCGCGACCCGCCATGACCGCGCTGGATGCGCCCGAGAAACGCCGCGCGATGGAATGGCGGCTGTCCGCCTATTCCGACGCCGCAGGGCGGGCGCGCGATCTGACGGGGTTCACGCGGGAACAGATCGTCGCGGACGTGCTTGAACATCTGCGTCTGTGGCGCATGGGTTGACGTCGCCCGGACGAGGTCGGCGATACGGATAAGCGATCGGAACGGCCATGCTGAGCCAGGTTCACGCCTTCATCCAACCGTTTGCGGTGCTGCTGGAGTTGGCCGGCGCCGGCATCATCGTGGGCGGAGTCCTGCTGGCGACCGGGTTGTTCGCCCTGAACGGCGTCCGGGATCGAAACTGGCGCCAGGCCTATACCACCTATCGGGCGAACCTGGGCCGCGGCATCCTTCTCGGCCTGGAACTCCTGGTCGGGGCGGACATCATCAGCACCATCACCGCACCCCTGACGCTTCAGACGGTCGGCCTGCTGGGTCTGGTGGTCCTGATACGGACCTTCCTCAGCTTTTCTCTGGAAACGGAGATCGAGGGCTGCTGGCCCTGGCGCCGGGCCGCGAGGGCGGAGCCTGGGCGAGCCCCAAGGGCGGAGCCTGGGAGAATGGATAGGCGCTGACGCCGGCAACCCCCCTCAGTCGACCTTTTCGTCGACCGGCTGGTGGGTGAAGCCCTTGACCCCGCTCAGGGGTTTGGCGTCACGGCCGATTTCGACCTCGCTCTCGGCATAGGCGATCAGCAGACGCGTCAGGTCCGCCAGGGCGGTTTCGTGGATTCGCTCATAGCCGTGGCTGGCGTCCACGCCGAAGGTGATCAGGGCGGTGCGGATGTCCGCCCCGGATTCCAGCGCGGAGGCCGAGTCCGAGCGGTAATAGCGGAAGACGTCCTTCTGATGCGCGATGTCGTGGTCGCGCGCCAGTTGGACCAGTTTGCGCGACAGGTGCCAGTCGAACGGCCCCGTCTGGTCGGCCATGGCGATGGTGACGCCGAACTCCGACGAATTCTGGCCCGGCGCGGTCGTGCCGTTGTCGACGGTGACCATGGCCGCCACGTCCGGGATCAGCACGGACGAGGCGCCCAGCCCCACCTCCTCGGCGATGGTGAACAGCCACCAGGTGTCGACCGTGGGGGTGCGCTCCTCGCGGATCATGCATTCGAGAGCGGCCAAAAGGACCGCGACCCCCGCCTTGTCGTCCAGATGGCGCGAGACGATGAAGCCGGTGTCCGTGAACTCGGGCTGGGGGTCGATGGCGACGATGTCGCCGACGTCGATCCCGAGAGCCAGGGTGTCGTCGCGCCCATGGGTCACGGCGTCGATGCGCAGCTCGACCTGACGCCAGCTGACCGGCTGGGTGTCCACCTCCTCATTGAAGGTGTGGCCCGAGGCCTTCAGCGGCAGGATGGTGCCGCGCCAGGCGCCGCCCTCCGAAAAGACTGTGGCCCGCGCGCCCTCCGCGAAGCGCGACGACCAGTGGCCGATGGCCACCAGCTCCAGCCGGCCGTTGTCCTTCACCTGTTTGACCTGGGCGCCCAGGGTGTCGACGTGGGCCACGACCGCGCGGGCGGGTTTGGAGGCCCGGCCCGGCAGGCGGGCCCGGATGGCGCCGCGTCGGGTCAGTTCATAGTCCAGCCCCAGCCGCTGCAGCTCTCGGCACACCTGCCACACGGCCTCGTCGGTATAGCCGGTGGGGCTGGGCGTGTTCAGCAGGTCGGCGAGGCGGGACTTCAGATAGTCAAGGTCGATCGCAGGACGGGCCAAGGGGCCTCCTTCAGACGTCGGCGCGAACCACGGCGCGCGCCGAGGTCGGGGCGGACAGGGGGAACAACAGGTCGATGAAACGCTCGGCCGTCGGCTGGGGTTCGTGATTGGCCAGGCCGGGGCGTTCGTTGGCCTCGATGAAGGCGTAGTCGGGCTCGCGTGGCGACTTCACCATCAGGTCTATGCCGGTGACCGGGATGTCGATGGCGCGGGCGGCGGCGACGGCGGCGCGGATCAGGGTCGGGTGCACCTCCTCCGTCACATCGTGAATGGTGCCGCCCAGGTGCAGATTGGCCGCCTTGCGCACCAGAACCTCGACCCCCTCGGGCGCGACGTCGTCCAGGCCATAGCCGGCCTCGCCCAGGGTGCGTTCGGTCTCTTCGTCAATCGGTATGGTCGATTCTCCGCCGGTCGCGGCGGCGCGGCGGCGGCTCTGATGCTCGATCAGAGCCCGAAGCGGGGTGCGCCCGTCGCCGATGACGCGGGGCGGGCGACGCAGGGCGCAGGCCACGACCTTGTAGTCGATCACCACCAGACGCAGATCCTCGCCCTGGACCTGTTCCTCGATCAGCACTTCGGAACAGATGCGGCGCGCGCGGACCAGGGCCGACTGGACGTCCTTCATGGTCGTCAGACCCACGGCGACGCCCTGCCCCTGTTCGCCCCGCGCCGGCTTGACCACCAGGGCGCCGAACCGCTCCAGGGCCGCGTCGATGGCGGAGGGATCGTCGGGATCGATCCGCTCGGGCACGCGCACCCCGGCCGCCTCGACGATGCGTCGCGTCATCCGCTTGTCGTCACAGATGCTGAGCGCCACGGCCGAGGTCAGCTCCGACAGGCTCTCGCGGCACCGCACCGACCGCCCGCCCCAGTTCAGGCGAAACAGCCCGCCTTCGGCGTCGATGATCTCTGTATGGATGCCGCGCCGCCGCGCCTCATTGACGATGATCCGGGCATAGGGGTTCAGGTCGTGATCGTCGGTCGGGCCGACGAACAGGGCCTCATTGATCGGGTTCTTGCGCTTGACCCCGAAGAAGGAGACGCGACGAAAACCCAGCTTTTCGTACAGGGCGATGGCCTGGTCGTTGTCGTGCATGACCGACAGGTCCATGTGGGCCAGGCCTTGGGTCTTGAAATGCTCGGCCAGCCGCCGGACCAGGGCCTCGCCCACGCCCGGCTGGGTCGCCTGGGGATCGACCGCCAGACACCAGAGCGACGAACCGCATTCGGGATCGTCGAAGGCGCGCGCGTGATTGACCCCCGTCACCGTGCCGATGACGGCGCTCGTCGTCGCATCTTCGGCGACGAAATAGGTGATCGTCCGGTCGTCGCGACGGGACCAGAAGAAGTCGGGCGGGACCGGCACCATCCTGCGCTTGGCGTAGATGTCGTTGACCGCCTGGGCGTCCGCCTCCGACGTCAGACGGCGCACGGTGAAGCCTCTCGGCTGGCGACGACCGGCGCGATAGGTGGCCAGTTCCAGCCGATAGGTGTGCGACGGGTCCAGGAACAGCTCCTGCGGCGCCTGGGCCAGCAGGACATGCGGATTGCGGACGTAGAAGGCGATGTCGCGCCGATCCGGCCCTTCGGCGCGCAGGGCCTCGACCAGGGGCTCGGCCGTCTCGAAGGTCTGGGCGAACAGCAGCCGGCCCCAGCCGCAGTCCAGCACGGCGTCCGGCCTCGGTCCGTCGCCGGACTGCACCGGCGGCTTCAGCCCCTCGTGACGCAGCCGCTTCAGCCGGTGCGCCTTGGACCGTTCGGGTCGAACGTCAGACGCCATGCTGTTGCATCCACATCTCGAGTACGGCGACCTGCCACAGCTCCGACCCGCGCAGCGGCGTGATGTGCTGGGTCGGATCGGCGAACAGGGTGTCCAGATACCCCCTGTCGAACAGACCCCGGTCGCGGGCGGTCTGATTGGTCAGGGCCTCGCGCACCATCTCCAGATACGGACCCTGGATGTATTTCAGCGCAGGAACGGGGAAATAGCCCTTCTTGCGGTCGATCACCTCGGACGGGATCACCAGACGCGCCGCCTCCTTCAGCACCCCCTTGCCGCCCTGGGCCAGCTTGTGCTCCGGCGGAATCCGGCCGGCCAGTTCGACCAGCTCGTGGTCAAGGAACGGCACCCGCGCCTCCAGCCCCCAGGCCATGGTCATGTTGTCGACCCGCTTCACCGGATCGTCGACCAGCATCACCTGGCTGTCCAGGCGCAGGGCCTGGTCGACCGGCGTATCGGCGCCCGGTTGGGCGAAATGGGCCTCGACCAGGGCGCGGCTGACGTCGGTGTCGGCCATATAGGCGCCGTTCAACTGGGTCTTCAGCGTCGCATGGCTGCGGTCGAAAAAGGCCTTGGCGTAGGTCTCGACCGGGTCGGTCGCCTCCATCATCGGCGGGTACCAGTGATAGCCGGCGAAGACCTCGTCCGCCCCCTGGCCCGACTGCACCACCTTGATATGTTTAGAGACTTCCTGGCTCAGCAGATAGAAGCCGACGTTGTCGTAACTGACCATCGGCTCCGACATGGCCCCGATCGTCCCCGGCAGGGCCTCCATCAGCCGCTGGTGCGGCACGAAGATCTGGTGGTGTTTGGTCCCATAGTGTTTGGCGATCAGGTCGGAATAGACGAACTCGTCGCCCTTCTCGCCATTGGCCTCTTCGAAGCCGACCGAGAAGGTCAGCAGATCCTTCTGGCCCAGCTCGGCCAGCAGGCCGACGATCAGGCTGGAGTCCACCCCGCCCGACAGCAGTACGCCCACCGGCACGTCCGCGACCATGCGGCGCTTCACCGCCTCGCGCAGACTGTCCAGCACCCGGTCGCGCCAGTCCTCGGCGGTCAGGGCCGCGTCCTCGGCATGGCGGGTCATGTCGGGCCGCCAGTACAGCCGGTCCTTGGCCGTGCCGTCCGCCTCGATCACCCGGATGGTCGCCGGGGGAAACTTCTTTACCCCCTTCAGTATGGTGTGGGGCGGCGGAACGACCGCATGGAAGGTCATATAGTGGTGCAGGCCGACCGGATCGATGGTCTTGTCCACATCCCCCGCCGCCAGCAGGGCCGGCAGGGTCGAGGCGAACCTCAGCCGCTTGCCGCTCTCGGCCAGATACAGCGGTTTGATGCCGAACCGGTCGCGGGCGATCACGGTTCGGCCCGTGTCCCGCTCGTGCAGGACGAAGGCGAACATGCCCTTGAACCGTTCGACGCAGGCCTCGCCCCAGGCCTTCCAGGCCTTGATGATGACCTCGGTGTCGCCGTGCGAGAAGAAGCGGAAGCCCAGCCCCTGCAGCTCTTCGCGCAGTTCCGGATAGTTGTAGATGCAGCCGTTGAAGGCCAGGGTCACGCCCAGGTCGGCGTCCACCATGGGCTGCTGCGCCGCCTCCGACAGGTCGATGATCTTCAGCCGGCGATGCCCCAGACCCACCGGGCCGCGCATAACGATGCCGGACCCGTCCGGTCCCCGAGGCGAGAGCGCATCCGTCATGCGTTGTACGGCGCCGGCGTCGGCCGGCCGTCCGTCGAAATTGATCTCGCCGCTAAGACCGCACATGGGGCCTCCTTGAATTGTGGATGCAGCGGGTACAAATGTTTCGTGTACGAAAGAGTTCAACCGGATGATTGATCTTTCAGCGGGGCTGTCTCCCAAGGCGCCGACGGATTCCACGGCGACCCTGGTCCGCTCCCTCAGGCGGATCGCCCAGGCGATCGACGTTCGATCGCGGGAAATCGCGCGCCTGACGGGCCTCACCTTGCCGCAGCTGCTGGTGCTGCAATCCATCCGCGACCTGGGCGAGGTCAGCACCAGCGCCATATCCCGCGACGTCTCCATGTCCCCGCCCACAGTGGTCGCCGTGCTGGACAAGCTGGAGGCCAAGGGGATGGCCGTGCGTTATCGCTCAACGATTGACCGTCGGATCGTCCATGTCCGGCTGACAGAGGCCGGGCGAGACGCCCTCGCCTCCTCGCCCGGCCTGTTCGGCGACGGCTTCATTTCAGGTTTCGGCCGACTGTCGGCGGACGACCGGGCGGCGATGGCGACGGCCGTGGATCGGCTGGCGACGATGATGCAACCGCGCCCGCCTGCGTTTCCAGAAGACGGCGAACCGGGCTGAGGACGACCGCCGTCAGCCGCCCCGCCACTCGCTGAGCAGCTTGCCGCTCGCATCCTCAAAGGCCACGCGGTCCAGCCGAACCGCGCCGATACAGACCGGCCGTTGATCGGGGCCGGCGGCGCGGCAGCGGATGGCGCGGCCGTCGGCGAAGGCGGCCATTCGCCCTTCCAGCACCAGCCGGTAGCCGCCGGACGGCGCCGGGGGCGGCTGGTCCCCTTCGCCCCTTACGACATATTCGTAGGCGCGACCGTTGCGGCGGCCGGTGCGCGGACCGTCCTGGTCGAAGACCGCCGCCAGGCCCACGGTTTGGGGAGACGGGGCGACGGGGCCGCCGGCCAGGGGATCGCCCTGGACGCCGGGGCAGCCCTCGGTCCTCAACCAGGGACGGGTCAACCAAAAGCCCTCGGCGGCCTCCCAGCTGTCGGCGCCCCCGGCGATCAGTGCGGAGTCGGTCCAGTCGCCCGGCGCCAGCGTCAGCTTCAGAGTTCGGCGCCGATCGCCCCAGGACCAGCGGGCCAGGCCGTCGCCGGACGCAGCGTCCGCGGCGGGCGGCGTCGCAGGCCCCGTACAGCCGAAGACCTGACGCAACGCAAAGCGCCGACCGACCAGATCGGCGCCGCCGACCTCGCCCCCCGCCGCATAGGCCGAAGCGGCCACGTCCATGGCCTGCAACAGGCCCGCCCGATCCAGGGTCGGCGCAGGCGCGACCGAAACGACCGGGGCCTGGGTCTGGGGTTGGGGCTGAGACGGAGCGGCTTCAGGCGCCGGCTCCTCGCGCTGGCAGCCCGCCAGGACGGGACCGAGGAGGAGGACAGACGCCGCGAGCGCGACGACCGACGGGCGAGGCGACGCGATCGGTTCGAGCATGAACCAAGCCTAGCATAAGGTCGGTCGCTTTTGGGGCGATCTTGCGAAAAAGGTTGACGAAGGGCGCGGAGAACGGTCTGCACGGCCTATGACTTTCGACCAGATGGTTGCCCTGGCGGTGCTGATCGGCGTGGTCGGCGTCCTGATCCACGGCAAGCTGCGCGCCGACGTCGTCGCCCTGAGCGGCGCGGCCGTCCTGCTCTTGCTCGGCGTCGTGCGGCCCGTCGAAGTGCAGAGCGCCTTCGCCAGTCCGGCCGTCATCGCCCTGGCCGGCCTGTTCGTGATCGCCTACGCCATCGAACTGTCGGGCCTGCTGGGCCTGCTGATCCGGCAGGCGACCGGTCTGGCGGCCCGCGTCGGGGCCCAGGGCATCTGGATCGTCATCGGCCTGTGCGGCGCGGTCGGGGGCTTTTTGAACAACACCCCGGTGGTCGTCCTGGCCGCGCCGGTGATCCGCGACGTGGCCCAGTCGCTGAAGCTGTCGCCCAAACGTTTTCTGATGCCGCTAAGCCACGTCACCGTCATGGGCGGGCTTCTGACCTTGATCGGCACCTCGACGAACCTGTTGGTCAACGACATGGCGCGCAACGCCGGCCAGCCGGTCTTCGGCCTGTTCGAGATCACGCCGGTGGGTCTGTTCATCGCGATCGTCGGCGGCCTGTGGCTCTATTTCTTCGGGGCGCGACAGCTGGGTCGTTCCGTCGCCCAGGACGAGGCCCAGGCCGCGCGGCTGGCCGAGATGGAGGCGGCGCGACGACGCGCCGAGGCCGAGGCGGCGAAGCGGCGCAAGCGCATCATCCCCTTCGGCCTGCCGCGCCTGGGCGAATCCCGCAATCAGGCGGACGGGTCGGGGGACGCCCATCTGGGCGACGTCACCCTGTATGAGGCGGCGGACCGCCCCTTCCGGCTGCGCCCGGCCATGATGTCCCTGGCGGTCTTCGTCCTGGTGATCGCCTCAGCGGCCCTGGGCTGGGCGCCGATCGCCGCCTCGGCCTTCGCCGGGGCCGTGGCGCTGATCCTGCTTCGGGTCATCACGCCGGAGGAAGCCTACGCCGGTCTGAGGCCGGAAATCCTGCTGCTGATCGCCGGAATGGTGGTGGTCGGAACCGCCATTGAGGTGACCGGCCTCGCCGCAGCCGGCGCTGAGCGACTGATCGACGTCATCCGCCCCATGGGGCCGTTCGGCGCCCTGGTCGTGCTCTATGGCGTCACCCTGTTTGCGACGGAGCTTCTGTCCAATGCGACCGTAGCCGTGCTGATCACCCCCATCGCCGTCGCCCTGGCGGAAAGCCTGGGCGTCGATCCCCGGCCCTTTCTGGTCGGGGTCATGATGGCCGCCTCTGCCGCCTTCGCCACCCCCTTCGGCTATCAGACCAATGTGCTGGTCTTCAACATGGGCGGCTACAGCTACATGGACTTCGTTCGCGTGGGGCTTCCGCTGAACCTGGCGACCTGGGTCGCGGCCATGGTGGCGATCCCGATCGTCTTTCCGTTCTGATCAAGCCTCAGGCCGCGGCGGCGTAGATCCGGTCCAGGGTCCGGGCCACCTCCACCAGCCGCTCGACCTCAGGGTCGTATCGTTTCCCTTCCGCCAGGGCCTGAGCCCAGGCTTGAGCGGCGCGGCCGCCCCAGTCGTCCGGCGGCGACGCCAGAACGCGCCGCGTCACCCCTTCAAACGCCGTGGCCTCGAAATCATAGAAGGAGCCGCCGAGATTGCGCAGGGCCGCCCCGCCCCGCTCGCCGTAAAAGGCCGCTTCGATCACCGCGTCCTGGCCCGCAGGCAGTCGCCATGAACAGGCCAGGCGGACCACCGCGCCGGATTTCAGGATCAGGGTCGCGACGGCGTAGTCTTCCGCCTCCTTGCGACCAGCCAGGGGACGACCCTGTCGCCGCAGATGCGCCTCGACCCCCGCCACCGCGTCATCCAGCAGCCACAGACACAGATCGACCAGATGGACGCCTAGATCCATGACGCATCCGCCGCCAGAGAGAGCCGCGTCGTAGAACCAGGGCTTGTCCGGTCCATAGGCGTTATGGAAGGTCAGATCGACCGCATGAACACGGCCCATGGCCCCCAACTCGAGCTGGGTCTTCAGAGCCTGAACGGCTGCGGTGAACCTGTAGCTGAGGTCCACCGCCAGCAGCCGGTTCGCGCGGCGGGCGGCGGCGATGGCGGCCTCGGTCTCCTGCGCGTTCCGGCCCAGCGGCTTTTGGCAGAAGACGGCGACGCCGGCGTCCAGGGCCCGTTGCGCCTGATCGGCGTGAAGCGCGCTGGGTGTGGCGATCACCAGACCGTCCAGATCCTGGGCCAGCAGATCGTCGAGGTCGGCGCAGACCGTCGCGTCAGGGGCGAGAACCAGGGCCTCGCGCGCCATGTCCGGGTCGGGCTCGGCGACGGCGACCGCCTCGATCCGGCCGGCGTCCAGCATGGCCGCCATCCGATGCCGCCCGATCCAGCCCACGCCCAGGAATCCCACGCGCGGGCGACGCAGTTCAGACGACGCGCCCCGTTGCAGAAGCAGATCGGTCATCGCATCCTCACCACCGCCTTCAGGAAGCCGTCCGGTCGGTCGCGGGTGGCGTCCAGCGCCTGGGCCAACTGTTCCAGCGGATAGGCGTGGGTGATCAGGTCGTTAAGGTCCAACTGCCCTGAGCGCACCGCCTCCACGGCCTCGCGCACCCCTTCAGCATAGACGGCGGGGTCGCGCTCATGGGCGTTGACAACATCCAGGCCGCGCCAGTTCCACAGCTGCATATTGATCTGCCTAGGGCCGTCCTGGTGATAGCCGGCGATGACCAGCCGACCGCGTTCACGGGTCAGTTCGGCCGCCAGGTCCAGCGGCCAGGCCTTGCCGACCGCCTCGATCACCACATCGCAGAACCGCCCCTCCGTCAGTTCGGACACCCTGGCGATCAAGGCGTAGTGGTCGTCCAGCGCCAGGGTTTCGACCGCCCCCATGCGGCGGGCGACGTCCAGGGAATAGGGCCGCCGGGACAGGGCGATGACGCGGGCGCCCGCATCGGTCGCCAACCGTGTCAGGATCGCCCCCAGAAAACCAATTCCGACGATGGCGACGGTCTGACCGGGCGCGATCCCGCTGCGCCGAAAGATGTTCATGGCGCAGCCCAGGGGCTCGCCCGCAAACGGCAGGCCGTCCAGTTCGGGCGGCAGGGGCACCACCGCCGCCTGATCGGCGACGTCGTATTCGGCGAAACTGCTGTGGGACAGGGCCGCGACCCGATCGCCGACCGCGACACGCGATACGCCCTCGCCGACCGCATCCACGACGCCCCAACCTTCGTGGCCCAGCCCGCCGGGCGGCGTTGGAAACGTCATCCAGTCCGGCCCCGCCCAAGGCGTCAGATTGGAGGCGCAGACGCCGCAGCCCTCCAGCCTGATCCGGACCTGCCCCGGGCCGGGTTCAGGCCTGGGCACGCGATGCACCTCCAGTTGACCGGGGCCTGTGACGACCGCCGCGCGCATGGTGTGCGTCTGGTCAAGAACCTCTGTCATCGTCTTCCTCATTTGATCGCGTGATCTGATCGAGAACGGCGTCCGGCGCGACGTCGCGGCGCAGCTCGTCCAGGTCTGGGTCCGTCTCCGAAAGTCCCGCGTGCGCGGCGAGGCGACCCACCAGATCAATCAGCCGCGTGATTTCGTGTTCGGCCAGCAGATTGATCTGCAGGTCCAACTCCGCCCGCCCGTGCTCCGCCGCCGCCATCCGGTTCTGGCTGATCAGGACGAAGGTCGACAGGAAGATGGCCTCCACGGAGGCGGCCATGGCCAGGATGACCAGGGTCGCGTCGAAACGCCACGGCTCCGGAGCCAACAGGTTCCAGACGATCCAGCCGCCGAAAATCAGCAGGTGCAGCAGCACGAACCCCATGCTGCCCGCGAATCCGGTGATGCGCTCGGCGAGCCGTTCCGGCCATGGCGCCGCCTCGGCCGCCTCTTTTCGCTGCGCACGCATGGCCTCGATATTGCGCCGCAGAACCTCCGCCATGTCGCCGTCGGCCCGCACCTCAGGCGCTGAGGGCCGGACGGTCGCTGACCACAATCGGGCGATCGGCGTCGAACCAGTTGATGGTGCGGCGCAGACCGTCAAGCAAGGCGGTGGTCGGGCGCCAATCCAGGACTGCATCGGCCTTGTCGATATCCGGACGGCGACGCCGCGGGTCGTCGGCGGGCAGCGGGCGGTGGACGACGCCGGAACCGGAGCCGGTCAGATCAAGAATGACCTCGACCAGTTCGGACACCGTCAGCTCGACCGGATTGCCGAGGTTGATCGGTCCCGGCTGCGGTCCCTCATGCTCCATCAGGGCGATCAGTCCGCCGATCATGTCGTCCACATAGCAGAAGGACCGGCTCTGGCTGCCGTCGCCATAGATGGTGATGGGCGCGTCCGACAGGGCCTGGGTGATCAGGTTGGAGACGACCCGACCGTCGGCCGCCGACAGGCGCGGCCCATAGGTGTTGAAAATCCGCGCCACGCGAACCTCGGCTCGTCCCGCCCGATCATAGTCGAACACCAGGGTCTCGGCCGCCCGCTTGCCCTCGTCATAGCAGGCGCGCGGGCCGATCGGATTGACGTTGCCGCGATAGGTTTCCGGCTGGGGATGGACCTCCGGATCGCCGTAGACCTCGCTGGTGGAGGTCAGCAACAGACGCGCGCCGGTCTTCTCGGCCAGTTGCAGCAGGTTACGAACCCCGAGGATGCAGGTCAGCATCGTATGCTCCGGATCCTGCTGATACTGCGGCGGCGAAGCGGCGCAGGCCAGGTCGTAGATGCGGTCGAACCGACGGGCGGTGATCCGCTCCGGCAGGGGATCGACGATGTCGTGGCGCACGAACTCGAACCGCGGCTGTTTCATCGCGTCCTTGAGGTTCGCCAGGTCGCCCGTCCGCAGATTGTCGAGGCAGACGACGTGGCGACCTTCCGCCAACAACCGGTCGCACAGGTGCGAACCGAGGAAACCGGCGCCGCCGGCGACCAGGACGGTGCGGGTGTCGGATATGGACTTCATAGGTCGGTCCTTCGTCTTGGCCCGTAGAGCCGCGATCAACTCACGCTCCAGAGTGTGGGCGCGGTGGGAGGGGGTGTGTTCGGACAGGATGCGGCGGCGCGCGGCCTCGCCCATCGCCCGAGCCTGATCCACAGGCGCGGACAGCGCCTCGATCACCGTCTCGGCGGCGTCGGCCAGCAGGATCTCCTCGCCGGGGGTGAAGAGCGTCTCGATGCCGGGCCAGGCGTCCGAAATGATCGGGCAGCCGCAGGAGCCGGCCTCGAACAGCCGGATCGAGGGGCTGTGCCCGGCCGCCCGCATGTCCGCGCGAGTGACGTTCAGGGTGAAGCGACTGGCGGCGTAGAAGGCGGGATGGTCGGCCGGGGGCAGATGGTCGATCCGCTCGACATTCTGGGGCCAGTCGATGTCGTCGGGATACTGAGGGCCCGCCACCACGAAGCGACGATCCGGCATACGCCGCGCCGGCTCCAGCAGCAGGCGCTCCAATGTCGGCTGACGATCCGGGCTGTAGGTGCCGAGATAGGACAGATCCCACCGCGGAGCGACGGCTTGCGGTCGATAGGCCTCGGGGTCCGCCGAACAATAGAGGGCGCGGGCCGCCGGCGCGTCGTGGTCGCGCTCCAGACGCTCGAGCGTCGCCCCGCCGGTGAAGGAGAAATAGACGTCGTAGTTCGCAATCTGGTCGACTCGCAGATAGTCGCAGTCGTCTTGCGCCAGCCGGGCCAGGGTCACAGGGGTATCGATGTCGTAGAAGGCCACCACGCCCGTCGCCGTGCGACGCGCCCACCGGCCGACCTCGATCCCCTGGGGCACATATGAGCCGACCAGGACGGCGTCTGCGCTGCGCACCTCGTCGGCGAAACGCTCCAGATCCTGCAGATCCGAATAGAAGTCGAGGCGGCAATAGGGCGGGTCCGACACATCGCGGTGCGCCGCATACCAAGGGGTTTCCCGCTCCAGGAACACCACCTCGTGCCCCCGGTCCGCGAAGGCGGACAGCAGGGCGCGGAAGGTCACGGCGTGGCCATTGCCCCAGGCGGACGACAGGCTGAGCCCCAGCACGACCAGCTTCATGCCGCGCTCCTTTCGCGGCGCGCCGCGAGCCGTTCGCGGAGCAGGGCGTCCACCGCCTCGGCCCGCTGGGCGTAGGTATGGTCGGCCAGGACGCGGTCTCGCGCCGCCCGGCCGATGGCCTGCGCCCGTTCCGGCGTCAGGGCGGCCAGATGCGCCGCCACGTCCTGGCCGTCGCGCGCCACCAGCACTTCGACGTCCGGCTTCAGAAACTGTTCGACGCCTTCCCAATAGTCGGTGATCAGGCAGGCCCCGGCGCCGGTGGCCTCGAACACCCGCGTGGCGGGCGAGAAGCCGACCTCGGCCATGCTGTCGCGGGCGACGTTCAGCACCGCCAGGGGCGTACAGTTGAAGGCGTTGTGCTGGGCCGTGCCCACATGACCGATGGTCTGGACGTTCGCCGGCATGGCCTTGTCGGCCCAGCCGTTGCCGCCCAGCAGAAACCGGCGTTGCGGCAGGGCGGCGGCGGGCTCCAGAAAGAAGGTCTCGATTCGGCGTTCCCGATCCGGCAGTCGATTGGCCAGGAGCGCGAGGTCGGCGGAGAAGCCGGGGTCCGGCTGGACGGGATGATGGGTGGCGGGATCGAGCGCATTATAGATCGGACGGCAGTCGCGGGCGCCGAGCGCTTGGAACGCCTGCACGACCGGAGCGCCGCCGCCATAGGTCAGGACGTGATCAATCTGCGGCAGGACCCGCCGCAGCGGATGATCGGGCGCGGCCTTCACCTCCGCCAGGGTGGCGGGGGCGTCCACGTCCCAGTAGACGGTCAGGGCGTCGGGGCGCGCCAGGTCGAACACGCCCAGCAGGACGTCGTCGAACACGCCGACGCCGGAAGCCTTGACCACTACGTCGGCCTCCACGGCGCGCGCCATGGCTGTCTTGCAGCCTTCGACGGTGTTGTCCCACACCACCACCTCAGCCCAGTCCGGCGCATCAATGTCGCGATGCTGCTGCCGGTCGAAGGCGTCGGGCTCCAGAAACAGGATGTCCCATCCGCGTTCGGCCAAGGCGCCCAGCAGGCCGCGATAGTAGGTGGCCGCGCCGTTCCAGTAGGACGACAGCAGGCTGGAGCCGTAAAAGGCGATCTTCATTCCGCAATCTCCATGACGGGGTGGAAGGTTGGAGCGGGATCGGCGGCGGGCGCGCCGAGCCGCCCCAGCACCGCCATCAGTTCATCGACCCGGTGTGCGCAGGTGTGGCGGGCGCGGATTGCCGCCAGTCCGTGGTCGGTCAGTTCCGCGCGCAGGCCGGCGTCCGACTTGACCGCCCGGAGCGCCGAGGCCATTTCGCTGCCAGACCGCACCATCAGGAAGTCACGACCGACCTCGAACAGGCCCTCGCTGTCCGTCCACGGCGCACTGACCAGAGGGATTCCGCAGGCCAGGGCTTCGAACACGCGAATGGTCGGAATGCCCGGAAGCGTCTCGACGTAGAAACGGCGCGGGACGTGAACGGTCGCCAGGCGCCGCGCGAACACTTTCGGCGCCGCCGCATTGGGCAGCCAGCCGTGATAGCGGACGTCGTAGCGGTCCAGCAGCCGCCGCGCCGCCTCGGGATAGCGGACGCCGTAGAGATCAAGTTCAAGGCCGCTCGCCGCCGCCGGGGCGAACAGAAATCGCTCAAGCTCCGCCGTCCGCTCCCCGTCGCCCCAGTTGCCCACCCAGACCAGTCCTTCCCGGCCCTGCTGCTCAAGCGGAGGATGGAACAGGCGGACGTCGGCCGCCTCATGCCAGACGAAGACGCGATCGCCCCAACCCCATCGGCGATACACCGCCGCCAGGGTTTCACCGAAGGCGAGCACCCCGTCATATTGCGACAGGTCGAAAGCCTGCATGGCCTCCGGCTCGCTGACGGCCCGGTGGTGGGTGTCGTGAAACAGCAGAGTAAAGCCGCCCCGCCGCCGCGCGCGACCGACGGCCGCCACCAGCGCCGGATCGTTCCATTCATGCACGATGACCACATCCGCCCCGTCCAGCGCCCGATCCACATCAAGGGGCGGATGGAAGCGGCGGCTGACCAGTTCGGGATAGGCTTGTCGATAGGGCGCCAGTCCGTCTTCGCCATGGTCCGCGACCAGATTGGCGCGGCTCCACGCGTCGTGCGGCTCCCACGCCTCGACCTGATGGCCGCGGGCGCTCAGTTCACGCAGCACCCCACGCAGGAAATGCGCATTGCCGTGGTTCCAGCATGACTCCAGCGAATGGGTGAAATAGACGATCTTCACGCCGCCGCCTCCCCGAAGGGGGTGCGCTGGGCCAAGGCCTCGGCGTAGACGGCCAGGGTTCCCTCCACCATGGCGTCGAGGCTGAACTGTTCGGCGCGATCGGCGGCCAGCCTTCCCAGACGGCGCGCCCGGTCGACGTCTTCCAGCAGTTCGTCCAGAACGACCGCCAGGGCGGCGTCGTCTTGCGGGGAGACGAACAGCGCCGCCCCCTCCCAAAGCTCGCGGAAGGTCGGAATATCGGCCAAGACCAGGGCGCATCCCGCCTGGGCCGCCTCCAGTACGCCCAGGCCGAAGGGCTCGTAAAGCGACGGGGCGCAGAAGATTGACGCCAGTCGAAGCCTTTGCTGCAAGTCGGTGGGGCCCAGCGCGCCCAGGGGCTGGATCCGGTCCAGATGAACCGACTGACCGTTCGGTCCCTCAAGCGGACCGGCGGCCTCGACCCGGCCCCGCATCCGTCGGGCGGCCCGTTCGAGGGTCGCAATATTCTTGCCCTCGTCCCACAGCCGGCCCGAGGTCAGAACCTGCCGGCGCCGCGGAACTGGGCGGGTTCCAATGGGACGGCGGCCGTTTCGAACCGTAGCGGGCAGGACGCCGTAGCGCGCCGCCGTCGTCTGCATGAAGGCGAAACTGGGGGCGATCAGACGGTCACAACGCCGGTAGCCCTGGGCGAGCCGCTCCGTCCGCCAGACGAAATCCTCCGGCAAGGCCGTTCCGCGCACCGCGTCCCACCAGGTCGCCACGCAGGAGTGACAAACCCCGACCACGGGCGCGCCCCAGTCCTCGTCGCCCCGCAAGGCGGGGCTGTTGAGGTGCACCAGATCCACGCCGCCCTGGGCCGCCAAACCGCGGAGGGCCCGCGCCGTCTGGTCCAGCGGGCGGGGACCGTCCGCCAGCCAGTCGAGCGTCCCCCCGGCATCGACCAGCGTGAGCCCCCCAATCTGTTCGGCGGCTCGTCGCTGGGCGGGACGGGGCGCAGGGCCCGACACGGCCAGGGTGATGCGGACGCCGCGCGCCGACAGGCCTTCCGCCAGATCCAGCGCATAGGTCCAGACGCCGCCCACGGCGTCGGTGGTCATCAGCACGTGACGGGGGACCAGACTCATGCCGCCGCCGAGCCGATGCGGGCGTCCAGTCGCCGTTCCGCCCGCAGCCAGTCCGCCAGGTCCGACACGCCCGGCCGCCAGGACTTGACCGCGCCCAGCCCCAGGGCGCGGTGGGCCGCCGAGGCGTCGGCGACGAAGTAGCGCTGATCCCCGGCCCGCCAGTCCTCAAACTGCAGTTCGGTCGCGCGACCGAGCAGTCGGTCGATATGAGCGATCAATCCCCTCAGGCTGACGGCGTTCTCAGGCCCGCCGCCCAGGTTGAAGGCGCGGCCCGACACGGCCTCGATCCGCTTCCAGGCCGCGACATAGGCGTCGACCGCGTCGGACACGTCCAGAATATCGCGCACCTGCCGGCCGTCGCCGTAAAGGGTGATCGGGGCGCCTTCCAGCGCCCGGATCAGGAAATGGGCGACCCAGCCCTGGTCCTCCGTACCCATCTGACGGGAACCGTAGATGCAGCTCATCCGCAGCACGCAGGTCGGCACGTCGTAGCTGCGGGCATAGTCCAGCACATACTGGTCGGCCGCGCCTTTGGAGCAGCCGTAGGGCGTGTGGAAGTCCAGCGGCCGCCGTTCGTCCACGCCCCGCGTCCGCAGGGCCGCATCCGTCGGCAGCCAGGCCTCGTTCTGAACGCCCAGCTCGATGTCGCCCAGGTCGCCGTAGACCTTGTTCGTGCTGGCGAAAACGACCGGAGTGCGTCGCCGGCGCGCCGCCTCCAGGACGTTCAGCGTCCCGACCAGATTGACGTCGAAGTCGTTGCGGGGATCAGCCAAACTGGTCGTCACCGCCACCTGGGCGGCCAGGTGAAAGACCACGTCCGCCTGGGCGATCGCCGTCTCGACCGCCTCGGCCTGGCGCACGTCGGCCGCCAGGTGCCGGACCTGTGCGCCGTGGCGCAGCAGCAGCCATTTGAGGTTTCCCTCCACCCCCGGCCGCGCCAGGGTGTCCAGCACCACGATCTCATGCCCCTGGCCGGCCAGGCGGTCGGCGAGGTTGGAGCCGATGAAACCGGCGCCGCCCGTGATCAGGACCCGGCTCATGCCACCAGCCCCCGACGTTCCAGCTCGCCGCGCGCCTGATCGACCCGGTCCTGGGCTTCCTGACGCGCCACCCATTCGGCCAGTTCCTCAAGACCTGCCGCGAAGTCCTGACGTGATTCATAGCCGAGTTGCTCGCGGGCCTTCGTCAGATCGGGAATATTGTGGCGGATGTCGCCCGCCCTGGCCTTGTTGGTGATCAGTGGCTCGATATCGGGCCGCCCCATCGAGGCCGCCTGCAGCCGCGCCACGTCCTCGACGGTGCGGTCCTCCCCAGAGCCGATGTTGAAGACCTCCCCGTTCGCCTCCGGCTTCTCCAGCGCCAGAAGGAAGGCGCGCGCGACATCCGAGACATGCACGAAGTCGCGCCTCTGCAGGCCGTCCTCGAACACCATCGGCGCCTGACCGTTGGCGATACGGGAGGCGAAGATGGCCAGGACGCCGGTGTAGGGATTGGAAAGGGCCTGCCCCGGCCCGTAGATGTTCCAGAGCCGCAGGGCGCAGCTTTCCATCCCGTATTGGGCCGTCAGGGTCAGGGTGAGCCGTTCCTGAACGAATTTGTTGATCGCATAGACGCTCTTCAGCGCCGGCGACTTGGTCTCTGGCGTCGGCACGGGGATCAGCGCACGCCCCTGGTCGTCCGTGGGGTCCCATGAGCCGTCCGGGTTCCGGGCGCCGCGCACCACCTCCTGACGCAAATCGCCGTCTTCAGTGCGGTACAGGCCCTCGCCGTAGATGCTCATCGAGGAGGCGACGACCACCCGCTGCACCGGCTGGTCGATCAACTGCTGGAACAGCACCGCCGTGCCGTAATCATTGACCGAGGTGTAGCGGTCGATCGCATACATGCTCTGGCCGACGCCGACCTCCGCCGCCAGGTGAACGACCTTGTCCACCCCCTGAAGCGCCGCCCGGACCCGGTCCTCGTCGCGAATGTCGCCGACCACCAGTTCGACCTCGGGGTCCAATTCGTCGGGCCGCGCGCCGGTGGGGTGGACCTGCTCGATCAGGCTGTCCAGCGCCCTCACCCTGTGGCCCTGTTCAAGCAAGGATCGGGCGAGATGACGGCCGACGAAGCCCGCGCCGCCGGTGATCAGGACAGTGTTCGCCATGGGGATCTCCGGCTCAGCGCTGCACGAATTTGGAGAAGCGGCTCGTTTCGCCGCCGCTCGTATGGTCCTGCGCAAGCAAGGCCAGGTCGCTGTCTTCGAAGATGCGGAAGAAGTCGTCCCAGGAGATCTCCTCCAGCGCCTCTTCCTTGTCGCCGAAGTCGAACCTCAGCACCCCGCCGCCGTCGGCGTCGGCCGTGCTGGCCACGCGAGAAGGCCTGGCGCCGCGGGCCTCGGCCCAGGCGCGGATGTCGTCATGATCAGTCAGGCGGTTCGCTTCGGACATGGTGCAGCTCCGGCAGGTTCACCCGAGCAACAGCTTCTTCTACCCATCTGTTCCGATATTCGGAGCGTTCAATTTTGAACATATTGCGCTAGCACTTCCCTTTCCGCCTTTTCTTTCAATGTTCAAAATTCGACACAAGAACATATATCGTCCGCTTCGATCCTTGATCTGACGGATACTTGGCCATTTCACGGAACCGGGAGCTTTGTAGATCCTTCCTCTTGCTGCGGCCGATCGGGTCGCGGAACGGCGAAGGGACCAGCCAATGCAGCGAAAATCCGTTCGGATCGGCGTCGTGGGCGTGGGCAACTGCGCTTCGTCCTTCGTGCAGGGCCTGGCCCATTACGCGGCGGCCCCCAGCAACGCCCCTCCGCCCGGGCTGATGAACGTCGAACTCGGCGGTTATCGTATCGAAGACATGGAAATGGTCAGCGCCTTCGACATCCATGCGGCCAAGGTCGGCCGCGACTTGTCGGACGCCGTCTTCGCCCCGCCGAACAACACCTTCCGCTTCGCCTCCCCCGGCCCCTCGGGCGTCACCGTCCAGCGCGGACCGACGTTGGACGGGATCGGCCGATACATGATCGACGACCTGGAAGAGAGCGCCGCTCCCCCCGTCGATGTGGCCCAGGCCTTACGCGACAGCGGAACCCAGGTGCTGGTCTCCTACCTGCCCGTGGGATCGCAAAAGGCCACCGAATATTACGCCGAACAGGCGCTGCGGGCCGGCTGCGCCTTCGTCAACTGCATTCCGGTATTCATCGCCTCTGACCCAGGCTGGGCGAAGCGGTTCAGCGACGCCGGACTGCCGCTCGTCGGCGACGACATCAAGAGCCAGGTCGGCGCCACCATCGTTCACCGGGTTCTGGCCAATCTGATGCGTGAGCGGGGCGTGCGCGTGGATCGCACCTATCAGCTCAACTTCGGCGGCAATTCCGACTTCAAGAACATGCTGGAGCGCGAAAGACTGACGTCGAAGAAGATTTCCAAGACCCAGGCGGTCACCAGTCAATTCGAGACGCCCCTGGCCGACGACGACGTCCATGTCGGCCCCAGTGATTTCGTCCCGTGGCTGACCGACCGCAAATGGGCGCACATCCGTCTGGAGGGCACCACCTTCGGCGACGTGCCGATCAGCATGGAGGTCAAGCTGGAGGTCTGGGACAGTCCCAACAGCGCCGGCGTCGTCATCGACGCCGTCCGATGCGCCAAGGTGGCGATGGATCGCGGCGTGTCAGGGCCTCTGATCGGGCCGTCCAGCTGGTTCATGAAATCCCCCCCGGAACAGTTCACGGACGAGGAGGCGCGCGAACGGACGCTGCGCTTCATCCGCGGCGAGGAGCCCGCCCCTGCCCCGCGCGCCGCTCGCCTGGTCTCGTGACGATCATCCACCTGATCCGACACGGAACCCACGATCTTGTGTCCCGACGGCTTTGCGGACGCACCCCTGGCGTGGGTCTGAGCGACACAGGAAGACGTCAAGCTCAGGCTCTGGCGCGCGCCTTCCCCCGACTTGATCGGGTGCTGACCAGCCCCCTGGACCGGACGCGAGAGACCGCCGCCGTGATAGCCGCCGCCCACTCCGGTCGGCTCGAAGAGGAAGCCGCCTTGAACGAAATTGATTTCGGGGACTGGACCGGCCGGGATTTCGCCCAACTGGACGCCCTGCCCGAATGGCGCCGGTGGAACGCCGCCCGCGACCAAGGCCGGGCGCCGAACGGCGAGTCGATGCTGGAGGTCCAAGGCCGCCTGTCCCGCTGGCTGGAGACGATGGCGGCCGCCGACGCCGGAGCCGTGGCGGCGGTCAGCCACGCCGACGTGATCAAGTCGGTCGTCGCCCTGACTCTGGGGCTTTCGCTGCGACACCACGATCGGTTCGAGATCGCGCCGGGGTCGATCACCACCGTCTCGGCGACGCCGGAACACCTGTCCCTTCTTCGCCTGAATGAGGTTCCTCATGGCTGAACTCAGCGCCGCGCAGGTTCGCGCTCGGGTGGCCGAACTCGGCCCCTGGTTTCACAATATGGAGCTGAAGGGGGTTCGCACCGCGCCGGATCACTTCCTCCACGACTATCCCGCCAACAAGTTCGCCCGCTTCGCCCATGTGATCCCCGATGATCTGAGCGGGCGCAGCGTGCTCGATATCGGCTGCAACGCCGGCTTCTACTCGCTGGAGATGAAGCGGCGGGGGGCGAACCGGGTGCTGGGCGTCGATTTCGACGACCGCTATCTGGACCAGGCGCGGCTCGCCGCCGAGGTCGAAGACGCGGATATCGAGTTCCGCAAACTGTCGGTCTACGACCTGGCCAAACTCGGCGAACGGTTCGACCTCGTCATCTTCATGGGCGTCCTCTACCACCTGCGCCACCCGCTGCTGGCGCTGGACCTGATCCACGAGCACGTGGCCGACGACCTGCTTCTGTTCCAGTCGATGCAACGCGGCGCGAATGAAATCTTTGAACCCGAAATCGACTACGACTTCAGCCAGACTGCGCATTTCGACCGGCCCGACTATCCGAAGCTGCACTTCATCGAGCACCGCTACGCCGGGGACTGGACCAACTGGTGGGCGCCCAACGCCTCGGCCAGCGCGGCCATGCTGCGTAGCGCGGGGTTCCAGGTGCTGGATCGACCGGAGGAGGAAGTCTTCCTGTGTCGCCGCACAGAACGACCGACCGAGGCCGGCGCCGTCTATCCCGCCCGCTCGCCCCTCAACGGCCATGACAAGACCAAGGAGCCGCGCCGATGATCGAGGCCGTCAAGATCTGGAACGAACCGAACAACAAGTCCCACTGGGACCCCCTGCTGGACCCCGAATGGGCGCGTTTCGCCGAGATGACGCGGCTGGCCGGGGCCGCTGTCCGGGCGGAGAACTCCACGGTGACCCGCGTCCTGGGCGGGATGTCCCCCATCGACCCTTCCTTCGTTCGGCGACTGGAGGAGATGGGGGTGATGGAGGCGATCGACGTGGTCGCCGTCCATGGTTTTCCCCTGGACTGGAACCTGTGGCCCATCGACGAATGGCCCGCGCGAATTGACGAGATCAAGGCGGTCGCCGACAAGCCGGTCTGGGTGACGGAGGTCGGGGTCTCCGCCTTCGGCTCCGAAGAGGTTCAGGCCTGGGGTGTGAAAAAGACCGCCGAACTGCTGATCGGCAAGGCGCCCCGCATCCACTGGTACAGCCTGTACGACCTGCCCCGCACCTGGGAGGCCACGACACGGCATCGGGAGGCTGAGGGATCGTCCTACTACCGGCACTTCCACATGGGCCTGTTGCGCGAGGACGGCTCGCCCAAGCCGGCGCTGGAGGCCTTCCGGCCCTATGCGGCCGACATGGGGGTCTGCCAGTGGTTTCACTTCCAGGATCACAGGCTGGACGATGCGGTCCGATGGCTGAAGGACCTTGGCGTGCGTCGGCTGCGCACCGGCCTGTCCTGGGCGGACCGTTATCGCGACGGCGCCCTGGATTGGTTCGACCGGCAGATGGAGACCTTAGCCGACTTCGACGTGACCGTGACCTTCTGCTTCACGCCCGAGCATCGCGGCCTGGAGCCCCACCACACCAGCCCGCCGCAGGTCGCCGAAGAGTTCGCAGACTTCTGCGCCGAGATGACCGCCCGCTATGCGCCGGCCAGACCTCAGGATGCGGCGATCAGCCCAGCACGGCTGATCGCGTGATGCGCCCCGCCTCGTCTGCAGACAGGCGGCGCCCCCGCCCAAAGTCGGCGGCGCCCGGTCCGGTCGAGCCGAAGGTCGCGAATCGCGCCTCCTCCGGCTGAAGCATGGTGCGCGGATTGCCGTCGCGCCCCGTGTACCACATCTCCGTCCAGCCCTCCCGGGCGATGTGGTCGTCCATCCAGCAGTCCACAAAGGCGGCCGCGCCGACGTAACGGGGATCGCCGTATCGCCCATCGGGAAAGGCGCTGGACGGCCGCCAGGGTCGGCCCAAGAAGACGGAGCCCGGACGAACATCGGCGTCCTTGGTCAACCGGCAGTCTTTGAAGACGAAGCCGAACGGCTGATCGATCGGGGTGCTGGGCGCGGTGACGTAACCCTCGATCGGATCGGCCGGACGTGTGCGCGATCGGATTTCGCAGCCTTCGAACCAGGCGCGCCCGCCGCCGAAGATGAAGTCATAGCTGCCGGTGATCAGACAACGGTCGAACAGGGTCGATCCCGCATCGGGGAACAGGGTGTCCTGGTAGCTGAGGATGTCGCAGGCGCGCACCACCGCCCGGTCGGAACCCTTGTCCATCATCAGGGCGACCGCCTGAGGACCGGCGCCGTTGTGAGAATGCAGGCCGTTCGACTTGGTCATCTCCGCCAGGCCGTCGAAGGCGTTGTTGATCGTCAGGGTCTCGGCGTGAAAATCCGGGGCGCGGACGAACAGAGTCGCGGTGCGGAAGGTGCCCCAGGGCCGCCCGTCCGGCGCCGCCAGACCGGAGGCGGCCAGATGGTTGATCACTGAACCGCTGCGGTCTTCACCGATCAGATGGACGAAGGGCTTGTCCACCACCACCTGTTCGGTCCAGATCCCGCGCGTGATCAGGATGCGGAACGGCCGCGTCCCGTTCGCCGGGGCGGCGGCGATGGCGGCCGACAGGCTGGAATAGGCCGGGGCGGCGAAGGTCCGCCCCGAGGCGGGTTTGGCGACCACCGCATCATAGGCCCGCGCCCTCGACCAGGCGGGCGGACTGACCGTCGCGAGCGGCAAGGCGGCGCCGGCGGCCAGGACAGAACGACGATGAAGCAGCGGGTTCATGGCGTCTCCGAATGAAAAGCGGGCGCCGACCGGCGAACCGGCCGACGCCCATCCTCGGGAGGGGAGAGGATGACTAGAAGCTGTAGCGGACGCCGAAGTTGTACTGCCGGCCGGTGTGCGAATAGACGTAGATGCTGTCGCGACGGCTGTCCGTATATTGCTCGTTGAAGGCGTCGGTCAGGTTCAGCCCTTCGAACGTCAGCTTGATGCGGTCGTTCAGGGCGTAGGAGGCCGAGGCGTCCACAGTGACGATGTCGCGCACCCCGTCGATGTCGTTGGTGCTGGTCCCGCTGGGCACGGCCGTCAGATAGCGGTCGCGGTAGGCGGCCGAGACGCGGGCGCTGAACCGATCGTCCTCGTAATAGAGGGTGGCGTTATAGGCCGTTTTCGACAGGCCGATCAGGTCGTTCTCGACAAAGCCGGTCGGGGACCGCGACGAGATATAGCTGATCTTGGAATCCACCAGGGTGACGTTGAAGATGGCGCCCAGATTGTCGAAGGGTCCCGGCAGGAAGCTGAACGGCTGCTGGTAGCTGACTTCGATCCCCTTCAGCGGACCGCCCTCGGTGTTGACCGGCTGGCTGAACAGGAAGACGTCGCTGGGCGAGACCCCCAGGCCGTTCAGCAGTTCGAGCGGCAGACCCGATTCATTGAACGGGCGCGAGATCCTGGACGTCTGAATGTAGCTGTCGATGTCCTTGTAGAACAGACCGACCGACAGCAGGGCTTCCGGCGCGAAATACCACTCGGCCGAAAGGTCGTAGGTGGTGGCCCGGATGGGGTCCAGATAGGGGTTGCCCGAGCTGACGCTGAAGACGCCCACGGTGCTGAGGCTGCCGCCGGGCGTGACACTGCCCAGGTTCGGGCGGGTCATGACCTTGGCCGCGCCGAAGCGGACCAGGAAGTCCGGCGTCACTTCAGCAGTGACGTTCAGGGCGGGCAGGACGTCGTCATAGTCGCGGTCCACCGTCGTCTGCTGCGCCGCTCCGGCGACCAGCTGATAGCCGGTCGAGCTCTGTTCCGTCTTCACATAGCGCACGCCCACGTCGCCGCGGATCGGCACGCCGGCCAGTTCGGTGCTGAAGTCCAGTTGCAGATAGGCGGCCGAATCCTTCTCCGTCACGCTGCGGATATTGCCGCGCGCATTGCTGTTGGACGCCCCGCTCAGCTCGAACAGGCCCGTGTTGCTGTAGATGTCGAACAGGTCGGCGAAGGCCTGAAGGTTCGGCGCGATCCAGCTGGTGACCGTTCCGGCCGGCGCATCCAGGTTCCGGCCGAAGCCGCTGACCAGTTCGGTCAGGCTGGCCAGGGTCACCCCGGCCGGCAGCTGGGGCACCACGCCTTCGTTGACCCGCGCCAAGGCCCAGGAATCGAACTCATATTCCTTGTAGTTGACGCCGGCCTTCAGGGTCAGGGACGGATTGAAATCATAGCCGGCGTCAAACTGGGCCGTCTTGATGGTGTTGGTCACGCCCTGAGGCCGCAGACGGATTTCCGAGCGGGCGGCGCCGAAATTATAGGCCAGCGGATCGGTGACGTCATAGCCGAAGCCGATCAGCGGCGCGTTCCGGTTCTCACGGTAGTCGTAGAAATAGTTGTCCGAATTCTCGCGGTTCAGGATGACCGTGGTCTGGATCGGATTGTCGAAGTCCGACTTGGAGTAGCCGACCAGACCCTTCACCCGGAAGCGATCGCTGAAGTCGTGCTCCAGGCTCAGCGTCGCCTGGGTGTATTTGGTGTCCAGCTCGTCAAAGCGGGTTTCGGTCTCCACATCGACGTCGTCGAACAGACCATAGACCATGTCGCCGTTCGCATCGATGACGCCGTCGCGAACGATGATTTCAGGCCGGCCGCCCTGGGAGGCGTTGCGGGCGAAGGACAGGGCTTCCAGCCAGTTCTCCTGCCGCGTCGCCTTGAAATCGGAATAGAGGAGATCAAGGTTGATCAGCGTCTGTTCCTGCGGGCGGAACTGCAGCGAACCCGTCAGGCCCAACCGCTCCTGATCATGGGTCAGACGGCCGTAGCGGGGAAAGCGCGGCGAATAGACGTCCGCCCGGCGCGCATCGGCGAAGGGTGAAGCCGGGTTGTATCCGCCCGCCTCGGTTCCGTTCAGCCAGCCGCCGGACCCGTGGCCTTCCTCCAGCAGACGCCGCTTGGTGTAGGCGACCGAGACCAGGGCGCCCAGGCGGCCGTCCATCCAGGTGTTGCTGGCCAAGGCGGCGAACCGGGGGTCCCATTCCTGCGACAGATCATTGTAGCCGTACTGACCCGACAGGACCAGGTTGGCGCCGGCGTAGTCGAAGGGCCGGCCGGTCTGCAGATCGACGGTGGCGCCCAGCGAGCCTTCCTCCGTCTCGGCCGAGGCGGTCTTACGCACGGTGATGCTGTTGAAGAGTTCCGAGGCGAAGACGTTGAAATCGAAGGCGCGGTTGCGGTTGGCGCCGCCCGAGCTGTCGGTGCCCGAGGCCGTGCTCTGACCCTCCACGCCGTTGATGCGCACGCGGGTGAACTGCGGTCCCAGGCCGCGCACGGTGATCTGTCGGCCCTCGCCGGCGTCGCGGGCGATGGAGACGCCCGGCACCCGCTGGATGGATTCCGCCAGGTTTGCGTCCGGGAAGTCGGCCATGTCCTCGGCCTTGATGACGTCCACGACGCCGTTGGCGCGGCGCTTGGTCGTCAGGGCGCTGCTGAGCGAGGCGCGGAAACCGGTTACCACAATCGAGTCGACTTCAGAGACCGGATCCTGCGTCTCATCCCCCTGGGCGACGCGGGTGTCGCGGGCGAGGACGGCGGTCCGTCCGTCGTTGGACGCGACGACGAGGTTGGTGCCGGCGAGCAGTCGGTCCAGGCCCTGCTGCACGGTCAGCACCCCCTGAACCGCGCCGGTCTGCTGCCCCGCCACGGCGTCAGAGGACGCCAGGAGCTGGAGATCCGCCTGCCGGGCGAAGGCCGGCACGCCGGTCGCGGCGGGTTGGGCCGGCACGTTGAACTGCCGCGTCTGGGCGTGGGCGGCTCCGGCCGAAGCCAGGGCGATGGTGCTGACGGCGATCATGAGCGACGCGCGAGCGTCGAATTTTGGCGCGAATGGCATGCGCAGGCCCTCCCTTATCTGTTTCCTGTTCCCGGACCCTTCTGACGAGGGTTCCATTCAAGCGATGCTCAGGCGCGGACTTTCCGTCACGCGCCCGTCATTTTTCTTCTTCAGCCGCCCAAGACGATGACGGTGTCGGCAACCTGGACCGATGCGCCGTGCGCGACGGCGACCGCCCGTGCGAAGCTGTCGGGCTCGTTCGTGCGGAACCAGCCCACCACACGGCGCCCCTCCAGGGCCGGGTCGCTGATGATGATCTTGCGGCTGTTGTAGCGATTGAACTCGGCGGCGGCGGCGGCGACCGTGTCGCCGTCAAGCACCACCTGACCGTCGCGCCAGGCCAGGGCGCGCTCCGCCTCCAGGGGGCGGCTGACGGGACGCGCCGCGCCGGCCTTGTCGCCGATGAAGACCTGTTCGCCCGCCTTGACGCGCCGCCGCGCGCCGCCGGGGTCGTCGACGCTCCAGACCTCGACGACGCCTTCGGTCACCATGACCTGGGCGCCGATGGTCTTGCGGCGCACGGAAAAGGCAGTGCCGACCGCCTGCACCCGCACAGCGCCGGCCTCGACGACGAAGGGGCGGGCGGCGTCCTTGGCGACCTGGAACCAGGCCTCGCCGCGCTCGATCGCGACCTCGCGGCGGCGCGGCTTCAGGCTGACCTCGACCACCGTATCGGTGTTGATCGCGGCCAGAGATCCATCCTCCAGGGGCACCCGGCGGATCTCGCCCAGACGAGTGGACAGTCGCTGGCGTTGCAGGGCCGAGACGAAAACACCGCCGGCCGCCAGCGAGGCGGCCACGCCGGCCGCGCCCGCCAGGACCCAGCGCCGAGCCGGCCGCTCTGTCGGCGCCCCGGGTTCTGCCGCCTGGGCGGGCGCGGCGGCTAGACAATAGGCGGCCTGCGCTCGCGCCAGCGCTCCGCGGTGACGTCGATCGTGGGCCAGCCAGGTCTCCAAGGCCGAGCGTTCGCAATCCGGCAACGGGCGATCCAGCTTCACCGCCCAGGCGGCCGCTTCCGCATCGATCGGATTCAGGTCGGAAGCGCTCATGCCTTGCGCCTCGTCATGGCCGGCGCCTCCTCGGCGGCCAAGGCGGCCAGAATCGCCTTCAGCCCACGCGCGGCTTCGTTCTCGACCACATTCTCGCTGACGCCCAGTTGGCGTGCGATCTCCCGCTGCGACAGACCCAGAATGCGCCGCATCTCGAAGATGCGCCGGCATCGGTCGGGCAGACGGCTGATGATCTGCATCACGCGTTCAAGTTCCTTGCGCCCGGCCGCAATACGCTCCGGAGACGGTTCGTCCCACTCGATGTTCAGACCGTCGATTTCCGTCACGGTTTCGAACCGAACGACGCGTTGCCGACGCAGCTGTTCGAGAACGATCGACCGGGCGGTCTGGAAGAAGTAGGCGCGGGGGCTGCGGATGCGGCCTGGATCGTCCAGATCGACCAGTCGGCAATAGGCCTCCTGGATCACATCGTCCGTTTCGGAGGCGGCGACCAAGGACTGGGCAAGCCAGCGGCGGACGTCCGCCTCATGCGGCAGAACCTCGCGCGCCAGCCAGCGCACGGCCTCGTCGCTTGGAATGCTCAGTCTGGTCGCCACAGGCCCCTCCATCTGATGACGATGAGCGGCGCGACCGTTTCCGTCAAAGGCCGCCGAACGAGGGAGAAAAAAGTTCGACGGCCGGACGCCCCCGATCAGCCGTTCTCCGCCGACCAGACGGCGTACAGATCAAGCGCCCGTTGCGGCGAGGTGATCCACCAGGAATAGCCGTTGCGCCGCCCGATCGAAATCTCGTTCACGTCGTCGTGGATGGTCTGGTCCTTGTCGCCGAAGATCGGCCGTCCGGTCACCAGATCATAGTTGCGCGACCAGATCGGACCGGCGCCGGGCTTGTCGATCAGTTTGCGGCCCTGATCTGTCATTTCGAACGACTTGTCATAGACCCGGACCGCCTCCAGCCAAGCCGCCGCGCCGCGCACGGCCGCCTTGAGCTCGGCGGAAGGGTTCGGCTCGCGCATCAGGAAGATTAGGATGTCGGTGGTTTCGCCGCTGGCGATGGAGCGAGGCTCATAGTTGCGGGCGCTGGTCGGGACCAAGCGCATCGGCTCCACCTGCTGAGGCCAGCCCAGCAGGCGATCGCCCTGACGCACCTGGGCCGCCAAAATGACTTCGACCGCCTTGTGCGTCGCCTCCCCTGCCCTGGACTTCAAATCGTTCGAAACGAAGTCGAAGCCCTCGCGTCCCTCCGAAACGTCCCGCAGCAGCATGGCGGCGTTGGCGACAGCGTTGTCGTTGAAGGTGATGGAATCGTGGAAGCCGCCTTCCAGAGGCCAGATCTGCGGCCAGCCGCCGTTCGGATATTGGGCGTCCAACAGATAGCGCACGCCGCGCTCGATACTGGCGCGCCAGGCGTCGCCCTGGGCGCCGGGGGCGTGGGCCGCGACCTTGGCCAGGAAGCGCATCTCTGTCCAGGTCGCCTCATTGTCGAGGGTGCCGACGAAGGTCCAGAACCGGTCCGCGGGGGCGTCGAAATTGGCCGGATTTTGCTCCATGGTCTCGGCGTCGTTCGAGAACCGTTGACCGGGCAGACGCGCGATCGTCCGATCCTGGTTCTTGCTCCACCCGCCGGCCGGCGTCTGGAAGCTGACGATGGCGTCGGCGATCCGGCGAGCCTGCGCCGATCCGTACCAATCCGACGCCCGGTCCAGAGGCATGTTGTACTGGCTGGGCCCCACGGCCTGAGGCGGCGGCGGCGGAGTCGCGCCAGGCGGCAGTTCGGCGGCCAGAGCCGCCCGGTCCGCCAGGTGCTGGGCCTGGGAACGAGCCAGATACTCGACCCAGGCGCCGCGCTCCCCATCCGGCAGGGCGCCGATCCGATCAATGGTCAGACCGACGGCCGGGGTGTTCAGGCGAAGAACCTCGGCCTCAGCCGGCGCTCCGGCCATGGCGACCAGGGTCAGAGCCCCCAGGGCGGTGAAGGATCGGGTAAAGACAGAACTCACGAGCGTACTCCCAATATTTTGGGAAACACTTCTACATAATGAAACATGAGACGCAACCGCCCGCCGTTGGACGGCCCCTGCGCCGTCACTCCACGATCAGAGTGCGATCAAGGGCGGAGACGAACTTGGCTCCCGTCAGGGTCATGGCCACGCGCATCTCCTTTTCGAACAGATCGAGAAGGTCGCCCACGCCCGCCTGCCCCCGCGCCGCCAGGGCGTAGATGAAGGCGCGCCCTAACATCACGGCGTCCGCGCCGAGCGCCAGGGCCCGCACCACGTCTAGGCCGTTGCGGATGCCGGAATCCACGAGGATCTTCAGGTCGCCCTGAACCGCGTCGGCGATGGCCGGCAAGGCCCGCGCCGAGGAGAGAACGCCGTCCAGCTGACGCCCGCCATGGTTCGACACAACGATCCCGTCGGCGCCGAAGGCCACGGCGTCACGCGCATCCTGGGGATCCAGGACGCCCTTGATGATCATGGGACCGTCCCAGGCGTCGCGGATCCACTGAAGATCCTTCCACGAGATCGAAGGATCGAAATTGGCGCCCAGCCAGCCGATATAGTCGGCCAGACCCGTCGCCTTGCCCAGATATCGGGAAACGTTGCCCAGGTCGTGCGGCCGCCCCCTCACCCCGACGTCCCAGGCCCAGGCGGGATGGGTCATGGCCTGGATCATGCGGCGCATCTCGGCGTTGGGCCCGCTCATGCCGGAATGGGCGTCGCGATAGCGGGCGCCGGGGGTGGGCATGTCGACGGTGAAGACCAGGGTCTTCACCCCCGCCGCCTTCGCCCTTTCCAGGGCGTTCTTCATGAAGCCCCGATCGCGCAGCACATACAGCTGGAACCACATCGGCCGGTCGATGGCGGGCGCCACCTCTTCGATGGGGCAGACCGAGACGGTGGACAGGGTGAAGGGCACGCCGCGCGACGCCGCCGCCCGGGCCGCCTGCACCTCGCCGCGCCGGGCGTACATGCCCGTCAGGCCGACCGGCGCCAGGACGATCGGCAGACGCAGGGTCTCGTCGAACAGTGGCGTCTCCAGGCTGAGGCTGGACATGTCCTGCAACACCCGCTGGCGCAGGGCGACGTCGCGCCAGTCCTCGACGTTGCGGCGCAGGGTGTGTTCGGCATAGGCGCCGCCGTCGATATAGTGAAACAGGAAGGGCGGCAGTTTGCGCCGCGCGGCCTCGCGGTAATCGCTGGGCGACGAGATGATCATGGGCCTGTCTTACTGGAAGTTGGCGAACGCGCCGCCGTCGACCAGCAGGGCGGCGCCGGACATATAACCCGCCATGTCGGACGCCAGGAAGGCGACCACCGAGGCGATGTCCTCGGGCCGGCCCAGCCGCCCCAGCGGAATACGGCCTTCCATATAGGTCCGCTTGGCGGGATCGGACAGGTCGTCCTTATTGATGTCGGTGGCGATGGTGCCGGGCAGGACCGAGTTGCAGCGAATGCCGTATTGGCCCAGGGCCACGGCGCAGGATTGCATCAGACTGTGAACCCCGGCCTTGGTCGGGGTGTAGTGGGTCTGCATCTCGCCGCCGACCAGGGCCGAGATGGAGCTGATCGCCACAATGGCGCCGCCGCCCCCCTGCTTCACCATCTGGTTCGCGGCGGCCTGGGTCATGAAATAGGCCCCGTGCAGATTGACCTCCATGGTCCGGCGCAGGGTCTCCACCGGCATGTCCAGAAAGGCGTGGAAGGGGCAGATCCCGGCATTGGAGACGAAGACGTCCACCCGGCCCAGGGCCTGGACCGACCGGTCGATGAAGTCGGCGGCGCTGTCCGGCAGGGCCACGTCGCCATCGACGGCGACGGCCCGGCGGCCCAGCCGCTCGATCTCGGCGACGACATCTGCGGCGGCCTCGGCGTCGCGAAAGGTGTTGATCGCCACGTCTGCGCCCTGGCGCGCAGACTCGATCGCGGTCGCCCGTCCGATGCCTCGCGACGCCCCGGTGATCAGGACGACCTTGTTCTCAAGCAGCATGGGGGCTCCAGCGGTTCTGTGGGTTTGGATCAGGTTTTGGGCGACCAGCCGAGGTCGGCGCTGATGGCGTCAGCGGCCTCCGTCACGGTCTTGGTCAGTTCGCTCATTCGCGCGTCGGACATGTATTGAGCGGCCGAGGAGACGCTGAGGGCCGCGACGATTCGGCCGTCGACCGAGCGGATCGGAGCAGCGACGCAGCGGATCTGGTCTTCGTTCTCCTCAAGATCGAAGGCGTAGCCCTTCTGGGCGTAGCCGCGCATCCGCTCCAGCCAGACGGCGCGCGCGGCCGAGTCGAACTTGGCGTCCGGCTCGGCGTAGAAATCGATCCACTCCGCCTCGGTCTTGTCCAGGATCAGCGCCTTGCCCAGGCCGGTCGAGGCGATGGGGTGACGTTCGCCCAGGCGCGAACCGATGTTGATGCGGCGACGCCCGGCCACCTTGTCCAGATAGAGGGCATGACGGCCGTCCAGCACGCCCAGATGCACCGTGTCGTCCGTGGCGGCCGACAGCTGCTCCAGCCAGGGCCGGGCGACGCGCGGCAGATGCATCTGCTGGCTGGCGGCGTGCCCCAGCTCCAGCAGTTTCGGCCCCAGGGAATAGCCCTCGCGCGGCCGGAACGACAGCAGACGACGCTCCACCAGGGCCGAGGCCAGGCGGTGGGTGGTGCTGCGGGTCAGATCCAGCTTTTCCGACAGTTCGGCCAGCGGCAGGGAGCCTTCGATCAAGGCGTCGATGACGTCCAGACCGCGCAGCAGGGTCTGGCTGCCGGACGCCTTGGCCCCCGCCTCTTCTTCACCTGCGACCTGCATGGTCTTGATTGACGCCGTTCGTCCCATTTCGTAATCCTCATTCTCAGAATGTAGCAAAACGCGCAAGTCGTCCAAAGCTATGCAGGGAACCTTGGCGTGTCGCAGGGAGGAAAGCCAGTGAAATCCCGAAATATGGGAGAGGATCGCCGCTTTTTGGCGGGTTCGCAATGAGCCGCCTGCCCCGGATCAAGCATGTCCGCGCCTTCGTCGTTAAAAACGACGGGACCGGCGGCGGCGCCGACTATCACGATCAGGGCGACGGCCACTGGATCGACGACCATATCGCCACGCCTATGGCGAAATATCCCGAGTATCGTCAGAGCCGCCGCAGCTTCGGCATCAATGTGCTGGGCACGCTGGTGGTCGAGATCGAGGCCGAGAACGGCGTCGTCGGTTTCGCGGTCACGACCGGCGGCGAACCCGCCGCCTATATCGTCGAAAAACACCTGGCCCGCTTCCTGGAAGGGCGCGACCCGTCCGAGGTCGAGAAGATCTGGGACCAGATGTATTTCTCGACCCAGTATTACGGCCGCAAGGGTCTGGTGGTGAACGCCATCTCGGGCGTCGATCTGGCCCTGTGGGACCTGTTGGGCCGTCTGCGCCAGGAGCCGGTCTTCGCCATGCTGGGCGGGGCCGTGCGCGACGAACTGACCTTCTACGCCACCGGCGCCCGGCCCGACAAAGCCAAGGAACTGGGTTTCATCGGCGGCAAGATGCCCCTGCACCACGGCCCTGCCGAGGGCGAGGAGGGCCTGAAGAAGAACCTCGCCGAGCTGGAGGCCATGCGGAACGCCTGCGGCGACGACTTCTGGCTGATGTTCGACTGCTGGATGGCGCTGGACCTGAACTACGCCACCCGCCTGGCCCATGAGGCGCACAAACTGGGTCTGAAGTGGATCGAGGAGGCGCTGAGCCCCGACGACTACTGGGGCTATCAGGCGCTGAAAAAGAACGCCCCCAAGGGGATGCTGGTGACCACCGGCGAGCATGAGGCGACCCGCTGGGGCTTCCGCATGCTGCTGGAAATGGAATGCTGCGACATCATCCAGCCGGACGTCGGCTGGTGCGGCGGCGTCACCGAACTGCAGAAGATCTCCGCCCTGGCCGATTCCAAGGGCGTGCTGATGATCCCCCACGGGTCCAGCGTCTATTCCTACCACTTTGTGGTCACGCGCCATAACAGCCCCTTCGCCGAGTTCCTGATGATGGCCCCCGGCGCCGACGAGGTCGTGCCCATGTTCCATCCGCAGCTGATCGGCGAACCCGTGCCGGTCAACGGCAGGCTCAAGGTTCCTGACACGCCAGGCTTCGGCGTGGAGCTGAACCGCGACATCGCCCTGCACCGCCCCTACGCCCGCTAGTCGAGAGTCCCCCCGTCTCATGAAACTGCTTCGCTACGGCCCCAGGGGCCAGGAAAAGCCCGGCCTGCTGGATGCGAACGGCCGCATCCGCGACCTGTCCGGCGTGGTCGCCGACATCACGCCCGACCAGCTGTGGGGCGAAGGCCTGGCTGCGCTGAAGGCGATCGATCCCGAGCGCCTGCCGCTGGTCGAAGGTCAGCCGCGCTACGGCGTGCCGGTGAACGGCGTGCGCAAATTCATCGCCATCGGCCTGAACTTCGCCGACCACGCCGAGGAATCGAACCTGCCCATTCCGTCGGAGCCTGTCGTCTTCGCCAAGGCGGTCTCCTGCCTTCAGGGACCGAACGACACGGTCGTCATCCCGCGCGGCTCTGAGAAGACCGACTGGGAGGTCGAGCTGGGCATCGTCATCGGCAGGCGGGCCTCCTACGTCGAACAGGCCGACGCCCTGGATCATGTGGCCGGCTATGTGCTGATCAACGACGTGTCCGAGCGCGCCTTCCAGACCGAGCGTGGCGGCACCTGGGACAAGGGCAAGGGGTGCGACACCTTCGGTCCGGTCGGCCCCTGGATCGTCACCCCCGACGAGGTCGGCGACGTCCAGAACCTGGACATGTGGCTGGACCTGAACGGCAAGCGGATGCAGACCGGCAACACCCGGACCATGATCTTCGGCGTCGCCGAGATCGTGTCCTACGTCAGCCAGTTCATGACGCTGGAGCCGGGGGATCTGATCACCACCGGCACCCCGCCCGGCGTGGGCCTGGGCCAGAAGCCCGAACCCTTCTACCTCAAGGCCGGCGACGTGATGGAGCTGGGCATCGACAAGCTGGGCAGCCAGCGTCAGGCCGTGGTCGCCTGGTCCAGGGATCTGGTCGCATGAGCGCCTATGAAGGACGTTTTGCAGGCCGGGCCGCCGTCGTGACCGGCGGGGCCTCGGGCCTGGGCAAGGCCGCCGCCGCCCGCATCGTCGCCGAGGGCGGCCGGGTGGTGCTGTGGGATCTGAACGCGGACACGCTTAAGGCCGCCGCAGCTGAGGTCGGCGCCGTGACGACCGTGGCCCTGGACGTGGCCGATCCCGAGGCGGTCGCGTCGGCCGCCGAGACTTCGAACGCGGCCCTGGGCGGCCGCATCGACATCCTGGTCGCCTCCGCCGGCGTCACGGGCGCCACCGCGCCGGTGCAAGAGTTTCCGATCGACAGCTGGAAGCGGGTCGTGGACATCAATCTGAACGGCGTCTTCTACTGCTGCCGCGCCGTCGTGCCCTTCATGCTGGCGAACGGCTACGGCCGGATCGTCAATGTGGCCTCGGTCGCGGGCAAGGAAGGCAATCCCAACGCCAGCGCCTATTCGGCGTCAAAGGCGGGGGTGATCGGCTTCACCAAGTCTCTGGGCAAGGAATTGGCCGGCAAGGGCGTCATCGCCAACAGCCTGACCCCCGCCACCTTCGAAAGCCCGATCCTGGAGCAACTGCCCCAGAGCCAGGTCGACTATATGCGCTCCAAAATCCCCATGGGCCGCTTGGGCGAGGTCGAGGAAAGCGCCGCCATGGTCTGCTTTATGGCCTCCGAAGAGTGCAGCTTCACCACCGCCTCGACGTTCGACACGTCCGGCGGGCGCACGACCTACTGAGTGTACGCCGTGGGCTCGGATCTCCGCATCGTCGATTCGCACGTCCATCTGTGGGACCTGTCACGGGCGCGCTACGGCTGGCTTCAGGACGATCCCCTGCCGAACAATCCAGCCGGGGACATGTCGTCCATCGCCAACGCGAACTATCTGCTGGACGACTATCTGGCCGATACGGCCGGCTGGCGTGTGGAAAAGATCGTTCACGTCGAGGCCGGCCAGCCGGTAGGCCGGCAACTGGCCGAAACAGACTGGCTACAATCGCTCGCCGATGACACCGGTTATCCACACGCGATCGTCGCCGGCGCCGACATGCTTGACCCACACCTGGACGCCCTGCTGGAGGCTCACGCCGCCCGCGCGAACGTGCGCGGCGTGCGCCAGATCGTCTGCTGGCACGAGGATCCGCTGAAAACCTATACCGACCGAGACCTGTTGCGAGATCCGCAGTGGGTGGCGGGCTTCGCGAAACTGGCGCGGCACGGCCTGTCGTTCGACCTCCAGCTCTATCCGTCGCAGATGGCGGCCGCCGCCATCATCGCCGCGCGTCACCCCGACATTTCGATGATCGTCAATCACGCCGGACTGCCGACCGACCGAGACGCAGCGGGAATGGAGCGCTGGAAGCGGGGTCTGCGCCTGCTGGCCGCCCAACCCCAGGTCTCGATCAAGATTTCCGGCCTCGGCATCACCGACCTCGCCTGGACCCCCGACAGCATTCGCCCCGTCGTCCTGGAGTGTATCGACGCCTTCGGGACCGAGCGGGCCATGTTCGCCTCCGACTTCCCGGTCGAGCGGGTCCACGGAACCTTCGACGCCTTCTATTCCGCCTTCGACGCGATCACGGCCGACTTCTCGGCCGAAGAGCGCGACCGCCTGTTCGCCGCCAACGCCGAGGCGATCTACCGCATCTGACACCCACCCGCCGAGGCCGCGAAAAGACGGCCAGGCCCGCGAGAAACACCAGGAGAGCCCCAATGGTCATCGAGACCGACGCCGCCCACACCCCCGGAGGTCTGGCCCAGCCCTCAGTTTCGGGGCCTGCCGGTTCCTTGAAGGGCCCGCTGGCCTTCGCCATCGCCTGCTTCCTGATCTGGGGCCTGGCCTATGGCCTGCTGGACGTGCTGAACAAGCATTTCCAGGAGACGCTCAGCATCAGCCAGGCCGACAGCGCCTGGCTGCAGATCGCCTATTTCGGGGCCTATCTGCTGCTGTCGATCCCGGCGGGCCTGTTGCTGCACGCCCGGGGCTACAAGTTCGGCATCGTGTCGGGCCTGGCGGTCACCGCGATCGGCGCCCTGCTGTTCATCCCGGCGGCGGGCGCAGGGGCCTTCCTGCCCTTCGTCGGATCCATGTTCGTTCTGGCCGCCGGCCTGTGCATTCTGGAAACCAGCGCCGACACCTACGTCAACGTCTTGGGCGATCCGGCCAAGGCGTCTCAGCGGCTGAACCTGGCCCAATCGTTTAACGCCCTGGGCGTCTTCTTCGGGCCGCTGATCGGCGGCGCCGTCTTCTTCAGCCCGACGACGACCCAGGCCCTGGGCGGGGCGACCCGCTCGATCCAGATCGTCTACGGCCTGATCGCCGTCGGGGTGATCCTGTTCGCCCTGGCCGTCTGGCGCGCCCGCCTGCCGGAGACCGGCCTGTCGGACCACGGCTCGGCCGAGGGCGACGTTCCCGCCCTGCCCCTGTCGAAACAGCCGCACTTCGTCGCCGGCGTGATCACCCAGGCCCTTTATATCGGCGCCCAGGTCGGCATCGGCGCCTATTTCATCAATCTGGTGACCCACAACTGGCAGGGCCTGACGTCGCAGCAAGGCGCCTTCATGCTGTCGCTGGCGGCCATCGGCTATCTGGTCGGCCGCTTCTTCGCCACCGCCCTGCTGCTGAAGATCAGGCCGCGCGCCCTGCTGACGGCCTATGGCCTGATCAATGTCGTCCTGACCCTGGTCGTGGCGGCCGGGATCAATATCGTCTCGCCGGTCGCCCTGATCGCCGTCTTCTTCTTCATGTCGACCATGTTCGCGACCATCTTCGCATTGGGCACGACCGGGCTGGGCGCCGCCACCAAGCGCGCCTCGTCCCTGATGGTCATGGCGATCGGCGGCGGCGTGCTGCTGCCGTGGCCGATGGGCAGGATCGCCGACCTCTACGGCGCCAACGTCGCCTTCCTGATGCCTGCGGTCTGTTTCGCGGTCGTCGCCTGGTACGGATGGAAGGGCGCGGGCTTGGGGCTGAAGGCGGAGGCGAAGTAATGGGTTTCCGCGCCGCCCTTCTCGCCTTCACCCTGCTGGCCGGCCCCACTGCGGCCTGCGCCCAGACAGTCGCGCCCGTCGCCGTCGCGCCCGCCGCGCCGATCGACCGACACGCCCTGGTCACGCGCCATAATGTGACGCTGACCTCGATAGACCCTCATGCGCCGATCATGCTGGGCAATGGGAACCTGGGCTTCACCGCCGACATCACGGGGTTGCAGACCTTTCCGGCACAGTATTCGGAACTGTCCCCCCTGCTGACCATGGCGCAGTGGGCCTGGCACAGCTTTCCCAATCCGAACGGCTATACCGAACAGGACGGCCTGATCGACGTGCCCGTGCCGGGACGGGGGGAACAACCCTATGCCTGGATGAAGTCGTGGGCGGTGGCCGAAACCCAGCCCGCCTACACCTGGCTGCGGGCCAATCCGCATCGGTTCTCTCTCAGTCGCATCGGCCTGACCTTCGCCGACGGCGGGCCGCTGGAATTCGCCAAGGTCGCTCACACCCGCCAGACGCTGGACCTGTGGTCCGGGGCCCTGACCAGCCGCTTCACCTATGACGGCCAGCCGGTCGAGGTCGTCACCCGCGTCCACCCGAGCCTGGACATGGTTATGGTCGAGATCGTCTCCCCCTTGGTCTCCACGCGAGGCCTGGGCGTTCAGGTCCGCTATCCAAGCGTCGCCCCCGCCATCAATCCCGATCCGACGTCGTTTGACGCCTCGGGAGCCCAAAGCCTGACCGTCGTCGCCCAAGACGCGGGCGACGTCCGCATTCGCCGCACCCTGGACGACACCCGCTATTATTCGGGCATCACCGCTTCCGGTGAGATCGAGCAAACCGGCGCCGACGCCTTTCGAGCGGTCGCCGCCGGTCGCGACCGGCTGACCGTCATGGTCCGCTTCGATCGGCAAGAGCGAGCGCCCGCGACACCGGCCTACAGCGCCGGCGTCCAGGCGACGACCGCCCACTGGAACGGCTTCTGGACTGACGTGCCCCTGAGTTTTCATCCAGCGGCGACCAGAGTCCTTGGGTTAGTTACGCCTCGTAGCGTGGGGTGAGCAACAGGCCGAGCCGCGCAGCTTTCATCCTGCGCAGCGGGTCGGCCTGTTGCGGTCAGACTGGCGGCAAAGGCCTCCGGGGTGAGGTAGCCGATCGACGAGTGCGGCCGGCGGGTATTGTAGTCCAGCGCCCAGGCAGCGACCTTCTGGCGGGCGTGATCCAGACTAAAGAACAGGCTCTCGTTGAGCAGTTCGTCGCGCATCCGGCCGTTGAAGGATTCCACAAACCCGTTCTGGGTCGGCTTGCCGGGCGCGATGTAGTGCCAGTCGACGCCATGATCCTGCGCCCAGGCCAGGATGGCCGTGGACGTGAATTCCGTGCCGTTGTCGCTGACGATCATGGCGGGACGGCCCCGTCGAGCGATCAGCGCTGTCAGCTCGCGCGCGACGCGGCGTCCCGAGATCGATCGGGGATCGCCGCCAGGCACTCGCGGGTGACGTCGTCGACCACGTTGAGAATGCGGAAGCGGCGGCCCGTGGCGAACTGGTCGTGCACAAAGTCCAGCGACCAGCGGGCGTTCGGCCTTGCCTCGATCAGGATCGGCGCCCGCGTGCCGATGGCTCGACGACGGGAGCGGCGCTTGCGCACCGTCAGACCTTCCTCGCGGTAGAGCCGGTAGATCCGGTTCTTGCCCGAAGGCTCGCCTTCACGTCGCAGCAGCACGAACAGCCGGCGATAGCCGAACCGTCGCCGCTCGACAGCCAGGGCGCGCAGCCGCTCCCGCAGCGCCGTGTCTGGCGGGCGGCAAGAGCGATAGCGCACCGATTTGCGGTCGGCCTTGATGATGGAGCAGGCCCGCCGCTCGCTGACGCCGAACGTCGCCTTCACATGGGCGACGGCTTGGCGCATCGCCGCGGGCCCTACCACTTTTTTGAGAGCAGATCGTTCAGCGCCGCCTTGTCGAGCATGGCGTCGGCCAGCAGGCGCTTCAGCTTTCCGTTCTCATCTTCCAGGGCGCGCAGGCGCTGGGCGTCCGACACGCTCATCCCGCCGAACTTGGCTTTCCAGGCGTAGATCGTGCCCTCCGACACGCCGTGCTTGCGCGCCAACTCGCCCGCTTTGGCACCGGCCTCGTTCTCCCGCAGGATCCCGATGATCTGCTCTTCCGTGAATCTCGCTCGTTTCATTCCGTCCGTCCTTTCAAGGGCCGGACTCTAGCTCCGCGTGGAGGAAATTCTCAGGGGCACGTCACGTCGCCCCGCATACGGCACAGCTAGTAACAGCGGATTGTTAAATGGTTACGGCGCCGGAAGGAGGCACGCCTCCCCTCAAGGAATTCATCTCCTCTTGAACCGCCGCCCGTGTCGCTTCATAGGTTGAATACGGTTTCGGCCGTTGGGCTACGTCCCCCACCCCTTCGGGGGCCAACCACGCTGATAAAGGCCTCCTGGGTCCTCGCTCAGGGAAAGACGTGTCACCGCATCCATAAGCGTCGTTTGAACGGGCCCATTGGCGCCCGGTCTCCCCTTCTAGCTGCCTCAGAGATCCCTGCGCCTTCACCGCCCACCGAGCTCACGGGTCCGAACTGCAACTCAACACGGGTTTATGGCTTGATCCATCGTTCGATACGGTGGGGGTCCCTCGCTTGAGACGCCCCCGTTGACGCGATCACTCACCTATCGTCATCGGCCAGGAAGGCCATGAATATGGTCGCCAACCTCTCATCCATGCGGAGCCCGACCGGGATATCGAACGGCCGTTCCCCGAGAGGGCCGAACACGTGAAGAGCGGCCTGGGCTGCAAGGTCACGGACCTGCGTGAACTGATCATTACCCAACTGCTTTCTGGCCACCGCCGTAAGGAGCGCCACAGTCAGCATGGTCTGGTAGCCGGCCTGCTGGGCTACCCAGTCTTTGCGATCGACAGATAGATTCTCGATGGCCACGTCGAGAATCCGCCCGATAGGCCTGCAGGTTGTGCGCGATATCTCGCTAAGCCGAGCTTTTGTCTTCGGCTGAACATGGCCGGTGATCCTGGGTAGTTTCGTCGCCATACAAATTCTGGATCTCGGTAGGTGGGCACGTCGACGTGCACACCCTAAGATGCTGTTTCTGCGGCATAAACGGCGACTTTTCCCCTAGCAACACCGTCGACGTACCCACCCATTCGTAATTAATTTATTTAATAATTTCAAATTACTACACGGACCGCAGGTGTGCGTAATGTGTGCACCTCCCGAGGGAGGTTGCTGAACGAGTCCCCACCAGGGCGATCGGCGCGAAAATGCACAGGGTCTCGGACCTGCCGAAAGGCAGCACAAACCTCTAGGCCGCAAGGGCGTAAACCGAGCCTGACGCCCTTGGCGACACCGCCTTCCAGAGGACCACACGCTGCGTTTCGACGCAGAAATTCGGCCCGCGCCCCGAGATGGAATCTTGCGCGTCGATGACCGTTCAGACCGGGCTTACGCGCACCTCCAAACCGACCTCGTGCAGGAGGCCGACGAAGGCCGCCAGAGAGAGGCGCTGGCCGCCCTTTGATCGAAGGATGACGCCCAAGGTGCTCGCCAGCTCCTCAGGCCCCTCCTCTTCCGCGACAGCGAGCTTGAGATAGGCCGCGACATCGGCCGGTGTCTCGATGTAGTTCGCGGCGTCGAACTCTCGGGTCTCCAGCAGGCTCGATGGGATCATGATCAACTCCGGAATGCTCAGTTCGTGGACTGGAAACTCACCCTCACGCCGACCGCACGGGCGATGTTCAGAACAGTTGCGAACGACGGATCGGCGCCATCCGCCAGGGCCTCGTGAAGGGCCAGCTCGGACAGGCCGGCGTCGGCCGCGACGATCGACGCCCCGCGCGCTCGCACCGCGACACGAAACGCCCGAATGATTTCTCCAGCGTCATTGTCCGTGTCATCGGCGACGACCTGAATGTAGGCGGCGATGCGCTCAGCACTCGTGAGCACCTCTGCGGGATCAAACTCGCGAATACCCAAGTCAGCCACGCAGTACCTCCATACCTATCGAGAGCGCCATCCGAACGAAACCGCTCCCGGTCTCGAGACGTGTAGCCGTCACTTGATAACCACCAACCTATCACGCCCCTTGATCACAGGCCGCATCGTGACGTGTGGACGAGCACGCATCGCCTGGAGACGAGATCCGGTCGAGACCGGGTGACGTTCGGCGAACAGAACCGGATAGTCGCACGTTCGACCCAGCAGTCCAGTCAGGCCGTCATGGATCGCTTCCAGTTCGACGACCTCAAGTTCGAACGCCGACAGATAATCGACAACCTCATGGGCATTCAACGGCGGCTTGAAGCGCCGGTTCTCTTCAAACCAGCGCCATCGCGCCTGCAGCATGACCAGCCATTCGCGCCCCCCAACCGGAACCCTGGCTTCAGCCTGTGAGAGATAGGTGTCGATCGCCTCCTCGGCCTCGACCATCGCCTCCAACCGACGACGAACGTGGGACACACGCCAGAACCTGTCCAGGCGCACACCGAGGTCGCCATCACTTCCATTGAGAAGCGGCTCGAGACTCAGCTCGACATCCCCGCTCAGGTAGAGATCCAGATCGTCCACCCTGACGAAGCCGATGAGCTGGCGCAGCCCCTCATGAACGCGCACCGCATCGAGACCTGTCAGGTCTTCGAGGTGAGCATCCAGGGTCGCCACGATATAGGGCGCCTGAGACCGTCGGCTGACCGGACGCTGCTGCCAGAGCATGAGGAGCGCCTGCAGGACCTGGGTGCCTTCGACGCCCAGACCCAGTGCTACAGCCCGGCGCATGGCGTCTAGAGAAGCGAACTGCAGCAACGCCTGAAGGTCAGCGTCAGCCAGATGGGTATCCTCACCGATCACGCTGTCCAACAGACTGCCGGCCGTATTCGTCATGGTCTTTGCCTCGGAATTCGAAATCACACTGATAGTGTGTAGATGAGGGCAGAGCTCGGCCGCAAGTCGAAGAGGTGGAAACTGATCCGGACCTTCTCGCCTTCGGCCAGGCTGTCAAACAGCTCCGACTGGCGCGCGACCTCAGCCAGGAGGAACTGGCCCACCGCTCAGGCCTGCACCGGAACTACATCGGCGGTATCGAACGCGGGGAGCGCAACGTCGGCGTGAAAGCCGTCTTCGCCCTGGCCCGCGGCCTAGGTTGTGCGCCCCGTGATTTCTTCAGCGCCTGACGAGGGTTTCCACGTAAAACAGCATCAACCACTCATTAACCCGACCGCGACCAGCCTAAGCGGGCTGTGAGCCCGATCCCTGCATCCCCTTACCCAAGGATGCAGGAACATGAGTATTGATAAGACCGCTCCGTCTGGAGCTTCGATCACCCCTACCCGCCTCGCGCAGGAGCAGACCCCAGCTCCCGCAGCGACGGCGGAATCAAGCCCTGCGACCGGCTCGCCGGATTCGTTGGGCATGGCCGCACACGATGCTCAGGCATCGATGCATGCCGCTGCCGTCATCTTCCAGCAAGCCCAGACACTTGCTCTGGGCGCCTCCGCGCGGCCGGAGGTGCGTATCGCCCTAGCAGAAAGCCTTCTGGCCGAACTCGCCCGCGCTCTTATGCGCGTGGCGCTGGGCTCTCAGACCTGCGCGCCCTCGGTGCCGCCGGAACCTGACGCTTAACGCCTCGCTGTGCAGGCGAAGCCCCGCCGGCAGTCGGCGGGGTGCCCCCTCCCCCACGTTCAGGCCATCGCCTGGACGCAGCCCTGTCACCCTCAGCCCGAGCCATCGTGGCTGGCCGCCTTTTCGCTGATCTGCGCCGTCACCCTAGCGCGTGCAGCGCCCGATCAGCGACCCTGTCCTTGTTCTTTTTCTCACCGGAGCCAGACTTCTCATGCGTGCCGCCCTCTACACTCGCAGCGCCAGCGTTCCCCAACAATTCGCCGAGATCCATGACCCGTTCTCGGCGTGCCGGACCTTCGCCGAGCGCGAAGGCATCGACGTCGTCGCCGCCTTCGAAGATGCAGGAGCATCCGGCGTTTCCAGCGTCGATCGTCCCGGTTTCCTTGACCTGATGCAGACCGCCAAAACCGGTGCGTTCGACGTCGTCATCTGCGAGGGACTGGATCGCCTGTCTCGATCCCAGGCGGACATCATCGACATCTTCGAAAGCCTGCGCGTCCTTGAGGTCTCAGTCATCACGCTGGCGGACGGCCGTGTCGACGCGATGCAGGTCTGCGAAAACGGAGCGTCAGACACCCCTCGGCTCAAGGCGATGCAGCGCAAGGCTATGACCGAACACCAGGGCGATGAGATCAGTCCGTCCGCACCCGAATCCGAGCCCGAGGCCGCGTAATGGTCAACGCCGCCCCTTCAACCGCAACCCGGCCCCTGATGCGGGCGGCCCTCTACGCCCGCTTCTCCAGCGATCTGCAGAAGCAGACCTCGATCGAGGATCAGTTGGTCGCCTGCCGCGCCTTCGCTGCCCGTCAGGGCATCGAGATTGTCGGCGCCTTCGAGGACGCCGGCATATCCGGCGCCTCGATCGTCAACCGCCCCGGCTTCCTGGCCATGGAACGCGCCGCCAAGGGCGGCGCGTTCAACGTGGTGATCTGCGAAGCCCTGGACCGACTGTCGCGGTCCCAGGCCGACATCGCCGCCATCTTTGAGGACCTGCGCTTCCACGGCGTCGCCATCCACACGATCTCGGAAGGCGCCGTCGACGAACTGCACGTCGGCCTCAAGGGCACGATGAACGCCCTCTACCTGCAGGAGACCCGCCGGAAAACCCGGCGGGGCATGGAGGGGGTCGTCCGGGACGGTCGCCATACGGGAGGTCGGGTTTATGGCTACGCTATCCGCCGCGCCTTCGACGCCGCCGGCGAGCCGATCAGGGGCCTTCGCGATCTCGTCCCGACTGAGGCCGAGGTGGTCGTCGAGATCTTTCGCAAGTACGCCGCGGGCGCCTCACCACGCGCCATAGCGGCGGACCTGAATGCGCGTGGCGTCCGCAGCCCTCGGGGCGGGACGTGGAACGCCTCGACCATCAACGGCAACGCCGATCGCGGGAACGGCGTCATTCACAACGAACTCTATCGGGGCGTCCTGGTATTCGGCCGCCAGACCTGGCTGAAGGATCGCAGCACGGGCGCGCGCAATGCGCGCAAGGGCGATCCCGCCAGCATCGTCCGTCAGGAGGTTCCGGCCCTGCGCATCGTTCCAGAAGAGCTCTGGCTCAAGGTCCGCGCCCGCTATGAAGAGAACCGCCTGGGCCCGCAGAAGACATCGTCACTGGCCTCGGTGCGCCCGAAGCATCTGCTCAGCGGCAAGCTGACTTGCGGCTGCTGCAGCGGCCCGATGATCCGCAGCGGATCAGAGCAACGCTTCGTCTGCTCCTGGCGACGCGAGCGCGGCCCTGCCGCCTGCGACAACGGGCGTGGAGTCAAGGGCGCAGACATCTCCGACCGGGTTCTAGCGGCCCTTAGGGATCGCCTTCTCGCGCCTGACATCGTCGCCGCCGCCATGGAGGAGGCGCGCCTGGAAATGGAGAAACGCAATCGGGAAGTCCGAAGCCGGCGCGGCAAACTGGAAGCCGATCTGGCCGAAGCTATTCGCCGGTCAGAGCGCCTGATCGACCAGGTCGCCGACGGCGTCCTGAGCGGCGCGGCGATCAAGGACAAGCTGGCCACGCTTGAGGCCCAGCGCGCGGCTTTGGAAGCGGAGCTGGCGGCCGAGGAAGCGCCCTCGCCCGTATCGCTGCATCCGGGGATCGCCGAGCACTATCGCCGTGTGGTGGGTGACCTCGCCCAGGCGCTTCACCGCAGCGACAGCGAGGCGGCGGCCGAGGCTCGCGATCTGGTGCGTCGGCTGATCGAGACGGTTGTAGTCACGCCGCTGCCCGAGCGAGGACAATATGGGCTGACCGTCAAAGGACAAATCGCCGCCCTGGTAGGCCAGGACGGCGATTGTACTATTGTAGTGGGTGCGGGAGCAGGATTTGAACCTGCGACCTTCAGGTTATGAGCCTGACGAGCTACCGGGCTGCTCCATCCCGCGGCAGGGGTGGTTTGTGGAGGAAGAGGGGTTCGATAGGTTTTTCATCATCGGCTGTCCGCCTGGTAGACCCGGCGGCGACCTACTCTCCCGCGCCTTGAGACGAAGTACCATTGGCTCTGGAGGGCTTAACGACCGAGTTCGGAATGGGATCGGGTGGGGAACCTCCGACATAGCCACCAGGTCAACGAGGCGGACAGCGGATGATGAGAAGACATTGTCGTGACGATCATCGGGTCATTGATGATCATCGAATGAGTTTTGCTGAGAAACGATCAAACCGATCGGATTATTAGTACCAGTAAGCTTCACGCGTCGCCGCGCTTCCACACCTGGCCTATCAACGTGGTAGTCTTCCACGATCCTCAGCGAAGCCTTGTTTTGAGGTTAGTTTCCCGCTTAGATGCTTTCAGCGGTTATCTATTCCATACTTAGCTACCCTGCTGCACAGCTGGCGCCATGACAGGTACACCAGAGGTATGTCCATCCCGGTCCTCTCGTACTAGGGACAGATCCTCTCAAGCTTCGAACACCCACGGCAGATAGGGACCAAACTGTCTCACGACGTTCTGAACCCAGCTCACGTACCACTTTAAATGGCGAACAGCCATACCCTTGGGACCTGCTCCAGCCCCAGGATGTGATGAGCCGACATCGAGGTGCCAAACTTTGCCGTCGATATGGACTCTTGGGCAAAATCAGCCTGTTATCCCTAGAGTACCTTTTATCCGTTGAGCGATGGCCCTTCCACTCGGGACCACCGGATCACTATGGCCGACTTTCGTCTCTGCTCGACTTGTCAGTCTCGCAGTCAGGCGAGCTTATGCCATTGCACTCGACGAGCGATTTCCGACCGCTCTGAGCTCACCATCGCGCGCCTCCGTTACACTTTGGGAGGCGACCGCCCCAGTCAAACTACCCACCACGCCATGTCCCGGGACCGGATAACGGTCCTCGGTTAGACGTCAACGACAGTAAGGGTGGTATTTCAAGGACGACTCCACCAGAGCTGGCGCCCCGGTTTCATAGTCTCCCACCTATCCTACACATACGGTCGCTAACGCCAAGGCGAAGCTATAGTAAAGGTTCATAGGGTCTTTCCGTCTGACCGCGGGAACCCCGCATCTTCACGGGGAATTCAATTTCACTGAGCCTGTGCTGGAGACAGTGGGGAAGTCGTTACGCCATTCGTGCAGGTCGGAACTTACCCGACAAGGAATTTCGCTACCTTAGGACCGTTATAGTTACGGCCGCCGTTTACCTGGGCTTCAGTTCGGAGCTTTCACTCCTCCCTTTAACCTTCAGGCACCGGGCAGGCGTCAGACCCTATACGTCGCATTGCTGCTTCGCAGAGCCCTGTGTTTTTGCTAAACAGTCGCTACCCCCTGGCTTGTGCCACTCAGTCCTGGTTGCCCAGGGTGAGTCACGCTTATTCCGAAGTTACGCGTGCAATTTGCCGAGTTCCTTCAGCACAGTTCTCTCAAACGCCTTGGTATGCTCTACCTGACCACCTGTGTCGGTTTCGGGTACGGTCTCTGCTGGAGTTATTTCCTGGGACGACGCCCCTGCACGGACAATCCAATAAGCCCGTACAAGTTATGCCATCCGTCACTTCCAGCTGGTGCAGGAATATTTACCTGCTTCCCATCGACTACGCTTTTCAGCCTCGCCTTAGGGGCCGACTAACCCTGCGCAGATTAGCTTTACGCAGGAACCCTTGGTCTTTCGGCGAGAGTGTCTCTCACACTCTTATCGTTACTCATGTCAGCATTCTCACTTCCGATACCTCCAGCCAGGCTCACGCCTGACCTTCACCGGCTTACGGAACGCTCCGCTACCGCTTGCACAAAGTGCAAACCCATATCTTCGGCGACTGGCTTGAGCCCCGTTACATTTTCCGCGCAGGATCGCTTGATCAGTGAGCTGTTACGCTTTCTTTAAAGGATGGCTGCTTCTAAGCCAACCTCCTGATTGTCAAAGCAATCCCACATCGTTTCCCACTTAGCCAGTACTTGGGGGCCTTAGATGATGGTTAGGGTTGTTTCCCTTTTCACGACGGACGTTAGCACCCGCCGTGTGTCTGCCCGATAGTTCTCTTAGGTATTCGGAGTTTGGTTAGTATTGGTACCGCTCGCGCAGCCCGCAACCATCCAGTGCTCTACCCCCTAAGGAATTCGTCGGACGCTCTACCTAAATAGATTTCGCGGAGAACCAGCTATGTCCAAGTTTGATTGGCCTTTCACCCCTATCCACAAGTCATCCGAGAATTTTTCAACATTCACCGGTTCGGTCCTCCAGTTGGTGTTACCCAACCTTCAACCTGCTCATGGATAGATCACTTGGTTTCGGGTCGTCATACGTCGAACTTAGCGCCCTATTCAGACTCGCTTTCGCTGCGCCTACACCTAACGGCTTAAGCTTGCTCGACACATGAAGTCGCTGACCCATTATACAAAAGGTACGCCGTCACCCCGCTTGGGGGCTCCGACTGCTTGTAGGCTTCCGATTTCAGGATCTGTTTCACTCCCCTTGTCGGGGTGCTTTTCACCTTTCCCTCACGGTACTTGT
>NZ_CP045456.1:1130000-1352500 GCF_009394735.1 Brevundimonas sp. Bb-A | reverse complement strand
CACCCGTCCGCCACTAAGTCCGAAGACTTCGTTCGACTTGCATGTGTTAGGCCTGCCGCCAGCGTTCGCTCTGAGCCAGGATCAAACTCTCAGGTTGAGTTGACTTCTGACCTAAAGCACTAAGACCATCCCAAAGGACGTCTTGGCGTTAGTTCTACGTATTTGTTTGACGAGTTCCCACCCGTCGATCCTAAGACCGACGCATGGTATCTTTTCAAAAGACCGCAGATAGTCAGTGTCGTATGATAGCCTCTAGGACTATCGCAAGGACACCGCCGCCTGCGTTTCTCTTTCCATATCAACAATGTCAAAGACCAGAACCGCCAAAGCGGCCCGACTTGTTTAGCGCCTCGTCGTCGGCGGAGGCGGCGATTTAGAGACCGCCGAACCTCATGTCAACCGCTCTTTTCAGAGATTTTGCAGATCCAAGACCAAGGCCTCAAAACCACAAAAAACCACCGCAAGGAAAACCAAGAGGCCTTCCTCTTAACCGTTCGGCGATTCGATTGGAGCGCGGAACCTATTGAAACCAACCCAGGAAAGCAAGAAGTTTTTCAACCCCTCAACTCCCCCAAAACTCCCGAAACCAAAGTCCCAAAAGCCTCAAAGGCCGGCCCGTCTCCGAGCGAGGCAGCCCTATACGGGCCACCCTCCTAACCCGCAACCAGATTCTGAAGGCGGAGGAAAGATTCTCACCGACTCTCGGTCGGTCGAGCCGCAGCCCCGCCGCTCAGCCCGCCGCTATATAGGTCTTGAGGCTTTCGGCCTCGCGGGCGTGTTCTTCGATCTGGCGTTTGACGAGGTCGCCGATCGAGATGACGCCGACCAGGGTCTCTCCGTCCAAGACCGGCAGATGGCGAATCCGCCGGTCCGTCATCCGACTCATGACGGTCGACAGGCTTTCGCGCGGCTGGGCGAAGATGACCTTGGCGGTCATATAGTCCTGAACGGGTCGGGCGAGGGCGTTTGGACCGTCGGCCGCCACGGCCTTGACCACATCCCGTTCCGAAAAGACGCCCACGACGGCGTCTCCGTTCTGGACCACCAGAGCGCCTACGCGTTTGGCGTCCAGCGCCTGACACGCCTGGGCCACCGTCACATCGGCGGTAATGGAATAGACGGCGTTTCCCTTGGTCTTGAGGATCTCGGCGACGAACATCGCGGCTCCTTCTCTCTGTTAGGAGACGACCGCAGGGCCGGGATGGCGACAGGGCCGCTCGGACCGATGATCGCTCAGGAACGGCGGGGAATCAAATGGCCGAATCGGCGCCTGAGCGTCCCGCCTGCGACGTCGTTCCGAAAGCGCGTCCCAGAGGTCCGATCGCCAGCAGCCCAGCCAAGAAGCCGAAGGCATGGGCTTCCCAGGCGATTCGCGCGCCGTCGGCGCCGGGGGCATAGCCGATCAGGCCGGTCACGGCGTTGACCGCCATCCAGGCGATGGAGGCGGCGATCACACGCCGGTCGAACAGGCTGAGAACCCGGCCGTCCCTCCCGCCCTGTGGCGCCCCCATCAGTCGGGTCGCTCCGCCGATCAGGCCGAAGACGGCGCCCGACGCTCCCACCATCGGATCGGACGAGCCCCAATGCACCAGTCCATAGCCCAGGGCCGCGATGACGCCGCACCCTATATAGAAGAGCAGAAAGACGCTCGATCCGAAGCGTTCGCCGAAAAGCCGCGCGACCGGCGCGCCGAAGGCCAGGGCGCCGACCGCATTCATCAGGGCATGGGCCCATCCACCGTGCAGCAGCATGGCGGTGAATAGCCCGCCCCAACGGCCGTTCTGCAGGTCGATCGGCGCAAAGGCCATGCTGGCGCCCATGTCGGGCAATTGGCGCTGAAAGAAGAACAGCACCGGCATGGACAGGGCGACCACGACCACCGACAGGGGCGCGTTGAATACAGCCTCTGATTTGGGCGGATCTGAATGCGGGGGGCCGTCGAATCGATCGTCAGGTTCGGACATGGTTTTCAATGGGTGACGATTTCGCCGATCTCAAGCGCTTCTTAATAACCTTAACCCAGTTTAGCGGGTGGATCGCGGTTCGATCCCTTGGTTCGTCGACGCGCAAGGAGTCCCCATGCCGGTCCAGAGGCCGATCGCCCCCCTGACGATGGCGCTTGCGGTCGTCCTGGCGGTCCCGACGCTGGCGGCCGCCCAGACCACGGGCTCGGCCGGCGTGGCGCGCTTTCAACAAGGCTATGGGGCGGCGCGAAGCGCCACCCAGGCTGCAGCGACCGGCTCGACACGCGACGCCAACGGCAACCGCATCATCGTCAACGGTCTGATCCAGTCCGGCGCCTCCTCCTATTCCAGCCAATCCGGCGGCGTAGCCTCGGCCTATGCCGGCGCCGGCGCATCGAGCAGCGGGGGCGCGGCCATCGGCGGCTCGACCGCCGTCGGCAATCAACTGAACGTGGTGGTTCAGGGCAGCCACAACACCGTCATCGTCAATTCGAAACAGACCAACAACGGCGACGTCACCGCCGGCACGGCTCTGAACGGAAGCCTCACCCTGCCATGAGCCGACCTGTCTTCATTCGCACCGGCGCTGCGTCGATTGCGGCCGCCCTGCTGCTGGCCGGCTGCGTCAGTCCGGTCGCAGGGCCGTCTGGCCAGTATGCGACGCCGATCGGCAATGCGCCGGTCACCGCCAACCCAACCCCCTATTCGACCGCCCTCTACTGCCTGGCCGACTACGCCCGCCGCTATAATCTGCCCTCGCCGCGCATGGCCGTGGGGCGGATCAGCGACTATACGGGCACCGTCTCCTCCGACGGCGGGCGCCAGATCACCGGCGGCGCCTCGCTGATGGCCAACTCGGCCCTCGCCAAGGCCGGCGCGCGGATCGTCGAACGTTACGACACCTCGGTGTCGGAGCTTGAGCTGCGCTACGCCAACAACAAGCTGATCGGCGACGCCACGCCCGGCGCCCAGCCGGAAGACACCCAGTACCGCCGCATCCTGGCCGGCCAGGTGCCGGGTTCGGACTTCTACATCGTCGGCGGCATCACCGAGGTAAACTACAACATCCGCTCGGGCGGATTCGACGCCGCCGTGGGCGAGGTGGACAGCGACCGGCCCGGTTCCGGCATCGCCACCCACCGCACCTATGTGATGAACATCGCCATGGATCTGCGGCTGGTTCAGACCACGACCCTGGAGGTCGTGGACGTGGTCTCCTATCAAAAGCAAATCATCGGCCGCGAGATCTCGGCGGGCGTGTTCGACTTCCTGAACGGCAATGTCTTCGACATCTCGGCCGGGTCCGGCGGGATGGAGCCGGTGCAACTGGCCGTCCGCGCCCTGGTCGAACGGGCCACGGTCGAGTTCATGGCCAATCTTTACGGCGCCCCCGGCCCCGAAATCTGCCTCAACGCCGCCAACGACCCGCTCGGCGATTCCACCGTCGGTCCGACCGGCGGCTATTATCCGGCCTATCCCACCACGGAGACGAACAATGGCCAGACCCGCGCCGATCCGTCTCGCTGGCATGATCGCCGCGACGGCGACGTTCGCCGCTCTCGCTACTGAGACGAGGGCGCAGCAGGCGCCGGTCTGCGACGCCCAGACCGGCTCCACCTGCACCAGCACCCAGACGATGACCGGCGAGGTCACCGGCGCGGTGAATCTGGACGTCGCCGTGGGCCAACTTCAGGTGACCAATGACGTTGCGGGCAATCTTCTGGTCGGAGGCGTCGATCAGGCCGCCGCCGACCTGACGGCGCGCCAGACCATGACGGGTCCGTCCGTCACGGCCCGCACCGCCGTGCGGGCGCCGACCGCCCATTTCGAAGACGGCGCCGCCGTCGCCACCATGGCGGCGGCCAATCGGATCGCACTCAGCGGATCGTCCGCCTCGATCACCGGCGCCCTAGACCAGTCGGCCCAGACCCCCGTCCTGGCCGAGACCGTCGCCGATGTTCAATACATCCCCGCCCCCGCCGCCTTTTCCGTCCATGCGGCGGCCAACCTGGTCCAGGCCTCGACCGACGGCGCCTCGCATCAGGATTTGACGGTGCGCCAGGCCAACGCCCCGTCGACCATCGAGGCCCGTACCGACGTCTATGTCGACAACGCCTGGAACCTGGCCGCCCGGGCCGGCGCCGGGGGCAACCGGATCGTCCTGTCGAACGCCGGCGGCTCTCTGGTCGCGACGACCGACCAGACCAACCAGGGCCGAATCCGCGCAGCGGCCCGCGCCCAGACCAATCTGCAGGGCCAGACCACCGTCGCCGCCCGCGCCGTCGCCAACGAGACCGTCGCCGGCAACCAGGACATCTATCTGGAGCTGGACAACACCCAGCTGAACACCGGCGGGGTCGAGGCGACCGCGACCTATACGGGCGTCAGCGGCTATGACGCCTATGTCGGCGCCGAGGCCGTTGGCAACAGCGTGACCGGCTACGCCTGCTCGCAATGCGGCGGCGAGGTTTACGTGACCAACAGCCAGACTAACGACGCCAATGTCACGGCCACGACCAACGCCACCATCGGCTCCGGCCGCGCCGCCGTGGTCGGCGCCACCGCCGTGGGCAACAGCGCCACCTTCTATGTCAGCCGGCCGGGCGGCTGAGGGAGTAAGGTCCGCCGAGAGACGCAGCCGCCGCGATATCTCGCCCAGCGCGCCCCTTTTGCCGAAAGGCCCCGCCGTGAACGACGGGGCCCTCCTTAATATCTATCAGCGGCCAAGCTTAGTGGGGCCGGGCGCCGCCGCTGGCGGAAACGCCGGCCGAGACGGCTGCGCCGTTGCGGTCCGCGGACGCCGATCCGTTGACGCCGGCGTTGGCGGAGGCGCGGTGCGTGGGGGTTTGGGTTTGACCCGAACCCGATGAGGAGCCGCTGACCGAACCGCCTCTGCTGGACAGGGCGCTATTCACCAGACCCGACCCCTGGGCCTGGCCTTCGCCTTCAATGGAGCCCGCAGCGTTGGCGGCGCCGTTGACGGTTCCGTTCAACGCACCCTGGGCCTGGCCTTGGGCGGCGGCAGCGGTAGAAGCGACGCGGTTTCCAGCCGTGACGGCTGCGTCCTCGGCCCGAGCGCGCGTGCGCTCGGCGGCTGCGGCGGCGCGGGCCTGGGCCTGCTGAGCGCGACGTTCCGCGCGGGTCAGGGTCTGATCGGTGGTCGAGGTGACGCCGTCACGGATGCGCGAACCGTCCACCGCACCGGATACGCTGCCGGCCAGGGAACCGGAGCCGCCGATCTGGCCGCCCATCATGCTCCCGACCTGGCCTCCGAGCCCGCCGGTCAAACCACCGGTCAAGCCGCCGGAACCGCCCAGAACCTGGGCTTGCGATGCACCGGCCAGAGCCAGGCCAAAAGCGACGGTCGCGGTCATCAGGGTCTTCTTCATGGTCAATCTCCTGCATGTCTCGGGCATCTCGCCCTCACAGGATCCAACGACCGGCCGTCGAGGTTTCATCCCGACCGCTCGAATTTTTACCGAGCCAGCCGCCCGGGCGCGCCCATGGTCTGTGGCGAAACGCGCGAAGCGACGCCGACCAGTCCTTGGCCATAAATCGGGTCGCGGCCCCGCGCGCCCAGATCCTCGGCGCTACGTCCCAAGGCGGCCTGGCCCTGGCGCGCCAGAAGTCCAGCCACGATCGGCGCGGCGAAGGAAGTTCCCCGCACGCTGGTCCACCCACCGCCCGGAGCCGCAGCGGCCATATCGGCGCCGGGCGCGGCGAAGGCCACCTGAGGGCCGCGCGCGGCCTCCGGCAGAACCTGGTTGCGGGCGTTCACGGCGGTCACGCCGACCACCCCGTCGTAGGCGGCGGGATAGAGGGCCGGGGCGGCCGGGCCGTCGTTGCCGACAGCGGCCACCACGGTCAGGCCACGGGCTTGGGCCCGCTGAATCGCGCGTTCGACTAGAGCGTTGCGCGGGCCGACCAGGCTGATGTTCACTACCGACACTCTTTGCTCGACCATCCATGCCAGAGCCTGGGCCAGGGCGGTCGATGAGCCGTTCGCCGCTTGTCCACCATAGATGTCTGCGACGCGCAGATCGGCGCCCGGCGCGCCGCCGGCGAATGGGCCGGCGCGGCCGACCATCAGGGAGGCGACCGCCAACCCATGGGCGCCCATACGCGGAGGGCCGGCGAAACCTCGCTGCACGATCTGCGCCCCGGCCAGGGCGGGATGGGTGGCCTCGACGCCCGTGTCGATCAAGCCGAGCGTGGGGCCTGTCTCTCTACGACCGTTGGAGGATAGATCCACCAGTCCGGTCTCCGCCGACGGCACGGCGCCGGCGAGGTCATGGACATGATTGAAGGTGATCTCCGCCTGCGGGTCCAGTCGCTTCAGTTGCGCGACGGCCCGCGCCAAGGCCAGACCCCGCGGCGGGGCCAGAATGACACTGGACAGGTCCAAAGCGTCCAGCCGCTCCTCCCGCAGCAGCGTAAACCCCGCCCTCATCGCCTGGTCGCGGGCGGCGGGCGACAGGTCCAGGGCCACGATCTCGCCGCGCACCACAGGCCAGCCCTGAGGGTCGGCCTCCAGCGCCCCATTGGACCGCCGCACCAGTTGCGCCAGACGCGACGGCGCCCTCAAGGCGTCCTCGACCGCCTGGCGGCCCATGCGATCAATGTCATCCAGACCCGGTAGTCCCTCCGTCAAACGGTCAGGCAGGCGATCCGGCAGACCCTGCCCCGATCCCGGAAGGCTGGGAACGGGCAGCGATCCGATCTGTGCCCGTGCCGGCGTGCCCGCAGCCAGCGACACCAGCAGCAGCGCCGCCAGGCCGGCCCAGGCGGAGGTCCATGTCCATCTCATCGTCGGCTCCTTCGACCGCCCACGCCAGTTCGCCCTTGCCTCACGCTGCGTTCCGTTCTCGATATGCCATGGATGAAACGCTTGGGCTCATTCGTTTCATCCGCATGGAAAAGGACGACACGTGGACGATTTTCAGAGGGGGCTGGTGGAGCTTCTGCCGCGCCTGCGCCGATTCGCCCGCGTCCTCCGCTCCCACGACGCAGACGCTCAGGATCTGGTGCAGCAGACGGTGGAGCGCGCCCTGGCGTCGCGGCGCGGCTTTAAGCCCGGCACTCGGCTGGACAGTTGGACCTTCACCATCATGAGACGGATCGCCATAGACGACGGTCGCGCACGCCAGCGCTGGGGCCAGGTCCTGACGCCCGAGGACGAGGCCACGGCCCGTGTGCCCGACGCCGCCCAGGCGGACGAAGGTCTGCGCGCCGACGCCCGGCTGGTGCGCGACGCCATCCACGCCCTGCCCGAGGATCAGAAACATGCGGTCGCCCTCGTCCTGGTCGAGGGCCTGTCCTACGCCGAGGCAGCCCAGGTTCTGGGCGTGCCCGCCGGCACCCTGACCAGCCGCCTGGTGCGTGGCCGTCAGACCTTGATGCAGACGTTGGCCGAACAGGGAGTGACGGGATGACCATCGACGACGAAACCCTGATGCGATGGATCGACGGCGAACTGGCGCCCGATGCGGTCGCACGGCTGGAAGCGGCGGCCCGGACCGACTCCGCCCTGGCCGAACGGATGGCGACGGCGCGACGGTTGCGCGCGGCGACGCAGGCGGCCTTTCTGGTCCAGGTCGATCCCCGCGACCGTGATCTGTCGCGCCTGATCGCCAATGGCGGCCACGTCCGCGCAGCGCCGTTGGCGGGTTTGAAAGCCTGGTTGTCCCAAGCCCTCGCGCCGCGCCAGGCGCCGATCTGGGGCGGGCTGGCTGCGGCGGCCTTCGTCGCCGGGGTGCTGATCGGGCCGGGCCTGAACAGCGGCTCCGGCATCCGTGTCGCCGAGGACGGCGTCCTTGCCGACAGGGATCTGGTCAAGGTCTTGGATCGCCGCCTCGCGTCAGAGGGGGCGGACAACGCCGGTCGGGCCGTCGGTCTGACCTTCCAGGACGGCGAGGGCCGCTGGTGCCGCACGTTCCAGGCTCGAGACGACGGGCTGGCGGGCCTGGCCTGTCGCCGGTCGGACGGCTGGACCGTCCAGGCCCTGGCGCCCCTGTCGAGTCCAACCGGCGAAGTCCGCACGGCCTCGTCCGACACCCCCGCCGCCGTCCTTAGCGCGGTCGATGCCCTGATCGCCGGTCCCTCCGCCGACGCCGTCACTGAGGCGCGCGCCCGCGACGAAGGCTGGCGCTAGTCCTCGAACGGATTCCCTCTTCAAATTCACCGCTTGCAAAGCGCCTTCGACCCCGGAGGGGGCGTCGGGCGGTGCAAAAGGTCGCCTTGCCCTCGCCCCCACGCTCCCCTACTGCGGACAAAAGCCGCTCCGTCGGGGGTTGCGGCGTTGGGAGTGAGTTCATGCGTTCTGCGCGTCGTCTGCTGCTGCTGGCAGCCTCCGGGTTGGCTCTGTCTGCGGGGGCCTTCAGTGTTCCCGCCCTGGCTCTGGCGGCTTCCCCCGCCGCCGTTCAGGTGGAAGGACAGGTCGCGCCGTCCGATCCCTGGGCCCAGGCGGCCAGCGACGTTCCGGCCGATCCGGCGGTGCGCTACGGCCTGCTGCCGAACGGCATGCGTTACGCCCTGATGCACAACGCCACCCCGCCCGGCCAGGCCTCGTTCCGGCTGCGGATCGACGCGGGCTCGTTGATGGAGCGAGACGACCAGAAGGGCCTGGCCCACTTCATGGAGCATATGGCCTTCAACGGGACCAAGGACATCCCCGAGAATGAGATGCTGCGGATTCTGGAGCGGCTGGGCCTGGCCTTCGGGGCCGACACCAACGCCTTCACCAGCTTCGACCAGACCGCCTATATGCTGGAGCTGCCCAACACCCAGGACGAGACGGTCGATACGTCGCTGCGGGTGATGCGGCAGATGATGGGCGACGCCCTAATGGCGCCGGAGTCCATCGACGCCGAGCGCGGCGTGATCGAGGGCGAGGAACGCAGCCGCAACAGCCCGCAGATGCGGGTGCTGAAGACCCAGCTGGCCCTGCTGGCGCCCGGTCAGCGCCTGTCGCAACGCCTGCCGATCGGCGACCTGGAGGTGATCCGCACCGCGCCGCGCGAACGCTTCGTGGACTTCTATGACGCCTACTATCGCCCGTCGCGGGCGACCTTCATCGCCGTGGGCGACTTCGACCTGGACGCCATGGAGGCCAAGGTGCGCGGCGCCTTCGCCGACTGGACGCCCAAGGCGGCGGACGGGCCCGAGCCCGACCTGGGCCAGGTGCAGCCGCGCCAGCCCCAGACCAGCATCATTGTGGAGCCGGGCGTGCAGTCGTCGATCCAAATCAACTGGATCAAGGCGCCGGACCTGGACCCCGACAGCTTCAACGAGCGGGCCGAGGACATTCGCCGCAGCCTGGGCTTAGCCGTGCTGAACCGACGGCTGGGCGAGATGGCGCGGGCCGACAATCCGCCCTTCCTCGGCGCCGGCGCCGGCTATCAGTCGCTGTTCGACAGCCTGGACGCCGGCGTCCTGTCGGTCAGCTTCACCCCGGGCCAGTGGAAGCGCGCCCTGGAGACCGTCGAACAGGAGGCGCGCCGCCTGACCCAATACGGGGTGACCGCGCCTGAACTTCAGCGCGAGATCACCGAATACCGCACCTCGCTTCAGAACGCCGTCGCCACCGCAGCGACCCGCTCCACCCCCGCCCTGGCCGGCGCCCTGCTGAACGCCGTCAACAGCGATACGGTCTTCACCGCGCCCCAGCAGAGCCTGGATCAGTTCGAACGGATTGTCGCCGACCTGACGCCTGAACAGGTAGACGCCGCCGTCCGACCGGTATTCGAAGGCCAGGGGCCGCTGGTGCTCTTCACCAGCCCGGTCCCGGTCGAGGGCGGCGAGGCGGCCGTCACGGCCGCCCTGGAGGCGTCGCGTCAGGTGCCTGTGGCGGCTCCGGCCGATCAGGCGGCCCTGGAATGGCCCTACGCCGACTTCGGCGCGGCGGCGACCCCGTCGTCGCGCACTGAGGTGTCGGACCTGGGGGCCGTGCTGGTGCGCTTCCCCAACGGCACGCTGCTGAACATCAAGAAGACCGACTTCCGCGACGATCAGATTCTGATCAGGGCCAAGACCGGCATCGGCTCCCTGGGGCTGCCGACAGACCGGTTCTCGCCCCTGTCCCTGGCCGATACGGTGCTGAACGCCGGCGGCCTGGGCAAGCTGACGGTGGACGAGGCGGATCGGGTCCTGGCGGGTCATGTGATCAACACCTCGGTCAACCAGGGCGAGGACGGCTATGTCTTCAGCGGCTCGACCCGGCCTGAAGATCTGGCGCTGGAGCTTCAGGTGCTGACCGCCTTCCTGACCGATCCGGGCCTGCGTCCCGCCCCGCTGCAACGCGCCCAGACGGCCTATCCCCAAACCCTGGAGCAATTGACGGCCACGCCCGGCGGCGCCTTTGCGGTGAAGGGCGGCGCGATCCTGGCCGGGGGCGACAGACGCGCCGCCACGCCGACGGTCGAGGAGTTCCAGTCGGTTCAGATCGAGCCGCTGCGCGAGCAGATCAAGGCCGCCCTGGCCTCCGGCCCTGTCGAGATCACCGTCGTCGGCGATGTGGACGTGGATGCGGTGATCGCGGCCGTGGGCTCGACCTTCGGCGCCCTGCCCGCCCGCGGCGCGGCGCCGACGCCGCCGGCCGGTTCGGCCGAACGGCGCTTCCCCGCGCCCACGGCGACCCCGGTCCGGCTGACCCACACCGGCCAGGCTGAACAGGCTCTGGGCGTCGTGGCCTGGCCGACGACCGACCAGATCGGCGACCGCACCACCTCGCGTCAGCTGTCTCTGCTGTCGGCGGTGCTGCAGCTGCGGCTCAACGAAGACATCCGCGAGAAGCAGGGTCTGGCCTATTCGCCCAACGCCGGCTCCAGCACCTCCGACGTCTTCCCCGGCTACGGCTATATGGTCGTGGCGGCCGAGACGGCGCCGGAGTCCCTGCCGAAACTGTTCACCGCAGTGGACGCCATCGCCGCCGATCTGCGCGACAATCCGATCGGCGAGGACGAACTGAACCGCGCCCGCCGGCCGGCTCTGGAGCGTCTGCGCCGCAGCATGGCCGACAACGGCTATTGGCTGACCCAGTTGTCCGAGGCCCAGTCGGACCCCGCCTCCCTGGACCAGACCCGCAACAATATCGCGGTGCTGGAGGCTGCTACGGCCGCCGACCTGCAACGGCTGGCGCAGCAGTATCTGAAGCCGGACACGGCCTGGCGCGCCGAGGTCGTCTCGGACAAGCTGGCCCAGTAAGAAAAACGGCCCCGGTTCGAAAGAGCCGGGGCCGAACCCTTTTCAGGGCAGTTTTCAGGATCATCGACGGAGACGTCGACGCCCCCATGTCTCGCACGCCTCGCCTGAGCCGAGGCTGAACGGGGCGTGTCAGCCCCGGTTCAGAAGACCCGGCCGCCGACGCCGCCGTCCAGGGTGATGGCGCCGGTGACGACCGTCGCGCTCTGCACCTCTTCGCGGTATTCGGTGTATTCCTCTTCCCGGTACATGGTCAGGATCTTCACCCCGGCGCCGTAGCGACGCAGCAGGGAACGCTCGTTGCAGTCGCGCTCGGGCTTTTCGGGGCGGCATTCCAGCCGACCTTCGCCGCCGAACCACAGGGCCTCGTGCTTGTTGCAGGTCAGGGTCGTGCCGTGGTCGAATTTGATCTCCCCCTCATAGTCGGCGATCGTCGCCTGAAGCCAGGTGCCGGCCAGGCAGCGGTAGATTTCGCCCTCATAGCCGTCGGCGATCTCGCGGTCCGGCTTCACCTGAGAGGCGGGATGCGGCACCTGGCGATCGTCGATACAGACGGCCTGGATCACCACGCGCTTCATCATCCGGCGATAGGCGGTGAAGGGCGTCCGCACCGTCTGGGCCAGACCCTCGACGGCCAGGCCCTGAATGGTGGTCGGATAGGGTTGGTCCACGGTCACATAAGCCGCACCGCCGCCCCCGCCGTAGCCATAGCCGCCCGCGAACCCGCCGGCTCGCGCGTTGATATAGGCCCGCGCGCCAGCGTTTGCGTTGGCGCCGGCGTTGGCGGACGCACCGGCGTTCACATTGACGTTCACATTGACATTGGTGTTGGACGACCAGTGGCCCCCGCCCCCGCCGCAGGAACCGCCGTCTCCGCAAGAGGGCGGGGGCGGGGGCGGCGGCGGCTCGCAGCAGGGCGGCGGCGGCGGCTCGCAGGCCGGTTGGCCGCAGCTCTGGGCGGCAGCCGCGCCGGCGACGCCCAGCATGGCCGCGCCGGCCGCCAGACCCAGCATCCAATTCCTGATCCGCTGCCGCATCGGCGGGACTCCCGAACGAATTCTCATCTCGCCCGAACAGACTTCCGGACGATCCAAACTTAACCAAGACGGCAAAAGCCTTTCGTTTCCGTTGAGACGCGGCGGTGTTCGGGATGGCGCAATGCCGCATCCGTCTGCTAGACCGCCTCCACAATGACCGTCCGCGTCCTCATTCGCCTGATTTCGATTAGCCGCCCGGCGTAGCGCCTCTGGGCCCTTGGCCCCGTGCACGCCGGGAACGACCGCCCCGAAGGGGCGAACCCGCCCTCAAGCAGCGCGAAGCGCGATAGGGCGAACGAAGACAGCGAACGCTCACCCCACGACGCCGAGACGACCCATGGCCGACGCCACCGACACCACCGACACCCCCTCCGGCCGCGACTATCGCGACACCGTCTTCCTGCCCGAGACGCCCTTCCCCATGCGCGGCGGCCTGCCGCAGAAGGAGCCGGCGATCCTGGAGCAGTGGGGCGACCTGTACGGCGCCCTGCGCGCCGAGCGGCAGAAGCAGAACGCGCCCCTGTTCGTCCTGCACGACGGCCCTCCCTACGCCAACGGCGACATCCACATCGGCCATGCGCTGAACAAGACGTTGAAGGACTTCGTGGTCCGCAGCCGTTTCCTGCTGGGCTATGACGTCGACTACGTCCCCGGCTGGGACTGCCACGGCCTGCCGATCGAGTGGAAGATCGAGGAACAGTTCCGCGCCAAGGGCCGCCGCAAGGACGAGGTGTCCAAGGACGAGTTCCGCGCCGCCTGCCGCGACTACGCCGGCAAATACATCGACCTGCAGCGCGACCAGTTCCTGCGCCTGGGCGCGGTCGGCGACTTCGCCAACCGCTACGCCACCATGGACTTCAAGTCGGAAGCGGCCATCGTCGCCGAATTCCACAAGTTCAAGAACTCGGGCCAGCTGTATCGCGGCTCCAAGCCCGTCATGTGGTCGCCGGTCGAGCGCACCGCCCTGGCTGACGCCGAGATCGAGTACCACGACCATGTGTCGCCGACGATCTGGGTCAAGTTCCCGGTCACGGGCGCATCCGACGACCATCCCGACGACCTCTTGTCCTTCCGCAGCGGCACGCCCTCGGTCGTGATCTGGACCACCACCCCCTGGACCATCCCGGCCAACCGCGCGATCAGCTACGGCCCCGAGATCGCCTACGGCCTGTACGAGGTCACGGCCATGGAAGAGGGTCTGGAGTTCGCGCCCTGGGCCAAGCCGGGCGACCGTCTGATCGTCGCCGACAAGCTGGCGGAAGACGTGTTCAAGGCCGCCAAGATCGCCGCCTGGACCCGCGTCTACGACATCAATCCATCGGGCCTGGAATGCGCCCACCCGCTGGCCGCGCTCGACAGCGGCTACGGCTTCTCCGTGCCCCTGCTGGCCGGCGACCATGTGACCGACGACGCCGGTACGGGCTTTGTCCACACGGCGCCGGGCCACGGCGCCGACGACTTCGAGGTGTGGAAGGCCCATGGTCATCACGAGGTGCCGGACACGGTCGATCCGGACGGCGCCTATTATCCCACCGTCCCCCTGTTCGCCGGGCTGAAGGTTCTGGAGACCGAGGGCAAGAAGACCGGCAAGTTCGGTCCCGCCAACGGGGCGGTGATGGAGAAGCTGATCGAGGCCGGCAATCTCTTGGCGCGCGGGCGGCTGGAGCATTCCTATCCGCACTCCTGGCGGTCCAAGGCGCCGATCATCTTCCGCAATACGCCGCAGTGGTTCATCCGCATGGACCAGCCCTTGAAGAGCGGCGACACCCTGCGCGAAACGGCGTTGAACGCCATCGACGACACCGCCTTCCACCCGGCGGCGGGCAAGAACCGCATCCGGTCGATGGTCGAGGGGCGTCCCGACTGGCTGGTCAGCCGCCAGCGCGCCTGGGGCACGCCGCTCGCCATGTTCATCGACAAACAGACCGGCCAGCCCCTGCATGATCCCGAGGTCGACGCCCGCATCGTCGCGGCCGTGGCCGAACACGGCGCCGACATCTGGTTCACCGCGCCGGACAGCGACTTCCTGGGCGCTCACGACCCGGCCCGCTACGAAAAGGTCGAGGACATTCTGGACGTCTGGTTCGACTCCGGTTCGACCCACGCCTTCACCCTGGATCCGCGCCTGCCCGAGCACGGCTATACGGGCGACCGCCCGGCGCATTGGCCGGCCGACCTCTATCTGGAAGGGTCGGACCAGCACCGCGGCTGGTTCCAGTCGTCGCTGCTGGAAGGTTGCGGCACCCGTGGCCGCGCCCCGTTCAAGGCGGTCCTGACCCACGGCTTCACCCTCGACGAGAAGGGGGAGAAGATGTCCAAGTCCAAGGGCAATACGACCGATCCCCTGACCATCATCAAGGAGAGCGGCGCCGACATCCTGCGCCTGTGGGTGGCTCTGGTCGACTATTCCGAGGATCAGCGGATCGGCAAACAGATCCTGCAGACCACGGTCGACGCCTATCGCAAGCTGAGGAACACGGTCCGCTATCTGCTGGGCGCCTTGGCCGACTTCGACGAGGCCGAGCGGCTGACCGACTACGACCAGTTCCCGCCGCTGGAGACGTTCATCCTGCACCGCCTGTGGGAGCTGGACGCCCATGTGCGTCAGGCCTACGCCGAATACCGATTCCAGGACGTGGTGCGCCCCGTGCTGGAGTTCTGCTCCAACGACCTGTCGGCCCTGTATTTCGACATCAGGAAGGACAGCCTGTACTGCGACCGCCCCGACGCCCTGCGCCGCCGGGCCGCCCGCACGGTGATGGTCGAGGTGTTCGCCCGCCTGACCGCCTGGCTCTCGCCGCTGACGCCCTTCACGATGGAAGAGGCCTGGACCACGCGGTTCCCGGAAGGTGGAAGCAACTGCCTGCGGGTGATGCCGGAAACGCCGGCGGAGTGGGAGAATGCGGCCGAGGCGGCTCGGTGGGCGAAGATCAACACCGTCCTGGAAGTCGTCAACGAATCCCTGGAGGCCGCCCGTCGCGACAAGCGGATCGGCGGGGCGCTGGACGCCTGGCCCACCGTAACGGCCCCGGCCGGGACCTTCGCCCCGTTCGACGGCCTGGACGCGGCCGAGATTTTCCGCACCTCTGGCGCGGAACTGGTCGAAGGCGAGGCCCTGGCCGTGACCGTGAACCTGGCCGACTATCCCAAATGCGCCCGCTCCTGGCGGCGCGTCCCCGACGTCGGCTCCGACCCCGACTACCCCGACCTGTCGGCGCGCGACGCCGATGCGGTCCGGTACTGGGACCAGACGCGACGCTGACTTCAAGACCCTCCCCCGCCTGCGGGGGAGGTGGGCCGGCGTCCGCGCAGCGGACCAGGCTCGGAGGGGGAGGTGTCGCCTGAAGGAAGACCTCCCCCGTCGTCGAGCGTATTGCTGCGCGCCACGACCTGCTGCTTTCCCCGCAAGCGGGGGAAGGTCTGAACGCGACACTGCGTCATCTTGAAAAAGCGGCCTGCGGCCACCAACTGCGACGTCTCCGAACAGCGCGCCCTTCCCCTTCGCAGGAGCCCCGATGACGCATGCCGACAGCCTGATTCTCACCCTGGTCGGAGGCTTCGTCCTCGCCTTCGTGTTCGGCATGTTGGCCAATCGTCTGAAACTGTCGCCTCTGGTCGGCTATCTGGTCGCGGGGATCGTCGTCGGTCCCTATACGGCGGGGTTCGTCGCCGATCTGGAACTGGCGCCCCAGTTGGCCGAGATCGGCGTGATCCTGCTGATGTTCGGCGTCGGTCTGCATTTTTCGCCCAAGGATTTGATGCAGGTGCGCAAGGTCGCCGTGCCCGGCGCCCTGGTCCAGATCGCCGCCGCCACCGCCCTGGGCTGGGCCCTGGGCCGGACCTTATTGGGCCTCGGCGACGTCGAGGCCCTGCTGATGGGCTTCTCCCTTTCGGTCGCCTCCACCGTCGTTCTGCTGCGGGCGCTGGAAGAGCGCAAACAGGTCAAGGGCGAAATCGGGCGGATCGCCGTCGGCTGGCTGATCGTCGAGGACATGGTGATCGTCATCGCCCTGGTCATGCTGCCGATGATCCTCGTCCCGGCCGGAACCCAGGCCGACCTGGGCGCCCTGGGCATGAACATCGGCTGGACCCTGTTGAAGGTAGGCCTGTTCGTCGCCGGCATGCTGGTGGTCGGCGGGCGTCTGATCCCCTGGCTCCTGGTGCGGATCGCCCATACCCGGTCGCGCGAACTCTTCACCCTGGGCGTCCTGGCGATCGCTCTGGGCATCGCCTGGCTGGCCTATTATCTGTTCCATTCGTTCGCCCTCGGCGCCTTCCTCGCCGGGCTGGTCATGAACGCCTCTCCCCTTGGGCATAATGCGGCCGAACGGTCCCTGCCCCTGCGGGACGCCTTCGCCGTCCTGTTCTTCGTCTCGGTGGGCATGCTGTTTGACCCGATGATCCTGGTGCGCGATCCGCTGGCGGTTCTGGGCGTCCTGGCCATCGTCATCGTCGGCAAGTCGCTGGCGGCCCTGGTCATCACCCACGGCTTCAAGCTGGATCGCTCGACCGGCCTGACCGTCGCGGCCTCCCTGGCCCAGATCGGCGAATTCTCCTTCATCCTGGCGGCCCTGGGCGTCTATCTGGGGGCCATGAGCCGAGAGACCCACGATCTGATCCTGGCGGCGGCCCTGCTGTCGATCTCGCTGAACCCCTTCGTCTTCCTGCTGACGGATCGGATGGGAGGGCGGCCCCGCCCGCCCGTCGCCGGCTCGCCCGAGGCCAAACAGGCGGCGATAGACCACGCGGCGGAAAAGGCCGCATCGAATCCGGCCACCGCCTGAGCCGACGCCTCTTGGCGGGCGCTCGGGATCGTCGTTAACTGCGGCCATGGACGAGCCCCTTTCAGCCCAGGCGGTGCTTCACTACGGCGACGGGGAGTTCGCGGTGCTGAAGCCCGGCCGTTTCGTGCGCTGCGCCGTGACGGAGAAGCCCATTCCCCTGGAGGTGCTGCGGTACTGGAGCCCCAGCCGGCAGGAAGCCTATTTCGGCCCAGCCGAGTTCATCGCCCGGATGCAGCCTGAATGATCGGCCGCCGGCCGCTGCTGCTGGGCCTGGCCGCTGCGGTTGCGACGCCCCGCGGCCTGGGCGCCGCCGCGCGCGGCGAGACGCCGTCCGCCCTGCCCCTGGCGATGAACGGCGCCTGGCGACAAGGCGGCTACGCCCTGGGTCGCACGGCGCCGCGCGCCCTGATCTTCGTGGACGGAGATGCCTTGAGCACCGCCTCCGCCGACGGCCTGTTCATCGTGGGCTTTGACCGAGACGCCGCCGCAGAGGTGGACATCGAAGCCCGCGACGGCGCGCAATCCACCCGACGCCGCATCGCCGTGGCCCCCTATGACTTCCCCTCGACACGGATCGACGGCCTGCCGCCGGCCACGGTCGAGCCCAGCGATCCGGCCCTGCTGGAGCGCATTCGCCAGGAGGTCCTGGTCAAGACCGAGGCCTTCGCCAGCCGGGCTGATACGGACGACTTCCGCGACGGCTTCGTCTGGCCGCTGGAGACCTATCGCGTCTCCAGCGCCTGGGGCGCCCAGCGCGTTTTGAACGGCACGCCCGCGCGGCCCCATTACGGCGTCGATCTGGCCGCGCCGATCGGAACCGTCATCCGGGCGCCGGCCGACGGCCGCGTCATCTTCACCCGGCCCGACATGCATTTCGAGGGCGGTCTGACCCTGATCGATCATGGTCAGGGGCTGATCAGCGCCTATCTTCACCAGTCGCAGATCGACGTCGCGGCCGGTCAGACCGTTCGTCGCGGCGATCCGATGGGGCGGGTCGGCATGAGCGGCCGCGCGACCGGCCCGCACCTGTGCTGGCGCTTGAAATGGCGCGACCGCAACCTGGACCCCTCGCTTCTGATCGGCGCCCGGCCGCCCGAGCGCCTGGCCTGATTCGCGGCCGCTTGCCTGCCTAAGGGAAATCCCTTATATTGCGCCTTCGTGCTAGGCGGGGGGCCGAATGCCGCATCTTCAATCGCTGAATGTGCTGCTGGTCGATGACAATCAGCACATGCGCACCATCGCAGCGGCCGTCCTGCATTCCGCCGACATCCACCGGGTGTATGAGGCCGGCGACGGGGCGGAAGCCTTCGAGGTTTTGCGCCGTCAGCCCATCGACCTGGCTCTGGTCGATTACAACATGTTCCCGATGGACGGGGTCGAGTTCACCCGGCGGGTCCGGAACCGCCCCGACAGCGCCAACATCTATCTGCCCATCATCATGATGAGCGGCCATGCCGAGAAGCACCGCGTCTACGCCGCCCGCGACGCCGGGGTCACCGAGTTTCTGGTCAAGCCGATCACGGCCAAGGCCATTCTGGACCGGATCAACGCCGTCATCTTCCGACCCCGTCCGTTCGTGAAGACCGCCACCTATTTCGGACCCTGCCGCCGTCGCCGCGAGGCCGACGACTACTGCGGCCCGTTCCGCCGCTCCGCCGACGGGGCGGCCGCTTCCAACGCGGCGTAAACCCGGTCGGGCCACCGTTTGTGGACCCAGAACCAGTCTTCGGGAACTTCGCGCACCCGCTCTTCGACGAAGCGGTTGGCGGCCTGGATTCCGGCCAGGACGTCGGCGGCCTTGTTTTCGGTTTCACGCACTGTGATCGGCTCATGGGCGGTCACGCGAAAGCGCGCCCCAGGCAGCCGCACCACCGACAGCGGCTGCATCACGGTTCCGAACTTCAGGGCCAGCCGCGCCGCGCCCGGCGAGGCGTTGACGGGCTGACCGAAAAACTCGACCTCCGGCCCCTGATTGTATTTCTGGTCGACCAGCAGGGCGATGGAATCGCCCCGCTTCATCCCGGCCATCAGATCGCGCGTCCCGTCCCCCTTGGGCGCGAACAGCCGGATGCCGTAACGCTCTCGGCTCTTGCGGATCTGGGCGTCGACATAGGGATTGTTGGCGGCGCGATAGGTGACTTGGCACGGCACGCCCGAGGCCATGATGACCGCCGCCATGACTTCGAAATTGGCCAGATGGCCCGAGATCAGCACTGCGGGGCGCCCGCTGTCGCGCAGGGCGTGCAGCCGCTCCATCCCCACCACCTCGACCCGCCCTCCGGCCGGGGTCAGCTGATCCATCACCGCCAGTTCGGCGAAGGTGCGGCCCGTGCGGTCCCACTGTTCGCGCGCCAGGGCCTCGCGACGATCCGGCGGCATCTCGGGAAAGGCGATGCGCAGATTTCGCATCACCGTCTTCTGCGTACCGGTCAGCGGCCCCAGGGTCCTCAGCAACCAGCCCCCCAGGGCCGAGGCCCGCTCGACCCCCAAAAGGCGCAGGAAAGCGAACAGGGCCTGAAAGCCGACGGCCTCCAGGCGCCAGATGACGTCCTGCTTCCAATCTGTGGCGCGACCGCCCCTTGGGCCGTCTGCGCGCGTGTCTTCACCAGGCAATCGTCAATCCGCCGTCCACCACCAGGGTCTGTCCGGTCACATAGGCCGAAGCAGGGCTGCACAGATAGACCGCTGTGCCCGCGATTTCATCGGGCTGGCCGATCCTTTTCAGCGGCGCCGGTTCGGTGACGGTTTTCAGCAGCTCCGGATTCTCCCACAGATATTTGGCGAAGTCGGTCTGGACCAGGCCCGGCGCGATGCAGTTGACGCGCACATTGGACGGCCCCCACTCCACGGCGAGATTGCGCACCAGCTGCATGTCGGCCGCCTTGGAGATGTTGTAGGCGCCGATCAGGGCGTTGCCGCGCAAGCCCCCGATCGAGGAGATCACCAGGATGGCGCCGTCCTCGCGCTCCACCATCTGTGGGGCGACCATCTGGATCAGCCAATGGTTGGAGATGACGTTGTTCTGAAGGATCTTTTCGAACTGCTCGTCGGCGATCCCGGCCATCGGCCCGGCGTAGGGGTTGGTCGCGGCGTTGCAGACCAGGATGTCGATTCGGCCGAAGGCGGCGTTGGTTTCATCGACCAGCCGTTGCAGGTCTTCCTTGGAGGCGATGTTGGCCGGAACCGCGATGGCGCGGCCGTCTCCGTACTTTGCGTTGATCTCGGCGGCGACCTCATCGCAGGGCCCGGCCTTGCGCGAGGATATGACGACCCGGGCGCCGTGTTCGGCCAGACGCTCGGCTATGGCCTTGCCGATGCCGCGCGATGAGCCGGTGATGATGGCGACCTTGCCGGTGAGATCGAACAGTTCCATTGCGTTTCCCTTGAGTTTCGCCGGGTTATTTGCACCCCGGCTCTAGCCGAACGCCATTGATAGCCTGATACTCAGGCGATTCCATCCGGGAGTGGCCACCGCCAGCCGATGCGCAACCTGACCACGGGCTTTCTCTACTTCGCCTATCTGTTCCTCGGCATGACCGTGGGGGCCTTCCTGTGGCGTGCGGGTTTGGGCGCCGGCGCAGGCGTGGCGGGGGCGATCGGGGCGCTGGGCCTGTTGGGCGCCTTCCACGGCATCGTCACCGGCATGGCGGCGCGCCGCGCTCTGAAGAAGGAAATCGACCAGGTGCGCGAGGCGCATCGGCTGCTGGCCGATGCGATGGAATCGACGCAGGGCGCCCTGACCGAACTGGCCCAGGCCATTGAAAGCGGCGCCCTGTCGGACACCGACGCCCTGACCGGCGAGGTTCGGATGCTGGAGACCCTGGTCCAGCAGATGAGCGACAGCATCGACCAGCGTCTGGCCAGCGCGCCCAGTCTGGGCGTCGAGACCTTCGAAGGCCGCCGCCAGGCCCAGTCCAACGTTCTGCTGCGGACCATCCACGAGGCGCTGAGCCAGGGGCGGGTCGATCTGTATCTTCAGCCCGTCGTCTCCCTGCCGCAACGCCGCACCCTCTTCTATGAGAGCTTCACCCGCCTGCGCGACGCCAGCGACCGGGTGATGATGCCGGCGGAGTATCTGTCCCTGGCGGAGGGCGAAGGCCTGGTGCCGGCGATCGACAATCTGCTGCTGTTCCGCTGCGCCCAGATCGTGCGCCGGCTGTCGCGCCAGGACCGTAAGGTTGGGGTCTTCTGCAACGTCGCCCTGACCTCCTTGGGCGATGAGACCTTCTTCCCGCGCTTCCTGGACTTCCTGAACGAGAACCGCGACCTGAACCAGGCCCTGATCTTCGAACTGGGCCAGGCGACCTTCGACGCGCGCGGCGCGGTCGAGGCTCGCAACATGGCCAAGCTGGCGGACCTGGGCTTCCGCTTTTCGCTGGACAAGGTCCAGACCCTGGACCTGGACTTCGCCGATCTGCAGCGTTCGGACGTGAAGTTCATCAAGGTGGCGGCCGATCTGCTGATCGAGCAGCTGCTGGACCTGGACGGCGGCGCGCCCTTGCGCTCCATGCCCGACATTCAGGCGGCGGATTTCGCCGCCTTGACCCGCCGCTACGGCGTCGAGGTGATCGCTGAAAAGGTCGAGGCGGAACGTCAGGTCGTCGACATCCTCGAACTGGACGTTGCCATGGGCCAGGGCCATCTGTTCGGCGAGCCCCGCGCCATCAAGGAACAGGTGCTGGCCGAAACCGACCCTCCGGCCGAATTCCTGCGCTCCACCCTGCGCAGCGCTGAGCAGCGGCGTCGGTTCAGCTGATCGCTCCATATCTGTCTCCTCCCCATGACATGGGGAGGTGGCGCGGCGCGCCTTCCGCGCCGTGACGGAGGGGTGCTTTTCGCAGCCCAGGCGCTTAAGCGGCGTCAAGAGCCGCTCCACCGCTTTGCGGTCCCCCTCCCCATTTCATGGGGAGGAGACTTTCGTCAGCCCGTCGGAGCAGCTACTCAGCGCCCATGACCCTCCCCCACGCCCTGCCCCATCTCGAAGCCGTCGCCGGCGACTACGACATCCTGCTGTGCGACGTCTGGGGGGTGATCCACAATGGACGAGAGAGCTGGGCGGGTCCGTGCGAGGCCCTCACCCGGTTCAACGCCCAGGGCGGCCATGTGGTGCTGATCTCCAACTCGCCGCGCCCGGCCTCGGATGTCGTCGCCCAGTTGGACGGGCTGGGCGTGCCGCGTGAGGCGTGGAAGGCCTTCGTCACCTCGGGCGACGCGACCCGCGCCGAACTGGCCAAGCGCGCCCCCGGCCCGGCGTGGATCGTCGGGCCCGAACGCGACGCTCCCCTGTACGCCGGTCTGAACCTGGCTCGGACCGACAGCGCCGAGTACGCCGCCTTCATCTCCGTCACCGGGCCGGTCGATGACACGGTCGAGACGCCGGAGGACTATCGTGAACGACTGGCTGTCGGCGCGGCGCGGGATCTGGAGCTGATCTGCGCCAATCCGGATCGGGTGGTCCAGCGCGGCGATCAGCTGATCTATTGCGGCGGGGCCTTGGCCGACCTCTATGAGGCTTTGGGCGGCCGGGTCGTCATGGCCGGAAAGCCTTTCGGCCCCATCTACGACCTGGCCTTGAGAGAGGCGGAACGTCTGCTGGGACGGCCCGTGGACCGGTCGCGCGTCCTGTGCATCGGCGACGGGGTCGTGACCGACGTCATGGGGGCCAATGCGCAAGGCCTGGACTGCCTGTTCATCGCGCAAGGGATCCACGGCGACCAGGCCAGGGGCGAGAACGGAAGCCTCGATTCCGCCCGCGCCGGCGAACTTCTGAAGGCTGAAACAACATATGCGCGCTACGCCGCGCTCGAACTGGCCTGGTAAGGCTCGCCATTTTGTCGCACCGCCGCTAAAGCCTGATCCATGGTCGAATTGGTTCAGCAACATCCGTCCGGCGGCTACATCCTGGACGAGCTTCACATCGGCATGGCGGCCGAAAAAATCGTCGTGGCGACGGAGGACCGGATTCGGCTGTTCGCCGAGGCGTCCGACGATTTCAACCCGGTGCATCTGGACGAGGCCTTCGCCTCCAAGACCGCCTACCGCGGTCGCATCGCCCACGGCCTGCTCAGCGCCTCCTTCGGCTCGGCCGTGGTCGGCACCATCCTGCCGGGGGCGGGGTCGATCTACATCTCCCAGACCCTGGCCTTCCATCAGCCGGTGCGGATCGACGATGTGGTCCGTATCCGGATCACCGTGATCGAGGTCGAGGCCGAGAGCGCGCGGGTCAAGCTGAGCTGCGAAGGCTTCGTCGGCGAGACGATGATCATGGACGGGATCGCCGTGGTTCGCGTTCCGCGCCGGCGCAAACCGTCCCAGCGCTGATGCAGATTGCGCGTATTTGGCGCGAATGGCGCGACCTGCCCGGCGCCCTGAAGGGTGCGGCGGTTGCGGTCGGCGCCTTCGACGGCGTGCATCGCGGGCACCAGGCGGTCATTGCAGGGGCCAAGGCCGCCGCCGAACGGCTGGGCGCCCCGCTGGGCGTGGTCAGTTTCGATCCCCATCCGCGCCGCTGGTTCCAGCCCGAGGCCGCGCCCTTTCGCCTGATGACCGCCGACCAGATGGCGCGGGCTCTGGCGCCCCTGGGAGTCGACATCCTTTATCTGCTGCCGTTCGACGGCGAGATGGCGGGCATGAGCGACGCCGACTTCGCCGAACAGGTGCTGGCCCAGGGTCTGGGCGTGCGACACGCCGCCGTCGGCTTCGACTTCACCTTCGGCAAGGGGCGGTCCGGCTCGCCCGAGGCGCTGCGGGCCTATGGCGAGCGGCTGGGCTTCACGGTCTCGGTGGCCGAACGCCTGGACGACGCCGACGGGCTGAAACTGTCGTCCAGCGCCGTGCGCGAGGCCCTTAAGGCCGGAGACATGGACCGGGCCGCCGCCATACTGGGCCGCCCCTTCGCCATCCAGGGCGAGGTGATCCACGGCGACAAGCGCGGGCGCACCATCGGCGTGCCGACCGCCAATATCGCCTTGGGCGACTACATGCGTCCGGCCTACGGCGTCTATGCGACCCGCAGCCGCCTGCCTGACGGCCGGCTGGTTGACGGCGTCGCCAGCCTGGGCGTGCGGCCCATGTATGCGCTGGAGACCCCGCTCTTGGAGGTCTGGCTGTTCGACTTCGACGGCGACCTTTACGGCCAGACCCTCGAGACCGACCTGATCGCCTGGCTGCGCGGCGAAGAAAGCTTCGAGGGGTTGGAAGCATTGAAGGCTCAGATCGACGCCGATGCGGCGGCGGCGCGGGCGGTTCTGGCTTCCTGATGTCCACTCATCACGGCGAAAGCCGGGATGAGCGAGATTAGAGCGGGCGCAACTCCGCCGCAAACCGCTTCCAGTTCTGCACATAGTGCTCCGCCGACATCTGAAGCACGGCGATCTGGGCGGGATCGCGGTCGCGCACCACCTTGCCCGGCTGGCCCACCACCAGACTGTTGTCGGGGATTACCTTGCCCTCGGTCAGCAGGGCGTTGGCGCCGATGATGCAGTTGCGGCCGATCTTCACCCCGTTCAGCACCACCGCCCCAATCCCGATCAGACTGTAGTCCCCGACTTCGCAGCCGTGCAGCATGGCCTTATGCCCGACGGTGACGCCCCGCCCCAGGGTCAGGGGCGAGCCCATGTCGGTGTGCAGGACGCTGCCGTCCTGAATATTGGTGTCGGGGCCCACGGTGATCGGCTCATTGTCGCCGCGCAGCACCGCCCCGAACCAGACGCTGGCGTTGACGTGCAGAATCACGTTTCCAATTACGGATGCGTTCGGCGCCACCCAGTATTCGCCCTGCGGCGGAAACTGAGGTTTGCTGTCGCCTAATGCGTAAATGGTCATCAGAATGCCGCCTAATCTTCGAAAATTGAGGGCTTTAACAGATTTCTAACCACGATAGCATCTAACTGTTGATGCGATTCGAGGGTCGCCATTTCGGCCCCGGATCCGAAGCCGGATCAAGCCCGATCCGGTCAATTGTCGGGGCTTTCGCTTGGCGCGTTGGGATCCTGGTTCGGTTGTTCGGGAACGGGCCCATCCCGTTTCGGACGGCCCGGCCGTTGATCCCGGTGGTCGCCGCGGCGCAGGCCGTGACCCCTTCCTCCCCAAGACCAGCCAAGGCGGAACCCGTGTGGGTCCGCCTTTTTTCATGCCCTGGAGGCGTCCATGACCAAGCGTGCGGCAATGAAGCGTCAGTCCCGTGAAAACGGACTCCTGGATTCGCGAGAGTTCATGGAGGAATCAAAGGTGCGGCGCCTGCACGCCCCCCACAACGAACGGTCAGGCTGGTCGCCCTATCCCAACAATGACGACCGGGACCAGGGCTATCTGAAGACGCTGAAGCCCAAGTCGGACGGTCAGCACGAACTGATGGCGGCCATCGACGCGCACAATCTGGTCATGGCCCTGGGACCGGCAGGGACCGGCAAGACCTATCTCGCCGTCGCCAAGGCGGTCGAGGCGCTTGAGGCCGGCAAGGTCGGCCGCATCGTCCTGAGCCGCCCCGCCGTCGAGGCCGGCGAATCGATCGGCTTCCTGCCGGGCGACATGGAGGACAAGCTGGCCCCCTATCTGCGCCCGCTCTACGACGCCCTGTCGGACCGGCTGTCGATGAAACGGGTCAAGGCCCTGATGGCCGAGGGCCTGATCGAAATCGCCCCCATCGGCTACATGCGCGGCCGCACCCTGAACAACGCCTTCATCGTCGTCGATGAGGCCCAGAACTGCACCTATGTGCAGCTGAAGATGCTGCTGACGCGCCTCGGCTGGCATTCGACCATGGTGGTCACGGGCGACCCCCACCAGTCGGACCTGCTGCCCGGCGTGTCCGGCCTGGCGGATATTTCCGCCCGGCTGGAGGCGGTCGACAACATCGCCGTGGTGCGTCTGGCCGAACGCGACATCGTCCGCCACCCGCTGGTGGCCTCGATGATCGGGGTGCTCTGAACGCCCTGCGGGTCTGAGTAGAGGGAGGGCCGGCGTCCCAGCGCGCCGGCCCTCTCTTTTTGCGCGCCCGTCGCCCCATCCGCAGAAGGGCCCTGAAACGACATGTGAACTGGGGGTGTCATAACCACGTTCGATCATGGCCGTTTCGTGTTGTGAACGCTCTCAATCCATGCTTACCTGTTCATGCGAGGGGCCGAAGAGTCTCCGCACAGGGAGCGGAAAGTTGACGGCCTCTCCAGGTCGTCGAACCTCGGCGTCGAAGACGCTATCCGCAAACAGGATCGAAAAGCCTGCGACAGCAGGCGATGCTGTCGGCTGCCCGCCGCCATCATCGATCCTGTGCGGCGCATCCCAACTCTTGTCCTGACGGCGGTCGCCGTCGCGCAATCGGTTCGGGGCGTCTCTTGAAGTTTTCCAAGTCCTTGATGATCAGCCGTCTCGCCCTGGCCTTCGCCGTGGGCGTGACGCCCGCCGGCGCACTCGCGCAGCCGGCGCAGTCTGCGCCCCAGACGGAGACGGCCGCCGCCCAATCGCGCGCCGACGCCCTGCTGGCGCGAATGACGCAGGACGAAAAGCTTCAGCTGATCCACGGCTATTTCCCGCCCATGGCGGCGCGGACGCCGGGCGCCCCAGTCGCCGACATGATTCCCTCGGCCGGCCACATCCCGGGAATTCCCCGCCTGGGCATACCCAATCTGCGCGAAAGCGACGCCAGCCTGGGCGTCGCCAACCAGGTCGAGCAGCGCAAGGGCGACGTCGCCACCGCCCTGCCCTCCAGCCTGGCGACCGCCGCCACCTTCGATCCCGAGATCGCCTACGCCGGCGGGGCCATGATCGGCTCGGAGGCGCGGGCCAAGCGGTTCAACATCCTGCTGGCCGGCGGGGTGAACCTGACGCGCGATCCGTGGGCCGGACGGAATTTCGAATATCTGGGCGAGGATCCTCTGCTGGCCGGGGTCATGGCCGGGGAGCATATCCGCGGCGTCCAGTCGAACAGGATCGTTTCGACCATCAAACATTTCGCCTTCAACGCGCAAGAGACGGGGCGGATGATCATGGATGCGCGGCTGGACGAGGCGTCCCTGCGCGAAAGCGACCTCTTGGCCTTCCAGATCGCCATAGAGCGGGGGAACCCCGGCTCGGTCATGTGCGCCTACAACAAGGTCAACGGCGACTGGGCCTGCGAGAACGACGTCCTGCTGAACCAGGTGCTGAAGCGCGACTGGGCCTATGACGGCTGGGTCATGTCGGACTGGGGCGCGGTCCATTCGACCGAGAAGGCGGCCCTGGCGGGGCTGGACCAAGCCTCGGGTCAGGAGCTGGACCGGGCGCTTTATTTCGACGCGCCCTTCCGGGAGGCTCTGGAAGCCGGACGGATCCCACAGGCGCGGCTGGACGACATGGTGCGCCGCCTGCTGGTCGGCCTGATCCGGACCGGGGTGCTGGACGCGCCCGTGGTGACGACCGAACAGCCGATCGACTACGCCCGCAACGCCGAGGTCGCCCAGCGCGCGGCCGAGGCCGGAATCGTGCTGCTGAAGAACGACGGCGGGGTCCTGCCCCTGGCCAGGACGGCGAAGCGGATCGTGCTGATCGGCGGCCATGCCGACGTCGGCGTCCTGTCGGGCGGCGGATCGTCCCAGGTGCGGTCGGTCGGCGGGGCGCCGGTCGAGATTCCCCTGACCTCGGGGGCCGCAGCCTCGTTCGCGCGGATCACTTGGCATGCGTCCTCACCGCTGAACGCCATTCGGGCGATCGCGCCGGAGGCGACCGTGACCTATGTCGACGGCAAGGATCCGGCGGCTGCGGCTGCTGCGGCGCGAGCGGCGGACGTCGCCGTCGTCTTTGCGACCCAGTGGACCACCGAGGCCCAGGACGTCGAGACCCTGTCCCTGCCCGACGGACAGGACGCCCTGATCGAGGCGGTCGCCGCCGCCAACGACAAGACCGTAGTGGTGCTGGAGACCGGCGGGCCGGTGCTGATGCCCTGGCTGGAGAAGACCCCGGCGGTGATCCAGGCCTGGTATCCCGGCCAGCGCGGCGGCGAGGCCGTCGCCCGCATCCTGTTCGGCGAGGTCAATCCGTCGGGCCGTCTGCCGATCACCTTCCCCGCCTCGGCGGATCAGGCGCCGCGCCCGACGCCGCCGGGCCTCGAGGCGCTGAAGAGCGCCGAGGCCGCAGCCGCCGCCAATCCCGGCGCACCCCAGGCCGGCGAAATCCAGGGTTTCGCGGTGGACTATGCCGAAGGCTCGGACGTCGGTTACCGCTGGTACGAACGCGAAGGCAAGACGCCCCTGTTCCCGTTCGGATACGGCCTCAGCTACACAAGCTTCGCCTATTCCAACCTGGCGGCGTCCAGCGCAGACCAGCTCAGCGTCAGCGTCGATGTGACCAATACCGGCGCGCGGGCCGGCGCCGAGGTTGCGCAACTCTATGTCGCTTCGGGCGATCGGCCCCGCCGTCTGGCCGCCTTTGCGCGGGTGAACCTGGCGCCGGGCGAGACGCGCCGCGTCACCCTGACGGCCGAGCCCCGCATCCTGGCCGAATACGACACCGCCCTGCCCGGCTGGCGCATCACGCCGGGCGATTACCGCATCACCGTCGCCCGCGACGCCGCCGAGCCGGGGTTGAGCGCGACGACCACGCTTTCAGGGTCGACCATCAAACCTTGAACCAATGCCGCACAACAAAACGCGGCGCCACCGAGGAGGGAGAAAGAGATGAGAATCCACAAGAGGCCCATGGTTGCGGCCTTGCTGGCGAGTTCGGCGCTGGTCGCGCCGGCCTACGCCCAGACGGGGGCCCAGACCGCTGAACCGGCGGCGACGCAGGAGCCGACCGAGGTCGGCGAAATCGTCGTGACCGGCATCCGCGCGTCGCAGACCCAGTCGATCAACGTCAAGCGCAATGAGACCGCTTTGGTCGATGCGATTTCGGCGGAAGACATCGGCAAACTGCCTGACGTCACCGTGGCCGATGCCCTGCAACGCATCGCCGGCATCCAGATCCGCCGCACCGCAGGTGAGGGCTCCACCGTCAACATCCGCGGCCTGCCGCAGGTTGTGACCCTGCTGAACGGCGAACAATATCTGAGCCCCGGCAACCTGGGCAGCGCCCAGCCGAACCTGAACGACGTGCCGTCGCAGCTGATGAGCTCGATCGTCGTATTCAAGTCGCAGGACGTGACGAACGCCCTGTCCGGCATCTCCGGCACCATCGATCTGCGCACCCGTCGTCCGATGGACTTCAGCTACGGAACGACCGTCACCGGCGCCGCCGAATACCAGACGGGCGAACGCACTCGTCAGGACGACTACCTGATCAACGGCCTGCTGAACTGGCGCGGCGACCGCATGGGCGTCATGGTCTCGGGCGTGCTCAGCAATTCGAACCTGGGCAATAACTACGCGGGCACCGCCGGCAGCCTGTTCGGCAGCAACGACTGGGGCGGTTCGGGCAACGCTTGGCTGGCGCCCCACGGCTACGAAATGTTCAACCGCGTGGTCGAGCGCGAACGGGTCGGTCTGAACGCCGCCTTCCAGTTCGACATCGAAGACGGCATTCGTCTGACGGCCGAGGCCTTCTACACCAAACAGGACGAGTACAATCGCGCCGCCGGCCTGAACGTCTCCAACCGCTGGAGCGGGCTGGGGTGGACCACCCCGACCGAGTCGACCGACACGGGCCTGGGTTGGCTCGACGTCGAGGAATATGATCTGGACGCCTGGTGGGTGAACTCCTTCACCGTCAACCGCGTCACCAACAATGAGTCCAAGAACTTCAACCTGGAGCTGGACTACGACAAGGGCGGTCCCTTCACCTTCAATGCGCGGGCGATCAAGGCCGAGGCCTCGCTGCTGAGCATGAACGGTCAGGTCCAGGGCGACCTGTCCAACTGGGAGTACGGATCGGACCGCGCCTTCACCCTGTTCCGCCAAGCGGCGGACCGCACCCGCGGCACCTTCTACCCCGCCTCGATCGCCGCCCTGTATCCGGCCTCACGCTATTCCAACAACGTCGTCGGCAGCCAAGGCGGTCGCTACATCACGCCCAACCCCTTCGGTTATGGGGCGGACCCGCAACTGCATATCGATACCGGCGGTTCGAAACTGGCCTGGAGCGGGTTCGAAAACAACATCGTCGGCGGCTTGGGCAATGTGCCGCTGAGCCAATATATGTCGAACCTCGATTCCTATACGGTCGGGGCCTATTCATCCGAAGGCAACCAGCGCAACAACTCGGATCTGACCGTTGTCCGTTTCGACGGCTCGTATGAGTTCCAAGAGCGCCCTGCTTTCGGCTTCCTAACCCGCGTCGACGCCGGGGTTCGCCACAGCGGTCGCGAGGTGGAGATCACCAACTTCCATCTGTTCTCGGACTTCTACGCCAATGCCGGCGCCGGCAACCAAGCGGGCTGCTCGGCCCAGTGGAAGGCCATCGACGTCGTGATGGACAATCCGCAGTGCCAGTCTGGCGAGTTCGTGACTAACCCCGGGTTCAATCCGGCCTTGGCGGTTGCGACCACGCCCAGCAGCTGTACGGCCGGCACGGTGGCCAACGCCCCCACCTGCTTCCAGGGCTATACCGTCAACCGCCCCACGCTGCTGCGCGAAAACAACAATACCTACTTCCTGACCGACTTCGGCTCGGTCGCCTCGGGCATTCCGGGGGTGTGGGTGGCTGATCCGCGCGATTTCGACGACCCCCGCGCCTTCCAGCAACGGGTCTTCGGCAACGCCTATGACGTCATCATTCCCGGCAACTCCTATGACGTCGATCTGTATGAGGACAGCGCCTATCTGAACGGCGCCGTCGAGTTCGGCGCCCTGCACGGCGACGTGGGCGTGCGGATGGTCCGGACCGAGCTTCGGGTCCGTCAAAATCAGACCGGCGACGTGCGCGCCTATGGCGACACGAACAACGATGTCGGCGACACGATTTCGAGCCGCAGCTACACGGACTGGCTGCCGTCGGTGAACCTGGCCTACGACTTCAGCGACAAGCTGCGTCTGCGGGCCGCCTACGCCAAAACCATGATCCCGCTGGATCTGGGCAACTACGGCGGCGGCGTCACCATATCGACGGCGGACTCCCAAGGTCCGACGCCCGCCGATCCGACCGCTCCGCCCGTCGGCGTTCGTCGGGTGACCGGGGCCACCCTGTCCGGAAGCCCGGACCTTGACCCTTGGCGTTCGGATAACTTCGATCTGGCGCTGGAGTACTATTACGGCCCGGCGACGATGTTCAACATCGCGGCCTTCCGCCTGAACATCGATAGCTTCGTCACCCGCGCCACCGTCCCCCAGAGCGGGTCATATGCGGACGGCGATGGCGTCATCCGCAGGCTGGTGGACGTCAACCGTCCGGTACAAGGCGACGGCGGCCAGCTTCAAGGCATCGAAATAGGCGCCAAGATCGGTCTGTCGGATTTCATCGACACGCCCATCTGGTCCGATTTCGGCTTCGACGGCAGCTACACCTTCTCGGACAGCTCCTCCAACTCGACGGCCCTGAACGGGGACGAACTGCCGTTCCAGGACAACTCGAAACACTCGCTGAACGCCGCCGTCTGGTACCAGGGCGACAAGCTTCAGGCGCGGGTCGCCTGGAACTATCGCACGCCGCGCCTCAACAGCACGTTCGGCAGCATCCCGATCTATCAGGATACGTCGCAATACGTGGATGTGAACGTGACCTATGACGTCAACGACATGGTCACGGTTTACGCCAACGGATCGAACGTCCTGGGCGAAATCGAGGAGTACTACCTCGAGTTCAAGCCGGGTGCGGAACAGTTCCAGAGCCGCAACGAGTTCGAGCCGCGCTACACCATCGGCGTGCGCGCTCGCTTCTGATCTCTTCCTGAGCAGACTGGCCGGCGGCATTCGTGTCGCCGGCCTCTTTTTTCGCGTATTGGGATCAGGCCATGGATGAGATCGACGATCCTCGCATCCGTTCCGTCGTCATCGTCGGCGGCGGCACCGCCGGCTGGATGACGGCTGCGGCCCTGGTCCAGCATTTCCGCAGCACACCGCTGAAGATCACCGTGGTCGAGTCCTCCGACATCGGCACGATCGGCGTGGGCGAGGCGACCATTCCCACCATCCGTCGCTTTTATGGCCAGCTGGGTCTGCACGACGAGGACGTGATGCGCGCCACCCAGGCGACCTGCAAACTGGGTATTCGTTTCATCGACTGGTCCGGGCCGGGCTCGGACTTCATCCATCCCTTCGGCCTGTACGGGCAGGACGTGAAGGGGATCGGTTTTCATCATTACTGGCTGAAGCAGAAGCGCGCGGGCGACCCCGCGCCGCTGGCGGCCTATTCCTTGGGCGCGTCCCTGGCCGCCGGGAACAAGTTCATCCAGCCCTCGCCTAATCCGCCGTCCCAGCTGTCGGTGTTCGACTGGGCGCTTCATCTGGACGCCGGCCTGTTCGCACAACATCTGCGCGCCTATGCCGAGGCCGGGGGCTGCGCCCGGATCGACGCCCGCATCCGCTCGGTCGAACTGCGGCCCGAGGACGGTTTCGTGCGCGCCCTGACGCTGGACGACGGGCGCGAGGTCGAGGGCGATCTGTTCGTCGACTGTTCGGGTTTCAAGGGCCTGGTGATCGGCGAGGCTTTGGGCGTCGGGTTCGAGGACTGGAGCCGCTGGCTGCCTTGCGACGCCGCCTATGCGGTGCAGAGCCAGAACCGGCCGGACGACGCCCCCGCCCCCTTCACCTGCGTCACCGCCCGGTCGGCCGGATGGCAATGGGGGATTCCGCTGCGCCACAGGGCCGGCAACGGCCTGGTGTTTTCCAGCGCCCATCTGAGCGACGATCAGGCCCTGGCCGAGCTGATGCCCCATCTGCTGGGCGATGCGCTGACCGAGCCGCGGCGCATTCCCTTCCGCCCCGGCCGGCGGTCGCAGGCCTGGGCCAAGAACTGCGTCGCCATCGGCCTGTCGTCCGGCTTTCTGGAGCCGCTGGAAAGCACCAGCATCGCCCTGATCGAGACGGGCATCGAGCGGCTGAAGGCCCTGTTCCCCGACCGTCGCTTCGCCCAGCCGATCCTGGACGAATTCAATGATCAGACCGCGCGGGAGATGGAGCGGGTCCGGGACTTCATCATCCTGCATTACAAGCTGAACCGGCGGACCGACACTGACTTCTGGCGCGACTGCCGCGAGATGGCCGTCCCGGAGACCCTGGAGCGCAAGCTCGCCCTGTGGACCGCGCGGGGTCAGTTCGTCCGCTATCGGTGGGAGATGTTCCACCCGGCCAGCTGGCTGGCCATCTATGACGGGTTCGGCCTGTATCCCGACCATTACGACCCCGCCGTCGACGCCATGGACCCCGCCTATCTGGCGCGCAGCCTGTCCGAGATGCGGACCAATATCGCCGACTTCGTCGCCCGGACCCCCGATCACGCCCAATTCCTGGCCGGACTCGATCCCGCCGCCTCCGCCGCATGAGACCCCAGATGGACCAGCCCCGCCGCCCCCTGAAGAAGATCTGCATCGTCGGCGGCGGGACCGCCGGCTGGATCGCCGCCGCCCTGATGGCCGAGCATTTCAAGGGCCGGATGGCCCAGGTCGAACTGGTCGAGTCCGACGACATCGGCACGATCGGGGTCGGCGAATCCACCGTGCCCCCCTTCCTGGAAATGCTGAAGCGGCTGGGGATCAACGAGCAGGACTTCATCCAGCAGACCCAGGCCAGCTTCAAACTGGGCATCCAGTTCGACGACTGGACCGAGAAGGGCGAAAGCTATTTCCACCCGTTCGGCGCCATCGGCGTGCCGGTGGACGTCAGCGACTTCTATCCGGTCTGGCTGAAGGCGCGGATGAACGGCTATCAGCGCCCGCTGATGGACTTCGCCTCTGCGGCGCGGATGGCGGCCCACGAAAGGTTCATGCTGCCGTTCAAGGCCCAGCGCAGCCCCATCGGCGGGGCCTCCTACGCCGTCCATGTGGATGCGAAGCGGGTGGCCCGCTATCTGCGCGACTTCGCCGAAGCGCGGGGGGTGAAGCGGACCGAAGGCATCGTCGAGGATGTGATGACGCGGCCCGACGGCTTCGTCACCGGCGTGAAACTGAAATCGGGCCAGACGGTCGAGGCGGACTTCTTCATCGACTGCACCGGCTTCCGCGCCCTGCTGATCGGCAAGACCCTGGGCGTCGGCTATACAGACTGGTCCGAATGGCTGATGTGCGACCGGGCCATCGCGGTCCAGACCGAGAATGTCGGGGCGCCCAAACCCTATACATTGGCCCAGGCCCAGGACTGCGGCTGGCGCTGGCGCATCCCGCTGCAGCACCGGACCGGCAACGGCCATGTCTTCTGCAGCCGCTACATGTCGGACGACGAGGCGACGGCGCGCCTGCTGGCCCAGGTCGAGGGCCGGCCCGTGGTCAATCCGATGGTGGTGCCGTTCAAGACCGGGGTGCGGGAGAAGATCTGGGACAGGAACGTCCTGTCCCTGGGTCTGGCCAGCGGCTTCATCGAGCCGCTGGAATCGACGGCCATCCATCTGATCTATCGCGGGATGGACTTCTTCTTCCGGCTGATGCCGGATCTGGACTGCGATCCGAAACTGGCGGCCGAATACAATCGGCGGATGACCGTGGACTATGAGGAGATCCGCGACTTCATCATCCTGCACTATGCCCTGACGCGGCGGGACGACACGCCCTTCTGGCGGGAATGCCGGGACATGGTCCTGCCCGAGGGGTTGCAGCACAAGCTGGACGTCTTCCGCGCCAACGGCAGCCTGGTCGAGGCGCTGGACCCCCTGTTCCGCAATGTCAGCTGGTACGCGGTGATGGACGGCATGGGGGTGACGCCCCGCTCCTATCCGCCGCTGGTGGACCGGATCGACTTCACCGGCCTGACCGCCGAGATGGACCGGGCCGCCGATATTCTGAACGCCTTCGTCAAGGACCTGCCGTCGCATCAGCAGTTTCTGCAGGACAACTGTCCCGCCCCGCCGGTCGACCTGGCGCCGGTCGCCCCGGCCGCCGTACCCGCTTGATGCCGGCGCGCTTGCCTTGTCGCCGCCGAGCCTGACAGTATGAGGCGGGGATAAGGAACCAGAGTTTGCGCCGCGCCGTCACCATCAAGCATGTCGCCGCCGAGGCGGGCGTTTCCCTGCAGACGGTGTCGCGGGTCATCAACAACGAACCGAACGTGCGGCCCGTGGTGCAGGAGCGGGTGCGGGCGGCCGTGGCCAAGCTGGGCTATGTACCCAGTCTGGCGGCGCGGCGCATGGGGGGCTCGCGCTCCTATCTGCTGATGGCGCTGAACGACCGAGACCGGACCATCGAGGGCTGGAAGTCCGGCGAGGGCACCGACTGGGTCGACCAGATGCTGATGGGCGGCATGCTGAAGTGCGAGTCGCACGGCTATCGGATGATCTTCGAACTGGTCGACACCCATTCCGACCATGTGGATCGCGCCGTGCGCGCCGCCCTCGCCGCTCTTCACCCCGACGGCGTCATCCTGACCCCGCCGCACAGCGAAAACCCGGCCATCACCGGCCTGCTCAGCCAGTTGGGCCTGCCCTTTGCGCGGATCGCGTCGATCGCCGAGGGCGACGGGTTCGCCGTATCGATGGACGACGCCGAGGCCGCCGCCCACGCGACGGATCATCTTCTGTCCCTCGGCCATAGGCGCGTCGGCTTCGTCACCGGCAGCCCGCAATACGCAGTCAGCGACGCCCGCCTGTCCGGCTATCGCGCCGCGATGAGCGCTTCGCCCCATGGGCTGGACGAGACCCTGATCGGACGCGGCGACTTCTCCTATGAGTCGGGTGTCGCAGCTGTGGACGCCCTGCTCGATCTGCCGTCGCCGCCGACGGCGGTCGTCTGCAGCAATGACCGCATGGCCCTGGCGGCGATCCGCACCGCCCAGCGGCGCGGTCTTTCCACGCCGTCGGACCTGTCGGTCGTCAGTTTCGACAATACGCCCCTGGCGCGGTTCGCCGACATGACGGCGGTGATCCAGCCCGTCGCCGAGATGAGCGCGGTCGCCGCCGACCTGCTGATCCGGTTCAAGGCGGGGGAAACGGACTTGCCGTCCCAAAGCAGGGTGGCCTTCGGCTTTGCGCCTCGCGGCTCGACCGCCCCGCCCCGGTCTGGCGGCTCACGCTAGAGCCTGATCCGTTGAGGAGGAACCGCTTCGCGGTTCCGCCTGAAACGATCATGCTCTAGGCGACAGTCTTTTCGCAGAGGCCTTAATAAGTCCAGCAGCGCCCGGATCACATGATATAGGGCCGTCTCTCCTGTTCGTTTGAGGATGTTAGGATGCGCGTCGCGATGATCGGCACCGGCTATGTGGGCCTGGTGTCTGGGGCCTGTTTCGCCGATTTCGGCCACGTCGTGACCTGTATCGACAAGGATCCCTCCAAGATCGAGCGTCTGGAACGCGGCGAGATTCCGATCTTCGAGCCGGGGCTGGATGATCTGGTGGCCGCCAACGTCAAGGAAGGTCGGCTGTTCTTCACCCTGGACGGGGCCGAGGCGATCCGCCGGGCCGATGCGGTCTTTATCGCCGTGGGCACCCCGACCCGCCGCGGCGACGGTCATGCGGACCTGTCCTACGTCTATGCGGCGGCTGAGGAAATCGCGGGTCTGATCGACGGCTTCACCGTGATCGTCACCAAGTCCACGGTCCCGGTCGGCACCGGAGACGAGGTCGAGGCGGTGATCCGCAAGGCCAATCCCAACGCGGACTTCGTCGTGGTCTCCAATCCCGAGTTCCTGCGTGAGGGCGCCGCCATCGGCGACTTCAAACGCCCCGACCGGGTGGTGATCGGCGTCAACGACATCGAGGGCGACGCCGGCGCCCGCGCCAAGGCGGTGATGAGCGAACTGTACCGTCCGCTGAACCTGAACGAGAGTCCGCTGCTCTTCGTCGGCCGGCGCACGTCCGAACTGATCAAATACGCCGCCAACGCCTTCCTGGCGATGAAGATCACCTTCATCAACGAGATGGCGGACCTGTGCGAGGCGGTGGGCGCCGACGTGCAGCAGGTCGCGCGCGGCATCGGCCTGGACAAGCGCATCGGGTCGAAATTCCTGCACGCCGGCCCCGGCTATGGCGGCTCCTGCTTCCCCAAGGACACCCTGGCCCTGGTCCGCACGGCCCAGCAATATGAATCACCGGTGCGGTTGATCGAGACCACGGTCGAGGTCAATGACGCGCGCAAGAAGGCCATGGCCGGGCGGGTTGAAACCACCCTCGGCGCCGCCGTCGCTGGCAAGACGGTGGCCCTGCTGGGTCTGACCTTCAAGCCGAACACTGACGACATGCGCGACGCCCCAAGCCTGGACATCGCCCAGGCCCTGATCGCCGCCGGGGCCCAGGTCCAGGCCTTCGACCCCGAAGGCATGCCCGAGGCGGCCAAGCTGCTGCCGGACGTGAAGATGAAGGCCAACGCCTATGACGCGGTCGAGGGCGCCGACGCGGTGGTGATCGTGACGGAATGGGACCCGTTCCGCGCCCTGGATCTGGACCGGATCAAGCTGCTGATGAAACAGCCGGTGCTGATTGATCTGAGAAACATCTATCGTCCCGACGACATGGCGCGGCGTGGGTTCAAATACTCCGGGATCGGCCGCGGATGAGCGAAGGGCCGATCCTCGTCACCGGCGCCGCCGGCTTCATCGGCATGCATACGGCCGAGCGATTGCTGGCGCGCGGCGAGACGGTGGTGGGGATCGACAACTTCAACACCTATTACGACCCGGCGCTGAAAGAGGCCCGCGCGGCGCGGCTACAGGCCCGCGAGGGCTTTCGCCTGGTTCGGGCCGACATCGCCGAACATGAGCAGGTGCTGGCCCTGGTGCGGGATCAGGGGATCAAGCGGATCGTCCATCTGGCCGCCCAGGCCGGGGTTCGTTATTCGCTGGAGAATCCCTTCGCCTATGAGCGGTCGAATCTGGCGGGACATCTGTCGATCCTGGAGGCGGCCCGTCACGCCGAGGTCCAGCACCTGGTCTACGCCTCGTCCAGCTCGGTCTATGGCGATCGGCCGCTGGAAGGCTCGGGCTTTCGCGAGGACGATCCGACCGTGACGCCGGTCTCCTTGTACGCCGCCACCAAACGATCCTGCGAACTGCTGAGCCAGAGCTACGCCAAACTGTACGGCTTTCCCCAGTCAGGTCTGCGCTTCTTCACCGTCTATGGCCCCTGGGGTCGGCCGGACATGGCCTATTTCAGCTTCACGCGGAAGATCGCGCGCGGCGAACCGATCGAAGTCTATGGCGAAGGGCGCATGGCGCGCGACTTCACCTATATCGACGACATCGTGGACGGGATCGTCGGGGTCTTGGATCATCCGCCCGCGCCGGGCGGTCATGAGGTCTACAATATCGGCGACAGCCAGCCGGTCGGCCTGATGGAGATGATCTCCACCCTCGAAGCGGCGCTCGGCGCCGAGGCCGAAAAGATCATGCGCCCCATGCAGCCAGGCGACGTCACCGCCACCTATGCGGACGTCTCCAAGCTGAACGCCCTGATCGGCTATCGGCCAAAGGTGCCTCTGAAAGAGGGGCTTGAGAAGTTCGCCGCCTGGTGGCGCGGGTATGAAAACGGCTGAAGATCGAGGGCTGAGGCCGGAACGGACGGCGCTGAAGGCGGTTTTCAGCCCATGCCCAGACGCGCCCCCAAACCCCCGATCCTGAAGAGCAAGCGCGGCGTCGCCATCCTGCTCCTCGTCTTGGCCCTGATCTTCGGCCTGCTCTACTTCGGCGTCGGCGCCACCGCCTTCCTGCGAACCCAGCCGCCGATCTAGGCGGGCGTGCTCAGCCCTCGTTCAGATCATCTACAGCCTCGTCCTTGGCGGTGGTCGGGACGGGCGTGCTGGGATCGCCGCTGATCGGCCCCTGGGGCAGGTCGCCTTCGGGGCGCTGGTCGTGCGGCGTCTTCTGAACCGCCAGCGTATTGGGATCAGGGCCGATCTGGCCGCCCGGACCGACGCCGCCGGCCCGTTCCTGCAGCGCCTCGGACGGGGTGTTCAGCGACCGCCCGCGCGCCACGCCCGGCGGCAGGGCCGCCTCGGCCTCTTGTTCCTTGTTCATGTCGAACCTCCATCCAATGGGGACCAGGAGGTAACCGAACCCTGCCTGCCCGGTTCCTGCATCGTGTCAGGGTGTCGGGCTCCGGTCGCAAATTGACACCGGTAACAAACCTGACAAGCTGGCCGCAGAACAGGGATGAGGGAAACGCCCATGAGGTTCATCGACCGCCGCGCCGCACTGACCGGCCTTCTGGGCGGTGTCGCCGCCTCCGCCCTGCCGGTCCGGAGCGTTCTGGCACAGACGCTGGAAGAGGCCGCGCCGCTCGGCCGCGAATGGGCGAACATGAAATGGCGTCGCGGGATCGAAAACCAGCGGATGGCGGACCTGGGCGACGGGACCTTCCTCAACCCGATCCTGTCCGGCGACCACCCCGACCCGTCGATCCTGAAGGACGGCGACGACTATTACATGACCTTTTCGTCGTTCGAATCCGTGCCGGGCATCCATATCTGGCATTCGCGCGACCTGGTGAACTGGCGCCCCGTCACTGCGGCCCTCACCACCAATATCGGCTCGGTCTGGGCGCCCGAGCTGATCAAACACGAGGGGCGATTCTACTGCTACATCCCCGCCCGTTTCCCGGAGTACCGGTCGAACTACGTGATCTGGGCCGATCGTATCGAAGGGCCCTGGAGCGCGCCGATCGACCTGAAGCTGCCGGCCCATATCGACCCCGGCCACATCGTCGGCGAAGACGGCAAACGCTATCTATTCCTGAACGGCGGCGACTGAGTCCGGCTGACCGACGACGGCCTGGCGGTCGATGGTCCGGTCGAGGAGGGCGTCTATGACGCCTGGCGCTATCCCGAGGACTGGATCGTCGAAGGCTTCGCCCAGGAAGGCCCCAAACTTCTGAAGCGCGGCGATTATTTTTACATGATCACCGCCATCGGCGGCACCGCGGGTCCGCCGACGGGGCATATGGTCATCGCCGCCCGTTCCCGGTCCATCCATGGCCCGTGGGAAGACTGCCCGCACAATCCGATCGTCCGCACCCGCTCCGGCGCTGAAAAATGGTGGTCGCGCGGTCACGCCACCCTGGTCGAAGGTCCGGCCGGCGACTGGTGGATGGTCTACCACGGCTATGAGAACGCCTATTGGAGCCTGGGCCGCCAGACCCTGCTGGATCCGATCGAATGGACCGACGACGGCTGGTTCCGCGCCAGGGGCGGCGATCTGTCGCAGCCGATCCCCAAGCCGCGCGGCGGGCAGGCCGTACCCCACGGCATGGCCCTGTCGGACGATTTCTCAACCGACAAGTTCGGCCTTCAATGGAGCTTCTATGATCCGCAGCCGAACGAAAAGGACCGTCTGCGGCGAGACAGCGGCGTGCTTCATATGCGCGCTAAAGGCAGGGCGCCGGCGGACTGCTCGCCCCTGACCTTCGTCCAAGGCGAGCAAGCTTATGAAATTGAATGCGAAATCGAGATCGACCCCGGCGCGGTGGCGGGGCTGATTTTGTTCTACGATCGCGCCCTTTACGCCGGTCTGGGGTTCGACGCTCAGCGCTATGTCACCCACCAATACGGAATCGAACGTGGCCGCCCGGCCAATCCCCACGGACGGCGCATGTTCATCCGCCTGACCAACGCCTATCAGAACCTCTATTTCGACACCTCCGGCGACGGCGTGACCTGGCGGCGGTTCGATCGGGGCATGGAAGTTTCCGGCTACAATCAGAATGTTAGGGGCGGCTTCATGATGTTGCGTCCGGCCCTCTACGCCGCCGGAGAAGGTGAGGCGCGGTTCAGGAATTTCCGCTTCCGCGCGCTCGGCGCCTAAGCCGCCCGGGCGGCGTCGATGGGCGGTGATCGCCTCGTCCTTTCCCGGCCCCTTCCAATCAAACGCTGATTTTTGCCCTGGCGCTCGCCACATTTTCACCATATGACACCGGTGACATTGTCGTGCCTCACAACGGCGGGGCGGACGAATTCAAGACGATCCCCTCATCAAGAGGGGGACAGAGGATGTCGGCATCCGGCCCGCCAGAGGTCGGAGCGCGACAGCAACGGAGGGAACGGATGCACAACCAAACCACAGGACAACTGCGCGCGGCGGCGTCCCCGGCGGCGCTTCTGATCGGCGCCCTGCTGCTGGCGGCGCCCACTTGGGCCCAGGCTCAACAGGCCGATGATCAGGAGGCTACGACCGTCGATGAGATCGTCGTCACCGGGATCCGCGCCTCTCTCGCCAGCGCCCTGAGCGAAAAGCGTCGGTCGAACACCATCGTCGACGTCATCAACGCCGAAGACATCGCTGACTTCCCCGACGCCAACCTGGCGGAGTCGCTTCAGCGGATTCCCGGCGTCTCGATCGACCGCGAAAACGGCGAGGGCAATTCGATCTCGGTCCGCGGCCTTGGCGGCGACTTCACCCGCGTCCGGCTGAACGGGCTGGAGACCCTGTCCACCTCCGGCGCCAGCAGCGCCGACGGAGCCCTGCGGCGCGACCGCGGCTTCCAGTTCAACACCTTCGCCTCCGAGCTGTTCAACTCCCTGAAGGTCCAGAAGTCCGCAGACGCCCAGACGGACGAAGGCTCCCTGGGCGCGACCGTCGATCTGATCTCGGGCCGCCCGTTCGACTTCACCGAACGCCGTCTCGCCCTGACCCTTCAGGACGCCTATTACGAGAACGGCGGCAACCACAGCCCGCGCGTGGCCCTGTTGGCGTCTGACCGCTGGACCAGCAAGATCGGCGAGTTCGGCCTCTTGGGCTCGGTCGCCTACAATGAGCGTAAACAGGTCATCGACAGCTACGCCCGCCAGGTCGGCTCGATGGACTACGCCTATCGCGGCGCGACGTTCAATAACGCCGGCGCCAACGCCGCAGGGGACCCTCAAGGCTTCGCCCTGCCGATCGGCACGCCCAACTCGGCCCTGCCGCGCGTCACCAATCCCGAGGCGCGCAACTATCTGATCGGCTCGAACCCGGCCGCCTATGCCCTGATCAACGGAACGGGGAACCGCGGCTCTCTGGTTCGCATCCCGGCCCTGGCCACCCTGAATCACCGCGAGGTGGATCAGGATCGCCTGGGGGTCACCCTGTCCGGCCAATGGCGGCCGACGGAGCGGACCACGATCAGCTTCGACAATCTCTATTCGGAGATGACCCAGACCTCGACCAACTATCAGATCGGTCCGGTCGGCCTGAACCGCAACAACACGAACGGCAACCGCACCGCTACGGCCTTCAGCTATCAGACCGCGACGACCGCCAGCAACTCCAACAACAGCTACAATAACCGCCGCAGCGTGTACGCCAACTGCACCGCCCAGACCGCGACCGAGTTTCGCGACGCCATCGACTGCGGGCAGTCCCTCTATGGCAATACGCCGATCTTCACCACGGCGCCGGGCGCCACGAACCAGACTCTGGCAGCCGGCGTCGGCAGCTTCAATCCGAACAACCTCGACGTCTACGACTACTATAACCAGCCCGGCTCGGTCGGCTATGTCGCGCATCCGCAGTATCTGGCCATGCGCGGCGCCTTCATCGGCCGCCCCTCGGTGCGCCTGATCGACGCCGGCCTCAGCGAGACCGGGGCCAACGCCAACTATCTGGTGCTCGGCAACGTCGACATGCGCTCGGCCGTCGATCAGGGCTCCTATACGACCAAGTTCCGCCAGAACTCGATCAATATCGAGCATGAGTTCAGCGACCGGTTCAGCATGTCCCTGTTGGTCGGCGATTCCGAGTCGACCAATGAAAACATGGGTCTGCTCGCTGACTTCATCCGGCTGGACTCCGGCCAGGGCGTCGCAGGAAACGACTACTTCGTCTACGACGACCGCGCCGGCGGCGACATGCCCTTCATCGACTTCGGCTTCGACGTCGCCGATCCCAACAACTGGGACTTCGTGAAGGGCTATTCCGCCCTGCGCGCCTTCCGCACCGTCACCGAAAACGGCTATCAGACGGCCAAGGCCGACTTCCGCTGGGATTACAACGACTACGTCACCCTGCGTTTCGGCATCGGCAAGCGCAAGTTCGACTTCTACTATACGCGGTTCGAGCGGCTGGTCAGCGACACCATGAACCCCAGCCTGCTGGAGGGGGTCCGCAGCGGCCTGGCTCAGGCCACGACAGTGGCTGACATGGGCCAGACGGTCAGCTGGGGAGACGGTCTGAACGTGCCTGACGGCATGCCGACGTCCTTCTTCGCCCCCAATCTTCAAGCCTTCCAGAACCGCTTCGGCTTCGACTGCGACTGCATCAACGAATGGGGCGACTGGCGTCTGTCGGACCTTCGCAACGGCGGGGTCAACACCTTCTGGGTCGATGAAGAGAGCCTGTCCTACTACGGCCAGATGGATTTCAACCTGCCTCTGTTCGCCGGGACCCTGCGCGGCAACGCCGGTCTGCGGAGAGCCGAGACCAGCGTCGACTCACGCGGACGTTCGCCCAGCGGCCGCCCCATCAGCAACGACAACGACTATAACGACACCCTCCCCTCGCTGAACCTGGCGTGGGAGGTCAGCGACAGCCTGATCCTGCGCTTCGCGGCGGCCAAGGTGATGGCGCGCCCGCAGATGATGGCCTTGCAGCCCGGCGTCACCTCCTTCACGGTGCCTGTGGGCGTCGCTGGGGCGGCGGCCGAGTTCGACGGCTCAAACGCCCAGATCAGCCTGGGCAACACCAAGCTGAAACCGTTCCGAGCCACCAACCTCGACTTCAATGTCGAATGGTATTTCGCCAAGGACGCCTTGTTGTCCGTGGCCTATTTCCACAAGGAAATCGAAAGCTTCCCGCAGGTCGTGCTGCGTGAGGGCAGGCTGAGCGAGGTTTTCAGCAGCGAGCAGATCGCCAATCTTCGGGCCGCCTATGACGACCTGACCGACCTGGCCTCCGACAGCCGCCGCGCCTATATCGACGCCGATCTGCCGTTCGTCCTGCGTCAATACAATGACGCGCCGGGCGGGACCCTGTCCGGCTTCGAGGTCGCCTATCAGCAGAACTTCACCTTCCTGCCGGCGCCGTTCGACGGTTTCGGGGTTCAGGCCAACTACACCAACATCGAATCCGAGCTGGAATACATCCTCGATCCCGCGCGGAACCTGACCGGAACGGCCCCCTTCCTGGGCGCCTCGCCGGAATCCTTCAACGCGACCGTCTTCTATGAGGTGCCGCGGTGGAGCGCCCGCGTTTCGGCCGCCTATCGGGCCGCTTACCAAACCACCTATCCGCTGGCCTCGGGCGGCTGCGATCCGGGCCAGTGCGACTCGCCCCTGATCAACGACTTCATCGGCTCCAATGAGACGCTGAATGTGGACGCCGCCTTCACCTACAAACTGACCGACAACGTCACGATCACCGCCGAGGCCCTGAATCTGACGGACCAGCCGGACGAGCGCTGGGCCTATCAGGCCGATCCGCTGGTCAACAGCTATGGCAGCACAGGTCGCCAATATTTCGTCGGCGCCCGCTTCATCTTCTGAGGTGGGCCGACGCTCCCTGCCCCCTGAAGGGACGTCGCCCCGGCGACGTCCCGCTTTTTTTTGCCCTTCGATCCAGGAAAGCGCCATGCTGAGAGCCACCCTGATCCTAAGCCTGACGGCGATCGCGGGCGCCGCCTGCGCCCAGACCCCGCCGCCCGCGTCCCAACGGGTTGCAGCGGCCTCATCCATGGTCTGGGGGTCTTCGGCCGTCAGCCGTCCGGCGGGCTGGTACGGCTCGGATGAGGCGCGTCGCCTGGCCCTTCAGGTCATCGCGCATCAATCGCCCCAAGGCGGCTGGCCCAAGAACACGGATCTGTTCGCACCGCCCGCGCCGGATGCGGATCCGGCCCTGACCAACACCATCGACAACAACGCCACCACCCTGCCCCTCGCCTTTCTCGCGCGGGTGATCGAGGCCGGCGATTCGACGCCGCGCGCCGCCTTCGACAGGGGTCTCGACTATCTGCTGGCCGCCCAATATCCGAACGGCGGATGGCCCCAGTACGCTCCGCTGCGGGGCGGCTATCACGACGCGGTCACCTATAATGACGACGCCATGGTGCGGGTGCTGCGCCTGCTGGACGAGGTCGCCCAGACCAAACCGCCTTACGGCTTCGTCGACGGCGCGCGGCGCGAGCAGGCGGCCCAGGCCGTGCGGCGCGGCGTGGACGCCCTATTGAAATCCCAGGTGCGACAGGACGGCCGACGGACCGTCTGGTCCGCCCAGCACGATCCCGTCACCCTGGCGCCCGTCGGCGCCCGCCGGTTCGAGCCGGCGTCTCTGTCGGGGCAGGAAAGCGTGGGCCTGGTGCGCTTCCTGATGGGGATCGACCCGCCCGGTCCTGACGTGATCGCCGCGGTCGAAGGCGCCGTGGCCTGGTTCCGCGCCACGGCCCTCTACGACATCCGCATCGAGTCCTTCACCGACGCTGAGGGACAGGCGGACCGACGGGTCGTGCCGGCGCCGGGCGAAGGCCCGCTCTGGGCCCGTTTCTACGGGCTCGAGGACAATCGCCCGCTGTTCACCGGCCGCGACGGCGTTCCGCGCCCGGCCCTGGCGGACATCGAGCGGGAGCGCCGCGCCGGCTACAACTACTATGGCGACTGGGCGAAGACGCTGCTGGAGCGGGACTATCCCGCCTGGCGCGCGCGCCTTGCCCGGCCGAACTGACAGGGCCGGCGAAGCGAAGGCCTCGCTGGCTCTAGAGCATGATCGTTTCGGACGGAACCGCTTCGCGGTTCCGACAGAAGCGTGAATCATGCTCTCGCTTTAAGCTGGAGCCTCAGAACCGCTTGGTCAGCTGCACGCCGTAGGTGCGCGGCTCGTTGACGAAGGCGGTCAGGTTGTTGAAGTCGATCGCGCCGATGACGTTCTCTTCGTCGGTCAGGTTGCGGACATAGGCCGCCGCTTCCAGGCCGCGGCCCAGGTCGCGCCAGCCGGCCCGCAGACCGCCCTCGAAGTGCGTATCCTGCATGAACTCGACCGATTCATAGAGGAACAGGTTGAAATCCTTCTGCATCGCCCAGTCGGTCGAGGCGAAGAACTCGGTGTCGGCGCTCAGCGGCAGGACGTAGTTCAGCGTCAGATTGGCGGTGTATTCCGGCGCCTGCGGGAAGGGGTTGCCGTCGACCTTGGCGCGACGGGTCGCGCCCACGGTCACGATCGGGTCGGTGACGGTGCAGTTGGAGCCGCAGATGGCGACCAGCAGGTCGCCGTCCTTGATCTCCGTGTGGTTCCAGGCGGCGCCGGCCGTCAGGCTGAAGCCCGCACCCAGATACAGGTCGCCGTCCAGCTCCAGGCCGTAACCTTCGCCCTTGTCGGCGTTGATCAGGCGGTTGGTGTTGTCCGCCCCGCCGATGGCGGTGAACTGCATGTCGCTGACCTCATAGGCGTAGGCCGTGCCGTTCAAACGGCCGCGGCCGTCGAACAGACGGGCCTTAAAGCCGGTCTCATAGGACATGACGGTTTCGGAATCGGCCGTGGTCAGGACCGGCAGGTTGCGGCCCTGGATCGACGGACCGCGATAGCCCTTGGCCACCCGGGCGAACAGGTTGAGGCTGTCGTTGACCTCATACAGGGCGCTGACGTCCCAGCTGACCTGCTCGTCGCCGACCGAGACGGCGCCCGTCCCGCCGGCGCCGGCTCCCAGGACGATCCGACCGAAATAGTCGCGGTTGTCGTCGGTATAGCGCAGACCCGCCGTGACCTTCAGGGCCTCCGTCAGCTTGTAGCTGCCCTGACCGAACACGGACCAGGAGTCCGACTTCTGCACGATGTCGGTCACGCGCGTCGGCTGAAGCCCGCCTACGCCGTTGAAGGAGCCAGAGACCAGATTGATCCGCTCATCCCAGTAGAAGGCGCCGATCTGCCAGCCCAGGCGCGCATCGCCGTTCGAGGCCAGGCGCAGCTCGTAGGTGTTTTGCAGCAGGTCGCTGGACAGGGTGCCGGTCTCGGAGTTGAACGGCGTCTTGTAGGAGGCCGTCGCCGGGGCGCTGGCCACGCCGCCGTCGATGTCGCCGTCGCCCTGCGACCAGCCCTGGTAGGAGCCGACGATGCCGGTCAGGGTGGCGGGGCCGAAGTCATAGGCCACGCGCAGCGACTGGGACGTGGTCTTCTGCTTCTGGAAGTTGTTGCGGCCGCCGTCGTAATAGACGGTGTCCCGGTCGAAGTTGTCGTTCAGCTTGTTGGAGCCCTTGGTCAGGGCATTGGCGCGGTTCATCGTGCCCGTGCCTTCATAGTCGCGAGCCTGAAGGGTCAACAGGGTCGACAGACGCGGGGTCGGGGTCCAGGCGACGTGAACGCGGCCGGCGATGTCATCAAAATTGCCCAGGTCGTCCTTGTCCGGATTGGCGAAGGACGGGTTGTAGGCGTTGTTCACCCAGTCCTCGCGGTGGTTCCACAGGAAGGCGCCGCGCACCTGGAGCGTCTCGGACGCCGGCAAGGTGACGGCGGCCTCGGCCCGGGTCGAACCCAGGTTGCCGTAGGTCAGGGAGCCGAAACCGGTGAAGTCGTCCGACGGCTTGACGCTGTCGATCTTGATCACGCCCGCCGGGGTGTTGCGGCCGAACAGGGTGCCCTGCGGTCCGCGCAGCACTTCCAGCTGCTGCACGTCGAACAGCGGAAAGCCCTTCAGATAGACGCTTTCCAGAACCACGTCGTCCAGCACCACCGAAACCGGCTGGGAGGCGGTGAAGTCGAAGTCCACATTGCCCAGGCCGCGGATGTAGAAGCGCGGCGCATAGCGGCCGTTCGAGCTTTCGACCTGAAGGCTGGGCACGCGGCCCGACAGGGCCAGAACGTCGGCGCCGCCGGCCGAGATGTCCTGCAAGGTCTGGGGCGTCAGGGCGGAGACGGCGAAGGGAACGTCGCGGATGTTCTCGCTGCGACGCTGGGCGGTGACGACGATGTCATCGACGCCGGCCGGTTCGGCGGCGGTTTGCGTCTGGGCCTCGGTCTGGGCCTGGGTCTGAACCTGAGCGAGGGCCGAGCCGGCGCTCAGCAGGGCGATGCTGCTGACGGTGGCGGCCAGAAGGGCGGGACGAAGCATGGCTGAACTATCCTTGGCGTCGTGGGGAGGAACGATCGCGCGACGCCGTAAAGCTTCGAAAAGGGAATCGCCAGCGTCAGACGGGCCGCTTTGTTGAAGCTTTGAAGACGCGGACACAGCGGTGTGACAATCGACTTCAGACAAGGCGCCGCGCGGCCCCCCAGTCTTGTTCGAACAAGGTTGAAGTGCGACGATGTAAGGGTGCGTCCCTCCGCTGCGCGCCCCTTCCCCATATCCTGGATTGCGAATGTCTCTCGTCAGGCCTTCCCGCCGCCGTCTTCTTCAACTGGCCGGGGCGACGACGCTGGCGCCGGGCCTGATCGGCCTGAGAGCGAAGGATCAGACCGAAACGATCGGCCGGGTGCTGGCCGTTTCGGACATGCATTCGGCCTATGAGCGCACCGCCCAACTGCTGGCCGCCTTTGAAACCGAGGTGCGGACCCACCCGGTTCCCCATGTGATCGCCGTCAACGGCGACCTGTTCGAACACGGCAACGCCGTGGCCGTGCGGTCCGGGGGTGTGATCGACTGGGCCTTCGTCGAGGCCCTGCCGCGCCTGGCGCCCACGGTGTTCAACCTGGGCAATCACGACAACGACCTGACCCCGGACCTGGCTGAGGTCGTGGCGCGTCTGCGGACCCTGGGCGTCCAGGTCGTCAGCACCATAGGCGACCGGCGCACGGGCGAAGGCTACGCCCCCTCTTCGACCACCCTGCCCTTCGGCGCCCGGTCCTTGCGCGTCGTGGGCATAGGGACCGACGCCCTGAACACCTATCCCAAGGTTTCTCGCGACCAACTGGACATTCCAGCCCCTGCGGACTGGGCCAGGGCCGAGCTTGCGACCGCCTTGGCGGGCGCCGATCGGATTCTGATCCTGAGCCATGCGGGTGTCGCGGCCGATCGCGACATCCTGCCCCTGCTGCCCGACGGCGGCCTGATGATCGGCGGCCACAACCATCTGCTGTTCCAGCATCAACAGGGCCGCAGCGCCTATGCCCACACCGGCTCGTGGACCAGCGCCTATACGGTCGCCGAATTCCACGCCGACGGCTCGGTCACGGCCGCCTCTCACCCAGTCGCGCTGGACGCCGCGGTCGATCAGCCCCTGGCCGAACTGATCGCGGCGACCCTGGCCGCCCAGATGACGGCGGAGGAGCGGGCCATACTGGGCGTCAGCCCCCGCGCCCTGTCGCTGGGCGACACTGGACGGAGGGTCGCGGCAGGCCTTGCCCAGGCCGCAGGCGTCGATGCGGGCTTCATCGGCCACACCACCCTGGGCGCCGGCCTGCCTGCGGGGCCGGTCAGCCGCTACGTTTTCGACGCCGTCGTGCGTTTCGACGGCCGGCTGATGACCGCCGTCGTCCCGCGTGATCGGTTCGACGCCTTCCTCGCCCGCGCCAACCAGGACCGGCCGATGCCGCTCAGCGCGCGCAACGGCGATTTCCTCTACGCCGCCGGCGCCGCGCCGACGGACGGCCCCGTGCACATCGTCACCACCGATTGGTGCGCGACCAATCAGGCCGGATATTTCGGCGTCGCCGACCTCGTCTTCGCCGAAGCGCCCGGCCTGACGGTCAAGACGGCGGCGGCGGCGGCCCTGTTGGAGCCGCATTGACAACGGCCGCCCAGCCGGAGCCAAGATGGATCATGGCGATGCGCTCGATACTGTCGACCATCCTGGCGCTGGCGGCCCTGGGACAGGCTGGGACTGCGGCTGCGCAGACGACGGGGCGTTGGACCGTCGATCAGGCCTACGCCGTCATCGACTTCCAGACCCGCCACGACGGCCGCAGCGTCGCCCAAGCCTTGGAGCGCCATCTTCGCCGTCAGGGATTCCGGGTCGTCACCCGCCGCCAAGCCTCCGGCGCCCCGCCCCGCACGCCCGGTCGTTTCACCCTGGCGGACCCGGCCGCGCCGACGGGTTTCGGGCTGGAGGGTCCGACGACGCGCGCCGCGGCGGGCTGGCTGCGGCCGGTCCGCACGGTCGTCTGCAACGGCGCCGCCTGGCGCGCCGAAGTCAGCCCGCGTCAGGTCGGGCCGGTCGGGACCCGCTACACCCTCTGTCTCTTTCCCTATCGCGACGGCGCGCGCCAGGGACTTCAGCTCGACATCTACGCCGCCGCCGTCCTGCACGGCGATCCGGAAGCGCCGATCGCGCCGCAGTCCGAAGCCGTCTCGCCCGAAGCCTTCATGCGGGGCGCGGTTCAGGCGGTCGAACAAAGGATCCGTCAGCCCGGCGCCTGGATCGAACATCGCCCGGCCAATCGCGACCGGCCCTTCTTCCTGGACGACGACGCCCTGTCCGCCGGTCCCCACTGAAGTCTTTCGACTGAGCCTGAAACGATCGCGCCCCTGACGGAGCCGTCAGGGGCGCGAAAGTCAGCGTTCAGGCGGGAATCAGAACTTGACGCTGAACCGGCCGAAGATGCGGTTGTCGCGGTATTCGTCCTTGTAGAGGCCGGTGTAGCCCATCTCCAGCGCGGTGCGTTCGGTCGCCTGGACGGTGAAGGCCAGGCCGCCGGAGATGACGTCGTCCCCCGGATTGGCGCCGTTGATCACGAAGCCGGGTCCGTCGGCGAAGGCGGCGTCGAACACGGGCCCGTCGCCGTTCAGATCGTGGGTATAGGCCAGGTGGGTCACCGCCGACAGACGCGGACGGCCCTGACCGCCGGCCAGGACGGTGCGGGTGCGGAAGCCGGCCGTGACCAGATCCGCCGTCTGTTCGACCTGGCCCGACAGGGCGGCGTCTCCGCCGACCTCGACGACGTCGGCGTCGTACTGGACATGGCTGAAGGCGCCGTAGGGTTCGAACATCGTCGCCCCGACCGCTCGGCTCCAGGCCAGTTCGCCATAGACCTGCCAGACGTCGCCGTCGTAGTCGCCGGCCAAGGCGTTGCTGAACTGATTCAGTTGAGCGGTGCGGTCGGTGCGGACGTCGGCCTTGGCCCAGGATCCGCCGACACGGACCTGGAAGTCGCCCAGGGCGCCGCCGCCGTAGACGCCGATCTGTTCGCTGTTGACACGACCCGTCGAGTTCAGCCGCGCCGACCGCAGTTTCGAACGGCTTTCGCCCAAGGCCAAGCCGATGTGAACATCGTCCGACAGCGCCTTTTCGGCCCCGACCAGATAGCCGGACGATTCGCTGCGGAAGGCCGCCAGGCCGTCATGACGCGAGCCGCGGCCGTCGCCGAAGACGCCGCTGCCCCAGACCGAAACCCCGTTGCCCGCATAGGTCTGACCGCCGGCCTGACCCCGGCCGCGGTCCGACATGGCCTCGCGGATCGCGCGCGTGTCGGACACCGCCAGGCCGGCCAGAGAGGCGTGAACCTCGCCAGTCAGGCTGGGCAGGGCGGCCTGAACCGCGGGCACGCTGGCGTCCAGCAGGGCGTTCTCCAGCGACAGGTCGCGGCTTCCGCTGGTCGCCGATCCGTTGATCATCACGTCCAGGGCTGCGCCCGCCGACTTCTGGTTCGAGTTGGCGCCTAGGGACGCCACCGTCACGTCGTTGCGGCGCACCGTCAGCGTGACCCCGTTGGTCGAATAGGTCAGGACCGGCGTCAGGAAGGCCAGATCGCTCTGCGCCCCGGTGAAGGCGCCGGTGACTGCGCCCGTCGACTGAATGATGTTCATCCGCGAGCGCAGGTTCCATTCGCCGCTGTCGGCCTTCAGCACGACCTGACCGCCCTCGAGGCGCGTCGCCCCGCCGACGTTCAGCCGCGAATAGGCGCCGCCGTTGACGCTGGAGCGGATCCACAGGAAGGAGCCCGGCTTGAAGTTGACGTCGCCGGCGACGGTCAGGGTTCCGAACGGATTGGCCCCGTCGCCCGGCGCGACCACGCCGCCGCTTTCCGCCGTCAGGTTCAGCAGACGACCGACGCCGCCGATCATGCCCACGCCGCCGACGGTGGCGTTCGAACGCAGCAGGCTGCCGTTGACGGTCAGAAGACCGCCCTCGACGCGGGTCGGGCCGCTGTAGTCATTGGCGCCGGTCAGGATCAGCTGCCCCCCGCCCTTCTTGACCAGACCGCCGATGTCATTGCCGAAGTTGGCCCGCACCTCGGCCGAATAGCGGTCGCGGGCGTCGCCGATGTTGTTGCTCCAGACATCGACGGTGCCGACCGCCACGGTGACGTCGCGGGTCGCCCGCAAAGCGGTCGGGCCGCCCAAGGCGACGTTCATCTGGGGCGCGCCCCAGCCGGACTTCAGATCGACGCCCGGCGTGTCCAGATCCCGCGAGCTGGACACCAGAATGTCCGAAATCAGGGCCGTGGAATATTCGGGGAAGTTCTCCATCAGGAGGGCGGCGAAGCCCGACACGTTCGGCGCCGCCATCGACGTGCCGGTATAGGCCGCATAGCCGGCGCCGGTGTAGCGGATGTACTGGTTCAGCACCCGCTGCAGTTCGGCGTTGGCGTATTCGAGCACGGCGCCGGAGAAGGCCGGGGTCAGGATCGCCATGTTGTTGGTCGAGACCAGCAAGCCCGCCAGGGTGGAGGTGAAGCTGTCGGGATCGCCCAGGCGGGCTCCCGCAACCAGGGTGATGGCCGCCGCTTGTCGAGCCACTTCGCGCCGTTGCGCGTCCTCGTCATAACCGGGTCCGCCGGCTTCTCGCGCGTCGAGATAGTTGTTCAGCACGACCAGAAACTGGTTCACGGCCGCAGATTGCAGGGCCGAGACGGTGGTCGCAGCATAGAGTCCCGTATAGTTCGCCCGGGGATATAGGGCCAGGATGCCGGCCCGGTCCATCGTATAGGCGGGCACGGACGAGACGACGGCCGAACCCGGTCCGGCGACGCACCAGGTCGCCGTCTGACCGCAGAAGCTGGTCGACGGGTCGGCGGCGGCAAAGCTGGAATAGTTGGCGACCGACAGCCAGTTGGAGCGCAGGCGCGGATCCGACAGGGGCGCCACGGCGTCGATGCTGGCGTGGACGCCATAGCCGTTGCCGGCCGAGAAGACCACCAGCACGTCCTTGTCCAGCACCGGCTTGTAGTAGTCGCCGTAGTTCCGATTCATCGACGCCAGAACGGTCGACAGCGACGCATTGTACGGCAGGGAAGTGCCGCTGCCCCAGCTGTTGTTGATGATGCGCACCTGCCCCGTATTGGCCAGATCGACGATGTTCTGGTTCGAGGTCGCGACGATGTCGCCGTCGATATAGACGTCCTTGAACCACAGGAAGTCGCCGGCCGCGAAGTTGGTGGTGGCGGCGTAGAGCTTGGCGCCGTAGGCGTTGCCGAACATGGGCTGACCCGCGACCCGGTCGCCGGCGATGGTGCCCGCCACATGGGTGCCGTGGCCCTCCCATCGACGACGCGGATTGATCCGCCCGTCATTGCCGTAGCCCTCGACGACCTGGGTTCGCAGCCCCGTCACCTTGCCCGCCGATCCGAACAGGGGGTGGTCCATATAGACGCCGGCGTCATTGACCCCGATCGTCTGACCCCGCCCGGTCAATCCCATGGCGTAGGCGTGCTCCAACCCCAGGAAACCCTTGGAATAATCAACCGAGAACTGGGCGTCCGCACGCCAGGAAGCCAGGGCGGTCTGATAGTTGGTCGTGCGTGTCCCATCGGCCATATAGAAGCCGCCGGCCGGCGGGGTCGGCGCCGTCTGCGCCGCCGCCGCGCCCGCCAGGACCGACACGCCCGCCGTCGCAGCCATCAGGCCGATTTTGAAACTGAAAGCCACTCTTTCCCCCTCTTCGGCCGACGGCCGAACGCTTAAGCTTGCAACCCCACGGCGCAATTCAAACACTCAATCGACCGGCGCGAGCACCGTCGTCAACACATTTCGGACAAAAGACGGGCGCGGCGTTTCGTCTTTTAGGGGATAAAATTCCGACGCGTTCTGCGCGGCCAGCCGTAGCCTTCTCCGCATTGTCATGCGCTATTCGGTTCAGCGGCGCAGGTCCAGACCATCGCCGGGCCGAAGCAACTCGCTCGCAGGGGGGGGGTAAGGAGGGAAAGCCGTGGCGGACAGAGAGGAAGTCGTTTCCTCGTTTAAAATCAAACTTTTGGCTCGACTAACGGGGACTTGGGCGCACTTTGAAATCTTTATAGATTTTTCCGCTTTGGCTAACCCGATGAACGGTCATGCCGACACGAAAAACCCCGCCAGCGTTGCAGCGCACGGCGGGGTTCAAATGGGCTTGGCACAACACTCAAGGCCGAAGGCATTCGGCCCCATGCCCTGCCCGGCCGCAACGTCGGAGGCTCGCTCATGACCCGCCGCCTCGATCCCGAAAACTTCGTCGCCGAGAAGCTGGCCTGGCATCAGCGCATCGCCAGCGACCCCAAGATCAGCCTCCAGGCCAAAGCCGTAGCAGGCTTAATCCTTCACGACCTGAACCCTTGCGAAGGCGGCGCCTGGCGCGGCCAAGAGAGCATGGCCACCAGCCTGGGTGTCAGCCCCCGCCAACTGCGACGCCTGCTCGAAGAGTTGAAGACCGCAAACTATCTCGAGATCGAGGTCCGCAAGGGACGCGGCCGCACCAATATCTGCCGCGCGACCTGCCCTACGAAAAGGCAGAGACGCCGCAAAGCCGGTCATCCGCGGTCGATCAAACCCGCGAAAAGCGGCCACTGGTGACCGCTCAAACGCCAGAAAAGCGGACATCAGCGACACGAAAACCGGTCACCAGCGACCGACAATACCTTTATGAACCCATTAAAAGATTTCGCGCCGCCGAAAACCGACGACCGGATGGCAGCGCCGGAACGCCGGCGCGGCTCATCCCGTTCGCCCAGACCGACATCCGCCAGGCGGTCGTCCAGATCGCGGGGGAAGGTGCGGCGGTAAGCTACCTGGATCACGCCAGATGGGAGCCCGATGAACGGCGCATCCTCTGCACCAGCCCCACGGCGTTCGCCCGACTGAAGGATCTCGTCGGCACGCCGCCAGCCGCGAGAGGCGTGTCTATCGCATTGCAGCCCTGCAAATCCCGTCAGCTCGCGGCCTGATGAAAAAGCGTGCGGCGAATACTCACAAAATTTACCGCAAATGTTGCGTCGATTACCCCTTACTGCGAACAGCCTATAAGGTTGCCGGCCTACTTCTAGAACAGCTGCCTTCGTCGGCTGCGCTAGCGAGGGTTAGAGCTGCCGCACTAGCTCGAGGGCATTTCAAGCAGCTACGGGCCAATACCGCTCGTTTACTGAGTACCAACAACGCGAGGTTCAGAGCGCGTTCCGCGTGCGGCCTTTAACCTCCATATGCCCAGGGCGACGAGCGCGCCGAGGGTGAGGACGACGACGGACAGCAGGGGACGAACGACCAGCCAGGCCGTCGCGATCGTCAGGGCCGAGAGGATTAAGCCGAAGATGAAGGCGAGGGCGACGACGCCGAACCCGACGATCGCGCCCGCCGGCGGGAACACGTCGGCCGCCACCTTGGCCGGATTGAGGATCAGGGCGAGGCCCAGGATGATCGCGACCGCGCCGCCGAGCCGCACAAGCCAGGTCAGGACCTGGTTGGCCGCCTTGGCGTCCTGCAGCATCGTCTCGGCGTCGAGCCGTCCGGCCCGCACCTCGTAAAGGCGGCCGTGGCGCGTGGCGTAGGGAACCAGATCGGCGCCCTGCTGGCCGGCGATGACGCTGATCGGCCCCCAGGGAGCCGCCGCATAGCGGATGCGAGCGTCGCCCACGGCCGGCTGGGCCGGATCTGCGCCCACATAGAGGGCGTCGCCGCTGACGACGACTTTGCGCCCCAGGCGCCGCTCCGCCTCCTGGGCGTCGCCGGCCAGAAGGACGACGGTTTCCGTCGCCGGCAGCCCCGCAGCCGCCTCTGGCCCGAGGCGCCGCCGCCCCAGCCTGATCTGCGGCGTCGAAAAGTCCTGATCCTTCAGAATCGGTTCGGGATTGACGTGTCCCTGCGGCTGCTTGAACCCGTCGGAATCCACCGGAAGCGACGACCATTCCAGCCGGTAGTCATAGGTGGCGACCGTCTCCTCGCCGCCGCCCAACCGCGTGCGCGTCTCGGTGCGAACCGTCTCGACCCACTGATAGAGTTCGACCTTCCGAACCAGCCGGAGGCCGGAGATTCTGAGACCTGTGCTCTCGTCGCTCAGCGGTCCGGCGGCCTGGGCCATGCCGACGACGTGAATGGGCCGCCCCTCCTGGGCCGGGTCGATCCGGTCGGGCGAGGCCGAGGTCGCCAGACGTCCGCCCTCGTCCAGCGTCTGGGCCGCACGCACGGCGCGGCCTTCGTTGCCGAACAGAAGCGTCAGGCCTCCCAGCACCAGGATGACGCCGACCGCCATGCCCGCCAGGGCGCCGCCCAGCCGTTGCAGCCAGGAGGCGTGGGTCGTCACGACGAGGGGATCTTGGCTCATGTCCGGCTTCACGGGGTTTCAGTGATTTGCAGGACAGCCGGCGCCGTGCCGCCGCCGAAGACGCCGACCCAGATGTCGTAGACGCCGCTGCGCGGCGCGTTCAGGCGGATCTCTGCGTTGGTGCCTTCGCCGCCGTCGTCGTCGCACAGCCACTCGCCGTCCGGCGTATTGACCATCAGGGTGACGTCGCGGTCGGCGTTCGCGCGAATCGCCAGCGGCATGCCGGCCGCGTCGTAGGTCAGTTCGAAACTGGGCGCGATCGCCGTAAAGCCGGAACAGCCGTTTTCGACACGCGAGGCGTCGACCGTCCCTCCAGCGGTCACGGCGCGACGGAAGGGATCAGGCGTAAAGCCCGCGCGAAGCCGGCGCGAGCCATAGGCGGCCGGTGCGGCGTGATCGGGAGCGTCCCGGCCGTCGTCGCTCGCCTCGGGGCCGTACCGGCCGCCGCCCAGCATTTCCGAAATCCGGACCTCGCCGATCGGGCGAGGCTGACCGAAGGCGCCCAGCCAGATGCGGTATGTCCCGGACTGGGGGCTGGAAATGACGATGCGCGCGTTGCGGCCGTCGAGGCTGTCGTCGTCGCAACGCCAGCGCCCGTCCGGTCCCTGGACGACCAGGCTGGTGTCTGCAGGGCTGTCGCTGGTCAGGACGAGCGGGGAGGCGCCGGCTTCGTAGCGAAGCTCGATATTGGCGCGACGGGCCACCATGCCGACGCATCCGGGCGCCAGGGATGCGGCCGACCGGGCGCCGCCGGCGCGGAGCTGCACGACCTCGGGATCCGGCAGGAAGCCGGATTCGAGCTCGACAATCTGGAAGTCGGGCCTGTGCTGAAAGGCCTGGGCCGAGACCTGACCGGCGGCGAAGACCAGGCCGAAGCCGATGAGAATGGATCGAAAAGCCATGGGACTGAACGTTCGGCGCGGCCCCGGATCGATCCGGGACCGCGCCTCTTTCTTCAGGGGGTTTCGGTGATCTGCAGGGTGGCGCTGGTCGTGCCGCCGCCGAAGGTGCCGACCCAGACGTCGTAGGTTCCGCTCTGCGGCCGGTTGAAGCGCACCATGGCGTCGCCGTCGCCGTACGAGTCGTCGTCGCAGTGCCAGCGTCCGTCCGGGCCGTTGATGATCAGGGTCGTGTCTTCCGACGAGACCGTGCGGAACACCAGCGGCAGGGAGCCCGCCTGATAGGTCAGCTCAAAGTCGGGGGCCTGGCTGATCATGCCGGTGCAGGCGCCCGGCAGACGCGCTCCGTCGACCGATCCGCCCGCCTGGACGCTGACGCGGTAGGGGTCGGGGGTGAAGCCGGAGCTGAGCGAAATCTCGCCGAAGTTGGCGGTGAGGCTGGCGTCCTGGGCGAGCGAGACGGTCGGGGCGGCGGCGGCCAGCAGGGCGGCGGCGAGAAGACAGAGTTTCAAGTTCGTGGTCCTTCCAAATGGGCCCGCCGTCGAGACCGGAGCCGGTCGGAGGCGGGTTCGACAGAAAGCTTGACCGTTGGGGGAGGCGCTTGAAATACCATGGGCGGGCGAGCCGCCTCCCATGATCATGGGATGCGGTCCGGCGCCTTCCCGCTAAGCTTTGCGGTCGTTTATCAGGAGAGGGCCGTGCCCCACCGCATCGCCGTCATCGAGGACGACCCCTTCGTCCGTCGCCACCTGGCCCGCCTGATCGACGCCCATCCCGAGCTGCAGCTGATGGGCGAGGCCGGCGGCGTCTCGGCCGGACTGGCGCTCGCCGCCAAGGGCGCCGACCTGATCATCGTCGACCTGGGACTGCCCGACGGCTCCGGTCTGGAGGTCATTCGCACGGCGGCGGCCCTGCCGTCCCCGCCGCGCTTGCTGGTGCTGACCGTTTTCGGCGACGAGACCAGCGTGGTCGAGGCGGTCGGCGCCGGCGCGGACGGCTATCTGTTGAAGGACAGCGCCGACGAGACCCTGTGCGCCGACATTCTGGAGACGCTGAACGGCGGGTCTCCCATATCGGCCTCGGTGGCGGCCTATCTGCTGCGGCGCATGCGCCGCGCGCCGCAACCGGCCCAGCCCGAACCGTGCGAGAGCGCCGCCGCCGTCACCCCGCGCGAGGTCGAGCTGCTGAATTTGCTGGCGCGCGGGCTGAGCTATCGCGAGGTCGCCTCGGCCCTGTCGATCTCCCACCATACGGTGGGCGCCCATGTGAAGGCCATCTATCGCAAGCTGGCGGTCAATTCGCGGTCCGAAGCGGTGTTCGAGGCGGTCCAGACGGGCCTCATCCAGCTTTGACCACGCCCCTGCTCAACCTGGATCTCGAACGCCGTCCTGTCGCCGGCGGTCTGATTCTCACGGTCATCATCCAGGCGCTCTTCTGGGCCTTCGTCTTCGCGGCCAACCGGCCGGCCCTGCCGCCGGCCCAACTCGCCGCCCTTCAAATCTCAAAGGCCTATGTGGCGCCGGTCCCCGGCCTGGAGCCGGAACCGATCGAAAGGTCGGGCCGCACGCTGAAACGCCTGCCCTTCAACACGCGCGAGAGCGACGCCTCTCCCTGCGTCCGTGGCGCGCGCTTCTCGGCCTATCAGCTGAGCGCGGACGTCAGCCTTCCCGATCCCGACGTGGTCTACGGCGTCCATGTCAGCGGGATCCGCGACAATTACGCCGTCTGGCTGAACGGTCGAATGGTCGCCACGCCGCGCGGACGCTTTTCATCCCAGCCGACCCGGGAAGGCAACGAGCCCCTGACCCTGGGGCTGACGCCCGAACTGATCCAACCGGGCAAGAACCGGCTCGACATCGTCGCCGTCGCCAACGGTTGCCATCCGAATTTCGGCCGGATCTATGTCGGGCCGGAAAACGTCCTGCGGCGCCTTCAGCAGCAGGAAAGACTGACGAAAACCGTCCTGCCCTTCATCACGGTGATCGCCTCCTCGACCCTGGCCCTGACCGCCGTCTTCCTGCTGCCGCTCAGCGGTTACAGCGGCGTCTTCTTCAGCCTGGCCGCCTTCATGATCTCGCTGGCCGTCCGGGGCTGGACCTTCATCTGGTACGACGCCGACATCGACCGCGCCCTGAGGGACGTGGCGGCCTATTCGATCTCGGCGACGGCCATGGCGAACGCCGCCTTCTTCCTGAACCGCTGGACCCAGGCCCCGGCGCGCCATCTGGTCTTCGTCTACGGCTGGTGCCTGGCCTGCATCATCGGCCTCTGGTGCGGCTGGGCGGCCAAGGTCGTCTGGGTCCCGCAGATCACCGAAACGGGCGGCATCGTGCTGTGCGGCCTTTATTTCATCTGGCGGATGACCTGTCTGGCCAAAGCCCGGCGGGCCGTGGCGGCGCGCACCTTCGCCTTCCTGTCCGTCGCCCTGACGGCGACGATACATGATCTGATCATCGCCCTTTTCGGCCTGCCCCGATGGACCATGGCGGGGCTCTATTTCCCCTTCGTCCTGATCGGCGCCATCGCCTGGGAGATCATCATCAGGGGCATAGATCTGTATCGCGGCGCCGCCATGGCGCGCGACAGCCTGGCGGAACAGGTGCAGCTCAAGGAGGCCGAGATCCGCTCCACCTATCTGCGCCTCAGAGAGCAGGAGCGGATGATCGCCATCAACGAAGAGCGCCAGCGCCTGGTGCGCGACATGCACGACGGAGTCGGCGGCCATCTGGTCTCGCTGCTGGCCCAGTTGAGAGGCGGCGCGCCCGATGTCGAAACCCTGCGCGAGGGCGTGCGGATCGCCATCGACGATCTGCGGCTGATCATCGATTCGATGGACGGCGTGGATGACTCGCTGGAGGTGGCCATCGCCATCTTCCACGAACGCATGGCGCCCCGCCTGCGTCTGGCGGGGATTGAGCTGACTTGGTCGGCCGAGCCGGGCGCGCCCGTCGAGGGTTTCGGCCCGGAGGCCAGGATCAATATCTACCGCATTCTTCAGGAGGCGATCACCAACGCCGTGAAACACGCCAAGGCGTCCAGAGTCGATATTCGCTTGAAGATGGAACGCGACGCCGTCGTTATCTCGGTCTCGGACAACGGCATCGGACTGCCCCAGTCGCTGCGTGAAGGCGGCAAGGGCCTGCCCAACATGAACCGCCGCGCGGACCGGATCGGCGGAACGCTGGATCTGGTCCCGCTGAACCCCGGACTTTCAGTTCGGCTGCAGGCGTCTCTCCCTTCTGCGCCGGAACCAGGGCGTTAGGAGGCGAAAGCGAGCCGAAGAGAGCCCGTAACACCAGGCGCTGGCGGACAGAGAGGGATTCGAACCCTCGGTAGGCTTTCACCTACACACGCTTTCCAAGCGTGCGCGATCGACCACTCCGCCACCTGTCCGTTTCACGCCAGCTCGTGCGCGCCGCCGGAGGTCGATCCGGCGGGAGGCGGGCCTGATAGAACACCATGGCCCCCTCGGCAAGCGCCTGTGACGTCCCCATATGGGGGCGGACGACATTTTCCTTATTGGGGAACCCCATGCTGCTGACCAAGACCGCCGAACTGCCCACCGCCGAGACCGCCCTGCCCGGACGCGCCGAGCCCCTGGCGACGGACGAAACCCATTTCGTCAGCGGCCATCCGCTGAAGGGGCCCTATCCCGAGGGTTTTGAAACGGCGATCTTCGGCATGGGCTGTTTCTGGGGCGTGGAGCGGGTCTTCTGGTCCCTGCCGGGCGTCTGGGTGACGTCGGCCGGCTATTCGGGCGGAATCACGCCCAATCCGACCTATGAGGAGACCTGCACCGGCCGGACCGGGCATGCCGAGGTGGTCAAGGTGGTGTTTGACCCGTCGGTCATAACCTACGGCGACCTGCTTAAGGCTTTCTGGGAAAACCACGACCCGACCCAGGGCATGCGCCAGGGGAATGACGTCGGCACCACCTATCGGTCCGCCATCTACACTCTGAACGACGATCAGCAGCGCGAGGCCGAGGCGTCGCGTGACGCCTATCAGGCGGCCCTGACCGCGGCCGGGCGCGGCGCCATCACCACCGAGATTCAGCCTGCCGGCGAATACTATTACGCCGAGGGTTATCACCAGGGCTATCTGGCCAAGAATCCGGCCGGCTATTGCGGCATCGGCGGCACCGGCGTGGTCTGTCCGATCGGGATCGGCGTGAGGGCCTGACCGACGTCCTTGGATGACGGTCGGGCGAAATGTCCTGTCCGCCTCCGGCTAGGCGTCGGCGGCGGACAGGCGTAGGGAAGCCGAAAACGCCCAAGGGAGAGCCGCCATGTCCGCCTTCGTCCATCCCGATGAGATCCGCAGCCGTTTCTCGGCCGCGTTGTCGGCCATGTACCGAGCGGAGGTGCCTCAGTACGGGGAGCTGCTGACCCTGGTGGCCGAGGTCAACGCCGAGGCCTTGAAGGCCGATCCGGCGGGGGCGGACCGGCTGGCCGCAGCCGGCGAACTGGCGCGGCTGTCTGAGGAACGCCACGGCGCCATCCGCGTCGGCACGGCGGACGAACTGGCCACCATCGCCCGCGCCTTCGCCGTCATGGGCATGGCGCCGGTCAGCTATTACAATCTGGCCCCCGCGGGGGTGCCGGTCCATTCGACCGCCTTCCGGCCGGTCGATCCGGCGGCCCTGGCGCGCAATCCCTTCCGGGTCTTCTGCTCCCTGCTTCGGCTGGAGCTGATCGCGGATGAGGACCTGCGTCAGGAGGCGGCCGCCGCCCTGGCCCGGCGCGACATCTTCACCCCGGGCGCGCGGGCGCTGATCGAGGCGGCCGAGGCCGCCGGCGGCCTGGACGAGGACCAGGCCGACCGTTTCGTGTCCGAACTGCTGGAGACCTTCCGCTGGCACGCCGAGGCGACGGTCAGCGCCGCAACCTATGAACGCCTGGTCGCCGCCCACCGGCTGATCGCCGACGTGGTCAGCTTCAAGGGGCCGCACATCAACCATCTGACGCCGCGCACCCTGGACATAGACGCGGCCCAGGCCGCCATGCCCGAACGGGGCATCACGCCCAAGGAGACGATCGAGGGGCCGCCCGCCCGCGCCTGCCCGATCCTTCTGCGCCAGACCAGTTTCAAGGCCCTGCAGGAGGCCATCGCCTTCCCCGGCGCGGACGGGGCCGTCCAGGGGGTGCACACCGCCCGCTTCGGCGAGATCGAGCAGCGCGGCTGCGCCCTGACCCCGACCGGACGCGCCCTGTACGACGCGGCCCTGGCGAGCAAGGACTTCTCGGCCCTGCCCGACGACTGGACGGCCCTGCGCCGGAACGGCCTGGCCTGGTTCAGCTATCGCGCGACGCCGGACGGCCTGGCGGGCCGCGCCGAGACGACGGATCTGGAGGCCCTGATCACCCTGGGACAGGTCGTCGCGGAGCCGATCACCTATGAGGACTTCCTGCCCGTCAGCGCGGCCGGAATCTTTCAGTCCAACCTGGGCGCCGAGGTGCGCGAAGCCTATGCCGTCGACCCGGCCAAGGCCGATTTCGAACAGGCCCTGGGCCGGTCGGTGCTGGACGAGATGGCCCTGTATCAGGCGGAGCAGGATGCCTCGATCAGCGAGACGTTGAAGGCCCTGGGTCTGGCCTCGGCCTTGGCCTGAGGAATCCGAGACCATCCGCCGTATTGCCTGACGCCCCGCGCCGGATCATAGACGCGGCCGTGACCCCCTCCGCCCCCTCGTCTGCGCGTCGTTATGATCTGGACTGGATCCGGGTTGGGGCGTTCGGCCTGCTGATCCTCTATCACGTCGGCCTGGTCTACGGGGTCTACGGCTGGCACGTGCACAGCGTTCACACCTTCGAGTGGATGCGCGAAGCCATATTGATCACCAATCCGTGGCGGCTGACCCTGCTGTTTCTGGTGTCGGGCGCGGCCCTGCGGTTCATGACCTTCCGCCGCACGCCGCGCCAGGTGGCCCGGGCGCGGTTCGAGCGGCTGGTTCCGCCGCTTCTGTTCGGGGCCGTGGTCCTGGTGCCCATCCAGTCCTGGATCGAGGCCATGGACAAGGCCGGCTGGCCCAATGGCCTTGCCGGTTACGCCGCCTGGATGGTGCGCGAGTTCAGCTTCAGCGGCCTGGCCGACGGCGTGCCGGTCAACCATCTGTGGTTCATCGTCTATATCGCCGCCTACAGCGTCGTCACCATACTGCTGTGGCGACGGCCGGGCCTGATCGACCGGATCGGCGGGTGGCTGGAGAAGTCTCTGGCCGGGCCGCGCCTCCTGATCCTGCCGATCCTCTATCTGATCGCCATCCGCATCCTGCTGTTCCCCTGGTTCGGGGTGACCAATGTCCTGCACTGGGACTGGTACAATCACGCCCTGTCCCTGGCGGCCTTCATCTTCGGCTTCAGCATCGTGGGGCGAGAGAGCATCTGGCGCGACATGGAGCGGTATCGCTGGGTCGCCCTTAGCCTGGCGGCGCTCGCCCTGCCGATCATGATGGCCCAGGTCTGGCACCCCGGCGGCCGGGCCTTCTGGGGCGTGCCCAAGGCCATGGTCTACGGCCTGGACCAGTGGGCGACGATCGTCGCCATCCTGGGTTTCGGCAGCCGGCATCTGCGGTCACGCGGCGGGCCGGTTCTGACCTATCTGACCGAGGCGACCTTCCCCCTCTATCTGGCGCACCAGACCATCCTGGTGGCGGCGGTCTGGGTCATTCGTCCTGCCCATCTGCCGGCGGGGCTGGAGGCCCTGTCCCTGCTCCTGATCACCTTCCTGGGCAGTTTCGCCGTCTATGAGGTCGTAAAGCGCATCCCCGCCATCCGTCCTCTGTGGGGTCTGAAGCCCGCCGGCGGACGGCCCTGGCCGCTGGATCTGGAGGCCTTGCGACGTCCCGCCGCCCGTTATCACCGCCGTCGTCGCCTGCTGGCCGTCGGGATCGCCGCGCCGCTCCTGGCTCTGACGGTGGTGGCGGCCGCCATCGCCGCCTATCCCGGCTTCGACAACGCCACCCAGTATCTGAGCGAGCTGGGCGGTTCCACGGCCCAAGCCCCGATTATCTTCAACGGCGGCGTCTTCATCGCCGGCGCAATGGCGGGCGTGGCGGGGATCGGCTTCGGCCTGGCCGTCTACGCCCTGACGGAGAAGCGGATCGCGGGCGCCGTGATCGCGGCGGTCTTCGTCCTGGCCGGGGCGGGCATGTCGGCCTCGACCCTCTACCCCTGGCCGGACCCGCGCCACATGGTCATCAACCTGGCCCTGGGCATTCAACTGGCGCCGGTGCTGCTGCTCTGGGGTCTTGCCTCGCGCCGGGATCTGCCCCGGCTCAAAATCTTCCTGACCGCCATCTTTGTCATCATGGCGTGTCTGACCGTTGTTACAAAACACATGGTCTTTCCCGGCACGGTCAATGACGCCAACGTCGGCTGGTGGGAGCGGGCCTACGCCCTGGTGCTGGTCGGCTGGGTCGGCGTCGCCGCCTGGCTGCTGGACCGCAAGTTGTTGCAGGAAGCGATAAAATCCCCGTCTGGCGGGTCCGTCGCCCAGGTCGCGGCGGCGGGTGAGTAAAAAAACCCCGAATTTTTCGCCCCTATCAACATTGCGTGATTGAAAATCGCGCGAATGTGATCGACTATAGGGGTCGTGCTGCGATGCAGCGCGCACCGCCTTCCTGCCTTCGGAAGCGCGGATGGTCAACACGGGGGCGTCCAGAGCGGCATGAACAAGCTGGCGATCCGGCCTGTCGAACAGGCTGAAATCGAGACGAAGAACCCGGCGCCCCAGGGCCCGGCCTGGTCCTGGCTGCCCGACGAGGCGCCGCTGGCCATGCCGGTCCAGTCCCTGACCGCGCCCGACGCCGTCGCCGAGGCCATCCCCGCCACCTCCCCGCGCGCGGTCGGCCTGCGCCGGCTGATGCTGCTGGCCGGCACCCTGGTCCTGACCGGCCTGTCCGCCATCGCCCCCTTCTATCTCTACGCCCGCAAGGGTTGGGACGGGACCGAGGTTCTGGCCTTCGGCATCTTCATGGTGCTGATCACCGCCATCTCCTGCTGGTTCGTCAGCGGCCTGATGGGCCTGTTCGTCATGCTGCTCGGCAAGGATCAGGCCGACCTGGCCTTCGCCCCCCACCCGGCCCTGCCGCGCACCCGCACGGCCCTGCTGATGCCGCTGTACAATGAGGACGCCCGCGCCTCCTTCGCCCGTCTGGCGATGATCGACGCCTCGCTGACGCGCCTGGGCGCCGCCTCGGCCTTCGACATCTTCGTGCTGAGCGACTCGACCAAGGAAGAGGCCGCCGCCGACGAGCGTTCGGTCTTCCAGGCCTTCCGCCAGACCGCCGGCTGCAAGACCTTCTATCGTCGCCGCACCGAGAACACCGAGCGCAAGGCCGGCAATCTGGCCGAATGGGTCCGTCGTTTCGGCGGCGCCTATGAGAACATGATCGTCCTGGACGCCGACAGCACCATGGCCGGCGAGACCCTGCTGCGCATGGTCGACGCCATGGAGCGCAATCCCGGCGTCGGCCTGATCCAGACCGCCCCCGTCATCATCAAGGCCCGCACCATCTTCGCCCGCGTGTCCCAGTATTCGGTGCGCCTGTACGGCCGCGTCGCCGCTGCGGGCCTGGCCTACTGGACCGGTTCGGAATCCAGCTATTGGGGCCACAACGCCATCATCCGCACGCGCGCCTTCGCCGCCTGCTGCGGCCTGCCCCACCTGAAGGGCAGGAAGCCCTTCGGCGGCCATATCATGAGCCACGACGTGGTCGAGGCCGCCCTGATGCGCCGCGCCGGCTGGGCCGTCCACGTCAGCGCCGCCCTGGACGGGTCGTGGGAAGAGACCCCGCCGTCGATCACCGACTTCATCCGCCGCGACCACCGCTGGTTTCAGGGCAATCTGCAGCACCTGGGCCTGATCACGGCCAAGGGCCTGTCGCCGATGAGCCGCCTGCAGCTGGCCATGGGCTGCATGGCCTATCTGTCCTCGCCCCTGTGGCTGGCCTCGCTGATCGTGGGCCTGTTCATCCAGATGTTCTATCCGGTCGACTGGACCAGCTTCTTCTACATCCTGAACCCGCAGTTCACCCCCTTCATGCTGGCCTCCTTCCTGTCCGGCGTCCTGCTGATCGGGCCCAAGTTCATGGGCGCCGCCCTGGTGCTCAGCCGCCCGGCCGAGCGGCGCGCCTTCGGCGGACGCCGCGCCATCGCCAAGGGCATGGCCGCCGAGATCGCCCTGTCGGCCATCCTGGCCCCCATTCTGATGGTGGCCAACACCAAGGCCTTCATCCAGATCCTGTCCGGCCACGACACCGGCTGGACCACCCAGCAGCGCGAGGCCGACGGCCTGGCCTGGTCCGACGCCTTCCGCGCCATGCGCTGGCAGATGGTCGCCGGCGTGGGCTTCATGGCGCCCCTGTGCGTCCGCCCCGACCTGGCGACCTGGTTCGCCCCCATCGTCCTGCCGCTGCTGCTGGCCGCCCCCATCGCAGTCTGGACCTCGCGCGTCCGTTCGGGCGACGCCCTGGCCAAGAAGGGCTTCCTGGTCACCCCGGCCCAGGACGGCGTCAGCGTCAATCCGTCGGTCCTGCACACGCCCCGTTCGCCCCTGCGCGCCGTCGCCGGCGGCGTCCTGGCCCCGGTCGCAGCCCCGGCCATGGTCCCCGCCCGCGCGCCGGAGCTGTAAGCGCCTCTCCACCGGCCGCGACCGATGCAAGGCGGCCACAGAACCGCCATAACCGCTACAGCCACGCTCGACGCAGGGCTCGGTCTTGATCATCTTCAGTCATCAGCTCTGCTGAGGACCGATTCCATGACCAAGAAGACCAGCGCCGATTCCAAGCCCGAGCTGCGCATCGTCGGGACCGAGGCGGCCGTCTATGACCTGATGCGCGCGCCCGAGACCACGGCCGAGCGCGTTAAGCGCCTGCAGATGGAGGCGCACGCCCTGGCCCTGGAAGAGATCGACCAGTTCGAAAAACTGCTGACCCAGGCGGCGCAAAAGGCCAAGGACATCGCCTCGGGCGGCGACGCCTATCCGGTCGGCGTTCGAGAAGTCGCCACGCGCATCGCCGCCGACCTGCCGACACGGGCCGAGACCATACGCACGATCGTGGGCCGTCTGGGCTGATCACGCCCCCTTCGCCGTCTAGGCCAGGACGTCGTCGTAATCGGGGTGGCGCTTGTGCCAGGCCACGGCGTAGCTGCATCGTGGGAACAGTTTCAGCCCCTGTTCACGCGCATATTCGGCCATCGCCTGCATGAAGCGGCCGGCGGCGCCGGAGCCGCGCAGCGCCTGATCGGCCTCGACGTGCAGGATCATCCGCGCCCCGCCGCGCACGGCGTAGTCGGCCCAGACCCGTCCGCTTCCGCCCTCGCCGTCGAACACCTGTTCGAAGCGGTTATCGTCCCTGGCGTCGGTGAACGGTCCCATGCTCAACTCCCTTTCAGCCTCAACAGCTTGGGGCGCCGCGACGTTCCATCGGCGAGTGCGTCAGATCGGCTTGTTCTGCAACAGATTGATCAGGCCCAGCACGCTCTTCACCGTGAACCAGACGCTGAGCAGGAACCAGATCAGCAGGAACAGCAGCAGGAAGGGAATCCCGATCAGCACCACCGAGGCCAGGGCGCTGACGGCGATGCCGACCCAGGCGGCGATGGTCCACCAGAAGACCGACCAGAAGAGGCGGATCTGGGCGTCGATATGTTGCCGGGCCACGCCCGCGGCCGTGCTGCGCGTCACATAGGCCACCACCAGCCCGACCAGGACCAGCACATTGGCGCTGGGGATGGACAGGATGAACAGGGCCCAGGCGATCAGGGCGCCGACCTTGCCTTCCGGCTCCTGGCCGGGGGTGAAGTTGGGTTCGGTCGTCATGGTCGTCCTTTCAGAACAGCCAGCTGCGCGGGCGGTCGATCGGCCGCCCGGCCTTCAGACGCATCACGCCGAAGACGCCCCGCGCCAACACCCACAGGGCCAAGAGGAACAGGACGAAGACGCCGATATTGACGATCACCAGCAGACCGCCCAGCACCACCGCCCCGGCGGCGATCCACAGGGTGCGCCGCTGATACAGGAAGTGGCTGGCGGCCAGCCGCTCCTCCGGCCCGTCGCGACCGGTCACGGCCAACAGGGCCAGCACCGCCGAAACCCCCAGGGTCGGCACCGCCAGAAGGATCAACACATAGACGGCGTAAAGGCTCATCGGCGCGGCCGGCTGTTCCTTTCGGCGCTCCAGACTGTCACGCAGGGCGTCCACCGGGCCGGGCCGGGCCGACCGTTCGAAGGGTCCCGGCTGGGCGGGGGCGGGCGCCGTAACGGGCTGGGGCTGGGGCTCGGGCGGATCGAACAGATCGGCTTCGCGCTCAGGGGCCGGCGTCACGGGCTCGGCCCTGGTCGGCGCGGCGACCGGCGCAGCCGGCGTCGCCTCCGGCTCTCGGCGCCGCCCCGCCAGCGAAGCCGCCGAGACGAAGCCGACCAGGGCGTCGTGATCCTGATCGTCGGACGCGGCCTGGGGCTGTGCGGACTCTGAGCCTTGCGGATCGCCGGGTTCGGCCATGGACAGGATACGCTTCTCTCGCGCCGCCGAGACGGCTGGACTGTTAAGGACAATGGCCGCCCAGGCGGGCGGACGCAACCTATCGCGCCAGAACGATCTCGCATCCCGGCGCGATCACGGCCGAAAGGGCGCCGGGCTTTTCGATCCGCACCGTGGCCCGCATCACCCGCCGGTCGTCCAGACAGGCCCGCGCCAGCCGGTCGGCGAAGGTCTCCACCAGTCCCACATGGCCCTCGGCGGCGATGGCGCGCGCGGCCTCGGCGACGGTCTCATAGTTGATGGTGTCGCCCAGCCGCTCGATCGGCCGGGGCTCCAGCTCCAGGGTCACGTCGATCACCAGGGTCTGCAGCCGCCCCTGTTCGTGGTCATAGACCCCGATCCCCGCCTGAACCTCCAGCCCGCGCACGAAGACGCTCAGCCGCTCGCAGCGCAGCGGTTCGTCCGCCGGAAACGGCGACACCGACGACGACTGAACCACGCGACCTACTCCTGGATGTCCGGGGTGCGCCAGGCCAGATGCTGGCCCCCATCGACGGCGATCATCTGGCCCGTCACCATTCGCGCGTCAATGAGCCACAGCACGGCCTCGGCCACCGCCTCGGGGCTGCCCGGCGTCTGCAACAGGGTGGCGCGCGCCTCGGCGGCGAATTCCTCGGGGGTCTGATGGATCGACGGCAGGGTCGGCCCCGGCCCCACGCCGTTGACCCGAATGCCCGGCGCCAGGGCCTGGGCCAGGGTCTGGGTCGCCCACCACAGGCCGTTTCTCGACAGGCTGTAGGAGAAGAAGCGCGGATCGGGCTTCAGCACCTTCTGGTCCAGCAGATTGACGATCGCCCCTTCCACCGTCTGGGCGGCGAAGGCCTCGGCCAGAACGATCGGCGCCCGCAGATTGGTCTCCAGATGCTTGTCCCAGCTGTCGCGCGTCAGGCCGCCGATCCGGTCGTCCTCGAACACCGAGGCGTTGTTGACCAGCACCGTGACCGGTCCCAGGGCCTCGGCCGCCGCCGGGACCAGGGCCCGCACCCGCGCCTCGTCCGTCAGATCGGCCTGCAACAGACAGGCGCGCCGCCCCAGGCCGCCGATCGCCTCGGCCAGATCCCGCGCCGCCTCGCCCGAGGCGTGATGATGGATCGCCACATCGAACCCGGCCCTGGCCAGGGTCAGACATATGGCCCGCCCGATCCGCCGCGCCCCGCCCGTGACCAGGGCGACGCCCCGCGCCGCAGAAGCGTCCGAAGCCGCCGGGACTTCAGTCAACCCGACCGAACTCGACCAGGTTCATCAGGGCCATGACGGCGATGAAGCCGAAGATGATGCCGAGAGCCAGCATGGTGATCCTCCTGTTTCCCCAAGGCTTAGAGGCAGGCGGGGCGCGGTTCAAGCGGGGATGGGGGTGGGGGTGGGGGTGGGGGTGGGGGTGGGGTGGGGTGGGGTGGAAGATGCCCCGTAGCCGACACTTGCAAGTACCGCTTCGAGATGGCGCAGGACCTGGACTCAGATGCACTAAGCCGACCCGTTGCCACCGTGACGTCCTATAAATTCCTGGCGTGCACCATCAGACCGTGTAGTCGTTGAGGCGGAGGCGAACATGGCGAATGAGCTGAAGTTTCATGATTTGAGTGCAAGACACTACGGCGTAACCGAGAGCATCTCGGGTGCCTACGCTGAAGCTGCTTGCGTCTGCCTCGACCGCCACCATGCACCAGATGTCGATTTCGCTGTGGAGGACACTGGGAAATCCTCCATCGCCAAGGCTTCGTGGGCTTCGCCAGTTGATGCCCGCGTTTTGTCTGCCTGGAACAACGTCACCGATACGACCGAGAATGGCGCATACGGCCTTGCGCTTGCGGCCGTTGAGTGTTCGCGCGGTCTCGTCGCTATAAGACGCGCAGAAACGCTCACCGGGGCCGACTATTACGTCAACACCCCAGATGCCCCCGTAGATGACTTGGAAGCGAGCTTTCGGCTCGAAGTTTCCGGGATGGAGTCCGGTGATGAGACCGCCATCAAAGCGCGGCTCAGACAGAAGATTGCCCAGACGGAAAAAGGCAAATCCAACCTCCCGGCGCTGGCGTGTGTTGTGGCCTTCCACGCGCTGAAGATTTGCACGGCGGAGGCAGCATGAGCTGGTCCAACGCGCATAGCAAAAGTGAAGCGTTAGCAGCATGCGCGCACCAAGCCGCTCGACAGGGGCGTGCCGATGAAGCGCGCCGGCTCTTCATCGAGGCAGCGGAAGCCGAACAACTGGCTCTGGATCAGATCGGTAGGGACAAACCTCGCACGCTCGGCATTATCGCCATCAGCGCCGCCGCGCTATTTTATAAAGGCGGCGATTTGGCACGAGCGGGTCAAGTCGCCCACAAGATGTCGGCAGAGCCGGCCTTGCCTGCCTTCGCCCATGAGGAGCTCAAAAGTCTATTGCAGGCCATCTGGAACGAGCAGGCCCGAGATGGGTCGGGAATTGAGTTCGCGCCTGGTGAAGTTGTCGTGTCCGTGAAAGGCGGGCAGGTGGTCACCGGCGGCGCTCCGCTGGATCTAATCGTAAGTAAAGTTCAAGATATCCAGAGCATCTATTACCGTACGGTAGAAATGTTGAAGGGGATGCCTCACCGTACGAAGGGGCCGGTTGCGAAGGATATACAAGATAGATACAGGCCATGGCTTTTCCAAACTGTACCAGGTAGTTACCAATTTATTGTTGCCGTGCAAAAACCTCAGCAACATGAGCTTTTTCCTTCTGACAACCCAGAGCCCGAGCTGCTGACTGAAACCTTTTTATCGATCGTCAAAGCGGGTGCAGGCGATGCGGCGACGATGGAACAAATCGTCCCCGATCCTACCTATCGAAAAACTCTCCTCAAGCTTACGCAGAACCTCGCCCCTACGGGCAAAACGTTTGAGGCGATTGCGTTTAGAGGTCCCTCTGACGCATCGAGCGTCGTGCTCACATATGATACCCGCAAGCATATTCGGGACCAGCTTCGGCCGCCACGGGACACGAATGCGCCATCGACCGACGAAGTGATTACTGGTGTTTTGCGGGCGGTTGACTTGGAAAAGGACTGGCTAGAAGTGGTTCGCCCCGAAGGCGACGCCGTGAAAGTGAAGAATGTTGGCGAGGTCGTCGATGATCTCATCGGACCGATGGTCAATCACCGGGTAAATGTCACTGTTCGGAAGTCAGGTCATCCCAAACCAAAATATCAGTTCATCGACATCGAATCCGACGAATAGCGTGACTGACTGATCGCACCCCTGAATCGAGAGAGTCCAGATTTCGCTAGATTTCCACTGTCCGCTTGTGTCGCAGTGCTCCCATGCTCCTATCTAAAGACGAGCGATATCTCTCCTCACCCCCATGACCTGGCGCATCCACGTCGAACCCTTCACCCGTCCCCTCTTCTTCGCCTGGTCGCGCCTCACGCGCGGCAAGACCTTGGGCGTGCGGGCCGTGGCGACGGACGCCGGGGGGCGGGTGCTGCTGGTGCGGCACACCTATCTGAAGGGCTGGTGGTTGCCGGGGGGCGGGGTGGATCGGGGCGAGACGACCCATCAGGCCGTGGCGCGCGAACTGCGTGAGGAGGCCGGGCTGATTGCGCGGTCGGCGCCGCGCCTGGTCTCGATCCATTCCAATGAACGGTTCTTTCCCGGCGATCACGTCGCCGTCTTCCTCATCGACGCCTTCGATCCGGGCGAACCGACCAGCCGCGGCGAGATCGCCGAGGTCGGCTGGTTCCACCCCGCCGCCCTGCCCGCCGACGTCAATCGGGGCTGTCGCGCGCGGCTGGCCGAAATCTTCGACGGCGCCCCGGTTTCCGACCTCTGGTGAGACGGAAACGATCCGCTGATCCGTTTCAGAACGGCCAAGCCTGTTCGGAAAGGATCCTTCTATGCCCGTCTCCCGTCGCCTGGCCCTGATGGGGCTGGCCCTCGGCGCCGTCTTGCCCAATGCTGCTCTGGCCCAAACGCGCGGAGATCGGCGGCGCCGTCGAACGGGGCCGTCCACGGCGACCCCGGCGCCGTCCCAGACCGTCGCCTTCGGCCCCGATCCGCTTCAGGCCTATGACCTCTACGCCGACCGGGGCGCAGGACCGGTCCTGATGTTCGTCCACGGCGGCGGTTGGTCGCGGGGCGAGCGGACGCGGGTCAATGAGCTGCCGGCCTATGCCCGCCGCCACGGCCTGACCCTGGCCTCGACCGGCTATCGACTGGCGCCCGCCGTCAGCGCCCGCGAGTCGGCCATGGACGTCGCCGCCGCCGTCGCCGACCTGAAACGCCGCCTGCCCGGCCGGCCGCTCTATCTGATGGGCCATTCGGCCGGGGCGCATCTGGCCGCCCTGGTCGGGATCGACCCCGACTATCTGGGCGCCGTCGGGCTGAGGCCGTCGGATCTGGCGGGGGTGATCCTGCTGGACGGCGCCGGCTATGACGCCACGGCGCCGCGCGGGGACGGCCGCATCGACCAGTGGCTGGGCCAGACCTATGACCAGGCTTTCGGCGATCAGGCCGCCGCCCTGTCGCCCACCCTGCGCGTCCGCCCCGGCGTCGCCTATCCGCCCTTTCTGATCTTCCACGTCGCCCGGCGTCAGGATTCGGCCGTCCAGAGCCGGGGCCTGGCCGAGGCCCTGACCCGCGCCGGCGGCCGCGCCGATGTCGTTCCCGCCCCCGACGACAGCCATATGACCATCAATCGCGGCTTCGGCGCCGCCGGCGATCCGGAGGGCGAACGCGCCGCCCGCTTCATCTCGGGCTAACAAAAGGCCGGCGACGTGCTAGCCAAGGCCCATGAACCCGTCTCTGTTCGCCATCCTCGTCGTCGTCCTGGCCGGGGGCGCCACCGCCCTTCAAGCGCCGACCAACGCCAAGCTGGCGACCGCCGTGGCCTCGCCGGTGAATGCGGCCTTCATCTCCTTCGCCGTGGGCACGACGGTGCTGGGCATCCTCGCCGCCCTGATGCAGACCCGGCCCGACATGGCCGCCGCCCGCGCCCTGCCCTGGTACGCCTGGCTTGGCGGGGTCTACGGCGCCTGTTTCGTGGTGGCCGCCGCCTGGGGCGTGCCGCGCCTGGGGGTGGCCATGACCATCACCCTGATGGTCGGGGGCCAACTGCTGCTCAGTTTGATCCTGGATCATTTCGGCGCCCTGGGGGTGCCGCGCCAGCCGCTGAACCTGGGCCGGATCGCCGGTGTGGGCCTGGTTCTGGCCGGCGTCCTTCTGGTTCGCCGCTCGTAAATCCAGACCCTCTCCCGCTTGCGGGAGAGGCAGCGCGTCGATCGCGCAGCGATCCAGCGACGGAGAGGGAAGTCTTCTTCCCTGAAGTGAAACTCCCCCATCGTCAGCCGTCTCGCTACACTCGACGAGCTGACACTTCCCCCGCAAGCGGGGGAAGGACATGCGCCGCCTCGCGCGAAGCCCTATATCCATCCCGATGACCGAGGAGACGCTCGATTCGACCTTGAAGGCCGCCGCCCTGATCGCCGACGAGGCGCGTCGGGCGCCCGACAAGCCGGGCGTCTATCGCATGTATGGCGAGGACGGCTCGTGCTTGTATGTCGGCAAGGCCAAGTCGCTGAAGAAGCGGATCGTCCAGTACGCCCAGGGAAGGTTCCACACCCAGCGGATCGGCCTGATGGTCTCGCTCACCCGGTCGATGGAGCTGGTGGTCACCGCCACCGAGACCGAAGCCCTGCTGCTGGAATCCAACTTCATCAAGAAGCTGAAGCCGCGCTTCAACGTCGTGTTGCGCGACGACAAGTCCTTCGCCGAACTGATGATCCGCAGCGACCACCGCGCCCCCCAGATCCGCAAGCATCGCGGCGCCCACACCACGCCGGGCCAGTATTTCGGGCCCTTCGCCTCGACCTGGGCGGTGAACCGGACCCTGAACACCCTGCAGAAGGCCTTCCTGCTGCGCTCATGCTCCGACAGCGTCTACGAGACCCGCACCCGCCCCTGTATGCTGCACCAGATCAAGCGCTGCTCGGCGCCCTGCACCGGCCTGATCTCGCTTGAGGACTATGGCGAATTGGTCACCGAGGCCGAAGCCTTCCTGCGCGGCAAGTCACGGGCCGTCATCAGTCGCCTGTCGCAGGAGATGCAGGCCGCGTCCGACGCCATGGACTTCGAACAGGCCGCCCGGGTCCGCGACCGCATCCGCGCCCTGTCCGCCATCTCGATGGAGAACTCCGTCAGCGCCGACAGCGTGGCCGAGGGCGACGTCTTCGCCCTGCACACCGACGGCGGCCAGGCCTGCGTCCAGGTCTTCTTCTATCGCGCCGGCCAGAACTGGGGCGGGCGCGCCTATTTCCCGCGCGTGGACAAGACCGACACCGATCCCGAAATCCTGGCCGCCTTCCTGGGCCAGTTCTACGAGGACAAGCCGATCCCGCGCCTGATCCTGTCCAACGTCCGGCCGCACGAGCTGGAGCTGCTGGAAGAAGCCTTTTCGATGAAGGCGGACCGAAAGGTCGAGATCGCCAAACCCCAGCGCGGCGAGAAGCTGGCCCTGGTCGACCATGCCCTGACCAACGCCAGGGAGGCTCTGGGCCGCCGCCTGGCCGAAAGCTCGGCCCAGGGCAAGATCCTCGACGAGGTGTGCGAGGCCTTCGGCCTGGAGGCCCGGCCCGAGCGGATCGAGGTCTATGACAACGCCCATATCCAGGGAACCAATGCGGTGGGCGGCATGATCGTGGCCGGCCCCGAAGGCTTCCAGAAGTCCCAGTACCGCAAGTTCAACATCCGGGGCGAGGATCTGACGCCCGGCGACGACTACGGCATGATGCGCGAAGTCATGCGCCGCCGCTTCGCCCGTCTGGTCAAGGACGAAGAGGAGGGCGAGGAAGTTGTGCGCCCGGACCTGCTGCTGATTGACGGCGGCGCGGGCCAGCTGGCCGAGGTTCTGGCCGTCATGGCCGACCTGGGCCTGGACGACATCGCCGTGGTGGGGGTCGCCAAGGGACCGGATCGCGACGCGGGGATGGAGAAGTTCTTCATGCCCGGCAAGCCGCCCTTCATGCTGCCGCTGAAGTCCCCGGCCCTCTATTATCTCCAGCGGCTGCGCGACGAGGCCCACCGTTTCGCCAACGGCGCCCACGCCAAGCGCCGCTCGATGGACATCCGCAGGAATCCGCTGGACGAGATCGAAGGGGTCGGCCCGGGCCGCAAGAAGGCCCTGCTCCACGCCTTCGGCTCGGCCAAGGGCGTCGGCCGCGCCTCCGTCGCCGACCTGGTCAAAGTGGACGGCGTCAGCCAGGCCCTGGCCGAACGCATCTACGCCTTCTTCCATCCCCAGGCGCGGTGATTCAGGGCTAGGCGCGATCCGGCGCACGCTCCAGGCTTCGAAACACCTCCTGCGCCAGCAGCTTGGCGGGACCGCCCGAGCCGCGCGCCGACACCAGGGCGATCTCGCTGTCGTGCAGGGCGGGCAGGGTCTTCACCACCGCCAGATCGCGCGGCGCCATGGCGGCCGGCAGAACTCCGACGCCCAGCCCCGCCCGTAGCGCCGCCATCTGACCGGCAAGACTGGGCGAGGTGAAGGACGCCCGGAATCCGATCCCCGCCGTCTCCAACGCCTGTAGCGCGCGCTTGCGATAGATGTCCGGCGCAGGCGCGATGATCAGGGGCAGCGGCGAGGCCTCCGCGACCGAGGCGTCTTGGGCCACCCAGACCAGCGGCTCGCTCCACACCTTCAGCCCCAGGTCGGCGCCCCCGGCCTCGCGCTTGACCAGGGCCAGGTCCAGCAGTCCGCGCGACAGCTGATCCAGCAGATTGGCGGTATAGTCGCATGTCACCGACAGCCGGATGCGCGGATGGCTGCGCGCGAAGGCCCCCAGTATGCCCGGCAGATGAACCGTGGCGATGTCTTCCGGCGCCCCGAACCGCACCTCGCCCTCGGGCTCGCCGTCGCTCAGCGTGGCGATGATTTCGTCGTTCAGCTTCAACAGCCGCCGCGCCTGGGGCAGCAGGGCCGCCCCCTCGGTGGTCAGCCCCACCCTGGCGCCGCCCCGGTCCAGCAGCGGCGCCCCGAGCTGCTGCTCCAGCCGCCGCATCTGCAAGCTGACGGCCGGCTGGGTCAGGCCGCGTTGCTGGGCCGCCCGGGTGAAGCTGTGGGTTTCGACCACCGTCACGAAGGTCCGCAGCAGATCGATGTCGAGACTGGTCATGCCATAACTGTTCGTTATGTCGCACATCAAGTCAATAAACTGGCGCGTCTGGCGCGGGGCGGGCAAAGGGCCCGCCACTGAGTTTTGGAGCCCCCATGCCCGATATCGCCGCCGGTCTCGGACTGCTGTCCTCGCCCGCCATCCTGTTCTTCTTCGTGGGCGCGGCTGCGGCCTTCGCCCGGTCCGACCTGTCCATACCGGAGCAGGTCGCCAAGGCGATCTCCCTTTATCTGATGCTGTGCATCGGCTTTCGCGGGGGTGTGGAAGCGCGCGAGGCTGGGCTTCAGGGCGACTTTCTGACAGCCGGGGCTCTGGGATTGGCGCTCAGCGCCCTCATGCCGCTCCTGGCCTTCATCCTGCTGCGGTGGACGTCGCGACTGGATCGTCCGACCCTGTGCGCCCTCGCGGCCACCTACGGATCGGTGTCGGTGGTGACCTTCGCCGCCGGTCAGCAGCATCTGACCGCCCTGGGCCTGGCGCCCGGCGGCTATATGGCGGCGGTGCTGGCCCTGATGGAGACGCCGGCGATCCTGACCGCCCTGGTCCTGATGCACGGCGCCGGTCGCGAGCCGTCGACCGGCCGGGGCGTCGTCCTGCGCGAAGTTCTGGTCGGAGCGGCGACGGTGATGCTGCTGGGCAGCTTCCTGGTCGGCCTCATTTCAGGCGAGGCGGGGCTGAAGAAGCTGGACCTGTTCGTCAATCCGCTGTTCCAGGGCGCCCTGTGCTTCTTCCTGCTGGACCTGGGTCTGACCGCCGCGCGCAGCCTGATGACGGATCGGCGCAAGCTGACCTGGCCGGTGATCGGTTTCGCCCTATGCTTCCCCGTCCTGTCGGCAGGCGTCGCCCTGGCCCTGGGACGACTGGCGGGTCTTGGACTCGGCGACGCAGCCATGCTGGCCGTCCTTGCGGGCTCGGCCTCCTACATCGCCGTGCCCGCCGCCATGCGGGTCGCGGCGCCCAAGGCCGATCCCGGCGTCTTCGTCACGGCCTCCCTGGCCGTGACCTTTCCCTTCAACCTCGTGATCGGCATCGCCCTCTATACGGCGGCCGCAGTCTGGCTGTGGGCCTAGACGCCTCACCGAAGGGGTGCGGAACCGGAGAGGCGACGGCGATTTTCCCGTTTTCACCTCTCCCCCGCCCCGAGATTGGGTCCTATACCCGCCCCATGTCCGATCCGTCCAAAGACCCTCTCCTGTCAGGCTACCGCCGCTTCCGCGCCGAACACTGGCCCGAGGCGCACGCCGAGTACGAAACCCTGGCCGAAAAGGGCCAGAAGCCGCACACCCTGATCGTCGCCTGTTCCGACAGCCGCGCCGACCCGGCCCTGATCTTCGACGCCAAGCCGGGCGAGTTGTTCGTCGTCCGCAACGTCGCCAATCTGGTTCCGCCCTATGAACCGGACGGCAAGCTGCACGGGGTTTCTGCGGCCCTGGAGTTCGGGGTCAAGGTTCTGGGCGTCAAACGCATAGTCGTCATGGGCCACGCCCACTGCGGCGGGGTCAACGCCATGATCAACGGCGCGCCCGACGTCGTCGCCGACTTCGTGGCCCCCTGGATCGCCCAGGGGACGCCGGTGGTTCAGCACGTCGCCGAAACCGTCGCGCCGAACGAACTGGAGCGCGCCGCCGAAGAGGCCGTGGTGCGTCTGTCGATCCGAAACCTGCGCACCTTTCCCTGGATCGCCGAGCGTGAAGCCAAGGGCGAACTGGAGCTCAGCGGGCTTCATTTCGGAATCGCCGACGGCGTCCTGACCGCCCTCACCGACAAGGCGAGGTTCGAGCCGTTGGGTTGAAGACCGCCTTCCCCGGCTCACCTATTCTTGTTATGTTCACCCCATGGCCACCAACGTCCACCTGACCCCGGAACTGGAGCAGTTCGCTCGAGATCGTGTGAACACAGGCCGCTATGCCAGTATGAGCGAAGTGGTTCGCGACGGTCTGCGCCTTCTGCAGGATCAGGAAGTGGCGCGTCAAAGCGCGGAAGCTGCTCGACGGGAAGAACTGGCCCGGCAGCAGGAAGAAAGCGCGCGCCGTCAGCTGGCGTTCAAGGCCATGTTGGACCGGTGGAGCGCCATGCCCTCGATCGACATAGGCCCCTGGACCCGCGAAGAGCTGTACGATTGAGGATCGCCCTCGATACGAACGTCATCGTCTACGCTGAAGGGCTCAACGGTCCCGCACGACGCGCTGCGGGCAGACGACTGATCGACCGGCTTCATGCGGATCATGAGCTCATTGTCGCCGCCCAATGCCTGGGAGAGTTGCACCGCGTGCTGACCGGCAAGGCGCGAATGACACCCGCAATGGCGTCGGAGATCGCGGACAGTTGGCGACGCCTCGCAATCGTGCCCGCGACCAGCGAAGCCGTCGTCTTCTCGGCCTTTGAACTAGTCGCCACCCACCCGCACCAGATCTGGGACGCCATCATCCTATGCGCTGCCGCCGAAGCCGGCTGCGGCCTTCTGCTTTCCGAAGACATGCAGGACGGCTTCGTCTATCGAGGCGTCACCGTCGCCAATCCGTTCGCGGAGACGCTTCACCCCCTGCTCGCGTCCCTGCTGGAGATCCCGTCATGACCGCGCCCGCCCTCCGCGCCAATCCGATCCCCAACATCCTGACGGGCATCCGCCTGTTCGCCGGGGTGGTGATGTTCGCCATGCTGGCCGGCGCCGCGCCGGGGGCGCTGGACGCCTGGCTGTCGCCCGAGACCCAGCTGAAGTTCGGCCTGTGGGCCTTCTGGATCTTCGTCATCGCCGCCTCGACCGACTGGGTCGACGGCTTTTTGGCCCGGCGCTGGAACTCGACCACCCGCTGGGGCGCCATTCTGGACCCGATCGCGGACAAGGTCCTGATCACCGGGGCCATCCTGGGGGTGCTGGCGTCCGGCTCCCTGCCGGGCATCGCCCTGCCCTGCGGCCTGATTCTGTTCCGGGAGTTCGCGGTCTCGGCCCTGCGCGAGACCATGGCCGGCCGGATCGAACTGCCCGTCACACTGGCCGCCAAGTGGAAGACGACGGTCCAGATGGTGGCGCTGGCGGCCCTGCAACTGACCCTGCTGTGGGACGCCTTCGGCCTTCAGAACGAGGACGGCTCGCCCCTGTCCTGGCAGCCGGCCTTCGAATCCTTCGCCGTCTTCCTGATCTGGTTCGCCGCCGTCATCACCCTGTGGACCGGCTGGCAGTATTTCCGCGAAGCTCGGCGTCAGATGCAGGATCTTTAGGGCCTCAGCGTCAGTCCCGCAGGCGTCGCCTCAAAGGCCGACAGCCGCCCCAGATAGCTCATGCCCAACAGGGAATAGGCCAGCCCCTCTTCGACCACCAGGGCCTGGACTCGCTCCACCCGCGCGCCTGCGACCGACACCGCCGCCAGTTCGACGGGCGCGGCGCGGGCCAGGCCCGAGGCGGTCTGCACCCGCCCCGTAAAGGCGTCCGGCGCCGGATCGACGCCCAACCGTCGCGCATCGGCCCGCGTCAGGGCCACCACGCTGGCGCCCGTGTCGATCAGAACCCGCACGGCCCGGCCCTCGATGGTCGCCTGCGCCCAGTAGTGACCGTCCGGCCCCTTCACCACCTGGGTCGCGGTCCCAGAAGCCGGGGCGGGCGCGACGACGAGGCGTTCCGGCCGGGCCGCCGCCGCCAGGGCGGGGGCGCCGCCGTCCAGGTGACGGATCGCCAGGGCCGTCGCGAACGAGGCCGCCAGAGAGGCGCCCAGGACGACGACAGACTGAAGATCGATACGGATCATGCCCTTTCAATAACCGTCGCCCGTTGGGATGCGGTGAAGCGACGTGGCTGACGAAGTCTTAAACGCCCATCCCCCCGACCCCGCCCCCTCAGCCCAGTTTGGCGGGGTCGATCCGGCCGCGCCGCGACGGCAGTTCCGCCATGATCCGCGTCCGCTCTTCCTCCCCCAGGGCGCGCCAGCCGGCGATCTCCTTCAGGGTTCGAAAGCAGCCCAGACACAGGCCGCTTTCACCGTCGATGGCGCAGACCATGACGCACGGCGTGGCGATCGCCTTCGGCGGAAGCCGGGGCGGGCTGGGCGCGCTCAACGCGACATCTTCATAAAAATTGCTCCGGTTACTGACTTAAAAATTTGCATTTTGGACGGAGATGGCTATCTTGGTCATCGACGCGAAACGACTGATGGTGAGATCCCTAGGTACGACGCGTCTCTTTTCATCGTTCTGCGAAAGGAGACGCCAAGATGAACGATAAGGAGCGCAACCTCCAACACGCCATGATGTCCTTCGCCCTGTGGGGCGGGATGCTGGTCAACAGTCGGCACATGCCGTCTAACTCGGGACGGGCGGCCAGCCATCCGTCCAACTTCGTACCCTATACGCCCAAGAAACGCTGACGGCTTCGCGAGCCGGACGTGCAGGAGCCCCGGTCCCGACCGGGGCTTTTGCAATTCCGACCTTGCCTGACGCGACGGCGGCGGACGATGAGAGGGGAACAAGGGAGACGACCCATGGGGCTGATTGCCGAAACCCGCCAGGGCGCGGTGCTGATCTGGACGCTGGACCGTGAGGCGCGGCTGAACGCCCTGCCCGACCTGGGCGACGGCGACGAATTCGCTGAGGCCTGCGCCCGCGCCAACGCCGACATGACGGTCAAATGCGTCGTCCTGACCGGGGCGGGGCGGGCCTTTTCGGCCGGGGGCGATCTGACCGCCATGCGCGACCGGCGCGACCTGTTCGAAGGCTCGGGCGCGGAGATCCGCACCCGCTATCGCCGCGTCGTCCACCGGATCGTCCGCAGCCTCTATGATCTGGAGATTCCGCTGGTCTCGGCCGTCAACGGCCCGGCCATGGGCCTGGGCTGCGGCATCGCCGCCACAGCCGACATCCGCATCGCCTCGGACCGGGCCAGCTTCGGCGTGCCGTTTCTGAAGCTGGGCATCATTCCCGGCGACGGCGGGGCCTGGCGGCTGCCGCGCGACGTCGGCTACGCCCGCGCCGCTGAAATGCTGTTCACCGGGCGCAGCATCGACGCCGAGACGGCCGAGCGCTGGGGTCTGGTCAACCGCGTGGTTCCCCACGACCGGCTGATGGACGAGGCCCTGATCACCGCCGGTGAAATCGCCGCCCAGCCGGCCCAGGCCCTGCGCATGGCCAAGACCCTGATGCGCCAGGGCCGCGACCAGACCTTCGAACAGATCCTGGAGCTGTCGGCCGCCATGCAGGCCCTGGCCCATATGACCGACGACCATCAGGAAGGCGTCGCCGCCGTGCTGGAAAAGCGGCCGGCGGATTTCACCGGCCGCTGATGCGGTCCCTTACTTCTGTCCCGCCGCGCGCATGGCCTGGGCGGGACCGACGCCGGCGGCGACCGGACGGGCGACGCCGGCCTTCTGACCGGGCTTCATGAACTTCACCAGGACGCGCTGGCCGATCAGGAAGGGGGTGTCGTCGGCCGAGACCACGACCTCGACCACCCGTTCGTCGGTGCGGGCCGAAGGGTCCTCGGATTGCAGCTGGCGGGCGCCGAAGACGGCGGCGCGGCGCAGGACGCGGCCCACCGAAATCTTGGTGGGATCGCCTTCGGGCGTCAGCTCGACCTCCTGGCCGACGGTGACGTTGGGCAGGTCGGCCTCGACGATCTCGGCGCGGACGATGCGGTCGGTCTCGGGCTCCAGGTCGAACATGGCCGTGACGTTCAGGGTCGAGGCGCCGGCGCCCGGCTGGGCGTAGCGGCGGGCGATGCGGCCGTTCATCGGGGCGCGAATCACCGTCAGCTCCTGATTATAGCGGGCCTCGTCCAGGCGGGACTGGGCGGTCTGGACGGCCGCGTTCTGGGACGCCATTCGGGCCTCGGCCTGGGCGATCTGATCGCGGGCCTGGTCCAGACGCTGGGCGGCGACGAAATTGGTCGCGGCCAGTTTCGACAGCCGCTCATATTCGCGGCGGGCCGTCGCCAGCTCCACCCGCGTCATGCCCAGCTGGGCGCGCGCCTCGGACACCGCAGCCGCCGCGCTCTGGGCCGCCAGACGGGTCTCGTCGTCTTCCTGGCGGGCCAGGATCTGGCCGGCGACGACCTTGTCGCCCTCATTGACGAAGACTTCGCGGACCACGCCGCCGCGACGGGCGGCGACCTTGATCACCCCGCCCTCGACGTCGGCCTTGCCGTTGGCGATGGCGGCGTAGGGGCTGTCGATCTTCTGGGCGGCGGCCTTTTCGACCTCGGCCTTCTTGGCCGCGCCGGCCTTGCTGAAGGCCATGAAGCCGACGACGAGGACGACGATCAGGATCAGGCCGATCCAGAGCCATTTGTTTTTGAGAAAGGCGGGCATGACGGTTCAGTCCGTTCGAAAAGAGCTTAGTGGGACGCCAGCTGGGCGTCGGGATCAGGGGTGCGGCGTTGATCGTCCAGGATCTTGCCGTCTTCGATGTGGATGACCCGGTCCGCCCAGGCTTCCAGGCGCGGGTCGTGGGTCACGCAGATCACGGCGGCGCCGTGTTCGGTGGCGGCCCGGCGCAGCAGTCGAATGACCACCTGGCCGTTCTCGCCGTCCAGGGCCGAGGTGGGTTCGTCGGCGAACAGGATCTGCGGGTTCTTGGCCAGGGCGCGGGCGATGGCGACGCGCTGCTTCTCGCCGCCCGACAGGGCGCTGGGCCGCTGGTTCAAGCGATGGCCCAGGCCGACCTCCTCTAGGGCGGTGGTGGCGCGCTTCTTGGCCTCCGACGGCGACAGGCCCTGATATTTCAGCACCGTCATCACCTGTTGCAGCGCCGTCAGCGACGGAAACAGGTTGAAGCCCTGAAAGATGAAGCCGCAGTGATCCAGCCGGAACTTGTCGATCCGGCCCGAGCCGTATTTCCACAGGTCGTCGACGTCCAGAATATCGACCCGCCCCTCTTCAGGCTTCAGCAGGCCGGACAGATTGGCGATCAGGGTCGACTTGCCCGAGCCGGACGGCCCCATGACCATGGTCAGGTCGCCGTGGCGCGCGTCGAAATCGACGCCCTTCAGCACCTCGACCCAGCTGCGGCCCGTTTTGAACCGCTTGACCAGACCCTTGGCCTCGATGGCGAAATCGCCGTGCTTGCCGTGGACTTTGGTATGAACGCTCATCGCAGCAGGTCCGCAGGCTGGCTCTTCTTCAGGACGCCCAGCGACAGGAAGCCGGACAGCAGGGCGATCACCACCAGCATGGCCGAGACCATCATCACCATGGTGGGCGGGAAGGACATGGTCAGGCCCGAACCCGCGGCCAGCAGGCTGACGGCCCAGGTCAGGGCGAAGGCCGCCAGAACCCCGGCGATCCCGACCCAGAAGCTGAGTTCCAGCACGATCCGCCGCAGCGACCCCATAGACACGCCCAGAGCCCGCAGAGAGGCGAACTCCTTGATGTTCGCCATGATGGCGCCGCGCAGCGTCTGCCAGGTGATGGCGACCCCGATCAGAATGCCCAGGAACAGCGAGAAGCCCAGCATGATGGCGATGAAGCTCTCCTTCATCATCGCCCCCTCGTTGGCCTTGGCCAGGTCCTGGCGCGTCCAGGCCTTGAACTGGCCGTTGGAGATGGCGTTCAGCTGCGCCACCACGATTGGGGCGCGCGAGGGATCCTTGATCTGGACCATCAGCGGCCCGACCCGTTCGCCGGTATTGGCCTCGCCCAGCATCCGCAGGGTGTCGCGTGACATGACGACCGTGGCCTGCATCATATTGGGATAGCCTTGGGTCACGGCCGCGACCCGCACGGTCTTGCCGTTATAGGTGGCCTGGTCGCCCAGTTTGACGCCCAGCCGTCCTAGGGCGGTCTGGTCCACCGCCACCGCATAGGGCTGGCGCAGGGCCTCGACCAGATCGTCGGAATAGTCGACGGGCACCGTCACCGCGCCGGGCATGGCGTCGATGGTGGTGACGTTGACGAACTCCATCTTCTTGGCGCCGGGGGCGGCGGGCTCGGCGCCCGGCTCCTTGTCCTTGACGATGTTCTGCCAACGCCCGCCGGACCCGTCCAAGTCGGCGACGGCCAAGACCTCGGGGTGCTGATAGACCACCGGCATGATGCGCCGCGGCACGCCCGAGGGGCCGCCGTTGAACAGGGCCGTGGCCCCGGGGCTCAGGATCATGATGTCGGCGCGGGCGCGGTCGATCTGGGCCGTAAAGGCCTTGCCGATCCCCATGAACATGCCGACCTGGGCCAGCACCAGCAGGCCCGAAAAGGCGAGCGCCACAATGGCGGCCATGTAGCGGCGCCACTCGTAGAGCAAGGTTGATAATGCAAGCGACATGGTCGTCGATAAACCCCCGGTATGGGGTCTATCTGACCGGCGCGTGCCTCAGCGCCAAGTTAAATCGGGGTAAGGCTTCGCATCGGCGCGATTGCGAGGGACTGATCGCCGGGCTATCGGCGTCTGGCTCTTGGCGGCGTCGATGAAACGGCGCTAGTTACAAGATAACAGGCGGATCAGCCCGGTCCCGCACTCTGGAGGAAGTTTCCAAATGTCCCTGCCGTCCCTTCGTCTCACCGCCTCGCTGGCCGCCCTGGGCGCCGCGACCGTCGTCCTGTCCGCGCCTGCGACCCCCGCCAAGGCCGATGAGGGCATGTGGACCTTCGACAACTTCCCCATCGCCACGGTGAACCAGAAGTACGGCACGAACCTCGACCAGGCCTGGCTGGATCGGGTGCGCAACGCCGCCGTGCGTCTGCAGGGCTGTTCGGCTTCGCTGGTTTCGGGCGAAGGCCTGATCCTGACCAACCACCACTGCGTCGTCAGCTGCGTTCAGGACCTGTCGGACGCCCAGAACGACTACGTCAAGAACGGCTGGATGCCGGCGACCCGCGAAGAAGAGAAGAAATGCCCCGGCCAGACGGCCGAGATCCTGACCGACATCACCGACGTCACCGACCGCGTCACCGCCGCCGGCGCCGGGCTTGAGGGCGCCGCCTTCGTGCGCGCCCGCGCGGCCGAGATCGACAAGATTCAAAAAGAAGTCTGCGGCGACGATCAGAAGCTGACCTGCCAGGTGATCAGCCTCTATCGCGGGGGTCAGTACAAGCTCTACAAGTTCCGCAAGTACGAGGATGTGCGTCTGGTCTTCGCGCCCGAGTTCCAGGCGGCCTTCTTCGGCGGCGATCCGGACAATTTCAACTTCCCGCGCTACGCCCTGGATGCGGCCTTCCTGCGCGCCTACGAGGACGGCAAGCCGGTCTCCACGCCGAACCACCTGACGTGGAACCCCAATGCGCCCAAGGAAGGCGACGTCACCTTCGTCGCCGGCAACCCCGGTTCGACCTCGCGCCTGTTGACCATGGCCCAGCTGGAGGTCCTGCGCGATCAGCAGCTGCCGATCACCCTGATCCAGACCTCGGAACTGCGCGGTCGCCTGCTGGAATATGCGACCACCAGCGAAGAGGCCAAGCGGGTCTCGGTCGATCCGATCTTCGGCCTGGAGAACAGCTTCAAGGTCTATTACGGCCAGCAGGGCGCCCTGACCGACCCCGCCTTCATGGCCAAGAAGCGCGCTGAGGAGCAGGAGCTGCGCCAGCGCGTCGCGGCCGACCCCGCCCTGGCCCAACGGATCGGCGACCCCTGGGCCGAGCTGGAGCGCGCCGCCGCCGCCCAGCGCGACCTTTACCTGCCTTATCGCCAGCTGGAATCGGGTCCGCGCTCGCAGCTGTACAGCTACGCCAAGGCCATCGTCCGCGCCGCCAAGGAGCGGGCCAAGCCTGCGGCCGAACGCCGCGCCGGCTATTCCGAGGCGGACATCGCCGCCCTGGGCCGCCGCCTGGCGCAGGACGCCCCGATCTCCGACGACATCGAGAAGATTCAGATGTCGTTCTGGCTGTCCAAGACCCGCGAATATCTGACGGTGGACAATCCCAGCGTTAAAGCCCTGCTGGGCAAGGAAAGTCCCGAGCAGATCGCTGAGCGCACCGTCGAGGGCACCCGCCTGGCCGATCCGGCCTTCCGCGCCGAAGCCTTGGCCATGACGCCGGAACAGCTGGCCGCCTCGGGCGATCCGATGATCCAGTTCGTTCTGGCCAATGACGACGCCGCCCAGGCCGTCCGCACCCAGTGGGAAGCGGCCGTGTCCGGCCCGACCAGCCGCGCCGCCGAAAAGATCGCCCAGGCCCGGTTCGCGGTCTACGGAACCAACCTCTATCCCGACGCCACCTTCTCCCTGCGCCTCTCCTACGGCCAGGTTAAGGGCTGGACCTATCGCGGCGTGACGGTGGAGCCCTTCACCTATATCGGCGGTCTGTACGAGCGGAATACGGGCGCCGAGCCCTTCAACGCGGCCGAGGACTGGCTGGCGGCCGAGGGCAAGGTGAACAAGTCGACCGTCTATGACTTCGTCTCGACCAACGACATCATCGGCGGCAACTCCGGCTCGCCCGTCATCAACGCCAAGGGTGAAGTCATCGGCGCCGCCTTCGACGGCAACATCCACTCGCTGGGCGGCAGCTTCGGCTATGACGGCGAGCTGAACCGCACCGTCACCGTCTCGACCGCCGCCATCACCGAGGCGCTGCGCACCGTCTACAACCAGCCGCGCCTGCTGCGCGAACTGGGCGTGCGGCGGTAAGGCCGGGTCATAAAGTCTCCTCCCCGCTTTGCGGGGAGGGGGACCGCGTAGCGGTGGAGGGGCTCTTCACCACCGCACCGGCGCCTGTCATGTATCTCAGAGCCCCTCCGTCACGGCGCGAAGTCGCGCCGCGCCGCCTCCCCATCGCGGAGCGATGGGGAGGAGACTTCAAGGACCATCCCATGCGCCTCGCCCTTCTCGCCTCCGCCGCCGTCGTCGCAGTCGCCTTCGCCACTTCGGCCGGCGCCGAAGAAGGCATGTGGACCTACGACAACTTCCCCATCGCCCGCGCCAATCAGACGCTGGGGACCAATATCGACCAAGCCTTCCTGGACCGCGTCCGCCTGTCCTCGGTCAAGTTCGGCGGTTGTTCGGCGGGCGTGGTCTCGGGCCAGGGCCTGGTGATGACCAACAATCACTGCGTCGCCACCTGCGTCGCCAACCTGTCCACGCCCCAGGTCAACTACGCCGAGACCGGCTTCCTGCCGAAATCGCGCGAGGAAGAGCTGAAATGCCCCGGCGCCACCGCCGAGATCCTGACCGATATCTCGGACGTGACCGAGCGGATGCACAAGGCGGGCGAAGGGCTTGAAGGCCAGGCCTTCACCCAGGCCCGCGACGCCGAGGCCGGTCGGATCGAAAGCGAAGCCTGCGGAAACGACCCCAAGATCCGCTGCCAGGTCGTCAGCCTGTACCGGGGCGGCCAGTTCAAACTCTACAAGTACCGCAAATATTCCGACGTCCGCCTGGCCTGGGCGCCTGAGGATCGGGCCGCCACCTTCGGCGGCGATCTGGACAATTTCTCCTTCCCCCGCTTCGCCGTCGATGCGGCCTTCATCCGCCTGTACGAAGACGGAAAGCCGGTCGAGACCCCGACCCATTTCGCCTGGAACCCAAACAAGCCGACCGAGGGCGAGGCCGTCTTCATCTCCGGCAACCCCGGCGCCACCCAGCGTCTTCTGACGATGGACCAGCTGACCACCATCCGCGACGTGGTGCTGCCGCTGGACCAGTTGATCGCGTCCGAGCTGCGCGGCCGGCTGATCCGCTATTCCGAAGAGGGCGAGGAGCAGGCCTTCATCGCCATGGACCCCATCGTGGGTCTGGAGAACACCTACAAGCGCGGCCGCGGCCGGATGGCCGCCCTGATCGATCCGGCCTTCATGGCTCGTAAAGCCGAGCAGGAAGCCGACTTCCGCGCCCGCGCCGCCGCCTCCGGCGTCGATCCCTGGTCGGCGCTCAGCGCGGTCCAGCCGGTCGCCCGCGAACTCTATCCCTCCATGGCCCTGCTGGAGGGCGGCACAGGCCTGGGCACGACCTCGGTCGCCGGGGGATCGCAACTGTTCAGCTATGCCCGCACCTTGGTGCGCGGCGCCCAGGAGCGGGCCAAGCCGTCCGACCAGCGCCTCCCCGAGTTCGCCGACAGCCGCCTGTCCGGCGTCGAATCCCGCCTGTTCGCCGAACGTCCCACCTATCCCGAGCTGGAGCAGATCCGGCTGGAATGGTGGCTGTCCAAGACCCGGGAGTGGCTGACGGTCGACAACCCTTCCGTCCGCACCCTGCTGGGCAAGGAGAGCCCCGAGGGCCTGTCGGCCCGACTGGTCGCCGGCACCCAGCTGGCCGATCCGGCCGTGCGCCGCGCCCTGTGGACCGGCGGTCTGGCCGCCATCCAGGCCTCGACCGATCCGATGATCCAGTACGCCCTGGCCATCGACGCCGACGCCCGCGCCGTCCGCGACGCCTGGGAGACCCGCGTCCAGGCCCCGACCGACCGCGCCTCGGAACAGCTGGCCGCCGCCCGTTTCGCCGCCTATGGCGACGCCGTCTATCCCGACGCCACCGGCACCCTGCGCCTGACCTACGGCCAGGTCGAAGGCTCCGACGTTCCGGGTCAGCGGTTCGCCGCCTTCACCACCTTCGCCGGCCTGTGGGACCGCGCCACGGGGGCCGCGCCCTTCGCCGTCGCGCCCAAACTGCTGGCGGCCAAGGACCGGATCGACCCGAACGCGGTGATGGACATGGCCGTCTCGACCGACACCATCGGCGGCTCTTCCGGCTCGCCCGCCATCAATGCGAAGGGCGAGATCATCGGCGCCAACTTCGATTCCACCGTCCTGACCCAGCGCAACGCCTATGGCTACGACCGCGCCGTCAACCGCAGCGTCATCGTCACCACACAGGCCGTCACCGTGGCCCTGCGCGACGTCTACGGCATGGACCATCTGGTGCGGGAGCTGGGCGTTTCCCGAGACCGGAGGCGGTGAGCGACATCGCCTTCCGCGCGGCGACACTCGACGACGTCGCCGCGCTTCATCCCCTGATCGAGCGGGCCTATCGGGGCGAGACGGCCAAGGCCGGCTGGACCCACGAGGCGGACCTGCTGTTCGACACCCGCACCAGCGCCGAGGAACTGTCGGCCCTGATCGCCGATCCCGACCGGGTCATCCTGCTGGCCCATCAGGACGGCGCCCTGGTCGGCTGCGTCCAGGTGGCCCGCGTCGACGACGAACGGGCCTATCTCGGAATGCTGACGGTCGAGCCCGGCCTGCAAGCCTCTGGCCTGGGGCGCCGTCTGCTGGCCGCCGCCGAGAGCGAGGCCGTGACCCGCTTCGCCGCCCGCCGCATGGAAATGACCGTCATCCACCGCCGCGCCGAGCTGATCGCCTGGTACGAACGGCGCGGATACCATCTCACCGGCGAAACCCGCCCCTTCCCCGTGGACCCGCCCCGGCCGGACCTGCACTTCGTGGTGCTGGAGAAGGGACTCTAATTTCTTCCTTCTCCCATGGGGAGAAGGTGGCCCGAAGGGCCGGATGAGGGCCCGCCGGCGGGCCAGCTCGCACCGCCGCACCCTCGCCCTTTGGCTGCTGCGCGCCGCCCTTCGGGTCGGGCAAGACTGATCGCTACGCTCTCAGGCGCTCAAGCCCTCTCCCGCTGGGAGAGGAATCTTCGAAGACCTCCCCTTGCAAAACGGACACTCGTGTCCATTTAAGCGCGTCACCATGTCGCGCCCCGCCCCCAAACCTCGCCGCAAGGACGTCATCCACAACCGCGCCGCCCTGCTGGACGCCGCGCGCGCGGTCTTCGCCGACCAGGGTCTGGACGCGCCGCTGGACCTGATCGCGGAAAAGGCCGGCGTCGGACGCGGCACCCTGTATCGCCATTTCGCCGACCGCACCGAACTGGCCCTGGCCGTGCTCGAAGCCGACGTCGCCGACCTGGACCGCCGCACCGCCGAACAGGGCGAGGCGCCGGAGACCTTCTTCTGGTTCCTGGACCGGTTGGCCGAAGACATGGTCCGCAACGCCGGCCTGGCGGGCCTGGTGCGGAACGTTCGGTCGCCCGACGCGCTTACGCCCCTGCGGCAAAGCTTGATGGAGGCGGGCGCCGCCCCTCTGCAACGCGCCCAGGCGGCCGGTCTGGTGCGAAAGGATCTGCGGCCGATGGACATTCGCCTGATCGCCACCCTGCTGGGCGCCGGCTTCCAGGGCGCCGATGAAGCCGAGCGTCAGGCTGTGTCCCAGCGCACCCGCGCCCTCCTCATGGACGGCCTGCGCCCCCGGGCCGAGGCCTCCTGATGGCTCGTCGCGCCGACCACAACTGGCATCTGCCGTGGGACCAGTATCTGGCCACGCTGAAACCCCACGAGCGCCCGACCCTGCCCGGCTCGCCCGCCACGCCCGACCACACGGCCTGGCTGAGGCTTCAGTACGCCCTGACCGGCGTCCTGGTGGCCCTGGTCGGCAGTCTGGGCAATGCGGCTGTGACCGCCAATCTGACGAGTCTTCAGGGCTCTCTGGGAATCACCCCCAGTGAAGCCGCCTGGCTGCCGGTCGTCTTCGTCATGACCAACGCCTGCATGAACCTGATCCTGTTCAAGTTCAGACAGCAGTACGGCCTGCGCCTGTTCACCCAAATCTGCCTGACCGCCTTCGTCGTCACCTGCGCCGCCCACCTGGCGGTCGACAACTATGAGTCCACCCTGTTCGTCCGCGCCGTGGCCGGCACGGCGGCGGCGGGCCTGTCCAGCCTGGGCTTCCTCTATATGATCCAGGCCTTCCCGGCCCGGCACCGGTTGAAGGGCCTGGTGATCGGCATCGGCCTGTCCAGCTTCGCCGTCCCCATCGCTCGCCTGATCATGCCCAGCCTGCTTCAGCTGGACGACTGGCGCGCCTTCTATACCTTCGAACTGGGCATGGCGCTGCTGGCCTGGGCCGCCGTCCAGGTGTTGCGACTGCCCCCGTCCGAGCGGCTGAAACTGTTCGAGCCGCTGGACTTCGTCACCTTCGCCCTGTTCGCCCCCGGCGTGGCCCTGCTGGCCGCCGTTCTGGGCCTGGGCCGGATCGTCTGGTGGACCGAAGCCCCCTGGATCGGCTGGGCTTTGGCGGGGGCGATCCTCCTGCTGACCGCCGCCCTGATGATCGAGTACGACCGCAAGAACCCGCTGATCAACGTCCGCTGGCTGACGGGCCCCGACATCCTGCGTCTGTTCGGCGCCATCCTCCTGATCCGCATCACCCTGTCCGAACAGACCTCGGGCGCCGTGGGCTTCCTGACCGTGGTCGGCCTGGGCCCCGATCAGCTCCACGGCCTCTTCCTGGTCATCCTGCTGGCCATGATGGCCGGGACGGCGGTCGCCGCCCTCACGCTGGACATGACCCGGCTGAACCTGCCCATCGCCATTGCCCTCGGCCTGATCGCCGTCGGCGCCTATATGGACAGTCACGCCACCGTCCTGACCCGCCCGGCCCAGCTCTATGTCAGCCAGGCCCTGGTCGCCTTCGCCTCGGCCCTGTTCGTCGGCCCGGCCCTGCTGATCGGGGTGGGCAAGGTGCTGCAACAGGGCGCCCGCAACATCATCAGCTTCATCGTCATGTTCAGCGTGCTTCAGAACCTGGGCGGCCTGGCCGGTTCGGCCCTGATCGGCACCATCCAGGTGGTGCGCGAGAAATTCCATTCGAACCAGCTGGCCGCCGACATCACCAGCCTGGACCCCCAGGTGGTTCTACGCCTGCGCCAGCTGTCGGGCGCCTATTCGTCCACCATCACCGACCCCGCCCTGCTGAACGCCGAGGGGGCGGCCCTGCTGACGCGCCAGGTGACGCAGCAGGCCAATGTCCTGGCCTATAACGACGTCTTCCTGATCATCGCCGTGGTCGCCGGCCTGGGCGGCGCCTGGGTGACGGCCGTCCATCTGCGCCCCCGCCTCAAGGCGCGCCGTCAGGCGAAACGGGAGGCCCGAAACACGCCCACGCCCGACGCCGCAGCTGTCGCCGCCGCCGACTGATCTCCGAAAGCCCCGAATCCGATGACCGACACAGCCCCCGCTCCCCCCGCTCCCTCCGCTCCGCCCGCCTCTGCCGCCCCTGCCGCGCCGGAACCCCGCAAGCGCGTCCTCTGGGCCGTGGTGGCGGCCATCGTCGCCGTCTTCGCCGTCGGCCTGGTCCTCTATGCCTGGCGGCTGCCGCCCTTCACCGGCCATGTCCAGCGCACCGACAACGCCTATGTGCGCGGCCAGGTGACGATCATCAGCCCCCAGGTCAGCGGCTATGTGACGGCCGTGCCGGTCCAGGACTTCCAGAGGGTCCAGCAGGGCCAGCTTCTGGCCCAGGTCGACGACCGTATCTACCGCCAGAAGCTGGAACAGGCCGAGGCCGCCCTGCACTCCGCAGAGGCGGCCCTGTCCAACTCGACCCAAAGCCAGGCGTCCGCGCGCGGAACCGTGGCCCAGCAACGCGCCTCGATCGCCGCCGCCCAGGCCGCCCTGACCAAGGCCCAGGCCGATGCCGACCGCGCCCGCACCCTGAAGGCCGGCGGCTGGGTGTCGCAATCCAATGTGGACATCGCCGTCGCCGCCCTGCGCAGCGCTCAGGCCCAGCTGGCCCAGGCCCAGGCCGCCGAGGGCGTGGCCCAGACCGGCGTCACCTCGGCCGTGGTCAACCGCGACAGCCTGGCCGCCTCGGTCGAGAACGCCCAGGCCGCCGTCCGTCTGGCCCAGATCGACTTGGCCAACACCCGCATCATCGCCCCCCGCTCCGGCCGCCTGGGCGAGATCGGCGTGCGCCAGGGCCAGTATGTCACCGCCGGAACCCAGCTGATGGGTCTGGTCCCCGACGTGGTCTGGGTCACGGCCAATATGAAGGAGACCCAGATGCGCGACATCCGCATCGGCCAGCCGGTCGAGATCACTGTCGACGCTCTGGGCGGTCAGAGCCTGCGCGGCCGCGTCGAACGCATCGCCCCCGCCGCCGGCAGCGAGTTCAGCGTCATCCGCCCCGACAACGCCACCGGCAACTTCACCAAGGTCGCCCAGCGCATCCCCATCCGCATCCGGCTGGATTCCGGTCAACCGGCCCTGGAGCGCCTGTCGCCCGGCATGTCGGTGGTGGCCAGGGTGGATACCGGTCGCTGACGGAACCCGCCTGCGCGCCCCGCGCTCCCTCATCAGCAAGGGAGACCATCATGGATGACATTCAGACCGAGGGCCGCAAGAAGAACGGCGCTGAGCCGTTGGGCAAGCCGGACGCCCTGACGCCAGAGGCAGACGTGAAGAAGGTGGGCGACCAAGAGCGGCGCAGCGCCGGGCCCGACGGGCCTGATGCGGCCGAAGTGGGCGACACCTTCAAGCGACAGCCCTGATCGTCCCGGCCTGATCACTCCGGTTTGATTTCTCTCATGACCGGCCGTACGACAGGCGCGCGGCCAGCAGATGCACGTCGTGCGCCCGCATCCGTTCGAAATTGCCCAGACCCAGGGCTAAGGCGCGCATCACCTCGGTCTGGCGGGTGTGTTCGGGATGCTGCGGCAAGGACGCCTCGGCCCGCGCCAGCTCCGCATCCAGCTCGGCCATCATATCGGCCAGAATTCCGTCATTCATCTGATCCTCCGTCACGCCGCCGACCGCCGCAGTCGGTTTAAGCACGAGGAGAACAAATTGGGAACACGACACGCCGACGTCCTTGTGGACGATTGTGACTCTCGACGCACGAACGCCGGCGGCCCGAAGGACCGCCGGCGGCCTGCCTTCACTCCCCCCAAGGGACGGAGGATTTTCTCTCGTCAGCTCTCGGCCTGCCAGCCGCCGGCGAGGGCGCGGAACAGGGCGATCTGGTAGGTGGTGACCAGGGCGTCGGACTGGGCCAGGGCGGCGTCGGCGGCGGCCTGGGTGCGTTCGGCGTCCAGCACCACCAGGAAGCTGTCGGCGCCGGCGTTGAAACGCTGACGCGACAGGGTGGCGGCGCGGGCGGCCTGGTCCCGCGCCTCGGTCAGGGCAGCGCGGCGGTCCAGTTCGTTGGCGTAGTTGCTGAGCGCCGTCTCGGTCTCCTGCAGGGCCGTCAGAACCGTCTGGTCGAAGGTCGCCAGGGCGGCGTCCGAGCGGGCGCCGGCGGCCTGGATCTGGGCGCGGGCGGCGAAGACGTTGGGGAAGGACCAGCTGATCAGCGGACCGAAGCTGAAGCGATAGTTCTGGTCGTCGCCCAGTTCGCTCGACTCCAGCGCCGTCGAGCCGAAGGAGCCGCCCAGGCTGATCTGCGGATAGAGGTTGGCGGTCGCCACGTTCACGCGGGCGGCGGCGGCGGCCAGATTGGCCTCGGCCTGACGCACGTCGGGACGACGCGCCAGCAGAGCCGCGCCGTCGCCGACCGGTATCGGCCGGCTGAGCTGCGGCGGCCGGACGCAGGCGGCGGCGGCCTGGTCAGCCTCGGCCGGGGTGCGGCCGGTCAGGGTGGCCAGGCGGAACAGGGCCTCGTTGCGCGACGCCCGCAGGGTCGGCAGGGTCGCCGCCGTCTGGGCCAGGGCCGCACGGGCGCTGGCCACGTCCAGACCGGTCCCCGCCCCGCCGTCGAGCAGGGTCTGGGTCAGGTTGGCGGTATTGCGCTGAAGCTCCAGCGTCCGTTCGGCCACCGCGATCTGGGCGTTGGCCGAGCAGACGTCGGCATAGGCGCGGGCCGTCTCGGCCGCGACCGAGACCTGGACCGTGGCAAGAGCCGCCTCGGCCGCGCGGGCGTCGGCGCGGGCGGCGCGGATGGTGGATTCCACCCGTCCGAACAGATCGACCTCGTAGCTGGCCGCCAGACCGACGTCATAGGTGTCGATCTCGGGGGCGTCCTCGCCGGCGGGCAGGCCGGTGACGGTGGCGGCCGAGGCGCGGCTGCGCTGGGCCTGAGCGCTGGTCGTTGTGCTGGGGAAGCGGCCGACGCGGGCTTCGGACAGGGACGCTCGAACCGCGCGCAGATTGGCGAAGGCCGCCTCCAGCTCGTTGTTCTCGGCGAAGGCCTGACGGATCAGGCCGTCCAGGGTCGGATCGTCGTACAGCCGCCACCAGTCGTCGCGGGCCGGGGCCGCGGCGGTCACGGCCGGATTGGCCGCGCCGACGAAGCCGCCGGTCCCCGAGGTCGGCAGAGCCGCCTCGGGCGCCTTGGGCCCGACCGCGCAGGCGGCGAGCAGGGCGCCGGCGGCTGCGGCGGTCAGGAAGCTGAGGGTCTTGGTGCGGGTCATCAGATGTCCCCTCCCCGACCCGTGGCCGGAGCCGGCGCATTAGGATCGGTCAGGCTGGAAGTTTGATCGTAACGGACGGTCTCGGCGCCGGTGGGCGTCGGCGTCTTGCCCTGCGGCAGTTTGGACGACAGCCAGCGGGTGACGACATAGAAGACCGGGGTGAAGATCAGGCCGAAGAAGGTCACCCCCAGCATGCCGGAGAAGACCGCCGTGCCGAGCGACTGGCGCATTTCGGCGCCGGGCCCGCTCGCCAGCATCAGCGGCACGACGCCGAGGATGAAGGCGAAGGAGGTCATCAGGATCGGGCGCAGACGGGTCCGGGCCGCGGCCACGGCCGCGTCGAACCGGTTCATGCCCTGCTCTTCTTCGGCCTGTTTGGCGAACTCCACGATCAGGATGGCGTTCTTGGCCGCCAGCGCGATCAGAACCACCAGGCCGATCTGGACCAGGATGTTGTTGTCCAGCCCCCGCAGGTTCACACCGATGATGGCGGCCAGCAGACACATGGGCACGATCAGGATGACCGCCAGCGGAAGCGTGAAGGCTTCATACTGGGCCGCCAGCACCAGGAAGACGAAGACCACGGCCATCAGGAAGATCATGGTCGCGCCCGAACCGGCCGCCTTCTGCTGGTAGGCCAGCTCGGTCCACTCGTAGGTGAAGCCTTGCGGCAGGGTGCTGGTCGCCATCTGCTCCATGACCTGAAGGGCCTGGCCGGAGGAGACCCCCATGGCCGGATTGCCCTGCAGCTCGGACGCCGGGAACAGGTTGTAGCGGACCACGCGCGACGGGCCGGAGTCATTGACCAGATTGGCCACCGACCCGATCGGCACCATGGCCCCACTGGAGGAGCGGGTCTTCAGGTTGGCGATGTCGGCGATGTCGTCGCGGTACTGGGGCTCGGCCTGGGCGGTCACCCGATAGGTGCGGCCCAGAAGGTTGAAGTCGTTGACGTAGGACGAGCCCAGATAGACGCCGAGTGTGTCGAAGACGGCGCTGGGCTGGACGCCCATCATCAGGGCCTTGTCGCGATCGACGTCGGCCGAGATGCGGGGCGAGCCGGTGTTGTAGGTCGAGAAGACCTGGCTGACCTGATCCGGGGCCTGGGCGGCGGCGCCCATCATGGCGAAGGTCGCCCCCTCCAGCGCGCGATAGCCGGCGCCCGAGGTGTCCTGGATCATCATCTTGAAGCCGTTGCCGTTGCCCAGACCCTGGACCGCCGGCGGGGCGATGACGAAGATCTGCGCGTCCTCGATCTGACCCGTGGCCTGGGTGATGGCCCCGGCCAGGGCGGCGGCGGCCTCTTCCTTGGAGCGTTCTTCGAAGGGATCGAGGCGCACGAAGATGGTGGCGGCGTTCGATCCGAACGAGAAGCTGGCGCCGTCCAGGCCCGCGAAGGCCACGGTGCCGTTGACCCCGTCGGTGCCCTCGATGATCTGACGGGCGCGGGTCATCACCGCCTCCGTCCGGTCCAGGGAGGCGCCGGCCGGCAGCTGAATCACGCCGATCAGGAAGCCCTGATCCTGTTCGGGAATGAAGCCCGAGGGGGTGTCGACCAGACGCCAGGCGGTCAGGCCCAACAGACCGGCGTACAGGATCAGCACGATGCCGACCGTGCGCACCAGACGCGCCGTCAGACGACCATAGCGGTCCGACAGCCAGTCGAAGCCCTCGTTGAACTTCCGTCCGCCCCAGCCGACGTAATAGACGGCGGTCCCCAGGACGCCGGGCTTGCGCACCGGGCCGTGGTCCTTGTCGTGCGGCTTCAGCAACAGGGCGGCCATGGCCGGCGACAGGGTCAGGGAGACGAACAGGGAGATGACCGAGGCCGAGGCGATGACCACGGCGAACTGGCGGTAGAAGATGCCCGGAATGCCCGGCACGAACATGGTCGGCACGAACACCGACACCAGCACCAGGCCGATGGCGATCAGGGCGCCCGAGACCTCCTGCATCGATCGATAGGCGGCTTCCTTGGGCGACAGACCCTCGCTGATCGCCCGCTCCACATTCTCGACCACGACGATGGCGTCATCGACGACGATGCCGACCGCCAGAACCAGAGCGAACAGGGACAGGGAGTTGATCGAATAGCCGAGCGCCAGCTGCACTGCGAAGGTGCCGACCAGGGCGACCGGGATGGCCACGATCGGAATGATGGCCGCGCGCCAGGTCTGAAGGAAGACCATGACCACGATCACGACCAGGACCACGGCCTCGATCAGGGTGTGCTGAACCGACTCAACCGAGGCGGCGACAAATTCGGTGGGGTTGTAGGGCACCGAGACCTGCATCCCGGCCGGCAGTTCGGCCTTGACGGCCTCGACCTCGGCCAGGACCCGATCGGCGGTGCCGAGCGCATTAGCGCCCGGCTGCTGCACGATGGCCAGGCCGACGCCGCGCTGGCCGTCAAAGAAGCCGCGAATGCCGTAGTCCTGGGCCCCCAGTTCGATCCGCGCCACGTCGCGCAGATAGGTGACACGGCCCTCGCTGTCGGTCTTCAGAACGACGTTGGAGAACTGGTCGGGATCGGTCAGACGGCCTTGGACCTGGACCGGCAGTTGGAAGGCCGAGGCGCTGTTCGGGAAGGGCGGCTGGCCGATGGAGCCGGCGGCGGCCTGGACGTTCTGGGCCCGCAGGGCGGCGACGATGTCCGGCCCGGTCAGGCCGCGCTCGGCCGCCTTGGCCGGGTCGATCCAGACCCGCATCGAATAGTTGCCGCCGCCGAAGACCTGGACCGCGCCCACGCCTTCGATCCGCAGCAGGCGGTCCCGCAGGGTCGAGTTGGCGTAGTTGCCGACATAGTCGTTGTTCAGCGAGCCGTCGGGCGAGGTCAGCCCCAGGATCATCAGGAAGCCGCTCTCGGCCTTGTTGACGACCACGCCGGTTTGGCGGACCGCCTCGGGCAGACGCGGTTCGGCCAGGGCCACGCGGTTCTGGACGAGCACCTGGGCGGCGTCCAGATCGGTGCCCGGCTGGAAGGTGACGGTGATCGCCACCGCCCCGTCCGAGGTGGACGAGGAGGTGATGTAGAGCATGTCCTCGACGCCGTTCACCTCCTGCTCGATGGGGGCGGCGACGGTCTCGGCCAAGGTTTCGGCCGAGGCGCCGGGATAGGCGGCGTTGATGGTGATCGTCGGCGGCGCGATCTCCGGATACTGCGACAGGGGCAGCAGCGGATAGGCGAAGACGCCGACAATGGTGATCACCACCGCGATCACGGCCGCGAAGATCGGCCGGTCGATGAAGAAGCGGGATATGTTCATGGCTTAGTCGCCGGTCGAAAGGCTGGTGGCGAACGAGGCGGTGGAGGCCGGGGCCGCCTGGGTGACCGGGGCGTCCGGCGCCTGTTGGGCGACGGGTTGGATCTTGCCGGTCTTGGGCGTGACCTTGGAGCCCGGCTGGGCGGCGCGTTGCAGGCCGGCGATGATGACGCGGTCGGTCGGGGCCAGACCCGACTTGATCACGCGCAAACCTTGGACGATCGGACCCAGTTCGACGGGCTTGGTCGTGACCGACCCGTCGGCGTTGACGACCGAGACGACGCGGCGCGCCTGATCGGTGCCGACGGCGGTGTCGGGCACCAGCAGGGCGTCATAGGAGCCGGCGCCGGCGACCTGGGCGCGGCCGAACAGGCCGGGGCGCAGGAAGCCGTCGGCGTTCGGCACGATGGCGCGCATGCGGATCACGCCGGACGAGGTGTCCAGGGCGTTGTCCGAAAAGTCCAGCCGGCCGGTGCGGGTGAAGCCGCTCTCGTCCTGCAGGCGGATGCGGACCGGGGCGCCCTGGCTGGCGCCGCCGTCTCGCATATATTTCAACAGCACCGCTTCCGAACCGTCGAAGACGAAGTGGATCGGACCGCCCGAGACGATGGTGGTCAGGACGTCGCCCGCCGAGGAGCCGCCGGCGACCAGATTGCCCGGATCGACGCGACGATCCGAGACCCGGCCCGAGGTCGGCGCCGTGACGCGGGTGTATTCCAGGTTCAGCTGGGCGGTGCGAACGGCGGCGTTGGCCGCCGCGAGATTGGCCTGGGCCGCATCGACCGCCGCCTTGTTGGCGTCATATTCGGCCCGGGAAACGGCCTGGGAGGCCAGCAGGGTCTCGCTGCGCGCCAGATTGGCGCGGGCCAGGGTCAGCTGCGACTGCATCTGGGCGACCTGGGCCTGGGCCTGGGCCAGGGCGGCCTGGGCGGGGCGCGGGTCCAGGGTGAAGAGCAGCTGGCCCTTCTGGACCATCTGGCCGTCGCGGAAATGGACCGCCTGGATATAGCCGCCGACGCGGGCGCGGACATCCACGCTCTCGATCGCTTCGAAGCGTCCCGTGAACTCGTCCCAGTCCACCACCTTCTGCTGCAGAGGCGTGGCCACCGTCACCGGCGGGGCGCCGCCGGGCGCCTGGCCCTCGGCCTTGGGGGAACATCCATAAAGCGCGCCCGTCACCATGACGGACACGGCCGCAATCTTCAGCCCGCGCATCTGCGCAATCTCCCTGTCGGAGGTAAATCCCTGTCGTGCGGATGAGGACCGGTGGGGAGCCGGCCTTGTCAACGCATGGTGACTTAATGGGTGGCGTCGTGACGCTTGTCAACAGGCGTTGACAAAGCCATATGGAGGCTACGGTTATTCATTCTGGAGTGTCGCCCCCTTGTTATGTCCCGGCCCCCGCCCGAGGAACGCCGCCGCCACCCGCACGGCCATCCTCGAAGCAGCACGCGACCGTTTCGCGGCCGAGAGCTATGACGATGTGGGCATGCGCGACATCGCCCGCGACGTCGGCGTCGATGCGGCCCTGATCAGCCGCTATTTCGGCTCCAAGGACGATCTGTTCCTGGCGGCCCTGGACAGCTGCAGCGACGGCAGCACCCTGATGTCGGGCGACAAGTCCGAGTTCGGCCGGCGCGTCGCCCACGAGATCGTCTTCGAGCCCAAGAAGGCTGAAAAGCTGAAGGGCATGGCGATCATGCTGCGCTCCATCGGCTCGAACAAGGCCGCTGAAATGGTTCAGAACACCTGCACGGCCCGCTTCTTCGGCCCGCTTGAGGAATGGATCAGCGGACCAGACGCCCGGGTCCGCGCCCGCCTCTTGGCCGGATTCATCATGGGGATGTCGGTCAGCCGCGAACTGGGCGGCGGCAGTTTCAACATCGACCAGGCCGACTGCGAAAAGATGCGCGACCGCCTGGCCCCGATCCTTCAGGGCCTGATCGACGGCTGACCGTCCGCGCGGAAATGAAAAGGGCGCGGAGATGGCTCTCCGCGCCCTTTGTCGTGTCTGAAGACCGGCCTCAGTGCGAGACGGTGGTCGTCACCTCGGTCTTGGCCTTGGTGCGGATGCAGGCCACGGCGAAGATCGTCAGGCCGACATAGCCCAGCATCGGCACGACGAAGGCCGGCTGAAGCGCGCCGGCGGCGTCGGCGATGCGCGCCGCCACCTGGGGCAGCAGGGCGCCGCCGATGATGCCGAAGACCAACAGGCCCGAGGTGGCCGAGGTGGGGGCGGTGGACCGCTCCAGGGTCAGGGTGAAGATGGTCGGGAACATGATCGAGTTGAACAGGCCGATCGACAGGGCCGCATAGGCCGCCGTCGGTCCGCCGATCCGGCTGACGACGAAGCAGAGGACCGCCGCCGTCACGGTGCAGACCGCCAGGACGATTCCCGGCCGGACCTGGGTCAGAACGAGCGAGCCGATGAAGCGGCCGACCATGGCGCCGCCCCAGTAGAGGGCGACCATCTTGCCCGCCGTCTCGATCGGCGCGTTCAGGGTCTCGGGGCTTTCGAGGAAGTTGGTCAGCATGCCGCCGATGGCCACTTCAGAACCGACGTAGAGGAAAATGGCCAGGGCGCCGAAGATCGCCCAAGGCGAGGTCAAGGCCTTCAGCGGCGAGACCGCCTGGGTGGCGGCCGGCGCCGCTGCATTGATCTTCTTGCGGGCGGTGAAGATGAAGAAGGCCACCACGGCGAAGAAGGCGCCCATGCCCAGGAAGGCCATGTCGATGCTGCGCAGCGACTGGGTGCGGGTGGCGGCCGTGACCACGGCGCCGGCGGCGAAGACGCCGCCCGTCAACAGGACGTGCGACCCCAGCCACGGACCGACCGTGGTGCCCAGGGAGTTGAAGGCCTGGGACAGATTCAGACGGCTGGAGGCGCCCTTGGGCGCGCCCAGTTCAGCCACCAGCGGATTGGCCGCGACCTGAAGCAGGGTGACGCCCGAGGCGATGACGAACAGGGCGATCAGCACGCCCGGATACCAGTCGGCGGCCGTCGCGGCCGGCACGATCAGACAGCCCGCCACCATGACGACCAGGGCGCCGATGATCGAACGGCTGTAGCCCAGCCGGCCCAGCACCGCCGCCGCCGGCAGGGACATCAGTCCATAGGCGATGAACCAGGCGAAGGTCGTCAGAAAGGCCTCGGCGTTGTTCAGATCGAACACCCGCTTCACCGCCGCGATCAGCGGATCGATCAGCGAGGTGGCGAAGCCCCAGGCGAAGAAGAGCGTGGTGACATAGGCGAAGGCCAGGCCTGTGCCCTGACGTCTTGCGGCCTCTGGTGCGGACATGAATATTCCCCCTTACGGATGATACGAAGACGCCGCGCTGTGCCCGCGCGGTTCTGATCGCCTTGGTTCGGCCATAGCGGACGCGCCGTCCAGCGGAAAAAGGGCGCCTGTAACCAAACTTTGGCGCGCAACAGTCCCACAAAAGAAAAAAGGCCGCCTCGTTTCCGAGGCGGCCACAGTTTGCTCAGGGGAGAAATCAGAAGCGGTAGTTCATGCCCACCGCGAAGGTCCGGCCATAGCTCTGATAGTCGATGGTCCGGCGCTCATCGCCGTTTTCGAAGGTCTTGAACGGCTCGTCGGTCAGGTTGTTGACCTGGGCCAGGATCGACAGGCCTTCCAGCGGACCGGATTGGAACTCATAGCCGATCTGGGCGTCGACCACGGTTTCCGCCGCGACCGACCGCAGGGTGCGGCCGTTGCCGAAGCCGGCGACCTCGCCCAGGAAGTCCGACCGGTAGCGACCCGAGACCCGCGCCTGGAAGCCGTAACGCTCATAATAGAGGGTGCCGTTGACCACCGTCTCCGACAGGCCCGGCAGGGTGGTCGGGGCCTGGGTCGGGTCGGGCTGGACCTCGCTGTCGGTCGCCGAGGCGCTGAAGACGCCCCCGAAGCCTTCGAGCGCGGGGTGGAGCAGGTCGAACGGAGCCGACACCGAGAACTCCAGACCCTTGATCCAGCCGCCGTCGCCGTTGTCCGGCGCACCGACCAGACCTTGGCGCAGAGCCGGTTCGGGGTTGGTCGGCGAGATCACGCCGATCGGATAGCCGCTGAAGTCGAAGATCTGGTTGCGGTTATAGACGTAGCTTTCGAGGTGTTTGTAGAAGCCGGCCAGCGAGACATAGCCTCGGCGGTTGGCGAAATACTTCTCGAACGACAGGTCCGCGACGTCGGCGATATAGGGCCGCAGTTCCGGATTGCCGCCGCCGCCGCCCCACGGCGAACGGTTGATGTCCGTCGATTGGGCCAGGCTGGTGTTGTAGCTGTAGTTCCGCGAGGCGCGCATGTCGTCCATCCGCGGACGCGCCAGGGTGCGCGAGACCGCAAAGCGGGCGAACATGTCGTCGCCGACCTCCAGGATGAAGTTGGAGCTTGGCAGGATCTCCAGATATTCCGCACCGCCGTTGACGGCGACCGTTTCGGCCACGCCGGGGCCCACCTGCCGCGCCGAGAAGCCGCTGGAGCTCTGATCCGTATAGACGAACTGCATGCCGACATTGCCGGTCAGGGGCATGCCGAACAGTTCGTGGTCGATGTTGGCGCGGATATAGGCGGTAGAGACCTTTTCAGTCACTTCCCAGTTGCCGGCGGCGACGTCGGCGTTGGGGTTGCGAACCCGATCCAGCAGGCCGCTGTTGACCACGCCCAGGGCGTCATAGCTCAGCACCTGCGAGATGCCGAGATAGCCCAGGTCGGTCGGGGCCAGCAGATATTCCGACGGCACGAACAGATCGCCGCCGCCGGGGACGCCGATATAGTACTGGTCGTTGACGAAGCTCTTGTTGCGCTCGGTATAGTTCAGGCCGAAGTCGATGGAGCTGAACGGGCTCTGGTGCAGAGTCCGCTTGGCGGTGATGCGGGCCGCCTTCAGCTCGTCCTCGATCGAGGGCGTGTTCATATAGCCGACCTGGCCGCCCGGAATGACGTCCGAACCCCAGCCCTGGGCCGAGGTGATGCGGATCAGGCTGGCGTCGGCGTAGTCGAGCCGGCTGTTGAACCGGGTCACCCCGTCGTCGGTCAGTTCGAAGCCCAGGGTGTCCAGGGCGCCGTTGATGTTGCGGCCCGTCCCGGCGTTGGTCTCCAGGATGATGTCGTCACGCTCGACCTTCGAATAGCTGAGGTCCAGACCCAGGGTCCAATCGTCATTGGCGACGAATTCGGTGTTCCAGCCCAGGGCGGTGATGTTGCTGTCGCGCTTGTTCAGGTCGTTGCGGACCACGCCCTTGATGTTGTCCCAGGTGCCGGCGACGATCAGGCCGTCTTCCACGGTGTAGCCGGGGCGCAGCGACGGCGCCGGACGGCAGACGGGCGAGGCGACGTTGACGGTGCAGTCGCCCGACGATCCGCCCCAAGCCAGCGGGAATTCGATGCCGCGCAGGACCTGGGTGTTCTTGAACTCGGAATAGAAGGCGTCGATCGTCGAATGGATGCGGTCGTTCGGGCGCCATTCCAAGACGCCCATATAGCCGTCGCGCTCCAGCTCCGAGGACATGACGTAGGGCTTGACCCCGCCGGTCAGCAGATTGCCGTCGGAATAGGTGGGATAGCCCCAGGCGTTGAACCGCTCGGACTGATAGGGCGAGCTCATGTGGGCGTAGCCCAGGGCGACGCCCAGGGTGCCGTCCATGAACTGGTCGATGTAGGAGACGGTGTAGCGGTCGCCGCTGTCGGTCGTGCCCGAGTTCAGGGCGCCGATGTCGTTCCACTCATGCCGATAGTTCAGGGCGATTGCCTGACGGCCGTAGGCCAGGGGCCGCACGGTGCGCAGATCGACCGAGCCCGCCAGACCCTGACCCAGCAGGGCCGCATCCGGGGTCTTGTAGACGACAACGCTGCCCAGCAGTTCCGACGGGAACTGGTCGAATTCGACGCCGCGGTTGTCGCCGGTGGTGACCAGTTCGCGGCCGTTCAGCAGGGCGGTGGTGAAGTCCGGGCCCAGGCCGCGGATGGAGATCTGCTGGCTGCGGCCGTCAAGGCGCTGCATCGTCACGCCGGGCAGGCGCGCCAGGGATTCGGCGATCGAGACATCCGGCAGCTTGCCGATGTCTTCGGCGGAGATGACTTCGACGATCGAGGTGTTGTTGGCCTTGGCCGAGATCGAGGCCTCGATCGAGCGACGGATGCCGGTGACGACGATTTCGCCGACTTCGGTCGGCGCTTGATCGGCCTGTTGGCCGGTGGTCGCGGTTTGAGCCTGCGCCGCACCGACGGCGACGAAGGCGGCGGCGCCGACAGCAGCGCCCGACAGCAGGCGCACGCGCCGGTTAAGACGTAGAGACATGGTCATCCTCCCTGGGGGCCGCCGCGATTCTGAATGTCGCAGCCGAAGCCTTCGCAAAAATATGCAAATCTTGGACAAGGTTGCAAGCCGTTAATGTGGGCGACGCATTTTCGTCGCACTCTCCAGAGCTACAAAAGCCCGGTATACGCGGATATACGGACGGATAAGGCCAAGCTTTCGCTGCATTGCATCATTCCAATCCGCGTTGACAGGCGGCCCCAGGACTGCAAAATCTTGCAAATCGATCTGGAAGGCTTTGCACTTTCCAGACAGGAGGACCGACAGGATGAGCCTTGCCCCCCGCAAGACGAACCGCGCCCGCGCCTTGGCCGCAGCGACGGCTCTGATGGCGAGCCTTTCGGCCCTGCCCTTTCAGGCCCGCGCCGAGGCCCCGGCCGCGTCGCCCGCAGCCGACGCCCTGACGGCGCTGCGTCAGCGTCCGCCGCAGGACGAGGTCATTTACTTCCTGCTGCCCGACCGGTTCGCCAACGGCGATCCCGCGAACGACCACGGCGGCTACGCCCCCGAGCGGCTGAAAAGCGGCTTTGATCCGTCGGACACCGACTTCTACCACGGCGGCGATCTCGCCGGGGTGACGCAGCGGCTGGACTATATTCAGGGCCTGGGCGCCACCGCCGTCTGGCTGGCCCCCGTGTTCAAGAACAAGCCGGTGCAGACGCACAACGGCTACACCGGCGCGGCGCACCACGGTTACTGGATCACCGACTTCACGGTCGTCGATCCCCATTTCGGCGACGAGGCGGCGATGCGGGCCCTGGTCGATGCGGCCCATGCGCGGGGCATGAAGGTCTATCTGGACATCGTCGCCAACCACACGGCCGACGTCATCCGCTACCGCGAATGCCCGGACCGGCCGTGCGAATACCGCAGCCGGGCCGACTATCCCTACACCCGCCGCGGCGGAGTGGACGGGGCGGCGATCAACGCGGGCTTCGACGGACGGGACTTCTCGCGCCTGACCCGGCCCGACTACGCCTACACCCCCTATGTCCCGGCGGGCGAAGAGACCGCCAAGGTCCCGGCCTGGCTGAACGACCCGATCCACTATCATAACCGGGGCGACAGCACCTTCGCGGGCGAAAGCTCGCTGGACGGGGATTTCGCCGGTCTGGACGATCTGCTGACCGAAGACCCCGTCGTGGTCCAGGGCATGATCGACGTCTTCGGCGGCTGGATCGACAAATACGGGATCGACGGCTTCCGCATCGACACCGCCCGCCACGTGAACCCCGAGTTCTGGCAGGCCTTCATCCCCGCCATGCTGGAGCGGGCGCGGGCCAGGGGCATCCCGAACTTCCATATCTTCGGCGAGGTGTTCGACGCCGATCCGGCCGTCACGGCGCGGTTCACGCGGGAGGACGCCTATCCGGCCGTGCTCGACTTCCCCTTCCAGAAGACGGCGGTGGAGGTCGCATCCGGCAAGACGGGGACCGACGCCCTGGCCCGACTGTTCGCCGCCGACGCGATCTACGCGAAGGGCGCCGAGACCGCCGCCGTCTTGCCGACCTTCCTGGGCAATCACGACATGGGCCGGGTCGGCTTCTTCGTGAAACAGGCCAATCCCGACGCCGACGAGGCCGAGATCCTGGCCCGGGTGAAACTGGCCCACGCCCTGATGATGTTCAGCCGCGGCGTGCCGACCCTCTATTACGGCGACGAACAGGGCTTCGCCGGCGCCGGCGGCTATGGAAACTCGCGCCAGGACATGTGGCCCAGCCGCACCCAGGTCTATGCGGCGGAACAGCCGGTCGGCGGACGGCAGACGCCCTATTCCACGACAGCGCCCCTCTACACAGCCATCGCCGAAATGGCCCGAATTCGCGCCGCTGATCCCGCCCTGCGCCGGGGCCGACAGGTTGTTCGCGCGGCGGGCGACGCGCCCGGAATCTTCGCCCTGTCCCGCCTGGATGAAGCCGGCGGGGAGACCCTGGTCCTCTTCAACAGCTCGACCGCCGAGGTGACGGCCCAGGTCGAGGTGGAGCCCGGTTCGCTGCGGTGGCAAGCTGTGCGCGGCGACTGCGAATCCTTGGCCTCGGCGCCGGCCAGCTACGCCGTCCGCATTCCTCCTCTCGACTACCTGATCTGCAAGAGCACGCCCCAGTGAACGCCCACAGCCTCGACCTCGCGACCGCCGCCCAGCCGGCGACCGCCCATCACGAATGGTGGCGGGGCGCCGTCCTGTACCAGATCTATCCGCGCAGTTTCGCCGATGCGAACAACGACGGGGTCGGCGACCTGAAGGGGATCACCGATCATCTGGATCACGTCGCCTCGCTGGGCGTGGACGGCATCTGGCTGTCGCCCTTCTTCACCTCGCCGATGAAGGACTTCGGCTATGACGTCGCCGACTATTGCGACGTCGATCCGATCTTCGGGACACTGGCCGATTTCGACGCCCTGGTGGCGCGCGCCCATGCGCTGGGCCTGAAGGTCGTGATCGACCAGGTCTTCTCCCACACCTCGGACGAGCACCCTTGGTTCCTGGACAGCCGAGCCTCGCGCTCGGGCCCGCACGCCGACTGGTACGTCTGGGCCGACGCCAAGCCGGACGGATCGCCGCCGTCGAACTGGCAGTCGGTGTTCGGCGGCCCGGCCTGGACCTGGGACGCGCGGCGCGGCCAGTACTATATGCACAACTTCCTGGCCTCGCAGCCGCAGCTGAACGTCAGGAACCCCGAGGTCCAGGACGCCCTGATCGCAGCGGCGCGCTTCTGGCTGGACCGGGGCGTCGACGGCTTCCGCCTGGACGCCATCAACTTCTCCATCCACGACCTGAAGCTGACCGACAATCCGCCGATCAAGGACGGCAAGAAGCGCACCCGGCCCTTCGACTTCCAGGACAAGATCTACAACCAGAGCCAGCCGGAGATCCTCGGCTTCCTGAACCGGATCCGCGCCCTGACCGACAGCTATGAGGGGCGGTTCACCGTGGCCGAGGTCGGCGGCGATCACGCCGATCGCGAGATGAAGGAATACACCGCCGGGACCGATCGCCTGCACTCGGCCTATGGCTTCCTGTATCTGTACGCCGACACGCTGAAGAGCGAACTGGTCGCGCGGGGCGAGACCATGTGGCCGGATCAGCAGGGCGAAGGCTGGCCGTCCTGGACCTTCTCCAACCATGACGCGCCGCGCGCCGTGTCACGCTGGGCGCAAGGGCGGGACCGCAAGGCCTTCGCCGAGATGGCCCTGATGCTGCTGGTCTGCCTGCGCGGCAATGTCTTCGTCTATCAGGGCGAGGAGCTGGGCCTGCCCCAGGCCGAGGTGCCGTTCGAGCGGCTGGTCGATCCCGAGGCCATCGCCAACTGGCCCGAGACCCTGGGCCGCGACGGCGCCCGCACCCCCATGCCCTGGCATGCGGATCAGGCCAACGCCGGCTTCTCGACCGTCGAGCCCTGGCTGCCGGTCGACGCCCGCCATCTGCCGCTGGCGGTGGATGCGCAGGAGGCCGACCCGGCCGCGACCCTTCACGTCGCGCGGCGGATGATCCGGCTGCGTCATCAGCACCCGGCCCTGCGCTTCGGCGGCATGACGCCGATCGAAACCTCGGACCTGCTGATGTTCGAACGCCGGGAACGCGGCGGCGGCGAAGAGCGGCTGCTGTGCGTCTTCAACCTGGGCCATGAGCGGATCGACTGGAGCCCGCCCGCAAACGCGACGCGGATCGAGACGATCAACTGGACCGAGGCCGACGGCGCCGCCCTGCCTCCGCTCGCCGGCCTGGTCTTCAGACTGGCATGAGCCGTTCAGCCGCCACAGGTCTCGCGCACGATCAGGTCGGTGGGCACCCGTTCCGACCGACCGGCCGTCGCGCCACCGTGGTCCAGCAGCTTGGACACCATCAGCCGTCCGGCCTTCATCGTGTCCTGGGCGATGGTGGACAGGGCCGGGCGCGAGTAGCGGCTGAAGGGCACATTGTCGAAGCCGATGACGGAGACGTCGCCGGGCACGGTCAGGCCGGCGTGTTCCAGCGCGCGCACCGCGCCCAGGGCGATCTGGTCGGAGGCCGCCACCACCCCGTCGAACCTGACGCCCCGACGCACCAGGGCGTCCACGGCGGCCTCGGCGGACTCGACCTCGAAATGGGCGGGCACGATCAAGTCAGGATCGACCGACAGGCCCGCCGCCTCCAGCGCCTCCAGATAACCGCGGTGCCTCTGCATGGCCTCGGGCGGATCCAGATCGCCCAGGAAGACGATCCGCGTGCGGCCCAGTCGCGCCAGGTGCGAGGTCGCGCGGCGACCGCCCGAGAAGTTGTCCGATCCGATCGAGCAGTAGTCCTGCTCCGGCAGGTCGGCGCCCCAGACCACGAAGCGATGGTCGCCCGCCGCCAGCCGGTTGAAGGCGCCGTGCAGGCTGGACTGGCCCAGGAAGATCACGCCGTCCGCACGACTGGTGTTCATCGCCGCCGCCAGCTCGTCATAGGTGGCGGGCGAGATGTGGCTCATCAGCAGGTCGCAGCCCCGTTCGCGCGCCGCCTCGCCCACCCCGGCCAGAAGCTCCAGGAAGAAGGGGTCCGAGATCCGGCCCTCCCGCCCCTGGGGTCGCGGCGTCACCAGGGCGATCGTGCCCTGGGCCCCGATCGGTCCGGCGGGCATGTAGCGGCGGAAGGGGTAGTCGTGCTCCTTCGCCAGCTTCCAGATCAGCTGCTTGGTGCGGTCGTTGACCGCAGGACTGTCATTCAGCGCTCGGGAGGTGGTGGCGACGGAGACGCCGGCCAGGCGGGCGATGTCTTCAAGGCGGGTTGTCTTGCGGCTCAAGGTCGCGGGTCCTCAGCACAGGCTTTCAGGCCTGCAAATTTTTCTGCAAACATTTCAGCCACCGTTCGCGGCGGTTGGCAAGAGGCGGCGTAACGGAGTTCACAGATGAAGCGCAGATCCTTCCTGGCCCTCGGCGGCGCCTCGATCCTGGCCTTCGGCGCGACGGGCGTTCGCGCCCAGACCGCGCCGACCCACGCCCGCGCCAGCTCCCCCGGCGGGGTGCTGACGGTCGAGGCCTTCACCGACAACGACGGCCGGCCGATGTATTCGGTGCTGCGTCAGGGACGGGTGGTCGTGGCGCCGTCGAAGCTCGGCTTCCTGCTGACCGACGCCCCGGCGATCGAACGGGGTCTGGCGATCACGGCCGGTCAGCCCGTGACCTTCGACGACACCTGGGAGCAGCCCTGGGGCGAGCGCCGCTTCATCCGCAACCACTATAACGAATGGCGGGTCCGCTACGCCGAGACCGGCGGCCTGCAACGGCGCGTCGAGGTGGTGTTCCGCCTGTATGACGACGGCCTGGGCTTCCGCTACGAGTTCCCGGACCAGCCGGCCCTGAAGACGGTTCGCATCGGTTCGGAGATCACCGAGTTCAATCTGGCCGAGGACGGCGAGGCCCTGTGGTGCCCGGCCTGGGAATGGAACCGCGAGGAATATCTCTACAGCCGCACCCCGATCAGCGCGGTCGGCAGCGCCCAGACGCCGATGACGGTCAAGGGACGGTCGGGCCTGCACGTCTCGATCCACGAGGCCGCCTGCATCGACTACGCCGGCATGAACCTCAGGCGGTCGGAGGAGACCAGGTTCCGCGCCCAGCTGACGCCCGGCCTGACCAACGCCGCCGTGGTGCGCCAGGCGCCGTTCAACACACCCTGGCGGACGCTGCAGATCTCGGACAGCGCTGCGGGCTTGATCGACTCCAGCCTGATCCTGAACCTGAACGAGCCCAACAGGCTGGGCGACGTCAGCTGGTTCAAGCCGATGAAATACGTCGGCGTCTGGTGGGAGATGCACCTGGAGCTGAAGAGCTGGAACTCCGGCCCCAAACACGGCGCCACCACCGAGAACGCCATCAAACACATCGACTTCGCGGCCAAGCACGGCCTGGGCGGGGTCCTGGTCGAGGGCTGGAACAAGGGCTGGGACGGCCAGTGGTTCGCCAATGGTTCGGACTTCAGCTTCACCGAAGCCTATCCCGACTTCGACATCGAGGCGGTCTGCGCCCACGCCCGGTCCAAGGGCGTCCAGCTGATCGGCCACCACGAAACCGGCGGCAACGCCTTCCACTATGAGCAGCAGCTCGAACCGGCCATGGCCCTGTATGAGCGGCTGGGCGTCCATTCGGTCAAGACCGGCTATGTCGCCGACGCAGGCGGCGCTCGCGTCGCCGGGCCGGACGGCCGGATGGTGATGGCCTGGCACGAGAGCCAGGCCATGGCCCAGCACCATATGAAGGTCGTCGAGGCGGGCGCACGGCACAAGGTGGCGATCAACGCCCACGAACCGTTCAAGGATACGGGCCTGCGCCGCACCTATCCGAACATCATCAGCCGCGAGGGTCAGCGCGGCATGGAGTATTCGGCCTGGGGCAATCCGGGCAATCCGCCCGAGCACGAGCCGAACCTGGTCTTCACCCGCCTGCTGGCCGGGCCGATGGACTATACGCCCGGCATCTTCGGCATGGAGACGCGCAGCCCCGGCGGGGTCCAGACCACCTGGGCCAAACAGCTGGCCCTCTATGTCGTCATCTACAGCCCGATCCAGATGGCCGCCGACCTGCTGGTCAACTACGAGGCCAATCCCGGCCCCTTCCAGTTCATCAAGGACGTGCCGGTCGACTGGGCCGAGACCCGCGTGCTCGCGGCCGAGATGGGCGACTATGTCGCCATAGCGCGCAAGGATCGGACCTCCGACGTCTGGGCCCTTGGGGCCATCACCGACGAGCATCCGCGCGTCCTTACGGCGCCTCTGGACTTCCTGGACCCCGGCCGGCGCTACCGGGCCGAGATCTACCGCGACGGCCCCGAGGCTGACTATCGCGGCAAGCGCGAGGACATCGTCATCGAACGTCGCGACGTGACCTCCACCGACGTCCTGACCCTGGCCCTGGCGCCCGGCGGCGGCCAAGCGATCCGGTTCGTGCCGGTCGGGCGGGGGCGGCGGTGATGGGCGGTGCTAAGACCCTCTCCCGCTTGCGGGAGAGGTGGCCCGTCGATCGCGCAGCGATCCAGGGTCGGAGAGGGAAGTCTTCTGACAGAAGGCTGAACTCCCCCCATCGTCACGCGTGTCGCTGCGCGCCACGACGCGACACTTCCCCCGCAAGCGAGGGAAGGTCATGAGCGCCGCCGCCCCCATCCTCTCCCACCGCCCGCGCCTGTCCGGCCTGGCGATCTGGAACATGTGCGTCGGCTTCTTCGGCATCCAGATCGGATTCGGCCTTCAGAACGCCAACACCAGCCGGATATTCCAGACCCTGGGCGCCGAGGTCGACAGCCTGGCGATCCTCTGGATCGCCGCCCCCCTGACGGGTCTGTTGGTCCAGCCCCTGGTCGGGCATTTCAGCGACAAGACCTGGACGCGTTTCGGGCGTCGCCGCCCCTATTTTCTGGTTGGGGCGATCCTGACCACCCTGGCCCTGATCGCCATGCCCAACAGCCCCGGCCTGTGGTTCGCCGCCGCCATGCTGTGGATCATGGACGCCTCGATCAACATCACCATGGAGCCGTTCCGCGCCTTCGTCGGCGACAATCTGCCGGAGGAGCAGCGCACCGCCGGCTATGCGATGCAGAGCTTCTTCATCGGCGCGGGCGCCGTCTTCGCCTCGGTCCTGCCCTGGCTGCTGTCGAACGTCTTCGGCGTCGTCTCGACCGCCGAGGCGGGCGTCGTGCCCCTGTCGGTCAAGATCGCCTTCTACGTCGGCGCCGCCGGCCTGTTCACGGCCGTGCTGTGGACGGTGCTGAGCACCCGCGAATACAGCCCCGAACAGCTCGCCGCCTTCGAACGCGCGCGCCTTGAAGCCCTGGGCGCCGCCCCGGCAGACGATGCGCCTGAGCCGCCGGCCCGCAGCGTGCGGGGCTGGATGGGTTCGGGCCTGGTCTGCGCCGTTCTGGGGGGGCTCGGCCTGGTGCTGATCGTCGGCCTGGATCTGGAGAAGGAGCTGCTGGTCCTGGCCGGCTTCTTCGTCGGCTTCGGCCTGTTGCAGATCGCAGTGGGCATGATGCAACGCCGCCGCATCGTCAACGCCGTGACCGAGATCCTGAACGACGTCTATCGCATGCCCCAGACCATGCGCGATCTGGCGGTGGTCCAGTTCTTCAGCTGGTTCGCCCTGTTCGCCCTGTGGATCTACACCACCGCCGCCGTGACCAGCGTCCATTACGGCACGACCGACACCACCTCGGCCGCCTACGCCGCCGGGGCCGACTGGGTCGGGGTTCTGTTCGGGGTTTATAACGGAGTCGCGGCGCTGGCGGCCTTCACCTTGCCGGTCCTGGCCAGGCGGATCGGCCGCAGGGCGACCCACGCCCTGATGCTGCTGCTCGGCGCGACGGGCCTGTTCGGCGTCTTCCTGATCCGCGAGCCGGGCCTGCTGTGGCTGCCGATGATCGGCGTCGGCTTCGCCTGGGCCTCGATCGTCTCCATGCCCTACGCCATCCTGTCGGCGGCGGTGCCGGCGCGGAAGATGGGCGTCTATATGGGCGTGTTCAACATCTTCATCGTCGTGCCCCAACTGCTGGCGGCCACGGTTTTGGGTTTGATTCTGAAGCACTTTTTCAGCGGCCAGGCGATCTGGGCCCTGGTGCTGGGCGCCGCCTCCTTCCTGCTGGCGGCCTTCAGCGCCCTGAGGGTGCGGGAGCAAAGGGCGTGAACCGCCGCGCGCTCCTGGCCTTGGCCGCCGCCCTGCCCTTCGCCGGCGCCGCACGGGCGCAGACGGCGGCCGGCCGTCTGATCCTCCACGAGGCTGTGACCTCGGCCCATGTGAAGGCGAGGAACGTCTCCGTCTGGCTGCCGCCCGGCTATGAGACGTCGGATGCGGCCTATCCCGTCCTCTACATGCACGACGGACAGAATCTGTTCGATCCCTCGACGGCCAACTTCGGCGAATGGGGGGTGGACGAGCATCTGACGCGGCTGATCGCCGGCGGTCAGGTGCGCGCCCCCATCGTGGTCGGCGTCTGGAACACGGATCTTCGCCTGCGGGAATATGTCCCGGCCGATCTGATCGCGGCCCTGCCCGAGGACATGCGCGGCGATGTTCAGGCCGTCTATGGCGGCCCGCCCCTGTCGGACGGCTACATCCGCTTCCTGACCGAAGAGCTGAAACCCTTCGTGGACCGGACCTACCGCACCCTGCCCGGCCGCGAGGACACCCTGATCAGCGGCTCCAGCATGGGCGGGCTGATCTCCCTGTATGCGGTGATGAAGCGGCCGGAAGTCTTCTCCGCCGCCGCCTGTCTATCGACCCACTGGCCGCTGCGGGTCACAGGTCTGGACGGCCCAGGCCTGGAGGCCTGGCGCGAACGTCTGGTCGCCGCCTGGACCGGGGTGATCGAGCGCGGCCTGCCGGCGCCCGGCGCGAACCGCTTCTACTTCGACCGGGGCGATGTGACCCTGGATCAGTTCTACGCCGCCTTCCAGACCCAGGTGGACGCCGTCTTCCGCCGTCGCGGCTACGGCCCCGGCGATTTCCAGAGCCTGGTCTTCCCCGGCGCCCAGCACAATGAGGCCTCGTGGAACCAGCGGCTGGACGTTCCCCTGAGCTTTCTTCTTTCCCCCGCCCCCACGCGCAACCCGTGAGGACCACAATGCGTCATTTCCGTTCCTTCTGCCTCGCCGGCGCCGCCGGCCTGGCGCTCGCCTCGACCGCCTCGGCCCAGTCCGGAGTCGCTCCGGGCGCGCCGGGTGATCTGCCTACCTGGTCCAGCGCCGCCAAGACCGGGGCTGGGGCCTCCTATGAAGCCTATGTCGACGGCCAGTACCGCGACGGCGGACCGACCGGCGCGGTGTCGAAGGTCTGGTTCTCCATCGCCGACGGCGTCCTGACCGAGACCATGTACGGCCTGATCCACGAGGCCCAGATCAAGGCGCTTCGCTTCGCCGTCGTCACCCCGGAGGGCCTGGCCGTCGAGGGCGCCGACACCACCGAGCGGACCGAGTATCTGCACACGGACGCCCAGGGCCGCCCCCTGTCGCCCGCCTATAAGGTCACGACGCGCGACAGGGCGGGTCGGTTCGAGATCGAAAAGCGCCTCTTCACCGATCCGGATCGCAACGCCCTGGTGCTGCGGGTCAAGATCACGGCCCTGAGCGGAGAGGCCACGCCCTATCTGCTGCTGGAGCCGCACATCGCCAACACCGGCGTCGACGACCGGGGTCAGGTCACGCGCCAGGCCTTCCATGCCTGGGAAGGCGACACCCATCTGGTGCTCAAGCCGAGCCGTCCGTTCGACAAGGCCGGCGTCGGCTTCGTCGGCGCCTCGGACGGTCTGACCGACCTGAAGGACGGCCGGATGGACTGGACCTACGCCTCCACCGGTGAGACGGCGGGCAATACGATGATGACGGGCGCCCTGCCGCGCCTGCGTCAGGGGCAGAGCCTGAGCCGAGATTTCGTGATCGGCTTCGGCTCCAGCGAGGCCGAGGCCCAGGCGGCGGCGGACGGCGCCTTCGCTGTCGGCCTAGACGAGGTCCTGGCCCGGTTCAACGGCGAGGGTGATCGCATCGGCTGGGAGGACTATGTCGCCTCCCTGACCGAACTGCCGCGCATCGCCGAACAGGCGACGGACGGCGGCAAGCTGGCCTACGCCTCGGCCCTGATGCTGAAGGTGCAGGAGGACCGCACCCATGCCGGCGCCCTGATCGCCTCCCTGTCCAACCCCTGGGGCGACACGGTGGACGCGTCGAAATCCTCGACCGGCTACAAGGCGGTCTGGCCGCGCGACTTCTATCAGGTGGCCATGGCCCTGGCGGCCCTGGGCGACAAGGAGACGCCGCTGGCGGCCTTCAACTATCTGCCCCAGGTCCAGGTCGGCCCGGACACGCCCGGCAATACCGGCGTCGGCGGCTGGTTCCTGCAGAAGACCCATGTGGACGGAGAACTGGAATGGGTCGCGGTCCAGCTGGACCAGACGGCCATGCCGATCATGCTGGGCTATCGTCTGTGGAAGCTGGGCTGGCTGTCCGACGCCCAGATGGCCGACCACTATCGTTCGATGCTGAAGCCGGCGGCCGACTTCCTGGTGGACGGCGGCAAGATCGGCCTTCTGTGGAACGACGCCGAGATCAAGCCGCCCTTCACCCAGCAGGAGCGGTGGGAAGAGCAGCAGGGCTATTCCCCCTCCACCACCGCCGCCGTGGTGGCCGGGCTGACGGTCGCGGCCGAAATGGCGCGCGCCTCGGGCGATGCGGCGGGAGCGACCCGTTATCAGCTCGCCGCCGACAGCTACGCCTCTAAGATCGAAGAGCGGATGTTCACGACCAGCGGCGACTTCGGCGACGGCCGCTATTTCATCCGCATCACTCAGAACGAGAACCCGAACGACAAGGCCCCGATCGGCGCCGCCAACGGCCAGATCGCGCCTCAGGAGGACCGGGTCGTGGATGGCGGCTTCCTAGAACTGGTCCGCTACGGGGTGCGCAAGGCCGACGATCCGCACATCGTTTCGACCCTGCCCGTCTATGACGATCAGAGCCTGGAGGACCTGTACCGGGTCCGCTACGACTTCGGGCCGGAGGGCGACCAGACGCCGGGCTGGCGCCGCTACGGCGTCGACGGCTATGGCGAGGATCATGTCACGGGCGCCAACTATGGCGTCGGCGGGCAGATGAGCCCTGGTCAGCGGGGTCGGGTCTGGCCCTTCTTCACCGGCGAGCGCGGCCACTATGAGCTGGCCCGCGTCAGCCTGAACGGCGCTCCGTCCGCCGCCGACATCGCCGCCATCCGCCAGACCTATGTGCGCGGCATGGAGCGGTTCGCCAATGACGGGCTGATGCTGGCCGAACAGGTCTGGGACGGGGTCGGCGAGCCGACCGCGCGCGACTACGCCCTGGGCCAGAACACCGACTCGGCCACGCCCCTGGCCTGGACCCATGCCGAATATCTGAAGCTGCTGCGGTCCTTGGCCGACGGCAAGGTGTGGGATCGGTACGAGCCGGTCGAAAGCCGCTACGCCCGCTGATACGAAAAAGGCCCCGGAGCCAGTGCTCCGGGGCCTCGTTTGACCGAAGACGGGCTCAGTAGGTCAGCTTCAGACCGACCACGAAACGGTCCTCGGCCGTCGGCACGCCGTCCACGTCCGTGTCGTAGTAGCGCGCATCCGCCGAAAGATTCTCCGTCAGAGCATAGCCGATCCCGGCGTTCCAGGTCAGATAGTCGTCGGACACGTCCAGCCATTGCTGACCCACGGCGCCGGAAATCGTCCACTTGTCGGCGGGCGAGAAGGCGGCGTTGACCTCGGCGTAGGTCGCTTCCTTATCCGCCGCGCCGAAGAAGTCGGGCGAATAGTAGACGGCGGCGCCGAAGGTGGCCGGGCCCACGGCGCGCGAGGCCGCAGCCTTGACCTCCGCATAGTTGTAGTCGGCGCCGTCCGGTTCGCCCGCATAGAGGTAGCCGATCACGCCGAAGTCCAGGGCGAAGCCGGCCGCCTCGGTGCGGTAGCCGCCATAGACGTCGACTTCCGCGTCGGTGTCGTCGCCGAAATCAACGTTTGAGGCCCAGGCGCCGGCATAGAAGCTGCCGGCCGTCAGATCGACGCCGCCCTGGATGGCGGGATCTTCGTTGGTCTGACTGTAGCCCCGGAAGACATAGTCGCTGGTCACGCCGACATTGAAGGCCACCTTGGCGTCCTGAGCCGAGGCGGGCGCGGCCAGGCCGGTCAGCCCCAGAGCCAGGGCCGCAGCGGCGGCCGTACCGAACAGTTTCATTCTCATTATCTATCCCCTTGGTTTCGTTATTTTTGTTCCAGCGCCCGATGGGATCGCCGGGAGGGAGGGCGCGGCCGGCGGGCCGCACCCTCTGGTTTCAGTGTTCCAGAGCCTCGCCGTGCAGCGAGGTGTCCAGACCGGCGGCTTCTTCCGCCTCGCTGACCCGCAGACCCGTGGTGAACTTGCAGATCACCAGGATGATGAAGGTCCCGACCGCGCTATAGGCGATCGTCCAGGCCAGGCCGATGGCCTGGGCCCCGACATTGGCGCCTTCCGACAGGCTGTTGATCGCCGTGGTGGCGAAGACGCCGGTCAGCAGGGCGCCGATCAGGCCGCCCGCGCCGTGGATGCCGAAGGCGTCCAGCGAGTCGTCGTAGCGCAGCAGCTTCTTGATCCAGACCGACGAGATGTAGCAGACCGGACCAGCGATCAGGCCGATGATGACCGCGCCCTTGGGATCGACGAAGCCCGCCGCGGGGGTGATGGCGACCAGGCCGGCGACCACACCCGACAGCATGCCGATCAGGGAGACCTTCTTCTTCTCAATCAGTTCGATGATCTTCCAGGTCAGGGCGGCGGCGGCGGCGGCCAGCACCGTGTTCAGCAGGGCCACGCCCATCAGCTCATTGGCCGCGCCCGCCGAACCGGCGTTGAAGCCGATCCAGCCGACCAGCAGCAGCGAGGCGCCGATCATGGTCAGGACAGGGTTGTGCGGATTGATCGGCTCGACCCCATAGCCTTTGCGGCGGCCCAGGAAGATGGCGCAGACCAGACCGGCCACGCCCGAGTTCACGTGAACCACCGCCCCGCCGGCGAAGTCCAGCACGCCGGCGGAACCGAGGAAGCCGCCGCCCCACACCCAGTGACAGATGGGGGAATAGATCAGCAGCGACCACAGGGCCGTGAACAGCAGCAGGCCCGAATATTTCATCCGCTCGGCGAAGGCGCCGGTGACCAGGGCCGGGGTGATGATGGCGAAGGTCATCTGGAAGGCGATGAACAGATATTCCGGAATGCCCGTCAGCAGGCTGTTGGCCGTGCCAAGGGTCACGCCGTTCAGGAACAGCATGTCCAGGCTGCCGACGTAGGGCTGAAGCGCGGCGTCGGCGTTGGCGCCGAAGGCGATGCTGTAGCCCGCGATGAACCAGACCAGGGAGACGACGGCGAAGACGCCGACCGACTGGGTGATGGTGGCGATGACGTTCTTGCGCCGCACCATGCCGCCGTAGAACAGGGCCAGTCCCGGCAGGGTCATCAGCAGGACCAGGGCCGTGGACGTGCCCAGCCAGGCCGTGCCCGCGCCGTCCAGCTCCAGCGCCGACTGGTGCGCCAGCAGGGCGGGCGCCGCCTCCGGCGTCTGGGCGAAGGCCCCGCCGGCGTAAAAGAGCCCGATGGTCAGAAGCAGGAGCGCAGCGACCCCCGGAAGTCGATTCCAAACGTGCGACATAAGCAAATACCCCCTTGGCAATCTCGCAAGTGCGAAGGTTTTACTGCAATCGCGTTCGACGCAAGGGGGTCAGGCTGAAACGGTGCAACTTTCTTGCAACGGTCCTGTCAAAAAAGTTAAGCCTCGCATGATCCATTCGTCGTGCGAGGCTTAAGGTTCAGATTCATGTTTCAAGGAACGCTGTTCCCGGCATGAAATTCAGGGGCGGCGCGACGCCCTCAGGCCCAGTGCATCTGCACCCGGTGCGCCGTCGCCCAGTGAATGGCGCGGATGGCGTCGATGACGGCCTCGGTCGCCCCCCGCGTGCCCAGGGCTCCGCCGAGATCGGCGGTCACGGCGCCGGCCGCCAGGACGGCGGCGACGGCGGCCTCAATGGAATCCGCCTCGTCCTCCAGCTTCAGACTGTGACGCAGCAAGAGGGCCGCCGACAGAATCGTGCCGACCGGATTGGCCAGATCCTGACCGGCGATGTCCGGCGCCGACCCGTGGATCGGTTCGAACAGGCCCGGCCCTTCCGTGCCCAGCGACGCCGACGGCAGCAGGCCGATGGAGCCGCCCAGCACCGAAATCTCGTCCGACAGGATGTCGCCGAACATGTTCTCGGTCAGGATGACGTCGTATTCGCGGGGCTTCCTGATCAGGTGCATGGCCATGGAATCGACCAGGGCGTGCTCCAGCGCGATCTCGGGGAACTCCTCGGCATGGATGCGGGTGACCACTTCGCGCCACAGGCGGCTGGTCTCCATCACATTGGCCTTGTCGACCGAAGTCACCTTGCCGCGGCGCTGGCGGGCCGTCTGGAAGGCGGCGCGGGCGACGCGCTCGATTTCAGGGACCGTATATTCGCACAGGTCGGTGGCGCGGTCGGCGGTGCGGGTCTTCTCCCCGAAATAGACGCCGCCGGTCAGTTCGCGAAAGACGATCAGATCGACGCCCTCGACGATCTCCTTCTTCAGCGGCGAACGGTGCGCCAGGACCGGCGATACCTGCAGCGGCCGCAGATTGGCGAACAGACCCATGGCCTTGCGGATCGCCAACAGCCCTTCCTCGGGCCGGCGCTTGCCGCCGTCCCATTTGGGACCGCCCACCGCGCCCAGCAGGACGGCGTCCGCGGCGACGCAGGCGGCCCGCGTCGCCTCCGGCAGGGGCTCGCCCGTCTCGTCTATGGCGGCGCCGCCGATCAGATGTTCGGTGAAGTTGAAGCTGTGGCCGTAGAAGTCGCCGATGACCGCCAGCACGTCGCGCGCGGCCCGCGTCACCTCCGGCCCGACGCCGTCGCCGGGCAACAGGACGATCTCATAGGTCTTGGGGGCGGCTTGGGTCATCAGACGGTCTCTCTCGAACGCTCGAAGGCTTCGATCTCTGGCAGGTTTGATTGCAGCCAGCCCAGGGTGTCCACCCCGTTCAACAGGCACTGGCGTGCGAAGGATTCGACCTCGAACGGCACGGGCTGGGCATTGCCGCGCCGGATCTGCCGGGCTTCGAGGTCGATTGTGACCGGCTGGTCGGGCTGCGACGCCAGATCGTCCCAGACATCCTGGCTGACGACGACCGGCAGCAGGCCGTTTTTCAAGGCGTTAGATGTAAAAATGTCAGCGATTTCGGTCGAGATCACCGCCCGGAACCCATAGTCGTACAGGGCCCAGGGGGCATGTTCGCGCGACGAGCCGCAGGCGAAATTCTTGCCCGCCAGCAGGATGCGATGCTCGGCCGGATCGATCCGGTTCAGAATGGCTTCGGGCTTTTCCGAACCGTCGGCCTCATAGCGCCAGTCATAAAAGGCCGCCTTGCCCAGCCCCTCGCGCGTGGTGGTGGTCAGGAACCGCGCCGGAATGATCTGGTCGGTGTCGATATTGGCCTGGCTGAGCGTGACCGTCTTCGAGGTCAGGGTGGTGAAGGGCTCAGACATCAAAAACTCCGCTCATCCCGGCGAAAGCCGGGACCCAGTTCTGTGGGCGATAGGCGTCACCCGTCGCGCCCTGTCGGCGATCCCGCGCATTGTGCTTCGCGAAAGCACTGGGTCCCGGCTTTCGCCGGGATGAGCGGAAGGGGGTGTCGCTACGCATCCACGACCTCGTTCAGAAAGACGCGCGGATCGGTCAGCACACCGGCCACCGCCGTCGCCGCAGCCGTCGCGGGGCTGGCCAGTATGGTGCGGGCGTCCTTGCCCTGGCGGCCTTCGAAATTGCGGTTGGAAGTCGAGACGGCCAGCTGACCGGGCGCGACGACGTCGCCGTTCATGGCGATGCACATGGAACAGCCGGGAATGCGCCATTCGGCCCCGGCGGCGATGAAGACCTCGTGCAGTCCTTCCGCCTCGGCGGCCCGGCGAACGGCCTCCGAACCGGGAACCACCAGCATGCGCAGGCCCGGCTTGACCTTGCGGCCGCGCAGAACCTCGGCGGCGGCGCGCAGATCGGGCAGGCGGCCGTTGGTGCAGGAGCCGATGAAGACCACGTCCACCGGCTGGCTGGTCGTCGCCTCGCCGGGGGTGAAGCCCATATAGGCGATGGCCTTGCGGTCGCTGTCCGACTGGGGCTGGGGCACGGGCGCGCCGATGGGGGCGCCGGCGTCCGGCGTCGTGCCCCAGGTCGCCATCGGCCGGATGGCGGCGCCGTCGATCACGACTTCCCTGTCGAAGGTCGCGCCCGGGTCCGTGGCCAGCTTCAGCCATTCGGCGGTCGCCGCCTCATAGTCGGCGGAGACATGTTTGCGGCCCCGCAGCCAGTCGATCGTGGTCTGGTCCGGGGCGATCATCCCCGCGCGGGCGCCGGCCTCGATGGACATGTTGCACAGGGTCATCCGCCCTTCCATGTCCAGCGACCGCACCGCCTCGCCCGCATATTCGATGACGTAGCCGGTGCCGCCGCCGAAGCCGATGGCGGCGATCACGGCCAGGGCGACGTCCTTGCCCGACACGCCCGACTGCAGTTCGCCGGTCACCGTCACCCGCATCGCCTTGGGCTTGCGCTGCAACAGGCATTGGGTCGCCAGCACATGGCCGACCTCGGAGGTGCCGATGCCGAAGGCCAGGGCTCCGAACGCCCCATGGGTGGCGGTATGGCTGTCGCCGCAGACGACCGTCATGCCCGGCTGGGTCAGGCCCAGCTCCGGCCCCATGACATGGACCACGCCCCGATCTTCGGACCCCCAGCCGGCCAGGGGAACCCCGTGGGCGGCGCAGTTTCGCTCCAGCGTATGGACCTGGGCCTCGGCCTGCGGGGTGACATAGGGTTTCAGCCCGTTCAGCCCCGCCGGCAGGGTCGGGGTCGAATGGTCCAGGGTGGCGTAGGTCCGGTCGGGCCGGCGCACCTTCAGGCCGCGGGCCTCGATCTCGCTGAAGGCCTGGGGACTGGTGACCTCATGCACCAGATGCAGGTCGATATACAGGACGCCCGGCGTATCGGCCGTTTCCGGCCGCACCACATGAGCGTCCCAGACCTTGTCGAACAGGGTCTTTGGATCAGGCATACTGGGCCACCGTCTCCTCAACGCCGTCGACGCGATCAATGATGGCGATCAGTTCGGCGTCGCTGATCTCGCCGATCTGGTCGGCGCGCTGTTTGAAGCCGGCGACGACGGCCGCCAGACGCTCGCCCTCGATCGGACGGCCGATGGTCTCGGCCCGCTTGGCGATGGCGTGGCGGCCCGAGTGCTTGCCCAGAACGAACCAGCTGCCTTCAAAGCCCACGTCCTGGGGCCGCATGATCTCATAGGTGCGGCTGTCGGCCAGCATGCCGTGCTGGTGAATGCCGGCCTCGTGGGCGAAGGCGTTGATGCCGACCACCGACTTGTTGCGGGCGATGACCGTCTCGGTGATTTCGCACAGGATCTTGGAGGCGCGGACCAGATGGCGGCTGTCGGCGCCGATGGCGACGCCATAGCGGTCTTCGCGCACCTTCAGGGCCATGATGACCTCTTCGATCGAGGCGTTGCCGGCCCGTTCGCCGATGCCGTTGATCGCGCCCTCGACCTGACGCGCCCCGCCCTGGACCGCAGCCAGGGAGTTGGCGACCGCCATGCCCAGGTCGTCGTGGCAGTGGGCCGAGAAGATCACATGGGGGTGGCGCTTGTGGATCCGCGCCGCCAGGGCGCGGAAGGTCTCGCGCACCTCTTCCGGGGTCGCATAGCCGACGGTGTCGGGCACGTTCAGGGTCCGGGCGCCGGCGTCGGCGGCGGCCTCCAGCACATCGGCCAGGAACTCGGGTTCGGTGCGGAAGGCGTCCTCGGCCGAGAACTCGACGTCGTCGAACAGGCTGGCGGCGTATTCGACCGCCCGGACGGCCGTGGCCAGAACCTCGTTGGTCGACATCTTCAGCTTGGCCGAGCGATGGATCGGGCTGGTGCCGATGAAGGTGTGGCAGCGACGGTGCGACTTGGGCGCCGGCTGCAGGGCGCGGAAGCTGGCGTCGATGTCCTTTTCGTTGGCGCGCGACAGGGAGCAGAAGACCGGCCCCTCGACCTCGCCGGTCACGCGGCGGATGCAGTCCTCGTCGCCGGGCGAGGCGGCGGCGAAGCCGGCCTCGATAACGTCGACGCCCAGGTCCTTCAGGACCTGGGCCATCTTCACCTTGGCTTGGGCGGTCATGGAGAAGCCCGGCGCCTGCTCCCCGTCCCGCATCGTCGTGTCGAAGACGATGACCCGGTTGGGGTCGGCGGCGATCTCCTCAGTTCGGGATACGCCGGATACTCGTACTTGTTCGGCGGTCATTACGCAGCCTCGGATTGAATAATGTCGTTGCCGATCCGGCGCACGCCGAACAGGCGGTCGATCTGGCGACCCAGATTCTCCATGCACCGACCGGCGTCTCGGCCGCGGATGGTCAGGGAGATACGGCGGAAGGCCCCTTCGTCGGCCATGTTGATGCCGTCGATGTGGAAGCCCCGGCGCTCCACAAGACCGATGAGACGCTGAAGCGAACCGTCCGCACGGTCGATCTGGATGTGGATCGTGTTGCTCATCTCAGGAGCCCTCCATCATTTCAGCATTGCTCTTGCCCGGCGGAACCAGCGGCCAGACATTGTCTCGGGGATCGATGACCACATGGGCCAGGCAGGGGCCGTCGGCGGCCAGCAGGCGCTGGATGCCTTCGGACACCTGATCGCGGCGATCGATACGGAAGGCCTCGATGCCGAAGGCCTCGGCCACCTTCACGAAGTCCGGATTGTCGGACAGGTCGATCTCGGAATAGTTCTCGGCGAAGAACAGCTCCTGCCACTGGCGCACCAGGCCCAGCGAGGAGTTGTCGATCAGCACGATCTTCAGCGGGATGCCGTAACGCCTCAGCGTCGCCAGCTCCTGGATGTTCATCATGAAGCCGCCGTCGCCGGCGATGGTGACGACCGTCGCGGACGGATCGGCCAGCTTGGCGCCGATGCCGGCGGGCAGGCCGAAGCCCATGGCGCCCAGACCGCCCGAGGTGATGTGGGCCTCGGGCTTGGAGAAGCGGCAGTGCATGGCCGCCCACATCTGGTGCTGGCCCACGTCGCAGGCGGCGACGAAGGCGTCGCCGGCCGCTTCGGACACTTCTTTCAGCAGAGCCGGGGCGTAGACCCCCTCGCCCGGCGCGTCATAGCGATAGGCGCTGGTCCGGGCGGCGTCGACGCACGCATCGACCCAGGGCTGGATGTCCAGGGCCGGTCCGCCGGCCATGCGCGCCGTCAGGGCCTCGATCCCGTCCTTCAGCTCGCCGACCACGGCCACATTGGCCGCCCGCAGCTTGCCGACTTCGGAGGCGTCGATGTCGAAATGGACGATCCGGGCGTTGGGCGCGAACTCGGCCAGCTTGCCCGTGGCGCGGTCGTCGAACCGGGCGCCGACGACGATCAGCAGGTCGCTGTCCTGAACCGCATGATTGGCCGCGCGGGCGCCGTGCATGCCCAGCATGCCCAGCATGCGCGGCGCGTCGGTCGGGACGGTGCCCAGGGCGTTCAGGGTCGAGACCTGGGGGATGCCGGTCGCGGCGACGAAGGCGCGCAAAGCCTCGGTCGCGCGGCCGATCTTCACTCCGCCGCCGACATAGACCAGCGGCCTCTTGGCGGCGCGGATCGCGGCCTCGGCGGCGGCGACGGCGTCGTGATCGATGCGCGGCGTCTCGTTGGGGATGTGGAAGCCGTAGTCGTCGCTGGTCGTGGCGAACTGCACGTCCTTGGGCAGGTCGACCAGGACCGGACCGGGACGGCCCGAGGCGGCGATGTGGAAGGCCTCCTCGACGGCGGCCGGAACATCGGCCGCGTCGCGGACCAGGATCGAGTGTTTCACGATCGGCAGGGTGACGCCCAGGATGTCGATCTCCTGGAAGGCGTCGGTCCCCATCAGCCCCTGGGCCACATTGCCGGTGATGCAGACGATCGGCGCCGAGTCCATCATCGCATTGGCGATGCCGGTGATCAGATTGGTCGCCCCCGGTCCCGAGGTGGCCAGACAGACCCCGACTCTGCCGCTCTTGCGCGCATAGGCGTCGGCGGCGAAGGCGGCGGCCTGTTCGTGCCGGACCAGAATATGTTTCAGCTTAGACCCGGCCAGGGCGTCATAGACCGGCATGATGGCGCCGCCCGGATAACCGAACACCACCTCCACGCCCAGCCGCTCCAGGGTGGAGACCAGCAGGCGCGCCCCCGATTGGGGGGCGGCCTCGGCTGAGGATTTGAAGGCGGCGGCGGTCATCAGGGTCATCCGGTCTTTCGCTCGGGCTCAGGCCGCTTCAGATTTGGGCGTGTTCAGCCAGGCCATCCGCTCGCGCAGACGGGCGCCGACCTGTTCGATCTGGCTCTCGCGGTCCGCCTTCAGCCAGGCCTCGTACTGGGGCTTGCCGGCCTCGTTCTCGGCGATCCAGTTGCGCGCGAAGGTTCCGTCCTGGATCTCGTCCAGAATGGTCTTCATCCGGGCCTTGGTCTCTTCGTTGACGACGCGCGGGCCGCTGGCGACGGCGCCGTATTTGGCGGTTTCCGAGATGAAGTGGTGCATCTTGGAGATGCCGCCTTCGTAGAACAGGTCCACGATCAGCTTCAGCTCGTGCAGGCATTCGAAATAGGCGATCTCGGGCTGGTAGCCGGCCTCGACCAGGGTGTTGAAGCCCTGCATCACCAGTTCCTTGGCGCCGCCGCACAGGACGGCCTGTTCGCCGAACAGGTCGGTTTCGGTCTCTTCGCGGAAGGTGGTTTCCAGCAGGCCGCCGGTCGCGCCGCCGTTGCCCTTGGCGTAGCCCATGGCCCGGTCGCGGGCCTTGCCGGTCGCGTCCTTCTCGACCGCGAACAGGCTGGGCACGCCGCGGCCGCGCTGGAATTCGCGACGGACCAGATCGCCCGGTCCCTTGGGCGCGACCAGGATGACGTCCATGTCGGGGCGCGGGGTGATCCGGCCGTAGATGATCGAGAAGCCGTGGGCGAACAGCAGGGCGGAGCCCTGTTTGGCGTTCGGCTCGATGATGTCGCGATAGACCTGATCCTGAACCATGTCGGGGGTCAGGATGGCGATGATGTCGGCGCCCTTGACCGCTTCGGCCGGCTCGGCGGTCGGGACGCCGTCGGCGGTGGCGTGTTTCCAGCCCGTGCCGCCGTGACGAACGCCGGCGACCACGTCATGGCCGCTGTCCTTCAGGTTCTGGGCGTGCGCCCGACCCTGCGAGCCATAGCCGATGATGGCGATGCGCTGCCCGGCGATCGCGCCCGGCTTGATGTCTTCGTTGGTGTAGATGGTGATGGCCATGAGAATTCAGGCGTCCTGAGCAGCAGCGGATTTGTGAGAGGCCGGGATTTGCGCCGGCGGCGGGTTGGGGATGGTGACCGCGCCCTGGGCGGCCGAGGCCACGGAGGCGCGGTATTTGGCGAAGACGCCTCGCGCCGGGCGGACCACGTGGGGCGTGAAGCCCGCCCGGCGCGTCGCCAGATCGACGTCCACGTCGATCCGGCGGTTGGTGACGTCGATGGTGATGCGGTCACCATCGCGAATGAGGGCGATCGGGCCGCCGACGGCGGCTTCCGGCGAGATATGACCGGCGACGAAGCCGTAGCTGGCGCCCGAGAAGCGTCCGTCGGTCAGCAGGGCGACATTGTCGATCTTGCGGCCCTTCAGGGCGGCGGTGACCTGCAGCATTTCGCGCATGCCCGGGCCGCCCTTGGGGCCTTCGTAACGGATGATGATGACGTCGCCCTCGCCGACCGAGCCGTCCTGAACCGCGTGGAAGGCGTCCTCCTCGCTGTCGAAGACGCAGGCGGGGCCTTCGAACTTGTCCACCTTGTGGCCCGTCAGCTTGATGACCGCGCCCTCGGGAGCGACATCGCCGTAGATGACGGCGAAGCTGCCGCGGTCCATCACGGGGGCGTCGAAGGTCGTCACCACCACCTGGCCGGGCGTCTCCTCGGCCTCGGCCGCCTCGGCGAACAGGCTGCGGCCGCTGACGGTCGGGGTGTTCACGATCTTGCCGGCCTGGGCCATCCGCTGGGTCACCAGACGGGTGCCGCCCGCGGCGTACAGGTGCGAGGCCAGAAAACGGCCGCCCGGCTTCAGGTCGCAGATGACCGGCGCCTCGACGCAGGCCTGGTGGCAGTCCTCGACGCCGAAATCGACGCCGGCCTCGGCCGCGATGGCCGTCAGGTGCATGACGGCGTTGGTCGAGCCCCCCGAGGCCGAGACGGCGACGGCGGCGTTCTTCAGGCTGGCGCGGGTGATGTATTTGCGGGCCGTGTCGCCGGCGAAGACCCGCTCGACGATCAGACGGCCGCAACGCTCGCCTTCAGCCGCCTTGCCGGGATCGACCGCCGGCACGTCATTGGCGCCCATGGGGCTGATGCCCATGACCGACAGGGCCATGGCCATGGTGTTGGCCGTGAACTGGCCGCCGCAGGCGCCGGCGCCGGGGCAGACGGCCTGTTCGACCGCCTTCAGCCCTTCGTCGTCCAGGGCGCCGGCCGAATGGGCGCCGATGGCCTCGAACACCTCCTGGACCGAGACCTCCTTCGAGCCGATCACGCCCGGCATGATGGTGCCGCCGTAATAGACCAGGCCGGGGATATCCATCCGGGCCAGGGCCATGGCCGCCGCCGGAATGGTCTTGTCGCAGCCGACGATGCAGACCACGCCGTCCAGCTGGTGCCCCTCGATCGCCAGTTCGATCGAGTCGGCGACGACCTCGCGGCTGATCAGCGAGGCCTTCATGCCCGCCGTGCCCATCGAAATGCCGTCGGTCACGACGATGGTGTTGAAATCCACCGGATAGCCGCCCGCCGCGATGATCCCGGCCCGCACGTCCTTGGCCAGACGGTCCAGGTGCATGTTGCACGGGGTGACCGTCGACCAGGTGTTGACGATGCCGATCATCGGCTTGTCGAAGTCGGCGTCCTGCATGCCGGCGGCGCGCAGATAGGAGCGGGCCGCCGCCCGGTTCGGACCGGCCGTCACCGCCGCGCTGCGCGCGTTGGGCTTTCTGGGCTCTGAGGTAGAATCTTGCGTCATCGGTCCGGTTCGTTTCGAACCGCCAAGCACGAAAAACCCCGCTTCCTTTCGGGAGCGGGGTGGTGCGAGGCGATCCTGAGTGTGTCTAGGTCAGGTCGCAGGCATCCACGCCGCTTGCGTAAGCAGGCCGAGGAGTACGAGGATAATAAGGGTTACGGGGCTTTCCAGGCCGATCGGCGCGCGAACGACCGCCACCGCCTTCGCGGTGCGTCCCTTCGTCATGTCGCGCGTCATCACAGCCACGGGCGGCTCCCTGTTCTGACGCCAAGAAACCATATGGGCCGGGGCCGCACAACCCCTGTCGCAAAAATTTTGCGCAAAAACCCGGCGGCGACCACCATGGGGGTGTTTCTTACCTTGCGTCCGCAAGTCTCTCCGCCGACCGTAACGGTTCCTAACCGCTTGTTAGGGCCGCAGGCCCCGCGCGGGGTTGAAACCGGGCCGCGACAGTTCCATTGAGACCCCCAACAACATAATCGTTCAGAGGAGCCCCCCATGACCGTTCGCGTCGCCATCAATGGTTTCGGCCGCATCGGCCGTCTCGTCCTTCGCTCGATCATCGAGCACGGCCGCACGGACATCGAGGTGGTGGCGATCAACGATCTGGGCCCGGTCGAGACCAACGCCCACCTGTTCCGCTATGATTCGGTCCACGGCCGCTTCCCCGGCACGGTGACCTCGGGCGAGGACTGGATCGACGTCGGCACGGGCAAGATCAAGGTCACGGCCGAACGCGACCCCGCCAACCTGCCCCACGCCGAGCTGAAGGTGGACATCGCGCTGGAGTGCACCGGCATCTTCACGTCGAAGGACAAGGCCAGCGCCCACCTGAAGGCCGGCGCCAAGCGCGTCCTGGTCTCGGCCCCCGCCGACGGCGCGGACAAGACCATCGTCTTCAAGGTCAACCACGAGACCCTGACCGCCGACGACATCGTGGTGTCCAACGGCTCGTGCACCACCAACGCCCTGGCCCCCGTCGCCAAGGTGCTGAACGACCTGTTCGGCATCGAGCGCGGCTATATGACCACCATCCACTCCTACACCGGCGACCAGCCGACGCTGGATACGATGCACAAGGACCTGTACCGCGCCCGCGCCGCGGCCCTGTCGATGATCCCGACCTCGACCGGCGCCGCCAAGGCCCTGGGCCTGGTTCTGCCGGAACTGAAGGGCAAGCTGGACGGCTCGTCGATCCGTGTCCCGACCCCGAACGTCTCGGTCGTCGACCTGAAGGTCGTCGCCGGTCGCGAGGTGACGGTGGAAGAGATCAACGCCGCGCTTCAGGCCGCCGCCGACGGCCCGATGAAGGGCGTGCTGTTCACCACGACCGACCCTCTGGTCTCCAGCGACCTGAACCACATCGCCGCCTCCTCCACCGCCGCCCTGCCCCAGACCCAGGTGGTCGACGGCAAGCTGGCCCGCGTGCTGAGCTGGTACGACAACGAATGGGGCTTCGCGACGCGGATGAGCGACACCGCCCTGGTGATGGCGAAGTTCCTGTAAGAACCGCGCGTCTCCTCCCCGTTCGCCTCTTGGCGAATGGGGAGGTGGCTCGAAGCGTAGCGGAGAGACGGAGGGGCTCTTTCTGCGCGCACGAAGGACCCCCTCCGTCACGGCGCAAGAGGCGCCGCGCCACCTCCCCATCGCTTCGCGACAGGGAGGAGACAGGGAACCGATCAATGACCTTCCGCACCCTCGACGACGCCAAGGATCTCGCCGGCAAGACGGCCCTGGTCCGCGTGGACTTCAACGTCCCGATGGAGGACGGCAAGGTCACGGACGACACCCGTCTGCGGGTCGCCCGGCCGACGATCCAGCGCCTGCGCGACGCCGGCGCCAAGGTGGCGCTCCTGGCCCATTTCGACCGTCCCAAGGGCCGGCGCGTCCCGTCCATGAGCCTGAAGCCGGTCGTGGATGATCTGGAGACCCTGCTCGGCGCCCCCGTCCGCTTCGCCGACGACTGCATCGGCCCGGACGCCGTGGACGCCATCCGCGACCTGGACGCCGGCGGCGTGGTCCTGTTGGAAAACGTCCGCTTCCATGCGGCGGAAGAGGCCAATGATCCGGTCTTCGCCCAGAAGCTGGCGGATCTCGGCGACCTCTATGTCAACGACGCCTTCTCGGCGGCGCACCGCGCCCACGCCTCGACCGAAGGGATCGCCCACCACCTGCCCGCCTACGCCGGCGAATCCATGCGCCGCGAACTGGACGCCCTGGACGCGGCGCTCGGCAATCCGCAAAAGCCCGTCATCGGCATCGTCGGCGGCGCCAAGGTCTCGACCAAGCTGGACCTCTTGAAAAACCTGGTCGGCAAGCTGGACCGCCTGGCCATCGGCGGCGGCATGGCCAACACCTTCCTGTACGCCCAGGGCATCGACATCGGCGGCTCCCTGGCCGAGCGCGACATGGCCGACACGGCCCGCGAAATCATGGCCGAGGCCGAGGCGCGGGGCTGCAAACTGCTGCTGCCGGTCGATTTCGTGGTGGCGACCGAGGTCAAGCCGGGCGCCGCCGCTCGCCCGGTCGCCGCCGGCGCCGCCCTGTCGGCCGACGACAAGATCCTGGACGCCGGCCCGGCCACGGTCGCGCGTCTGCTGGAGGCCCTGACGGCCTCCAAGACCCTGATCTGGAACGGCCCTCTGGGCGTGTTCGAGGTGCCGCCCTTCGACGCCGCCACCGTGACGGTCGCCCGTCATGCGGCGGCCCTGGCCAAGGCCAGCGTCCTGACCGCCGTCGGCGGCGGCGGCGACACGGTCTCGGCCCTGAATCACGCGGGGGTGTCGGACGACATGACCTTCGTCTCCACCGCCGGCGGCGCCTTCCTGGAATGGATGGAGGGCAAGCCCCTGCCGGGGGTCGAGGCCCTGCGCGCCTGAACCCTGACGCAGCGGAAACAACTGTAACACGGCGTGACTTTGAGCGCGCCGCCCGCTAGTCTCGCGCCCAATCAAAAAAGACTTTCGGCTCAGGAGACTTCATCATGGCGCGCATCACGCTGCGACAGCTGCTCGACCACGCGGCGGAGAACGGCTACGGCCTTCCCGCCTATAATATCAACAACATGGAGCAGGGCCTCGCGATCATGGAGGCGGCCCATGAGGTCAATGCGCCCGTGATCATCCAGGCCTCGCGCGGCGCCCGGAACTACGCCAACGACATCGTCCTGGCCAAGCTGATCGACGCCCTGGCGGAACTCTATCCCGACATCCCGGTCTGCATGCACCAGGACCACGGCAACGGCCCGGCGACCTGCGCCACCGCCATCCAGTACGGCTTCACCTCGGTGATGATGGACGGCTCGCTGGAAGAGGACGCCAAGACCCCCGCCTCCTATGAATACAATGTCGAGGTCACGCGCCGCGTCACCGAAATGGCCCACGCCTGCGGCGTCTCGGTCGAGGGCGAACTGGGCGTGCTGGGCTCGCTGGAGACCGGCATGGGCGAGGCCGAGGACGGCCATGGCTTCGAGGGCAAGCTGGACCATTCCCAGCTCCTGACCGACCCGGATCAGGCCGTCGAATTCGTCGCCGCCACCAAGGTCGATGCCCTGGCCATCGCCATGGGCACCAGCCACGGCGCCTATAAGTTCACCAAGAAGCCGGACGGCGACATCCTGGCGATGAACGTCATCGAAGAGATCCACCGCCGCCTGCCCAACACCCACCTGGTCATGCACGGCTCGTCCTCCGTGCCGCAGGAGCTTCAGGACATCATCAACCAGTACGGCGGCGAAATGCCCCAGACCTGGGGCGTGCCGATCGAAGAGATTCAGCGCGGCATCCGCCACGGGGTGCGCAAGGTGAACATCGACACCGACAACCGGATGGCCATCACCGGCGCCATCCGCAAGGTCCTGGCCGAAAAGCCGGGCGAGTTCGACCCGCGCGCCTATCTGAAGCCCGCCAAGGAGGCGATGAAGAAGCTCTGCAAGGAGCGCTATCAGCAGTTCGGCTGCGAGGGCCAGGCCTCGCGCATCCGCCCCTTGTCCACCGCCCACATGGCCAAACGCTACGCCTCGGGCGAGCTTGACCCGTCCTTCCGCAATGCGGCGGTCAAGGCGGCCTGACGACCGCCCCTCCCTGATCAGACCGGGTAGCGGCTGCTCAGTTCGAACCGCACCCGGTCCTCTTGCCAGCGCGCCCGGTCCAGCTCGTCCCTGGCGTCGCGGGCGTTGCGGCGAGCGTCGCGGATTTCGCCCCGCACCTCTTCGATTCGGTTGCGGATCCGCTCCTTCTCCTCGTCGGTCAAGCCGTCCTGACGCAGTTCGCGCTGTTTGGCGTCCAGCTTGTCCTCGCGGTCGTCGATCCGCGCCTCGGCGCTTCTCAGCGCGCTCTCGGCCGCCTCCACCGCCGCTGCCGCCTCATGCAGTCGCCGCCCGTCGTTATAGGCCGGGAGGAAGGCCGCCTCCTCCTCGGGCCGACAGACGCGGTAATAGGTGTTGCCCGCCCGCCCCTCGATCCAGCCGCGCTGGAAGGTGCAATAGCCGCGCAGCCCGTCCTCGCGGGCGCGGCTGTAGGTCGCCGGATCGGGCGCGACCTGATATTTGGCGCAGGCCTGGGCATGGTCGTCCAGCCGGCTCATCGGATAGCCCGCCGCCCCATCGGCGTAACCCTTGTCGCCCCAGGCGCCGGCCAGACACTCTTCCTGGCTCATGGTCGAGCAACTGCCCAGCAGAACGGCGGCGGCGGCGACGCCGCTCGCGATCATCAAGGTCTTCATCACGGTTCCCCACGCCCCCAAGCGCCACTATTCACGTCAGATCAGGCCCGACGCAAGCGCCCTCGCTGGAAGCCGATCTTCCGATGCTTTACGGATAGAGGGTGTCCGACCCCGAACTGATCGACGACGAAGACCCGGCGCCGGCCGCCGAGACCCTGGAGGCCCGGATCGACCTGTCCGGCGTCCGCCTCGACAAGGCCCTGGCCGAGGCCTTTCCCGACCTGTCGCGCGCGCGTCTCCAGGCCCTGCTGGCCGAGGGGGCGGTGCGCCGTGACGGGGTCGTCCTGACCGGCGGCTCGGCCAAGGCCCAGCCGGGCCTCTATCGGGTCGATCTGCCGCCCGTCGCCCCCGCCGCTCCCCAGCCCCAGGTCCTGCCGCTTGCGGTCCTCTATGAGGATGCGGACCTGATCGTCATCGACAAACCCGCCGGAATGGCCGCCCATCCGGCGCCGGGCACGCCCGACGGCACCCTGGTCAATGCGCTGCTGGCCCGTTGCGGCGACAGCCTGTCCGGCATAGGGGGCGTCGCCCGACCGGGCATCGTCCACCGGCTGGACAAGGACACCTCGGGCGTCATGGTCGCGGCCAAGAGCGACCGCGCCCACCAGGGCCTGTCGGCCCTGTTCGCGACCCACGACATCGAACGCACCTATATCGCCCTGACCCGCGGCGCGCCGACCCCGCTCCAGGGCCGGATCGAGACGCGCATCGGCCGCTCGACCGCCGACCGCAAGAAGATGGCCGTGCTGAAGACGGGCGGGCGCGAGGCGATCACCGACTATCGGGTCCAGCGGACCTTCGGCGAACCGGCCCGCGCCGGCGGCGCGCCCCTGGCGGCGCGTGTCGCCTGCACCCTGCAAACCGGCCGCACACACCAGATCCGGGTTCATCTGTCGTCCAAGGGCGCGCCCATCCTGGGCGATCCGGTCTATGGCTCCGGCAGCCCCGCCCCCCCGGTCCGCGCCGCCCTCGCCGAGGTCGGACTGACGCGCCAGGCCCTGCATGCCGCCGTCCTGGGCTTCGTCCATCCGATCACCGGCGCGCCCCTGCGTTTCGAAACCGACCCGCCCGCCGACATGGCGGCCCTGGAAATCCTGCTCTCCACCCTGTGAGGCCGCTGATGGACCCCGGTATCCACGACAACACCGCGCTCAACCGCTATGAACTGCCGGTCGACGGAGAGACGGCCGTCGTCACCTACAATCTGTCGCCGCCCAATCTGATGATCACCGAGACCCTGGTGCCCGAGCGGCTGGAAGGCCAGGGGATCGCCAGCCGCCTGGCCCGTCACGTCCTGGCCGACGCCCGGGCGCGGGGCCTCTTGATCCTGCCGGTCTGCCCCTTCTTCTCCGCCTATCTTCAGAAACACCCCGAACACGCTGAGGCGGTGCATCCGACCTATCGCGGCATACTGGGGATCTGACCGCCCCCTGGGCGCCTCGTCCCCGATGCGGGTCTTGATTAGCAACTGACTAAGTTCTATATTGAGCCGGTCGGCGTGAGTGGCGCCGGGGTCACGGTCACGCTTTCGTGTGACGATCCGCCCCTAACAATGGCGGCAACCCATCGCTACTTCACCGGTTGAGGGGTGAGGCGTCGGCGCACATGCCGTGGCCGACGGCGAAGCGCCCGCTCGTTCTAGACGGTCGGAGGGACCATATGGCTGCCAATAGCACGCTCGCGGTGATGTCGCCTGAACAGGGCCTGTCGCGTTATCTGACGGAAATCCGCAAGTTTCCGATGCTGACCAAGGACGAGGAGTTCATGCTCGCCAAGCGTTGGTCCGAGCATCAGGATCCGGAAGCCGCCCACCGTCTCGTCACCTCCCACCTGCGCCTGGTCGCCAAGATCGCCATGGGTTATCGCGGCTACGGCCTGCCGATCGGCGAGGTGATCTCCGAGGGCAACGTCGGCCTGATGCAGGCCGTCAAGAAGTTCGATCCGGACAAGGGCTTCCGCCTTGCCACCTACGCCATGTGGTGGATCAGGGCCTCGATCCAGGAATACATCCTGCGCAGCTGGTCCCTGGTGAAGATGGGCACCACGGCTGCGCAGAAGAAGCTGTTCTTCAACCTGCGCAAGGCCAAGAGCCAGATCTCGGCCTTCGAGGAAGGCGATCTGCGCCCCGAACATCTGTCGGCCATCGCCACCAAACTGGGCGTGTCGGAACAGGAAGTCACCGACATGAACCGCCGTCTCGGCGGCGACGCCTCGCTAAACGCGCCGCTGCGCGCCGACGGCGAAAGCGAATGGCAGGACTGGCTGGCCGACGACACGGCCGTCTCCCAGGAGACCCAGCTCGCCGACGACGAGGAAAAGGGCATCCGCATGAGCCTCCTGCAGGAGGCCATGGAGGAGCTGACGGATCGGGAAAAACACATCCTCACAGAGCGCCGCCTCAAGGACGACCCCGTCACGCTTGAGGAACTCGCCGGCCATTATGGCGTCTCGCGCGAGCGGGTGCGTCAGATCGAGGTCCGCGCCTTCGAAAAACTGCAAAAGGCCATGCGGGCCGCCGCCGAAGAGCGCAATCTGGTCGACGCCTGATTTCCTCGGGTATCAGGACGCCCTGGCGACCGGCGCGTTCGACGCCGGCGTCTGGGTCAGGGCCAGTATGGCCCCGACCGGCTGGGCCAGACCGGCCTTGGTCACGCCGCCGCCGTCCATGAATGCCTCCAGCCCACCCGCCGCGATCGCCAACCGGGCGTCGCCGCTCTTGATCGCCACCGCCTTCAGCGTCTGCGCCTGCTGGCGGATGGCGCGGGTGGCCTGGGCCGGGTCCTGGTCGAACTGGGCCATGGCCGCAACGAGGATCCGCATCGCCTGATCCTTTATGTCCAGCCCGCCCTTGGCCGACGCATCGGTGCGGCGCTTGGGCGCTCCGGCGTATTCGCCCGAGTTGAAGCGCCGACGATCCGGCCCGACATAGCCGACCGCCTCGATCCAGGGGCGGGGCTTCAGGGCGACGTTCTCCACCCGTTTGAACAGATCGCCGGTCGTATAGGGTTTTCTCAGAAACTCGTGAACGCCCGCGTCGCGCGCCCCCTTGATGGCCGCCGCCGTCGCCTCGTTCGTGACCATGATGATCGGCGCCATGCGACAGACCATGGAGGAGCGCCGCACCCGCCGCGCCAGCCGCTCCCCGCTCAGGGTCGGGCCGGCGTATTCGGTGAAGATCACGCCGGGCTCGACGTCGCGCAGCAGCTCCACCGCCCGCTCCTCGTCGCTCTCCACATAGATTTCCCGCGCGCCCAACCCCTTGATCAGGTCCGACATCAGACGCGCAGAGGCGGCGTTGGGTTCGATGATGGCGACGCGCCGCACCGTGGGCTCGATGCGGCTCAGGGTCTTTGCGTCCGCAGTGAACAAGGGGTCGGCTCCGTTTGACTCCTCGACCCTATCTGACCGCCGTTAAGACTCGCTGAATTGCTCAGCCCTGGAAGGGATCGCGCATCAATATGGTGTCGTCCCGCTCGGGGCTGGTCGACAGCAGGGCCACCGGCGCGCCGATCAGCTCCTCGATCCGCCGCACATATTTGATGGCGTTGGCGTTGATGTCCTTGAAGCTGCGGACCCCGCCGGTGCTCTCGCTCCAGCCTTCCAGCTCCTCGAACACCGGCTCCGCCGCCGCCTGGTCCTTCAGACTGCTAGGCAGATAATCCAGCACCTCGCCGTTGACCCGATAGCCGACGCAGATCTTCAGCGTCTTCAATCCGTCCAGCACGTCCAGCTTGGTCAGGGCGATGCCGTCGATGCCGTTGATCGCCACCGACTGGCGCACCAGCACCGCGTCGAACCAGCCGCAGCGCCGCGCCCGCCCGGTGTTGACCCCGACCTCGCGTCCGACCGTCGCCAAATGCTGGCCGACCGCGTCGTCCAGTTCGCAGGCGAAGGGCCCTTCGCCGACCCGGGTCGTATAGGCCTTGACGATGCCCAGCACATAGCCGACGCCCCGAGGCCCGATGCCCGACCCCGCCGCCGCCTGCCCCGCCACCGTGTTGGAGCTGGTCACATAGGGATAGGTGCCGTGATCCACGTCCAGAAACGCGCCCTGGGCCCCTTCGAACAGCACCCGCTTGCCCGCCTTCTGCGCCTGGTCCAGCACCCGCCAGGCCGGCTTCACATAGGGCAGGATCTTGGGCGCGATCTCCAGCAGTTGGGCCAACAGCGCCTCCGGATCGATCGGCTCCAGGCCCAGACCGGCGCGCAGCGGATCGTGGTGCGAGCGCAGCCGGTCGATCTTGACCTTCAGGTCGTCGGCGTTGGCTAGGTCGCAGACCCGAATGGCCCGTCGCCCCACCTTGTCCTCGTAGGCCGGGCCGATGCCCCGCCCGGTCGTGCCGATCTTGGCCCCGGGCGCGCTGGCCGCCGCCTCGCGCGCCACGTCCAAGGCCGGATGGATGGGCAGGATCAGACAGGCGTTGTCGGCGATGGTCAGGATGTCGGGGCTGATTGCAACGCCCTGGGCTGCGATCTTCTCGATCTCGCCGACCAGATGCCACGGATCGACGACCACCCCGTTGCCGATGATCGACGGCTTGCCCTGCACCACGCCCGAGGGCAGCAACGCCAGCTTATAGACCTTGCCGTCCACGACCAGCGTATGGCCCGCATTGTGCCCGCCCTGGAACCGCACCACCATGTCGGCGCGGTTGGACAGCCAGTCCACGATCTTGCCCTTGCCCTCGTCGCCCCACTGGGCGCCGACCACCGCCACGTTCGCCAAAGTCCGTACTCCGCCTCGCGTCCTCGTCGGAGAACGCATCAAAACCAGCAGGCGCCGCAGCATTGCGACGGTCTGAATGCGGGCGCAGCCTATAGCGGGGGAATCGTCCGGTGTCGTCCCGATCCGTCGTATTTTACGACAGTTCCCCCACCGCCGTCTCGAACGCCCATTCGAGCCACGGCGTCGCCGCCACTACATCGGCCGTCTCGACGGTGCAGCCGCACCACAGCCGAAGGCCCGGCGGCGCGTTCCTGTGGGGCTCCATATCGAACACGGCGCCCTCGCCTTCCAGCAGGGCCTTGAAGCGTTTGACGAAGCCCTTCTGCCCCGCCTCGTCCAGGCCGGTCACGCGCGGATCGACGAACTTCAGACAGACTGAGGTGGTCGAGCGGATCTCGGGCCTCTCGGGCAGGAAGGCGATCCAGTCGGTCCGCTCCACCCAGTCGGCCAGGGCGGCGAAGTTGGCGTCGGTGCGCCGGATCAGTTCGCTCAAGCCCCCGATCCCTTGCGCCCATTCCAAGGCGTCGATCCAGTCCTCGATGGTCAAAATGGAGAAGGTGTTGATCGCCACCCCGTCGGCCAGGGCGCGATCGAACCCCTTGCCGTCGGTCAGGCGCAGCAGTTTCGGGACGGGTCGTTCAGGTCGATAGGAATCCAGCCGCGCCACCGCCCGCGGCGACAAAACCATCACCCCGATCCCCGCCTCGCCGCCCAGCGCCTTCTGGAAGCTGAAGGTCACCACATCCAGCTTGTCGAACGGCAGGGGCATGGCGAAGGCGGCCGAGGTGGCGTCGCAGATCGCCAGCCCCTCGCGATCGTCGGCGATCCAGTCGGCGTCCGGCACGCGCACGCCCGAGGTCGTGCCGTTCCAAGGGAAGACCACATCCTTGGACCAGTCGGCCCGGCTCAGGTCCGGCAGCTCGCCCCAGGGCGCCGTCAGGGCCTCGGGCTCCAACCCCAGATGATCGCGCACGTCCGCCAACCAGGTCAGGCCGAAATTCTCGAAGGCGACCACCTGCACCGGCCGCTGCCCCAGCATGCCCCACAGGGCCGCCTCGACCGCCCCGGTGTCCGATCCCGGCGTATAGAGCAGCACATGGCTGTCCGGCACTTCCAGCACCGCCCGGGTCAGCCTCAGCCCGTGGGCGAACCGCTCCACCACCTCGGGCGCGCGGATGCCCCGGCCCAACAGATCCTGCGGCAGGCCGCCCAGGCTGTAGCCCGGCCGTTTCGCCGTCGGTCCGGCCGAGAACCACGGCCGCGCCGGTTTGACATCAGGCTTTGCGATCATGGTCTCTTCCCCTTGCGCGACCGCGCGTCACCCGGCCCAAACGCCGCTCAACGCCCCGGCGTATAGGGCCGCTTGGCCCGCCAGTCTTCGGCGAACTTGATCAGGGCCGCATCCGGCGTCTCGGGCAGGGTCACGACGATACGGGCCAACAGATCGCCGCGCCGCCCCTGGGCGAAGGCGCCCCGTCCCTTCAGCCGCAACAGCTTGCCCGAGTTGGAGCCCGGCGCGATCGTCACCTGCACCTCCCCTTCCGGCGTCGGCGCCCGCACCTTGGCCCCCAGAACCGCATCGGGCACCGAGACCGGCAGGTCCATCGTCAGGTCCGCCCCGTCGCGCTTATAGATCGGGTGCGGCTCGATCTTCAGCTCGATCAGGGCGTCGCCGTTCTCGGCGCCCCGCCCCGGCGCCCCCTGGCCGCGCAGGCGGATGGTCTGGCCGTCCGACGCGCCCTTGGGAATGGTCACGTCCAGGGTTCGACCGTCGGAGAACTGGATTCGCCGGGTCGCCCCCGAAATGGCGTCCTCCAGGCTGATGTTCAGGCTGGCGCGCACGTCCTGGCCGCGCGCGGTGAAGTCGCGCGGACCCCGCTGGCGGCCCGCGCCCCCGAACATGCCGAACAGATCGTCCAGGTCGATGCCTTCGAAGTCGGCCCGACCGCCCGGTCCGCCGCCGCCGGAGAAGCCGCCCTGGCCGAAGGGATTGCCGCCCGGCCGTCCGCCCCCGCCGAAGCCGCGATACTGTTCATTGCCGTCGGCGTCCAACTGGCCCGCGTCATACTTGGCCCGCTTTTCCGGATCGCCCAACAGGTCGAAGGCCGCCGTCACCCGTTTGAACCGTTCCTCGGTCTTGGCGTCGCCGGGGTTCTTGTCGGGGTGCAGTTCCTTGGCCAGTTTGCGGAACGCCTTCTTGATCTCGTCCGCGCTCGCGCCCTTTGAAACGCCCAGTTCCTTATAGGGGTCGCCTGCCACGTCCGTTGCCGCTCCAACTGAAAACACCTGAGAGGCCGTCAGTTAAGCCATGCCCCCGCCCCCGCAAAGGGCCGGACCCGGATATTTGCTCAGGCCAGAGCCTGATCCGTTGAGGAGGAACCGCTTCGCGGTTCCGCTGAAACGGTGAATCAGGCTCCAGATTAGAGCGAGAGCCTGATTCACGCTTCTGTCGGAACCGCCGCGCGGTTCCGTCCGAAACCATCAGGCTCTAAGCCGATTTCCGCCTCCGCGCCCCAGCCGAACCCCTCGCCCCATTGGGCCACGGCGATCCGCGCCGTCGGGGGCGGCCCGCCGGGAAAGTCCACCGCCGCGTCCGCTGCGGCGTAAAGGGCCGTCGCCCCATCGACCTCCATCGTCCGCACCACCGCGCCCCCGTTCGTCACCCGGAGACGAAAACGCATCGGATCGACCGGCGTCGGCTCGCCGTCCCAGCCGTCGCCGTACAGCCGCACGCGCGGCGTCCAACTGATCCGCCGTCCCTCGGCCGAGACCCGCACCGTCAACCCCGCCGGCGACCACGGCCGGTCGTAAAGCCCCCGCAGGGTGAAGCCTGCCTGGCGGAACCCCGCCCCGCCCGGCGCCGCCCCCGCCGGTCCGGCGCGACAGACCAGGGGCAGGCCCCGTTCGGCGCGCCCGATCTCCGCCCGCGCCGGGCGCGGCTCCAGGAACACCACCACCGCCCCGGTTGCGGCCCCCGCCTGCATCTCCGCCTCCGTCCCCTGCTGGCCGCGCAAAAGGCCGGTCAGCCGCCAGACGTCCGGGGCGATCAGGGTCGCGGATCGGTATTGCGCCACCTCCCATCCCCCCGCCGTCTGGATCGCCAGTGTGTTGGCGCCGCCCAGCACCGCCGTCTCCGCCGCGCTCTGCGGCGCCGCCCCCTCGACCCGCACCACCAGGGTGTTGACCGTGTCCCAGCGCCCGGGCGCCCCCGGCCGCAAGGGCTCGACCAGCACTCCCACGGGCGTCGGCGCGTCCAGATCGGCGCGCGCGGTCAAGGCGCCGGCCGACGGCCCGGCGTGCAGCCGCATCGGCCGCCACGGCTCCACCGCCGCCGCCGCCACCGGCCGTGCGTCGTCCTCGCTCCCTATCAGCGGCGGCAGATCCAGCAGGGCCAGAAAGGGCGCCCCGGTCGTCGCCGGACCCTCGCCGCCCCTTCCTCCCCCCTGATCCTCATAGAGTCTTCGCGCGCCGACCGGCTCCAGAGTGATCGCCGGCGTCTCCTCCGCCGCGACGCGCGCCACCCGCCAGTCGCCGTCGCGGCCCTCCAGCCGCACCACGTCCCCAGGCTCGGCCGCCAGGGCCTCCAGCGGCCCCAGGGTCAGGACGACCGTCTCGGCCTGCTCCGCCTCCAGCGCCCGCTCCGCCACAGCCCGCGCCAGGCCGTCGCCGCAGACCAGGGGCAGGTCCAGATCGACGCCGCCGCCGGTCGCGGCCCGCCCGTCCTCGGCCCGCCCGTCCTCGACCCGCGCAGTCACCGCCCCCGTCTGATAGTCCGCCGTCTCATCGACGAAACGCACCCGCGCCGCGCCGGGTCGGGCCTCCAGCCGTCGCGTCGCCGTCTCGGCCCCGCCTGCCTTGGGCAGGGCCAGGCCGTCGCGGCTCAGCACCGTCCCGCTCGCCGTCCGTCCCAGGACGGCGACCCGCCCGTCCCGCTCCGCCGCCACGGCGTCGAAGGCGGCCAGCAGCGGCTCCAGGGCGTCGCGCGTCCGCATCGGTCGGTCGATCACATAGCCGGCCGCCGCCCCCTCCACCCCTTCGATGATCCGTTCATCCGCCGCCAGGCCGCCGCGCGCCAGGACGGCGGCGACCAGATCGGCGCCGTCGCCCGCCAGCCGCCCGTTCAGCCAGTGACCCGCCCGCCACGCCCCGGCGTCGGCCCAGACCTCCGCCCGCGCCGGAAAGGCCGGATAGGGCCGGGCGTCCCAGCACCAGGCGTCCGCCCCCTCCAGCATCGGTCGGCCATAGACGGCCGAAACCGGATTGTTCTCAGGCGCCGCGAAATGGCCCAGCACCGCCTCCAGCGCCGCCCGCTGCACTGCATCGTCGCGCGCCCCGGTGGAAAAGGGCGGCAGGGCGCTTTCGCCGCTCTTGGGGTCCTGAAACAGATTGGGCGCATTGCCGCCCCGATCCACGGCCGCACAGCCGAACTCGGTCAGCCGCACCGGCTTCATCCCCGGCCGCCAGGCCGTCGGCGTCGCCGCCCGCACCCCGCCCGGCCGCTCATAGTGCAGGTTCGACCACCAGCCCTTCAGATCCTTGGGCCGGAACAGCCAGTCCTCTCCGTGCGCCCCGTCCGAGATGGGCGTGCGCACCTGGGCCGCCCGGTCGGCCGCGCTGGCGTAATACCATTCGAACCCCTCGCCGCCCGCGACGCCGGCCGCCAGATAGGCCGGGTCCGCCGCCCCGTCGAACCGGGCCGCATCCAGCCCCCCGTCCCCGTCACGCCAGTCGGTCAGGGGCGGGTACCAGTCGATCGACACATGGTCGATGTTCGGATCGGCCCACAGGGGGTCGAGGTGAAACCGCACGTCCCCGCCCGCCTGCCGTCCGAAATATTCGCTCCAGTCGGCGGCGTAGGACAGCTTCACCCCCGGCCCGACCACCGCCCGGCACTCGGCCGCCAGGGTGCGGAACTGCTCCACCGCCGGAAAGCCGCCCGCCGCATCGCGCGTCCAGGTCACGCCCCGCATCTCCGATCCGATCAAGAGGCCGTCCGCCCCTTCCTCGGCCGCGATTCCAGCGTAGTGCAGCGCCATCCGCCGCAGGCCCCAATCCTCCGGCCCGCCGAACAGGGCCGCGATCTCGGCGGCCGCCCCCGCCCCGTCCGTCCCGGCCACCCGCCCTCGCCACGGATAGCCGGGACAGTCCATGAAGACGAAGGGATACAGCGTCACCTCCAGGCCCCGCGCCTTCAGCTCCGTCACCGCCTGGCGCACGCTCTCGTCTGACGGCGTCCCGCCATAGGCCGGAGCATCCGATCCCGGCACGCGACTGATCAGATGCGCCTCATGCCTCGCCACCCCCGCCACCGACCAGATCATCGGCTCGGTCGGCTTGTCGCGCCGCTCCACCCCCGGCCGCACCCGACAGTGACCGGCCCTCAGATCATCCCCGAACCAGCCGACCACCAGGCTGACCCGTTTCAGATTCGGCAGCTGGGCCTGAAGCTGATCCAGCGACACGATCAGGTCGGCCCGCCCCTCGCCGTTATGGACGTTCTCCGCCGTCGTCCGCGTCAGCCCCTCGCGCCGCACCACCGCCTCGGTCGCCAGGGCGAACTCCCCCGCGCCGGGGATCAGACACACCCCCTCCAGCCGGTCCTCTAGCCGCGGCCCCGCCCCGCGCGGCCGCCGGAACACCTCGAAACTCAGCTGCGGAACCCGGTCCCCGAACGGCCCCAACGGCAGGTCCTCGAACACCACATAGGCCACGCCGCGATAGGCCGGCGCATCCTGCTCCACCGCCTCGATCAGCGGGTCCGGCCTCTGGTCCTCCCCGCCGCGATGCACCCGCATCGCCACGCCGTTCAGCTCCATCAGCCGTCCGTCGGCCCAGACCCGGCCGATCCCGTCGATCTCGCCTTCGCACAGGGCCACGGCGAAGCTCAGCGAATAGGCGTAGTCGACCGTCTTGGCCCCGCCCTTGCCCGCCCGTCCCTTGACCTTGCCTTCCAGAAACCGCGCGGCCCAGATCACCTGACCCGTCACCCGCGCCCGGCCGAAGACGCAGGCCATCGGCGCCCCCTCGGCCGTCCCCTGGATCTTCAGCCCGTCCAGCCTCGGCCCCAGCTGTCGCGCCGGCGACAGGGAGCCGATCACCCGATCGTCGATCACCCGCCCGATCGTCGCCCCGATCACCCGACCGACCGGCCCGCCGACCGACTGCCCCACCGCGCTCAGTACGACTTGCGCCATCTACGCCTCCAAAAAAGAACCTCCCTCCCCTCGGGGGGAGGGTCGTCGCACAGCGACGGGGTGGGGGCGGCCCTCCCCAGACCCTCTCCCGCTTGCGGGAGAGGTGGCCCGTCGATCGGCGCAGCCGATCCAGGGTCAGAGAGGGGAGTCTTTTTGGAGCAAGAAGACTTCCCCCATCGTCAGCCGTCTCGCTCCGCTCGACGCGCTGACACTTCCCCCGCAAGCGGGGGAAGGTCTGTAAGCCTCACCCCGGAAACCGAAACGCCGCGACCAGCCGTCGTCGCCACCATATCCCCATCCAGCTCTCGACCACCGCCCGTCCCCAATAGGCGTGGATCATCCTCGGCTCCGGCCCGCCGCAGTCGCTCAGAATGGCGCAGTGTTTGGCCGCCACGCCCGGCGACATGCGAAACAGCAGCACATCCCCCGGCCGCATGACCGCCGGCGGGACGGGCCTCAGCCACCGCTCCAGCGCCTCCCGCAAAAGCTCGCGCCCGCCCGCCTCGGCCCAGTCCGGCGAATAGGGCGGAACGCCTTCCGGCTCCGCCCCCGCCACCTCGCGCCACAGCCCGCGCACCAGACCCAGACAGTCCGCCCCCACGCCCTTCACACTGGCCTGATGCCGATACGGCGTCCCCAGCCAGGCCCGCGCCGCCACAGCCACCCGCGCGCCGACGTCTCCCGCCCCAGACCCTCTCCCGCTTGCGGGAGAGGTGGCCCGGCGTTCGCGAAGCGAACCAGGGTCGGAGAGGGAAGTCTTCCTCTCACAAGAACGTCCCCCATCGTCAGGCGTGTCGCTTCGCGCCTTGCCCCTCACCGCCGGCTCCCGCCGTCATGGCGGCCGCCCTGCGCCGGCCAGGCCGTCAGGAAGTCATCCCCCGGCACGTCCGGAAAGCCCCGAAAATTCACCCCATTCCCAAACGTCCCGACACAGGTCTCCCACCGCTTGTCGCAGGTCCGCCCGGCCGCATCCGCGACCCCGCAGCGCTCGTCCCCCAGCCGCGCGTCGCACAGCCGGCCGTAGGTCCGCCCGACCACCCGCTCCAGCTTCGCCAGCGGCCCTTCCAGATCGGCGACGAAGGCCCCGTCCTGCCGCCTCAGCCGCGTGATCGTCCCCGACCACAGCCGCACCCTCAAGTCCAGCTCGGACCAGTCCAGGCGCCACAGCTCCACCGCCGCTCCGTCCAGCCGGCCCTGCGCCACATCGGCCTCGCGGATCGAGGCGTCGTCCAGCACGCCCGAGGCCGAGGCCGTCCCCGCCGCCAGCCCAACCCCGCTCTCGGCCGCCCCGACGGTCCAGCCGCTCGCCGCCCGACAGACCACCCCGTCCAGCGTCAGATCGCGGTCATGGTCGGTGAAGCCCGCCCGCGTCCCGTCGACGCGCCGCATCAGCCAGACATGGCAAAGCCGCGCCGCCCCGCTTTCGATGCGGGCGGCCAGATCGTCCGGTATGTGTCTCATCTTCGCCTTCGCTCAGTGGTCGGTGGCGAGTGGCGAGTGGCGAGTGGCGAGTAAGCGGGCCGAACATTCGTTCCGACGATCAAGTCTCGGCGCTCCCGCATCCCGAACCGCCTCGCCACTCGCCACTGACCACTCGCCACTCTCTTCAGACCCTCACCTCGATCAGCGGGACCGCCGCCATCCGCCCCGCCTCGAAACTCTCCAGGGTCGTCTCGATCCGGTCGGTGTCGAACCGCACCGGCGTGTCGAATTGAAAGCCCCCCGTCACCGTCACCCCCGCCGCCGGCGCGGACGCCAGGGTCACGGCCCCCGTCGTCCAATCGACGGAAAGGCCCTGGGTCTCCACGCCACCGACCGCCACCCGAACCGACCCCTCGACCGGCTTCCGGATCGGTCGTTCGACGTCGCCGTAGGTCTTGATCAGCGGAAACACCGTCCGCGCCCCGTCGCCCAGGCCCAGAACCTGATCCCCGGCCGAAACCGTCCCGCTGGGCGCGCACGATTTGAAATCGGCGAAGTCCTTGAACCGGAACCCGTACAGCCGCCCCCGCCGCGCCTCGAAGAAGGCGATCAGGGCGGCCATGTCGTCCAGCGATCTCAGGTTCGCCCCGATCAGATAGCGCCTGCGCCCCAGGGCCCAGGGCGTCGATCGCCGCTCGAACCCGGACGCCAGGGTCGCGATCTCCGTCCGCCGCTCCACCCCGCCGGTCGAGCCGAAAGCCAGCCGCGCGGGCAGGCGCACCTCATGAAAGCTCATTCGAACCTGTCCCCTGTTTCACTTGTCCGAACGGCGCCGCTCGTCCATGCTCGGCTAACGACGGCCGAGGGGGCCGTCTCGAGACGGGAGCGAAGACTTGCGCGGCGAAATCCTCAGCTATGACACCACGGCCGGCGCCGGCCTGATCAGCGGCGACGACGGCGTCCGCTACGGCTTCAGCGCCGCCGGCCTGCAGTCCCCCGCCGTCCCCGCCCCCGGCGTCCGCGTCGATTTCGTGCCCGAGGATGGCGAGGCGACCCAGATCCTGATCCTGGCGGGCGGCCCCTCCACCGTCGGCGTCGCCGGCGGCTACGCCAGTTCGACCGACACCACCGTCGCCGGTTTCGACTGGCAGAAACTGTTCCTGTCCTTCGAGGGCCGTACCCGCCGCAGCCATTTCTGGATCGGCTGGCTGATCCTGCTGGGCGTCGGCGTCGTCGCCGGCTGGCTGCCGATCATCGGCGCCCTGATCTCCCTGGCCCTGATCTGGCCGAACCTGGCCATTTCGGTGAAACGCCTGCACGACATGGGCAAGACCGGCTGGCTGGTCGCCATTCCCTGGGTCGCCGCGACGGTCTTCACGATCATCGGCTTCGTCATGGTCATGGGCGCCGCCTTCGCCGGCGGCATGGGCCCCGACTATTACGAAGACAATCCCGCCGCCTTCTTCGCCCTGATGGGCCCGGGCGTCGGCGCCTTCGCCCTGGCGGGCCTGGTTCCTCTCGCCTTCCTGCTGTGGATCGGCCTGGTCGAGGGCGACAAGGGCGACAACCGCTTCGGCCCCAACCCCAAGGGCGAATAGCAAGACAGTGACGAGTGGCGAGTGGTCGGTGGCGAGACAGGCCGCATCCGCATCGCCGCTCGTCACTCGCCCCTCGCCGCTCGCTACTCAAAACCCTATCTCCCCCGCGCCCCCAGGCTGACCGCCCGCGCCAGCATCTGGGCGATCTGGGCCTCGGATCGCAGCAGGGCCTCGGCCCCGCCGTCCACCGCCACATGGACGGTCACAGCACCGCCCGTCGTCGGCCCGATGTCGCCGCCGACGCTCGGGCGAAACACCTCCGGCCCCCGTTCTCCGACCAGATAGGCGCCGCCCCCCAGCACCGGCCCGCCGTCGGCCCTGGCACCGCCGAAATTGGCCCCGCCGAAACTGGACGCCGCCGCCTGGATCGCCGCGCTCAGACCGCTTCCCGATCCGCCGGACCCGGCCGCCGCATTCACCGCCTTCAGCACCGCCTGGGCCAGTTCCGACAGGGACACCTCTCCGTCCGCCGCCGCCCGCGCCAACGACCGGGTCAGGCTTTCGCCCGCCCGGCCGAAGGCCGCCTCTATGGCGTTCGCCGCCTCCTCAGCCGGCCCCTTCAGCGCCTCCAGCGCCGCCCCCGCCTCGGCCGCCTTTAGCGGCAGGTCGTCGATCCCGTCCCGTCCGAACTCATCCGTCATCGGGCCAGTCCTCCATCAGTTTCGCCAAGCCCGCCCGGCCCATCGGCGCCGTCCCGCGCGGCGCCTCGGTCAGCATCCGCCATTCCTTCAGCGACAGCCGCCAGAAGGCCTCGGGCGCAATCCCCATCCGCATCGCCGCCCGCATCATCTCGCCCCAGGGCGTCGCGCCCGTCATCTTCCGGCTTGACCGGAGGACGCCTCAAAGGCCGCCGCCACGGCCCGCGCCGCCTCGCGCGGATCGACCGCCTCGACCTCCGGCCGGGCCTCGCCCCCGCCGCGCAGCACCGCCGCCAGGACCACCATCAGATCCCGCGCCGACAGGGTCTTCATCCGCTCGGCCGCCGCCGCCAGACCCTCGACGCCCAGCCCGGTCTCGATCTCGGCCAGGGCCCCCAGGGTCAGACAGACCCTGCGCCGCACCCCGCCCAGCATCACCGCCGCCTCGCCCCGCGCCTGGTTCATCGTCCATCCCGATCTGAAGTGAAAAGGGCCAGGGCCAGGGCCAGTGCTAGGGCCAATCGACATTGGCCTGCCGCCGTCCTGCCGGGCGGCGCGCAGCCGCCGACACAGGAGAAGCGCCTCGGGCGTTGAAGACCCTATTCCATTGAGTGTCCGTCTTCCTTCCGGCGTCAGCGGAAGGGAAAACGTCCGGCGGCGGAACGCCGATTGAGGATGGGTTCATCACAACGTGCACGACGAGGTCACGGCGGACACGGCGCGTTCCGACGGCGTCGTGACCGCTGTGAATCCGCCGTGATCGCTGTGATGAACCCGGTCGCCGCATCAAGGCCCTCTGACGCGGGAAGAGCGGCCTGACCGCAGTAAGCTGAATGTCGATTGAACCTAGCGAGCGCCTACTCAGCCGCCCCGCCGTTCTCCGCTCACCGGCGAAGCCCGCTCACTAGCACTAGCACTAGCACTAACGCGCGCGCCTCACGCCGCCGAAAACCCGACCGCCCCCGCGCTGGCCAGGCTGAGCGCAAAGGTCGCCTCCCCCTCATGCGTCCCGGCGTATTCCAGGGCCGCCACCAGGAACGGCCCCTCCAGCACGCCGAAGTCCGGCACCACCAGCCGCCACCGCTTCGCCGCCTGATCGAAGAAGGCTTCCCGCACCAGGGCGTCCGAGGCCGCATCGCGGAAGATCCCCTGGCCCGACACCGCCGCCGACTTGACCCCGGCGCCGGCCAGCAGTTCGCGCCACCGTCCGGCGCTGTCGCCGTCGGTGGCGTCCACCGTGCGCGCGTTCAGCGAAATCGTCCGCGCCCTCAACCCCGCCACCGTCGTGAAGACGCCCGGCGCCCCCTCGATCTTCAGCAGCATGTCCTTGCCCGCCTGTGCGGTCATCTTGTCCTCGCTTTGCTCCTGAGTGGCGTGTGGCGAGTGACGAGTGGCGAGGAAGGTCGTCGCAACGGCTCCCCCCGCTGCTTCCGCCCGCCCGATCCAGCTCGCCACTCGCCACTAACCACTCGCCACTTCCTCGGTCACCGCCCTCAGCCGCACCACCGCATAGGTCCGCCGCCCGTCGCTCGCCCCGAACACGTCGGCGAAGGTCGCCCTCAGGGTCGCGGTCCGCACCCCGTCCGCCTCCAGCACCGCCTCGTGCAGACAGGCCCGCACCGCCGCCGCCATCGCCTTGGCCTCTTCCGCGCCGAGGAAGCGCGACACCCCGGTCAGGGTCAGCCTCTGCTCCACCCCGCCCCCGTCCGCCGTCAGCGGCCGGCTCTCGCATCGGCCCAGCGCCAGATAGGGGCAGGCCGCCCCCTCCGGCGGCCGGTCGAACACCCGCCCGCCGATCAGGGCCGACACCGCCGCATCCGCCTTCAGGGCCGCGACCACCGCCTTTTGCAGGGCGCTCTCATGATCCTTCATCGCACCCGCTCCAGCTCCAGCCGCAGCCGCCCCGGCCGCAGAGGATCAAGGCCGACGACGTCCCAGTCGGCCCCGCCGAACCGCAGCACCCGCCCGACCGCCAGCCGCGCGTCGGCCCGCGCCTCGGCGCTCAGCCGCTCGACCGTGCGCCTCTGATCGCCCTCGCCCCGTTCGATCCGCCGCCGCGTCCCGCAGGTCAGCCAGGCCGAGCCGACGGGTTCGAAACCCACGCTGCGCCCGCCATAGGGGGTCTCGGCCTCCACCGGCCGGAACAGGCTCGCCAGAACCCTCACAGCCGCACCGTGCGATAGGGGGCGGTCCATTCGTCGATCGACAGATCCGCCGCCGCCTCGCCCCGCTCATAGGCCCGCAGCACCAGCATCAGGATCGCCAGCCTCAGCCCCGCCGGCGCGGTCGAGGTCAGGCTCAGCCCCACCTCCGCCTCCACCCGCGCCTGGGCCGCCCCAATCAGGGTCTGGATCAGGCCGTCCTCGGCCTCATGCTCGACCCTCAAAAACAGCTTCGCCTCCGCCACCGTCACCGGCTGCGCCATGTCTCACCTCGCCTTGCTCGGAAGTGGCGAGTGACGAGTGGCGAGCGGCGAGACGGCCACCCCTACTCAGCCCAAACGCCGTTTCATACGTCAGCGGCGAGCGACCACTCGCCCCTCGCCACTGACCGCTCGTCACGCCGCAACTACGTCGCCGCGAACCGCATCACCTTGATCGCGTCGAAGTTCTGCACCCCGCCGCCGACGCGCTTGGTCGTGTAGAACAGCACATAGGGTTTGGCCGAATAGGGGTCGCGCAGCACCCGCACCCCCGCCCGATCCACGATCAGATAGCCCCGCTGGAAGTCCCCGAAGGCGATGGACAGACTGCCCGCCGCCACATCCGGCATGGTCTCGATCTCAGTGACCGGATAGCCCAGCAGGCTCGCCGTCTCGCCCAGCCGCGTCGCCGGCTGCCAAATGTAGTTGCCGTCGGCGTCCTTGAACTTGCGCACGGCCGAGACCGTCTTCCTGTTCATCACGAACCGGCCGTTCGGCCGATACTGGGCCTTGGGCGCATAGATCAGGTCGATCAGCCGGTCGGTCGGACTGTCGGCCGCGAACCCGCCTGCGGCGCCCGAGGCCACATAACCGATCTGGCCCCACTGCTGCCCGGCGTCGGCGACGGTCGGATAGGCCAGAAAGCCCTTGGGCTTGTTCACCCCGTCGCCGGCCACGAAGGCCTGGGTTTCCTGGGCGGCGAAGGCGTCCTCGACCTCGGCCGCCAGCCATTCGTCCAGATCGACCATGGCGTCGTCCAGCAGGGCCTGGGTCGCCGCCGGATTGGCGTACAGATCGGCCGAGGGGAACTCCAGCAGGGCCAGGGTCGCCGGATCGGTCTCGGGCCGCGCCGCCGTCTCGGCCGCCCAGCCGCAGGCCACGCCCGCCGTCGAGACCGGCTTTCGGAACACGCCCGCCGCCACCGTCCTGACCGTCGCGATCTCGCGCATCGGCGAGGCCGCCATCAGCCGCCGCTCGATGGCCCGCTCGGTCTCATAGGGCGCGACATAGCCGCCCGAGGTCGCCCCCGTCGAAAGTCCCGCCTTCACCTCCAGGGCGCCAGACTGGCCGGTCTTCAGATAGCCGTCCCACGCCGCCTTCGCCTCCGGCGCCGACGTCGGCTCCACCGGCTCCCCGCCGATCGCCGGACGCCTGTTCTGGCTCATCACCCGATCCAGCCGCGCCTGCGCCGCCGCCACCGCCTGATCGATCCGCGCCACCTTCTCCTCCAGCAGCACATCGGCCGCCGCCTTCTTCTCGATCTCGCCCAGCCGGGCGTCGTTCGCCCCTTTGAACGCCTCGAACGCCGCGATCATCTCGCGCACGGCGGCGTCCGCCTCGGGATGCCCCGAAGCCTGTTTGGTCTCTTTCATGATGTCTCCGGTTTGATGGCGCCCCTCTTCGGCGCCGCGTGATCCGGGCGTGGCCCGAAACCTGTGATGGACGGCTGTCGTCCCTGGAAAAGCGTGCTACTCCGCGTGACGGAGGAGCTTCACCCATGTTCAGTCTCGTTCTCGCCTTCGCCGGCGCCCTGGCGCTTCAGACGCCGCCGGACACCTCCGGCCTTCCGCCCGAACAGGCGAAACAGGTGAATCAGGTCTTCGCCGGCATGACGCGCATGTTCGAAACCCTGGGCACGTGCGAACGCCAGTTCCCGCCGGGCGTCGCCGAGCAGGTCCGCGCCGCCCTGGCCAATGAGACCGATCCGGAAAAGAAGGCGGCCTCCGAGTTCCTCCTGGCGGCCTATGACAAGGGCAAGGCGTCCCCGCGCGCCGCCACCATCTCCTCCGACGAATGCACGGCGGAAATGGAAGCGATCACCGCCGAAATGCAGGCCCTCCAGGCCAATATCGAAGCCGCCACGCCCAAAAGCTGAAGCCGCTAGAATCGGGATCGCGGTCATCTGGCGCGATCCGCCCACGGCCCAGACCGCTCAGCCAGACCCGTCATCCTCGGGCTTGACCCGAGGATCGGCCCCTGGCCAGGCTCTGCGCCCGCGTCTTTGCTCAAGCGGCGGATCGCTCGATCCTCGGGTCAAGCCCGAGGATGACGGTCTTAGAGTATGATCATTCACGATCAGCCCGGCCCCGTCACACCCACGACGCTAAACCGCGCCCCCGGCAACATGGGAAACGTCACCAGCGACACCTCCCACAGCTCAACCCCGCTCAGCACCCTCAAACGTCCCTGACGCCGCGCCCGCGCCGTGCGGTATCCGATCGACAGGCCGTCCATCGCCCCCGCCCGGCTCAGGGCGGCGGCGAAGCGGGCCTCGGGCGACCAGTCTTCGATCCGGCCGCGCACGAACAGGCCGCGCTCGTCCTCGCGCACCTCGTCCCAGACCCCGACCGGCGCCCGGCCGTCGTGCTGGTTCAGCATCCGCACCCCTTCGGCGCCCGTCTTGGCCAGACTGTCGGCGAACGCCCCCGCCTGGACCACGTCCCCGTTCAGATCCGCCACGCCCCACAGGGAGGCGTAGCCCTGAATCAGGAGTGGCGCATGACGAATGGCGAGGGGCGAGCGAAGTCGCCCCTGCCTTCGTCCAATCGCCTCGCTCGCCTCGCCACTCACCACGCGCCGCTCGCCACTCATCCAAGCCCCTCCAGCCGCCGTTCGATCCGCTCGACAGCCGCCGCCGTCGCCTCGCCTTGGGTCTCCAGCCGCGCCAGCCGTTCGGCCACCAGCCTCTGTTCCCCGACCCTCTGCTCCAGGGTCGCGATCCGCGCCGCCGCCCCGCCCGCCCAGACCAGTCCGCCGATGGTCTGCACCACCACCGCGATCACCAGGGCGGTCGGCACACGCCGGACCTGAGAGTCGTCGCTCATGCGTCACGTCTCCCTCGCCACTCGCCACTCGACACTCGCCACCCCTTCCTCATCCCTCCACCCCCGCCATCCGTCGCCGCTCCGCGTCCGTCAGGAAGCTTGCCGCCTCCAGCCGCGCCCACAGGGCGTCGCGTTCGGGCTGCAGCGCCGGCACGGCCTCCAGGTCGGCCCGCACCTCGCAGCCGGGGAACCGTCCGCCCAGCCAGCCGGTCATCGCGCCCGCCGCCTTGCGCGCCAGGGGTATGACCGTCTGTCGCCAGAAGGCGGTGTTGGCCTCGCGATAGTTGGAATAGGTGGCGTCCCCCGGTATCCCCAGCAGCTGCGGCGGAACCCCGAAGGCCAGGGCGATCTCGCGCGCCGCCGCATGTCGCCCGGCGGTGAAGTCCATCTCGGCGGGGGTCAGGCTCAGGGGCTTCCAGTCCATTCCCCCCTCCAGCAGGATCGGCCGCCCGGCGTTCTCCACCCCGGCGTAGGCGCTGGACAGTTGGGCCTTCAGCGCTTCGAACTGGCCGTCGGTCAGCCGCTCGCCGCCCTTGGCCCCATAGATCAGGGCGCCGGACGGCCGCGCCCCATTGTCCAGCAGGGCCTTGTTCCAGGCCCCGGCCGCATTGTGCGCATCCACCCCCTGCGCCGCCGCCTCCAGCGGCGACAGGCCGTACCAGTCGTCCAGCGGATGCCACAGCTTCAGCTGCATCACCGGCGCCCAGCCGTCAGCCGCCCGCCCGATCCGGATCGACCGTCCGTCCACGGAATAATCCCACGCCTCGGGCCAGCCCGACCGGCCGGGAACCACCTTGACCCGGTCCGACCTGAGCGCCCACAGCTCCTCGGGAACCGCGTCCCCCACCGCTTCCACCCAGGCGTTGCCCGAGACCTGAAGCGATCCGTAAACCGCCTCCATCAGCTCCGCCCCCGACTGTTCGGGATTGGGCCGGCGGATCAGCCGCGCCAGCGGATGGGTCTCGTCGCGCACCCCGTCCACAAAGACCGCAAAGGGCGCCGAGGCCGCCGCCTCCGCAATCATGCGGATGCAGCGATAGGCCACGGCGTTCTTCTGATAGCCTTCGCGCGCCAGGCCGGCGTAGTCATTGCCCGTCCACCGCGCCCGCCCGACGCCCGACAGCAGCACCGCCGTCCGACTGGTCTTCGCCTCCGGCGCGCCCGGATCGGGCGCACGCCCGCCCCGGCCGAACGGCCACCGCATCCCACCCATCGCACTCTCCTGAATATGTCTCGCCGCAGCGGAGGCGGCGGCCGGCGCTCGGCGCCGCCGTTTCGCCTCCGCCCCGCCCGTGCTAGTCTCGGCCCATGACGATCCACGTCGACATCGCCCGGTCTCAGGCCACCCTGGCCGAACTCGCCGCCCAGGCCGAACAGGGCGAGGAAATCGTCCTGTCCCGCGACGGCCACGCCGTCGCCGTCATCCGCGCGGCCAAAGCTCGCCCCAGCCTCCGCATCGGCGCCCTGGCCCACCTGGGGCCGCTGACGGATGAAGAAGCAACCCTCTTCCTTCAGCCGGACCCCGAGATGGAGCGTTTGGCTCGTTCGGAAGACGAAGATCATTTCTACCGCTGAATGGCGGTCCTGCTCGACACTCAGGCCCTGCTCCTGGGCGTTCCCTTGATCAGCGCCGACACCGCCCTGGCGCGGGCCGCAGCCCAATATCCCCAAACCTCCGGCGTCATAGTCTTCTGATCCACGGCCCCTCGCCCTGCGGCTCCAGCATCAGCCGCGACACGCCCCAGACCAGGGCGTCGGCCCGGTCGGGGCTGGGTCCGCCCTCGCAGCCCAAGGCCAGCATCTCCTCCTCCAGGGCGGGAAAGTCGCCGCAGTGGACGACCCGCCCCTGTTCGTACAACAGGGCCACCGGCTCGGCCCGGGCGGCCTTGGAGCGGCGGGCGTGGACCAGGGCAACCGGGGCCGGACAGTCCGCCTGGCCCAGGACGCTTCGCACCATCTCCCCGCCCTGATTGGCCTCGGCCGCCACCTCCTGGGCGTCGAAATCCCGCGCGGCGCGACAGACGGCGGCGGCCCAGCCGCCGGGCGACAGGCCCCGCACCGTCCGGTCGGCCAGGACGAAGGCCCGCCGTTCGCGCCGTCCCACCACCACTATGCCGCAGGCGTCGCCGTGGGCGCTGGCGGGCGGATCGACCGCCACGATCACCCGGTCCAGCTCGGCCGGCCGGCTTCCCCGCGCCTGTTTCAGATCCGCGATGCGGAACAGGGCGCCCTCGCCCTCCACCACCTGTCCCTCCAGCTCCTGAGCCGCCAGCCGCGTCCCGCCGTAAAGGTCGGTCAGATGATCGACATAGCCCGGCGACAGGTTCTCGGCGTTGTCCGCCGTCGCCGCCCGGTCCGTCACCGTCCCCGGCTCGGCCATCAGCCGCCGCAGGGCCGGAATGGGCCGGGGCGTGGTCGTCACCGCCAGCCGGGGATCGGGCCCCAGCCGCAGGCCGAACCTCAGGTTCGACAGGACCGCCTCGGGCTTGCGCCAGGTGCAGAACTCATCGGCCCAGGCGGCGTGGAACTGGGGTCCGCGCAGACTGTCCGGGTCCTCGGCGGAAAAGGCGTAGGCGGTCGAGCCGTTGGCCCACACCAGCCTTCGCCGTCCGGCCTCCCAGCGGGGCCGGTCGCCCGGCTCGGCTAGGGCCTTGATGCCCGCCTCCCCCTCGACCATCACCTCGCGCACGTCGTGCAGGGCCGGACCGACCAGGGCGATCACCGCGCCGGGCCTGAACCGCGCCGCCACATCCATCCACACCGCCCCGGCGAAGGTCTTGCCCGACCCGCGCCCGCCCAGCAGCAGCCAGGTCCGCCAGGGCTCATCCAGGGGCGGGCATTGGTGAGGATGCAGCCCCGTCGCCCGCACCATCCGCCTCAGTTCGCGCGCGTCCATTTGGTCGGGCGCCTTTCGTCTCCAGAATGCGGTCCAAACGCTCGGAATGGAGGGTGAGCCGGCGTCGCAGCCGCTCGTCCTCCTCGGGTCTGTCGGTTCGCCCACCCATTTCGTCCTCTTCGCTGTCTTTTTCGGCCCTGCGCTCAGCCTCCATGCGGCGGCGGATCGCATCGACCGCCAGGGCGGCGCGCGCCACCACGCCGGCGCGCCGCGCCAGCGTCTCCGCATCCGCCTTTTCCTCGGGATCGTCCTTGGCCAGCACGGCGGCGGCGCGCTGAACCGCCCCCTTCAACTGCTCGAACAGCGGCGCCAGCCAGTCGCCGCCCGCCTCGCTCTCTTCGCTTTCTCCCGTCATGCCCAAACCCTAGCGCACCAGCGTCCCCAGGCCGGAAGTTCGCGCTTGGAAAGGCGTAATGGTTTGGAAGAACGGGATTTCAAGCAGCGTCGCCCTACGGCTTGAAGCCATGCATCCGACAACGGCTCCAAGCGCGGTAGGCCCAAAAATGACAAAGGGCGCACCCATAAGGATGCGCCCCGGAATTCGACGGCTTCAGCAGCTTGTCATCGCCTCCTGAAGCCCGCCACGCCGTCAAGCGGAGTGGTCTCAAAGCCCGATGCCTGAACAGAGCGGGGACGCGCCCAATCTGGGGGCTATAGGTGCCGTTTCAACTGCTGGAGGCAAGCCGCAGAGTACGGAACCCCTGATGCTTTGATGCTCTGGAGACGACCTGTCTCGACTGAGATCCATCTCCGCTGCAACGCTCAGGGCCTCCCCGTCGCGGTTTGTCTGAGCGGCGGTCAGGCCTCGGATGTGAAGGGCTATGCGCCGGTGATTGACCAACCCGGTCCCGACCCTTGCGTCCTGCTCGCCGACAAGGGCTACGACGCCGACTTCATCCTGGCCGACCTGGAAGCCAGAGACGTCGCCACCGTCATCCCCGCCAGGCGGAACCGCAAGGTCCAGCCCGTCATCGACGGCCATATCTATGGCCTGAGGAACCACGTCGAGCGATGCTTCTCGAAGCTGAAACACAACCGCAGACTGGCCACTCGATACGACAAGACCGCAGACAGCTTCCTCGGCTTCGTCCTCGTCGCTTCAATCCGCCTATGAATCAGACACTTTTCCACACCGCCTAGAATAGAATTTAGAATTAACAAACGCTAATTCGTTCGCAAGGCGTGTTGCGTCTAGGTTGTTTGACGAGAGATTATCGTCAGGGGGGCAGGCTTGACGTTCCATCGTACGCGCCGTCATTTTCAAAGAATCCGCAGCCGCGCGACGGGGTTCGAGACGCCCTGCCGCCATCCAAGGTGGATCGATCTTTCAGCGGCGGCGCGGATAGGCGCATCGGTCGTTGCGCTGTCTGCGCCGGGCTCCTCTGTCTTGGCTGCCACTCAGGCGGCCCCTGGCGCCCCGCCGGCGGGACCGCAGAGCCAAGGCCCGACCGAGGTCGAGACCGTGACAGTGGTGGGCAATGCGCGGGTCAGGGGCTCGGTCGATCGTCGCAGCTACGACATAAAGAACGATCTTCAGTATCAATCCGGTTCGCTCGCCGACGTCCTGAGCGGCGTGCCTTCCGTCAGCGTCGATCCCGACGGCTCCGTCAAATTGCGGGGGGCGTCGGGGGTCACGATTCTGATTGACGGGGAGCCTGCGCCTCAGGTCAACGGAGCCAATCAGGCGGCGGGGGTTCAACAGCTACGTGCCGCGCAGTTCAGCCGGGTCGAGGTCATGACCAATCCTTCGGCGGCGTTCAGCCCGGAGGGTCAGGCGGGAATCATCAATCTGATTTCCCGGAAGGACGGACAGTCGCAGCCGACGACCAATATCACTGTCGGCGGCGGCAGTCGCAGCGCAGGGAACTTCAGCGTCAGCCACTCGGCCAATCATGGACCGCTGTCGTTCAATGGGTCCGCCGGCGCCAGACGAATTCCCCTTGTGATCGACGACACTACGACCCGGCGCTTCATCCAGCCCGCCGACGCGATCGATCAAGACCGTCTTGAGAGCCGGACGCAGCTTCGCAAGACGGAAAGCAATGCGTCATCGACCGTGGGATGGCAGCTTGACCCCAAGAGCAAGCTCACGCTCGATCTGGACTATTTCGGCCTGGACCAGCGCCAGGACCGCCGCGCGGTCTTCGACTCGTCCGCCCGGACGAGCGGCGCCGAACCGGCCTTTGAGAGCACCAGCCATGGGCGCAGCGACGCCGACCTGGTCTCCGGCGGCTTGATGCTGAAGCGTACGCTTTCGGGGACGGACAGCTATGCTTTGGCTCGCCTGCGCGTGTCTCGTCAGACCGAGGACGAAGCCCAGGACGACGTCATCGACTATTGGGACGAGCCCACCAGGAACCGGCGACAGGCCGCCCTTCGTTCGCTCGAGCTGCAAACGGTGACGTTTAAGGCGGAATACAAGATCGAGGCCAGGCCGGGCGGGGAACTGATCGTCGGGTCCGATCTGGAGCGGCAGGAGGCCGACGTAGGCTACGCCGAGGGGCAGACGCCTGGAGCTGCCGGCCGCGCGAGAGACAATCCGTTTGGCTACGATCGCAGCGTCGCCTCCCTCTATACAACCTACAAAACTCGATTTGGCGAACTGGAGGTTCTGCCGGGCGTTCGGCTGGAAGTCGCCGACTGGGTGACGCGACAAGGCGGGAACGCTCAGCGCACACGTGATTTCGAGATTTATCCGACGGGCCATGTTCGCTACACGGTCGCTCAGGATTGGATCATCGGCGGCAGCTTTACGAGACGAGTCGATCGTCTAAGAGCGAATGATCTCGACGAGACCGTTAAATATTCTGGCCCCTTGTCCTATTTCAGCGGCCGACGTGATCTGAAGCCCGAAAAGACCAGCGCCTATGAACTGGAGCTTGAACATGAAGCTTCAGGACGCAACTATTTAGCCACCGGCTACTATCGTTCCACGTCGAACCGGATCGGCACGCTCAGCACTTTGCGGGCCGACGGTGCGATCCTCGACCGGCGCGCCAACATCGGCGAGTTTCGAACAGCCGGCCTAGAGCTTGTGGCGAGCGGCTCGGTCGGATCGACGATCACCTACAAGTTGACCGGCCGGTTTGCTTGGAATGAGGTCAGCGGCGCGGAGGGGGCAGGCTCTTACCGCCGCAGCGCTTGGACGCCCTCGTCTCAAGCCAACGTCAACTGGAAGATCACCGACCACGATTTCGTTCAGATAAACGCCGTTCAGCTCGGTGAAGATCTGAGCCAGCAAAGACGACGCGAGGCGTTCAGTGTCGTCAACCTCGGCTACCGACGAAAACTTGCCGACAGCCTATTTCTCACGGCCACGGTGTCAGACCTCTTCGACAGCGCCCCAAGACGAGAGAGGGTGCGCGGCGAAACCTTCGATCAGGACATCGACCGCCGCTACGACGCCAGACGCTTCACGCTCTCCCTGTCCTACGCCTTCGGGAGGCGCACCGGTAGCCTGGAGGATCGCTTCGACTACGGAAACTAGGCGGTGCGGACAAAGTGGATTCCCAGATTCTCTGATTGCTGATTCAAGGCTGTTCTTTGCGGAGAGCGGCGTTGGTTCGGGGTTTGATGACGGACGAGGAATGGGCCTTCTTCGAGCCGTTCGTGATCGAGACGGGACCGAGGCGGGATCGGCGGCCACTCAGTGCCTCCCTGTCGCGGTTTGTCTGAGCGGCGGTCAGGTCTCGGATGTGAAGGGCTATGCGCCGGTGATGGACCAACCCGGTCCCGACCCTTGCGTCCTGCTCGCCGACAAGGGCTACGACGCCGACTTCATCCTGGCCGACCTGGAAGCCAGAGGCGTCGCCACCGTCACCCCCGCTCGACCATCCATTCGGGCGCCTCGAAGTCCAGGGCGTCTTCCGGCTCGGCCAGGGCCAGTTCCGAGATCGTCTGCCCCCGGACCGAGACCCCGGCCGTATGCACCGTCTCGGGATCGCCCGAGACCAGCGGATGCCAGGCCGCCAGCGGCCGCCCCTCGTGCAGCCGGCGATAGGCGCAGGACAGGGGCATCCACTCCAGCGCCTCGATATTGTGCGGCGTCAGCTTGATGCAGTCCGGCACATGGGCCTTGCGGTTCGCATAGTCCGAACAGGCGCAGGCGTTCGGATCGAACAGCCGGCAGTGGACCCGTGTCGGGATCACCTCGCCCGTGTCCTCGTCCTCGAACCGGATGACGCAGCACAGGCCGCAGCCGTCGCACAGCCCCTCCCACTCGGCCGGGGTCATCTCGGCCAAGGTCTTGGTTTCCCAATAGGGTCGGGGGGAAGCGGGCATCATCGGACGGGGCGCCTAATCGACGGATGCGGCCATCAGATGGCGGCCGCGTCCTGGACCAGGCATCCATACCACCCCAGACCCTGATAGGTCTCATAGCCCGGCGTGCGGGCGTAGCCGACGGTCCGGTACCCCTTGGCGTAGCTGCCCATGACGCCGCCCGCGACGTCCAGCTTGACCGTCTCGCTCAGCACCCCGACCCCGTCCGAGGCCGCCAGGACGCGGTGCTTCTGGTCCAGCAGCAGCACCCGCGTCCGGGCCTTTTCGTCGGGCGTCAGCCGCACCCCGTCCACCACCGTCTGGGCCTGGGCCTGCCAGTCGAAATGGACGCCCAGAACCCCGATCACCGCCCCGTTCGCCAGGCCGCCCTGGCGGATGGCGGTGGCGTAGGTCGCCGTCGGCGCCCCGTTCAACGGCTCCAGCCGGGCGACGTCCGCCACGGCGAAATCCTCGCCCGATCGGGTCGCCAGGGCGTCGCGGAACCAGGTCATCTCCCGCGCCGACCGCCCCCGGACCGGATAGCGGTCGGGCCGGCCGTTGGCGACGATGGTCCCGTTCCTGTCGCAAATCCACAGGTCCAGATAGACGGTGTAGGCGTCCAGAATGACCTTCAACCGGCGGCTGGCGTGTTCGGCCTTGGCGGCGTCCGGCTGGGCGACGCAATCCACCACGGCGCTGTCGGTCGCCCACCAGCGCACGTCGCAGGTCCGCTCATAAAGGTTCCGGTCGATGATCTCGATGGCGTTCAGCGCCAGGTCCGCCAGCCTCTGGCCCCGCAGCTGGCCCAGGATCGCCCCGCCGATGGCCGACAGCTCGCTCAGGTCGCCCCGCACCTGCTGCTCCAGGGCGCCGGCGATGTCGTCGATCTGGCCCGAGATGCGCTTGAACTCCTCGGCCACCACCATGAAGCTGCGCCCGGCCTCGCCGCTGCGGGCGGCCACCACCTGGGCGTTGACCACCAGCATCTTGGAGGCCCGATTGACCGAGGCGATCTCGCCGATCTTCTCGCCCGCCACGGCGTTCAGCCGCTCAGACAGCTCGAGAATACGCTCAGGCCTGACGCCCGCGTCCGCTTCACTCATGGAGACCCCCGTCCCGCCCGGCGCGCCACAAGGGGAGGCGGGCGAACCGAGGCAAGCGCGAAGGCTAGGACGATAAAACTTAACGCCAGATAACCACGGCTCAGTGAGCCATGCTCTTTGAAAACAGCTGGATCACCACCACCCCGCCGACGATCAGCGCCAAGCCGAGCATCGCGGGCGCGTCCAGCCTCTGGCGAAAGGCCACGGCCCCGATCACCGAGATCGCCACCACCCCCAGGCCGCTCCAGATCGCATAGGCGATCCCCACCGGCATCTGCTTCAGGGCCACCGACAGCAGATAGAAGGCCAGGCCGTAGCAGACCGCCGTTCCGGCCGTCGGCCAGGGCCGGGTGAACTGCTGCGAGGCCTGAAGCAGGCTGGTGCCCGCCACTTCGCAGGCGATGGCGGCCAGGAGGGCGGCCCAGGTGACGGGGCTCACGGCTCGTTGGCCGTGATCGTATGGCCCGGCGTCAGCAGGGACAGCAGGGCCTTGCGCTGCTCGTCCGAGACCTGATGCAGGCCGAACAGGTCCGACATCCACAGGCCGTCGGCGATCAGCCGCAGCATAAGGGCGTCGTCGGCGCCGACGGGATCATCGGGATCGTCTGTCTTGATCCGCTCCATCCAGGCCTTCCAGCGCAGCACCAGGCTGGGATCGAGGGCGAAGGCGGCCAGGACCACCCGCCCGATGCTGACGTCCTGCAAGGTCACCGGCTCATTGACCGTCACCCTCAGATAGGCGCGGGCGTTGCGGCCGTAGGGCTCCGGATCGCGCGCCGCCTCGGCCAGGACGCTCTCCACATGCATGGCCCCCAGATGATCGATCATCCCCTCCAACAGGGCGGTCTTGCTGGGAAAGTGGTGCAGCAGGGCGCCCTTGCTGACGCGGGTGCGCGCCGCCACCGCATCGAGAGTAAAGCCCGTCGCCCCCAGTTCGGCGGCGACCTCCAGGGCCTTGTCGATGATTTCGGCGCGGGTCTGATCGGGCGCGCGGCGGCGGGAGGGGGTGTCCATAAACGCTACATACCGGCCGGACGGTAACTGTCAAGCTGGGTGCCGATGGACGATCTTTCCGGTGGCGTCTCGGCCCTCCAGCCCTTAGATCAACGCCCTTCCCGCCCCTTCCCCGCCCGTACAGCCTCCCCAGGGAGGATCGAAAGTCAGATGGCCGCCAGACCCCCTCTCGTCGCGCTCAAGGACGTCCGCCTTCAGGACGGCCCCCGCCCCCTGTTCGACGGCGTCGATCTGGCGGTCGAACCCCGCAGCCGCGCCGCCCTGGTGGGCCGCAACGGGGCGGGCAAGTCCACCCTGATGAAGGTGGTCATGGGGCTGATCGAGCCCGACAGCGGCGACCGCTCGGTCCAGTCCGCCACCCGTTTCGCCTATGTGCCGCAGGAGCCGATCATCACCGGCGAAACCTTGCTGGACTACGCCTCGTCCGGCGAGGCCGAGCCCTGGACCGCCGAGGCCTGGCTGACCACCTTCGGCCTGGACCCGGCCAAGTCCACCCAAGGGCTGTCGGGCGGCGAAACCCGCCGGGCGGCGCTCGCCAAGGCCTTCGCCGAGGAGCCCGATCTGCTCCTGCTGGACGAGCCGACCAACCACCTCGACATCCTCGCCATCGAGCTTCTGGAGACCGAGCTGATCTCGGCCCGGTTCGCCCTTCTGGTCGTCAGCCACGACCGCGCCTTCCTGAACCGGGTCACCGACACCGTTCACTGGCTGGAGGGCCGCCGCGTCCGCACCCTGAACAAGGGCTTCGTCGAGTTCGACGACTGGGCCGCCAAGACGCTGGAGGAGGAGTCGGAATCCCTGCGTCGCCTGACCAAGACCATCGAGCGCGAGACCGAGACCTTCTACCGCTCCATCACCGCCCGCCGCAGCCGCAACGAGGGCCGCGCCCGCGCCCTCCAGGCCATGCGCGCCGAACGGGCCGAGAAGATGAAGGACGTCCCGCGCGAACTGTCCCTGGGCGTCGATTCCGGCGCGACCTCGGGCAAGCTGGTCGCCGAGATCAAGGGGGTGTCGAAGGGGTTCGACACAGTGGCGAGTGGCGAGTCGCGCGTGGCGAGCGACGGCTCCGCCGCCCCGACCGCCGAGCAGGACCCGTCGCTCTCGCCACTCGCCACTCGCCACTCGCCACTTCCTGCCCGCCGCACCCTGTTCAAAAACCTGACCACCCGCATCATGCGCGGCGATCGCCTGGGCATCGTCGGCCCCAACGGCGCGGGCAAGACCACCCTGGTCAAGACCCTGCTGGGCGAACTGCCCCCTGACGAAGGCACGGTCCGCCTGGGCGCCAATCTGGAGCCCGTCTATCTGGATCAGTCGCGCGAGGGGCTGAAGTCCGACATGACCCTGTGGGACGCCCTGACGCCCGGCGGGGGGGACAGCATCATCGTGCGCGGCGTGTCCAAACACGTCGCCGCCTACGCCAAGGAGTTCCTCTTCTCCGAGGCCCAGCTGCGTCAGCCGATTTCGACCCTGTCGGGCGGCGAACGCAACCGCCTCCTCCTGGCCCGCGCCCTCGCCAAGCCCGCCAATCTGCTGGTCCTCGACGAACCGACCAACGACCTGGACATGGACACGCTCGACAAGCTCGAAGAGCTGCTGGAGGGCTATGACGGCACCCTGATCCTGGTCTCCCACGACCGCGACTTCATCGACCGGCTGGCGACCTCGACCCTGGCCCTGAACGGCCGCGGCGACATCGTCGAGACCCCCGGCGGCTGGACCGACTTCCTGCGCCAGAATCCGGGATTTCTTAATCCTGCCCCCGTTGGGGGAGGGGGACCGCCGAAGGCGGTGGAGGGGGCTCGGGCCGTCCCCGCCCCTCAAAAGAAGACCGCCAAACTCTCCTACAAGGACGCCCGCCGTCTGGAAGAGCTGGAAAAGCTGATCGAAACCCTGCCCGCGACCATCGCCCGCCACGACGCCGCCCTGTCGGACCCCGACCTCTACGCCCGCGACCCCAAGGCCTTCGACGCCGCCATGAAGGCCGCCGAAAAGGCCCGCGCCGAGCTGGAATCCGCCGAGATGGAATGGCTGGAGCTGGAAGAGAAGAAGGCGGCCCTGGCTGGGTGAGGGGCGCCGCTTGAATCGGATGCGCCAAACCCAATCTCATGCTAGGGTGAAGCCCTGAAGGAGACTCCATGTCGACGATGCAGATCGCTTCTGAAGAGACCCTGCGCGCCGGTCGCAGGATCGTCGAACAGTACGGCAGCTGGTCGGCCGCCATCGCCAAGGGCGAGCGTCGCGACGACGGCGTCGTCATCCTGCCCGCGCCGCCCTCTGTCGCGACCACCGCTCAGGCCGAGGCGCCCGCCCAGGCTCAGGCCAAGATGCAGGCCAAGACCCCGGCGCGCGCCGTTTGACCGTCACGCTCGGGGTCGCCTGGGCGCTGTTCATCCTGGCTCCAGGTCTGGCGGTGTTCGCCGCCCTCTACACCTCGGGCGGCGGCAAGGTGGTGGCGCCCGCCCCACCTGCCCCCAACTCCTTCACCGCCCTGTCCATCGTCATCTTCGGCGCCCTGACGGCCCATGCGGCGGCGGCCTTCGTCTTCGTCCTGGGGGACGGCGTCGCCTACTCCCTTCCGGCCTTGCGTCCGCCGTGGAACCCCAATCCTTACGCCTATTTCCTGGCCGCCCCGCCCAAGACCGACCCCTTCCTCGGCCTTGAGGTCTGGTCGCTGCTGTTCGTCCTCCTGGTCCTTTCGATCGGCGCCTATCTGGTCATGCGGTGGGCGATCGGCGGCGCGGAGCGGACCAGCATCGCTCGGGCTCGGCTTGAGCCGCCCCAGCCTGCGGTCCCCCTGTTCCGATTTCTGTACGGCGGCTGGGCTTCGACCCTGGTTCAGCTCAGTCCCGAAGCCGCCTACGACAAGCATCTGGCCGCCTATGTGGTGACCGACATGGAGACCGAGAACGGCTGGGTCGGCTATGAGGGCGAGGTCGCGAGCCTGTCTCTCGACACCGACAAGCAGATCGTCGCCCTGACCCTGAAGAACTGCCAAGCCTTCCGGCTGGAGCCCACAAAGACCAGCCTCAGTCACAGGGTGATGGCCCGCGCGGCGCCCATTCCCCTGCTGCTGATCGAACGGTCGCAGATCAAGAATGTGGCGCTTCAGGTCGTCTTTCAGCGCAAGCCCAGTCCTCGTCCGGCGGACGGAACGGTCGTCTAGCCCTGCGCAGGTCCGCCGTCCTGATCCTGGGGCGGCGTCTTGCCCTGGCCCCGGTTCTGCATCACCCCGACCACGATGAAGGCGACCAGGCCGAAGGCGAACCACAGGCCGAACTTGTCGGTGAGCAGGCCGATCAGGCCGAAGATCAGCAGAACGCCGAAGGGGGTGAGCTTCTTCATGGGGCGGACGTTAGCCGGGTTTCTTTCGGCTGACGAGACCTTCCGAACCTCCGCCCTTGAAACCAAAGCCGCCCTTACCCACTCCAGCCTCATGACCCTTTCCACCCATGTCGTCGACTTTCCCCCGGCCCAGCAGGCGGCGGTGCGGCGGATCAACGCCGTCCTGGCCCGCGCCCCGCGTCTGCGGACCGACCCCTGGCGGATCGAGGCGGGCCAGCGCCTGTCCCTGTGGTTGGACGCGGCCGCCGGGGCCGTCACCGTTCCCCGCCTGCGCAAGCGCGGCGTCACCGTCGAAATCCGCCAGACCGACGGCGAGACGCCCGTTCCCTTGCGCATCCTGCGGCCCGAAGGTCCGCCCCGCGCCGTGGTGCTGGACATTCACGGCGGCGGCTGGGTTCTGGGCAGCGCCGGGCTGAACGACCGGCTGAACGCCCATCTGGCGCGCCACGGCTTCTGTGTCGTCTCGGTCGATTACCGCCTGCTGTCCGAACGGCGCGGCGTCTATATCGACGCCGCCATCGCCGACTGCCTGGCCGCCGCCCACTGGACCGTGACCCATGTCGACGATCTGGGCGCCGCGACCGTCTTTCTGACCGGGGAATCCGCCGGCGGCCATCTGGCGGCCCTGACCGCCGTCGCCCTGCGCGACCAGGGCCTGATCGACAAGGTCAAAGGCTGCGTCTTCACCTATGGGGTCTTCGACCTGTCGGGAACCGAGGGCGTCCGCTCGGCCGGGCCCGAGACCCTGCTGTTCAACGGACCGACCATGCAGGCGGATCTGGCGCGGCTGGCGCCCGATCGGGACGAGGAAGCCTTGCGTCGGCCCGACGTCTCGCCCCTCTACGCCGACCTGACCGGCCTGCCGCCGGCCCTGTTCCTGGCGGGCGAATACGACCCCCTGTTCGAAGACAGTCTGCTGATGGCGACGCGCTGGGGCGAGGCGGCCGAGGCCGATCTGATCCGCGTCCCCGAGGCGCCGCACGGCTTCCTGCATTTCGGCGGCCCAGCCGCGCGCGGGGCGCGGGCGGCCGTCCGTCACTGGCTCAACAGGCGCCTGAAGTCATAAGGAAAATTCCCGATTGTGGGACTGAGGGATTTCCCTTACCTCACGAAGCGTCACCACCGCGCGATCCGGACGCGGGAATCGGGGAGAAGTGAGGCTTTGAACCCGGTCCTGTTTCGCCGTCCCCTCTATGGCTACGGCCTGGCGGTCTGCGCCTGGCTGACCGCGCTGGGTGTGCGCATGGCCCTGGCCGACTGGTTCCCGCCGGGCTTCCCCTATCTGACCTTCTTCCCGGCCGTGGTGGTGATCGCCTATTTCTGCGGACTGGGGCCGGCGGTTCTGACCGCCGTCCTGTCGGGCCTCAGCGCCTGGTGGTTCTGGATCGGGGCGCCGGGGTTCGACTGGAGCGCAGCGACCGGCCTGGCCCTGGCCTTCTACGTCTTCGTGGTGGCGGTCGACATCTTCTTCATCGTCGGCATGAATGCGGCGACCGACAGTCTGAAGCGCGAGGTGGCGCGCAACGCCGCCCTGGCCGAGAGCCGCGACCTGTTGCTGAAGGAGGTCCAGCACCGGGTGTCCAACAACATCCAGGTGGTCTCCAGCCTGCTGCGGCTGGAGGCGGGCATGACCCGGGACGAGACGGCCCGGCGCGTCCTGTCGGAGGCTGCGGCCCGCACGGCCCTGATCGCCAAGGTGCAGCGCAGCCTGCTGGACGCCGACGGCGCCGCCGCCCCCTTCGACGACCTGGCCCGCCGCCTCGTCGCCGACGCCCTGGAGGCCACGGGCCGCACGGATGTGACGATCGAGGTCGAGCGCGCCTGCCACGCCCTGACGGCGGAAGAGGCGACGCCGGTCGCCCTGATCCTGCTGGAATGCGTCAACAACGCCCTGGAGCACGCCTTCCCCGGCCGCCCCGGCCGGATTGACATCCGTCTCTACGAGGTGGACGGCGAACGCCGGCTGGAGGTGCGCGACGACGGCGCCGGCCCGCCGCCCGCCTTCGACCCCGGCCAGAGCCGCAGCCTGGGCCTGCGGATCGTTCTGGGCCTGGCCGAACAGCTGCGCGGTCGGTTCAGTCTGGTCGACGGCGCGCCCGGCGCCCTGTGCCGCCTGACCTATCCGCGTCCCGCCGATCACTGATCGACCGGCCGCCGTTTCTGTGGACAGCCCAAAGCCCTGATCCGCAAAAGCGAATTTGATCCGTCCACCGATATTCACAGGCTTGTCCACCGCCGCCGGGCCGGTCATGCACATGGGGGCGAGTTCGGGCGCTTGCCTCATACCGGCTTTCGCGAGAACGTCAACAGGCCGAGGGACACGGCGGCGCGGAAAACGGGGGAGACCCCGGCTTCAAGCGGACCGGCCCGGCTCTCCGACCCGGCGTAACGGGCGATCTTCAGGATCGTAACGGGCGTCAGGCGGGATCCAGGCTTCCGGCCTTCGACGGTCTTTCAAGACCGGCGGACGCAGGGAGAACCGGATCGGGATCGACGGACGACGCGGACGCAATCCGCGGGACGCCTGAGACCAGGAGCGCGACAGGATACAGCCGACCGTCTTCGCGGGCTCCCGCCCCGACGACGCCCAGGCCGAGGTCCGAACCCGCCCGGCCAAGTCCAACCCGGACTTGGCGAGGGGACGAAGCACACGGGCTCCCCCGCACGCTTCGTCCCCTCGCTCAATTGGAGCGCTGCGCGGTCGCCGCCGTCGGATACGGCTTCATCGCTCCCCCGCCTTCCCAAGGCCGCCTTCCCCTCGTAAAGCAGGGCCATGATCCAGCGTGGGAATCGCCTGCTGAGCCGTCGCCGCGCCCTGCTCGCGGGCGGGGCGGCCGTGGTCGCGGGGGCGGCCCTGGGCTTGAGGGGCTGCGGCCGGTCCGAGGCGCCGGTGGACGAACAGGGCCGGGTGCGGCTGCGCTTCGCCACCGACTGGCGCGCCCAGGCCGAACAGGGCGGCTTCTATCAGGCCCTGGCGACCGGCGCCTATGAGAAGCGCGGGCTGAACGTCCAGATCGTCCAGGGCGGACCGGGCGTGAACGTGCCCCAGCTGCTGGCCTCCGGCGCCGTCGAACTGGGCATGGGGTCCAACAGCTTCATCCCGATGAATCTGGTCGCGGCCGGGGCGCCCGTTAAGGCCGTCGCCGCCTTCTTCCAGAAGGACCCCCAGGTCCTGATCGCCCACCCCGATCCGGCGCTTGAGACCATTGCCGATCTGAAGGGCCGGCCCTTCCTCCTGGCCGACGCCTCGATCAACGCCTTCTGGGTCTGGCTGAAGGCCAAATACGGCTTCACCGACGATCAGGTCCGCAAATACACCTTCAACCTGGCGCCTTTCCTGGCCGACGAGCGGGCGGTGCAGCAGGGCTATCTGACCAGCGAACCCTACACCATCGAACAGGAGGCGGGTTTCGAGCCCAAGGTCTTCCTGCTGGCCGACGAGGGCTATCCCTCCTACGCCGCCATGGTCCTGGCCCCCAACGCCTTTGCGCGAGACAACGCCACGGCCCTGCGCAGCTTCATCGCCGCCTCGGCGGAGGGGTGGCGCGACTATCTGCGGGGCGACCCGGCGCCGGGCGACGCCCTGATCCGCAAGGACAATCCGGAGATGACCCAGGCCATCCTGGACCAGGCCCGGCAGAAGCTGCGCGACAACGCCATCGTCGACGGGGGCGACGCCGCCCTCTACGGCCTGGGGGCCATGACCCCCGACCGCTGGCAGGCCTTCTTCGACGTGACCAGTCAGGCGGGCGTCTTCGATCCGGGCCTGAACTGGCGCGAGGCCTTCACCGACAACTATCTGCCGGGCCGTGGCTGAGCCCATCGCCGCCCTGCGCGGGGCGACGGTCGATCTGGCCGGGCGCGCGCCGCTCGGGCCGCTGGACCTGACCGTGGCGCGGGGCGAGATCGTGGCCCTGGTCGGCGCCTCGGGCGCGGGCAAGTCCACGACCTTGCGCCTGCTGGCCGGGCTCCAGTCGCCCAGCGCCGGAACCGTCACGCGCGCCGTCGGACCGGGCCGCACCGGCTTCGTCTTGCAGAGCCCGACCCTGACGCCCTGGTCCGACGCCCGGGCCAATGTCGCCCTGCCGCTGGAGCTGGCGGGACGACCCCGCGCCGAGGCGCGCGAGCGGGCGGCCGCCGCCCTGAGCGCCGTGGGTCTGGGCGACCGGCTGGACGCCCGGCCGTCGGAACTGTCGGGCGGCATGGCCATGCGCGTCGCCCTGGCCCGCGCCCTGGTGACGGGGCCCGAGCTTCTGCTGCTGGACGAGCCCTTCGCCGCCCTGGACAGCGTCACCCGCCGCCGTCTGATCGAGGATCTGCACGCCCTGTGGGCCGCGGCCGATCCCCGTCCCGCCGTCGTCTTCGTCACCCATGACGTCGAGGAGGCCGTCTATCTGGCGCAGCGGATCGTGGTGCTGGAGGCGGCGACCGGCCGGCCCGTCGCCGATCTGCCCACGCCGGGCGCCCCGCCGCGCCCCGTCCGCTGGCGCGCCGATCCCGCCTATCGTCAGGCCGTGGAGACGACGGCCGAGGCCCTGGAGGCGGCGATGACGTCTCAGACGGCGGAGACTGCGGCGTGAGGCGGTCGGCCGAGCTGATCCCGCCCCTGCTGCTGGGCGTCGTCCTGCTGGCGGCCTGGGAGGGGGCCTGCCGTCTTCTGGACCTGCCGCCCTATTTCCTGCCGCCGCCCAGCGCCGTGGCCGCCGCCCTGATCGAGGCGGGGCCGCGTCTGGCCGCCTCCGCCTGGATCACCTTCGTCATGGCGGTCCAGGCCCTGATCGTCGCGGGCTTGGTCGGGGGCGGCCTGGCGCTTATGGTGTCGCTGCACGCCTCGGCCGAGCGGGCGGTGCGGCCCCTGGCGGTGGCGCTTCAGGTCACGCCGGTGGTGGCCGTCGCCCCCCTGGTCCTGATCTGGGCCGGGCTGGACCACGCCGACCGGGCGGTGGTCGCCCTGGCCGCCCTGGTCGCCTTCTTTCCCCTGTTCTCGGGCGTCCTGACGGGGCTGAAGTCGGCCGATCCGGATCTGGAGCGGCTGTTCGACCTCTATGGCGCCACGCCCCTGCAGCGGCTGTGGCGGCTGCGCCTGCCCTCGGCCCTGCCCTTTGCGCTGGAAGGTTTGCGGGTCGCGGCGGGCCTCGCTGTCATCGGCGCCGTGGTGGCCGAGTTCGTCTCGGGCTCGGGCGCGACGCAAGGCTTGGCTTGGCGGCTGCTGGAGGCGGGAAACCGGCTGAGAACCGCCGAAATGCTGGCCGGGGTTCTGTGCCTGACCCTGCTGGGCCTGGCGCTGAACGCGGCCGTGGGATTGGTCGAGCGAATCGTGACGGTGCGAATCCGGGTCCGCCGTTAGCGGCGGATTAAGCGATGGCCGCCTAGGCTTGCCCGATGTCATTCGCCCGAGGCCGTTCCTTGCGCCCTGTCCTGCTCCTGTCCAGCGTCCTGTTCGCGGCCCTTATGGGCGCGGGCGCGGCTGCGGCCCAGGTCGCCACGACGTCCGAGGGGCTGCGCTATCTGTCCTGGCCCGGCAAGCCGCCGGTCGCCCGCGGCCCCGACGCCCGCGTCCCCGCCCGCGCCTCGTCCGCTCAGACGACCGCTCCGCGCGCGACTCTTGCCGCGCTTCCCCTGGCCCGGCTGGACGCCCCAGCCTCCACGGCCGTCGCTGCCCGGCGGGGCCTGACCCCCGCCAGCGACTGGCTCTCGCCCGCCGTCGCGTCCCAGCCGGTGTCGCAGCCCCGCCCCTATGAGGCGACGACGCCCCAGCCCGCTCCCGTTCAAGTCGCTTCTGCGCAGCCGGAACCTGTTCAAGCCCCAGTCGTCCAGCCCCCGGTCGTCAAGGCCCCAGTCGTCCAGGCCGCTGCGGACCGGAGCGCGCCAGCCCCCCAGAACGCGCTCCAACCAACGCCCCAGGCCGACGCCCCCGGCGATCCCATGGCGCCTCGCCGCGACGCCCCGATCTTCCGCCTGACGCAGACAGGCATGGCCGCCGCCGCCCCGGCCGCGACGCCGCCGGTTCAGACGGCCGCCGTTCAGGCCGAGGCGTCGCCGCTCGCCTCTGTCCCCTCGGCCGCTCCCCAGGGGGCTCGCTTCTATTCCGTCCATCGCCAGGCGGGTCATCGTCCCGACCCCATCCCCCAAGCGCAACCGGTCTATCTGGACGCCCTGCCGGTCGAGATGAGCCAGACGCCGTCCTCGGCGGACCTGGCTCAGCCCGACGGCCCGCCGGCCTTGATCCGCAATCGCGACGGCTCGGTGCGAGCCGCCCCGCCGTCGGCGGGCGGGTCCGACGCCGTGGACGAACGCTCATGAGCGAAGCCCTGCCCCCCGAAGACGCCGAGGCGATCAAGGCCTCGCGCCTGCCCCAGCTGATCGCCCTTGCGGAAGAGGCGTCCAGCGAGAAGCGCCGCCTGCTGCTGCGCGAACTGACCGACCAGTTCTTCGGCGACGTCGAGCACAGCGCGGCCGAGACCGACCTCTACGGCGCCGTGCTGGAAACCCTGTGCGAAGACATGGAGGTCGCGGTTCGGGCCGAGCTGGCCGCGCGGTTCGCCGTCGCGCCCGATGCGCCCCACAGCCTGATCAAACGGCTGGCCCATGATGCGATCGAGGTGGCCGAGCCGGTGCTGCGCGGCTCCACCGTCCTGACCGACGCCGATCTGATCGGCGTGGTCTCCAAACACGGCCAGGACCATCTGCGGGCCGTATCCGGCCGGGTCGAGGTGCCCGAGGCGGTGTCCGAAATCATCGTGGCGCGCGGCGACGACCACACCCTGGGCGCCCTGTTGCGCAACGACGGCGCCCGGCTGTCGCGCGCCGCCTCCGAGACGGCGGTCGAGCGGGCCAAGGTCAATCCGGCGCTTCACGCCCCCGCAGTCGAGCGCAAGGGCCTGCCGATCGACCTGCTGAACGAAATGTATTTCGTCGTGGAGGCCCGGCTGCGCCACCAGATCCTGGAGCAGAACGCCAGCCTGGACCCGGCCCTGCTGGAGGCGGCCCTGGCGGCCGGGCGCACCCGCGTCGCCACCAGCGACGGCGCCCTGCCCCCCGACTACGCCGAGAGCCAGGCCTATGTCGAAGAACTGCATGCAGCCGGCCAGCTGACGCCCCAGGTGCTGATCCGTTTCCTGCGGTCCAAGGGCCGGACCCCTTTCCTGGTCGCCCTGTCGCGCCTGGCCGACATCGACTTCCACACCGCGCGCGGCATCGTCGATCGCCGCGACCTGGACGCCCTGGCCGTGGTCTGCAAGGCGGCCGACATCGACCGGGCCATCTTCCTGACCTATGCGGTGTCGCTGCTGGGCGCGGATTCCAACCCGATGGGCAAGGCCGCCGCCTATGGCCGGATGTACGGCGAACTGACCACGGAGGCCGCCGGGCGCACCCTGCGCTTCTGGCGCATGCGCCGCGTCGCCCAGGCGGCCTGATTCCGACAGGTCGCTCTCCCTTTCCCTGCCGGGAGGGAGAGATGCGCCTCGTCCAAACAAAAACGCCCGCCTCTGGAAGGAGGCGGGCGTTCTATACCGATCAGTCCGGGCTTACTTCTTGGCGCGCGGCGCGCGGGCCGGCTTACGGCCGCCCTGGCCCAGGCCCATCTGCTTGGCCAGTTCGGAACGCGCCTTGGCGTAGTTCGGCGCGACCATGGGATAATCCTTCGGCAGGTTCCACTTGGCGCGGTATTCTTCCGGGCTCATGTCGTATTTGGTGCGCAGATGGCGCTTCAGCGACTTGAACTTGCGGCCGTCTTCCAGGCAGATCAGGAAATCGGGGTTGATCGACTTGCGAATCGGCACCGCCGGTTCCTTGGGTTCCGGCTCGGCCTCGACCGGACCGCTCGAAACACCCGACAAGGCGGCGTGAATATTAGCGATCAACGCCGGAAGGGCCTCAGCCGTGACGGTGTTGTTGCCGACATAGGCCGATACGATGTCGGCGGTCATCTCGAGCAGTTCGGGCTTTTCTTCCATGCCTTGCGTCGCTTTCTGATTCTATTCAACTCGACTGAAACGCCAGCCGCGTTTTCACACCAGTCTCATAGAGTTATTGGTCGGCAAAAGCAATCGCAGAAGGAAACGCCGATTTTCGGCGGAAAAGCTTCGCGGAAAGCTGACAGGGATCAGCGGCCGAAGTCTTCGGCCAAGGCCAGCATCGCCGCTCGTTCCGGGGCTGAATATTCATCCACCTGTTCATCATCCCCGGCGCGAATAGCCTGCAACAGCGCCGGTGTCAGGGCCGATGACAGCGACCAGTTCCAGTAACGCAATACCGTCTGGGCCCGATCAACCGCCAGCAGGTCATAGGTGATCTGAACCCTCTCCCAGTCGGGATGAACCGAGCCGTCAGGCTGAACCTCGGGGCGACGCATGGATCTCCACAAGTTGTGGACGTCGGTCTTGGACAGACCGGTCGCCTTACACAATATGGCCAGGGGTTCGCCCCCCGCGTCGCCCAGGATCTTGGCCCCCGTCAGGGGTTTGATCCCGGACAGATAGGCGATTTCACTGGCGATCTCGCGCGACAGGCCGTCGCGGGCGGCCGTGGCGACCGCCTGTTCCAGACTGTCGAAGGGGCTCTTTTCGATAGCGGCGCGGTTGCGCTGGCGCCGTTCGATGAACTGCAGGGCCTTGCGCGCGACCGGATCGGCCCAGCCCTCGCTCGCCGCCATGGGAAAGACGTCCTCAGCGACCTCCTGCATGACGTCGCGCGAGACGCCGAAGCGCTGGAGGATGGTGCGCCGATCATCGGCGCCGCACCACCAGAACATCACATAGGCCCCCGACGGCCGCAGCTCCGGCCGTTTCAGCAGGCCGCCGCACAGGCCCGGGTGGGTCCGGCTGAGGGCCACCACCGTCTCGATCCCGGCCTGGGACAGGCGGGCGGTCGAGTTGCGCAGCAAGGTCTCGATCACCTCCGGCTCGCCGAAACCGACCAGGGTCTCGCAGACGATCTCCGACAGGCCGCGCCGCGCGGCCATGACGCGCCGGTGCTCGGAACCCGCGTCGCGGGCGCAGGCGACGAGGTCGGCGTCGCTGAGGGCGGCGCACTGTTCGATCAGCACCTGGGCGATCTCGATCTCGTCGCGCAGCAGCAGCCGGGCCAGGGCGTCGGGCAGTTCGGCCAGGGCGGCCAGCCGCCCCGCCACCCGGCGACGCTCCTCCGGCGAGGCGAGGCGCAGCATGTCGACCAGCAGGTCCCCGACCACCGACCGTTCGAAGGCGTTGATCCGGCTGGCGGGCAGGGAGACCACGTCGGCCAGCCGTTTCAGCAGGGCCCGGCGCGCCCTCAACGGCGGCGGCCCGGCCTCCTCTTCCTCGATCAAGGTTGGCGGCTGGCTCATGGCGCCACCCTAAAACCTGGCGGGTTAAGCCGAAGTATCGCCGATCCTCACAGGCCTTCGAACAGGGCGGTCGACAGATAGCGTTCGGCGAAGGAGGGGATGACCACCACGATGGTCTGGCCCGCGCTCTCGGGCCGGGCCGCCAGACGGAAGGCGGCGACCAGGGCCGCGCCCGAGCTGATGCCGACCGGAATTCCCTCCAGCCGGGCCGCCTTGCGGGCCATGTCGAAGGCCTCGTCGTTCGACACCTGCTCCACCCCGTCCACCACCGACGGATCATAGATGGCCGGGACGAAGCCGGCGCCGATGCCCTGGATCTTGTGCGGGCCCGGCGCGCCGCCGGACAGGACGGGCGAGGCCTCGGGCTCGACCGCGATCATGCGGATCGAGGGCTTCTTGGCCTTCAGGGCCTGGCCCACGCCCGAAATGGTGCCGCCGGTGCCGACGCCGGCGACCACCACATCCACCGCCCCGTCGGTGTCGTTCCAGATCTCCTCGGCCGTGGTGGCGCGGTGGATGGCGGGATTGGCCAGGTTTTCGAACTGGGACGGGCTGACCGCGCCGGGCGTGGAGGCCAGCAGCTCCTCGGCCCGGGCGATGGCGCCCTTCATCCCCTTTTCAGCCGGGGTCAGCTCCAGCTGGGCGCCCAGCAGGGCCAGCATCTTGCGCCGTTCGATCGACATGCTCTCGGGCATGCACAGGATCAGCTTCAGCCCCTTGGCGGCGGCGACGAAGGCCAGGGCGATGCCGGTGTTGCCGCTGGTCGGTTCGATCAGGACGGTCTCGGGCGTGATCTTGCCCGCCGCCTCCAGCGCCTCGACCATGGCCACGCCGATCCGGTCCTTCACAGACGCGATCGGGTTGAAGAACTCCAGCTTGGCCAGGACCGTCGCCCCTTCGACCGGCGCCAGCTCGGCCGACAGGCGCGGCAGCCGCACCAGGGGGGTGTCGCCGATGGTGTCGACGATGGTGTCATAGACCTTGCCCCGGCCCTTCTTCACGTGACGGGACGCATCATAGTGGAAGTCGGACATGGGGCGGGCTCCGGGGTAGGGGACGGGTCGTTCAGGATGCGTAACAGATAGACGGCGCGTCCGATCCGCAAGGGGTCAGAGGCGATGATTTCTCTTGCCCGCGCTCAGTTCCGGCGCCGCCAGCCAGCCCTCGGCCCGCAAGGGGGCGACGCGGGCGCGTGAGACCGGGGCCGTCAGGCCGCCCTTCAGCTTCAGGACCAGATTGCGGCCGTCCTCCACCACCCCGACCACGGCGGCCGTCGCCACCCACCAGGACCGGTGGGTCTGACGCCCGTCCAGATCCGCCAGGCCTGCCATGGCCTGGGACAGGGACATCAGCACCAGTTCCGAACCCAGCGGGGTGTGGAGGCGGACATAATGGTCCTCCATCTGCAGGCACAGAACCTCGCGCCCCAGGCGGGCGGGCAGGCGGTCGCGGGGATCGGTCGAGGCGGGCGCCGGGCCGGACTCCCGCCGGACCTCCTGGTCTCGGATCGGCCGCCGGGCCAGCAGCCACAGGATCGCGCCCGTCGCCACGGCCCCGACGATCAGGCTTTGCCCATACCATTCCAACAGCCCGACCTCGAAGGTGCGGCCCCAGACGAGGCGCGCCAGTCCCCGGCTGATCAGGGTCATCGGCGCCGCCAGGCCGGCGACCGCCAGCGGCGCCCACAGCCAGGGCGAAAGACCTCGCCTGAACGCCCAGCGCGCGGTCAGGGGCAGGGCCAGGCCGAACAGAAGCCAGCCCGCCCACAGGCTGGCGGTCCAATAGACGATCCGCACCGGCGCGGGTCCGTTCATATAGGAGCCGAACGGGCCGATCAGGCCCAGCAGCACGCCCAGGGCCGTGGCGACGCCCAGCCCCAGCCGCGCCGCCCGCCAGACGTCCGTTCGCGAATCCCCGATCTTCATCCGTCTGTTCTAGCTCCGGAACGGCCTTGGCGGAATCGTCCGACCGCCTGCGCCCGTTCGCCCGGCGGCGAACCCGTTCGCCCATTGGCGCAAATCCGGATGCGGACCGCCCTCGCCCCCGGTCAGAAGGCGGACCGCAACCGCCGCAAACGAGGCTCCGACATGCTCCTGACCGCCGCCCTCCTGACCGCCGCCCTGACCCTTCAGGTCCAGCCGACGCCCCCGGTCCCACAGCCCCTGACGCCCGCCGCACCCCCGTCCGAGGCCGCCGTCGCCTTCGCCCGTTTGGAGATCCCGGACGGCGCCGGTCCGGCGATCGAGGCGGGGGTGTGGACGCCCGGCGCAGACGGCGGCGCCCGACGCCCCCTGATCGTCATTTCCCACGGCAACGGCGGCGATTTCCGCAGCCATGAGGCGACGGCGCGCGCCCTGGCCCAGGCGGGCTTCGTCGTCGCCGCCCTGACCCATACGGGCGACAACTGGCGCGACCAGAGCCGGGCGACCGACGTGGCCCAGCGCCCGCGCCAGCTTCGCGTCCTGGTCGACTATCTGCTGACGGACTGGACCGGCCGGACGGCGATCGACGCCGACCGCATCGGCGCCTTCGGCTTTTCCGCAGGCGGCTTCACCGTCCTGACCGCGGCGGGCGGCGAGCCCGACCTGGGCCGGATCGGCGACCACTGCATCGCCCACCCCGGCTTCTACGACTGCGGCCTGATCGCCGCCCGTGGCGCGCCGAAGACGGATCAGACCTGGGTGCACGACCGGCGGATCAAGGCCGTGGCCGCCGCCGCCCCCGCCCTGGGCTTCGCCTTCACCCGCCAGGGCCTGTCGGGGGTCGCCCAGCCGGTCCAGCTGTGGCGGGGCGAAAACGACCGGGTCCTGCCCAGCCCCTTCTACGCCGAACCGGTGCGCGACGCCCTGCCCCGTCCGCCGGAATACCGGTCGATCCCCTGCGCCGGCCATTTCGACTTCATGCCGCCCTGTTCGGCGCGCCTGGCCGAACTGGCGCCGGCCATCTGCGCCCCCACTCCCGGCTTCGACCGCGCCGCCTTCCAGCAGACCTTCAACCGCGACCTGATCGCCTTCTTCCGCCGCACCCTGACGGCGCCGGGCGGCGGGCGCTGAGATAAAAATGGCTGCGGACCGTGAAGTCCGCAGCCATAGAAGTCCTATAGACAATCTTTAAGACAACTTAGATTATGCTCAAAAAGGTGAAACGCATCGCGAGTTCCGTTCTTCTACACATTCAACCCACGCATCGGAACCACGAGGACCAGCGGAAATTTCGCAAAACCTAGCATTTCTTCGTAAACAAGTATAGTAATCGTCCCATTCGGGCGGGTAGCTACCGTCCCACGGGCTTTGCTGAACACCCACGAACGATTCGCTAACAATATTGAACCCGTCATCACTGCCGATAAAGGCGAAAACTGAGCAAAGAGCTGTCACAAATAGCAAACTTTTCTTCATATCGAACTCGTTAAATGCCAGTTGTACAAATTTTTACTATAAACTTACATTATTAATGTATATACATACTCTGCACGGCCGGCAACTGGAACTTCATATCGAAACCGTACTTGGCGCGACGACTGTTAGCTGCTGATCACGCCGTAGTTCTGGTTGGCCGAAACACCGCCTGTGGAGCCCATATTTGCGTCCCCATCTCTCAAGACGCTCACCCGCTCAGGAATGAATGCTCGGACCTCCACATGCAGGCTCAGGTGCTGCTCGAACGCTATGACAAGGTCGGCTTCAATGCATCAAAAATTACGCCGGCGTAATGTTAAAGACGTCGAGGTATCGCATGATTGCCACTTTTCAGCCTCAGTCGTTAGCGCAGCAAGCGAAATCGCTCCCATGCGGTGATGGGGGAGCCGCCCCGGCGATCTCGCGACGGCTTGGCGGCTGAGAGACGATTGTGGTCGGCTCGGATCTCTGACGGACGGATAAGCAGACGGTCGTCGATAGGGTGGAGCGGGAGCGACCCGCGTCGATGGAAGGACCGAGTCGCCTCAGAACGCCTCCCAGCCGTCCTCGTCCGGGGCGGCGGAGGGGGCGGGGGCGGCGCCGCCGCGGCCGACGCTCTTCAAGGCCGTGACGGCGGCCGAGGGGGACGGCGGGGGCGTGACCGCGACGGGCGCCGGGGTGGAAACGCGAGGCGCGGCGGCGCCGACCTTGAAGCGGGCGACGGCGGCGTGCAGGCCGTCGGCTTCCTGGGACAGGGCGTGGCTGGCGGCGGTGGACTGTTCGACCATGGCGGCGTTCTGCTGGGTCATCTGGTCCATCTGGTTGACGGCCGTATTGACCTCGGCCAGGCCGGTGGCCTGTTCGGCGGCCGAGGCGGAGATGTCGGTCACCAGGCTTTCGATCTGGGCGACATGGGCCACGATCCGGTCCAGGGCTGCGCCGGTCTCGGTCACCAGTTTGACGCCCGATCCGACCTGGGCGGTCGATTGGGTGATCAGCCCCTTGATCTCCTTGGCGGCGTCGGCCGAGCGTTCGGCCAGGGCGCGCACCTCGGAGGCCACCACGGCGAAGCCGCGGCCGCTTTCGCCGGCCCGCGCCGCCTCGACCCCGGCGTTCAGGGCCAGGAGATTGGTCTGGAAGGCGATCTCGTCGATGACGCCGATGATCTGGCTGATCTGGCTGGACGAGCGTTCGATCTCGCCCATGGCGGCGACGGCGTCGCGCACCACCGAGCCGCTCTTGTCGGCGTCGTCGCGGGCGGCCTGAACCGCGCCGGCGGCCTGGACCGCGCCTGAGGCGGTGGCGCGCACCGTGGCCGTGACCTGATCCAGGGCGGCGGCGGTCTCCTCCAGGCTGGCGGCCTGCTGTTCGGTGCGGCGCGACAGGTCGTCGGCGGCCTTGGCGATTTCGGCGGCGCCCGCATTGATGGCGCCCGTATTGGCGGCGATGGTGGCGATGGCCTGTTGCAGCCCGTCCACCGCCCCGTTGAAGTCGGTGCGCAGCCGTTCATAGGCCGCCGGGAAGGGATCGACGATGCGATAGGTCAGGTCGGCGCGCGCCAGGGCCTCCAGCCCGTGGCCCAGGCCGGCGACGATGGCGGCCTGTTCGCGGGCGGTCGCCTCGCGCATCGCCTCGTCGGCGCGGCGGCCCTCTTCGTCCTTCAGCCGCAGTTGTTCGGCCTGATCGGCCTCGGCCCGGACGCGGGCGGCGATCAGGGCCTGGATGTCGACCACGGCGCGGGCGATGTCGCCGATCTCGTCCTTGCGGGCGGCCTCGCCCAGCTTGACCTCGGTCCGGCCCTGGGCCAGGGCGCGCAGATCGTCGGTCAGGCGGCGGATCGGCGCCACCATGCCGCGCACCCCCGCCAGGATCAGGCCCGCGCTGATCAGGAGGGCGGCGATGACGGCCGCGATCATGACGATGCGGCTGACGGCGGCCGTCGCCTCGGCGGCGGCGGCGTCGGACTGGGCCTCGGCCTCGATCTTCTCGGCGGCGGCGCCCATGGCGGTTTCCAGCACGCCGAACTGTTCCTGGAACTCGCCCATGCGCCGCTGGGCGGCGGCGGGATCGGCTTCAGCCAGATCGACCATCTGGCCCGCAGCCTGGACATAGGTGCGAAGCGGCGCCTCCACCTCCTGAAGCGCAGCCTTCAGCTCGGGATCGGTGGCCAGCTGCGTGTTTTCGGCGACGGCGGCCTCGAACGTCTCGCGGTGCTCCTTCAACCCGGCCTTCATCTCGGCGGGATCGACGCCGTTGGCCGGGTCCGACGACAGCAGCGCCCCGAAGACGTCGGAGCGCAGGGCGTCGTGCATCATGTCGGCCTGCATATGGTTGCGCAGGATCGAGGCCGAGACCGTCGCCCTGTCCAGGGCGTCGCCCAGGTCGGCGTTCATCTTCAACCCCAGGCCGGCGGTGCCGACGGAGAGGACCAGGACCGCGATCCCGGTCGCCGTCACCTTCTTGCCGATCGTCCAGTTCATCGCGCGCGCTCCCACACAATTCCGAACGGGGTTACGGGAGTTTGGGTTAACGCGCCGTTGCCGGTCCGATACGGCTTGCCCCCAATGTAATGCGAAGGTCCGTGTTCACCTTCCGAAGCTAGGCTGGAGGTTCAACATCACGGACTTCCGGCCATGCAGAATGCTAAGCCCCGCTCCCTTCTCCGCCGTCTGGCGGCCCTGGCCGGTCTGGCCGCCGTCGCGGCGCCGACCTTCGCCCTGGCCCAGGCCGAGACGGAGATCGAACCGACCTGGGCCTTCGCGGCCGAGTACGCCGCCGACGTCACGGGCGTCGTCTCGGGCGGGGCCGCGCGGGCGGGCCGCTATCTGGACAATCTGAGCGTCAGCCTGGACGGGGATCTGGAACGGGCCTGGGGCTGGCGCGGCGCGCGGCTGCATCTGTCGGGCCTTTACAACGGCGGGGGCGAACCCAACGCCCTGGCCGGAACCCTGCAAGGGGTCGACAATATCGAGGTCTCCGCCCAGGGCGCACGACTGTACGAAGCCTGGATCGAACAGGACCTGGGCTGGGGAAGCCTGCTGGGCGGGCTGTATGACCTGAACAGCGAATTCTACGCCACCGAGGCCTCGGACCTGCTGCTGGCGCCGCCGTTCGGCATCGGCTCGGAACTGGCCTCCACCGGTCCGAATGGCCCGGCCATCTTCCCCTCCACCTCCCTGGCTGCGCGGCTGCGGATCGGGGACGTCGAGACCTTTTACGCTCAAGCCGCCGTGATCAACGCGGACGCCCGCACCATCGGGGACCGGGGCGGGGTGGCCACCACCCTGGATCACGGCGTCCTGGGGATCGTCGAGGTCGGGGGCCGCGTCAACGGGGCGGGCCGCTACGCCGTCGGCGTCTGGCGCTATGACCAGCATCAGGACGACATCCGCGACCTGACGCCCGAGGGCGAACCGGCCCAGAGCCTGGCGCGCGGCGCCTACGCCCTGGCCGAGGGGCGGGTCTATGGGACGGCGAACCCGGACGGACCCCAGGTCGATCTGTTCGGCCGGATCGGCGCCTCGGACGGGGACACCACCGATTTCGAAGGCGGCTGGCAGGCCGGCGTCCTGGTCAGCCAGGTCTGGGCGGGCCGCCCCGACAGCCAGGTCTCCTTGGGCGTCCATCAGGGCTGGCTGTCCGACAAGGGCCGCGCCAACATCGCCGACGCCGGCGACGACCCCGCCCATTACGAAGAGGGGCTGGAACTGACCTACGCCGACCGGATCGGCCGTTTCACCCTCCAGCCGGGCGTCCAGCTGATCCGCTACGCCGGGGGTCTGCGCGACGCCGACACGGTGGTGGTGGTCGCGCTGCGGATCACGACCGCCCTCTATTAATCCACCACGGCGCGGGCGGGGTCGAAGCCGACCACCTCGCGGATCACGATCATGCTGCGATAGCTGCGGACCCCCTTTTCCGGGACCAGTTCGCGGATGCCGAAGGCTTCGTAATCGGCCATGGTCGGGACGGCGACGGTCAGCAGATAGTCGGTCTCGCCCGTCACGTCCCAGGCGCCCTGGACCTCGGGACTGGCCTTCATCGCCTGCTGGAAGGCGGTGATGACCTTGCGATCCTGGGTGTTCATCTCGACCAGGACATGCAGGACGATGCGCGGCTTGATCCGGGCCGGATCGACCAGGGCGACGTCGGCGACGATGACCCCTTCGGCCCGGAGGCGGCGCATCCGTCGCAACACCGCCGATTCCGACAGGCCCACCGCCTGGGCCGTGACCCGCGCCGGCTCCTGATTGTCGCGCCGCGCCCGCGCCAGCAGCCGACGGTCGAACTCATCCAGGGTGACGAAATCCGTCATATCATGCTCTTTGGCGCCGTTTTTCGGCGCAAGGAGGCCGGAAATCGGCGAGATACGCAAGCGGCTTTGGGCTATCTCTCGTCCCATGACCGCGCCCAGCCTGAGCCCGAGCCTGCAGTCCCCGCTGATCGCGCGGCTGATCCCCTACGCCGCCCTGTTCGCGGGGATGATGATCCTGGCGGGGGGCACATCCTTCGCCAAGAGCCTGTTTCCGGTGATCGGGGCGCAAGGGGCCACCGCCTATCGCGTCGGGATCTCGGCCCTGCTGCTGGTTCTGGTGTTCCGGCCCTGGCGGTTCGCCCTGACCCGGGCCGATCTGAAGGCCGTCGTCCTGTACGGCGCCGTCCTGGGGGCCATGAATCTGAGCTTCTACATGGCGCTGCGCACCATTCCGCTGGGCGTGGCCATCGCCATCGAATTCATCGGGCCGCTCAGCCTGGCCCTGATCCATTCGCGCCGGCCGATCCATTTCGTCTGCGTCGGCTTTGCGGTGCTGGGCCTGGGCCTGCTGCTGCCGCTGAAGGGCGGGACAGGATCGCTGGACCCGGTCGGCGTGGCCCTGGCCGCCTTCGCGGGCCTGTGCTGGGCGCTGTACATCATCTTCGGCAAGCGGCTGACCCATCTGCATCCGGGCCAGTCGGTGGCCCTGGGCATGAGCGTGGCGGCGATGGTGGTCGTCCCCTTCGGCCTCGCCCACGCCGGGGCGGCCCTGTTCAACCCGGCCATCGTCGTCGCCGGCCTGGCCGTGGCGATCTTCTCCAGCGCCCTGCCCTATTCGCTGGAGATGGTGGCCCTGCGCGGCATTCCCAAACGCACCTTCGGCGTGGTGCTCAGCGCCGAACCCGCCATCGGCGCCCTGGCCGGCCTGATCGTCCTGCACGAACATCTGACCGGCCAGCAATGGATCGCCATCGCCGCCATCGTCATCGCCTCGGTCGGGGCCATTGCGACGACGCGGGAGACGCCGGTCGCAGGAGATCCGGTTTGACGGCGTGCTACAAAAGTCGCGTGAGCCTTCCACGTCACGAGTTGATGTTATTCTAGCCCTGCGTCCGCGTTTGACGCCGCCCGATCTTGAACCCAGGCCGACACTATGCATTTCTATACACAGGCAATGCCTAGAGGTTCACCGTATGGGGGCCGCGCGGAGGCCGGGATTAATCCCGGCCTTTGTCGTATCTAGATCACAGTCCGTCGAAGCAGTAATATTTAATTCCTTCGACCTTTGCCCGCTCTGCGCCGACATAATCATCTGCCCGACGCTCGGATTTACTGATCGCAGCATAGGTGGAAAAGTCGCTTTGGTACCGCCCCCTGGACAATGCAAGCGCAAAGGTGTCTGCAATTTGCATCAAGCCTGACCGCTTATCCTTTCTCTCAAGATCAATCAGAGTTGCAGCCAATTCATCAGGTGGAAAAGGATCGTACTTCGCCGAATTAATCGCGTTGAAGCCCAAACCGTCCCCCCTCTTCAGAAGCGCCCAGTAACTGCGAAGCGCAGCATCGGCCTTGGGATCGCTCCCCTCATATTTCACTCTGAGACGCCTCCCCTCACCGTAGGCGATCTTGGCGGATCGTTCGACAACGATGTTGAACGCGGTTCTGCAGAGGTTCCATTTTGCGTCTCCTTCTCGCGATCCATAACCACGATCCCGATAGCCTGGACGGTGCACTACGCAGCCCTGGCCGATCACAGGCAGGGCGCCTAACATCTGGTGGAATTCGCTCCAGAAGGCGCTTCTGTCGGCTAGGGACAACTCCTCCAGCCAAGCAAATCCCTTTCGACGACTGTGCATGTCTGTGAGATGAAGCGGTTGTGTCAACTTTGGCCAGCGTGCGACAAAACTCGCACGCATTTCCTTGCATTGGGCCTCGTCTTCCTCCCTCACCAGAACGCCCGCTAAGCTAAACCAGCGGGGATTGCTGTCCGCATCTACAGCGAGCCGGTCGAGAAACCGAGAACCGCTATCGTCGATGTAGAGATGGTAAACGGGCTTTGAGCGATTTTGAGGCGGTATGGCAGCGGTCATACCCTTGTTCTAGCGGAGAGGTTGCGCCTCGACCACCGCCCGAAACGCCCCCTTCACCCCCCGTTAACCATGATGGCGCAAACGGTTAACGCCTGTTTCTGGGGTTCGTCTTGCATAATCTCGTCGCCGCCGTCGAAGCGATCGACCCGCTGGTCGTCACCGGCAAGGTCGCGGGCGTCTCGGGCCTGCTGATCGAGGCGCGAGGGGGTCTGTCGCGGCTGGCGGTCGGGGCGCGGGCCGAGATCGGGCGGCGCGGGCTGGAGCCCTTGCCGGCCGAGGTGGTGGGGTTCCGCGACGCCAAGGCCCTGTTGATGCCGTTCGGCCCGGTCGAGGGGGTGGCGCCCGGCGCCGAGATCCGCATCGTCGATCAGGCGGCCAGCGTGCGCCCGACCACCGCCTGGCTGGGGCGGATCATCGACGCCTTCGGCAATCCGATCGACGGCCTGGGCCCCCTGCCCCAGGGACCGGCGCCCTATCCCCTGCGCACGCCCCCGCCCCCGGCCCATTCGCGCGGCCGGGTGGGCGAGCGGCTGGACCTGGGGGTGCGGGCCATGGACGTCTTCACCACCACCTGCCGGGGCCAGCGGCTGGGCATCTTCGCGGGTTCCGGCGTGGGCAAGTCGGTGCTTTTGTCCATGCTGGCCAAACAGGCCAGCTGCGACGCGGTCGTGGTCGGCCTGATCGGCGAACGGGGCCGCGAAGTGCGCGAGTTCGTTGAAGAGACCCTGGGCGAAGAGGGGCTGAGACGCGCCGTCGTCGTGGTCGCCACCAGTGACGAGCCGGCCCTGAAACGCCGCCAGTCGGCCTATATGACCATGGCCATCGCCGAATATCTGCGCGACCAGGATCTGGAGGTCCTGTGCCTGATGGACAGCGTCACCCGTTTCGCCATGGCCCAGCGCGAGATCGGCCTGGCGGCGGGCGAGCCGCCGACGACCAAGGGATACACCCCCACCGTCTTCACCGAACTGCCCAAGCTGCTGGAACGCGCCGGACCGGGACCGGTGCGGCCCGACGGCACGACCGCAGCCCCCATCACCGCCCTGTTCACCGTCCTGGTGGACGGGGGCGACCATGACGAGCCCATAGCCGACGCGGTTCGAGGCATTCTGGACGGCCATATCGTGATGGACCGCAAGATCGCCGAGCGTGGACGTTTCCCCGCCATCGACGTGCTGAAGTCGGTCAGCCGGACCATGCCCGCCTGCCAGACCCCGCCCGAGCGCGAGCTGAACAAGCGCGCCCGCCAGTGTCTGTCGGCCTATGGCAATATGGAGGAGCTGATCAAGATCGGCGCCTATCGCACCGGCGCAGACCCGATCGTGGACCGGGCCATCGCCCTGAACCCCGCGCTGGAAGAGTTTCTGAGCCAGGACAAGGACGACGTCACCCGTCTTTCCGATTCCTTTACCCGGCTGGAGACTATTCTGAACCAAGGCATGATCAGAGAGTGACGAAATGACCGCTTGGGCCCAATCCCTGATCCGCATCTCCAACTATGAGGTCGAAACCCTCCAGAAGCGCCTGGCCGAGGTCAGCGCGCGCCGGGCCACGGCCGAGATGCGGCTGGCGGTTCTGGACGCCGAGGTCGAGGTGGAGCGCGAGCGCGCGCGCCTGGACGCCGACGCCAATATGATGCTGGCCGCCTATCTGAACGGCTGGAAGGCCCGCCGCGCCGCCGCCGAAAGCGATCTGAGCGTCATCGACGCCGAAGAGGCCGGGGCCCGCGACGCCCTGACGGGCGCCTTCGAAGAGCTGAAGAAGTTCGAACACGTCGCCGAAACCACCCGGCTGAACAAGCTGATCGCCATCGCCAAGCGCGAAACCGCCGCCTTCGACGAGCTGGGCCTGCGGAAGCGTGCGGTCTGAGGACTCTCAGACCTTCCCCCGCTTGCGGGGGAAGTGTCAGCTCGTCGAGCGGAGCGAGACGGCTGACGATGGGGGAAGTCTTCTGTTGAGCAGCACTTCCCTCTCCGATCCTGGTTCGCTTCGCGAACGCCGGGCCACCTCTCCCGCAAGCGGGAGAGGGTTTGGTCTCTCTCGCCGCGCCGTGATCGCCTCGTCGCTGGCCCTGGCCGCCTGCGACCGCACCTCGGCCGAACCGACGCCGCCGAACCTTCCCGCGCTGAAGTCCGTCGCCCCCGCCCCGTTCGGCACGGCGATCAAGGCGATGCAGATCGACGACCCCGACTGGGTCGCCCTGGCCCGCGCCCAGGTCTCTCAACTCACGCCCGAGTGGGAGATGAAGATGGAATATGTCCTGGCCGACGGGCTGGACCGGCCCCGGTTCGACCGGTCGGACCGGATCGCCGCCTTCGCTGCCCGCAACGGCATGGCCCTGCACGGCCACACCCTGATCTGGTATTCGCAAGGGGCCGAGGCCTTTGCGGGCCTGTCCGGCGCGGCCTTCGACCGGGCCTTCGACGGCTATGTCGCCGCCGTGGCCGGCCGGTATCGCGGCAAGGTCCGCAGCTGGGACGTGGTCAATGAGCCGATTCTGGACGACGGCTCGGGCCCGCGCGACTGCCACTGGAGCGCCCGTTACGGCCACGACGGCTATATTCTGCGCGCCTTCGAACAGGCGCGGGCGGCCGATCCGGACGCCGTCCTGTTCCTCAACGAATACAATCAGGAAAGCGTGCCGGCCAAGGGCGTCCAGTTCCTGAAACTGGTCGAGCGGCTGTTGAAGGCGGGGTGTCCGCTTCAGGGGCTGGGCCTGCAATCGCATCTTTGGATCGACATCCCCGAGGGGGCGATCAGCACCTTCATGCGCGAGGCGGCCCAGTTCGGCCTGCCGATCCATGTGTCGGAGCTGGACTGCACCTTGCGGACCGAGAACCGGCTGGACCTGCGCGGCGCGGGTCAGCGCACGACCTTGCAGACGGCGCGGGTGCGGGAGTTGGCGGAGGCCTTTACAGCCCTGCCGGCGGCCCAGAGGTTCGCCTTCACCGTCTGGGGTCTGCGCGACACCGACAGCTGGTATCGTCAGGGCGACAAGGACGACGGGCGCGACCGGCCCCTGCCCTTCGACGGCGCGGCACGACCGGGGCCGATGGCGGCGGCCTTGGCCCAAGGGTTCGCTTAAAGTCGGATCGCCTCAAAAAAAGGCCGGCTTCGGGCGGTCGGCCGGGAGACCGCCCGAAGTCGGATCAGGGTCTCAGGACTTCTTCTTGGCCGTTTGAGCCGGGGTCTCGGCGCGCTGATGACGGCTGTGGCGGGCCGGACGCTGCGGACGGGCGGCCGAGGTCGTCGAATGGGCGGTCGAGGCGGTCGCGGCCGGGGCGCGGCCAGAGGCAGAGGCGGGGGCCGAGGCGGGGACGGTTCCGGCGAAGGCGGCGCCGCTGCTCAGGGCGACGACGGCCAGGGCGCCCAGGACGGCGGAGGTGCGGAAGGATTTCATCTGAAGTCTCTCTGTGTTGAGAACGTCCGTTCGTTTCGGACGACCCGTTTCTCGACGCCGGCTCCGGCGGGCGATGGGCGGTTCGGTGTCGGCCCGTGTCGGCGGGGCGGAGATTTGTGTCCGACTGTGTCGGCCGCCTTTTCGCCATCAGCCGGGCGGACAGAGACGACCGACCCGCCACGCTGAACCCGCCCCATGACCGCCGCCCCGCCCGTGCTTCTGGTCGTCGACGACGACCGCGATATCCGCACCCTTCTGGCCGATCATCTGGAGCAGCACGGCTTTCGCACCTTAAAGGCGGCCGACGGCCGGGCGGCCAAGGCGGCGCTGGAGGCCGGGCCGGTCGATCTGGTGGTGCTGGACCTCAATCTGCCGGACGAGGACGGCCTAAGCCTGTGCCGCGCCATCCGGGCGACGTCGCGGACCCCGGTCATCATGCTGACGGCGCGGGGCGATCCGATCGACCGGATCGTGGGGCTGGAGATGGGGGCCGACGACTATATGGCCAAGCCGTTCGAGCCGCGCGAACTGGTGGCGCGCATCCGCACCGTCCTGCGCCGCGCGCGCGCGGAGTCCGAGCCGGTCCAGGGGCGCTGCGCCCAGTTCGCCGGCTGGTCCCTGGACGTGGCCGCCCGCGCCCTGACGGCGCCGGACGGGCGGGTGGCGCCCTTGTCTGGGGCCGATTTCGACCTGCTTCACGCCTTGGTCCGAAACGGCGGGCGGCCCCTGTCGCGCGAGCGCATCCGCGCCCTGTCCACCGTCGCCGACGCCGACGACCGGGCGGTCGATCTGAGGGTCAGCCGCCTGCGCCAGAAGCTGGGCGACGACGCCAAGAACCCGGTCCTGATCCGCACGGTGCGCAGCCTGGGCTATATGTTGTCGGGGCCGGTGACGTGGCGCGCCTGAACCTTTGGATGCGGCGAGGCCTGGGCGGCGCCGTCGACGGATCGACGGTCCGGCTGTTCGCCCTGGTCCTGGTCGGGGCCTTGGCGGCGGCGGCGGTGACCTTTCTGGCGCTTCAGCTGGGCCGCCATCACTGGCTGAAACAGGCCCATGACTTCACCACGGCCGAGCGGATCGGCGACCTGGCCCAGGCCGACGACGATCCGGCCGCCGCCGTGGCCGTGGCCCTGACGCCGGCCGAGGGACAGCGGCGCGGGCCGCCCGACCCCGCCCTGACCCAGGCGGTGGCCCAGGCCCTGGCCCGGCGCGGCGTGACCGGGGTCAAGGTGCGGGCCTATGAGGCGGCCAAGGCCGCCTGCGGCGCCCAGGCGGACGCGGCCCTGCGCTGTCGCATCCTGACCCTGGACCCCCAGGACGGGACGGCCGTGGCCCCGGTGGCGGTCAGCCTGCCGCCCGCCCCGCGCCCGTGGAATCTGGGGCGGGACAGCGCCCTGCTGCTGGCCGTGGGTCTGGCGACGGTGGCGGCGACGGCCTGGCTGGCGTCACGCCGGGCGGCGGCGCCCCTGGCGCGGCTGTCGGCCGGGGCCGAGGCCCTGGGCCGCGACCTGGACGGCCCGCCCCTGGCGGTGGAGGGGACGCGCGAGGTGCGCCAGGCGGCCCTGGCGTTGAACGCCATGCAGACCCGGCTTCAGGCCCTGATCGCCGAGCGGGCCCGCGTCCTGGCCGCCGTGGCCCACGATCTTCAGACGCCCCTGACCCGGCTGAGGCTGCGGGTCGAAAAGGTGGCGGACGAGACCCTGCGCGCCCAGCTGATCGCGGATCTGGCGGCCATGCAGCATCTGGTCCGCGAGGGGCTGGACCTGGCGCGGCTGGAGACCCGGATCGAGCCGGTCGTCCCGGTCGATCTGGACGCCCTGCTGTCGGCCCTGTGCGAGGATGCGGCCGAGGCGGGACAGCCGGTCGTCTTCGTTAAGGGCTGCGGGGCGGTGCGGCCGACCCGGCCCCTGGCTCTGAGGCGGTGCCTGACCAATCTGATCGACAACGCCGTGCGCCACGGCGGCGATGCGGCGGTCCGGGCCGAGGTCGAGGGCGAGACGGTGCGTCTGATCGTCCGCGACCACGGGCCGGGCGTGCCCGAGGACCGGCTGGAGGCCCTGTTCGAGCCCTTCTACCGGCTGGATCCCTCGCGGTCGCGCGACAGCGGCGGCTCGGGCCTGGGCCTGACCATCGCCCGCCGCATGGCCGAGATCGCCGGCGGCCGCCTGACCCTGGCCAATGCGCCGGAGGGCGGGCTGGAGGCGACGGTGACCTTCGCGCCGGACGAAGAACGGGGCTGATCGACAGGTGTCGGCCAACCCTTGAGTTCCCATATTGGAAACTTCTCCTTGTTTCCAGATTGGAAACATGCGATACGAACCCATGAACGTGATCGCGAAATCAGCCCTGGTGAAGTTCTGGGAGGCCCAGCCGAAGGGCAAGCCCCAGGATACGGCGAAGGCGGCGATGATCGAGTGGCACACTGCCGCCTCGGACGCCGACTGGAGCAACTTCGCAGAGCTGAAGGCCACCTTCAGCAGCGCCGACTATGTGGTGGACGGCAAGATCGTCTTCGACGTGGGCGGCAACAAATACCGGATCGTCGGTCTGGTGGGGTTTCGGGCCAAGAGGATTTTCATCCTCTTCGTCGGGACTCACGCTGAATACGACAAGATCGATGTGGCGAAACTATAGGATTGGAGAGAGCGACGATGACGATGGACATAAGCACGATCCGCACCCTGGCTGACGAGGCCGAATACCAAGCGGCGCTGAAGGCGGTGCGGCCCTATTTCGAGAACGAACCTGCTGAAGGCTCCGAGGCGGCCGCCCATTACGACGCCCTGGTCCTGCTGATCGAGGACTATGAGCGCCGGCACTATCCAATCCCACGGGCCGAGCCGGTCGATGTGCTGAAGTTCGTCATGCAGGCGAACAACTATACGCAGTCAGATCTGACCGAGATCCTCGGCTCCAAGGCGCGCGCCTCCGAGCTGCTGAACGGCAAGCGGGAGATCAACCTCGATCAAATCCGAAAGATCAGCCGGGCTTGGCGGATTCCGGCCGGATCGCTTGTCGGCGACTTAGCCGCCTAACACGGTCAAGGGCGCCCATGTCCTCCACGCCAGGAACACAACTAGAAGCGACATCGGTCCTCCTCACCACCAGATCGCCCAGCTGCATCCGAACGCCCGGTTCGCAGCCTCTAAAGGCTTAAAGCCCTTTTCAGGAGACGCCCGTGCCCCTTTTCCTTCGCCTTCGTCGCGGCCGTCTCGCGGCCTCCGTCCTGGCCCTGGCTCTGGCCCCCGTCCTGGCGGCGGGCCCCCTCGCAGCCCAGGATCGGGCGCCGGACGTGGCCCGAATGGACCAGATCGTCCGGGCCTCCAGCGAGGCCGACGCCTTTTCCGGCGCCGTCCTGGTCGCGCGCGACGGGGAGATCCTGCTGGACCGGGGCTATGGTCTGGCGAACCGGGAATGGGGCGTCCCCAATGACGGCGACGTCAAATTCCGCCTGGGCTCGCTGAGCAAACAGTTCACGGCCGTCGCCGTCCTGCTGTTGAGCGAACAGGGCAAGGTCGATCTGGACGCCCCGATCAAGACCTGGCTGCCCGACGCCCCGGCCGCCTGGGACGCCGTCACCCCGCGCCGGCTTTTGAGCCACACCGCCGGCCTGCCCAACTTCACCACCTTTGCCGACTATGAGGCGCTGAAGACCCGGCCGGCCACGACGGCCCAGCTGATCGCCCGGTTCAGCGGGCGGCCCCTGGACTTCGCGCCGGGCGAAGGCTTCGCCTATTCCAACTCGGGCTATATCCTGCTGAGCGCGGTGATCGAAGCGGCCAGCGGTCAGACCTACGCCGACTTCATTCAACAGGCGCTGTTCACCCCGCTCGGCATGGCCGACAGCGGCTATGACCGGCACGACCGCATCCTGCCTCGACGCGCCTCGGGCTATACGAAGGAGGCGTCCGGCGTGGTCAACGCCGACTATGTGGACATGAGCATCCCCCTGGGCGCGGGCGCCCTGTACTCGACCACCCACGACCTCTTGAAATGGGAACAGGCCCTGTTCGGGGGCCGGGTCCTGAAGCCCCAGTCCCTGGCCGCCCTGACCACCCCGGTCAGGAACGGCTACGCCCTGGGTTTGGCCGCGACGCCGGACCGGAAGCTGGTCTGGCACAATGGGGCGATCGAGGGGTTCAACACCTATATGGCCTATGCGCCGGACGACCGGATCGCCGTCATCGTCCTGGCCAATCTGAACGGCCAGGCGCCCGACAAGCTGGGGCCGGACCTGATGACCCTGGCGCGCGGCGGGACCGTGACCCTGGCCTCGGAACGCCGCGTCGTGACCCTGCCGGCCGAGGCCCTGGCCGCCTATGTCGGGGTCTATTCCCTGTCGCCGACCTTCGCCCTGACGATCACCGCCGCAGAGGGCGGGCTGAAGGTCCAGGCCACCGGCCAGCCCGCCTTCGAGCTGAAGGCGCAAGGGGACGACGCCTTCTTCCTGACCGAGGTGGACGCCCAGATCACCTTCACCCGCGACGCCGAAGGCCGGGTCGACGGCCTGGTCCTGCACCAGGGCGGCCGCGACATGCCGGCGAAGCGGCAGTAGGCGCAAATAGAAAACGCCCGCCGGAGGGACCGGCGGGCGTTTTCAGGATCAGCACGGAGCGGCCGTTCAGGCGGCGACGCTGTTTCCGGCCTCGGCCGGGTCGCGCAGGACGTAGCCGCGGCCCCAGACGGTTTCGATATAGTGTTTGCCGTCGGCGGCGGTGGCCAGCTTCTTGCGCAGCTTGCAGATGAAGACGTCGATGATCTTCAGCTCGGGCTCGTCCATGCCGCCGTACAGGTGGTTCAGGAACATTTCCTTGGTCAGGGTCGTGCCCTTGCGGAGCGAGAGCAGCTCCAGCATCTGATATTCCTTGCCGGTCAGGTGGACGCGGTGACCGTTCACCTCCACCGTCTTGGCGTCCAGGTTCACGGCGATCTCGCCGGTGTGGATGATGGCCTGGGCGTGGCCCTTGGAGCGACGGACCACGGCGTGGGTGCGCGCGATCAGCTCGTCCTTGTGGAAGGGCTTGGTCAGATAGTCGTCGGCGCCGCCGCCGAAGGTCTTGACCTTGGTTTCGATCTCATGCGTGCCCGACAGGATCATGACCGGGGTGTTGATCTTGCCGACGCGCAGCTGACGCAGCACCTCAAGGCCGCTCATGTCCGGCAGGTTCAGGTCAAGCAGAATGAGGTCGTAGTCATAGATCTTGCCCAGATCGATGCCTTCTTCGCCCAGGTCGGTCGTATAGACATTGAAGCCTTCCGACTTCAGCATCAGCTCGATGCTCTGGGCGGTGGCGTGATCGTCTTCAATCAACAGGACGCGCATTCGTGCCCCTCCAGGCAAAAGCTTTGCGGTAATCACCCTGGCGCACGACCGGGTAACCTTGTTCGCAGGTTAAGACCCGAAAACCTTAAGAAGGGTTAACGGCGAGCTATGAGTCGTTCCTAAGCTGATTTGCGAATCGGCGTCGAGAGTCCCGAGTCAATGATTCGAAAATAATTAACCATGATGCGGACCGGACTCAGCCTGCGGCTCCCCGCGCAGAGCCGGTCGGAACGCGGATCCGCCCTGACGCAACCTCAAGTCCAATCCGGCGCCACGTCCGATTCTGACGCGGAGTAGGACGATATTCCTATCATGACGCCGCGCCCGCCTAGGATGGGGCGTCGAGGTTCGTGAACGGGAGTGAGGCATGGTTGAGGCATACAGGGCGCCGGTTCGGGAGGCGGACCGGTGCAAGGCGGGGCTGGCCCTGCATCTGGTGGCGGCGCGGACCGGGGCCAGCCCGGACCGGATGACGGCGGGACGGCGGATCGATCCGCTCAACGCCCGGTCGCGCTGGCTGGCCATGTATCTGGCCCACATCGCCTTCGGCTGGACGCTGGAGCGGGTCGGCCACGTCTTCGGGGTCAACCGCAGCACGGTGGGGGCGGCCTGCCGCTGGGTGGAGGACGAGCGCGACCGCCGGGCTGTGGACGAACTGCTGTCGCAGTTGGAGGCCTGTCTGACCACGGTCTACAGCGCGCCCCGCTGGGAGGCCGTGCAATGAGCCGGACGGTGGAGCGGGCGCGCTGTCTGCTAGCCCGGCCCGGCGCCTGGCTGGGCGCCGAACAGGGGGTCTATGCGCTGCGTCTGGGGCCGGACCGGCGGGGACGGATCAGCCTGACCCTGAGCGAGCCGGAGTTCCGCGCCCTGATCGAACGGCCGGGACTGAGGCGGCGGCCGCAGGGCGGATGGACCGTGCGCGCCGGGAGCGAGGCGGCCCCCGGCAAGGCCGAAACCCCGCCGCCCGGCCGCCCCGGCTTCATCGCGGGCGAGCGGGAGTTGATCGGGGCGGACGGGCGAATGGTCCGCCACGCCGCCAATCTGGGCGAAAGCCCGATCGCCTGGCTGGCGCGGCGCAAGGATGCGGCGGGCCGACCCTGGCTGAGCCCCGCCGAGGTCGCCGCCGGCGAACGGCTGAGGCGGGAGGTCGAACAGGCCGGCGCCGGCCCGGCCCTGACCATGGGCTGGGACGCCCTGCCCCGCGCCGGGTCGGGCGGAACGATGCAGGTCGAACCCGGCGACCGCGCCCTGTCGGCCGGACGACGGGTGGAGGCGGCCCTGTCCGCCGTCGGCCCGCGCCTAAGGCCGATGCTGACGCGGATCTGCGTCCACGGCGACAGTCTGAAACTGGCCGAGACCGGTCTGGGCCTGCGCCGCCGCCAGGGCAAGACGGTGCTGAAACAGGCGCTGGCCGCCCTGGCCGATCACTACGGCATCGGCTGAGGTCAGAGGTATTTCATCCAGGGCCGGTCGCTGGCGCGCTTGATCCGGGCGAACCAGCGGCAGGCGAACCAGCAGGGGACGGCGACCACGGCGGCCAGGGCCCACAGGGCGGCGACGCCCTGCACGCTGAAGCCTTGGCCTTGATTGGGACCGAACATGGCCAGGGCCGCCAGATTCAGCAGATGCAGGCCGTAGAGGTGGATCAGATAGAAGAACAGCGGCGCCCCCCCGAAGACCGCCAACAGACCGATCAGACGGTCCGAGGCCCGCTCCAGTCCCGCCAGGATCAGGGCCCCCAAGCCCAGGGTCAGCAGCAGAAAGTCGGCCGAGGGCGGATATTTGGTGACGTTCAGCACGCTCATCGCCGTCCGCAGCGGCGTGTCCTGCACGCTCCAGGGCGTCGGGTCGCCGTACAGATTGATAGACCTGAGCAGGGCGAACAGGGCCAGGGCGCCCAGGCCGGTGACGACCAGACGCCGCAGCCGCGCCCCCTGGGGCCCGACGAACCACGGCCCGATCGCATAGCCCAGGGCCGCCACCCCGATCCACGGCAGCAGGGGATAGGAGGTGCGAACCTGTCCGCCCCAGGGCAGGTCCATCAGGCTGCGGTCGTGCAGCACGGCCCACAGCACATGGGCCGGACCTTCGGCGAAGGCGATCGGGTCCAAGAGATTGTGGCCCAGGGCCAGGACCAGGCCGACGGCGATCAGCCAGGGGCGCGGTAGATGAGCCAGGCCCGCCAGGGCGATCATCGACAGCCCGATGACCCAGATCACCTGGAGATAGAGGATCGGCGGCGTCAGGGAGAAGCCCCAGGCGAAGTTGACCAGGGTCAGCTCCAGCACCACCAGGAACAGGCCCCGCTTCAGCAGAAAGGCCGAGGCCGCCCCGGCGGCGGACCCTCCGCTGACCTCGGCCGTCTTGTTTCCGTAGAGCCAGGCGCCCAGGCCCGTCAAAGCGACGAAGATCGGGGCGCACAGATGGGCCGACAGACGGGTGAAGAACAGGGCCGGATCGGTCGCCTGGACATTCATCGGGTCCGGGACCTGGGCGTGGAAATAGAAGAACTCGCGCGTGTGATCGACCAGCATCAGCAGGATGACCAGACCGCGCAGGGCGTCGATCGAACGAATGCGCGCGGCCGGGCGGACGGCCGGAACGGCGAGGGCGGAAACGGGAAGGGCGGCGGTTGACAGCATGAGGCGCGAACGGATAGCCGCTACAGTATAACGTTTCAACGGAGTTCGTCCTTGCCCCTCCTTTCGAGCTGCGCCGGCCTGTGTCTTATTGCCGCCGCAACCGCCGCGACCCCAGTCCTGGTCCCCGTTGATGCGGCTCAGGCCGAGCCCCACGCCCTGGGCGAGATCGTGGTCCTGGGCCGCCGGGGTTCGCCGCACGACCATACGCTGGGCGTCGGGGCGATCACGGAGCGGATGTCGCCGTCCAGCCGTTCCATCGAAAGCGACCTGCTGCGCGCCGTGGGCGCCACCCGCCTGTCCGACGCCCTGGAGCTGGTCAGCGGGATCAGCCAGCAGAACAATCGCGGCGGGGTGATGGACAATTTCGCCATCCGCGGCTTCCTGGGCACGCCCGACGGCGGGGCGGAATATTATGTGGACGGCTTCCTGGCGAACCGGGGCATGGCGCCGCCGCGCGACCCGGCCACGGCCGAGCGGATCGAGGTGCTGAAGGGGCCGGCCGGCGCCCTGTTCGGCGACATCGACCCGGCCGGCCGGATCAACATCGTCTCCAAGACCCCGCGTTTCACACCCGACGCCGTCTTCACCGGCACGGTCGGCTCCTTCGGCCTGAGGCGGGGGGAGTTGGACGTGACCGGCCCGATCTCCGAGACCCTGGCTGGGCGGCTGGTCCTGGCCGGCGAGACCAGCAACGGTTGGCGCGACCATGTCGGCCTGGACCGGACGGCGGTCGCCCCCTCCCTGACCTGGCGGCCCAATGAGGATCTGCGCCTGACCTATGTGGGCGAGCTCACCGTCTTTTCGACCCTGTTCGACCGGGGCATGCCCGCGATCAACGGCGACGCCCTGGCCCTGCCGGAATCCAACTACTACGGCGAGCCCGGCGACGGCCGGACCCGGTTCCGCAACGCGCGGCACCAGATCACCGGCGAATACCGCCTCAACGACGGCTGGAGCCTGAACGGAGGGGTCGCCTGGCGGGGCGGCTCGCTGAAGGGCCTGTCCAGCGACCAGTCCCGCCTGGTCGGCGATGCGCTGTGGCGCCAGCGCCGGGGCCGGGACTTCTCGGTCGAGGACCTGTCGGCGCGGCTGGAGCTGAACGGGGAGGTCCAGACCGGCCTGGGCGTCCACACCCTGGGCCTCGGCGTGAAAGCCTATCGGCTGACCTATGGCGAGAAGTGGCTGCGCATCAATCCGACGGCGGCCAGTCCCTATCCGATCTCGGTCTTCAACCCCGTCTATGGGGCGGTCGTCCCGCCGACGCCCCTGCCCTTCACCGACAATCTGGAGACGCGGGACGTCGTCACCCTGTACGCCCAGGACCTGTGGGAGGTGAACGACCGCCTCAGCCTGGTCGCGGGCCTTCGCTGGGACGACTACAGCCAGACCATCCGCAACAACCGCACCGGCGCCGTGGGCGAGACCAAGGACAGCCCGCTCGATTACCGGTTCGCCGCCCGTTATCGCCTGACCGACGGCCTGACCGCCCACGCCAGCTATGGCCGGTCCTTCGTGCTGAACTCGGGCACGGGGCGGACCGGGTCCGGCTTCGCCCCGGAAGAGGGCAAGGGCTATGAGATCGGCCTGTCCGGCGCCTGGCAGGGGATCGACCTGGCGGCCACCCTGTTCGATATCGAAAAGGCGAACATACTGACCACCGATCCCGTCGACCCCAACTATCTGGCGCCGGTCGGCAAGCTGACCTCGCGGGGAATCGAGCTGGACGGGTCGGTCCGGCTGGGCGAGGCGTGGCAGGTGGTGGCCAACTACGGCTGGACCGACGCCAAGGCCGACGACGACGCCTTCCCCACCGACCGGGTGCTGAACGTGCCCGAACATTCGGGCTCCCTGTTCGTGGTCGGCCGTTTCCCCACCCCGCACGGCACGGACTGGTCGATGACGGCGGGCGCCGCCTATGTCGGCGACCGGGCCGGCGGCCTTGCGCTCGGCGCGCCCGAACTGCCGGCCTATTGGAAGGCCAAGGCGGCGGTGGACTATGGCCTGACGCCCCAGGTCACGGCGCGGGTCGAGGTCGATAATCTGTTCGACGAACGCTACGCCGCCAGCTCCTACAGCGCCCTGTGGATCTTTCCCGGCGCGCCGCGCAGCGTGCGGGCTTCGCTGCGGATCGCCCTTTGACCTGCGCCTTGCCGCATCGAACGGTTGGCGCGCGAGCGGCGGTCCGATAACACCGGACAGGGATGGGGAGACCGAGATGGGCCTTGGGCGGCGGATCAGAGCATGGCTGGGCGCCAAAGGCGACGTCCAGGGCGGCGCAAGGCGCTCAGCCAAGGCGCGGCGGATCCGGACCCTGCCCGACCGGCGGGTGATGGCCGAAAGCTATGTGCCCGCCCTGTCGGCCCTGGGCGGGCGCATCCTGTGGGTCGGGTGCCGGGAATATACGCTGGACGACTACGCCGCCCTGGAGGCGGGCGGGGGCGAGGTCTGGACCACCGACATCGACCCCGGCGCCGCTCGCTGGGGCCGGGCGGGCCGCCACCGGACCGGAGACGTCTGTCAGGCCGACGCCCTGTTCGCCGACCTGACCTTCGATACGGTGGTGTGCAACGGGGTGCTGGGCTACGGCGTGGATCATCCCGAACAGCAGCGTCAGGCCCTGGCGGCCCTGGCGGCGGTGCTGCGGCCCGGCGGGCGGCTGCTGCTGGGATGGAACACCGACAAGGTCGAGGATCCGCTGGGGGCGGGCCTGATCGACCAGGCGTTCGAACCGGCGCCCCTGGGCGATCGGCCGCCCCGCGTGACCTTCGAGGCGGTCACCCACGTCTATGACAGTCTGATCCGAAAGGGCTGAGCGGCCCCTCCCCTCAAGCCCGGCCGAGCGGCGGCAGGCCCAGACGCGGCAGGCTGAAGCGCGGGCGCGGCGGCGCCTCCGCCCGCCGTCGGCGCGCCTGTTCGGTCCAGGCTTCGCGCAGCCGATCCAGCTGGGCCGCCCGCGCCTCGGGGACGTGGACCTCGGCCACGAAGGTTTGGCCGGACCGGGCCAGGGCCAGCCGTGTCTCCGGGTCCGTGATCAGCCGCTCCAGGGCGGCGGCGAGGGGGTCGGGTCCGTCTACCTCGACATAGAGGGCGTGGTCGCCACTGGCTTCGCGCAGACCCCCGCGACCGGAGGAGACCAGGGCGCAGCCTGCGGCGTGGGCCTCCAGAGCGGTCAGGCCCAGGGCCTCGCGCACCCGCGACGGGGTCGCCGCGATCGCCGCCCGCCGCGTGACCGCCCGCACCGCCTCCAGCGGGGCCGACTTCAGGATTTCGACCCGGTCGCCGAACCGGTCCAGCAGGCCCAGATAGGGATCGGCCCAGGCCTGGTGCCGCTCCCAGTCGCCCAGAACCAGGGCCCCGCGCCAGTCGGGATGGGCGTCAAGGGTCCGGGCCAGGGCGATGCAGAACAGGTCCAGCCCCTTGTCCGCCATGGCCCGGCCGCAGAACAGGATCAGCTTCTCCTTGTCGGCGGGATCGGCGCGCCAGGCCTCGACCGCAATGGGGTTGCACACCACGCTGACCCGGTCGGCCAGGGCCGGATAGTCGGCCGCGAACTCCTGCCCCGCCGCCTCGCTGACGAAGACCAGCCGGTCGAACCGCGCCAGCCGACGTCCGTAGCGCCAGGCGTCCAGCGGATGGCGGGGCGGCTTGATCCGGGTGTGGCGGTAAAGGACGTAGGTCGCCGGCGGCCCCTCGGCGGCCAGGTCCGAGGCCGACTTCAGCTGCTGGTGATATTCGACCACATCCGGCTGGAGGGTCTCCAACAGGGCCTTGATCCGCCGGTTTCGCGCCCGCCCGCCCAGGCCGGGAGGCACCGTCAGAAGCCGGGGATCGGGGGCGGTCGCCTGGTCCGCGTCGCAGATCAGGGTCACGGCCGACTGGGACCGGGCGTGGGCCGCCAGGGTCCGCACCACCGTCTCCATCGAATTGGCCCGGTCGGGGCGGAAGCCGCAACCGCGCGGCAGGACGACGGCGACACGCATGGTCAACTCTGAGACGCGGAGGGCGGAGAAAAGAGGGCCGGATAGACGTCCACGCCGGTCCGGCGCGAACCGTTCAGCCCCAGGGCGCGGCGCAGCTTGTACTGCGTCTTCAGCCAGGGCTCGGCGCGGTCGCGGCGCACCGACTTGAGGTCGAGGAAACTGACGCCGCCCGCGCCCGACAGGGTGTGCAGCCCGTCGGAAAAGCCCGCCGCCAGATCGCCCGGTTCGAACCGCCGCACCACCGTGGCGGCGAAGTTCTGGGGCGTCAGGACGTCGATCCGCAAGAGGTTGACCGCCGCCCCATAGGCGGGGGCGCAGTCCTGGACCGGCAGATGCAGGGCGCCGTCATGGACGAAGGCCGAGCCGCCCGGCCGCGAGGTCTGAAAGCCGCTCATCACCGGGCGACCGGCGTGAGGCGTCCAGGGCCCGGTCAGCCGCTCGGCCCAGGCCAGATGCAGTTCGCGCATGGCCCGGTCGTCCGGTCCCGGCAGGGCGTGGAACATCCACCATCGGCCGTCGTGGCGCACCACCGTCGCATCAATGGCCGGCGACGCGCCCAGCCGCGCCACCGCCTCCCAGTCATCGGGAAAACGACGGCAGCGATAAAGGATCAGGCCGCCGCTCTTATAGGCTTCGGGCAGCATATAGAGCTCGCCCCCGTCCTCGATCAGGGTCGGATAGGACAGGTGCCAGGGCTCGGCCAAGGCCACCCCCTGCCCGACCAGCCGGTCGTCGGCGTCATATTGGCAATAGTGGATATCGCCCCGCCGGACCCGATAGTCGAAGGCCTCGACAAAGACCGTCAGAACCCCGTCGCGTTCCAGGCCGAAGGGGTCGGCGTAAAAGGCGTGGGGGCCGCGGTCGGGCAGCCAGACGATCTCGTCGGGGCGAGGGGGCCGTTCCATGACCTCGGTCAGGGGACGCCTCAGATATCCGGACCGCCAGATGTCGAACATTCGGAACTGAAATCCTGGCCCGACGCGCGACGGCCGATGGGGAAGAGGGTGACCGACCAGCCGGGCGGACTTGATTGCAAGCCGGCCCATGACGCCGTTAAGCCGCGCTTGTGTCAACTAAGCGACATTACTCTAAAAGCGTGGCGCACTATGACCTTAGCAAGCGTCAGGCCGTCGCGAGGGCCGCCTCGCGGATGCGGCCGACCATGCTGTTCAGGCCGTTGGCGCGCTGGCGGGTCAGGGCCGAGGGCAGGCCCAGGCGGTCCAGGGCGGCCTTGGCGTCGAAGGCCAGGATCTCGGCCGGGGTCCGGCCCGAATAGAGTTTCAGCAGAAGGGCGATATTGCCCTTGGACAGGGCGCTGTCGCTGTCGGCGTCGAACCACAGCCGCCCCTCGGCCGGATGGACCGCCAGCCAGACCTGGGCGGCGCAGCCCGGCACCTTGTTGGCCTCCACCTGATCGGCCGCGTCCAGGGGCGCCAGCCCCTTGCCCAGTTCGATGACGTATTCGATCCGCTGCTCCCAGTCGCCCAGGAGGTCGAAATCCTCGGCGAGGTCGGCCAAGGTCTGGTCCAGGCTGTCGGCGGGCGGCGTGCGATCGGTCATGGCCGCCAGATAGGCCGCCCGGCCGTTAACGACAACCGGCCGGTTTGTCCCCCGAAATTCATGGTGAACGCGCGGTTGCAGATCGCCTGACACGGGAGGGGCCTCGCGCCGACTCGGCGCGGCGTTTAGTCTGGGGACGACCCATGATGGCGACGGCGCTTGCATAATCACCCTCCACAACCCGGGCTGGCGGTCCCGACCGCAGCGGCGTCGGCGGCTCAGCCGTCGGCGGCGCCGGCCGCCCTGTGGCATGCGGGCTGGGCGGCGGCGGTCGCCCTGACGGCCCTGGCGGCCCAGAGCTTCGCCCGGCTGGAGCCCACGGTCCTGGCGGCCCTGCTGCTGACGGCCGCGCCGGGCGTGGCGGGCGTGGCCCTGATGGTGCGCGACACGGCGGGTCTGAGGTTCAGCCTGATGGGCGGCTGGCTTCTGGCGACCGTGGCGGCGGCGGGCCTGACCGGCGGGGCCACCGGGGCGACGCCGGGGCTTCTGCTGCTGCCCCTGGCGGCCGGGCTGGTGCTTGACGATCCCAGGATCGGCGAAGACCGGCTGATCCGGCTGGGCACGGCGGGCCTGGCCCTGCCGCTGATCTCGGGCCTGATCTCGACCCTGCTGATCGGATCGACCGCCCAGCCGCCGGTCCTGGCGGCGGCGTCGGGCCTGTTGGCGGTTCTGGCCCTGGCCGGGGCGGCCCGTCTGTCGAGCAACCGCCGCATGGCCCGTCTGACTCGCGCCGAACAGGACGGCGCCCTGGTCCAGGCCGTGCTGAACGCCCAGCCGGGCCTGACCCTCCTGCTGGAGCCGACCGGCCGCGCCCTGGCCGCCTGGGGCACGCCCCCGCCGTCCGTCTCGGTCCCGGCCCTGATGGACCAGGGGCTGATCGCCGCCGTCCACGCCCCCGACCGCCCCGGCGTCGCCGGCGCCCTGCAACGCGCCGCCCAGGGCCAGCCGGCCGAGGTGATGTTCAGCCCCCGGATCGCCCTGGACCGCCGGGTGGTGCTGATCCTGCGCCGGTACGACGGCGAGACGGGGGCGGTGGCGGGGGCGCCGCGCCTGATCGCCCAGGCCTTCGACGGCACGGCCCAGTTCGCCCGCGAGCTGGGGCTGGAAAGCGCCCGGGTCGAGGCCGAGGCCCAGAGCGCGGGCAAGACCCGTTTCCTGGCCAATATGAGCCATGAGCTGCGCACCCCGCTGAACGCCGTGATCGGCTTCGCCGACATTATGCGCCAGCGCCTGTTCGGCCCCCTGCCCGACCGATACGCCGACTACGCCGAGTCCATCCATCAGGCGGGCGGCCATCTGCTGGACCTGATCAACGACGTTCTGGACCTGTCCAAGATCGAGGCCGAGCGGTACGAACTGGCCCTGGACCGGTTCGACGCCCGCGATCCCGTTTCGGCCGCCGTGGCCCTGATCCGGCCCCAGGCCGACGAAAAAGGGGTGCATCTGGCCCCCGTCCTGCCGCCCCATCCGCTGGAGGTCGAGGCCGACGCCCGCGCCCTGAAGCAGATGGCGCTGAACCTGTTGTCCAATGCGGTGAAATTCACCCCGGCGGGCGGGTCCGTGACCCTGACGCTGGACGGGATCGGCCCCTATCTGGAGCTGGTGGTGTCCGACACCGGCGTGGGGATCGCGCCCGAGGATCTGCAAAGGCTGGGCCGCCCGTTCGAACAGGCCGGCGGTGCCGATCAGAAGGCGCAAGGGACGGGGCTCGGCCTGTCGCTGGTAAGGTCCCTGGCGGAACTGCACGGCGGTCGGCTGACGATCGACAGCACCCTGGGCGAGGGCGTGGCGGCCATGGTGCGCCTGCCGGTCGCAACCCTGTCGCCCGCCATCGAAGCCGACGAAACGCCGGGCGCCGCCGTCGAGGCGTGAGACGATCCAGATCCTAGGTTTGGCCCATGGCCAGGAAGGCGCGGCCGGCGGCGAAGTCGCCCGCCTCGAAGACCGTGCGCGCCACGCTGCCGTCGCGGAAGACGAACTCCACCGTAAAGACCTCTCGCGGATCCAGGCCGGACAGGGCGTCGGCCGCCGCCAGGGGGAAGCGCCAGGCCTGACCCGCCGTGCGTCCCTGGACCAGCAGGCCGGGATCGGCCGTCGTCACGCCCGAGGCCCAGAAGACCCGGCGCTGGGCCGCAGGCGGCAGTTCGCGCGCCAGCCAGGGTCGGGGCGCCACCGTCGTGTCGCGCATGACCAGCCGCACCCCGGTCGGTCGCGACCGCCCCTGCCAGGAGACCACCGCCGTCAATTGATCCGCCCGATCCATCGCCCCGACCAGGCCGAACCGCACCGGCGAGGCGCCGACGGCGGTTCCCTGCATCAGCCGCCAGGTCGGCCGGCTGTAGGCGGCGCGGTCGGCGCTCCAGCCCGCCCGGTCGCCGGGAAAGTTCATTCGCGCCGTGCGCGACCAGCCGGCGAAGGCGGTCTTCACCCGACCGCTGACCGTCTTCATGTCGGCGGAATCGCAGGCGGCGGCGGCCGCCCGGGCGCGGGCGCGGGCGGCGGTTTCGGACAGTTGACGCGGATCGGCGCCGGCCCGCAGGGCCGCGCCCCGCGCCTGCCAGGTCGAGGCGTTCAGGGCCGCCGTCAGCTGGGGCTGAAACAGGCCGCACCGCTCATTGGCGGCCAGGACGAAGCTGCGCTCATAGAAGCGGTCGGCCGCCCCCGAGGCGGCCCCAGACGCGGCCTGGGCCGCGACCGGATCGCCCGCAATCACCACCGCCCCGACCACGGCCGCGCCGATCAGGGCCGCGCCGATAGGGACTTGGGTTCGCCGGGGATAAGGCCGTAAGATCATGGGCCGAGCCTAGCGGCCGGGCCTTTGAGTCTGGTTTCCTTACAGGGTTAGCGAATTGCTTCTGTCCAGCGACCTGTGGGTCGGCGCCCTGATCCGCCGCGCCGAGATCGAAGGCGCCCACGCCGTCGTGGTGAACAAGGGCGACCCCCGCGCTGGCGCCGTGATCGTCAAGGCCTATGACACCTCGACCCGCACGGCCCGCCTCTATGCCGAAGCCTTCGGCCCCGACGGCGAGCGGCTGTGGATCCAGCCCGTAACCAGCGACAGCGAAGCCGAACTGGACGCCTATATCGCCCGCCAGCGCCAATACGACCCCGACCTGTGGATCGTCGAAATCGAAGACCGCCACGGCCGGCATTTCCTGACGGAGAAGGTGCAGGGGTAGGGGGCGGAAGCGCAACCGAGACCTGTTCCCAGCCCCCTTTAAAGTCGTCTCCCATCCTGTTTCCGGCTAGGGTGATCCATGGCGTGCAGGCGCGGCTGGGGAGGATGCGGATGGACGATTTCGACAAGTTTGAAACGCAGCTTCGCGGCGACGCCCGCGACGTCCTGACCAAATATTCTGACCGGGTGCTGCATCTTGAGCGGTATCGGCCTTGGCTGATCGGCCTCGGCGCCCTGGGCGCCTTGATCGTGGCCCTGTCGCGACTGGATCCGACCGGCACGCCCGGTCTGGTCGCCCTGATCGCCGGTGTCATTCTGGCCTTCGTCAGCGCAGCGCTGGTAGGCGATCCTGATCCGGCACAACAACGAGGTCTGGGGCGTGGTGACGGCCACAAGCAATCGGCCGGGCGTGTTTGATCGCAGCGGTCCAGGGCTCCAGAACGTGGATGTCGTCCGCGACATCGCTCGGATCGCGGCCCTGCTCGCCGGGCTGAACGCCCCTGCGCCGCCCGGCCGCACCCGCGGCAAACCCGCAGCGGCCGATTGAAAATTGGGCTGGGATCGGCCATTGTCAGACCTGATCCCATGCCCCTCTCTAGGAGGCGAAAGTGCAAGACGACGAAACGCTCGAGCGGGAATATCGCATCCTGTCCGCAAAGGTGACCTATGCGGAGGTCGCCGGACAGAAGGTCGAGCCCGCCGATGAAAAGCGGCTGGAGGAGCTGGCCGAACTCAGGGTCAAAGCGGTGCAGCCCGACTTCCGCGATTACGCCGCCGCCTGATCCGGCCCAGACGGCGACGTCATCGGGCGGATCGGCCCCTCTTCACTTCCTCGCGTCGAACGCCGCCCGCGCGGCTTCGATGCGGTCGATATTGGCCTCGGCCCAGGTCCAGACGCCGCAGAAGGCCTCGGCCAGGGTGAAGCCCAGGTCGGTCAGGCGGTATTCGACCTTGGGCGGGATGACCGGATGGACCGTGCGCACCACCAGGCCGTCGCGCTCCATCTGGCGCAGGGTCTGGGTCAGCATCTTCTGGCTGATGCCGCCCACCAGTTCGCCCACGCGAGTGAACCGGGTCTCGCCGTGTTCGGCCAGGACCTCCAGGATCAGCATGGTCCATTTGTCCGCCACACGCCCGATCACCTCATTGACCAGGGCCTCGACGCGCGGATCGGCGACCTCGCCGGTTTCAGGATGCGAAATTCTTGCGGGCGGATAGGCCGTCATGTCCATTTCTTTCCTGCTAGTAAGTATGGCGGGTTTCGGTGCCTACTTTCCAGTGGAGAGCGACCGTCATAACTGAGTTTCCGCACTGACGCATCCCCTGAAGGAGAGCCCCATGAACATCAGCGGAAACACCATACTGATCACCGGCGGCGGCACGGGCATCGGCCGCGCCCTGGCCGAGGCCCTGCATGCGCGCGGCAATCAGATCGTCATCACGGGTCGCCGCGCGGACGTGCTGAAAGACGCCGCCGCCGCCAATCCCGGCATGGCCTGGGCGACGCTGGACGTCGCCGATCCCACAGCCGTCGCCGCCTTCGGCGAACAGGTGGTCAAGGACCACCCCGCCCTGAACGCGGTCATATTGAACGCCGGGATCATGAAGACCGAGGATTTGAAGGGCGAACCGTTCGACCTGGCGACGGTGGAGGCGACCATCGCCACCAACCTCCTGGGACCGATCCGGCTGACGGCGGCCCTCCTGCCCCATCTGACGGCCCAGCCCCAGGCCACGGTCATGACCGTCACCTCCGGCCTGGCCTTCATCCCCCTGACGGCCACCCCGACCTATAACGCCACCAAGGCGGCCCTCCACTCCTGGACCCAGTCCCTGCGCCATCAGCTGCGCGACACGGCGGTGGAAGTGCTGGAGCTGGCGCCGCCCGGCGTGGCCACCGACCTGATGCCCGGCCATGCCCAGAACCCCGCCTCCATGCCCCTGGCCGACTATACGGCCGAGGTGATGGACCTGATCGAGCGGGGCGAAACGCCGCGCGGCGAAATCCTGGTCGAACGGGTCAAGCCGCTGCGCTTCGCCGAGGCTGACGGCTATCAGGCCGTGTTCGAGGCCCTGAACGGAGCGGGGTGAACCCCAGCCGCGGCGGCGGCTCAGCCCTGCCGCCGCGCCAGGGCGTCGCGGATGGCCTGGGCCAAGGTTTCGATCAGGGCGGGGTCGGGCGTGCGGTCCTGGGCGAAGGCGTCGTCGCAGTCGCCGGCCGCTTCGCTGATCGCTGGGAAGCCGAAGACGGCGCCGGCGCCGGCGAGGCTGTGGACCAGGCGGCGCAATTCATCGGCGTCCCAGGCGCCCCGCGCGACGTGACGGTCGATCCGCGCCAGATCGCCGACGCACCGGTCCAGGAACCGGGTCCGCAGATCGGCCATGTCCGCCGTCACGGCCCCCTCACCCGGCCTGGGCCAGGATCGTCCGAATCTCCTCCACCAGGGTCATCGGGTCGAAGGGTTTGACGATGACGTCCAGGGCGCCCAGGGCGCGATAACGGCTGATCTCGCTCGACTGAGCCCGGGCGGTCATGAAGATGACCGGCGTCGTCTCATGTCCCGCCCGTTCGCGGATGCGCGCCAGGGCTGCGGGACCGTCCAGAACGGGCATCATCACATCCATCAGGACGACGTCGGGACGAAGCCCGCCGTCCAGCGCGGCCAGGGCCGCCTCGCCCGAGGCCACCGAGGTCACCGTAACCTGGGGGTCCAGCGTCAGGGCGAAGGCGGTCACGTCGCGAATGTCCTTGTCATCCTCGACGTGCAGGATGTGGAGAGCGGTCATGCAACACCTCGGGCGCGGGGGGCCAGGCGGCGCACGGTCCGCGCCAGCTGGGTCAGGGACATGCGGGACTTGATCAGGACCGCCTGAACGGCCGGGGCGGCCTCTCGGTCCATGTCCTGAGCCGAATAGATGATGACGGGAATGGTGCGGCCGTCCTCCTCGGTCAACAGCGGCAAAAGGTCCAGGCCGTTGCCGTCGGGCAGGCCCAGGTCCAGAATCACCAGGTCCGGTCGCCGCCGCGCCAGGGCCTCGCGCGCCGCGGCCAGGCTCTCGACCGGCACGACCTCGACCGTATCCAGGGCCTGGCGCGTCACCTCCAGAATGTCGCGGTCGTCGTCGACGTGCAGAACCACCGGCTTGTCGTCGGCGCTGAACAGGGCGCGGACGGCCTGGCGCAGCCGGTCCTGATCGACCGGCTTTTCGACCCAGTCGGCCACCTCCAGCGAGCGGCCGCGCACCCGGCCCCGGGCCACGTCGCCGGAGACGACCACCACCGGCATGGCGCGCGTCGCCTCATCGGCCTTCAGCTGCCGGATCAGGCTGACCCCGTCGGCGTCGGGCAGTTGAAGGTCGATGAGGGCGGCGGCGTAGGGCGCGCGGCGGGCCAGGGTCAGCGCCTCGCGCGCCGTGTCGGCCACATCGGCCTTGAACCCTTCATAGGACAGCATCTCGACCAGGATGCGCGCGGCGTCCGGATCGTCTTCACAGATCAGCAGCCGCACCGCCTCCTCGTCATGCGCCGCATCGGCCTGGTCCAGCGGCAGGTCCAGATGGAAGGTCGCCCCCTCGCCCTCGGCGGATTCGAACCACAGCCGCCCGCCGTGGCGTTCGGCGATCTCCTTGGCGATGGCCAGGCCCAGGCCCGTGCCGCCCTTTTCACGCGCATCGGTCGAATCCGCCTGGGCGAACTTGCCGAAGATGCGCGAGCGGAACTCGTCGGCTATGCCGGGGCCGCGGTCGGATACGCTGAGCCGGGCGATCCGGGTCTCGGGATTGACCGTCACCCGGACCTCGCCGCCGGACGGCGAGAACTTGACCGCGTTTGACAGAAGATTGGTCGCCACCTGGATCAGCCGATCGCCGTCGCCCCGCACCGGCGCCGGCGGGCCGTCGTTCAGGCTGACGCCCACGCCCAGCTGATCGGCGTAGCCCTGGATCCCCTCGACCGCTCGGGCGGCGACGTCGCGCAGGTCCAGCGGGGCCAGGGTCATCTTCAGCTGCCCGGCCTCCAGCTTCTCCACATCCAGGATGTCGTTGATCAGCCGCACCAGACGGCGGCTGTTGGCGTGGGCGATGTCGATCAGTCGGGCCGCCTTTTCCGGCAAGCGTCCGCCCGCCCCGGCCGCGACCAGGCCCAGGGAGCCGGCGATGGAGGTCAGGGGGGTGCGCAGTTCGTGGCTGACGGTCGAGACGAAGGCGTCCTTCATCTCGGCGATGCGGCGGCGTTCGGTGGCGTCGCGGATCACCGCCACCACATGGCGGCCCGTCGGCAGGTCCATGGCCGCAAGAGCGACGTCGACCGGGAAGCGCGCCCCGTCCCGGCGCTTGCCGGTCAGTTCGAGCAGAAGCCCCTGCTCCAGATCGCCGTGGCTGGCGTCCAGCCGGTCCAGAAAGGCGCCCTCTCCGTTTTCGGCCAGATCATCGACCAGAAGGCCGACGTCGCGGCGCTCGATCTCCGGCGCCGACCAGCCGAACAGCCGTTCCGCCGCCGGATTCAGCGTCTCGATGCTGCCGCTGGGGTTCAGGGTCACGATGGCGTCGAAGGCGCTGTCCAGGGTGGCGCTGTGGCGGGCGGCGGCGGCCTCAAGCCGCTCCAGCAGGGCGCTGCGGGTCGCCAGATAGCGCCAGACCAGGAAGGCGGTCCCCAAGGCGGTCAAGACCAGAACCTTGAACATCAGGGCCACCAGGAATTCGGTATGCCGGGTCCGTTCGCGCGCGTCGGCCGACAGCGCCGACAGCAGGTCGGCCTCACGCTGCGTCATCCGATCCACGATCTGGCGGATATCATCCATTGTCAGCTTGCCTCGCCCGCTGATCACGAGGCTGATGGCGGCGGACGCCTGGCCGGATTCGCGCAGCGCGATGGTCCGCTGCATCTCCAGCCGCTTCTGCCGGACCCGTTCCGACAGAAGACGCTGGTTCTCGGCCTGTGGCGGGTCCTTAGCCGAAAGACCCGCAAGCTTGTTCATCTGAGCGTCCAACCGGTCGAGGGCGCGATCATAAGGCTCAAGGAAGGTCTCGTCCCCGGTGATGATATAGCCGCGTTGGCCGGTCTCAGCGTCCTGAACCAATGAGAAGACGGACTGAATCTGCAGCCGGGTGTCATAGGATTGCTCGACCGCATCGCGCAGAGCGTCCGCGCTGGAGAATTCTCGTTGCAGCGTCACCCCAGTGGCCGCCAGAAGCAGGGTCACGACCGCGCCCGCCAAGGCGATGGCCAGTCGGAAACGCCGTCTTCCGAGTTGACGCAACATGGGATTCATCCGTTAGTTCCCCCTGATCGCATCTGGAGGTTGGGCGTGAAAGTCTGCGTGATCGAGGACGATTCGCTGGTTCTGCTTCATCTGGAGGAGATGCTGAAACGGCTGGGTTGCCAAGTCCTGACCGCAGCAACGGTCAACGAAGGGTTGCGGATCGTCGAGGACTGGTCGCCCGACGCCGTGCTGGTGGACATTCTGATGCCGGACCGCGACGGGCTGAACTTCATCATGGACACCCGGCATTTGAGGGACTCCCTGCGGGTCATCGCCATGAGCGGCGGGGGACGTCTGGCCTCGTCGTCCATACTGCAGATGGCGACCGGCCTGGGCGCCCACGCCGCCCTGACCAAGCCGATCACCGAAGAGGCGCTGAGGGCCGCTCTGGAGGGATGACCGGGGATGGTCGCGAGGGGGCGGCCGAAACCTCAGTCCCGGCCCAGCGGTCCCAGAACTGGAAATAGAGGCCGTAGTTTCCGTTGAACCGCTTGTGGTGGGCGTCGTGGTGGGTGGCGGTGATCAGCCAGCGAAGCGGCGCCCGCTCCAGCCAGGCGGCGGGCCAGACCTCGCGCCCCGCATGGTTCAGGGCGGCCGTCAGCGACATCAGCGTCAGCAGGGTCAGGGCCACGCCCCAGTGGATCGGCACGATCAGGGCCAGGGCGGGCAGGAACCAGGCGGTGGCCGCAGCCTCGGCCGGGTCGAAGGCGAAGGAGGCGAAGGCGCTGGGGTCGCGCGACCGGTGGTGTTCGGCATGGGCCCAGCCGAAGACGCGCGGGTGATGAAGGGCCCTGTGCACCCAGTAGTAGAAGGCGTCGTGCGCCAGCAGATAGACGATCAGACTGACCGGCAGCCACCACAGGGGCCAGGCGTCGGGATCGCTGTAGATCGCCGTCCCGCCCCGCTTCCACAGCTCCAGCACCAGGGCCGCCGGCAGGGCGTAGATGGGACAGGCGATCAGGGAGGCGACGATCTCGGCGCGGATGCGCTTGATCGCCGGCGGCCGCAGGTTCAGCGCCCGTCCCCGGACCGCCCCGGCCCACAGCAGCCCATGGGCCGCCGCGCCGACCAGCAGATAGCGCAGGCCGATGATCAGGCTCAGCGCCAGGGTGGTGATGAGCAGATCCCTCAACATGGGGGCACAGACGGTCAAATCCCTGCGGCGGTCAAGTCGTGGCGAAGGCGGATCAAACCGCCTATGCTGGGGCCATGGCCTGGCTGACGTGGATCGCGCTGTTCCTGACCGCCTTTTTGGGCATGGAGGCGTTCGCCTGGATCATGCACCGCTATGTGATGCACGGTTTCCTGTGGTCCTGGCACCGCAGCCATCATGAGCCGCACGATCACCCCCTGGAGAAGAACGACCTGTTCGCCGTGGTCTTCGCCGCCCCGGCCATCGTCATGGTGGCCGTGGGTCTGCACCTGTGGCCCTGGGCCCTGCCGGTCGGCCTGGGGATCACGGCCTATGGGATGGTCTATTTCTTCTTCCACGACGGCCTGGTGCACCGGCGGTTCCCGACGGGCTTTTCCGGGCGGTCCGGCTTCTGGACGCGGCGCATCCAGGCGCACCGTCTGCATCACGCCGTGCGCACGCGCGAAGGCTGCGTCTCCTTCGGCTTTCTATGGGTGCGGTCGGCGCGGGCGCTGAAGGCCGAACTGGCTCAGAAGCGGGGCTCTTCCAGCAGCGGCGCCTGAGCGAGGGCCGCCAGATCGGCGGAGCCCGTGCAGAAACAGGCGAGCCGCAGCTGGGCCGCCATCAGCTCGAAATGATCGACCACCGCCTGGGTCGAGGTCAGGGCCGCCTCCAGCACCCCGGCGGCCTGGCCGACCAGATCGGCCCCCAGACGGACGGCGCGGGCCGCATCCAGACCGTCCTTGATCCCGCCCGAGCCGATCAGCCCCAGGTCCGGGGCGGCCTGGGCGCAGTCGCGGAGGCTGCGGGCCGTCGGCACCCCCCAGTCGGCGAAGGGGGCGGCCAAGGCCTCGGCCCGCCCGCCGGTGGCCCGCGCCCCTTCGATCAGGCCCCAGTTGGTGCCGCCCGCCCCCGCCACGTCCAGGGCAGCGACGCCCATGTCGGCCAGGCGCCGGGCGACGGCGGCCGACAGGCCGGCGCCGGTCTCCTTGACCACCACCTGGCCCGGAAAGGCGGCGGCGATCCGCTCGATCCCCTGGGCCACGCCGCGCCAGTCGCGGTCGCCCTCGGGCTGGACGCCTTCCTGAAGCGGATTCAGATGCAGGATCAGGGCGTCGGCGCCGATCATCTCCATGGCCCGGCGCGCCTCGTCCACCCCATAGCCCAGGGCGAACTGCACCGCTCCCAGATTGGCCAGGATCAGGGCGTCGGGCGCCAGGCGGCGCAGATCCGGCCCCAAGCCCGAGCCGCCGGACCCGCCGGCCGTCTCCAGGGCGACGCGCTGGGAGCCGACCGCCAGGGCCACGCCCAGGGCCTGGGCCGCCTCGGCCAGCCGCGCATTGATCGCCTCGGCCCGCGACGGGCCGCCGGTCATCGAACTGATCAGGAAGGGCAGGTTCAGCCGCCGCCCCAGGAAACGGGCGGACAGGTCGATCTGGTCCAGGGCCAGGTCCGGCAAGGCGTCATGGACGAAACGCACCGCCTCCAGTCCCGAGGACGCGCCGCTGAGACCCCGTCCGGCCCGCACGTGGTCGATGTGTTCGTCCTTGCGTCGGATCAGGGCGTCGTCGGGGGTGGGCATCGCAAACGCTCCTAGCGGTTCCCTCCGAAACGATCATGCTCTGGCGGGTTGCATCCGACGCAGTCGTGATGCCGTATGTGATCATAATGCGTCAGCCCAGGGTCGCAACGCGACTGTCGAAGGACATCAGGAGACCCGTATGGCGATCGTCGGCTTAAGGCCCCAGCCCGTGTCGGACCCCGAACCTCAGTCGCCCGAGAATCTGCGTGGCCTGGTGCAGGACCGGCTGGCCGAGACGGCGCCCTCATCGGACGGTCTTTTAGCCCTCGCCGCGCGCGAGGCCCTGCTGGGACCGGGCAAGCGGGTCAGGCCGGTCGTGGCCATGTTGGCCGCCGCGCACGTCGGCGGGCGGGCCGAGGACGCCCTGGATTTCGGTTGCGCGGTCGAAATGGCCCACGCCGCCTCCCTGGTTCTGGACGACCTGCCCTGTATGGATGATGCGGCCTTGCGGCGCGGTCAGCCGACCCTGCACCGCCGCCACGGCGAGGATGCGGCCGTGCTGGCGGCCGTGGCCCTTTTGAACCAATCGACCCGGCTGATTCTGCAAAGCCGGGCGCCGGCGGAGGCGCGGCTGGGCGCCCTGGACGATTTGACGCAGGCGATCGGCTTCGACGGCCTGGCCGAGGGCCAGATGCGCGATCTGCGCGACGATCCCGTTCAGCGCGACGTGGTCGCCCTGCGTCGGATCAACGATCTGAAGACCGGCGCCCTGTTCGTCGCGGCCGCGCGGGGCGGCGGCCGGATGGGCGGCGGCGATGCGGACGACCTGGCGCGTCTCGCCGCCTTCGGCGAGGCGGTCGGCTTCGCCTTCCAGCTTTGCGACGACCTGATGGACGCCTGTTCGACGAGCGAGGCCCTGGGCAAGGACGTGGGTCAGGATCAGGGCGTGACCACCTTCGTGGACCTGTGGGGCGAAGGCCGGGTCCGCGCCGGGGTGCGCCAGTCCCTGGCCCGGGCGGCCGAGGCGGTCGGGCACGACAGCCCCCTGACGACCTATGTCCTTCATCTCTTCCGGCAGGCCGAACTTGGACGCTAGCGTCGCGCCGGCGCTGGTTCTGAAGGACGTCGAGGCGGGCTACGGCGAAGGGCCGGTGCTGCGCGATTTCAACCTGACCGTCGCGGCCGGAGAGGTTTACGCCCTGCTGGGTCCGAACGGGGCGGGCAAGTCCACGGCGGCTCGGGTGGCCTGCGGCCTGATCCCCGTCCGGCGCGGGCGGGCGACGGCCGGCGAAGGCGCGCCCCGTCGCGGACGCATCGGCCTGGCGCCTCAGGACTGCGCCCTCTTTCCCGCCCTGACGCCGCGCGAGAACGTCGCGACGGTCGCGGCCCTGTGCGGGGTTCCGCGTCCCGACCGCCCTGCGGCGGTGGAGCGGGCCCTGGCCCTGACCGGATGCGGCCCCAGGGCGGATCAGCCGGTTCATTCCCTGTCGGGCGGATGGCGTCGGCGCGCCAACCTCAGCGCCGCCCTGGTCGGGCGCCCGCGCCTGCTGATCGCCGACGAACCGACCGAGGGGGTGGACGCCGCCTCGCGCGTCGTCCTGTCGTCCGCCCTGCGCGAGACGGTCAAGGCGGGCGCCGGCTGTCTGCTGATCAGCCACGACGAGGCCTTCGTCTCCGAAACGGCCGATCGGATCGGCGTCCTGGCCCAGGGCCGGCTGCTGGCGGAAGGACCGCCCAAGGCCCTGCTGCGTCAGGCCTTCGGCTTGGCGCGGCTGCTGGTCGTCAAACTGCCGCGGCCCGCCTCGCGCCCGGCCGCGAGCCGGTTCGCCCAGTCGGGTCTGGCGCCCTCCAAGGACGGGCTGGAATGGCGGCTGCTGTGCGAGGACGCCCTGGGCGCGGCCCAGAGGGTTTCGCCCGAGGCGGACGCCGAGGGGGGCGAGGTCGCCGTGCGTCGTCCCGGCCTGGACGACCTGGTCGCCCATCTGTCGGACGCCTCGTCATGATGGCGGTGGCGGGCGCCTGGGCGCGCGGCTTCTGGCGGGACCGTTCGGGCATGGCCCTGACCCTGGTTTTGCCGCCCCTGGTCTATCTGCTGTTCGCCGCCGTCTTCGGCGCCGGGGCGCGTGGCGACATCGACGCCAGCGTGGCTCTGCACGATGCGGCGCGCACCCCGGCCACGGCCGCCGTCGGCGAGGCCCTGTCGCGGGACCTGGGGCCGCGCCTTCGCCGTCTGGACGACGCCCAGGCGGTGGAGCGGGCCGTGATCGACGGCCGCGCCGACGCCGGCGTTCTGATCACCCGCGATGACGCGGGCGCGCCCCAGGTGACGGTGGTGTCGGCGGCGGGTCGAGACGTGGCGGCGGCGGCGCTCCAGGCGCGGCTGGTTCCCATGGCGGCGGCCCTGGCCGGCCGGCCCGCGCCCCCGTCGCGCCCGATCCCGATCCGTCAGGTCGGGCCGCAGGGCGACGTCCAGGCCGCCTATTACGCCGGGGCGGTCAGCGTGATGTTCGTCTTTTTCGCCGCCATGCAAGGCGCCATGGGCGGGCTGGACGAGCGGCGCTCGGGCCTGCAGGCGCGGCTGGTCCTGGCGCGGGGCGGGACGGCGCCGATCCTGGCGGGGCGGGCGATCTGGCTGACGACGGTCGGCCTGATGCAGTCGGCGGCCGTCTTCCTGGCGGCCTGGCCTCGGCTGCCGGATCTTGCGTTTTGGCAGGCGGCGGCGGCGCTCCCGACCGCCGCCCTGGTCGCCCTGTGCGCGGCGGGGGTGGCCCTGGCCCTGACGGCGGCCTGCCGGTCGCGCGAACAGGCCCAGCCCCTGACCACCTTCGTCGCCCTGCTGCTGGCGGCCCTGGGCGGGTCGATGGCGCCGCGCTTCCTGATGCCCGAAGCCTTCCGCGCCCTCGGCTGGATCACCCCCCACGCCTGGGCCGTCGAAACCTATCAGGCCCTGATCTGGCGCGGCGATTTCAGCGCCGGGGTTCTGGCCGGCTGGGCGGCCCTGGGCGGCGTGGGTCTGGCCGGGCTCGCCCTGGCCGTGATGATGGAGCAGAGACGCGCCGCGCGCTGAGCGTCGTCAGATATGGGTCCAGAGGGCCGGGCGCGGCGGCGGTTCACGCCAGGCGTCCAGGGTCTTGCACCAAAGGGTGATCAGGGCCCCGCGCCCCACCAGGGCCAGCTTGCCCGCCTTGTCGACCGAGGTCCGGCCGTCCCAGGCCGTGGCGCCCGAGCGCGAGACGTGGCGGCCGATGGCGCGATAGACGCCCCGCGCCGTGGCGACGGCCCAGGCCGAGCGCGGATTGAGATCGCGCAAGCCCCAGCGCGCCGAGGCGTAATAGGGCTCCGCCGCCGCCACCAGCCGCTGGGCCGTATGGGCGACGGCCTGACGATGCCGGGGCTGATCGACCTGATCGCGCGGCACGCCCGCCTCGTCCAGCCACTGGCCGGGCAGATAGACCCGCCCGCCCTTGGCGTCCTCCACCACGTCTCGGGCGATGTTGGTCAGCTGAAAGGCCAGGCCCAGGTCCTGGGCGCGGCGCAGGGTCGGCGCGTCCTGAACCCCCATGATCCGCGCCATCATCACCCCGACCACCCCGGCGACGTGATAGGCGTAGTCCAGGGTGTCCTCCAGGGTGTCGTAGCGACGGCCCTCCACGTCCATCTCGAACCCCTGCAACAGGTCCATCGCCTCCTCGGCGGGAATGGCGTGGCGGGCGGCGACGCGCTGAAAGGCGGTGAAGACCGGATCGGTCTGGGGCTCACCGGCCAGGGCGGCGGCGGTGCGTTCACGCAGTTCGACCAGTTTGCGCCCCGCCAGGACCGGGTCGATGCCGACCGCCCCATGGCCCAGAACCTGGCCGTCAATCTCGTCGTCGCAATGGCGGCACCAGGCGTAGAACATCCAGGCGTCGTCCCGAATGGCCGCCGGAAACAGCCGGGCGGCGGCCGCAAAACTCTTGGAGCCCTGCTCCATCGACTGGCGGCTGTGGTCCAGGACGGCGTCGGTCATGCGGTCCGCCCCGCGTCTTCGATCATCAGGCCGGCGGTGGCCTTGGCCGAGCCCACCACCCCCGGCACGCCCGCGCCCGGATGGGTGCCGGCGCCGACGAAATAGAGGTTGGGGATCTGGTCGTCGCGATTATGGACCCGGAAATAAGCGCTCTGCGTCAGGATCGGCTCCAGCGAGAAGGCCGAGCCCTGGTGGGCGTTCAGCTGGTCGCGGAAATCCACGGGCGTGAAGATGCGGCAGGTGTCCAGATCGGCGGTCAGGCCGGGAATGTAGTGCTGCTCCAGATAGGCCAGGACCCGGTCGCGATAGCGCGGCCCCTCGACCGCCCAGTCGATGTCGGCCGAGGCCAGGTGCGGCACCGGCGCCAGCACATAGAAGGCGTCGCATCCCTCGGGCGCCAGGGACGGATCGGTGCGGGTCGGGGCGTGCAGATAGAGGGAAAAGTCCTCCGGCAGGTCCGGCCCCTTGAAGATTTCGCCGATCAGTTCGCGGTAGCGGGGGCCGAACAGCACCGTGTGGTGGCGCACCTCCGGGTGGACCCGCTTCAGGCCGAAATAGATGACGAACAGCGACATGGAATGCCGCTTGGCGGCCAGACGCGCCCCCTCCTTGCGGCCGCGCGGCTCCTGGCCCAGCAGGCGTTGATAGGTGTGGACCACGTCGGCGTTGGAGGCCACCATGTCGAAGGCCAGGGTCTGGCCGCCGACCACCACTCCGTCGGCGCGCCCGTTCGCCAGGGTGATCCGCTCGACCGGACTGTTCAGCCGGATTTCGCCGCCCAGGTCCCGAAACAGCCGCACCATGGCCTGGATCAGGGCGCCGGTGCCGCCGCGCGGGAACCAGACGCCCCAGCGCCGCTCCAGCGCGTGGATCAGGGCGTAGATCGATGAGGTGGCGAACGGGTTTCCGCCCACCAGCAGGGAGTGAAAGCTGAAGGCCTGACGCAGATGCTCGTCCTGGATATAGCCGGCGACCTTGTCATAGACCGACCGCCAGGCCTGGAGCCGCATCAACTCCGGCGCCGCCTTGACCATGCTGGCGAAGTCCAGAAAGGGCACGGCGCCCAGCTTCAGATAGCCTTCCTTCAGCAGGTCCTGGGAATAGGCCAGGAACCGGCGATAGCCCTGCTTGTCGGCCGGATTGCGCGCGACGATCTGACGGTCCAGTTCGTCCTGATCGTTGACGTAGTCGAAGACGTCGCCGTCTTCCCAGCACAGCCGATAGAAGGGGGCGACCGGCAGCAGTTCGACGTAGTCGGACAGCTTGCGCCCCGCGCCCTCGAACAGCTCCTCCAGCGCCGAAGGATCGGTAATGACGGTCGGCCCGGCGTCGAAGGTGTAGCCCTTGTCCTTATAGACATAGGCCCGGCCGCCCGGCAGGTCGCGCGCCTCGAAGACCGTGGTCTGAATCCCCGCCGTCTGCAGGCGGATGGCCAGCGACAGCCCCCCGAACCCCGACCCGATCACTGCTGCTCGCATTACGCACGTCCTCTTTCGACCAGACAGGTCAGGGCGGCGCCGATCGGCACCGGGGGTTTGCCGCTGAGGATCCGCGCCTTGTCGCCCAAGGTCGTCTCCCCCGCATAGAAGCGTTCGATCAGCGGCTGGGGCAGGCGGTAAAACCGCTCCAGCACCCTGTACCTCTGATCCGGCCGCGCGGCCCGAAACAGCATGCGGTTCAGCAGCCGATAAAAGCCTCTTTGCGCCCATACGTCGCGCGCATGGCGACGGATGACCTGGGCCAGGGCCGGGCCGTCCGGCGCCGCTTCGATACGCTCCGCCAGATGATCCGCCAGCCGCACCGCGTCCGGCAGGGAATAGCCGGTAGTCGGATGAAACAGACCGGCGCGCAGGCCGCTCAGCGCCGTCGGCCCCAGCCGCTTCAGATGGGCGGCGATGTCGCCGTCCAGGGCGACCGGCAGCACCCCCTCCTCCTCGCGCAGAACCGTCTCTATGACCCAGCCCCGCTGCGCGGCGTAGTCCCTGACGCCCGTTCGGAACAGGTCGTGATCCAGGTCGTCGCCGTCGGTGTAGCGGGTGTCCTCGATCAGCAGGGTCCGGTCGTCGAACGGCAGGACATAGAGGAAACGATAGCCCCCCGCCTGATCGACGCAGGCGTCCATGACGATCGGTTCCTTCAGCCCGTGGGGCGCGGTCAGCCGCACCTCCAGGCCGACGAATTTCTGAAACCCCAGGGCAAGGTCCGGCGCGGCGGTCGGGCCGCGCCCGTCGATCACCGCCCGGGCCGTCAGCCGCCGACCGTCGGCCAGAACCGCCTCGGTCGGCCCGGCCGATGCCACCGAGACGCCCGTCATGATCCGTCCCGGCAGGGCGCGGTCCAAGGCTTGGGCGAACCGCGCCGCCGTCACGCTGAAATATCCGGTCGCCAGACGCCGTTCGGCCTTGGGAAACCGCACGGAATAGCCGGGCCAGCTATGGGCGATCAGCGGCGCGATCCACGCCCGCTGCCTCGGCGTCAGATCGGGTTCGAAGAAGGACCAGGTGTGAACCCCGCCCAGCCGGTCGGCCGCCTCCACGATCCGCACGTCCAGTTCGGGCCGGACCTGGGACAGGCGCAGGGCCAGAAGGCCGTTGGCCAGACCGCCCCCCAGCAGCAAAAGGTCCGGCGCGGAACTGTCGGGGGCGGCGGCCTGCATCCGCGACAGGTGGCACGGGCGGACGTGACGGGCAAGCCGCCTGGATGCCTCCGACGCCGGCATAGGCTAGATTGAAGTCCATGACCGCCGCCGTCGCCGAGCCACGCATCGTCCCGCGCCAGACCTGGATCGGTCTGACCCTGGCGGGAATGATCGTGGCGGGATGGGGGAGCCTGCACGTCTACGGCGTCTATTTTCACCGCTGGGGCACCTCCAGTCTGGTGATCGTCCCGGCGATCGTAGCGGTCCAGACCTGGTTGTCGGTCGGCCTTTTCATCGTCGCCCATGACGCCATGCACGGCTCCCTGGCGCCGGGACGGCCGCGGCTGAACGCCGCAGTCGGCCGGCTGACCCTGGGGCTCTATGCGGGCTTCCGCTTCGATCGGCTGAAGACGGCGCACCACGCCCACCACGCCGCGCCCGGCACGGCCGACGACCCGGACTTTTACGCCCCGGCGCCCCGCGCCTTCCTTCCCTGGTTCCTGAACTTCTTTCGCACCTATTTCGGCTGGCGCGAGATGGCGGTCCTGACCGCCCTGGTCCTGATCGCCCTCTTCGGCCTGGGGGCGCGGCCGGCCAATCTCCTGACCTTCTGGGCCGCGCCGGCCCTGCTTTCAGCGCTTCAGCTCTTCACCTTCGGCACCTGGCTGCCGCACCGCCACACCGACCAGCCGTTCGCCGACGCCCACCACGCCCGCAGCAGCGGCTACGGCCCCGTTCTTTCCCTGCTCACCTGCTTCCACTTCGGCCGCCACCACGAACACCATCTGAGCCCCTGGCGGCCCTGGTGGCGTCTGTGGCGCGGCGAGTCTTGATCCAGGGCTGGGGCGCGGGCCGCGAAGACCTGTTCGGCGACCTTTGTATCGACGAAGGGAACACGGCCGCGTTCAGGGCCTTATAGGTGAGAAGGAACTCGCCCATGCCCCTCGCCCTGCTGTTCGCTCTTGCCGCCCTGAGTTCGACGCCGACGCCCGCCCCCGATCTGGCGAAGGCCCAGCCCAAGACGTCTGGCGGGATCAAGACGGCGGCCCAATCCTCAGCGCCCGTCTTGGACGACGTCAGCGTTCGACTGCGATGCATTGGGCGTGCCGACGGCCGGGTTTCGGATTGCGTGGTGCTGTCGGAGAGCCGGCCGGGCTATGGATTCGGCGAGGCGGCTGTGGCCCTGATGAACGGAACCGCGACGCCCCCCTCGCGCGACGGCGGCCGCCCGATCGACCGCCCGTTCGAACATACGATCCAGTTCACCCCTTGAGGCCGCTTGGCGTTCGGGTCCGGGATGGGGGTGCGGGCTTGGGGTTTCAGGCAGCAAAAAGCCGCTAGATCGTTGATCCAGCGGCTTGATTGTTTGGGTGCGGGAGCAGGATTTGAACCTGCGACCTTCAGGTTATGAGCCTGACGAGCTACCGGGCTGCTCCATCCCGCGGCAGGGGTGGTTTGTGGAGGAAGAAGCGGTTCGACAAGGATTTTTCATCATCGGCTGTCCGCCTGGTAGACCCGGCGGCGACCTACTCTCCCGCGCCTTGAGACGAAGTACCATTGGCTCTGGAGGGCTTAACGACCGAGTTTCCCGGCACCGGAGTGGGATCGCGTGGGGCTACCCCGATAGTACCTTTCCCCCTTCTCCGTTTCACAGCCAAGTTCGAGATGGATTGGCGTGGTTCCGAAGAAGCTAGGGCACCAGGAAAATACTTCTCTTTTAGAAACTTTAGTTTCTAAAAAGAGGAGTATTTTTTTTATTTTTTAAAGTCAAACTCTTTCGGCCTATTAGTGCATCTCAGCTCCAATCATTGCTGATCTTACACCTGATACCTATCAAACGGCTTGTCTTGCCGTGGCCTAATGGAGAGCACTCATCTTGGGGTGGGCTTCCTACTTAGATGCTTTCAGCAGTTATCCGCTCCGTACTTGGCTACCCAGCGTATCCTGTTGGCACAAGAACTGGTATACCAGTGGTGCGTCCTCCCAGGTCCTCTCGTACTATGGGAGGCTCCCCTCAATGCTCTACCGCCTGCACCGGATATGGACCGAACTGTCTCACGACGTTCTGAACCCAGCTCACGTACCGCTTTCATGGGCGAACAGCCCAACCCTTGGGACGTACTACCGCCCCAGGTTGCGATGAGCCGACATCGAGGTGCCAAACCTTCCCGTCGATGTGAACTCTTGGGGAAGATCAGCCTGTTATCCCTAGAGTAACTTTTATCCGTTGAGCGACGGCCCTTCCACGTGGTACCGTCGGATCACTAAGGCCGGCTTTCGCCCCTGCTCGACTTGTAAGTCTTGCAGTCAAGCTCCCTTCTGCCTTTGCACTCTACGGCTGATTTCCGTCCAGCCTGAGGGAACCTTTGCACGCCTCCGTTACCTTTTAGGAGGCGACCGCCCCAGTCAAACTGCCCACCTGAGACTGTCAAGTGTCCTGATCAAGGATATTAGAATTCTAGCTTCTCCAGAGTGGTCTCTCACTGATGGCTCTAATCCCCCCGGAAGGGAGTTTTCAACGCCTCCCACCTAGACTGCGCAAGAGAAGCCCAAACCCAATCTCAGGCT
>NZ_CP045456.1:0-1125000 GCF_009394735.1 Brevundimonas sp. Bb-A | reverse complement strand
CAAGTGGCGGTCAACGAACGAGGACGCCTGACGGTTCCCGCCCCCGTCCCTCCGATATGGACTGAGCCTGACGCGGCGGCGTCGTTCGGGCGAGACGTGGGCGTCCGGTTCAGGCGGCGCGTTCGACAGGGGCGAAGGCGGCGAGGTCGGCCGCATCGCCGGTGGTGGACAGGAGGCGAGGCAGGTCGATCAGGACGACGAAGCCGTCGTCGCGCCGCACCACGCCGGAGATATAGTCCGAGCGCCATTTGATCCCGATATCGGGCGAGGGCTCGATCTGGTCGGCGGCGAAGCTGGTCACCTCGAACACCCGGTCGGCGACCAGACCCAGGCTCAGGGTCCGGTCCTCCAGCGGGATGTCCAGGACCAGGATCCGGGTGTTCAGGGTCGGTTCGACCGGCGCCATCCCCAGGCGGATCCGCAGATCCGCCGTGGGAACGCCCTGGCCGCGCACATCGGTCAGACCCATCAGATAGGCGGGGCTGTTGGGGATGCGCGACGGGGCCTGATAGGTCAGGATCTCCCGCACCAGCCCGACCGGGGCGGCGAAGACCTCCTCGCCCAGGCCGAAGCTGACGTACTGGCCGGCGAAGGCGCCGCTCACGGGGCTGTCGGCCGAGGTCTTTCTTTCCGCTTGGCCGGACATCAGGCGCTCTCCCGGAAGTCCATGTCCTCGGCGTCAGCGCCGCCGACCGTCATGTCCAGGGCGAAGCCCTGGGCTCGGGCCTGCTGGGCGTGGACCGGGGATTTGGCCGAAGCCGGGGCCGAAGTCGATCGGGCCGCGGAGCTGAGCACGGTGACCCTGGCGCCCGTCGCACGGTGGCGCGGCGAGGCCGAGGCGCGCGGCGCCGAACGCCCTTCGCCCGAGGCGTCGGTGCGGAAGAAGGCGATCGAGGTCTGAAGCTCTTCGGCCTGGGCCGCCAGTTCTTCCGAGGTCGCCGACATCTCTTCCGAGGCCCCGGCGTTCTGCTGGGTCACCTTGTCCAGCTGCTGGACCGCCTCATTGATCTGGTTGGCGCCGATGTCCTGTTCACGACAGGCGGCGGAGATTTCCGAGACCAGTTCGGCGGTCTTGCGGATGTCCGGCACCAGACGCTGCAGCATGTCGCCGGCTTCCTGAGCGGCCTTGACCGTGTCGCATGAGACGGTGCCGATTTCAGCGGCGGCCGTCTGGCTGCGTTCGGCCAGTTTACGCACTTCCGAAGCCACCACCGCGAAGCCCTTGCCGTGCTCCCCGGCGCGGGCGGCCTCGACCGCCGCGTTCAGGGCCAGCAGATCGGTCTGACGCGCGATCTCCTGCACGATGCCGATCTTGTCGGCGATGGTGCGCATGGCGTCCACGGCGCGGTTGACCGCCTCGCCGCTGGCCTCAGCGTCCTTGGCCGACTGGCGCGAGATCTTCTCGGTCTGGGCGGCGTTGTCGGCGTTCTGTTTGATGTTGGCGGCCATCTGTTCCATCGAAGAGGAGACCTGTTCCGCCGCCGCCGCCTGTTCTGTGGCGCCCTGGCTCATCTGTTCGGACGTCGAAGACAGTTCCTGGCTGCCGGACGACACATTGTCGGCGGCCGACAGGGCGTCGGACACCACGCCGCGCAGCCGTTCGATCATAGTGTTCAGATTGCCCAGCATGTCGCCGATCTCATCGCGGGTGGTGACGGCGACCGTCCTGGTCAGATCCCCCTCGGCCACGGCGCGGACCGCCTCATTGGCGCGATGCAGACCCCGCTTGATGACGAAGGACACCAGGGTGCAGCCGCCCAGGGCCACCAGAACCGCCGCAACGGCGGTGATGATCAGGCCGGTTCGGGCGTTTTCGAAGACGGTTGTGGTGGCCGCCTCGGCCTCCTTCATCTTCTCCCTGTCGATTTCAACGATGCGGTGGGTGGACTTCTCCAGTTCGGCCGCCAAGGTCCGGGCCTCGTTCAGCATCAGGGCGCCGGCGCCGGCCTTGTCGTTCGCCAGGGCCAGACGATGAACCTCGTTGCTGATCAGCTTGTACTGGGCCCAGGTGTCGGCCAGCTTGGTCCAGTCGCCCTTGGCCTCGGGCGAGGCGGCGGCGAGGGCCTGGTTCAGCTGATCTTCAAGGCGTCCTGCAGCCTGTTTCGCCTCTTCCGAAAAGGTCCGGACCTGCGCGGGGTCGGTCGCCAGCACCATGCCGCGTTCGCGCCGCACCACGCCGCCGAACTCGGCGTCCACACTCTGGGCGCGGCTCAGCTGCGCCGCCGGCCCCTCGATCAGTTCGGTGATGGATTGGTTTAACGTCCCCAGTCGGCTGATCGACAGGGCGACGATGCCGACGAGGGCCAGGATCAACAGGCCGAAGGTTACGGCCAGCTTGGCCTTTATGGTGAAACGCATGATCTCTCTCCGCAATGGCCGGTTAGGGGTGGGCGAGGGACGCGACCGGCCATGGGGCGTCCTGAAAATTGAAGAAGGGGCGAAGCGCGGTCAGGTCAGACCTCGCCGGGGGCGCGCAACGCCCCCTCTTGGTCGAAATAGTAACAGTCATCTCAGTCCCCTTCCGCAGCCTTAGCCACACAACCAGAAGCATCATTAGCTTGCATGGTTAAACCGGCTTCAACCCTGGGTTAGGGGGTTGTACTTAGCGCAGCAACTATACTGAAAACCGCGCAAAGAGGCTGGGCCGCGCCCTGATCGTGCAAGGCTAACCATGCAGCCCTGAGTGTTCGCCATAGACCCAGGCGGCGTAGGAACGGCCTTCGGCGGCGCCGACCGCCTCGCTCCTAGAGCCTGATCCGTTGAGGAGGAACCGCTTCGCGGTTCCGCTGAAACGGTGAATCAGGCTCCAGATTAAAGCGAGAGCATGATTCACGCTTCTGTCGGAACCGCTATGCGGTTCCGTCCGAAACGATCATGCTCTTGCCGAGCGAAAGATACCGTCGGACCAAAGACCGCAAACGTCAATAAGTCTGCGTCTGATTCTCATCAGTAATCCGATCATCGACCAAGGTCGTAATCCATTGCACAGAGACGCAAGGCATCTATTCTCAATGGTGACCAGGACTCGACCATCGAGAAGCGGGCCGGCGTCGAAGGAGGAGGAAAGCTGTTGGAAGATTCGCTGGCGAGCAGCGTCTTTGTCGGCGCGCCGATGGCGATCGTGGCCGTCGATCGGACCGGCCGTGTCCGCAACCATAATCCGGCGGCTCAACAGCTGTTCGGCGCCGTTTTGGACGATCCGTCCCTGAGCATCGACGCCCTGTTTGAAGGCTTTAATCTGGACGACGTCGCCACCCCCGAGGCGGCCCAGGCCTTCAATGGCCGCCGCGATCCGTCGGGCCAGGCCCCCATCTGGCAAGCGCGTCGCGCCGACGGCGAAGACGCCTTCGTCGAGATCCAGGCCACCCGCTTCACCCACAAGACCTGCGACTGCGCCACCCTGTTCATTCAGGACGTGTCCGCCCGGGTCGCCGCCGAGACCGCCGTCCAGGATCTGCGGCTTCAGATCATGTACAATTGGCGGCTGAACTCGCTGGGCGAAGTGGCCTCGATGGCGGCCCATGATCTGAGCCAACCCCTGTCCGCCGCCGCGAACTTTCTGGAGGCGGCCCGGCGGATGGCTGAGGCCCGGCCGGAGGCTGCGGACGACCTCCCTCAGGCGCTGATCGCCGCCAAGGGCCAGATCGACCGGGCGACAGCCATCATTCGCCGCCTGCGCCAGATGATGCGTCACGAATCCGGTCCTCGGGTTCGGGAAAATGTGTCGGAGGTGGTCAAGGAAATCCTGCCGATCCTCAGGATGCACGCAGGGGGGACGAGGGCGGACATACAGGTGCGGCTGGACCCGGCGGATACGGCCTGGTGCGACCGCGTGCAGATTCAGCAGGTCCTGATCAATCTGATCCGCAATGCGCTCGACGCCCCGGAGAACGGCAAGCGCCGCCGCATTGAGATTGCGGGCGGCCCGGTCGACGGCGGCTACCAGCTGTCGGTCGCCGACAACGGCCCCGGCGTCGCCCCTGACATGGCCGGCAAATTGTTCGAGCCCCTGGCCAGCAGCAAGCCCGGCGGCATGGGCCTGGGTTTGTCGATCTGCCGCACCCTGGTGGAGGCCCACGGCGGAACCCTGGCCCTGACGCCCAGCCCCTTGGGTGGGGCGGCCTTCGCCTTCAACCTGGCCGACGAGACCTTGACCGAAGCGCCCCGCCCCGCCGAATCGAACCGGAGCGACGACTTGCTCCTGCTGAGGCGCGCCTCCAGCGGCGGGGCCGCGGTGGTCAGCCGGGCGCCGATCGGCCCGGGCGCCGTCTTTTCCCGCCTGAGTTAGGACCGCCCCCAACCGGAAAGCGGCGCGCGTCGGTTGAGAACCTCAGCCGACGAAATGGGCGTGGAAGCCAGCCGGTCCCAACACCCACAGGTCGTAGCGTCCGCCGTCGGCCGACAGGTCCCAGGCGCCCGTCAACCGTCCGCCCGCCCCCACCGTGTAGCGCCGGGGCAGCCGATCCAGGTGCAACCGGTCATAGACATGGAAGACCGCGGCCAGATCCCCCTGCGACACGAAGGTGAGTTCCGCGCGCGCCGCCGCCGCATCGACGTCGCAATGGGCCTGAAGCCGATAGCGATGCGGGCGCATGGGCCTCTGGCCCGGCTCCTGCACCGGGCGCGCCGGCCGGACCGGAGCGGTCGGCGACGGCTGTTCGGGAATGGCGGCCGCCCGCGCCCGGACCTCTGCGGTCTCGGGCAGGCGATCGACGAAAGGCGTCTGGTTCGGCGTGGCGAAGTCGAAGGCGGTCGTCAGGTCGCTGCACACCGCCCGACGCCAGGGCGAGATGTTCGGCTCCATCACCCCGAAGCGACGCTCCAGAAACCGGATCACCGAGGTGTGGTCGGCCACCTCCGAATGGACGAAACCGCCGCGCGACCAGGGCGACAGCACATACATGGGCACCCGCGGCCCCAGGCCGTAGGGCCGCCCCCGGAACTGGGCCTCGTCCCCGTCGGCGCCGGGCGCCGGCAGGCGGTGGTATTCCCCCTCGGTCGAGACGGTGGAGGCGCCGGCGAAACCGCCGGGCGCATCGGCGTCGGGCGACGGCGGGGCGGGCGGCGGGACGTGGTCGAAGAAGCCGTCGTTCTCATCGAAGTTGATGAACAGCACCGTCCGCGCCCAGACGGCGGGATCGGCTGTCAGGGCGTCGATGACGCGAGACATATAGTCCGCCCCCTGGGCCGGGCTGGACGGGCCGGGGTGTTCGGACCCCTCGGCCGTGCCGATGATCCACGACACCTGCGGCAGGCGGCCGGCCAGGACGTCGGCCTTCAGCTGATCCAGGTCGCGGGTGGACAGGGCCCGTTCCTTCAGCGCCGGGTCCGAACCCGGCTCGCCACGCCAGGCGCGGCGATAGGCCATGAAGTTCTGGACCGGGTTGTCGCCGAAATTGTCGGCCAGATTCTGATAGTGGCGCCAGTCGATCCCCGCCGCCTGAAGCCGCTCGGCATAGGTGGTCCAGTCATAGCGGGGCTGGTCGGCGTCGGGCTTGTTCAGATCGTCGTCGACATTGTCGATGACCGGGCCGCCGGCGCGGCCGTGCGGGTCGTTCGTCCCGCTGAACAGGAACAGGCGGTTGGTGTTGGTCCCCGTCTGGACCGAGCAGTGATAGGCGTCGCACAGGGTGAAGGCCTCAGCCATGGCGTATTGGAACGGGATGTCCTCGCGCCGATAATAGCCCAGTGCGCGCTGGGTCTTGGCCTCGGGCCAATGGGCCATACGCCCCTGGTCCCAGGCCGCCTGGGCGTCGGGCCAGTGGTGGGGCGTCCCCTCCATCCTCATCAGGTCGAAGTCGGCGGTCGTCGCCAGGTGGAAGGGACCGACCTCGGCGGCGGGCTGGACCGTGCGGTCCACCTGAGTCCAGACGTCGCGCGGGGCGCCGTCGGGGCCGGACGCGACGGGAATGGGATGGGGATCGCCGAAGCCCCGCACCCCGGCCAGGGCGCCGAAATAGTGGTCGAAGCTGCGGTTCTCCTGCATCAGGATCACCACATGGGCCACGTCCTCGATCGTGCCCTTGCGGACGTCGGCCGGAATGGACAGGGCCCGCGCCAATGAGGCCGGAAGCCCCGCCGCCAAGGCCGCGCCCAGGCCGCCGGCGAGGCCGCCCGCCAGAAGAGATCGCCGATCGACAGACATCAGATGTTTCCGAACAAGGCCCGCGCCGATCTTATGACCGGCGCGGGCGACAGGTTTGCGACGGTGAGGACCAAGCCCCTCAGTGACGCCAGGTCAGACCCAGACCCAGCATGCGCGGCGCGGTCTGATAGCCGATGGTGTAGCGTTCCGACTTGCCGCGCGTGGCCCAGTAGCCGGCCTCGCCCGTCAGGTTCTCGCCATAGGCGCTGAGCACCAGCTGGTCGGTCAGTTGCAGACGCGCGCCGAAGTCCAGCGTTGCCTGGGGCTGGATGTATTCATCCAGCGCATTGGCGCGCAGGGTGGCGATGTAGCGGCCGCGATAGCTGTAGCCCAGGTCGGCGTCGAACCGGTCGCGCTTGTAGCTCAGGCCGACGTTGCCCAGGACCTTGGGCGCATTCGGCAGGCCCACCTCGACGCCTTCGCGCCAGGCGATGCCGGGATCGGCCTTGCTGGGCTGGTAGGTGTAGTTGGCCCAGGCTGAGAAGCCGGCGATCAGGTCGCGGCGCCCTGCAAGCTCGACGCCCCAGATGGTGGCGTCCTTGCCGTTGGCCGAGGTGGTGATCGGCACGCCGTCGGCGCCGACCATCACCTGCGAGCCCGCCGACTGATAGATGAAGTTGTCGATCTCCTTGCGGAACAGGCCGACCGACAGGAAGCCTTGTTCGCCGGCGTACTGGACGCCCAGATCGAAGTTCAGGGCCTCGGCCGGCTTCAGATCGGGGTTGCCCTTGGCGATGGAGACGATCCGCGGGCCGTTGGACTCGATGTTGATCCCCTTGGAGATGTCCGTGAAGTTGGGACGGGCGAAGGAGGTCCAGACGGCGGCGCGCACGGTCCAGTCCGCGTTCGGACGCCAGTCGACGTGCAGGCTGGGCAGGACCTGGGTGTAGCTGGCCTCGGTCGTGCCGGTGGCGCCGCCGAACTCGCGCGTGACCACGCCGGTGACGGCGTCCTCGGTCGTGACCAGAGCCTCGTTGTGGATGTCGGTCCGCTCCACCCGCGCCCCGGCCGTGGCCGACCAGGCGCCCCGTTCCAGCACCGCCATGGCGTAGCCGCTGTAGCTGGTCTCGCGGCCCGAGGAGTCGTTCAGGTTCCAGGGGTATTCGTCGTCCGTCACGCGCGGCGCGGCTTGCAGCACGGCCAGGACGCGGTTCATCTCCAGGATCGTGCCGAAGCGCGTCAGGCCGCGATAGTGGTCGTCGTCGAAATGATCGATCGAGCCCGCGATCAGGTCGCTGTGGTCCGACAGGGGCGAGCCGCCGGCCAGACCCGGAATGTCGCGCGTGCCGCTGTCGACGTCCTGCTGCTGATCATAATCCCGTTGCGACCGGCGGAAGCGGAAGCCGCCCTTGACGGTCTTCAGCACGCCCTTGTCTTCCGGAGACCAGGCCAGATTGACGGCGGCGTAGGCCTGAGAGTCTTCGGAGATCCGGCGATACAGTTCGGCGTAGTCGAACTTCAGATTGGCCGGGTTCAGCATGGCCGAGGACTGGGCCTCGCTCATCACCCAGGTCGGGTGTTTGCTGTCCGAAGCGTCGAAGCCGATCGGGGTGCTGTAGATCGGCAGGCTGCCGTCCGTGACATATTCCATATACCACTGGTTCGGCGTCTCGGTCCGGCCGTAGGTATAGGCGATGTCGTAGTCCAGCTCGAAGGCGCTGCGGACGTGGCGGCCGCCCAGGTTCAGCACGCCCAAGCGGTTGTCCTCCTGCTTCACCTCGGCGCCCATCAGGGACGAGAAGCTGTTGATGGCGCCCTTGTCGTCCTGACCGGTCTTGACGTCGATATAGTCGTGCAGCTGATCGTTCTTCCACTGGGAGTACAGGCCGCGCAGGTGAAGTTCGTCATTCGACGTCGGGCGGTACTCCAGGGTGAAGTTGCCGCCGGTGCGGTCGATGTCGTTCACGAACCGGTCCAGGCCGTGCGAGACCAGCCGCAGGGGGGTGTCTTCCGACAGGACGGTGTCGCTATCCGGCAGGAGGCCGTTCGGACGCCAGCTGGTGTTGTAGCTGATGTTCTCGTTGCGCTCGCCCGTAATGGTCCGTTCGGTATGGAAGACCACGCCGTAAAGGCCCAGGGTCCGGTCGGAATCGAGGAAGGTCGAGAAGGCGCCGGTCAGGTCGGTCGCCGTCTTGTCCGCGATGTTTTCCCGGCTGGCGCGGACCGAAAGGCTGGCCATGCCGTCGCCGAAGTCGAAGGGGCTGGGCAGGCGGAAGTCGATGGTGCCGCCGACCGCGTCGCCGTCCAGATCCGGGGTCACGCTCTTGACCACCCGCACCGTGTCCAGGCCGTCGGGCGGCAGCAGGTCCAGGGCCACGGCGCGGTTGTCGCGGCCCGAGGTCGCCAGGCGCACGCCGTTCATCGTGTAGACGTTCAGGGCGCTGTCCAGGCCGCGAATGCTGACGTAGCGGGCGTCGCCCGTGCCGCGGTCGTTGACGGTGCTGACGCCCGGCAGACGCTTCAGCGCCGCCGCCACGCTGGTGGACGGGATGGTCAGCAGCTCATCGGCGGAGATGACTTCCGAAACGATGTCGGCCTGGCGCTGCTCCGCCTCGGCGCGGCGGGTGGCGCTGCGCGAACCGGTCACGATGATGTCGGCGAGGTTGGCGGCGTCCGCCGTCCCGCCTTGGGCCGGCGCGGTTTGAGCCAAGGCGGCGGCGGGCAGGATCGCTGCGAGCGCTGCGCCGCACAGCAGGGCGCGCGCGCAAAAGCGCGTGTTTGAAAGAACCATGATGACATCCCCTGACGTTTGGACGGCGCTGAGCCGTCTTCGAACGATCTACGCCGGGCCTGTGACATCGATGTGAACTATTGTGGCATTTTGTGTTTTTGTGTGGATTTTGACGAAGGCAGGCGCCACATGTCACACGAGTTGCATGACCCAAGGCACGGCGTTGAATCAGTCCGCACGGCTCGAAGCCCTATTGTCCGCCCTGGCTGATCAGGGCGCCTGTTCGATCGCCGATCTGGCGACGGCCTTTGATGTGTCCGAGGAGACGATCCGCCGCGACATCCGACGGCTGGAGCAGGAAGGGGCGGTGCGAAAGGTGCACGGCGGCGTCCGCCTGCCTGATCGCCGCGCCGAGGCGCCGTGGCGGCAGAGACTGAACATCAACGCCGAGGCCAAGAAGCGGATCGCGGCCCGCGCGGCCGAGTTGGTCGAACCAGGCATGACCCTGCTGCTGGATTCCAGCACCACCGTCTTCTGGCTGGCGCGCCGGATCGCCTCTGTGCGCGATTTGACGGTGGTGACCAACAGTCTGGAGACGGCGGGAGAGCTGGCGGCCCTGTCGGACGCCCGGATCTTCCTGGCGGGCGGGGCGGTCAACCCCGCCTATCGGGCCAGTTTCGATGCGGACGCCGCCGCCTACGCCAACCGGTTCGTGCCGGACCTGGCCTTCTTCTCCATCGTCGCCATCGACGCCGCGCACGGCTTTCTCGATCACGAGCCGGAAGAGGCGGCCTATGCCCGGGCGGTGCTGCCCAATGCGCGCAAGGCGGTCTGTCTGACGGACGCCTCCAAATTCGGGGCGGCGGGCCGCGCCCAGGCGGCGGACTGGTCCCAGGTGGCCATGATCGTCACGGACCAGCCGCCCCCCGCCGCCGTCGCGGCTGCGGCGCGCGACGGCGGGGTCGAGGTGCGGATCGCCTGATCCGCACCGGCCGATCAGTCGATCGACATCACGATCCGGCCCTCGATCTGGCCTCTGTGCATCCGGGCGAAGATGTCGTTGATATTGTCCAGGGGTTCCACGGCGATGGTGGACTTGACCTTGCCCTGGGCGGCGAAGTCCAGCGCCTCCTGAAGGTCCAGGCGGGTGCCGACGATAGAGCCGCGCACCGTGGTGCCGTTCAGCACCATGTCGAAGATCGACAGGGGGAAGTCGCCGGGCGGCAGGCCGTTCAGGGCGACCGTCGCCCCGCGCGCCGTCATGCCCAGGGCCTGTTCGAACGCCTTGGGCGAGACGGCGGTGACCAGCACCCCCTGGGCGCCGCCGTCGGTCTGACGCTTGATCTCGGCGGCGGGGTCGTTGGAGGTCTTGGCGTTGACCGTCACCGAGGCGCCCAGACGCCGCGCCAGATCCAGCTTGGCGTCGTCGATATCGACGGCTGCGACGTTCATCCCCATGGCCTTGGCGTACTGCACCGCCAGATGGCCCAGGCCGCCGACGCCCGAGATCACCACCCAGTCGCCGGGCTTGGTCTCCGTCACCTTCAGCCCCTTATAGACGGTGACGCCGGCGCACAGGATCGGCGCGATCTCTTCAAAGCCGATGTTATTGGGCAGATGGCCGACGTAGTTCGGGTCCGCCACCACATATTCGGCGAATCCGCCGTTCACCGAATAGCCGGTGTTCTGCTGCTCGTGGCACAGGGTCTCCCAGCCGCCGAGGCAGTGTTTGCAATGGCCGCAGGCGGAATAGAGCCAGGGCACCCCGACGCGGTCGCCCTCCTTGACGTGTTTCACGCCGGCGCCGACGCCCGAGACGTAGCCGACGCCTTCGTGGCCCGGAATGAAGGGCGGATTGGGCTTGACCGGCCAGTCGCCCTCGGCGGCGTGCAGATCGGTGTGGCAGACGCCGCTGGCGACGACCTTCACCTGGATCATGCCGGGTCCGGGGGTGGGGATCGGCGCATCCTCGATCACCAGGGGCTTGCCGAATTCGCGCACGACGGCGGCCTTCATGGTTTTGGCCATGGTTCATCCTCGATCAGAAGGGGGAACGGGCGGACCGGAAGCAGGACACCGGCCCGCCCGCCTGGGAGCCGCTCTCCGGACAGACGGATCAGAGAGCGATCGGAGGATGGCCGATCCGGGACCGGCCATCCTTGATGCAGATCAGAAGAAGCCCAGCTTGTTCGGGCTGTAGCTGACCAGAAGGTTCTTGGTCTGCTGATAGTGGTCCAGCATCATCCGGTGGTTCTCCCGTCCGATGCCCGACTTCTTGTAGCCGCCGAAGGCGGCGTGGGCCGGATACTGGTGATAGCAGTTGGTCCAGACCCGCCCGGCCTGGATGGCGCGGCCGGCGCGATAGGCGGTGTTCATGTCGCGCGACCACACCCCGGCGCCCAGGCCGTATTCGGTGTCGTTGGCGATCTCCATCGCCTCTTCGAAGGTCTTGAAGGTGGTCACGGCCAGGACGGGACCGAAGATTTCCTCCTGGAAGATCCGCATGTCGTTCGTGCCTTTGAACACCGTCGGCTTGACGTAGTAGCCGCCGGCCAGATCGTCCTGAAGCTGGGCCTGGTCGCCCCCGGTCAGGACCTGGGCGCCCTCTTCGCGGCCGATCTTCAGATAGCTCAGGATCTTCTTCAGCTGCTGGTCCGACGCCTGGGCGCCGATCATGGTCGCAGGGTCCAGCGGGTCGCCCTGGACGATGGCCTCGACCCGGGCGATCGCCTTCTCGATGAAGGCCTCATAGATGTCTTCGTGGATCAGGGCGCGGCTGGGGCAGGTGCAGACCTCGCCCTGGTTCAGGGCGAACATCGCAAAGCCTTCAAGCGCCTTGTCCAGGAAGGCGTCGTCGGCGTCCATCACGTCCTTGAAGAAGATGTTCGGCGACTTGCCGCCCAGCTCCAGCGTCACCGGAATGATGTTCCGCGTCGCATATTCCATGATCTTCTGGCCGACGGCGGTTGAGCCGGTGAAGGCGATCTTGGCGATGCGCGGATTGGTGGCCAGGGGCTCGCCCACCTCGGCGCCCGTGCCGGAGACGATGTTCAGCACGCCGGCGGGCAGCAGGTCCTGGATCAGTTCGACGACGACCAGGATCGAGGCCGGGGTCTGTTCCGCCGGCTTCATGACGATGCAGTTGCCCGCCGCCAGGGCCGGCGCGATCTTCCAGGCGGCCATCAGGATCGGGAAGTTCCACGGGATGATCTGACCGACCACGCCCAGCGGTTCATGGAAGTGATAGGCGACCGTATCGTGGTCCAGTTCCGAGATCCCGCCTTCCTGGGCGCGGATGCAGCCGGCGAAATAGCGGAAGTGGTCGATCGCCAGCGGAATGTCGGCGGCCAGAGTCTCGCGCACCGGCTTGCCGTTGTCCCAGGTTTCGGCCTCGGCCACGGCCTGGAGGTTGGCTTCGATCCGGTCGGCGATCTTGTTCAGGATCACGGCGCGTTCGGCGACGCTGGTCTTGCCCCAGGCGTCCTTCGCCGCGTGGGCGGCGTCCAGGGCCAGCTCGACGTCGGCCGCGTCCGAGCGTGCGACCTCGCACAGGACGCGGCCGTTCACCGGGGAGGTGTTCTCGAAATACCGGCCGTTGACGGGGGCGACCCAGCGGCCGCCGATGAAGTTGTCATAGCGCGTCCTGAACTTGGGCGTCACGGCGCGGGCGAATTGGGGCTTGGTCACGAGTACGTCTCCTGCGGTTTCCTCGGGCGCCGACTGTCCGGCGTCGTTTGAGGCAAACTCGGTCCACAGGGCGCGCGACGCCAGAAGCCCCTTTCATGATGCGGCGCAAACCTGTCGCAGATTTGCGACAGATTACAGGAGGCTGTTACTGGGCGTCGTTCAGACCCAGCCGGTGCAGCTTGCGGTGCAGGGTGGCGCGGCTGATGCCCAACAGGCGGGCGGCGGCCGAGACATTGCCTCCGCTGCGCGCCAGGGCCCGGCGCACCGCGCCCCGTTCCGCCTCCAACAGGTCCGCCTCGGCCGCGCCGGGCGTCAGAAGGTCCGAGGCCGGCAGCTGGGCGGCGATCCGTTCGTCGGTGATCGACAGGGACAGGCGCGCCGCCCGCGTCGCCCCGATCACCAGATCGTCGCGATCCACGGCCAGCAGGGCCGCCGCATTCCGTTCGCCCGCGCTTCCGGCCAGGACGATGCGGGCGTCGCAGAAGGTCTGACGGAAGGCCTGGGCCTCGATCGACCGGGCGGCGTCGGCCACGGCGGCCGAGATCAGACCCAGTATGGCCTCGGTCGCATCCGCCCGGCAGGACGAGACGTCCAGCGCCCCCGCCAGCCGGCCGAACGGGTCGTGGATCGGATGGGTGACGCAGCTCAGGCCGGTGTTGCGGGCGTGGAAATGCTGGTCGCGGTGGATGGTGACGGGGCGGTGTTCGGCCAGGGCCGTGCCGATGCCGTTGGTGCCCTCATGCGCCTCGGACCAGACCGCGCCCGGCCACAGGCCCCAGCGATGAAAGGTCTCGTCGTCCGCCGCCGCTCCGCGCCGCTCCACCGGCACCCCCTCGGCATTGGTCAGCAGGACGCAGCAGCCGACCCCGCCGACCGCCAGAAACAGCCGGTCCAGCACCCCCTCGGCCGCGCGGGTCATCGGCTCCATCGCCTGACGGGCGTCCTGCAGCGCCTGTTCAGAGATCGTCTCCACAGCCCCGGCCCGCACCGGATCGAGGCCGTAGAGGGTGATGGACCGACGCCAGGAGGCCGCCAGGGCGGAGCGCGCGCCGGCGCCCTCGTCCAGCGCCTGCTGGATCAGGCTGGCGTGATCGGTCTGGGACCGCAGGCTCATGGACGACCTCCGAAAGATCGACAGTCCCCGGATCAGACGCCTGCAAAGCCTCCGCGTCAATCCGACCTTGGTCCCCCTCCCCCGCCTCGTCGCCCGGTCAGCCCAGGTTGGAAAGACGACATTGGGAACCGCCTGCTGATCCCCGGCCTTGTCTCCGCATCGCAGGAGACCCGAATGTCCATCATCGACAAGGCCTTGGCCGCCGTAACCCCCCAACCCGGCCAAGAGGCCCGCGCCGAAGCCACAGCCCAGGCGCGCGCGGCCGCCGCGCCCGGCGACTGGCTGTCGCTGGTTCTGGACCATCACGACGAAATCCGCGCCGCCTTCGCCCGCGGACGCCAGGTGAAGTCGGCGGCCGACCGCCAGGCGGCCCTCAAGGCCCTGGCCCTAGTGCTGAACGGCCATTCGATCGCCGAGGAGCTGGTCCTCTACCCCGCCCTGGGACAGGCCGGCGAGAAGATGCACGCCGCCCACGCCTATCTGGAACAGACCACCGCCAAGGCGCAGATGGCCGAGCTGGAGAACATCGCCCCTTCCAACACCGCCTGGCTGGACAAGTGGGAGCATATCGAAGGCGCCGTCCTGACCCATATGTACGAGGAGGAGAAGGGCTGGTTCATCACCCTGAAGCAGAAGGGCGAGGATCAGGCGCGGCTGACCGACCGCTATAGCGAGGAATATGAACGCTACACCGGCGCCCCGGCGCGTCAGGCCGCCTGATCCGATGAGCGACCGCGACCACAGCCGCGATTCGGCCGCCTCGGGTCTGGCTCAGGGCGGGCTGGGCGGGCCTGAGGATCAGCTACTGGAGGCGGGACAGGAGGAGGTCTTCGCCCGCGAAGAGGTCGAGACGGGCCGGATCGAACACCACTCCGACACCCAGACCTTGCCAGACGCCGAGGAGATCGAACCCTCCTCTCCGAACGCCGGAAGCGGCGCGGCAGGCGCGGCCTGACCATGGCCGAGGGTCTGCGCGACGCCGTGCCGGAGAATGCGGTGCACCTGTGCATCGACATGCAGCGGATGTTCGTCGAGGAGACGGCGTGGCGACTGGACTGGGCCGAGCGGGTCATGCCCCAGATCGTGCGCCTGTGCGAACGCCGGCCCGAACGGACCGCCTTCACCCGCTTCATCCCCGCCGCCCGACCGGGAGAAGGTCGCGGCGCCTGGCGCCGCTACTGGACGCGCTGGGCCTCCATGACCCTGGAGCGAATCGATCCCGGCCTGGTCGATCTGGCCCTGCCGCTTCAGCGGTTCGTCCCGCCCGGCCGGCTGATCGACAAACACGTCTATTCGCCCTGGGTGGGCTCGGACCTGGACGCGGTCCTGAGCCGCAGCGGGGTGGATACGCTGGTCGTCACGGGGGGCGAGACCGACGTCTGCGTTCTGGCGACCGTCCTGGGGGCGGTCGATCTGGGCTATCGGGTGGTGATCGCCCAGGACGCGCTCTGCAGCTCGGCCGACGGGCCCCATGACGATCTCCTGCGCCTCTATCACGACCGCTTCTCGCAGCAGATCGAGACGGCGACGGTCGACGAGATCCTGGACGGCTGGCGCTGACAGGCGGACCGGTCAGGGACCGGTCCGCCCTCTTCGTCAGGCGATGCCCGCCCCGCCCGTGACGCCATAAACCTCGCCGGTGACGTAGCTGGCCTCCTGGGACGCCAGAAGCACATAGACCGGCGCGATCTCGACCGGCTGGCCGGGCCGGCCGTAGGCGCTCTGTTCGCCGAAATGGACCACCTTCTCCATCGGCTGGCCGCCCGAGGGCTGAAGCACGGTCCAGAAGGGGCCGGGCGCCACGGCGTTGACGCGGATTCCCTTCTCCAGCAGCTGTTTGGACAGGGCCTTGGTGTAGGCGACGATCCCCGCCTTGGTCGTCGCATAGTCCAGCAATATGGCCGAGGGCTCATAGGCCTGGATCGAGGCGGTGGTGATCACCGCCGCCCCGGCCGGCAGATGCGGGACCGCCGCCTGGACGATCCAGTGCAGGGCGTAGAGATTGGTCTTCATCGTCCGGTCGAAATCCTCGGTCGAGACCTCGCCGACGGTCTCGCGGTACTGCTGACGCCCGGCGTTGACCACCAGGATGTCCAGCCCGCCCAGACCCTCGACCGCCTGGGACACCAGATCGCGGCACCAGGCCTCATCGGTCACGTCGCCCGGCAGGCGGACGACCTTGCGCCCCTCGGCCTCGATCAGCTGCGCCACCTCGGCGGCGTCCTTCTCTTCGGACGGCAGATAGGACAGGGCGACATCCGCCCCTTCGCGGGCGCAGGCGATGGCGGCGGCGCGGCCGATGCCGGAATCGCCCCCGGTGATCAGGGCCTTACGCCCAGCCAGGCGGCCCGAGCCCTTGTAGCTGGTCTCCCCATGGTCCGGCTTGGGGTCCATCTCCACCGCCAGACCCGGCGCCGGCTGGGGCTGCTCGGGGAAGGGCGGGCGGGGGTATTGGTCGCGGGGGTCCTGCATCGTCAAACGATCGGCCATGACGTCTCCTTTTCACTGGGTCGCCAGAACAACACGGACGCCTCCGCGCCCGTTCCGATCAAAAGCCGTCGCAAGACCTGCGGCTTGACCGAACGCCGGTCGAAGAGCGCGAGGCGCAAGAGGCGGAATCTTAAGGTTTTTGCGGCAAAGCTGCTCGGGTCGGCAGGAAAGTCGTCGCAGATCAAAGCTGAGCGGACGACGTCCATGACCATTCTGAACCGCAACAACGTCAGCGTCATTGGCGACTCCGGTCCGGTTCTTCTGTTCTCGCACGGCTTCGGCTGCGACCAGGGCATGTGGAGATCGGTCGCCGATCGGTTCGACGGCGTGGCCCGCATCGTCCTGTTCGACCATGTCGGCGCCGGCGCCTCGGACAGCGCCTGTTTCGATCCCGAACGTCACGCCGATCTGGGCGGCTACGCCGACGACCTGATCGAGGTGATCGAGGCGGTCGGCCTGGGTCCGGTCGTCTTCATCGGCCATTCGGTGGGCGCCAGCATCGGCGTCATCGCCGCCGTCCGGCGACCCGACCTGTTCCAGTCCCTGGCCCTGGTGTGCGGTTCGCCCCGCTATACGGACGCAGAAGACTATCGCGGCGGTTTCGCCCCGGCTGACATCGCCGATCTGCTGGCCCTGATGGACAAGAACATCGCCGAATGGACGACGGCCGTGGCGCCTGCGATCCTCGGGCCGTCAGCGGCTCAGGGCCAGGCCGACTGGAGCGCCAGCGTGTGCCGGGTCGATCCCGACATCGCCCGCCATTTCGCCCGCACCACCTTCCAGGCCGACGACCGCGACGCCTTTGCGGCCCTGGCTCTCCCCACCCTGTTGCTGGACAGCCGCGACGACGCCCTGGCGCCGACCTTCGTCGGGGATTGGATGGAGCGCCACATCCCCCAGGCGCGCCGGGTCGTCCTGCCGACCGAGGGCCACTGTCCCCATATGACCGAACCCGATCTGGTCGAGGCGGCCCTGCGTCGCCATCTGGACCTGCCGCCGCTGGACCTGGCGGCCTAGATGCAAAGTCCGTCCGTCCTGCTGGATCTGTTGAGCCAGGCGCCGGGCGGCCTGGGCCTGGTCGATCCCCATGGTCGGTTGCTGTGGCTGAACGACTATCTGGCCGACCTGCTGGACCTGCCCGCCGGAGACCAGGCCGAGGATCGCCGTCTGGTCGATCATCTGACCCCCGCCAGCCGGATCATGGTTCAGACGCGGCTTCGTCAGGAGCTGGCGATGGGCGGGCGGCTGGAGGAGCTGGCCCTGGACGTGCTCGCCTCTAACGGCGATCGGATTCCGGTCATGGTCAGCGCCGCCCAGACCCAGGGGACCGAAGGGCCGCTGATTCAACTGTGCGTCTCGCGCGCGCCCGTTCGTCGCGCCTATGAGGCGGCGGCGCCCCTGGCCGAAAAGCGCGCCGAGGCGGAACGCCAATCCGCCCGCGACGTCATCTCCGCCTTCGTGCGCCATTGCCCTGTGCCCTTGATCATGACGGATGCCGACCTGGTGGCGACCGGCGTCAGCCAGGCCTGGGAAAAGACCTACGGCCGACCGGCGCAGGACATGGTCGGACAGAGGGTGGACTCGCCGGCCAGGGCGCGCCCGGCCCAGATCGATTGGCCCAAGGTCTACGCCCGCGCCCTCGCCGGAGAGGCGATGAGCAGCGAGGGGCCCGTCCGCTCGGCCCTTGTCGACATGTGGTTCGAATGGGCGGTCATACCCTGGCGCGACGCCGAAGGGGCGATCGGCGGCCTGCTGCTGATGAATTTCGACGTCTCCGCCCTGGTCCGCGCGCGCGACGCCGCCGCCGCCGCCGACGCGGCCAAGTCGCGCTTCCTGGCCAATCTGAGCCATGAACTGCGCACGCCGCTGAACAGCGTCCTGGCGCCGCTGGAACTGCTGCGCGGACACGCCCTGCCCGAGGCGGCCCACAAGGCGCTGGAAACCGTGGCCCAGGCCGGGGCCGAGGTGACGCGCCGCATCACCACGCTGCTGGACTTCTCGCAGCTGGAAGGCGGAGGCTTCACGCCCCAGTCGTCGCCCCTGTCGGCGCGGACCCTGTGCGACGAGGTGCTGACGGAATGCGCCGACCTGATCGGCGACCGGCCGATCGTCCTGAGCGGCCCGGACACGGGCGCCGACGTCCAGGTTTCGGCCGACGGCGACGCCCTGAAGCGCATCCTGATCCAGCTGGTCGCCAATGGGGTGAAGTTCACCGAGACCGGCGCAGTTTCTCTGGATGTCCAATACGAAGACGACGCCCTGGTCTTCACCGTCGCCGACACCGGCTGCGGTTTCGACATCGACAGTTTCGACGCCCTCGTCCGCCCCTTCCATCAGCGCGACGTCACCGCGACACGGAAACACGGCGGCATGGGTCTGGGCCTGGCTCTGGCCGACGGCCTGGCCCGCGCCGTTGGCGGCGAACTGACCGCCCAGAGCACGATCGGCGTCGGCAGCCGCGTGACCTTGCGCGCGCCGGCGGTTCTGCTGTCGACGCCCGGGGTCAGGTCCGCCGCGACCGATGCGGAGCCCGCCGCCCTCCGCATCTTGGCCGTGGACGACAATCCCGCCAATCTGGCGGTGCTGAACGCGGTTCTGGCCGCTACGGGCGCGGAAGTCACCTGCGCCGAGAACGGGCTGGAAGCGGTCGAACTGAGCCGGTCGATGGATTTCGACCTGGTGCTGATGGACGTTCAGATGCCGGTGATGGACGGTCTGACGGCGATGCGGATCATCCGGGCCGAACACCCCTGTCCGCCCCCGATGATCGTCGTCAGCGCCAACGTCTCGCGCCCCGAGGTCGCCGAGGCGCGGGCGGCCGGCGCCGTTGAGGTGCTGGGCAAGCCTGTCGGCGCCGCCGTGCTGTTGCAGACCGTCGGCGCCGTGCTTCAGGCGGCGGCGGAACAGGCGTCCCAGGCCGCCTGAACGGCTACTGTCCCCGCTCGGCCTTCAGCAGGAAATAGGGCAGCAGGCCGGCGACCACCTGGCGGCTGGCGTCCTCGTCCTGATCCAGCATGTCGCGCAGAGGCGGGCCGATCAGGGCCTCGCCGAAGGCGCTGAGCGCAATGAACAGAACCGCCGACGACAGCTGTTTGGGCGAGGTGGTCAGGGGATCGCCCAGCTTGTCGCGGATCGCCTCGACCAGACCGTTCACCGCCGCCCGCACCGGTTCCAGATGGGTCAGGTCGCCCTTCAGCACGATCCAGGCCGCAAGCTTGCCCGCCCCGCCTTCCGCAAAGGCGTCGAAGACGGCGTTGATCAGCTCCAGCGGCGCCCCCTCATCGGTGCGCAGCCGGGCGATGGCGGCGTCCAGGGCGTTCGACAGATCCGCCACCATCGACCCCATCAGGGCCGACTGCAGCCCCTCGGCCGAACCGAAATGGTGGATCAGATTGGCGTGGGTCATGCCCAGGTCGTCGGCGACGGCCTTCAGGGTGACGGAGTCCGGCCCCCCGGCCAGCAAGCGCGCACGGGCGCAAGCCAGGACCTCCAGGCGGGCTTCTTCAGGGGTGCGACGACGGCGACGAACGCGCTCTATTGACATTGTTGTTAGTTACATCCATGTAGATAGCACTGGTTAAGCTCAGCGCCCGGAGAGAGCAAGTGACGGCTGAACTGATGATGGACGACGCCCTGGTCGATGCGCGCCCCCGCAGCGACAGTCTGGGGCGGCCCCGGCGGATCGAAATCGGCCGGGCCTTTCGCGCCCTGCGCCGCCTGATCGCGAACAAGGAAGACACCACCCAGGTCTTCGAGATCATGAACGCCCTGGCCGGAAACTCGGTGCGACGCGGCTATATGCGCATGCTGGAGACGCCCGAGGGCGCGCGCCAGGCCTTCAAGATGGTCGAGCTGGCGGACCGGCTGCACGACCGCCCCTGGCTGGAATCCATGCCCGCCGGATCGGTGGGCCGCGCCTATCTGGACTTCATCGACGAACGCAATCTGTCGGCCTACGGCCTGGCGAACGATAGCCGCAAGGTGGCCGACAGCGACATAGAGGCGGCCCACCCCTACGCCTGGTACGCCCGGCGTCTGCGCGACATCCATGATCTGTGGCACGTTCTGGCGGGCTATCGCACGGATGCGCTGGGCGAGGCCTGCGTGGTCGCCCTGTCCCTGCCCCAGACGGGCAGCAAGGGCTTCGGCCTGATCGCCATCGGCGCCGCCGTCGAGATCACCAAGGCCCGCACCGGCTATCCCTGCGCCCGCGCCGTCTTCGAGGCCTGGCGTCGGGGGCGGAAGGCGGCCTGGCTGCCGGCCCTGGACTATGAGGCCCTGATGGCGGAGCCGCTGGATCAGGCGCGGGCGCGGCTGGGCCTGGGAGGGCCGACGCTCTACGACCGCATCCCGGTCGAGGTCCGCAACCGCCTGCTGGTCCGGGGCTGATGCGTCGCCCGACCTGGCTCGCCGCCTTGACCCTGGCCGGCGCGACCCTGATCGGCGGCGTCGCGGCCGCCGCCCCGGCCTCGGCCCAGGACAATCCGCTGCTGGGGCGGTGGCGCACCGGCGCCCAGGGCGGGGTGGTCGAAATCCACCGCTGCGGCGCCGCCCTGTGCGGCCGAGTGGTGGACGCCGCCGCCCTGCGTCGAAATCCCGATCAGACCGATGTGCGCAACCGCGACCCGGACTTGCGGAGCCGGCCGCTCAGGGGCCTGCGCGTTCTGGACGGATTCACCGGCGGCCCCACGACCTGGTCCGGCGGCCCCCTCTATGATCCGGACAGCGGTCACCGCGCCGCGCGCGGAACCCTGACCCTGGTCGAGAGCGATCGTCTGTCCTTGCGGGGCTGTATCGCCCCCCTTCTGTGCCGCACCCAGACCTGGACCCGGCTGCGCTAGATCAGCCCGCCATCGCCCGTCCCGCCGCCCGTCCGGTGAACAGACAGCCGCCCAGGAAGGTGCCCTCCAGGGCGTTGTAGCCGTGGGCGCCGCCCCCGCCGAACCCCGCCGCCTCGCCCGCCGCATAGAGACCCTCCAACACCGATCCGTCGCCCCGCAACACCCGGCTGTCCAGATCCGTCTGCACCCCGCCCAGGCTCTTGCGCGTCAGGACGCTCAGCTTGACGCCGATCAGGGGGCCGGCGGCCGGGTCCAGCAGACGGTGCGGTTTCGCCACCCGCGCCAGCCGGTCGCCCAGATAGCGGCGGGCGTTGTGCACGCCCTGGATCTGCAGATCCTTGGCGAAGGGGTTGGCGATCTGGGCGTCGCGCGCCTCCACCACACGCCGCACCGCCTCAATCTTCAGCAGGGGCGTCGGCGTCAGGGCGTTCATGCCCGCGACCAGGGTCTCCAGATCCTGGGCCACCACGAAGTCCGCCCCCCTGGCCTTGAAGGCCTCGACCTCGGGCGAGGCGCCCTTGCCCAGCCGCGTCTTCAGCACCCGCAGCCAGTCGCCCGAGGTGATGTCGCCGTTCTGCTCCGAGCCTGAGAGGGCGAACTCCTTTTCGATGATCGACTGGGTCAGGATGAACCAGGAATGGTCGTGCGCGGCCAGGTCCGGCGCGGTGCGCAGATGGCGCAAGGTGGACAGGGTGTCGTACCCCGGCAGGGCGGGGAACGGCAGCCGCCGCCCCAGGGCGTCCAGCCACAGGGACGAGGGGCCGGGCAGGATGCGGATGCCGTGTCCGGGCCAGATCGGGTTCCAGTTCCGCAGACCCTCGACATAGTGCCACATCCGGTCGCGGTTCACGAGCCGGGCGCCCGCCGCCTCGGCGATGTCCAGCCCCCGTCCATCGACATAGGCGGGCACGCCCGTGACCATCGTCTGCGGCGGCCGCCCCAGCCGTTCGGGCCAGAAGCGGCGCACCTTGTCGTGGTTCCCGCCGATGCCGCCGGTGGCGATCAGGACCGACGGGGCGCGCAGGGTGAAATCGCCCGCGACCTCGCGGCTGGAAGGGGCGCCGCGCGGAGCCTCGCTGGACGCCAGGCGGACGCCCGCGACGCCGGTCACACGGCCCGCCTCGACGATCAGCTGATCCACCCGACTGCGGAAATGGAAGGTCAGCCGACCCTGGGCCTGGGCCTCCAGGGCGCGGGCGGCGAATGGGCCGCTGACGCCCGTGCCCGTGCCCCAGGCCACATGGAAGCGCGGGACGGAGTTGCCGTGCCCCTGGGCCCGGCCGTCGCCCCGTTCGGCCCAGCCGACCATGGGGGTGAGGCGGATTCCATGGCGGCGCAGCCAGTCGCGCTTTTCGCCGGCGGCGAACTCGACATAGGCCCGGCCCCAGCGGGCGGCCCATTCGTCCTCGGCCAAGTCGCCGTCCAGCCGGTCCCAGCCGGCGCTGCCCCGCCAGTCGGACCAGGCCAGGTCGAAACTGTCACGCACCCCCAGACGCCGCTGTTCGGGGCTGTCCACCAGAAACAGGCCGCCGAAGGACCAGAAGGCCTGACCGCCCAGATTGGCGGCGTTCTCCTGATCCACCACCGCCACCCTGCGCCCGGCCTGGACCAGTTCATTGGCGGCGACCAGGCCGGCCAGGCCCGCCCCGACGACTATGGCGTCACAGTCCATTTCGTCCCTCCTGATCCGCGCCCTCAGCCCTCGCGAAAGTCTGAAATCGCACCGTCTGCGGATGGCCGTCAACCGACATCATTGTCAATAGGTATTGACATGAGAGTGAGTAGTGCGAAGCTGGCGACAACCGCCGGTGGCCCCGCCCCGCCGAGCGGAAATATCAGGCGGGAGGAAACGCACATCAGGACGCCGTCTCCGGTCGGCGTGCTCAGGGAGGATCACATGGTTTCAGCCGTCCGCACTCGCGCGCGCCTTGCGCTCTCGGTCTCCGCCACAGCCCTGCTGATGGCCGGGGCGCCCGCCCTGGCCCAGACGACGCCGCCCGCAGCTCCAGCGCCGCAGGCCGGTCAGGCGTCTCCCGCCGTGGTGGACGACATCATCGTGACTGCCCAAAAGCGCGAACAGTCCGTTCAGGACGTGCCCATCGCCGTCTCGGCCCTGTCGGCCGAGGCCCTGGAATCGCGCCAGATCGAGGGGGGATCGGAACTGCTGCGCGCCGTGCCGAACGTGTCCTTCTCCAAGTCCAACTTCAGCATGTACAACTTCTCGATCCGAGGGATCGGGACCAAGGCGGTGTCCGCCTCCAGCGACCCGGCCGTGGCCGTCAGCTTCAACAACACTCCCCTGATCCGCAACCGGCTGTTCGAGCAGGAATATCTGGACGTCGCTCGGGTCGAGGTGCTGCGCGGGCCGCAGGGGACGCTTTACGGCCGCAACGCCACCGGCGGCGTCCTCAACATGTTCCCCGAACTGCCCAAGTTCCGGTCGGAGGGCTTCGCCACGGGCGAACTGGGCAACTATGACAGCCGGCGCGGCCAGGCCATGCTCAACGTCCCCTTCGGCGACACCTTCGCCGTGCGCGGCGCCTTCGGCTTCACCCAGCGCGACGGCTTCGACTACAACAGCTTCAACGACACCCATGTGAACGACCGCGACCTGTTCACCACCCGTCTGTCCGCTCGGTGGGAGCCGACGGCGCGGTTCCGCGCCAATGCGATCTGGGAGCATTTCGAGGAAGACGACCACCGCTCCCGCACCGGCAAACAGCTGTGCACCACCGATCCGGGTCCGACCCAGGTCGGATCGGCGTCCATCACCACACCATATAATCAAGATCAGTTGAGCCAGGGCTGCCTGCCGGGTTCGTTGTATTCCGACGCCGCCTATGGCGCGCCCAACGGCGGTTCCTTCGGGCCGATCCGGCTGCTGTCCGGTTTCTTCAGCCTGGGCGGCTTCGACGCAAACGGCGCCAGCGTCTATCCGATCCCACAGGGCTTCGACCCCTATGAGGGCGTCGTGCAGTCGCGAGACCTGCGTGAGATCGCCACCAACTACGATCCCGTCTTCCGGGCCGAGAACGACGTCGTCCAGGTCAATCTCGAATTCGACCTGACCGACACCCTGACCCTGTTCTCACAGACCGCCTACGCCAAGGACGACTATTATGCGTCGCAGGACTATGCGCGCTACGTCTCCAACCCCGCCTTCTCGGACAGCAGCCAGGTGTTCGATTTCTTCGGCGACCTGATTCCGTCGCCGGCCGCGCCCGGCGGCGTCTACACCGATCCGCAACTGGGGCCGTCAAACCGGATCTTGTCGGCCGACATCAGCCAGTCCGACAATCGACAATGGTATCAGGAGTTCCGCCTTCAGTCCGACATGGCGGGCGATTTCAACTTCAGCCTCGGCGCCAACTATTTGGACTTCAAGTCGCAGGACGATTACTACGTTTTCAACAACACCTTCTCCTACCTCGCCGAATATTTCTACAACTTCGAGCTGGGTCCGGACGGAAGTTCGCAAACCGTACCCTGCGATGACGATCGCGTGTTCGAATGCGTCTATGTCGACCCCAATCCGCTGAGCGAAATCAACGGCGAAGGTCACAACTATTTCCGCAGCAAGAACGTCGTCCACACCCGCTCCTGGGCCGTCTTCGGCGAGGGCTATTGGGACCTGACGCCAGAACTGCGGCTGACGACCGGCCTGCGCTATACCGAGGACCGCAAGGACACGACACCCTATCCCAGCCAGCTGCTGCTGGGCGCGCCGCTCGGCGGCGGGTCCGGTCCGGGGTCGGGCGGATTCGTGCGTCGGGGCTATTACGCCCTGCCGGACATCGAACAGAAGTGGGAGGCGGTCACCGGCCGGATCGTGCTGGATTGGACACCCGATCTGTCCTTCACCGACGACACCCTGGTCTACGCCTCCTTCTCCCGCGGCTATAAGGGCGGCGGCACCAACCCGCCTCGCCTGGAGCTGGACCCCAAGGTCGTCCAGTATCAGCCCCTGGCCAGCACCTTTGATCCCGAATACGTCAACGCCTTCGAAATCGGCGCCAAGAATACGCTGATGGACGGGGCGCTGCGGCTGAATGCGACCGGTTTCTACTATGATTACAAGGACTATCAGGTTTCCCAGATCGTCGATCGCATCTCATTGAATGAGAATTTCGACGCTGAAATCTGGGGTCTGGAGCTTGAAGCGGTCTACCGGCCGACGCCCAGTTTCCAGATCGACGGCAATCTCGGCTATCTGAAGTCCCGCATCGCCGACGGCGAGCGGTCCATCAACGTCATGGACCGCACCCAAGGCGACCCCGACTGGATCACCATCCGTCCCTGGATCCAGGTGCCGTCGAACTGCATCGCCCCGCGCGCCTATGCTGAAACCATCCTCAACAGCGCTTTCGGACCCGACGCGGCCAATCTGGCGCTGAGCGCCCTGTGCGCCGGCTCGTCGCGGTTCGGCACCTTCAACCCCAACTTCGAGTCCATCCTTCCCTTCTGGGCCCTGTACGGCTTCACCTATGATCCCCTGACCGAGGCGCCGAACGGCGGACGGGGGTTCGAAGCCGACCTGGGCGGCAACGAACTGCCCAACTCGCCCAACTGGACCGCCAACATCGGGGCCCAGTACAGCTGGTTCCTGGGCGATTGGGACCTGACGCTGCGCGGCGACTATTATCGCCAGGGCGAGAGCTTCTTCCGCGTCTACAACACCGAATACGACCGGCTGGAGGGCTGGGACAATCTGAACCTGTCGGTGTCCCTGACCAATGAGGCGCGGGGCCTGAAGCTCCAGGCCTATGTCAAGAACGTCTTCGACGATGCGCCCATCGTCGACGCCTTCACCAACTCGGACGACACCGGGCTGACGACCAATGTCTTCACCCTGGACCCGCGGCTGTTCGCCGTGCGGCTGACCAAGTCGTTCTGAGGCTGACGTCAGGCCGGTCTTCCCGGCCACCCTGTAAGGCCGTCCCCGACGTCAAGAGACGCCGACAGGACGGCCTTATGTCGTTTTATATCATTGAAAAATATACGTATTTCTCCTTGACTCCAACCTACCTTCCGCGTTGTAAGTACATCGCCCCTAGCGGGTGAACACACGCTCAACGGGTCCAACCAAGGACCCATTCAAAGGGAGGACTACCATGATCAAGACGCTTTCCATCGCCGCTGCGGCGCTCGCTTCCGTCGCCGTCGCTTCCCCCAGCTTCGCCCAATCCTTCTCGCCCAGTTCGGGCAGCGTATCCGGATCGGGTTCTGTGACCCTGTCGCAAACGATCAGCGTCACCTGCAACGTCTCCATCACCGCAAGCCCGCTGAGCGCGACCAGCGCGCCCATTCCGACGCGCAGCATCTCGCCCGGCGGCATCGCCTGCTTGGCCGTTGCGCCGTCCGGCGCTTGGAGCGCGGCCGTGGTGCCGGGATCGACCACCTCGATCGCACTGACCATCGGCGCCAACACCGTGGCCAACGATCCCTGCTACGGCACCGTGGTGGTCGCCTGGAACAATGCGACCAGCACGGCGACCTTCAACAACAACGTCCTGCCCCCCGTGAACCCCGGCGGTCGCAACTGCACCATCGTCAGCGGCTCGATCCGTATTCCGGGTCTGCAAATCCTCTAGGCTCGGCTGGTCCCCGGATCCTAAACCTGAAAAAGCCTGGCCGGACGTCCGCGACGCCCGGCCTTTTTTCTTTCCGCGCGGCCCGGCTCGCCCCTAGTTTGTCCCTGTGATCTCCCTCTGTCTCACGCTCGCCGGGTTCGGCGCCGCCGTCCAGGCGACGCCGGCAGCGCCGCAGGCCGCCCCGCCTGCGGTGACCGTCCTGCCCGACGTGGAGGTGGCGGCCCGGCGCGGCGCGACGCGCGCCCCGCCCCAGTATGAATATGACGCCGCGCGGATCGACGCCCTGGCCGGCGGCAGCGTCAGCGAGGTGCTGGGCCAGGCCGTACGTCAGTTCAGCCCCGGCCAGCCGCCCGTGGTCATCATCAACGGCGTCCGCATGCCGGACCCCTCCGTCTTTCTGGACCTGCCGCCCGACGCCCTGGAGCGGTTGGAGGTCCTGCCGGCCGGTTCGGCGGCGGAATACGGCGGCTCTCCCTCCGGCCGGGTCTTCAACCTGGTCCTTCAGCGCAGTTTCGCCAGCCGCGACGGCGCCCTGACGGCGGCCGCTCCGACCGCCGGAGGATTCCGCGAGCTTTCCGCCACGGCGCGCCAGTCCGGGCTCCAGGACCGCAACATCACCAACCTGACCCTGACCCTGCGCGACGTCTCTGCGCTTCTCGCCGATGATCGCCAGGCCTATCTGCGTGATCACCCCGACAGCGCGGGCGTCAGCCTGACGCCCGAGAGCCGGTTTCTGTCGGCCAACGCCGCCTTCAACCGCAGCCTGGGCGACTGGGCCGCCAGCCTGAACGCCTCGGCGAGCCAGACCTCCAGCCGATCGACCGCGCGGGACGCCGACGGCCTGACGGTTCTCTCCGCCGACACCCGCCGTTGGGAGGTGCGCAGCGGCCTCAGCGGTTCGGTTCTCGACTGGATCGCCCAGGTCAATCTCCTCGCCACGGCCGATGTCGTCGAGGCCGAAGGCCCGACGCCTTCCCAGACCGACCTGATGAGCTGGAGCGGCGCGGTCGCCCTGAACCGCAGCCTGCCGGGCCTGGGCGCCGGCCCGATCGCCGTCAATCTGTCCGCCGATGCGAACCGGAACCGAACCCGGACGGAGGCTGTGGGAGAGGCGGACCGGCGCGCCACGACGGCCTCCGCCTGGCAGGGGCAGATCACCGTTCCCCTGTCCCAGCCTGCGCCGCCGCCTGGTCTGGAGGACGAGGCGAAGACCCTCAAGATCGGGGGCGTGAGCCTGGGCGGCCTGTCCGTCAGCCTGGGCGCGGGGGGCCGCGACACCGACGCCGGGGGCGGAAACAGTCTGGACCTGGGCGCCGCCTGGCAGCCGCGCGACCAGATCAGCCTCAGCGCCAGTTGGAACCGCACCCTGACCGCGCCCAGCGACCTGGACCGCTTCGCCCCGCCGCGCCAGGGCCCGAACGCCGTCGTCTATGACTTCCGCACCGGTGAGGCGGTCGAGGTCCAGACCCTGGTCGGCGGAAATCCCGACCTGACCGCCGCCCGGTCCGAAGGCGCGGCTCTAAACCTGTCGCTGGGCCCCTTCACCCGGTGGAGCGTCGGCTTCAACCAGGGCCTGTCCCTGGCCCGCACGAGCGACGGGATCTCGTCGAGTCTTCAGCCGACGCCACAGACCGAGGCCGCCTATCCCGACCGGTTCCTGCGCGATGCGTCGGGCCGTCTCGTTCGGATCGACCTGCGCCCCTTCAACGCCACGGCTTCAGAGACCCGGTCTCTGACCACCAGTCTGAGCCTGAACCCGCCGGTCGATCCGGAGGCCTCCGCCGCGACCTGGACGGTCAACCTGTTTCACACCTGGCGGCTGACCGACCGGACCGAGCTGGGCCGGGGCCTGCCGGTCCTGGATCGTCTGGCCGGTGACGGCGGCGGCGTGTCCGGCCAGGACCTGGGATGGACGCTCAGCCGGATGAAGGGGCCGCTGAAGATCGACGTCACCGGCCGGTGGACGGCGGGCTATCGCAGCCGGGCGACCATCGGTGAAGACGGCCCGGCCGACCTGCGGATCAGCGACTTCGCCCGCCTGGACCTGAAGGCGACCTATCGCCTCTTCCGGGACGTGTCCGGGCGACGGGCGGAAGGGGCGGCGCGGCTGGAGCTGTCGATCCAGAACCTGACCGACGAACGCCCCTCCGCCCGCCTCGCCGACGGCGCACCCGCCGCCGGCTACGGGCGCGACAGCCGCGACCCCGTCGGCCGCCGCATCGAGATCACCCTGGGCAAGCGGTTCTAGATGTGGAGGCCCCACAGCGAGAACCCGCATGTCGATGTCTATGAACACCCGCCCGGATCGCACCCCTGCCAGCAGCCCTTGACCGAAAGCTCGGGCATAGGGCCGTTCTAGCGCATTCAGCGCCTCGGGCCGGGGGTGTCGGCCATCATTGGGCCTCCAGCGCGTCCAGCCGTCCGCGCAGCATCTGCAGCATGGCCGAGAAGTCGCGGCCGCCGTGGCCCAGGCCGTCGAACAGGGCGTAGAGGGCCTCGGCCTGGGCGCCCAGGGGGGTGGAGGCGCCGGACTTGGCCGCCGCGTCCTGGGCCAGTTTCAGATCCTTCAGCATCATGGCGGTGGCGAATCCGCCCTGATAGCCGCGGTTCGACGGGGCGGCGGGTACGGGGCCGGGCCAGGGGTAGTAGCTGGTCACGCTCCAGCACTGGCCCGAGGATTTGGAGGCGATCTCGAAAAACCGCTCCGGGTCCAGGCCCAGTTTTTCGGCCAGGGCGATCGCCTCGCACGCGCCCAGCATGGATATGCCCAGGAGCATGTTGTTGCAGATCTTGGCCGCCTGGCCCGCGCCGTGATCGCCGGCGCGGATGGTGATCCGACTCATCGGCTCCAGCGCCGCCTCGACCCGGGCGAAATCGCCCTCGTCGCAGCCGACCATGAAGGCCAGGGTTCCCGCATCGGCCGCCGCCGTCCCGCCCGACACCGGCGCGTCGGCGAAGGCGTAGCCGGCCGCCTTGGCCAGGCCCGCCACCTTGCGCGCCGTCTCCACGTCGATGGTGGAGCAGTCCAGCAGCAGGGCGCTGGACGGCGCCGCCCCGATGATCTGTTCGGCATAGACCTTATGCACATGGGGGCCGGCGGGCAGCATGGTGATCACCACCTCGGCGTCGCGCACGGCCTCGGCGACCGAAGCCGCAGGCGTGCAGCCGGCGGCGGCAGCCCTGTCCAGGGCCGCCTGCGACAGGTCGAAGGCGGCGACGGCGTGGCCGGCCTTGGCCTGGTTGGCGGCCATGCCCCCGCCCATATTGCCCAGGCCGATGAAGGCGATCTTGGTCATGGTCTCTCTCCCTATTGTCGCCCGCTCATCCCCGCGAAAGCGGGGACGCTGTCAGGGCAGCGGCGTCCATTGTTCATGTTCAGGCAGAGGCGCGAACAGGGCGGCCAGCGTCGCCTCGGTAACGCCCGACAGGTCCGCAGGGGACCATTTCGGCGCATTGTCCTTGTCGACGATCACCGCGCGGACACCCTCCTGGAAGTCGTGGGTCCGCACCATCCGGCCGCCCAGGGCGTATTCCATCGCCATATTGTCGGCGAAGGCGGTCAGCCTGGCCCCGGTGCGGATCTGGCGCAGCGAGACCTTCAATGACTGGGGCGACTTGGTCTTCAGAACCGCCAGCTGAGCCAGGGCCCAGTCCGAACCGTCCGCCTCCAGGGCTGCGAAGATCTCTTCGACCGTGTCGAAGGCGAACAGCCGGTCGATGGCCGCGCGGTGGTCCGAAAGGCCCGGCGGAATGCGGAAGTCGTAACGTTCGGCGACCGCGATCGGCGCGTCGCCCTTCACTATGTCCGCCTTCAGCGCCTCGATCTGATCGGACGGAACATAGTGGGTGTGGATGCCTAGTTCGATCGTCTGTTGCGCCTTCAGCCGCGCCCCCGTCAGCGCCAGCCAGACGCCGGTCTGGCCCGGCAGGCGTGGCAGGAACCAGCCGCCGCCGACGTCCGGGAACAGGCCGATGCCCGTCTCGGGCATGGCGTAGGTGGTCCGCTCGGTGGCGACGCGGATGGCGGCGGGTTCCGATATCCCGACGCCGCCGCCCATGACGATCCCGTCCACGATCGCCGTGATCGGCTTGGGATAGTCGAACATCAAATTGTTCAACCGATATTCCGCCAGGAAGAAGGCCCTGGCCTCCGACGCATCCCCCGCCCCGCTCTCGGCGAGCGTGCGGATGTCGCCCCCGGCGCAGAAGCCGCGCTCGCCGGCATGGTCGATCAGCACCGACGTGACCGCCGCATCGTCGCGCCAGGCCAGCAGGGCCTGGGTCATGGCCTCGCACATGGGCCGGTTCAGGGCGTGGATCGCCTTGGGCCGGTTCAGGGTGATGCGGCCCACGCCGTTCTCGATGCGGGCGATGATTTCGGCTTCGGTCATGGACGTTCCTTTTCCCTGAGATCGAGAACATCCTGGCCGGCGTCCGCCACGGCGTTCAGAAGATCGGCGTCCCGCGACGCCAGGCCGGCGTCCCTTTCGAGCGTCAGCCACAGATAGGCCGCGTCAAACAGACTCAAGCCCCGACCCTGGGCCAGAAAGGCCATCCGCCGCACCTCGGCAGCGGACATGACAGGGGCGAGACCGATCTCATACTCGTCCAGCCGCGCGAAGGCTTGGGACAGGTCGAACCCGGCGTCGCGCCGCGATTGCCGGACCAGCAGATTGCCGATTTCCCACTGAAAGACATCTGGCGCGATCAGTTCATAGTCGTCCAGCGCCGCCAGCAGACGACGCGCTGGAGCCGTGGATTGGCTCGCCAGCAGCCAGGACGCCGCCGCCGAGGCGTCAACGACCAGGGTCTTCATCGCGCGCAATCGCCTTCAACTGGTCCCAGCTCATTTGCGCCCAGTCCGCATCCGCCGCCTGCCCGGCCATAAAGGCCTGAGACCGTGCGGCCAGTTCGGCGCCGGACAGTCGGCGACGACGCGGCTCGGGCGTCAGCCGCGCCACTGGTCGCCCGTGTCGGGTGATGACGATGGTCTCGCCTGAGGTCTGAACCTCGTCCAGCAAGGCCGACAGCGACGTCTTGGCCTCGAGAACCCCGATGGAGCGCATGGTCGAATTCCTGATCAGAATTCTGGTCAGAATAACAGATCGCGGCGCCGACCGCCATCATCCCCGTCCCATCTCCCGTGCGATGATCACCCGCATGATCTCATTGGTCCCTTCCAGGATGCGGTGGACCCGCAGATCCCGCACGATCCGTTCCAGCGGATAGTCCTTCAGATAGCCGTAGCCGCCGTGCAGTTGCAGGGCCTCGTCCGCGATCTGGAAACAGGCGTCGGTGGCCATTCGCTTGGCCATGGCGCACCATTTGGTCTTTTCCGGATGGTCGGCGTCGATGGCCCAGGCCCCGCGCAGCACCATCAGCCGCGCCGCCTCCAGGTCGGTCGCCATGTCCGCCAGGCGGAACTGCAACGCCTGGAACTCGCCGATCGGCCGACCGAACTGTTTGCGGGTTGCGACGTAATCCTGCGCCGTCTCCAGCGCCAGCCGCGCCCCGCCCAGCGAACAGGCGGCGATGTTCAGACGCCCGCCGTCCAGACCCGCCATGGCGTAGCGGAAGCCCGCCCCCTCCTCGCCCAGCAGATTGGCGACGGGCACGCGGCAGTCGTCGAACTGGACGATGGCGGTCGGCTGGGCGTTCCAGCCCATTTTCCGCTCCTGGGCCCCGAACGACAGGCCGGGCGTCCCGGCCTCGACCACCAGGGCGCTGATCCCCTTGGGCCCTTCGCCGCCGGTGCGAACCATGACGACATAGAGGTCGCTGGTCCCGGCGCCCGAGATGAAGGCCTTGGAGCCGTTCAGCACATAGTGGTCGCCGTCGCGCACCGCCGTGGTCCGCAGCGCCGCCGCGTCGGAGCCGGAGCCCGGCTCGGTCAGGCAGTACGAAGCGATCTTCTCCATCCCGACCAGCGACGGCACGAACCGCGCGCGCAGAGCGTCCGACCCGAACCGGTCGATCATCCAGGTCGCCATATTGTGGATCGAGATGAAGGCCGCCGTCGCCACATCGCCGCGCGACAGCTCCTCGAAGATCAGCGCCGCCTCGACCCGGCCGAGCGCCATGCCGCCGTGCTCCTCTCCGGTATAGATGCCGCAGAAGCCCATCTCGGCCGCCTGTTTCATCACATCGACGGGGAAATGCTTCTCCTCGTCCCAGCGGGCGGAATGGGGCGCCAGTTCAGCCTCGGCGAAGGCGCGCGCCGCGTCCTGGATGGCGCGTTGGTCGTCGGTAAGGGCGAAATTCATAGGTCATCACTCCCCGCCCCTCCCCCGTCATCCTCGGGCTTGACCCGAGGATCGGAGGCCGGAGCGTCTGTGCGTCCGCGTCGTCGCACAAGCCGCGGACAATCCGGCCCTCGGGTCAAGCCCAAGGGTGACGGCGGCGAAGGGTCAGCGCATCGTCGGAATGACGAACGAGCTGTCCGAATGCTCCAGCGCCGAATCCGGCCAGCGGGCCGTCACGGTCTTGGTCTTGGTCCAGAAGCGGACGCCCTCCATGCCGTGCTGGTTGATGTCGCCGAAGGCCGAACGCTTCCAGCCGCCGAAGGTGTGATAGGCGACCGGCACCGGGATGGGCACGTTTATCCCGACCATGCCGACATTGACCCGGGCGGCGAAATCCCGCGCCGCGCGGCCGTTCTGGGTGAAGATGGCGACGCCGTTGCCGTACTGATGGTTCGACGGCAGGGCCAGGGCCTCCTCGAAGGTCTCGGCGCGGACGATCTGCAGCACCGGGCCGAAGATCTCCTCCTGATAGGACGACATCTCGGGCTTCACATGGTCGAACAGCGAGGGGCCGATGAAATAGCCCTTCTCATGCCCCTGCAGGCTGAAATCGCGGCCGTCGACGACCAGTTCGGCGCCTTCCTGAACGCCCTTCTCGATCCAGCCGGCGACGCGCTCGCGGTGCTGGGCCGTAACGACGGGGCCGTAATGGGCGCCGGCGTCGGTCGAGACGCCGACCCGCAGCGAGGGGATTTCGGCGACCATCCGTTCACGGAGTTCGTCCGCCGTCTTCTTGCCGACCGGCACGACCACCGGCAGGGCCATGCAGCGCTCGCCCGCCGAGCCATAGGCCGCGCCCGCCAGATCCTTGATGACCTGATCCATGTCGGCGTCGGGCAGGACGATCCCGTGGTTCTTGGCCCCGCCCATGGCCTGGACCCGCTTATGGTTGGCCGCGCCGGTCTGATAGACATAGTGGGCGATGTCGGACGAGCCGACGAAGCTGACGGCGTGGACCAGCGGATGGGTCAGGATAGCGTCGACCGCCGTCTTGTCGCCATGCACCACGTTCAGCACGCCGTTGGGCGCCCCGGCCTCCAGCATCAGTTCGGCCAGCCGCACCGGCGCCGACGGATCGCGTTCGGACGGCTTCAGCACGAAGGTGTTGCCCACCGCGATCGCCACGCCGAACATCCACATCGGGATCATGGCCGGGAAGTTGAACGGGGTGATGCCCGCCACCACGCCCAGGGGCTGGCGCATCGAATAGACGTCGATGCCGGGCCCGGCCCCTTGGGTGTATTCGCCCTTCAGCGCATGGGGGATGCCGCAGGCGAACTCGATCACCTCCAGCCCGCGCTGGATGTCGCCCTTGGAGTCGGCGATGACCTTGCCGTGCTCGCTGGACAGCAGTTCGGCCAGTTCGTTCATGTTCGCCTCGACCAGGCGTTTGAAGTCGAACATGACCCGGGCGCGACGCTGGGGATTGGTGCTGGACCAGCCCTCGAAAGCGTTCTGGGCCGCCTGGACGGCGCGATCGACCTCGCCGGCCGCGGCCAGCTGGACCCGCGCCTGAACCGCCCCCGTATTGGGATCGAACACCTCGCCGAACCGGCCCGACGCGCCCGCGAAGACGGCGCCGTCGATGAAATGGTTGATGTCGCGCATGAGCGTTCCTGCCTTTTTTATCTTGCCCAGCCCTAGACTGTTCATCTACAGACTTGAACTGCGTTTTTGCGTGTTTGAAATTGCATTTCCGCATGTTCGATTGGGACGATCTCCGAGTGTTCCTCGCCGCAGCCCGCAGCGGCTCCCTTTCGACAGCGTCCATCCGGCTCGGGATTGACGCGGCGACCGTGGGCCGCCGGATCGCGAGGCTGGAGTCGGCCCTGAAGGCCACCTTGCTTGTGAGGTCCAAAAGCGGCCTTCGGCTGACAGCCGCCGGCGCCTACCTCCTCGAAACGGGCGCCCAGGCCGAGGTGGCGATGGAAGCTGCGGCGAGCGTCGGCCATCCCGATCGCATCGCGGGCACCGTGCGGATCAGCGCCGCCGAGGGATTCGGCGCCACCATCCTGGCGCCTGCCCTTTCCGGGCTTCGCCGACAGCATCCTCATCTCCGGATAGAACTGGCGGCCAGTTCGGGCTTTCTCTCTCCCAGCCGTCGCGAAGTGGATATGGCCATCACCCTGAGCGCGCCCGACAGCGCTCGCCTGGTCGTGGAGCCGCTGACGCCCTATCAGCTCGGGCTCTACGCCTCGCCGGAGTATCTCGAGCGACACCCGACGCCCCAGGACGCCAATGATCTGACCGGGCACGACATCGTCGGCTATGTCGAGGATCTGATCTATGCGCCCGAGCTCAGGTATCTCGATGAGGTTTCACCGGGTTTGAAGCCCGTCCTTTCCTCTTCATCCATCCGCGCCCAGAGGGAAATCATCGCCGGGAACGGGGGGATCGGCGTCCTGCCCTGCTTCATGGCGACCGGCCTCGAACGCGTGCTTCCAGACCTCTGGATAGAGCGTCGTTTCTGGCTGAGCACCCACAGGGAGGTCCACGGCAGTGCACGGATCAAGGCTGTTCACGCCTGGATAAAGGACATCTGCGACATGCACCGGACGCGACTGTCTCCCCACGAGCGTCGCGGGTCCGATCAGGATCGTCCGGCTCGACAGGGATCGAAACGGCGCTGACGGCCGCTGTCCCGCGCCTCATCAGTCGATGAACCGCCAACGCCCGAGGAGAGGGGGCGCGCGCCGTCCAGGCACTGGGATCGCCGAGCCGATTCCGCATAATGAACGGCTGCGCCGCCACGGAACCTCGCTAAGCGCGGCCAATGCGGCCCTCGGCCTCAGTCGCCCACCGCCGCGCATCATCGCGTTTGAGGACGGTCTCGCCTATATAGCGACCCTTCCTCCTGACCTGGACCCGCGATGTTCCGGACGGGAGCTTCGAATACCTCGCCATTTTCGTGTGCGCCCTGCGTGCGCTGAGATGTCGAAAAGCCGGAAACAACGTCGCAAACCGACGCAAGATCGAGCGCACAGTCTGCCAACCAAAGTTTTGATATTACTGAACCATGCCTATAACCCACGCACGTAGGCTGTCCGTTGCGCCGATGATGGACTGGACCGACCGGCATTGCCGGGCGTTTCACCGCGCCCTCAGCGCGCGGGCCCTGCTCTATACGGAGATGGTGACGGCGCCGGCGGTGCTGCATGGGGATCGGGATCATCTGCTGGGGTTCGATGCGGTCGAACATCCGGTCGCCCTGCAACTGGGCGGGTCCGATCCTGAAGCGCTGGCCCAGGCGGCCAGGATCGGCGAAGCCTACGGCTATGACGAGATCAATCTGAACGTCGGCTGTCCCTCGGACCGGGTTCAGTCGGGCCGGTTCGGCGCCTGTCTGATGCGCGAGCCGGCGCTGGTGGCCGACTGTATGGCGGCGATCCGGGAGGCCGTGTCCGTGCCCGCCACGGTCAAATGCCGGATCGGGGTCGACGACCAGGACCCGCAGGTCAGCCTGTTCGCCACGGTGGACGCCTGCGCCGCCGTCGGGATCGAGGTATTCATCGTCCATGCGCGCAAGGCCTGGCTTCAGGGCCTGTCGCCCAAGGAGAACCGGGACGTGCCGCCCCTGGATTATGGACTGGTGCGCCGGCTGAAGCGCGAGCGGCCCCAGCTGAACATTTCGATCAACGGCGGGATCGCCGATCTGGATCAGGCCGAGGCCCTGCTGGACGACACCGACGGGGTGCGGCTGGACGGGGTGATGCTGGGCCGGGCCGCCTATCATGAGCCGGCCCTCCTGGGTCAGGCGGATCGGCGCCTGTTCGGGGCCGAGACGGTCGACGTCGACGCCTTTGCGGCCCTGGACCGTTATCGCCCCTATATGGCGGCCCGGCTGGCGGAGGGGGTGCGGCTGGCGACCATGACGCGCCACATGCTGGGGCTGATGCACGGACGGCCGGGGGCGCGGGCCTTCCGCCGCATCCTGACGGTCGAGGCCATCCGGCCGGGCGCGGGGCTGGAGGTTCTGGACCGCGCCGCCGAGGCGGTGCGCGAGGCCGAGGCGCGGCGCGACGCGGCGGCCTGAGACACGCCGGGTCTGAAACACGCCGAGCTGGGAACCGTCCGGGGCGTCGCGCCTTTCAGCGTCAAACCTCTTCGACCGGAACCCGCCATGAAGTTCATCGCCCTCGCCGCCGCCGCCGCGGCCGCCCTCCTGCCCGCCGCCCAGGCCGCAGCCCAGACGCCCGTTGCAAACGCGGAACGGGGCCGTTTCGCCCTGGGCGCCCAGGTCGGCACGCCGGGGGCCGGGCTTCAGGCCCAGTTCGCCGTGAACGACTATCTGGTGCTGCGCGGCGGTTACGACGCGCTTCAATGGGACCGCGACGACACCTATGACGGCATCGACTATGAGGCCGATATCGACTTCAAGTCGCCGGGCGCCTTCGTGGATCTGCACCCGTTCAAGAACCCCTTCTTCGTCTCGGCCGGCGCCTATTTCGGCACGCGCAAGGTCGATCTGAACGCCACCCCGACCGAGCCGGTCAATATCGGCGGCCTGGTCTTCACCCCTGAGCAGGTCGGAACCCTGACCGGCCGCATCGACCTGGAAAGCACGGCCCCCTTCGTCGGCCTCGGGTTCGACAACACCTTCACCCATGACGGGCGCTGGGGCTTGCGGCTGCTGGCCGGCGCGGCCTTCGGCGATGCGCCCCAGGTCGATCTGAACGCCTCGGGCGGGACCCTGTCCGACCAGCCGGCCTTCCAGGATCGTCTGGCGGAAGAGGAGCGTGAGATTCAGGCCGACGCCGACGACTACAAGGTCCTGCCCGTCGTGCAGATCGGGCTCAACTACCGGTTCTGATGGTGAAGGCGCCCCGCGCCTGCTAAGGGCGCGGCATGTTCGGCCTGCCCCTGTCTGAAATCGCCCTGCTGGTTCTGGCCCTGATCGGGGCGGGGCTGTTCGGCGGGATCATCGCCGGCCTGTTCGGGGTGGGCGGCGGCACGGTTCTGGTGCCGGTGCTGTTCTACGCCTTCACCGTCCTGGGCGTCGGGGGAGAGGGCGATCTGCACACCGCCATCGGCACCTCGCTGGCGACCATCGTGGTCACGGCCCTGCGGTCCCTGGCCGCCCACCGCAAGCACGGGGCCGTGGACGAACAGGTGCTGCGGACCTGGACGCCCTGGGTGGCCCTGGGCGCCGTGGCGGGGGCGGCCATCGCCGGCGTGACCTCCATGGAGGGGCTGGCCCTGGTTTACGGCGTCCTGCTGATCCTGGTGGCGGCCCAGATGGGCCTGCTGCCCGAGCGCTACGTGCTGAGGAATGACATGCCCACGGGCGGGACCCGAGGCGTCCTGGGAAGCCTGATCGGCCTGTTCTCGGCCATGATGGGCGTGGGGGGCGGCAGTCTGGGCGGCATGACCATGAGCCTGTTCGGCCGGCCGATCCACCAGGCGGTGGCGACGGCCTCGGGCTTCGGGGTCGCGATCGGGGCGGCGGCGGCGGCCGGTTTCGTCGTTTTCGGCTGGGACGCGCCGGGACGGCCGCCGTTTTCGCTAGGCTACGTCAACCTGCCTGCAGCCGTCATCATGGGGACGATGACGGCCCTGTCGGCGCCGCTGGGCGCGCGACTGGCGCACCGGCTGGATCGGCGCGTCCTGAAAAAAGCCTTTGCAGTCTATCTGTTGGCGACAGCCCTATCGGTCGTCATCAAGGCGTTTTGAGCCGCGCCCCTTTCTGGCCACAAGTCCCGGCGACAAAACGCGCGCCGGCGGCGTTGGGAGCCGGCGCCTCTATGAGCAAATCGGATGATCGGCGCCTCCGCTGCCTTCGCCTTGTTGTGGACCGCTCTGTCCTCGGTTTCGAGCGAGCCAGTCCCTTACAATGTCGCTGTCGCGGCGGATGCAGCCAGGGTTGAAACCCCGGCGGACGACATCGGTTCCCCCGATCTGGAGGCTGCGGCCCTGACGGAGGAACAGGCCGAGCTGATGGCCGGCGATCCCGACTGGCGCGCCTCGGCCCGGTTGTACCACGCGGGCGGCGGCGGGGCGACGGGCAACGACTCCCTGGGTTGTCGCCCCATCGCCATGCGCACCGTGGCGGTCGATCCGCGCGTCATTCCGCGTCGCACCAAACTCTTCATCCGCGAAACCGTGGGGATGCGTCTGGCCGACGGTTCGATCCATGACGGCTATTGGTACGCCTCCGACACCGGCGGGGCGATCAAGGGTCAGAAGATCGACCTCTATACCGGGAACGGCCGCGGCTCGATGGCCCAGGCGCGTCGTCTGAACATGCGGACCCTGACCATCGCCGACGCCGGTCGTTTCGACGGCTGCCCCCCGGCCTGGGAAAGCGCCGGCCGCTAAATCACCGTCCAGACGTGAAAAACGCCGGCTCCGTCAGGGGCCGGCGTTTTCATGTGCGGGATTTGCGAAGGCTCAGTCCAGTTCGCTGACCTTCAGCGTCGACTGGACCATGTCGTCGCCATAGGTGCCGACCCAGACGTCATAGCGGCCGCTCTGCGGATTGGTGATCTGGACCTTGGGGTTCAGAGCGCCGCCGCTGTCGTCGTCGCAGTACCAGCGGCCGTTCGGCGTATTGATCAACAGGGTGGTGTCTTCCGACGCCTCGACCAGGAAGGTCAGGTCCAGATTTCCCGCCTCGAAGAAGACCTGATAGTCGGGCGCCGCGCTGACTGAACCTTCACAGCCCGCCTTGGCGTTGGCGGCCGGGACCGAGCCGCCGGCCAGGATCGACTTTTCGTGCGGATCGGGGGTGAAGCCGGTGCGCAGGCGCACCGAGCCGTAGTTCGGCTCCTTATCCGTATCGGGGCTTTCGCCGCCGCCGCTGCTGGAGCCGCCCAGTTCGCTGACCTCCAGCGTCGCCTGGACCATCTTGTCATTATAGGTGCCCAGCCAGATGTCGTAGCGGCCGCTCTGCGGATCGGAGATCAGCACCTGAGGGTTCAGATCGCCGCCGCTGTCATCGTCGCACAGCCACTGACCGTCGGGCGTATTGATCAGAAGCGTGGTGTCTTCCGAGGCCGTGGCCCGGACGGTCAGGTCCAGTTCGCCGGCCTCATAGGTCAGTTGCAGATCCGGCGCGGCGCTGACCGAACCTTCGCAGCCCGAACGGGCGGCCGAGGCGGCCACGGAACCGCCCGCCAGGATGGACTTGGTCCAGGGATCGGGGGTGAAGCCGCTTTCCAGCTCCACCTCGCCATAGTTGGGCGACAGGGTGAAGTCCGGCCGGCCGCCCGACTTCTGGGCCAGGGCGACGCCCGGCGTGAGCATGAGGGCGGCGACGGCCGCGGCGGCGATGCGTTTCATGAAGCTGGTCCCCTTCCCTGCGGCCCCTCGCCGCGCTCCTTGCATAACTCATTTTTCAGAATGGCGCAGCTTTGGGAAGCGGCCCCGCAGCGTCAGAATTTGCGTCGGCCGGACACGGTCTCGAAGAACAGGCGGAAATCGCCCATCAGGCTCCACAGCGGATATCGGAATGTCGCAGGCCTGTTCTTCTCGAAGAAGAAATGCCCGATCCAGGCGAAGCCGTAGCCGACCAGGGGCATGGCCAGAAGCCACCAGGGGTTCAGGGTCACGACGAAGGCGAGAAAGGCCAGGATCACCAGTCCGGTGCCCACGACGTGGATGCGCCGACAGGCCCGGTTGGAATGCTCATGGATGTAATAGGGATAGAAGGCCTCGAACGAGGCGTATCGGCCCTGGGGTTCGGACGGCGTGGTCATGGGCGGAGGGTGCGCCTCCGCCAAGGATCAATCAAGTCTCAGCCCTTGGGCTTGCCCTTGAATCCGTCCTTCTTGAACCCGTCCTTCTTAAAGCCCGGCTTGGCCTTGAACGGCTTCTTGGCGAAGGGCTTGTCGCCCGCCGCATTCGAACGCGGATTGGCGGCGCCGTCTGTCTTGGGCGCCCAGGGCTTCTTCTTGAACGGCGGACGGGCGTCGCCCTCTCCGCCTTCGGCACGCTTGTAGGGCGTCTTCTTGAAGGGGCGGTCGCCGTCCTCGCGCGGCTTGCCGGCGAAGCGCGACGCCTTCATCGACCCCGGCGTGGGCGCCTCCGACGGCGTGATCTTCACCTCTTCCTTCGAAGCGGCGACCGCCTCGCGGAAGGCCTTTTCGTGGGTCTTGGCGATCTCGAACCGGGTCTCTTCAGGGAAGGTGCGGATCGAGCCGATCTGGGGTTTGGAAATGCCGCCGATGCGGCAGATCAGCGGGATCAGCCATTTAGGGTCGGCGTTCTTGTTGCGGCCCACGTCCAGGCGGAACCAGACCACCTCATCGGCGCCCAGGCGTTCGCCGGGCCAGGGCTGGGCGGCGGTCCCGTCGTCGGTGCGCGCGGCCCGGTCGCGCTTGGCCGGCCCGCGATCGGCGCCCGGATCGGACAGTTCTTCCGGCGCCGGCTGTTCCTTGCGCAGCAGGCGAACCAGGGCGGCGGCGATCTCGTCGGGCGTGCGCTCGGCGATCATCCGTTTGGCGACGATCATGTCCTCGTCCGACACCTCGGCCTCGAAATGGGCGGGCGACAGCAGCCGATCCTCGTCGGCCTTGCGGATTTCGTCGAAGGTCGGGGCGCCGGACCAGACGGCCTCGATCCCCGCCTCGTCCATCAGACGCTCGGCCTTGCGGCGACGCGAGTGGGGCACCAGCATGACCGAGACGCCCTTCTTGCCCGCCCGGCCCGTCCGGCCCGAACGGTGCAGCAGGCCGGCGCGGTTCATCGGCAGTTCGGCGTGGATGACCAGGCCCAGGTCGGGCAGGTCCAGACCCCGCGCGGCGACGTCGGTGGCGACGCAGACGCGGGCGCGGCCGTCCCGCAGCGACTGAAGCGCGTCGGTCCGCTCGCGCTGGCCCATTTCGCCCGACAGGCTGACCGAGGAGAAGCCGCGTTCCAGCAGCGACGACTGCAGATGCCGCACGCTGTCGCGCGTGGAGCAGAAGACCATGGCCCGCGGCGCCTCGAACCAGCGCAGGGTGTTGACCACGGCGTGTTCGATCTCGTTGGGGGCGATGCGATAGGCCCTGTATTCGATGTCGGCGTGCTGGCGCGACTTGTCGGTGGCGTCGATGCGCACCGCATCCTTCTGATAGCGCTTGGCCAGGGTCACGATCTCGCGCGCCAGAGTGGCCGAGAACAGCAGGGTGCGGCGGCCTTCCGGCGCCTGGTCCAGAATGTGCTCCAGGTCCTCGCGGAAGCCCATGTCCAGCATCTCGTCGGCCTCGTCGAGCACCGCGACCTTCAGCTCGGACAGGTCCAGATTGCCCCGGTCGATATGGTCCTTCAGACGGCCGGGCGTGCCGACGACGATGTGGACGCCGAAGCTTAAGGCACGCGCTTCACGGCGCGCGTCCATGCCGCCGACGCAGGTGGCGATCTTGGCGCCGGAATCGGCGTAAAGCCATTGCAGCTCGGCGGCGACCTGCATGGCCAGCTCCCGCGTGGGCGCGATGGCCAGGCACAGGGGCGCGCCGCCGGGGCCGAACTGGGGACTGTCGCCCAGCAGGGTCGGCGCCGCCGCCAGGCCGAAGGCCACCGTCTTGCCCGATCCGGTCTGGGCCGAGACCAGCAGGTCGCGGTCAGCGTGCTCGCCTTCCAGGACGGCGGCCTGAACCGGGGTCGGTTCGGCATAGCCCTTGTTGATCAGAGCGCGGTCGAGCGCGGGGTGAACGGCGGGAAAGGGCATCGGCTACCTGGAATGACGGACGAGGCGGTCGTCGAAACGACCGCGCCCGGCCGAGGACAGACCTCAGGCCGGGCGAATGAAGGGCGCTCTATACACGGATAAAGGCTGAAGCGGGGCGGAAAACGCCGTTCACCCTGTTCCTTCAGGCGACGTTGACCGGACAGACGCAGTCTGGCGATCGAACCCGCCTCGCCTGGAGCTTCATCATGCAAGCGCTTTCCATCGCCGCCGCCGGAATGACCAGCGCCCAGACGCGGTTCGACGACAGCGCGCGCCGCACTGCGACCGCGCCGCTCGACAACCTCGCTGAGGAAACCGTCGAACGCCTCCAAGCCAAGACCGCCTTCAGCGCCAACGCCGCCGTGGTCCGCACCGCCGACGAAATGACGGCGACCCTGCTGGACATCCTGGCCTGAGCCGCGTCGCCGCTTAGAACTCTTCCCAGCCGTCGGCTTCGGGCGCCGCCTTGGACGCAAGGGCCGCGCCGCCGCGCCCCAGGGTCTTCAAGGCCGCCGCCATATGGGGCGTAGACGCCCGCGCCGAAGCCGGAGCCGGCGCCGCCGGACGTTGCGCCGCGGACTTGGCGGGGGAGGCCTGACCCACGGTCCCGACCTTGAACCGGGCCGCAGAGGCTTGCAGGGACTGGGCCTCCTGATCCAAGGCGTGGCTGGCGGCGGTCGACTGTTCGACCATGGCCGCATTCTGCTGGGTGACCTGGTCCATCTGGTTCACGGCCGTATTCACCTGGGCCAGGCCGATGGCCTGTTCCTGGGCCGAGGCGGCGATTTCCGACACCAGACCGTCGATCTCGGCCACCCGGTCGACGATCCGTTGCAGGGCCTCGCCGGTCTGGCCGACCAGGGTCACGCCCGTGCCCACCTGGCTGGTGGAGGTCGAGATCAGGGTCTTGATCTCTTTCGCCGCCTCGGCCGAGCGCTGGGCCAGGGCCCGGACCTCGGAGGCCACGACGGCGAAGCCGCGACCGGCCTCGCCCGCCCGCGCCGCCTCGACCCCCGCGTTCAGAGCCAGAAGGTTGGTCTGGAAGGCGATCTCGTCGATGACCCCGATGATCTGGCTGATCTGGCTGGACGAGGACTCGATCGCCTGCATGGCTTCGACCGCGTCGCGGACGATGACGCCGGACGTCTCGGCGTCGCCCTTGGCGGCGTCGACGACGTCGGCCGCCTGGCGAGCGCCGGAGGCGGTCTTCTTCACCGTGGCGGTGATCTCGTCCAGGGCGGCCGCCGTCTCTTCCAGAGAGGCGGCCTGCTGTTCGGTGCGGCGCGACAGGTCGTCGGCGGCCTGGGAAATCTCGGCCGCGCCCGAACGAATGCCCGCCACATTGCCCAGGACGACGCCCATCGCCTGTTGCAGCTGGGCGATGGCGGCGTTGAAGTCGGACTTGAGCTGGGCGGCCTTGGGCGCGAACTCGGTTTCGATCCGATAGGTCAGGTCGCCGTTGGACATGGCCGACAGCCCCTCGGCCAGGGCCGTAAGCGCGATCCGATCCTCCTCGGCGATCCGGGCCTTTTCGGCTTCATTGGCGCGATGTTCGGCCTCGCTGACCGCCCGCTGCGACTGGGCCTCGGCTTCCAGCCGGGCCTTTTCGACGGCGTTGTCGCGGAAGGTGCCGACGGCCGCGGCCATCCGGCCGATCTCGTCGCCACGCCCCTGGGCCGGGATGGAGACCTTCAGATCGCCGCCGGCCAGCTGCGCCATGGCGCGGGTCATGGCGACGATCGGCTGGCTGAGCGCCCGGACCAGCCAGACCGTCATGGCGGCGGCGACCAGCAGGGCCAGGATCCCGCCGACGACCAGGGCCGCATAGCCCCGTCCGAAGGCCGCCTTCTTGGCGGCGCTTCTCTGACTCAGCACCGCATCGGCGGCCTGATCGACAGCGGCGACGGCGGCGCGAATGTCCTTCAGGTCCGCCGTCTGCAACAGCCGCGCTTCGGCCTGGAGCCGGGTCGCCGGATCGGCGGCCTGGGCCATCAGCCCCTGCGACTGCTGGTGAAAGGCGTCGCTGGCGGCCTTCAGCGCCTGATGCTGGGCGGCGTAGACATGATCGGCGTCGCTGGCGTCCAGGGCCTGGGCCGCCTGGTCGAAGGCGGCCTTGCGCGCCAGATAGTCCCGTCGCGCCGTCTCCTGGCCCGTCGCCACATAGGCGCGCAGGGCGTTTTGCTGTTCGACGGCGGCGGCCAGGGTCAGAGTGGCCGCCTCGCTGATCTGATAGGCGGACCGTTCGGCCGTGTCCGACCGTTGCAGCGTCACCAGGCTGAACAGGACGACCAGGGTCGCCACGCCGCACGCGCTCATCATCGCCCCGAGCGCGATCATCAGCTTGATGGATATGGACAAGGACTTGAACACGACCGGCTCCGAAAGCGGTTAACCCGTCGCAACTACCGGACAAGCCTTACCAAACCTTCTAAGGCGACGCTTCCAATCCGACCTTTTCGGGTAGGTGGAAATACCCAGTGAACTGTTCGAAGACCGCCCGGTCGCCGACGATCCTCAGCCCGCCTTCGGCCTCCAGCGCCGCCGTCGGAACCTTGCCGTAAACGGCCGCCGCCACCCGTTCGGGGCGGGTGGTCAGGACCACGGCGGCGTCCTCGATCGGCCCCCGCCGCGCGTCCAGACCGCCGTCCCGGATCTCAACCCGGAAGGTCTCGTCTTCAAAGACGAAGCCCAGGACCAGGACGGCGTCACCGGCCAGGACGGGATCGAACATGGTCTTGAACGACAGCATGATCGAGACGGCGCTGATCGGCAGGGTCGGATCATGCTGGGGCGAGCGCGCCGCCCAGCGCCCGAGGACGATGAAGACCGGCTCGATCTCCACCCCCCAGTCGGTCAGCTCATAGACCTGGACCGAGGCGGGCGGCGGCAGTTTGCGACGCCGCAGAACTCCCGACGCCTCCAGCCCTTCCAGCCTCTGGGTCAGGACATTGGCCGATATGCCGTGCAGATCCTTCTTCAGATCGCCGAACCGGCGCGGGCCCAGCATCAGCTCGCGCACGACCAGCAGGGCCCAGCGTTCGCCGATCAGGTCCAGCCCATGGGCGGCCCCACAGGCGTCATGATAACGGCGCCCCGGCTTTTCAGTTACTTTTTCTAACTTCATTATTGACTATTCTAACTATCAAAGGCACGGTTCGCAAAGAGGGAGAGGACCGCCGCATGACCCAACTGATCTTCATCAACCTGCCCGTCGCCGACCTTGACCGTTCGATCGCCTTTTATGAAGCCGTCGGGGCGACGAAAAACCCGATGTTCAGCGATGAGACGGCCGCCTGTATGGTGGTGTCGGACGTGATCCACGTCATGCTGCTGACCCACGACAAGTGGCGCAGCTTCACCGACCGGGCCATTCCCGACGCCCAGGTCTCGGCCCAGATGCTGCTGTGCCTGTCGCGCGAGGACAAGGCGGCGGTGGATGCGACGGTCGCCCAGGCCGCCGGCGCCGGGGGTCTGCCCGACCCGAACAGCCCCCAGGATTACGGCTTCATGTACGGCCGCAGCTACGCCGATCCCGACGGCCATATCTGGGAGGTCATGTGGATGGACCCCACAGCCGTCGCCGCCGGGCCCGAGGCCTTCGCCGCCCATGACCTGACGCCGGCCTGAGGCGGAGATCGTCATGTCCGAGATTTTCGAACTCCGCATCAGCCGCCTGATCAGGGCCGCGCCGGAAACGGTCTGGAACGTCTATACGCAACGCACCGCCGAATGGTTCTGCCCCCGCCCCTGGACCACGCCGGTGGTGGACTGGGACCTGCGCGTCGGCGGCCGGGCCAATGTCGAAATGGCCTCGCCCGAGGGGGAGCGTCATCCCTATTCCGGCGTCTTCCTGGAGGTGGTTCCGGGCCGCAGACTGGTCTCGACCGGCGCCTTCACCGAGGGCTGGGTTCCCCAGGCCGGCGAGATGAACTTCGTCCGCATCGACACCTTCGAGGCCGAGGACGATGCGACCCTCTACACCGCCGTCGCCCGCCATTGGGACGAAAAGGCCATGTCGGCGCACCGAGCCATGGGCTTCGAACAGGGCTGGGCCGCCGTCGCCGATCAACTGGCCGAACTGGCCGAACTGGCCGAAGGAGCGGCGTGATGGCCGACAAGATCGTTCCCTGCCTGTGGTTCGACGGCGAGGCGGAAGCCGCCACCGCCTTCTATGTGTCGCTTCTGCCCGACAGCCGTATCACCGCCGTCAACCGCTCGCCGGTCGACACGCCGTCCGGCCCGGCCGGTTCGGTCCTGACGGTGCAGTTCGTCCTGGCGGGCCGTGAGTATCTGGCCCTGAACGGAGGGCCGAACTTCCGTTTCACCGAGGCCGTCTCCTTCATGGTGATGACCGAGGATCAGGCCGAAACCGACCGGCTGTGGGACGCCCTGACCGCTGACGGCGGCCGCGAGAACGCCTGCGGCTGGTTGAAGGACCGTTGGGGCCTGTCGTGGCAGATAACGCCTCGGCGCCTGGTGGAACTGACGACCGACCCCGATCCCGCCCGCGCCAAGGCCGCCATGCAGGCCATGATGGAGATGATCAAGATCGACGTCGCGGCCCTGGAACGCGCCGTCGCCGACCTCTGAACCCTCAGCAAAGGACGACCCCATGACCTATGTGACCGGCTTCCTGACCCCCGTGAAATCCGAGGACAAGGCGCGCTACGTCAAGTCCGCCCAGGCCTCCTGGCCCCTGTTTCAGAAATACGGCGCCCTGTCCCAGGTCGAGACCTGGGGCGAGGACGTGCCCGACGGCAAGCTGACCAGCTTTCCCATGGCCGTAAAGCTGGAGCCGGGCGAGGTGGTGGTCTTCTCCTGGGTCACCTGGCCCGACCGCGCCACCGCCGACGCCTGCTGGGCGCAGATGGAGACCGACCCCGGCTTCGCCGAGATGGACATGCCCTTCGACGGCAAGCGGATGATGTGGGGCGGTTTCGAAACCATCTTCCAGTCATAGGGGCTCAGCGGCGCGCCGCCTTCAGGGCCGCCGTCAGGGCCTTGCGGCGTTTTGCATGGGTCCGCTCCCGCTCGGCCTGTTCGTCCTCCAAGGCCTTCAGCCGATCCGCCAGATCCGCCATCGCCTGCTGATGTTCGGCGTCCAGGGTCTCAAGCTCGGCTTCCAGCCGCTGGATCTTGGCGCGCCGGGCCTTGGACGGACCGGCGGCCTTCTTCGGTCCGGCCGCCTTCTTGATCTTGCCGACGTCGATGGCCAGGCCGCGTTCGATCACCTCGCCTGGAGCGGCTAAGGCCGCCTCATAGTCGGGGCCGCCGCTCAGTTCGCTGGCCAGGCCCGTGGCGAACAGATCCTGTTTGGAGCCCCAGGCCTCCAGCGCCTTGGGCCGCGAGCTGACCGCGACCGTGAAGGCGTGAAACCCGTCCGACCAGGTGAAGACCTTCAACCGTTTCGCCATGCGCCTCTCCCGGCCGACGGCCCGACTCGGCGCCGTCTCAGCGGCAGAAACGTGTGTCGGTCGCTTCCAGATGCAGATGGTCGAAATGGACGGCGTTGTAGTCTGGGCTCAGCACCGTTCCGAAGATGCGGCAGGCGTCGTCGCGGATACGGCGCAGGAATCGGGCCTCGGGCGCATCGCCGCTCCAATCCTTCGTCACCGTGATCCGCCGCCCGTCCCTCAGCCGCACCCCGGCGAAGTCCAGGGCGGCCGCCTGGGCGTGGGCGCTGATCCGGCTGGAGCCCACGCCGTTGTTCACATTGCGACAGGCGTAGGCGCCCATATGGTCGATCTGGACCACGTCCGACCCCAGGATCTCGCGCGCCGCCGGTTCCAGCGACTGACGCCGCCAGACGCTCAGCGCCAGGGCGGTCTGGCAGGTCATCTCGACGTCGCCGGGCGCCATCCGCGCCACCGTTCCCAGGTCCGGCCCCAGCACCCCGCCCTGTCTCAGGCCGCAGACGGCCGAGTTCTGCCGATCCGGCACGGGGCTGAACCGCACCCGCGCCGCGGTCAGCTGGGCCATGCACCGCCCCAGCTCAGAGCCTTCGCGCACCACCGCCGCCTGGGTGCCCCCGTCGATCGGCCGGTCGATCAGCCCCCCGACGAGAGGCGCCGCCGTCTGGCCCGGATAGGGCGACGGCCGCAGGGGCTCCGGCGCGCGCCGGACGCAGCCGGCCAAAATCAGCAGGACCGAAAGGCCGGCGCAAAGGCGCATCAGACGAGGCGACGAGGACATGGCTCCGGTCCTAGCCGATTCCCGCCGGGTCCGGCGGTCACGAGGCGGAGAGCCGCCTATCGCCGCTCTTCCGACACGCCCTTGGCCCGACAACGGTCGGAACAGAACCGCACCCGATCCCAGTCCCGCGCCCATTTCTTGCGCCAGACGAACGGCAGACCGCAGGCGGCGCAGACCTTCTGCGGCAGATCGGCCTTGGCCGGCGCCGTGCCCAGATTGACGTGTTTACGGCCCATCCGGTCCTCTATTTGAAACGGCGGGCGAGGGACCGCGCCGCCATTGTTGCGAAACACTCTCAACCTTGCTACAGGGCGCACGTCGCCTCGGCGGCCGTAAGCGTCTCACGTCAGGCAACGCATCCATCCCGGTCTTCGGCCGGGGCCGGTTCGTCCGGCGGATGCCCGCGCCGAAGACCTGAGTTTAAGAGAGACGCAAACCATGCACCCTCATCCCGCCGTCGTCCGGTTCCGACGCCTGCCCGCCCGCTACGCCGGACTGGTCATGCCGCTGATCCTGTCGCTGATCATGACCTTTGTGGTCTCAGCCATCGCCACCGCTCGAACCCTGGGCTTCGTCCCGGCCTTTCCCAGCGCCTGGATGCAGGCCTGGGGCCTGTCCTGGCTGATCGCCTTCCCGGTCCTGCTGCTGATCCTGCCCCTGGTCCGGCGCATCGTCGCCGCCCTGGTCGAGCCCGCCCGCTGAACGAAGAAGGGGCGGCCCTTTCGGCGCCGCCCCTGATCGTCTTCAGCTGTCCAGGAAGGACCGCAGCTTCCGCGACCGGCTGGGGTGTTTCAGCTTGCGCAGGGCCTTGGCCTCGATCTGACGGATCCGTTCGCGCGTCACCGAGAACTGCTGGCCGACTTCTTCCAGCGTGTGGTCGGTGTTCATGCCGATGCCGAAGCGCATGCGCAGCACCCGTTCCTCGCGCGGCGTCAGGGACGCCAGGACGCGGGTGGTGGTCTCGCGCAGGTTCGACTGGATGGCGGCGTCGATCGGCAGGACGGCGTTCTTGTCCTCGATGAAGTCGCCCAGGTGCGAATCCTCTTCGTCCCCGATCGGGGTCTCCAGGCTGATCGGCTCCTTGGCGATCTTCAGGACCTTGCGCACCTTCTCCAGCGGCATGGCCAGCTTTTCGGCCAGCTCTTCCGGGGTCGGCTCGCGGCCGATCTCGTGCAGCATCTGGCGGCTGGTGCGGACGATCTTGTTGATCGTCTCGATCATGTGCACCGGAATACGGATGGTGCGCGCCTGGTCGGCGATGGAGCGGGTGATCGCCTGACGGATCCACCAGGTGGCGTAGGTCGAGAACTTGTAGCCGCGGCGGTACTCGAACTTATCGACCGCCTTCATCAGGCCGATGTTGCCCTCCTGGATCAGGTCCAGGAACTGCAGGCCGCGGTTGGTGTATTTCTTGGCGATGGAGATCACCAGGCGCAGATTGGCCTCGACCATCTCCTTCTTGGCCTGACGGGCCTCGCGCTCGCCCTTCTGCACGGTCTGGACGATGCGGCGATAGTCGTCGATCGGCAGGCCGGCCTCCAGGGCCACGGCGGCGACGTCGGCGCGGATGGTCGCGATCTGGCTGGCTTCGTTCTCGCTAAACTTGGTCCAGCGCACGCCCTGATCCTTGATCCGGTCCGTCCAGGTGGGGTCCAGCTCGGAGCCGAAATAGGCCTTCAGGAATTCGGGGCGTGAAATGCCGTAGCTGTCGGCCAGACGCAGCAGCCGGCCTTCCAGACCGATCAGCCGCTTGTTGATCGCATACAGCTGCTCGACCAGGGCCTCGATGCGGTTGTTGTTCAACTTCATCGTCTTCAGACGATCCGAAATGGTCGTCGTCAGGGTCTGATAGGTCTTTTCGTCCTTGGCGCTCAGGGTCTCGCCCTTCAGCCGGGCCTGGACCAGCTTGTCCTGCAACGCGCGGAAGGCGCCGAAGTCGGCGGCGATGGCGTTCAGAACCTCCATCACCCCGTCGCGCAGCTCGGCCTCGAGCGCCGAGATCGACATGCCGCCGCCGTCGTCGAAGTCGTCGTCGTCCTCGTCGTCGGACTCCGGCTTATCCTCAGCCACTTGTTTTTCTTCGACGTCTTCTTCCTCTTCGCCCTCAGCCGGGGCGGCGCCCGGCAGGGACGAAGGATTCAGCACGCCGTAGGTGGCGTCCAGGTCGATGACCTCGCGCAGCAGGATGCGGTTGTTCTCCAGCTCGTCGCGCCAGACCATGATGGCCTCGAAGGTCAGGGCGCTTTCGCACAGACCCGAGATCATGGCGTCGCGGCCGGCCTCGATCCGCTTGGCGATGGCGATTTCGCCCTCGCGGCTCAACAGTTCGACCGAGCCCATTTCGCGCAGATACATCCGCACCGGGTCGTCGGTGCGGTCATAGGCGGCCTTGGCGGGCGTCTCGGCCACGCCGGTGGAGGCGGCGGCGGCGACGTCGGTGGACTGCTGCTCCTGCGCGTCCTCCTCGGCCTCGACGACGTTGACGCCCATTTCCGACAGCATGGCCAGGGTGTCTTCGATGGCGTCGGGGGTGACTTCTTCGGACGGCAGGACCTTGTTCAGCTCCTCCATCGTCACATAGCCGCGCGCCTTGGCCTGTTTGATGAATTTCTTGACGCCGGCGTCGGTCAGATCGAGCAGGGGCCCGTCGGTCGTAACCTCGGCGTCCTGCGTCTCGGTCTGTGCGTTCATAGTCAGTCTGTCTCCGGCCGGAGGGGGTGATCAGTCCACCCCGGCGAAAATACAATGCCTGGCGAGGCGTAAGGTTACGCGCCCGCTCTGTCTTCCCAAATCGTCCCGGCTTTGATCGCACGGCGAAGCGCATCCCGCGCAGCTGCCGCCGACGGAACCCCCTCATCCCGCCCCGACGCCTCTCGCGCCGGGACCGAGGCGTCGTCAAACGCCTGCGACCATCGGACCCTTGCCTCGGCGAGGGGCGCATTTGCGGCCAGGAATGGCGCACCGGACTTCGCCGCCGCCTTCTCGACCTCGCGCACTAAGGCGTCATGATCCGATTGCGCCAGATGGCGTCGCAAGCGGGCGGAGTCAAGGCCGCCCTACGGCTCGCGCAACCAGTTTTCGACGCGCAGACCCGGAACGCGGGAAAACTCCCGCTCATTGTCGGTGACGAGGATGCAGTCCAGCGCCAAGGCGTGGGCGGCGATCAGCAGGTCGTTGGCGCTGACGCTCGCCCCTGACCTTTCCAGAGCCTGGCGAGTCCGCGCATAGGCGCGATCAGTCGGCGCATCGAAGGGCAGGACCGGGATGTCGGCCAAAATCGCCTCCAACTGGCCCGAAAGTGTTGCGGACCCGCGCTTTTCAGCGCCGAACCGCAACTCGGCCGCAACGATGATGCTGGTCGCGGCGTCTTCCAAACGCAGACTGTACTGTTGAGCCACTTGCCCATGCGGATTGCGCACCAGATCCGAAAGCGTGTTCGTATCCAGCAGATAGAGGATCAAAAGCGGACAGGGCTCGAAGGCAGGTCGTCTATAGGAGCGAAGTCCTCCTCGATCGGCTCGAGGCGCGCCAGGGTGTCGAGCAGTCTGTGCCGATTCGACGCCTGTCCCCGTTCGATGATCAACCGCTCCCCGTCCTGACGCACCACGGCGTCGGCCGGAACGGCGACGCCGCTCGGCAGGTGGACGACCTGATGATCGCCTTCGCGCGTGATCCTGACGGGTTGGGAGCCATCCATGGGGCGAGACTACTCCAGATCGTCAAGCCCGCCAATCGGCGGCTCAAACCAGGGTCGCCCAGAAGTCAGGGGCCGCGAACGAGCGGGTGATGGCGTCCCGCTCGGCCTTCAGCCGGATCAGAGCCTCGATGCCCGTCCCCTGGCCCAGGTCCTGTTTCGCCGTCTCTATGGCGCGCGACAGGGCGGCGAGATGGGTCATCAGGCCGAACACCTTCAACCATTGGGCGCGCGCCTCGGCCACGGGGAGATCGGACGACAGGAAGGAGGCGCCGGACTTGGACGCCGCCTTCTCGATCTCTTTCAACAGCGGATCAAAGCCGGAGTCACGCAGCCGATGTCGCACCACGGCCGCGTCCGGCGCCTGGCCCGACAGCCGCAGCCGCACCAGCTCCTGGGCCAACCCCTCCAGGGCTGCGTCGCCAAATCCCTGAACGCTGACTTCTTCCAGATGATCGTCCAGCCGCTCGATGTCGTCGATCGCGGCATAGGCCAGGGCGGCCGCCACCGGACTGACGGCGCGGAACAGCGACTGCATGGCCTGGGCCCCCTCGACGGTCTGGCCCAGCTTCGGCGGCGGGCCGAAACGGCCCCGCCCCTGCCCCGGCGTCCAGGGCGCGCGCGGAGGGTTGCGGGGAAACAGGGCGTCGAACCGGTCGAACAGGTCGCGGCGATACTGTTCCGCCAGATCCTTGTCCTGAATGGCGCCGGCCGCCGCCCGCAGCCGCGCCTTGAATCCGGCCTTGCGCTCGGGCGTGTCCAGCGGCTCCACATCCTGTTCGCGACGGAACAGAACCTCGGCGAAACCATGGGTCTCGGCCAAGGCCTGGCGCAGGGCCGGCGCCCCCTTGTCGCGCAGTATGTCGTCGGGGTCCTGCCCGCCGCTGAGCAGGGCGAAGCGGAACGATCGCCCCGGCTTCAGCAGCGGCAACGACCGTTCGATGGCGCGATAGGCGGCCCGCAGGCCCGCCGCATCCCCGTCGAAACACAGCACCGGCTCATGGCTGACCCGCCACAGCCGCTCCATCTGTTCTTCGGTCAGGGCCGTGCCCATGGGGGCCACGGCCGGCAGGCCCGCGCGCTGGCAGGCGATGACGTCCATATAGCCCTCGACCACGATGATCGGCTGGTCGTTCCGGCTCTCGGCCCCCAGAATGCGCCGCGCCTCGGGCAGGCCGTAGAGGGTGGAGCCCTTGTGAAACAGCGGGCTTTCCGGCCCGTTCAGATATTTGGCCCGGTCGTCGGGGTTCATGGCCCGGCCGCCGAAGCTGACGATCCGCCCCCGCGCGTCCAGAATGGGGAAGATCAGCCGGTCGCGGAACCGGTCATAGGGCTGGCCGCCGCTGTCCGGCGCGATCAGCAGCCCGGCCTCGACCAGTTCGGCCGGCCGCGCCCCGCGCTGGACCAGGGCCTGTTTCAGCCCCTCGCGGTCATTGGGCGCATAGCCCAGGCCGAACCGCTCCCACTGATCCTCGGGCAGGCCGCGCTTCTCAAGATATTCGCGCGCCGCCTTGCCCGGCGTGCGGCGCAGATTGGCGGCGAACCATTTCTGGGCCAGGTCCATCCACTCGGACAGGCCTAAGCGCTTCTGCTCGCGCTCGGCCTCCTTGGGGTCTTCGGCCGGCAGCTGCATGCCCGCCTCGCCCGCCAGCCGCTGCACCGCCTCGACGAAGCTCAGCCGCTCGGTCTCCTGCAGGAAGGAGATGATGTCGCCGTGCTTGCCGGACGAGAAGTCGTGAAAGAAGCCCTTGTCGTCATTGACGAAGAAGGACGGCGACTTCTCCTTCGAAAAGGGCGACAGGCCGACATACTCGCGGCCCTGCCGCTTGAGCTTCACCGTCCGCCCGATCACGTCGGACGGCCGAAGGCGGGCCTTCAGTTCATCGATGAATCTTTCGTCGAAACGCACACGACGATCCATAAGCCTTGCGACAGGTTCCGTCGATGTTCGGGACGATCAGGCGGTTCGTCCGGGCATCCCCCGATAGCCGAACGAACCGCCGCATCGCAGAAGGCGTAAGCCGCAGCGTCCCCCAACGCCTTGGCTAACGAAGTCCTAACGCCTCGCGGACCTTCATCTGACGTTCGACGGCGTCGGCTGTCGAGAGGCCGGCGACCGGCGTGATGCGGATCATGGCCGGACTGTGTCTTTCGCGTCGCAACGGCTTTTCAGCGGCGAGGTCCAAAGGGCACCACCTTATTGGCCGTATCGTGCCCGATATCAGCGGAGCCCAGGTAGTCTATGCCCGATCTCAGGCACCAGTATCGAACGATCTCCTCCGGAGTCTGGCCGAAATCAGGATCGTTTGGCGTGACATCGGAAACACGCCCCAGGCGAATTCCAGCCACACTTCTGATAGAAGCCTGACCCGTCAAGTGAAACATCATCCGGTCGATCCGATAGGCGGCCTCCGACACCTCCTCCAGCATCAGGACATGGCCGGTCAGATCCGGCTCCAGCGCCGTGCCGACGAGCTGGTCGATGATGGTCAGGTTGAAGGCGACGGCGGGACGCGGGTCGGCGGCCAGGGACGGCTCGATCCAGTCCGTCCGGCCCGTGGTCAGCCAGGCCAGGGCGCCTTTAGCCGTCACGTCGTCCCGCACCGAATCCGAAGCCATCGGCCCATGGGCCAGATGTTCGAATCCGGCCCGGTACATGCCAGCCAACAGACTGCCCGCGTCGGAATAGCCCAGATAGCGCTTCTTGCGCGCCACCGCGTTCAGCCGGGGGATCACCGCCTCGGCGATGCGGCAAGAGCCATAGCCGCCGCGTGCGAACCAGACGGCGTCGATGCGCGGATCATTGGCGAACTCGATAAGGGCCTCGGCCCGCGCCCGGTCGTCCCCCGCGAAGTGACCGTGCTTCAAGAAGCAGGCGGGGTGGAAGACCACAGCCACGTCGCGATCCGGGTGATGTTCGGCCATCCACTGTTCGACGGCCTCGGCCCGCTCCTTTGAAAAGCGGGAACTGGCGCAGACCACGCCGATCTTGAAGGTGTTTGCGTTCACGCCCGTCTTCTTCGTCGAAATTGCAGTCCGCCTCTGGCGGATCGGCCCGATCCCCTGTTCTAAGGGGGCATGAACCAAGACGCCTCCTATTTCTTCTGCGGCATCGGCGGGTCGGGCATGCTGCCCCTGGCCCTGATCGTCCAGGCCCAGGGCGCCCGGATCGAAGGCTCTGACCGCGCCCTGGATCAGGGCCGCACCCCTGAAAAGTTCGACTGGCTGCGCGCCCACGGCGTCACCCTGCACCCCCAGGACGGATCGGGCGTCACCCGGCCCGATCAGATCGTGATCGCCACCGGCGCGGTCGAGGAGACGGTGCCCGACATCGGCGCGGCCCGCCGCGTCGGGGCGACGATCAAGACCCGCCCCGAACTGCTCAGCGAACTGTTCAACGCCGCCCCCACCTCGATCGGGGTGGCGGGCACCAGCGGCAAGTCCACCATCACCGGCATGATCGCCTGGATCCTGCACCAGACCGGCCGCGATCCGACCGTCATGAACGGGGCGGTGATGAAGAATTTCGCCGACGCCGACCATCCGTTCGCCAGCGCCCTGATCGGCGGGTCGGATCTGTTCGTGTCCGAGGTCGATGAATCGGACGGCTCGATCGCCCGTTACGTCCCGACCGTGGCGGTCGTCTCCAACATCTCGCTTGACCACAAGTCGATGGAGGAGCTGCGCGACCTGTTCGGCGGCTTCGTCCAGCGGGCGGCCACGGCGGTGCTGAACCTGGACAATCCCGAGACGGCGGCCCTGGCGCAGGAACTCGCGCCCGGAAAGGCGATCACCTTCGCCCTGGGCGAAGAGGCGGCCGACCTGTCCGCCCACGACCTTCAGCCCCAGCCGACCGGCATGCGTTTCCGCCTGATCGAGGGCTGGAGCGAGTTCGACGTCAGGCTGAACGTGCCCGGCGCCCACAATGTCGCCAATGCGCTTGCGGCGCTCGGCGCGGTCAAGGCCCTGGGCGTCTCGACGGCCGAGGCGGTCAAGGCCCTGGAAAGCTTCGCCGGCATTCGGCGGCGAATGGAGGTGGTCGGGACCGTCAACGCCGTCACCGTCATCGACGACTTCGCCCACAACCCCGACAAGATCGCCGCCACCCTGAAGACGCTGCACGCCTTCGACGGGCGTCTGCTGATCCTGTTCCAGCCCCACGGCTTCGGCCCCTTAAAGCTGATGCGGCGGGAGTTCATCGACGGTTTCGTCGGCCTGATGCGCGAGGACGACGTCCTGTTGATGCCCGAGCCGGTCTATTACGGCGGCACCACCGACCGCAGCGTCGGCAGCGAGGCCATCGCTGAAGGAGTGCGCGAGGCGGGCCGTCAGGCCGAGGCCCTGCCCGACCGTGCGGCCTGCGGAGACCGCATCGTCGAAATGGCCCGGCCTGGCGACCGCATCCTGGTCATGGGGGCGCGCGACGACACCCTGTCCAGCTTCGCCGCCGATCTGCTGGAGCGGCTGGGCGCGCGCTGACGCCTGACGTTCGGAGCCAAGGCGCCGCTTCGGACGTTGGCGGAAGATGAGCGCCGCCGCCCTGATCGATCTGAGCCGAGAACGCGCCTATCTGCGCGACCTGGGCCGCGCGTTCGGGGGCGCCCTGGTGTTCAGCATCCCCCTGCTGATGACGATGGAGATGTGGGAGCAGGGCGTGGCCATGGACCGGGGCCGGCTGCTGGCCTTCATCGTCGCCGGCCTGCCCCTGCTTTACGGCCTTGCCTATTATGCGGGCTTCTCCGACCGGCGGGGGCTGGCGAACGATCTGATGGACACGGCCGTCGCCCTGGCGGTCGGCTTCCTGACCGCCGGCCTGCTGTTGAGCCTGTTCGGCGTGGTCCGATGGGGCGATCCCCCTCGTGAAGCCCTGGGCATGATTGCGCTTCAGGCCGTTCCGGGCGCCATGGGCGCCCTGCTGGCCCGCCGCCAGCTGAGCGGCGACGCGGACGGCGGCGAGACCCAGGAGGATCAGGCCTCCTATGTCGGGGAGCTGTTTCTGATGGCGGCCGGAGCCCTGTTCTTCGCCCTGAACGTCGCCCCGACCGAGGAAATGATCCTGATCGCCTACAAGGCCGGCGCCCTCAACGTCCTGGGGCTGATGGGCGTGTCGATCCTGCTGCTGCACCTCATCGTCTTTCGCGCGGGCTTCGCCGGTCAGGAAGAGGCGGATCGACCGGCCCACGCCTTCTTCCACTTCACCCTGCCCGGCTACGCCATCGCCCTGGGGGTCAGCCTGTTCGCCCTATTCGTCTTTGGGCGGATCGAAGGGCATTCTCTGGCCGGGGTGGTCCAGGCGACGGCGGTCCTGGGCTTTCCCGCCGCGATCGGCGCGGCCGCCGCCCGTCTGCTGGTCTGATCCGATGAACCGAGCCACGCGCCGAAAAACCGCCCCGCCCCGCCCGCTTTTGCAGACCGCCATGGCCGCTCTGGGCGGGGTGGTGACCCTGGCCGCCGTCGGGGTGATCGTGTGGGAGGCCGTGCAACCCGCCGCCCCGGCGACCCTGAACGCGCGGATCGAGAGGGTCGAGACCACCGCCCACGGCCATGTGGCCGAGATCAAGGTGGTCAATGACGGCGACGAAACCGCCGCCGGGGTCGATGTCGAGGCCGTGGCAGGCGACCAGACCGCGACCGCCACCCTGGACTATGTGCCCGGCCGCGGCCATGCGACCGCCTATATGCGGTTCGACGCCGATCCGCGCGCGGCGGTGGTGACGGTCAAGGGCTGGTCGGCGCCCTGAAGGGCTCAGATCAGCAGCAGGGGCAGGGTCTGAAACACCACCCCGACGCCGCCGATGAAACAGCCGCCGACGCCGATGGCCGGCTCGAATCCCCGACGGGTCTTCAGGATCAACAGGGCGAGCCCCGCCTCGCCCGCCAGACAGGCCAGGCTGAATCCCCCGCCGATCAGGCGCCACAGGGGCGCCTCTGCCGTCGCCACCACGTCCGCCGTGGACGAGATCAGATAGACGCCCAGGAAATGGGCTGCCCAGATCAGCAGCCCGCCCGTCAGGATCAGCCAGCGTCCGATGTCAGCCTCCCGGGAACAGATGGGTCAACAGGGCGGCGGCCGCCCCTTGCGCGGCGGAAAAACCGATGAACAGGGCGATCAGCTGATAGGTCGCCGGCCTCCGGGCCGACAGCAGGCCGAACACCCAGCGCATCAGGGCGAAGACCGCCATGATGGCGCAGATGGCCGCGAACAGCCCCTGCCAGGCGATCAGGGCGAAGACGGTCGCCCCCTGGCCGCTGGCCTGGGGACGCAGGCCCGCCCCCCACCAGGCGGACGCCTCGACCGCCCAGCCCGCCCCGATCGTCAGGCCCGCCAGCAGCATCAGGACGGCGGCGATCACCCCGCTGCGCGGCCGGTCCAGCGCCAGGACCCTCAGCGCGGCCCAGGCCAGCAGCGCCGCCGCCGCGCAAAGGCCGACGACCTGGATCAGAGACCCCATTTCCGGCGGCGCCTGCCACAGATCGGGTCGGCGGCTCCACAGAAAGACATAGGAGAAGCCGGCCATGACCGCGACCATGCCCGCGACGATCAGGGTGATGACCATGGCCCACCAGCCGTGGCTGGTCGGACCCGAGACATAGGTCGGCAGGCGCACCCCCGCCCCGATGTCCACCACAGCCGCCCCGCCCTCGCGCCGATCCGGCCGGTCCAGTTTCCAGCACCATTTGAGGATGCAATATACGGCCAGAATTCCACTGATCACCGAAGCCAGATAGGCCTGGATGGTCAGGATCAGGAAGAAGCCCGCCGTAAACACCGCCCCCCAGACGTGCCAGCTGGAGGGCCGGGGGATCTGCAGCAGATATTGGGGCTCGGCGTTCAGCGGGCTGGTGACGATGGTCTCGCGTTCGCCGCGCGGGGCGCCGGGCAGGAAATAACGTCCGGCCTCGACGTCCTCGGCCAGCCCCTTCTGCTCCCAGCCGGGATAGAGGCTCTTGATCACCGGGATCGACCGCAGCGAATAGAGCCCCGCCGGCAGCCACTCCAGCCCCGGCCCATTGAAGACATTGCCCGCCTCGCGTCGCCCGAAGGGGCGGAAGTTGCGGATCATGTCCACCAGCCAGATCAGCACCGCCAGGCCGAACAGGAAGGCGCCGACGGTCGAGATCATATTGGGCAGGTCCCAACCCCGATCCGGCAGATAGGTGTAGACCCGCCGCGGCATCCCCATCAGCCCGGTCAGATGCATGGGCAGGAAGGTGACGTTGTGGCCGACGAACATCAGCCAGAACACCCACCTGCCCCACCGCTCGCTCAGCGGCCGGGCGCTGGACATGGGCGTCCAATAGTAGATGGCGGCGAACAGCGGAAACACCATGCCGCCGATCAGGACGTAGTGCAGGTGGGCGACGATGAAATAGCTGTCGTGGGCCTGCCAGTCGAAGGGGACCATGGCGACCATGACGCCGGTCAGCCCGCCCATGACGAAGATGACCAGCCCGCCGACGGCGAACAGGCCCGGCGTGTTGAACCGCATCTTCCCCGCCGCCAGGGTGGCGATCCAGGCGAAGACCTGAACCCCGGCGGGCACGCTGACCGCCATGGAGGCGGCGCTGAAATAGTTGATCGAGATCTGGGGCATGCCGGTGGCGAACATGTGGTGGGCCCAGACGCCGAAGCTGATGAAGCCCGTCGCCAGCATGGCCAGGACCACCAGCCTGTGTCCCACCAGCCGGGTCTGGGCCACGGCCGGGATGATGGTGGACATGGCGCCCGCCGCCGGCAGGAAGATGATGTAGACCTCCGGGTGGCCGAAGAACCAGAACAGGTGCTGCCACAGCATCGGATCCCCGCCCCGCGCCGCGTCGAAGAAGGGCCAGCCCAGGGCGCGTTCCAGCTCCAGCAGCAGGGTGGACAGGATGATCGACGGGAAGGCGATGATGATCATGCAGGCGAAGATCAGCATGGCCCAGGCGAAGATCGGCAACTTGTCCAGGGTCATGCCCGGCGCCCGCGTCTTCAGAACCCCGACGATGATCTCAATCGCGCCGGCGATGGCCGAAATCTCGATGAAGCCGATGCCCAGGAGCCAGAAGTCGGCGTTGATCCCCGGCGAATAGGCCATGGAGGTCAGGGGCGGATACATGAACCAGCCCCCGTTCGGCGCCAGGCCGAAGAAGAGAGAGCAGAAGAAACACAATCCACCGATCAGATAGGCCCAGAAGGCGTAGGCGCTGAGACGCGGGAACGGCAGGTCGCGCGCCCCCAGCATCTGGGGCAGCAGCAGCACCCCCAGGGCCTCGACCGCCGGCACGGCGAACAGGAACATCATCACCGTGCCGTGCATGGTGAAGATCTGATTGTAGGTCTCCTGGGCCAAGAAGCCCGTCATCGGCAGGGCCAGCTGGGTCCGCATCAACAGGGCCAGAACCCCGGCCAGCACGAAGAACAGCATGGCCGCGCCGACGTAATAGACGCCGATATAGTTGTTGTTGATCGCCGTGACCCATTCCCACGGCTTTCGCGGCGCGCACCAGACCTGTTCCAGCTGCTCCAGCTCGCCCTCGGGGCGGGGTTCGCGGGTCGGCAGGCGTTTGTAGAGTTCGGGATCGAACCCGGTTTCCGAACTCATTTCAGACTGTCCAGATAGGCCGAGACGGCGCGCAGATCCTGGCCCGTCAGGACCGGATAGGAGGGCATGCGGTTGCCGGGCTTGACGCCCTGGCTGTCCGAAATCCAGCCCGCCAGAGTGCCCTGATTGTTCGGCAATATGCCCGCCCCGATCGTCTGGCGGGAGCCGACATGGGTCAGGTCGGGACCGGCCAAACCATTGGCCTCGGTTCCGCGAATGGTGTGGCAGGCGCCGCAGCCGGAGGCGGCGAAGACGTCGCGGCCGCGCGCGATCATTGCGGCGGTCGGCGCGGCCGCATCCAGGGCTACGGCCGGCCCGGCCTGACGCGCGCGCCAGGCGGCGAATTCCTGGGGCGTATGGGCCACCACGACCAGCCCCATCAGCGCATGGGGCCCGCCGCAGTATTCGGCGCACTGGCCGCCATAGGTTCCCGGCTGATCGGCCTGAAGCCGCATGAAGTTGCGCCGGCCGGGGATCATGTCGGTCTTGCCGCCCAGGCGCGGAACCCAGAAGCTGTGGATCACGTCGGCGCTTTCCAGCTCGAACACCACGGGCTGACCGGCGGGGATATGGACCTCATTGGCGTCCTGAAGTATTTCGCGCCCCTGGTCGTCCAGATAGGCGACCCGCCACCACCACATCTCGCCGGTGACGCGGACCCGCATCTCGCCCGGTCGCGGCGCCTCGGCGACCCGCGCGGTCGTGGTCAGGCCGTAGATCAGAAGGCCGGTCAGAACCACGATCGGAAAGGCCAGGCCGCCAATCCAGACCAGACGCTCGCCGCTGACCCGCCGCTTCCACCGCCGGGGGCCGAACAGGGCGATCCCCAGGGCGATCAGCACCACGGTCATCACCACCGCCGCCATGACGAACAGCACCCAGGCCACCACCTCGATCGGCCCGGCGAAAGGGCCGGCTGGGTCCAGCACAGGCGGGGGCCAGCCCGCGGTTCCCGGCGTCGGTTCAGTCGTCATCGAGCGTATACAGATAGGCCGCGACGTCGCGGGCTTGGGCTTGGTTCAGGGGCATGGGGGGCATGGCGGTTCCGGGATCCAGGGACGGCGCGTCGATCAGCCAGCGGGTCAGGACGCCGGGCTGGTTCGGCAGGCGCCCGGCGATGAAGGGGCGCGCCCCGAAGCCCGCCAGGTCGCCGCCGCTGCGGCCTTCGGGCCAGGCGACGCCGGGAATCGTGTGGCAGGCGGCGCAACCGACGGCCTCGATGACCGCCAGGCCGCGCGCCGGATCGCCCTGGGCCACCGGCCGGGGCTGATCCGCCTTGTCGACGCAGGCGCTGAGGCCCGCCGAGGCGAGCGCGAGCAGAGCCGCGGCGGCGGTCCGCCCTGCCTCGCCCTGTCCGCCCCATCTCATCGCCGCCCGGTCCCCCGCCCTGAATCGCCTCGGGCCAGGCCTCGAAAGCTTCACCAGACCAATCCCCCCAGGACGAGGAAGTTCCCCGGCTGCGACATGGCGTCTCCGTCGGGCGGCGCCTTCGGAACCGGGGCCGTAGGCGGGGGTTGGATGCAGGTGCGCGCGCCCCTTGCCCCTCTGATGCTCCTGATGCTGCTGGCCGGATGCGAGGCGGCGGCGACCGACACCGACCGCGTTCTCTCGGCGAATGGCGAAGTCATCGCCCTCAGCGGCGGCGCCGGCGGTGCGGCCAACGCCTGTTTCACCTGTCACGGCCTGGACGGCGGCGGCGACGGCGCGGCCGCGCCCCGACTGGCGGGCCTGGACATCGGCTATCTGCAGAAACAGATGGAGGACTACGCCTCGGGCCTCAGGGCCGACGACCAGATGACGCGCATCGCCAAGGCCTTGGATCAGAGAAGCCGACGCGAGGTGGCGGCCTATTACGCCGCCCTGCCGATCCCGCCGACGGAACGGAACGCCGCCGCCCCTGCGCCGTCGGTCTATCTGAGAGGCGATCCTGCGCGCGGCGTGGTGGCCTGCGCCGCCTGTCACGGCTTGAACGGCGAAGGAACCGGCCTGGGCGGCAATCCTCAGATCGCGGGTCAGCCCTACCCCTATCTGGTCGAACAGATGGAGCGGTGGAAGTCGGGCGAACGCCGCAACGATCCGCGCGGCGTCATGGCCGCCGCCGTCAAACCGCTTTCGGACCCAGAAGTCCGCGCCATAGGGCTTTGGCTGTCCGCGCAACCTGCTTCTCCAGCGCCCGCCAGCGCCTCTGCCACCGGGTCCGCTTCCGTCGACGCAGCGGCACGACCGGCAGCATCGCGTGAAACACGTCGTCCCGATCGATCAGATGGTGCTTGAGGGCGGCCCCGGCGTGGATGGGGATCATCAGCAGCAGGGTGACCACCAGGCCCCAATGCATCCATTCCGCCGCCGCCTCGATCGCCCATAGCTGACTGTTGGACAGGTCCTGGAACGGCAGCAAGGGCCAGGGGATGAAGCCCAGCGCCTCCAGTTCGCGCGTCCGGTCCGTCGCCGAGATCATGGCCCAGCCCGACAGGGGCAGGCCGAACAGGCAGATGTAGAAGACATAGTGGGTGACGTGGGCGGCCCAGCTCTCCCACCCCGGCTTGTCGGCGTCATTGATCAGGTCCGGCGCCAGCAGCCGCCAGGACAGCCGCCCGATCACAAGGATCAGCATCAGGACGCCCACGGCGAAATGCAGATCATAGGCGGCCAGCATCTGACCGCCGACCGGCTGACGCCCCATCCACCAGCCCCAGCCCAGCTGAAAGATCACCAGGGCGGCCATGACCCAGTGAAACAGGATGCCGACCGGCGAATATCGGCCCTGGTCATGGTGGCCCGCCGCCCATTCCAGCAGTTGGGTGAAGAGCTTTTCGATCACGCCGGACGCACCCCGGCCTCGGCGGGAAGGTCCGGCCCCAGCATCCGGCCCAGCCGCCACAGGGCCGCCAGCAGATAGAGGCCCGCCGCCGGCGCCCACATGATCAGCCCCGCCGCCTGCTGGTCCTCCAGCGGGGTCAGGCCCCAGGCCAGGGTCGTATAGGCGTGGGGCGCATAGACGGCCTGGCCGGCGAAGGTCAGGACCGCGCCCAAGAGCCCCATCGCCAGCATGGCCGCCAACAGGCCGACCACCGCCGCAGGCGCGCTGGCCGCCCGCGCCGCCGCCCAGAACCAGACGGCGGAGGCCAGAAGGCTGAGCTGCATGATCCAGTAGACCAGGTCGCTGGACAGGGCGGCGCCATAGGCGGCGGGCGCATGCCACACCCACAGCACCGCCGCCTGGACGAAGTTCGCCAGGGCCAGAGACCCGTATCGCCGTCGCGGCGCCATCTCGGCCAGCAGGGGGGCGGCCACGGCGACCAGCAGGACGTGGTGCACGGTCCGGGCCGAAAACAGGGCGGAGCTGAGGGCGCACAGGGGCGAGACGAAGCTGACGCCCAGCACCGCCATGGCGGCTAGGCCCAAGCCCCGCGACCGGCCGCGCGTCCGCATCAGGATCAGGGCCGTCGCCCCGGCCATGACCAGAAGCAGCACGGGGTCCAGGTTCCAGCGCCAGTCGCCGGCGGCGGGCGCGGGGCCGCAATAGGGCGCCCAGCCCGAAATGGGGGTCAGGCTCTGGCTCATCGAAATGGTCTGGTCGGCCGCATGCGCCCCGCCCTTGCTGCAAGCTTCACATCGGAAAGGTGCGACAGGCCGGCCGGTTCCGCGCGGAAACGCCCGCAGCCCTGCGGCGTTAGGTCACCGAACCCAAGGCGAGGAACGCACCATGGCCGCAAGACCCACCTGGCAGGGGCATCTGAAACTGTCGCTGGTGACCTGTCCGGTCGCCCTCTACACCGCCACCGCCTCCAACGCCCACGTCAGCTTCCACCTGATCAATCCCGAGACCAACAACCGCATCCGCATGGTGCCGACCGACCCGGACACCGGCCCGATCGAACGGTCGGATCTGGTCAAGGGCTATGAGGTGGCCAAGGACGAATATGTCCTGTTCGACGACGCTGACTTCGACAAGGTCAAGCTGGAGACCACCCGCACCATCTGCATCGACAGCTTCGTGGACGAGGACGAGATCGACCGTCTGTACTGGGACGACCCCTTCTATGTGGTGCCCGAAAAGGGCGTGGGGGCCGAGGCCTTCGCCGTCATCCGCGACGCGATGAAGTCGGCGGGCAAGATCGCCATTGGGACCCTGGTCCTGCGCGGGCGGGAACGGCAGCTGGCCCTGGAGGTGCGCGGCAAGGGGCTGGTGGCCTATTCCCTGCGGGCGCATGACGAGGTGCGGCCCGCCGAGGACTATTTCGACGACATTCCCTCGGTCAAGGCGGACAAGGACATGGTCGAGATCGCCAGCCGGATCATCGCCCAGAAGGAGACGGACTTCGACCCGACCGACTTCAAGGACCGCTATGACGAGGCCCTTCGCGAGATGGTCAAGGCCAAGCAGAAGGGCGGCAAGTCGGTGGTCGAGGCGCCCGAGCCCGACGACACCAATGTGATCGACCTGATGGAGGCTCTGCGCAACAGCCTCAAGGGCTCCGCGACCAGCGCCAAGCCGAAGAAAAAGGCCCCCTCCAAGAAGAAGCCGGCGAGGCGCAAGACGGCGGCGTGATGGGACGGGGTTATAGTGATTAGTGCTGGTGATTAGTGCTAGTGAGGAAGAGGTGGGCTGGGCGCGAACACTCCCACTGCTCATGCCTTACTCACTAGCAATAGCACTAATCACCAGCACTAATCACCGGCACCGCCCCTCTAAAGCCCCATCGCCTTCAGCACGGGCCGCAAGCTGACCTCGCCGGCCCTGAAGTCCTTCCACGCATCGGGCTTCTTCAGCAGGGCCGGGGCGTCGTGAAGGGTGAAGGCCCGGGGGTCCAGGCCCGCCTTGACCTGCCCCCAGGACAGGGGGAAGGCGATGCCTGCGCCCGGCCGCGCCCGCACCGACCAGGGGGCGACCGCCGTCGCCATCCGACCGTTCCTCAGATAGTCGATGAAGATCTTTCCGCCGCGCGCCTTCTTGGCCAGGGTGGTGGTGAACCGGTCGGGATCGGCGCGGCGCACCTCTTCGGCCACGGCCTTGGCGAAGGCCTTGCACCGGTCCCATTCGATCCGGCTGCGGCCGTCCGAGCGGATCGGAACCACGACATGCAGCCCCTTGCCGCCGGTCGTCTTGACGAAGGGGTTCAGCCCCTTGGCCTCCAGCGTCTTTCGCACCGTCTTGGCCGCCGCAATGACCGCTTCGAAATCCAACCCCTCGTCGGGATCGAGGTCGAAGGTGACCTGTTCGGGCGTCTCCGGATCGCCGGGCCGACAGCCCCAGGGGTGCAGCTCCAGCCCGCCTGACTGGGCGACGGCGACCAGGCCCCCGACGTCGATCACGGCGACATAGGGTTTGCGCTCATGCACGTCGATCAGCTTCAGCCGCGGGTTCGACCCCGGCATGGCGTGGCGCTGGAAAAAGGTCTCGCCCTCGATCCCGTCGGGCGCGCGGATGATCGACACCGGCCGGTCGGCGACATGGGGCAATATCCGTTCGGCCGCCCGTTCATAGTAGCGGGCCAGGTCCGTCTTGGTGATGGCCGGCCGCCCCCCGGCGGCGGGCCACAGCACCTTGTCCGGGCTGGACAGGGTGACGCCGGCGACGACCACCTTGTCCTTGCCCGTTCGGCGCGGCGTGGGCGCGGCCTTCTCCGCCTGTTTCGGCCCAGGCGATTGCGGCTCATCGACCACCTCCTGAGCCCGCTTGTCCTCGCGCAGCCCCTTGAAGGCGGCATGACGCAGCGACCCGCCTTCGGTCAGACCGCCGTGTTCCAGCTCGGCCACCAGAACCGGCCGCACCCAGTGGATGTCCTTGCCGCCGCGCGGCGCCCCCTTGCCGACGAAGGGCGAGGTCTCGGCCGCCGCCGCCTTCAGCGCGGGCAGCAGGGTCTTCAGCAGCGGGGCGGAATAGCCGGTCCCGACCCGGCCGAGGTAACGCAGCCCCTCCTCCTCCGCCACGCCGACCAGGAGGGAGCGAAAGCGCGTCCCGCCCTCCGACGACCAGCCGCCGATGACGACCTCATCCCTGCCCCGGCATTTGGACTTGACCCAGGTCGAGGACCGGCCCGGCTGATAGGGGGCGTTCAGCGTCTTGGAGATCACCCCCTCCAGATCCATTCGGCAGGCGCTGTCCAGAACCGCCTGGCCGGTGGAGGCGAAGTGATCGACATAGCGCACCCTCCCCCGCGCCTTGGCCGGGATCCGGTCGATCAGGGCCTGGAGCCGCGCCTTCCGGTGCGACAGCGGCAGGGCCGTCAGATCGTCCCGCCCCTCCTTCAGCAGGTCGAAGGCGAAATAGACCAGGTCCTGGGTCTTTCCGTCGGCGATGGCGGCCTGAAGGGCGGAAAAGTCCGGCGTGTGGTCCTCGGTCAGGGCGCACAGTTCGCCGTCCACCACCCCGTCGGGCCACTGGGCCGCATCGGCCGCCAGTTCGGGAAAGCGGTCGGTCCAGTCATGGCCTCGACGGGTGTAGAGGCGCGCCTGCCCGCCGCCGACGGCGATCTGGATGCGATAGCCGTCGAACTTGATCTCATGCACCCAGCCGGCGCCCCCGGGCGGATGGTCCGCCACCTTGCACAGCTGGATCGGCTGGAAGGCGGGGGGCTGGGCCAGGTCGGCTTCGCGCGGCTTGGCCTTCGGCGGCTTGGGGCCCTTGCGCGCCACGGGGCGAGAGGCGGTCCATTGGGTCTTGCCCTCTGCGATCTCGGCCAGGCTCCGGCCGCTGGCGACGGAGGCGTCGATCTCCATATTGGCGTCGCCCTCGCCGGGCACGGCCGCCTCGTCCTTCTCCTTGATCAGCAGCCAGTTGTTGCGTTTGGACGGCTTGCCGCGATCGGACTTCAGCCGCACCAGGGCCCAGCCGCCGCTCAGCCGCTCGCCGTGCAGGATCATCTTCAGCGAGCCGCGCTTCAGCGCCGCCTCTATGTCGGGCTCCTGCGGCTCCCATTCGCCCCGGTCCCACAGCTGGACGGTCCCGGCGCCGTAGTTGCCGGACGGGATGGTCCCCTCGAACGTCCCATAGGCCAGGGGGTGGTCCTCCACCTCCACCGCCAGTCGTTTGACGGACGGATCGCGCGACGGCGCCTTGGTGACGGCCCAGGACTTCAGGACCCCGTCATGTTCGATGCGGAAGTCGTAGTGCAGCCGGGTGGCCGCATGGCGCTGGATCAGATAGGTCAGCCGGCCCTTGCGTCCGGCCTTGGTCTTTCCCGCCGGTTCGGGGGTGCGGGTGAAGTCGCGCTTGGCCCGATAGGCTTCCAATCCGTTCGCCATGCCGCCGCCTCGCCCGTCTTCGTCCCTGGTCGGACGACAACGTGCGTGGGGCGAAAACGATCACCCGGCCCTCAGGCGACCCTCAGACGGTTTCGTTGGCCGAGGCGGCGGCTTGCAGGGCGCCCCATCCCGACAGAAGAAGGACGCTGACGTCGTCGGCCCAGGGCGCCCCCTCTTCAGACACCGACAGGGCCATCTGAAGCAGGGCCGAGACCATGCCGGCCCTGTCGCAGCCGTCCGGCATGACAGGGCTCAGATCGCGCTCATCGACCTCATCGGCCAGCCAGGCCGCCACGCCGTACGGGGGCCAGGAGGCGTCTGCGGCCGGGATCTCAAGCTGCGGCGATCGCATCGAAAGCCTCGTCGGCGGGACGGCTGCGGTCCGGCGGCAGCAGATTGTCCAGGTCCAGCAGGCTGAGCATGGCGCCGTCCACCGCGAAGATTCCGGCGACGACCCCACCCTGGCCATGGCCCATGTCCGGCGTCGCCTGGCGGTCGGCGTCGTCCAGTTGGACGATGTCGGACACTCCCTCGACCAGCAGGCCCACGGTCCGCCCGCCGCAGTTGGCGACCATGATGGCGTGACGCGCTGAGGGTTCAGTCGTCGGCAGGCCCAGGCGCGCGGCCAGGTCGATGATCGGCAGGACGCTGCCGCGCAGATTGACCACCCCCTTCATATAATGGGGCGACTGGGGCACGGGCGTCGCGGGGGTCCAGCCCCGGATCTCCAGCACCGAGGTGATGTCGATGCAGAAGGCTTGGTCCCCGACCCGGAAGCCGACCATCTCACGACGGCCGGCGCCGGCGCGGTTGACGGAAAAGGCGTCGGTTTGAGTATGCGCCATGGACATCAGAAGGCCTCCCATTCGGAGTGAACGGCGGCCTGTCGGCCTCCGCCCGCGGCGAGTTTCAGTCGGGGCGCAGGGCGGTCGGCCGCGAAGGCGGCGATCCGGCCATGGGCCTCTTGCAGCGGCGCAGGTCGGCTGGAGCCGCCGTCCTGGCTGGTGGTGAACCGGCCGACCAGCTGGGCCAGTTCGGCGGCCTCGCGGCTCAGGGCCACGCTGGCGGCCGTCGACTCCTCGACCATGGCCGCATTCTGCTGGGTCACCTGGTCCATTTCATTGACGGCGGTGTTGACCTCGGCCAGGCCGACCGCCTGTTCCTGGGTCGATCCGCGAATCTCGCTCATCAGCTGAGTGACTTCGACGATCCGGCCGGCGATGCCGGTCAGGGCCTCGCCGGTTTCACGCACAAGGACGACGCCGGATTTGACCTGGGCGCCGCTGGCGGAGATCAGGGTCTTGATCTCCTTGGCCGAGTCCGCCGACCGCTGAGCCAGGGCCCGCACCTCTGAGGCCACGACCGCAAAGCCCCGCCCGGCCTCGCCGGCGCGCGCCGCCTCCACTCCGGCGTTAAGCGCCAGAAGGTTGGTCTGGAAGGCGATCTCGTCGATGACGCCGATAATCTGACTGATCTGGTCGGACGAGCGTTCGATCTCGCCCATGGCGTCCACCGCCCGTTGGACCACGGCGCCGCCCGTTTCGGCCTGGGCGCGGGTCTGGCTGACCACCTTGTCGGCCTCCTGGGCGTTCTCGGCCGTCCGGCGGACGGTGGCCGTGATCTGATCCAGGGCGGCCGCCGTCTCTTCCAGGCTGGCCGCCTGACGTTCAGTGCGACGGGACAGATCTTCGGCCGCTGAACTGATTTCCTTGGCGCCGGACTGCATGGTCTCGGCGTTGCCGCCGATGACGGCGATCGCCTGGTCCAGCGCCGCCATGGCGCGGTTGAAGTTCTCGCGCAGAGCGGCGTACTCGCCCGGAAAATCCTCTTCGATCCGATAGGACAGATCGCCCGAGGCCATGGCCGACAGGCCCTGGCCCGTATTTCGCACCACCATGGCCTGAACGGCCGCCGCCTGACGATCAGCCTCGGCGCGGCGTTCGCGCTCCTCTTCGACGGCGGTGACGTCAATGGCGAACTTGACCACCTTATAGGGCTTGCCGTTCACGTCGAAGATCGGATTGTACGACGCCTCGATCACCGCCCGCTTGCCGTTCTTGCCGTAACGGACGAACTTGTCGGCGACGAATTCCCCGGCGTTCAGCCGTTTCCAGAACTCGGCATAGGCCGGCGAGCCGGCCTCGGCCGGATCGACGAACATCCGGTGATGCCGGCCTTTGATCTCGGACAGTTCATAGCCGAGCACCGCAAGGAAGTTGGCGTTGGCGTCGAGCACCACGCCGTCGAGATCGAACTCGATCACCGCCTGAGACAAATGAACGGCCGCGACGACGGCGCGAAGCTCCAAGAGCTCCTCGCTTTCCGCCTGCGGTCGATTGAACAGCTTACGCATTCGGGTGGCTTTCTCTTCTTTGCCGCCTTTTCCCAGACCCACATTACCGCTTCGCTATACGATGCTTCGCGCCCGAAGCTTTTACAACCTTGGTCGATGCCGCTACGCCACTGCCAGTTTAACTTCGTTTATAAGTAAAAGTACTAGTATCCCCGTAAAACACAGCGATGTTGGGTTCAGATAAACATTCCGTACACTTTCCAGTAATGAGTGAGCACTAACGCTGCAGCCAAAGGGCGACGAACGCCCGCAGCATCGAGAGCGGATATGTGGGCCAAGGGGAAAAAGCCGGCGAGCGGCATGCTGGAAACGGCTGTAGAGGCTCTTCGCACCAACATCATGTTGGCCGACAAGGACCTGAACATCACCTATCTGAACCCGGCGGTTCGCAATCTTCTGCAAGAGGCGGAAGCCGAGCTACGGTCAGACCTGCCCAACTTCAGCGTCGATCGGCTGGTCGGCTCCAACATCGACGTCTTCCACAAGAACCCGGCCCACCAGCGGCGGATGCTGGCGACTTTGAGCGAACCCCATTCGGCCACCATCCGGGTCGGGGGTCGCGCCTTCGACCTGTTGGTCACGCCGCTGAAACAGGGCGGCAAGGCCGCCGGTTTCGTCGTGGAATGGGCGGACGCCCGCTATCGGCTCGCCAGCGAGGACTATGCGGCCCAGATCGAGGCCATCGGCCGATCTCAGGCCATGATCGAATTCACCCTGGACGGGACCATCGTCAACGCCAACCGCCTGTTCCTGGACGCCATGGGCTATCGGCTCGAAGAGATCGTCGGGCGCAAACACGCCATCTTCGCCGAGCCGGCCTATCGCGACAGTCCTGAGTACAGCCAGTTCTGGGCCGCCCTGTCGTCCGGCCAGTTCCAGTCCGGCGAGTTCCGGCGCGTCCGCAAGGACGGCGGGGCCGTCATCATCCAGGGCTCCTACAACCCCATCGTCAATCCGGACGGCAAGGTGGCCAAGGTGGTCAAGGTCGCCGTGGACGTGACCCGTCGAGTCGAGGCGGTGGAACAGATCGGCGACGCCCTGACCGCCCTGGCCCAGGGCGACCTGGAGCGCCGCATCACCACGGCCTTCATCCCGGAACTGGACAAGCTGAGAACCGACTTCAACGCGGCCGTCGACGCCTTGCAGGCGACGATGAAAAGCGTCGGCGAGACGGCGGGCGCCATCCGTTCCGGCGCCGACGAGATTGGCGTGGCCTCCGACGACCTGTCGCGCCGCACCGAACAGCAGGCCGCCAGTCTGGAGGAGACCGCCGCGGCTCTGGATCAGCTGACCGCCACCGTCCAACGCAGCGCCGCCAACGCCCAGCAGGCCGCGACCGTCGCCGCCGGGGCGCGCGGCGACGCCGAACGGTCCGGCGCCGTCATGGAAGAAGCGATCGGCGCCATGGCCGAGATCGAGCGCTCCTCTGGCGAAATCAACCAGATCATCGGCGTCATCGACGAAATCGCCTTCCAGACCAATCTTTTGGCCCTGAACGCCGGGGTCGAGGCGGCGCGCGCGGGCGAGGCCGGCCGCGGCTTCGCGGTCGTGGCGTCTGAAGTTAGAGCCCTGGCCCAGCGGTCGGCTGAGGCGGCGAAAGAGATCAAGGGTCTGATCGCCGGCAGCACCAGTCAGGTGGGCAAGGGGGTGAAACTGGTCGGCGAAACCAGCCAGGCCCTGGCCGTCATCGTGGACCGGGTCGCCGAGATCGACGGCCTGATCACCGAAATCGCCACCTCGGCGCGCGAACAGTCGACCGGCCTGGCCGAGGTCAACACCGCCGTGAACCAGATGGACCAGGTCACCCAGCAGAATGCGGCGATGGTGGAGGAGTCGACAGCCGCCTCCCATTCGCTTCGCCAGGAGACCGAGAACCTCGCCTCGATGATCGGGCGGTTCCGCCTGGGCGCCGGATCAAACGTGCTCGCCGCCGCTCGCCCCGCCTCGCCGCCCCGTCCCGCGCCGGTGAAGCTGGCCGCCGTCGCCGGCCGTCAGACCGCCGCCGCCCAGAGCGCCGAGGCGGACTGGGAAGAGTTCTAGAACCCGACCGTTTGGCCGGCGCCGCGCAGCGGTTCCGGCCAAAGCGTCAGTCAAGCGCTCGCTTGGATTTTCAGCCGATCAGGCCCTGGGACCGGACGCAGCGGGCGGGCGTCGACGCGGGGCCGGCTTGAGCTTGCGCCCCTCCTGCTCAGACAGCCGTTCGACCGCCGCGCCGATCTTTTCGAGCGTTCTCTGGGTCACGGCCAAGTCTTCGGCCCCGACGGACTCGAGAATCTGCTCCTGAACGCAGGACAGGCACTTAGACCAGACGTCATGGGCCGACCGTCCCTCGGCGGTGATCTGCAACAGATGCGCCCGTCGGTCGCCGATCAGGGTCTGACGGCTCACCAACCCCGCCGACAGCAGGGCGGCCGTGCGGGTAGACATGACCGCCTCTGACACAGCCAAAAGGTCGGCGGCCTCGCGCTGGGTCAGGCCGGCAGGCCGGTTCTGCAACAGCGTCAGCACGGCCAACTGGCCGACGCCGAAGCCGGCTTCGGCCAAAACCTCGTCCAGGTGGGCGGCCCACCGCCGCGCCAGGATCGCAACCGTCAGCCCCAGGGTGTTGCCGGCGTCGCCCTTGCCGCCGTGGCCGCAGTTCGCGTCCGGGCCATGACCTGCGCAGGTCGTAGGATCGCCACAGACGAGGGGTCGATCTTCTGGCGCGGCGAGTCGGGCGCCGTCGTGCATGTCAGGTTTCCTCCTAGCCTGACAGTTTCACCCAAAGACCCTGCACGCAATAAGGATTTTCCCGAGTGGGCGGGGTATGTAATCGTCAACAGACATTGTCGGGCCAAGTTAAGGCTGTCGTGGGATAAGCCCGGCCACGCCTGAATGATGGGCGATCGGCAAGACCCTGTCCCAGGTTAAAGCCGCCACCGCAAGGCCGCGCAACATGACGGTGTCACCACAGGCGCCGCTCATGAGACGCTATAAAAATAACAGACTAGGCATCCCGCAGAACCTGGATACCCTTCAGCGGTCAGGGTCAGCGTGTTGGGTCAATCGCGCAGTCGCTTGTCCCCCGGTCGCCATTGCAGTCGCCGCGCTCGTCTACGACACTCAATGCACCCTCGCGGCTGCCTGGCGTCTCATACGAGGCGAGATAGGCGACGAGACCCTGGATTTCCTGAACGGTCGCTGTTTGCGTGGTCGGAGCGACCGGGACCGCCGTGATCGTCAAGCTGTTGCCGATGAATGTGAGTTGGTAGTTCGCCGAGGCCGCAAGGCTTCCCTGGGTGATGGCGTAGGCGCCTGGCGCCTCGCCTGGGGACCGTGTAAGCGCGCCGGTCAGCGCATCGCCGGTTACAAGACTGCCGGTAGTGACGGCGTAGGTTAGCGCGGGATCCGGCGCGCCCTGGGTTTTGGAAACCGCGTCGGCGGACACGGTGATCGACCGTCGAAGGATGGTCGCAAGAGTCGATGCGGGCACGGTGAGAGTATAGTTGCCAGCATCGGCGCCGGTCAGGCCGACGCCGCTGACCGTCACGGTCTTTCCGGTTCCGGCGTTGGCGTCGGTGAAGGCGAAGGATCCGGCGGTGGCGCCGACGCTGTCACCGCCGAGCACGCCGTTCAATGTCACCGTTCCCGCGGCCGCCGTCGTGCCGTCATAGGTCTTGTTAGACGCAGACACATTGGCGGTGATCGCACGCTGAAGGATGTCGGCCAGGGCCGTAGCGGGGATGGTCACGGTGTAGTTGCCCGCATCCGCCCCCGTCAGACCGACGCCGCTGACCGTCACCGTCTTGCCGGTTGCGGCGTTGCGGTCGGCGAAGGTCCAGGTTCCCGCCGTCGTGCCGACCGTATCGCCGCTGACGACGCCCGACAGGGCGACCGAGCCGGAACCGGCGGTCGTGCCGTCATAGGTCTTGTTCGAGGCGGTCAGGGTGACGGTCAGACTGCGCTGAAGAATGTCGGCCAGGGCCGTGGCGGGAATGGTTACGGTGTAGTTGCCCGCATCCGCCCCCGTCAGACCGACGCCGCTCACCGTCACCGTCTTGCCGGTTCCGGCGTTGCGGTCGGCGAAGGTCCAGGTTCCCCCCGTCGCGCCGACCGTATCGCCGCTGACTACCCCCGACAGGGCGACCGAGCCGGAGCCCGCCGTCGTGCCGTCATAGGTCTTGTTCGAGGCCGTCAGGGTGGCGGTCAGACTGCGCTGAAGGATGTCGGCCAGGGCCGTGGCGGGAATGGTTACGGTGTAGTTGCCCGCATCCGCCCCCGTCAGACCGACGCCGCTCACCGTCACCGTCTTGCCGGTTCCGGCGTTGCGGTCGGCGAAGGTCCAGGTTCCCCCCGTCGCGCCGACCGTATCGCCGCTGACTACCCCCGACAGGGCGACCGAGCCGGAGCCCGCCGTCGTGCCGTCATAGGTCTTGTTCGAGGCCGTCAGGGTGGCGGTCAGACTGCGCTGAAGAATGTCGGCCAGGGCCGTGGCGGGAATGGTCACCGTGTAGTTGCCCGCATCCGCCCCCGTCAGACCGACGCCGCTGACCGTCACCGTCTTGCCGGTTCCGGCGTTGCGGTCGGCGAAGGTCCAGGTTCCCGCCGTCGCGCCGACCGTATCGCCGCTGACGACGCCCGACAGGGCGACCGAGCCGGAACCGGCGGTCGTGCCGTCATAGGTCTTGTTCGAGGCGGTCAGGGCGCTCGTCAGGGCCTTGGGCGTGACGGTGATCTGGCCGGTGTTGCTGAAGGCGAAGGCGTAGCCGCTGTTGCTGGTGAGCGTGCCCTGCGCGGCGGTGACGGCATAGGGGCCGCCGGCGACGGAGGCGCGCTCCGCTGATCCGGTAGAGCTGATCGCAGCTGCCCCGCTGAAGGCCGTCGCCGCCGTATCGGCCAGGAAGGCCCCCGCCACGCCCGGATGATAGCCGCTGACGGTGTAAAGGGCGCCCACCGAACCCGTCAGATCGGTCCCATAAACCTTGCTCGTGGAAAGGGTAGTGACCGTCAAAGTGGGTTGGGCGGCGAAGACGTAGCGGTTGCCGCTCAGACCCGCCGGCGCTCGTGTCGCCAAGGTTCCGTTCCAGAGGGCCGTGGAGCCGCTGTCCAAACCGCCGAAGGTGCTGGAGTTCGGAGACGCCGCATAAATCGTCCACTTGCCCGAGGCGGCAAGCGCAGAAGAGCCCGACTGGTTGATGAAGTCGCCGTCGGTGGAAAGGACGATGTCGCGCCCGCTTGCGATCCCCGAGGGGCTGAACGACAAGGCTCCTCCGGTGGTGCGGACCAAGATGTCGCCGGCGCCGGCGTTGACGCCGCCCGTCACCGTCAGCCCACCCTCATCAACGAGCGAAAAGCCGTTGGCCGTAAAGACGTCGAGATCGCGAACACGGTTGACGGCCGCCGTCAGATCGGTGGCCCCGCCTGATCCCCCCATCAGATTACCCGTGATCCGGCCCAGGGCGCTCTGGCTGATCGTTCCGCCGGCATGGAGCGAAACCGTGGAGGTTCCTGCATCGAGCGCCGCGTTGAGCACGATGTCCGAACTCGCCCCGCTCGCCGACAGGGTGATTCCGCTGGCGGTGATCGGCGCCTGCGCCGTCAAGTCGCCCGTGGTGGTCAGCGAGACCCCGGTGGCTCCGCCGTTGAGCGCGCCGCTGACCGTCAGGCCGCCTGTATCGACCAGGCTCAAACCGTTCGCGGTGGACGCGCCCAGGGCGCCGATCGCATTGGCCGCACCATTCAAGGTCACCCCGTTGATCGCCGAGATCGTCAGGACTCCCGCCGTCAGGGCTCCGGCGGTCTGAGAAATTCCGTCGCTGGACGTCAGGCTGAGAACCCCGTCCGCTCCGGTCTCGGTCAGATCGCCGCCGAGCTGGAGCGACTGCCCCGACAGATAGAGGCCGTTGCCTGCGGTGAGCGTCCCCACCACGTTGACGGCGCCGCCGTTCTCGGCGGTGATGCGAAGTTCATCCGGCGCGCTGAGCCCGCCCAGGGTTACGCCGAAGGCCATGTCCTGAATGATGAACTTGCCGATCCCTGAAGCCGCGTTGAGGAAGACCGGCGAAAAAGCGGCGCCTCCGGTCCAGTCCGGCGCCTTTAGGGTATAGTTCTGACCCACCTCGACCGAGACGGAAACAGTGGTCAAATTGCCTGACTCCAGCCGCACGCTTCCGGTGGGGACTGAGATAAGGTCGTTGATGATCACTTCATCGGACGCAATCACGTTCAGATCACCCCCGGAAACCGTGGCGGCGCCGATTGTCACATCCCCTGCGGGAGCCCCCGTCGGTGTTTGCAACACCCCTCCGGCGATGAAGTGGCGACTGAAGGACTCCTCTCCCGCTGAGTAAAGCACGACGTCGCCATCGACGAACTCCACTGCGTCAGCCGCCGAACCGCCCAACAGAATGGAGCCGAGACCGCCGTTGTAGCCGGCGGCGATCAGATAGGTGCGTCCTCCGGCGGCAGCCGACGCGGTGTCGAAGCGCGCTTGGGACCCGACGCTGATTGCGGTGTTCTTGTCGGTACCCGTTGCGACGGTGAGCGCAAGATAGGCGTCGAGATCGCCGTCGAAGACGAGCGTCGCGTCACGCGCGGCGATCAGGGCGATGCTGCCGCTGGCGGTCGCGCTGCCTGAGAAGTTGATTTCGGGGCCCACCACGGTCACCGCGCCGGCGGCGGCGTTCAGCGCCGCGCCCCCGTTCACCGCGACGGAGCCGCCCACGCCGGTGAAGTTGAAACTGCTGTCGTTGCCAAAGATATCGGCGTCGGTCAGCCCTAGAGACGACAACAACAGTCCGCCGACGTTGAGAACCGCGGTCCCTCCCACCGCTACGCCGGAGGAATCGAGAAACCAGACCTGGCCGTTGCTGTTGACGGCGCCGTTGATGATCGTGCCGCCTCCGCCCAGAACCCGATTGACGGCAATGCTCGTCGAGCCGCTCTGGTTGAAGTTCAGCGTGTCGCCGGGCGCCAGATTGAAACCGTTCCAGTTCAAAAGCGTCCGCGAGCCGCTCAAAGTGATGGTCGAGGTGTCGGCGCCGCCGGTGTTGGACGCCGCGCCCGAGAAGACGGTCGCCGATCCCGATCCGTTATAGGTGTTGGAGACGGTTCCGGCGGCCGTGCTTCCACCGCCGGCTGCGATCTGGGCCGAGGCCGGCGCCGCCAACGCCAGCAAAAGTGCGACGGGGGCCGCGGCGCTCAGAAGAAGCGAGACGCGACGACGAGCGGCGTGAGCGTTGTTCATGGCGAGCCTCAACGGAACGAGAAGGTGGTGGAGAGCGACAGCAGCAGCCGATCCTTCGGCCGGACCGCGCCGGGGAACGGCGCGTTCTGCGGCGCCGCATAGACCAGGCTGACCTGCCCCCTGCGTGTGCGGGCGCGCACCCCGGCGCCGACGGACCAAGGCCGGCTGTCGTAGCCGAAGGCGTCCTGGTTCCACAGCTTGGCCGCATCGACGAAGCCGAAGACGGTCCAGACCGCCTGGGCGGACGCCGCCTCCCAGCCCGCCTCGATCTGGGTCGCCAGGGCCCGATCGCCGGACGCCGCTCCCGGATCAAAGCCCCGGCCTACGGTGTAGGATCCCACCTGGAACTCTTCATAGGCCGGCAGCGGATCCGGCGCCCACTGCCCCAGCAAAGCCGCCGCCGCATAGAGGCCGCGTCCCGGCGACAGGACGACGTCCTTGCGGATCGAGGCTTGACCTCGAACCGAGGTGAAGTCCGGCCGCCCTTCGGGCCGCGACAACAAGGGATCGCCGGCTTCGCTGGCGCCGAAAGCCTCCAGACCTTTGCGCAACTCGGCTTGGAACCCGCCTTGAAGCCCCGGCGTCTGCCTCGGCCGCCAGGTGGCGACGACCTCGGCGGAAAGGACCCGCAGGCTTTCCTCGAACAGGGCGGTCGCATCGCCGTTCGGCTGGCGGAAGGCGCCCAGATCGTTCTTCTGATCCACCCACTCCAACCGGGCGCCCACATCCATACGCAGGGGCCGAGTGAGGACGACCGGATACTGGACGCCGAGTCGGCCGACGGTCGAGCGTCCCTCTAACTCTAGCGGCGCCAGGGCGCCGCCGGGCTCGGATTCGCTGTAGGCCACATCGCCCAGAACGGTCAGGCCGGAGGCTCCAATACGGAATTCCTCCAGCAGTTGGACCACTCGTTGATCGCCTTCCAAACCCGAGAACAGGATCAGGCTGGTGCGCTCGGCGAAGGCGGTGAAGCTGTTGGCGTCAAGGCGGATTGAGGCGCCCTCGCGCCCGACTTCTTCTGAACCGAAGTTCTGGCCGCTCAGGGTGACGTCCAGCTTCCGCCGAGGGGCGAAGGCCGCCACGGCTTCCAGACCATTGGCTTCGCCCGTCTCCGCGCGACGGATGCTGAAAGACGGGTCGGCGCCGGGAATGTCGCGAACCAAGAGAAAGGCGCGTTCGACTTCGCGCCAGCGCGTCGCCCGTTTCGTCTCCAGGGTGCCGAGATAGTCGGCGGCGATGGCGGCCGCAGGGCCCAGTTTGTCGGCGTCAATCACGGAGGCGCTGACCACTCGACCTTCGGTCACGGCGATCACCAGGACGCCGCCCGTCATCCGCTGTTGGGGCAGATCCACCCGCACCAGGGCTTCGCCCTCAGCACCGTACAGGGCGGCGACGCGGTCCCGAGCGACGCAGAGCACCGACAGATCGCTGTCCTTACCGATCAGATCCGCCACCGCGTTTTGAATCTCGGCGTCGGAGATCAGGCTGGCGCCCTGCGCCTCGATCCGCGTCAGGGTCGTGCGACCTTGACCTGTGAAGGGGCATTGTCCGGGCTGGTACAAGGTTGTTGGATCAACGACCGGTGCGGCCAGCGGGCGCGCCTGACGCGCCGGATCGATCTCTTCGCGGGTCTGGCCGGGGACGACCTGGGCCGAGGCGACGCCTGCACCTAAGAATAGCGCGACGGCCAGGGTCGATGCGCCTCCCATGATTCGCCAAGAGGCGCCGCGCCTTGCAATACCACCCATCACGCCTGCCCTCTCCCCAACCGCCGTAGGGCGGCGATCCAGTCCTTGTTCGCTGAACTAGACTCCCTCAGTCTTGTCTGCATCTACAATCTTGTAGAGGTTCCGTCGGTCCAGGACATTCGGACAGAAGGGAAGACGCACGGATGAATCAGCATTCGCTCGCCGGCTCAGAGCTTCTAGCGTGACCGAAGAGGATGTCGCGGCGGCGACCGCCGCCTTCCAGGGCGTGGGTTTGGGGGACCGGACCTGGGTGGAGGCGCTGGAAGGCCTGGCCAGGCTGACCGGTTCAAAGGGCGGCGAACTGATCGGCCTGGGTCGAGAGGCGGCGGTGCCGTTCAACTGGATGACGGGCTTGCCGCCGGAAGCCTCCGCCGAGTTCGTGACGGCGGGCGGCGGCGACCCGCGCGTGAACTCGCGCGTTCGAATCGGCATGGCGGCGCCCGAGATGGCGGTGCTCGACGAAACGGCCTTCACCAGCGCGCAGGACGCCGCGCGCTTTCCGGAATACGGCGCCTGGTTGCGTCGGCATGATCTGGCCTTCGCCTGCCTGTCCCCGCTGCTGCGCCAGGACGACCTGCTGGTGGGTCTGGCGCTGATGCGGAGCGAGTCTCAGGGCAATGTGACAGTGGAACAGCGTCGGGCCTTCGCAACCGTCGTTCCTCACGTCCGCGCCGCCGTCCGGACCCAGATCGCCCTGGACGCGCGAGGATTGAACCTCGCCCTGGGGCTTCTAGATACGCTTTCAAACGCCATCCTCATCTGTGACGGGCACGGTCGAGTCCTGGCGCTCTCCCCCGCCGCTGAGGCGATGGCGACTTCGGGCGAGATCCTACGCGTGACGCGCGGCATGGCGGCCGGCGCTCGCGATGCGGACACCGCCGCCCTTCGCACCGCGATCGCTGCGGCGGCGGCGAGCACCGGCGGCCTCCGGCCGCCGCCCCGACCCGTCGTGCTGCGCGACGCCAGAGGAGACCGGCCGACCCTTGCCGAAGTCTGCGCCGCACCTGGAGACTATGCCCTGAGGTTCGGGGCCGCGGCCCTGGTGGTCATTCGCCCGCCGCGACAGGAGGAGACGCGCCTTGTCGCCGCAACACGCAGCCTGTTTCACCTGACCAGGGCAGAGGCGGAAGTCGCCGCCAAACTAGCCGCCGGAATGGGACCCCAAGCAATTGCCGAAGCCAACGGCGTCGCCGTCGGAACGGTACGCACACACGTACGCCGCATATTCGAGAAATGCGGCGTGCGGAGCCAACTGGAACTCGTGGCGCTTCTGGCGCGACTTTAATGACGACGACTATGTCGGCATCCCCATCCTGGCGACCGGCGAAGTCGGAGCGCCGGATCGCGACCGCGCTGGCGATCCGTTGCGACTGGCTGTTCTGAAGCCCCGCGCGTGGCGCCGTGAACGCCTGACGCCCGCCCGCGTTCGTCAGTGAGCTTCAGGATCAAAGGTTCGCTATGACGGACTACACCCTCTATTATTGGTCCCTGCCCTTTCGGGGGCAGTTCGTTCGCGCGGTTCTGGCCTATTCCGGCAAGACTTGGCGGGAGCCCGACGACAGAGAGATTTCCCGCTTGATGGAGGGGCCGGTCCGCGCCATGCCAGTGCCCTTCATGGCGCCGCCGGTTCTTATCGACGAACAGAATAAGGTCGCGCTATCCCAAATGCCGGCCATTCTCCTCTATCTCGGCGAAACTCTCGATTTGCTGCCGGCAACGCCCGGGGCTCGGGCTTTGACGCTCAAGATCATCAATGACGCCAATGATCTGATCGACGAACTCACGCTCGACGGCGGCCGTCAGATGTGGACAAACCCGCGATGGGCCGACTTCGAGCCGCGTCTGAGAAAATGGATGTCCCTCTGGGAGGAGACCGGCCGACGTCACGGCCTAACGGGGACCTCCGGCTTTTTGCTCGGCAGCGCAAACCCACAGATGGCGGATCTTGTGACAGCGACGCTCTGGGCCACCCTGGCCGACCGGTTCCAGCCCCTCGAGGACTTGATCAGGGATGCCGCACCGATGACAGCGGCCCTGTCCAGCAGGGTGGCCGCCCTCTCGCCCTTGGCCGACTTGGCCAATAAGGCGCGGTCAGATTACGGGGACACCTGGAGCGGCGGAAATATCGAGGCTTCGCTCCGCAAGGTCTTGAGCGCCCGTCAATAGCCAGATTGAGGGATCACGGCGCCCTTCACATCCGCGAAGTCGCCATGATGCCTAAGAGTAACAGGGTCAGTATCGGCAAAGGGCGTCGAGACGGGCTCTGGGCGTCGAGAGCCCGAGACCTTCTCAAACAGGAAGGACGAAAACCCGTTCATATCCTGTCTGACCATCTGTGGTGGGGAAGACCAGAAACTCCTCGCCGGCAGAGTTGATCAAGTCTCGTGCTATCTCGTTGAAGGCTGAATCCTGCCCCTCCTTGCGGACAAGGATAAGCCTTCCCCGTCTTGCTCGCGGCGGAAGGCGGGGTGCTCGCGGCTGATGCTGTCCAGATGAACTCCCATTGCCCGACTTCATGGCGACCCCGGCAGGACTCCAACCTGCGACCTCGGCTTTAGGAAAGCCTTGCTCTATGCAGCTGAGCTACGGGGCCCGCAGGGGTGAACTAGCGGGTCGGGGCGGAGGGGGGAAGACGGTGGGTGCGGCGAACTGCATTTTCTTGGCCGCGTCGTCGGAGCCGCCCGAACTCGGTTGTGGTTAATCTGTCTTAAGATACAATATCTTGGGGTGAACAAAGGCTGAATCGGCGCGAGTCCGCGATTCGGTCCTGATTCGTTTCGCCCCTGTTCCGCCGGCTGCGGATCGCGCTTTAACCGGGCGCGGGCGTGCGGTCCACGACGGCCCGCAGGCCGGCCAGCAGGGTCGAATTGGCGTCCGAGGCGGCGCCCCCCTCGCCCAGGATCAGCGACAGGGCGTGGACATGGACGTCGATCGAGGGCCAGGACCAGGCCTCGGCCGCCGACATCCGGCTGACGACCTCGCACAGGCTGTAGGCGGCCTCGTAGAAGGCCGGCATGTCGAGAAAACCCGCCGTATCCACCAGGACGGAGGCGATGGCGTAGAGCTCGGCCTCCGGGGCGGCGGGCCGACCGGCGCAGAAGGCCGCCAAGGCCTGGACCTTGTCCTGGATCACCCGCAGGGTTTCCTCCCGGCGCCCCTCCAGTCCCTGTTCGGCGGCGGCGACGGCGGCCTCGATATCTATGCCGCCGGGGCGCGCCATCTGCCGCTGAAGCGAGGTGGTGATGTCGCGAATCCGCACGGCGGGCTTTGAGACATCCTGAGAAACGGCTTTGGAGGCGGCGGTCACAGGTTCACCTTCATCGGCTTCAACAGCATGTCGATATCGTCCTGGTTCATGTTTTCGCCGACCGCCTCGCCGACCTCGCCCGACAGGTCGGTGCTGCGGCGGCCGTCTTCGCCGGGCGGCGGGCCGTAGTTGTGGACGCGCCGATCCGGCCCGACATAGTTTTCGGCCTCGATGAACTGGCGCTTCTGGGCGCCCAGCCAGACGATGCGGCGCAGGAGGACCGACGGCGTCAGGGGTTTGGCGACGATGAAGCTGGCGCCGCAGTCGCGGCCGCGCGCGACTCGCGCCTGGGCGGCGTGGCCCAGGATCATGATCACGGGTGTGAAACGGGCCGGCTCGGGCGCCTCGCGCCTCAGCCAGGTGACGAAGTCGTAGCCGTCCATCTCCGGCATGGCGCAATCGACCAGGATCAGGTCCACCGCCCGACGACGCAGCAGTTCGACCGCCTCCTTGGCGGACGGACATTTCAGCTGTTCGCGCACTCCGAACCCCTGGACGATCGAGCTGAGCAGATCCAGCGACGTCGGCTGGTCATCGACCAGCAGCAGGGTGGAATGCGCCAGATTGACCTTATCGGGCGCCTTGGTCACGGCGTTAGAATAGGGTCAGATCGCCCGAATCGGGCGGAGCCGAGACCTTGACGCCGGCGGCGGGCCGCAGCCGCACCGCCATGTCGGCCAGGGAGATGCGGCTGACGGACTCGGCCGGGGTGGCCCCGTCGCCCAGCATACGCAGGACGCCGGACAGGGCCTCCAGCCGCTGGGTCAGGGCGTCCAGGGCCTGGGCCTCGGTCAGGGCCTCGGCCCGATCCTCGGCCGGGGCGCGGCGCACCAGACGGCTGACCAGGGCCTCGACATGGTCGATCCCCTCGCGCACCCGTGTCAGCTCGTCGGCGACGGCGACCAGCAGTTCGGCGTGTTCGGGAGGGGCGTGCATCAGAACAGCTCCAGGGCGCCGGTATCGACCGGAGGCGGGGCGACGGGCGCGGGCCGCGGCGCCACAGTGTCGGTCACGGCGCGTTGCAGAGCCTTGCCGGTCACGGGCCAGTAGTGGACCCGGCGCCCGCCGTCTCCGCGCAGGCTGCCGCCGACGACCGGAATGCCTTCGTCACGCAGGAATTTCTCGGCGAAATCGGCGTTGGAGCGACCCACGTCGCGCAGGGAGTCGAACATGCGGCCGCCGCCGAACAGCTTGGCCTCCAGCCGATCGCGCCGGCCGCCCGCCTTCAGCACGTCGTTGATCAGCAGTTCCATGGCGTAGGCGCCGTAGCGGCGGCCCGCGTCGGTGCCGGCGCCGGACCCTTCGGGCAGCAGGAAGTGGTTCATGCCGCCCACCCCGGCGACCGGATCGCGCAGACACATGGCGACGCAGGAGCCCAGAATGGTGCTGAGCACCACATTGGGATCGCGCGTGACATGGTGTTCGCCCTGTCCGACGTGCAGACGCTTTTCTTGCGTGTCCTTCAGGGCGGAAAAGGTCATGTCAGGGCGCCGAAGACGGCTTCCATCTTGCCCTTCAGCTGGGCCACGGTGAAAGGCTTAACCAGGTAATTGTTGACGCCGAACTGGACCGCGCGCTGGACCAGCTCGCGATCTGCCCGACCCGTCAGCATGATGAAGGCGGTCTTGGAGGTCGGGGGGTGGGCGCGCACGGCGCGCAGCAGGCCCAGGCCGTCCAGATTGGGCATGTTGTAGTCGGAAATGATCAGATGGGCCGGCTTGGCGATGATGTCGCGCAGGGCGATTTCGCCGTCGGCGGCTTCGCGGATCTCGCGCACGCCGAGCTGTTGCAGGCTGGTGCGGACCAGAGAGCGCATCGTCATCTGATCGTCGACGACCAGGCAGTGAAGTGAGGCGGCGGCGGGCATGAGTAAGGCTCCCGGTGTCAGGCGACGGACCGTGCGGCCGGATCGGCGCACAGATCAAGGATGGCTGGGGCCAGGCGGTGCAGCGGCAGTTGCCGCTCCACAGCGCCCAGTTCGAAGGCGGCCTTGGGCATGCCATAGACGACCGAGGTGGTTTCGTCCTGACCCAGGGTGCGGCCGCCCGCATCGCGGATGGCCTTCAGCCCCTTGGCGCCGTCCTTGCCCATGCCGGTCAGGATCACGCCGGTCATGGGCCGTTTCAGACGGACGACGGAATCGAACATCACGTCCACAGACGGACGGTGGCCGTTGACGGGTTCGCTGTTCACCAGGCGGCAGCGCGGCGACAGGCCCGGCGTCAGCTCCAGGTGCGCGGCGCCGCCGGGCGCCAGATAGATGTGGCCGGGCTTCAGCGGCGCGCCGTCCACGGCCTCGCTGACCGCCGGGGCGCAGACCCGGTCCAGGCGCGCCGCGAAGCTGGAGGTGAAGGTCGCCGGCATGTGCTGGGTGATGACCGTCGCCGGGCAGTTGGCGGGAAAGCCGCTCAAGACCGTCAGCAGGGCCTCGACCCCGCCGGTGGAGGAGCCGATGGCCAGGACGTGATTGGGCGCGGGGCGATAGGCGCTGGGGGCGGCGGCGGCGGCGGGCACGTCGCCGCGGGCGCGAACCCGCGACCGGGCCGCCGTCTTCACCTTGCCGATCAGTTCGTGGAAGGCCTCGGCGCTGGCCACGGCCGGCTTGGCGACCGCGTCCACCGCCCCGATCTCCAGCGCCGCCAGGGTCACGTCCGTGCCCGCTGCGGTCAGGGTCGAGACCATCACCACCGGCATGGGGCGCAGCCGCATGATCTTATCCAGGAACTCCAGCCCGTTCATATTGGGCATTTCGACGTCCAGCGTGAGGACGTCGGGATTCAGCTCCTTGATGGCCGTGCGGGCCTCCAGCGGATCGGCGGCGGTGCCGACGACTTCGATTTCGGGGTCCGACTTCAGGGCGGCCGAGATCAGGCCGCGCATGGTCAGGCTGTCGTCCACGATCAGGACTTTGACGCGATCGGCCATCAGGCGGCTCCCAGGCGGTAGGTGGTCAGGCCGGCGGTCTGCAGCTGGCGGCTCGCCGGGCCGGACACGCGCTCGGAATGACCGATGTAGAGGGTGGCGCCGGGGTTCATCAGCGGGGTGAACCGGCTCCAGATCCGCTCCTGCGTCGGATCGTCGAAATAGATGACCACGTTGCGGCAGAAGATGACGTCGAACCGGCCCTTCATCGGCCAGTCGCCGATCAGGTTCAGTTCGCGGAAGGTGACCAGCCGCTTCAGCTGCGGCCCCGCCACCCAGTTTCCACGATCCGCGCGGTTGAAATATTTGCGCCACAGGGTCGCCGGCGCCGGCTCCAGCGCCTCTTCGGAATAGACCCCGTCATAGCCCTGGGCCACCATATTGGGGTCGATGTCCGTCGCCAGGATGCGCACGTCCAGGTCCGCCGCCTCGGGCAGGACCGACAGCACCGTCAGGGCCATCGAATAGGGCTCCTGCCCGTTCGAACAGGCGGCCGACCACAGCCGCACCCGGCCCCCGGCGCGGGCGCGCGCGGCCAGGTCGGGCATGACGCGGTCGCGCAGATCGTCGAAATGATGCGGCTCGCGATAGAAGCGGGTGACGTTGGTCGTCAGGGCCGCCGTCATCTTCTGACGCTCGTCCACGCCGTCGGCGCCCTCGACCAGGGCGCAATAGTCCCGGAAGCTGGTCAGGCCCAGGGTCCGCAGCCGTTTGGCCAGGCGCGAATAGACCAACGCGGCCTTGCCCTCGTTCAGGGCGATGCCGGCGTGGGCATGCAGCATCTGGGCGATTTGACGGAAGTCGTCGGCGGTGAAGACGAACTCGCCTTCGACGATCGACCCCCGTCCCGGGGCGGGGTTCATGCGGCTTCGGCCTCGACCTGGGGCAGGATGTGGTCCAGTTCGATCAGGCTGATCATCCGCCCGTCGATCGAGAAGATGCCTTTGACGAAGGTCTTGACCTGGTCGCTGGCGACGTCGGGCGTCGGCTGAACCGCGGCGTCGTTCATCTCCAGAATGTCGGACACGGCGTCGACCAGCAGCCCCACCATGCGGCCGCCGATATGGGCCACCATGATGACGTGGCGGGCGGTCGGCTCGGACGTCTCAAGCCCGAACCGGGCGCCCAGGTCGATGATCGGCAGGACGGTGCCGCGCAGATTGATCACCCCCTTCATATAGCCGGGCGAGCGCGGCAGGGGGGTTGCGGGCGTCCAGCCGCGGATTTCGCGCACCGACATGATGTCGACGCAGAATTCCTGCCGGCCGATGCGGAAGGCGATGAGTTCGCGCTGGGTGTCGTTGGCTTCTGTCATGGGTCAGCTCGCGAGCTTGAAGTCGGATCGGGGAGATTTGCGGCGCATGTCGGTGACAAGGACGTCGACGTCGAGGATCAGGGCCACACGGCCGTCGCCCAGGATGGTGGCGGCGGCGACGCCCTCGACCTGGCGGTAGTTGGTCTCCAGGCTCTTGATCACCACCTGGCGCTGGCCCTGGATGGCGTCGAACAGCAGGGCCGCCTGCTGGCCGCCTTCGGTCTCGACCACCACGGCGACGCCTTCGGAAGGGACCATCGGCGTCTCGCGGAAGCCCATGGTCAGGGCCACGTCGATCAGCGGCAGGAAGCGATCGCGGAAGCGGATCACCGGATCGAGCCCGCCGACATAGTGCAGGTCGCTTTCCTGCGGCGTCAGGCTTTCGACGATGGCCGGCAGAGGGGCGATCAGGGTCTGGTCGGCGGCCGTCACCACCATGCCGTCCAGAACCGCCAAGGTCAGCGGCAGGCTGAGGGTGAAGGTCGAGCCCTTGCCGGGGACCGAACTGATCGAGATGCGGCCGCCCAGGGCCTGGATCGACCGCCTGACCACGTCCATCCCCACGCCCCGACCCGAGATGTCGGACACCACGGCGGCGGTGGAGAAGCCGGGCAGGAAGATCAGATTGTCGATCTGTTCGTCGGTCAGGGCGGCGTCGGCGGCGATCAGCCCCTTGTCCACCGCAATCTTCTTGACCCGTTCGCGATTGATGCCGCGGCCGTCGTCGGCGATTTCGATGACGATCCGGCCCGAGCGGTGCAGGGCCGCGAGGCGCACCGTACCCTCGGCCGGCTTGCCGGCGGCGATCCGCTCCTCCGGCGTCTCCAGCCCGTGGTCGATGGCGTTGCGCAGCATATGGGTGATCGGCTCGGCCAGGCGTTCGACCACGGTCTTGTCGACCTCGGTGTCTTCGCCGGAGGTGACCAGACGGACCTGTTTGGAGACCATGTCGGCGACTTCGCGGACCAGGCGCGGCATGCGCTGGAACACCGACTTCACCGGCTGGGCGCGGATGGCCATGACGCTGTCCTGGATCTCGCGCGTCAAAAGCTCCAGATCTTCCATCCCAAGCGCGATGCCCGAAGAGCGGGCCAGGCCGCTTTCCAGCACGCGCTGGGACAGCATGGCCTGCTGGATGACCAGTTCGCCGACGACGTTGATCAGGCGATCGACCCGATCCAGGTCGACGCGGATGGTGACCGGCGCCGGCGCCACGGGGGTGGCGACCTGGGCGGGGGGAATGGGGGCGGCGGCCGGGGCCGGTGCGGGCTCAGGCGCGGAGACCTGGGCGGCGACCGGCGCAGGCGCGGCCGGCTCGGGCGTGACCGACTGGGGCGCGACAGACTGGGGCGCGGGGGCCGGCGCCGGAGCGGCGGCGGGCGTTTCGGGCGCGGCGCCTGCAGCGGCCTTGGCCAGAAGGGCGGCGATGTCCAGATCGTCGCTGGCGGGCAGGACGGCCGGCGGCTCTTCCTCGAAGACCAGGGCCGGGGCGCCGCCCAGCGGGGTGATGGTCAGGTCGCAGTCGGCCTCGACGAAGTCGAACACTTCCCGCACGGCCTTTTCGTCGACATCGGCGACCAGGTCGATCGTCCAGGTCAGATAGCCGTCCTCGGCGACCAGCACGTCCAGGGTCGGCAGGGCGGCCTCGTCCACAGAGACGGTGATGGGGCCCAGCCGGCCCACTTCGCGCAGCAGCAGACCCGCCTCATTGGCGCTGCCGTACATGCGGCCGTGCGGCTTGAAGACGATGCGCCAGCCGGGCTGGCCCGCGGGCGCCGCATCCGCAGCGGTAGCCTCGACCGCCAGCGCCGGGTCGTCCAGCGGCGCGTCGAAGGCCATGGGGGTGAAGCCGAAGTCGTCTTCCTCCTCCTCTTCGACGGCGGGCGGCGCCTCGCCGCCGTGGGTCAGAAGCTCCAGCTCCTGGACCAGGCCGGCCGAACGCTCTTCGTCCACCGGAGGAGCCAGGCCCTGGGCGGCCTGGATGTGGTCGGCCAGCACGTCAGAGGCCCGCAGCAGGGTCTTGATCGTGACCGCGTCGCAGGGTTTGCGGCCGCCCCGCAGCTCGTCCATCAAGGTCTCAAAGACGTGGGCGAACCGGACCAGAGCCTCCAGGCCGAACGCCCCCGCCCCGCCCTTGACCGAGTGAACGGCGCGGAAGACGGCGTTGATCGTCTCCAGGTCGGTCTGACCCTGCTCCAACAGCATCAGCTTCGATTCCAGTTCGGCGAGCAGTTCGTCGCACTCCTGGAAGAAGGTGGCTTTGATGGCTTCGAAGGCGTCCATGGCTGTTGGCCCGACCGATCTGGAAAAGTGTTAGGCCGCCACGCGGCGAACGGCGTCGACCAGTTTCACCGGGTCGAAGGGTTTGACGATCCAGCCGGTCGCGCCGGCGGCGCGGGCGCGGGCCTTCTTCTCGGCGTCGCTCTCGGTCGTCAGCACCAGCACCGGGGTGGTGCGGTGGTTCGGATCGGCGCGCACGCCTTCGATGACGCCGAAACCGTCCATGCGGGGCATGTTGATGTCGGTGATGATGACGTCGGCGCCCTGGGCGGCGAGCGTCTCCAGGCCGTCCACGCCGTCTACGGCTTGGATGACGACATAGCCGGCGTCTTCCAGGGCCATCAGCAGCATGTCCCGCATGGTGCGGGAATCGTCGATGGTCAGAACGGTCTTGCTCACGCGAGCGCTCCTTCAGTGAGGTCTGGTGCGTTGGTTTCGGACGCGCCGAAGGCGGCCCATTGTTCAGCGAAAGACGTCGATTGGGGCGTGATCATCAGATCGACCCCGTCGGCCGCCCAGGTCTTGCGGGCGGAGAGAAGGACTTGGAGACAAAGACCGCCCAGGCGTTCGACGCCGCTCGCATCCACCGTTACGGCCTGGCCGCGCTTGGCCAACAGTTCGGCCTTCAGCGGCTCGGCTGCGTTCATGTCCAGGACCGATGCGAGACTTATGACCTCAGCCATTGGTGTTTCCTTGTTTCAGCCCCGTCCGCTTCGTCTCACGCGGTTGGTAAATATCGCTTGAAGAACGGAGCATTTTAGAACTCTTCCCAGCCGTCTTCGGCGGGAGCGGCCTGTTGGGCGGGCGCGGCGCCGCCGCGGCCCAGGGTCTTGAGGGCCTGGACCATTCGATGGGCCGGCTTGGCCGGTGCGGAAGACGCAGGCGCGGGCGCAGGGGCGCGGGCGGGGGCGGCGGCGACCTGGGCCGCTGAGCCGACCTTGAACCGGGCCACCGAGGCCTGGAGCGACTGGGCCTCCTGGGCCAGAGAGTGGCTGGCGGCGGTCGATTGTTCGACCATGGCGGCGTTCTGTTGCGTGACCTGGTCCATCTGGTTGACGGCCGTATTGACCTCGGCCAGGCCAATGGCCTGTTCCTGGGCCGAGGCGGCGATTTCCGACACCAGACCGTCGATCTCGGCCACACGGTCGACGATCCGCTGCAGGGCCTCGCCGGTCTGGCCGACCAGTTTCACCCCCGAACCGACCTGGGTGCTGGAGGTCGAGATCAGGGTCTTGATCTCCTTGGCGGCCTCCGCCGACCGCTGGGCCAGGGCGCGGACCTCGGAGGCCACCACCGCAAAGCCGCGACCGGCCTCGCCCGCCCGGGCCGCCTCGACCCCGGCGTTCAGGGCCAGGAGGTTGGTCTGGAAGGCGATCTCGTCGATGACGCCGATGATCTGGCTGATCTGTTCGGAGGAGCCTTCGATGGCCTGCATGGCCTGGACGGCGTCGCGAACGATGACGCCCGAGGTCTCGGCGTCGCCCTTGGCGGCCTGGACCACGTCCGAGGCCTGGCGCGCGCCCGACGCCGTCTTGTTCACCGTGGCGGTGATCTCGTCCAGAGCCGCCGCCGTCTCCTCCAGCCCCGCAGCCTGCTGTTCGGTGCGGCGCGACAGGTCGTCGGCGGCCTGAGAAATCTCTCCGGCGCCCGAGCGGATGCCGGCGATATTGGCCACCACCACCGAGACCGCCTGTTGCAGCTGGGCGATGGCGGCGTTGAAGTCGGACTTCAGTTGGGCGGCCTTGGGCGCGAACTCGGTGTCGATCCGATAGGTCAGGTCGCCGTCCGCCATGGCCGCCAGACCCCGGCCCAGGGCCTCGATCGTCACCCGGTCGGCCTCGGCCTCCGCCGCCTTCTCGGCCTCGCGGGCGGCCCGCTCCTGCTCGCTCATCGAGCGCTGCGAAAGCGCCTCCGCCGCCAGACGCGCCTTCTCAATGGCCGCGTCGCGGAAGGCGACGATGGCCTGAGCCATCTTGCCGAACTCATCCTTGCGGTCGGCGCCCTGGACCTGGATAGCGGTGTCGCCCGCCATCAGCTTCTGCATATAGCCGATCATGGTGAAGGTCGGCCGCACGATCGAACGGGTGGCGACCAGACCTGCAGCCAGGGCCATCAGCAGGGCGCAGACCATGCCCACGATCACGGCCATGAGGGCGGCCTGGGCCGCCTCGGCCTGAGCCTTGCGGGTCGCCTCGCGGGCGGCCTCGTTCTCAGCCCTCAGGACGTCGATCGCTTCTTCAACTGGAGCGATGAACTGGTCGGCGACGCCGGTTTGACCGACCATCCGGCTGGCCTCGGCGATCCGCCCCTCGGCGACCATCGCCTTACCGACCTGGACGATGTTGGCGTACCAGCCGTCAGCGGCCTTGATGGCCTCGTCGACGGGCGCGGCGCGATCGGCGGGCAGTTTTGCCCGCACCTCCTCCAGCGCTTCCTTGAACTTGGCGCGGTGCAGATCCAGCCGTTCGGCGTAATAGGGGTCCTGCGACAGCAGATAGCCGCGATAGGAGTTTTCCTGCTTTGACAGGCGGAACTCGGCGACGGCGAGCACTTGATTGATCTCACCTTCTAGGTTGCGAGCGTGGTCGGCGCGCTGCAAGGCCAGAAGGTTCGTCACCACCACCACGCCCATGACGGCGATGGCGGCCAGGACCACGCCGAAAGCCACGGCGAGCTTCCGTCCGACGGACATGTTCTCAATAAAACGCAACCCAAACTCCTACGGTCTTCGTCGATCTGAGCGCGCCGCCACGGCCGAAACGGCCCTTTGCGGCGCGTCAGCCGCCCCTCTGCGATGAACCCGCATCTGTCCGACCAAGGATGGAAGGATGATTAATACGATTTCTGAACTGCGGCTTAGGTAGGAATGCGTAGCGAAGGTTGGCGCGGGCTGAGGGGCGGCGCCATCCGGCGCAGCGAACGCGGCGGATCTCCTGAATCGCATCGGACGAAGTGCGCTCGATAGTCGCGAGGCGTGTGAAAAGACGACGATATCGCTTCCCAGCCACGCCATTGTCGTTGTAGTAAATTGGTCAGAAAAGCGGCGACGGTGAAGTCCAGATGATTTCGCAACGGCGAGATCCAACATGACAGGGGCGCGAGCGGACGCCTTTACTGAGTTGTTGAAGCGGGTCATCGGAAAATCCGCGAACGCATCTCCGAAGAACGCCGTTCTGCTCGCTTGCGTCTGCGTCCCGCTGGCGGTTACGACGAGCGTGGCTCTTCGCGACGTCGATCACGTGCACTACCTGCCGCTGTTCGGAGCCGTCATGGCGACCGCCCTGGTCGGCAGCCGCACCGCGACCCTCTTCGTCATCGGCGTCTCCATCGCCGCCGATCTGGCGATGAAGGGGCGAAGCGACCTCTTCGATGCGGCGGTCGGCGCCGGCCTCTTCATCGCCGTATCCCTGCTGTTGGCCGAAGTCGGTCATCGGCTGACCAGCCGGACCGCCCTGTTGCACAGCATACTGACCTCGGTGCCCGTGGTGACGCTGGACGACGAGGGGCGTATTCGCCGCATCACCGGCCCGGCGGCCGATCTGCTGGGCGTGGCGCCCGAGGATGCTCATGAACGCCCTTTCAGCCTGTTCGCGCCGGACTTCGGCGAGGACATCCTGGCGAGTTTCGTCAAGGACGCCCCCCTGGCCGCCCCGCCCTCCGGCTATTGGCTGGTGAGACGTCCCAACGGCGAGATCGTGCCGGTGATCATCCACGGCGGGCTGCTGGCGCACAGCATGGCCTCCGAGCGGGTGGTCCTGTCCCTGGCGGACCAGCGTCCGAGCCTGGCCGTCAACGATCGCATGCGCGACCTGATGGACCAGCTCAGCAAGAGCTGGCGGCTCAATTCCATGGGTGAGATGGCGGCTATCCTGGCGCATGAGCTGAACCAGCCCCTGACGGCCGCCACCGTCTATCTCCATGCGTGCCAAACCGACATCGCGCGCGCCGGACCGATCGGCGACAGCGCGGGCCGCGCCCTCGACCTGGCCAAGACCCAGCTTCTGCGCGCGGGGGACATCATCCGGCGCATGCGCGAACTGATCGCGACCGGGGCGTCCCAGCTGACGGAAGAGCGGGTCTCCTCCATGGTGGACGACCTGCGCCCCCTCTTCGATTTGATCCGGCAGGAAACCGGTATCGCCGTCCGCATCGACGTCGATACGACCGGGGATCGGGTCTTGGCCGACCGAATCCAGTTTCAGCAGGCCATCACCAATCTGGTGCGCAACGCCGTCGACGCCGTCGGCGACCATCCCGGTGCGGTCGTATCGCTCACGGGCCGCAGCCTGGCCGATGAGGGCTATGAGATCCGGATCGAGGACAACGGCCCCGGCATCGCCGAGGATCAGATGGACCGGATCTTCCAACCGATGATGACCACCAAGGCCGGCGGCATGGGCCTGGGCCTGTCCGTCACCCGCTCCATCATAGAGAGCCACGACGCCGCCCTGGCCGTAGGCCGCAGCGCCCTGGGCGGCGCCGCCTTCTCCTTTCGCCTCACGCCTGTCACGGAGCTCGAAGCCGCATGACCGACCATTCCGTCTTCGTCATCGACGACGATCAAGCCATGCGCGATTCCTTGCTCATGCTCCTGCGGGGCGAGGGCATCCGCGCGCGGGGTTTCGCCAGCGCGATGCAGTTTCTGGAACAGCTGCCGGACGACAAGTCCGCCTGCGTCATCACCGACCTGCGGATGCCCCAGATTGAAGGCTCCGAACTGATCCAGCGGCTCAAGGCGCTGAAGGGCGAGGCCTGGCCCGTTATCGTCATCACCGGCCACGCCGACGTGCCCCTGGCCGTCCAGCTGATGAAGGCCGGGGTCGTGGACTTCATCGAAAAGCCCTTCGATCCCAACCGCATCCTGGAGGCGGTGCGCGGCTGTCTGTCGGCCTTGGCGCGCCAGGGCGTCGAGAGCGAGGCGCGCGAACAGACCGCCGCCCGGCTGGCCAGCCTGACGCCGCGCGAGCGCCAGGTGTTCGACGCCCTGATCGACGGCAAGTCGAACAAGGAGATCGCCCTGGCCCTGGACATCAGCCCCCGCACGGTCGAGATCTTCCGCGCCAAGGTGATGCAGAAGATGCAGGCCCAGAGCCTGTCCATGCTGGTGCGGCTGGGGCTCAGCGTGGCCGACGCCTGACGCCCGCCCCTTCTGGGCTCAAAAGACTCACTTGAGCCCGGGCGCGATCGTCGCCACCTTGTCCTGTCATGAGTGACCGGTCCGCAGGCCTGCCCCCATCGCGCGTCACTGCGGTCCTGGGGCCCACCAACACCGGCAAGACCCATCTGGCGGTCGAGCGGATGCTGGGTCACGCCTCAGGCATGATCGGCCTGCCCCTGCGGCTCCTGGCGCGCGAAATCTATGAGCGGATCGTCAAACAGCGCGGGGCCGCCGCCGTCGCCCTGATCACGGGCGAGGAGAAGATCGTCCCGGCCCGCCCCCTCTATTTCGTCTGCACGGTCGAAGCCATGCCGTTGGAGCGGTCGGTCGAGTTTCTGGCCATCGACGAAATCCAGCTGGTTGCGGACCCTGAACGCGGCCACGTCTTCACCCAGCGGCTGCTGCACGCCCGCGGCCGGTTCGAGACCATGTTCCTGGGCGCCGGGACCATGGAGCCCCTGATCCGTCGCCTGATCCCGGATGTGGAGATCGTGACCCGGGATCGGCTGTCCACCCTGTCCTACGCCGGCTCCAAGAAGCTGACCCGCCTGCCCCGCCGCAGCGCCATCGTCGCCTTCTCCACCGAGCGGGTCTACGCCATCGCCGAACTGATCCGGCGTCAGAGGGGCGGGGCGGCCGTGGTCATGGGCTCGCTCAGCCCGCGCACCCGCAACGCCCAGGTGGCCCTGTACCAGTCGGGCGAGGTCGACTTCCTGGTCGCCACCGACGCCATCGGCATGGGGCTGAACATGGACGTGGACCATGTCGCCTTTGCGGGGCTGAGAAAGTTCGACGGTCGCCGCACCCGCTGGCTGCACGCCCATGAGATCGGCCAGATCGCCGGGCGGGCCGGCCGCCATCTGCGCGACGGAACCTTCGGCGTCACGGCCGAGGCCGAGGATCTGGACGTGGATCTGGTCGAACAGGTGGTCGAGCATCGGTTCGATCCGATCGAGGCGGCCGAATGGCGAAACGCCCGACTGGACTTCGACACCCTGCCCGACCTTCTGCGGTCCCTGACGGTGACGCCGGGCCGCGCGGGGCTCAGCCTGACGGCCGAGGCCCTGGACGAGACCTTGCTGCGCCGCCTGATCAAGGATGAGGAGGTCGCCCGGATCGGCCGCTCGCGCGGGGCGGTGATGCGGCTGTGGGAGGCCTGCCAGCTGCCCGACTTCCAGAAGACGACCCTGGACGAGCACGCCCGCCTGGCCAAGGACGTCTTCCAGGCCCTGACCGGCAAGCGGGGGCGGTTGACCGACGACTGGATGGCGCCGCGCTTCGCCTTCGTGGACCGCGACGACGGCCAGATCGACCAGCTGTCGGCCCGGCTCTCGGCGGTGCGGACCCTGTCCTATATCGCCAACCGCCCCGACTGGGTCCATGACGCCCAGGGCTGGCGCGACAGGACCCGCGCCCTGGAGGACCGTTTGTCGGACGTGCTGCACGAACGGCTGACGGCCCGCTTCGTCGATCGACGCACCACGGCCCTGATGCGGGCGCTGAACGTCCGGGAGGATGCGTTTGCGGGCGTCGCCGAGGACGGCGAGGTCACGGTGGAGGGCCAGGTGGTGGGTCAGCTCGAGGGCGTCCGCTTCCAGATGGAAAAGGGCGCCTCGGCCCTGGAGGACCGCACCCTGCGCCAGGCGGCGGTGCGGGCCGTCACGCCGGAGATCAATCGCCGTCTGGGGCAGTTGGCGTCCGAGACCGACGAGGGTTTCGCCGTCACGCCGGACGGGGCGGTGCTGTGGCGCGGGGTGTTGACCGCCCAGATTCAGGCGACGCCGACCGGGGCCGATCCCTTTTCGCCGTCGGTGCGCCTGTTGGGCGACCTGGGGGCGACGCCGGCCCGCGAACGCGCCCGTCGACGGATCGAGGCCTGGCTGGCGTCCGAGGCGGGTCGGGCGCTGCGCGATCTGCGGCGGCTGAAACAGGCGGTCGAATCCGGCGCGCTGAAGGGCCTGCCGCGCGGCCTCGCCTTCCGCCTGATCGAGGCCGGCGGGCTGATCGACCGGCGCGACGTGGATCGGGATCTGGCGGCGCTGAGCCAGGTGGAGCGCCGCACCCTGAAAAGCTTCGCCATCCGCGTCGGCGTCCATTCGGTCTGGCTGCCGGGCCTGCAAAAGCCCCGCGCCCGCCATTTCGCCCAGGCCTTCGTCACGGCCCCGCTGATCCCCGCCAGCCCCGACCTGATCCCCGCCCCGGTCGAGCCCCCCTCCCCGCGCCTCTTGTCGGCCTCGGGTCTGCGCCACGCCGGTCGGTGGCTGGCGCCGGTGGAGGCCCTGGAGAAGATGGCGGAGCTGCGGGCCGTCGGGCACGGGCGGCTGTCGGACGAGGCGCTGACCGATCTGGGGTGGAGCGCCGATCAGGCGAAACAGGTCATCGCCGCCCTGAAAACCGAACGCGCGCGCCTGCCCGACAAGCCGGGCGCCGCGCCTAGGATCGTCAAGGATTCGCCCTTCGCCGCCCTGGCCGCCCTGACCGAGGCGCGGACGGCCAGACCCAAGCGGCGGCGTCCGCGCCGAAAGGCCGCCTCTTGAGGCCCTGTCCTTTCGTCATCCTCCGGCGAAGCGAAGCGGAGACCGGGGGACCCAGCGGCGCGCGCGAGCGCGAACCTGTCGCGGACAAGGCGCTGTGGACATTATGCGGCGGACACATCGCCTTCGGCGCCGCTGGGTCCCCCGGTCTGCGCCGCAAGCGGCTTGCCGGAGGATGACGAAAGGGATGAAGACCGACGCCTGTCGCATCGACGTCTGGCTTTGGCGGGCGCGCTTCGTGAAGACGCGAGGCCTGGCCGCCGCCCTTGTCGAGCGGGGCGCGGTGCGGCTGACCCATCAGGGGCGCGAGACACGGCTGGACAAGCCCAGCCGCTGCGTCCACCCCGGCGACCTCCTGACCTTCGTCCAGAACGGCGAGGTCACGACCCTGAGGATCGAGGCCCTGGGCGAGCGGCGCGGGCCCGCCGAAGAGGCCCGCGCCCTTTACAACCGCCTTACGACTTGATCACGAACTCGCCTTCGATGTGCAGCTTCACCTCGTCGGATACGGCCGGCAGGGCGTAGTTGATGCCGAAGTCCGAGCGTTTGATGGTGGCCTCGCCGTCGAAGCCGGCCTTATAGGCGCCCATGACGGTTCCGGCCGCATTGAACTCAACCTCGATCGTCACCGGCTTGGTCACGCCGCGCAGGGTCAGGTCGCCGACCACCGTCGCCTCGTTCGGATCGGACGGATCGACCGTCACCGAGCGCGAGACGAAGGTCGCCGTCGGATGGTTGGCGGTGTCGAAGAAGTCGGCCGTTTGAAGATGGGCCTTCAGCCGGTCGTCATTGGGCGCCACGTCGGTCAGCGGGACGGTGGCGGTCAGGGTCGAGGCGGAGGGGTTGGCCGGGTCCAGCTTCAACTCGGCCTTCACGTTCACGAACTGGCCCGTATAGGTCGACAGGCCGAAGTGGCTGACCGACCAGGTGATCTTGCCGTGGCTGGACTCCAGCGCATAGTCGCCGGCGCGGACCTCGGCCGGGTTCTGGGTCAGGGCGGCCTGGGCCACGACGGCGCCGCCGGCGGCGAGGCTGAGGGCCAAGGCGCCGGCCACGGCGTATTTGGCGAAGGCGTATTTCATCAGGGGAGCGCGCATGGTCATGTTCCGGTAGGGGTTGATATGTAATCTACACAGTTGCGGTTAAGCCCGGCCTTTGTCAAGCGGTCGTCCGGGCCCGCGAACGCCTCTCAGATTAAGCCCTGCTGTTGACAGTTGGTTGCGCGGTCGCCATGTCGCAGACCTCCCGCTCGCAATCGTGATCTCTTCGCCGCCCAATGACCTACATCGTCACCGACGCCTGTGTGAAATGTAAGTTCATGGACTGCGTCGAGGTCTGTCCCGTGGACTGCTTCTACGAGGGCGAGAACTTCCTGGTCATCGCCCCGGACGAATGCATCGACTGCGGCGTCTGCGAGCCGGAATGCCCCGTCGACGCCATCGTGCCGGACACTGAGGACGAGCCCGACGGCAAATGGCTTCAGGTCAACGCCGAATACGCCAAGGTCTGGCCCAACATCACCGTCAAGGGCACGCCTCCCGCCGACCGCGAACAGTATGAGCGCGAGACCGGCAAGTTCGAGAAATACTTCAGCCCCAAGCCGGGCAAGGGCTCCTGAACCGGGGCGGCCGACGCAGGGCCGCGCGTTCAAACCTTCGCGATATTCCGCGTCCTCTGTGTGGACGTTTTGAAATTCCGCAAATTTGTGATAGGTTCTGTTTCATTGGATCGGGCGGTCCGCGAAACCTTCGCGCCGCCCGTGTTTGCGACAGAATCCCGCCCATAGACGGGATCGGCCAGAGGTTTGGTGATCCGTTTCCGCATCTGACGTCCGCATTTCATCGACCGACGGAAGCTTCCGGCGGCGAGACTGCGTTGCGTTTGATGCGCCTTCGCTTCGCCCGGCCCTGACCGGGAAAGGACGAATATGACGAGCAAGACTGGTCTGGAGTTCAAGGTTGGCGACGCGGTCGTCTATCCGGCGCACGGCGTCGGCAAGGTGGCGGCCATCGAGACTCAGGAAGTCGCGGGCATGTCGCTGGAAGTCTATGTCGTGACCTTCGACCACGAGAAGATGACCCTGCGCGTCCCGACCAAGAAGGCGGCCACCGCCGGTCTGCGTTCGCTGGCCGCCGACGACGTCGTGACCAAGGCTCTGACCACCCTGAAGGGCCGCGCCCGCATCAAGCGCACCATGTGGTCGCGCCGCGCCCAGGAATACGAGGCCAAGATCAACTCGGGCGACCTGATCTCCATCGCCGAGGTGGTCCGCGACCTGCACCGCGCCGACACCCAGCCGGAACAGTCCTATTCCGAGCGCCAGCTCTATGAATCGGCTCTGGACCGGATGGCCCGCGAAGTCGCCGCCGCCAACAAGATTGACAAGGACGCCGCCGTCGAGCTGCTGGCCAAGTCGCTCAGCGCCAAAAAGCCGGTCCCGACCGCCGAAGCCGCCTAGAGCCTGATCTGTTGAAGTGGAATCGCTTCGCGATTCCGCTGAAGCCGTGAATCAGGCTCCAGATTAAAGCGAGAGCATGATTCACGCTTCTGTCGGAACCGCGAAGCGGTTCCGTCCGAAACGATCATGCTCTAAGCGTCCGCATCGGAACGACGAAAAGGCCCCGGAGCGATCCGGGGCCTTTTTGTTTTGACCGACGTCAAGGCGGGGCGCGGCGTCATCCGCTCAGATGGCCGGCGACAAGGAGCCGACCATGACCGACGCCGCCCCGCTGGGGTTTCACCACATCCGCCTGGAGCTGGCGCGCGAACCCCAGCACCCCGACGGCGACCATGACATGGGCTATGACATACTGGCGCCCCTGACGGCCGAGCGCCGGCTGGACGCCGCCGTCTGGCGCGAGGCGCCGGAGAAATGCCGGGTGCGCCGCTTCTCGCACGGGGCTACCCTGGCCTTCGGGCGGCTGCGCCATGCGGCGCCGGACCGCTGGTTCCTCGATTTCGAACCCGGAGAGGCCGACGACGCCCACGGCTTCCGCCTGGCCGACGAAACGATCCAGACCGGCGAATACCTCAGCCTTTCGACCGGCGACCAGACCCACACCTATGTGGTGGCGCGGGCCGAGCCGGTCTGAGCGTCAGAAATATTCGGCGTTGGCCGGGCACTGGGCGCTGATGCGCCGCGCGGTGATGCTGGCCGGAATATAGGGGGTGCCGCGCAGCAGCTGGGCGCCGCCGCGGAAGCTGAAGCTGGTGTCCTCATAGGTTCCGTTCAGCCGGACCTGAATCCGCCGCCCCTTCTTGTCCTGGCACGTCCCCTCGAACCGGGCGCGGCCGTCGCCGACCACCCGGGTCGGATAGGTGCAGCGCCAGCGGTTGGTCGACAGGCCGCCGAAGAAGCGGTTGATCTCGCTGGGACGGACGCATTTCTGATGGGTCTCGTTCTGGCCCAGGGCGCTGGTGGTGTATTCCCAATAGCCCGGCAGCACTTCCGACTGGGCTGGAGTCTGGGCCGGAGTCTGGGCGGGCGCCATGGCCGGAGCGGCCAGCATCAGGGCGCCGGCGGCGACGGGCGCCAGGGCGGCCAGCAGTTTAAGAGACGGACGGGACATGGCGGCCTTCTGTTCAGCGGAAGTCTTCATGATATGGCGTATAGAGCGCGTCATTTGAATGACGGCTGAACGAGGCTGTTCCCCGCCGTCCAGCCGCAGGCTTGGATTTCGGCCGCCGCCGGCGCGCCTGGCCTCGGCGTTCAAGACTCGGCTTGACGCCCGACCGCCTCTTCCCTTATACGGCCCCCTCTCGCGCGGGCTGGTTCCCGCGCGCAACTGTTTCATGCGTCCCCTCCCACGCTTCGGGCCGGACGCCGCACCTTAAGGATCTGACGATGTCGCGTCGTTGCGAACTCACCGGTATCGGCCCGATGGTCGGCCACAGCGTGAGCCACTCGAACATCAAGACCAAGCGCCGCTTCCTGCCGTCGCTGAAGACGGTCAAGGTCACCTCGGACGCCCTGGGTCAGACCTTCTCGCTGCGTATCTCCAACGCCGCTCTGCGCACCCTGGACTACAAGGGCGGCCTGGACGCCTTCATCGTCAAGGCCCGCGACGAGCAGCTGTCGATCGCCGCACAGCGCATCAAGCGCCAGGTCCGCGCCAAGCTGGCCGAACAGGCCGCCGCCTAAGTCGGGCGACGCATCATGATCTGGAAAGGGCCGGCGGCGACGCCGGCCTTTTTCTTTGCGCGCCTTCCAAGCCCGGATTAAGCCTGACGGGCAACTGGAGGGGAATCCGCATGACTGTCGCCCGCGCCCTGGCCGCCTCGGCCGCCGCCCTTGGTCTTTCGGTTTCGGGCCTGTCGGCTTTGACCGTCGCGCCGTCGATCGCCCAGGCCCAGGAGGCGCAGGCGGCGACGCCGGTGCGCGATTCGACTCCCTACACCCTGGCGACCGACCAGCCCCTGACCGTCGAACAGCAGGCCATGCGGTTCGACACGGCCGATCTGTCGATCAAGGTCATCCCCCAGGACAAGACCATCGACGCCGTCGCCGTTCTGGGCTTCACCGCCAAGGCGCCGCTGGAGCGGCTGGTGGTCGATCTGGATACGCTGCTGCCCATCTCTTCGGTCCAGATCGACGGGGTCGAACTGGCCGCAGACCGCTGGTCCAACCCCGAGGGGCGGCTGACGGTCGAACTGCCCCAGACCCTGGCCGCGGGCGGGTCGGTCGTCCTGCGGGTCGCCTATGCCGGACAGCCGCGCGTCGCCCCGCGCGCGCCCTGGGACGGCGGCTTCGTCTGGTCCACGGCCCCTTCGGGCGAACCCTGGATCGCCACGGCCGTCCAGGGCGAGGGCTGCGACATCTTCTGGCCCTGTATCGACAGCCCGCACGGCGAGCCCGGCCGGGTCGATCTGCACATCACCGTCCCGTCCGAACTGTCGGCCCCGTCAAACGGCCGCTTCCTGGGCAAGGTCGATCACGGCGACGGCTGGACCACCTGGAACTGGTCGGCCAAGAGCCCCAACACCTACGCCATCGCCCTGAACGTCGGCCCCTACGAGGAGGTCAGCGGCCAGTATCAGAGCCGGTTCGGCAATACGATCCCGCTGCACTACTGGCATCTGAAGTCGGACGCGCCCGAGAAGGTTCAGGCCCTGTTCGCCGAATTCCCCCAGATGCTGGACTTCTTCGAAGCCAACGTCGGCCCCTTCCCCTTCGGCGACGAGAAGATGGGCGTGGTCGAGACCCCGCACCTGGGCATGGAGCACCAGACCATCAACGCCTACGGCAACGGCTACAAGATCGACGGCCGGGGCTATGACTGGCTGTTGCAGCACGAATTCGCCCACGAATGGTTCGGCAACCAGCTGACCAACGCCAACGCCGACGACATGTGGCTGCATGAGGGACTGGGCAGCTATATGCAGCCGCTGTACGCCCGCTGGCTGCTGGGCGACCGCTACATGCAGCGCGAACTGGCCAATCAGCGCGAGGGGCTGGTCAATAAATACCCCGTGGTGTCCGGCACGCCCAAGACTGAGGACGAGGTCTATAAGGGCGACGTGGGTCCCGGCGGCGACATCTATTCCAAGGGTTCGCTGATCGCCCATTCGCTGCGGATGCTGATCGGCGACGACGCCTTCCATCGGTCCCTGACGCGGCTGGTCTATGGGACCGACGATCCTCGCCCCGGCGCCTTTACGCCCCTGTACCGTTCGACCCAGGACTATCTGCAGATCGTCAATGCGGTGACGGGCGAAGACTATGGCTGGTTCTTCCGCGGCTATCTGTACAACGCCGCCCTGCCGGTCCTGACCCAGACCCGGCGTGACGGCCGGCTGAGCCTGCAATGGACCACCGGCGACGGCGGCGTCTTCCCCATGCCGGTCGAGGTCGAGATCGACGGCCGCGTTCGGACCGTGGCCATGACGGGCGGCCGGGGCGAGATCGCGGTCCCGGCCGGCGCCCATGTCCTGATCGACCCGCAGAACAAGGTGCTGCGCCAGATGGACGTCATCGACCGGCTTCAGGCCTATACGGCCGAGCAGAGGGCGGCGGCCAAGCCCTAGAGTGTGATGGCGTCCTAAGCCGCCTCCACCGTCACCGACTGGCGCACCATCCGGCAGCGCTCCTGGGTGGTCAGAAAGGCGATGTCGGCGGCGTCGCGGCCGCAGGCGATCCGCACCAGCCCCTCGACCGGGGCCAGGCCCGTCGGATCGACCAGCCACCAGCCCCCGTCCAGCCAGACCTCGAAGATCGCGTGGAAATCGGGCGGGTTCAGCTGATGGGCGAAGGCGCTGACGGCGCGGGCCGGAACGCCCGAGGCCCGGCAAAAGGTCATGCCCAGATGGGTGAAGTCGCGGCACACGCCCGCCCGATCAATGAAGGTGCGGGCCGCCGTCGTCTCGGTGTCCGAGACCCCGTGCTCATAGTCGATGTTCTCGGCGATCCAGTTCAGAATGGCCAGAACCCGCGCCCCGCCCGCCGTCTCGCCGAACTGGCGCGTCACGAACCGGCCGAACTGGTCGGACGGGCAATAGCGGCTGGGCTGAAGATAGGGCAGGACCTCGGCCGGCAGATCGCCCCAGTCGTGCTGCGAGACGCTGGGCGGCAGCCCTTTCAACACCCCATTGTCGACCACCGCCTCATAGACCAGGCTGACCTCGCCCTGGACGTGGCAGCGCAGGGTCCGGGCGCCGAAATCGACGTCCTCGTCTTCCTGGAACTGGACCGGCGGATCGAAGGTCAGTCGCTCCTCCAGGATTTCCTGGCCGGGCCAGTGGGCGACCTGGATCTTGTAGATGGCGTCCGTGGGCGGATCAAAGCTGTAAACGAGCTCGGCGCGAACGCGCAATTTCATGGGGTCTGACCGGTGGAAGGGAATGGGGCTAACGCCATGCGACTGCGGCCGTTCCATGTCCAGCCCCTCCAGACTGTACGCCGCCGTACACGGAAGGCTTAAATAGACAAGCCTCGCCAATGTGTTACGGTATGAGCCCTATGGACCTCTCCCTATCTGACCTGCCGTCTGCCTCGCAGGTCGGACCTGCGGCCTTCCGCTGGGAGCGAACCCGCCGCAACGGGAAGACGAAATCATGACGGACTACGACGTCCGCGCCCAGATCGCCCTGAACGACTGCGACCGGGAGCCGATCCACATCCCCCAGGCGATCCAGGGCCACGGCCTGCTGCTGGTGCTGAACCTGGACGCCCTGACCCTGGAACAGGGGGCCGGGGCGATCGAGGATCTGACCGGCCAGACCCGCTGGATCGGCCTGCCGATCGCCGATCTTCTGGGCGAGGTGGTGGGGCGTCGTCTGCGCGACATGGCGGCCATCCGCGAGGCGGGCTTCGCCGGCCGTTGGCGGGCGACCAACCGGCTGGAATACGACGTCGTCGTCTATTATGCGCCCGCCGCAAAGGCGGCCGGCACGGAGGCCGCCCCCGCCCTTCGAATGGTGGTCGAGGTCGAGCAGAGCTCGCAACAGGCCCGGCTGGGCGTCGAACTGATCACCCGGCTCGATACGGCCGGCGCGGCTCTCGAACGCAGCGCCACGGTCCAAGGCGTCTGCGAACGCGCCGCCGACGCCTTCCGAAGTCTGACCGGCTTCGAGCGGGTCATGATCTATCGCTTCCTGGATGACGAGGCGGGCCAGGTGGTGGCGGAATCGCGCGCGGGCGATGCGACCTCCTTCCTGAACCACCACTTCCCGGCGACCGACATTCCCCGCCAGGCGCGGGCCCTTTATCTGCGCAATCCGGTGCGGGTCATTCCCGACACCCGCTACACGCCCCAGCCGCTGCGGCCGCCGTATCCGGACGAGCCTCCGCTGGACATGAGCGACAGCGGCCTGCGCTCCGTGTCGCCGATCCATATCCAGTATCTGCACAATATGGGGGTGCGGGCCTCGGCCTCGGTCTCCATCATCGTCGATGATGTTCTGTGGGGCCTGGTCGCCTGCCACAGCAGCACGCCCCTGCTGCTGTCCTATGAACTGCGCGTGGCCTGCACCACCCTGGCCCGCACCCTGGCCCGCCAGCTGAAGACCAAGGCGGACGCCGAACTGTATCGCGAACGGGTCCGGCTGCGTCGGCTGGAGGATGAGCTGATCATCGGTCTGTCGCGCGACCGCGACCTGGCCTCGGGCCTGGGGGATCAGGCGGGCGCGCTGAAGGACCTGGTCGGCGCCGACGGCGTGGCGATCGTCCAGGGCGACCGGATCGAGGGGTTCGGCCATGTCCCGCCGCCGGAGGCCCAGCGTCAGATCGCGGACTGGCTGGAGGCGCAGCCGGGGCTTCGTCCGGTCGCCACCAACGCCCTGTCCACCCTCCTGCCCGAGGCCGAGGCCTGGCGGACCCACGCCAGCGGCCTTCTGGCCGTGCGCCTGCCGGGGCCGCAGCCGCTCAGCCTGCTATGGTTCCGCGCCGAGATTCTGGAGACGGTGCGCTGGGCCGGCGATCCCTCGACCGCCGTCAAATCGACGGACGGGGGCGGCGCCCTGACGCCCCGCGCCTCCTTCGCCGAATGGCGCGAGACCGTGTCGGGCCGCGCCCGCCGCTGGGGCGCCGCCGCCGTCGAATCCGCCGCCCGCCTGCGCGACGCCCTGTCGGACTTCACCTCCGTCACCCAGCTTCGCAGCCTGAACCAGTCGCTTCAGGCCCGCCTGTCCGAGCGCGACCTGCGGCTGGAGCAGCAGGAGTTCCTGATGCGCGAGGTCAATCACCGGGTCCAGAACAGCCTGACCCTGGTGTCCAGCTTCCTGGGACTTCAGGCCCGCGACCTGGGCGACGGCCCGGCCAAGGTCGCCTTGCAGGAGGCGCGGCGCAGAGTGCGGGCCGTCTCGACCGTCCACACCCGCCTCTATCGCGGGGATCATGACGCGGCCATCGACCTGTCGCGCTATATCGGCGAACTGGTCGAGGATCTGGGCTCAAGCATGGGGCCGGAATGGGTCTCGGCGATCGAGACCGATCTGGCGCCGGTCTGCGTCGGGGCCGACCGGGCGGTGACCATCGGCCTGATCCTGACCGAACTGATCATCAATGCTCAGAAATACGCCTATGACGGGGCGCCGGGTCCGCTGCGCATCGGCCTGACCGAGGCGGACGACAGCCTGCGTCTGGTGGTGTCCGACGACGGCAAGGGCGGCCACAAGGCCGGCAAGGGCTTCGGTTCGATGATGATCGGCAGTCTGGTGGCCCAGCTTGGCGGTCAGATCGACTATCGCGATCAGAAGCCGGGACTGGAGGTCGCCCTGCGCACGCGCATCGAGGCGCCGGCCTGAAGCCAGGCCCTGCGGCGGACGCCGCGTCAAACAAGCTTCGCGGCGAAGGCCGCAGTCAACAGGAAAAACGGGCGCGGAGATCATCTCCGCGCCCGTTTCCATTCTTCGACTTAAAGCAGCTTCAGGTCGATGGCCGAGGTCTTGCCGCGCTGATTTTCCAGCTCGTATTCGACCTTGGCGTTTTCATCGAGGCCCTGAAGGCCGGCCTTCTGAACGGCGGTGACGTGAACGAACACGTCAGAGCCGCCGCTGTCGGGCTGGATGAAACCATAGCCCTTGGTGGGGTTGAACCACTTGACCGTACCGGTCGCCATGTCTGCGTCTCCGTAAACGCGCTTTTCCAGGCGGATCTCCCTCGGGAGGACCCGACAATCCATCTGGACAGCTCGTTCAGGCGAAGGAGCGAGACGCGGGTGTGGACCCCACGCAAAATCCGGACTGCGCCTCTGTTGTCACCCGGCTTTTCCAGACGGTCAACAGCAAAGCGGCGGGCCTTTTCGCCTATCGCGCTTAACGGCAGACGCCCCGGTCGGCGGCGTCGAGGTGCAGATGGTTCTCGTGGGCGGCGTTATAGTCGGGCGTCAGGACCGTGGCGAACAGGCCGCAGGCGCCGTCACGCAGGGCGTGCAGGAAGCGAGACCCCGCCGGTCCCGCCCGCCCCTCGCCGCGCCAGTCGTCCAGCACGGTCACGGTGCGCCCGTCCGCCAGGGTCACGCCCGCGACGTCCAGGGCGTTGGCGCGGGCGTGTTCGCTGGGCCGTTCGCTGACGTCCTGAGAGCCGTAGATGCGGCGGCAGGAATAGGTCCCATAGTTTTCGACCCGGGCCGGGGCCGAGCCCAGGATGTCGCGGGCGGCGGGCTGCAGCACCTGACGGTCCCAGATGACGTAGCGCACGGCCAGGGGGCACTGCATCACCACATCGGCCGGGGCCAGGGGCGTCACCGCGCCCCCGGTGATCCGAACGGCGCCGCGCACGACGCAGAAGCCGCCGTCGTCGCGATCGGCGGCCCGTTCGACCTCGACCCCCGCCTCACGCAGCACCTGCATACAGGCCTCGGTCGCGCCCTGCACCTCTTCAGGCGCGGCGGTGGGGGAAAGGTCGAAGTCCGCCACCTTGGCCGCCGTCGCCCGCCCGACCGGCTGGTTCAAGTCCAGCGGTTTCCAGGGCAGATCCTGCGGCGGCGCATAGGCGTTCAGCAGGGCGAAGGCGGCGCAGGCCAACAGCCCGACCTCCCACATCAGATTCCAGAAATCGGCGAAGTCGCGCTTCATGAGGCCCCAGCATGGACCGCCAACGGCCCCGCTGGCAAACGCGAGCGGGGCGCGCGCGTTCAACGCCGAGGGAGTCTCAGGCGGCGGCCGGCGTCAGGTTCAGCGGTTTCACAAGCGGCAGGATAATGCGCCGCACCTTGGTCTCTTTGACGCGCGTCAGGGGCTTGTGCGTCACATGGCCGCTGGCGGGCCAGAACACGATCCGGCATCCCGCCGGGCCGCTCTGTTCACCCACGCCGACGGGCACGCCCAGTTCTTCCAGAAAGCCGCAGGCGAAGGCGAGATTGTCCTGACCGATGGAGTTGACGAAATTGCCGGGGCTGGCGCCGCCGAACACCTGGGCCTCCAGCCGGTTCAGCTTCGCCCCGGCCTGCAACAGCCCCTCGATCAAAAGCGGCATCAGATGGTCGCCGTAGCGGGCCGGATCGCCGCTGGCGCCGCGGTTGCGGCGGGCCAGCACGAAATGGTTCATCCCGCCCACGCCGGCGACCGGATCATGGATGCAGGCGGCCACGCACGAGCCCAGGACCGTGGTCAGGGCCAGATCCGACTCGTCCGACACCCCGTATTCGCCCTGTCCCAGGGAGAACCGACGCCCCTTCCCGAGGGGGTCCCTGTTCACCACTGAGAAATTGCCGATCAACATCTGCGAACCCGTTTGACTGATCCGCCGACCATGAGCGCTCTGGGTGTATAAACAGTATAGGATAGGTCGGTATTGCTCCTTATTTTCAAGTTAAATTGCTGGAATTGCATAGACAATTGGCCGCCTACCATGTAGCCGACGGTTGTCTTCCTAAGTATACAGCCGTAATCGGCGACACCCTCATTAAGGCTCCGCTTGTCCCGACGCGCCGGACCCTTCACCATGCCCCGATGGGAAAAAAGACCGACGCCTATGACGCCGAGCTGGAACGGCTCCAGCTCGCTATTGTGAAGACCCAGGCCTGGACGATCGAACATGGGCTGCGCGTGGTGATCGTGCTGGAAGGGCGCGACACGGCGGGCAAGGACGGCGCCATCAAACGGCTGACTGAACATATGTCGCCGCGCCAGACCCGCGTGGTCGCCCTGCCCAAGCCCAGCGATCGCGAAACCACCCAGTGGTATTTCCAGCGCTATGTCCCGCATCTGCCGGCGGCGGGCGAGACGATCATCTTCAACCGCTCCTGGTACAATCGCGCCGGGGTGGAGCCGGTCATGGGCTATTGCACCCCGGAACAATACGCCCAGTTCCTGAAGGACGCCCCCCGGTTCGAGCGAATGCTGACCGAGGACGGGATCATTCTGATCAAGATCTGGCTCGACATTTCGCGCAAGGAGCAGGCCCAGCGGCTGAAGGAGCGCCGGGTCGATCCGCTGAAACAGTTCAAACTGTCGTCCCTGGACGCCGAGGCCGAGGCCCGGTTCGACGCCTATTCCGCCGCCCGCGACCGGATGCTGGACGAGACCGACCGCGCCTACGCCCCCTGGACCGTCATCGCCACCGACGACAAGAAGACCGCCCGGCTGAACCTGATCCGGCACATATTGAAGGTGCTGGACCATTGCGGCGAGGAGATCGCCGCACCGGACGACGAAGTGGTCTTGACCGTCGCCGAAGCCAAGGGCCGGCTGGCGCGCTAAAAGAGGTCAGGCTTCGCCGGCGATCTGGCGCAGGGCCTGTTCGAACACCTCGGCGGGCTGGCCGCCGCTGATCATATATTTGTTCTCGACCACCACGGCCGGGACCGAGTTGATCCCCCGCGACCGCCACAGATCCTCCTCGGCGCGCACCGCCTGGGCGTAGCGGCCCGACGCCAGGACCTCGCCCGCCTCGGCCCGGTCGAGCCCTGCCGCCTCGGCGGCGGCCGTCAGAACCCCGGCGTCGGTCAGGTTGCGGTTTTCGGTGAAATGGGCGGTAAACAGGGCCTGTTTCAGCGCCTTCTGCTTTTCAGGCGCGGTCTCGTGGGCCCAGTGCAACAGCCGGTGGGCGTCGAAGGTGTTCCAGATGCGGCTCTCATCGGTCATCCGCATGTCGAAGCCGACCTCCCCTGCCCGCTCGCGGATCATGGCGCGGTTGGCGGCCGACTGTTCCGGGCTCGCCCCGTATTTGCGGCCGATGTGTTCGACGATGTTCTCGCCCTCCGGCGCCATCTGCGGGTTCAGCTCGAACGGATGGAAGGTGATGTCGGCCTGGACGCCTTCATCCTTCAGCCGGTCCAGCGCCGCCTCCAGGCCGCCCAGCCCCACCACGCACCAGGGGCAGACCACGTCGGAGACGAAGTCGATCTTCAGGGTCTTGGAAGCGGTTTGGGACATGGCGCGCCTTCTGAAACAGCCTTGGTTTCGGATCATATGGGAGGGCCGCTGCCCTGGCGCCAGTGAGCAGGAGGTGAGCAGGGCGGGTCTGCCGCCGCAGACCCCGCGCACCGCTTGTTCACCCGCACCCGCGCGCTTCACTCACCCCAGTTTCAGATCGCGCGGCGGACGGATCCGTCGCCAGCGGGCCTCGACGAAGGCGAAGGCGCCGAAGGCCATCAGACCCACAGCCGTCAGCCCCAGGATCCATGAGCCGCCGGGCTGGCTTTCCAGCGTCTCCAGGGCGGCCGCCGTATTGGTGACCTCGCCCGATCGGGTGTGCAGACCGGCCAGAACGACGAAGATCCCCAGCGGCAGATAGGCGAAGCCCCGCGCCCCATAGCCGATCCGCGCCAGGATCGAGGCCGGACGGCGCAGGCCGTCGGGACAGGCCAGGGCGGCGTCGAAGTCGTCGCGGAAGGCCCGCACGATGTTGCCGATCCCGACCCCCAGCACCACCAGCCCCGCCGACATAAGCAGCAGGTCGCCGAACGGCAGGTCCAGGACCATGGCCGCCTTCTCCTGGTTTTCGGCGATGCTTTCGGCCTGGTCCGCCGCCTGGCTGGTCGCGCCGCCCGCCTCGTCCAGATATTCGAACACCCCCGCCGCCAGCAGGCCGTAGAACAGGCCGCTGGCCGCCTGGCCCGCCCGCGTCGCCCAGCCCTTCAGATCGCGCCCCGCATGGTCCGCATCGAAGACGGCCTGCAGGACGCGCCAGCCGACGAAGGCCCACAATCCCAGCCCCAGGGCCACCAGCCAGACCCGACCGAAGGGCTGTTCCGCCAGCCAGCCCGCCGCCCCGCCCGTGCCGACCGCATCGCCGATCCGGTCCAGGGCCGCCAGCAGGGTCAGGGCGCCGGCCGACAGATAGACGAAGCCCCGCGCCCCATAGCCGATCCGCGCCGCCTGCTCGACCAGGACATGAAGCGGCGGCGTCCGGCGCGCGACCGGAATCCGATCACGCACGGTTCGTCCCAGGGCGGCGGCGGCGTGACGAAGGCGGGCGACGGCCATGCGGGTTCCTGAAGAGGCGGAGCCGTTCAACGTGCCCGGCCGCCTATGGCTCCCGCCCCGCCCGCCGCCTCAGGCTCCGTGGGCGGCGGGAAGCTCCAGCACCGCCTTCAGCCCGCCCATGTCGCTGTCGCCGAGCGTCAGCCGCCCGCCATAGGCGCGGGTCAGGTCTTCTACGATCGACAGACCCAGGCCCGATCCGGGCGCGCTTTCGTCCAGCCGGGCGCCGCGCTTCATCACCGCCTCGCGCTGATCGGCCGGCAGGCCCGGTCCGTCGTCCTCGACCACGACGATCATCTGGCCCAGGCCGTTGCCCCCGGCCGAGACCCGCACCCGCCGCCGCGAGAACTTGGCCGCATTCTCGATCAGATTGCCCAGAATCTCCTGCAGATCCTGGCGTTCGCCCAGAAAGGCCAGGTCGTCGGGCGCGCGCCAGTCGATCTCGACCCCCTTGTCGCGGAACACCTGTTCGATCATCACCGCCAGCTCGTCCAGCACCTCGGGCACGGGCGTGGTCTCGCCCAGGCCGTGGGCGGCGCGGGCGGCGGCGCGGGCGCGGCGCAGATGGTGATCGACCTGGCCCTGCATGATCTGGGTCTGGCGACGCACCAGTTCCGGCAGGGCCCCTTGCGTCGTCCCGGCCTCGGCCAGCATGACGGAGATGGGCGTCTTCAGCGCGTGTGCCAGGTTGCCGACATGGGTGCGCTGACGGTCCACGACCTCCTGATTGTGGTCCAGCAGATTGTTGACCTGTTCGGCCAGGGGTTGGATCTCCAGCGGATAGGCGCGTTCGATCCGGGCCGCCTGGCCCTTGCGGACCGCCGCGATCTCATTCCTCAGATCATAGAGGGGCCGCAGGCCCACCTGGACCTGGATGAAGACCGCCGAGACCAGGCCGAAGCCCAGCAGCAACAGGGCGACCCAGGTGACGGTGGCGAACTGGCGCGCATCCGCCTCGACATTGGAGCGGTCGATCCCGACGAAGAAGACCACCGGCGCGGTCCGCCCCGGCAGGGACTTCATGCTGGCGGCGATCCGCAGCGGCTCGCCCGCCGGACCGACGGCGTTATAGGTGATGGTCTGGCCATAGGCGTCGTCCAGCCGCGCCGGCAGGTCCGGCGGCGCGACCAGGTCTTCGCCATACAGGGAGTCCGACCGGGTCAGGATGCGCAAGCCCCCCGCCAGGGTCGGCTCGGCCGTCATCCAGTATTTGCCGGAAAAGACCCGCAAGGTCGGGGCGTCCATGATCTGGGGCGTCATCACCGTTCCGCTGGCGGTGACGGTCCGCACCACCAGTTCGTCGGTCGTCTCGGCCAGGACGTTGCCCAGGCGGCGCAGGGCCGATTCCTTGAACTGATTGGTCAGGACCAGGCCCGTGGCGACCAGGGCCAGCAGGATCCAGCCCGAGGCCAGCCAGATCAGCCGCCGCGTCAGCGACCGCCCGGGCCGGCCGAACCATCGGCCCCAGCCGGCGCGCCTCGTCCCCCCGTCTCGGTTCATCGACTCAGGGTCACGCCGCCTCGGACTCGCCGGCCAGGGGCGCCAGCCGATAGCCCAGGCCCCGCACCGTCTCGATCCGGTCCGAGCCGATCTTCTTGCGCAGTCGGCCGATGAAGACCTCGATGGTGTTGGAATCCCGGTCGAAGTCCTGGTCGTAGAGATGTTCGACCAGTTCGGTGCGGCTGATCACCCGGCCCTGATGCATCATCATATAGTGCAGCAGCCGGTACTCCAGCGAGGTCAGGCGCAGCGGCTCGCCGTTGACGTTGGCGCGGGCCGCGCGCGGGTCCAGCCGCAGGCCGCCGCACGACAGGGTGGCCGAGGCGATGCCGGCCGAGCGGCGCAGCAGGGCCCGCAGCCGCGCCAGCAGCTCTTCGGTATGGAAGGGTTTGGTCAGATAGTCGTCGGCCCCGGCGTCGAAGCCCGAGACCTTGTCCGACCAGGCGCCGCGCGCCGTCAGGATCAGGACCGGCGTGGCCTTGCCTTCGCGCCGCCAGCGCTCCAGCACCGACACCCCGTCGATCTTGGGCAGGCCCAGGTCCAGAACGATGACGTCATAGGGTTCGGTGTCGCCCAGGAACCAGGCCTCCTCGCCGTCGGCGGCGTGATCCACCGCATAGCCGGCGTCGGCCAGGGCGCCCTTCAGCTGCCGCGACAGATCGGCGTCGTCTTCGACCAGCAGGACACGCATCTTCAGTCTTCTCCCATCACGCGGCCCGAACGGGCGTCCACGCGAATATCCGCCACCCGGCCGCCGGGATATTCCCAGCGCACCACCACCGTGTCGCCGCGCGGGCTGACGCCCAGCATCCGGCCCTCGCGACCGGCGCCGACCCGGCGCACCACGGCCCCCAGGTCGGCGCGGGGCGCGTCCATGGCCCGGCTGTCGCGCGGGGGCGGACCCCGACGGTCCTGGGCGGCCTCGCGATCCTGATCCCGCGACGCCTCGCGCGACTGGGCCGAGACCTGGGTCGCGGGAACCAGGGTCGCAGGGACCAGGGCCAGGACGGCGGCGATGAGAAGGGCGCGGGTGCGGGTCATGGGGCGGTTCTAGGCGGACGGCTCTGAACAGCCGCTGAACAAGGGTGTCGGAAAGGGGCCAGACTGATGAAAATCCCCGTCAACCGCCCTTACACCAAAGACGGCCCGCGCCAAAGACAGCGGAGTGCGCCCCGTTCGCTCGTTTGACGGGGGCGAACAGATGAACGGCGCCTGAAACGCGCCGTTCAGATCGGGCTCAGGCGGGGCGTGGTCTCTTGGCTTCATCGGCGCTCCCCCTCGGAGCGTCCCCAACGCAAGGATTGATCCGATGCTGAACAAGAAAGCCCTCATCCCCGCCCTGGTCCTGGCCGCCGCGGCCTCGGCCGCCCTGCCCGCCGCCGCCCAGTCTTATGGCCAATCCTACGGCCCTCATGGTCGTCCGCATCACGCCCAGCCCGCCGGCTACGGCTACGGCCCCTCGGTCAACGTCCGCATCGACCAACTCGACCGCCGCATCGACCAGGGCCTCCGCACCGGCCAGCTGAGCCGTCGCGAAGCCGGCCGTCTGCGCGCCGAACTCAACAGCGTCCAGCGTCTGGAAGCCGGCTACCGCCGGGGCGGCCTCAGCGGTTGGGAGCGCGCCGATCTGGACCGCCGCCTGGATCGCCTGGCGGCCCAGGTCCGCTATGAGCGCCGCGACTGGGACAATCGTCGCGGCTGATCGCCCTCTCCCGGCCTGAAAACCAAGACGCCCGGTCCCTGCGGACCGGGCGTCTTTCCTTGTGCGCCTACAGTTTGATGAAGGGCTGCATCAGCTTGCCCAGCCAGCCGTCCAGCTGGATCTGGCCGTCCAGGGCCACCACGCACAGGCAGGGGTCGGGCGAGACCACGCGCGGCTGGTGCAGCACCTCGCCGTCCGCCTCTTCGAAATCGCCCGGCTCGAACACCGCCGTCTCGGTGGCGTAGGCGCCGTGGATGACGCAGGTCAGCTCGATCCCGCCGTGGGTGTGTTTGGGCGTCTCCCGCCCCGGCCCGATCTCCAGCAGGATGACGCGGAAATCGCCGTCGCGCGGCGCATGGACGTCGCGCGCGCGCATGCCCGGTCCCAGCCAGCGCCACGGCCCCAGGGCGTAGCGGCGCAACGGCTCGGGCAGGCCGGCCATGTCGTTCAGCGGGGTGGAGGCCAGAACCTCTCCGGCGTCTGTTTCGGCCCGCGCCATCACCCGCGCCAGGGCGTCCTCGGCCAGGGCCTGAGGCTCCAGCTCGTCCAGCAGACGGCCGCCTACGGCCTGAAGCGTCCTGACCCAGGCGTCGTTCTGGGGCCGCATCGCCAGATGGGCGGCGACCACCACCGCCTCGGGCGGGCTCAGGGTCCCGGCCGCATAGGCCAACAGCCGCTCTTCGGAGGGATTGTGCACGCCGGTCACGCCACCCCTCCCTGTTCGTCGTCCAGCAGGGTTCTCAGCTTGATCATGGCCTTGCGAATACGCGACTTCACCGTGCCCAGGGGCAGTTCCAGCCGCCGGGCGATTTCGGAATGGGGGTTGTCCTGAAAGAAGGCCAGGCGCAGCACCTCGATCTGATCGGGCGAAAGCCGCGCCATGGCGGCCTTCAGCCGGGCGGCGTTTTCGGCGGCCAGAACGACCGTGTCGGGCTGCTCCGGCTCGTCCTGAACCAGGTCGATCTCGGGCAGGGGCAGACGCCGCGCGTCCTGGCGCAGCACGTCCAGCCGCCGGTTGCGGGCGATGGTGAAGATCCAGGTCGCGGCATGGGCCTTGGTGCGGTCGAACAGCTCGGCCTTGCGCCAGACGGTCAGCATGGCGTCCTGGGCGAAGTCCTCGGCCGCGCCGGCCGTGGCCCCCGCCTTCATCAGATAGGCCTTCAGCCGCGGGGCGAAATGGTCGAACAGGCGCGCGAAGGCGTCCCGATCGCGTCGCATCGCCACCGCCTCGATCAGGCGGTCGAAATCGTCGCCCGCCGGGATCACGGGCGTCCGAATCGGCCGAAGGATGGAAATCTGCTCATGCATCGACCCTAATACGGTTCAGGTCGAAGTCTGGATCATTTCGTGATCCGCCGCAGAGCGGGCGGCGTATCGTCGCAAACATCCGCCCTTCTGGAAACCCAATGCTCCCTTCAGCCGCCGTACAGACTGGTCCCCGCCTGCGGATCGCCGTCGTGGGCTCCGGCGTCTCGGCCCTGTCCTGCGCCTGGCTGCTGTCGGGCCGTCACGACGTGACCCTTTATGAGCGCGAGGATCGGCTGGGCGGCCATTCGAACACGGTCGACGTCCGTTCGGCGGAGGGCGAGACGGCGGTGGACACCGGCTTCATCGTCTTCAACGACGCCACCTATCCGAACCTGATCGCCCTGTTCGCCCATCTGGGGCTGAAGACCCAGGCCACCGACATGTCCTTCGCCGTCTCCCTGGATCAGGGCCGGTTCGAATATGCGGCGCCCGGCCTGTTCGCCCAGCGCCGCAACATGCTGCGCCCGCGCTTCTGGTCCATGCTGAGCGAGATTCTGCGCTTCTATCGCTCGGCGCCGGAAGGGCTGGCGGCCCTGGCCGACAGCGACGTGACCCTGGGCGACTATCTGAAGCGCGAGGGTTTCAGCGAGGCCTTCCGCGACGATCACCTTCTGCCCATGGCCGCCGCCATCTGGTCATCTCCGGCCCATACGCTGCTGGACTATCCGGCCGAGTCCTTCCTGAGGTTCTGCGGCAATCACGGCCTGCTGAAACTGGTCGGCCGGCCGCTTTGGCGCACCGTGGTCGGGGGCAGCCGGGTCTATGTCCAGGAACTGGCGCGCCAGATTGCGGCCAACCAGATCGCGGCCGGCCCGGCCGCCGCCGGCCGCGGCGGCGAGGGGTCGCGTCTGGGCCGGGCCGTGACCCAGGTCCGACGGATCGAGGGCGGGGTTCTTGTTCAGGACGCGACCGGCGCGACCGAACGGTTCGACCATGTCGTCATCGGCGCCCACGCCGACCAGGCCCTGGCCATGCTGGCCCAGCCCACGGCCCGCGAACGCGAGCTGCTGGGCGCCTTCCGCTACAGCCGCAACCTGACCATATTGCACACCGACCCCGGCCTGATGCCTCGCCGCCGCCGGGCCTGGGCGTCGTGGAACTATATCGGGGCCGACGACGGCCTTTGCGTCACCTATTGGATGAACCGGCTTCAGGGCCTGCCGGGCCAGGACCTGTTCGTCACCCTGAACCCGCCGCGCCCGCCGGCAGCCGGGACGCTGCTGCGCAGCGAACTGTACGAACATCCGATCTTCGACCCCGCCGCCGTCCGGGCGCAAAAAGACCTGTGGAGCCTGCAAGGTCACGGCGGCGTCTGGTTCTGCGGGGCCCATTTCGGCGCCGGCTTCCATGAGGACGGGCTTCAGTCGGGTCTCGCCGTCGCCGAACAGCTGGGCGGGGTGCGCCGCCCCTGGACGGTCGAGAACGAGAGCGGCCGCATCCACCTCAGCCCCGGCGCCGCCCCCCTGGCGCGCGTCGCGTGACGGGGGCCTCGGCCCTCTATGTCGGCGGGGTCTTTCACACCCGTCTGAGGCCACGGCGGCACCGGCTGAAATACCGCGTCTTCTGGCTGATGCTGGACCTGGACGAGATCGACGCCCTGGACCGGCGGCTCAAGACCTTTTCGCGCGGCCGGTTCAACCTGATGGGCTTTTACGACCGCGACCACGGCGACGGCTCGGGCGCCCCGTTGCGCGGCCAGATCGTCGCCCGCCTGGCCGAGGCGGGGATCGACGTCGGTTCCGGCGCGATCCGCCTCCTGACCATGCCGCGCGTTCTGGGTTTCGTCTTCAACCCCATCAGCCTCTACTACTGCCATCGGGCCGACGGGGGGCTGGCGGCCATGGTCTATGAAGTCACCAGCACCTTCGGCGAGCGCCGGTCCTATGTCCTGCCGGTCCCTGCGGCCGAGGTCGACGACGACCGGTTCCGCCAGCAGACCGACAAACGCCTCTATGTCTCGCCCTTCATGGGGATGGAGATGGACTATGTCTTCCGGGGCCGCCCGCCCGGCGAGACCCTGAGCCTGGCGATCGACGGCCGCGACGCCCAGGGCCTGTTGATCGCCACCGCCATGACCGGCCGCCGTCGCCCCCTGACCGACCGCGCCCTGGTCGCCGCCGCCCTGTCCATGCCGCTGCTGACGCTGAAGGTCGTCGCCGCCATCCATTGGGAGGCGCTGAAACTGTGGCTGAAACGCACCCCCCTGACCCGCAAGCCGGCGCCCGAGCCGGGGGTTCTGGTGCTTTAGAGCCTGATCCGTTGAGGAGGAACCGCTTCGCGGTTCCGCTGAAACGGTGAATCAGGCTCCAGATTTAAAGCGAGAGCATGATTCACGCTTCTGTCGGAACCGCGAAGCGGTTCCGTCCGAAACGATCATGCTCTAGCGCGGTCGGTCGATGATCAGACGCGCTTTGACGCCACCGTTCCCGGCTCATAGGGGGCGGGCTGGGCGTTGGGCTTGACGTCGCCGACGGCGGTCCTGGCCTTGTCCGACAGATCCAGTTTCGAACTGGGCGTCTCGCCGAACAGTTGAAGCACCAGGGCGGTCCAGGACGGCGCCGAGGTGTCGGCCATCATCCACAGCTTCTCCGCCTCGGCGAACTTGGGGTCCGCCTTGACCGCCGGGTCCGTCTTGGCCTTCGCCATGAAGTCCCGGACCTTGGAAACGGCGGCCACATTTTTCTTCCAGCTGTCAATATCGCTGTACTTTCTCGCCCCTCCGCCGTCCGCCGCATTGATGTTAAGATCAAATATCAGTCTCTGGTCTTCTTCTGAGTAGGTGCTGATGACGGAAACCATCGCCTCACCAAGACGACCATCCTGGTTGAGGGCCGTCACCTCCTCACCGTACCTATTGTCCAACTCGCTTACCCGCTTTCCAAACGGACTCTCGTATATTGTGTTCAGCGTCGACAAGAGCGATTGATTATTGTTGGCGGCATCTGAAAACGCTCCCGTGATGATCATATTTCGCATCGCGGCATAGGCGTTTTTCTTGCCCTCCACGTTCGTCTTGCCGTCGCCGTCGGCGATGATCGCCGCCAAACCGCGCAGCTTCTCCAGGTTCTCCGCCAGCTTCGGCGTCATCGGAGGCGCCGCCGTTGAGGAGGCGCCGGCGGCGGGGGTCGAGGCGGTATTGAGGGCGTCTGTCATTAGGGCGGTCCTTGATGTCGGAGGAAGGGATCAGACGCGCTTTGACGCCACTGCGCCGGGCTCATAGGGGGCGGGCTGGGCGTTGGGCTTGACGTCGCCGACGACGGTCCTGGCCTTGTCCGACAGGTCCAGTTTCGAACTGGGCGTCTCGCCGAACAGTTGCAGCACCAGGGCGGTCCAGGACGGCGCCGAGGTGTCGGCCATCATCCACAGCTTCTCCACCTCGGCGTACTTGGGATCGGCCTTGACCGCCGGGTCCGTCTTGGCCTTCGCCATGAAGTCCTGAACCTTGGACAGGGCCTCCATATTCTTCTTCCAGCTGTCGAGGTCGGCGTACTGCCGAGAGCCGTCTCCGTATGTGGGACTTAAAATGAAATCGAATATGATCTGCTGGTCTTCTGATGAGTATGAATTAACGAATTTCACCTCGTCCGCAGGACTGAGGTCTAAGTTCATCATTTCCGTTCTTATAGAATCTATTTTCTTTCTGAACTCGCTGTTGCTGATCTGAAGATATATCGGCGTCGTCTCCGTACCTGACCCCTTGAACTTTCCGTCGAGAAACATCCGGCGCTCCTCCAGAGCCGCCGCATGCTTGGCCTGTGTGGTGACGTTCCCGCTCTCATCCGTAATGATCGCGGCGAGGGTCCGCAGCCGCTCCATGTTCTGCGCGAGATTTGGCGCGGCGTCGGATTTGGGCGCGGCGGCCGAGGCCGCAGCCGAAGGCGGTTTGGGATTGAGGGCGTCGGTCATGGCGGGCTTCCCTGAAGGAGAAAGAGATCGCAGATTGCGATCTCTTCCCTTTTAAGACGTAAACCGATCAGAGACCGGAGACCTTGGCGTCGGCGTAGTATCGGCCGGTCGACGCGTTGGTCGATGTGGGCTCGAAGGTGCAGACCGCCGTGGTGTTCTCGCCATAGGGGGTGGCGGTGAAGCGGAACGACCAGACGCCCTTGGACGACAGGGTCATCGTGGTGGTGAAGGTGTTGCATCGAGGGCCCGCTTTCCCTGGCCCTGGGCCGAGGCGGCCCCGCGACGGCCGGCCGGCGATCAGGGCGGCGCCTGAAACAAGCAAACGACGCATGTGACGACATCCGCATTGCAGACGGATCAGCTCCGTCGGCCAAGTACAGCCACAACCTGAGGGATTCTAAAAGCTCAGATGTCGATGCAAAAACCCTTAGCAGGCACAACCTACGGGCGCTTCAACTTAAAAAAATTCTGAGTTGCGGTGCTAAATCCTTTTCCGCCCTGGGGGCGCCGCCCGCACAGGGCGTGCCGGGCGCCTCACGACCGGCGGACGGCGCGTCGTGCAGAGGCGTCCGGGGCCAGGGGCGCGATCGGAGGATGGGCGGGAAAATGGAGCGGGCGATGGGAATCGAACCCACGACATTCAGCTTGGGAAGCTGACGTTCTACCTCTGAACTACGCCCGCGCGCCTGTTTCCATAGACGGGGCGGTGGCGGGGCTCAAGGGCTTGGGGCAGTATGGGCGCGCAGGGGAGCGCCAGAGCATGAACCAGGGTGACGGACAGGGGCCGCAGGGCCTGGCCTTCGGCTGTCTGGCGGCGGCCCTGACGGCCGCAGCGGCGGCGGCGGCGCTGTGGGTGGTCTTCGTCTGGGACGTCAACCAGGCCTGAGCGCCGCCGCCTGTCGCCCTATTCGACCGTTTCGACCGCCACGCCGCGCGATTGCAGGATGGACTGGACGCTGTCGTCGCCGGTCAGGTGGGCGGCGCCCACGGCGATGAAGGCGGTGCCGGAGCCTTGCAGCAGGGTCTGGATCTGATTGGCCCAGTCGGTGTTCCGGTCGACCAGCAGCACCTTGTACAGTTCCGGCGCATCGGTCTTCATTTCTTCGACCACGATGCGGTCCAGAGCCTGGACGTCGCCCTTGGCCCAGGCCTCGACCATGGAGTCGAGCATCTCCACCGCCTCGTCGAAGTCCTTCAGGGTTTCGCGCAGGAACTCCAGTTGGACGTCGTCCGGCAGTGTGGCCAGCATGCCGACCTGTTTCTCCAGGGTCTCGAAGCCGTGCAGGCGCTTGCCGGCGGCCTGGGCGCGGGCCTTCAGGGCCAGTTCGACGCCCGACTGAGGATCATAGCCCGCCTTGACCAGAGGCGCGACCGAGAGGGACAGGGCGGCCAGCCAGGGTTTCAGCGGATCCAGCTGAGCGGCCGAAGCGCCGATGGTCTTGGCGGCGACGTCCAACTGGGCCACTTCTTCCGGCGTCAGACGGCTGGACAGGGGCGTCTGGGGCGACAGGCCGTACTGCTGGATCAGGGGCATCATGGCCGCCTGGTCTTCCGGATTGGTGATCTCGAACCAGATGTCCGAGGCGCTGTCGAAGGCGGCGTTGACGCGCGGGCTGGCCCAGCCGGTGGTCGGGCGCAGCACATGGACCGAGCCGAACAGATACAGGGTCGAGTCCGCGTCCTTGATCACCCACAGGGCCGGACCTTCGCCCTGGATAGGCGCAGCGGCCGCAGCGGCCGCAGGCGCCGGGGCGGCCTGGGCCAGAACCTGGGTCGGGGCGCCGGCGATGGCGAAGACCAGGGCCAGTCCGGCGGCGACGCCGACGGCGCCCTGGGCCAGGTTGGAGACGGAGGATTTGAGACGTTTGGCGAGGGTCATGGGTGTTTCCTTCGGTTGAGAGTTTTCAGTGGAGGCCGCGCCGCATCGAGGCGACGGTGGAGGCCAGGAGGTAGATCGTCATCAGCACGCCCATCATGCCCCAGGCGGAGACCCCTCCGGTCAGGCCCAGGCGCTCGGCCGCCGCATAGAGGAACAAGGCCATCTGCGAGGCCCAGAAGGCCAGGGCGCTGGTCTCCACCATCACCCGCCGCAGCATCTCGTCGGCCCGGCGCCACAGCATCAGATTGGCGACGGACTGGACGACAGAGAGAACCACCAGGCCGACGAAGACAAGGTCGGGCGAAGCCAGATGGACGCCCCAGATCGGCGCGATCATCAGAACCCCGGCGATCAGCATGACGACTGCCTGAAGCCAGCCACAGCCGGGCGGGACTGTGGTCGAGCGCACGGCGGCCATGCCGGCCATGATCGCCCCGGTCGCCAGCAGCATGGCGGCGATGACCAGGGCCAGGGCGTCGTCCCAGCGCAGGTCTTCGACCTCCATTCGGCCCCCGACCAGATAGCCGACGCCCGCCCCGGCCAGGCCGAGGAACAACAGGCCGCCGATACGCACCGGCCAGGACATTTTCGGATCTTCAACGCTCGACATGGTCAGTCCTCCGAGAAGATGGATTCGATGGGTTGTTCGAAGATGCGGGCGATCTTGAAGGCCAGCGGCAAGGACGGGTCATAGCGACCGGTCTCCAGCGCATTGACCGTCTGACGCGACACGCCCAGCAGTTCGGCCAGATGGGCCTGGGACCAGTCGCGCTCGGCCCGCAGCACCTTGAGGCGGTTGTTCATGGTTCAGCTCCTCAACGGCGCGCCAGCCACCACCAGCCCCAGACGACGCCGTAGCCGATCAGCATCAGGGCCATCAGACCCACGGCGCCGCTTGCCGCATAGGCGGCGGGATCGGTGCGCCCGTCGAACCAGGCGGGCACGGTCAGCCGCGCCGCCGGCGGTGTGGAGGCCAGAATGATGAACACCCCGCCCACCGCCAGACCGCCCGAGCCGCCGTAGAACCAGGAGGCCTTGTGCGCTTCGCGCGCCGCCTCGTCGATGCGGGTCATCCAGGCGACGCCCAGCCAGAGGGACAGGGCCATCATCAGCACAGCCATGACGGCGGAGATGATCAGGAGGGCGGCGTCCTCGGCGATCAGCCCCTTGTCCGAGGCCAGAACCGCAATGACGCCGCCGACGACGACCAGCACCACAATGGCGAGAACGCCGGCGAGCGAGAGGGCGATGATTTTCCAGAGGCCCTTGGCCATGACAATGCTCCTTGTCGTTATGACAAGGATGCTTGTCTCACCGTGCGTCGATTATGTCAAGCGACCTTGTCAAAGAGACAAGGTCAGTTGTCTGACGGCCCCGTCAGCTCCGGCCGAGTGATCAGGCGCGGCTGGGTTTCGACCTGGGCCAGGGCGGGGATTTCCTTGCCCTCGTGGTCGACCTGCAGATCCTCGAACCGGCGGGCGGAGACCATGACCTGGCTCTCCAGCGAACCGACGAACTGGTTGTATTTACCCACCGCCTGATCCAGCGCCCGACCGACCGCCGAGGCGTGGCCGCCCATGACCGACAGCCGCTTGTAGAGTTCACGCCCCAGGGCCGCGACCTTGTCGGCGTTGGCCGCCTGTTCCTCGGCCCGCCAGCCGTAGGCGACGGCCTTGCACAGGGCGAACAGGGTGGAGGGGGTGGCGATCACGACCCGCGATTCCATCGCGTCCGACAGCAGGTTCGGCGCATGGTCGAGCGCGGTGGACAGGAAGCTGTCGCCCGGCACGAACAGGACGACGAAATCGGGGCTGGGCTTGAACTGGTCCTGATAGGCCTTGGACGACAGCTGGCGCACATGGGTTTTCAGGCTGGCGGCGATGCGCAGGCCGACCGACCGGGCGCGCGTCTCCTCGTCCCCCTCCTCCTCGTCGAAGGCCAGGGGCACCTTGGCGTCGATCACGAACAGGCCGCCGCCGGGCAACCGCACCAGGAAGTCGGGCCGGTTCTGGCGCCCCTCGTCGTCGGCGCTGGAGGTTTGTTCGGTGAAGTCGAACCGCCCGGCCATGCCCGCGGCCTCCAGCACATTGCGGCAGGTCTGCTCGCCCCAGCGGCCGCGCCGCCCGGTGTTGCCGCGCAGGGCCTCGGTCAGTTTACGCGCTTCGTCCCGCGTCGCCGACGAGGCGGCCATCAGCTGGGTCAGCTGTTCCTTCAGGCCGCCGGTCTCCTCGGCCCGGGCCTTTTCCAGCGCCGCCACATGTTCCTGAAACTTCGTCAGGGTCTCGGCCACCGGCTTCAGCTGGGCCGCCATCCGCTCGCGCGCCAGCTGGTCCTGGGCGCGGAAGGTCTCGGTCGCGCGCGTCACCATCTGGTCCGCGACCGCCTGGGCCGACTGAGCCGCCTGGGCCTTCAGCAGCTCGCCCATGGTGACCCGGCTCTCCTCGACCAGGTCGATCCGCACCTGGGCGGCCGCCAGATCCCCCCGCGCCCTCTGCCAGCCCATAAAGGCCCACAGAAAACCGCCCCCGAAAGCAAGAGCGACAACGGCGAGGATCAGGACGAGCATGTTCATGCTCCGTTCCTAGCTGGAGTCGGCGGCTCGGGGAAGACGCGAGCCTAGGCCGGCCGCCTGGCCCGCAGGGCCTGGACGATAGTGCCGTCGTCCAGCCAGTCCAGTTCGCCGCCCACCGGCACGCCGCGCGCCAGGGAGGTGACCTGGACGTCCGGGCCGGCGATCCGCTCGGCGACATAGTGGGCCGTGGTCTGGCCGTCGACCGTGGCGGGCAGGGCCAGGACGACCTCGCGCACGGCGCCGCCCTTCACACGGCCGACCAGTTCGGCGATGCGCAGATGTTCGGGGCCGACGCCGTCCAGAGCGGACAACAGCCCCCCCAGCACATGATATTTGCCGCGGAAGGCGCCGGACCGCTCCATGGCCCACAGGGCGCCGGCCTCCTCGACCACGCAGATCAGGCCGTTGTCGCGGGCCCCGTCCGAACAGACGGCGCAGGGGTCGCGCGTATCGGGCGCGCCGCAGACCGAGCAGGAGACCACCTTGTCGGCCGTCTCGGCCAGAGACGCCGCCAGCGGCACGAGCAGCTGCTCGCGCCGCTTCAGCAGGGCCAGGGCCGCGCGCCGGGCCGAGCGCGGTCCCAGGCCCGGAAGCTTGGCGAGAAGGGAGATGAGCCGCTCGATCTCCGGCCCGGCGGAGGCGGCCATCAGAACAGTTTCGGCATTCCGGGAATATTCATCCCGGCCATGGGGCCGGCGGCCTCACGCATCAGGGCGGCGTTCACCTCGTCCAGCTTGCGCTTGGCGTCGGCATGGGCGGCCACGATCAGATCGGCCAGGATCTCGCCCTCGCCGGGGGTCAAGAGGCTGTCGTCGATCTTGATCGCCGTGATCTCGCCCGCGCCCTTCAGGGCCACGCTCACCAGCCCGCCGCCGGAGGAGCCCTCGGCGGTGGTTTCGGCCATCTTGGCCTGGGCGTCCTGCAGCTTTTGCTGCATCGCCTGGGCCTGCTGCATCAGTTGGGTCAGGTCTTTCATCCTGCCTAGATAGGACGAAGCCGCGTCTTGCGACAGGGGGCGGCGGGCGCGCCGGTCCAGATTCAGAAACGATGGATTGCCGTATTTGCACTTGCGACAGTTGCTGAAGGGTCTAAATAAGCACCAGAATTTGTTGCTTTTGCAGATCAGGACGCACTCCCATGGCCTATGACGCTCTCTCCCCCCGCGACCTCCCTCTGTCGGACGCCGCCCTGGCGCAACTCTTCACCGAGGCGCGCACCCGCAACGCCTGGAGCGACCGGCCGGTCGCGCCCGAGCTGCTGAAGAAACTTTACGACCTGACCAAGTTCGGCCCTACGGCCGTCAACGCCGGCCCGGCCCGCTTCGTCTTCGTCACCTCGCCCGAGGCCAAGGCCCGGCTGATCCCGCTGATGAGCGAGGGCAATCGCGCCAAGACCCAGCAGGCGCCGGTCAATCTGATCCTGGCTCAGGACCTCGACTTCCACGACCATCTGCCGACCCTGTTCCCCCATGCGCCGGGCGCGCGCGACTGGTTCGCCGACGAGGCCGGACGGCGCGAGACCGCCTTCCGCAACGCCTCGCTCCAGGGCGGCTATCTGACCATCGCCGCCCGCGCCCTGGGTCTGGACGTCGGCCCCATGTCGGGCTTCGACGCCGCGGGGGTGAAGGCCGAATTCTTCCCCGACAGCCATGTCGAACCCAACTACATTCTGAACCTGGGTTACGGCACGGACGAGAACCTGTTCCCCCGCTCGCCGCGCCTGAGCTTCGACCAGGCGGCGCAGATTCTCTGAACCCTGTCCGACGTCAAAAAAAGGGGCGGCCTTCGCAGGCCGCCCCTTCTTCTTTTGTCTGCGCCTGACCCTCAGTGGACCGTCGGCACACTCGTCACGGCGGGCTTTTCGACCGGGATCTCGATCTCGGTCCCGTCCGACACTGGCGTCACCGGCACCGAGACCGAAGGCCCGGCGTTGGGGAAGTTGTTCTCGTCGCGGTTCGGCGCGACCCCCTTCTCCAGCAGGTCCTTGATCTCCTCGCCCGACAGGGTCTCGTACTCCAGCAGGGCCTGGGACAGTTTCTCGTGATGCTCGGCCTTTTCGGTCAGTATCTTGCGCGCCTCGTCCCAGCCCGAGGCGACCAGACGGCGGACCTCCTCGTCGATGGTGCGGGCCGTCTCCTCGGACACGTTTTGGCTGCGCGCGACCGAATGGCCCAGGAAGACCTCCTCCTGGTTCTCGCCATAGGCCACGGTGCCGAGCTTTTCGGAAAAGCCCCAGCGCGTGACCATCGCCCTTGCAAGCTTGGTCGCCTGTTCGATGTCGGACGAGGCGCCGGAGGTGATGTTCTCCTTGCCGAAGATCAGCTCTTCCGCCACCCGACCGCCGGCCATGATGGCGATCCGGTCGATCATCTGCTGGTACTTCATCGAATAACGGTCGCCTTCCGGCAGCTGCATGACCATGCCCAGGGCCCGGCCGCGCGGCACGATGGTGGCCTTGTGCACGGGGTCGGCCATCTTGACGTTCATGGCGACGATGGCGTGACCGGCCTCGTGATAGGCGGTCAGGCGCTTTTCTTCCTCGTTCATCGCCATGGAGCGACGTTCCGAGCCCATCAGCACCTTGTCCTTGGCGTCTTCGAAATCGCGGTGCGTGACCATGCGACGGTCCTTGCGCGCCGCCATCAGGGCCGCCTCATTGACCAGGTTCGCCAGATCGGCGCCCGAGAAGCCGGGCGTGCCGCGCGCGATGGTCTTGACGTTGACGTCGGCGGCCAAAGGCACGTCCTTCATATGGACGCGCAGAATACGCTCGCGCCCCGAGACGTCAGGGTTGGGGACCACCACCTGGCGGTCGAAACGGCCGGGACGCAGCAGGGCCGGGTCCAACACGTCGGGACGGTTGGTGGCGGCGATCAGGATGATGTTCTCGGAGGCTTCAAAGCCGTCCATCTCGACCAGCAGCTGGTTCAGCGTCTGTTCGCGCTCGTCATTGCCGCCGCCCAGGCCGGCGCCGCGATGGCGACCGACGGCGTCGATCTCATCGATGAAGATGATGCAGGGGGCGTTCTTCTTGGCCTGTTCGAACATGTCGCGGACCCGCGACGCGCCGACGCCGACGAACATCTCGACGAAGTCGGAGCCCGAGATGGAGAAGAAGGGCACGCCCGCCTCGCCCGCGACCGCGCGGGCCAACAGCGTCTTGCCGGTGCCGGGAGGGCCGACCAGCAGGGCGCCCTTGGGGATCTTGCCGCCCAGGCGCTGGAACTTGCCCGGATCCTTCAGGAATTCGACCACCTCGGTCAGTTCTTCCTTGGCCTCGTCCACGCCGGCGACGTCGTCGAAGGTCTTGCGGCCCTTGTGCTCGGTCAGCAGCTTGGCCTTGGACTTGCCGAAGCCCATGGCGCCGCGCGCCCCGCCCTGCATCTGGCGCATGAAGAAGATCCAAACCCCGACCAGCAGGGCGATGGGCAGAATCCCCATCAGCAGGCTCATCCAGATCGACTGGCGCGTGGTCTTGGCGTCGACGTTGACGCCGTTGGCCAGCATGGAGTTGACCAGCTGCTCGTTCGGATAGGGGGTGGTGGCGGAGAAGCGGCCGTCGTTCTTATAGACGCCGGTCACCTGGTCGCCGCGCACGGTGGCTTCCTTGATGTCGCCGGCCTCGACCCGCTGCACCAGCTGGGAATAGGTGATGGTCTCGGGCCGGCCGGCGCCGGGGCCGCCCTGGGCCGCCATGCCGGTCATGGCGCCGCCCTGCGACACCGCCGCATAGACCGCCAGCAGGGCCAGGATGATGACGCCCGTGATCGCCAGATTACGCAGGTTCATTGAGGTCCTCGGTCGTCCGCCGGCGCCCTCTGGCCCGACGGCTGGATTGTCAGTCTCGGAAAATAGGCGCTTCCGCCGCGTTACGCCATGGCGGCGCGATCAGATCGTCCTCATGCGTCGTTTCGCCCAGCGCCAGTCTGAGCCGTTCGGGCGCCAGATCGCGCCACCGCACGGCCGGGCTTGCAAGAACCGGGGCGCCTTCATCGTCCCGGATCAGCACGGGCTCGGCGCCCCGCGCCGCCGACGGCAGCCGCCCCAGGGCCGCGCGGTCCGACGGGGCCAACTGGGCCAGACGGCCTCGCGCCGCGCCGACGCGCCAGCCCGCTTCGTCGGCTTCAAACACGAACCGGCCGTCCCAGACCGTCTCCACCCCAGGGATCAGGTCCAGATCGGGCCGCGCCGCCCGGGCCAGCTCTCCGGCTTCCCGCATCATCAGGACCGCCTGCCCCTCGGCCTCGATCCGCGCCCCGCACAGGACGACGGCGAAATCCTCGCCCGCGCGCAATCGCCTGATCAGCCGCGCCAGCCGCTCGCCCCGCGGCGGGGTCGATCCGCCCCCGATACAGACCAGGGCCGTGGCCAGGACGCGAGGCTCGATGTCGCGCGAGGTCTGGATCAAGCCCTCCGAAGAAAAACGCACAGGCTGGACGGCGCCGGACTTTCTGGGAGCTGTGGCCGGGGGGGCTTCGGCAGGGAGGTCCGCTGCGGCCCGATCGGCCAAGGCTTGCCGCGCCCGGCTGCGGCCGAAACGCGGGTCGGCGTTGGCGGGGTCTTCGATCCAGTCGGCGCCCTGATCTCTCAGCCAGGCCCGAAGGGTCTCGCGCCGTTCGCCCAGCAGGGGCCGCAGCAGCATCAGCCCCCGCCCCTCGGGCCAGGCCGGCGAGGGCGCCCATTCGCGCACCCGCCCCAGGGTCGAACCCTCGGCCCGCATCAGATCGGCCTCGGCTGCGTCGTCGGCGGTGTGGGCCATCAGCACGACCCGCGCCCCGGCGGCCCGCGCGGCCTCGGCGATCAGCCGGTGCCGGGCGCCCCGCGCCGCCGCCGTCAGGCCCGCAACAGGCTTGTCCCCGGTCCAGACCAGACCCCGCCAGGCGCAGCCCGCAGCCTGGGCCGCCTCGCCCGCGAACCGGGTCCAGGCGGGGCTGTCGGGGTTCAGTCCGTGATCCACCGTCAGGGCCAGAACCGGCCGGCCCCGCTTCTGGGCCCAGGCCGCCGTCATCCGCATCAGGGCGATGGAATCCCCGCCCCCGGACAGGGCCAGGGCGACGGGTCGGTCGTCATCGACCGTCAGCCGATCGTCCAGCCGCGCGAACAGCCGGGACTGGAGCCCCCCAGTCCGGCCGCCCGGCGCGACCGTCAGCTGCACCCGCCGGCGGTCTTCATCTGGGCGGCGCGGGCCTTCTGCGGGTCAGAGGCCGAGGGGGCGTAGCGGCGTGTGAACTCCGCCAGGGCCGCGCAGCCTTGCGTCTTGCGGTCGGTGGCGAACAGGGCGTCGGCCAGTTTCAGCGTCGTATCGGCCGCCCAGCCGATGCGCGGCCAGTCCTTCAGGGCCGCCGCGTAGAAGGCCACGGCCCCCGCCTTGTCATTGGCCGAGACGCGGATGTCGCCCAGGCGGGAGTTGGCCTCGCGCGCCTGGGGGGTGTCGGGCCAGGTCACGACCACCGTCTCCAGCGCCCGCGCGCCGCGCGCCCGGTCCTCGCCCATCAGCCGCACGGCCGCCGCCAGGTCCTGCCCGGCGTCGCCGGTCGGGGAATTGGCCTCGATCGGGGCGTTCAGCTCGGCCGCCCGCTCCAGCTTCTCGATCCGGCCCTCGGCGTCCAGGATGCGGGTTCTCAGCGCCGCATTGTCGCGCTGGGCCTCGTCCAGCTGGAAGGTCAGCCGTTCGTTGTCGCCGTTGATCCGGCGCACCGTGGCCTCCAGGTCCTCCAGCCTCTGGCTCAACAGGCCGAACTGGCCCTGGAGGGTGACCACCTCGGGGTCGGGCTCGACCAGCACCGGCTGACCGGCGGCGTTCCTCTGGGTCAGGGCGCGTTCCAGCCGACGCACATTGCGGTCCAGCTGGTCCAGCCGGCGTTTGTCCCATTCGATGGGCTGCATGATGTTGGGCGCGGCCTGCTGGGCGACGGCGACGCCGCCCCCGGCCAGAACCAGGCCGACGGCCGTCAGGGCCAGGAGACGGGGGAAGGACAGCTTGATCATGGCTTCTAGCTTTCACCGATTTGGGGCCGCCGCAAGGCGGACCTAATGACCCAGACCCAGATAGACGATGGCCGTGACGAACAGGCCGATGACGATGTTGCAGAAGAACAGCAGGGCCGCCGTCCGCCACAGGGCCGAAAAGATCGACAGACCATAGGCGCCCTTCAACTGGGCGAACATATGCGCCGGTATGACCGCCAGCCCGATCAGGCCGACGAAGCCGCCCAGGACGCCGTTGATCGTCCCGGCCAGGACCATGACCATCAGCAGCAGGGCCATGAAGGTCAGGGAATACAGGATGAAGACGCCGTGGTCGTACAGGGTGAAGCCCCGTTTCCACAGGAACAGCAGGGCCACGAACGGCAGGGAGAAGGGCACCAGCAGGAAGGCGAACTTATAGAGGGTCTGCTGCAGCTTATAGAGGGCCAGGTCCGGGTTCTGGAGCTTCTTCAGCAGCACGGCGCCCAGGCCGTGGCCCTTGACCTTGCCGTCGGCGGCCAAGTCCTTGACCTGGGCCTGCCAGGTGCCGGGGGCCAGGCCGTCGGACCGGCCGTCGCGCAGCTCGGTCTCCAGCCGGTTCAGCGACTGGCGGCGGTTCTCCACCACCCCCTCGGCGGTCTTCAGGGTCTGGGCGGCGATCGGACTGTCGTTCACTTCGGGGTCGGCGCGCAGTTCGGCGACGGTCTTTTCCGCCTCGACCAGACCCAGCCGCTGTTCGGCGACCTCGGCCTGGAGACGGGCGGTGCGTTCCGCCTCACCCTCATGCGCCCCCGGCTGGGGCATGAAGCTGAGGGCGAAGAACATGATGAAGAGGGTGCACAGAAAGATCGCCAGGGGCGAGACATAGCGGGTGCGTTTGCCCTGAACCCATTCGCGCGTGAGACGGCCGGGGTTCAAGGCCAACAGCGGCAGGGTGCGCCAGACCCGGGCGTCGAAATGCATGACTCCGTGCAGCAGCTCCTCGCCCAGATGCAGCAAGGTGCGGTGGACATGGGTCGGCTGGCCGCAGTGGGCGCAGAAGTTTCCGCTGGTCTCGGCCCCGCAGTCCGAACAGACGCCGTGGCCGGCCTCGCCCGCCTGGCCCGCCGGTTTCTCGATCGCCCCCGCGATCAGCCCGCCGGTGATGGCCCCGCCGGCTCCTTCGATATCCACGCCCTTGATCCCCCGTCGTCTTGCGAAGGCCACCTTGCGGAGGGCGGGCGGAAAAGAAAAGAGGCGCCGGCCTTCGCCGACGCCTCTCCGGTCTCGATTTCGGCTCTCGCCCCTTAGCGCGCGGCGCCCGAGACGATGGCGGTGTGGGCGTTGCGGTTGCGGGCCCAGGCCTCTTCGTTCGAGCCTTCGGCGATCGGGCGCTCCTTGCCGAAGCTGATGGTGTCGATCCGGCCGGCGGGCACGCCGCGATTGATCAGATAGGTGCGGACGGCCTCGGCGCGGCGGGCGCCCAGGGCCAGGTTGTATTCGCGGGTGCCGCGTTCGTCGGCGTTGCCCTCGATCCGCACCGTGACCGACGGATAGCGTTGCAGCCACTGGGCCTGGGCGTCCAGGCGCGGCATGGCCTCGGGCCGGACCTCATAGGAATCCAGGTCGAAATAGATCCGGTCGCCGACATTGACGACGAAGTCCTGTTCCGTGCCGGGGGCGGCGGCGCCCATATTGCCGCCGGACACCGGGCCGGTCGGGGCGGTCGGATAGGCCGGGCCGGTCGGGGCGGTGGTCGCGGGTTCGGTCGGCACGACGCCCTCGACCGGCTTGCGGGCGCAGGCGGCCATGGCGGCGACGGCGCAGCCGACCATGGCCACGGTCATGATGCGGGATTTTTTCATCGGGTCGTCTCCTGAAGGATTATGAGGACGGCGGCCTCAAGCTTGGCCTTAAGTTCTGCCCTTGGCGGATTTTGGGCGCCAGGGGCGATAACGCAGTGTTGAGCCGAATGGCTCCGTCTGACGGCGAACAGCGTCACGCGACGGCGCCCGACCTCAGGCTGGGCAGCTGTCGGGGCCCTGGCCGAAGCCCAGGTTCGACGGCGGCGCGTCCAGCAGCGGCGACCAGGCCGGGTCGGTGCCGCGGCCGTTGTAGCCCGCCTGGGCCACCACCCGGCCCGACAGGTCCACCGTCCACAACCGGGTGTCCCCGCCCCGCGTCTGGCGGGCGAACATCACATAGCGGCCGTTGGGCGCCCAGTTGGGGCCTTCTTCGAAATAGCTGGACGACAGGATGCGCTCGCCCGAGCCGTCAGAATTCATCACCCCGGTGGAGAACCGGCCGCCCGACTGTTTGGTGAAGGCGATCAGGTCGCCGGTGGGGCTCCAGGACGGCGCCGTATAGACGCCGCCGCCGCGCGAGATCGGCCGCTGGCCCGAGCCGTCGGCCCGCATGACATAGAGGCGCGCCGTCCCCGACCGGTCCGAGTTGAACACGATCTGGCTGCCGTCCGGGCTGAAGGAGGGCGAGGTGTCGATGCCGGGGTCCGACGTCAGCCGCGACAGCTGGCGGCTGCGCAGGTCCATCACATAGATGTCGGTATTGCCGCCCCGGATGATCGAAAAGGCGATCTTGTTGCCGTCGTTGGAGAAGCGCGGCGCCAGCACCTGGCCGTCGAACTGACCCAGGCTTTCGCGCCGGCCCGTGGTCAGATTGTACAGATAGATCCGGCTGTAATCCTTGCCCAGCGCCACATAGGTGATCTCGTCCGGCTGGGAGGCCGAAAAGCGCGGCGACATGATCACCTCGTCGCCCTGGGTCAGATAGACGGGGTTGAACCCGTCCTGGTCGGCGATGGTCAGGCGGTTGATCCGGTTCAGCTGCGTCCCCTCTTCGGAGACGAAGATGACGCGGGAATCGAAGAAGCCGGCCTCGCCGGTCATCCGCTGATAGATGACGTCGGAAATCTTGTGCGCGATCCGGCGCCACTGCTCGGCCGTGGCGGTGAACTGATAGCTGACCAGCTGGCACTGACGGTACGGATCATAGAGGCGGAAGCCCACGTCCACCCGATTGTCGGCCCGCGGCGTCACCGCCCCGTACAGCACCGCCTGGGCGCCGATCTGGGTCCACTGGGGGAAGTTGGGCGCATTGGCCAGGGTCAGGCCGGTCTCGATGAAGCCGGCCGGGTTCAGCGGTTCGAAGAAGCCCGACCGTTTCAGATTGCCGCTGATCACGCTGGAGATGTCGGCCCCATGATCGCCGCTGAAGGGCACTATGGCGATCTGGAGCGGGCGCAGCACCCCCTGGTCGATCTCGACCTCGACCGGCTGGCTCTGCTGGGGCGCGGCTGCGACGTTCTGGGCCTGGGCGGAAGAGACGGTCGTCGCCACGGCGGCGACCGAGGCCAGAAGGAGGTTCAGACGCATCAAATGCTCCCGTAAATCTCGAAAGATCGCCGACCTTATCGCCGGTTCGTATGACAATCGCCAGCTTCTCACGGCGAATGGGGCGACTTTGAGGAGGCGCGCCTCACATTGATGCGTGATGCGTGATGCATTATCTTCGGCGGCATGCGCACCACCCTCGCCATAGACGACGACGTGCTGAATGCGGCTCGCGCCCTTGCCGCCCACCAGGACCGCACGGTGGGTGAGGTGATGTCTGAACTCGCTCGTCAGGCGCTGCAAAAGCGTGAGAGCACAGTGCGCTTCCGCAACGGGGTTCCTCTTCTGCCAGATCGGCCTGGGCCCATGGTCACGCTGGAAGACGTCAACGCCCTGCGTGACGAGCTGCCTTGACCTATCTGTTGGACGTGAACGTGCTGATCGCTCTCGTCGATCCCCGCCACGTCTTTCACCATCCTGCCAATACCTGGTTCCAACGCGAAGCCGCTCCGTCCTGGGCCACCTGTCCGATAACCGAGAACGGTTTGGTCCGCATCGTCGGCAGCAGCCGCTATCGCAATCCGGTCGGCCCGCCTTCCGATGTCGTTCGGATTCTCGCTCTGCTGCGAGACATGGCTGGTCACGTCTTTTGGCCGGATGCCGTCAGCCTGGCCGACGAACGCCTGTTCGAGCCCTCGGCCCTGACCAAGCCGGAACAGATCACCGACGCCTATCTCCTGGCTCTGGCGGTCTCGAACGGGGGCCGGCTTGCGACCTTCGATCGCCGACTGTCCCCAGACGCCGTCAAAGGCGGACGATCGGCCCTTCACCTGATCACGGACACCTGAGCCTCACCGGTTCCGGCAGGCCCGTTCGGTGTTGAAGGTCGGGCGATAGGCGCCGCCGGGAAAGCCCTGGGGCACGTCGAAGGGGGCGGTCTGGCGCAGGGCCCGCAGCGCCCCGTCCGCCGCCGCCCGATAGACCGAGGACGACTGCGGATTGACCAGGGTCGGGCCGCGCGTGATCCGCCCGTCGGCCGACAGGGTCAGTTCGACCTGAATGCGCAGCTGGTCCGCGCCGGGGATGTCGCAGGGCAGAATCCAGTTTGGATAGACCTGGTTGAAGATGGCCGTGACCTGCGGCCCCGTGGCCTGGGAGGCGGTTCCCGACCCTTGCTGGCCGGTCGCCGGGCGGCCGCGATTGTTGGTCGGGCGCGTCGGTCCCGCCAGGGCGTCCAGGTCCAGGCTCGGCTCGTCGCGTTTCGGCGCCGGGCGGGTCGGGGTCGGCGGGGTCGGACGCGGCGGCGTGGGCCGGGCCTTTTCCGGCGTCGGGGGCGCAGGCCGCGGCGGGGTCGGCCGGGGCGTCGGGGTCGGCGTGGGCTTGGGCGCGGGCCTCAACGCGGGCGCAGGCGTCGGCGGCGGCGGGGTCGGTTCAGGGACCGGCGGCGTCGGCTCTTCCGGGGCGCTGACCGGGGCGGTCGCGGCGTCGTCGGGCGAGGACTCGGGCTGCGGATTGTCGGCGGCGGCCGCCGCAATCACCGTCTCGGACACGATCGACACCGGCACCGAATTCACCAGCGGCGGCGCCTCCTCGGCCTTCTGCGAAAACGACACGAAGGCGAGCGCGACCACCCCCGCGTGCAGGGCGATGGAGCCGAGGATCGCGGGGCTCGGACGGCGCAATCAGGCCTCCGGGGCCGTGTCGGTGATCAGGTTCAGCTTGGTGAAGCCCGAGGCGCTCAGCCGCGCCATCACCCGCGCCACCGCCTGATAGGGCGCCCGGCCGTCGGCCCGCACGAAGACCGGCCGCTCGGACGCCTTGTCCGACCCGCCCGCCTCGGTCAGCAGCCGCACCGCCAGATCGTCGAACGCCGTCTCGTTCTCGCCGATGAAGATCGCCCCCTGCTGGTCGATGCTGACCGACAGGGGTTCGTTATTGGTCTCGACCGCGCTGGCCTCGGTCTTGGGCAGCTCGACCGGCACGCCCACCGTCAGAAGCGGCGCCGAGATCATGAAGATGATCAGCAGCACCAGCATCACGTCCACCAGGGGCGTGACGTTGATCTCGGTCAGGGGGCCTTTGCGCCCCCGCCGCCCGCGACGCGACCCGCCGCCGCTCGAACCGCCTCCCAAGGCCATGGCTCAGACGCCCCGCTTCAGGTTCAGGCCCGAGGCGGGCTCGACCGGAGGGGGCGGCGGGGCGGACGGAGCCCCCAGACGCCGCGCCACCGCCGCCTGAAGATCGTCGGCGAAGGCTTCCAGCCGGCCGGTGAACTTGCCCGCGTCGATTGAGAACTTGTTGTAGGCGATATAGGCCGGAATGGCCGCGCCCAGGCCGATGGCCGTGGCGAACAGGGCCTCGGCGATGGCCGGCACCACCGTGGTCAGATTGGTGTTGCCCGCCGCCGCGATGCGGCCGAAGGCGTTCATAATGCCCCAGACCGTGCCGAACAGGCCGATGAAGGGCGAGGCCGTCGCCACGACCGACAGCACGCCCAGGCCGTTTTCGATCCTCTGGCCCTCGCGCTGGATCAGGCTGTTCATGGCCCGGTCGATCCGCGTCATCAGCAGGTCGCCCTGGTGTTCGTTCAACGCCCCCTTCTGACGCGCCTCGCGCCAGTCGGACAAGGCGATCACCAGCATGCGCGGCAGGGCGTGTTCCGGCTGCGGTCCCGCCTGGGCCGCCACATCCTCCAGCGACCGGCCCGACTGCACCGCCTTGTCGAAGTCGTCGGCCTGGCGGTTCAGGGCGGTGAAGCGGAAGGCTTTGTCGATGATGATGGTCCAGGACCAGATCGAGGCCGCCGCCAGCCCCACCATCACCGACTTCACCACCCAGTCGGCGGTCATGAACAGCTCGACGGGGTTCATCATCGAGGCGTCGACGGGCGTAGTCATTCAGGCGCTCCGGGCGAGATCAGGATCGGTCACGTCCCCTCTTCGACCGAGCGGGCGTGACCATTGTGTGGCGTCTCGCCCGTTTAGCCGCCCCGCGCGCCGCCGTCACCAGAAAGGCGCGCCCCGTCAGAGGAACAGGGACACGGCGTTTCCGAAATTGTGCAGCAGGACAGGCGCCAGCAGGCTTCCGGTGCGCAGACGCAGCCAGACGGCGATGAAGGCGGGCAGGGCGGTCATCGCCATCGTCAGCGGATCGAAGGAAAAGCTCCCCTTCGAAAAGCCGAAGGCGTGCGCCAGGCCGAACAACAGGCACGACAGAACCGCCCCCCAGCTCCAATCCACGCCCAGGACGCGCTTGGTCCCGGTGAAGGCCTGGCAAAGCGCCAGCAACAGCACGCCGCGATAGAAGGGCTCCTCCTCCAGGCCCGGCATCGTCAGCTGGAAGGCGATCTCTTCGCCCGTGGCCCTCTCCCCCGAAAAGGCCAGGGCCAGGACCAGGAAGAAGGCGCAATAGAGCAGGCCGACCGGCACGGCCGCTTTCAGACTGCCCGGCGCCTGGACCAGGGTCAGGCCGCTGCGGCGCCGGCCGAAGCCGGGGCAGGCCGCGATCGCCAGGGTAGCGGCCAGGGCCAATATCTTGCCCTGCCAGTTCCACGACCCGCCGATCACATCGGGCAAGAGGCCGTAGAGATTGGTGAGCAGGGCGTCGTTCACCGCCACCAGCCCGGCCGCGATCAGCAGCCACCGAAACGAAAAGCCGCGCCGGTCCATCAAGCCGATCGCGGTCCCCAGCCCCAGCAGAAGCGCCAGAACCCCCGCCAAACCGATCAATCCGTTCACTTTAGTCCCCTTGTGTCAGACCCGCCCGCACTAGGGCCCCAGGGACGGCGCCGTCTCCTCAGAACCCGGCTTTCGGCTCCTCAGAACCTGCCTTTGTCGAGAAGGCGGCGCGGGCGGTCGCCCTGTAGCGGCTCGGAGCGCAGCCCTCGACCGCGCGGAAGACCCGGTTGAAACTGGCCAGGGAGGCGAAGCCGCTGTCCAGGGCGACGGCGATCAGCTTGTCTTCGGCGTGCGACGGCGCGCTCAGCCGCCGCCGCGCCTCGGCCACCCGATAATGGTTCAGGAAGCTGCGGAAATGGTCATGGCCCAGTTCGTGGTTGATCAGGGTCCGCACGGCCCGCTCCGACGCCCCCATGCGGGCCACAAAGGCGGCGAAGGTCAGTGCGGGATCCAGAAAGACCCGTTCGCCCTCCATCAGATCGGTCAGACGGCGATGAAGGGCCGCATCCCTCACCCCCGGGTCGGGCGCTTCGGCCGGCGCCCGCTCGGCGTTCGTCACGCCGAAGGTCAGGGCCTCGGGCCGCACGGTCAGCAGCCGCCCGGCCAGCCAAAGGCCGAAGATCAGGATCATAAGATTTTGGCTCAGGGCGAAGGCCAGCGGCCGCCAGTCGAAGCCGAACAGCAGGTCGGCCGACAGATCGACGAACAACATCCCGCCCAGCCCGACTGCGGTCAGGACGCGGGCGTCGTGCCGCTGCTGGATCAGGTCGTCCTCCCGTTCGGCCAGAAGCCGCCAGACCAGATGGCCGACGATGGCGAACCCCAGCGGCAACAGCAGCCGCGACCATTCCCACTGTCCCAGGGCCGCACCGAACAGGCCCCGATCCAGGGCGGCGATCAGCCCCCAGATCAAGCCGACCACAAGGACCGGCCCCCGCACCCGGAACCGCCGGTCGAAACATGACAGACAGAACCACCACAGGAAGATGACCGTAAAGCCGCTCAGCACCCGAGCTGCGGCGCCGACCGGTCCGTCGGGTTTGAGCGTCAGGGGCGTATTGCCCAGGACGAAGCCCGTCAGACACAGGGCCAGGGGCGCCAACAGCAGGGCGGGCAGCCCGATCCGCCGCCATTGCCGCAGCAGCAGGGCGGCGGGCAAAAGCAGGGTCGACGCCGCCGCGGCCCGGACGGCGACGTCCAACTGGTCGATGATCACGGCCTCGCCTAGGGCCGATCGCTCGCCTCAGACCCTCACTCGGCGCTCGGCCGCCGGTTCGGATCGACAGCGACCGACACGGGGGCGCCGACGCTGATGATGACGCCCTCATGGCCTTCCTTGGCGATGGAATAGGTGGCGGCGTCCTTCAGCAGCTGTTCCTCGCACTGGCGGTCGCCCGGACGGCCCAGGGCCTCGCAGCCGCGCTTGGCCGCATCGGTCCAGCCCAGGACCCGGCGCGTCGCCGCCTCGGCCCGTTTGATCGCCGCCTCGTCTTCTGCGGCGGCCTGGGCGATCAGGGCCTGACGCGCCCCCTGCTGATATTGCAGCTCGGCCTGGCCCGCCATCTTGCGCTCCCAGACCTTGTAATAGGGACAGCCGACCAGACCGCCGCCGACCAGCAGCGCCGCCAGCAGCAGCACGGTGAGCGTAGCCCCCGTCGTAATCTTGTAGGTTTCCCCGGCCATCCTGCACCCGATCTCTATCCGCTCATCCCGGCGGAAAGCCGGGACCCCGATCTTTGGGCGCAAATCGCCTGAAATCAAAGCCCGGCCGTCATCCCATACGCTGTCGATGCGAAAGCCCTGGGTCCCGCCTTTCGCCGGGATGAGCGGAGGGATGGGTCAGCTTCCTTTCGCCAGCCACGGCGTCACCTTCTCGATCAGCCCCTTCGACGGCCGCCGCGGCCGGCCGTCCAGATGGATGCAGACCGCCGTCACATCAGCCCGGCACAGCACCTCGCCCCCGCGCTCCACCGTCTGGCGGATGATCAGCCGCACCCCCTTCACCTGCTCATAGACGGTCCGCACCACCAGGGCGTCGTCGATCCGTGCGGGCTTCAGATAACGGATGTTCAGCTCGGCCACGACGAAGGCCATCGGCTGGTCCTGCTCCAGCAGGTCGGCGTGCCCCACCCCGATGGCCCGCAGAAAGTCGGACCGGCCCCGCTCGAAATAGCGGACATAGTTGGCGTGATAGACCAGGCCGGTGAAATCGGTGTCCTCATAATAGACCCGCACCGGCAGCAGGTGGTCGCGCCCGTCGAAACGGCCCGCCGTCGGAAGATCGCTTGGAAGATCGGTCATGTCCCCAGCCTAACGCTGGGCGGCGGCGTCAGGAAGCCGGGGCAATAGCGTTCGCGCATCTCGCGGAACTCGGTCGGCAGGGGATCGTCGCTGAACAGGATGCGGTTGGGCACGGAGATGAAGCCCACCGCCGCCCCGCCCCTGGACCGGCCCACATAGCCGCAGACGGCCCGCTTCTCGCCCGCCTCGGCGTAGCGCAGCTCGGCGCCGGGGCCCAGCTGTTCGCCGATCTGGCGCACGACCCGATGCGACGGCGTCTCGGGCGGGGCGATCCGCGCCCGGTGGCTCATCGTCCACAGTCCCGCCCCGGCCGCCGCCAGCGCCGCCGCAACGAACAGGGCGGCGACCGCGCGGGGAGCGGATGGAAAGACCCAGGCCCGTCTCATGCCTCAGCCCGCCGTCGCGGCCTCGATGAAGTTCAGCGGCGTGTCCGCAGGCGGCAGGCAGCTGCGATCCACCGGCGCCGACGGATCGCGCAGGAAGTCGCGCGCCATCTTGCGGGTGCAGGGGCTGGCGTTGATGACGCCGTGGGTCGCATTGGTCACGATCACCACCTGGCTGTTGGAGTAGCCCTTGGCGGCGGCCTCGGTCAGGGGCGGCGGGCAGCCCGGATCGATCTCGGCGGCGACGAACAGGGTCGGGACGTCGGTCTGGACCGGCAGGTTCTCGATCGGCAGCGCGGGCCGTTCCCTTACCGCCGCGCAGACGTCGAACAGCCGCGACAGCGAGGGGACCAGCACCTCAGCGACGGGATCGCCCGCCGCGCCCGCCGCCAGCCGCGCCTTGGATTCGAACGGCAGTTCTTCCTTGCACAGATGGGCCATGTGCTGGCCCTCGAAATAATAGGTCCGGTCCTCGGCGATCTCGGCGACGGGGCTCAGGTCTCCGGCGATGATCTTCTCCAGATCGGCCGGCAGGCTGCGCACGCCCCGCGCGCTGTAGGTGGTGTCCATCAGAAAGGCCGACAGGTCGTCGACGGTAAACGTGCGCCCGTCCTTGCCCGTCACGGGGCCGGCCAGCCATTTGCGCGCCTCGGCCTCGAACCGCGTTTGCAGGCCCGGATGACGCGCCGCGCAGTCCGCCTGGGCCTGGCATTTGCCCAGGATGATCTTGACCGCCGTCGATACCTGTTCCGGGGTTCCAACCGCCCAGTTGCCCTCGGGCGGCCAGGGGCTGTCCATCACGGCGGCGCGGACGATCTGGGGCTGGTGGGTGATGACCGCCGCCTCGATGCGCGGGCCGTAGGAGCCGCCCCACAGGTCGATCTTCGACAGGCCCAGGGCCTGGACCATATCCTTCACATCGGCGGCGGTGGCGGCGGCGTTGTACTGGTTCAGGTCGATCCCTTGGGCCTGATAGCCCTTCAGACAGGCGATCAGCCCGTCGCGATCCGCATCCGACGGCGGCCCCGCATCGGTCAGCTGCACCCCTGGACAGTCCATCGACGGGGCGCCGGCGCCGCCGCCGCGCTGATCGAACAGGATCACGTCCTGATCCACCGCAAAGGCTTCCGGATTGCGACGCAGGGCCGTCAGCATCCGCCCGGCCCCGCCGACCATGGCCCCGCCCGGCCCGCCGTGGAACATGACCACCGTCGGCAGGGCCTGACCCGAGGCGTCCTTATAGGGGGCGGCGGCCTTGATGATGACCAGGGCCAGGTCGATGCGCCGGTCGCTGACCGTCCCGTCGCGCGCCTCGTCCACAGTCAGGGTTCCGCACCGCACCTGGCGCACCTCGGTCGGCCATTCGGCCGGACAGGCCTTTTCGGTGAAGACGGGCTCGGCCGCCTGGGCGGGCGGGGCGGCGGGCGACAGGATCGTCAGGCCGCAGACGGCGGCGACGACGGCCGAGAAACGCAGGATCATGGGGCGGGGCTCCGGTTCGCCCGCAGCAAACGCCGGACCGCTCCGCTTGGCAACCGTCTTCGCCGGTCAGGCCGCGTGCTTTTTGCGCGCCGCCTCCGTCAGGGTCTCGACCATCCGCTCCTTCCAGTCCTCGCCCTCCTCGGCGAAGGCCCGGATGGTTTCGGCAGGCAGTTTCAGGCCGACTTCGCTGAGGGCGGTCAGGCGCGCATAGGCGTTCGGCGACAAAACCTCATGCGCCGGTCGCATACGGGCGATGTCGGCGTCCGTCAGTTCAGGATTGTCTTCATCGACAGGGTCAACGGATGCGGAGCGCGTCATACTTCCTGACCTCTCGGGGATTGGCCCGCCTTAAACTGATCATCCAGGTCACGTCTTCCCTTTCGGTATAGACGGCGACGTGAACCCGACCCTCGATCGGGAGATAAGCATACCACCGAAACTCGCCATAGTCGCGACGGTCGTCCAAGGCGATGAAGGCGGCGGCCCAATCGCCTCGGCTGGCGTCGGCCAAAGACAGGCCATGCTTGTCGCGATTGATCGCATCCTTGCCCGGATCGAAGGCGATCGTCATTCAAACAGGTCGCCCGGCACGGGTCCGACGGCGGGTTGCGCCGGCGGGGTCAGCCCCAGATGCGCATAGGCCTTGGCGCAGGCCATGCGGCCGCGCGGGGTGCGCATGATGAAGCCCTGTTGCAGCAGATAGGGTTCGATCACGTCCTCGACCGCGTCGCGCGCCTCGGCGATGGCCGCCGCCAGAGTGTCCATCCCCACCGGGCCGCCGCCGTAGTTTTCGATCAGGGCCTTCAGGAACCGCCGGTCCAGACTGTCCAGCCCGGCCTCGTCCACCTCCAGCCGCGCCAGGGCCCGCGCCGCCACCAGTTTCGAGATCGTCTCCGCCCCTTCCGCCGAGGCGAAGTCGCGCACCCGGCGCAGCAGCCGCCCGGCGATCCGGGGCGTGCCCCGCGCGCGAGAGGCGATCTCGCGCGCCCCGCCCTCGTCGATCCCGGCGCCCATCTTGCGCGCCGTGCCGCGCACCACCGCCGTCAGTTCGTCGGGGGTATAGAACTCAAGCCTCAGGGGGATGCCGAACCGGTCCCTCAGCGGCGTGGCCAGGAGGCCCGCCCGGGTCGTGGCCCCCACCAGGGTGAAGGGCGCCAGGTCGATCCGCACCGACCGCGCCGACGGCCCCTCGCCGATGATCAGGTCCAGCACATGGTCCTCCATGGCCGGATACAGGATCTCCTCGACCTGAGGGCTTAAGCGGTGGATTTCGTCGATGAACAGGACGTCGCGCGGCTCCAGATTGGTCAGGATCGCCGCCAGGTCGCCCGCCTTGGCCAGGATCGGTCCGGACGTGGCCCGAAAGCCCACCCCCAGCTCGCGCGCCACGATCTGCGCCAAAGTCGTCTTGCCCAGACCGGGCGGGCCGAACAGCAGCACATGATCCAGGGCCTCGGCCCGGCCGCGCGCGGCGTCGATGAAGACCTTCAGATTGCCCTTGGCCTGAGACTGACCGACGAACTCCGCCAAGGTCTGGGGCCGCAGGGCGCGGTCGAAGGCTTCGCCCGTTTCGGCCTCGGGGGAGATGATGCGGGTCATGGTCGACCTGGGTGGCGAGTGGCTGCCGAGTGGCGAGTGGCGAGTGGCGAGTGGCGAGAAAGCCGCCCCGCTTTCGGCCCATCATCGGCAAAAGCGGCGTACAGTCCGGTGAGGCCACACGACAGCGCTCGCCACTCGCCACTCGCCACTCGCCACCCCCTTCCAATCACCGCCCCAGCTCCTGCAGGGCCGCGCGAATCACCGCCGACAGTTCGGCCTCTTCGCCCAAACGGATCAACGCCTGATCCACGGCGCGGCGCGCATTGACCTCGGCGACGCCCAGCCCGAGCAGGGCCGACACGGCCTCGCCGGTGATGGACGGAACCGGCGGTGCGATCTCGACGTGCATGCCGGGTGCGGCCGGCGCAAAGCTGACGTCACCCACTATACTGCTTAGGGGCTTGCCCTTCAGCTCGGTGACGATCCGCAGCGCCAGTTTCGGCCCCACGCCGTTGGCCCGCGCCACCGCCGCCTTGTCTTCGCGCGCCACAGCCGACGCCAGTTCGCCGGGCGGCAACACGTCCAGCACCGCCAGGGCCGCCTTGGGCCCCACGCCCTGAATGGCCAGCAGGGTCGTGAAGGCCCGCCGCTCGTCGCGGGTCAGGAATCCGTACAGGCGCGGGCCCGCGTCCTCGCTCCACTGCGAATGGACATGCAGGGTCGTCTCGTCCCCCGGCGCCGGCAGCCGGCCCAGGGTCCGCGCCCCGCACCACACTACATAGCCCACCCCGCCGCAGTCGATCAGGCAGTCCGCCTCCCCGACCTCGGCCAGCACGCCTCTCAACCGCCCGATCACGACCAATCCTCCCCCGTTGGGGGAGGGGGGACCGCGAAGCGGTGGAGGGGGCTTGCCCCAGACACCCTGTTCGCGGCAGGCCCCTCCACCACCCTTCGGAGCGGTCCCCCTCCCCCAAGGGGGGAGGATTTCAATGTCGCGCCTCACGCCGCCCCCCGGTGCATGGCTTCCAGCAAGGACCGTTTCCTCAGTTGCGCATGGGTGATCGCCACGGCCAGGGCGTCGGCGGCGTCCGCCTTCACATCCCCGGCGGTCGGCAGCAGTCGTTTGATCATGAAGGCGATCTGGCTCTTGTCGGCGTGACCGGCCCCGACCACCGCCTTCTTGATCAGGTTCGGCGAATATTCCGCGACCCTCAAGCCCCTTTGGGCCGGCGCCAGCATCACCGCCGCCCGGGCATGGCCCAGCTTCAGGGTCGAGGACGGGTTCACATTGACGAACACCTCTTCCACCGCCGCCTCCTCGCAGCCGTGGTCGGCGCAGATCGTCCCCAGGGCCTCGAACAGGAACAGCAGCCGTTCGGAAAAGGGCGCGGCCTCGGGCGGGGCCACCACCCCGTGCGCGACCCAGCGCAGGCGCGCGCCGTCGGCTGTGATCACGCCCCAGCCGGTGCGTCGCAGACCGGGGTCCAGGCCGATGATTCTGACTGTTTCGTTCGCCATCCGTTCCCCTCATGCCGCAAAGAGGGTTAGCGGGCAATGAACAGCTTGATCTGCGGGTCAGAAACCCGGCCCCATCGACCTCAGCCGTGGGCCTCCACATAGGTTTCCGGGTCCTTGTTGACCGGCTTCACCCCGGTGATGTGTTCGGCCTCAAAGGCGGCGAACCTGACCGCCAGGTCGTGGCGGAGGTCAAGGTCGGCGTTCAGGCGGAAGTCGGTCAGCCCCTGCCGCTCCTCCTCGCCCATATGTTTGGAGTTGACCACATTGGCCCGGCCCACCGCCGCGAACCAGGCCGGGCTGCCGACCGGATGCTGTTCCACCGCCTTGACCGCATCGCGCAGCTTGTTGTGGTCCTCGATGGCGTCTTCGGTCTCGCCCTCCACCGTCCCGTCGTCGGCGTCATTGGCGCCTTCGCCCAGCTTGATCAGGTCGGGATAGAAGAACCGCTCCTCGGCCTCGGCATGGACGTCCAGAAAGGCCGACAGCCTCAGCCAGACCGCGCTCAGGGCGTCCACGTCCTTCGGGTCGATCTGTTCGATGATCGAGAACAGGCGGCGCTGTTCGGCGTGGTCGTCCAAGATCAGCTGGGTGATGTCCATCGGGGTCTGCATCCTTCGACCGGACCGGCGCCGGGCATGGCGGGTCTGACGGTCCCCCCGCTAATCCGCGCGGCCCGCGACGGTTCCCGCCCCGCTCAGCCGTCGCGCGGATTCAACCGATAGGCGGCGACGCCCGGCGCGGCGCACAACAGGCCGGCCAGCCGCTCCAGCTCATCGTCCGTCGACGCCTTCAGCCGCCAGGATCGCCGGATTCTGCGCCCGTCGTGGATCAGCTCCAGCCGCCCGGAATGGGCTTGGGGGTCGATGGCGCGAATGGCCGCCTGGACCTGATCCTCCGGCGACGGGGCCGCCCGGTCCCAGACCACGACCACATCCACCACCTTGCGGTCGGGCAGGCGCAGGTCGATCAGCCGCAGTCCCCCCAGGATCAGGGCCGTCACCCCAGTCCCCAAGGCGCCCAGGCCGTAAAGCCCCGCCCCGAACAGCAGCCCTATGGCCGAGGTGATCCACAGGGAGGCGGCCGTGGTCAGGCCGTGCACGGAAAATCCGGTGCGGAAGATCACTCCGGCGCACAGAAAGCCGATGCCGGTCAGCACCCCATGGGCCATCCGCGTCGGATCGGTGACGATGTTCTCATCCGGCAGGGCGCGGAACGCCCAGTCGGCCTGGCGCATGGCCGCCAGCATCAGAAGGGCCGAGGCCAGACTGACCAGGATGTGGGTTCTGAACCCGGCCGCGCGGCCGCGCCATTCGCGCTCCAGCCCGATCGTCCCGCCGGCGACGACCGCCCCGAGGATCGGCCAGAGCGCGCCGTTCAACAGGTCGCTCATCATGCCGATCAAGCGACGGGAGCGCCCGAATGTTCCGGGCGCGTCCTATTTCGGACGATCAGCCGACGATGGCCTGAAGCTGGGCGGCGGCGTCGGCGATGCTGGGACGGCCGCCCCGGCCCCGACGGGCGGCGTCCAGGGCGGCGGCCGACATGGCGGCCTCGGCCCGCACGCTTTCCAGATCTTCGCGCAGGGCGCTGATCTGCTGGTTCAGGGTCTGGACGCGCTTCTCATGCTCGTCCTGCGCCGCGCTCAGCTTGGCCTGCAGCTTGACCATCCGGTCCTCGGCGCGGGCGATGGCCTTGTCGTGGCCGGCGGCCGCCTTGGCCAGGGCGTCGGCGCGGTCCACGGCCGCCACGCGGGCGACCTCCATGGCGGCCTGACGCTGACGCGCCTCCTCGATCTCGCTCTCCAGGGCGCGCACCCGCTCGACGGCGCGGTCCAGATTGATCTGCAGCGTGTCCGCCCGGCGCTCGGCCGCATGGCCCCCGGTCTGAAGCTCGCCCAGGCGCGAGGTCAGTTCGCTGTTCAGCACCTCCAGGCCGTTGGCCCGGGCCGTGGCCGTGTCCAGGCGCGCGGTCAGGGAGGCGGCCTCGGCGCGGGCGGCCTCGACCTGGCTTTCCAGAGTGCGGATGGCGCGGGCGGCCTCGGCCTGTTCGGAGGCGGCGCGGGCGCGTTCGGTCGCCAGCTGGCCCTCGCCGGTCGCCGCGGCCCGCGCCAGGGCGGCCACCTCGGTCCCCACCTCGTCCACGCGGCGGCGCAGCACGGTGTTCTCTTCCAGCACCAGGGCATGGTCGCGCTGGATCTGGGCGCGGGCGGCCTCCAGCTCGGACCGCGCCGTCTCGGCCTGGGTCAGCTGGAGACGCAGCGATTCCTGGTCCTGCTCCAGTTCGCGGATGCGCTGGACGGCGGCGCGATCGACCGCTTCGAAGCCTTCGATCCGGGTGGCGGACTGGGCCAGGTCGGCGCGCAGCCGGCCGATCTCGACCCGGGCCTCCTGCAGATTGGCCGCGCTCTCGGCGCCGCGCGCCTCCAGATCGTCCACCTTGGCCTCGGCCTCCGCCAGGGCCTCGGACAGGCGGCGGACCTCGGCGTTGGCCAGACCCAGCTGCCGGGCCGCCTCGTCATGGGCGTTGCGCAGATTGACCAGTTCGACGTGGTTGTCGCGCCGCGACCGGAACTCGGCCTCCAGCGGATCGCGCAGCTGACCCAGCAGGGTCTCGAAGGTCCCGAACCGCTGGGCCATTTCGGCCAGCTGATCCAGACTGTCCTGGATGGTTTCGAACCGTTCGCCGATCAGGCCGGCGACGTCCTGCTCCTCCGCCCGGGAAACCGGGGCGGCGGCCGGGGCCTCATTGCTCTGGGCCTTGCCGCCGCGGGACAGAACCCGGTCTATTCTGGTCAACTTCATGATCGCGCCCCTCCGTCTTCGCTCCGGCCAGCCGGCTCGACCCCAGGTCGAATCAGCCGCGCCCCAAGCGTTGACGAAAGGTTAAGCGCGAGGCGCACCCAAGTCGAGACCCGCGTTCGCCGATCAGCCGGCGTATTTCGCCGCATCCTCGTCGGAAATATCCTCGTTGGAATAGACGGCCGAGACGTCGTCTTCGGCGTCCAGGGCGTCCAGCAGTTTGAACAGGGTTCCGACCGCCTCGCCCGTCACCGTCACCTCCGACTGGGGCTTCCAGACGATGGCGGTGGACTTGGGGTCGCCCAGCACCTTGGACATGGCCTCGGCCACCTCGTTCAGGTCCTCGAAGGCGGTCCAGATGGTGTGGCCCGGCGCGTCCTCATAGATGTCCGGCTTGACCAGATCGCTCTCGACGTCCTGGGCGCCGGCCTCGATGGCGGCCTCCATCACGGCGTCCTCGCTGCCGGCCTCGGCCGGATAGACGATCTTGCCCACCTTGTCCCACATGAAGGCGACCGAGTTCATCTCGCCCAGGGCGCCGCCGTTCTTCTTGAAGGCCGTGCCGATGTTCGACGCCGCGCGGTTGCGGTTGTCGGTCAGGGCTTCCACGATGATGCCGACGCCGCCGGGGCCCCGGCCCTCGTAGCGGACCTCTTCCATCGTATCGACGTCGCCGCCCGAGGCCTTGTTGATCGCCCGCTGGATCACGTCCTTGGGCAGGCTTTCGGCCTTGGCGTTGTTGATGGCCAGGCGCAGGCGCGGATTGGCCGCCGGGTCCGGCAGGCCCGACTTGGCCGCCACGGTGATGTCGCGCGACAATTTGGAGAACAGCTTGGAGCGCTGCGCGTCGGCGCGCCCCTTGCGGTGCATGATGTTCTTGAATTTCGAGTGGCCGGCCATGGGGATCGTCTTCGACAGTCTGAAACCTGAGCCGCGCCTCCTAGCCGATGCGCGGCAGGCTGTCACGATGCGGCGGCGGACGAAGAAGCGCAGTGGAACCTCAACCATTTGGGGGTATTGATCCCTCAAGCCGATAAGGAACCCCCGATGAACGCGACCGACATCTATGAAGCCGAGGGCCGCGCCGACGACGACCTGCACGAGGCCGACATCGTCGAATGGTACGAGACCCGCCCCGTCACCGTCCCCGCCGCCGTCGCCGCCGGCTCCATCATCGCCGCCTTCACCCTGGGCGCCCTGACCGCCGTCGGCGTTCTGTTCCTGACGGGACAGCTGGACGACTGAAGTCACCCTCCAGCCCCTCGCCTGCGGGGAAGAAGCAGGCCGTGGCGCGCAGCGACGCCCGAACCATAAGGGTCTTCGCCGTTTAACCTTGAAGCGACGACGCCTCGCCCCATCTGCCCTTCAGCACAGCCGAGGGGGGCGCCGATGTTCAGCCTGTTCTTTCATCCGAGGCGTTCCGACGACGGCCGGCCTGTCGCCGTCCGCGTCGTCGCCGGCGCCAAGAGCTCGGCCACGAGGGATGCGCCGAGTCCGGTCCTGGTGGAGCGCGTCTCTCACGACGAGGAGCCTCCGGCGCCGAGCCGGCCCAGGCCCCCGTCCTGAGGTCCGCCGTTCAAGGCTCCACGCGCAACGCCCTCACCCGGCAGGCCGCGCAATCCTCCGCCCGCACGATCAGGGTGTTGGTCCCTTCCAGGAAGGGCAGGGCCGGCGTCGTCGCCTGGCCCCAGCCGTCGCCCGCCGGAAGATCAATCGCCGTCGCCTTCCCTCCGTTCAGCGACACCGACACCCGGCCGCCGGTTCCGACCACCGTAAGCGCCCGCGTCCCGGCCGTCTCGGCCGTCACCGTATAGCGCAACCACTCCCCTGTCTCGAACTCGGCCACCACCGGCTCGCCCTCGACCAGGGCGATGTCCACCCCGTCGTTCCTGAAGGTCCGGCCGGTGTTCCACCAGGGCACGCGCTCACCCGGCCCGTCGATGTCGGAATCATAGACATCCGACCAGGCCGCGCCCGCCCGGCCCAGGTCATAGTCCGCCGCCCGGATCGTCGCCCCCGACGTCCCGATGCGGTGATCGGCAAAGGGGACCGCCGCGTCCGAATGGGGCCGGCGCAGCAGGGCGTCGACCACGTCGCGATGTTTGACGGTGTTCTCGAACCGGACGTCCTGGGTCGCCAGCTGCATCAGGGTCGCCTCCGCCTCCGCCGCCGACGGCCGCTCTCCCTTGCCGGTCCAATAGGCGACCAGCCGCGCCCAGCCGGGATTGGGTTTGATCTCCAGCGGCTGGTTGAAGCCGATCTTCTTCAGCGGCCAGAAGGCCCAGCCGATCCCCTCGCCCTCGACCAGGGCCACGGTCTGCGTGAACCAGGTGTTGGAGTTCTCGCCGGATTCGCCCAGCCACAGCGGCGCGCCGGTCTCCTCCCTCAACCGCAGCATCTCGGCGATCGAGGCCCGGTCAGTCGCGTTCCAATATTTGTGGAAGCTGATGACCGTATTGTCGTCCCACAGAGGCGTGACGCCGCGATAGTTGTTGCCCCAGCAGTTCCCCTCGATGACGATCATGTGCCGCTGATCGACCTCGCGGATCGCCGCCGTGATCTCCATCATCAGCGACCGCAGCGGGGCGTTGGTCGTCTCCTCGCAGCCGTGGCCGCCGCCGGGCTTTTCGAAATCCCAGTTCGGTTCGTTGATCAGGTCATAGGCGCCGATGGCCGGCTCGTCCGCATAGCGTTCGGCCAGCCGCCGCCACAGGGCCACGGTCTTCCTGCGGTTCTCCGCGCTGTCCCACAGCGACGGCTTTGCCGGATCCCGGTCCGATATGGCCAGGTCGCTCCCCTGCCCGCCCGGCGCGGCGTGCAGGTCCAGGATCAGGTACATCCCATTGGCCTTGACCCAGGCCAGCAGGGCGTCGATCTCGGCGAAGCCCTCCTCCTTCCAGGTGTCCCGCCCCGGAACCGGCTCCTGATCCACCGGCAGGGTCAGCCGGTCGTAATGCATCGGCAGCCGCACCGAGTTGAATCCCCAGCGCCCCATGGCGTCGATGTCGGCCTTGGTCGTATGGTTGGCGCGCCAGGCGGCGTAGAAGGCTTCGGTCTTCTCCTCGCCGATCAGATCGGCGATCCGCCCCCGGATCACATGCTGCTGACCCAGGGCGCCGAGCTGAAGCATATAGCCTTCCTGCAGCACCCAGCCGCCCAGACCCATGCCGCGCAGAACAACGGGCCGCCCCGTCTCATCGACGATCCGCGCCCCCTCCGCCCGCAGGAAACCGCCCGTCTGGGCCGCCGTCTGGGCCGCCGTCTGGGCCGCCGCGCCGCCGGCGCAAAGCACCGCGCTCGCGGCCAAGGCCGCGATCCATCCCGTCCTCATGGCGTTCCTCCACGCGCTTTTGTGGGAACGTTCTCACGCGCAGAGCGGATTGGCTAGGGCGGCGACGCCTGTCCCGGCCGGGAATATCCCAGATCTCCTAGCCGGCGTCGTATCGGAGGCGGGCGCCCTTGATGCTGTCCTGATTTTGATCCGCCCACGTCACGAGCTCCATCACGGGCGCGAGCAGCGTCCGCCCGACATCCGTCAGCTCGTAATCGACGCGCGGCGGAATGGTGGGAAACAAGGTCCGCTTCACCAGCCCGTCACGTTCCAGGCCGCGCAGGTTAATCGTCAGCATCCGTTGTGAAATGCCGTCGATGCGACGCCGCAGTTCATTGAACCGCACAGGGCCGTCCTTGAGCGTCGCGATGATGTACAGGGTCCATTTGTCGCCGATGAGATCGAGGATTTCACGAACCATCCGACAGTCGCTCCCTTCCCCGGGGGTGGGAAAATCAATGTCACTAAGGGTCATCGGAGTGCCTTCTTGCGGGCGACGGAGGGGGTCACTTTAATAGTGTTGGTAACAAGATTTCACTACTCTTTCCATCGGAGCCATCATGACCCGCATCCTCCTCGTGACGTCCAGCCCTCGGGGCGCAGAAAGCCTCTCCACCCGTTTCGCGACCGAGATCGCCGAAGGCCTGAAGGCCCGCTCGGGCGGCGCCCTTCTGACGCGGGATCTCACCGCCAACCCGCCGCCCCATATTACTCAGGCCTATATCCACGGCCGCGTCACGCCCCCAGAGGCGCGCACGCCCGAACAGGCTGCAGCGGTCGCCCTCGCCCATGAACTCGTCGATGAGGTGAAGGCCGCCGACGTGATCGTCTTGGGTTCGGGCATGATCAATTTCGGCCCCTCCTCGCAGCTCAAGGCCTGGTTCGATCACATCACCTGGCCCGGCGTGACCTTCGGCTACGGCGAAGACGGCCGGCCGTGGGGCTTCCTGACCGGCAAGAAGGTCTATCTCGTCACCGCCACAGGCGGCGTCTTCTCTGAAGGCGACTGGGCGCCCTTTGATTTCCAGACCGGCAATCTGCGCCATCTCCTGGGCTTCATCGGCCTGACCGACGTCGAACTCATCCGTGTGGAAGGCACCGTCTTCGGGCCCGAGGCGGCCAAGGCCGCCGTCGCCGCGACGGAAGCCCAGGTTCGCTCGGTCCTGGAACGGGCCGCCTGACGACGCCTGGCGGAAGGGACCCCAAAATGTTGCAGATCGACCTTTACGCCGAGATCACCTGTCCCTGGTGCATCGTCGGACATCACCGCCTCGACAAGGTTCTGGAGGAGTGTTTTCCTGATCTGGACGTCGATATCCGCCAGCATCCGGTGCTTCTGCTCCCCGATGCGCCGGCGGAAGGCCTCTACATTCCCGATCTTCTGCTGTCCCGCTACGGCGTGACGGATCCGAAGGCGTCATTCGCTCGGCCCGAGGCGGAGGCGAGGGCCTCGGGGCTCGACCTCGATCTGAGCCGCCAGCTCTGGACCTACAGGACGCAGCCGGCGCACGGGCTGATCCTGGCGGCGCGAGCCCGAGGCGCGCAGCACCGGCTGGCGGTCGCGATCACCGACGCTCACTTCCTGGGGGCGATGAACATTTCGGACCCCGATGTCCTGGCGGATATCGCCGTGAACCATGGGTTCGAACGCGAAGAAGCCCGCGCGATCGCGCTCGATCCCGAGCAGCATCGACACGTCGAACAGGAGGCGGCGCGCTCAATGGCGGCCGGGGTGAGGTCCGTTCCCCACTTCGTCTTCGGCGGGCGCATCGCCATCAACGGCGGACGCAGCGAAGACGAGATCGCCTCGGCCATCCGCGCCGCCGCATCCGCCTGAGATTGGCCTGTCCTGGCGCCGTCCTGATCGCCCCCCTTACCGCCCCGGCTCGCCCGCCGCCGCTCGAACGCGGTCGGCAATGGCGTTGGCCCTTTCGTTCAGCGCGCCTTGGGCGCCCTCAGCCACCGTTGGCGAGATCAGAAAGACGGCCAGGCCCTGGCGCGGATAAAGCGAGATCCAGGACGAGGTGTTGAAGGTGCCGCCGCCATGGTACAGCTGCCCCTCGGTTTCGGGTCTGTAGGTGTTCCAGAAATAGGCGCGGCCGAAGTCGCCGTCCTGGAACAGGGGCGTCGTAGCCTGGGCAGGGATCGGGTCCCGCCGGTCGAAATAGAGGGCGAGATATCGCCCCATGTCGGCGGTCGTGGCGACCAGGCCGCCGGCCCCGTCGCAGGTTTCGGCGGCCCGGTCGCGCACCGCCAGACGCGCGGGATCCTCGACCGCAGCGCCGCATCGAACGTCGATCGCTCCGTCGCGGGCCTGAAGGAACCGCCGCACCAGTTCGGGATAGGGGGCGCCGTAGATCCGTTCCAGAATCAGACCGATCAGCCGGGCGCCGGCGTTGCTGTACAGATAGGTTTCACCGGGATCGGACCGCAGCTCGACCGCGTTCAGCCGCCTCAGAAAATCCCGATCGTCATGGGCCGCCAGACAGGCGATGCGGGCCGGATCGGCTGCCTGGTCTTCGCACGCCAGCAGCATCGGCAGGCCCGACATGTGGGTGGCGAGATGACGGACGGTGACGGGCTTGCCGTTGCGGGTCAGCCGCGAGGGATCGACCTGCGGCAGATAGAGGGCGGCCGGCGCGTCCAACGCGACCTTGCCGTCCCGCACCGCCTGGGCCAGCAGCAGGCCGGTGAAGGTCTTGGTCAGGGAGCCGATCTCATAAAGGGTTTGGTCGTCCGGCGCCCGCCCGGACGGCGATCGGCCGTAGTGGAAGGTATGGACCCGCCCCTGATAGACCACGGCGCCCGACACGGATTGATAGCGCCCATCCGCCATCAGCGGCGTCACCTCCGCGGCGGCCGCCGCCAGGATCGCCGCTTCGCCCAAGATCGCCGTCCCCTGTGAGGGCTCCGTCGCCGCGCTCTGGACAGGCTGGGCCGAACAGGCGGCGAGCGGCGTCCAGACGGCGACGCAGGCCAGCGCAAGGGCGGCGGCCGAACCGACAGGAAGGCGAAACGTCATGCGAGCTGCTCCGATAGGCCCCCAGTCCACCACGCCGCCCCGCACGGGGCCAATGAAGCTTCGGTAATACGACCTGTCAGCGCGGCCTCACCCCGCCTTCAGATTCTCCACCACCGCCCTCAGCTTGGCGGGCAGGGGCTTGGGCCGGCGGGTTTCGGCGTCGACATAGACGTGGACGAAATGGCCGACGGCGGCGGGGATGTCGACGCTGCGCTTGAACACCGCAAAGCCGTAGGTGACGCTGGAGGTGCCGATCCGGTCGACCTTGATCCCGACCTCGATCACATCGGGAAACTTCAGGGCCGAGGTGTATCGGCAGCCGCTGTCCACCACCAGGCCGATGGACTCGTTCAGGGCGTCGGCGATCAGCAGATGGGCGTTCACCGCCGAGTCCACGAACTCGTAGAATTTGGCGTTGTTGATATGGCCGTACTGGTCGTTGTCGGCCCAGCGGGTCGAGACCATGTGAAAGGCGCGATAGGTCGCGCGTTCGGCCAGGGCGCCCAGTTCCGTCTTCGGCATCGTCATCATCCTCCCCGGCGATCGTCCGTGTCGCCGTCCAGGTGACGCTCGGGCTTGGACGACGTTGCGTCAAGCGCCTATCGGTAGGCGGACGATCACAAGCGCTCAGGCGGCTGACGACCGCGTCCTCGGCGATAGCGCAAGGAGAAGCTTGACTATGAGCATCACGACCCGCGCGGCCGTTTTGTCGAGGAGCGACGCCGCCCTTCCCTACGCCGACAGCCGCCCCCTGTCGCTCGAGACGGTGACGCTCGACCCGCCCGGCCCCGGCGAGGTGCGGGTCGCCGTCAAGGCCGCCGGCCTGTGCCACTCGGACCTCAGCGTCATCAACGGCGACCGTCCCCGCCCCCTGCCCATGGCCCTGGGGCATGAGGCCGCAGGCGTGGTCGAGGCCCTGGGCGACGGCGTCACGGACCTGGCTGTCGGCGATCACGTCGTCATGGTCTTCATGCCCTCCTGCGGCCATTGCGACCCGTGCGCCGGCGGCCGTCCCGCCCTGTGCGAGCCCGGCGCCGCCGCCAACGGCCGGGGCGAGCTTCTGTCCGGCGCCCGCCGCCTCTTTCGCGAAGGCGAGCCGGTCAACCACCACCTGGGCTGCTCCGCCTTCGCCGAACGGGCCGTGGTCTCGCGCCGGTCCCTGGTGAAGATCGACCCGGAGCTGTCGTTCGAAGAGGCGGCCCTGTTCGGCTGCGCCGTCCTGACCGGGGTCGGCGCCGTGGTGAACACCGCCGGGGTCAAGGCGGGCCAGAGCGTCGTGGTCGTCGGCCTGGGCGGCGTGGGCCTGGCCAGCGTCCTGGGCGCCCTGGCCTGCGGCGCCTCGCCCGTGATCGCCGTCGATCTGTCCGAGGACAAGCTGGCCCTGGCGCGCAGCCTGGGTCCGGTCCAGACCGTCAACGCCGCCGATCCCGATGCGGTGGATCAGGTCCGCGCCCTGACCGACGGCGGCGCCGACTTCGCCTTCGAAATGGCCGGCTCGGCCCGCGCCCTGGAGAACGCCTGGAAGATGACCCGGCGCGGCGGAACCACCGTCACCGCCGGCCTGCCCCCGCCCGAGGCGGCGCTCGCCGTCAACATTGTCTCCCTGGTCGGGGAGGAACGCACCCTGAAGGGCTCCTACATCGGAACCTGCGTCCCCAGCCGCGACATCCCCCGCTACGTCGCCCTGTACCGCCAGGGCCGCCTGCCGGTGGACCGTCTGATGAGCGGCGTCATCCCCCTGGACGAGATCAACGCCGGCTTCGACCGGCTTCACGCCGGGGAGGTGGTGCGGCTGATCGTTCGCCCGTGAAGAGACGGTAATTCCGGCGCCCGTTTTCCGCCGCAAAGCCGAGCGCCAATCCCGGCCCAAGCTTCAGCGGAGATTACCATGCGCCTGTCCCGCCCGTCCTTGGCCGCCGCCATGTCGGCCGTCGTCCTCGCCTTCGCCGCCCCGGCCTTCGCCCAGGACGCCCCATCCGACAACGCCCGGGGGCAGGACAATGCCGAAATGGCGGCCATCTTCGCCGCCGACCAGGCCGTCCGCCAGAACATCGACCCCCAGAAGTTTCGCGACCGCGCCTTCGTCGAGCAGATGCACGCCGCCGACGCCGCCCGGCGCGTTCAGACCCGCGCCCTGCTGGACGCCGGGGCGCTGAAGACCGGCGCCGACTATCGCGCCGCCGCCTTCGTCTTCCAGCACGGCTCGACGCCCGAGGACTATCTGCTGGCCCACAGCCTGGCCGTCGCAGCGGTGGCCAAGGGCGATGCGGACGCCGCCTGGATCGCCGCCGCCACCCTGGACCGCTATCTGCAGATGACGGACAAGCCCCAGATCTACGGCACCCAGACCCGCAAGACCCGCGACGCCCCGGCCACCCTGGAACCTTACGATCGCGCCCTGGTCCCCGACAGCTTGCGGGCCGTCTTCGGCGTCCCGCCCCAGGCGGAACAGGACGCTCGCCTCGCCGCCGTCAACGCCGCAGCCGAAGCTGCGGCGTCCAGGCCCTGATCGCTCAGTTCGCCGCCGGTTTCGGCGGCGCGTTCTTCACGTACAGGTCCAGCCAACGGGTCATCTCCCACAGGGTGTGGCCCACCGATTCCCGCGCGCGGTATCCGTGCGCCTCCAGCGGCAGGGTGACGTAACGCGCCGTCGCCCCCAGCCCCTTCAGCGCCGCATAGAAACGCTCGGACTGGACCGGGAAGGTGCCGGAGTTGTCGTCGGCCTCGCCGTGGATCAGCAGGATCGGCTCATTCATCCGGTCGGCGTAGGTGAAGGGCGACATCTCCGTATAGACCTCGGTCGCCTCCCAATAGTTGCGCTGTTCCGACTGGAAGCCGAACGGGGTCAGGGTGCGGTTATAGGCGCCCGACCGCGCGATCCCGGTCCTGAACAGGTCGCTGTGAACCAGCAGGTTCGCCGTCATGAAGGCGCCGTAGCTGTGGCCCCCGACGGCGATCCGGTCGCGGTCCGCCACCCCCATGCCGACCACCGCATCGACCGCGGCCTGGGCGTCGGCGACCAGCTGCTGCACATAGGTGTCGTTCGGCTCGGCCCCGTCCTTGCCGATGATGGGCATGGAAGGATTGTCGAAGATCGCATAGCCCTGGGTCAGCAGGAACAGATGGCTGGACCCGCCCGGCCGCACGAACCGGTTCTGCACATCCACCGTCTGGCCCGCCACCGCCGCATCGGTGAACTCGGCCGGATAGGCCCACATCAGCATGGGCAAGGGCCCCTCGCGATCCTTGTCGTAGCCGGCCGGCAGATACAGGGTTCCCGACAGCTTGACCCCGTCGGCCCGCTCATAGGTCACCAGCTGGCGCGTCGCCCCGGCCAGCTGCGGCGCCGGATCGGGGAAGTTGGTCAGGGCCGTGGTCTGGCCCGTCGTCAGGTCGCGGATCTGCAGGTTCGGCGGGTCCAGCCGCGTCTCGCGCTGGGTCACCACCCGCCTGCCGTCCGCGTCCAGGAAGCCGACCACAAATTCGTAATCGCCCTGGGCCGAGGTCCATAGGCGTTCGCTGCGCCCCGTCGCCGGGTCCAAGGCGGCCAGGAAGGGGAATTCGCCCTGGGGCGTGGCGCCGGCCCCCTGCATCAGGATCTTGCCGTCGGGGGTGAAGCGGATCACCGGACGTCCCGCCGCATTGGGCTGGGTCACCGGCTGGCCCGGATTGTCGTAGCGGGCCTGATAGTTCCGCTCCAGCAGCAGCCGGCCCGCGCCGGGATTGGACGGATCGACCAGGAAGCGGCTCTCATGCCGGGTGTTGAACCAGCGGCTGTTGACCACAGCCAAGTCATCCTTGCCCCAGACGATCCCGGCGTACCGCTCCTTCAGGTCGATCAGCTTGACCGGCTCGGCCGTGAAGGGGGCGGCCTGCATGAAGACCCGGTCGCGGAACTCGGCCTCGCGGCGGATGTCCCCGCCGTCCAGGGCCTCGACCCAGGTCAGGGTCGCCGGCGCATCGGCCCGCCAGCCCACGGAACGCGGCCCCGGCGCCACGGCGTCGAAGGCGGTCGGCACATCGTCCCTCAGCGGCAGGTCGGCGACGGTCCGCACCACCCGACCGGCCATGTCCGTCACCACGATCTCGGTCGGGAACAGGCCCGCCGGCACCGCATAGGAATAGGGCCGCTTGGCGATCTCATGCAGGATGTATCGGCCGTCCGGCGACACGGCGCTGTCCAGATAGACGGCCGGGGCGCCGATCGTCCGTGCACGGCCGTTCAGCGGAACCAGGGTCAGCTGGCTGGTGAAATAGTGGTCGAACAGGGCCTCGTCGCCCGGATTGGACAAGAGGTCCTGATAGGTCCGGACCGGCGCCGCGCGCCCGGCCGTCTCCTCGATGTTCGGCCCGGTCGGCGCCGCCGTCACGTCCGGCGCAGCCCCCCGCCCGGCCGGGACCGCCTCGACCAGCAGGCCCGAACTGTCCGGCAGCCAGTCATAGCCGGCCCCGCCCGTCATATTGACCACCGGCTCGGTCAGCTTGCGCGCCTGCGCGCTCGCCACGTCCACGACCCACAGCTCCAGCCCCGTCGGCCGGTCCATGACGAAGGCCAGGTGTTTCGCATCGGGCGAGAAGCGGGCCCCCGTGAACCGCGCCCCCGCCGGCAGGGCCACGACCCGGGGCTGGCCCCCGTCCACGGCCTGAAGCGTCAGCCCCGTCAGCCACGAGACCCGGCTCTCGGCCGGCCCGTTGTTGCGGGGATTGATCCGCGACCCCGCCAGCCGCAGCATCGGCTCGGCCAGGGCCTGGATGCTGGGCAGGTTCGACCGGTCCATCAGGACCAGGGTCTTGCGGTCCGGGCTCAGCATCGACGACGGCGTCGGCTTGGCGTCCAGAATGTCGGCGATGGGGGACGGCGGCTGCTGATAGGTCGTCTGGCCGGGCGCCGCGGACTGGGCCAGGGCCCCGCTCGCCGTCGTGGCCAGCAACACCGCCGCCAGCGCAAGGCCGGAACCGCGAACACGCATCATCATCGTCTGAAGTCCCCACTGATTTAAGTGTCAGACTAACGACAGCCGCAACACCGCGGCAACCCCAATCCTCCCCCCTTGGGGGAGGTGGCTCTGAGCGCAGCGAAGAGACGGAGGGGGCCCGCCCCCCTCACCCTCCCAGCAGCGCCTCGACCTGATCCCGTTCCGGCGCCGACGGCTGGGCCCCCGGCCGCGTCGCCGCAAAGGCCCCGGCCGCGCAGGCGAAGCGCAGCGCCTGCGCGGGCTCCATCCCCTCCAGCAGGGCCACGGTGATGGCGGCGACGAAGGCGTCGCCCGCGCCCGTCGCATCCACCGCCTGGACGGCGGGCGGCTCGGCCCAGGCCGTCTGAACGCCGCGCTGATACATCACCGCCCCGCGAGCGCCCTGGGTCACCACCACCCGGCCGCCGCCCCGGTGCAGGGCCTCCCCATAGAAGGCGGCCTCGGGCTCATTGACCACGATCAGATCGGCGCGGCGCAGCAGGGCCTCCGACACCGGGGCGGCCGGCGCCAGATTGGCGCAGACGAAGCCGGTCGCCCGCCCGACCGCCGCCTCCACCGTCTCGATCGGCAGCTCCAGCTGCACGATCAGGGCGCCCTCGATCCGCTGGGGCAGCTGTTCGGGCGTGACCAGATGATTGGCCCCGGCCGCCACCACGATCTGGTTCTCGCCGGCCGGATCGACGGCGATCAGGGCGACGCCCGTGGGCGCCGCCACATCGACCTCCACCCCCGCCAGATCGACCCCCAGGTCCGACATCAGGGCCAGGGCCTCGCCCGCCATGGCGTCGTTTCCGACCCGGCCGATCAGGCTGACCTCGGCGCCCAGTTTCTCGGCCGCATAGGCCTGGTTGGCGCCCTTGCCGCCGGGATAGCGGGCGAGCGTCGCCCCCGTCACCGTCTCGCCCGGCGCCGGCAGGCGCGGCGCCGTCGCCACCAGGTCCAGATTGATCGAGCCGACGACGGTGATCCTCATCCCCCACGCCCTCCTTGGGCGCCCTTCAGGGTCTCAACCATCAGGTCGAACACCCCTTGAGCGTCCGCCGCGACCGCCCAGCGATGCCGGGCCGTCTCCGGATCGACCCGGAACTCCACCGCCGTATGGCCGCGCGTCAGGTCCGATCCGGTCTCGACCTCGATCCGGCAGGGCTTCAGGCTGAACAGGTCGGGCTTCATCAGCCAGGCGATCGGACAGGGGTCGTGCAGGGGGGCGCCCCAGTCCGGGCTGGGCCAGCCGACCAGGGTCCGTTCGGTCCTCTGGGAAAAGCGCAGCAGGGCGGCGGTGGTGCGGGCCGGTTCAGTGCGGATCGTCTCTATGGCGCGGATGCGGGCCTCGGTCGCCCGCACCTGATGCGTCGCGTCCAGGCCGAAGGCGATCACCTGACAGCCCGAGCCGAAGACCACGGCCGCCGCATCCGGGTCGGCCCAGATGTTGAACTCGGCGGAAGCCGTGATGTTGCCGCCCTCCGACCGCGCCCCGCCCATGACCACGACCGGCCCCAGGTGTTCGGCCAGCCGCCGTTCGCGCTTCATCGCCAGGGCCAGATTGGTCATCGGCCCCAGGACGGCGATCGCCACCGATCCGGCGGGCCGTTTCATCACCAGGTCGACGATGGCGTTGGCGGCCGGGCCGTCGCCGATGATGCCGTGAGGCTCGAACGGCTCCAGGTCGCCCAGCCCTTCCGGCCCGTGGAACTCGCCGGCGCCGGCGGGCGGGCGTTTCAGCGGCCGTTCGGCCCCGCCGAAGACGGGCACGTCCTCTCGGCCGGCGATCTGGCGCAGCATGCGCGCATTGCGCTGGGTCAGATGGGCGGGGACGTTGCCGCCGACGGTGGTGACGGCCAGCAGCTCCAGCTCGGGGGCGGCGAAGGCCAGGAAGAGCGCTGCGGCGTCATCCACGCCGGGGTCGCAGTCGATGATCAGGGATTGGACAGTCACCCCCGTGGTTTGGCCGTCCCGACGCCGGGGGGCAAGTCCGTTTCATGGCTAAGCCTGTGGGAAGGGGCGCCTTTTTCCGGCGCGGCCCGCCCGGCTTGACGTCCGCCTCCCCCGGCGTCACCCTGAGGCCGTTCTCCGGGGTGTCGCAATCGAGCGGCTGAGATAGAGGTTCCTCCTCTGACCCGTCGAACCTGATCCGGGTCATGCCGGCGAAGGGATGAGTACGCTTTAGGTCCATGCGCCACAGGACCCTCGCGCCCGACGTCGGCGGACCTCAAACCGTTTGAGGCCGCCATGAACATCCAAGTCACCCCGCCCGCCCTGCCCGAAGAGCCCAATGTGGATCTGGCCCTGGCCGAGGCGCGCAAGGCGGTCGAGGCTGAGACCGGCCGTATCCCGACCGGCGAACGGGCCGGGTCGAAGAAGGTCTATGTCCAGGGCGTCCTCTATCCGGATATCCGCGTCCCCTTCCGCGAGATCGCCCTGCACCCGTCGGCGAACGAGCCGCCGGTCACCGTCTATGACTCCTCGGGCCCCTATACCGACCCGAACGTCACGATCGACATCAAGAAGGGCCTGCCGCATGTGAAGACCAGCTGGCAGCTGGACCGCGGCGACATCGCCCCCGTCCTGAACCCGCGCGAGGTCAAGCCCGAGGACAACGGCCATGCCTCGGGCCGCCACCTGGCCCCCCGCTTCGACACCTCCAACCACCGCGTCTTCAAGGGCGTGCCCGGCCGCCCCGTCACCCAGTACGAATACGCCAAGGCCGGGATCATCACGCCCGAGATGGAATATGTGGCGATCCGGGAGAACCTGCGGCGGGAGGCAGTGGCGAGTGGCGAGCGGCGAGTGGCGAGTGACGTCGCCTCCACCATCACCCTAGCCGATGGCACGACGGTCCCTGTCCCCTCTTCCTCCTCGCCACTCGCCACTCGCCACTCGCCACTGGAGCGCGACGGCGAATCCTTCGGCGCCAGCATCCCCGACTATGTGACGCCCGAGTTCGTGCGCTCCGAGATCGCCCGCGGCCGCGCCATCATCCCGCACAACATCAACCACCCCGAGGTCGAGCCGATGATCATCGGCCGGAACTTCCTGGTGAAGATCAACGCCAACATCGGCAACAGCGCGGTGCTGTCGTCGGTGGACGACGAGGTCGACAAGCTGGTCTGGGCCACCCGCTGGGGCGCGGACAACGTCATGGACCTGTCGACGGGCAGGAACATCCACAACATCCGCGACTGGATCATCAGGAACTCGTCCGTCCCGATCGGCACCGTCCCCATCTATCAGGCGCTGGAGAAGGTGGGCGGCATAGCCGAGGATCTGACCTGGGAGGTGTTCCGCGACACATTGATCGAACAGGCGGAACAGGGCGTCGACTATTTCACCATCCACGCCGGGGTGCGCCTGCCCTTCGTGCCGATGACGGCGAAACGCGTCACCGGCATCGTCTCGCGCGGCGGCTCCATCATGGCCAAATGGTGCCTGGCCCACCACAGGGAGAGCTTCCTGTATGAGCATTTCGAAGACATCTGCGACATCATGCGGGCCTATGACGTCTCGTTCAGCCTGGGCGACGGCCTGCGCCCCGGCTCGATCGCCGACGCCAATGACGAGGCCCAGTTCGCCGAGCTGCGGACCCTGGGCGAACTGACCCAGATCGCCTGGGCCAAGGGCTGCCAGGTCATGATCGAAGGCCCCGGCCATGTGCCGATGCACAAGATCAAACAGAATATGGACGAGCAGCTGAAGCACTGCCACGAGGCGCCCTTCTATACGCTGGGGCCGCTGACCACCGACATCGCCCCGGGCTACGACCATATCACCAGCGCCATCGGCGCGGCCATGATCGGCTGGTTCGGCACGGCCATGCTCTGCTACGTCACGCCCAAGGAGCATCTGGGCCTGCCGGACCGTCAGGACGTCAAGGACGGGGTCATCACCTATAAGATCGCCGCCCACGCCGCCGACCTGGCCAAGGGCCACCCCGCCGCCCGCCTGCACGACGACGCCCTGAGCCGCGCTCGGTTCGAGTTCCGCTGGGAGGACCAGTTCAACCTCGGCCTGGACCCCGAAACCGCCCGCCAATACCACGACGAGACCCTGCCCAAGGAAGCCCACAAGACCGCCCACTTCTGCTCCATGTGCGGCCCCAAATTCTGCAGCATGAAGATCAGCCAGGACATCCGCGACGCGGCGGCGGCGCAGAACGACGCGGGCGGTTCGCTGGCGGAGGCCGAGGCCGGGATGGCGGAGATGAGCGCGAGGTTCAGGGCTGGGGGCGGTGTGGTGGAGGTGAAGGTCTAGGCGCTCCGGTCAATCGCGCTATACGAGAACACCGTGCGATCAGGAGGTGCTACCAATGTCATGGACTCGAGACTCCGTTCGGGAGCTTCTACAAAACAACGCAATAGATCTTCTCAACGAAGAAAGAATGGCCAACGACACGGGTTGGCGGTTCGACGGCGGAAGCGGTGAAGTCATCTGCGTTTACGACAGCGGGAAGGTGGTATGCCAAGGCAAACGCCAACAGGAGATGCGGGCGCTGTTTGGGCAGGCACCAGCCGCGATTGCGGCCTCGCCAGCGACAACTCCTCAGAAGCCGGCTGCCAATAGGAACGTATTTGTCGTCTACGGCCATGATCCCAAGGCCAGAACCGAACTCGAGGCGATGCTACGCCGCTGGGGATTAAATCCCCTGATTCTGGACCAACTAACGTCAGGCGGTCAAACAATCATTGAGAAACTAGAGAGCGTTCGACGAGACGCGGGCTTTGCTGTGGTCCTGGCAACCCCAGATGACCAAGGTCATCGGTCGGATCACCCCGAAGAAGTCGCCTACCGAGCTCGGCAGAATGTCGTCCTCGAGCTAGGGATGATGCTTTCGGTATTAGGCCGAGACAAGGTTGCTATACTCATGAAAGACCAAGTGAGTATGGAGAGACCTTCCGATATCCAAGGCCTAATCTACATCCCGTTCAAGGAGGACGTTAAGGAGGTGGCTCTGGCGCTAGCAAAAGAGATCAATGCCAGAGGCATCTTTATCGATCTTCAGAAGGTCTAGCCGCCGCATGGTTGCAAAACGGCACGCTCGTCATTAGAACGTAGAGGGAACACCATGCTCTACGATGGCCGACAAGTTGCAAACTTTGTTCTCGATGTCTGCGGCGACATCGAACGCCCGATCTCGAATTTATCTCTGCAAAAGATCGTCTATTTTTGCCATGTATGGAGCCTCATTGAGCTCCATAGGCCGTTGATAAAACACTCTTTTGAAGCGTGGGAATACGGCCCCGTTCTCCCGTACCTGTACCGAGAGTTTAAAGTTTTTGACAGCGCGCCGATTACTTCTCGCGCGAGGTCGATAGACCCCATTTCCGGTTCTTTGCGAATCGTGAATTATGATTTTGACTCAGAAACTCGCGCGCTTCTGGAGAAGGTTGTTTCCTTTTACAGCCAACTACGACCGAGCGATCTAGTACGGCTGAGTCACGCCGAGGGGGGGCCTTGGGACGAAACATGGAACCACAAAGGCGTGGTCAATCCAGGAATGAAGATCAAGGAAGACAGTATAGTACGCTTTTATTCGCACGCGTTTGTCCCCTTCTCACTGCAGTGACAAAACCATGGCCAAGCTAAAAGTCCCATCCGCTCAGCACCTAGCTCGTAATTGGCAAGAAACGCCCGCAAAGGTGCAGAGGGAATTGGTGAGTCTTGCACGAAACCCACCTACTTTTAGCTACCAAATTTTGTTCGGCTTTGTTCGAGACATGCTGTTACTCGGAGTTCCGAAGGAGCAAATTGAGTTTGCGATCCGAACAAAGGTCAAAAGAGAAACAGTTCGGGGTTATTACCTCGAACTCCTCCCTCTCATCGCTGAACATTTCCTGGATGAGTCTCCAAAGTACGTGATGAGTGTAGACCGTCGCTATTACGCGGCTGGTCGGGGATTGATGGTTCCATTCGACCCGCCCATAATCTACGGGGGGACCAGCGGCCTCATTTTTCCATGGTTCAGTTTCTGGAAATCTAATCCGTTGTCGGGAGACCGACTGTCTCTCTTCGTGACAATGGTCAAAGAGATACTCGCAGAAGATCCAGACCTTGAGGCAGCTGATTTTCAGATTTTGGATTTCAGTGCTCCAAAGGGCTCCGGAGAGCGGCAGTTAGAAATTATCCACGCAAGCGACGTCCCCCTGCTTTCGGACGCACGGAAAACAGAAATGTTGGAAATATTTGCAGAAGGGTACTTTGCCGCAGCGGAAGAACTTCGGACCACGCCTGATGAAATAGTCGAGCAAGATGCGCCGGGTGATCCCGATCAACAAGGCCTGTTCGACTAGGACACATGCCACCCTCGTCCTCCTCGCCGGACCGAACGGCGTCGGCAAGACCACCTTCATCAACCGCTTCCTGCGCCAACGGGCGGAGGCGTTTCGGTTCGTGAATCCGGACGAGGTGGCGCGCGATCTGGAGGGCGACGGCGCTTCGCGCGATCTGGCGGCGGGGCGACTGGTGCTGGAGCGGCTGGAGGCCCTGTTTGCGGAACGGGCCGATGTTGTTCTGGAGACCACCTTGGCGACCCGATCTCACGCCGGGCGCATCCGTCGCTGGCGGGCCGCCGGATACCGGGTCGAACTGGTCTATCTGCGCCCGCCCTCGGCCGACTTCTCGGTCATGCGGGTGGCGCGGCGGGTCGCCCAGGGCGGACACGGCATTCCCGAAGACACGCTGCGCCGCCGCTTTCAGCTCAGTCTCGACTATCTGGAGACGGTCTATAAGCCGCTGGTGGACCAGTGGGAGGTCTATGGGGTTAGCGACGGCGAGCCCGATCTGTTAGATTGGGGACCGAAATGAGCAGCATCTTCGACCGCGAAACCACCCTGAAGGCCCTGCGCGACGCCGCCCGGATCGCGCGCGAAGGCACGCGCGAGGAGAAGTCCGGCAAGTTCCTGCCGCCGCCCGGCTGGAAGGGGCGTCTGGTCACGGCCGCAGACGTTCCGGCCGCGCCGAAGAAGAAGCGGGCCTGACCCCGTGATATCGCTCGCTCTCGCCTTCGCGCTCGCCGCAGTCGCCCCACAGCAACCCGCCGACCCACTGGGTCCGGCGCGCGAGGGCCGGCTGCAGTGCCATTCGCCAGATGCGGCGCGAAAGACCTGCGGCGCCATCGCGACTTACAGCTTTGCGGCGGACGGGACGATTTCGAACCAAGCCGAGGTGATGCTGAATCCCTCGCCGCTCATCGTCATGCGGGACCAAACCCCCGTTGTCGTCCGCGACGGCGCAGTCTGCGGGCCGTTAACCGGCCTTGAGGGCGCCGTCTTCACAATCGACGGCCAGCCGGCCGACCCCCAGACGGCAGAGATGCTCCGGGGTCAGCTGAGCGCCGCCTTCGCCCAGCTGGGGACGGAAGTCTGCACCCGCTATACGCCCCAGGGCGAGGGCTGGCTGGCCGAGGCCTTCATCGACGGCCGCCCCCGCCCCGACCTGAATCAGCCGGTGATGTGGGTCTCCCCCACGGACGGCTATTCCGTCCGGCCATAGGTTCAGGGGTTCGCGGCCCATGCCCACGTTGGGGGTCCCCCGGTTCCGCTGCGCGGCCCGGAGGATGACGAAAGGAGGGTGCGAAGCCCCCTGCCCCCACCCCTTCCCCCACACCGCCCTCTGATTCCCCACGGCTTTTCGGCGCTTCCCGACAATCGACCCATCACCCCTTTCCCCCGACCTCATACTGAGGCGGCTCCGCATCGGGGCGGATCGGTCGGGAGGGACGGATGGACGCGACGGCAGGCGGCTGGAACGAGGACGGGGACGGGGATTGGGGCGCGGAGGGGATGGCGGAGCCGGGCGCCGAGCGGGCCTGGGACGATGAACCCCTGAACGACCGGCCCCTGTATGACGGGCGGCGGGTGCGCGATCCCTATCAGAGGGGCGGGGGTTACAGCCGGATATCGGAGGACCGGTGGGATGCGATCCAGCGGGCCTATGCGGCGGGCGAGCCGGGGGCCTCGGTCTGTCGGCGGTTCGGCCTGGCGCGCTCGACCCTTTACGCCCGCGCCCGCGACGAGGGGTGGCTGCGCCAGGATCAGGATCAGTATCAGGATCAGGCCGAACCCCTGGACCATGGGTTCGAGGCGGACGGGGCGGACGCGCCCGTGGACCTGGAGGCCGAGACGGCGGCGGGCCTGTGCGACTACGGCCTGTTGGCGGGTCACGCCCGGGTGCGGATGCAGCGGGCGATCCTGGCGGGCCGAGGGGTGGAGGCCGGGCGCTGGATGCGGCTGCACGCCCAGTTGACGGCCATGGCCCAGGCGGAAGAGGCGATGAAGGCGGAGACTGAGGCCCAGACCCTGAGTCCGCCGCCGGCCGAGGCCGCCCCCGCCCCCGCGCCTGCGGCCCAACCGCCCGCGCCCAAGCGCCGCTCCGGCCCCAAACCCCTGTCGGACTGCGATCGGTTTGAGGTGCTGGAACGCCAGATGAAGGCCCTGACGGACCTGGAGCGGTCCTTCGCCGGCCTGGACCTGAGCAATCCCGTCTATCGCCGCCTGCTGGAAAAGGCGGTGAAGGCGGTCGTCCTGATGGGGCCCGATCCGGTCGATCCAGCGCCGGACACATCGGACACATCGGACACATCGGACAGTGTTTTTTCCACGCCCGTCCCCTCCTGACGGTTCCGATCCGGTCCTGAACAGGTGACGAGGGGCGCTTCAGCCCCTACCTAGGCGTCATGACCCTTCATGCCGCCCCGCCGCCCCTCCTCGACGCCGCCGGCGTTTCGACCGACGACGCCCTGTCGATCCTGAAGTCCGCCCTGGCTGGGGCGGACGACGGGGAGCTGTTTCTGGAACGCTCCGAGAGCGAGAGCCTGGTGTTCGACGACGGGCGGCTGAAATCGGCCGCCTATGACGCCACCGAGGGGTTCGGCCTGCGCGTCGTGGCGGGCGAGACCGCCGGCTACGCCCACGCCAATGAGATTTCGGCCGCCGCCCTGGGCCGCGCCGCCGACAGCGCCGCCCTGGCCAAGGCGGGGCATGAGGCCCGCGTCGCCGAGGGGCCGCGCGCCACCAATCAGAAACTGTATGCCGAGGTCGATCCCCTGGCCTCGCCCGCCTTCTCCGACAAGATCGCCCTCTTGGCCGAGATCGACGCCTGGGCCCGGGCCCGCGATCCGCGCGTGGTCCAGGTCTCGGCCTCCCTGGTCGGCGAGCGGCGCGCGATCGAGATCCTGAGGGCCGACGACCGGGCGGTGCGCGACGTGCGGCCCCTGGTGCGGCTGAACGTCTCGGTGACGGTCGAGCAGAACGGCCGGCGCGAGAGCGCCTCCTCCGGCGCCGGGGGCCGGGCGGGCTTCGAGGCCTGGGTGGCGCCCGAACGCTGGCAGGCCCAGGTGGACGAGGCCCTGCGCCAGGCCCTGGTCAATCTGGAGGCCGTCGATTGTCCGGCGGGCGAGATGGACGTGGTCCTGGGGGCCGGCTGGCCCGGCGTCCTGCTGCACGAGGCCATCGGCCACGGCTTCGAGGGCGACTTTCACAGGAAGGGCTCATCCGTCTTCAACGGCATGATGGGCAAGCGGGTGGCGGCGCCGGGCGTGACCGTGGTCGACGACGGCTCCATCGCCGGGCGGCGCGGCTCCCTGTCGGTGGACGACGAGGGCACGCCCACGGGCCGCACCGTCCTGATCGAGGACGGGATCATGGTCGGGCTGATGCACGACCGGCTGTCGGCGCGTCAGCTGGGGGTCGCCGCCACCGGCAACGGCCGTCGCCAGTCCTTCGCCCACATGCCCATGCCGCGCATGACCAACACCTTCATGGAGGGGGGGCGGGATTCCAAGGCCGACATGATCGCCAATACGAAGCGCGGCCTCTACGCCGCCAACTTCTCGGGCGGTCAGGTCGACATCACCAACGGCAAGTTCGTCTTCCAGTGCAATGAGGCCTATCTGATCGAGGACGGGGTGATCACCGCGCCGGTGCGCGGCGCGACCCTGATCGGCGACGGGGCGACGGCCCTGACCAAGATCCAGATGATCGGCGACGACTTCGCCTTCGACCCCGGCGTCGGGGTCTGCGGCAAGGCCGGACAGGGCGTGCCCGTCGGCATCGGCCAGCCCAGCCTCAAGATCGGCGGCCTGACCGTCGGCGGAACGGCGGTCTAGGGGGCGGAACCGGATCGCGCGACCGTGAGTTTCCCCGCCACACAGGAGAGGAGACTTACCGTGGCAACCGAACGCACCATCAAACACCCCGACGGCCGGGTCGAGCGCGTCAGCGAAAACTCGACCGGCCCGACCATCGTCGAGCAGCGCCGCAGCGGCGGCGGAATGGGCGGGGTCATCGCCCTGATCGTCGGCCTGGCCCTGGTCCTGATCATCGGCTGGTTCCTGATGAACATGAACCGCAATGAGGCGATAGAGTCCAACGCCGTAGCCGGCGCGGCCGAAAGCGTCGGCAACGCCGCCGACACCGTCGGCGAGGCCGCCCGCGACGCCGTGCCCGATCGCGCGACGCCTGCCAATTAACCCATTGATAATAATTACGAAATAGGCGGGCCGCCGGGGACCTCGGCCGGCGGCTGCGGCCGCCAGTCGGGGCCCAGAGGCTCCAGCCGCTGGGCCTCCAGCCGGTCCAGCAGGCCGCCCGGCTGGGCCAGCAGGCGAAGCGGGGCGATGGCGACCGTCGTCCCGCCCTCGGCCAGGGCCTGGTCCACCGCCTGGCCCCACAGGGCCTCCAGCGCCGGCCCCTGGCCCATCACCACCCAGTAGGAGCAGGCGCTGACGGCCTGATCCAGGGGCGAGGCGAGCACCTCGGCGACGCGGCGCCGGCGCCAGGCCTCGGCCCGCCGCTCGCCCTCCGCCTCGCCCAGCTCGGCCGCCGTCACCGCCCGCGTCATACAGTCGAGATAGCGCTCGGGCGGGGTCGTCAGCACCCGATCGATGATCTCGTCCCCCCGCAGGGTGCCGACCGGCTCGGCCGGCTTGCGGTTGGTCCGCGCCGCCCGCCGCACCACGTCCGAGACCGGCCGCTCGCGCCGGGCGTAGCCGCCCCGCTCCATCAGCTCGGCTGACAGCAGCAGCAGGCTGGTGCGGCTGGGCCCCTCGCCCGTGACCCGCTCCAGCCGCGCCTCCAGCTCCGGCGGCAGATAGTCGGCCGTGGTCCGGCCCTCGGGCAGGCGGGTCAGGGTCCGCGCCCGCCAGATGACTCGCCCCAGATCGGCCAGGGACGCCCGCCCCTGCACCGGGAACAGCACCCGATCCGCCCGCTCCACCGCCGTCGTCAGGGCCTCGGTCCGCCAATCCATGTCGCGCGACAGGCCGTCGATCGACCCGACCAGGATCAGGGTCGCGTCCCCGCGCCGGATCTCCCACATCGGCCCCTCGATCCGACGGGCGGTGACGACGATGTCCTCCACCGCATCGGCCGGCGGGTCCGCCTCCTGGGCTGTCGCCCGCCAGCCTGCGCTTGCGGCAAGCAGAATAGAACAGAGAAGAGCGGGGATACGGTTCATGACTTCACTGTATTCGCGCGCCTTTCGGTTTCGTAATGAAATGTCTGTAATGATGGCGGCGATTTAATCCACCTTTCCGCCTTGTAACTGGAGATGAACGTCCGCTGACGGCACATCCCTCGACAACATTCGAGGGGAAGACCGATGACGAAGACCTTGCTGCTGGCCAGCACCGCCCTGTTCCTGTCGGCCGCATCGGCCTTCGCGGGGGACGAACCCCAGGTGGCCCAGGCGCCGGTTCCGACCGGCCCGGCGGGCCAGGCGCCCCTGGCCGACGCGACCCAGCGCGGCGTTCTGGTCTTCACGCCCGACTTCTTCGCGGCCCAGCGCCCCAATACGGCGCTCGACATGGTCAATCGCGTGCCGGGCTTCGAGGTCGACGACGGTTCCGGGGCGCGCGGCTTTGAAGGGGCGGTCGGCAATGTGCTGATCAACAACGCCCGTCCGGCCTCCAAGAACGACGGCGGCTCCAATGTGCTGAGCCGCACCCCGGCGCGTCAGGTGGAACGGATCGAGCTGATCCGCGGCGGCGCGCCCGGCATCGACATGCAGGGCTTCTCGGTGGTGGTGAACGTCATCCTGAAGACTGAGGCCAGCCGCCAGTCGATCCTGACGTGGAACACGACCCAGTTCGAAGGCGCGGGCCAGGATCTCTACGGCGGCAGCTATCAGTTCACCGCCCGAGACGGCGACCGCAGCTGGGGCGTGACCCTGTCCGACGGCATCAGCATGAGCGATTCGAACGGCCCCGGCCGGACGATCCGCCGTGACGTGGCAGGCAATGTGCTGCGCGACGAGGTTACCGACACCGACGGCTACGGCGGCGGCAATTCGATCCGCGGGACCTATGCGGGTCCGATCGCCGGCGGCAAGGTCGACCTGACCGCCCGCTATGGGATCAACGACTGGAACGGCTACTACAACAGCCGGTCGGCGACCGCCTTCCGCGAAAGCCTCGACCAGGAGGACAACAAGAGCGGCGAGTTCGGCGTCACCTGGGAGCGGCCGCTGAACGACCGGTTCAAGCTGGAAACCCGGCTGATGCATGAGTTCGGCAGCTGGGACGGGGTCTCGACCTACAACGTCCTCAGCAACGGTCTGGACGCCCCGGAAGAGCGGTTCGTCTATTCGGGCAAACGGTCCGAGACCATCCTGCGCGCCCTGATCCGTCACGAGCGGTCGCCCAAGCTGACGATCGAGACCGGCGGCGAGGTGGCCTACAACATGCGCCAGACCGATCAGGCCTATAGCGTGGGCGGCGCCCCGGTGGCCCTGCCCAGCGCCTCGGTCAAGGTGGAGGAGACGCGGGGCGAGGCCTTCTCCAAGGGCACCTGGCGGCTGCACCCGGACCTGACGCTGGAGGCGGGGCTGCGCCTGGAGGCCTCGACCATCAGCCAGTCGGGCGACGCCGATCAGGAGAAGAGCTTCTTCTTCGCCAAGCCCCGCTTCATGGCCACCTGGACGCCGATGCCGAACAACCAGCTGCGCTTCCGCTTCGAGCGCGAACTGGGCCAGCTCGACTTCTCCGACTTCGCCGCCTCGGCCGACCTGGAGGAACAGAACGTCTACGGCGGCAACGTCGATCTGGAGCCCGAGCAGCGCTGGATCTCCGAGCTGACCTATGAGCGCCGCTTCTGGGGCGAGGGCGTGGTCTCCATCGGCTATCGCCACGACGAGATCATCGACGCCATCGACCGCATCCCCCTGGCCGGCGGCCTGTCGGCGGTGGGCAATATCGGCGAGGGGACGCTGGACCGGCTGTCGCTGAACGTGACCGTGCCGCTGGACAAGCTGGGCGTCACGGGCGCCCGCTTCACCTTCAGGAACGACTGGAACAAGACCGAGGTCACCGATCCGACCACGGGCGAGAAGCGGCCGATCTCCGGCGTTCGTCCGACCCAGGCCAATGTCGGCCTCGAACAGGACATCACGCGCCTGAAGCTGCAATGGGGGGTGAACTGGCTGCCCTATCTGGGCCAGCCCAGCTATTCGCCCGATCAGGTCTCGCGCTGGCGCGGAACCGACTATTTCGAGCTGTTCGCCGAATACAAGCCCAGCCCGACCCTGGCGATCCGGGCCCAGCTGAACCTGTGGGACGACTTCACCCAAAGCCGCACCGTCTTCGCCGACCGCGACACCCGTGCGGTGGCCTTCGTCGAGGACAGCGTCGTGGATCCGCGCACCTTCGCCTCTATCCGGGTCCGCAAGACCTTCTGAGGCGGCTGAGGCCAACGAAAAGCCCCGGCGGATCGCTCCGCCGGGGCTTCTTGCGTCGAACAGGCGGGCTTTAGTGGATCCCGGCCATGCCCTTCTTGAGCAGGGGCGACATCAGCAGCAGGAAGACGCCGACGCCGACGCCCGTCCAGCCGATGGTGCCGAAGATCGACCCATAGGTCTGAAGCGCCAGCTCGGGGCTGGTGACGACGCCGGCGACGGTGTCGGTCGCCGTCGCCTTGGCGATGATGCCGGCGACGATATGGGCGACAGAGCTGGACAGGAACCAGACGCCCATCATCATCCCGACCACCCGCGCCACCGACAATTTGGTGATCATCGACAGGCCGACCGGCGACAGGCACAGCTCGCCGATCGTGTGGAAGAAGTAGGTCAGGAACAGGAAGATCAGCGGCACCCGGAAGGCGTCGTTGGCCTGGGTCGCGGCAGCCCAGGTCAGCACCAGGAAGCCCAGACCGACGAAGACCAGGCCGAAGGAGAATTTGACCGGGGTCGAAGGCTCCAGCTTGCGCTTGGCCAGCCAGACCCAGAGGGCGGCGATGATCGGCCCGCCCAGCACGATGATGCCGGGGTTGAAGGTCTGGGTCATGGCGGCGTTGAACCATGACGGCATCTGGGTGGACTGGTCTGCGAACAGGGTCAGGGACGACCCTGCCTGTTCGAACAGGGCCCAGAACAGGACCGAGAAGAAGATCAGCACCTGGGCGACCAGCATGCGCGACCGCTCGGCGCCCTTGAGCCGGAAGACCGTGAAGCCCACCACGGCGGCGAAGATGACGCCCGCGATCCACGGCAGGGCCGTCTCGATGATCTCGTGGCGCTGCATCAGCAGCCAGGTCGGGATGACGGCGACGATGCCGGCGATCCAGAAGAAAGGCACCAGCGGCACGCCCAGGATGGAACGGCCCTGAACGGGGACCGGCGGCGCGCCGCGGCCTTCGAGCCAGGACTGGCCCAGGACGAAGGTCAGCAGACCGAACAGCATGCCGATGCCGGCCAGGCCGAAGCCGTAGGCCCAGCCGTATTTGATGCCCAGATAGGAGCAGGCGATGGTCGCCAGGAAGGAACCGAGGTTGATCCCCACGTAGAAGATGGTGAAGCCGCCGTCGCGCCGGGGGTCGTTCTCTTCATAGAGAGCGCCGACGACGGTTGAGATGTTGGCCTTCAGGAAGCCGACGCCCACGATGATCAGGGACAGGGCCAGGAAAAGAACCGGCTCGCCGAGCGCCAGATCCCGCGTGGTCTCCAGCGTATAGGCGCCGGTCGCGGTGAAGGCGGGGAAGCCGGCCTTGGCGGCGGCCTCGGGCGCGGCTGCGGTCGCCGGATCCAGCGCTCCGGTCGGCTGGGCGTTGATCGCTGCTCCCGTGGCGACGGCCGCCACATCGGAGGCGTTGGCGGCGGAGGGCTCGGCGCCGACGGCGGAGACGCCTTCGGGCGATATGGCGACCTGGACCCGTTCATCGCCGTTGACGGCGAAGATGCGGCGGTTCTGGTCGCGGCCCTCGACCTGCAGCTCATAGGTGGTGTCACCGATGGTCAGGCGCTCGCGACCGCCCGTGCCTTCGAAGGCCATGGTGAAGTGACCCAGGACCAGCAGAACGGCGCCGATGATGACGGCCTTGCGCGATCCGAGATAGCGGTCGGCGATCAGGCCGCCGAGGACCGGCATCAGATAAACGAGGGCGGCGTAGGCGGCGTAGATGCCTTGAGCCTCGGCCGGGCCGAACAGGAAGTGCTGGGTCAGATAAAGGACCAGCAGGGCCCGCATGCCGTAGTAGGAAAAACGCTCCCACATTTCCGTGAAGAACAGGATCACCAGCCCCCGCGGGTGCCCCAGGAAAGTCTTACGAGGCGCGAGCGCCCCCCCATCCGTCACTGTCAACGGCTCACTCCCAACTGCCGCGCCTCAACGGGGCGCGCGAAAGGCGCATACCCAGCACAGGGAGCAAACCCGAACAAGAGTTAAGGTTATGCGCCCCCTCGCCGCACCCGGCGATGCGCCGAACTGGCGCCCGATATGCAGAGGTTCCCGCATCCCGCCGCCGGGGCGCCAATATGGCCCGGTCGAGGACGGGAGGGAGTGTTGAATGGCTGTGCGGCCGATCCGCCGATCCGACTATGCGGCGCTGAACGCCCTGCACCGCCAGGTCGGCTGGCCCGAGCGGTCCGAGGCGGGGTGGCGGTGGCTGGAGGCCAATCCGGCGCGACGGGACCTGGACGCCCCGACCGGCTGGGTCGTCGTCGATGAGGCCGATGCGCCCCAGGCCATGCTGGGCAATCTGGTCCAGAGGTTTCGGCGCGGCCCCGAGGTTCTTTACGCCGCCACCGGTTTTTCCATCATCGTTCCGCCCGAACGACGGGGCGCCAGCCGGCCCCTGATCAAGGCCATATTGGCCCAGTCGGGCCTGTTCGCCTGCTACACCCTGAACGCCAACGCCCGGTCGGCGCCGCTCTATCCCCTGTTCGGCTTCAAGCCGGCGCCGGCCCAGACCCACGCCCTGAAGCTGGCCTGGAGGGTCGATCCCCTGACCTGTGCGAAGGGCCGGCTGCTGCGCGGACTGCTGGGCGGAGTGTCGGCGGAGACGGCCCGGCGGTTGGGCGACCGGCTGATGAACCGCCGCCTGTTCAAACCCCGCCGCCTGAAGCTGCCGGACGGGGTCCGGGTGCTGACCGACCTGGGCGAGGGTTCGCCCTATGTCGACTTCTGGCGGGCCCTGGTCGCCGAGGGCCGGCTGATCGCCGACCGCAGCCCCGAGATCATGGCCTGGCGCATGAGCGACCCCGACATGACCCTGGCGCCTGTGGTTCTGGGCCTTTTTCACCGGGACCGGCTGCAAGGCGTCGCCCTGGCCCACATGAACAAGACCCGTCTGATCGATCCGCCCTGTCTGGACATCCTGGATCTGGCGGCGCTGGACGGGGCGGACGACGCGATCGAGATCCTGGCCCGGACCCTGATCGACAATGCGCGGGGCCTGGGCGCGGCCAAGGTCAGGCTGCAGGTGACGACGCCCCTGATGCTGGAGCGTCTGGGGCCGCTGGCCGCAAAGGCCCGGCGCGAGGGCGGATGGGGCCACGGCCACGCCGTCTTCCGCGATCCCGTCTCCGCCGAGGAATGGAGCCCCACCCCGTTCGACGGGGACTACGCCGTCTGCCTGCGCCCCGTGCCGGCGCCCCGCCGGTCGTCGATCAGGCGCGAAGTCGAGCGAGACGCCGCCGTCTGAGCCGACCGGTCTTGCTCCGGGGCGGGCCGGCGATCGGACACGAAAAAAGGTGTCCGATGTGTCCGATCTGTCCGACGCCCTTTGATTTTGCTGAAGAATAGTCCGCCGTGGACCGGACAGTCCGTCGGCGAACGGTCGCGCCGTCCTTTGCGATGTCGAATACCGAAACGCCAGTCTAGGCGCTGCGGAAGGACCGACGGCCGATTGGGCGGCTCGATCCGCAAGGCGTTGAAAAATCGATCTCTTTACGCCCTGACCTATAGGGACGTCGGCGCGAAGGCGAGGCGCGGACCGGGTCGCGGCGTCGTTCAGCGATCAGGCTCTAGAGCATGATCGTTTCGGACGGAACCGCTTCGCGGTTCCGACAGAAGCGTGAATCATGCTCTCGCTTTAATCTGGAGCCTGATTCACGGCTTCAGTGGAATCGCGAAGCGATTCCACTTCAACCGATCAGGCTCTAGGGCCGGGCCTTCAGCGTGTCGCGGATCTCGGTCAGCAGGGCCTCGGTCGGGGTCGGGGCCGAAGGCGCCGGGTCCGGTTTGGCGGCTTCCTGGCGGCGCAGGCTGTTGATCCCCTTGACCAGCAGGAAGACGACGAAGGCCACGATCAGGAACTGGATCACGGTGTTGGCGAAGGCGCCGTACTGGATCGCCACCTTCTCGACCTCTTCGGTCGCCGGATTTTCGGGCCGCAGCACCCATTCCAGTTCGGAAAAATCGACCCCGCCGGTCAGAAGGCCGATCGGGGGCATCACCACCTGATCCACCAGGCTTTTGACGATGCCGTTGAAGGCGGCGCCGATGATCACGCCGACGGCCAGATCGACGACGTTCCCCTTGATCGCGAATTCGCGGAACTCGGACAGAAGGCTCATGCGGGGATCTCTCGGTCGTTGATCTTCAGGCGTCGCCAGAAGCGTTCAGACGCTCGCGCAGTTCCTTGCCGCTCTTGAAGAAGGGCACGGCCTTGGCGGGAACCTCGACCGTCTCGCCGGTGCGCGGATTGCGGCCGACGCGGGCCGGTCGCGAGCGGACGGAAAAGGCCCCGAAACCGCGCAGTTCGACCCGGCCGCCGTCGGCCAGGGCGCCGGTCATTTCGCCCAGGATGACGTTGACCAGCCGCTCCACCTCCGCATGGGTCAGGTGGGTGTTTTCCGCCGCAAGCTTCTCGATCAGTTCGGATTTGATCATCAGGGCCCCTGCCAGCTCATGATCGGCAGGCCGCGCCCGCCGATGATCCACTGGACGGCACCCTAACCGGCGCCCGGCGCTCTAAAAAGCCCCTATCGGGCCGAGAGCCCTCGGATTCGCATGAATTATGTCCGGTTCCGGTCACTTGCGGCCGCCGGACGTAAAAAAGGCGGCGGGATCGCTCCCGCCGCCTTGGTCTTTTTTGGTCGCTATCGCGAAGCGCGCGGCGCTCCGCTGCTTGAGCGAGGTCCGCTATCGCGAAGCGCGCGGCGCTTCGCTGCTTGAGCGAAGCGCCTGACGCCTTGCGGCGAGCGCCTTACTCCTTGGAGCCGGCGTTCTTCAGCGCGGCGCCCAGGATGTCGCCCAGGGAAGCGCCCGAGTCGGACGAGCCGAACTGTTCGATGGCTTCCTGTTCGTCCTTCATTTCCAGCGCCTTGATCGAGACCGAGATGCGGCGCGAGGCCTTGTCCACGGCGGTGATCATGGCGTCGGCGCGGTCGCCGACGGCGAAGCGTTCCGGACGTTGCTCGTTGCGGTCGCGCGACAGGTCCGACTTGCGGATGAAGGCGGTGACCGGGGCGTCGTCTTCACCGAACTTGACCTCGATGCCGCCCGACTCGATCGCCGTCACGGTGACGGTGATCTGCTGGCCGCGACGGTACGCATCGCCCTCGCCGATCGGATCGCCGCCGAGCTGCTTGATGCCCAGCGAGACGCGTTCCTTCTCGACGTCGACGTCCAGGACCTTGGCCTTGACCATCTCGCCCTTGCGGTAACGCTGGATGGCTTCTTCACCCGAGACCGACCAGTCGAGGTCGGACAGGTGGACCATGCCGTCGATGTCGTTGTCCAGGCCGATGAACAGGCCGAATTCGGTGGCGTTCTTGACCTCGCCCTCGACGGTCGAACCGATCGGGTGAGCGGCGACGAAGGCGTCCCAAGGATTGTCCTGGGCCTGCTTCAGGCCCAGCGAGATGCGGCGCTTGGAGGCGTCGACGTCCAGGACGACCACGTCCACTTCCTGAGAGGTGGAGACGATCTTGCCCGGATGGACGTTCTTCTTGGTCCAGGACATTTCCGAGACGTGCACCAGGCCCTCGACCCCGGCTTCCAGCTCCACGAAGGCGCCGTAGTCGGTGATGTTGGTGATGCGGCCCGTGTATTTGGCGCCGACCGGATATTTGGCTTCCACGCCGTCCCAGGGGTCCGACTGCAGCTGCTTCATGCCCAGCGAGATACGTTGGGTGTCCGGGTTGATCTTGACGATCTGGACCTTGACGGTGTCGCCGACGGCGAGAACCTGCGACGGGTGCGAGACGCGCTTCCACGACATGTCGGTGACGTGCAGCAGGCCGTCGATGCCGCCCAGGTCCACGAAGGCGCCGTAGTCGGTGATGTTCTTGACGACGCCGTCGCGGACTTCGCCCTCTTGCAGCTGGCCGACCAGCTCGGTGCGCTGTTCGGCGCGGGCCTCTTCCAGGATGGCGCGACGCGAGACGACGATATTGCCGCGCGGGCGGTCCATCTTCAGGATCTGGAACGGCTGTTCCTTGCCCATCAGCGGGCCGACGTCGCGGACCGGACGGATGTCGACCTGCGAGCCCGGCAGGAAGGCCGAGGCGCCGCCCAGGTCGACGGTGAAGCCGCCCTTGACGCGGCCGACGATGGCGCCGTTGACCGGATGACCTTCGGCGAACACGGCTTCCAGACGGGTCCAGGCTTCTTCGCGGCGGGCCTTGTCGCGGCTGATGACCGCCTCGCCCAGGGCGTTTTCGACGCGCTCCAGATAGACTTCGACATTGTCGCCGACCTTGGGCAGGGCGCCGTCTTCGCCCTGGCCGAATTCGCGCATGGCGATGCGGCCTTCGGTCTTCAGACCGACGTCGATGATGACGATGTCTTTTTCGATGCCGACGACGCGGCCGTGAACGACCTGGCCTTCGCCGAAGTCGCGGCCCGACAGTTGTTCGTCGAGCAGGGCGGCGAAATCGTCGCGGGTGGGGGTGAGGGTGTCAGTCATGGAGCTGAAAAGCGTTCCGTAGGGGCTGTGGCGCGCGGCCGAACGGCCCCGCGCGAGGTGGACGTCAAAAAGGATAGGCAGGTCGTCAGGATGCGAGGCCGGATCGGTCAGAACGCCCGCGGAAGCCGAGGACGAAGCGTTGGATTTGCAAAACCGGTCAGAGACCGTGTTTCGCGCGCGCCGTCTCGACGATACGGCGGGCCGCATCGAAGGCGGCCTCTATATCCATATCGGTCGTGTCCAGCAAGACCGCGTCTTCGGCCTGGACCATGGGGGCCGCGCCCCGGCCGGCGTCGCGCGCGTCCCGACGCTGGATATCGGCCAGCATCTCTTCGAAGCCGATGTCGAAGCCGCGCGCCGTCAACTGTTTCCAGCGGCGCGTGGCGCGCACCTGCGGCGTCGCGGTGACGAACAGTTTGGCGGGGGCGTCGGGCGCGATGACCGTGCCGATGTCGCGCCCGTCCAGAACCGCCCCGCCCGCCTGGGCCGCAAAGGCCTGCTGCAGATCCAACAGGGCGGCGCGGACGCCGGGATGGCCCGCCACGCGGCTGGCCGCCTCGCCCGCCTCGCCGGTCGTCAGGCGGGGATCGTCGGACAGGCCGGCGACATCCAGGGACCGCGCAGCCTCGGTCGCGGCCGCCTCGTCATCGAGAGACCGGCCGGCCTCCAGCAGTTTCACGCCCACGGCGCGGTACAGCAGGCCCGTGTCCAGATGCGGCAGGCCATAGGTCCGCGCCAGACGCGCGGCGATGGTGCCCTTGCCCGAGGCGGCCGGGCCGTCGACGGCGATGATCAGGGACATCAGGCGGCGGAGTCCACGCGAACCGGGGCGAGGCGAAGACCCAGGGCCTGCATCACCTTGAAGATGGTCGAAAGCTCGGGCCGTCCTTCTTCGCTGAGGGCGCGATAGAGGGCGGTGCGCGACAGTTCGGCGTCGCGCGCCATCTGGGTCATGCCCTTGGCCCGAGCCACGACCCCCAGGGCGTTGGTGATGATGCGCGGGTCGCCGAGTTCGGCGGCTTCTTCGAACGAGGAGACCAGATACTCTTCCACCGCCTCAGGCGTGTTCAAATAACGGGCGGGATCGAATTCGATCAGGGGCTCAGTCATTTCGATACTCCTCAGCCAGCCGTTTCGCCTCGGCGATGTCGCGGTCCTGGCTCGACTTGTCGCCTCCCGCCAGCAGAATGACCCAGGCCTCGTTCTTCTTCATCGCATACAGACGATAGCCGGGTCCGTAGGCGATCCTCAGTTCGCTGACGCCCTCGCCGACAGGCTTTACATCGCCCCACTGACCGCGGGAAAGACGTTGTAGACGGGTCGTGATCCGAGCGACGGCCCTTTGATCTCGCAGCCTCAGCAGCCATCGATCAAACACCGGCGTGAACGTCAATCTTGTCGCCACATTGTCGTCTATAGGCGACATTTCGTCAAGCGATCCGCCCGCCCAGCCCGTTCATCATCTCGACAAAGCCCGGGAAGCTGGTGGCGATCATGCCCGGTTCGTCGACCGACACCGGCTGGTCGGCGGCCAGGCCCAGGACCAGATGGCTCATGGCGATGCGGTGGTCGTGGGCGGTGTGCACGGTCGCGCCGCCCGGGACCGACGGAGCGCCCGTGACGATGAAGCCCTCCGGCTCCTCCTCCACCTGGACGCCGCAGGCGCGCAGGCCCTCGACCATCAGCGAGATCCGGTCGCTTTCCTTGACCCGCATTTCGCCCACCCCGCGCATCACGGTGACGCCTTCCGCAAAGGCGGCCGTGGCGGCCAGGATCGGATATTCGTCGATCATGGAGGCGGCGCGGTCTTCGGGCACGACCACGCCCTTGAGCGCCGAATGCCGGGCGGTGACGTCGCCGACCGCTTCCCCGCCGGCCTCGCGCCGGTTCGATATCGTCAGGTCGGCGCCCATGTCGCGCCAGGCAGCGAACAGGCCGGTGCGGAGGGGATTCAGCATGACCCCCTCGACCGTCACCGCCGAACCCGGAACGATCAGGCCGGCGGCCAGGGGGAAGGCGGCGGACGACGGATCGCCCGGCACGGCGACGAAGGTTCCGGTCAGGGGTTGTCCCCCCTTCAAAGAGACGACCCAGCCCTGGCCCATCTCTTCGACACCTACCTCGGCGCCGAAGGCGCGCAGCATCCGCTCGGTGTGGTCGCGGCTCTTTTCCGGCTCGGTCACCGAGGTGACGCCCTGGGCGTTCAGTCCGGCCAGCAGTATGGCCGACTTGATCTGGGCCGAGGCCACGGTCTGCACATAGTCGATCGCCGTCAGCGTCCCGCCGGTCAGGGCGACCGGCAGCCGATCCTCGGCGGCCCGCCAGTCGAACCGGGCGCCCATGTCGGCCAGCGGGCCGGTGACGCGCTTCATCGGCCGCCTTCTCAGGGAGGCGTCGCCGTCGAAGGTCGCCGTCAGCGGATAGCCCGCCGCCGCCCCCATCAGCAGGCGAACACCGGTGCCGGCGTTGCCGCAGTCGATCACCGAGGCGGGCGTCTTGAAGCCCCCCGCCCCTTCGATCCGCCAGCGCCCCTCGCCGATCCGTTCGACCTCGGCGCCGAAGGCCTGGACCGCCCGGGCGGTGGCCAGGACGTCGTCGCCCTCCAAAAGGCCCTCGACCTCGGTCACGCCCGAGGCCATGCCGCCCAGGATCATCGAACGGTGGGACATGGACTTGTCGCCCGGCGCCCGCACCGTTCCGGCGAGGGCGTTCGAACGGCTGGCGGTCAGTTGGGACGGCATTTTCACCCGCTTCAGGCTGGCTTGTCGAAAGGGCCGCGCGGGCGGCGCGAAAGACAGCTTTTGACAGCGGCTCCGAGGGGTGGCAAGGGACCGCCCCGAATTCAACCCGTTGAAGGTTCCAAACGTGGCCAATCCCGAACTGGGCGCCAAACAGGTTTGCCCGAACTGCCAGGCTAAGTTCTACGACCTGAACCGCCGCCCCGCCCACTGCCCCAAATGCGGCACGGACTTCGATCCCGAAGAAGCCCTGAAGCTGCGCAGCCGCCGCGCCCGTCCCGGCTATCCGACCGACGACGAGGACGCCGAAGATCAGGTCAAGGACAAGGCGGCCGACGGCGAAGAGGACGAGGACGAAGAGATCCGCGCCCCGGAAATCGACGAGGAAGGCCACGAGCCGATCCTGACGCCTGACGACGACGACGATTCCCCCGCCGACGCCGCAGACGAGCCGGGCATGGGTTCGACCGACGGCGACGATGACGACCTGGGCGACGATGACGACGACTCGGTGCCCTTCATCGAGGACGAAGACGACGACGACCTGGACGACGAAATCGCCAAGCCGTCGCGCGACGACGACGACTGATCTTTTTTGTTGCGCCCGCCGTATTTCCCTTTAGGGAGACGCGGCGGGCGGACAGGCTTTCGGACCCTTGCGGTTTGAAATCTCTGCCCTTTTTCACACCTGGAACCGATGTGAAAATAAATGTCGAAACGGGCTTGATCCTAAAAAAGCTCTGACATAGGTTCCGCCGCCTCGCCGGGGGCCATCGCAAGATGAACCGGGCGAACCAGACCGCAAGGTCCGGGGCTTTAGCTCAGTTGGTAGAGCGCTTGCATGGCATGCAAGAGGTCAGCGGTTCGACTCCGCTAAGCTCCACCAGTTTCCAAGGGGCCGGCTGCGACGCAGCCGGCCCCTTTTAATTTTCCGGACCCTGATCGACTCCGCCCGCCGCCGCAAAGGCGTTTACCCTCAGTTGGTAAGTTGCGGCCTATGTTTCACCGAACGACGCTCAGAACGAGACGGTTAGTGAACATCCAGCATCATGATTTCGCCGTCACGGCCGGTCTCCCCGTCCAGCCGACAGCCATCATCGACCAGCTCGAAACAGCGCGTGCGCTGATCGAAAGCCGTTTCTCCGACGCCGGGGGCCGGCTGGCGGGGTCGTTGGAAATGGTGGGACGACTGATCGAATCCCTGGATCGGCTTGAGGTCACCCTGGACGCCAAATCCGTGTCGGACACGACCCAGGACCTGTTGTCCACGGCCGAGGGACTGAACGCCCTGCCGGAGGCCCAGCAGGACCGGATCGCCTATTTCGCCAACATCAAGGTCGCCGGCGCCCAGCTTCAGGCCAATATCGAGTCGATGCGCACAACGCTGCGCTACCTCCGGGCCTTTGCGCTGAACGTCAAGATAACGGCCGGGTCCACCATCCGCGCGTCGGACGAGTTCGCCGGCTTCGCCGAGCGCATGTGCAGCCAGCTGGACCTGGGCGTCGGCCAGTTGGACGAACTGGCCGATCAGCTGACGGATCTGTCGACCCGCCTGCAACAGGCCCTTGAGTTCGAACAGACTCTGAGCGGCAAATACGCCGCCCTGATCCCCGCCGTGCCGGACCGGCTGGCGGTCGACGCCCGCGCCATTCAGGAACAGCATACCCAGATCGCCGACGTCGCCCGTTCGATCGCGGCCATCGCCCGCGACATCCAGACCAAGGTCAGCAAGGCCCTGATGGCGCTTCAGATCGGCGACATCACCCGTCAGCGCATCGAACACGTCCAGCTGGGCCTGCGCGTCGCCAGCCGCCTGGCGGCCCAGTCGGACTTGGCCGAGGAGGCGCGCGACCGGGCCGAACGTCGGCTGCTGCACATGCTGGCTGCCCAGATGTCCGATATCGCGGCCGATTTCGAGGCGGAAGCGGTCAAGGTGACCCAGAGCCTGAACGGCATGGCGGCGGACACGGCCCAGATCCTGGCGGTCAACGCCCTGGGCGGCCGGGGCGGCAAGGGCGGATTGCGCGAACTGGAAGAGAGCCTGGGACACGCGGGCCTTCTCGTCGGCGACGTGACTGCGGCCATGGCCAACGCCCACAGGATCAGCAACGAAACCGTCTCGGCGGTCGAGGCCCTGTCGCGCCGGGTCGGCGCCATCCAGGGCGTCAAGCGCGACATCCAGCAGATGGCCATCAACAGCAGCCTGCGCTCCAACCGCCTGGGCGACATCGGCAAGCCTTTGAGCGTGATCGCCATCGAGCTGAGCAGCCACGCCGGCCAGCTGGAGGAAGAGGCCGATCTGACGCTCAGCTCCCTGAACGCACTGGCGGGCGTCGCCAATGACAGGCCGGCGGGCGGCGATCAGGACGGGCGGGTGGACGCCGGTCGTCTGAACGGGGTGCGCAGCCGTCTGCGCCAGGCCGCCGACGTGGTCGAGCACGACCTGAGCGGCCTCAGCGACCAGGGCGCCGCCACGGCGCGGTCCCTGACCGTCGCCGCCGAACAGCTGGGGCTGAAGGCCGACATGGGCGACGCCCTTCACGCCGCCGCCGCCGCCCTGGTCGAGGCCGCAGGGCCCGAGGTGGACGACCTGTCCCAGATCGAGGCCGCCCTGGACGAGGCGATGAACGAGATCGGGCGCTGCTATACGATGGCGCGCGAACGGCTGATCCATGCCGAATACGCCGTTCCCAAGGACGCTGCGCCGGAAGGCGAAGAGGCTCAGGCCGAGACGGCGGCCGTCGAAGCGGCGCCGGCCGAGGCGGACGAGTTCGCCGACCTGCTGTTCTGAAGATCACGCAGCCCTGAAATGAGAACGCCGCGCCGACGTCTCCGTCGGCGCGGCGTCAACTGTCGAACAGGCCGAAGACCAGGCCTGGTTCAGCGCGACCGATCGACCGCCATGATTTCGCGCGCGATATGTTCCAGCGCCATGATCTTTTGGGCGGCGCCCCGGGCGATGGCCTCCTTGGGCATGCCGAAGACGATCGAGCTGGCCTCGTCCTGGGCCACGGTCACGGCGCCGGCCTCCTTCATCTCCAGCAGGCCGCGCGCCCCGTCGTCGCCCATGCCGGTCATGATGACCCCCATGGCGTTGCGGCCGGCCGCGCGGGCGGCCGAGCGGAACAGGACGTCCACCGAGGGCCGGTGCCGCGAGACGGGCGGACCGTCCTTGATCGCCACCTGATAGCGGGCGCCCTGGCGTTCCAGCAGCATGTGTTTGTCGCCCGGCGCGATCAGGACGTGGCCGCGCAGGACGGGATCGCCGTGCTGGGCCTCCTTGACCTCGACCTCGCACAGGCTGTTCAGCCGTTTGGAGAAGGCGGCGGTGAAGCCGGCCGGCATATGCTGGACGATGACGATCCCCGGCGCATTGGCCGGCAGGGCCTGCAGGACTTCGCGGAGGGCTTCGGTGCCGCCGGTCGAGGCGCCCAGACAGGCGACCATTTCGGTGGTGCGGGCCATGGCCGCGCCGCTGGGCGGCGGCAGCATGGCGTCGGCCGTCAGCTTGGTGCCGGGATCCAGCGTCCGGGCGGTCGGGCGGCGGGCGCCGACGCGGGCGCGGGCGGCGGCCTTGACCACGTCGCGGATGCGGTCGCCGCTCTCGGCCAGATGGTCCGCCGCCCCGATCCGCGGCTTCAGGATGATGTCGACGGCGCCGGCTTCGAGCGCCTGCATCAGGGTCTCGGAGCCCGCCTCGGTCAGGGAGGAGCACATGACCACCGGGATCGGGCGCTGAGACATCAGTTTCCGAAGGAAGGTGATGCCGTCCATGCGCGGCATTTCCACATCCAGGGTGATGACGTCGGGCACGTCCTCGGCGATGCGGCGGGCGGCGACGAAGGGATCGGACGCCACCCCCATGACTTCGATCTGCGGATCCGCCGACAGCACGTCCACCAGGGTCTGGCGCACGCTGGCGGAATCGTCGATCACCAGAACACGAACCTTGGGCATGAGGTCAGGTCTTCCGGAAGATGGTGTTGGCGACGGTGACCAGCGGCAGTTCGATGCCGGTGATGCTTTCCGAATGGCCGATGAACAGATAGCCGCCGGGCCGCAGACGGGCGCACAGACGGTTCAGAACCTTGGCCTGGGTCTGTTTGTCGAAATAGATCATGACGTTGCGGCACATGATCATGTCGAACGGATCGCCGACCGAATAGGCCTCGTCCATCAGGTTCAGCCGCGCCAGCGACAGCTTGGACCGCAGGGACGGATGAATGCGGCTTTCGCGGCGGCTGGCGTCGCGCGCCCTCATCACCCAGCGCTTCATGTCCGCCGGCACGGGCGTCAGCATTTCGTCGGGATAGACGCCGCGCAGGGCCGTCTCCAGCACCTCGGTCGACAGATCGGTGCCCAGGATCTGATAGTCCGGCCCGCCCTCTTCGTCGGCGAACTTCTGCAGGACCATGGCCATCGTATAGGGCTCGGCGCCCGTGGAACAGGCCGCGCTCCAGGCGCGGATGCGACGCTGCCCGGCGGCCTTGAACTCGGGCAGGACGTGGCTGGCCATATAGTCGAAATGGCGCGGCTCGCGGAAGAAGTCGGTCTTGTTGGTCGTGACCGCGTCGATCAGGAAGACGGACTCGGTCTCCAGCCCGCCGTCCTTGAACAGATAGTCGCAATAGCGGTCGAAGGTCTCATGGCCGGTGACGCGCAGCCGGCGACGCAGCCGTCCCTCCAGCATGGTGCGCTTGGACGAGGGCATCTTGATGCCGCTGTAGTCATAGATGTAGCGCGCCAACCGTTCGAAGTTGCGGGCGCTGATCTGATCAAGCGTGGGGGCGGACCGTTCTAGCGCCGCTTGGGACAAGGCGTTTCTCTCTTCTTTTTTATGGGCCGTTCGCGCCGCCCTCAGGCGGCGCGTTCGACAGGGGCGAAGGCGGCGAGATCGGCCGCATCGCCAGTGGTGGACAGGAGGCGAGGCAGGTCGATCAGGACGACGAAGCCGTCGTCGCGCCGCACCACGCCGGAGATATAGTCCGAGCGCCATTTGACGCCGATGTCGGGCGAGGGCTCGATCTGGTCGGCGGCGAAGCTGGTCACCTCGAACACCCGGTCGGCGACCAGACCCAGGCTCAGGGTCCGGTCCTCCAGCGGAATGTCCAGGACCAGGATCCGGGTGTTCAGGGTCGGTTCGACCGGCGCCATCCCCAGGCGGATCCGCAGATCCGCCGTGGGCACGCCCTGGCCGCGCACATCCGTCAGACCCATCAGATAGGCGGGGCTGTTGGGGATGCGCGACGGGGGCTGATAGGTCAGGATCTCCCGCACCAGGCCGACCGGGGCGGCGAAGATTTCATCGCCCAGGCCGAAGGTGACGTACTGGCCCTCAGCCGCACCCGCTTTTTCCACGGGGCCGGACATCAGGCGCTCTCCCGGAAATCCATGTCCTCAGCGTCGGCGCCGCCGCTGGTCAGGTCCAGGGCGAAGCCCTGGGCCCGGGCCTGCTGGGCGTGGACCGGAGACTTGGCCGAAGACGGGGCCGCCGATTTGGCGACTGGACGGGCGGCGGGCTTGGGCGGCGACTTGAAGGTCGAGGCGCGGGCGGGAGCTCGGGCCGGAGCCCGTCCGCTGCGGCCGCCGGCCGAGTCGGTGCGGAAGAAGGCGATGGAGGCCTGAAGCTCTTCGGCCTGGGCCGCCAGTTCTTCCGAGGTCGCCGACATCTCTTCCGAGGCGCCCGCATTCTGTTGCGTCACCTTGTCGAGCTGCTGAATGGCCTCGTTGATCTGGTTGGCGCCGACGTCCTGCTCACGGCAGGCGGCGGAGATTTCCGAGACCAGTTCGGCGGTCTTGCGGATGTCCGGCACCAGGCGCTGCAGCATGTCGCCGGCCTCTTGAGCCGCCTTGACCGTGTCGCCCGAGACCGCGCTGATCTCGGCGGCGGCCGTCTGGCTGCGTTCGGCCAGTTTGCGCACTTCCGAAGCCACGACCGCGAAGCCCTTGCCGTGTTCCCCGGCGCGGGCGGCCTCGACCGCCGCGTTCAGGGCCAGCAGATCGGTCTGACGCGCGATCTCCTGCACGATGCCGATCTTGTCGGCGATGGTGCGCATGGCGTCCACCGCGCGGGTCACGGCCTCGCCGCTCAGTTCGGCGTCCTTGGCCGACTGGCGCGAGATCTTTTCGGTCTGGGCGGCGTTGTCGGCGTTTTGCTTGATGTTGGCGGCCATCTCCTCCATCGAGGCCGAGGCCTGTTCGGCGGCGGCGGCCTGTTCGGTGGCGCCCTGGCTCATCTGTTCGGAGGTGGCCGACAGCTCCTGGCTGCCCGAGGAGACGTTGTCGGCGGCCGACAGGGCGTCGGCGACCACGCCGCGCAGGCGTTCCACCATCGACTGCAGCGACAGGCCCAGGGTGTCCTTGTCCGACAGGGGCTTGGGCTGGACCGTCAGGTCGCCCTGAGCGATCTCGTCGGCCATGGCGGCGGTGGCGCGCAGATTGGCCGTCATGCGATCGACCGTATCGACCAGATCCTTGATCTCGTCATTGGTCGTGACCTTGATGTCCTGATCCAGGTCGCCGATGGCGACCGCCTCGATGGCTGTGGAGACCTTGCGCAGGCCCAGGGTGACGGTGCGCGAAATCCACAGGGCGGCGACCACGCCGATCACCAGTCCGGCGACCACCAGGGCGATGAACATCGTCCGGGCTTCGGCGAAGACCTTGTCGCCTTCGACGCTGGCGGCCTTGCCGCCGTCGACGTTCAGGTTCACGAGCTTCAGCAGGTCGGCCGACAGGTCGTCATACAGCGGCTTGCTGGCGCGCATGGCCTCGGCGGCGGCCTCGTTCTGATTGACGCGCGAGAAGGTCAGCATCCGCTCGCCGTCCCGCAGATAGTTTTCGAACTTGCCGGCGAACTGATTGTAGAGCGCCCGCTCGTCGTCCGAGGAGATGAGGGCCTCATACTTCGTCCGTTCGCTCTTGATCGTGTCGAGCGTGGCGGCGATGTCCTTTTCGACCTCGGCCATGCGCGCCGGATCGGTCGAGGTGATGTGGGCGTACTGCTGGGCCCGCAGGTCCGAGGTCGCCGTATTGAGGCTGTGGATGGCGTCGATGCTCGGCATCCAGTTTTCGGTGATGACGGTCGACTGATCGTTGACCGCGCTCATCTTTATGACGCCGACGACGCCCAGAACCATGGCGATCGCCAGGACGGCGGCGAAGGCGCCGGCCAGTTTTGCTTTAATCGTTAGGCGCATTTCAGAGCCCCTTTTCTGAAGTCAGGTCGGCGAATGGCGGACGCGGGTTACTGAGGACGGTACTGGGTCGGCGATGTTGGAGGACGGAGATTCCGGACATCAGGCGCTTTCCCGGAAGTCCATGTCCTCGGCGTCGGCGCCGCCGCTGGTCAGGTCCAGGGCGAAGCCCTGGGCCCGGGCCTGCTGGGCGTGGACCGGGGATTTCGCAGGGGACGCCGACTTGCCGACCGGACGGGCGGCGGACTTGGCGGGCGCCTTGAAGGTCGAGGTGCGGGGGGCGCGGGCCGGAGCCCGTCCGCCGCGACCGCCGGCCGAGTCGGTGCGGAAGAAGGCGATCGAGGTCTGAAGCTCTTCGGCCTGGGCCGCCAGTTCTTCCGAGGTGGCCGACATCTCTTCCGAGGCGCCCGCGTTCTGTTGCGTCACCTTGTCCAGCTGCTGGATGGCCTCGTTGATCTGGCTGGCGCCGACGTCCTGTTCGCGGCAGGCGGCGGAGATTTCCGAGACCAGTTCGGCGGTCTTGCGGATGTCCGGCACCAGACGTTGCAGCATCTCGCCCGCTTCCTGGGCGGCCTTGACCGTGTCGCCCGAGACCGCGCTGATCTCGGCGGCGGCCGTCTGGCTGCGTTCGGCCAGTTTGCGGACCTCGGAGGCGACGACGGCGAAGCCCTTGCCGTGTTCCCCGGCGCGGCGGCCTCGACCGCCGCGTTCAGGGCCAGCAGATCGGTCTGACGCGCGATCTCCTGCACGATGCCGATCTTGTCGGCGATGGTGCGCATGGCGTCCACGGCGCGGTTGACCGCCTCGCCGCTGGCCTCAGCGTCCCTCGACGACTGACGCGAGATCTTCTCGGTCTGGGCGGCGTTGTCGGCGTTCTGTTTGATGTTGGCGGCCATCTCCTCCATCGAGGCCGAGGCCTGTTCGGCGGCGGCGGCCTGTTCGGTGGCGCCCTGGCTCATCTGTTCGGAGGTGGCCGACAGCTCCTGGCTGCCCGAGGAGACGTTGTCGGCGGCCGACAGGGCGTCGGCGACCACGCCGCGCAGACGCTCCACCATCGACTGCAGCGACAGGCCCAGGGTGTCCTTGTCCGACAGCGGCTTGGGCTGAACCGTCAGGTCGCCCTGGGCGATCTCGTCGGCGATCGCCGCCGTCGTGCGCAGGTTCAGCGTCATCCGTTGCAGGGCCTGGCCCAGGATGTCCTTGTCCGACAGGGGCTTGGGCTCGACGCTCAGGTCGCCCACGGCGATCTGATCGGCCATGGCGGCCGTGGCGCGCAGGTTCCGGGTCATGCCTTGCAGCGAGAGACCCAGGGTGTCCTTGTCCGACAGGGGCTTGGGCTCGACGCTCAGGTCGCCCATGGCGATCTGATCGGCCATGGCGGCCGTGGCCTTCAGATTGTCGGTCATGGTGTTGAACACCCCGACCAGGTCCTTGATCTCGTCGTTCGACTTGATCTCGATCCGCTGGTCCAGATCGCCGATGGCGACGGCGTCGGCGACCGTCATCAGACGGCTGAGGCCGGCGCTGATGCCCAAGGCGATCCACAGGGCGAAGGCGACGGCGATGGCCAGGGCCGCGATCGTCAGACCGATGACCAGGTTGCGGGTGTCGGCGTACTGTTTGGACGTGTCCTGATCGGCCTTCACCATGGCGGCCTGGTTGCGCTCGACGATCTTGGCGAAGATCTCCGACATCTCGACCGCGATCTCGCGCGATTCGCCGGTCGACAGAGCGATGGCCTGGGCGTGCTGGCCCGAGCGCACCAGGTCGGCCATGCGGCCCTCCATCGTCGTCATCTGAGCCAGCAGGGCCTCCAGCCGCTGCCAGTCAGGCTTGTTGACCTCGGACGCCTTCTCCTCGCCGGCTTTCAGAAGTTCAGCCATCTCCTCGCGGGCCGTCTCACCCGTTTCGATGTGACGACGCATTTCCTCCGGCGTGGTCGAGAGGATCAGGTTCTTTTCAGCCCGGATCGACTCCAGCAGGCGGATGTTCGCCGTCTGCGAATTCTCCAGTCGCTTGGCCGGGCCCGACATGACGTCGTCCATGGCCTTGTTGAAGCTGCCCAGGCTGTGAATCCCGAGGAACGCAATCCCGATCAGCAGGACGATCATCATCCCGAAGCCGGCGGCCAGCTTGGCCTTAATCGTGAAACGCATGGCTGTTCTCCCCGAAGAGCCGGTCAGTGACGCGTGGCGGACGCGACCGGCGAGCGGGCGTCGTGCTGTTGGTTGAAGAGGGTCTGGAGGGCGGGAACGACGATGAATTCGCCGTCGCGCTTGACCAGGCATTGGATGAACTCGGGCCGCCAGCGCATGCCGACGCTGGGCGGGGCCTCGGCGTCGGCGCGGGCCAGGGTGGTGACCTCATGGACCTTGTCGGTGCGCAGGCCGACCAGGGTCGGCTCTCCGTCCAGATCGATCTCGATGACCACGATGCGGCTGTCGATGGTGGGCTCGCCCCGCTCCATGGCGAAGGCGACGCGCAGATCCGACAAGGGGATGACCTTGCCGCGGAAGTTGATCACGGCGCCGGCGAAGGCGCCGGCCCCTGGCACCACCGTCTCGGGCGCCAGGTCCATGATCTCCTGCACCGCGACGGCCTCCAGGGCGAACAGTTCGCCGTTCAGCTCGAAGGTCAGGACCTCCATCTGCTCCGCGCCGGTCCAGCCGGTGGTTTCAGCCGTCTCGCTCATACCGCCTCACGCATCTGCGCCTCCTGCTGCTGGCCCTTGGCGACCAGGTGGCCCACGTCCAGGATCAGGGCGACGCCGCCGTCGCCCAGGATGGTGGCCCCCGAGAAGGTCGGCAGGCCGGAATGAAGCTTGGACATCGACTTGATCACCGTCTGGTGGTCGCCGATGATCTGATCGACGACCAGGCCGATCCGCTCGGCGCCGGTCGAGACGACCACCACCTTCTGATGCAGTTCGGGCGGGGTGCCGGTGTCGAACATCTCGCGCAGGCGCAGGAAGGGCACCAGGCTGTTGCGCAGGGAGATGAAGCTGCGGCCGCGCGAACGCAGATCCTCGTCCAGCGACAGCTCCAGACACTCCTCGACCGCGTCCAGCGGAATGACGTAGCGGCCGTGGCCGACGCGAACCAGAAGGCCGTCGATGATGGCCAGGGTCAGGGGGATGCGCAGCGACACCTCCGACCCCTCTCCGGGCCGGCTGGCGATGTCGATGGAGCCGCGCAGGCCCTCAATGGTGCGTTTGACCACATCCATGCCGACGCCGCGGCCCGACAGGTTGGTGACCGCCGCCGCCGTCGAGAAGCCGGGATGGAAGATCATCTGCAGCAGGTCATGGTCGCTGATCGCCGCGCCGGGCTCGATCAGCCCCTGGCTCTCGGCCTTGGCGCGGACGCGGTCGCGGTCGATGCCCCGGCCGTCGTCGCGGATGGTGATGACCACTTCGCCGCCCGACTGATGGGCCGACAGGCGGATGCGGCCCGTAGCCGGCTTGCCGGCGGCGGCCCGGTCCTCGGCCGTTTCCAGACCGTGGTCGGCGGCGTTGCGGATCAGGTGGACCAGGGGGTCGGCCAGACGCTCGATGACGGTCTTGTCGATCTCGGTGCTCTCGCCGTCGGTCGACAGTTCGATCGCCTTGCCCGTCTCGCGCGCCAGGTCGTGGACCAGGCGGCGGAAACGGCCGAACAGGGTCGAGACGGGCACCATCCGCAGCACCATCATGGTGTCGCGCAGTTCGCCGGACAGGCGCTCGATTTCTTCCGACACGGCGCGCAGGGCCACGTCGGTCCCGCCGGCGGCGATCTGGCTCAGGCGGGACTGGGCGATGACCAGTTCGCCGACCCGGTCCATCAGCTCATCCAGGCGGTCGGCCGGAACGCGCACGCTCTCAGCAGCCTTGGCGGCCTTGGCGCCGCCTGCTTCAGCCGGTTCGGCGGCGGGCGCAGCAGGGGCGACGGCGGCGGGCTTGGCCGCCGAAACCGGAGCCTGAGCCGGCTCGGCGGCGGCCTGGACCGGGGCGTCTTGGGGGGCGTCTTGGGGGGCGGCTTGGGGGGCGGCTTGGGGAGCCTCTTGCGGGGCGGCGGCTTCGGCGTCCACCGCTTCGATGCTCAGGGTCATCTCGTCCATGACGAAGATGAAGACGTCCTCGATCGCCGAGCGGCCGTGCTCGGTCGTCAGGGTGACGGTCCAGCCCAGATGGAGGTCGGTCGGCTCCATCCGGCTGAGCGGCGGCACCCGCGAGGTATCGACCACCACATGGGCCTCGCCCAGGTCGCGCAGCTCGTTCAGCAGGGCCAGGGGGTTGGCGCCGTTGCGGAAGGCGTCGGCGGGCAGTTCGAACTTCACGCGCCAGGTCGTCGCGCCGGCCTTCGGGGTCTCCGGCGCGGCGGCGCCGTCAGCCTCGCGCACTGCGCGCTCCAGATCGGCCAGCAGGGCGTCGCCTGCGGCGCCGTGATCGCCCGACGGATCCTCCAGCAGCTGTCGCATGTGGTCGCGGGCGGCCAGAACCGCAGAGACCAGATCCGTGGTGGCCGCCACCTCGCCCTTGCGGACCCGGTCGAAGGCGGTTTCGCAATGGTGGGTGAAGCCGGCCAGGGCGTCGAAGCCGAACATGGCCCCCGACCCCTTCAGCGTGTGCAGGCCGCGGAAGACGGCGTCGACCAGATCCCGGTCTTCGGGACGATCCAGCAGGTCCAGCAGGCCCTGTTCGATCAGTTCCAGGTTCTCGCGCGCCTCAACCTGGAAGATGGCGATGGCTTCGTTCATCGGCCCAGCACCTTCTTAGCGATCCGCACCAGCTGGTCGGGATCGAACGGTTTGGTCAGCCAGCCCGTGGCGCCCGCGGCCTTGGCCCGCGCCTTCATGCCCTCGTCGGACTCGGTGGTCAGGAAGACGATCGGCACGCCCATCTGTTCGGGCATGCGGCGCATCTCTTCGATCATGGTCAGGCCGTCCATGACCGGCATGTTCAGATCGGTGATGATCAGGTCGAAGGCGCTGGCCTTGGCCTTGGCGATGCCCTCGGCGCCGTCGCCGGCCTCGGCGACCGAATAGCCGGCGCCGGTCAGGGCGATCTTCAAGGCCATGCGGATGCTGGGCGAGTCGTCAACGGTCAGGATGGAAGCCGTCATTGAACCGATCCTTCATGAAACCAGAACCGCAGGTCGTCCTCGGACGCCTCGGTCAGAAAACCCGCCGCTTCCAGCACCGGGCGAAACGCCTCGCCCGGATGCGCCAGGCTCAAGGTCTTGCCGACGGCCTGGGCCTGACGGCGCGCCGCCTCGATCAGCTGGACGCCGCACAGATCGACGGCCTCCTCGACCAGGTCCAGGGTGACGGCGTCGTCCTCTTCGAAGGCGTCCAGAATGGACTGGCGCAGACCCGCGACATTGCGAACCACCAGGGCCGCATCCACCAACACTCGTCTCATCCATCCCCCGCACGGCTATGGCGCTACAACTGGAAGCATCATTGACGTGGATGGTTAAATGCCGCCCAAGCTTGCCATACGCAGATGTACCTAGACTTGCGCGGGCAATATTTCACCGGCCCGATTTACTCCGACTTCATCTCCGTGCGGCATACTGAGGAGCTGAATCGTGTTGAGTGTTTAGGAGTTCAATGTTGAACAGGTTCGCTCCTCAAGCCGAGACGGCTTACGAAGGCGATGCTTTTCACGCCCAACTCGCAGAAGCTTGTCCAGCGAATGTATGGCTGCTTAACCCCTCGGGGCGAATAGTCTACGTCAACAGCGCGGCGCGGCGACTTCGAACTTCCGCTCCGAACGACCCCGCCCAGGATTGGCGCGACATATGGCCGTCCGCCTGCCGCGCCTCGGTGGATCTTGCGGTCAGGGAGGCGCGGGCCGGTCGCGCCTTCTCCTTCCGCGCCCGGCTTTCCAGGTCCGAAGGCGCTGAGGACGGCGCGGGCCTCTATCTGAACACCCTGGTCAGCGCGGTCCGCGACGATCAAGGCCGGATCGTGCGGCTGTTGGCCAAGTCGGAGGACGTGACGGCCGAGACGGAATCGAGCGCCTTTCTGAATACGGTCATCGATGTCCTGCCCCTGGCCCTGACGGTCAAGGACGCCCGGACCGGACGCTTCATCCTGGCCAACAGGGCCGCAGAGACCCTGTTCGACCGGGTGGGGGGCCTGGCGGGGCTGAAGCCCGCCGAGGTCCTGCCTTCGAGCCTGGCCGAATGGACGGCCGCCGCCATGACCAGAGGCCGAGAGACCGCCGTGCATGAGGATCACGGCCGCGGCGGCGTCCGCTATCTGGAGGCGACCAAGGTCGCCACCTATGACGACGACGGTCTGCGCCATCTGATCGGCCTGGCGGAAGACGTGACCCAGAGACAGCGAGACGCAGACGCCCTGCGATCCGCCCTGGAGCAGGCCGAACGCGCCAATCACGCCCGCAGCGCCTTCATATCGAACATCACCCACGAGATCCGCACGCCGCTGAACGGGGTGATCGCCGGCGCCGACCTTCTGGACAGTCGCGCCGACACCGTCGACATCCGCGAGATCGCCGCAATGATTCGGGCCTCGGCGACGTCGCTTCAGCACCGTTTCGAGGATCTGATGGCCGTGTCGCGCATGGGCGCTGCGCCCAGCGCGCCCAAGGCCGGGCCGTTCGAGCCGACCGCCTTCGCCGAACAGCTTGTCGCGCCCCACCGCGCGGCGGCGGAGGCCAAGGGTCTGGCCCTGCATCTCGAGATTTCGCCCGACCTCCCGGCCCGGCTGTTGGGCGACGCGGAGGCCCTGGGGCGCATCCTGACGCCCCTGTTGCAGAATGGACTGAAGTTCACCGACCGGGGCGAGATCCGCCTGAGGATCGAAGGCCGCGAGAACGGCGTGATCCGTTTCGCCTGTCTGGATACGGGCGTCGGCTTCGCGCCTGAAAAGAAGGACGCCCTGTTCACCCCCTTCCATCAGAGCGACGACGCCCTGACGCGGCGCTTCGGCGGCATGGGGCTGGGTCTGGCTCTGGCGCGCGAGCAGGCAAGGGCTATGGGCGGCGAGGTGGACGGCGAACCGCGCGAGGGCGGGGGCTCGGTCTTCTGGCTGGACATCCCCCTCGCCGCCGCCTGCGACGACCCGGGGGCTGCGGCGGCCGAAGGGCGAATGAACGTCCTGGTCGTCGACGATCACCCCACCAACCGGCGGATCGTCGAGATGATGCTGGACGGCGTCGCCGACGTGGTCATGGCGGAGGACGGGGTGGAGGCGGTGGAGGCCGTGGAGCGCGAACGGTTCGACCTGATCCTGATGGACATCCAGATGCCTCGGATGGACGGAATCACGGCGGTCGCTCGCATTCGCGACCAGGAACAGGCCGCGGGTCGGCCGCCGGCGCCCATCATCATGCTGACGGCCAATACCCAGGCGGAGCATGTGGCCGCCTGTCGGGAGGCCGGGGCGAACCGTCACCTGGGCAAGCCCTTCACCTCCGCCGGGCTGTTCGGCGAAATCCAGGCCGTCATGGGTCACTGACGGAAACGCGCGTCATCGCGGGCGGAACCTTGGCCTTTCGCCGCGCGCTTGAGGCGGATGGTCTCTACGATCGAGAAGCTGAACCTGGAGGCGATCGAACAGTCGCCGGTCCTGCGGATCGCCGGGGCCAGCCTGACCGTCGGCGGTCTGGTCGGCGCAGGCGTGATCCTGATCGGCGCCTTCTGCGTCAGCTGGCTGATCACCCGCGCCCTGCGGCGCGTGCGCGAACGGGCCGAACGCAGCCGTCAGGCCCTGTATCTGCTGGAGCGGCTGTCCGGCTATGCGGTGATCATACTGGGCGTCATGGCGGCCCTGTCGACGGCGGGGCTGAACCTGTCGTCCCTGGCGGTCTTCGCCGGCGCCCTGGGCATAGGCGTGGGTCTGGGCCTGCAAGGGGTGGTCAAGGAGTTCGTCTCGGGCCTGTTCCTGATCTTCGACCGGATGGTCTCTGTCGGCGACTATATCGAGATCGAGGACATCGGCATTCGCGGCGCCATCATGGAGATCGGGCCGCGCGCGACGCGGGTCAGGACCAATGACAACGTCAATGTCCTGGTGCCCAATTCGCGGCTGATCGAACAGCCGGTGACCAACTGGACCCTGAAGGGCGACACTCGGCGGATCCATGTCCCCTTCGCCGTCGCCTATGGGTCGGATCGGGGCAGGGTGCGCGAGGCGGTGCTGGCCTGCGCCCGGTCCAGCCCCTTCACCCTGCCCGAGACCGAGGCGCGCAAGAGCCAGGTCTGGCTGGTGGGGTTCGGCGACAAGGGGCTGGAGTTCGAACTGCTGGTCTGGCCGACGCGCGAGGCGGTCAAGCGACCGGCGGCCATGCACGCGGCCTATACCTGGCTGATCGCCGACGCCCTGGACGGGGCCGGCATCGAAGTCCCCTTCCCCCAGACCGACCTGCGGATTCGCAGCGCCTTCGGCCTGGAGGGCGACGAGGCGCTGGGCCGGTTCGGCTACGGCGATCGTGCGTGGTCGGCGACGAACCGCCCCGCCCCGCCGCCCGGTCCGGCCCAGGGTCAGACCTCCGGCGCCAACAATGACGCCGCCGAGGACCTGATGCTGGCCGAAGACGAGGACGGGCCGCTGGAGCGCGCGCCCGACCTCCCACCGGGGCGAACGGGGGGCTGAAGGCTTTTCCGTCCCGACACCCGGCGCTCACCCCGAGGGCGACGGACGCTGATTGGCGTCAGTGTGCGGCCTTCGCCTTAAGTCGATAGGCGTGAAGCAGGGGCTCGGTATAGCCGTTCGGCTGCTCCACCCCTTGGAACACCAGGGCGCGGGCCGCCTGATAGGCCAGGTTTGTATCGGGGCTGGCGTCCGGATCGGGCGCCATGGGACGATACAGCGGGTCGCCGGCGTTCTGGGCGTCCACCTTGGCGGCCATTCTCAGAAGGGCCGCGTCCACCTGTTCGGCCGTGCAGACGCCGTGCAACAGCCAGTTCGCGATATGCTGGGAGCTGATCCGCAGGGTGGCGCGGTCCTCCATCAGGCCGATGTCGTGGATGTCGGGCACCTTGGAGCAGCCGACCCCCTGGTCGATCCAGCGGACGACATAGCCGAGAATGCCCTGGGCGTTATTGTCCAGCTCGGCCTTCACCTCGTCCTCGGACCAGTTGACGCCGTTCGCCAGGGGCGGGGTCAGCAGATCGTCCAGCCCCGGCGTCGGCCGCGTCGCCACCTCGGCCTGGACGGCGAAGACGTCGACCGCGTGATAGTGGAGCGCATGCAGGGTGGCGGCGGTCGGCGACGGGGTCCAGGCGGTGTTGGCGCCGGTCCGCGGATGGGCGATCTTCTGCTCCAGCATGTCGGCCATCCGGTCGGGCGCGGCCCACATGCCCTTGCCGATCTGGGCCTTGCCTGACAGGCCGCATTTCAGGCCGATGGCGACGTTGCGCGCCTCATAGGCGGCGATCCAGGCGCTGGACTTGACGTCGCCCTTTCGCACTACCGGGCCGGCCCGCATGGCGGTGTGGATCTCGTCTCCGGTGCGGTCGAGGAAGCCGGTGTTGATGAAGACGATCCGGTCCCTCACCGCATGGATGCAGGCGGCCAGATTGGCCGAGGTGCGGCGCTCCTCGTCCATGACCCCGACCTTGATCGTGTGGCGCGGCAGGGCCAGCAGATCCTCGACCGCGTCGAACAGCCGGTTGGTGAAGCCGCACTCGTCCGGGCCGTGCATCTTGGGCTTGACGATATAGACCGAGCCCGTGGCGCTGTTGCCCAGCCCGCCCAGCCCCTTGATGTCGTACAGAGCGATCAGGCTGGTCACGACGGCGTCCAAAATCCCTTCCGGCGCCTCGGACCCGTCCGGCAGCCGGACGGCGGGGGTGGTCATCAGATGGCCGACGTTGCGCACGAACAGCAGCGAACGCCCCTTCAGCGTCAGGGTCGAACCGTCCGGCGCGATGAAGGCCCGGTCCGGGTTCAGGCGGCGGGTCAGGGTCTTGCCGCCCTTGTCGAAGGTCTCGACCAGGTCGCCCTTCATCAGACCCAGCCAGTTGCGATAGGCGCAGACCTTGTCCGCCGCATCGACGGCGGCCACCGAATCCTCCAGGTCGCAGATGGTGGTCAGGGCCGATTCCAGCACCACATCGGCGATTCCGGCCGGATCGGTGCGCCCGACCGGATGGGCGCGATCGACGATCACCTCGATATGCAGCCCGTTGTGGCGGAACAGGCGAGAGCCTTCCGTCCGCCCCACGAACTGGGCTGCATCCTTCAGCACGACGGCGTCGATGTCGGTCAGATCGGACCATGAGCCTTGGGCCAGAGAGACGGCCTCGTCCAGAAACGCCTTGGCGCGGGCCACGACCCGGGCGCCGCGTTCGGGATCATAGCCGCCGCCTTTCGGCAGGTCGCCCAGGGCGTCCGTCCCGTAAAGGGCGTCATACAGACTGCCCCAGCGGGCGTTGGCCGCGTTCAGCAGGAAACGGGCGTTTAGAATCGGGACCACCAGCTGCGGCCCCGCCATCCGGGCGATCTCGGCGTCCACCCCGGTCGTGCCGATGGTGAAGGGCTCAGGCTCTTCAACCAGATAGCCGATCTCGCGCAGGAAGGTCTGGGAGGCGGCGACGTCATAGGGCCGGCCTCGACGCCCGTCGTGCCAGTCGTCGATCCGGGCCTGAAGGGCGTCGCGATGGGCCAGAAGGGCGCGGTTTTCCGGGGCGAACCGGGCGAAGACGGCCGCCGTTCCCGACCAGAAGCCCGCCGGGTCCAGACCCAGGCCCGGCAGGACCTCCTGTTCGATCAGGGCCGCGAGTTCGGCCGCGACCTGCAATCCAGCGCGATCTTCATAAACGGTCATGCGGAACCCTTTCCGGCGGCGGCCAGGCTGTAACAATGCGTGATCACGTAAGCCGACCACGCCGGGCTTCGCAAGGGTCACGTCGCGTCAGCCCCTTCGCTTTTCGTCTAGGGGCGCGCGGGGGCTCGGTCGCCCCTTGCCGAGGGCGCGCCGGGCGTCATGATCGGCGGTCATGAGCCTGTTTCGCCCCCTTCGCCTCTACGGCGTCCTCCTCGCCAGCCTGGGGGTGGTGATCGCCGTCGCCCTCTTCACCCCTGTGGCCGACGACGCCTTGACCCGGACGGCCTATGGCTGGATCGCCGGGGTCGCGGTCTTCATCGCCGCCACCCTGGCGCGGATGGCCCGGGCCCAGGACGCCGATGCGATCCGCCGGCGCGCCGCCGCCCTGGATCAGACCGGCGCGGCCGTCCTGCCGCTCAGCCTTCTGGCGGCGGCGGCCAGCGTCGTCGTGGTGGTCGGCGAGGCGCGCAGCCACGGCTCTCCCCTGACGGGCGGCCTGCTGGCCCTCGGGACGGTCGCCCTGTCCTGGACCTTCATCCATCTGATGTTCGCCCTGCACTACGCCCACGCCTTCTATCAGCGGGATCACGAGGGCGGGGACCGCGGCGGCCTGATGTTTCCCGGCGAGACCCAGCCCGACTATTGGGATTTTCTGCATTTCGCCCTGATCATCGGCGTAGCCTGCCAGACGGCTGATGTGCAGATCAGCGACCGGGGGGTCCGTCGGCTGTCCAGCGTCCACAGCCTGACCGCCTTCGTCTTCAACACCGTGATCGTAGCCCTGGCGGTCAATCTGGCGGTGGGCGCCCTGGGTGCGGGGTGATGGGCGTGGGGTGATGGACGCGGGCTGAGCCCGCCGGTCACAAAGGCTTAACCGCGTCCGTGAACGGGACTGCAAGCCAAGGCGGCTAAAACGGGGATCACGGACGACATCGCGTCCGGATCGCCGAAGGCGTCGCGCCCATGCTGTTTCTTCTGAACGACGTCGTGTTCGACCTGGACGAGGCCTGCCCGGTCACGCCCGCCGACGCGCGCCGGTTCGAGAAGCTGGGCTTCGACTATGTGCTGGAGCTGGGTTGCGAGCTGTTCGCCGAGGATCCGCTGCTGCACCGCAACGATCCCGCACGGGCGCGCCGCCTGGCCTGGCTGATCGCCGAGCGCAGCCCGGACGTCAACGCCGCCCTGTTCGCCGCGCCCGAGGCCGGGTGCAATCCCGATCTGGTCGAGCCGCGCTTCTGCACCCTGCCCGACGCCGTCATGGGACAGCTGCACGACAAGGGCCGTCGCCTCGACGCGATCGCCGCCGATCGCGCCGTCTGGAACCGTCTGGCCGCCTGAAGCGGCGGCCTTCAAACCCGCGTCAGAGCGCCGTGAACAGGATGTGCACGACGGCGGCGACGGCGAAGATGAAGCCGAAGCCCATCGCCAGCCCTATGGCCGGGTGCATCTTGCGCGGGCGCTCGTAGGACGAGCGATCGAGGCCCGAAACGCGGTCTTCTGGATGGATCACAGCCATCGTCATTTCCTTTCCCTATGAACCCGGATCGCTCCGGGAGAGGAACGCCCGGCTCTGACGGCCTGATCGCTTCCTCAAAGCCGAGCATGACTCCAATAGCCCCTGATGGCGAGGGGTTATTTGATGTGGCGCAAAGGCGCAGCGCTCCGGCGAGTGACTTTCTGCGCCGGGCGCGCTAGTCGCGCGCCATGTCCTCACTGACCCTGCCTGAAGAAGCCGCGCGCCGGCGCACCTTCGCCATCATCGCCCACCCGGACGCCGGCAAGACGACCTTGACCGAGCATATCCTGCTGGCCGGGGGCGCCATTCGCGCGGCCGGCGCCGTGCGGGCGCGGGGCGAGAACCGGCGGACCCGGTCCGACTGGATGAAGATCGAGAAGGAGCGCGGCATTTCCGTCAGTGCCTCGGTCATGACGTTCGAGCACGACGGCAAGATGTTCAACCTGCTCGATACGCCCGGGCACGAGGACTTCTCGGAAGACACCTATCGCACCCTGACCGCCGCCGACTGCGCCATCATGGTGCTGGACGCCGCCAAGGGGATCGAGCCGCAGACGCTGAAACTGTTCGAGGTCTGTCGTCTTCGGGACATTCCGATCATCACCTTCATCAACAAGCTGGACCGCGAGGCCCAGGATCCGATGGCCCTGCTGGACGACATCGCCTCGCGGCTGCAACTGGACCCGGCGCCCATCTGGTGGCCGGCCGAGAGCGGCAATCGTCTGCGCGGCATGGTCGAGGTCGGGACCGGCCGGTTCCAGCCCTATGCCCGCAAGGCCGCCGGCGCCGCCGAGGACCCCGACCATCCCCCCGCCCTGCCCCTGGACCAGGCGGCCCAGTATTTCGAGGCGGGCGAGCAGGCGGCCCTGAGCGAGGCGGTGGAGCTGGTCGAAGGCGGCTATCCGGCCTTTGACCGTCAGGCCTTCCTGGAGGGCCATATGACCCCGGTCCTGTGGGGTTCGGCCCTGCGCCATTTCGGCATAGACGAACTGCTGAAGGCCATCGGCGACTGGGCGCCGGCGCCCAAGGTGATGAAGGCCCGGAAGGAAGCCCCGCCTGAGACCCGCAACGCCCCGGCGCCCGTAGAGACGACGGTGGAGCCCGGCGCCGAAGAAGTCACCGGCTTCGTCTTCAAGGTCCAGGCCAATATGGACCCCAACCATCGCGACCGGATCGCCATGTTCCGCATGGCCTCGGGCGCCTTCAAGCGCGGCATGAAGCTGAAGGTCCAGAACACCGGCAAGTCCCTGTCGGTCAATGCGCCGATCATGTTCTTCGCCAGTGACCGGGAACTGGCCGACGACGCCTTCGCCGGCGACGTGATCGGCATTCCGAACCACGGGGTGCTGCGGGTCGGCGACAGCCTGTCGGAGAGCGGGGTGGTGCGCTTCGCCGGCCTGCCGAACTTCGCGCCTGAAATCCTGCAGCGGGTCCGGGTCAAGGACCCGCTGAAGGCCAAACACCTGAAGAAGGCGCTGGAGGGTCTGGCCGAGGAAGGCGTGACCCAGCTGTTCCGCCCGGAGATCGGGGCGGACTTCATCGTCGGCGCCGTGGGCCAGCTGCAGTTCGAGGTCATGGCCGACCGGCTGGGCGAGGAATACGGCCTGGACGTCGTCTTCGAACCCAGCCCCTATGCCGAGGCCCGCTGGATCGCCCCGACCTCCGACGCGTCCGACGCCGATCTGGAGGACTTCATGGGCAAATACCGCCCCCAGATGGCCCGCGACATCGACCAGGCCCCCGTCTTCCTGGCCAAGTCCAGCTGGGAGACCGGCTACGTCGGCGAACGCTTCCCCAAGGTGGCCTTCACCAAGACGAAGGAGCGGGGTTAGTTGAACGAAACATCGTCAGAGGCGGCTTCAGCAGCCCTCTCCGAAATGGAGCCTGCCCTTCGGACTTTGGCTCGCGAATGGGCCTTTTCGCCTCGACGACCCCGCCCCTCTGCCGAAGCGCTCAAGCGTTGGGATCTTGTGATCGAAGCTTGGGCTGAATCAGATTTGCCCCTGCTATGCCGCACGCCCAATTGGGGGCGCGGCGCTGAGGATGTCCATGATTCAGGTCGGCTCCTTACATGCGCCGATAACACTCCGGCGCACTGGGCCTTCGCCATGGCGCTGAAAGGCCAAACCCCCACGCTTGAGGAAATCTCAACGCTGTTCGACCGCGGGGAAATGCCTTTGGCTTTCGCGATCAAGGCCGCAGAGAAGCCTCGCCTGAAGTACGCGCGTGGAGGGCTTTCTTCCAAACTGAGGCTCAACAAGGACGGCTGGAAGGTCTGCCACGTTTCGCAAGCAGGTCTTCGCCTTCCCGGCCATCCGACCACTCACCCGTTGCCGATTATTAAGGCCCACTTCAAACGGTTCATGTCGCCCAGAAACATGTTTTTGGTGCCGCTCGCCCTTGGCGGTCTAGGAGAGACGCCGCAGATGATCGACGCGATCAGGGACGCCGACCAAACGCCGATCTACCTGTGAGGGCTCAGCCCCGCGCCATGGCGTCCTCGATGATCCGGATCGCCTTGTCCGGCCCGAGGCCATAGGCGACGGCGGTGCGGAACTTGCCGTCCGGTCCCATCAGATAGACGGTCAGGGAGTGGTTCATCGTATAGCCCTCCCCCTCGCCGACCTTTTCGTAATAGGCGCGGTAGGCCTTGGCCGCCTGGGCCACCTGGTCCGGCGTGCCCGTCAGGCCGATGGTCCCCTTGGGGAAGCCGTCTGAGGACAGATAGTCCTTCAGCTGCTGAGGCGTGTCGCGTTCGGGGTCGATGCTGACGAAGACGATCTGGAGATCGTCGGCCTTGTCGCCCAGCCGCTGCTGCACCGCGGCCAGCTCGGCCAGGGTGGTGGGGCAGAACTCGGGGCAGTAGGTGAAGCCGAAGAAGACCAGGCTCCATTTGCCGTTCAGCAGGGTCTGATCGACCGGACGCCCGTCCTGGTTCACCAGTTGGAAGTCGCCGCCGACCAGGGGCTGGCCGGTCGCGCCGATCTCGCCCCGGGTCGCGCTGGGCCGATTGCCGACCACCACCACGGTGACGATGGCCAGGGCGGCGGCGATGGCGAGACAGGCGCCGGCGAACAGCAGGATGGAACGACGCGGCATGACGACCTCTGACGAAAACCTCGGCCCCGGTCTATAGAAGGCCCGTGACCTCGACAGAAGACCACATCGCGCCGCACGGGCGGCCGTCCCTTTCAGAGGGGGCGGCCGTGGACAGCGCCCTGTCGCAGCCCGGCCCCGCCGACGGCGCCCGTAGGGGACGCGGCTTTTCCCTGCGGACTTTGATCGTCCTGCGCTGGCTGACCATACTGGGGCAGAGCGCGGCGATCCTGACGGCGTCTCAGGGGCTGCATTTCCCCCTGCCGCTGTGGCCCTGTCTGATCGTCATCGCCGTCAGCGCTGCGGTGAACGTGGGCGCCATGGCGCGGGTGCGGCGGCTGGAGGCCAGCCTGCCGGACGGACGCACCACGGCCCTGCACCTGGGGTTCGACATTTTTCAGCTCAGCCTTCTGCTGGGCCTGACCGGCGGGCTGGAGAACCCCTTCTGTCTGCTGCTGGTGGCCCCGGTGACGATCGCGGCCGCCGCCCTGCCCGCGCGCCAGGCCGTGGCGCTGGGCCTTCTGGCCCTGATCGCCGTGGGGGTGCTGTTCTTCTGGTCCGAGCCCCTGCCCTGGCGTCCGGGCGAGAATTTTCACCTGCCCCTGCTCTATCGGCTGGGGATGGCCATGGCCCTGGTGACCGGTGTGGTCTTCACCGCCGGCTACGCCTGGCGGGTGGCGGCCGACGCCGAGAAGCTGGAGCTGGCCCTGGCCACGACCCAGGACGTGCTGCAGCGCGAACAGAGACTGGCGGCCCTGGGCGGTCTGGCGGCGGCCGCGGCCCATGAGTTGGGCACGCCGCTGGCCACCATCCAGGTCGTAGCCAAGGAACTTCAGCGCGCCTCGGCGCCCGACAGCGACGCCGCCGAGGACGCGGCCCTGATCCTGCAACAGGCCGAACGGTGCCGGGGCATATTGGCCCAGCTGTCGCGCCGACCGGAGGGGGACGACGCCCTGTACGCCGACGTGGCCCTGAAGGCCCTGCTGGAGGAGGTGGTCGAGCCGCACCGGGGCTTCGACCTGGCCTTTGAGGTCCTGGTCAAGACCCCGCCCGGTCAGCCGGCCCCGCGCGTGCGCCGCCTGTCCGAAGTGGTGCACGGCCTGTCGACCCTGGTCGAGAACGCCGCCGACTTCGCCGCCTCCACCGTGCGGGTCCAGGCCCAGGTCGACGCCGGCTGGATCGAGATCGCCATTCTGGACGACGGGCCGGGCTTTCCCAGCGACATCCTGCCCCGGCTGGGCGAGCCCTATGTGACCAGCCGCCCGCACGGCAAGGCGCGCCTGGCCCTGGCGGCCCAGATCGCCGCTGCGGCCTCCGGCGCCGGGCGCGGCGGGCCGGAGACCACGGTCGCCCCCAGCCAGGGCGGCATGGGCCTGGGCTTCTTCATCGCCCGCACCCTGCTGGAGCGGACCGGCGGGGTGGTCAGCGTGGGCCAGGGCCTGCCGCGGCCGGGCGCCGCCCCCGAAGGCCGCGCTCCCCTGCGCGGCGCGCGCGTGGCGGTGCGATGGGCCCGTCCGGCGCTGGAGGTGGCGGCCTGAGCGCGTCCAAACCCCGTCCCCGCCCGTATTGGGTCGAAGCGTCGCAGGCGGCCGCTCGCCCTTGACCGAACGACTTCCGGCCCCGACTTGATTCAGCAGGAGAACAGAATGCCCGAGCTTGAGACCCGCATCGCCGCCCTGCCCGACAAGTCCCTGCTGCTGCTGGACGACGACCAGGCCCTGCGCACCCGGATGGGGCGGGCGCTGGAGGCGCGCGGCTTCGAGGTGACCACCGCCGCCTCGGTCGCCGAGGCTCAGCTGCGGCTGAACGAAAAGGCCCCGGCCTTCGCCGTCCTGGACATGCGGCTGGAGGACGGCAACGGGCTGAAGATCGTCGAGGCGGTGCGCGAGCGGCGCGAGGACGCCCGGATCGTGATGCTGACCGGCTACGGCGCCATCGCCACGGCGGTTGCGGCGGTCAAGGCCGGCGCCGTCGACTATCTGTCCAAGCCCGCCGACGCCGACGACGTGGTCAAGGCCCTGCTGGCGAGCGGCGACGCGGCCCCCGAGCCGCCCGAAAACCCGATGAGCGCCGACCGGGTGCGCTGGGAGCATATCCAGCGGGTCTATGAGCTGTGCGACCACAATGTCTCGGAAACCGCCCGCCGCCTGGGCATGCACCGCCGCACCCTGCAACGCATCCTGGCGAAACGCGCGCCGCGGTAAGGGGCGAGGCGAGGCCGTGGGCTGAGAGCGGTCGTGCTCGCTTCCTGGTCGATCGTTGGCGAACCTCCGGGCCGCCATCTGTGGCTGATGTCGCGCACGCCCCAACCTTCGCCTCAGGTCCGCGACGCCCTGATGAACCGCGCCCGCGACCTGGGCTACGACCTGACCCTGCTGCGACCGACACAACAGCCACAGCCCTGAACGGCGCATGCGCTGGGCTCGACAAGTCTTCGATTGTCTTGGGGAGGAATGGTGGACGCGACAGGGATTGAACCTGTGACCCCTACGATGTCAACGTAGTGCTCTCCCGCTGAGCTACGCGTCCGCCGTGGCGGCTCTCGATCGGTTCGAGAGCGGGAAGGGCGGTCGTATAGCGGCACGACCGGCCCGCATCAAGCGGCTTTGACCGCCGCAACGAGATTTCTGGAAAACCGTCGCGATTTCAACGCTCAGGCCGCCACCATCCGTTCGACCTCATTGACCAGGTCACGCAGATGGACGGGCTTGGACAGGACCTTGGCCTGGGGCGAGGCCTGGGCGGCGGTCAGGGCGACGGCGGCGAAGCCGGTGATGAACATGATGCGCAGGCCCGGCTGGCGGGCGGCGGCGACGCGGGCCACCTCGATCCCGTCGGCGCCGGGCATGACGATGTCAGTCAGCAGCAGGTCGTAGGGGCCGTGCTCCAGGGCGTCGATGGCGTCGTCGCCGTTTTCGCAGTCGATGACCTGATGGCCCGCCCGCTCCAGGGCGCGGGTCAGGAACCCGCGCAGCGAACTGTCGTCTTCGGCCAGGAGGATGCGCGCCATTCGAAAAGGCCCCTTGAATTCAGAGGAGCGACGCTAGGCCCACAACGGTAAACCGGCGATGAAATTCGCCGGTCGCACGACTTCCTTCCACAGCGAAACGCGCTATGCGGTGGACATGACCCCGGCCGGCGCCAATTTCGCGATCACGACGCCGCCTGCGGACGCGCCCCAGACGGCCCTGGTCTTCGCCTCGCCCCATTCGGGCGATCTCTATCCGGCGGACATGGCGCCCGCCCCCGGCCTGGCGGACGCCAGTCTGAAGAGCGCGGAGGACGCCCGGGTCAACGCCTTGGTGCAGGCCGGGCCGGCGTGCGGCGCGCCCCTGATCGAGGGCCGGATCGGCCGCGCCTATGTGGATCTGAACCGTGACCCCGCCGAACTGGACCCCGAACTGATCGAAGGGGCTGACGGTGCGGTCGGGGCCAAGACCCGAGCCGGATACGGCGTCATCCCCCGCCGCAGCGGCGACGGCCTGCCGCTTTATGACCGGCGCCTGTCGCGGGCCGAGGCGGAGGCCCGGATCGCGGCGGTCCACCGGCCCTATCATCAGGCGCTGGAGGGCCTGATGCGTCAGACCCTGGCCCGCCAGGGGCGCGCACTGCTGATCGACTGGCATTCGATGCCGGCGCGGGCCGCCGGGGTGGAGGTGGTGCTGGGCGACCGACACGGCGCCGCCTGCGATCCGCGGCTGACGCGGCGGCTGCGCGACCTGTTCCAGGGGCTGGGCTGGCGGGTGGGCCTGAACCACCCCTACGCCGGGGGCTGGTCCACCCAGGTCTGGGGCCGGCCGAAGGAGGGGTTTCACGCCGTCCAGATCGAACTGAACCGCCGTCTGTATCTGGACGAGGGCCGCCAGGCGCCCAACGCCGCCTATCAGAAGACGCACAAGGCCCTGACCCGCGTCATCGCCGCCCTGTGCTCTGAGCCCTGGGGCGTTTAGGCCGGCGCGACTTATCGGCGACCAGCCAAAAAAAAGCCGCGCCCGGAGGCGCGGCATGAAAGTCTATAGGGAGGAAACGCCCAGGAAGGGCAAGACGCCCGGAGGCGTCAGAGGAGAACTTAGGTTGCAACGCACAAACGGTCAAGGGCTCTGCGCGTCCTGACGGTCACAGGATGTTACGCAATTACGGCGGTTACGGTCCTAATTCGCCTCATAGGCGCCACACCGCGCGGGAAGCCCGTTGTGCGCCTGCACAATGATCAGCCTTCTCCCAGCAGACGGCGGGCGTTGCGAATGGCGCGCGCGGCCGGCGACGCCTCCTGGCGATAGATCAGAAGGCCGAAGGCCGAAGCCACGCCCAGGGCCAGCCACATCGGGCCGAACAGCCAGGCCGCCGCCGCCAGGGCGAAATAATAGCCCCTGACCCCCTGGCTGAAGGCGCTGAGCGCGGGGTTCAGCAACTCCCCCGCCGCCTGGCCATAGGCCTTGCGGTCCGTTTCGGACTGGATCTCGGGCGCCGCCCCGATCAGGGCCAGGGCGTAGTTCATCTGACGCAGGGCCCAGATGAAGTCCAAAAAGCCGCGCGCCAGGCACATCAGCACCAGGGCCAGCTTGGCCTCCAGAATGCGGATCGGCACGTTTTCGGCCCCCACGGCGGCGAAGCCTTCCAGCTTGCTCTCCCCGCCGAACAGAATCCCCCCCACCGCCGCGATCAGCAGCAGATTGGTCGAGGCGAAAAACGAGGCCGAATTGATCGAATGGCCCATCAGCTGGCTGTCCACCAGCCGGATCTCGCGGTGGGTCATGGCCGCCATCCACCGATTGCGGACATGGACCATGTCCTCGTTCAGGGCGCCGCCGTGCCGGGCGATGAATCTCAGGATCGGCCCATAGCCCAGCCAGCAGACGAAAAAGAGGGTCAGGGCGGTCCAGTCGATCCAGGTCATGGCGCCTAGTGAACCCGCTCCGACGCCGGGCGCAAGGGTCTGAACGCACGTCGCCCTTGCCCAGGCGGCCCGCCCGTCCTATCACCCCTCGCTTTCAAGATTTTCGCAGTCGCAGCAAAGACCCGCCATGAACCTCGACGCCATTCCGGTCGGCCCGAACGCTCCCTGGGACATCAATGTCATCATCGAGATCCCGCAAGGCGGTCTGCCGGTGAAGTATGAGATGGACAAGGAGTCCGGCGCCCTGTTCGTCGACCGCTTCCTGCACACGGCCATGTACTATCCCGGCAACTACGGCTTCGTTCCCCATACCCTGTCGGACGACGGCGACCCCTGCGACGTGATCGTGCTGAACCCGACGCCGGTGGTGCCGGGCTGCGTCATCCGCTCGCGCCCGATCGGCGTGCTGAAGATGGTGGACGAGGCCGGCGGCGACGAGAAGATCCTGGCCGTGCCGGTCGACAAGCTGAACCCCTATTACACCGAGATCGCCAGCTATCGTCAGCTGCCGGCCATCCTGATCGAACAGATCGAACACTTCTTCACCCGCTACAAGGACCTGGAGAAGGGCAAGTCGGTCACGGTCAAGGGCTGGGGCGACGCCGGCGAGGCCGCCGAACTGATCTCGGCCGGCATGAAGGCCCACCAGGACAAGCTGGCCGCCAAGAAGGCCGGCAAGGCCGCCTGAACCGGCGACGACGTCTGGCGCATTGAGACGTCCTCCGGTCCGGGGGACGTCTTTTTGCTATCCGCCGACCCGGCGGCCGTCGGCGTCGATCACCACCTCGCCGTCCGCTTTGACGAAGGGTTTCAGCCCCTCGTCGGGCAGCAGGTCCAGCACCGCCTCGGACGGCCGGCACAGTTTCACGCCGCGCGGCGAGACCACGATCGGCCGGTTCATCAGGATCGGATGGGCCTCGATTGCGTCCAGCAGCTGATCGTCCGACAGGCCGGGGTCGCCCAGGCCCAGCTCCGCATAGGGGGTGCCCTTTTCGCGCAGGATGTCGCGCACCGATCCGCCCGTCCGTTCGATCATCTGCGCCACCAGGGTCCGGCTGGGCGGGGTCTTCAGGTATTCGACCACATGGGGCTCGATCCCGACGTGGCGGATCAGGGCCAGGGTGTTGCGGGACGTCCCGCAGGCGGGGTTGTGATAGATGACGATGTCCATAGGGGCCTCAGTCGCAGCAGGGGGCCAGTTCGGCCAGCAGGGGTCGGCAAAGTTCGGCGCGGCCCTGGCAGCAGTCCTTCAGCAGGAACAGCACCAGGTCGCCCAGCCGATCCAGATCGGCGCGATAGACGATCGAGCGGCTGCGTCTCTGGGCGCGGATCAGCCCCGCCCGCGACAGCACGCCCAGATGGGCCGACATCGTATTGGCCGGAACCGCCAGCCGATCCGCCACCGCGCCGGCCGCCAGGCCGTCCGGCTCGCTGCGAACCAGCAGGCGAAAGGCCTCCAGCCGCGTGGGCTGGGCCAGGGCCGCGAGGGCGAGGATGGCGGGTTCGGATTCCATTATTCCAAGATACTAGAAATATGACGCGGCGCAAGCTACAGGTTCGCTGCGGACGCCGGTCCGCGCTAGGATCCGCCCATGATCGTCGCCCTTCTGATCTTCGCCGTCACCATCGTCCTGGTGCTGTGGCAGCCCAAGGGGCTGCAGATCGGCTGGAGCGCCCTGGGCGGGGCGGCGGCGGCCCTGCTGCTGGGGGTGGTGGCCCTGAACGACATCCCCGTGGTCTGGGGCATCGTCTGGAATGCGACGGCGGCCTTTGTCGCCATCATCGTCATCAGCCTGCTGCTGGACGAGGCCGGCTTCTTCGAATGGGCGGCCCTTCACATCGGTCGCTGGGGCGGGGGCCATGGGCGGCGGCTGTTCGGCCTGGTGGTCCTGCTGGGCGCGGCCGTCTCGGCCCTGTTCGCCAATGACGGGGCGGCCCTGATCCTGACGCCCATCGTCATCGCCATGCTGCTGGCCCTGGGCTATGGGCCCAAGGCGACCCTGGCCTTCGTCATGGCGGCGGGCTTCATCGCCGACACGGCCAGCCTGCCGCTGGTCGTCTCCAACCTGGTCAATATCGTCTCGGCCGACTTCTTCGACATCGGCTTTGATCGCTATGCGGCGGTCATGGTTCCGGTGAATCTGGCCTCGGTCGCGGCGACCCTGGCCGTCCTGTTCGCCGTCTTCGGGCGCGACATCCCCAAGGCCTATGAGGTGGACCGCCTGCCACGGCCCGAGACCGCCATCAAGGACCGGGCGACCTTCATCGCCGGCTGGCTGGTGCTGGGTCTGCTGCTGCTGGGCTTCTTCGTTCTGGAGCCTCGGGGTCTTCCCGTCTCGGCCATCGCCGCCGCCGGCGCCGTCGTGCTGCTGATCGTCGCCGGGCGCGGGTCGAAGATCAGCACCACCAAGGTCCTGCGCGAGGCGCCCTGGCAGGTCGTGATCTTCTCGCTGGGCATGTATCTGGTGGTCTATGGACTGGGCGACGCCGGGCTGACGCGCCATCTGGCCCAGCTGATGGACGGCTTCGCCGAAGGCGGCGTCTGGGGGGCGACCTTCGGAACCGGCTTCCTCACTGCGGCCTTGTCGGCCGTCGCCAACAACCTGCCCACGGTCCTGATCGCCGCCCTGTCCATCGACGCCTCCTCGGCGACCGGCCCGGTGCGCGAGGCCATGATCTACGCCAATGTCATCGGCAGCGACCTGGGCCCCAAGATGACCCCCATCGGCTCCCTGGCCACCCTGCTGTGGCTGCACGTCCTGGCCCGAAAGGGGGTCCGCATCGGCTGGGTCTATTACATCAAGATCGGCCTGATCCTGACCCTCCCCGTCCTTGCCGTCGCCCTGACCGCCCTGGCGTTGAGGCTGGCGGTCTAGCGAAACAGCGCCGCGACGCCCTGCCCTCTCCCGCAACGGTTCTCGGCCTCCTATGTGAGCGCCATGACTGACCTTTCCCCCCGCGAAATCGTCTCCGAACTGGATCGCTACATCGTCGGCCAGGACGACGCCAAGCGCGCCGTGGCCGTGGCCCTGCGTAATCGCTGGCGTCGCAAGCGCGTGCCCGAGGATCTGCGCGACGAGGTGACGCCCAAGAATATTCTGATGATCGGCCCGACCGGCGTGGGCAAGACCGAGATCGCCCGGCGGCTGGCGCGGCTGGCGGGGTCGCCCTTTCTGAAGGTCGAGGCGACCAAGTTCACCGAGGTCGGCTATGTCGGCCGCGACGTCGATCAGATCATGCGCGACCTGGTCGAGAGCGCCCTGGTCATGGTGCGCGACCGTCGCCGCGGCGAGGTGCGGGCGCGGGCGGAAGGGGCGGCCGAGGACCGGATTCTGGACGCCCTGGTCGGCCCCGGCGCGGGGCCGACGACGCGCGACAGCTTCAGGAAGAAGCTGCGGGCCGGCGAGCTGGACGACAAGGAGATCGAGATCGCCCTGGCCGACACGGGGTCGCCGATCCAGGGGCTGGACATCCCCGGCGGCGGGGCCGTGGGCCTGCTGAACCTGTCGGAGATGCTGGGCAAGATGGGCGGCGGCCGGACCAAGACGGTCAAGCTGACGGTCCGCGACGCCGTCGCCCCCCTGATCGCCGAGGAGGGCGACAAGCTCTTGGATCAGGACAGCCTGACCAAGGAGGCCCTGATCCTGGCCGAGAACGAGGGCATCGTCTTCCTGGACGAGATCGACAAGGTGGCGGCGCGTCAGGGGGCCTCCGGCGCCGACGTGTCGCGCGAGGGGGTGCAGCGCGACCTCCTGCCCCTGATCGAGGGGACCACCGTCTCGACCAAATACGGGCCGGTGAAGACCGACCATGTGCTGTTCATCGCCTCGGGCGCCTTCCATGTGGCCAAGCCGTCGGACCTGCTGCCCGAACTTCAGGGGCGGCTGCCGATCCGGGTCGAGCTGAAGGCTCTGACGCGCGACGACTTCAAGCGGATCCTGACCGAGCCCGAGGCCAATCTGATCCGTCAGAACCAGGCCCTGCTGGCGACCGAGGACGTGACCCTGACCTTCACCGAGGACGCGATCGAGGCCCTGGCCGATGCGGCGGTGGCGGCCAATTCGGCGGTGGAGAACATCGGCGCCCGGCGGCTTCAGACCGTGCTGGAGCGGGTGCTGGAGGAGACCAGTTTCAAGGCCTCGGACCTGGCGGGCCAGACCGTCACCTTCGACGGGGCGGCGGTGCGCGACAAGTTGAGTCTGCTGACCAAGGACGTCGACCTGAGCCGCTTCATTCTGTAGCGGCCGCGTCCCGCTCGCGGCGGCTGCGGCGGCGCGTCAGCCGGTCGGCCATGGCCTCGGCGTGGCGCTGGGTGAAGGCCAGGGCGGCCGGATTGCCCCGGCGCGCGCCCACCGTATCGGCGACCTTGGCGCCCCGATCCCCGATCGGCTGAGGCTTGCCGGTCGTGGTGTCCATGGCCGTCTGGTGCTCGATCTCGGCGTTCAGCTCGGCCCCCATCAGGATCACCTGCACCGACAGCCAGGTCCACAGCAGAAAGCCCATAATGGCCGCCAGGGGGCCGTAGGAGTCGGTGCGGACGAAGTTGGTCAGATACCAGCTGAAGAGGAAGGAGACGGTCAGGCTGAGCAAGGCGGCGAAGAGGGCGCCCGGCGTCAGCCAGCGCCAGCGCGCCTTCTGCCGACAGGGGCCGAACCGATAGATCAGGGTCAGGGCCGCGACATAGCCGACCAGCAGCAGGGGCCAGCGCAAAAGGGCGAACAGGCCCCATTCCTCCTGAAGGCCGAACAGCCGGATCACCACCGGCGCCCCGACGACCAGGGCCGAGGTCAGCAACAGGGCCAGAATGGCCCCGATGGTGAAGCCCATGCACAGCAGATTATAGCGGACGATGTTACGCCGCTCGACCTCGTGATAGGCGACGTTCAGCCCGTAGAACAGCACCTTGACCGCCCCGTTGGCGGTCCACAGCGAGAGGGCCAGGGTCCAGATCAGGGTGAAGGTCAGCTGGCCGCTGGAGTTCCGGGCCAGCCGCTCCATCTCTCCGCCCAGGAACTGGGCGATGCTGTCGGGCATGACGGCATAGAGGAACTGCAGCCGGCTCCAGGCGTCGGCCGGATCGGCGAACAGGCCGTAAAGGGTGACGAAACTCCCCAGCAGCGGAAACAGGGACAAGAGGGTGAAGAAGGTCACGCCCCCCGCGACGAAACCGACCCGGTCGCCGAAATAGGAGCCGCCGGTCCGCCACAGTATGTCGATCCAGCCCTTGTGTGGAATCTGTTCCGGCCGTCTGGCCAGCCGGCCCCGGCCCGGCTCCCTGGCTTCATAGTCTTCAGGCGTCGGCGGCTTGGGCGGCAGGGGTTCGGGGCGTTTGGGGCGCAGCTCCACCCCCACCTTATGCCCCTGGGTGTAGAGCAGATGGGCCGCGCCCGCCCCGGCGGTCAGGCCGCCCAGGGCGGCGGCGACGAACCTCCACCAGGGACGACGACGGGGCTGCGGCGAAGATCTGAACCTGAACATCAGCAGGCGAACGGCGAAGCCGCCCCCCGCGTTCCCAGGCCACGGCGCCCGGTCGCGCTTGAAATCCCCTGTGCGAAGGGCCAATCAGCCGTCATGACCCTCGAGCCCCTCTCCCCCAAGCCCGCCGACGGCGCCGCGACCCTGTTGACCGTGTGGAAGGCCGCCCAGGCCCGACTGAAGGACGGCCGCATCGACAGCCCGGCCATCGACGCCCGCCTGTTGCTGGAGGCCGCCGCCGGCGCCAGCCGCACCGACATACTGACCGACCCCTATCGGATCGTCACCCCCGAGCAGCAGGCCGCCTATACGGCCATGATCGACCGCCGCCTGCGCCGCGAGCCGGTCTCGCGCATCGTCGGCAAGAAAGGTTTTTGGAAGATCATGCTGAACGTCACCCCCGACGTCCTCAGCCCCCGGCCCGACACCGAGACCCTGTTGGACGTCGCCCTCCTGGCCTTCGCCCGGCACGAAGCCTTCACCGCCGTCGACCTGGGCACGGGTTCAGGCGCCATTCTGCTGGCCCTGCTGGCCGAGCGGACGGCGGCCAAGGGGGTGGGCACCGACATCTCCACCGAGGCCCTGGCGGTCGCCAAGGAGAACGCCGCCAATCTGGATCTGAACGAGCGCGCCACCTTCCTGCGCACGGAATGGGCGGCCGGTTTCGGCGACGCGAGCTTTGACCTGGTGCTGTCCAACCCGCCCTATATCCCGACCGACCTTATCGCCGGCCTGGACCCGGAGGTGCGCGACCACGACCCGCATCTGGCCCTGGACGGCGGCCCCGATGGCTTGCAGGCCTATCGCGACCTGGCCCCCGAGATCCGGCGCATCCTGAAGCCTGGCGGCGTCTTCGCGGTCGAGATCGGCTGGGACCAGGGCCCGCAGGTCAAGGCCCTGTTCGAGGCGGAAGGCTTTGCGGACGTCAAGATCGTCAAGGATCTGGGCGACCGCGACCGCGTCGTCACAAACGGCCCCGACCCCCGCACCAACCCCATTCCGCAGGAATAGGGTCGGGGCTCAAGGCCGGTTCAGAAGGGCAGCAGATTGCGCTGGCGGCTGTAGCTCATGGTGCCGACATTGGCGCCCAGGCGCAGGCCCACGCCGGTGCGGATGGGGGCCAGGGTGATCCCGTCGGCCCGCTGATAGTTCACGCCCAGGCCCGCGATCAGATAGGCCGAGCCTTCGACGCCCGGAAAGCGGCGATAGATCATGTCCGGATGATACAGGCCATAGACCAGGGTGAAGACGCGGCTGGCGTTGCCGCCCCAGTCCCAACCCACCGAGGCGCCTTGCCAGAACACTTCCTGAGAGGCCGACAGGTCCTTCATATGCAGGGCGCCGCGGCCGTAGCGGGCGCCGACGACCACGGCGCCGGAGCCTTCCTCACCCGCGATATAGGCGGTGGGGCGATCGCCCTGGTCGGCGAAGACCCGCTCGATCGCCCCGCCCACCACCTCGGCGGCGATGCCCAGCTCCTTGGACCCGGCCGCGACCAGCTCGTCGAAGGTGTAGGCGGGCGCCGAATTGTCGGAGCTGATCGGATAGTTGGGATTGGCCGGCGCCGAGGCGCAGGCGCCCAGAGACGAGGCCCCTGCGGCGGTGGCCAGGCCGGACAGGATCATTTGGCGGCGATGCATGGGGGGGGCTCCGAGAACGGCGAGAAGACGGGTCGGCGGGTCCGCCGAGGTTCGCGGCACCGTCCCCGACCTTTACGGCAGACTTGCGGCTTCAAGGTTAACGCAGGCTTACGTCTGGACCCCGTCCGCGTCCGGCAGATCCTTCAGAAAGGCCAGCAGCAGGGCGTTCACCGCCTCGGCCTTCTCCTGCTGAATCCAGTGACCGGCGCCGGGCACGACCACCGACCGGCTCAGGTTCGGAACCCAGTCCTTCAGCCCCGCCTCGGCCGATCCTGCGTAGTGGCGCACAGGGTCGTTCTCGCCGACGATGAACAGGGCCGGCTGGAGGATTCGCTGCTCCTGCGCAAAGGCCGTCAGCGACCAGTTCAGGTCGATGGCGCGGTACCAGTTCAGCGGGGCGTCAAAGCCGCCGGCCGAAAAGGCCTCCACATATTCGGCGAAATGGGCCGCGCTCATCCACGGCGGCAGGTCGGCGGCGTCATCAATACTGTCCAGCAGGCCGACGCCCCGCGCCATGAAGCCGGTGGCCCGTTTCGACGCCGGAGTGGCGCCGTCATAGGCCCAGAACAGCTTCCTCAGCGTCATCGCCGGATCGGCCTCCAGCGCCAGATGAGCGTCGGCCGCCTGGAACCGGTTGATATAGAGGTCGCCCATCCCGGCCCGTTCGGACAGGACGGCCATGACGGTCGTCGGCGGTCCCTGGGGCCGGCGCGGCTGAAACGGCACGGACAGGCCGGCCACCGCCGTAAACAGATCAGGCCGCAGCAGGGCGCAGCACCAGGCGACCGGCGCGCCCCAGTCGTGGCCCACGACGACGGCGCTCGATTTGCCCAGGGCCCGCACCAGATCGACCATGTCCCCGACCAGATGCAGGATCGAAAAGGCGGCGGCGCCCTGGGGCTTGTCCGTGCCGCCGTAACCGCGCATGTCCGGCGCCGCGACATGGTATCCCGCCAGGGACAGGGCTTCGACCTGGGCGCGCCAGCTGATCCCCAGTTCGGGGAAGCCGTGGATCAGCAGGACCAGGGGCGCGTTAGGCTGTTCATACCCCGCCTCCAGCACCTGTTGGACAAGGCCGTCGGTCTTGATAAGCCGGGTACGCATCTCAACCTCTCCATACCCAAGCCAAGGCGGCCTTTCGCCGCGAATGGAACAGGACCGACATGACCCGCCTCGTCACCTTTGCAGACGGTACGACCGTTCCCGCCCTGGGCCAAGGGACGTGGGAGATCGGCGACCATCCCGCCCGGCGCGACGCCGAACAGCAGGCCCTGGCCCGCGGCATCGACCTGGGCCTGACCCTGATCGACACGGCCGAACTGTACGGCGACGGCCGCTCCGAACGGCTGGTGGGCGAGGTGATCGCCGGCCGTCGCGACGAGGTCTTTCTGGTGTCCAAGGTCCGACCCGAGAACGCCTCCGAACTGAAGATGATGCTGGCCTGCGAAAAGTCGCTGGAACGGCTGGGGACGGACCGGCTGGACCTCTATCTGCTGCACTGGGAGGGCCGCGTCCCCCTGGAGGAGACGGTCGCCGCCTTCCAGGAACTGGTCGATGAAGGGATGATCGTCCGCTGGGGCGTGTCCAACCTGGACCTGCGCGCCATGAAGCGGCTGATGGAGATCGAGGGAGGCGAGGACTGCGCGGCCAATCAGCTGCTCTATCATCTGGGGTCGCGCGGGGTCGAGTTCGACCTGCTGCCCTGGCTGCAGGCGCGCGACATGCCGATGATGGCCTATTCGCCCCTGGGGCGCGGCGGCCTGCTGGACCATCCGCTGATCCGCGACATCGCCGACCGCCACGACGCCGACCCGGCCCAGGTGGCCTTGGCCGCCGTCCTGCGCCAGGACGGGGTGATCGCCATCCCCAAGGCGAGCTCGGTCGAGCACGTGGAGGCCAACGCCGACGCCCTGGAGATCCAGTTCGACGCCGAGGACCTGCACCGCCTCGACGAAGCCTTCCCCCCGCCGACGCGGGAGACGCCGCTGGACATCATCTGACGGGCGCGCGGCGGCTCACCCGCCCGCGATCAAATCCAACAGCCGCGCCCGCGCCTCCCCCGCATAGGGAACCGCCGGTCCTCGCCCCCAGACCGGATCGGGCCACAGGCCGTCGTCGCGGCGGCGCCCCACCACATGGACGTGCAACTGGGCCGTCACATTGCCGATGGCCCCGACGTTCAGCTTATCGACCGGCCCCAGTCTCCGCACCAGCGCCCCCGCCCGCACCGTCTCCTCCATCAGCACGGCCCGCCGTTCGACGCTGAGGTCCTCCAGCTCCACCGCGCCTTCGACGCGCGGGATCAGGATCAGCCAGGGGAAGCGGGCGTCGTCCTGAAGCCGCACATGACACAGCGGCCATTCGGCGGCGGCGATGGAGCCGGCGGCGAAGGCGGGGTCTGGACGAAAGTCGGTCATTGGGGCTCCTGATCGAACGTCGGCCAGCCTTGCAGCGCCGCCCTTGCGGGTCTAGACCGCCCGCACGATTAATCCCCTTTCGCACACGCAATAACCGGAGACATCCATGGCTCGCGCGAAGATCGCCCTTATCGGCGCCGGCATGATCGGCGGCACCCTGGCCCATGTGGCCGCCCGCGAAGCGCTGGGCGACGTGATCCTGTTCGACATCGCCGAAGGCACCCCCCAGGGCAAGGCGCTGGACATCGCCGAAGCCACCGCCGTCTTCGGCTCGGATGTGGCCCTGAAGGGCGCCAACGACTATGCCGACATCGCGGGCGCCGACGTCTGCATCGTCACCGCCGGCGTGCCGCGCAAGCCGGGCATGAGCCGCGACGACCTGATCGGCATCAATCTGAAGGTCATGAAGGCTGTCGGCGAGGGCATCAAGGCACACGCCCCCAACGCCTTCGTCATCTGCATCACCAACCCGCTCGACGCCATGGTCTGGGCCCTGCAGAAGTTCTCAGGCCTGCCCAAGGAGAAGGTCGTCGGCATGGCCGGCGTGCTGGACTCGGCGCGCTTCGCCTACTTCCTGGCTGAAAAGACCGGCGTCTCGGTTCAGGACATCCACGCCTGGACCCTGGGCGGTCACGGCGACGACATGGTGCCGATGGTGCGCCACTCGACCGTCGGCGGCCTGCCCCTGCCGGACGCCGTCTCGGCCGGCTTCCTGAGCCAGGACGAACTGGACGCCATCGTCGAGCGCACCCGCAAGGGCGGCGGCGAGATCGTCGCCCTGTTGAAGACCGGTTCGGCCTTCTACGCCCCGGCTGAATCGGCCATCGCCATGGCCAAGTCCTATCTGAAGGACGAGAAGCGCGTCCTGCCCTGCGCTGTCTGGCTGTCGGGCGAATACGGCCTGTCCGACCTCTATGTCGGCGTCCCGGCCCTGATCGGCGCCGCAGGCGTCGAGAAGGTGGTCGAGTTCACCACCAATGACGACGAAAAGGCGATGCTGGCCAAGTCGGTCGCCTCGGTCCAGGGCCTGATCCAGGCGTGCAAGGACATCGACAGCTCGCTGGCCTAAGCCACTCTTAATCTCAATGACGACGGGCCGCAGAGCGATCTGCGGCCCTTTTCTTGGGATGCTCAGACCTTCCCCCGCTTGCGGGGGAAGTGTCAGGTCGTGGCGCGCAGCGACACGCCTGACGATGGGGGAAGGCGTCTTTCAGCCAAGCAAGACTCCCCTCTCCGAGCCTGGTCCGCTGCGCGGACGCCGGCCCACCTCTCCCGCAAGCGGGAGAGGGTCTTCTGTCACTCCCGCACGTGGGCCAGCCAGTCCCTGCTCTGCATCTCGTTGAACCGCGACACGGTGCGTTCGAACTCGAACGCCCCCACGCCTTCGGTATAGAGGGCCTCGGGCCGGGCGGCGGCCAGCACGATCAGCTTGGTCTTGGCCTCATAGAGGGCGTCCACCAGGGTCACCAGACGGCGCGCCTCATGGTGGTTGGCGGGCCCCAGGATCGGCACATCCTCCAGGAACAGGGTGTGGAACCGCTCGGCGATCGCCAGATAGTCCTGCGGCCCCAGCGGCCGGCCGCACAGGTCCGCAAAGCTGGCCCGGGCCATGGCCCCCACGGTCCGCTCCACCACGACATCCCGCCCCAGGACGGTCAGGTGCGCCGGTTCTTCCGGCTCGCCCCCCTTCAGTTCGCGCCACAGGGCTTCGAACCCGGCGCGGTCGTCGGGCGTGTGCCAGACCTGGGCGGAACTGAGCCGGTCCAGCCGCCAGTCGCGCGCGCCCGCCGTCTGCACCACTTCGCAGCGGTCGCGGATGATGTCGATGAAGGGGGTGAAGAGCTGGCGGTTGATGCCGTTCTTGTAGAGGTCCTCCGGCGCCCGGTTCGAGGTGACGGCCAGCACCACCTTGTCCTCGAACAGGGCCTCGAACAGCCGGCCCAGGATCATGGCGTCGGCGATGTCGGTCACCTGAAGCTCGTCGAAACACAGCAGCCGGGCTTCGGAGGCGATCAGCTTGGCGATCGGCGGAATGGGATCGTCGCCCTTGTGCGTTCCGAACACGGCCTTTCGGCTTTTGGAGTCCCCCTCGCGCCACTGGCGCACCAGGTCGTGGATCCGGGCCATGAAGGCGTGGAAATGGGCGCGCTTTTTCCGCGGCTCGGGCGTGGCCGAATAGAAGAGGTCCATCAGCATGGACTTGCCCCGCCCCGGCGGGCCGTAGAGGTAGATCCCCTTCACCTCAGGCGGCCGCCCGAACAGGCCGCGCCTGGCCAGATCGCGCTCCAGCCGCTCAAGGGCGACCAGGACTTCGGCCTGAGCCGGATCGGGCGACAGAACGCCCTCTTCCACGCGGATGTCGTAGGCGTTTCGGATGCGGGAGGTCATGAGAGCCCTGCTTAAAGCCCCAGGCGCCGAAAAGCGATTGCTTCGCGGCTGCGAACGCCTAAATGCACTTCGCAATCACCAAAATCGCGCTCAAGCAGCGAGGCTCCGCCGAGCCGAGCGGTAGCGCGTCCGAAGGACCAAGCATCATGGGTTATCGCGTCGCGATCGTCGGGGCCACGGGCAATGTGGGCCGCGAAATGCTGAACATCCTCGAGGAGCTGAATTTCCCCGTCGATGAAATCCACGCCATCGCCTCGCGCAAGTCCAAGGGGGTCGAGGTCTCGTTCGGCGACCGGACCGTCAAATGCCAGGACATCGAACAGTTCGACTTCTCATCCGTCGACATCGTCCTGATGTCGGCCGGCGGCGCGGTGTCGCGGGAGTGGTCCGAAAGGATCGGCAAGGCCGGCCCCATCGTGATCGACAACTCCTCGGCCTTCCGCAAGGACCCGGACGTGCCGCTGATCGTGCCCGAGGTGAACCCCGACGCGGTCAAGGACGCCAAGAAGAAGAACATCATCGCCAACCCCAACTGCTCGACCGCCCAGCTGGTCGTGGCCCTGAAGCCCCTGCACGACGCAGCCAGGATCAAGCGGGTGGTGGTCTCGACCTATCAGTCGGTGTCCGGCGCCGGCAAGGAAGGCATGGACGAGCTGTGGAACCAGACCAAGGCCATCTACGGCCTGGGCGACGCCACGCCCAAGAAGTTCCCCAAACAGATCGCCTTCAACGTCATCCCCTTCATCGGCGCCTTCAACGAGGACGGCTATACCGACGAAGAGCAGAAGATGTGGGACGAGACCCACAAGATGCTGGATCCGAACATCAAGCTGACGGTCACCTGCGTGCGGGTGCCGGTCTTCGTCGGCCATTCGGAAGCGGTGACGGTCGAGTTCGATCGCCCCATCGAACCGGACGAGGCCCGCGCCATCCTACGCGAGGCGCCGGGCGTGCTGGTCGTCGATAAGCAGGAGCATGACGGCTACATCACCCCGGTCGACGCCGCCGGCGAGTTCGCCGTCTACGTCAGCCGCATCCGCAAGGACCCGACGGTCGAGAACGGCCTGAGCTTCTGGGTGGTGTCCGACAATCTGCGCAAGGGCGCGGCCCTGAACGCCGTCCAGATCGCCCAGCTGCTGGACGAGACGGGCACGATCAAGCCGTCGTCGGGGTATCGTTCGATCACGGTCTAAACCGCTCCGCTTAGCTTTCGTCATCCTCCGGCAAGCCGCGTCTTCGCGGCGCAGACCGGGGGACCCAGCGCGCCGAAGGCGAAATCCATCCGCCGCTGGGTACGAAAGACCTCTTCTGCGACAGGTTCGCGCTCGCGCGCGCCGCTGGGTCCCCCGGTTCCGCTTCGCGGCCCGGAGGATGACGAAAGTAAAATCACGTGCGCTCCCCCATGACCGCCTCCCCCTCCCCCAACGATCCCCGCGCGGTCGGCACGGCCATCGCCTGCTACACCCTGTGGGGTCTTCTGCCCCTGCTGTTCATGGCCCTGGCGGCCCACGGCTTCAGCGCGCCCGAGATCCTGGCTCACCGGGCGGTCTGGTCGGTCTTCGTGGCGGGTCTGGTCCTGCTGCTGGCGGGACAGTGGAACGAGGCGAAACAGGCGCTGGCGACGCCGCGCGTCTTCGGCTGGCTGGCCCTGTCGGCGGCGATGATCGCGGTCAACTGGAGCCTCTATGTCTTCGCCACCACCCATCATGCGACGCTGGAGGCCAGCCTCGGCTATTACATCAACCCGCTCTTGAACATGGCCGCAGGGGCCCTGCTGTTCCGCGAGAAGATCGACCGCTGGAGCGGCGTCGCCATCGCCCTGGCCGCCGTGGGGGTGGCCGTCCAGACCGTCGCCCTGGGCCATGTGCCGATCATCGGACTGACGCTCGCCGTCACCTTCTGCGCCTATGCGGTGATCAGAAAGCGCGTGCCCGCCTCGGCCCAGACCGGCCTGTTCGTCGAATGTCTGGTGCTGATGCCGTTCGGCGCCCTGTTCCTGGCCTGGCTGGCGGCCCATGGGCAGGCGACCGGCTTTTCCTCGCCCGCCGGACTGGCCTGGGCCCTGGTCAACGGACCGGCGACGGTCATTCCTCTGGTGCTGTTCGCCTGGTCGGCGCGGCGTCTGCCCCTGTCCACCGTCGGCTTCATCCAGTTTCTGGCGCCGACGCTGCAGTTCGCCTGCGGCGTCTGGGCGGGCGAGCCCCTGACCCCGCTGCGGATCGTCTCCTTCGGCTTCATCTGGGCCGGAGCGGGCGTCTTCGCCCTGGGCGCGGCGCAGCGGTCGCGCGCCGCCCGACGCGCGGTCGTCCTGTCGGAAACCATCTAGACCGCGGCGTAGAGGGCGTCCAGCAGGCGCCGGGGGCGCGGGTCGCCGATCAGGTGCGGCGACTGGCGCGTCATCACATAGGCGGCCGACAGGCGACGCGACGGATCGGCCATGGCCATGGATCCGCCCCAGCCGTAGTGACCGAAGGACTCGCCCGGTCCGAAGACGTTCAGCCCGTCGTTGCGCATCAGGCCCGCCGCCCAGCTGATCACATAGGGCAGCACCTTGTCCTGACCGTGGATCCGCTCGCGCGTCAGGTCGCGCAGCACGCCCTTGGACAGCACCCTTCGCCCGTCCAGCATCCCCTCATTGGCCACGACGCCCAGCATCCGCGCCAGGCCCGCCGCCGTGGCGTGCATATTGGCCGAGGGGATCTCCATCTTGCGCCATTCGGTCGAACCGCGCCCGCCCGGCGCCGAGCCCCGGTCCAGGAAGGCCGCCTGTTTGATCGGATTTATGGTCCCCAGGCTGGGCGCGGCCGAGGGTTTGCGCATCTGGGCCACCCGCCCGTGCTGGTCCTCCGGCAGGCCGATCCACAGGTCCAGGTCGGCGAAGTCGGCACGCAGGGCCTGGCCCATGGTCCGGCCCGTCGTCAGGCGGAACACCTCATTGGCCAGATAGCCGACCGTGACCGGATGATAGCCCGAGGCCGTCCCCGGTTCCCACATGGGCGCCTGGGCCGCCAGCCGGGCGTTGACCGCCGCCGGATCGAACCACAGCGACGGCTCCACCGGCTCCGAGAAGCCGGGCAGGCCCGACTGGTGGCTCATCAGCTGGGCGACCGTGACCTTGTCCTTGCCGGCCTGGCCGAAGGTGGGCCAGATATGGGAGACCTTCTCGTCATAGGCCACCTTGCCCGCCTCGACCGCCGTGGCCATCAACAGGGCCATCACCGCCTTGCCGGTCGAGAAGACCGGGGTCAGGGTGTCCTCGGCGAAAGGCGTCGTCTTGGCCGTATCGGCGTGCCCCGCCCACAGATCGACGACCGGCGCCCCCTCGATCATCAAGCAGAACCGCGCCCCCACCTCGTTCAGCCCCTCGGGCGCATCGGTGAAGTTGGCGGCGAAGGCGTCCTTCACCGATGCGAAACGCGGATCGCAGGCGCCGTGGATGTCGAGAGCTTCGGTCATGGAGGCGTTCTAGCCCTTCCCCCGCTTGCGGGGGAAGTGTCAGCTCGTCGAGCGGAGCGAGACGGCTGACGATGGGGGAAGTCTTCTTCCGGAGTGAAACCTCCCCCTCCGTCGCTGGATCGCTTCGCGATCGACGCGACACCTCCCCCGCAAGCGGGAGAGGGCAAAGAAAAAGGCCCCCCGCCGAAACGGGAGGCCTCACTCTTTACGACCCTGAGAAAGGATCAGGCCGCGACGACCTCAGTCGCCTGTTCGGCCAGGATGGTCAGGCCTTCGCCGTTGACGTCGGCGAAGCCGCCCTTGACGTCGTACTGGGTCCTGGTCCCGCCGACATAGACGGTCACCAGGCCCTCGCGCAGGGCCGTCATGAAGGGGGCGTGGGCCGGCAGGACGCCGAAGTCGCCCTCGACGCCCGGCGCATCCACCTGGTCCACGAGGCCCGAAAAGACCTCGCGTTCCGGCGAGACGAGGGAGAAGTTCAGCTTGCCGGCCATGTTCAGGCTTCCGCCGCCATCTTCTCGGCCTTGGCGACGGCCTCTTCGATCGGGCCGACCATGTAGAAGGCGGCTTCCGGCAGGTGGTCGTACTCGCCGGCCACGATGCCCTTGAACGAGCGGATCGTGTCCTTCAGGTCCACGAAGGCGCCGGGGGTGTTGGTGAACTGTTCGGCCACGTGGAAGGGCTGGGACAGGAAGCGCTGGATCTTGCGGGCGCGGGCCACGATCAGCTTGTCCTCTTCCGACAGCTCGTCCATGCCCAAAATGGCGATGATGTCCTTCAGGCCCTTGTACTGCTGCAGGACTTCCTGAACCGAACGGGCGACCTGATAGTGCTCCTCGCCGATCACCAGCGGGTCCATGATCCGCGAGGTGGAGTCCAGCGGGTCCACGGCCGGGAAGATGGCCTGGGCGGCGATGTCGCGGCTCAGAACGGTCGTCGCGTCCAGGTGGGCGAAGGAGGCGGCGGGCGCCGGGTCGGTCAGGTCGTCGGCGGGGACGTAGATGGCCTGGACCGAGGTGATCGAACCCTTCTTGGTCGAGGTGATCCGCTCTTGCAGGTTGCCCATCTCGGTCGCCAGGGTCGGCTGATAGCCCACGGCCGAGGGGATGCGGCCCAGCAGAGCCGACACTTCGGAGCCGGCCTGGGTGAAGCGGAAGATGTTGTCGACGAACAGCAGGACGTCCTTGCCTTCCTCGTCACGGAAGTATTCCGCGATCGACAGGCCGGTCAGGGCGACGCGGGCGCGGGCGCCGGGGGGCTCGTTCATCTGGCCGTAGACCAGGGCGCATTTGGAGCCCTCGGTCGAACCGCCGTTCTTGGCCGGGTCCACGTTCACGTTGGACTCGATCATCTCGTGATACAGGTCGTTGCCTTCGCGGGTGCGCTCACCCACGCCGGCCAGAACCGAATAACCGCCGTAAGCCTTGGCGATGTTGTTGATCAGTTCCTGCATGGTCACGGTCTTGCCCACGCCGGCGCCGCCGAACAGGCCGATCTTGCCGCCCTTGGTGTAGGGGCACATCAGGTCGATGACCTTGATGCCGGTGACCAGGATCTCGGCCGAGGTCGACTGCTCGTCGAAACTCGGGGCTTCCTTGTGGATCGGACGGTAAAGCTCGGTCTTGATCGGGCCGGCTTCGTCGATCGGCTGGCCGACGACGTTCATGATGCGGCCCAGGGTGCCGGGGCCGACCGGCGCCTGGATCGAGGAGCCTGTGTCGGTGACGGGCTGGCCGCGGGTCAGGCCCTCGGTCGTGTCCATGGCGATGGCGCGGACCATGTTCTCACCCAGGTGCTGGGCGACTTCCAGAACCAGGGTGAAGGGCTCGCCCGTCTTCTGATCGACGTTCTGGGTGTGCAGGGCGCTGAGGATGGCCGGCAGATGGCCGTCAAACTCGACGTCCACGACGGCGCCGATGACCTGGGCGATCCGGCCCGTGGCGACGGCGGAGACAGGGGCGGCGGGCGCGGCGGCCTTTTTGGCGACGGCCTTGGGGGCGGCCGGCTTGCGGGCGGCGGGCTTTTTGGGGGCGACGGTGTCGGTCATGGCTGGGGTCCGTATCGGAATGTCTGTTCGGTCGGGATCAGAGGGCTTCGGCGCCGGCGATGATCTCGATCAGCTCGGTGGTGATCTGGGCTTGGCGCTTGCGGTTGTACTGCAGCGTCAGGGCGTTGATGAGGTCGCCGGCGTTGCGCGTCGCATTGTCCATCGCCGCCATCTGCGAACCGAAGAAGCCCGCCTGGTTCTCATAGAGGGCGGCCAGGATCTGGGTCGTCAGGTTGCGCGGCAGCAGGGTCTCGAGGATTTCCTCTTCCGAGGGCTCGTACTCATAGACCGCGCCGTTCAGGTCGACCGGGGCCGCGTCGCCCTCGACCACAGCCGGGATCAGCTGTTTGGCGGTCGGAACCTGGGAGATGACAGACCTGAACTGGCTGTAGAACAGGGTGACCACATCGGCCTGACCGTCCTCGAAGGCCGTGGCGATCATTTCGGCGATGGGCTGGGCCGAGGGCAGGCCCACCGTCTTGTGCTCGCTCAGTTCGAAGGTGCGGACCAGCTTGTCGCCGTACAGGCGCGACAGCTGATCGCGCGACTTGCGGCCGACCGCGATGATCCGGACGTCCTTGCCGTTCGCGATCAGGCTGTTGATCCGTTCGCGCGCGGCGCGGATGACATTGGTCGAGAAACCGCCCGCCAGGCCCTTGTCCGCCGTCGCCACCACGATCAGGTGACGCTGGTCCTGACCCGTGCCGGCCAGCAAGCGCGGCGCATCGGCGCCCGAGACGCCGGCGGCCAGGTTGGCGATGACCGAGGCCATCTTCTTCGCATAGGGCCGGGCGCTTTCGGCCTGGTCCTGGGCGCGTTTCAGCTTGGCCGCGGCGACCATCTGCATGGCTTTCGTGATCTTCTGCGTGGCTTTCACGCTTCCGATCCGATTGCGCATTTCCTTGAGGCTGGCCATCCGGCGCTACTCTCTCAGCTTATCCGGTTGAACTCAGGCGAAGGTCTTGACGAAGGCGGCCAGGATGTCCTTCAGCTCGGCCTCGAGGTCGGCGGTCAGGTCCTTCTTGGTGCGAATGCCGTCCAGCAGCGAGGCGTGGTTGGCGTGGATGCGCGCCAGCAGCTCCTTCTCGAACCGGCCGACGTCGCCGACCGCGATGCCGTCGATATAGCCGCGCGTGCCGGCGTAGACCGAGACGACCTGTTCTTCCATCGACAGGGGCGAATACTGGGGCTGCTTCAGCAGCTCGGTCAGTCGGGCGCCGCGGGCCAGCAGCTTCTGGGTCGAGGCGTCCAGGTCCGAGCCGAACTTGGCGAAGGCGGCCATCTCGCGATACTGGGCCAGTTCGCCCTTGATGGTGCCGGCGACCTTCTTCATCGCCTTGGTCTGGGCCGAGGAGCCCACGCGCGACACCGAGATGCCGACGTTCACGGCCGGACGGATGCCCTGATAGAAGAGGTCCGATTCCAGGAAGATCTGGCCGTCGGTGATCGAGATCACATTGGTCGGAATATAGGCCGAAACGTCGTTGGCCTGGGTTTCGATGATCGGCAGGGCGGTCATGGAGCCCGAACCATAGTCCTCGTTCAGCTTGGCCGAACGCTCCAAGAGGCGGCTATGCAGGTAGAAGACGTCGCCCGGATAGGCTTCGCGGCCCGGCGGACGGCGCAGCAGCAGCGACATCTGGCGATACGCGACAGCCTGTTTCGACAGGTCGTCATAGACGATCAGGGCGTGCATGCCGTTGTCGCGGAAGAACTCACCCATGGCGGTGCCGGCGAACGGGGCCAGGAACTGCAGCGGGGCCGGCTCGGACGCCGTGGCGGCGACGACGATGGTGTATTCCAGCGCGCCCGACTCTTCGAGGGTCTTGACGATCTGGGCGACGGTCGAACGCTTCTGACCGATGGCGACGTAGATGCAGTAGAGCTTGGCGCTCTCGTCGTCGGACTTGTTGACGTTCTTCTGGTTCAGAATGGTGTCGACGGCGACGGCGGTCTTGCCGACCTGACGGTCGCCGATGATCAGCTCGCGCTGGCCGCGGCCGACGGGGATCAGGGTGTCGATGGCCTTCAGGCCGGTCTGCATCGGCTCATGAACCGACTTGCGGGGGATGATGCCCGGCGCCTTGACGTCGACGCGGCGGCGCTCGGTGAACTGGATCGGGCCCTTGCCGTCGATCGGCTCGCCCAGCGGGTTGACGACGCGGCCCAGGAGGCCCTTGCCGACCGGCACGTCCACGATCTCGCCCAGGCGGCGCACGTCGTCGCCCTCGGCGATGGCGGCGTCGGCGCCGAAGATCACGGCGCCCACATTGTCGCGCTCCAGGTTCAGGGCCATGCCCTTCACGCCGGCCTTGGTGAACTCGACCATTTCGCCGGCCTGGACATTGTCCAGACCGTGGATGCGGGCGATGCCGTCGCCGACCGACAGCACGCTGCCGACGTCGGAAACGTCGGCTTCGACGCCGAAGTTGGCGATCTGCGACTTGAGGATGGCCGAGATTTCAGCGGCGCGGATGTCCATGACGGGCTCTCTGTTCTTCAGTCTTTTTGCGGTTGCGCCGTTCAGGCGCCGACAATCGGGTGGACGGGGGCGGCGCTTACGCGCGCTTTAGGGCGAACTTCATCTGGTCGAGCTTGGTCTTCAGCGAGGCGTCGAACAGTTTCGAGCCGACCTTGACCTTCAGGCCGCCCAGGATGGCCGGATCGACCCGCGTGGTCAGTTCCGGCGCCTTGCCCAGGCTCTTGTTCAGGGCGGTCTTGATCGCGGTCAGCTGCTTGTCGTCCAGCGGCTGGGCCGAGATCACCTCGGCGGCGACGATCCCGGCGTGTTTGGCGTACAGGCGCTCGAAACCGGCGATCACCGCGGCCAGATCACGGGCGCGGCCGTTCTGGGCCAGCAGCCCCAGGAAGTTGACGGTGTTCGGCTCGAACCTGGCCTTGGCGGCGACGGCGGTCAGGCCCTTGACCTGATCGTCGGCCGAAATGACCGGCGAGGTCGCCAGGCGGCGCAGATCGGCGCTCTCGATCCAGGCGGTCTTCAGCGAGACGACGTCGGCGCGAACGGCGTCCAGGCGGCCGGTTTCCAGCGCCAGATCAAACAGCGCCTGTGCGTAGCGATCGCCGACTTCCGTCGTTCTGAAATCATCAGCCACTGATTAGGGTCCGAGGTCGTTGTGTCAGGGTCGCGACCGACTGCGAGGGTCGCAACGGTCAAAAGCTTGAAATGCTTGCGGAAAGCACGACAGAGGCCGTATTGGTGAATACGCCCCCTTCAAGCCGGGCGCCTGATAGCACGGGGTTTTGCCGCTCGCAACATTGCGTGAAGGGTGAAGAAGCCGCACCCGGCGTCGCACCTCGGTCATAGCCCCGTGCGACATTCGTCTTTCTTCTCGTCGTCTTAGAGATTCGCCATGAAGTTCCGCGTCCTGATGATCGCTCTCGTCACCGTCCTGACGGGAACGGCCGCCGCCCGCGCAGAGCCTTTCGCAGCGCCCGAGCCCCAGCCGATCCGGCTGATGAGCTACAACATCCGCTACGACGCCCCTGACGATCGGCCGAACTGGCCCGAACGGCGCCCGCACATGGCGCGTCAGATCGCCTTCTTCGCCCCGGACGTGCTGGGCGTTCAGGAGGCCCTGATTCCCATGGTCGCCTATCTGGCCGAACAGGCGCCGGACTACGACCACTACGGCCTGGGCCGCGACGACGGGGCCGAGAGCGGGGAGACGACCACCCTGTTCTGGCGCCGCGACCGGTTCGAGGTCGTCCGCAAACAGACTCTCTGGTGTTCGCCGACCCCGGATCGCCCTTCGAAGGGCTGGGACGCGGCCCTGCCCCGCACCCTGACGCGGGTGGTGCTGCGCGACCGCTCTGACGGTCGTCTGCTGGACGTCCGCAACGCCCATTTCGACCATGTCGGGGTGATCGCCCGCGAGCAGTGCGCCGCCCTGGCGGCCGATCTGCCGCCTGCGACCGCCCAAGGCGAAACGGCGGCCGTGGTCTTGCTGGGCGACTTCAACACCGGGCCCGACAGCGCTCCCTATCGCCGGATCGTGTCGGCCGGCCTGCGCGACGCCCGCACCATCAGCCCCGTCGTCTTCGGCCCTTCGGCCACCTACAACGGCTTCGACCTCGCCAAGGCCGCGGACGGGGCGCCCATCGACCATGTCTTCGTCGATCCCCGCCTGGCGGTGGAAAGGTTCGGCGTCCTGACGGACTCCTTTTCGGGCCAGGTGATCTCGGACCACTTCCCCCTGGTGGTCGATGTGACCTTCGCCGCGCGGTGAGCCAGGGTGCGACCATTGCACCGCACCCCCGCGCTTGATCGGAACCTGAGCCGGGCCTAGCTGTTCCCGCCGACGCCTTTCCCCTCCTGGACATTCCATGCTCGACAGCATCCTGCCCCTTCTCTCCGACCCGGCCGCCTGGGCGGCCCTGGTGACCCTGGTGGTGATGGAGGTCGTGCTCGGCATCGACAATCTGATCTTCATCTCGATCCTGTCGAACAAACTGCCCGAGCATCAGCGCCAGAAGGTGCGGCGCATCGGCATCGGCCTGGCCCTGGTCATGCGCCTGGCCCTGCTGTCGATCATCGCCTGGCTGGTGGGCCTGGTTCAGCCGGTCTTCACCGTCGCGGGCAATGCGTTCTCGTGGAAGGACCTGATCCTGATCGCGGGCGGCCTGTTCCTGGTCTGGAAGGCCACCAAGGAGATCCACCACACCGTCGATCCCACGCCCACCCATGACGTCATGGACAAGAAGGACGTGATGATCACCAACGCCGGTGCGGCCATCTTCCAGATCATCCTGCTGGACCTGGTCTTCTCGATCGACTCCATCCTGACCGCCGTGGGCATGACCGAGCACCTGCCCATCATGGTCGTGGCCGTCCTGGTCGCCGTGACGGTGATGCTGCTGGCCGCCGACCCGCTGGCCAACTTCATCAACGACAACCCCAGCGTCGTCATGCTGGCCCTGGGCTTCCTGCTGATGATCGGCATGGTGCTGATCGCCGACGGCTTCGGCTATCATGTGCCCAAGGGCTATATCTACGCCGCCATGGCCTTCTCGGCCGGGGTCGAGGCCCTGAACATGCTGGGCCGTCGCTCCGCCTCCAAGAAGGAAAAGGCCGAGGCCGCCCGCGCCGAGGCCGACCGAGCCGAGGCCCGCGCCCGCAAGGCCGAGGCGGAAGCGGCCGGCGAAGGCGCCTGACCATGCCGCGCCCGCCCCTGCGCTTCGCCGGCCTGATCGTCGGCCTGCTTCTGGCGGCGGGCGCGACCCTGCCCGTTCGGGCCGAGGTTCCGACCCAGGCCTATCAGGTGGTGCGCGCCTATCCGCATGACCGGACGGCCTTCACCGAGGGCCTCTTCTTCCACGCCGGCGCCCTTTACGAGAGCACGGGCCTCTATCCGTCGTCGGTGCGCCAGGTGCGTTTGGAGGACGGTGAAATCCTGCGTCGACGCGACCTTCCCACCGTCTATTTCGGCGAGGGTTTGGCCGCCCTGAACGGCAAGCTCTACAATCTGACCTGGCGCAACCACATCGGCTTCATCTTCAAGCTGGAGGACTTCTCGCCCCTGGGCGGCTTCTCCTATCCGGGCGAGGGTTGGGGGCTGACCACCGACGGACGTCGACTGATCATGAGCGACGGCACCGATCAGATCCGCTTCCTCGATCCCGACACCCTGGCCGAGACCGGCCGGATCTCCGTCACCGCCGACGGTCGGCCGCTGGACCAGATCAATGAGCTGGAATGGATCGACGGCGAGGTCTTCGCCAATCTGTGGCAGGACAACCGCATCGCGCGCATCGACCCGGAGACCGGTGTGGTGAAGGCCTTCATCGACCTGACGGACCTGGTCCCCAAGGACGCGGGCCTGGACCCGAACGACGACGTCCTGAACGGCATCGCCTGGGATGCGGCGGGCAAGCGGCTGTTCGTCACCGGCAAGCGCTGGCCCCAGCTGTACGAGATCAGGCTGCGCTGACCGGGGCGAGGTGTTCCGCGCCGAAAAGGCTGAGATAGGCGTCCAGCTCGGCGCTTTTCAGACCCAGCGAGTCCAGCACCGCCCCCATGAAGCTGACCGGCGCCGTGCCCGCCGCCGTGACGATTCGGTCGGCCAGAACGGCGCGAGGCTGGTCGCGGTAATGGGCCGCCCCGCCGTAGCCGGTGATGGAGAGGCTGTCGGGCCCGTTGGCGGTATGGGGCCTCTGGTCCAGAAGCCCCGCGCGCGCCAGGGCCAGGGTTCCGTCGCAGATGCCGCCCACCGTCTTGCCCGCCCCATGCGCCCAACGCAGCAGGTCCGAGACGTCCGGCGCGCCGGGCTGACGCCAGATGGAGCCGCCGTTGACCAGGATGGCGTCCACCGCCTCGACGTCGATGTCTTCGATCGAAAGATGGGGAACGACCAACAGGCCGCCGGCCGACACCACCTCCTCCCCATCGGGCGAGGCGAACAGGGTCTCAAACCCATAATGGCTGCGCGCCCCCGCCATGATCAGGGCGGTCTCCCAATCCGCATAGTCCGGCGTCAGAAGCGTTACGATGGTGGTCATGGCGGCGTCCCCTGCTGTCGCCCCAGTTTAACGGCGCTGCGTGACAGTTCATCAGACAAGGATAAGGGCGGACGTCTTGCGACGCCCGCCCCCTTCGCCTCTGCTTCAAAGCCCGATCAGCCGCGCAGGTCGAACCGGTCCAGCTCCATGACCTTGGTCCAGGCCGCCACGAAATCCTCGACGAACTTCTTCTGGGCGTCTGCGGCGGCGTAGACCTCGGCCAAGGCGCGCAGCACGGCGTTCGAGCCGAACACCAGATCCACGCGCGTCCCGGTCCAGCGCAGGGCGCCGGTCTGGCGGTCGCGGCCTTCGAAGACGTCGCGCGCCGCGCTGGTCGGGGTCCACTTCACCCCCATGTCCAGCAGATTGACGAAGACGTCGTTGGTCAGGACGCCGGGCCGTTCGGTCAGCACCCCGTGGGTCGAGCCGCGCACATTGATGTTGATGGCGCGCAAGCCCCCGATCAGCACCGTCATCTCCGGCGCCGTCAGGGTCAGCCGCTGGGCCTGGTCGATCAGCAGGGCCTCGGCCGGGACGCTGTAGCGGGCCTTCTGATAGTTGCGGAAGCCGTCGGCGACCGGCTCCAGATAGGCGAAGGATTCGACGTCCGTCTGGTCCTGGCGGGCGTCGGTCCGACCCGGATTGAAGCGGACGGTCGTCTCATGACCGGCCGCCTTGGCCGCCGCCTCGATCCCGGCGTTTCCGGCCAGGACGATCAGATCGGCCATGGAGACCTTCTTGCCGCCGATCTGGGCCTGGTTGAAGGCGGACTGGACGCCCTCCAGGGTCTTCAGGACGCGGTCGAGGTGTTCAGGCTGGTTGACGTCCCAGTCCTTCTGCGGGGCCAGGCGGATGCGGGCGCCGTTGGCGCCGCCGCGCTTGTCGCCGCCCCGGAAGGTCGAGGCCGAGGCCCAGGCGACGCCGACCAGTTCGGACACGCTCAGACCCGTGGCCAGAATCTGCGCCTTCAGGGCGGCCGCGTCGGCGGCGTCGATCAGCGGATGGTCGACGGCCGGAACCGGGTCCTGCCACACCAGCTCCTCCTTGGGGACTTCCGGCCCGATATAGCGCGAGCGCGGGCCCAGATCGCGGTGGGTCAGTTTGAACCAGGCCCGGGCGAAGGCGTCGGCGAAGGCCTGGGGGTTGTTCAGGAAGCGCCGCGAGATCTTCTCGTATTCCGGGTCGAACCGCAGCGACAGGTCCGTGGTCAGCATGGTCGGCCGACGCTTCTTGGACGGGTCATGGGCGTCGGGAATGATTTCGCCCGCGTCCTTGGCCACCCACTGGTGGGCGCCGGCCGGCGACTTCTCCAGCTCCCATTCGAAGCCGAACAGGTTTTCGAAGAAGAAGTTGCTCCACTGGGCCGGGGTCTGGGTCCAGGTGACTTCCAGGCCGCTGGTGATGGCGTCGCCGGCCTTGCCGCTGCCGTAGCTGGAGGTCCAGCCCAAGCCTTGCGCCTCCAGTTCGTCGGCCTCGGGCTCGGGGCCGACATGGTCAGCCGGGCCGGCGCCGTGGGTCTTGCCGAAGGTGTGGCCCCCGGCGATCAGGGCGACGGTCTCCTCGTCGTTCATCGCCATGCGGGCGAAGGTGTCGCGGATGTCGCGCGCGGCGGCGATCGGATCGGGATTGCCGTCCGGGCCTTCCGGGTTGACGTAGATCAGGCCCATCTGGACCGCCGCCAGCGGGTTCTCCAGATCGCGCGTATGCTGGACCCCGTCGGCCGTGTCGTCGGCGACCAGAACCGCCTCGTCGGCCGGCTTGTCCACCCCGTGCGAGCCGCGCGCATACCGTTCGTCGCCGCCCAGCCAGGTCGTCTCGCGACCCCAGTAGACGTCCTGATCCGGTTCCCAGGTGTCCTCGCGACCGCCGGAGAAGCCGAAGGTGCGGAAGCCCATGGTCTCCAGCGCCACATTGCCGGTTAGAATGAACAGGTCGGCCCAGGAGATGGCCTGGCCGTACTTCTGCTTGATCGGCCACAGCAGACGGCGCGACTTGTCGATATTGACGTTGTCCGGCCAGGAGTTCAGCGGGGCGAACCTCTGCTGGCCGCGTCCGCCGCCGCCCCGGCCGTCGCCGACGCGATAGGTGCCGGCGCTGTGCCATGCCATGCGGATGAACTGGGGCCCGTAATGGCCGAAGTCGGCCGGCCACCAGTCCTGAGAGTCCGTCATCAGGGCGCGCAGGTCGGCCTTCAGCGCCTCATAGTCCAGCTTGGCGAAGGCCTCGCGATAGTTGAACGTCTCGCCCAGGGGATTGGAGCGCGAAGAATGCTGATTCAGCAGGTCGACGCGCAGCTGGCCTGGCCACCAGTCGCGGTTTTGGACGCCGCCGCCCGCGACGGACTCCGTCGTGCGGCCCGAAAAGGGGCATTTGGCTTCGGTGGTCATGCGGCGTGTCCTTCTGCTTCGAGACGGCGCCGGGCGGCGCGCCTCAATGGCCCCTGTGATGTGAGGGATATTGGACACGCGGGCGAGAATAACTCCAATCGATTGTCTTTGTATTTTGCATAGGCCGAGCCTATGTATCGCGCCATGCTCCCCACCCTGCGCCAACTCCAGTATCTGAAGCTTCTGGCCGAACACGGCAGCTTCTCCCGCGCCGCCGAGGCCGCCCACGTCAGCCAGCCCGCCCTCAGCGCCGGGGTGCAGGAGCTGGAGCGGATCCTGGGCGCACCGGTGGTCGAGCGGGCGCGCGGCGCCGTCATCATGACCGCCGTCGGCGCCGAGGCCGTGCGCCGGGCCGAGGACGTCCTGGCCCGGACGGAGGATCTGGTCGAGGCGGCCCAGAACGCCGGCCGTCCGCTGTCCGGACGGTTCCGGCTGGGCGTCATTCCGACCGTCGCCCCCTTCCTGCTGCCCGCCAAATTACCGTCGCTGAAGACGGCCTATCCGAACCTGAAGCTCTTCATCCGCGAGGATCTGACGCCGCGTCTGATCGCCGCGCTCAAGGCGGGTCAGATCGACGCCGCCGTCATCGCCCTGCCCTATGAGGCGCCGGGGATCGAACACGCCCGGATCGGCGACGACGAGATCCTGGCCGCCGCTCCGGCCGACCATGCCCTGGCGGCCCCTGGCCCGATCCGTCCCGGTTCGCTGAAATCCCAGGACCTGATCCTGCTGGAGGACGGCCATTGCCTGCGCGACCACGCCCTGGCGGCCCTGGACATAGAGGCGCCGCGCGGCGACGACGTCTTCGCCGCCACCAGCCTGCACACCCTGATCCAGATGGTCGGCTCAGGGCTCGGCGTCTCCTTCCTGCCCAGGATGGCGGTCCAGGCCGGCCTGGCCGACACCCCGTCCGTCGTCATCCGCCCCTTCGAGAACCAGGCCGACGGCGTCCCGCCCCACCGCGAAATCGTCGTCGCCTGGCGCTCCGGCTCCAGCCGCGCGGCCGAGGCCCGGCTGCTGGCCGAGGCGCTGAAACTGGATTGAGGGCGTCTCAGCGACCGAAGCTCGGCGCTTCCACGATCCGCCACGCCTGCGGGACCGCAGGCTCTGTTGGACACGCCGCCTCCAGGGTGCGCCCGTCCCGCGTCCGATAGCGCACCGACTGCCCCGCCGCGCAGCGCGCCTTTACGGCGTCGAACATGGCCTGACCATCCGCTTGGGGATTGAAACCTTCGACAGAATCAATGATCGGCCCGCCGGACAAGGGGCCGCAATTCTCTCCATCAAGCTTCAACGCCCCAGGCTCGTTGTAGAAGCCATAGGAGCCTGTGAGACAGTTGGCCTTTGCGACGTGAAAGAGCGCCGCCGCCATAAACTCCTGATCCGTGGGTGCGTTGACGACCGTCACGCCCAGGTCCGCCAGACGGTCTCGGATTTTGTCCCAACGCCCTTCTACCTGCGGGTCCAGAACCAGGTGTACGGCGCTTGTGTCGGACAAGGCCGCCAGAAACTCGGCCGTGCCAAACCCGTCGGCTTGGCTGCGGGCGGTTTCCAACATTCTCCCCCACAAGGAAAAGAAATCGCCCTTGCCGGCGTGCCGGAGTTCCAAGTCGGCGATCCATTGAACCACCGTTCCACAGTCGTAGACAGCGCTGCCGGATCTCAGCGCCGTCCGTCGCCCACCTGCGTTCTGATACGTGCGGCGGCAGCCGTTCATTTTTGTACTCATCCGGGCGCGAGCTTGATCTTCCGACATGCCGCCGCTGGAGACCGGCCCCGTGATTGCGGCATACTCGGCGGAACCTTCATGCAGCCAGGGGGCCGTATCTCCGTCCCTGTTGTGCACGCCGTGACCGTTCCACAGATGGAAGGCCTCATGCCAGACGAAGGGCGACACCTCCTCTTGAGCGGACCGCCATCCTTCTCCTTTGAAACGTAGGGATATGACGCCCGTATCCGTGACGTCCCCCCTGAACGCCGAAGGCCCCGGACTATCGACGCTGACCACGAGCACGGGCTTCAAGGTCGGAGCGATACCCAACCGCGACCGATAAAACGCTCGCGACCCGGCAAACTCGTTGCGGATGGACTGGTCCAGTTCAGACGCCAATTGCGGCGGGGCGATCACCAAGGCGTCGCCGTAGTCGGCGACATAGTCCTTGGGCCCGACAAAGACGTATCCATCTATCGCGTCGCTGGACGGCACGGCGACGGACGCGCCGTCTATTTCGGCCCTCAGGGTGGTCGAAATACCCTCGCCCTTCAAACCGGGGCCATAGAGGACGAAGCCGTTTCCGGTTCGGCTCAGCCCCACATAGACGCGGTCAACCTCTGCGAGATCGGGAGTGATCATAAGCTCGAACCCGGAGATCGGCCCATCCCCCGTCACGACGCCGTCCGAAAGCTTCAGTCCGGGCGTCGTCACGCGCCACTGATCTCGGATGATGTCCTTGTCCGCGAATGCGAAACTGTCTGAGGGCGCGGACAGTGCGTATCTCACGACCATGCCTTCAGACGTCTGGGTCAAGACAGCCTCCGCCGTCGGCGCGGGCGACGAAGGAGGTTCGATCTGTGAACCGACAAGCCCAAGAATTAAGGCGCACCACGCGAACGACATTAAATTACCCCCAGGCCGTCCGAGACACTCAACCTGAACGCGCGCGGAAATCAAACGAAAAGGGCCGGCGGATCGCTCCGCTGACCCAGACGGGGTCAACTCGCTCCACGCCGACCGCGCCGCCGCCCCCCCCTGGAGCTGGACGCCCGCAACGGGTCATCGTCCGCCTGGACGCCCGCCATGGCGTAGCGACACTCGCCAACGCCATGATCATCGCCCTGCTGAACGCCGCTGCGCTTTAAGGTGCGGCGCGTCAGGCCAGGGAGAGCGACACCTGCAAACGGCGAAATACATGGACGTAGCGCCACTCGCCCTCCGGCTATAAGGTCGTCACGATCAGGTTGTGCTTGGGGACGAAGATGGCGGAATATCGGGCGGCGATTGTGTTTGGAGTCGTCATCGGCGCCGCAGGCTGCGCCGCCACGCCGAAAGCGATTTCCGGCGGCGCTGAATTCGCTCCTTCTTCCGACCTCGCCGCCCAGGCGCGCGTACGCAACATGAACATAACCTCGGCCAGCCTTTACAACATGCCCCTGCCCCATTTCAGCGAGGATTTGCGAGCGGCGTTGAACCATTGCGCCACCGGGGATCGCGAACTCGACCTCAGAGCGCATATCGAACAGCCGGATCGCGCCCATCTCGTCACCACGTTCGAGTTGACCGATCCAGCAGACAATGATCGCGTGGTGGGCCGCTATCGCATTGGGATCGACGAGATTGCGCCGCTGGTGCTTGACACAGGAGCTCCGAACCAAAGCGACGCAGGCGCCCGTACCGGGCATGGCCTGTGTGCTCAAATCTTCGGATCGACCGTCCGGTAAGGCGAGGTCCGTTCGCGTGACCTCAAGGCAGAACCGGCGCGGCATGGCGCCCAACGAAAAGGGCCGGCGGATCGCTCCGCCGGCCCTCTTTGTATCTCGGCGAACCGCTGCCTATTCGGCCGCGATCGGCGCCTCGGTTTCCGGGCCGCGCGCGAGGTTGCGCAGGACGTAGGGCATGACGCCGCCGGCCAGCAGATAGTCCATCTCGGTCTGGTTATCGATGCGGCAGCGGACCGGGAAGCGGGCCATCTTGCCGTCCGACGGGCGGAACAGCTCGACCCACAGGTCCTGGCGCGGGCGCAGCTTGCCGACATTGGCGTCGGACAGGCCGCGGATGGTGACGATCTCCTCGCCGGTCAGGCCCAGCTTCTGCCAGCCGTCCTGTTTGAACTGCAGCGGCACCACGCCCATGCCGACCAGGTTCGAACGGTGGATGCGTTCGAAGCTTTCGGCGATGACGGCGCGAACGCCCAAGAGGCGCGTGCCCTTGGCCGCCCAGTCGCGCGACGAGCCGGTGCCGTACTCCTTGCCGGCGAAGACGACCAAGGGCCGGCCTTCCGACTGATACCGCATGGCGGCGTCATAGATCGACATGGTGTCGCCCGACGGGAAGTGCTTCGTCACGCCGCCCTCGATCTCGGGCGTGATCCGGTTCTTGATGCGGATATTGGCGAAGGTGCCGCGCATCATGACTTCGTGGTTGCCGCGGCGGGCGCCGTAGCTGTTGAACTCGGCCGCCTCGACGCCGTGGTTCGTCAGATAGACGCCGGCGGGCGAGGTCTTCTTGATCGAACCGGCCGGGGAGATGTGGTCGGTGGTGATCGAGTCGCCGAAGATGGCCAGAACGCGGGCTTCGACCACGTCCTGAACCGGGGTCAGCTCCATCGACAGGCCGTCGAAATAGGGCGGGTTGGCCACATAGGTGGAGGCGTCGTCCCACTCATAGGTCTGGCCGCCGGCGACCTTGATCGCCTGCCAGTGCTTGTCGCCCTTGAACACGTCCTTGTAGCGTTTGGCGAACATGGCCGGGGTGACCGACTTGCGCTGAATGTCGGCGATTTCCTGGGTGGTGGGCCAGATGTCCTTCAGGAAGACGTCATTGCCGTTCTTGTCCTGACCGATCGGATCCTTGGTGATGTCGATCCGCATCGAGCCGGCGATGGCGTAGGCCACGACCAGCGGTGGCGAGGCCAGATAGTTGGCCTGGACGTCGGGGTTCACCCGGCCTTCGAAGTTGCGGTTGCCCGACAGGACCGAGGTGGCGACCAGGGCGTTGTCGTTGATCGCCTTCGAGATCGCCGGGTCCAGCGGGCCCGAGTTGCCGATGCAGGTGGTGCAGCCGTAGCCGACCAGGTTGAAGCCCAGGGCGTCCAGGTCCTTCTGCAGGCCGGCGTCGGTCAGATAGTCGGTGACGACCTGCGAGCCGGGGGCCAGCGAGGTCTTGACCCAGGGCTTGGCCTTCAGACCCAGGGCGTTGGCCTTGCGCGCCACCAGGCCGGCGGCGATCAGGACCGAGGGGTTGGAGGTGTTGGTGCAGGAGGTGATGGCGGCGATGACCACATCGCCGTCGCCGACGGTGAAGCCTTCACCCTCGACGGCCGCGCGCGGAGCGTCGGCGGGACGGTTGAAGACCTCGGTCAGGGCGGTCTCGAAGGCCGGGGCGGCCGCGGTCAGTTCGACGCGGTCCTGGGGACGCTTGGGGCCGGCCAGCGACGGCACGACCGTGGCCAGGTCCAGCTCCAGCACGTCGGTGAAGACCGGGTCTTCCGAGGTCTCGTCGATCCACAGGCCTTGGGCCTTGGCGTAGGCTTCGACCAGGGCGACGCGCGCCTTGTCGCGGCCGGTGGCGGTCAGATAGCCGATGGTGGCGGCCGAGACGGGGAAGAAGCCGCAGGTGGCGCCGTATTCCGGGGCCATGTTGGCGATGGTCGCCTGGTCTTCGATCGTCATGTTCGGCAGGGCGTCGCCGAAGAATTCGACGAACTTGCCGACCACGCCCTTCTTGCGCAGCATCTGGGTGACGGTCAGCACCAGGTCGGTGGCGGTCGTGCCTTCCGGCAGACGGCCGGTCAGTTTGAAGCCGATGACTTCCGGGATCAGCATCGGGATCGGCTGGCCCAGCATGGCCGCCTCGGCCTCGATGCCGCCGACGCCCCAGCCCAGAACGGCCAGGCCGTTGATCATGGTCGTGTGGCTGTCGGTGCCGACGACGGTGTCGGGATAGGCGACGGTCTTCTTGCCCTCTTCCAGGGTCCAGACGGTCTGGGCCAGGTTCTCCAGGTTCACCTGGTGGCAGATGCCGGTGCCGGGGGGCACGACGCGGAAGTTGTTGAAGGCCGACGAACCCCAGCGCAGGAAGTTGTAGCGCTCGATGTTGCGCTCATATTCGCGCTCGACGTTCTGGCCGAAGGCCTTGGGCGTGCCGAAGTGGTCGACCATGACCGAGTGGTCGATGACCAGATCGACCGGCACCAGCGGGTTGATCTTGGCGGCGTCGGCGCCCAGGGCGCTCATGGCGTCGCGCATGGCGGCCAGATCGACCACGGCGGGCACGCCCGTGAAGTCCTGCATCAGGACGCGGGCGGGGCGGAAGGCGATCTCGTGCTCGACCGAGCCCTTGTTCTCGACCCAGGCGGCGACGGCCTTCAGGTCGTCCTGCGTCACCGAGACGCCGTCCTCGTTGCGCAGCAGGTTCTCCAGCAGCACCTTCATCGAGCGCGGCAGGCGGGAAATCCCGGCCAGACCCGCTTCCTCGGCGGCCGGAAGGCTGTAATAGGCGTATTTCTTGCGCCCGACGGAAAGGTCCTGGCGGGTGTTGAAGCTGTCGATCGACGGCATGGAGAGTTTTCCTCTGGTCAGCGCCGCCCGACAATCCGGTTGCGCCTTCGCGCGGCAGACGCAGCGGCTCACAGGGCCCCTGCGCGCGCGGCGAAAGCCTGCTGCGGCAAGCGTGCCTATAGACCCGCTCGATCGCACCGTCCATGTGTCCACACCCCCGACGTGGACATTGAGAAGGGTTCTCAAAACAGCCTTCTATCTCCCTCCCCCCTCGGGGGAGGGTGGGCGAGCGAAGCGAGGCCGGGTGGGAAGGGCCGGGCGACGCCCCACGGACCTGATCGGCGCAAAACAGCGCATCCACGCCGGGCCGCCCCCACTCGGTCGCTGCGCGCCCCCCCTCCCCCGCGGGGGGAGAGAGATGGTCCCATGATCCACACCCTCTCGATCTCCGACCTGACCGTCTCGCGCGGCGAGCGTCGCCTGTTCTCGGGCCTGAGCCTTGATCTGCGCGCCGGAGAGGCCGTGGCGCTGACCGGCGCCAACGGGGCGGGCAAGACCAGTCTGCTGCGGACCGTCGCCGGCCTGCTGCGCCCCGACGCGGGCGAGATCGCCTTTCACGACGGCGACGGCAATCGGCTGGACGATCATCTGGCGCGCGGGCGCGAAGTGCATTTCCTCGGCCACCAGGACGGACTGAAGACCGGGCGCACGGCCCGCCGGGAGCTGGGCTTCCAGTGCGACTGGCTGGGCCACACCCAGACCGGCTTCGATCACGCCGTCGAGGCGTTCGGCCTTGAGCCCCTGCTGGACCTTGAGGTTCGGCGCCTGTCCGCCGGCCAGCGCCGTCGTCTGGCCATGGGCCGGCTGGTCGGATCGCCCCGCGCCCTGTGGCTGCTGGACGAGCCCATGGCCCCGCTGGACGCCCGCTGGCGCGCCGTCTTCGCCGACCAGATGCGCCGTCACCTCGACGCCGACGGCCTGATCCTCGCCGCCGTCCACGACCCCCTGCCCATCCCGGCCCGCACCCTGGACCTGGGAGGTCTGGCGTGAGGCGGCCGGTGGACGCCGAACCCCGCCCGCCCGGCCTGCGGGGCGCGACGCGCGTCTTGCTGGAACGGGAGCTGGACCTGGCCTGGAGCGGCGGGGGCGGCCCGCTTCTGGCCTGCGGCTTCTTCGCCTGCCTGACCGCCGTCCTGCCCCTGGCGGCGGGGGGCGATCCGCGCACGCTTTCGCCGGTGGCGGGCGGGATCGCCTGGCTGGCCCTGGCGCTAGCCTCGCTGCTGTCGCTGGAGCGGCTGTTCGAACGGGACCTGGAGGACGGGGCGCTGGACCTGCTGGCCATCGGCCATCTGCCGCTGGAATCGGTGGTTCTGATCAAGGCCCTGGCCCAGTGGATCGCCGTCGGCCTGCCCCTGGCCCTGACCGCGCCGGTCGCCGCCCTGGCCCTGGGCCTGCCGGTTTCGCTGGCGCCCCTCGCCGCCCTGTCGGCCCTGATCGGCGGGGCGGGCTTCGCCTTGACCGGCGCCCTGGGCGCCGCCCTGGCTCTGGGCGCCAAGCGGGGCGGCCTGCTGATCGCCGTCGTGGTCCTGCCCCTGTTCATCCCGCCCGTGGTGTTCGGCGCCGGGGCGCTGGAGCGGGCGGCGTCCGGCCAGTCGCCGGCCCCGGCCCTGGCCTTCCTTACCGCCTACGTCCTGTTCGCCGGGGTCATCGCCGCCTTCGCCGGGGCGGCGGCGGTCAGGAACGCCCAAGGCTAGGGGACGCCGTGACACGCCGCTTGCCCGCCGCCGTCCCGCCGCGTAATCGCTGACACCATGTTCGGCCTGTCCAATCCGCAGCGGTTCATGCGCTTCACCGGCCCGCTGACGCCGGTGCTGTGGACGGCCGCCGCCGTCCTGCTGGCGGTTGGAACCTGGCTCAGCTTCACCGTTCCCGCCGACTATCAGCAGGGGGACACGGTGCGGATCATGTTCGTCCATGTGCCCGCCGCCAGCCTGGGCCTGGGGGCCTATGCGGCGCTCGGGGTCTCCAGCTTCTTCGCCCTGGTCTTCCGCCACGCCCTGGCCGACGCCGCCGCCCGGGCCGCCGCCCTGCCCGGCGCCGCCTTCACCGCCCTGGCTCTTTTCACCGGCTCGCTGTGGGGCCAGCCCATGTGGGGAACCTGGTGGGTCTGGGACGCGCGCCTGACCAGCGTCCTGGTGCTGTTCCTCTTCTATCTCGGCTATATGGCGCTTCGGGCCTCGATCGACGACGAGCAGAAGGGCGCCCGCGCCGCCGCCGTCCTGGGCCTGGTCGGGCTGATCAACCTGCCCATCGTCAAATTCTCGGTCGACTGGTGGAACACCCTGCACCAGCCGGCCAGCTTCCTGACGCCGGGCGCCTCGGGCCTAGACCCCGTCTATCTGCCCCCCTTCCTGACCATGCTGGCGGCCTATGGGGTGTTGTTCGCGGCCCTGTGGCTGACGGCGATCCGCACCGAGATCCGCCGCCGCCGCGTCCTCTCCCTGCGCGCGCGAAAGGCGCTGGAGGCCTAAGATGCTCGACCTCGACATGGCGCCCTACGCCGCCTTCGTCTGGCCTGCCTGGGGCGTCAGCGCCCTGGTGCTGGCCGCCCTGACGGCCCGCGCCGTCGTCGCCTCGCGCAAATGGAAGCGCGAACTCGAGCGTCTGGAAAAAGACCAGAGCGCGACATCAGACGCGGCAGTCTCCCCGCGCCCTCAAGCAGCGCAAAGCGCGATAGGGCCCTTAAAATGAACCGCTGGCTGGCCCTGCTGCCGCTCGTCGTGGCGGTCGCCCTGTTCGCCCTGTTCGCCGGCTGGTCGCTGAAGCGCGATCCGGCCTTCAAGCCCGACGCCATGGTCGGCCAGCCCATCCCCGAGACCGTCCTGCCCATGCTGGAAGGCGACACGGCCGGGCCGGGCAATCTGGACCTGAAGACCGCCGGGGTGGGACGGCCCATGCTGGTCAATGTCTTCGCCTCCTGGTGCGCCCCCTGCCGGATCGAACACCCCAAGCTTCTGGCCCTCAAGGCGCGCGGGATCGCCGTCGTCGGCGTGGCCTATAAGGACGAGCCGGTCGCCACCCGCGCCTTCCTGGACGAGCTGGGCGATCCCTATTCCATGGTCCTGGTCGATCGCGAAGGTCGGGCCGGGCTGGACCTGGGCATATCCGGCGTGCCGGAGACCTTCGCCGTGGACGCCATGGGCCGGATCACCGCCAAACAGTCCGGCCCCCTGCTGAACGACGCCGACATCGAGCGGCTGGTCGCCTCCATGCAGGCGCCGGCCCGCGCCCCGCCTTCAAAAAGCAGCCGTTAAGCCGGGATTAACCTTCTTTCCTGAGATCTTGTTAACGATTGTCGCCCCGCGATGCGTTAACGGTTGGCTATGAGCGCGATTCGTCCAGGTTTGCCCCAGACCCTTCCGCCGTCCGGCGGCGAGACCTCGTCGGCGCGCAACGCCCAGGCCGCCTTCTTCCGCGCGGCCCTGAACCAGGTCCAGACCAATCCGATCCAGGCTGCTCCGATCCAGCCTCAGACGCCCGCCGCAAGCCCGACGCGGCCGACCCCGCCCTCGCCATCGACCGACGGACAGCCGCCCCGGATCATGCGTCCGGGGACCTATCTTGACATCAAGGTCTGATCAGCTCCAGCCCTTGCCGGCGATATATTGCTGCAGCAGGTCGATCCGGGTCGCGTCCGACGGGTGGGTCGAGGCGAACTGCGGAATGCTGGCCTGACGCTGGGCCGCCATCAGCCGCCACAGGGCCACGGCCTGGGACGGGCGGAAACCGGCGGCCTGCATATAGTCCACGCCCAGCCGGTCGGCCTCCAGCTCGTCGCGCCGTGAATAGGGCAGCAGCAGACCGTACTGGGCCGCCAGACCGCCATAGGCGTTGACCGCGTCGCCGTAACGCCCCGCCGCCCCGCCGACGGCCGCCAGGCCGATGGAGGTCGCCGCCTGGCTCGACGCCCGCTCGGCGGCGTGGTTGGCGACGACATGGCCGATCTCATGGCCGATCACGGTCGCCAACTGGTCGTCGTTCTGGACCAGGGCCAGCAGGCTGTCGGTCACGCCGATCTGGCCGGACGGCAGGACGAAGGCGTTCGGGCTCTTCTCGCTGAAGACCGCATAGTCCCAGGTCCGGTCGCCGAGGCCCGCCGCCTGGACCAGACGGTTGCCGACGCGACGGATGCGATCGACCTGGGCGCCCGAGGTCTGGACGCCCGGCTTGCTGATCGCCTCGCGCCAGGCGGCGTTCGATTGCTGAGCCAGAGCGGCGTTGTCGACCAGAAGCAGCTGGTTGCGACCGAGCGCCTCATTATAGGCGCAGGCCGACAGGGCCGAGGCCGCGACGGCGGCGGCCAGCAGACGGACAGGAAGACGGGAGGCGGGGCGGCGAAGGGCGATCATGGAGGCGACCTCTCTGGCTCGAACGGGGAAACAGCCAAGCAAATCCCGCAGCTCCCGTCGAGGTTCCCGCCAAGCTGCCCCTCAGTCCCTGGGCGTCGCGCCCAGCAGGGTGCGACACGCCTCGGCTTCCGCCGCCAGGGCCGCCCGCCTCGCCTCCCCAAAACCGTCCAGGGTCCGATAGGGCATGGCCAGGCGCGGATTGTCCCTGAGCCGGCCCCGATTCCGCTCCAGAAAGCCCCAGTACAGCCGGTTGAACGGGCAGGCGGCGTCGCCGCTCTTGCTCTTCACATCATAGCGACAGCCGCCGCAGTAATCGCTCATCCGGTCGATATAGGCCCCCGAAGCCGCATAGGGCTTCGACCCCACGATCCCGCCGTCCGCGAACAGGGCCATGCCCCGCGTATTGGGCATCTCCACCCACTCATAGGCGTCGGCGTAGACGGCCATATACCAGTCGTCGACCGCATCCGGATGCACGCCCAGCAGCAGGGCCAGGTTGCCCGTCACCATCAGCCGCTGGATATGATGGGCGTAGGCGTTCTCCCGCGTCGTCTTCACCACATCGGCCACGCAGGCCATGTCGGTTTCGCCCGACCAGTAGAACCAGGGCAGAGTCCGGTCCGCGTCCAGGAAGTTCCTTGCTCGATATTCCGGCGCCTTCAGCCAGTAGATTCCGCGCACGAACTCCCGCCAGCCCAGGATCTGGCGGATAAAGCCCTCGGCCGCGTTCAACGGCGCCCGTCCGGCGCGATAGACCGCCTCGGCCCGGCGGCAGACGTCCATCGGATCAAGCAGGCCCAGGTTCAACGACGTCGAGATCAGCCCGTGCCACATCCACGGCTGATCCTCCGCCATGGCGTCCTGCCAGTCGCCGAAGCCGGGCAGGACGTTCGCCAGGAAATCCTCCAGAAGCGTCTCGGCCTCCTCCGCCGTCGTCGGCCAGCCGAAATCGTGCAGGGCGCCGAAATGATCGGGAAACAGGCAGGCGACGTCCGCCATGGCCCCCTGTGTTATGACGTTGGGCGTGACGCGCAGGCGTTTGGGCGGCCTAACCCCGCGCGGCAACTTCTTGCGGTTCTCGGCGTCATAGTTCCAGCGCCCGCCCTCCGGCTGATCGCCGTCCATCAGCAGACCGGTCGCGCGCCGCATCTCGCGATAGAAGAACTCCATCCGCAGCTGCGACTTGCCCGAGGCCCAGCGTCGGAACCGGTCGTGGGAACAGATGAACCGTCGGTCCTCGCGGATCTCCACCGGCAGGCCCGCCCCTTCGGCGAAGGCCGCCAGATGTTCGGCCAGGCGCCATTCCCCGCATTCGGTCAGGACTGCGCGGTCATAGACGCCCGCCGCCAGGGCCCGCGCCAGTTCGCCAGTGACGGAGCCGCTGTTGTCCGGGTCGTCGATCGCCACATAGCGCACCCGCACGCCCCGGGCCCTCAGCCGTTCGGCGTGGTTCCGCATGGCGGCGAAGACCAGGGCGATCTTCTGCTTGTGATGGCGGACATAGGTCGCCTCGTCGCGCACCTCGGCCATCAGCACCGTGTCCGCCGCGGGATCCAGCCCCTCCAGGGCGGTCAGCCTGTCCGACAGCTGATCGCCCAGCACCAGTCTCAGAACCGCCACGCCTCAACCCGCCCTTCGCGCCAGGGCCTGAAGCCGGGGCCGCACCTTCAGAAACAGGCGATAGGCCGCCTCCAGCCCCGCCAGCACAATCGGCGACCGCGCCGCGAGGCCCAGGGGCCGCAACAGGGGAATGGCCCGCCACATGGCCGCAAAGGCCGCCGCCCCCGACAGGATCCGCCCATCCTCGCGCGCATGAAACCGGGCCAGCAAGGTTTCGCGATCCAGCGGGCAGACGACATCCCCGTCGCCCGCCACATCGACGAATTCGATGGCGCCGCGGCGATCCAGCCGTCGCATCAGGGCGATCTCGCGGCGGCACAGGGGACAGGCCCCGTCGTGCCAGACGACCAGCCGGCTCATCGGCTTGGTTCAGAACAGGGCGCAGGGCGGGCTGAACGTCGGATCATCGGGGAGGAGAGCTTCCGGAGGGCGCGGCGCGCGGTGATCGTGATATACGAACCGGCGCCGGGGATCGGATTTGCCTCCCCGCACAGACGCCGGATCGAGATGGACACGAACGCCCCCGCCCGCCTTCCCTCCCTCGCCCGCCTGCTGGGCTTCTCGGGCCTGCTGCCCCAGGCGGCGGCGGTCGCCCTGCTGGTCGGCGGCGGGGCCGGACTGCGCCCCCTGGCCCTTGGTCTGGCCTTTGGTTATGCCGCCCTGATCTTCAGCTTCCTGGGCGGGGTCTGGTGGGGACTGGCGGCGGCCGCGCGCGGCAAGGCTCCCGCCTGGGTCTGGGGCGTGGCGGTGCTTCCGTCGCTGCTGGCCCTGGCTGCGGCCTGGCCCCTCGCGTCGGGCGAGAGCGATATGGGCCTCTCGCTCGGCCCGCTGGGGGGCTTCATCGCCCTCAGCGTCCTGGTCGATGTCCGGCTGAAGGCCCTGGGCCTGACGCCCGAGGGTTGGCTGGGGCTGCGGCTACCCTTGTCTCTGGGCCTCGGCGCCCTGACGCTGGCGGCCGCCCTGCTCTGAGACATCGTTGGGTTTCAGGCAAAAAATCGGGGCCTGCCGAGAACGACAGGCCCCTGATTTTGCATCCCGACATGGAGCGGGCGAGGCGATTCGAACGCCCGACCCCAACCTTGGCAAGGTTGTGCTCTACCACTGAGCTACGCCCGCAATCCGTAAGGCGCTAAGTGTGCGCCCCGTCGAGGAGGGGGCGTATAGCGGAGGGTTGCGGCGGACCGCAAGCTCTTTTTTGCGGCTATCGCGCTTCGCGCTGCTTGAGCCGGATTCACGCCTAAACGGCCGAAGCCGGGACGCCCCCACGCTCGCCGCATGAGGGCTTCGCGCTCAAGCAGCGAGCCGCCGCGCGGCGAGCGATGGCGCGCTAAAGATGTCAGCGCGGCGCCAAACGTAAGGCCCCGTCCAGGCGGATGCACTCCCCGTTGATATAGACGTTGCGCGCCAGCTCCAGCACCAGGGAGGCGTAGTCGGCGGGCGTGCCCAGACGGCTGGGGAAGGGGATGGCGGCGGCCAGGGCGTCCTGAATCTTCTGGTCCATGCCGGCCATCATCGGCGTCCACATGATGCCGGGCAGGATGGTGTTGCAGCGCACCCCTTCCTGGGCCAGGTCGCGCGCGATCGGCAGGGTCATGGCGTAGACCCCGCCCTTGGAGGCCGAATAGGCCGCCTGGCCGATCTGGCCGTCCTGGGCCGCCACCGAGGCGGTGTTGACGATCAGGCCGCGCTCGCCGTCCGCCATGGGCTCCAGGGTCACCATGCCCGCCGCCGACTGCGACAGGACGCGGAAGGTGCCGAACAGATTGACCCGCACGGTGCGCTCGAACTGGGCCATGTCGTGGGCCTTGATCTCGCCGGTGTCCTTCTTGCGCGAGACGGTCTTCATGCCGGTGGCGATGCCCGCGCAGTTGACGGTCAGCCGCTCCTGGCCGTGGGCGGCGCGGGCCTTTTCGAAGGCGGCGGCCACCGAGGCGTCGTCGGTCACGTCCACCTGGCAGAAGACGCCGCCGATCTCGGCGGCAATGGCCTCGCCCTTTTCGGCGTTCAGATCGAACAGGGCCACCTTGGCGCCCGTGGCGGCGATGGCGCGGGCCGTGCCTTCGCCGAGGCCGGACGCCCCGCCCGTGACCACGGCAGCGATGCTGCTGTCGAGTTTCATCTCAGTCTTTCCTATGTTGTAATGAACCTGAGTTTCGTTTGAGGATTTAGCGGCCATGACCGCCAAAGCCAAACCCGTCTCGCCCGAAGACGCCCTGGACCCGAAAAAGGCCCTGGTCCCCACCGTGGTGAAGGTCAATGAGGCGCGGGTGACGCGCGGCTTCTGGCCCAAGATCCAGCGCACGGCGGCCCGCATCCCCTTCGCGGATCAGGCCCTGGCCGCCTGGTACGCCGCCCGCGATCCCCAGACGCCGCTTCCGGCCAAGGGAATGATCTTCGCCGCCCTGGCCTATTTCGTCATGCCGGTGGACGCCATTCCCGACCTGTTCGCCGGCATCGGCTACACCGACGACGCGGCGGTCATCGCCGCCCTGATCGCCACCCTGGGCGCCAACATCAAACGCCGCCACCGCGACCAGGCCGAAGAAGCGGTTGAGCGGCTGAGGGGAAAGTAACCCTCTCCCCCTGCGGGAGAGGGAGACCGCGCACGGCGGCGCAGCCGTCGTCCTGGCGCGGTCGGGCGAGGGGTCGCGCCGGCCTCGCCGTTTCGCACAGACCGACCCCTCATCCGGCCCTTCGGGCCACCTTCTCCCGCAAGGGGAGAAGGGATTTCAGCTTTCCACCGTCACCACGATCTTGCCCAGGGCCTGACGGTCGCCCAGGGCCTTGATCGCCGCCCCCGCCTTCTCCAGCGGGAAGGTCTTGGACACGCGCGGCTTGATCTTGCCCTCGGCGTACATCCGCATCAGCTCGGCCATGTTGGCGGCGTGGCCCTTGGGATCGCGCGCCACAGCCGCGCCCCAGAAGACCCCGATGACCGAGACCGACTTCAACAGGGTCAGGTTCAGCGGCAGGGACGGGATCCCCGCCGGGAAGCCGACCACCAGATAGCGGCCGTTCCAGTCCATGGCCCTGAGCGCCGGCTCGGCGTAGTCGCCGCCGACCGCGTCATAGACCACGTCGGCCCCGTCCCGCCCGGTCGCCAGTTTGAACTCGCCGGACAGTTCCTTCTGCGCCGCCTTGTCCATCGGCCCGGTCGGATAGATCAGGCCGTTATCGGCCCCCAGCGCCAGGGCGAACTCGACCTTGTCGTTGGTCGAGGCCGCGGCGACCACGCGGGCGCCCATGGCCTTGCCCAGCTCCACGGCGGCGGCGCCGACGCCCCCGGCCGCGCCCAGCACCAGCAGGGTCTCGCCGGCCTGCAGCTGCGCCCGGTCCTTCAGGGCGTAATAGCTGGTGCCGTAGGTCATGATCAGGGCCGCCGCCTCTTCGAAGCTCATGGCGTCCGGGATCGGGATCACCGTCTCGGCCCGCACAGCCAGCCGTTCGACCAGCCCGCCCCAGCCGGGCACGGCGATGACCCGGTCGCCCTTGGCCACGCCCTTGACGCCCTCGCCCACCGCCTCGACCACGCCCGCCACCTCTGCGCCGGGCGAGAACGGCCGTTCGGGGCGGAACTGGTATCGGTCCTCGATGATCAGCGTATCGGGATAGTTGATCCCCACGGCCTTGACCTCGATCACCACCTCGCCCGCCTTGGGCGTCGGATCGAGCACCTCTTCCACCACCAGGGTTTCGGGACCGCCGGGGGTCTTGGACAGGACAGCGCGCATCATTCCTCCTTTGGGCCTACCACGCTTCGCGCTGCTTGAGGCCCGTTTGTTGAGCCTACCGCGCTTCGCGCTGCTTGAGGCCCGTTTGTTGAGCCTACCGCGCTTCGCGCTGCTTGAGGCCGTTTGTCTTCGACCGACATGGCGCGGCCTTCATCGCGACGCTAAAGAGCGCCACGCCCGATTGAAAGAGGCGACGAAAAGCAGGTTCGGAAAGACAGACCATGACCGCCCTCATCCTCCACGGCGGCGCCGGCGCCCGGCGCGAACGCAACTATGACGCCGAAGTCGCCCACATGCGCCAGGTGGTCGAGGCCATGAAGCCGCGTCTGGACGCAGGCGAAAGCGCGCTGGACGTCGCCACGGCCGCCGTCGTCATGCTGGAGGATTCCGGCCTCTATGTCGCCGGCAAGGGCGCCTCGCCCAATCTGGCCGGCGCCTATGAGCTGGACGCCAGCCTGATGGACGGATCGACGAAACGGGCCGGGTCCGTCGCCGCCCTCCAGGGCTTTCGCAACCCTGTCGTCGCCGCCCGCGCCGTGATGGAGCGCACCCCCCACGTCATGCTGGTGGGCGAGGGCGCGGCCCTGTTCGCCCAGGATCAGGGGCTGGAGCCCGTCGCCGACGAAGCCGCCTGGTATACGGGCGCCGGCCAGGGCGAGGACAATCATCCGCCCGGAACCCTCAGCCACGGCACCGTCGGCGCTTGCGTGCTGGACGCCGCCGGCCGCCTGGCCGCCGCCACCTCGACCGCCGGGGTCTTCGGCAAGATGCCGGGCCGCGCCGGCGACACCCCCATTCCCGCCGCAGGAACCTGGGCCGACGGTCACGCCGCGACCTCCTGCACCGGCCAGGGCGAATATTTCATCCGCGTCGCCGCCGCCGCCCAGGTGGCCTGGCGCGTCGCGGCGGGTCAGACCCTGGCCGCCGCGACCCAGGCCGTCATCGACGAAATCGGTCGGATGGGCGGCGACGGCGGCCTGATCGCCCTGGACGCCGCCGGAAACATCGCCGCCCCCTTCAACAGCCAGGGGATGAAGCACGCCTGGCTGACGCCGGACGGCGAGATCGGCGTCGAGGTGTTCGGACGAAGATAATTACAGCTCGGTAAGGTGCATGTCAGCCGAGGGCTGATACGGTCTCATCGCCCGGCGCTCCGGGCCTGGAGACCCGCATGAAATTTCGCCTCACCGCCACCGTCGCCGCCTCGGCCCTGCTGCTGGGCCTCGCCGCGCCCGCCTTCGCAGCGCCGGCCGCCGCACTCGCGCCTGCGCCTGTCACGGCCCAGGCCCAGCAGGGCGTGGTCGTCCCGCCCCTGGGCTTCACCAAGCGCGTCCTGCCGAACGGGCTGGAAGTCTACACCGCCCGCGACGCCGACACCTCGAACGTGACGGTTCAGGTCTGGTACAAGGTCGGGTCCAAGGACGATCCGGCCGGCCGCTCGGGCTTCGCCCACCTGTTCGAACATCTGATGTTCAAGGCGACCAAGAACCTGCCGCCCGAGACCTTCGACCGGCTGACCGAAGATGTGGGCGGCTCCAACAACGCCTTCACCGCCGACGACACCACCGCCTATTTCGAGACTGTCCCCGCCAACCACCTGCAGCGGATGCTGTTCGCCGAGGCCGAGCGGATGGGCTCCCTGGTCGTGGACGAGCCGACCTTCGTCGCCGAGCGCGACGTGGTGAAGGAAGAATATCGCCAGCGCATCCTGGCCAACCCCTATGGCCGTCTGTTCGGCCTGTTCGTGCCCGAGACCCTGTATCAGGAAAGCCCCTATCGCCGTCCCGGCATCGGTTCGATCGAGGAGCTGAACGCCTCGTCCCTGGACGACGTCCTGCGTTTCCACGCCACCTACTACCGGCCCGACAACGCCTATCTGATCGTGGCCGGCAATTTCGACCAGGCCCAGCTGGACCGCTGGATCGATCAGTATTTCACGCCGCTCAAGAACCCGACCACGCCGCTGCCGGCCAACGCCGTCGCCGAACCCGAACCGACCGCTCCGCGCGACGTCACCTATTATGCGCCCAACGTCCCCCTGCCCGCCGTGGTGATCGGCTGGCCCACGGTCAAATACGCCGACGCCGACCGCGCCGCCCTGACCGTGCTGGACGGCATACTGTCCACCGGTGAATCGAGCCGCCTGTACCGTTCGCTGGTCTATGATCAGCAGATCGCCGCCCAGATCGGCTCGACCCCCGACTTCGCCCAGCAGGCCGGCAATCTGACCGCCCTGGCCATCATGGCCCAGGGTCATACGGCGGACGAAGGGATCGCCGCCCTGAACGCCGAGATCGCCAAGCTGCGCGACGCCCCCGTCACCGCCGCCGAACTGACCGAGGCCAAGAACGAGATCGTCGCCGACGCCCTGCGCAATCGCGAGACGGTGGACGACCGCGCCTCGGCGCTGGGCTTCGCCCTTATCAACACCGGCGACGCCGCCTCGGCCGACCGCGAGGTGGCCGAGATTCAGGCCGTCACGGTCGCCGACGTCCAGCGGGTGGCCCGCAAATATCTCACGCCCCAGCGGCAGTCGACGATCCGCTATCTGCCGGCCGACGAGCAGAACCCGCCTTCGGTTCAGAAGATGAACGTGGACGCGCCCGTGAAGGTGGCAGATCTGGCGCCGGCCGGAACCCCCGCCGTCCTGCTGCCGGAGGCCGAACGCACGCCCCTGCCCCAGCCGGGCGCAGAGGTGGCGCCCGTGACCCCCGCCGTGGCTGACTTCCGCCTGGACAACGGCCTGCGGGTTCTGGTGGCCCCGACCGACGGCGTGCCCCTGGTCTCGGCCCGCCTCAGCTTCGACGCGGGGTCGTCCGACGATCCGACGGGCAAGGCCGGGGTGGCCACCCTGACCGCCGCCCTTCTGACCCAAGGGACCAAGACCAAGACCGCGCCCGAGATCGCCACCGAAATCGAACAGCTGGGCGCCTCGATCGGCGCGGGCGCCGGGGTGGACTTCACCAATGTCTACGCCAACGCCCCGGCCAACGCCTTCCCCCAGACGGTCGCCCTGATGGCCGATCTGGTGAAGAACCCGACCTTCGCCGCCGAGGAGCTTGAGCGCCAGCAGGCCCAGACCCTGGACAATCTTCGCGTCGCCCTCAGCCAGCCGGGCTCGATCGCCGGCCAGGCCGTGGGCCGGGTCGTCTATGGCGACGCCCCCTATGGGGCGCCGGGCTCGGGCACGGTCCAGTCGGTGCCCGTCATCACCCCGGCGGACGTCGCCGCCTTCCACGCCGCCCGCTATCGCCCCTCGGACGCCACCCTGGTCTTCTCGGGCGACATCACCCCGGCCGCCGCCCGCGCCCTGGCGCAGCAGGCGTTCGGCGACTGGCGCCCGGCCGGCGCCGCCCCCGCCGCCGTCGCCAACCCGGCCGGTCAGGCCCTGGCCCCGCGCATCGTCGTGGTGAACCAGCCGGGCGCGGGTCAGGCTGCGGTCGTCGCCGCCATTCGCGGCATATCGCGCACCGACGCCGACTATTTCCCGCTCACCCTGGGCAACACCCTGCTGGGCGGGGGCTTCTCGTCGCGGCTGAACCAGGAGATCCGCATCAAGCGCGGCCTGTCCTACGGCGCCGGCTCCTCCCTGGGCGCGCGCGCCGATGCGGGCCTGTTCACCGCCTCGACCCAGACCAAGAACGAGACCGCCGACGAGGTGGCCGATCTGATCCTGGCCGAGATCGCCAAACTGGGCGCCGAGACCCCGACCCAGGCCGACCTGGCGCCCCGCCGCGCCACCCTGATCGGCGGCTTTGGTCGGTCGCTGGAGACGGTGGACGGCCTGGGCGCCCTGGTCGCCAACCTGGCGCTCTATGATCTGCCCATGAGCGATCTGGCCGACTACGCCGGCCGGGTTCGCGCCGTGACGCCGGAACAGGTCCAGGCTGCCTTCGCCGAACACCTGCCGGTCAATCGCGCCAGCCTGGTGATCGTCGGCGACGGGTCGCTGTTCCTCGACGCCCTGCGGGCCAAACACCCGAACCTGGAGGTCATCGAGGCGAGCGAACTGAACCTGAACAGCGGTTCGCTGAAGTAGGCGCAGCCATCATGTCTCCTCCCCGCTCTGCGGGGAGGTGGCGCGACGCTCTTCGCGTCGTGACGGAGGGGTTCTTTCCGCATCACTACGGTCGGTGCGGCGTTGACAACCCCTCCACCACGCTTCGCGCGATCCCCCTCCCCATTTCATGGGGAGGAGACGAAGGCCTCAAACCGACAGACACACCACCTGGGCCACGCGCAGGTCGCGGCGCAGGGCGTCCGCCACCCGGCCGTAGTTGTCGATGGTCACCGGCTCGCCCAGCGCCGCCTCGTCCGCCCTCTGTTCACCGCGAACGGCGGGGGCGAAGGATTCAGGCGCCGTCGTATAGATCCGGCCCCGACGCGGCGCCTCGGCGATGGTGACGCCCAGCACCCGCCCCCGCCCGTCCATCACCGGCGCGCCCGACAGGCCCGACAGGGTGCCCTCCAGCCCGTCGGTCCGCCCGACCTCGGCCCAGGCCAGGACCGGCTCGTCATGGGCGCCGCGACCGAACACCTTCAGCGTCTCGCGGCCCAGCAGGCGCGACGTCACCTCTCCGGCCCGCCCCTGGGGAAAGCCGGGGTGAAAGGCGCGCTGGCCCTTGCGCAACGGGGCCTCGGCCGCGACCGGCAGGGCGGGCGGCCCGCCTTCGGTGATCAGCAGGGCCACGTCGGCCCGGGGGGCCAGGCGCACGTCGGCCGCCACCGCCCGGCCGCCGCCGACCACGAGGGCGGGCCGGCGACAGCCCTCCACCACATGGCGGGCCGTGACCCAGCGACCGCGCCCGGCGATCGAAAAGGCGGTGCCGGATTTCGGCGTAAAGGGCGTGTCCGGCGCGTCCAGGGTGACGGCCGTGTCGAAGGGGGTGATGGGGCCCAGCAGGGCGCCCTCGATCTCGTCGGGCGGCGGCGGGGCGGGCGGGGCGTCGGCGTTTTCGCGCCGGCCCAGCGACACCGCCAGCAGCACGCCCGCCACCGCTCCGTAGATGGCCCAGTCCGGCAGGCGGGGGAATTGCATGACGCGATCCGTTCGCCGCTCAGCCGGTCAGGGCGGCCGACAGGATCAGGGCGGTCGCCAGCTTGGCCCCGACCAGGACCACCGAGGCCGCAACCTCGCCGTCCTTGATCCGCTGCGGCAGGCCGTGCAGCATCAGGTCCACAACCCGGAAGGCCAGCAACTGCAGCACCAGGGTCGCCACGCCCCAGATGGCCACGTCCCGCACCGAGGTCGAGACCGACAGGGAGACCGCCAGCGGAATGGCCAGACCCACCAGAATTCCAGCGAAGGCCACCGCCGCCGCCGGATTGCCCTCGCGGATCAGGGCGATCTCCTTCCACGGCGTCAGCAGGGCGTAGACCGTCGCCCCCGCCGCCAGCAGCAGCAGGGTCACGATCAGGTGCGTGACCATGACCGGAAAGCCCGAGGCGAAAGCCTGCACCTCGGCGCTCGACAGGACGTTCGTCAGTGAGGGGTCCATGTCTCTACGCCTTGCCCGATTGCCGCCCCAATCCGCAAGCGCGGCGAAGCAACACCTTGTGACGAAAAATTACAGGCCTGCGTCATCCGGCTTGTTCGCGCGCGCCTTGGCCAGGGCCGCGCTCTCGCGTTTCAACGGCTTGGCGACCGGGCAGACCTCCTGGACATAGCCGTTCAGGGTGTTGGTCAACTGGTCCGGCGCCAAGCTGTAATGGACGTACTGGCCCTTCTTCTCGCTGGTCACCAGACCCGCGACCTCGAGCACCGACAGGTGTTGGGACACCGCCGGCTTGGAGATCTCGAACTTGGCCGCAATCTCCCCGGCGGTCAGGTCCGCGTGGGCCAGATAGGCCAAGATCTTGCGGCGGACGGGACTGGAAAGGGCTTCGAACACGCGTTGCATGGGCGGTATTTAAGCGATTTGCTAAGCGCTTGCCAGCGGGTCATTTCAATGTTTAAGTGATTGCCTAATTACCTACGAAGGGAGGCCGACATGGACCACGCTGATCCCTGCGCCGTGAACAGTCTCGTCGAGACGCCCGGCTGCAGCCCGATCGAAGGCCGTGTCGTCTGGGACCCGCGTCACTCGCTGTGGAACGGCGCCATGTTGGCCGCCGCCCTGATCTTCGGCGCCAAGACCTTCAGCCTCGCCGCTGTCGCAGTCTTCGTCGTCGTGACAGGGACGACGCTTCTGCTGGGCCATTCGGTCGGATTTCACCGTCGGCTGATCCACGGCAGCTTCGATTGCCCGCTGTGGCTGGAGCGCGTCTTGGCCTGGTTCGGGACCCTGGTCGGCATGAGCGGCCCCTTCTGGATGATCCGCACCCACGACATCCGCGACTGGGCCCAGCGCCAGACCGACTGTCACGACTATCTGGCGCACCGGCGGCCGATGGCGGTCGACGCCTGGTGGCAGATGCACTGCCGGCTGGTGCTGGAACGGCCGCCCCAGTTCGAGCTGGGCCGGATCGGCCGCGATCCCTTCTATCGGTTCCTGGAACGGACCTGGATGCTGCAACAGCTTCCTGTCGCGGCGGCGCTGTGGCTGATGGGCGGCTGGGGTTTCGTGGTCTGGGGCGTCTGCGCCCGGGTCTCGGCCAGCGTCATCGGCCACTGGTTCGTCGGCCATCTGGCCCACCGTCGCGGTCCGCAAACCTGGCTGGTGCGCGAGGCGGGCGTCCAGGCCCATGACGTCCCCTGGGCCGCCATCCCCACCATGGGCGAGGCCTGGCACAACAACCACCACGCCTATCCCGGCTCGGCGAAGATCGGCCTCTACCCGGGCCAGAGCGACTGGGGGTTCCGGTTCATTCAATTGCTGGAACGGCTGGGTCTGGCCTGGGATGTGCGGACGCCGGAAAGCATGGGTCCGAGACCTCTAAACAGAGTTGTGGCTAAGATATGATCAAGTCGATGTCGGATCGGCTTGGTACGCTCATCATTGCAAACGTCCTTGCCGCAAGCACCACAGCTGGAATGTCGGCCATAGGAATGTGGATCAGCATAATCGTTTCGCCCGGCGAAACTGGCTTGGGCAACGCCCTGGGCGGGGGACTTCTGTTCGGGCTGCTCGCAGCCCTCTACGGCTTCATAATCTCTTTCCCGGTCTATCTTGTTGGCCTGATCGTCGTCGGAATTCCAACTTGGTGGATTCTGCATAATTCAGGCCGAACCAGCGTAGGCGCCTTCTCGATTACGGCCGCAATCGAAAGCGTTATCGCGGGCGCAATCGTCTTTCGGCTTCTTGCCCCGGGCACGGAATTAGCCGCCCCACTGTTGGCGATCCCAGGCGGGCTGGCCGGATGGATCATTTGGAGGCGTAGTTACAGGCCGCTCACGCCGCCGCCTGCTCCGCCTTCCTGATTGCGCTCGCCCGCAGCTTCTCGCTTTCGGACTTCAGCTGGCCGCAGGCGGCCAGGATGTCGCGGCCGCGGGGGGTGCGGATGGGGCTGGCGTAGCCGGCGCGGTTCAGGATGGCGGCGAAGGCCTCGATCGTCTTCCAGTCCGAGCACTGATAGTCCGTGCCGGGCCAGGGGTTGAAAGGGATCAGGTTAACCTTGGCCGGTATGCCCTGGATCAGCTTGACCAGGGCGCGCGCCTCCTCGGGGCTGTCGTTGACGCCCTTCAGCATGACATATTCGAACGTCACCCGCTTGGCGTTGCCCAGGCCCGGATAGGCGCGGATGGCGGCCATCAGCTGGTCCAGCGGATATTTCTTGTTCAGCGGCACCAGGACGTCGCGCAGCGGGTCGTTGGTGGCGTGCAGGCTGATGGCCAGCATGGTCCCGGTCCGCTCGCCCAGTTCAGGGATCATCGGCACGACGCCCGAGGTCGAGACGGTGATCCGCCGCCGCGAAATGGCGATCCCCTCGTTGTCCGAGATGATGTCGATCGCGTCCGAGACATTGTCCAAATTGTAGAGCGGTTCGCCCATGCCCATGAAGACGATGTTGGACAGGCGGCGGTCTTCCTTGGGCGACGGCCATTCCTCCAGATCGTCGCGGGCCACCTGGACCTGGGCCACGATCTCGGCGGCGGTCAGGTTGCGGACCAGCTTCTGGGTGCCGGTGTGGCAGAAGGTGCAGTTCAGGGTGCAACCGACCTGGGACGAGACGCAAAGGGCCCCGGCCCGACCGACGTCGGGGATGTAGACGGTCTCGATCTCTATGCCCGGGGCGGTGCGGATCAGCCATTTGCGGGTGCCGTCTTTCGACACCTGGCGTTCCACGATCTCGGGCCGGGCCAGGGTGAAATGCTCGGCCAGCCTGGCCTGCATGTCCTTGGCGACGTTCGACATGGCCGCGAAGTCGGTGACGCCGTAGTGGTGGATCCAGCTCCACACCTGGCTGGCGCGCATCTTGGCCTTTTCAGGCGGGCAGACGCCCGCATCGATCAGGGCCTGGCGCAGGCCGGCGCGCGTCAGACCGGACAGGTTGACGGGGGCCTTCACAGCGGGCGCGTTCGAGACACGGGAAAGATCGAGCGTAATGCTCAAGGCGGCGATCCTGGATGCGGTTTAGCCCGCCTCTATAGCACAAACCCCGGCAATTGCATGACCGGGCCGGTCGGAGCGCCCTAAAGCCCCACGTCCCAGACCCCGGCGTCGCGCATCCGGCTCTGTTTCGCCTCCTCCGCCCGGCCGCCCATCTCCTGGGCCATGCCCCGGATGGCGGTGGAGACGGTGGTCTTGTGCACGCCCGGAACCAGGGCGTGGGCGAAGGCGGCGCCCGCCAGCCGCAGCAGGCGGAAACCGAAACCGCCCGAGGCGGCCATGTGCTGGAAATAGGTCTCGCCCACCTCGCGCGGATGATCGCGGAACAGACGGTCGAACGGCGTCGAGCACCGGCGGGCGCGGTCGATCGTCGTCTGGCTCATGCGGCGGCTCCCGGTGTTCGCCCGACGATGGTCACGCGGGAACGGTCGCCGCGCAAGCCCTGTTTCGCGGATCCGACGCGACGGCCTTCGATCGGGACGGCGCCCATCGTCAGTTTGATCAAGTCGGGCTAAGGTCGGGGCTCGATCAAGGGACATTCTATGACGCTTCGCTTTTCGGCCGCCGCCTCCCTGACTGTCGCGACCGCCCTTTTGGCCGCCGCCGGCCCCGTCCTGGCCCAGTCGGCGCCCACCGTCCTGCCCTATGACGCGCGCCGCGGCGTCTTCAGCTTCGCCGCAGGTCTGGAAAGCTCGCTGCCGGCCGTGGTCAAGGTGACGACCCTGGGCCAGTCGCGCGGCCCCAGTTCCGATGCGGACGATCCCAAACCCTACGCCTCCGGCTCCGGCGTCGTCATCGACGCGGCCCAGGGCCTGGTGATCACCAACAACCATGTGGTCGAGAACGGGCGGAAATTCACCGTCGATCTGATCGACGGCCGGCTGTTCGACGCCGTCCTGGTCGGGGCGGACAAGGCCACCGACATCGCCGTCCTGCGGATCACGCCCGACGGGCGGCCGCTGAACCTGAAACAGGTGCAGACGGTGGATTCCGACACCCTGCGGACCGGCGACCTGGCCTTCGCCGTCGGCTACCCCCTGGGGCTGGACCAGACCCTGACCATGGGGGTGATCTCGGGTTTGAACCGATCGGGCCTGGGCGATGCGGTGGAGGACTATATCCAGACCGATGCGGCCGTGAACTCGGGCAATTCGGGCGGGCCGCTGCTGGACAGCCGGGGCCGGCTGATCGGCATCAACACCGCCATCCTGTCGGGCGGCATGGGCGGGGGCAATGACGGCATCGCCTTCGCCGTGCCCACCCGCATCATGCTCTATGTCGCCGACCAGCTGCGCACCCAGGGCGAGGTCGAGCGCGGCGAGACCGGCGCCATCTTCGCCTCCCTGACGCCCGAGCAGGCGCGCCGGATGCGGCTGGGCATCGTGCGCGGCGCCGTGGTGGCCGATGTGGCCCCCGGCTCGCCCGCCGAACGCGCGGGCCTGCGCGAGGATGACGTCATACTGCGCCTCCAGGGGCGACCGGTCGCCAACGCCGGCTCCGTCAACGCCACCGTCGGCGTCGCCGCGCCGGGCTCCCGCCTGAACGTCGTCTATCTGCGCGGAGGGCGCGAGGCCACGACCGCCCTCGCCGTTGAGCCGCCGGTCGAGGCCCCGGTCCAGGTCGGCGTGGACCGCGTCCTTGCCTATGGCGCCACCCTGCGGGACATGGAGGGCGAGGTTCAGGTTTCGGCCGTCGAGGCCGGCACGCCCGCCGCCCAGGGCGGACTGCTGGCCGGCGACCTTGTCCTCGCCATCGACGGCGTTGCGACGGCGGACATCCGCGCGGCGGCTCGGGCGCTGGAGGCCGCAGCCGGCTCCGTCGCCCTGGAGGTGCGGCGCGGCGGCGACACCCAAACGATCACATTGGAGAAGACGCCTGGGGAGAAGACGCCCGCCTGAGCGGCGCCGGCCGGGCTCCGGACAGCGAAACGCCCGCCTTGCCTGGGAGGGGGAGGGGATCGGCAGGGCGGGCGCTCGCTTGGAGGAAGCATCGGCCGCCGGAGCCCGTATTGGAAACATCCAGGGGGGCTGGGGGGGCTGTTCAGGATCCGGACGCTTCCGAACTCCGACGAGCCGATGATCGATATTTCGCCGCCCAAACGGGCGGGCGAAGGACCGAAACGGGGCCATTTGGTGTCTGAAGCGCTTTTTCCACCCCCTCTGGCGTCCCGCGCCGATGCGCCTAAGTTCAGATCATGAGCCTGACCCCGCACGAGCCGCCGCCCCCATCTCCACAGGCCGGCCCGGTCTTCTTCGAACGGCGCGAGTTGGACCTGATCCTTCGGGTCTACGGCCGGATGGTGGCCCTGGGCGACTGGCGCGACTACGCCATGGTGGGCCACAAGGACTTCGCCGAATTCGCCGTCTTCCGCCGCTCGGGCGACGCCCCCCTGTACCGCATCGAAAAACGCCCGGCGCTCCAGACCCGCCAGGGCCAGTGGGCCGTCATCGGGGAGGGCGGCCAGATCCTGAAACGCGGCCGCGACCTGGCCCAGGCGCTCAAAGTGTTCGACGGGCGGAAGTTTCAGGTGGTGGACTGACCAAAAAAGGGCCCCGCGAGGGGCCCTTTCCGCATCCGTCTTGCGACCAATCTCAGTTCCGGTTGCCGCCCATGAAGGCCAGCAGGAACTGGAACAGGTTCACGAAGTTGATGAACAGGCTCAGCGCGCCGAAGCCCGTGGCCACGCCCATGGCGTTCTGGTCGCCGCCCAGGGCGTAATAGGTCATCTTCAGACGCTGGGTGTCATAGGCGATGAGGCCCGCGAAGATCAGCACGCCCAGGCCCGAGATGATCAGATAGAAGGTCCCGGATTGCAGGAACATGTTGACGATCATGGCGATGATCAGGCCGATCACGCCCATGATCAGGAAGGTGCCCATGCCCGACAGGTCTTTCTTGGTGGTGTAGCCCACCAGGCTCAGACCGCCGAAGGCCGCCGCCGTGACCAGGAAGGTCGAGGCCAGCGAGGCGCCCGTATAGCGCAGGAACAGAATGCCCAGGCCCGCGCCGATCGAGGCGACAACGGCCCAATAGAGCAGGTTCACCCCCTTGGCCGTCGGGTTCTTCATGAAGAACATCGAGCCGAACAGCAGAACCAGGGGCGAGAACTGGACCGCCATGCCCAGGACCGTCAGGCCGACGCGGCCGTCCGGCGTCACGCCGAACAGCAGTTGCTGCACCGCCGGCACATTGCCGGTGACATAGGCCAGGGCCGCCGCGACAACGAGGCCCAGGGCCAGCTTGTTGTAGACGCCCAGCATGAAGCTGCGCAGGCCGGCGTCGACCGACATGTCGGCCGTCTGCGGAAGCGGGCGGGCGTAGCCGTTGTTGAAATCGCTCATGGCGACGAACCTTCTCTGAGTCGGCCGGGGAGACTTCCCCGGTCACAGGCCTTGAATATCGGAAGCCGAGGCTCCCAGTGCAAGGAAAACCGGACTTGGAAGCGGCGGTTCCGACCGCTACCAACAGTCGCATGTTGCGTCTGTTCACCGCCCTGACCCTGCCGCCGGACGTCGGCGAGACCCTGCAACGGCGTCAGTCCGGCCTGCCCGGCGCCCGCTGGCGGCCGCTGGAGGCCCTGCACGTCACCCTGGCCTTCTACGGCGAGACCGACGAGCGGCGGGCCGACGACCTGGCGTCCGAACTGGCCCGCGTGGCCGGGGCCCCGTTCGAGATCGTGCTGAAGGGGGTCGGCGCCTTCGGCGACAACCATCGCAGCCACACGATTTGGGCCGGCGTCGAGACGCCCAACGAACCCCTCTCGGTCCTGGCCGGTCGCTGCAGGAAGGCGGGCGAGCGGGCGAACATCGTCCTGGAGAAGCGCGACTATCGCCCCCACGTCACCCTGGCCTATCTTAAGCCCCAGACCAATCCGGACCGGATCGGCGCCTGGATGGCGGGCCACAATCTGCTGCATTCGCCGCCGATCCGCATCGACCGTTTCGGCCTCTATTCCAGCGTCCTGACCGACGACGGCAGTCACTATGAGCTGGAGCGGGAGTATCTGCTGTGACCGAGATCCGCATCGAGACCGAACGGTTGACCCTGCGTCCCCCGAGGATGGAGGACTTTCCGCGTTGGGCCGAGTTCCAGGCCGATCCCGATGCGACGCGCTTCATTGGCGGCCCCAAGACGCCGGCCGAAACCTGGCGGATCATGGCGACCGTCGCCGGCGCCTGGAGCCTGACCGGCGAAAGCTTCTTCTCGGTGCTTGAGAAAACCACCGGCCGGTTGCTCGGACGGATCGGGCCGTGGCGGCCCCACGGCTGGCCGGGGCCGGAGGTCGGTTGGTCCCTGCACCCTGACGCCACGGGGCGGGGCTATGCGCTCGAAGCCGCCGCCGCAGCCATCGACTACGCCTTCGACATCCTGGGCTGGGACGAGGTGGTGCACACGATCGACCTGGACAATACGGCCTCGATCCGGCTGGCCGAACGGCTGGGCTCCACGGCGCGCGGCCCCACCCGCCTGCCCGAACCCTTCGCCGACCTGCCTGTCCATCTGTGGGGCCAGACGCGCGCCGACTGGGCCAGGAACCGCCTCGCCCTGGCGGGCTAGAGCCGATCAGGCGCCGTCAGAACTCTTCCCAGTCCTTGAGCGCAGCATTGCCCTGGGTGGCTCCGACCGCGACGGCGAGCCGTCTTTGGGCCTTGCCGACCGGATTGTCGGCCGGAGCTTGGCGGCCGGCCTGGGCCGGCTGAGGCCGCATCGCCGCCTGGGGGGGCTCGCCGGTTTGGAACCGCGCCACCAGCCGTTCCAGTTCGCCCGCCTCGGTCCGCAGATTGGCGGCGGCGGCGGTGGTCTCCTCCACCATGGCGGCGTTCTGCTGGGTGACCTGGTCCATCTGATTGACGGCGGTGTTGACCTCGTTCAGCCCCGTGGACTGTTCCTGCGACGACTGGGCGATTTCGGACACCAGCCCGTCGATGTCGGCGATCCGCTTGACGATCCCCCCCAGGGCCTTGCCTGTCTCTCCGACCAGTTTGACGCCGCGCTCGACCTGGGCCGTGCTGTTGGCGATCAGGGCCTTGATCTCGCGCGCCGCCTCGGCCGAGCGCTGGGCCAGGGCCCGGACCTCCTGGGCGACGACCGCAAAGCCGCGCCCGGCGTCCCCGGCGCGCGCCGCCTCCACGCCTGCGTTCAGGGCCAGAAGATTAGTCTGGAAGGCGATTTCGTCGATCACCCCGATGATGTTGGTGATCTGTTTGGAGCTTTCCTCGATCTCGCCCATGGCGGCGACCGCCTCCTGCATCTCCTCGCCTGAGCGGGCGGCGCCGACGGTGGCTTCGGAGGCGGCGGCGGAGGCCTGTCTGGCGCCCTCGGCGCTGCGTTTCACGGTGGCAGTGATCTGGTCCAGGGCGGCGGCGGTCTGTTCCAGACTGGCCGCCTGCTGTTCGGTGCGGCGCGACAGGTCGTCCGAGGCCGAGGCGATCTCGTCCGAACCGGCCCGCAGCCCGCTGGTGGAGGTCGAAATGGCGCTCATGGCCTCGCGCAGACTGTCGATCGCCGCGTTGAAGTCGTCCTTGATCTGCTGATAGCGCCCATTGAACGGCGCGGTGATCACCGCCGTCAGATCGCCGCGCGCCAGCCGGTTCAGACTCTCGGCCAGGGCGGCGACCACCGCATCCTGCTCCTCGGCGACGCGCCGCCGTTCCGCCTCGACCAGGGCGCGCTCCTCGTCAGCCTTGGCGTTCAGGATCTGAAAGTAGTTGAACATCACGACGCTGGCGTCGGAAAAGACCGACCGCATCAGGCTGAGCATCAGGGCATGGTCGGCCTTCTCGTTCCAGGGCTTTTCCTTCATCAGCCCCGACGCCAGGCCGGCGGCGTAGGCGGCGTAGGTCTTGCTCAGATAGGTCGCGTAATCGAGGCTGCTCGAGATGTTCTCGGTGATCACCGCCTGCTGTTCGAAATATTCGGGCGGAAAGTCCCCGCGCGAAATGAAGGCGAACTTCCGCTTCTCGTTCTCCCACACGTCACGCGGCAGGGCGTCCAGCGTCGGGTCGATCACGCGATAGGCGTCCAGCAGGGCCTGTTCGAGATGTTTGCCTGCACGCTTATAGACCACTTCACCCACTTCACGCTGCTGCGCGTTCCAGGTGACTATCTTATCGCTGATGTCAGACATTTCGTCTCGCCTTCATAATTACTTTGGGGCCTAAGCATATGCGATATTCGCATCTCTATTTCGATTTACTGAGGAGAGCGACGCTCTTAACGAGGCGTGAACTTCATCCCGCTCTACGGACGACGGTTCGAGACTGCGAGGCGGACCTGTCTCAGATCTGCGACAGGTGTCAGGATTTTTCGATTTTCCCTTAGACCGACGCCTCGCCGCGCGCATTTCGCCCCGGCGACGGCGCGGATGTGTGTGTGGGGGGGCAACCGCGCCTCGCCGTCGGACGTACCAAGACGAGATTCAACGAGGATCACCGCCGATGTTTCGCGCCGCCCTGATCGCCGTCTCGCTCATCGTTGCGCCGTCCACCGCCCTGGCCCAGTCCCGCGCCGTCGATCTGGATCGGTTCGACGGTCGGTGGTTCGAGATCGAGCGCAGCCACAACGACGTCCAGAAGGACTGCAGCCGAGCCCAGATCGACTTCACCCCCCAAGACCGACCCGACCGGTACGGCCTGGTCGTCACCTGCACCCGTCTCGCCGACGGCCGCAACGAAACCCTGCGCGCCGCCGCCCGGATCACCGACACGACCACCAACGCCAAATTCCGCTTCACCCTGCCAGGCCTGCTCAGCTTCGGCGGCCTGGCGGGTCAGAACTACTGGGTCTGGGATCACGATCCGAACTACGACTGGGCCATCCTGGCCCTCCCGAACAAGTCGGACTGGTGGATCTGGCATCGTGACCAGAACGCCTCGGCGGCGGATCGCGCCCGCCTGCTGGCCCGCGCCCGGGCCCTGGGGCTGGACATGAGCCGGGTCGTCAGCACCGGCCGTTAGAGCCTGATCTGTTGAGGCGGACCCGATGCGCGATCGTTAACGACAGGTTGTCAACCGGCTCCGGAAGGGTACGAACTAGGCGCGCTGACCGAACGCCGATACCCGTGATCGCCTGATCAATCCGGAGCGATCGCCATGCCCGACTGCTGCGCCCACACTCCGTCCCTGTCCCGCCGCGGCGCCTTCGGCCTCTTGGCCATGGCCGGCGGGGTCAGCCTTCTGTCCACCCTGGCGCCGGGCGTAGCCCGGGCGCGGGGCCATACGGAAATCCTGCTGCTGACCTGCATGGACTACCGCCTCACCGACGACACCGTCGCCTATATGGAAGGCCACGGCCTGCACGACAAATACGACCACGTCGTCCTGGCCGGCGCCTCCCTGGGCGCCCTGACCGACAAATTCCCCAGCTGGGGCCAGACCTTCTGGAGCCATCTGGACGTCGCCATCGACCTGCATCACATCCACAAGGTCGTGGTGATCGACCACCGCGACTGCGGCGCCTACAAGGTCATCCTGGGCGCCGAGACGGTGGACACTCCCGAAAAGGAACTGGCGGTCCATACGCAGGAGCTTCACGCCCTGCGCGACGCCATCAAACAGCGCCACCCCCATCTGGAGGTCGAACTGGCCCTGATGGACCTGGACGGCCATGTTGAGGAGATCGCCTAGGCAGAGCGCCTTCCCCACGCCGCACACGGCCTGCACGTCTCGGCCTGCCGCCCGCCTGGTCGGCAGGCCGCTTGCATTCGGAACATAGCCGGAACATAAGTCGGCATGGCCGCCGCCGCCCTTCATCTCGAACTGGTCTTCAGCCGGCCGGAAACCACGCTTTCGGTCACGCGCGGGGCGGCGCGGCTGATGCTGGACCTGGGCTATGCGCCCTTGCTGGAGGTCGGCCTGCCCAATGGGCGACGGGCCGACGTCATGGCCTTGGGGCCGCGCGGCGACGTCGTCATCTGCGAGGTGAAGTCAGGCGTCGACGACTATCGCGTCGATCGCAAATGGCAGGCGTACGGCCCCTTCTGCGACGCCTTCTATTTCGCCGTGGCGCCCGAGTTTCCCCAGGAGATTCTGCCCCAGGCGCCGGGGCTGATCGTCGCCGACGGCTTCGGCGGGGCGGTGGTGCGCGAGGCGCCGGCCACCCCCCTGGCGCCGGCCCGACGCAAGGCCCTGACCCTGGCCTTCGCCCGTCTGGGCGCCCTGCGGACCTTCCGCGACGAACGCCCCTAGTTTCGCGAAAAATCCCAGGTCGGTTCAACGGGTTTCAGAGCAGGCCGGGGGTTGAACGCGGCCGGGGCGCAGCCGGGGCTAGACTGACGAACCCGGTCTTTGACATCGCGAACCGACTGAGAGGACGCCGACCGTCCTCCTCTCGCTCGATTCAGCGCCGAATTTCGGCAATGAGACCGCCCGCCGCAGCCTGAACCGGACACATCGGACACATCGGACACATCGGACACATCGGACACATCGGACAGTGTTTTTTCGAAGCGCCGCAACCTCGACGGCGCAGCCCGACTGCCGGATGTCAGAGACGGCGGAACACGGCCGTGGCGAAGCCTTCGGCGGTCAGCCGGGCCTCGACCTCGGCCAAGGGTTCGATCAGAACCCCCTTGCCGCCCGTGGCGTGGATGATCCGTTCGGCGTCGATCATCAGGGCCGAATGGCCGGTCCAGTCATGGTCGCCGCCGGGCGCCAGCCAGATCACCAGGTCGCCGCGCGCCGGGGCCTCGGCCGACACGGCCCGGCCCAGCTCCGCCTGGGCGTCGGACCGGCGCGGCCCCGGCAGGCCGCAGGCCAGCAGGGCCTGCTGCACCAGACCCGAACAGTCGGTCGAGACCGAGGACCGGGCGCCCAGTTCATGCGGCCGGCCCAGCAGGCGTTCGGCCACGGAGACAGGATCCCGCTCAAAGGTTCCGATCGGCGCCAGGTCGGCGTCCGCAACGCCCTCCGCCGTCTCGACCACCAGGGCGTTCAGCGGCAGGGCCGCATCGACCGCAGCCACCCTTCGCGTCGGCAAGGCCGCGCCGGCCGACAGACTGTCCAGAACCACCCAGCCGACCACGCCGTCGCGGCGCGCCCGACCCCAGGCCCGGCCGTCCGCCCGATCCAGGACGTCGAAAATCTCGCCATGCAGAAGCTGGTCGATCCGCTCGCCCGCGTCCGACCAGACGTCGGCGACGGCTACGCGGCAGGACATGGCTTCGGTCGCCCGATAGGCGGCCGCCCGCACAAGGCCCTCCAGCGCCTGTTCGGCCAGGTCCGGGCGGGCGAGACGATCGCCGGGCGGGAGAAGATCGAGGCGGTCGGTCAAACCTGGGCTCGCATTGGCTGAAGCGGCAGTCTTATCCCCGGAAGCCGAATCGGCCGTTAATGGGCACGGTCTTTCTGTGGAATTCTCGTCCGCAGGCCGACCTTGCGTCTGGTCGATCGACGCCCATCTCGATGCGGAACGGCCAAGCCGCCGTCCGCCGTCCTGGGGTTTCGATGCTCGCGCCTTTGTGTCTGCTGATCGTCCTGGGATTGACGCTGTTCGATGAGGGGCCCGTCGGAACCGTCCTCCGGCTTTGGCTGGTCGAGCGCCCCGCGTCGATCCTGTCCCGTCTGACGCGCGGTCAGATCCTGGGCGTGATCCTCGTGATCGGTCTCGGTGCGGCGGCGGTCGCCCTGTTCGAGGCGGAAGGCGTGCGGCTGTTCGCCATGGCCGCGCCGGACCTGATCGCCTGGGTCCTGATGTTCGACGTGACGGTGCTGTTCGATCTCGCCGTCCTGGCCCTGAGCCTTCGCGCCGTCGCCGGCTGGCGCGGCCTGGTCAGGGCGGGCGAGGCCGTCCGGGCCCAGACCCGCCATGCGGTGCAGCGACTGCGATCCCGCACCCGCGCCCGCCGCGTCCGCCGCCCTCGACCGCCGCGCCCCGGCTCGCCCGACGATGCGCCGCAGGGGGCGTGGACCTTCGGGCTGAGCCCGGCCTGACCTCAACCGCCGTAGCGCGCCTTCAGCACGGCGTAGCAGGCCCTCATCGCCTGGGCCTCTCCCCCTTCGGGATAGCCGGGTCGGGCGCGGGGATTCCAGGCGAAGATGTCCATATGGGCCCAGGCGCCGCTGGCGGGGGCGAACCTTTGCAGGAACAGGGCGGCCGTGACCGACCCGGCTTGCGCCCAGGCCGAGGCGTCGTTCTTGATGTCGGCGATCTCGGTGTCCAGGGCGGCGCGATAGCCGGGCCACAGGGGCATGCGCCACAGGGGGTCGCCCACCGCCCGCCCTGCGGCCAGCAGATCGGCGGCCAGGGCCTCGTCATCCGTATAGAGGGGCGGCAGCTCCGGCCCCAGGGCGATCCGCGCCGCCCCCGTCAGGGTGGCGAAGTCCAGGGTTAGGTCGGGCGAATGCTCCCCCGCCCGCGTCAGGGCGTCGGCCAGAATCAGCCGCCCCTCCGCATCCGTATTGCCGATCTCGATGGTCAGACCTTTTCGGCTGTTCAGTATGTCCCCCGGCCGGAAGGCGTCGCCCGAAACCGCATTCTCCACCGCCGCCACGATGACCGCCAGCCGCACCGGCAGATCGGCCTGCATGACCAGCCGCCCCAGGGCCAGGGCGTGGGCGGCCCCGCCCATGTCCTTCTTCATATTGCGCATTCCGGCGGCCGGTTTCAGGTCCAGCCCCCCGGTGTCGAACACCACCCCCTTGCCGACCAGGGCCACCAGAGGCAGGTCGGTCCGGTCCAGCTTCCAGCCTATCTCGATCAGCCGTGGCGCCCGGTGGGGGGCCGCCGCACGCCCGACCGCGTGGACCGCCGGATAGTTCGCCTCCAGCAGGGCCTCGCCGGTGGTCACGGTCACGGCAGCCCCCGCGCTCTCGGCGATCTCGCGGGCGATGGTCTCGATCTGCAGCGGCCCCATGTCGGCGGCGGGGGTGTCGACCATCTCGCGGGCCAGGGCGCAGGCGGCGACGATCCGCGTCGTCTCATCCAGGTCCAGCCCCTCGGGCGCGACCAGCCGAACCGGCGCCCGCTCCGGCCGGGCCTTGTAGCGGTCAAAGACATAGGCCCCCAGGAGGAAGGCCAGGGCCGCCGCCCGCGCCGTCTCAGGCTCGGCCTCCAGCCGGTACAGGCCGCCGGGCAGCCGCGCCGACAGGCCGCGCGCCAGGACCGGATCGAAGGCCGCGCCGCTCCCCAGCAGCACCTGACCGATCCCATCGCCCTCCGGCACGATCAGCAGTTCCCCGGCCTTGCCGGCAAAGCCGTGCCGTTCGGCCCAGGACTTCGCCGCCCCGTCCAGAACCGCACCCGGCGCCGACAGGCGGATCGGAACGGCCCGCTCTCCGGCGTTCGCGGCGACCAGCAGGGGATGGGGGGCGAGCATGGCGAACCTTCTTAACCAAGAGTTGACGCGACCCGGCGATTCTGAGGCGGACCGAGAACCGTCAGGACTCCCCCCATGTCGCCCATGCCCGCCCTTCTCGCAACCGTCGCCCTTCTCAGCCTGTCGGCGGGCCCCGCCCTCGCGGCCGCCCCGGTTCAGACCCAGGACGCGCCCCAGAACGCCGTCCAAAGCGCGACCCGCGCGCCCGCCTCGGCCGAGGTCCGCGCCGCCTATGACCGGATGGACGCCCTGGCGCGCTCGGTCTTCTGGTCAGGCGAGCACGACCTGAACCCGGCCGATCCCGTGGCGGCGGTCAAGCTGGCCCAGGCCCTGCGCGAACTGGGCCGCTATGATCAGGCCGCCCAGACGGCCGAGACCCTGCTGGCCCTCCAGCCCGCCAATCTGGACGCCCTGCTGGAGCTGGGCCGCGCCCACATCGGCCGGGGCCAGGCCTTCTACGGCATCGCCCCGCTGGAAAAGGCCCGTGACCTGGCGCCCCGCGACTGGCGGCCCTATTCCCTGCTGGGCGTGGCCTATGAGCAGGTGCGCCGGTTCGACGACGCGCGCGCGGCCTGGAACCAGGCCCTGGTCCTGTCGCCCGACAATCCCGACGTCCTGACCAACGCCGCCACGGCGGCCCTGACCCACGGCGACGCCCCCGGCGCCGAGGCCCTGCTGCGACGGGCTGCGGCCCAGCCGACGGCCTCCAGCAAGGTGCGCCAGACCCTGGCCATGACCCTGGGCCTGCAAGGCAAGATGGGCGAGGCTGAACAGATCCTGCGCCGCGAACTGCCCCCCGAGCTGGCCGATCAGAACCTGGCCTGGCTGGCGGCGCGCAATACGCCGGTCACGCCCCAGCCGGCGGTCGCCTCCGCCCCATCGCCCAGCGACACCGCCCGCACCTGGTCCTCCTTGAAAGGCGGCTGATCGGCAGGAACCTCGGCTTGCCGCCCGGCCGGCGCCGTGCTGGATAGGGACATGACCGTCTCCCCCGGGTCCGCCCCCCGCGCCTATCGCGCCTTCCTGTTCGACATGGACGGCACCCTGATCACCTCCACCGCTGCGGCCGAGCGTGTCTGGACCCGCTGGGCCGAACGGCACGGGATCGACCCGGTCGCCTTCATCCCCACCATCCACGGGGTGCGCACCGCCGACACCATCCGCCGCCAGAACCTGCCGGGCGTCGATCTGGCGGCCGAGGTCGCCTGGGTCGAACGGGGCGAGATCGAGGATGTCGAGGGCGTCGCCCCCATTCCCGGCGCGATCGACTTCGTCAAACGCCTGCCGCCCGACCGCTGGGCCGTCGTCACCTCGGCTACGGCGCCCCTGGCCCAGGCCCGGCTGAAGGCCGCAGGGGTCGAACCGCCCGCCGTGCTGATCACGGCCGAGGACGTGGAACGCGGCAAGCCCGATCCCGCCGGCTATCGGCTGGCGGCGCAGAGGCTGGGCGTGGACGTCGCCGACTGTCTGGTGTTCGAGGACGCCCCGGCCGGCATCGCGGCCGGCGAGGCGGCCGGGGCGGACCTTCTGGTGGTGACCGCCGCCTGGACCCACCCTCTGGCGACGGACCACCCGCAGCTGTCCGACTATGGAACCGCGACCCTGGTGGTCGAGGCGGACGGCGGTCTGACGCTGAGCGTCTAGCGGACGTTTCACGCCTTCCACTCGCCCCTTCAGCCCCCTATCTTCCGGCCATGATCGACGACCTCTACAGCGCGCGCATCCTGACCCTGGCGGCCAACCTGCCCCATGCCGGTCGGCTGGCGTCGCCGGAAGGGACCGGCGAGCGGGTCGCCAAATTGTGCGGCTCGCGGGCGATCGTCGATGTGAGCCTGGACCACCAGGGGCGGGTCATGGACTTCGCCCAGGACGTGAAAGCCTGCGCCCTGGGCCAGGCGGCCGCCGGCGTCCTGGGCCAGTCCGTCCTCGGCGCCTCGGCGGATGAGATCAGGGAGGCCCGCGACGCCATGACCGCCATGCTGAAGTCCGGCGGCGAAGGCCCCGACGGCCGTTTCGAAGGACTTCGTGTGCTGAAACAGGTCGCCGACTATCCCGCCCGTCACGCCTCGACCCTGGTGGCGATCGAGGCGACGCTTGAGGCGGTCGATCAGGCCCTGGCGGGGCGAACTCGTCTCGCCGGCGCGGCCTGACGGGCTCTGACCGGTTGATCCCCCTGCGATGACAGGGGATAAGCGCGGCGAACCCATCCAGCCCCCGGCGAAGGGACAAATGTCTCTCTATGAACGCGGCGTCCGCGCGGCCCATCGAGGCTACAAGTTGACGCTGTCTCCCCTGATCGGCCAGCAGTGCCGGTTCCTGCCGACCTGTTCGGACTATGGGCGCGACGCCCTGATCCGGCACGGGCCGCTCAAGGGGGGATGGCTCACCGTGCGTCGCCTCTGTAAATGCCATCCCTTCGGCGGTTCGGGTTATGACCCGGTCCCGCCCCTGAAGACCGACGAAAAAGAACAGTCATGATCGATCTGAAATTCCCCGACGGCGCGGTGCGTCAGTATCCGGCCGGTTCGACGGCGCGGGACGTGGCGACCTCGATCTCGCCGTCCCTGGCCAAGAAGGCCGTGCTGGCCGAGCTGAACGGCGAGCAGCGCGACATGGGCCGGGTGCTGGAGACGGGCGGCGACTTCCGCCTGATCATGCGCGACGATCCCGAGGCCCTCTACACCATCCGCCACGACACGGCCCACGTCCTGGCCGAGGCGGTCCAGACCCTGTTCCCCGGCACCCAGGTCACCATCGGCCCGGCCATCGAGGACGGCTTCTATTATGACTTCTACCGCGAAGAGCCCTTCTCGACCGACGACTTCGCCGCCATCGAGAAGGAGATGGCCCGGATCGTCGATCGCGACGCCAAGTTCGAGCGCGAGGTCTGGGACCGCGACGAGGCCATCGTCTTCTTCGAGGCGCGGGGCGAGAAGTTCAAGGCCGAGCTGATCAAGGACCTGCCCGAGAACGAGACCATCACCCTGTACAAGCAGGGCGACTGGATCGACCTGTGCCGGGGCCCGCACTTTCCCTCGACGCGCCACGTCGGCAAGGCCTTCAAACTGACCAAGCTGGCCGGCGCCTACTGGCGCGGCGATTCCAAGCGCGAACAGCTTCAGCGCATTTACGGCACCGCCTGGGCGACCAAGGAGGACCTGGACGCCTATCTGCAACGGCTCGAAGAGGCCGAAAAGCGCGACCACCGCAAGGTCGGTAAGGCGATGGAGCTCTTCCACATGCAGGAAGAGGGCCGGGGCATGGTCTTCTGGCACCCGAAGGGCTGGGTGCTGTGGCGGGTGCTCGAGGCCTATATGCGCCGCCGCCTGGACGCCGCCGGCTATGTCGAGGTCAAGACGCCCCAGGTTCTGGACCGCAAATTCTGGGAGGCCTCGGGCCACTGGGACAAGTACCGGCCCAATATGTTCGTCTGCGAAACGGTCGAGGGCGAGACCCTCAGCCTGAAGCCGATGAACTGCCCCGGCCACGTCCAGATCTTCGACCAGGGCCAGCGCTCCTATCGCGAACTGCCGCTGCGCATGGCCGAGTTCGGCGCCTGCCACCGCTATGAGCCGTCGGGCTCGCTGCACGGCCTGATGCGGGTGCGCGGCTTCACCCAGGACGACGCCCACATCTTCTGCCGCGAGGACCAGATCGTCGAGGAGACGGCCGAGTTCATCAAACTGTGCCGCAGCGTCCATGCGGATCTGGGCATGGAGACGGCCTACATCAGCCTGGGCACGCGGCCCGAGCAACGCGCCGGCACCGACGAATTCTGGGACAAGGCCGAGGCCCAGATGCTGGAGGCCGCCCGCGCCGCCGGCTCCGAGCCGGTCGTCACCCCGGGCGACGGCGCCTTCTACGCGCCCAAGCTGGACTTCATCGTCAAGGACGCCATCGGCCGCGAATGGACCTGCGGCACGATCCAGCTGGACTATGTCCTGCCGGAACGCCTGGATGCGACCTATATCGCCGAGGACGGCCAGAAGCACCGGCCGGTCATGCTGCACCGGGCGATCCTGGGATCGTTCGAGCGGTTCATCGGCATCATGATCGAGAACTACGCCGGCGCCTTCCCCCTGTGGCTGGCGCCGGTCCAGGCTGTGGTCGCCACCATCACCTCGGACGCCGACGACTACGCCCGCGAGGTCATGGACCGCTTCAAGGCGGCGGGCCTGCGCACCGAGATCGACCTGCGCAACGAGAAGGTCGGCTACAAGGTCCGCGAACACTCGGTCGGCAAGGTGCCGGTCATCGCCGTCGTCGGCCGCAAGGAGGCCGAAGAAGGCAAGGTCGCCATCCGCCGCCTGGGCTCACAGGAGCAGACGGTAGTGACGGTGGAGGAGGCCATTCGCCTTCTGACAGAAGAGGCCACGCCGCCGGATCTGAAGCGGGCGACAGCCGCCTAAGCCCGGATTCCGACACAGGAACATAAGCCGGCCTGATCGCTTGTGATGGGGTGCGCCCCCGCGCCCCATCATCATTGCGAAAGACGACCCATGGCCGAGAAGACCCTCGACACCCTGTTCCACGACACGCTTCGCGACATCTATTACGCCGAGCGCAAAATCCTGAAGTCCCTGCCCAAGATGGCCCGCGCCGCCCAGTCGCCCGAGCTGAAGGCGGCCTTCGAAAAGCACAAGGACCAGACCGAAGGCCAGATCGAACGCCTGCAGCAGGTGTTCGAAATCATCGGCAAGGCCCCGCGCGGCAAGACCTGCGACGCCATCGAAGGCATACTGGCCGAGGGCGATGAGATCATGGAAGAATACAAGGACAACCCGGCCCTCGACGCCGGCCTCTTGGCCGCCGCCCAGGCGGTGGAACACTATGAGATCACCCGCTACGGCACACTGAAGCGCTGGGCCAACGTCCTGGGCCTGAAGGACGCCGTCGCCCTGCTGGACGAGACCCTGCAGGAGGAATCCCAGACCGACGAAGACCTGACCGGCATCGCCGACGCCGCCGTCAACAAGGACGCGATGAAGAGCGCCGCCTGAGACTCTTAAAGCGAGGCGGGAGGCGGGACTCCGCCCCCTCCCGCCCTTCCTCATAAGGGGCCCGCTCCAGCTCGGCCACGGCCGTGGCGATGTGATAGAGCGAACTGGCCGGGACCGGCGTGTCCAAAAAGCCGCCCGCCCCCGGATCCCATTGTTCGAACCAGAGACCGGGCGTCGGGGTGTTCAGGAACAGGCTCAGCGCGGCCCAGGCGCCAGGCCAGCTCGGCGCCAAGGCCGGGACGCGCAGAGCCGCCTTCAGCCATTCACCGTGCGGCCAAAGCCGGACGCCCGCGACGGCGATCGCGCCGTCCTCGAACACCTCGCCCCGCAACAGGCCCGACGCCGGGTCCAGGCCGTGCGCAAGGGCGAAACGCCCCAGCCGCTCGGCCTCGCCGTCGGCGCCTGCGCTCGTGTCCATGCCCAGCCGCTGCGCCTCCCGCAACAGCCAGGCCCATTCCATCTGATGGCCCGGCTCGACCACGGCCCGCCCATTCGGCCGCAGCGGGGCCGTCAGATCGTCCTGAAAATACTCAAACAGAAGCCCCCGCGACCCGTCCATGAACCGTCGCCGACACAGGCCGACCAGTTCCGCCGCCAGGGCGGAGAAGGCAGGGTCCGGCATATGTTCGACACAGGCCAGGGCCGCCTCCAGCAGATGCATGTGCGGATTCTGCCGACGCGGGGCGCGCGGCGGCAGGGCCTCGACATAGCCGCCTGCTGGATGGCGCATGGACGTTTGGATGAAGTCTAAGAGCGCCAGGGCCTCCGCCTTCAACCGACCGTCCCTCGTCAGCCTATAGGCATGGGCCAGGGCGAAGAGGACAAAGGCCAGGTCGTACAGATCGCGCGTCTGATCCAGGCCCTCCCCGTCCAAGTCCAGTCGACTGATGAAGCCGCCGTCCGGATGGCGGGCGCGGTTCAGCAAAAAATCCAGACCATGCTCAACCGCCGCGCCGGCGTCCGAGACGCCGCGCTGCGCCCCCTGGGAAAAGACATAGATCTGGCGGCTCAACACCCGCAGCCGCTTATAGTCGTGGACCGGGCTGAGGTCGTGGTGAGACAGGGCCTCATAGAAGCCGCCACGCCGACGATCGACGCCGTGTTCCAGCCACAGCGGCAGGGCCGTCTCGTAAAGCCAAGCTGTCGCCTGGCGCGACGCGGCCTTCAGCTCGGTGCTGGGATCGGGGCTCATATCTAGGCCGAGGGCTTACGGCTGCGGTCCACCAGGCCGGTGGTGGAATGGCCGGCCCTCAGCTCGACCCGGACGATGATCCCGCCCTTGGCCCTGACCAGATCGGCGCCGACGATCTGATGCTCCTGATAGTCCGCGCCCTTGACCAGGACGTCGGGCTCCAGGGCGGCGATGAGTTCATAGGGGGTGTCCTCTTCGAACAGGACCACCGCGTCCACATGTCGGATGGCGGCCATCACCTCGGCGCGCGCCCCCTCGCTTTGGATCGGCCGAGTCTCGCCCTTCAACCGCCGCACCGAGGCGTCGCTGTTCAGCCCGACGATCAGCCGGTCGCAATGGCTCGCGGCCTCACGCAGCAGGGCCACATGGCCAGGATGCAGCAGGTCGAAACAGCCGTTGGTGAAGCCGACCGAAAGCCCCTGATCCCGCCAGGCGCCGCGGACGGCCCGGGCGTCTGCGCGCGACAGGATCAGTCCGTCGCGATGGTCGTCGCGCTGATCCTGGTGATTCAGCACGGTGCGCAGCTCCGCGGCGGACACCACCGCCGTCCCGGCCTTGGACACCACGATGCTGGCCGCCGTATTGGCCAGGCGCATCGCCCGCACGACCGGCAGGCCCGAAGCCACGCCCAGGGCGAAGGCGGCCATGACGGTGTCGCCGGCGCCCGAGACGTCGAACACCTCCGCCGCCTCCGTCTCCAGCAGGATCGCCTCCCCGTCCACGCCATAGAAGGCCATGCCCTGTTCGGAGCGGGTCACCAACAGATTGGCGCCGGTCTGGTCCACCACCTGCCGGGCCGCCTCGCCCACGGCCGCGTCGTCGTCGCAGCGCCGACCGGTCGCGCCCGCCAGCTCCGACCGGTTCGGCTTGATATAGGCCGCGCCGCGATAGGCGGAAAAATCGGGACGTTTGGGATCGACGAAGACGGGAACCCCGACCTTGCGCGCCCGGTCGAACACGGCCGCCAGAACCGCATCGGTCAGACATCCCTTGGCGTAATCCGACACGATCACCGCATCCGCCTGATCCAGCGCCTGTTCGAACAGGGCGATCAGGGCGGCCTCATCCTCGGCCGACAGGGCGTTTGAGCCTTCGCGGTCGATCCGGACCACCTGGTGGGCGCCCGCCAGGACCCGGGTCTTGGTCGTGGTCTCTCCGCCCTTCAGTCCCAGCAGCCGGCAGGAGACGCCCGCCTGTTCGGCGATCGCGCGCAGCTGATCGGCGGCCTGGTCATCGCCCACCACCCCGATCAAACGCGCCGAAGCGCCGAGCGCCACGGCGTTCAAGGCCACATTGGCCGCGCCGCCGGCCGTGAACCGGTCCCGCGCATGTTTCACCACCGGCACCGGCGCCTCGGGCGAGATGCGGCTGACGTGGCCCTGGAGATAGGCGTCGAGCATCACGTCGCCGATCACCACAACCGTCACGCCCTCGAAACTGGTGAAACGGTCCAGCGGCGAAGTCCGATCGGTCATTGCAGGTCTCAACGGAAGGCGGGGTCAGAACGGCGGGCGCGACGCAGTGTGCGCCCTCGGACGCCGCGGCGTCAAAGCCAGGGCGGGCGGCGGACGATCAGTCGCGCAGCAGCTCATTGACGCCCGTTTTGGCGCGGGTCTGGGCGTCCACCCGTTTGACGATGACGGCGCAATAGAGCGAAGGCCCGCCCTTGGGGTCCGGCAGGGCGCCGGGCACCACCACCGAATAGGCGGGCACCTCGCCCCGGAAGACCTGACCGGTCGCCCGATCGACGATCTTGGTCGAGGCGGACAGATAGACCCCCATGGCCAGCACCGCGCCTTCGCGCACGATCACGCCCTCGGCCACCTCGGCTCGGGCGCCGATGAAGCAGCCGTCCTCGATGATTGTCGGATTGGCCTGGAGCGGCTCCAGCACCCCGCCGATGCCGGCGCCGCCCGACAGGTGCACGTTCTTGCCGATCTGGGCGCAGGAGCCGACCGTGGCCCAGGCGTCGACCATCGACCCCTCGTCAACGAAGGCGCCGATGTTCACGAAGGACGGCATCAGGACGACGTTCCTGGCGATGTGCGCGCCCCGCCGGACGACGGCGCCGGGAACCGAGCGGAAGCCGGCCGCCTGATAGTCGCCCGCGCTCCAGTCGCCGAACTTGTTCGCAACCTTGTCCCAGAACGGGCCGAGGGCGGCCGGATGATCGGCCGACAGAGGGATGGTGGAGGCGTGGCCGGCCCGCATGATCTGGTTGTCGTTCAGGCGGAAGGACAGCAGCACCGCCTTCTTCAGCCACTGGTGCGTGGTCCAGGCGCCGTCCGCCCCCCGCGACGCCACACGGGCCTGGCCGGAATCGAGCAGGTTGAGCGCGGTCTCGACCGCGTCCCGGACCTCGCCTCCTGTGGCGGGCGACACCTCGGCCCGGTTGTCCCAGGCGGCCTCGACGACGGATTCGAGATGCGACAGGTCGGTCATGCGGCGTCCTTGAAGGTCAGGGCGTTGAGAAAGTCGAGAAGATCGGGGGCGATATGGTCGATATGATCGCCCAGGGGCTTTCCATGGCCGTCGCCGATCAGGACGGTCGCCATCCCCAGGGCCTTGGCCGGCTCCAAATTCCTAGGCGTGTCCTCGAAGAAGGCGGCGCAGCGCGGCTCGAAGTCGAACCGCTCGATCATGCGACGAAAGGCCGACGGGGCCGGCTTGGGCGTCAGATCGCCGTCCTCGATGGCGAAGACCCCGTCGAAACAGTCGGCGATCCCGATCCGGTCCAGAACGCGGTGGGCGTAGTCCCTGGCCCCATTGGTGAAGACGAACCGGCGCCCGGGCAGAATCTTCAGCCGCTCGGCCAGACGGGGATTTCGCTCCACCCCGTCCAGGGGCACCTCATGCACCACCCTCAGAAAGTCCTCGGGATCGATGGTGTAGTTGGCCATCAGCCCGGCCAGGGTGGTGCCGTGCTCGTCCAGGAACTGGCGCTGCAACAGCCGCGCCTCCTGGGGCGCCAGGCCGACGGCCTCGACCACATAGGCGTTGATCCGCGCCTGAACCAGGGACATCAGCCCCTGTTCGCGTGGATACAGGGTGTCGTCCATGTCGAACACCCAGGCGTTGACGTGCGACAGGTCGATCAAGACGCCTTCACCAGGGTGCCGGCGCCGAATTCGGTGAACAGCTCCACCAGCATCGCATGGGGCCGGCGGCCGTCCAGAATCACCACGGCTTCCACCCCGGCCCGCACGGCCGCCATGGCCGTCTCCAGCTTGGGGATCATGCCGCCCGAGGCCACGCCGGTGTCGATCAGGCCTTGCGCCTCCTCCAGGGTCATCTGGCGAATGATCTCGCCGTCCGCCCCCTTGACCCCCGGCACGTCGGTCAGCAGCAGCATCCGCTTGGCGTTCAGCGAACCGGCCACGGCGCCCGCCACCGTATCGGCGTTGACGTTATAGGTCTGGCCGTCCTCGGCCACCCCGATCGGGGCGATGACCGGCACCCAGTCTTCGGTCTCCGAGGCGATCAGCCCCTTGATCAGCTTGGGGTCCACCTTGGTCGGTTCGCCGACGAAGCCCAGATCGACCTCATGCTCGATCATACTGTCGGGATCGCGCTTGGTCCGGCGGGTCTTCTCGACCGTCAGCAGGCCGGCGTCCTTGCCCGACAGGCCGACGCCGCGCACGTCCGCCTCCTTGCCCGCCATGGTGATCCAGTGGGCGATCTCCTTATTGACCGCCCCGGACAGGACCATTTCGGCCACCTCCATCGTCGCCGGATCGGTGACCCGAAGACCATCGACAAAGGCCGACTTGACCCCCGCCTTGTCCAGCATGGCGCTGATCTGCGGCCCGCCGCCGTGCACGACGACCGGGTTCACCCCCATCAGCTTCAGCAGCACCACATCGGCCGCGAACTGTTTCGCCACGGCGCTCTCGCCCATGGCGTGACCGCCGTATTTGATGACCACGGTCTCGCGGTCATACACCTGAATATAGGGCAGGGCCTCGGCGAGCGTCTTCGCCGTTTCCCAGCTGCGTTCCTCGGACTGGCGCTCGGTTTCGTTCATCACCGGCGCGAGATAGCGGGGGATGGGCGGGGAGTCACGAGGGAAAGGCTGGACTACGGCACATAGCCGACTATGACATTACACCTACGATATCGCGCTCAGTTTCCATCGGCGCACCAAATTCAAGCTGACCCAGAGTCCATGAAATCCATCTGCATCGACGGCTTCAACATCGCTCTATCACAGGGGTCGGGTATTGCCACGTATGGTCGAAACCTCCTGGAGAACGTGCGATCCGTAGGCATGGGAACACAGGTTTTATATGGACCTAAATCTCCCAAGAGACGGAATCAGGTCCTTAGCGAGGCAATGTTAGTCGATGCGGAGCGGCCGGCGACTAAACTTTCTCGCAAGGAGAAATCAGTCCGCATGCGCCGGACCCTCCTCTCAAGGTTTGGTCGCACGGCCGACCCCATACAACCATCCGGCGAGGTAATATGGCCGTCACGTTCCGGCGGACGTCCATCCGCAGACTATTTCTGGTCTAGCCAGGAAATTTTTTTCCATTCAATACGATGCTTCCAAACCTATAAAGCAGTAACGCCTCTTCGTTTTCAGCATAATAAATCCTCACCCACGCCTGATGTAATGCATTGGACAACGCCCCTCCCCTTGTACGCAAAAGGAGTTCCAAACATATATACTTTCCACGACCTGATACCCATTCGATTACCTCACGCCACCCTTGACGACAAATCAGTATTCATGAGCCTATGCCAAGAAGTGGTTAAACGGGCCGATCATATCGCGGTGGTGTCGGAGGCGACCCGGCAGGACGTAATTCGCATTCTTGGCGTCCCTGAAGATCGAGTCACCAATACGTACCAGGCCGTCAAAATACCCGATCACCTTGCCACACGCTCGCAAGAAGAAGTCGCGACTGAACTAGAAGGGGTTTTTGGACTCGAATGGAAGCAGTACTTCCTTCATTTTGGCGCAGTAGAACCTAAGAAAAACTTGGGTAGAATTGTAGAATCTTACCTCTCTTCAGGCGTTTCGACGCCGCTGATTTTGATAGGCGGTCGTGCCTGGCTTGACGAACCCGAGACGGCCCTTCTACGTCAAATCAAGGCGGACGGCGGACCCAACGCCGCCCGAATTCGCCAATACGAGTACATGCCGTTCTCGATGTTGATCTCGTTGATACGTGGCGCAAAAGCCACTCTGTTTCCGTCGCTTTTTGAAGGATTTGGACTCCCCGTTCTGGAGTCAATGGCGCTGTCCACCGCCGTTCTGACCTCTACGGGAGGAAGCCTCCCGGAAGTCGCGGGAAAGGCTGCTATAATCGTCGATCCATACGATGTTCAAGCAATGACTCGAGGCATCCAAGCGTTAGATGCTGATCGGGATCTTCGCACCGAACTGGAAAGGGCGGGCTTACTTCAGGCGGCTCAGTTCTCTCCCCAAGCCTATCAAGCACGGCTAAGCGACCTCTACTCCAAGGTGGGGGTAACGACCTAATTGACCGGCTAAAAATCGCCTATAACTATCTCGGCCACAACGCTGAGACGGCATCGTCAAAGAACCGACCGCAATCAGCAAAACTATCTCCCCGCCTTCTCTTTGCCGAATGAAGCTGCTACCTCCGTCGGCATCCTTCCCTACCTCAGAAGAAATTCATGCTGCCAGATACTTTCAAAGACCCAAACGTCTGCATCATAGGGCTTGGCTACGTTGGATTGACGTTGGCGGTGGCGATGGCCGAAGCCGGTTTCTCCGTAGAAGGCGTGGAGCGTGACCAGAAGGTTCTGGATGCGCTCGCCACAGGTAGGGCTCATTTCAGCGAAGCGGGCCTCGACTCCGTACTGGCGGATCAGATTGCGGCCGGCCGCTTCTGCTTCAACAAGGGGATAAAAAAAGACACCAAGGCCACGGTCTTCATCGTTACCGTCGGCACTCCGGTAGGCAACGATAAGCGGACTCAGTTCGCTGGCCTCATGGCCGTCACGAATATGATCGCTGATGTTCTGAAAGATGGAGATTTGGTCATATTGCGGTCTACGGTGCGTATCGGTACGAGCCGGGACACCGTTAAGCCGATCCTCGACGCGACGGGCCGCAATTACCAGTTGGCTTTTTGCCCAGAACGCACACTTGAAGGCAAGGCGCTTGTGGAACTGCGCAGCCTCCCTCAAATTGTGGGTGGCGTTGACGCCGCATCCACCTTCCGCGCCAGCCAAATCTTTTCTTTCCTAACCCCGTCGGTCGTTCGCGTGAACGATCTAGAGACGGCGGAAATGGTTAAGTTGGTCAATAATACTCAGCGCGATTTCGTCTTTGCTTTTGCAAACGAGGTGGCCGCAATGTGCGACGCCGTGGGAATATCCGCCAAGGAAGTCATCGATGCAGGCAATCTGGGCTACCCGCGAGCCAACCTTCCGCTGCCAGGTCCGGTCGGCGGTCCTTGCCTTGAAAAGGACCCCTACATTCTCGCGGAAGGTTTGGAGCGGTACGGTTTCGTCCCATCGCTAAGTCTTGCCGGCCGACGTTGGAACGAATCGCTGCCCACTCGCGTCGCCGCTGAAGTCTCTCGCGAATTTGAGCGGATCGCGAAACGATCAGCACGGAAGGTGGTGATCGCCGGCGTCGCCTTCAAAGGCCGCCCGGCCACCAGCGACTTACGGGGCACATTGGCAGCCCCCCTCATCGACGCTCTCCGGGCCGAGTTCCCCGACGCTACGCTCTTTGGATGGGACGCGGTTGCTTCAGAGGAAGACGTCGCGACGCTTGGCGTAGAAACATCAACATCTCTAGAAGCAGCCTTCGCTGAGGCGGATGTTGTCGTTGTTCAAAATAACCATGAAGTCTTCGGCCGTATGAATATCGGCTCGCTCGCCAGCAGCATGGCGAACGACGGTATAATTTACGACCTTTGGAATCAGCACAATGCTCGGCATTTGCAGCTGCCGAACCGCGTCACCTATCGCGGTCTCGGCGCACTGAACCTCAACATCGAGGCCCGTTGACATGACCACCTGCCTAGTCACCGGCGCCGCCGGTTTCCTCGGTTTTCACCTTGCGCGCGCTTTGTCTGCTCGAGAGGGATTCGAAGTCATCTGCGTAGACAACTTCGCCCGCGGTGAAAACGACGCCCACTATGATGCGTTGACAGCTCGCCCCAACGTGAAGCGTCTAGACGTTGATTTGACGGATCCGTCTGCTTGCGATGCGCTGCCAGATGCGGATTACGTGTATCACTTGGCGGCGCTTAACGGTACGCAGAACTTCTACGAGCGTCCAATGGCCGTAATCAAGGGGTGCACATTACCTACAATCTATCTGGCGGAACGCTATGGGCGGTCACCGCAAATGAAGCGTTTTGTGTATGCGGGGACCAGCGAATCTTACGCCTCGACGGTAACTCGCTTCGGCTGGCCTGTCCCGACCGGTGAAGACGTCCCGTTAGGCCTGGATGATGTCATGAACCCGCGCTGGTCCTATGCCGGTTCGAAAATGCACGGGGAAGTCGTCACCGCTCAGGCTGGACGGACCTACGGCTTTCCTTTCTCCATCATTCGGTACCACAACGCCTATGGCCCCCGCATGGGCGACAAGCATGTCGTTCCTGACTTCTACGCCCGCATGCGTGAGGGACGTTACGAACTGTTCGGCTACGAGGACACCCGGTCTTTTCTATATGTGGACGACTCTGTACGCGCGACGATTATGGTCGCCGAAGCGGACGCTGCCGCAGGCGAAATCATCAATATCGGCGGGGCCGAAGAAATAACCATGCTTGAGCTCGGCCAACGCATGCTTCGTCAAGAAGGTGTAGCCGAAGACATCACTCTCCATCCTTCGCCAGCCGGCAGCGTCAAGCGACGCGCTCCCGACGTATCTAAGCTCAAGCACCTTACAGGTTTCAACGAGCGTATATCTATGGCGGACGGCTTAAAAGCCACGTCCGATTTCTATTTGCGCGATGAACTCGCTGACGCGCTCAATCCGCTCAATGAGTACAAGGTTTGATGTCGTGAAGTCCCCGATCAGACAGGCCGCAAAGGCCGCCAAGGTCATCTCTCCCATGGACACCAGCTTTCGAAAGCATGTCCAAGCGGCGGACAAGGCTCGCGATGCCGGTGATCTCGTCGGCGCGATCGCTGGCTACCGCAGTGCCATATCGGTTCGTGAAGACCAAGCCGGGGTTTGGGTCCAGTTGGGCAATATGCTCAAGGATATTGGCAGCCACGAGGAAGCAGAGTCCGCATATCGCACGGCGCTTCGCCTACGCCCCAACCATTCGGACACCTATCTTCAACTGGGGCATCTGATGAAGCTGGCTGGCCGCCCCAACGATGCCCAAGCAAACTATGAGACGGCGCTTAGCCTTGATAAGGACAACCTGCACGCCTTCGTCGCCTTGGCGGATCTACAACCGAGCTCAAAAGTTCTGAACGAAGTCAGCACCAGCACCTTCACCATGCCTGAACGCATCGAAATCCAGGAACTTCTTAGAGCGTTGAAGGCAAAGCACGCAGAGGGTTTTGCTCTCTTCCAAGACCCCGTCTTTCGTGCCCCGACACGCCGATAATCCAGAGATATTCACATGACCACTCGCACTAATCTGGCGACTCTGTGCAAGGTGGATCCACTTTTTAAGGATTCACCCATTCCACTGACCGCCCATATGTGGGCTACGTGGCATCGATACGATATGCGAGATCGTTTTCACCTGAATTCGGATCGCGATCGGCTGTCATTCATTGTTTGGTATCTACTGGAATACGTGCCGGGCCGGCCGTTCGATTTGCCGCGCATAGATGACTCCCTGATTCAAGTTTTGAATAAGCCCGTCAGCGCCTTTGGCCCCATGACGACATTCTTGCATGAAGTTTGGCGAACGCGATTTAGACACGACGAGCAGTTCAACATCTATACTGAGATCGGGTATCTCCGTTTCTCCAGTTTGGTTATTTATGAGCTGGCATCCTCAGTTCTCGTGAGGCCATTGGTGCCACAAGCGCTGGTCGCAGCACTAAACGCCCCAGATACCTATGACGGGAGGCACTATTCTTCCAAGGGCGCTCGTGCGCACCACGATCGTGTCGATATATATCGGTCTCGTTACAACTGGGCAGATTGGCGCGAGCGGGAAGCGTTTAACCTCGACTTGATTGTCCATAGTTTCGTTCGCGATGGGAATGATCTTGGGGTTGCTCCAGAAGTCATCGCCTATTGGGCAGCTCCTGCGGCACGGGCGGAACGACGTGTCAGCCGCTTCATGCTGATCCTGGCCATGATGACCGAGCGATTTGCTTTCAACGATCCAGCCGAAGCCCTGAGGCAAGCGGATGCGATCGTTAGCTGGTTTGCCAAAGATGTTCTTCCAAGATTCCCTCGGATGAAAATTCTCGCACCGGATGTCGAAACAGCGGATGTTGAGAGCATTGAACAAGATCAGATTCGGCAACGTCTCAAGACGCAGTATGGGGTCGATTATCTTCCTGGCGACAAGGAGGAAGATATCGATATTCTGTTGATCGGCCCCTTCTCGGCCGCGTCGGGCTTGGGTACCGGCACCCGTCGGTCGGTGAATGCGCTTCAAACTCTGGGCTGTCGGCTGAGGGTTATGAACTTTATGTTCGATAATCCGTCGGCGCCGCTGGAGTCCGTACCTAAAGAGCTCCACTATCGTGGCGAAAGGCCCAAGTTAACGCTTTGGCACTATAATGCCGAGTTTCTTTCTGAAGCCATCGCGACGATACCGATGTTCATTAACAAGGAACGGAACGTCGGATATTTCTTCTGGGAAACAGAAGCCATGCCGGTCAATCACCAACTTGGTTGTGACATGGTCGATGAAATTTGGGCGCCCAGCGAGTTCGTAAAGGACTGCTACAGTGAAAAGGGCGTCCCAGTTGTCAATGTAGGAACTTCGGTCGATCTTCCTGTACTGAAGCGCCATTTCAGCCGTTCGGACCTCGGATTGGAACGTGACGAGTTCATCGTTATGTTCTCTTTCGATTCCTACTCTGTCATCCACCGGAAGAACCCAGCCGCGGTAGTACGCGCCTTCCTCAAGGCCTTCCCCGAAGGATCCGAGAAGGCCCGGTTGATCATAAAAACGCAGAACTTCTCCAACAATCACTGGAACGCTATTAACGGCCGCGGCGAAGAGCTGATGGAGCTTGTGGACTCGGATCCTCGAGTGTCGTTAGTGAATAGAACCATGACGCTGGATGAGCTTTATTCGCTCAAGAAGGAAGTTGACTGCTATATCAGTCTGCATCGATCGGAAGGGTTCGGTTACGGCCCCGCGGAGGCCATGGCCTTGGGTAAGCCGGTGATCATGACGAACTACTCAGCCAACGCCGAGTTTGCTGGCGTTGACGCCTGTTATTTGGTGGATGCCCACCAAGTTCCCGTCCTTCAGCGCGAGTACCTTTACTGGCGTCCAGAAATGACCTGGGCCGAGGTAGATGTAGACCAGGCAGCCGCATTCATTCGCCATGTCTATGAGAATCCTGAACAGGCCAAGAAGGTCGGAGAGAACGCGAAGACGCATATCGCAGAGAACTTCGGGCGAAAGGCTCTTGCCGAGAACTATCGCCGTCGCTTGGTCGAACTTGGAATGATGTAGGAAGGCTTAAACGGACGCCTGACCTGCCTCTGAGAGTTTCCACGCGACGCCACCGTCCGGACCTCGAGAGGGCGGATATGAAGCGGACGAGATTACGGAAGAGCAGATCAACGGGATTCTTCGGGAACGAGGCTGGAGCCAAGGCGGGCGAGTTGGCCCGCTAGCACTGCATGTCGGAAGGCATCACCTACGCCTGCCAAGTTCGGCGGAATGCGCGTGTCGAACGCCCGACGCCTGTGGACGCTGGCAGATAGCACGCCAAACTCAAACGGCTGCTGGCCGCCGCCATCTTGCAGAAGGCGACGCTGCGGGGTCTACTCTCGGAATGGTAAAGTCCGATCCCAAGATGGTTCATTCTCGATCCATGCGCGCGCCGGACACCAATTCGCGTGAGCGCCTAAGCAGCCTGGCCGCCGAGCGCCGGCGGTTCGGGCGGCTGTTCGTGCTGCTGCGGTGGGGAGGGCGAGCATGCGGCTAGAGCCTGATCGACCGGATCGGTCGCGAGGAAGGACTGCAGCTTATACCGACTGAGGCGCCCCCTCTGGTCCCTCGATCATTATGAGGGCCCAGGGGGTTGATAGCTGATCTGCGTCGCCGACGGGAGCGGCCGTGCGGCGGAGCTGATCAAGTTGCGCAGCCGAACGGCCGCGGGGTTCAGGCGCACCGCCTCCGGGGTAAGTCCCCCGTGCGCCGAGTGCGGCCTGACGTGGTTTTAGTCGATGCACCAGCGCTCGATGACGGCGCGGGCTTCGGCCAAGGTAGTGAAGACCTCTTCGTTCAGGCACTCGTCGCGGAGCCGGCCGTTGAAGCTTTCGACGAAATCGTTCTGCTGCGGCTTGCCCGGCGCGATGTAATGCCAGGCCACGCCGGTGCGGTTGGTCCATTCCAGGATCGCCCGGCCAGTCATCTGGCTACGCCGACCTTCGGTTCCGTCCCATTGTCGCTCACGATCATGGCTGGACGCCCGCGCCGGGCGATCGGCCGATCCAGTTCCCGGGCCATGCGCTGGCTGCCGATCGAGGTGTCGACCACCAGAGCTAGAGCCTCGCGCGTGAAGTCATCGACGATGCACAGGATGCGGAAGCGCCGTCCCCACGACAGACTGTCGGCCACGAAGTCGAGGCTCCAGCGCTGGTTGGGCCCGTTTGGCAGGGCCATGGGCGCACGGGTTCCGGTGGCGCGCCTCGGCCCCGTCGTCGCCGCACCGCCAGGCCTTCCTCCCGATAGAGCCGGAACAGCCGCTTCTTGTTCATGCTGACGCCATCCCGTTCCAACAGGATGCCCAAGCGCCAGTAGCCGAACCGCCGGCGCTCGGCCGCCAGGCTGCGCAGCCGCTCGCGCACCTCCGCGTCGCCCGGTTCAGGCTCGTGACGCACCGTCTTGGGATCGATCTAAACCAGCCCGCAGGCGCGCTTTTGGGAGAAGCCGCGCTCCGCCATCAGGCGAAGCACGGCCGCTATGCGCGCTGCAGGCCCGATCAGTTTTTTCCCAGAAGATCGTTCAGCGCCGAACGTCCAGCATCGACTCCGCCAGCAGCTTTTTGAGCCGCCGGTTCTCGTCCTCCAGCGCCTTCAGCTTCGTCGCGTCCGACACCGACATGCCGCTGTATTTCGCCTTCCACCAATGGAGGGTCTGCTCGCTGATCCCATGCCGACGACAAACCTCCGCCGTCGGGCTCCCTGCCTCCTGCTCCCGCAACACGCCGAGGATCTGCCCTTCGTTGAACCTGCTCTTCTTCACGTCCGTCTCCTTGATGAAACGGACTCTCACTCAAAACAAGGGATCAGGAAGGGAGCACCTCACCTCCTTTGCTCCGCCACTGGCGTAACACCCCAACTAGGCGATCTTTTCAACTTCAGCCCCGTCGAATGCAAACCACCCATCCAGCGCGCTCGCGGTTAGTATGACGCGACACTCTACCTCTTGGGGTTCGTTCAATCGCGTCTCAATAACCGCTTCGTAACGCCCTCCGCCATTGCCAGGTGTCAGATCGTAGGTGGCGAAGCCTCCCCCGCCCCACTCTAGGCGAAGCCACTGCTTAGCAGCCACGTCGTCGCAGCGAAAAAAGACTGTTATTCGCCATAAACCCGGCGGTAGGTGAAAATACGGACCAAACACCAGATGCCGGGCCCGACCGACCAACTCCATCTCGTTAAGCCGCGATCGTAGATGAGCGCCTCTCTGGTCGAGATTAAATAACGCACACGGCCAGAATGCCTTGGCCCCAATTTTTGGTGCCCCTCCACGATACAGTCCTAATGCCTGTTCAACAGTCTCATGTTGAGTGTGAGTTGCTGGCTGTACCAGTTCAACACCATTGGGTAAAATCGGACACAGGCTCTGAGGCGAAAGTTCGACTAGTGGGACCTGGTGAACGCTTAGGTTACTCAACCTAGCGAGGACCGCCGTTTTCTCCCTGATTTTTGCTTGAAGAGCATCTGTAGATCCGTCGTCCCCTGCCCCACAATATAGCGTGGGCCAGAGAATAAGCCGCGGTTGCTGGGCGTTCTCAAAGAAATCGATGTCGCTCGTCGGCAAATAATTAGCACGGCGTATTTGCTCTGCCCAAAACTCAAATTGTGGAGACGATTCAACATACACAAGACAAGCTGTGCTCGCCATTTCGCTTCCATCCATCACGAAGCGCGAAGCCATTTGTAAACGTCGATTGCCTCTTCAATATCGTCGAACTGTCGCGCCACTCCGCTTTCGACTATGATCGCTTTTTCACAGTGCTGAGCGATTAACCCCATATCATGGGACGCCATCATAAACGCACGATCCCGCCGGCGTTCAAAAAGCTCAACTCGACATTTATCCTGAAACCGACTATCGCCCACAGCCACTAACTCGTCGATTAGGTAACAGTCGAACTCAATCGCAAGCGAGAGACCAAACGCTAAGCGAGCCCTCATTCCAGACGAGTAATATTTCACCGGCTCCCTCAACGATCGTCCAAGCTCTGCAAACTCATCGACGAGCGCATAGGTAGTGGAGAAATCTCGGTCGTAAAGACGGGCGAGAAACCTAATGTTATCTAAACCGCTGAGGCTGCCTTGGAAGCCGCCGCCAAATCCAATCGGCCAGGACTGCTTCATAAACCAACGTATTCGGCCACTAGTCGGAGGAAGGATCCCCCCCAAAAGTCGGATTAAGGTGGATTTCCCCTGCCCGTTACGACCGAGTATAGCTAGGCGCCCGTTACGCTCGACGTCAAAGTGTAGGCTATTGAACGTCGCCGTCTTCGCAGTCCTGTAACGCATGCCAAGATTTTCAACGCGCAGTCCAATCTGCGGCTGTTCGGGTTGCGTCATTCTTGTCGATGCTCGCGAATTCCGGCCCAGATCAACCACCCGACTGCATAAGCCAAAAACGCGCTCCCGAACACTATAAGAATCGCCTTTAGGCGGCGCGGCTCTTGGGGCGAATCAGGAAGAGCGGGGGAGACTATACGCTCCAGAAAGAGCTTCTGTCGGCGCGCCTCCTGCTGCGCGGAAACTAGATTCGCGGTGGCCTGCGCAAGTTCCTGATCTGCGATTTCCCGCTGCAAAACCAACTGATCATAGGCACCGATCTGTGGTGCAATTGAAGAGGAACGACCAGCAATCTTCTCTCTTTCGACCTCCAACTGTTGGCGATAGGCCACGATCCGAGCGTCAATAGATGAAATTTGAGGACTCTCTGGCGCTTGGCTCGCCAATTGGGCGCGTTCCGCCTCAAGCTGGGCTAAGGTCGCCATCAACGAGCCGACGAGTTGAACGCTTTCTGCGGCTACACGCGCAGGATCCACGATCCGCTCTCGGTTGCGGAAATTCGTGAGTTGCGCCTGCGCTTTTGAGACATTCTCTTGCGCCTCGTCCCGTGCTCGCGTCGCTTCGAGAACGGCATTCACCGCCGCACGCTCATTTAATCGATTCACTAGGGCTTCCCCTCCCCTGAGAAGAGCCTCGTTCAAGCGTTTGGCGTCACGGGCATTGAATGCTTGAACGCGCAAGGTGCTAATGCCGGTCGTCGAATCGTACCCCACCGTTACGAACCGTTCGAAGGCCTTTTGCAGTTCTTCAGAGTTCTGACTCTCCCCCAAACGCGGATACCGCGACAAAAAGTCCGCCGACGGAGGGCCCATGACTCGCTCTAGATCGATGGTCCTTTTAAGGTCCGAAATGCTTTCAGCTGAAGTGATATACTCGTGGACAGCAAAGGCGTCAGTCTGACTTGGACCGACCCCCACACTTTGAAGCGCGACTCCGAGGGAGGACGGGAGGCGCTGCGTGTCCAGCGACCTGACAACGAACCGCGCTTCGGAAACGTACCGCGGAGAAGCGATCAGTAAAAAATACGCAGCTGCGACAAGGGTGGGCAAAACAACCACTAAAAAGAATGGCCATGGTACACGTTTCAAGTACGCAGGCCTATTGCTTCCAAGAATGCTATCTTGAAGCGGCCCGAGATATCGGAGGTGGGATTGAGACATCAAATTTCCAAGGTCCGAAATGCTGACACGCCTATTCAATATCCACCTTGTCGCGCGCGCCAGCCAACAAGATCATACCAACGAAATTCAGTATGAAGCCCCACAGGACTGCATACCATGGATCAAAGTGCGTGGGCGTGAATTCCCCAAAAACGCCAGCACGTATCATTTCAATCGGATGAGGAAACGGCAGCAACAGAAACTGATCCCGATAAGCGGCAGGTATCCAATCGACCATGAAGAAGGCCCCGGAAATCGGGATCAATGCATACGATAGGACAGGAACCAAGCGCTCCATCACCTCAAACCGTATAGACAGCGCCGCAAGCGTTATGGCCAAGCCCATACCCAGCCAATTCATAATGAGCCAGCCCAGGTACAGAAGACCTGGGTCTTTCGGTAGCGCCACCTGACCGAGAAGCATGAGAATAACGTACACCACAATAAAGGCCGCGGTGGCACCAAGACCTTCTAAAATATTTCGTGCCAAATAAAGGTGGAGCACTTTTATTTGTCTGTGATGAAGAAGCCCTATATTTGCTTGCAAAGCACCCATACTGAAGCTGATCTGATGTCGCAAAAGCAAAAGAGACATGTACCCGGTCATAACAAATGGGCCAAGCCTTACCCCGTGCTCGTACTCAGGCTTGATGATCGACCACATGACCAACACGCCCAGGCAAAACAAAAGAGGCTCGCCGATGAGCCAGAAAAATCCCAACCCCTCACGACCAAATCGAGTCACGATTTCGCGCATCATCAACGCATGAATGATGCGGCGATTTCGCTTCGCTAAATTGATCACGCTCATGAGGAACGGGTGCTCGCCATCTTCGCCGTGAGCGTGACCAAGGCCGCCCAGCCCGATTTGGCGGGGAACATAGACCGGTTCGCGTTCAGTGCAAGCACCCCAAGTCCTGGGCGCCTTAAAGATTCAACAGCGCCGGATCGCCCCCCTGGGCGGCGATGTTCACGCTGATCGCCTTTTCCGCCGCATAGCGGATCAGGCTGTTCGGTCCGCCGGCCTTGGGGCCCGTTCCGGACAGCCCCTCGCCGCCGAAGGGCTGGACGCCGACGACGGCGCCGGTGATGGAGCGGTTGACGTAGACGTTGCCGGCGGGGACCAGGGCCGTCACCTCGGCGGCGAAGGCTTCGATACGGCTGTGGACGCCCAGGGTCAGGCCATAGCCGCGCGCGGCTAGGCGCGAGGCGACCGATTGCAGCTCGGACGGCTCGTAGCGGTAGATGTGCAGGATGGGCCCGAACACCTCGCGCTCCAGGAAGTCAGGCGTGGGGATTTCGGCGATGGTGGGGGCGAAGAGATCGCCCTTTTCCGAACCCAGCGGCAGGGCGGCGCGGGCGATCACCTTGGCTTCGCGGGCCAGACGTTCGACGTGGGCCTCCAGGGCGCGGCGCGATTCGGAGTCGATGACGGGGCCGATGTCGGTCTTGGGATCGGCGGGGTCGCCGACGGTCTGGACCGCCAGGGCGCCCTTCAGCCCCTCGATCAGGGCGTCGGCCGACTCCTTGGGCGCATAGAGGATGCGCAGGGCCGAGCAACGCTGGCCGGCCGAGCCGAAGGCGGACTGGATCACGTCGTCGATCACCTGCTCCTTTAGGGCCGTGGTGTCGATGAACATGCCGTTCAGTCCGCCGGTCTCGGCGATGAAGGGAATGATGGCGCCGGGGCGGGCGGCGATCGACCGGTTGATGGCGCCGGCCGTGTCGGTTCCGCCGGTGAAGGCGACGCCGTCGATCCCCGGATGGGCGACCAGGGCCGCGCCGACCGTCTCGCCGCGCCCAGGAACCAGGGCCAGCAGGTCCGGGTTCAGGCCGGCCTTGTGATACAGGCGCACCGCCTCCGCCGCGATCAGGGGCGTCTGTTCCGCCGGCTTGGCCAGGACGGCGTTGCCGGCGGCCAGGGCGGCGGCGATCTGGCCGGTGAAGATGGCCAGGGGGAAGTTCCACGGGCTGATGCAGGCGAAGACGCCGCGCCCGTGCAGGATCAGCTGGTTGGTCTCGCCGGTCGGTCCCTTCAGGGTCTGGGGCGCGGCGAAGTCGCGCTCGGCCAGCAGGGCGTAGTATCGGCAGAAGTCGGCGGCCTCGCGCACCTCGGCGACGCCGTCGTTCAGGGTCTTGCCGGCTTCGCGGCTGAGCAGGGCGACCAGTCGGTCCAGATCGGCTTCCAGGGCGTCGGCCATGGCGCGAAGGACGACGGCGCGTTTGGCTCCGCCTTGGCGGTCCCAATCGATCTGGGCGCGGCCGGCGGCTTCGACGGCGGCGTCTATGTCTGTGCTCGTCGCTTCCGAAACATGGCCCAGCACCTGGGACCGGTCGAACGGATTGGTCACCGCCTGAGGGTCGATCCCGGCGCGCAGCTTGCCGCCGATGATCGGGCCGGAGGTCAGCTTCTCGCGGTCGACCGTCTCCAGCGCCTTGGCATGGGCTTCGCGGTCGGCGGCCTGGGAATAGTCGCGGCCGAGGGAGTTCTGACGATCGCCGTACATGTCTTTGGGAACCGGAATCTTGGGGTGGCGGTCGGGCGCCTGCTCGACCAGGGAGATGGGATCGGCCGCGACGGCCGAGGCGGGCACCCGCTCGTCGAGCAGGGCGTGGACGAAGGAGGAGTTGGCGCCGTTTTCCAGCAGGCGCCGCACCAGATAGGGTAGAAGCTCCTCATGTCCGCCGACCGGAGCATAGGCGCGAACGATGACGGTCTCGTCCTTCCACGCCTCCTGCGCCGCGTCGTAAAGAGCCTCGCCCATGCCGTGCAGCCGTTGATGCTCGACGGCGACGCCGCGATCCCGCGCCATGCGGCGGACGGCGGCTAGGGTATGGGCGTTGTGGCTGGCGAACTGGGAATAGAGGGCCGGCGCCGCCTCGATCATGGCGCGGGCGCAGACCAGATAGTTCAGATCGGTCGCCGCCTTGGTGGTGAAGACCGGGTAGTCGGTGCGGCCGAAGACCTGGGCGCGCTTGATCTCCGTGTCCCAATAGGCGCCCTTGACGAGGCGCACCATCAGCCGGCGACCCGAGCGGCGGGCCAGGTCGGCGACCCGCTCAATCGTCTCCAGCCCGCGCTTCTGATAGGCCTGAACCGCCAGGCCCAGGCCGGTCCAGCCGCCCAGGCTGGGTTCGTGCGCCAGCCGATCCAGCAGCTTCAGCGATAGGGCCAGGCGGTCCGCCTCTTCCGCGTCCATCGTATAGTTGATGTCGTACTTGGCCGCGATCTGGGCCAGGCGCAGGATGCGGGGATAGAGGGTCGCCCAGACGTCGTCCTCGTGCGTCGCCTCATAGCGGGGCGACAGGGCCGACAGTTTCACCGAGACGCCATGACCGTGTTCCGGTCCCTGGCCCTTCGAGGTCTTGCCGACCGCCTCAATGGCGTCGGCGTAGATCTTTTCGTAGCGGTCGGCGTCGGCGACGGTGCGGGCGCCTTCGCCCAGCATGTCGAAGCTGCACAGCCAGCCTTCCTTGTTCGACCGTTTCAGCGCGCCCTGGATAGTGCGGCCGACCACGAACTGCTCACCCATGATCTTGACGGCGGTGGCCACCGCCTGACGGATCACCGGCTCGCCCAGACGACCGGCGATCCGCTTCAGAAAGCCCGGCAGGTCGCTGCGCGCCTGGTCGTCCACATCCACCAGCTTGCCGGTCAGCATCAGACCCCAGGTCGAGGCGTTGACGAACAGGCTGTCGGATTGGCCCAGGTGAGACGCCCAGTCGGCGGATCCGATCTTTTCCGCGATCAGCCGGTCGCGCGTCTCCTCGTCCGGCACGCGCAGCAGGGCCTCGGCCAAGCACATCAGGGCCAGGCCCTCGCGGGTGCCCAGCGAAAACTGCTGCAGGAAGCTTTCGACTACCCCCTGCTTCTTCTGGCTGCGCCGGGCGTGTTCGACCAGGGCCGTCGCCTCCGCCACCACGGCGGCGCGTTCGGCGGCGTCCAGCTGGATGCGCGCCAGATTGTCGGCGACGACCGCGCGCTCGTCGCGGAACTTGTCCCGATCCAGACCGTCCCAGGCGGCCAGGCTCGAAGGCGTGAAGGCGGGCGTGGTCATCGGCGAGAAATCCTGTGGATTTACGCCGTATATGCCGGAGTTCGTTGAAGGTGCTTCGTATGATATGAGGTTGATCCGAATATAATTCGGCGCAAGGGACCGATTTCTGATGATCGATATAGACGCCGTCGACCGCCGCATTCTGCGGGTGCTTCAAACCGATGGCCGCCTGTCCAACGCCGAACTGGCCCGCCAGTGCAACCTGTCGCCGGCCGCCTGTTTCGAGCGGGTCAAGCGGCTGCGCGAGCGCAGGATCATCACCGGCTACGCCGCTTTGGTGGACCCGGCCAAGGTCGGGCGTGACCTGCTGATCTTCGTCGAGGTCCTGCTGGACCGCACCACCGGCGACGTCTTCGAAGCCTTCGCCGCCGCCGTCCGCAGCCAACCGGAGGTGCTGGAGTGCCATATGGTCGCCGGCGGGTTCGACTATCTGATCAAGGCCCGTGTCGGCGACATGGACGCCTATCGCACCTTTTTGGGCGACGTGCTGGTGCGGATGCCCGGCGTGCGGGAAACCCGGACCTATGCGGTGTTGGAAGAGGTGAAATCGACGACGGTGCTGCCGATTTGATATCGGGATATCGAAGTCCGGTAGCCGGCTCCACACGATACAACTGAGAATCGGTAAAAGGCGTGACGGTGGAAAACGATTCCCTTAAAAGGCTTCACCATCTGACAAATCCCGGCGTAGACGCATGACCACCATCTATCCCGTCATCATGTGCGGCGGCTCCGGCACGCGCCTCTGGCCCGCGTCCCGGCCTTCGCGCCCAAAGCAGTTCATCCCCCTGGCGGGCAACAGGTCGCTGTTCCAGGAAACCGCCGCCCGGGTCGCCGAACTTGCGGGTGAAGACGGGGAACTGGTCGTGGTGGGCGGCGCGTCTCACAAGCAGACGATACTGGATCAGCTCGAAGAAATTGGCGTCACAGCCGCCGTGATTCTGGAGCCTGAGGGACGTGACTCTTCTGCGGCCATGGCCGCCGCCGCCTTGTGGACGGCGGGACGCAAACCGACCGCCGTCAACCTCTTCGTCGCGTCGGACCATCATATCCCGGACGCCGGAGCCTTCCGGCAATCCATTGCGGAGGCGGTCGCCGCAGCGGCTGAAGGGCGCATCGTCACCTTGGGAGTCGTTCCTTCAGAGCCCTCTTCCGCCTACGGCTATATAGCGCCGACAGGTCTCGGGCTTTCGAACGTGCTGGCTTTCGTAGAAAAGCCCGATCCGATCACCGCCCAACGATACATCGCTGAGGGCTACCTCTGGAACAGCGGCAACTTCATTGTTCGTGCTGATGTCTTGGCCCAAGAGATCGCTGATCGCGCGCCTGCCGTCGGAGAAGTGGTTCGTGTCGCTTTGGAACAGGCGGAAAGCGACGGATCGTGCTTGACTCTAGGCGACGGCTTCAAATCGGCTCCGAAAATTTCAATCGACTACGCCGTCATGGAAAAGACGACCCGAGCGTCTGTCCTCCCTGTCAAATTCGAATGGTCTGATCTCGGCGCCTGGGACGCCGTGCATGCGTCGGGCGAGGGCGATGTGGGCCTTCATATACTGGAAGATTCCGAAGGCTGTTTGGTCAGGGCTTGCGACGGCGTCATGGTGGCGGCCATAGGACTGAGAGATGTCGGCGTCATTGTCGAACGAGACGCGGTCCTGGTCACCGATCTCAAACGAAGCCAGGACGTCAAGCGTGTCGTCGAGCGACTGAGGATCTCGTCGCCGCAGCATCTCGATTTTCCGGCCGATCCTTCTCCTGAGTCTTTAGAAGCCGGCGCCGCCCGCCTCGCCACCTGGATGAGGCAGGCTGCCCTGCCGATCTGGTCGACGCTCGGCCAGGACGCGGCGGGCGGGTTTGAAGAGGTCCTCGCGCTGGACGGCCGCCAAATCGCTACGCCACGCCGCGCGCGCGTCCAGGCCCGCCAGTTGCAGGTGTACGCCGAAGCAGGTCGGCAGGGCTGGCGTGGGCCTTGGAGATCTGTCGTAGCCAGCGGCCTTGATCGTCTTAGGCTATCCTACTTGCGACCGGACGGACGTATGCGCACGCTGCTGTCGCCTGAGGGGAGGCCGCTCGACGAAACCGCCATGGTTTACGATCAAGCATTTTTGATTTTTGCCCTAGCAGCCATCTCCGAGGCCACGGAAAATGTTGAGTTGGAGCGTGAGGCGGCGGAGATTCACAATCTCCTGATCCAGACAGCGGACGCCCAAGGGGGGATTAAGGAAGCGGGAGGCCATCCATATCAGTCCAACGCCCACATGCATCTTTTGGAGGCGGCCCTGGCCTGGGAGCAGAGCGGCGGCAAGCCGCTCTGGAGCGCTTTGGCCGATCAGATTGTCCTCCTGGCACGCACCCGTTTCATCGACGCAGAAACCGGCAGCCTGCGCGAGTATTTCAACTCCGACTGGTCGCCTGCCAGCGGCGAGGACGGTGAACTGATCGAGCCCGGCCACCAGTTCGAGTGGGCATGGCTACTGGCGCGATATGGTAAGGCTCGAAAGGATTCGAAGGCGATCTCGGATGCATGGCGGCTTTACGAATCCGGCTTGCGTGGCGTCCCCGCCAAGCGAGGCGTCGCCATCGACGCAATGAACATGGACGGAAGCGTTCGCAATGGACGCTCTCGGCTTTGGCCCCAGACCGAATGGCTAAAGGCGTCTCTAATCCTTGCAGAACTAAACGAGGGGGGGCGACGGAATGATTGCCTCGAACAGGCAGCTCACGCACTGCGAGCGCTATGGCGGTATTTAACGCCGCAAGGTCTTTGGCGCGACAAGATGCTCGAAAATGGAAGCTTTATTGACGAGCCCGCGCCAGCAAGCTCTTTCTACCACATTATGGCAGCTTATTGTGAGTTGCGGCGGACCATGGCCGTGCTAAAATTTCCTAACTCCAAGAGTATCGATCTATAATCTTGATCTAAGAACAGAAGAAAGACACTAACAACATGAAATAGGAAAACATAAACCCGCCAGATAAAACCTAGGATATTATGACTGGCTCTGATCGAGCAATCACAAGATCACAAGCGCTCAAATTACCCAGTTGATTACACTCGACAGGCACAATTTCAGACGAAACAGAAATCCGCCAAAATTTGAACCCCATTTGGCTGAGACGATCCGCGAACTTTTGGGGGTCAGCTCTCGAACGCATCTGCACTACGTCCCACTCGATACAGAGAATAATATCCGGCTGCCTTAAGAGATTTTCCGCGCCGCCCAGGATCAAGGGTTCTGAGCCTTCGGCATCAATGCGCAGCAATCGGACAGTCGGCAGGTTGAGATCATCTAACCGAACGGTTTCCACCTCGAGCACCTGCGTGTCATTACCAAGCGTGTTTTCTCCGACGTAAATGTGGCCGCCACCCCCGTATTGCCTGGATGTCGAAAAGCGGACGAGACCGGAAGCATCACTTGCGGCCTTTTGAACGATTTGCACCCATGGCGCATAGCCGTTCAATCTGACTGATCGAGCGGATAGAGTTGCAAGCCTTGGATTGGCTTCAAAAGTGAGAACGCTTCCCTGCCGCCCTACCCGGTGAGCCATCTCAAGCGTGTAGAATCCTACGTGTCCACCGACCTCCACGACATGATCGCCAGGCCTGAGTAAACTCAATACGACTCTCTGAATCCAAGGCTCCCAAGTTCCGTGAGCAATGAGATGCGCGCATACGCTCTCCTCAAGCGGATCAACATAAATGTAATGACCACTCTTAAGTCTCGTCAGAGCCAGACCTTCTCCAAGGTAAAAATAAGGCCTATCGGTAGCCAAATTACGTTCGACAACTCTTTTCGAGCCTCGCGCCCGGAACAATGACTTCAACGATTTTTTCATAGCGCTTTCCGGCTCAAATGCGGATCAGGCGTCTGATCCCAACCCCGCCCCTCGGCTAATTTGGCCGCTTAGCTGATTGACACAGATCAAACAACTGCAAATAGCTAGATACTGTCTGTAGAATAGGCATAGATTGCGGTCGGGCGCGGCGCCCCTGAATGTTTGGCAACCATCCTTACTCTGCACGAGCCAGATTCACTGTCGCAAATCCACGTCTAATTTGGGTGCCGACTGCGCGGCTCACATTCGTCGCCAACTGACCAAATGACGGCGTAGCGACCTCTGCAGTCTCGCCATCGTCATTCGAACCGTCTAGAAGTTCCGCTCTTACTCAACGGCTCAGGGTCCGCCCGCCTCCATGCGCATCGTTCTGGCCACCGACGCCTGGGAACCTCAGGTCAACGGCGTCGTCCGCACCCTGACCCGCACGGTCGCGGAATGCCGCGGCATGGGCCATGAGGTAGAGGTCATCGAGCCCAGCCTGTTCAAGACCATCCCCTGCCCCACCTATCCGGAAATCCGACTGGCGCTGGGGGCCGAGGAAGAAATCCGCGAAATGCTGCGGGCCTTCGAGCCGGAGGCCGTCCATATCGCCACAGAGGGGCCGATCGGCATCGCCACGCGCCGCATATGCGTGGAATGGAAACTGCCCTTCACCACCAGCTACCATACCAAATTCCCGGAATATGTGTCGGCGCGTTTCCCGATCCCGGTCCAGGTCGGCTACGCCTATATGAAGTGGTTCCACAAGCCGTCGGGCCGTCTGATGGTGGCGACCCCGACCTTGCGTGACGAACTGGTCGAGCACGGCTTCAAGAACGTTTCGCCCTGGTCGCGCGGCGTGGACACCGAGGTGTTCCGGCCCGACCTCGAGCCCATCTATGAGGAGGTGGGCGCAAAGGACTGGCCCCGCCCCTTCTTCCTGAACGTCGGCCGGGTGGCGGTTGAGAAGAATATCGAGGCCTTCCTGGAGCTGGATCTGCCCGGCACCAAGATCATCGTCGGCGACGGCCCCGCGCGCGCGGAACTTCAGGAAAAATACCCCGAGGCCAAATTCCTGGGCGCGCGCTTCGGCGGCGAACTGGCTCGGTGCTTCCGGGACGCCGACGTCTTCGTCTTCCCCAGCTGGACCGACACCTTCGGCCTGGTGATCCTGGAGGCCATGGCGGCGGGCACGCCGGTCGCCGCCTATCCCGCCCACGGGCCGATCGACATCATTCCCGGGTCAAACGCCGGGGTGATCGACGACGATCTGAAGACCGCCTGCCTGAAATGCCTTGATCTGGATCGGGGGACGGTCCGGGCCTATGCGCAGAAGTTCAGCTGGCGGGCTTCGGCCGAGCAGTTCGTGGAGAATCTGCAGGCCTATCCTGAGCCCGAACGCGGCCGTTTCTGGCGACGCCTGCGCCGCATCGCCCGAATCCGCAAACGCGCCGCCGCTTAGCTCTGCGCGGCCGGCAACTCTCACCACCGATAAACTTACGCCTTCAAGGACGCTCCATGCTCAAGCCCCGCCAGGACCTGAAGCCGAACACGGCCGCCTATGAAACAGAACCCTTGGTGAAGCCGACGGGATTTCGCGAATACGACGCGCGCTGGATTCTGGAAAAGGAAATCAATCTTCTGGGGATTCAGGCCTTGGGGTTGGGGCTGGCGACCTATGTCCACGAGATCGGCGTGGCGCCGAAGATCGTCGTCGGCCATGATTTCCGCGGCTACAGCCTCAGCGTCAAACAGGCCCTGATCATCGGCCTGTTGGAAGGCGGGATGGAGGTCCTGGACGTTGGTCTGGCCCTATCGCCGATGGCCTATTTCGGCCAGTTCGCCCTCAAGGCGCCCTGCGTGGCCATGGTCACCGCCAGCCACAACGAGAACGGCTGGACCGGGGTGAAGATGGGCGCGAACAAGCCCCTGACCTTCGGCCCCGACGAGATGGGGCGGCTGAAACAGATCGTGCTGAACGGCGAGGGCGTGGCGCGACCGAACGGCAAACTCGTCCGGGTCGAGGACTTCCGGGAGACCTATGTCGCCGACGTCGCTTCCAAGGTGCAGATCAAACGCCCGCTGAAGGTGGTCTGCGCCTGCGGCAACGGCACGGCCGGCGCCTTCGCGCCCGACGCCCTGCGCCGGATGGGCGTCGAGGTGATCGAGATGGACACCGACCTCGACTACACCTTCCCCAAATACAATCCGAACCCGGAAGATCACGCCATGCTGGTGCAGATGGCTGAGCGGGTGAAGGAGACCGGCGCCGACCTGGCCCTGGGGTTCGACGGCGACGGCGACCGCTGCGGCGTGGTCGATGACACGGGCGAAGAGATCTTCGCCGACAAGATCGGCCTGATGCTGGCGCGCGACCTGTCCAAGGTCCACCCGAACAGCACCTTCGTGGTCGATGTGAAATCGACCGGCCTCTACAAGACCGATGAGATCCTCAAGGCCAACGGCGCCGAGGTCGTCTACTGGAAGACCGGCCATTCCTACATCAAGCGCAAGACGGCCGAACTGGGCGCCCTGGCCGGTTTCGAAAAGTCGGGCCACTTCTTCATGGCCGGCGACCTGGGCCACGGCTATGACGACGGCCTGGTGGCGGCAGGCGCAGTCCTGGCCATGCTGGACCGCAATCCGGGCAAGAAGCTCAGCGAGCTGAAGGCCGCCCTGCCCGACGCCTGGACCAGCCTGACCATGTCGCCCCATTGCGAAGACGAGCTGAAGTACGGGGTGCTGGAGCGGATCGTGAAGGAATACGCCGACCTGGCCGCAGCGGGCGGCGAGATCCTGGGGCGCAAGATCGTCGAGGCCATCACCGTCAACGGGGTGCGGGTGCACCTGGAGGACGGCTCCTGGGTCCTGGTCCGCGCCTCGTCGAACAAGCCCGAACTGGTCGTGGTGGTCGAGAGCATGCGCTCCGAAGACGACATGCGCGACCTGTTCCGCAAGGAGATCAAGCCGCGCCTGGCCGCCTATCCCGAGATCGGCGCCTTTAACCAGGAAATCTGAAAAGGCTGAACCAATCCGGCCGGTCGTCGCTTCTTGCAGGTCTGCTGCTGGAGGTGGGGTTGCCGCGCTATTTCTTTCATACCCAGAATAGGGAACGCATTCGCGACGACCAGGGCGAGGACCTGCCGAACGTCGACGCCGCACGAGAGGAGGCGGTCACGGTCCTGGGGGAAATTCTGCGCTATCGCAGCGCCGGATTTTGGGACACGGGCGTCTTCAGCGTCATCGTCACCGATGCAGAGGGCGTGACGGTGGTCAGTGTGACGGCCAAGGCGTCCCAAGAGGCTCCCCAGGGTTGGGCCTTGGCGGACGCCGACGAATGAACGCCGTCCCAACCCATCCGACGACAAGAACCCTGGTCGATAAGCTGGCGCTTCGCGACCGGCTGTCGCCCGAGGAGATCGCCGCCCTGGACAAGGTGCTCGGTCCGCCGAGGGAGGTCCGCAGCGGGACGGACTTCGTCCAGCGCCACAGCCATCCGACCCACAGCACCCTTCTGATCAGCGGCTTCGCAGCGCGCCATATGTCCCTGGCCGACGGCGGCCGGCAGATCACCGAGATCAATGTCGAAGGCGACTTCGTCGATCTGCACAGCCTGCTGATGAAACAGATGGATCATGGCGTGCAGGCCCTGACGGACTGCGTCATCGCCCAGGCGCCGCACGCGGAGCTTATCGCCCTTACGGAAAATCACCCGCATCTGGCCCGACTGCTGTGGCTGGACACCTTGATCGACGCGGCGATCCACCGGCAGTGGCTGGCCGTCATCGGCCGCCGCAGCGGCCTCGGCGGCCTGGCCCATCTGTTGTGCGAACTCTATTTGCGCCTTGAGGTCGTGGGACGGGCGGAAGAGCGAAGCTTAAGGCTTCCACTGACGCAATCGGTACTGGGCGACATGCTGGGCCTGTCGACCGTCCATATCAATCGTCTGGTCGCCGAGTTGCGCGCCCAGGGCCTGGTCAACTGGACCGGCGGCCAAGTCGAAATCCTGGATTGGCCGCGGCTGGCCGCGATCGCGGAATTCGATCCCGCCTATCTGCGTCTGCAGCGAGAACCGGTGTGACCCGCGCCCCGCGCGTCACTCCACCGTGACGGACTTGGCCAGATTGCGGGGCTGATCGACGTCCGTGCCTTTCTGAACGGCCGTGTAGTAGGCCAGAAGCTGCATCGGCACGGCGTAAACCAAGGGCGCGATCAGGGGGTGGCAGTCCGGGGCGTGGATACGGCGAATGCCGGCGCCGTGCGGGTCGGGGGCGTTTTCCGGGGCGATCATGATTACGGGGCCGCCGCGCGCGGCGACTTCCTGCAGGTTTGAGGCGGTCTTTTCGAACACATCGTCCAGGGGGGCCAGGGCGATGGTCGGGGTTTCCTCGTCGATCAGGGCGATCGGGCCGTGCTTCAGCTCGCCGGCGGCGTAACCCTCAGCGTGGATATAGCTGATCTCCTTCAGCTTCAGAGCGCCCTCCATGGCCAGGGGGAACATGGCGCCCCGGCCCAGGAACAGGATGTCGTCGGCCTTGGCCAGATCCTGGACCACGGCGCGGATGCTGGCGTCCATGCGCAGGGCTTCGGCGATCAGGCGAGGGCTTTCGAACAGGGCCTTGACCAGTTCCGCCTCCTGGGCCGCGTCGATCCGACCACGCGCCACGCCCGCCGCGACGGCCAGGGCCAGCAGGGCCGCGACCTGGGCGGTGAAGGCCTTGGTCGAGGCGACGCCGATCTCCGGCCCGGCATGGGTGGGCCACAGCACCTCGGCCTCACGCGCCATGGAGGAGGAGTGGACGTTGACCACCGCGGCCGTCTTCAGCCCCTGGGCCTTGCACCAGGTCAGGCTGGCCAGGGTGTCGGCGGTCTCCCCCGACTGGCTGACGGCGACGGCCAAGGTCTTGGGCGACACTGCCGGCGAGCGGTAGCGGAACTCGGAGGCGATCTCGACGTCGCAGGGCAGGCCCGCCAGCCTTTCAAAGGCATAGCGACCGATCTGGCCGGCGTAGAAGGCGGTGCCGCAGGCCACGATCTGAATCCGCTCGACGGCGGCGAAGTCGATGGCGTTCGTCTTGGCCTTTCCGGTCACCAGATCGAGGTATTCCGACAGGGTGTGCTGGACGCTGTCGGGCTGTTCATGGATCTCCTTCTCCATGAAGTGGCGGTATTCGCCCTTCTCGACCATGGCCGAGGAGGCCGAGACCTGGACGACGGCGCGTTCGACCGGCTTGCCGGCGACGTCGAACATCTGGGCGCCGGTTCGGGTGACGGCGACATAGTCGCCCTCTTCCAGGTAGGAGATCTTCTGGGTGAAGGGCCCCACGGCCAGGGCGTCAGAGCCCAGATACATTTCATCCTCGCCCCAGCCGACGACCAGGGGGCTGCCGCGGCGGGCGCCCAGGATCAGATCGTCCTCGCCGTCGATCAGCACCGCGAGGGCGTAGGCGCCGGTCAGACGGTCCAGAGTGATCTTGAACGCCTCCAGGGGGCTACGACCAGTGTTGAGCTCGGCGTCCAGCAGATGGGCGATGACCTCGGTGTCGGTCTGGCTTTCGAAGACATGGCCCTCTGCGGCCAGTTCCGCCTTCAGCTCGGCGAAGTTCTCGATGATGCCGTTGTGGACCAGGGTGACGCGGCCGGCCTTGTGCGGGTGGGCGTTGGCGGTGGTGGGCGCGCCGTGGGTGGCCCAGCGGGTGTGGCCGATGCCGACCGTGGCCTTCAGCGGCGCTTCGGCCAGGACGGCTTCCAGATTGCGGATCTTGCCCTGGGCGCGCCGGCGCTCGACCGCGCCGTCCACAACGGCGGCGACTCCGGCGGAGTCATAGCCTCGGTATTCCAGCCGTTTCAGGCTGTCGATCAGCCGGGGAACGACGGGTCCATTGCCGGTGACGCCGATGATGCCGCACATGCGCTGGGAACTCCGAAGAGGAAGGAAACAGAAGGGCGCCGCTTTGCACTGGCGGCGATCCGGGGCTAAGCCACGCATCAGACCCCACCCGCCGTCTAGGCAATCTTAAGGCGGACTGCATCAAAAATGGGGTTTCGGAACGTTACCCGAAACGAAGGACGACGCCTTGGGCGACAGGAAATATTTCGGCACCGACGGCATTCGCGGGCGCGCCAACACCTATCCGATGACGGCCGAGGTCGCGCTGCGCGTGGGTCTGGCCGCAGGGAAACTGTTCCGCACCGGCGACGACCGCCGCCATCTGGTGGTGATCGGCAAGGACACGCGCCTGTCGGGCTATACGATCGAGCCGGCCCTGGTCGCCGGTTTCGCCTCAGTGGGCATGGACGTGCGCACCTTCGGCCCGGTGCCGACGCCGGGGGTGGCCATGCTGACCCGGTCGATGCGCGCGGACCTGGGGGTGATGATCTCGGCCTCGCACAACGACTATGCCGACAACGGGATAAAGCTGTTCGGCCCGGACGGCTACAAGCTGTCGGACGAGATCGAGCTGAAGATCGAGGCCCTGATGGACGACGGCCTGGACCAGGGGCTGGCGCCGTCGAACAAGCTGGGTCGGGTCAAGCGGATCGATGACGCCCAGGCCCGCTATATCGAGATCGCCAAACAGGCCTTCCCGAAACGGCTGTCGCTACAGGGCCTGCGGATCGCCGTCGATTGCGCCAACGGCGCCGGCTACAAGGTCGCCCCCACCACACTGTTCGAACTGGGGGCCGAGGTCTTCCCCGTGGGGGTGGCTCCGAACGGGACCAATATCAATGCCGAATGCGGCTCCACCCATCCGCAAACCCTGGTCGAGGCGGTCAAACGCTACCGGGCTGACATCGGCATCGCCCTGGACGGGGACGCCGACCGGGTCATCATCTGCGACGAGAAGGGCCAGGTGGTGGACGGCGACCAGATCATGGCCCTGGTCGGCCTGGACTGGGCCCGGCGCGGCCGGCTGGCGGGCGGCGGGGTGGTGGCCACCGTCATGTCCAACCTGGGACTGGAGCGGCGGCTGAAGGCCGAGGGCCTGACGCTGGAGCGGACCAAGGTCGGCGACCGCTATGTGATGGAGCGGATGCGCGAGGGCGGGTTCAACATCGGCGGCGAACAGTCGGGCCACATCATCCTGCACGACCACGCCACTACCGGCGACGGCCTGATGGCGGCGCTGCAGGTGCTGGCGGTTCTGGTCGAGTCCGGCAAGCCGATGAGCGAACTGGCCCGCCAGTTCGACCCGGTGCCGCAGAAGCTGGAGAATGTGCGCTTCACCGCCGCAAAGCCGCTGGAGAACGAGAAGGTCAAGGCGGCCATCGCCGAGGCGGAGGCGGCGCTGAACGGCTCGGGGCGGCTGCTGGTGCGGCCCTCGGGCACGGAGAAGCTGATCCGGGTCATGGCGGAAGGCGACGATGCGGCCCTGGTGAAGCGCGTAGTGTCGGAGGTTTCGGCGGCGGTGAAGGCGGCGGGGTGACTTTCAAGACCCTCTCCCGCTTGCGGGGGAGGAGGCCCGGCGTTCGCGAAGCGAACCAGGGTCGGAGGGGGAAGTCTTCTTTCTTTAAGAGGCGGAACTTCCCCCATCGTCAGCCGTCTCGCTTCGCTCGACTAGCTGACACTTCCCCCGCAAGCGGGGGAAGGTGGTATGCGCCTGTCCGCGATTTCACTTGCGGGTCGAGACGACCGGCGCTCCATTGGGGTCAGACATACTCGCTGGGGCCTTCCATGATCGACCGTCGCCGCCTTCTTCTGTCCGCCGCTGCGGGCGCGGGTCTCGCCGCCGCCCACGGCCAGGCGTTTGCGCTGAACGCCCCGGCCGGCGACGCCGCCCAGTCCAAGGCCGCCCTGGCCGCCTTCATGGACCAGGCGTTCGAAAAGACCCTGGACCTCAGTCCCGAAACCGTGACCGCCTTCGGCCTGGACGCCGGCGCGCGCGCGGCCGCCAAGTCGCAGTTGACCGTTCCGACTGCCGAGAACGAGGAGAAGTTCCGCGCCTTCACCAGAGCCCAGCGGACCGCGCTCGGCGCTCTGGATCGGTCGTCCATGGACGCCCAGGACGGCATCTCTTACGACACCATCGCCGACAATCTGGACGGGGTGATCGCCACCTTCGCCATCCCCTACGGCCAGGGCGGATGGCCCAACCCCTACCGCGTCAGCCAGCAGGGCGGGGCCTATCAGTCGACGCCGGACTTCCTGGCCAACCAGCATACGATCCAGACGGCCGAGGACGCCGACGCCTATGTGGCCCGCGTCGCCGCCTTCGCTGACGTCCTGACCGCCGAGACCGAACGTCTGCGCGAGGACTACGCCCTGGGCGTGATCCCGCCGGACTTCATCCTGGCCAAGGCCATCGCCCAGCAGGACGGGATTCTGGCCACCGCCGCCGCCGCCTCGCCCATGGTCGCCTCGGTCGTGGACCGCACGCGGGCCAAGGGCCTGTCGGGGGACTGGGGCGCCCAGGTCGAGGCCCTGCTGACCCAAAAGGTCTATCCCGCCCTGTCGGCCCAGAACGCCCTGCTGAAGGCCGCCCTGCCGCGCGCCGGGCACGAGGCCTCGGTCCGACGCCTGCCGCAAGGCCAGCAGTATTACGCCAACAGCCTGCGCTACATCACCACCACCCGGCTGACGGCCGACGAGATCCACCGCGCGGGCCGCGCCCAGATGGCCGAGCTGACCGCCCGCGCCGACGCCCTGCTGAAGGCCCAGGGCCTGACCCAAGGCGCCGTGGCGGAACGGATTCGTGCGCTCGGTCAGGACCCGAAATACGTCTATCCCAACACCGACGCGGGCAAGGCCGAGCTGATCGAAAAGCTGAACCAGCAGATGGCCGACATGCAGGCGCGTCTGCCCGTCGCCTTCGGCCGCCTGCCCAAGGCCTCGGTCCAGATCAAGCGCGTGCCGCCCGAGATCGAGGCCGGCGCCTCCATGGGCTATTACAACGCGCCCAGCCTGGATGGATCGCGGCCCGGCATCTACTGGATCAATCTGAAGGACACGGCGGAATGGCCGTCGTGGACCCTGCCGACCCTGACCTATCATGAGGCGACACCGGGCCACCATCTGCAGATCAGCCTGCAACAGGAAAGCGCGACGGCGCCCAAATATATGAACATGCTGGGCTTCTCCAGCTATGTCGAAGGCTGGGGCCTGTACGCCGAACAGCTGGCCGACGAGCTGGGGGCCTATGAAAACGATCCGATCGGCCAGATCGGCTATGTCCAGTCGCTGATGTTCCGCGCGGCGCGCCTGGTGGTGGACACCGGCATCCACTCCAAGGGCTGGAGCCGCGAACAGGGCATCCAGTACATGATGGAGGCCTATGGCGATCAGGAAGGGGCCGCTGTGTCCGAGGTCGAACGCTATTGCGGCTGGCCGGGCCAGGCCTGCGCCTACAAGGTCGGCCACAACGAGTGGGTCCGGCTGCGCGAGAAGGCCAAGACCAGCCTGGGGGCCAAGTTCGACCTGAAAGGTTTCCACGACACGGCCCTGGCCGCCGGGGGCGTGCCCCTGTCGGTGCTGGAGCGGATCGTGGACGGCTGGATCGCGACCCAGGCTTAGTAGGGGACCCTAGTCGGCGACTGTCAGCCCGTCGATCCGGCGCAGGCGATTGTGGATGTCGGTGGCGGCCACAGCCGCCTCGGCGGTGGCGACGGCGATCTGGTTGAGACCGCGCACCACGTCGCCCGCGGCGTAGAGGCCGGGCAGGCTGGTGGCCTGATGCAGGTCGACTTCGAGCCGGCCGTCGGCGGCCAGCCGGGCGCCGAGGCCCTGCGCCAGTTCGGCGTTCGGCGACACGCCCAGGGCGGAATAGACCAGGTCGAAGGCGCGGGTCCGGCCGCCCCAGCCCAGGGCCGTGACCCGATCCTGTTCCAGCACGACGCTTTCGAGCGGCGCCGCAATCAGCTCGACGCCCAGCCGGCGCAGTTCGTCGCCCTGGGTCAGGGCGTCGGGCGGGCCGATATGGATCAGGGTCACCCGGTCCGAATAGGTGCGCAGGAAGGCGGCCTCGCGCGCGCCCTTGTCGTCCTGCCCGATCACCGCCACGGCCTTGTCCGTCGCCTCATAGCCGTCGCAGATCGGGCAGATGCGAACCAGAGAGCGCTGAACCGCCCGTTCCACGCCGGGCAGGTCGGGGTGGTGATCCACGACCCCTGTCGCCAGGAGAACCGCCCGCGCGGGCATCGACCGGCCGCCGATCCGGGCGACGAAACCGTCGCCCGCGCCGGTCAGAGTCTCAACCCGTCCAGCCTGGATGACCGCGCCGAACTCCTCGGCCTGCTCGCGCATCCGCTTCAGGATGTCGGCGCCGGAGACGCCGGAGGGAAACCCCGGCATATTGTGGCTCAAGGGAATCCAGCAGGCGCGGGGTTCGCCCGCGTCGATCACCAGGGTGCGCCGTCTGAACCGGCCCAGATAGGTCGCGGCCGTCAGGCCGGCGGGCCCGGCCCCGATGATCAGAACCTCGGGGTCCGTCATCGGGTGCGCCAGGCGACGGGCCACAGATCGGACGGCACGCCGGCGCATTCGCCCATGACGCTTTCCTGCGTCAGTGTGAAGCCCTGCCCCGTCCAGGCCCAGGTCTGGGCCGTGCCGCAGTCGCCGATGCCGCGCCCCTTGGCGAAGGCCGACAGCGTGCGGGTCTTGGGATCATAGGCGCCGTTGACGGTCGCATTGTCGGGCGTCACCGGATCGGAGCCAGGGCCTTCCGTTCCGGCGAGGATCGCAGGACGCGGATCGCGACCGCCCGGCCCCGTCAGATACCAGTTGTGAGTGACGTTATAGGCGCCTGCGCCGCAGGGCACGGCCCACAGCTCGGTCCGCGCGTCCAGTCGGGCGGAGATGACCCTGTCGCTGACGGCGGGCATGGCGGACGCTTTCAGGCAGTTTCCGACCTCGGTGCGGGCGCGCAGCGCGGCGGGCACGCGCTGGTTCTGATCACCGAACCCCGACTGGTCCACGACCGGAGCGGGGGTGACGGTCGGCAGCGGCGGCGCGATCGGAACGAGGGCGGCCGGACGCGAGCCGCGTCGGATCAGGGCGGTGGGCGTGTCCAGACGGCCCTGTTTCTCGTCGATCCACAACAGGGCGGCGGCGGCGCCGTGCAGCGAGACTTCCTGGGTGGAGGCGCCGCGAATGGTCATGACCTTTCCCTGGGCAAGGGCGTCAAGGGCGCCGCGGACCCCAGTGCGGATTTCGCCGATGGGCGCGTCGGCGTTGCTCGCCTCGCTGAGCGCGGCCGGATAAGCGCGGCCGTCGATGGTCAAGCCGAGGGGGTTGGCGCCCTTGGCGTCGCCGTCGGGCCAGTAGCCGAAGAGGATTTGCGGCTGGGCGTCCGGTCCGGGCGCCAGGGCGATACGGACCCAGCCGGCGGCGAAGTCGGGCGCGAAGCCGAAGGCCCAGCAGGTCCCGTCATTGCCGCAGGTGGCGCGCCAGTCGCGGAAGGTCTTGGTCTCGGAGCGAATTTGCAGCACCGGCGCGGCGACGGCGGGCGCCGCCGTACTGGCGGCCTTAGGCGCAGCAGGGGTCTCGGCCGCATCCTTATCGCCGCATCCGGCGACGGCGAACGCAGCCAGAACAAGAGAGGACAGGGGGACGCCGCGCGACAGTGCGTTCAGCTTCATGCCTTCTTCAACTCCGACGGCCTGTGCGCCGCGCGTGCGCCGGTCTTGGCGCTTTCGACGATATACTCCGGATTGTCCTCGGAGGCCGCAACCTTGTGGCCCTTGACCCTTGTTTCGGAGGTCACCTTCTTGACCACCTTGCCGGTCGTCACGCCCTGGCTGTGGTCCCATTTCACCTTGTCGCCGGCCTTGAATGTCTTGTCCGACATGGTTTCGCTTCCTGCTGCGTCGTTTCCTGCTCAGCGATCAGCCTGCGCATCAGTTCCGCATCGACCACCGGCGGCGCCTCGCAGAAGGTGACGATCCACTGATCCACCAGTCGGCGCTCTTCCTCCGTCATCCTGACGTCCGTGTCTGTTGCTGAGCCAAAGAGAAGTCCGGGCGCGCCAAAGGGTTCAGGCGGGATCTGCGTTATTCCGCGCGGCCACGATGGGCGGCGGGGTTTGCGCGGGCGCTTGGCCTCGCTATACCGCCGCCACGACATTCCCTTCCCCACAGTCACAGGCGGACCGCACGCATGGCCAAGATCAAGGTCGAAAACCCCATCGTCGACATCGACGGCGACGAAATGACCCGCATCATCTGGCAGATGATCAAGGACAAGCTGGTCTTCCCGTTCCTGGATCTCGAGCTGGACTATTACGACCTGGGCATGGAGAACCGCGACGCCACCGACGATCAGGTGACGATCGACGCCGCCCACGCGATCCAGAAGCACGGCGTCGGCGTGAAGTGCGCCACCATCACCCCGGACGAGGCCCGGGTGAAGGAGTTCGGCCTGAAGAAGATGTGGAAGTCGCCGAACGGCACCATCCGCAACATCCTGGGCGGCGTGGTCTTCCGCGAGCCGATCATCTGCTCGAACGTGCCGCGCCTGGTGCCGGGCTGGACCCAGCCCATCGTCGTCGGCCGTCACGCCTTCGGCGACCAGTACAAGGCCACCGACTTCCTGATGCCGGGCGCCGGCACCCTGTCGATCAAGTTCGTCGGCGACGACGGCCAGGTGATCGAGCATGAGGTGTTCAAGTCGCCGGGCGCCGGCGTCGCCATGGGCATGTACAACCTGGACGCCTCGATCCGCGACTTCGCCCACGCCTCCTTCGCCTACGGCCTGGCGCGCAACTATCCGGTCTATCTGTCGACCAAGAACACGATCCTGAAAGCCTATGACGGCCGCTTCAAGGACATCTTCCAGGAGGTGTTCGACGCCGAATACGCCGAGGAGTTCAAGAAGCGCGGCCTGACCTATGAGCACCGCCTGATCGACGACATGGTCGCGGCCGCGATCAAGTGGTCGGGCGGCTTCGTCTGGGCGTGCAAGAACTACGACGGCGACGTCCAATCGGACGTCGTGGCCCAGGGCTTCGGCTCGCTGGGCCTGATGACCTCGGTCCTGATGACGCCGGACGGCAAGGTGCTGGAGACGGAAGCCGCCCACGGCACCGTGACCCGTCACTATCGCCAGCACCAGAAGGGCGAGGCCACCTCGACCAACTCGATCGCCTCGATCTTCGCCTGGACCCGCGGCTTCAAACACCGCGCCAAGCTGGACGGCAACGAGGCCCTGGGCGTCTTCGCCGACACCCTGGAGAAGGTGGTCGTCGAGACCGTGGAGTCGGGCGACATGACCAAGGACCTGGCCCTGCTGGTCGGCGATCAACAGGGCTGGCTGACCACCGAGGGCTTCCTCGACAAGGTCGCCGAAAACCTGAAGGCCGCCCTGCCGGACGTCGGCTGAGCCCGTCCTCAAGCCGCTCACAGCGCGGTAGGACGACAGCCGTCCTCAAGCAGCGCGAAGCGCGGTAGGACACCAAGAGAGAGAGAGAGAGAGACAGCCCCGCCGGATCCGTCCGGCGGGGCTTTTCGTTGCGTCCTCCGATGGGCCGTGCATGATCGGGCCCACTGTGGGGGAAGCGACGTGAAACAGTTGTTCGGCAATCTGGTGGTACTGGCGCTCGTGACGGCGGTCGCGGCCTTTTTTGCGGCGCCGGCCGTGGGCTTTTTCGCCATCCGGTCGGCGGCGGAGGCCGGCGACGTCCAGGGCCTGACCCGGCTGATCGACTTCCAGGCCGTTCGCCAGTCGTTGCGGCCGCAGCTTAGCGGCGGGGTTCAGGCGCCGGCGCCCTCCTTCCTGGAAGACCCGATCGGGGCGGTAAGGCGCCAGATGGAGCGGAACCCGGTGCTGAACGCCCCGGACGTGGACGCCTATCTGACCCCGGCGGCCATCTCGGCCCTGACGCGGGGCGAGGGGCGCTACGCCAGCCACTGGTCCGGAGCGGTTGCGCACCCGGCGGCGGCGGACACACCCAAGCCCTGGCCTCAGCCGGTGTTCTGGAGCGTTAACCGGGCGCGGATGGCGGTTCAGGACCAGGGCGGATCGCGCACCGTCTTCACCTTTGAACGGCGGGGGCCGTTCGAATGGGTGTTGGTCCAGATCGGCCTGCCCGATGGGGCGGCGCCCGCCGCGCCCGCACCGGCCAAGCCCTCGTCGAAACCCTAGACGCAACATCCCGCCCGTCTCGACGTTTCGACTGAAGGAGCACCCATGAAGAAGATCGCCATTGGTCTGGTCGCGGCCATTCTGGGACTGGCCCTGGTCGCCTGTTTCATCTCGCCCTTCGTGGCCGCCCAGAGGCTGATCCGAGCGGCGCGGACGGGGGATGTGGCCGGCCTGGAGCAGACGGTGGACTTCCCCGCCTTCCGCGCCAGCCTGAAGGCCGAGCTGAACGCCCGGGCGGCGATGGAGATCCGCGATCGGACCGGCGAGAACCGGGCTCTGGCCGCCCTGGGCATGATGCTGGCGCCGTCCCTGGTCGAGGGCGCCGTGGACGGCCTGGTCACGCCGGAGGGCGTAGCCGCCATGGTCCGGTCGGGCGACAAGCCCCGACCCGAGAAGCCGGTCCCGTCGGCCGACACGCCGGCGACGCCGAAGGAGCGGATTCACCAATCCTGGGCCTACCGCGGCGTCAACCGGTTCGCCGTCACCCTGACCCGCGACGACCGACCCGACGACCCCCTGGTGCTGATCATGGAGCGGCGGGGGCCGTTGAGCTGGAAACTGGCGGGGGTGGATCTGACGCCGGACCCGATGGGCTAGGCGCCGCGATCGCTGGGGCGGAGCAAGACGGCTGACGATGGGGGAGGTCTCATTTCCTGAGAACTTCCCTCTCCGTCGCTGGATCGCTGCGCGATCGACGCGACACCTCTCCCGCAAGCGGGAGAGGGTCTGTCGGCTCAGCCCTTCAGCGCCTCGCGGACGGCGGCCAGGCCCTCTTCGGCCTTGGAGCCGTCGGGAGCGCCGCCTTGGGCGAAGTCGAGCTTGCCGCCGGCGCCTTGTCCGCCCATGGCGATCACGGCGGCGCGGGCCAGGTCGGCGGCGTTGACGCGGTCGGTCAAATCAGAGGTGACGGCGACGGTGACGGCGGCCTTGCCCTCGGTGACGCCGATCAGGGCGACGACGCCGGTTCCGACCTGTTTGCGGAAGTCCTCGGCCACGCCGCGCAGCCCCTTGCCGTCCACCCCGTCCAGGACGCGGGCCATCAGCTTGATCCCGCCGATCTCTTCCGGCGCCGAGGCTGCGCCAGAGCCGCCGCCCAGGGCCAGTTGCTTCTTCAGCTCGGCGACCTGTTTCTCCAGCGTCTTGACCGAACCCTGAAGGGCCTCGACCCGAGCGGGCACGTCGGGGGTCTGGATCTTGAAGTCGCGGGCCAGCTTGCGGGCCACGCCGGCCTGACCTTCCAGATAGAGGCGGGCCGCCTCGCCGGTCAGGGCCTCGATACGGCGGACGCCGGCGGCGACGCCGGTCTCCTGAACAATCTTGAACAGGCCGATGTCGCCGGTGCGGGCGACGTGGGTGCCGCCGCAGAGTTCGACCGAATAGGGGGCGTTGTCGCTGGTCAGCGACCGGCCCAGCGTCAGCACCCGGACCTCGTCGCCGTATTTCTCGCCGAACAGGGCGATGGCGCCGGCGGCGATGGCGTCGGCGGGGGCCATCAGCTTGGTCTCCGCCGGGACGTTCTGGCGGATGACCGCGTTGACCTCGGCCTCGATGGCGGCCAGCTCGTCCTCGGTCACGGGGGCGCCGTGGCTGAAGTCGAAGCGCGCGCGCTCAGAATCGACCAGCTGGCCCTTCTGGGCGACCGCCGGGCCCAGCACATTCTTCAGGGCCGTGTGCAGCAGGTGAGCGGCCGAATGGTTGGCGCGGGTGGTCATACGCTTGTCGGCGTCCACCAGTTGGGCGACGCGGGCGCCCATCTCCAGCCGGCCGGCCGTGATCTGGACCGACAGGACGTGCAGGTCGCCGGCGTGCTTCTTGACGTCCAGGACTTCGGCTTCACCGCCGGGCCATTCCAGCGTGCCCTGGTCGCCGGTCTGACCCCCGCTTTCGGCGTAGAAGGGGGTCGTGTCGAACAAGACCTCGACGATCTCGCCGGCCTCGGCCGCCTCGACGGGCGCGCCGCCGTTCATGACGGCCAGGACCTCGCCCGAACCATCTAGAGAGTCATAGCCGGTGAAGACGGTCGGCCCCATCCGGTCGCGCACGGCCAGCCATTCGCCGGCGTTGGCCGACTGGCCCGAGCCCTTCCAGTTCTCGCGCGAGCGCTGGCGCTGTTCGGCCATGGCGGCCTCGAAGCCGTCCACATTGACCGAGAAACCGCGGCGACGGGCCTCGTCCTGGGTCAGGTCCAGCGGGAAGCCGTAGGTGTCGGACAGGGTGAAGGCGGTCTGGCCGTCCAGCATGTCGCCCGGCTTGAAGCCCTGAACCGCCGTGTCGAACAGGGCCATGCCCCGGCCGAGCGTGGTGCGGAAGCGGACCTCTTCCTGTTTCAGCGTGTCCTCGATGAAGGGCTGGGCGCGGGCCAGTTCCGGATAGGCGTCGCCCATCTGATCGACCAGGGTCGGGACCAAACGGTGCATCAGGGGATCGGCCGCGCCCAGCAGGTGGGCGTGGCGCATGGCGCGGCGCATGATCCGACGCAGCACATAGCCCCGGCCCTCGTTCGACGGCGTCACCCCGTCGGCGATGAGGAAGGAGGAGGAGCGCAGGTGGTCGGCGATGACCCGGTGGCTAGCGGCCTGGTCGCCGTCGGCCTTGGTCGATGTGGCCTCTTCCGAGGCGGCGATCAGGGTCTTGAACAGGTCGGTCTCGAACACCGAATGCACGCCCTGGAGCACGGTGGTCATCCGCTCCAGACCCATGCCGGTGTCGACGCTGGGCTTGGGAAGGCTGCGAACGATCTGGTCGTTCTCCTTCTCGAACTGCATGAAGACGTTGTTCCAGATCTCCACGAAGCGGTCGCCGTCCTCATCCGGCGAGCCGGGAGGGCCGCCAGCGACCTTGTCGCCGTGGTCCCAGAAGATTTCGGTGCAGGGACCGCAAGGCCCTGAGTCGCCCATGGCCCAGAAATTGTCCGAGCCGGCGATGCGGATGATCTTGTCGTCGGAGAAGCCCGTGACCTTCTTCCAGATGGCGGCGGCCTCGTCGTCGTCGATATAGACGGTGACCAGGAGGCGCTTGGGATCCAGGTCGAAGTCCTGGGTCACCAGTTTCCACGCCCGGTCGATGGCGTGTTCCTTGAAATAGTCGCCGAAGGAGAAGTTCCCCAGCATCTCGAAGAAGGTCAGGTGGCGGGCGGTGTAGCCGACATTGTCCAGGTCATTGTGCTTGCCCCCGGCGCGGACGCATTTCTGCGAACTGGTGGCGCGCGGATAGGGCGGCTTGGACGCGCCGGTGAAATAGTCCTTGAACGGCACCATGCCCGCATTGACGAACAGCAGGGACGGATCGTTCTGCGGCACCAGCGGCGCCGAGTGAACCTTCTCGTGACCGTCGGCCGCGAAGAAGTTCAGATAGGTGGCGCGGATCTCGTTCAGGCTGGGCATTTGGGCGTGTCTTCGGCTCGGCGGTCGCTAAGGAACCGGCGTCATATAGGGTTTTGTCGGGGAACGCATCATCCGCGCGCTGTGTGGCGGCTCCGAAAGGGATGCTTCGGCGGCAATATACAGATTGAACTAGAAGTTGATCTGTACGCATATTTAGCGTGCGCAATTTCGCGCCTCTGGAGAGGACTGAAATGAAACGCGTTCAAAACCTCGCAATCGCCATCGCTGCCGTCGGGGCGACCACGGTGGCGTTCGGCCCCGCCGAAGCCTTGGTTCGGGAATCCTGGGATCCCAGCCTCGTAGCCTATTCCTATGTCTACTATGCTGACGCAGCAAAGACGGAAGTGCTTGGCTACGCTTGGGATACGTGCGGCGAAGGCGGCGGCAACGTGTATGTGCTTAAGCCCTATATTCCGACGCCCTATTACGATGAGACACCTGCCTTTGTGTGCTCTGGCATGGGCCCGTATCTGCCGCCCGACTGGCCTTACTGATCGGCAAGGGGCGGTTCGGTGAACCGCCCCTGTTTCATGCGCCTCACACCCACGGCGGCGGGCCGAACTTTCCGGACTGGTAGTCCTGAATGGCCTGGATGATTTCTTCGCGGGTGGTCATGACGAAGGGGCCGTGGCTGAAGACCGGCTCCTTGATCGGTTCGGCGTGGCCCAGCAGGACGACAGCGTCGGTCTCCGCCGTGATCTCGACCCAATCGCCGTCGCCCAGGGCGGCCAGGTTCCATTCGGGCACGGGGGTTCCGGCGACGGAGAGCTGGCCCTTGATCACATAGAAGAAGACAGTGCGGCCGGGCGCGACCGGGACTTCGAACCGAGCGCCGGCGGGCAGGCGGACGACGGCCAGATGGATGTCGATCAGGGACTGGATCGGCGCCCTGACGCCCATCCATTCGCCCGAGACGGGCTCGACCGTGACCCCGCCCTCGGTGGTGAAGGTCGGAATGTCGGCGGCCTGAAGCCCCACATAGGCGGGCCGGGTCATCTTCAGCCGGGACGGCAGGTTCACCCACAGCTGCAGGATCTCCATCGGCCCGCCGTCGCGCTTGAAGTCGGCCGGCGACAGTTCGGCGTGGATCAGGCCCGAGCCGGCGGTCATCCACTGGATTCCGCCGGCCTTGATGATGCTCTCGCCGCCGCCGGAGTCGTTGTGGGCCAGTTCGCCGTCCAGGATGAAGGTGACGGTCTCGAACCCCCGGTGCGGGTGGGGGCCGAAGGGCAGGCCGGCGTTGTTCGGCGGATAGGTCTGGGGGCCGTGATGGTTCAGGAACAGGAAGGGATCGACCTGATCCAGGCCCGGACCGGGCACCGGCCGACGCGTGGTCAGGTCGCCGATGTCGTCGCGGTGGGCCGGATGCAGCCGAAGGACGGGGCGGGGCGTGGTCTCGGTCATGGGCCCCATATAGGGGCAGGCGCGGCTTTGGCGAGCTTGGCGGCGCGCAGCGATCCAAAACCCAGGGCGCCGCGTAAAACCTGCATCTCAGGCGGAGCGTGGATCGATCATGCCTTGAATATCGCGATTTCGACACGCATCGGCCTGAGCGACGCTAGAATCCGCTAAGTGATCAACGGTCCGTTGACACCGTCCCTCTAGGGTCACAAAAGCCTTCGCAACCGCACACGGCGATTGAATTCATTCGCTTTTGAGAAGCATTCGCATGACTCAGCCCAAGCCGAACCCGGGGGTTGCATCGGGCGACCGAACCGGTCGTTTCGTCATCCAGCCCAACGGCCATCTGACCCCGCTCTCGCCCCATATGGGAATCTGGCGCTGGCACGTGACCATGGCCGCCTCGATCCTGTTCCGCGCCACCCTGATCGCGGCCAGCGTCGGCCTGGTCTTCGTCGTCGCCTGGCTGGGCGCCCTGGCCTTCGGGCCCGAGGCCTATGAGACGGCCCTGGCCCTGGCGGGCTCGCCGCTGGGCCTGTTCGTCGGCTTCGGCCTGACGGTGGTCCTGTTCTCCTTCATCCTGAACGGCGCCCGCCACACGATCAACGACACCGGCAACGGCCTGACGATCAAGTCGGCGACAACCCTGTCCAACATCGCGGTCTGGGCGCCGGTCCCCCTGGCGATCCTGTTCTGGGTCGTTCTGTTCGCTGTCGGGAGGGTTTCGCTGTGAGCGGCGCCGCCAAGTTCAAGAACAACGTCAAGATTTCCGAGCGCCACGGCGGCGGCGAATGGCTGACCGAGCGGGTGCTGCTGACGGCGCTGCTGCCGCTGGGCGTCTGGGTCGCCTCGACCGGCTTCACCCTGGCGGGCGCCTCCTATGACGCCGTCATGACCTGGTTCGCCAGGCCGCTGAACGCCGGCCTGACGGCGGTCACGGCGGTGCTGCTGTTCGGCTACCTCAGCCTGGCCTGGAAGGTCATCCTCGAGGATTATGTGCCCCAGATCGGCGCCCGCAAGGCCCTGACGGGCCTGCTGAACCTGGTCCTTCTCGTGCTGGCGGCCGCCAGCGTCTTCTTCATCGTGCGGCTGGCGCTGGGTTCTGCGCCCCTGCCCGCCGGTTTCGGAGCCTGATCCCCAGATGGCCGCTTACGAACTGATCGATCACGAATATGACGTCGTCGTCGTCGGCGCCGGGGGCTCCGGCCTTCGTGCGGCCCTCGGCGCCGCCCAGCAGGGGCTGAAGGTCGCCTGCGTCACCAAGGTCTTCCCGACCCGCTCCCACACCGTGGCGGCCCAGGGCGGCATCTCCGCCTCGCTCGGCAATATGGGCGAGGACAGCTGGCAGTGGCACATGTACGACACCGTCAAGGGGTCGGACTGGCTGGGCGACCAGGACTCGATCGAATATCTGGTCCGCAACGCGCCCAAGGCCGTCTATGAGCTGGAACACTGGGGCGTGCCCTTCTCGCGCACCGAGGAAGGCAAGATCTATCAGCGCGCCTTCGGCGGCATGACCCGCAACTTCGGCGAAGGCCCGGTGCAGCGCACCTGCGCCGCCGCCGACCGGACCGGCCACGCCATCCTGCACACCCTGTACGGCCAGTCGGTGCGCCGCGAGGTGAAGTTCTTCATCGAATATTTCGCGCTGGACCTGATCATGCAGGACGGCGCCTGCACCGGCGTGACGGCGCTGCAACTGGACAACGGTCAGCTTCACCAGTTCCGCGCCAAGATGGTGGTTCTGGCGACCGGTGGATACGGCCGGGCCTATTTCAGCGCCACCTCGGCCCACACCTGCACCGGCGACGGCAATGCGATGGTGCTGCGCGCCGGCCTGCCGCTGCAGGACATGGAGTTCGTCCAGTTCCACCCGACCGGCATCTACGGCGCCGGCTGCCTGATCACCGAGGGCGCCCGCGGCGAGGGCGGTTATCTGACCAACTCGGAAGGCGAGCGCTTCATGGAGCGTTACGCCCCCACCGTGAAGGATCTGGCCCCCCGCGACATGGTCAGCCGCTCCATGACCATCGAGATTCGCGAAGGCCGCGGCGTGGGCCCGAACAAGGACCACATCTTCCTGCACCTGGACCACCTGGATCCGAAGATCCTGCACCAGCGCCTGCCGGGCATTTCCGAAAGCGCCAAGATCTTCGCCGGCGTGGACGTGACCAAGGCGCCGATCCCGGTCCTGCCGACGGTCCACTACAATATGGGCGGCATTCCCACGAACTATCACGGCGAGGTGCTGACCCTTCGTGATGGAAACCCCGACAGCGTCGTGCCCGGCCTGATGGCCGTTGGCGAGGCGGCCTGCGTCTCGGTGCACGGCGCCAACCGCCTGGGCTCCAACTCCCTGACCGACCTGGTGGTGTTCGGCCGCGCCGTCGGCCTGCGCTGCGGCGAGGTGGTGGACAAGGCATCGGCCGTGCCCAGCGCCTCCAAGGCCCAGACCGACGCCCACCTGGCCCGACTGGACCGCTTCCGCAACGCTGACGGCTCCACCCCGACGGCTGAGCTGCGGCTGGCGATGCAGAAGGCGATGCAGGCCGATGCGGCGGTGTTCCGCACCGGCGACACCCTGCAACAGGGCACGGACAAGCTGCGCGCCATCGACGCTGCCGGTTCCGACATCAAGACCACGGACCGCGGCCTGATCTGGAACACGGATCTGATGGAAACGCTGGAGTACGACAATCTGATCGCCCAGGCCGTCGTCACCATCGAGAGCGCCCTGAACCGCACGGAATCGCGCGGCGCCCACGCCCGCGAGGACTATCCGGACCGGGACGACGCGAACTGGATGAAACACACCCTGGCGTGGAAGCGCCCGGGCGAACAGGTCCAAATCGACTACCGCCCCGTGCACAATTACACGATGTCCGACGACATCGCGTACATCGAGCCCAAGGCTCGGGTTTACTGAGGTCGAACGCAGATGGTTCAACTCTCCCTCCCCCGCGGCTCCAAGCCCACCAAGGGCAAGGTCCACAAGGCCCCGGCCGGCGCCAAGAACGTCAAGACCTACAAGGTCTACCGCTACGACCCCGAGGTCGACGCCGACCCGCGCTGGGACGTCTATGAGGTCTCGTCCGACGATCACGGGCCGATGCTGCTGGACGCCCTGATCCACATCAAGAACACCATCGACCCGACCCTGTCGTTCCGGCGCTCGTGCCGGGAGGGGATCTGCGGCTCCTGCTCGATGAACATCGACGGGCGCAACGCCCTGGCCTGCACCAAGGGCTGGGACGAGTGCGCCTCGCACAACATCACCATCTCCCCCCTGCCGCACCAGCCGGTGGTCAAGGACCTGGTGACGGACCTGAGCCTGTTCTACGCCCAGTACGACTCCATCCAGCCCTATCTCCAGTCGGACGAGCCCGACCCGGAGAAGGAACGGCTCCAGACCCCGGCCGAGCGCGAAAAACTGGACGGCCTGTACGAGTGCATCCTGTGCGCCTGCTGCTCCACCTCCTGCCCCAGCTACTGGTGGAACCAGGAGGAATATCTGGGCCCGGCGGCCCTGCTGCAGTCCTATCGCTGGATCGCCGACAGCCGCGACGACGCCACCCAGAAACGTCTGGACGACCTGGAAGACCCGTTCAAACTGTACCGCTGCCACACCATCATGAACTGCGCCCAGGTCTGCCCCAAGGGGCTGAACCCGGCCAAGGCCATCGCCGAAACCAAGAAGCTGATGGTCGCCCCCGGCCGCAAGAAACAGGCGGCCTGATCCAGACGGCTTGGCCGCCGCCGCCGCCGCCTCCATGACCGCCGGGAGCCTGCTGTTCGCCTATGGCACGCTGCAGGACCCGGCGGTCCAGACGGCCGTCTTCGGCCGCGATCTGGGCCCCGGCGCCCCGGACCGACTGAGCGGTTTTCGCCTGTCGCACATCCCCGTCGACGACCTCCAGGTCACGGCCGAGACCGGCCTGACCCGTTATCCGATCCTGATCCCGACGCCGGACGCCGCCCCGCCCGTCCCCGGCCGCCTCTACCCTGTGACCCCCGCCGACCTGACCGCCGCCGACGCCTATGAGGGCGAGGCCTATCGCCGGGTGCGCCTGACGACGGAGGCGGGGGCGGAGGCGTGGGTGTATGTGGCGGCGGAGGGGTGAGGGGCAGGGTGGGCCAGCAGCGGGTATTGGAAGGCCGAACTCCAGACATTCAGTTTGGTGGCTGCACGGCGGCACGGAGATCAATATACAACCGTCGCTTACACGGTCAGGATAGACCTTATGCGGTTCTTCGAAGGCGGCCCCTCCATCCCCGATTCGCTCCTCGCAAGCCGTGACGAGGGACAGGTCCTCTTCTTTTGTGGTGCCGGCGTTTCTCGGGCTCGCGCCAATCTTCCGGATTTCGCCGGTCTCGCCACGGCCGTCGCAGACGCGCTCGGCTCGTCGCGCGAAAGCTCGGCCCGGAAGCTTCTCGCACTAGCGACCTCGGACTCGAACCGCATCGACGGGATCGGCGGACTGCTGCCGACGGATCGGGTGTTTTCGCTGCTTGAACGCGAGTTCGAGGTGGAGGACGTCCGTAACGCCGTCGCCCAAGCGCTGCGCTATCCGCCGTCAGTGGACCGCTCGGCCCACCGGACTCTGCTCGATCTCGCGCGAGGGCCGGATGGCGCGGTCAGATTGGTCACCACCAACTATGATCGTCTGTTCGAAGAGGAAGACCCGGAGGCCGGCTATTACGTTCCCCCGGTTCTGCCGCGTCCAAACCGGCCGCAGGAGTGGAGCGGCATTATCAATCTCCACGGGCGACTGGGCGACGACTTCACCGCGCCTCCGCCGAGCCAGGAGTTCGTCCTGTCGAGCACCGACTTCGGACGCGCTTATCTTTCCGACGGATGGGCGACCGCTTTCATTCGCGGCCTCATGGAGCCCTTTCAACTGGTCTTCGTAGGCTATGCGGCGGATGATCCTCCGGTCCAATATTTGCTCGAAGCGTTGAATGGTCGCTCGGAAGGTCGCCTTTATGCCTTTCAATCCGGTCAACCGGACGTTGCTCGGGCGCTGTGGTCGAGTAAGGGCGTTGAGGCGATCCCCTACTCCGCGAAGGACCAGCACAAGGCGCTTTGGAGCACGCTGGATGCTTGGGCTGACCGCGCCCGCAGCCCCGAGGGGGTGGCGCAAGAAACTCCTGAGACGTGCGGTCGAGGGCCCCGCGGCCCTTGACCCGTTCGAGCGCGGTCAGGTCAAACACCTCGTCTCGTCTTCATCCGGAGCGCTTGCTTTTCTGGGCGCATGCCCGCCGGCCGACTGGCTTTGCGTGTTCGATCCGGCGCTCCGATATGGTGCTCCCCTGCGCGATGTGACCGGCGCCATCGCTTGGGACCCGTTCGACGCCTTCGGTCTCGACGACGATGATCCGCCCCAGCGGAACGCGGACGACCGACTAATGGGGCGCAATGCAATTCCGGCGTCGGCATGGAGCGCTCTAGTCTCTAATCCAATTGATCGCTCCGCTCTGGACGACTGGAGTGTAGCCTCGATCTCGGGCCCGCGTGCTATCAACCGGCCATCCCTGCCGCCGCGCCTCGGGCGATTGGCGCAATGGATCGGTCGCGTCGCCGACAATCCTGTGACGCCTTGGTGGGCAGCCTCGGCGGGCGGTTTGCACCCGGATATCATCCGCCAGGTTCGCCTAGGCCGCCTTGAAAATGCGTCTGACGCGGTGCGGCGGGCCTGGTCCCTGATAGCGACCCACCATGAGCATTCTGAATCAGACTTCGACATGCGTTGGCTCGAGTTCTCGGAGGAGATCAAGGCCGCCGGCTGGTCAGAAGCAGCCCTCCTGAGGTGGGCGGACCTTCTGGCACCTCGGATCACTATTCAATCCGTCAGGGGCGCTCCTCCACGCGCCTTGGTCGAGGGTGAGCCTCTAACGTGGCGAGGCATATTGGGAGCAGACGTCGATTATCCGGACGAACGGGATCGACCGCCGCTTCCCGACGGTCTTCTGCCGCTCGCAACCAGCCTTGTGCGCCTGCAGCTCCAAGACGGCCTTCGTTTAGAGGCCTACGCACGCGAGTTCGTCTACCTCAACATTCCGCCGATCCGACCGGACCCGACTATCGAGGGCGGTACCTATTCGCGTGATTACGGGATTTCCAAGCTGCTGTTCCGCTATGTCGAGCTATTGCGGGGTTTGGCGCGGGCAGACCCAACGCTGGCGATGGATGAAACTGGCGCCTGGCCTAAAGACGAGCTCTTTGATCGACTGCGGATCTGGGCCATGGGCGAGTGGAGCTTCTGGCCGGTCGCAGATGTCGCCAAGCAGATTAGGGACATGGCCGGCGAGAATCTTTGGTCGATGCACGGTCAGAGGGACCTACTTCTGACGCTGAAGGCCCGTTGGCCTGAACTGTCAGCCACCGATCGAAAGGCGATCATTTCCCGCCTTTCCAAGGGCCCTGAAGATCGCGACAGCGACGATGGCGAAGCCCAGCGACGGGCGCGCAAGGCGTCGGCGTCTCTGACCGTTCTGGAATGGCTCGCTAAGGAGGGCTGCTATCTCGGTCCAACCTACCTCACACTCAAGACCCGTCTCCGTCACGTCGCGCCTGAGTGGCGTCCCGAGTGGGCGGACCGCGCGGCCGAGTCCTACGAGGGGTCCGTTGGCTTCGTCGGTTCGGACGAGGATACGACCGTCCTCGAGGACGCGCCCATCCGAGAGATTCTCTCTCGCGCCTCTGAGGCTGGTGGTCGCGACTGGCGGCGACTTACCGAGCGCCGCCCCTTCAGCGGCCTCGTGAAGCAGCAACCCGCCAGAGCGTTCAAAGCGCTGATGACGAGCGCGGCGGCTGGAGATCATCCGGCTTGGGCTTGGGAGGCCTTCTTCTGGGACGAGGGGCGCAAGTCGGACAGCACGAGGCTTCGTGCGGTGATCGGGGAGCGACTGGCTCGCCTGCCGGATGACGTCGTCTGCGCCCATATGCGAACCGTGACCCACTGGCTGCAAGCCGCGAGCAAAAATATGCCGGTACCAGGCGCGGTCTGGTTCTCTCGTCTATGGGACAAGGTGCTGGACGTCTTGCGGACGACGCCTGAACTAGGGCGGTCCAGCGTCAGCAGCTCCAGCCGCAAGGAGTGGGTGACCGAAGCGCTCAATTCGCCGGGTGGCGATCTCGCGATGGCCTTGATGGAGATGGACGGGCGTCTGAACGAGGACGCCAAGGTTTTTGACGCCAGCTGGCTCGCGCGCATTGAGACCCTTCTCTCGGTCCCCGGGGTCGTCGCCCGTTCCGCTGCAGTGATCCTTTTAAGAAATCTGGGCTGGTTCTACTACTGGGCACCGGACTGGTCCGCCCGGTGGCTGTTGGCCCTCCTCAACGGCGATGAGGACGACCAGGACGCCTTCTGGGATGGGCTGCTGTCAGCTGGAAGACCTCCGCCCGCAGGTCTGTATGAACGTCTTCGGCCCGAGATGATCGCGCTCGCCGCGAGCCAGCCGAGCCATGACCAGGCTGAACGCTTAGCCGGCATTTTGTTGAGCGGCTGGGGAAGTCGCCGACGCGACCGAAGCCGCTATGTATCGGACGCCGACATGCGAGAACTCCTCATTATTGCGGGCGACGACTTTCGGTCCAACATCCTGTTCGCATTGGACCGGTGGGCGCGTACAGAACCGCCGTGGCGGAAAAATTTGCGGTACTTCCTCGCACGCGTTTGGCCTCGGCAGCGGGTCGCTAAGACGCCACGGATTTCCGGGCATCTGTTCGACATTGCTATCGAGAGCGAGCGCGGCTTCGCTAGTATGGTCGATCTGGTCGTACCGCTCATGACCGCAGTCGAACGAAACACGCTGTTCCTTTTCAAGGTCACCCGCAACAAGAGCTGGATCGAGAAGCAGCCGGTCGCCCTGCTCAAGTTGATCTATAAGGCTTTACCGAGGGATGCGGGAGAATGGCCCTATGGCGCTGAAGAGGCGGTGAACCGGCTTTCGCAACAGCCTGCCGTCGCCGTCGATAGCCGGATGATCGAGCTGCGTCGTAGACTGGCTGCACGCTAGCGGTAATCGGACGCCTGGTCATTGCCCGCGAATCCGGCCCGAGTGCAGTGGACGGTGGCGTCCGATGATACCCTTCCGAAGCTCTTGAGAGTCAGGTCCCGCCCCCTGCGCTCCCTTTCAGTCGCCCCCAGCCCCCATCCGCCCTTGCGCCTACGCCCCGGCTTGATATGAGCGGGCCATGGCCAGCATCACCTATATCGAGCATGACGGAACCGAGCACGTGGTCGACGTGAAACCGGGGCTGTCCGTCATGGAGGGCGCGATCCGGAACAATGTGCCGGGGATCGATGCGGATTGCGGCGGGGCCTGCGCCTGCGCCACCTGCCATGTCTATGTGGATGAAGCCTGGCGCGAGGCGACGGGCAAACCCTCGGCCATGGAGGAGTCGATGCTGGACTTCGCCGAGGAGGTCGAGCCCAACAGCCGGCTGTCGTGCCAGATCCGGGTGTCGGAGGCGCTGGACGGCCTGGTCGTGCGCTTGCCGCAGAACCAGCACTGAGAACCCGCCCTAAGAACCCGCCCCAAGACCCCGTACTGAGGTCAGGCCGCCCGGCGCCTTTGTCGTCGGTGCGCGTTGCAGGACGGCAGTGTTTCCAAGGCCGAGTTTCCCCATGCGTCTGTTCGGATCCAAGCCCGCCCTGCCCGCCGATCGACGCGGCGAGGCTCGTCGCACCGTCAATGCGCGCGGCGTGGTCAGCGCGGCGGGGCTGGAGACGGTCTGCGTCATCGTCGATCTGTCGGACACGGGAATGCGGCTGAGGCTGGACCGCAGCGCGGCCCTGCCGGCCCAGGTGGTGGTGATCGATGTGGCCGAGGGCCTGGCCTATGAGGCGACCCTGGTCTGGCAAAAGGGGCAGGAGGCGGGTCTGAAACAGACGGGCGCCAAATCCCTGCGCGGCCTGGCGCCCGCCCGGCTGGCCGGGGCGCGCGACGCCTGGGTGAGGGCCGGGGGCCGCTAGGCCTACATCCCCGCCGGCATGGCCCCGGCGTTGATGGCGATCCGGCCGATCAGCCCCTTGACGATCAGGTCCAGGGCAGACCCCTCGCGATAGTCGGCGGCGGCGACGAAATTGACCCGATCCTCCGAGATCAGGGAATAGACCTTCTTCTGGTCCTTCTCGTTCGAGCGCGGGTCATAGACGGCGATCGAAAAGCCGCCCTTGGTGTGCATCATCTTCATGGTCGGCACGTCGGTGTCGCCGTCGCCGATGAAGATCATCCGGTCGAAGGGGACGGGCCGCTGGTCGTCGGGGATGAAGTGGTTGATCCGCTCGTGCTCCCAGTGGTTCTTCACCCCCTTGTTGATGCGGAACAGATACTGGGTCTTGGTGGTGTAGTTGACGCCGACCGCCGGCCAGGCCGCCTCGCCCTTTTCGTCATAGACATAGTGGGAGGCGAAGACGTGGGTCAGGGCGGGCCGGATCGGCGTGCCGTCGATCATCTCCTCCAGCCCGGCCGAGACGATATAGTGTTCGATCTCCAGCCCGTATCGGGCGCCGAAGGCGTTCATCCGGTCGAACCAGCTGAGGTCCTTCAGACCTTCGAACAGGGCCACCGCCTCGCCGTGGCGACGCAGGGTCTCGCGCGTCACCGGGGCGCCGTTCTGGCGCGCATGGTGCAGCATCAGCTGCATGTACATCAGTATGCCGTCGCCGTCGGCGTCCTTGGTCAGGGCCTCGGCCTCGCCCCAGAAGGCGCCGACGTCCATGCCCACCGAGGGGATGAAGCTGACCTCCTGCATGTTGCCGCGCGCCAGCGTCCCGTCGAAATCATAGATCAGGGCGGTCTTGAGCGGGGGCGCGGCAGAGGGGGCGTCAGCCATGGGCGAGGTCCGGAAGATCGGCAGGGAACCCCGCCCTCTATATCAGCCGGCCTCCTGCGTCGATCTCCGCCTCTGACCGAAGGTCGGGGCCGCGGCCTTCTGCTCGGCCCAGTAGTCGGCCCCGGTGGTCGGTTTGAACATGGTGCGGGGCGTGCCGTCCTTGGCCACCACGGCGAAGGTGTTGGTCGAGGCCTGATAGATCAGGGTGTCGCCGTTCGGCCGTTTCACGGTCTCGGCGTCGCCGGGCGGCCGGGTGGTGAAGGCGGTCACCTTGTCCAGATAGGCTTCGGCCGAGGTCGCGCCGAAATCGGCGCCGTTGCGCGCATAGAGGCGGGCGATCTTGGCGTCCACCGTTTCCCGCCGGTTGGCGGTCAAGACCGGCTTGGCCGTTTCCGCCGCCGGCGCCTCGACCGACCCAGACGACGGATCGCCGGCCCCGACGGGCGCCGACGCCGTCCGATCCCGCGTCTGCACCGCAGAACTGTTGTCGCAAGCCGCCAGACCCATAACGCCGCACAGCATCAAGCCAAACGAGACCGGAACGGCCCCTCTTATCCTCAGCGCGATCATCTTCCCCTCCGACACTCGCTTAGGGCGACGTAAGCACAACTCGATTGTTCGCACAATGTTCTTTTTGATCGTCTCGACGCCGTCGCCTGAGACCGCTAGAGCGGGGCCATGGACATGCGCGCGCTTACCGACCGAAAGGTGCTGCTGATCGTCGGCGGCGGCATAGCGGCCTATAAGGCGCTGGAGCTGGTGCGTCTGATCGCCAAGGCGGGCGGCGAAACCCGGGTTATCCTGACCGAAGCGGGGGCCGAGTTCGTCACCCCCCTGTCCCTGGCGGCGCTCAGCGGCCATCCGGTGCGGTGCGGCCTGTTCCACCCGGACGACGAGACCAGCATGGGCCATATCGAGTTGTCGCGCTGGGCCGATCTGGTGGTCGTGGCGCCGGCGACGGCCGGGCTTATCGCCAAGGCGGCCAATGGAATCGCCGACGACCTGGCCTCCACCACATTGATCGCCACGGACAAGCGGGTGCTGCTGGCGCCGGCCATGAATGTGCGGATGTGGGAGCATCCGGCGGTCCAGGCCAATATGGAGCGGCTGAAAAGCTTCCCCGGCTTCCACGGCGCGGCCGTGGTCGGGCCGGAGGAGGGCGAGATGGCCTGCGGCGAGTACGGACCCGGCCGAATGGCCGAGCCAGCGGCCATAGTGGAGGCGATCCAGAACCTGCTGACGTGCCCCAGACCCTTGGCCGGACGAAGGGCGGTGGTCACGGCCGGCCCCACCTTCGAGCCGATCGACCCCGTGCGCGGCCTGACCAATCGCTCCAGCGGCAAACAGGGCTACGCCGTCGCCGCCGCCCTGGCCCAGCGGGGGGCGGAGGTGACGCTGGTGTCCGGCCCCACGGCCCTGTCCGCTCCGCCCGGCGTCACTCGGATCGAGGTGGAAAGCGCCCTGGAGATGCAGTCGGCGACGCAAGCCGCCCTGCCGGCCGACATCGCCGTTCTGTCGGCCGCCGTGGCCGACTGGCGGGTGGACACCGTCGCCGGGGGCAAGATCAAGAAGGGGCCGGGCGGGCCGCCGACCCTGGCCCTGATCGAGAACCCGGACATTCTGGCCGGGGTCGCCGCGCCGGGACCGAACCGGCCCGCCCTGGTCATCGGCTTCGCCGCCGAGACCACCGATCTCGAGGCCAACGCCCGCGCCAAATTGTCGAGGAAGGGCTGCGACTGGATCGTCGGTAACGACGTCTCGGACGAGGTGTTCGGATCCGACGGCAACGCCGTTCTGCTGGTCACGGCCAAGGGCGCCGAGGCCTGGCCCCGCCAATCCAAGACCGCCGTCGCCGCCGCCCTGGCCGACCGTATCGCCGACCACTTCAAGAGCGCCCAATGACCGACGCCGTCTCCGTTCAGATCCTGCGCCTGCCCCACGCAGAGGGCCTGCCCCTGCCCGCCTATGAGACGGCCGGGTCGGCGGGCATGGACCTGCGCGCCGCCGTGCCCGAGGATCAGCCCCTGACCCTGGCGCCGGGCCGGCGCGCCCTGGTGCCCACGGGGCTGAAGATCGCCCTGCCTTTGGGCTATGAGGCCCAGGTCCGCGCCCGCTCGGGCCTGGCGCTGAAGCACGGGATCATCTGCCCCAATGCGCCGGGCACGATCGACAGCGACTATCGCGGCGAGTGCGGCGTCATCCTGGCCAATATCGGCGATGAAGACTTCGTCATTCGCCGAGGCGAACGCATCGCCCAGCTGGTGATCGCCAAACACGAACGGGCGGACTGGATCGAGGTCGAGACCCTGGACGACACGGCGCGGGGCGCGGGGGGGTTCGGATCGACGGGGCGGTAGGGCTCACCTGAAGGCGGGACCACGGCCTCAGGCCGGCCTTGTCGGAGACGGCGCCGCCCCGGCGCGCTGATCCGATTGCGCGCCGCTCAGGCCGTCGCGGCCAAGGCGGCCTCGCCTCGCACGGCCGCCTCCAGCGCCGAGGCGAGGCGCGCCGGGTCGATCGGCTTGGTGACGAAGTCGTCCACCCCCACCGTCGCCCACGCCGCGCGATGGGTCTCCAGGGCGTTGGCCGTCAGGGCGATGACCGGCGTGCCGGCATTGGGCCCTTCCGAGCGAATGGCCCGCGTCGCCGTCAATCCGTCCATAACCGGCATCTGCATGTCCATCAGAATGGCGTCGAACCGGCGCAGGGCCGCCGCCTCCACAGCCTCCTGACCGTTTTCGGCGAAGGTCAGGACACACCCCATGGGCTCGAGCAGCAGGGCCACGATCCGACGATTCACGGGGTGATCGTCCACCGCCAGAATGTCCAGCCCGTGTGCGAAGGTCGAGGGTGCGCTGACCGCCAGGGTCGCCGAGGGGGCGGCGGCGATCCCCATCGGCAGATCGACCGTGAAGATCGAGCCTTCTCCCAATCGACTTTCGACCGACACGGACCCGCCCATCAGCTGGGCCAGTTTGCAGGTGATGGCCAGGCCGAGGCCTGAGCCCCCGTGCCGGCGCGTCACCCCCGCATCGACCTGTTCGAACACGTCGAAGACATAGGGCAGGCGGTCGTCGGGAATACCGCATCCGGTATCGGTCACCGCGACGGTCAACCGGCCCAGGGCGGCGTTCCAGCGGGCCCGGACCTCGATCCGTCCCGTCGCCGTGAACTTGACGGCGTTCGAGACGAGATTGAACAGAATCTGTTGCAGCCGCAGCGGATCGGTCCGCACGTGGCGCGGCAGGTCGTCAGGCAGGGAGACCTCAAAGGCGACGCCGGCGGCCTGCGCCTTGGGCGCCCACATCCGCTCGAGAGCCTTCAGCTTGTCCACCAGATCGACGGGCGCCTCTTCCAGCTCCATCTTTCCGGCCTCGATCTTCGAAAAGTCGAGAACGTCGTTCAACAGGCCGATCAGAACCTCGCTGGCGTCCTTGAGCATCACCACGTGCTCTTTCTGCGCCGGATCGAGCTGGGACCGTTCCAACAGATTGGCCGAAGTGACCACCGCATTCATGGGGGTGCGGATTTCGTGGCTGACCACGGCGAGGAAGTCGGATTTGGCGGCGCTGGCCACCTCGGCCCTGCGGCGCTCCTCCTGAGCTCGGTCGTTGGCGATCTGAATGGCGCGGTTGGTCTGTGAACTCTGCCGCACCGCGACCAGCAGATGGGTCATGTACAGGACGCAACCCACGGCCACGAGAAGATCGGTCGGCTGGCCCAGGACATAGCCGTGGATGACGGGCAGGGCCAGAAAGTAGACGACGGGCGGCGTGGCGGCGCTGATGAGGATTTCACGCTCATGATAGAGGTGTATGGTCACATGAAGCAGCGCCCCTGCGATTAGGATGCTGCCGAACACCATCTGGGACCCACCCCCGTCCGCCCACAGATAGGCGGCGATGGCGGAATAGAAGATGCTGTTTACGAACAGGCTGATGCAGGCGGCGATCCTGAGCCCCCGCGAGGGCGTTCCCCCTCCCAGCCTGCGGATGGCGCCGAAGACGATCCAGTCGGCCGACTGTCCGGCGAAGACCAGCGCCAGCCAGATCGCCGGCCATTTCGACGGCGCTAGCGCCCAGACGGTGCAGGCGATGAAGACGGCGAAGCCGACCCTGACCTTAATTTCGCGTTGCCTGGCCTCGGCGATCCGTGCGTAACGCGCGTGCATTCTTGTGTTTCTCCCGGCCTGCAGCATGCACGGGATTCCCTAACCGCGGCTTTCGCCGGGCTGAGGGACACTACCTAAGGGCGGAGGGTCGCCCCTCCGCTCTTAAACCTTCGACAGGATCAGGGTTCCGTTGGTGCCGCCGAAGCCGAAGCTGTTGGACATGACGTGGGTCAGCTCGCCCTCGTGGCGCTGACGCAGGATCGGCATGCCCTCGAAGGCCGGATCAAGGGTCTCGATATGGGCGCTCTCGGCGGCGAAACCGTTCTGCATCATCAGCAGGCAGTAGATGGCCTCTTGAGCGCCCGCCGCGCCGAGCGAGTGGCCCGTCAGGGACTTGGTCGAGGAGATCATCGGCATCTGATCGCCGAAGACGGCGCGCACGGCCTCCATTTCCTTCGAATCCCCGACCGGGGTCGAGGTGCCGTGCGGGTTCAGATAGTCGATCTTCGGATTGCCGGCCTGTTCCAGTGCGATCTTCATGCAGCGCTGGGCGCCCTCGCCCGAGGGGGCGACCATGTCATAACCGTCGGAATTGGCGCCATAGCCGGTGACCTCGGCATAGATGGTCGCGCCGCGCGCCTTGGCCCGCTCGTATTCCTCCAGCACCACTATGCCGGCGCCGCCGGCGATGACGAAGCCGTCGCGGTTGACGTCATAGGCGCGCGAGGCGACCGAGGGGGTCTCGTTGAAGTTCGACGACATGGCGCCCATGGCGTCGAACATGTTCGACATGGACCAGTCGATGTCCTCGCAGCCGCCGGCGAAGACCACGTCCTGCTTGCCCCACTGGATCTGTTCGACCCCGGCGCCGATGCAGTGGGCGGAGGTCGCGCAGGCTGAGCTGATCGAATAGTTGACGCCGCGCATCTGGAACCAGGTCGACAGCACGGCCGAGGGGCCTGAGGCCATGGCCTTGGGCACGGCGAACGGTCCGATCCGCTTGGGCGAGGTCTTTTCCACCGTGGTGGCGGCGGCCTGAAGAATGACCTGGGTCGAGGGGCCGCCCTCGCCGACGATCAGGCCGATGCGGTCGTCCCGGATTTCCTCGGCCGTCATGCCCGACGACTTCAGCGCCTCTTCGAAGGCGATATGGCCCCAGGCCGTGCCGTTGGCCAGGAAGCGGGCGGCGCGGCGGTCCACCAGTTCCTCCCACGGGCCGATCTTGGGCGGGGCCCAGACCTGGCTGCGGAAGCCGTATTTGGCGTGATCAGGCGCATGGACGACGCCCGAACGGGCTTCGCGCAGGGACTGGGTCACCTCTTCGGCGCCGTGGCCGATGGAAGAGACGATGCCCAGGCCGGTGACGACGACACGACGCATGGTGTTTCCTTACTCTAGCTTCTCGACCCTGGGGGTCTTCCGCGCTGTCCGCGGTTATATAGGTGTTCAGGCGCCCGCCTGCTCGTCCTTGGCGGCGCCGAAGAGTCCCACCCGCATGTCATTGCAGGTGTAGATGACCTCGCCGTCGGCCTCCAGCACGCCGTCGGCTATGCCCATGACCAGTTTGCGATTGATCACCCGTTTCAGGTCGATCTTGTACACGACCTTCTTGATGTCCGGCGTCACCTGGCCGGTGAACTTGACTTCGCCGACGCCGAGCGCTCGGCCGCGGCCGGGCCCGCCGATCCAGCCCAGATAGAAGCCGACCAGCTGCCACATGGCGTCCAGACCTAGGCAGCCGGGCATGACCGGATCGCCGATGAAGTGACACTGGAAAAACCAGAGGTCGGGATGGATATCCAGCTCGGCCTCCACATAGCCCTTGCCGTGGGCGCCGCCGTCGGCCGTGATCTGGGTGATCCGGTCGAACATCAACATAGGCGGCGCAGGCAGTTGGGCGTTGCCGGGACCGAACAGTTCGCCGCGCCCGGAGGCGAGAAGGGCCTCGTGATCGAAGGACGAGGGATATTGGGACTGGGTCAAGGCGATTCCGTCAGGTCTGCTGTTGCCTGCGGGTTACACGACCGCGCCGCTTCGCTCAACAGCGGCGGTCATCGACCCTTCAGCCTCGACCGGTTCCCGCAGGCCGGTTGGCGTTGCATAGCGCGCGTTGCTGGACGCCGAAGACGGCCCTTTCCTGAATCCAGCCGCGCAGGCGGCGCGCCCGCACCCGGCACCAGCCGTCCTCACATTCGTCCAGCGACACCAGGGACCGGGGCGACAGGCGCGCACGGACCGCCGAGGCCTGGGACTTGCCGGCGTGGATCATCACCTCTTCGGCCGAGGTGTTGAAGACATAGCGGCGGCCGGAAGAGACGGTGCGGTGAATCCAGGCCACGGCCCCGTCCGGATCGCAGATCTTTCGCCATTCGGTCGTCTCGGCGATCACCTGGACCGGCAGGCCGGCGGCGCGATACTCCCACAGGATCGGATAATCCAGCCCCGGCCCCTGGCGGGCGCGGACGTGGGAGGACTTCAGCGAGATCCAGCGCGGCACCTCCAGCCCCGTCGGGGTGGGGCGCCCATCGGGCATGGTCGCGCCGGCGCCGGCCATCACCCCCAGGCCCAGAACGGCCAGGGCGACGGCGGTGCGGCGTCGCAGGCTTTGGAAGATGGCGGCGGCTTTGCTAGACACAGTTGGAACGACCCGTCGCGCGGGCTTCGATCCTGAACCATCGCCCGCTAACCAAGGCCCGCAATGTCCGTTCGCAAGCTTAAGGTCGTATTAACCAGACGCCTGCCGGACGCGGTCGAAACGCGGATGCGCGAACTGTTCGACGCCGAGCTGAACCTTAAGGACCAGCCGATGGACCGGGCGGCGCTGGAGGCGGCGGTTCAGCGGGCGGAGGTCCTGGCGCCCACCATCACCGACCTCATTGACGCAGACCTGATCAACGGCGCCGGCGAACAGCTGAAGATGATCGCCAACTTCGGCGCCGGGGTCGACCATATCGACGTCGAGGCGGCCGTGACGCGCGGCATCATCGTCACCAATACGCCCGGCGTCCTGACCGAGGATACGGCCGACCTGGCCATGAGCCTGATCCTGGCCGTCAGCCGCCGCATCGTCGAAGGGGCCCAGGTGGTAGCCGAAGGCCGTTTCGAGGGCTGGACCCCGACCTGGATGTGCGGGCGCAAGCTGTGGGGCAAGCGGCTGGGGATCGTCGGCATGGGCCGGATCGGCCAGGCCCTGGCCCGTCGCGCCAAGGCCTTCGGCCTGCAGGTGCATTACCACAATCGCAAGCCCGTCTCGGACCTGATCGCCGAGGAGCTGGGCGCCACCTATTGGGACGACCTGGACCAGATGCTGGCGCGGATGGACATCGTCTCCTTGAACTGTCCAGCCACACGGGAGACCCATCATCTTCTGTCGGCCGAACGCCTGGCGCGGCTGCAGCCCCATGCCATCCTGATCAACACCGCGCGCGGCGAACTGATCGAAGAGGCGGCTCTGGCCCAGGCGGTGGCGGCGCGGGCGATCGCCGGCGTGGGCCTGGATGTATTCGAACATGAGCCGGCCATCCATCCGGGCCTGATGGGCCATCCCAACGTCGTCCTCCTGCCCCACCTCGGTTCGGCGACGCTGGAGGCGCGCCAGGACATGGGCGACCGGGTCATCGCCAATGTCATGACCTTCCAGAACGGCCATCGCCCGCCCGACCGGGTCATTCCGGCGATGCTTTAGGACCTGCGATTTCACAGGACTGTCGGGGGGGCCTCACACCCCTGTCGAAAACGCCGATCACTGGAGGAACCGCCGCGATCAGGGATCGTTTCGGCGGCCTGTAAGGGAAGCGTGCGTTGGACTCCTACTATTGTATCGTCAACCTGCCGGGTGTTCCGGTGCGTGACATCTGCGTTCTGAAGGCCGAGGACGATCGCGCCGCCGACCGGGCCCTGGCCGATGTGGCGGCGACTTGGCCGGGATTCGAAACTCTTTGCCTCTATTGCGGCGAGCGGCTGGTGACGGTGCTCAGCAATCCTGCCCTGGGCTTCGCCGCTCCCCTGCCCGAGTTGGCCCTGGACGACGTGCGGTTCGAAACCGCCGCCTGAGTCGGACAAATCAGCCGCCGCAAACCGGGCATGCGGGATCAGGCGCGATCCGCACCGTTCGCGCCGTTCCCGCCAGGCCGTCATAGATCAGCAGCCGCCCCTGAAGGCTCTGACCCGCGCCTACGATCCATTTGATCGTCTCCAGGGCGGCCATCGAACCGATCACCCCCGCCAGGGCGCCGACGACCCCCACGCGCGCGCAGGTCTCCGCATCCGGCGGAACCTCGGGCGTCAGGCACTGATAGCAGGGCCGACCCGCAAACACCCCCACCTGACCGCTCCACCGACCCAGGGCGCCCGAGACCAGGGGCTTGCCCGCCGCCACACAGGCGGCGTTGACCGTATGGCGCGTGGCGAAGTCGTCGGTCCCGTCCAGAACCAGATCGAAGTCGGCGATCAGGCGCGCTGCGTTTTCGGGCGTCAGACGTTCGGCGAAGGTCTGGATCGCGACATGCGGATTGAGGCCGGCCAATCGGTCCCGCGCCGCCTCCACCTTGGCCCGACCCACGTCGGCGGTGGCGAAAAGGATCTGACGCTGAAGATTGGACAGGGCCACGACGTCGTCGTCGATCAGGCCCAACGTCCCGACGCCCGCCGCCGCCAGATAGAGGGCGGCCGGCGCTCCGACCCCGCCCGCGCCGACGACCAGGACGCGGGCGCGCTTCAGCGCCTGCTGCCCCGGCCCTCCGACCTCGGCCAGCACCAGATGGCGGGCGTAGCGTTCGACTTCATCGTCAGAAAAGGCCATGCCCGTCTCTAGACCGTCGGCGAGGGCGGTGGAATGGCGCGTGCGGCCCCGTCAGCGCGTCCCATCGAGGGCCAGACGGGCGTCGGCGATCACCTGATCCACTTCGAAGGTCACTTCCGACAGGAGCCGCGTCCCGGCCAAACGGGTCAAGATCGGTTCAAGACTGGGCAGGGGGTCGATCTGGGCCATGGCCCATTGCGGAAAGAGACGCCGGTCCACCGGCGTATCGACCAGGACCCGAATATTCTGATGACGGCGGTCGGCCGCCAGCCGGCCCATCAACCGCTCCAGATCAACCCGCCCGCCTTCCAGCAGCTGGAAGAATCGGTCCTGATGCCGCAGCAGGAAACCGGTCACGTGGTCGCGCCGATTGTTCCGATCCGAGGCCCCGATGATGTCGATCAAGGGCAGAAGCCCCGCGCCCGCGTCGCCCACGGCGTCGCTGACATAGAAGATGCGAAACAAACTCATAGGGTACTCATACGCTTAACAACTCGACCGACGAAAAAGGCTCTAGGAGCGAGAGGGTTAACGAAGCCCCCTTGGTTCGACCCATCGCACACTGCGGCCGGCGCCGCTCTCGCTTAGGTTAAGGCTGACGGACGCCGGAACCTCTGCGGTAGCCAGGTAAGGCCAAGGAAATGTGACACACCCCTCAACAGGCGAGCGAGGCTTGATCGCGACGGGCCGCCGCTCCATCTGCGGACCATGACCCAATCCAATTTTCCCGACTGGCACGGCACCACGATACTGGCGGTTCGCAAAAACGGCCGCACGGTGATCGCCGGCGACGGTCAGGTCTCGATGGGACCGACCATCGTCAAGGGCGCGGCGCGAAAGGTGCGGACCCTGGCCGGCGGCAAGGTTCTGGCGGGGTTCGCCGGGGCGACGGCCGACGCCTTCACCCTGATCGAACGCCTGGAGGCCAAGCTGGAGCAGTACCCGGACCAGCTCGCCCGGGCCTGCGTCGATCTGGCCAAGGACTGGCGCACAGACCGCTATCTGCGGCGGCTGGAGGCCATGCTGCTGGTGGCGGACAAGACGTCGATCTTCACCGTCACCGGCGTGGGCGACGTGCTGGAGCCGGAGCATGGGGTCGCGGCCGTCGGTTCGGGCGGCAACTACGCCCTGTCGGCGGCCCGCGCCCTGATCGAGGAAACCGATCTGGACGCCGAGGCGATCGCCCGCAAGGCCATGAAGATCGCCGCCGAAATCTGCGTCTACACCAACGGCAATCTGACGGTGGAGACCCTGGGGGACTGACGCCGCGGGGTCACAGCACGCCGGCGACCAGGCCGAGGGCCTTCGCCTCCTGAGCCTCGATGTACCAGTTCTCCGGCGCGCGCCGAAGCACCTCGTCCATGGTGACGGCGCTGCCGCGCACCAGGTTCTCGAACCCTTCGTTCTGGATGGCGATGGAGTGCTCAAGTTCGTTCAGCATCGCCTTGACCGAGGCGATGCAGGTGGTCAGCGGCCCGGCGATGTGGAGCGTCTTGTCCATCTTTCGCTCATGGATCATCACCCGAGCGCCGCGCGTCAGATAGCGGTTTTCCACCGCAAAAAAGCTCATGAAGGTCGCGCCGGCCGAATAGATGGCGGCCTTGCCCAGAAAGACCAGCCGGCGCGCGGGGTTGATGTCGCTCTGAAACCGCACGTCCTCGCCCATCATCCGCGCCACCTCCGGATCGCCGCCCAGGGTGGACAGTTCGATCACCACCAGACCGCTGTCGGGCGCCTGGGTCAGTCGGTCGCGGAACCGGTCGTACATGGCGTAGTCTACGGCGCCGGCCAGAAGGATGCGCGGGGTGTCGAAGGCCGAGGCGTCGAGCGGACCCGAGGGGGCGGCGCCGATCATCGCGCGTCCTGGATGTCAGCGTCGTCCACCGGATAGCCTTCGGACGAGGCCCAGGACTTGGCCTCGTCCAGCGAGAAGAAGGCCCGGTTTCGCAGACGGCGCGCGCCCTGGTCGTCGATCAGTTCGCACTCATACCACCGGATGGTCCGCCGGTCGGAGGTTCTGCAGGTCCGCGTGAAGACAAGGGCGTGGGGGATCATGGCGCTGAAACGGCGACGGCCCACGCCTGTTCCGTCTGTGTAGGCGTTTTTCCTTTAAGGTCAGTATATTGCACAGGCTGAGGCAAAGACGGCGCCGCCACTCGGCGCCGGAGCATTTGCGCCGCGCCGCCCCTTGGCTTAAGCGCCCGGCATGACCGACGCCCCTCCTCGCCCCCTCGCCCGCAATCCACGCGGCTTCGCCGACAAGCGCGGCCGCGACCTGACCGCCGAACGCCGCATCGTGGCGCGCGTGTCGGAAGTCTATGAGCGCTGGGGCTTCGAGCCGCTGGAGACGCCGGCCTTCGAATACGCCGACGCCCTGGGCAAGTTCCTGCCTGACGCCGACCGGCCCAATGAGGGGGTGTTCGCCCTTCAGGACGATGCGGGTTCGGACGAGCCGGGCGAATGGATGGCCCTGCGTTACGACCACACCGCCCCCCTGGCCCGGTTCGCCGCCCAGACCTGGGAGACCCTGCCCAAGCCGTTCCGCCGCTACGCCTATGGGCCGGTGTGGCGAAACGAAAAGCCGGGTCCGGGCCGGTTCCGCGAGTTCTGGCAGTGCGACGCCGACACCGTCGGCTCGGACCGGCCCGAGGCCGACGCCGAGATCATCGCCATGGCCTGCGAAGGCCTGGGCGCCGCCGGCCTGGACGCGGGCCAGGCCCAGATCCGCGTCTCAAACAGAAAACTGTTCGACGGCCTGTTCGACGCGGGGGGCGTGACCGACGCGGGTCAGCGTCTGACGGCCCTTCGCGCCATCGACAAGTTCGACCGGCTGGGCTGGGAAGGCGTGGTTCAGCTGCTGGGCGAAGGGCGACTGGACGAGTCCGGCGACTACACCAAGGGCGCGCGGCTGCCCCCAAAGGTCACGGGCGCAATCGAGGCCTTTCTGGCGTCCGCCAACACGCCCGGCCTGTCCCGGGCGGCGACCTTGGAGGCCGTAGCCCGGTCCGGCGACCTGGGGGCGGCGGGCGATGCGGCGCTGAGCGAACTGGCGGCGATCGACCGGGCGCTGAACGCCATGTCGGTGGGCCAGAACGCCGTGAAGTTCGACCCCACCATCGTGCGGGGCCTTGAGTATTACACCGGCGCCGTCTTCGAGGCGGAGCTGTTGCTGGAGACGACCGACGACAAGGGGCGGCCGGTGCGATTCGGCTCCATCGGCGGCGGCGGCCGCTATGACGACCTGGTCGCGCGCTTCACCGGCCAGAGCACCCCGGCGACCGGCTTCTCCTTCGGGGTCTCGCGCCTCGCCTCCGCCCTGCGCGCGGCCGGACGCGGCGCGGAGGACGCCGTGCGCGGGCCGGTCGTGGTCATCGTCTTCTCCGAAGAGGACATGGCCCACTATCTGACGGCCGTCGCCGAACTGCGCGGCGCGGGGATCGCGGCCGAACTCTATCTGGGACGGGCCGGGATGAAGGCCCAGATGAAATACGCCGACCGCCGCGGATCGCCTGCGGTCGTCATCCTGGGCGGGGACGAGATCGCCGCCGGCGAGGTCACGATCAAGGACCTGGACGCCGGGCGCGCCGCCGCCGCCGCCATCGCCGACAATGACGCCTGGAAGGCGCAACGGCCGGGGCAGATGCGTGTCGCCCGAACGGCACTGGTCGGCGCCCTTCGAGCCATTATCGAATAAGCTTCGATAAATAACTCTGAGCAGGGTGAGTTATCGACGATAAGTCGAAGAAAGTTCGATTCCGTCCGAGAAGCCCGTTGACGACCTCGGGGGGGTTGCGTCAAATGAACTCACTCGAGGGCAAGCGTTGCTCAAGCGCGCAGCACTCGAAGGCGTTTCGGGGAGGAAACGTCCGCTCTTTAAAGAGCGCGAAAGCCCGCTGCGATGTATCCCCCGCAGCGGGCTTTTTCGCGTCTGGAGTCCAGGCCGACATCGAAAATTTGCAGAAACTGTCGCGGCCATCGACCAATTTTCAGTCTGATGTGTCCAAGGGCTCATGAAAAAAGGCCGGGGCGAACCCCGGCCTTTTCCCGTTTTGCGATCCGGCGACCTACCAGATGCGGACGCGCTCTTCCGGCGTCAGATAGTATTTCGTCCCCGGCTGGACGTCGAAGGCGTCGTACCAGGCGTCGACGTTGCGCAGCGGGCCGATGACCCGGAACTGGGCGGCCGAGTGGGGATCGGTGGCGACCTGCTGCTTCAGGGCCTCGTCGCGATATTTCGACTGCCAGACCTGGGCCCAGCCGTAGAAGAAGCGCTGGTCCCCGGTTGTGCCGTCCAGCACCGGGGCCGGCTGGCCGTTCAGCGACAGGTGATAGGCTTCAAGACCCACGGCCACGCCCGAGGCGTCGCCGATGTTCTCGCCCATCGTCAGGCCCGGATTGATCTTATAGCCGGCGATCGGCTCATAGGTGGCGTACTGGGCGCCCAGACGGGCGGTCAGGGCTTCGAAATTGGCCTTGTCCTCGGCCGTCCACCAGTTGCGCAGCACGCCGTCGCCGTCGGACTTGGAGCCCTGGTCGTCGAAGCCGTGGCCGATCTCGTGGCCGATCACCCCGCCGATGCCGCCGTAGTTGACCGCCGGGTCGCCGTTCGGATCGAAGAAGGGCGGCTGCAGGATGGCGGCCGGGAAGACGATCTCGTTATTGGCCGAGTTATAGTAGGCGTTGACCGTCTGGGGGGTCATGCCCCACTCGGACTTGTCGACCGGCTCGTCCAGGCGGGCCAGATCGTAGTTCCATTCGAACAGGCCGCGACGCTCGGCGTTGCCGACCAGGTCGTCGGCGCGGATCTCGAGACCCGAATAGTCGCGCCACTTGTCGGGATAGCCGATCTTGACGGTGAATTTGCGCAGCTTCTCCTGCGCGGCCGCCTTGGTCTCGTCGCCCATCCAGGTCAGGTTGTCGATCCGGTGCGACAGGGCCGTGCGCAGATTTGCGACCAGCTCTTCCATCTTGGCCTTGGATTCGGCCGGGAAGTACTGGGCGACATAGAGCCGGCCCGTCGCCTCGCCCAGCGAACCCTCGGCGAAGGAGATGGCCCGCTTCTCGCGGGTGCGCTGCTCGGGCTGGCCCGACAGGTCGCGGGCGCGGAAGCCCCACTGGGCGTCCGAGAACCGCTTGGACAGCAGGGGCGCCATGTCGTCGGCGGTGTGGAAGGCTTCCCAGGCCTGGAGCAGTTCGACCGGCGTCTCGGCGTAGATGGCCGCGATCTTGGGCATGGCCGTGTCCTGACGCACGATCAGGCGCGGAACGCCGCCCAGCTTGGCCGCGTCGAAATAGGACTGCCAGGCGAAGCCCGGCGCGTCTTCAGCCAAGCGAGCGATGGTGTATTCGTTGTAGGTGCGGTCGCGGTTGCGGTTCTCGACCGGGCTCCAGTGGGCCTCGGCGATCTTGGTCTCCAGGGCGACGATCTGGGCGGCGGTCTCGGTCGGATTGGCCCAGCCGATCATGCCCAGCATGTCGGCGACATAGGCCTGGTACTTCTCCTTCTTGTCGGCGTAGCGGGCGTCCAGATAATAGTCGCGGTTCGGCAGGCCGATGCCCGACTGACCGGTGGAGACGACGTAGCGCGTCGGCTGTTTGGCGTCGATGGTGATGCCGCTGCCGAAGAAGGAGCCGCCGAAACGGCCGACCGTCTGGCCCATGTAGACGGCCATCTTCTCATGACTGTCGGCGGCGCGGATGGCGGCCAGATAGGGCTGCAGCGGCTGGGCGTCCAGCTGTTCGATCCGCGCCTCGTCGATGTAGGAGCGATAGGCGTCAGCCACCTTGGCCTCGTCGGAGCCGGGCGTCAGATCGGTGCGCGCGGCCAGGCCCAGCACCAGCTCCTTCATCCGGTTGTCGGACAGTTCGCGCAGCAGGGCGAAGGAGCCGTAGCTGGTGCGGTCCGATGGGATGACGATCTTGTCGATCGCGGTCCCGTTGGCGTAGCGGAAGAAGTCGTCGCCCGGCTTCACCGAGGTGTCGCGGCCGGCCATGTCGAAGCCCCAGGTCCCGTACTTGGGCGCCTGGGTTCCCTGCCAGCCGGCGGCCGTCTCTTCGCCCGAGAAGAGCGAGACGACGGAGCAGGTTTCGTCCAGGCAGGCGTGGTCGTGATCGACGTCCTGGGCCAGGGCGGCGGCCGGCAGCAGAAGGGCGCCGACCGCGGCCCCGATAAGCAGTCTTTTCATCACTCTATCCTCGGTTCCACCCCCCACGGGCGGGTCGGAGCGGACCCTAGACCCGACGCGGGGCCTGTCGCCTTAAAAAAAGTTCATGAAAGCGCCGCGACCTCTCGCCACAGGCGCCGGTTCCGGGTCACATGCCGGCAGAGCTCGGAGGGCGAATGCAGACGCACGGCGGCGACTATAAGGATCTGGTGGTGTTTCTGGCGGCCGCCGGGGTCATGGTGCCCCTGGTCAATCGTCTGAAGATCAGCCCCGTCCTGGGTTTCCTGGCCGCAGGGGTGGTGCTGGGCCCCGACGGCCTGGCGCGCTTCGCCGACCGGCTGCCCTGGTTGTCCTATTTCACCATCAGCGACCCCGGCCAGCTGGCCCAGCTGTCGGAGCTGGGAGTCGCCTTCCTGCTGTTCATGATCGGGCTGGAGCTGTCGTGGGAACGGCTGCGGGCCCTGCGACGGCTGGTGTTCGGCCTGGGGCTGATGCAGGTGGCGGCCTGCACCCTGGTGCTGGCGGGCCTGTTCATGCTGCTCGGCCAAAGCCTGGTCAGCGCGGCCGTCCTGGGCATGGGCCTGGCCCTGTCGTCGACGGCGGTGGTGATGCCGGTTCTGGCCGAGGGCGGACGGTTGAAGACCAGTGTCGGCCGATCCACCTTCGCCGTCCTGCTGGCTCAGGACCTGGCCGTGGCCCCCATTCTGATCACCGTCAGCGTGATGGCGGCCCTGGCCCAGGGCGGGGGAACGCTGGACCCCGCCGTCCTGGGCCGCGCCCTGTTCACCCTGGTCCCGGCGGCGATGGGCCTGGGCCTTCTGGTGCTGCTGGGCCGGGTGGTGCTGCGGCCCATGTTCCGGTCGGTGGCGCGGGCGCGCAAGGCGGCCCAGGGCGGGGAGCTGTTCGTCGCCGCCAGCCTGCTGGTGGTGGTGGGCGCCGGCCTGGCGGCCCAGGCGGTCGGCCTGTCGATGAGCATCGGCGCCCTGGTCGCCGGGGTGCTGCTGGCCGAAACCGAGTTCCGGCGCGAGGTGGAGGTGTCGATCGAGCCCTTCAAGGGCCTGCTGCTGGGGGTCTTCTTCGTCGGGGTGGGGCTGGGGCTGGACCTGGGCGCGGTGGCGGCCGATCCGGTCCTGCTGTTCGGCCTGGCCCTGGCCGTCACAGTGGTCAAGACCGGCGTCATCTTCGCCCTGGCCCGGCTGTGGGGCATGGGCGCCCGGCCCGCCCTGGAGACGGCCCTGGTGCTGGCGCCGGCGGGCGAGTTCGCCTTCGTCGTCTTCGCCACCGGCATGGTGGAGGGCATCGCCCCGCCCGCCCTGACCAGCACAGTGGCCCTGTCGGCGACCCTGAGCATCTTCTCCATCCCGCTTCTGGCCCTGCTGGGCCAGAGGCTGTCGCGCGCCAAGGCCCCCGACCGCCCGACCACGCCAGAGGGCGCCGCGCCGCCGGAACAGGCGGACGGGGCGGTGATCGTCGTCGGCTTCGGCCGCGTCGGCCGCCTGATCGGCGAATTGCTGAAGGCGCACGACCAGCCCTTCATCGCCCTGGACACGGACGCTGCGGCCGTGGCGGCGGGGCGTCGGGACGGGTTCGACGTCTTCTACGGCGACGCCGGCCGGCCCGAGATGCTGTCCCATTGCGGGGTTCAGACCACCCGCGCCCTGATCGTCACCATGGACGCGCCGGGCAAGGTTGATGAGGTGGTGACGGCGGCCCGCGCCCTGCGCGAGGATCTGATCCTGATCGCCCGTGCGCGCGACGACCAACATGCGGCGCGCCTGTACGCCCTGGGCGTGACGGACGCGGTGCCGGAGACGACCGAGGCCAGTTTGCAGTTGGCCGAGAACACCCTGGTCGATCTGGGCGTGCCCATGGGCCGGGTCCTGGTCTCCATCCATGAGAAGCGCGAACAATTCCGCAAAGCCTTCCAGGCCGCCATGCCCGCAGGAGGACGCAGTAGAACCACCCGCGCGTTGAGAATGTCCCAAATCAATACAGCCAAGCTGAAAAGTTAACCTTGAATATTCTCTCGCCTCACAGGAGAAAAATCGGCCGACCCATTTTCGTCATGGTTCCGTGATGCAAGCCGTCCCTCAGTATCGCGCCGATGACGAGGTCGGGGCCGCAACGCCTCTCCCGTCAGCTCAAGGCGCTTCACCCAAAGTCAACTCGGACCGCCTAGGCGCATCCGAAATTGCGTAGAGTTCAACCTGATTTCATGACCGAATCCGCCCTATCGACCGAAGCTGCGCCCCGCCTGAACCGTCGTCAGGCGGCCAAGGTGCGGACCCGCCAGAAGGTTTTGGACGCCGCCCGCTCCCTGTTCGCTGAGCGGGGCTATGAACCCGCCACCATCCGCGACATCGCCAAGGGCGCGGGCATGTCGACCGGCGCGGTCTTCGCCAACTTCCAGGACAAGGCCGAGCTGTTCGAGGCGGTCCTGACCGAGGACATGTCGCGCCTGGCCGAGGTGGTCGAGGCCGGGGCGCCCGAGGGCGAGCCGGTCCGCCAGCGTCTGCTGGGCGCGCTGAGCGCCGGCTATCATTCGTCGCTGGAGCATCTGCCCCTGTTCCAGGCCATCGTCGCCCGATCCTGGTTCCAGCCCCTGGCGGCCGAGATGCGCGCCCGGGCCGCGACCAAGAAGCTGCTGCTGACCATCGGCGATATTCTTCAAGAGGCGGTCGCCAAGGGCGAGCTTCGCCAGGACGCCGATCTGCGCCTGTTGGTCGAGCTGATCTGGGACGCCTATCTGTCCAACTATCGCCGCGCCGCCTATGACGAATGGGACGCAGCCGCCCTGTCGGACCATATGGGCAAGCAGATCGACGTCATCCTGGCCGGGGCCCTGTCGGCCAAATAGGCCGCCTTTCCCTTTTCAGAGCGCCCTTCAGGCCCGCCCGCGCCCGTCGCCGGCGGGCCTTCGTCCGTCTGGGGCCGGGCCTCGCATCGGACCGAGAAAAAACAGTCCGATGAGTCCCATCGGTCCGACGCCGCGATCGCGGTTTCGGGCATCGAAAAAGACTGTCCGATGTGTCCGATGTGTCCGATGTGTCCGACGCCCTTTGTTTTCAAAGCGGATTTTTGGCGCATCGTATCGGACAGTCTGATCGGCGTCCGGCGGGCGGGAGGCGGAGAGACGTCCAGAGCCGCACAATGTCAAAGACCGGGCCGCAAGCCTAACACGGTTTCGAGGGGCGCCGGGTCGAGGCCGCCCGTGAGAGCCTGTCCCTTGAAAAGCCAGGACCTTGTCTTTGAACTTGCGAGGATCGACCCTCAGCCGCGGCGTTTCAGGGTGACGTAGAAGGCGCCGTCGCCGCCGTGGCGCCGATGGGCCGAGGTGAAGCCCGAGACCACGCCGCGCAGGGCCGGCGACTGCATCCATTCGGCGAAGGAGGCGCGGATGATCCCGCCGCCCAGCCGCCCTTGGCCGGTGATGACCAGGACCGCCCGCAGGCCGCGCGCCTGGCAGCCGGTCAGAAAGGCCCGCAGCTGGTCCTCGGCCTCGAACCGGCCGAAGCCGTGCAGGTCGATCCGGGCCTCGATCGGATCGCGCTCGCGCGACAGCCGCTGTTTGCGGCGGGGCTCCAGATCCTCGGGCGCGGGCCGGAGGCGAGAGGGCGCGGGGCGAACCGGGAGGCGGGGCTCGGACGTGGGCTCGGTGCGGGCGAACCGCGCCGGAGAGGTCTTGGCCGGGGGCTTTTCCGCGCGCGACAGAGGGTGGTCCGGGATCGGGGCGATCAGATGGGCCGGCGCCTCGGCGCCGGGCGTGACCCTCGCGGCCTTGCGCGTTCGGGGCGTCGAGACCGTGCCGGTGATGCGGTTCCAGATGCGACGGTCCTCGGGCGTCAGGCCGTTCTCGTCCCGGCCGGAACCCTTGCGCCTCATGCCGCTTCGTCGTCCTCGATCGGGTCGGCGGGACCGGGTTCATGGGCCAGGAGATCGCCCGGCTGGCAGTTCAGTTCACGGCACAGGGCGTCCAGGGTGGAAAACCGCACCGCCCGCGCCTTGCCCGTCTTCAGGACCGACAGATTGGCCACCGTGACCCCCACCCGGTCGGCCAGCTCGGTCAGCGACATGCGGCGTTCGACAAGGACGCGATCAAGCTGGACGCGGATGGCCATGGGGAAGTCCTAGCGGAAACGGTTCAGATCGTCAGTTCGGATTCGCGGCGCAGCCGCGCGCCCTCGCGAAAGACCTCCGCAAGGACGAAGACGATCAGGACGGAAAACACCGGGGTCAGCAGTTCGCCCAGCCCTTGCGGGTCCATGACGCCGGGCGCCAGGCGGGCGGCGACGAAGCCCTGGGCCAGCCAGACCCCGCCGGTGACCAGGGCCAGGATCAGGCCGATCTGGCGCAGGCGGCGCACATTGGCCGGATGAAAGGGGTCACCCATGATCAGAGTACGGAAGATGAGGCGCAGGCTGCGCAGAATCAGCATGAAGCCGCCGAAATAGGCGGTGGCCGCCCCCAGGCCGAACAGCAGAAGCAGCCGGGTCAGGGGCAGTTGGCGGCCGCCGGTCTCGCCGCTGACGGTGATGTTCACATTGTCCAGCGGGATGAAGACGGCCGCGATCAGCAGCAGAAGAAGAAGGCCGGTGACCAGCCAGAGCAGGACATAGGCCACGTCCAGGGCCACCTTCAGCACGCTGGAGACCGAACCCGGTCCCAGGGCGCGAAACGGGGCGGTGATCGGGGCCCACAGCTGCGGCGTGCGCCCCTCGCCTCGCTTCAGCAGATGGGGCAGGGGCAGGCGCATGGTCGATCGGTGCTCAGGCCGGAAGGAAGGACGCGGCGGCTGCGCGGGGTCCGGCGAACCCGCACGCAGCCCTATACATCGCGATCTTCGTCAAGGTCGTCAAAGCTCTCGTGATCGATAAGGACTGGACTTGAGGTCGATCAGAAGGCTTGGACCAGGATGGCGACCAGGGCGGTCGGCAGGGCGGCGATCAGAACCGTGTTGACGAAGGCGGCGCCGACCTTGTCCAGCAGCAGCGAGAGGTTCATCGTATGCATAATGTGTCTCCGTTTTTCCTGTTGGGCGATCATCGCCCGGTTTGTGTTTTTCCCGCATGATCCTTCCGGTTATGTCCGGCGTCTTGAACGTTGCGGCCTCGTTCCTGACGATCAATAGATAGGCCGTGTCCTGCGGAAAATCACGTTACATATCGTTTAACGATATTAAACTTTGGCAATAGACTGTTTCAGGACTGTGATCGGCAATGAGTCTCAAGCTTTTCAAGGGGATGCGGATCGTCCTCGCCACCCACAATCCGGGCAAGGTTCCCGAGATCGCCGCCCTGCTGGGCGAAGGTTACGAGATCCTCACGGCGGGGCAGCTGAATCTGCCTGAACCCGAGGAGACCGAGACCACCTTCGTCGGCAACGCCCTGCTGAAGGCGCGCCATGCGGCCGATCGGTCGGGCGAGGTCGCCTTGGCCGACGATTCGGGCCTGTCGGTCGCGGCCCTGGACGGGGCGCCGGGCATCTATTCCGCCCGCTGGGCCGGTCCCGGCAAGGATTTCGCCGTGGCGATGAAGAAGGTCGAGGAGAGGCTGGAGGAGATCCAGGCTGCGGACATGAGCGCCTGGTTCACCTCGGCCCTGGCGGTGGCCTGGCCGGACGGGCCCAGCGTGGTGGTCGAGGGGGTGGTGCGGGGTCGGCTGAGCTTTCCGCCGCGCGGCGACCGGGGCTTCGGCTATGATCCGATTTTCATTCCGGATGAGGCGAGCGGCCTGACCTTCGGGGAGATGGAACCTGAGGCCAAGGAGACGATCAGCCACCGCACCCGCGCCTTCGCCAAGCTGAGAGCCGCCCTGATTGACTGATCCCGCCCAGACCTGGGTCGATCCCGGAACGGACCTCGGCCTCTATGTCCACTGGCCCTATTGTGCGCGCATCTGCCCCTATTGTGACTTCAACGTGGTGCGCGACCGGGGGCGGGTCGAGGAACAGGGGCGGCTGGTGGAGGCGATCCTGGCCGATCTGCGGGCCCAGCGCGCCCTGACCGGGCCGCGCCGGCTGGCCTCGGTCTTCTTCGGCGGGGGCACGCCGTCGCTGATGGCGCCCGAGGCGGTGGCGCGGATCATCGACCAGGCCCGCGACCTGTTCCCGCCGTCAGGACCGATCGAGATTTCGCTGGAGGCCAATCCGACCGATGCGGAGGCGGCCCGGTTCGACGCCCTGGCCCAGGCCGGGATCAATCGGCTGTCCATGGGGGTGCAGGCCCTGGACGACGCCGCCCTGCGGTTCCTGGGGCGCGACCATTCGGCGGCCGAGGCGCGGCGCGCGGTCGCCCTGGCCGGACGCGCCTTCGACCGGCTGTCCATCGACCTGATCTACGCCCGGCCGGGCCAGACGCCCGACGACTGGGCGACGGAGCTGGGCGCGGCGCTGGACATGGGGTTCGAACACGTCTCGCCCTATCAGCTGACGCTCGAGCCGACGACGGCCTTCGGCCGGGCCCTGGCGCGCGGAACCCTGGTCCCGCCGGACGAGGACCAGGCCGCGGCCCTGTACGAGACCACCCAGGCGGTGCTCGAGGCCGCCGGTTTCGACGCCTATGAGGTGTCCAACCATGCGCGGGGCGTGGCGGCCCGGTCGGCCCATAATCTGCATGTCTGGCGCGGCGGGGACTATCTGGGCCTGGGGCCGGGGGCGCATGGGCGACTGACCCTGGACGGCGTTCGCACCGCAACCGTCGCCCATCGCCGCATCGGCGACTATGCGGCAGGGGTGCAGGCGGGCGCCCCCTGGGCCGAGGTCGAACGGCTGGACGCCGCCGGGGCGGCGGAGGAGCGGCTGCTGCTGGGGTTGAGGACGGTGGAGGGGGCGCCGGTCGGCGTATTGGGGGACCTGGGCCTGTCGCCCGAGGCGGAACCGACCGCGGACCTGATCGCCGACGGCTTTCTGACGGTCACGGGCGGGCGGCTGGTCGCCACCCCGCGCGGGCGGCCGGTGCTGGACGGAGTGCTGAAGGCCCTGCTGACCTGACGCCGCGCCTCAGCCCAGGGTCGCGCCGGTGGTGCGCATGATCTCAGCCCGCAGCTCAGGCAGGCCCAGCCCCTTTTCGGAGGAGGTCAGGGCCACCACGGGGAAGGCGGCGGGGCGTTTGGAAATGGCCTTCAGCGTGGCCTCCTGCATCCGCTCGCCCTCGCCCTTCTTCAGCTTGTCGGCCTTGGTCAGGACGATCTGATAGGAGACGGCGGCGAGATCCAGGGCGTCCAGCGCCTCCGTATCCACCGACTTCAGGCCGTGGCGGCTGTCGATCAGCAGATAGACCCGCTTCAGCGTCACCCGGCCGCGCAGATAGTCGCGCCCCAGGTCCTGGAACTTCTTGACCGTGGTCTTGGACGCCTTGGCCCAGCCGTAGCCGGGCAGGTCGACCAGGCGCAGCCGGCCGTCCAGATCAAAGAAGTTGACCTCGCGCGTGCGGCCCGGCTCGTTGGAGGCTCTGGCGAGCTTGTGCATGCCGACCAGGCCGTTGATCAGGCTGGACTTGCCGACGTTGGAGCGGCCCGCAAAGGCGATCTCCGGCAGGTCGGGATCGGGCAGTTGCTCGATCTTGGCCGCCCCCATGACGAAGGTCGCCGGCCGCGCGAACAGAATCCGCGCGGCCTCGATCTCTTCAGGGCTGAAGTCGGTTTCCTCGATCACGCGGGCTTTTTCTTAAAGCGGGCGATGAAGTCGTCGATCGGATTTTCGGCCTTGTAGCGGTGCATGATGACGTACTGCTGCAGGATGGTCAGGATGTTCGACCAGGCCCAATAGACCAGCAGGCCCGCCGCAAAGGGCGCCATGATGAAGGTGAAGACCAGGGGCATGAACTGGAAGATCTGGCGTTGGACCGGATCGGCCGCCGGCGGGTTCATCGCCGTCTGCAGCCACATGGTGAGACCATAGGCGACCGCCAGCAGGCCGATGCCCAGAGGCCCGACCAACAGGCCGCCCAGCAGGGGCAGGGTCGCCGGATCCCAGGGGATCAGGCCGAACAGGTTCCATACCACAGAGGGGTCACGCGCCGACAGGTCGTGGATGAAGCCCAGGAAGGGCTGGTGGCGCATTTCGATGGTGACCGTCAGCACCTTGTACAGGGCGTAGAAGACCGGGATCTGGAGCAGAAGCGGAAGACAGCCGGCGACCGGATTGATCTTCTCCTTCTGGTACAGGGCCATGGTCTCCTGTTGCTGCTTCTGCGGATCGTCTTTGAACTTCTTCTTGATCTCCTCCATCTTGGGCTGGAGGTTCCGCATCTTGGACATCGAGGCGTAGGCGTTGTTGGCCAGGGGGAACATCACCAGTTTGACGATGACGGTCAGGGCCAGGATGGCGACGCCGAAGCTGCCGACCAGGCCGTAGACATTCTCCAAAATCCAGAAGATCGGGCGCGTCAGGAACCAGAACATGCCCCAGTCGATCGCATAGACGAAGCGCGGCAGGTTGAGGTTGGTCTCATAGGTCTTCAGCACCTCGGCCCGCTTGACGCCGGCGAACAGACGCTGGGTCTCGGTGGCGGTTGCGCCCGGCTGGAGCGTGCGGGTCGCGCCCAGGATATTGGCTTCCAGCTGCGGCTGGCCGCCCGGAACCTCGCGGACCCGGAATTCGGTCTCGACCGCCTCGTCCTGCTGCGGCAGCAGGGCCGCCAGCCAGTATTTGTCGGTGATGCCCAGCCAGCCGCCGATCGAGGCGTTCTCGATCCGCGGCTCCTTCAGCCAGTCCTTGTACTTCTTCTGCTCGGTCCGGTACTCGCCCGGCTTGCCGAAGGCGCCGATGGCGCCTTCGTGGACGATGTGGGACGAACCGGCCAGGGGCGGGACGCCCTGGCGCTGGACGCTGCCGTAGGGGGCGATGGTGATGGCCTGGGTTCCCAGGTTCTGGACCGTGTCCTTGATCGAGAAGACGTAGCGGTCATCGACCGAGACCACGCGGGTGAAGCGCAGACCCTGCCCATTGTCCCAGGTCAGGGTGATCGGCGAGGTGGGGGTCAAGGTCGAACCGGCCGTCAGGCGCCAGACGGTGTTGGGACCAGGCACGCCGCCGGCCACATTGGGGCCGGTCCAGCCGAACTGGGCGAAATAGGCGTTCTGCATCCCCTGGGGGCGGAACAGTTCGACCGGCTCAGGCTTGTCTTGGACCTCCTTGTAGTCGGTCAGGAACAGGTCGTCGATCCGACCGCCCTGGAGCGACAGCGAGCCCTTCAGGGTGCCGGAGTGGATCGGCACGCGCGCGGCGGTGCTCAGCGCCTGGCGGCGATCGGTGACGAAGACCGGCCCCTGGGGGCTCAGCGCCGTGCGAGCGGCGTTCCTGGCCGTCTGAGACTGTTCGGCCTGGGCCTGCTGCTGGACGGCGCGGCGCTCGGCCTGGGGCCGCAGCACGGCGAACCAATAGACCCCCAGGATCAGGGCCGAGCACACGATGAAGAGGATCGTGTTGCGCGAGTTCTCGTTTTTCATGGATTCGGGCGGTCCTGGCCGGAGGGGGCGGGGGCGGGCGAAGGCCGGTCGGCCCCCCGATCGTTTCTCGGTGTCGCCAGCCTTGTAAGCGTCGATTTCACATCGTCAAGCAGACGGTCCCACGCCCGCTCGGTGGTGCCCATGCGGGCGATGAAGACATAGTCGCTACCGGGCACGCCATATTGGGGCAGCATGGCCCGCGCGGCCTCGCGCAGGCGGCGTTTGGCGCGGTTCCTGACCACCGCCCCGCCGATCTTGCGCGTGGCGGTGAAGCCCAGGCCGACGTGCGGCGAACCGTCGCCGCGATCCAGCCTCTGGATCACCACCCCGCCGCGCGCCTCGGAAACGCCTTTGGCGGCCGCCAGGAACTGGGGCCGCCGCAACAGACGCTTGATCTGTAAAGGGTCGCTCATGCGTCCTTGGCTTTCGGACGCGAGAGCCGCTTACGCCGTCAGGCGCTTGCGGCCCTTGGCGCGACGGCGCGCAACGATCTTCTGGCCGTTCTTGGTGGCCATCCGGCTGCGGAAGCCGTGACGGCGCTTGCGCACGAGTCGCGACGGCTGATAGGTCCGCTTCACGGTCGGCTCCTGACGTTAAAAGGTTGGGCGACGGGGCGAAAGGCGTCCGCCGCAGGAAGGGCGGGCGTATAAGTCGCATGGTCGCGCGAGTCAACGCTCGACCGGCAATTCGGGATTGAAGCGCGTATGGCGAAACGAACGGCGAAGGACTGGGCCCTGCGGTTGACCCCGCTGGCGGTCATCGCCGGCCTGGTGGCCGCCTTCTTCGCCCTGGGCTGGAATCGCTATCTGTCGATGGACCTGATCCGCGAGCATGGGCTGAACCTGCAGGCCTACGCCCAGGCCCATTGGTGGACCGCCCTGGTCGCCTTCATCGCCGTCTACGCCGTCGCCACCGCCTCCACCATTCCGGGGCCGGTCTTTCTGACCCTGCTGGGCGGGATGATGTTCGGCCCCTATGTCGGCGCCCTGGCCCAGGCCAGCGGAGCGACCCTCGGCTCGGTCGTGATCTATATGGTCTATCGCACCTCGATCGGAACCTGGCTGCGCGCCAAGTTCGAAGCGGACGCCGGCTTCATGGACCGGCTGGCCAAGGGGATCGACCGCAACGCCTTCACCACCCTGTTCACCCTGCGCGTCATCCCCAGCGTCCCCTTCGTCCTGGTCAACGCCACCGCGGGCATGATGGCGGTGCCGCTGCGCCCCTATGTGATCGCCACCTTTATCGGCCTGCTGCCGTCCACCTTCATCTACACCTGGATCGGGTCGCAGCTGGGCGACCTGCTGCGGGCCGGGGTGCAGCCGGACCTGCCCATGCTGCTGCATCAGTTCTTCTGGCCCCTGATGGGGGTGGTCTTCCTGTCCCTGCTGCTGCCCATCGGCATCAAACTGGTTCAGATGATCCGCGCCCGACGCGCCCGAAGCCAGGGAGGGGCGGCCCCGGCATGATCCCCCTGTTCGATCGGCTCGCGACGGCGCTGAAGCTGTCGCCCCAGACGGCGGAGACCTGGCGCGAACGGCTGCGGCCCCGGGCGCCCGACGGCCTGTCGGCCCGGCTGCTGCTGCTGACCTTCGCCTTCACCCTGGCGGTCGAGGCCCTGATCATGGGGCCGAACCTGGCCGCCTTCCACGAGCGCTGGCTGCGCGACCGGCTCCAGGCGGCCGAACTGGCCTCGGTCGGGGTGGAGGCCCTGCCCTATAGCGCGGTGGAGGACGATACGGCGGCCGAGTTGATGCGGATCGGCGGGGTCCAGGCCGTGGCCCTGACCGAACAGGGGGTGCGGCGGCTGCTGCTCCAGGCCCCCAATCTGCCGCGCGCACCGGAGCTGATCGACCTGCGTCAACAGAACAGCTGGGCGCGGCTGACCGACCCCTGGCGCACCCTATTCGGCCATCCGGACCGGTCGCTGCGGGTCCAGGCCAAGCCCCGCTATCGCTCCGGCGACTTCATCGAGATCGTCACCCCGGCCCAGCCGTTGAAACTGGAGCTGAAGGCCTTCCTTCTGAACAGTCTGCTGGTCAGCCTGCTGGTGTCCCTGACGGCGGGCGCCCTGCTCTATGGGGGTCTGGCGCTTCTGGTGCTGCGGCCGCTCCAGCGCGTCACCCGCTCGATGGAGCGGTTCGCCGCCGATCCCGAGAGCGAGGCCGAGACCCCGTCGGACCGGCATGACGAGATCGGCCGGGTCGAGCGCGAACTGGCCCGGATGCAGGAGGAGGTGCGCCAGTCCCTGCGCTCCCGCGCCCGGCTTGTGGCCCTGGGCGAGGCGGTGGCCAAGATCAACCACGACCTGCGCAACATGCTGACCTCGGCCCAGATGGCGTCGGAGCGGCTGGCGACCTCGGCCGACCCCCAGGTGGCCAAGGCCCTGCCCCGGCTGGAGCGGGCGCTGAGCCGGGCCGCAAGCCTGTCGCGCAATGTGCTGGAGTACGGCCGCAGCGAGGAGCCGGCGCCCCAGAAGACCCGCGTGGTCCTGACCAAGGCCCTGACCCTGGCGGCCGAGGACGCCGGCCTGGAGCCGGAGGGGGTGCGGCTGATCAAACAGGTGCCCGCCCGGTTCGCGGTCGAGGCCGATCCGGATCAGCTGTACCGCATCCTGGTCAATCTGATGCGCAACGCCCGCCAGGCGATCGAGGCCGATCCCGGCCGACCCGCCGAGCGGCGCGGCAAGGGGGCCGTCACCGTCAGCGCCTTCGGTCAGGACGGGGTCTGCGTCGTCCGCATCGCCGACGACGGGCCTGGCATTCCGCCGCGCCTGGCCGAACGTCTGTTCGAACCCTTCGTCAGCTCCAAGAGTTCGGACGGATCGGGCCTGGGCCTGACCATATCGCGCGAACTGGCGGCCCTGCACGGCGGCGAGCTGAGACTGGTTCCCGGCGACGGAAGCGGGGCGGTGTTCGAGCTGCGGCTGCCCGCCTGACAGCTATTCCAGCCCGTCGTCGGTGACGACGAAGGGTCGGTCGGCGGCCTTGGCCTGGGCCGCCAGCTCTTCCTGCACCAGGTGCCAGCGACGCAGGCGTTCATAGCTGATGGCGTGTTCGGGCGAGGCGTCCAGCCAATGGCGGAAGTCCTCGATCTGCAGACGGGCGTTGGGGGCGGCCGGGTCCGGCAGGGCCGGGACGTTGGGCAGTTGACGCGCCACATCGGCGGGAATGGGGAAGTCTCCGGACGAGGTGCTCAGGATCATGAAGGGCGGCTCGGCGTCGATTGTGCGTCAGTGGAGAGGGGAACCATGACGCGAAGCGCGGCCGGGCGCCACCTTTTCGTCATGACAGCGTTGTTGCCGCAAACGCCCTTTACGGCCAAGGTTGGCCGACAGGGTCTAAACCGGGAGATGTCCATGACCATTCGCACGTCCCTGATGTCCGCCCTGCTGGCGGCGACGGCCGTCGCGGCGCCCCTTTCGGCAGCCGCCCAGCAGGCGCCGGACCCCTATGGCGATCAGCGTGTCCTGCCCGATCCCAACGACCCCAAGGCGCGCGAGGCCCTGGAGCGGGCACGGGGCGAGGCCTATCACCGGGCCGATGACTCCAAACAGACCGAGGAGGAACTGCGCACCACCCGCGCCCTGAACGCCGAGATCGCCGCCCAGAACGCCCTGGCCGACAAGGCCGACGAGGCCGCTCGGCTGGAATATGACGCCGCCGTGGCCCGGCGCCAGATCGAGATCCGGCGGATCGAAGAGGAGGCGCGAGCGGCCGCCGAGGCGACTCGCGCGGCCCAGGAGCAGTACGACCGCGACTACGCCGCCTGGCGCGAACAGGTGCGCCTGTGCCAGTCGGGCTTCCGCGAAGCCTGCACGGCCCGCCCCGCCTGGGTCAGGCCGCAGCAGTAGTCGGAATCAGCCGGCGACCAGGCTCATGTCGCGCCGGGCCATCATCCGGTCGAACTCGGTCCAGACGCCGTCGGCGCCGTGCCAGCTGCCTTGCGTCGCCGCCTTCGAATATTCGGTGGCGCGGGCCTCGAAGAAGTTGGCGTGCTCGACGCCCGACAGCAGGGCCTGCAGCCAGGGCAGCGGGTTTTCCTTGACCCCATAGACCTCGGGCAGCTTCAGCTGACGCAGGCGCCAGTCGGCGATGAAGCGGATATACTGCTTGATGTCGTCGGGGGTCATGCCCTCGACCGCGCCCATTTCGAAGGCCAGGTCGATGAACTTGTCCTCCATCTTCACCACCGTCTTGCAGCAGTCGACGATGTCGTCGGCCACGGCCTGGGTGACGGCGCCCGTCTCCTTGTTGAAGGCGTGATACAGTTTGATGATGCCCTCGCAGTGCAGGCTCTCGTCGCGCACCGACCAGGAGACGATCTGGCCCATCCCCTTCATCTTGTTCATGCGCGGGAAGTTCATCAGCATGGCGAAGGAGGCGAACAGCTGAACCCCTTCGGAGAAGCCGCCGAACATGGCCAGGGTCCGGCAGATGTCGGCGTCCGAATCCACGCCGAACTGGCCCATATAGTCGTGCTTGTCCCGCATGGCCTCATATTCCATGAAGGCGCCGAACTCGCTCTCGGGCATGCCGATGGTCTCGAGCAGCAGGGCGTAGGCCGCGATATGGATGGTCTCCATATTGCCGAAGGCGGCCAGCATCATCTTCACTTCGGTCGGTTTGAACACCCGGCCGTAGCGTTCCATGTAGTTGTCCTGAACCTCGATGTCCGCCTGGGTGAAGAAGCGGAAGATCTGGGTCAGCAGATTGCGTTCATTGTCGTTCAGGGTCGAGGCCCAGTCCTTGACGTCCTCGCCCAGCGGCACCTCTTCGGGCATCCAGTGGACCTGCTGCTGCTTCTTCCACATGTCGAAGGCCCACGGATAGCGGAAGGGCTTGTAGGCCACGGAGGGCGTCAGAAGACCGGCGCGGTCGGGGCGGATGATCGGGGTGATGGCGTTCATCGAACTGGACCTGAGAGAGCGATTCCGGAGAGGCCAGCACCATGCGACTCAGCGCGCCCGGCGCCAAGTCGGAAATCATCTATGTTGCGATCACATTTTGTCCTACCGCTACATCTTGTGTGCGGCGGTTAAGAAGCTGGGGACGGCCCTGGGGATGGGCGCCCCGCCTTAGGCGGCCTGGGCGTCGTCCCGACGGTCAGACGCCGCAGCCAGGGCGGCGTCGATCGCCGCATAGAGGGCCGCCTGGGTGATGGGCTTGGCCAGATGACCGTCCATGCCGGCGGCCAGGCAGCGGGCGGCGTCTTCGGGCATGGCCTCGGCGGTGACGGCCAGGACGGCGACGTCGGCGGCCGGTCCAGCCAGACTGCGGATGGCGCGGGTGGCGGCGATCCCGTCCATGACCGGCATGCGGACGTCCATCAGGACTAGGTCGAAGGCGCCGGCCGCGACGGCCTCCACCGCCTCGGCGCCGTCACACGCCTCGGCCGTGTCGCAGTCGGCCGCCTCCAGCATGACCCGCATCAGATTGCGGTTCAGGGGATGGTCGTCCACGACGAGGATCCGCATGCGCCGCGCCTCCAACGGCTGGGGGGCGTCGCTCTGAACGATTTCGACCGGCTCGGCTGGGATTTCGACGGTGAAGGTCGTTCCCATGCCGGGCGCGCTCTCCACCGAAATGGTTCCGCCCAGTCGGTCCACATGGCTCTTGGCCAGGGCCAGACCCACTCCCGCGCCCTGATGCGCCCGGCTGGTGGTGGCGTCCGCCTGCTGGAACAGGGAGAAGACGCCGCAGAGCACCTCATCCGTCATGCCGCAGCCGGTGTCGTGAATTTGCACGCGGAGATGATCGCCCCGTCGGTCCGCCACGACCCGCACGCCGCCCAGGCCGGTGAATTTCACGGCGTTGGCGCTGAGATGGTGCAGAATCTGGCGCAGACGCCGGCCGTCGGTCCAGACCGCGCCCTGGGCCTCGGGGGCGATGCTGACGGTGAAGTCCAGGCCGCGAACATTCGCCCACTCCCGCGACGGCGCGACCGCCTCTTCGATCAAGGCGGGGATGTCGGTCGGTTTCAGCGCCACCTCGGCCCCGCCGTGGGACACCTCCAGCAGATCCTCAATCAGGCGCAGCATGGCCTCGCCGCACTGTTTGATCGCCTCGACCTGACGGCGCCCCTCGTCGTCCAGCCCAGGACGTCGGGCCAGAAGGTCGGCATAGCCGGTGACGCCGGTCAGAGGCGTGCGCATCTCGTGGCTCATCATGGCCAGGAAGCGGGACTTGGCCTGATCGGCCGTCTCGGCCCGTTTGACGGCGGCTAGGGCGGCCTCGGTGCGCACGCCCAATCGCGTCATCAGCCGCCGCCGCTCGGTCGATAAAGTGGTGATCGGCAGGGCGGTGACGACCAGAGTCAGAAGAAACAGATGCAGGACGCTCATCTGCCGCATGACGGTCGGGACCGTGTCCAGAACCGGGTCAGGCTGAAGGCGCGTCAGGGTGACGGGGCCGTGACCCGTCACGGTGGCGCCCACGGCGATGACCGTAACCCACAGAACCGCCCCTGCGGTCCAGGGCGGAGACAGTCGGAAGGCCAGCAGGATCAGAGGCGGCAGGATCATGAACAGGATCGGCGCCTGGTTCTGGCCGAAGGCCCAGACCACGGCGGCGGTCACAAGAACCATCAGGAGCACGAATTCAGCGGGTCGGGCCTGGGCGTCGGAGCGGAAGCGGTGACTGCGCGCCACCAGCAACAGGGTCGGCGTGACGATCATCATCGCCAGCAATTCCATGTCGAAGAGGTGCCGCATCCGAAAGCCTAGGCTTTCCAACGGCGGTCCGCTGACGACGACGGCGACAAGGCCGGCCAGGAGGGTGGTGAAGGCGACGGAGGGCGCCGCAGCGATCAGGGCGAACCGCAGCAGCCGTTTCGGACGACGCATGTCCAGGGCGGCGCCGCAGAAGCGACGGATCAGCAGGGTGGCGACGATCACCTGGGTCATGTTGAAGGCGACGTTGGTGACCGCGATCACGGCGGCGTCGCCGCGTATGATGTTGCTGACCAGATTGATCAGGGCGCACCCGACCAGAACCCCCAGGGCCTTGTAACGCGACAACTGCAGGACGGCGGCCAGCAACACCGCATTAGCCGGCCACATCACCTTGGCGTCCAGCGCGGCTACGCTCCACAGACCCAGAAGCTGGGAGGCGACGAACAAAAGCAGATAGACGGAGGGCGGGGGACCCGCCTCCTGTCCGGCGTCATGGCGGAAGAACCGCCAGCGCCCGCGCCGCATGGATGTCGTCAGACCGACCATGCTTCCCCCGTGAATGAATATCCTAAGAATACGGTTTTGCGACGCCTAGGTAGAATTGCGGAGATGGGGCGCAGGAACCGCCGATGCGGGCCGTCGTTCCACTGCCCTCGCCAATCCAGGGCCCGCCATGTCCGACGTCATCGCCGAACCGACCTTCGAGCCGCCGCCGGACGCCCTGGCCTTCTATGAGGAAAGCCTGGGGTTGCTGAAGGAGAGCGGCATACCCTTCCTGCTCTCGGGCACCTACGCCGTCACCGCCTATACGGGGGTGCGCCGCCCGACCAAGGATCTGGACGTCTTCTGCAAGCCCGGCGACTATCCCCGCATTCTCGCCTATTTCCAGAAGCGCGGCTATCGCACCGACGTGGAGGACGAACGCTGGATCGCCAAGGTCTGGAAGGACGACCGGCATTTCTTCGACGTCATCTTCGCCATGTCGAACGGCGCCATCGCCGTGTCGGACAGCTGGTTCGGCGGAGATGTGATCCGGGTCTATGGCCATGAGGTGCGGATCACCCCGCCCACGGCGCTGATCCTGTCCAAGGTCTTCATTCAGGATCGCTATCGTTATGACGGGGCGGATGTGAACCACGTCATTCTGAAACAGTCCGACGCCGTGGACTGGAAGAGCCTACTGGACCAGATGGACCTCTATTGGGAGGTGCTGGCCGCCCATCTGCTGAACTTCCGCTTCGCCTATCCGACCGAGCGCGACCGGGTGCCGCGCTGGCTGATGGAGGAGCTGACCGAACGGCTGGCGGCCCAGATTGACCTGCCACCCCCGCGGGTGAAGGTGTGCCGCGGCCGTCTTCTGAGCCCGCGCGACTATGTGATCGACGTCGCCGAGTGGGGCTTCGGCGACGTGGTCGGCAAGGGGCTGGAAGAACGCCACGATCCCGTGACCTGAGCCCCCGCTGGAGAGCGACCCATGACCGACGCCCCCCAACCCCCTTCCTCCGCGCCTTCCCTCGCCTCTGGACAGACGCCCCAGCCGGGGCTGGAGCCGGGACCGGCCAAGAAGATGCGGGTCGCCGCCGTGGGCGATCTGCACGTCGGCGAGGACGCGCGCCGCCCCTATCGCGACCTGTTCGAACGGGTGTCGGACGAGGCCGACGTGCTGTGCCTGTGCGGCGACCTGGTCAACTACGGCAAGACGGCCGAGGTGGAGCGGCTGCTGGAGGATCTGCGGCTGTGTCGTATTCCGATGGTGGGCGTTCTGGGCAATCACGAACACGAATGCGGCCAGCCCGATCAGGTCGCCAGGATGCTGGCGGACGCCGGGGTCCGCATGCTGACCGGCCAGGCCTATGAGATCGACGGAGTGGGCTTCGCCGGGGGGAAGGGGTTCGTCGGCGGCTTCGGCCGCTATATGTTGAGCGCCTTCGGCGAGGCGGCGGTCAAGACCTTCGTCCAGGAGGCGGTCGAGGACGCCAATCTGATCGAAAACTCCATCCGCATGCTGCGCACCGAGCGGTCGGTCGTCCTGCTGCACTATGCGCCCGTGGTCGAGACGGTGATGGGCGAGCCGCCCGAAATCCACGCCTTCCTGGGCTCGTCGCGCCTGGCCGAAACCATCGACCGATACGACAACATCAGCCTGGTGGCGCACGGCCACGCCCATCGCGGCGGGCCGGAGGGGCGCACCAATCGGGGCGTGCCCGTCTATAACGTGGCTCTGCCGGTGTTGCGGTCTCTGGGGGAAAAGCCGTATCGGGTGTTTGAAGTCTGAGCCTCACAGGCGACGGCCTCGTCCCTGCGGCGATCCCGCCGCCTCCAGCCCAAAGGTCCATGGCCATGCGTCTTCTGTCCTCCGTCGCGGCCCTGGCCGTTTTGACCCTCGCCGCCCCGGCGCTGGCCGCCGCCCAAGCCGCTGCGCCTGCCCCTGCACAGGCCCAAGCGGAGACCCAAGCGGAGGCCCAGAGCCCGGAAGAGGCGGCCCTGGAGGCCAAGGCTGAGGCCTTTGAGGCCGATCTGGAGCAGATGAACACCGAGCTCGAGGCGATTCTGGGCGACGCCACGAAGGACGCCGCCGCCAAGACGGCCGCCGCCTACGCCGTGATCGACCGGCACGCGCCGGGGATGAACGCCTTCGCCGCAGAGGTGGAGGCCTTTTTCAAGGCCGAGGCCGAAAAGCCCGAAAACGCCGCGCGCAAGACGGAGCTTCTCACGGCGTCGACGGCGGCCGGCCAGTCGATCCGCGCCATTCCCGAACAGTTCCGCGAGGGTGTCCAGCAAGCCGTAGCCGGTAAGACCGAGCCGGCGCCTGCGGCCCAATAGTCGCCTTACCGCGATTTCACTTGAGACGGGGCGGCTGACGGCGGAGTTTGCGCGGGTCATTCAAAGGGAGATTTCCCATGATCCGCCTGCTCAGCCTGACCGCCGCCCTGGCCCTGTCGCCCCTGTCCTGCGCATTCGCCGGCGCCTTGGCCTCCCCTCAGGAAGACCGGGCCGAGGCCGCCGAGTCGAAGGCTGAAGCCCGTCTGGAGACGGCGGCCGCCGCCTTCGAGGCGCGGATGGAGGCCTTCGGCAAGCGCGCCGAAGCGATTTCCGAAGACGAGAGCCTGGACGAGGCCGTGCGCGGCCAAAGGATCGCCGCCCTCTGGTCCGAATATGCGCCGGACGTGGCCGCCTTCACCGCCGAGGCCACGCGCCACGCCTCCGAGGCGGCGGCCGAGGCCTTGAAGGACATCGACGTCGACGCCCTGGTTCAGGAGGCGCTGAACGATCCCGAGGTGAAACAGGCGATGGAGCAGGGTCTGGCGGCCGGAACCGGCATCGCCCGCAACAGCGCCTGGACCAATCCCGATCCCGAACAGATGGAGACCTATGGGCTGATCGCCCAATATGCGCTGGACCAGGCCCAAGACGCCGTGCTGACCGAGGCGGACGAAGCGCCGGAAGAGGCCGAAGCGCCCGAGGCCCCCGAGGCGCCTGAACCGCCCGCCCCGCCCAAGGCGCCTCGCGCACGATAGGACGCAAGGCGCGCCTCATGGGCCTTGACCACTGGGGCCGATGCAGCGACACGACGCCGCATGTCCGCCCTGCCCGTCGACCCGCACCTCTATCTGACCTTTCTGGGGGTGATGGTGGTGATGGCGATCACGCCCGGCCCCGCCAATCTGTTCGCCGTCGCCGCCGGGGTGGAGCGGGGGCGCGCCCCGGCCCTGATCGGCGTGGTCGGGATGAATACGGCGACGCTGGTCTGGTTCGGCGCGGCGGCCATGGGCCTGGGCGCACTGGTCAAGGCCTTCCCACAGGTCTTTCACCTGATCGCCGTCCTGGGGGCCCTCTATGTGGCCTGGCTGGGGCTGAAGGCTCTGCGCGGCGCCTTCGCCACGGCGGCCGAGCCCGAGGCCGTCGAAATCCACAAGAGCCGCAACGCCTTTCTGGACGGTTTCATGGTCCAGATCGCCAATCCCAAGGCCATTCTGTTCTTCACCGCCGTCCTGCCGCCGTTTCTGGACATCTCCCGCCCTGTGGCGCCGCAGCTGGCCCTGTTCGCCCTGGCCGTGATCGGCATGGACCTGACGTCGATGAGCGCCTACGCCCTGTCCGGCGCCGCCCTGTCGCGGCGGATGCAGACGCCCCGGTTCCGCCGCGGCTTCGGCCTCTTCGTCGGCCTCTTGCTGCTGACCGCCGCGGTCCTGATCGTTTCGCGCCTGCAAGCCTAGCGCCTGCAGGTCTGGACGCGGTCGAGCTTCGGTCTAGAGTGCCGAGGGAACAGGCTCGTTCATGCCCCGTTCAGCCGGCAGCGCGCCCGAATGGGCGATCAAGGAGTTGATTTCATGAAAGCCCCCTCAAGAACGACGTCCGCGCTCAAGGTGCTGGCGACGACGGCCGTCGCCGGCCTCGTCCTGGCCGCCTGCGCCACCGCCACCCCCTATCAGCCCGCCGGCTACAACGGTCAGCGCGGCGGCTATTCCGAACAGCGCGTCGAGAGCAACCGCTATCGCGTGACCTTTGCAGGCAATTCGGTGACCTCGCGCGAACAGGTGGAAATGTCCCTGCTGCTGCGCTCGGCCGAGCTGACGGTCGAAAGCGGCTATGACTGGTTCGCCACCGTCAACCGCGCGACCGAACGCGACACCCGCTTCGTCTCGACGCCCGACCCCTTCTACGGCCCCTATTCCCGCTTCTACGGCCCCTACTGGGGTCCGTCCTGGCGCTATTACCGGAGCGGTTTCTGGAGCCCCTGGGATCGCTGGGGCCCCTGGGGTCCGCAGGACATCGACACCCGCCAGATCGACCGCTACGAGGCCAGCGCCGAAATCATCATGGGTCGCGGTCCCAAGCCCGCCGGCGATCCCAACGCCTTCGACGCCCGCGAGGTGATCCAGAACCTGGGCTCGCGCGTCACCCGGCCCGGCGCCTGACGTCGAACCGCCCCGTCCGCCGCGCGGATGGGGCGGGCCTTTCGGTCAGCCGACGCGGGGCGATTTGAGCCGGCGCTTGTTGGAATGGGTGGCCGGCGCCGCGCCCAGATCCTCGGGCACCTCGCCCTTGAAATAATAGCGCTGCCACGCCTCCTTGGCCGCGTCCGGGTCGCCGCTGGCCAGACGCTGGTTGAAGTCCGTCCGGGCGCGGTTCCAGGCCTCGAACTGACCCTTCATGACGGGATTGGACTGCAGGGTCCGGATCACCGGCTGGAACTGCTCGACCTTCTTGTGCTCGATCAGATTGATGAAGCAGAAGGGTTCGCCCCGTTCGAAGGTCACGCGGCCCGGCCGGGTGAAGATCCAGTTCATCGTGAAGGGGAAGGGCAGCCAGTCGGTTTCGATCAGCCCGACCAGGGGCTGGATTCCGTCCTTCACATGGTTGGGCGAACCCGAACACATCATGCCCCAGCCCGGCGGGGTGCGGAACAGATACTGGGGATGCATGGTCAGAACCCCCCGCGAAAAGTGGGAGGTGACGAAATGGTCCAGGTCGTGCTGGGGCCGATCGGGCGTGATGACGATGTCTTCCTGACGCGGCCCGCCGTTCCATTCGGCCGAGAAGCCGAACGGGCACAGGATTTCCCAGCCCGTGGTGTTGGCCATGTTCAGCGGCAGGCACCGATAGGGATGGCGGCTGATGAAGGCGTCCATCCAGTTGCGCGACTGGCGGCCCGGAACGAGGTCCGGCGGCCGCGCCGTCATCGGATAGCATTCCAGTTCCAGTTGGCGGGCGGGCGCTGTATCGACCATGGCCCTGTTCCTAACGCCCGATCGGCGGCCACTCAACCATGAGAACGACCGAGATGAACGACCCGGCTTTCGACCGCCACCGCCTTCTGGCCTGGTTCGCCGAAAAGGGCGTAGACTACCGGACCCACGACCATCCGGCCGTCTTCCGCGTCGAAGAGGGGCTCGAACTGAAGGCCGCCCTGCCCGGCGCCCACACCAAGAACCTGTTCCTGAAGGATCATAGGGGCCGGCTGTGGCTGATCTCGGCCCGTCAGGACACGGTGATCGACCTGAAACGCGCCGCCGCCGCCATGGGATCAGGCCGGCTCTCGTTCGGAAACGAAACCCTGATGTTCGAAACCCTCGGGGTCCGCCCCGGCTCGGTCACGGCGCTGGCGCTGATCAACGACGCCGAGCGGCGCGTGACCTTCGTCCTGGACCAGAGGCTGTGGGAGGCCGAGATCGTCAACTTCCACCCCCTGACCAACACCGCCACCACGGCGCTGGATCAGGCGGCCTTTCGCCGCATCCTCGCCCTGCTGGAGCGCGAGCCCCTGGTGGTGGACTTCGACGCCCTGACCTAGGTCGTCAGTTCGCCGGACGGGCCGCGGCCAGGGCGGCCTTCTGGCGGGCGATTTCGGCGTCGCGGGCGCGGTCCTGGGCGGCGAGTTCGTGTTCGATGCGGACCAGTTCGCGATTCTTTTCGGCCGAGGCCTGGGCGCGCGAGACGCCGTTGGGGCGGCCGGTGATCTGGGCGATGGAGATGGGCTGGGCGCAGATGCGGCTGTCCATATCGTACCATTTGCCCGCCGCCTCGCAGCGTTCGCCCGGCGTGACCCAATAGGCCTGGACCGCGAAAACCCCCGCCACGGCGACGCCGAACAGGCCCAGAAAGATCATCGACAGGCGGGGAAAGGTCAGAAAACGCTTCATCTCAGCATCCGTTAGGCGGGTTTTGCACGGGAGCTTGACCCCGCGTTACGTTGACAGGCCTTCGCGACCGCTCCATGTCCTGCCCCTACATTCAGGCGAATTCACGGATAGACCCATGAAGGTTCTCGTCCCCGTCAAACGGGTGATCGACTATAACGTCAAGGCCCGCGTCAAGGCCGACCAGTCCGGCGTCGATCTGGCCAACGTCAAGATGAGCATGAATCCCTTCGACGAGATCGCCGTCGAAGAGGCGGTTCGTCTGAAGGAAGGCAAGGAACACCACGCCGCCGGCACGGCGACCGAGGTCGTTGTGGTCTCCATCGGCGTGACCCAGGCCCAGGAAACCATCCGCACCGCCCTGGCCATGGGCGCGGATCGGGGCGTGCTGATCCAGTCGGATACGGATCTGGAGCCGCTGGCGGTCGCCAAGCTGCTGAAGGCCGTGGTCGAGGAGGAGAAGCCCGACCTGGTGCTGATGGGCAAACAGTCCATCGACGGCGACAACAATGCGGTGGGCCAGATGCTGGCCGCCCTGCTGGACTGGCCCCAGGCGACCTTCGCCGGCAAGCTGGTGATCGAAGGCGGCAAGGCCACGGTGACGCGCGAGGTCGACGGCGGTCTGCAGACCATCGCCGCCGAACTGCCGGCGGTGGTGACGGTGGACCTGCGGCTGAATACGCCGCGCTACGCCTCCCTGCCCAATATCATGAAGGCCAAGAAGAAGGAGATCGCCATGAAGGCGGTCGCCGACTACGGCGTCGATGTCGCCGACCGTCTGAAGGTGGTCAAGGTCACCGAGCCGCCCAAGCGCGCCGCCGGGGTCAAGGTCGAGAGCGCCGCCCAGCTGGTCGAATCCCTCAAGTCCGCAGGAGTGCTGTAAGATGGCCGTCCTCGTCATCGCCGATCACGACGGCTCGGCCGTCCGCGACACCACCCACAAGACCGTGACCGCCGCCCTGGCCCTGTCGTCCGAGGTGGACGTTCTGGTCGTGGGCCAGGGGGCCAAGGCCGTCGCCGACGGCGCCGCCAAGATCGCCGGGGTCCGCAAGGTGCTGCTGGCCGAGAGCGCCGGCCTGGGCAAGGTTCTGGCCGAGGCCGTCGAGGCCACGGTCCTGCCGCTGGCCGGCGGCTACGACGCCATTCTGACGCCCGCGACCACGGACGGGAAGAATTTCGCCCCCCGGATCGCCGCCAAGCTGGACGTGGCCCCGATCTCGGACATCGTCGAAGTGGTCTCGGCTGATACCTTCGTGCGCCCGATCTACGCCGGCAATGCGCTTGAGACGATCCAGTCGGGCGACGCCAAGAAGGTGATCACCGTGCGTCCGACCGCCTTCGCCGCCGCCGCCGAGGGCGGCTCGGCCCCGGTCGAGAGCGTGGCCGGCGCCGAGGCCCCCAATACGACCTTCGTCGCCGAGGAAATGGTCAAGTCGGACCGTCCGGAACTGGGCGCCGCCAAGATCATCGTCTCGGGCGGTCGCGCCCTGGGTTCGGCGGAGGAATTCCACGCCGTGATGGAGCCCCTGGCCGACAAGCTGGGCGCCGCCATCGGCGCCAGTCGCGCGGCGGTCGATGCGGGTTACGCCCCCAACGACTATCAGGTCGGCCAGACCGGCAAGGTGGTCGCGCCCCAGCTCTACATTGCCATCGGCATCTCGGGCGCCATCCAGCACCTGGCCGGGATGAAGGACTCCAAGACCATCGTCGCCATCAACAAGGACCCGGACGCCCCGATCTTCCAGGTCGCGGACTATGGTCTGGTCGGCGACTACAAGACGGTCGTGCCGGAACTGATGGCCGCCCTGGGCTGAGGCTCGAATGAAGCTGCCAGGCGGCGGGCAGGCGGTCGTTCCGGAGGGAAAGATCGAAGCCTACTGCCTGTCGGCGGACCACCCGGAAGGCTGACACAAGGCCCGGGTCTTTGCGTCCGCCCTGGGTCTGACCCGGGCGGACGCCCCCTATCTGAAACGCCGGCTTCTGGAAGCGGCCAAGGAGGCCGAGGCCGAGGTCGTCAGGACGACCCCGTTCGGGACTCTGTACCGTGTCCGCTTCGTGTTAGAGTTCGGCGGTCGCTCGGCCTTGATCCGCAGCGGCTGGATCGTAGGATCGGACGGGGTTCCCCGCCTGACGACCGCGATGGTGGAGTGACGACCATGATTGAGGAACTCGACGTCGTGGCCCTCAGGGCCGATCTTCCGGACCTGGGCCTGAAGAAGGGCGAGCGCGGCACGGTGGTGATGATGTTCGGCCCGACCCGCTTCCTGGCGGAGTTCGCCGACGAGAGAGGCGTGGAACGGGCGACCCCGACCCTGAGCGCCGAAGATGTCGAAGTGGTCTGGCGCGCCGCCGATCATCGCGCCCCGGATCGACGCGCCGCCGGTTGATCCCCTGGCCCGACTTCCGATCAAACTGCAGCCCGGCGCTTCCGGCGACCGGATCGACGGCTGGGACGCCGATCCCGAAGGCCGGCCCGTGCTGAAGGTGCGGGTGCGCGCCCGGCCGGTGGACGGCGAGGCCAACGCCGCCCTGGTGAAATTCCTGGCCAAGGCGCTCGGCGTGTCCCGGTCCTCGGTCGTGCTGGAGCGGGGCGGGCAGTCGCGGCTGAAGATGATTGTCGTCGAGGGGCTGGACGAGGCCGGGCTGAAGGCGCGGATCGCCGCGGCCACCGGCGAGGGGGGCTGAGCCGTCCGGAGCCGTGGCGGGCGACGGCGACTGTCACAGGTTCGCGGTAGACAGGCGGGGGCGGTTCGGGGGACGCGGGCGCCCTTGTCTGACTTGCTGGACCGACGCCCATGACCCCTGCCTCTTTCCGCCTGGTTTCCGCCCTCGCGCTTGCGATCGGTCTTTGTGCTTCCGCAGGCGCCTCTGGGGCCTCGGCCCAGACGGCGGCCCGTCCGCCGGTCGAACAGGCCCAGAGCCAGGGCCGGGCGAAGAACGTGATCCTGTTCCTGGCCGACGCCGGGGGCGTGGCCTCGGTCCATGCGGCCAGCGTAATGGCCTATGGCGAGCCGCTGAGGCTGCACGTCCAGCAGTGGCCGAACCTGGGGCTGAGCGAGACCTCGCCGGTCGACGCCTTCGTCTCGGACTCGGCCAACGGCATGAGCGCCATCGTCACCGGGGTGAAGACCCACAACGGAGTGATCAGCCAGGGGCCGGACGGCGAGCGCGGCCGGAGCGACGGGACGCCGACCAAGACGGTGCTGGAATACGCCGAGGAGCACGGCCTGCTGACCGGAGTGGTGACCGACCGTCCGATCACCGACGCGACCCCGGCGGCGACCTACGCCCATTCCAATGATCGCGGCAAATGGGGCGAGATCTTCCCCCAGGCCTTTTCGCCGCGCTTCGGCGACGGGGTGGACGTGCTGATCGGCTCGGGCCGGACGGAGATCGCCGAACAGATGGCGGCGAACGGCGTCAGCTTCGACAGCCTGGCCCGGGCGCACGACCGGCCGATCTATGCGACCCTGGAGGCGGCGCCGGCGGGGAACCGGCGGCCCGTGGTCGTGGCCGAAGAGGTCGACGTGCGGGCGGCGACCCTGAGGGCGCTGGACCTGCTGCAGGCCGGGGACAAGGGCTATCTGCTGGTGGTGGAATGGGACGCCCATACCGACGACCCGCGCGAGGGTCTCCAGAACATCGCCAATCTGGACCGGCTGATCGCCGAGGTGCAGGCGCGGGTCGATCTGGACGAGACCCTGATGATCTTCACCGCCGACCATTCCTTCGGCCTGCAGGTCGACGGCGGGCGGCGCGGAGAGCCCCTGCTGGAAGGCTATGAGGCCTGGAAGGCGCGGGACGGCGACGAGCGCGTGGTCCGGCTGGAGAATGTGACGGTCAACCGGACCCATACGGCCGAGGAAGTCCCGGCCCTGGCCGTCGGCGTCGGCGCCGAACGGGTGCGGGGCTATTTCCCCAACACCCACCTGTTCGACGTCATGATGAAGGCCTTCGGCTGGACGCCCTCGTCCGGCGAGTGAGGCTTCGCTTCGGGCGGGTTCAGAGACCGACCTCGGACGGAACGGAGCGGCGGCTCGCGGGTTGCCTTGGCATGCAGCCCGCCGACACCCCTGCGCCCGACGCGCCCCGCCCCGAAGACATCGACGCCGTTCAGGACGAGGCCGACCGCCTGGAAGAGCGGGCTGAAGACGACGGCGTCCTGCCCAAACCGACTGAAGACGGCGCGGGCGTCGGTCCGCAGACCGGGGTCGTCCCCTAGGTCGATCGCCGACAGTCTGCCGTCTTCGGCCAACCAGCCGCGTTCGGCCGAGGTCTTGGGTTCGGAAACAGCGCAGGCCGCTGTTCGACAGGCGCCATATTGATACCTTTATAGTTGATGAAAGTATGTATTGCAGGGTGGCGAGAGGGGCTGGAAATCGCTAGCGTAGGGGCCATGAATTCGACAGAAATCGCCCCCTCCTCCAGCGCCGAAGCCCTGCGCCCCCTTCGCATCAATGATCCGGCGCCGGACTTTATCGCGCGCACGACCCAAGGGGAAAAACGGCTCAGCGACTACCGGGGGCGCTGGCTGGTGCTGTTTTCGCATCCGGCCGATTTCACCCCGGTCTGCACAAGCGAGTTCATCGCCCTGGCCAAGCAGGCGGATGCGTTTGAGGCCCTGGGCTGCGACCTGATGGCCCTGTCGGTGGACAGTCTGTATTCCCACCTGGCCTGGCTGAAGGACATCCATCGCCGCTTCGGCGTCAAGGTGACCTTTCCGATCATCGAGGATCCGTCCATGGCCATCGGCCACGCCTTCGGCATGGTGGATGCGGGCTCCAGCGACAGCGCCACGGTGCGGGCGAGCTTCGTCATCGATCCGGACGGAATCGTGCGGGCGGTCAGCTGGTATCCGATGAACATCGGCCGTTCGGTCGATGAACTGCTGCGGCTGGTGACGGCGCTGCAGACCGCCGACCGCGAACAGGCGTCGACCCCGGCGGGATGGTCCCCGGGCGAGCCCCTGCTGGAGCCGGCCGCCACCACCCTGGACGCGGCCCTTGCCGACGGCGAGGGCGAGACGCCCTGGTATTATCGCGAGCGCAGCGCATGAGCGACGACTCGATCGCCGCCATGGAGCGGCTGAAGGACAAGGCCCCCCAGGCCGCCGAACTGTTGCGTCAGCTGGCCAACGCCAATCGGCTGTTGATCCTCTGCCACATCGCCGCAGAGGAACGATCGGTCGGACAGCTCGAGACGGATCTGGGCATCAGACAGCCGGCTCTGTCGCAGCAGTTGGCCGAGCTGCGCCAGTACGGCCTGGTGAAGACCCGGCGGCAGTCGCGGTCGATCTACTATTCCATCGCCGATGATCGAGCCCAGGCGGTGATGGACATGTTGTACGACATCTTCTGCGGCGACGGACAGCCGGTTTCCACGCGCGCCAAGAACCCCCGCGTGGAAACGCCGGCGCGTCCCCGCGGGGATGCGGCCCAGTTCGCTCGCGTCGCGCCCGTTCTCCGCCGCTAGAGAATGATCCACGCTTCAATCTGAGCGGCCCCTCTGCGTCCCCGCCGCTCGCAGCACGGCGTCATCGGGTCGCCGGTTTTCCGTCATCCCGCAACACGACATAGATGGCGGGAATGACCAGGACGGTCAGCAGGGTCGAGGAGGCCAGGCCGAACAGCAGCGAGATCGCCAAACCCTGGAAGATCGGGTCCGTCAGGATCACCGCCGCCCCGATCATGGCCGCCAGGGCGGTCAGCAGGATCGGCTTGAACCGGATGGCGCCTGCCTCGATCAGGACGTCGCGCAAGGGTTTGTCGGGCGAAGCCGTGTGCCGGATGAAGTCCACCAGCAGGATCGAATTGCGCACGATGATGCCGGCCAGGGCGATGAAGCCGATCATCGAGGTGGCCGTGAACGGCGCGCCGAACAGCATGTGGCCGATGACGATGCCGATCAAGGTCAGGGGGATGGGGGTCAGGATGACCAGGGGCAGTCTGAAACTGCGGAACTGGGCCACGACCAGCACATAGATGCCCAGCAGGGCGACCATGAAGGCGGCGCCCATGTCGCGGAAGGTGACCCAGGTGATCTCCCACTCGCCGTCCCACAGCAGCGAGGGGACGGACTCGTCCTCCGGCTGGCCGTTGAGACGGATCGCCGGCTTTTGCAGGCCCAGGGCGTCCCAGTCGTGGGCCTGAATGGCGCGATTCACCGCCTGCATGCCGTAGACGGGCGCCTCGTACTGGCCCGCCAGTTCGGCGGTCACCATGTCGACCGGTCGTCCGTCGCGGCGGAAGACGGCGTAGCTGCCGGTCTCGCGCCGGCTGTCCACGACCTCGCCCAGTTCGATCAGGCGCGGACCGGCGGGACCGGCCGTCACGGCGACCGGCGTCGTGGCCAGGATGCGGCTCCAGCTGCGCGCCGACTGGGGCAGGGCGACGGTGATCGGCAGGGGGGCGCGACCATCCCCGCGCGGGGCGTAACCGACCGTGGAGCCGCCCAGGATCGCGCCTATGGAATCCTGCAACTCGCGTTCGGACAGGCCGTAATAGTCCAGACGGTCCCGGATGGGGATCAGCCGCAGCCGCGGCCGTTCCTGGCCGAAGCTGTTGTCGACGTCGACGACATAGGGAACGGAACGGAAGAGCTTCTCGACCTCCAGGGCGGTCTTGCGACGGGTCTCGGCATCGGGTCCGTAGATCTCCGCCAGCAGCGTCGCCAGGACGGGCGGTCCGGGCGGCGTCTCCACCACCTTGATCGAGGCCCCGGCGGGCAGGGACAGGGCCTTCAGCCGGGCGCGCAGATCCAGGGCGACGGCATGGCTGGACCGGCTGCGCGCGTCCTTGGGCAGGAGGGAGATCATCAGATCGCCCATCTCGGGCCGGTCGCGCAGGAAATAGTGCCGCACCAGGCCGTTGAAGTTGAACGGCGCCGAGGCGCCGGCATAGACCTCCATGGCCTCGGCCTCCGGCAGGGCGCGGATCTGGGCCGCAGCCTCGTCCAGGGTGCGGGCGGTGGCTTCCAGGCTGGTCCCTTCGGGCATGTCGACCACCACCTGGATCTCCGACTTGTTGTCGAAGGGCAGCAGCTTCACCGTCACCGCCTTGAAATAGAACATCGAACAGGCCAGCAGGGTGGCCACGGCGACCCCGATCAGGAAGTTGCGGGCCGAGGCGCGCGTGCCGATCACGCGATGGGCCACGCGGGCGTACAGCCGCCCCAGCTTGCCGCCGCCCTCTTCATGGGCGTGATCGGGCCCGCCGTGGGCCAGGGTCTTTCGCGCGAACCGGATCATCAGCCAGGGCGCGATCACCACGGCGACGAAGAAGGAGAAGATCATCGCCGCCGAGGCGTTGACCGGGATCGGCGCCATATAGGGGCCCATCAGCCCCGAAACGAACAGCATGGGCAGCAGGGCCGCCACCACGGTCAGGGTCGCCACGACGGTGGGGTTGCCGACCTCCGCCACCGCCTCGACAGCCGCCTCCGTTCGGCTGCGGCCGTCGCGCATCCCCCAGTGACGGGCGATGTTCTCGATCATGACGATGGCGTCGTCGACCAGGATGCCGATGGAGAAGATCAGGGCGAACAGGCTGACGCGATTGATCGTATAGCCCATCGCATAGGAGGCGAAGAGGGTCAGCAGGATGGTGGTGGGAATGACCACGGCGGTGACGGCGGCCTCGCGCCAGCCGATGGCGAAGCCGATCAGCACGACGATCGACACGGTCGCCAGGGCCAGGTGGAACAGCAGTTCATTGGCCTTTTCGTTCGCCGTCTCGCCGTAGTCGCGGCTGACGGCGACCTCGACCCCCTCGGGGATCAGCTTGCCTTCCAGGTTTTCGACGCGCTGACGCACGGCCTCGGACACCACCACCGCATTGGCGCCGGCGCGTTTGGCGATGGCGAGGCTGACGGCGGGCGTGCTGGTCCACTGCCCCTCGTGGCGAGCCCAGCGCCAGACGCGAGCCTGGTCTTCGCGCGGCCCCTGGGCCACGTCTGCGACGTCGCGCAGATAGACCGGCGCGCCGGTGACGGAACGGACGGTCAGCAGCCCGACCTCCTGGGCCGAGGCCAGGGTGCGGCCGGAGGTGACGGCGACGGCCTGACCGTCTTCGCGAATATTGCCGACGGGGAAGCTGCGGTTGGCCTGGGACGCCGCCTCCATCACCTGGCCCAGCGGCACGCCGTACAGGTTGAGCTTGGCCGGATCGGGGGCGATGCGGATTTCGTCGGGCCGGCCGCCGGTGATGAAGGTCAAGCCCACATCGTCGACCTTGGCGATTTCGGTGCGCAGCTTGTGCGCCAGATCATAGAGGGCCTGATCGGTCCACTGGCCCGCCGCGCCCGGTTTGGGCGTGAGGGTCAGGACGATGGCCGGCACGTCGTCGATGCCGCGCACCGTCACCTTGGGATCGGGGACGCCCACGGGAATCCGGTCCTGGTTGGCGCGGAGCTTTTCTTCGATCCGTATGGCGGCGTCCTCGGGGTTTGATCCCACCAGGAAGCGCGCCGTCACCAGCACCCCGTTGTCTTCGGCCTGGGTGTAGACGTGCTCGACCCCGTTCACGCTCTTGACGATGGTCTCGAGCGGAACGCCGATCAGTTCGACGGCGTCGGCGGCCGCCAGGCCCGGCGCCGCCACCTGGAGGTCGACCATGGGCACGCTGATCTGCGGCTCTTCCTCGCGCGGGATCGAGACCAGGGCCAAAAGGCCGACGGCTATGGCCGCCAGCAGGAACAGCGGCGTCAGAGGCGAAGCGATGGTGAAGCGCGTCAGGCGCCCGGACAGGCCCAGTTTCATCCCTGCGTCCTCGTCGCGACCAGCCGGTCGCCGGCTCTGACGCCGCTCAGGATTTCAAGCGTGTCGGGATCGTCCGTCGGCGCGGTCTGGACCGGAACGGCGCTGCGCCTGCGGTCAGGAGAGACGACCTCGACATAGTCCAGGCCGTAGCGGGTCGCGACGAAGCGGCGGGGCACGGTCAGGGCCTGCCTTTGACCGATCTCGATCGAGGCGGCGACGCGACGACCGACCAGTTCGGTGGTCAGGCCCGGAACGGCGGCGTCGATCTGAACCCGCCCGCCGACGACGGCGGGATAGACCTGGGTCACCTGTCCTTGGCGCGCCTCGGCCGGAAGATCATCGGCCGCCAGCAGGACGCGGGCGCCGGGTTTGACCTGACCGGCGAGGGATTCGGGCAGTTCAAGACGCAGGACGGGCGGACCGGCGGTGATGGTCGCGATCGACATGCCGGGGCTGACCGCCGACCCCGCCGTAACCTCGACCTTCAACACGCGTCCGGCGGCCGGCGCCAGGATCGCGCCCTGCCCCGCCATACTGGCGCTGGCGCCTCGTTGCGCGCGAGCGGCGGCGGCCTGGGCGTCGGCGGCGCGGGCGGCGGCGACGGCCTGGTCCAGACGCGCCCTGGCGTAGATATTGTGGTCGTACAGATCCTGGATCCGCGCCAGGTCGGCGCGGGCGCGGGTCGCCTCGGCCTCGGCGGCCGCGACCTGGGCGTCATAGGCCCGGGTCTCGAAACCGATCCGGTCATCGACCACCCGGCCGATCTGCTGGCCCTTGCCGACCATATCCCCTTCGCGCACCGACAGGGCGACGAGGAGGCCGGGAATGCGCGCCCGGGCTTGCGACTGGTCGCGGGTGGTGATCTCGCCCGCCACCGTCTTGGTGTCGGCAAGCGCGTTCGACGTCAGAACGATCTCCTCACCGGCAGGCGCGGTCCGGGCGGCCGGCGTCCTGTTCTCTTGCGAACCGCCGCAGGCGGACAGGGTCAGGGCGACCGCAGCCATGAGGGTCCACTTCTTCATCGGCGTCGTCCTTCCGTCTTTCTCGCCGATCAACCGCGCTCGACCGGGAGGCCCGCCGACTTCCAGGCGCCCAGGCCGCCGGCCAGATGGGTGTCGATCGCGGCCTGAGCCTCGGCGCAGCGGTCCAGCGCCATGCCGGATCGTTTTCCGCCGGCGCACTGGAGGATGACGGTCTTTCCGTCCGCCGCGGGCAGGCGGGCCGGATCGAACGAGGAGAGGGGCAGGTTGACGGCGCCGGCGATGTGCTCGGCTGCGAACTCTCCCGGCTCGCGCACATCGATCACCAGCGCCTGTCCCTGATCGAGCAGGGCCTTCAGCTCGGCCGGGCCGATCTCGCGATGCTTTGCGCTCTTTCCAAATCCGAACATTCCAATCTCCCGAGGTCCGCAGGCTGCAGCCTCATACTTTTATGATTGTATATATCATGTAATCATTATATCCAGTCAAGCGCATAAGGGTGATGGAAACGCCTGGAGGGAGACATGGCCAAACCCAGGATTGTGATCATCGGCGCGGGCTTGGGCGGAACGATCGCCGCCTACGAGATCAAGGCGGGGGTCAAGGGTCGCGCCGACGTCCTGATGATCGCCGAGTCTGAGACATATTCGTTTGTGCCTTCAAACCCTTGGGTCGCCGTCCGGTGGCGGGAGCCCGAGGAGATCCAGGTCCATTTGCCGCCGATCTTCGCCCGCAAGAAGATCGGCTTCACCGCCGTCGGCGCGAAACGGCTTCATGCCTCGGAGAAGCGGGTCGAGCTCAATGACGGCGAGAGCGTTGATTACGATTATCTTGTAATTGCGACAGGGCCGGATCTGGCCTTCGATGAGATCGAGGGGCTCGGTCCAGGCGGTTATACGGCCTCGGTCTGTCAGACGGCTCACGCCTCCCACGCCGCGACCCTGTTCGACGCCTATCTGGAGAACCCCGGCCCGATCGTGGTCGGGGCGGTCCAGGGCGCCTCCTGCTACGGCCCCGCCTACGAATTCGCCCTGATCCTGGACACCGAGCTGCGGAGGCGAAAAATCCGGGACCGGGCGCCGATAACCTTCGTCACCGCCGAACCCTATATCGGCCATCTGGGCCTGGACGGGGTGGGGGACACCAAGTCGCTTCTGGAAAGCAAGCTGCGCGATCGACACATCAAATGGATCACCAACGCCCGCGTCGCCAGGGTCGACCCCGGCCTGATGCATGTGGAGGAGGTGGCCGAGGACGGGGCCGTCGCCAAGACCCACCAGCTCCCCTTCGGCTATTCGATGATGCTGCCGGCGTTCCGCGGCGTGCCGGCTGTCCGCGACATCGCCGGACTGACCAATCCGCGGGGCTTCATCCTGGTCGATGAGCACCAGCGCAACCCGGCCTTTCCGGAAATCTTCGCCTTGGGCGTCTGCGTCGCCATCGCCCCCACCGGTCCGACGCCTGTGCCGGTGGGGGTGCCCAAGACCGGCTTCATGATCGAGAGCATGGTGACGGCGGTGGCCGCAAATCTGGCCGCCCTCGTCGCCGGCGAGACGCCGACTTAGGAGGCGACCTGGAACGCCGTCTGTCTGGCGGATTTCGGCGACGGCGGCGTCGCCTTCGTCGCCCAGCCGCAAATTCCGCCCCGCAACGTCAACTGGGCCGCCAGCGGCAAATGGGTCCATCTGGCCAAGGTGGGGTTCGAGAAATACTTCCTGCGCAAGGTGCGCAAGGGCGAGAGCGAACCCTCCTACGAACGGCTGGCGATGCACATCATGGGCATCCGCAAGCTTCGCATGTGACCCTTCCTCTAGATCTGGAGCCTACCGATGAACCTCGATCGCGCCGTCATGATCTTCGCCGGATGCGTCGTGCTGGCGGGCGTGGGCCTGTCCTACGCCGTCCATCCGTGGTGGATCGCCCTGACCGTCTTCGCGGGGTTGAACATGATCCAGGCCGGGTTCACGGGCTTCTGTCCGGCGGCCATGGTTTTCAAGGCCATCGGCCTGCGCCCCGGGAACGCCTTCCGATGAGCCTGAGACGCGCCGCCCCCTGGGCCTTGGCCCTAATCCTCGCTTCGCCGGGTCTGGCCCAGGCGACGACGCTGGAGGAGGCGATCGCCGCCGCCCTCGCCCACGCGCCCGAGATCGCCGCCGCCGACGCCGAGGCCGAGGCCGCGAAAGGCCGATTGCAGCAGGCCCGTTCGGCGTTCGCCCCCTCCCTCAGCCTCAACGGCACGGTCGGCCAGGGCCGGCTTGATCCGACGGCCTTCTTCGGCCTGGACGCGGCGGACGTCACGCCTCGGGCGGCCCAGCTGACGCTGGAACAGCCCCTGTTCACCGGCGGTCGGGCGACGGCGGGAATCGCTCGGGCCCGCGCCGACATGGCCGCAGCCGAGGCCGGCGGCGAGGCCGTTCAAGGCCAGGTCGTCACGGCGGTGGTTCAGGCCTATGGCGACATGCTCGCGGCCGATGAAGTGCTGAGGCTGTATCGCGCGCTGGCGGCTCAGATGACGGAAATCGAGCGACAGGCGCGCGAGCGCTTCCAGGCGGGAGAAACCCCGAGCACGGACGTCGCCCAGGCCGCGTCGCGCGCCGCCGAGGCCCGCGCCGATCTGGCCCGGGCGGAGGGCATGCAGGTGTCCGCCCGCGCCCGTTATCGCAATCTGACCGGCCTGGAGCCGGTGGATCTGCAGCCGATTCCGCCCAATCCGCCCCTGCCCGCCTCCCTTGAGGACGCGATGGCGACTGCGCTCGGCGCCAGTCCCGCCCTGCGGCGGGCGCAGGCCGATGTCGAGGCGGCCGAGGCCGGCGCCCGCGCCGCGCGCGGCGAACGCCGGCCCACCGTCAGCGCCTTCGTCGAGGCGGGATCGGTTCGGGATCAGTTTTTCCCCGACTATCGCGCCGACAGCGCGACCGTGGGGATCCGTGGACGCTGGACCCTGTTCAGCGGCGGCCTGACGTCGGGCAGGATCGCCGAGACTGCCGCCGATGTCCGCGCCGCCCTTGCCCGCCTGCGCGCCGCCCGCATGGGCCTGGAGGAACAGGTGCTCTCCGCCTGGCAGGACATCCACACCGCCGAACTGGTGGCCCAGGCCTCCGACGAACAGAGCACGGCCGCAGACCAGGCCCTGACCAGCGTCCGGCACGAGGTCCGCGTCGGTCTGAAGCCGCAGATCGACCTGCTGAACGCCGAACGCGAAGCCGCGGCCGCCGCCGCCGCCGCCGCCCAGGCCAGGACCGCCCGGATCGTCGCCGCCTATCGGCTGAGGGCCCTGATCGGATCGGCTTGAGATCAGAGCCGGTGATCCGCTTCCCAGACCGAGCTTGCCCGGACCTTCGGCACGCGACGAGGGCGTCAAGCCGCCGCTGGCGGAGTTCTCGATTTTAAACCGAAGTGGCGCACCCGACACGATTCGAACGTGTGACCTTTGCCTTCGGAGGGCAACGCTCTATCCAGCTGAGCTACGGGTGCGTGGTCGGCGAGAAGGCCGGAAGAGGCCGCTTACAGCAAGCGGCGGGCGGCCTCAATCCCCGAATACGCAGATGAGGGGCGGATACGTTCCAAACTGGCGCCGGTGCGAAATGCCGGAGCGCGCCCACGGCCTCAAGCAGCGCGAAGCGCGGTAGGCCCCCAAAAGAAAGCCATAGGGCGCCTGGGCCCTATTGCGCGGTCATGCCGCCGTCGATCTTGAATTCGGACCCTGTGACGAACCTGGATTCGTCGGAGGCGAGATAGAGGACGCAGTACGCCACGTCGTCCGGGTCGCCGATCCGCTTCAGGGGAATGCCGCGGGTCAGGCGTTCGTGGGCCTTGGCCTCGTCGCCGCCGGCCATGGCGATGAAGGGATCCAGGATCGGGGTCTTGATGAAGACCGGGTGGACAGAGTTGCAGCGCACGTTCCAGTCGGCCTTGGCCGCCTCGAGCGCCAGGGTCTTGGTGTACATCCAGACGGCGGCCTTGGTGGCGTTATAGGCGCCCATGCCGGGGGCGGCGACCAGGCCGGCGATCGACGAGATGTTGATGATCGAGGCCGGTGCGGCGGCGCGCAGGTGCGGCATGGCGTATTTGGCGCCCAGCATGATCGAGCGCAGATTGATCTCGTACTGACGTTGCCAGTTGTCGACCGTGTCCTGTTCGACGAAGGCCAGGGGGCCGCCGACGCCGGCGTTGTTGACCAGGACCGACAGGCCGCCGAGGTCGGCCACGGCGGCGGCGATCACCTGTTCCCACTGGGCTTCGTCGGCCACGTCGTGGGCGTAGGCGAAGGCGGCGCCGGGGATTTCGGCGTTGATGCGGGCGGCCAGGGCGGCGGCGCGGTCGCCGTCGATGTCGGTCAGGGCCAGGCGGGCGCCCTCGCGGGCCATCATGAAGGCCATGGCCTCGCCCAGGCCGCCGGCGGCGCCGGTGATCAGGACGGTCTTGCCGGCGACGCGGCCGGGGCGGGCGTGGGGAGCGCTCACGAGTTCGCCCCCGTTTCGGCGGCGGCGCGATCGATGAACCGGGCCAGGGCGACGTCCTTGTCCGTCACCCCGTCGGCGTCATGGGTGGTCAGCAGCACCTCGACGCGGTCGTAGACGTTCGACCATTCCGGATGATGGTCCATCTTGTCGGCCATCAGGGCGACGCGGGTCATGAAGCCGAAGGCGGCGTTGAAATCGGCGAACCTGAGTGAGCGCGCGATCGCGGGGCGGTCGCCGTCGTCGGCGCGCCAGGCGGGCAAGGTTTCGAGCGCTTTCGCGACCTCGATGCGGACGTCGGTCATGGGGCTTCCTCTTTTTTCCAAGGCGTAAGGCGTTCGGGAGAGCGCCGCAAGCGTACAGGCGACGCCGCAACATGACCCCGAAAGGGTCGCGGAACGCGGGATCAAGCTTGGGCGTTGGGCGTGGACGGAAAGCGTTGCTGCTGACGTCGGATGTAGAGGAAAGAGGATGATGGACAATCTGTGGATCGCCGCCCTCGATCCGGCGGACCGCGAGCGGATCAAACCCTATCTGGAGGAACGCGAGGTCGCGCGTGGCCAGATGCTGTACGACGCCGGCGAGGCGGTCGATCAGGTCTGGTTCCCGATCAAGGGGGTGGTGTCGCTGATGACCGTCCTGCCTGACGACAAGACGGTGGAGACGGCCGCCATCGGCCGCGAGGGCCTGGTCGGGGTGACCTGCGGCCCGTTCAACGCCCGGGCCGCCAGCCGCGCCATATCCCAGGGCGACGGCGTCGCCGCCTGCTGCTCGGCCGCGGCGTTCGGCGCGGCGCTGGACGCCAGCGAAACCCTGCGCCAGGCCCTGTCGCGCTTCACCGAAGGCCTGATGGCCCAGGTGCAGCAGGTCGCCGCCTGCAACGCCCAGCACCGGCTGGACGAGCGGCTGGCGCGCTGGCTGCTGACCCTGCACGACCGGGCCGAGGACGACCGGATCGACCTGACCCAGGCCGACATCGCCGGCATGCTGGGCGTGCGGCGCGCCACCGTATCCGAGGTGGGCACGGTGCTGGAGGACAGGAAGCTGATCCAGCGCGGCCGCGGCTGGGTGCGGGTGCGGGACCGCGACGGTCTGGAGGCGGCGTCCTGCGGCTGCTACGGCCTGATGCGCCAGGTGATGAAGGATCTGGCCCTGCCCCAGCCGGAAGCCGGGCCTGAAGCCGGATCCGAGGCGGCCTGATCGCGTGACGGGCGGCTCGTGACGCGCTAGACCCCCGATTATGACCGACGCCTCCTCCCACGGCCCGCATTCGTCGGGCGACCGTTCCTCCTTCGGTTTCCGCGACGTCGACGCGCGCGAAAAGGTGAAGATGGTGCGCGGGGTCTTCGACTCCGTCGCCTCAAACTACGATGTGATGAACGATCTGATGAGCGTCGGCGTCCATCGGGTGTGGAAGGACATCGCCGCCGCCAAGCTGAACCCGCGCCCCGGCGAGACCATCCTGGACGTGGCCGGCGGCACCGGCGACATGGCGCGGCGCTATTCCAAGATGGCGCGCGCGGCCCAGGAGCGTCGCGGCGGGACGGACGCCTCGGTCATCGTGCTGGACTATAACGCCGAGATGATCCTGGCGGGCGTGGCCAAGGGCGGCGAGCCGGAGATGAGCTGGTCGGTCGGGGACGCGATGAACCTGCCCCTGCCGGACGCATCGGTCGACGCCTATTCGATCAGTTTCGGCATCCGCAACGTGGCCCATATCGACAAGGCCCTGGCCGAGGCGCGGCGGGTGCTGAAACCCGGCGGGCGGTTCCTGTGCCTGGAGTTCTCGCGCCCCACGGCGGGGCCGGTGCGCAAGCTCTATGACGCCTGGTCCTTCCACGCCATTCCGCGCATCGGCGGCTGGGTGGCCAAGGATCGCGACAGCTATCAGTATCTGGTCGAGAGCATCCGCCGCTTCCCCGACCAGGCGGCCTTCAAGGCCCTGATCGAGGACGCCGGCTTCAAGCGGGTGTCGGTGACCAATCTGTCGGGCGGGATCGCCGCCATCCACCACGGGTGGGCGATCTGACCGGCCGGATCTATCGCACGGCTCCGCCGCCGCCCGCCGCCGTGGCGGTGCGCAACCCCGTGGCCGCCTTTCTGCGCCTGGTCGGCTGGCTGTGGGTGCTGGCGCGCCACGACGCCCTGATCCCGCGCGAGGTCACCCCCCTTCTGCCGGTCTGGACCCGGCCCTTCGCCCGGTTCGTGCAGATGCTGTCGGGCCGCGACGGGCGCGAGGGGCGGCCGGGCCAGAGGCTGGGCAAGGCCTTCGAGCATCTGGGGCCGGTGGCGATCAAGCTGGGCCAGGTTCTGGCCACGCGGGCCGACATCTTCGGCATCCAGTTCGCCCGCGACCTGGGCCGGCTGAAGGACGCCCTGCCGCCCTTTTCGCTGGAAGAGGCGCGGCGCGAGATCGAGAAATCCCTCGGTCGGTCGGTCGAGAGCCTGTTCATCGACCTGAGTCCGCCGGTCGCCGCCGCCTCCCTGGCCCAGGCGCACCGGGCCACCCTGGCCGACGGTCGGGCCGTGGCGGTCAAGGTGCTGCGGCCGGGGGTCGAGCGGCGCGTCGCCGACGGTCTGGACGCCATGCGGCTCGGCGCCGCCCTGGTGTACCGGCTGGTTCCCCTGTCGCGGCGGCTGGAGCCCCAGGCCTTCGTCGAGACCATCGCCAATTCGTTGGAGCTGGAGTTGGACATGCGGCTGGAGGCGGCGGCGGCCAGCGAAATGGCCGACGTCCTGGCCAAGGACGGCTATATGTCCGCCCCAGCCGTCGTCTGGGACGGGGTCGGCAAGCGGGTGTTGACCCTGGAATGGGCGCAAGGTCTGCCCATGACCGACCCGGCCCTGGCCGAGCTGCCGGGGCTGGACACCGACCTCCTGGCCGACAATGTGGTGCGCGCCTTCCTGGTTCAGGCCCTGGATCACGGGGTTTTCCACGCTGACCTGCACGAGGGCAATCTGTTCGCCAGCGCCCCGGCCCATCTGACGGCCATCGATTTCGGCATCGTCGGGCGACTGGGTCCGGCCGAGCGGCGCTATCTGGCCGAGATCCTGTGGGGCTTCATCAGCCGGGATTACGACCGGATCGCCCGGGTCCATTTCGAGGCCGGCTATGTGCCGCCGCACCATTCAGTCGAGACCTTCGCCCAGGCCCTGCGCGCCGTGGGCGAGCCGGTGATCGGCCGCGCCGCCAGCCAGGTGTCGATGGGCCGACTGCTGGGCCAGCTGTTCGAGATCACCGCCCTGTTCGACATGCGGCTGAGGCCCGAACTGATCCTGCTGCAAAAGACCATGGTCTCGGTCGAGGGGGTGGCGCGCCGGCTCCAGCCCGACCACGACCTGTGGAAGGCCGCCCAGCCGGTGGTCGAACGCTGGATCCGCCGCGAACTGGGGCCCCAGGCCCAGGCGCGCGACGCCCTGAACGAGGTGATCGCGGCGGCGCGGGCCCTTTCGCGCCTGATCCAGGATCCGCCCGCCCCGACGGCGATGGTCATCGAAAAGCCGAGAACTCCGGCTTGGGTCGCGGCTTCATTGACGGTCGCGGTCGTCGCGGCCCTGACGGCCCTGGGCCTTTCGCTCTGGCCCTATCTGCACTGACCGGAGCCTTCGCATGAAGACCATCCTGATCGTGGCCCTGGCATTGACCGCTGTCGCCGCGCCGCACGCCGCCCTCAGCCAGGTCGCGGCCGGCGCCGTGGCCAACACCTTCGACGGCGCAGCCCCGGCGGCCCAGGTCCCCCCCGTTCAAACGCCCACCCAGGCCCAAGCCGAACCTCAGACCCAAGCCCAGGCGCCCGACATCGCTCGTGCGGAAGAAGCGCTGCGCAACGTCATCGCCTCGGCCCAAGGCGCCGGTTTCAACTACGCCGTCTTCACCCCCGACCTGGGCGGGCGCATGCGCCAGCTGGCGCCCCAGCTGATCCCCCTGATCAAGAGCTTCGGGGAGGTCCGCTCCGTCGATTTCGTGGCGGCCGAAGGCGACGCCCAGTTGTTCCGCATTACTTTCGACAACAAGGTGACCGAATGGATGATCCTGTTCGATCCCGAAGATCGGATCGCGGGCCTGCGTTTCCGCCCGGTCGAAGAGTGATCCGAGCCTAGTCGAGCGACGGTCGGCCCCGCCCCGACTTGATCGAGGCGCGGCTGGTCTTGGCCTTCAGCCGGCGCTCCTTCGACGCCCTGGTGGGCCGGGTCGGGACGCGGAAGACCGGCTTGATCGAGGCCTCGTCCACCAGGGCCTGCAGCCGTTGGATCGCATCGGCGCGGTTGCGCTCCTGGGTGCGGAAACGGACGGCGTTGATCAGGATCACCCCGTCGAGCGTCAGCCGACTGCCGGCCAGTTTCATCAGCCGCGCCTTGACCGGTTCGGTCAGGCTGGGGGAGTTCTTCACGTCGAACCGCATCTGGACGGCGGTCGAGACCTTGTTGACGTTCTGCCCGCCGGGGCCGCCGGCGCGATAGAAGCGGAACTCCAGCTCCTCCTCGGGAATGACGGTGCTCATGGAGCGGCCTTGCGCGCCTTGACCACGGCCTGGTCCAGGGCCTGGAGGAAGCGCGACCGGTCGGCGGCCGAGAAGGGCGGCGGGCCGGAGGTGGCCACCCCCATCGACCGCAGATGCTCGCCCACCATCCGCCCGGCCAGGGCCGAGCCGATGGAGTCCGGGGTGAAGGCCTGGCCGTTCGATTTCAGCGCCTGGGCCCCAGCCTTCAGGCAGCGGTCGGCCAGGGGAATGTCGGCCGTGATCACCACATCGCCCACACCCGCCCGTTCGGCGATCCAGTCGTCGGCCACGTCGGGGCCTGCGTCCACCACCACCTGTTCGATCAGGGCCTCGCGCGGCACCTGCATCCAGCCGTTGGAGACCACATAGGTCTTCAGCCCATAGCGCCGCGCCACGCGATAGACCTCCTCCTTCACCGGGCAGGCGTCGGCGTCGATGTAGAGGGCGGTCGGCATGGGCCTGACCTAGCGCGGACGGGGGTGGGGCGCCACACCCTCCCTCATGCGATCGGCGACGGGGGCTCCAGAGGGAAGACGATCTCCACCTCCAATCCTTCACTCGCCCAGTTGCGGCTCAAGGCGCCGCCCAGTTGCCGGGCCATATTGGTTTGCAGCGAAGAGCCGAAACCCTGGCGCGTCGGCGCACTGACGGGCGGGCCGCCAACCTCGCGCCATCTCAGGGTCGCCTGACCGTCCTTGATCGCCCAGTCCACGCAGATGCGACCGCCGCTGCGGCTGCAGGCTCCATATTTGCTGGCGTTGGTGGCGAGCTCATGCAGCAGCATGCTGAGGGGCTGCACCTGTTCGGGGGACAGATCGACCGGCGGACCCTCGACCTCCACCGCCTCTTTCGGACACAGGGCGTCCAGTTCTTCCCAGACGACGTCCTCCAGCCGCCCGCCCTCCCAGCGCCGGCTGGCCAGGGAGGTCTGGGCGCGGGCCAGGGCGCCGATCCGCCCGGCCAGGATCGACTTGTAGTTTTCCAATTCGTCGGCGCGGGTCAGGCGCACCAGGGACTGGACGATGGCCAGAAGATTGCGCGCCCGGTGGTCCACCTCGTGCATCAGCAGGGCGCGGACCTCGGCGTTGCGCTTTTCCTCGCTGATGTCGCGGGCCTCGATCACGGTCCCGATCACCTGGGCGCCCTCGCCATGGATGGGGCTGGCGGTGAAGGCGACGGGATAGAAGCCGCCGTCCTTGTGGACGAAGACCTCTTCCCCCTGGACGCCGGCCCGATCGGGGAAGGCGCGGTCGATGGCGCATTCGGACAGGGGGAAGTGGGATCCGTCCGGACGGGTATGGTGGATGACGTCGTGCAGCGGTCGCCCGGTGGTCTCCTCGAAGGCGTAGCCGGTCAGTTTTTCCGCCGCCCGGTTCATGAAGACGCAGTGCTGCCGGTCGTCCATTAGGAAGACCGCCATGGTGGTATTGTCGAGGATGACGTCCAGCCGCTGGGCCGTGTCGCGCAGCTGCTGCTCCACCCGCCGGTACTGGGTTGTGTCCTGGATGGCGGCGTAGAAGACCGGGTCGTCGCCGTCGTCGAACAGCTGGAGCTTGACGGAGACGTCGTATTCGGACCCGTCCTTGCGCCGATGGACGGTGTCGAAGTCGAGCCGATCGACTTCGCCGGCGAGGAGCGGCCGGATCAGAGCCAGGAAGTCGTCGCGACGGATGCGGGGCTTCAGATCCCAGGGCGTCAGGCGGGACAGTTCGTCCGCGTTGTAGCCCAGGTTTTCCCGGGCGCCCTTGTTGACGAGTCGAAAATAGAAGTCCTCTACGCCGAAGACATAGACCTCGCTCGCGGCCTCCTCAACGATCCGCCCCAGGCGCTCGCTGGTCACCGCGATGGATCTGGTCATGCCCGGCGTCTGCCTCCGATGGTTCGACAACCCTAGATAAGCCGGGGTTATCTGGCAATGATTTTGATTATACGAGAAAAATTGGTGCGAAGGATCGGAACAGGATGACCCAGGCTCAGCTCTCGGACCGGTTCGGGCTTCAGCACGCGGCCTCGCGGGCGGAGGGGGCTGCGTCGGCCCAGGAGCGGCGCGGGCGGCTGGAGACGCTGAAGGCCCTGGTGCTGGAGCGGCGCGAGGCCTTTGCGCGGGCCATAGATGCGGATTTCGGGGCGCGGTCGGCGATGGAGACGGGGCTGCTGGAGGTCACGCCCCTGATCCGCAGCCTGGACCATGCGCGCGCCCGTCTGGGGCGGTGGATGCGCGACGAGCGGCGGTCGGTGGACCTGATGTTCCAGCCGTCGCGGGCCTGGATCCGGCATGAGCCGCTCGGCGTGGTCGGGGTGATCGCGCCGTGGAACTATCCGCTGCTGCTGGCGCTGGGGCCGACGATCGACGCCCTGGCGGCGGGCAACCGAGTGATGATCAAGCCGTCCGAGCTGACGCCCGCCTTCGGCGCCCTGCTGGAAGCCGCCGTGGCCGAACGGTTCGATCCGGCGGTGCTGACCGTGGTCAACGGCGGCGTCGATACAGCCCAGGCCTTTTCGCGCCTGGCCTTCGACCATCTGGTCTTCACCGGTTCGACGCGGGTGGGGCGCGAGGTGATGCGAGCGGCGTCGGAGAATCTGACCCCGGTGACGCTGGAGCTGGGCGGCAAGTCGCCGGCCGTGGTGGCGCCCGACTATCCGCTGGACAAGGTGGCGCGGTCGATCGCCTTCGGCAAGTTCCTGAATGCGGGCCAGACCTGTATCGCCCCCGACTACGCCCTGGTCCCGGCCGGTCAGGTCCGGGCCTTCGCCGAGGCGGTGCTGGATCAGGCGCGGCGGGCCTATCCGACCCTTCAGGACAATCCCGACTACAGCGGGGTGATCAGCGAACGCCACCGGGCCCGGCTGCGCGAGGCGGTGGCGGCGGCGCGGGCGGCGGGGGCCGAGGTGCTGGAGCACCCGGATGCGGGCGACGGGAACAACGGCAAGATCGCCCCGACCCTGGTGCTGAACCCGCCGACCGACGGCCTGCTGATGCAGGAGGAGATCTTCGGCCCGGTCCTGCCGGTGGTCGGATACGACAGCCTGGATGAAGCCCTGGCCTTCGTGGCCGCCCGGCCCCGGCCCCTGGCCCTGTACGGCTTCACCAACCAGGCCCGGACGCGCGACCGGATCCTGGGTTCCGGCCTGTCGGGCGGCGTGACCCTGAACGGGACCATGCTTCATATCGCCCAGAACGACCTGCCGTTCGGCGGGGTCGGCCCCAGCGGCCTGGGCGCCTATCATGGGCCTGAGGGCTTCAAGCGCTTCAGCCATGCGCGGGCGGTCTATGACGTGGGGCCGGTCAACGCCTTCGAACGGCTGGGGCCGCCGTGGGGCGGGGCGGCGGGCCGGCTGGCGCGCGCGGCCCTGCGGTTTCTGGCCCGCTAGGCCAAAACGAAAAAGGGCGGAACCCTGCGATCCCACCCTTCCGTTCAGACCTGAAAGGCCGTCAGTTGCGATAGGCCGGCGGCATCGGCGTCTGTTGACGATAACGGTCGCGCAGCAGCAGGGCGCGGCTGGTCAACGGTTGCTCGACCCCGTCGATGAAGACGGCCGAAGGCTGGCTGAGCGGCTCCAGCGGGTCGCCGGACCAGACCACGACGTCGGCGGCGGCGCCCGGCGCGATCTGGCCGAACTGTCCGCCCATGCCGAAGATCTTCGCCGGATTGACCGTCAGGGCGGCGATGGCGGCGCCGTAGGGCAGGCCGTGGGAGACGGCGTTGCCGGCGTTGTAGCGAGCCTCGCGGGCGCGGTGGGTCGAACCCTCATTGCCCTTGATGGCGATGACCACGCCCGCCGCGTTCAGGGCCGCCGCATTCTCCATCCGCGCCGCCCGCATCTCGAAGTCGCTGGGCAGGTTGGAGATGGGGTTCAGCAGCACCGGCACGCCGGCCGCAGCGATCTCGCCGGCGACCAGCCAGCCTTCCTCGGCGCCGTCCAGGATCAGCCTGATCCCTTCCTCGCGCGCCAGACGCAGCACCTGCTGGATGTCCGACGCCCGGTGGACGGTGACGATCAGGGGCATGGAGCCGTCAGCGACCGGGATCAGGGCCTCCAGGTCCGCGCGCGACAGGCTGAGGTCGCGCAGGCCCGCCCGCTCATAGGCCGACTTGTTGCGGGCGTAGAGGCGGACCTCGGCCATCGTCTCCTTGAACAGGACGAACTGGGCGCCGCGCGCGCCGCCGGCGATGTCGGCCCCGGCCTCGCCGAAGGGGGCGACCATGGCCACGCGCGGCTTGACCAGAATGTTCGCATCGCCGTTTATCAAGTCTGGGCCCAGGTCGATGACCGCCGCCTGGCCCGCGAACAGGCCCGGCGTCTGATAGCCGCCGTCGCCGGCGCCGGCCGTCTCGTCCTCATGGACATGGCCGCCGGACGAGCCGGGGTGTTGGGGCACGACCACGGCGCGGGTGATGCCGCCCAGACGCGCCACCGGCAGGGTGAAGGACCAGGGGTCCAGGCCATAGGAGATGTCGAAGGCGGCGCTGAGGGTGTTGGACGCATTGCGCAGCTCATTGGTGCCGCCGACCGAGCCCACCTCGGTCCCGGCCAGACCGGAATCGACGGCGACGAAGCCAGGGGCGACCGTCTTGCCGGTCGCGTCGATGACGCGGGCGCCGGCAGGGGCGGCGCCCGTTCCGACCGAGACGATCTTGCCGTCGCGGATCACCACCGTGCCGCGCTCGATGACGGAGGTTCCGGTCAGAACCCGGCCGCCCGTGATGGCCACAGTGTCCTGGGCGACCGCAGGCGCGGCGACAGACAGGGCGGCCACAGCGGCCGCAAGGATGTGGGGCAGACGCATCAGCGGGCTCCTTCGGCGACGTTGGCGGCGGTCAGGCCATAGCCCGGCTGGCCCAGCTCGAAATCGCTGGTCGGCTGATAGGCGGGGTCAGTCCGGTCGAAGGTCAGGGCGCCGTCGATGAAGACCTGATCCGCACGGGCGTAGATCGAAAAGGGATCGGCGCTCCAGATCACCACGTCGGCGCGCTTGCCGGCCTCCAGCGAGCCGGTCTGGTCGGCGACGCCGATGGCCCGGGCGGCGTTGGAGGTGATCCAGCTGATGGCGTGTTCTTCCGAAATGTTCAGGCCGGCGCGGCGACCGGCCGACAGGGCGGCGGCGGCCTCCTGATTCAACCGTTGAGTCAGTTCGGCGTCGTCGGAATGGATGACGGCGCAGGAGCCTTCGGGCGCGTCCACCAGGGCGGCGTTCTCCTCGATGGCGTCGAGCGCCTCCATCTTGAAGCCCCACCAGCCGGTCCACATGGCGGCGCAGATGCCGTTCTGGGCCAGTTGGGGGGCCAGCTTATAGGCCTCGGTGGCGTGGTGGAAGGTGGTGATGCGGTAGCCGAACTCCTTGGCCATATCCATCATCAGCGCCATTTCGTCGGCGCGGTAGCAGTGGTTCTGGATCAGGATCGAGCCGTCCAGCACCCCGGCCAGGGTCTCGTTCTGCAGGTTACGGGTCGGGGGAGAACCCTCGTGATCCGCCTGCCACTTGTCCCACTTGGCCTTGTATTCGCGCGCGGCGATGAAGGCGGCGCGATAGCCGGCCATATTGCCCATGCCGGTCGCCGGGCTCTGGTTGCGGCCGCCATAGACCCGCGACGGGTTCTCGCCGCAAGCCATCTTGAGCGTATAGGGGGCTTGCGGAAACTTCATGCCCTGCATGGTGATGGAGGGCGTATTGCGGATGGTGACGCCCCGGCCGCCGAACAGATTGGCCGAGCCGGGCAGGATGTGGAGCGTGGTCACCCCGCCGGCGCGGGCGGTGTTGAAGCCCGGATCCTGGGGCCAAAGCGAATGTTCGGCCCAGACCTGGGCGGTGTTCGGGCTGGTCGCCTCATTGCCGTCGCTCATGCCCTGGACCCCGGGGGACGGATAGACGCCCAGGTGGCTGTGGACGTCGATGATCCCCGGCGTGACATAGCGGCCGCGCGCCTCGATCAGCCGATAGCCCGCAGGGACGGGGGTCGAGGCGTCGCCGACGGCGGCGATCTTGCCGTCGGTGACCACGACCACGCCGTTTTCGATCTTGCGGTCCGTCCCGGTCAGGACCGTAGCCCCGACCACGGCGAAATTCTCGCGCGGCAACGGTTGATAGGTCGAAGGATAGGGGTCCGACCTCGTCGCCGGGTCCAGCCCGGCCGCCAGGCTCCTGTCCTTGGCCGGGGCGGTCCCGCCCTGGTCCGGCTCCGTCGTGGCGCAGGCCGACAGGCCCAAGGCGCACGCCAAGGCCGCGAGGCCGACGCCCCGCAGATGATGTCTGATCATCAGATCCCTCTCCCGACGACACGCCAGCCCCGGCGTGTCTTGCAGCAGTCATAGAAGGGGCTTGCCGCCCGGCCGTCAAAAGATTTCGACGTTCTTTCTCGATCGCGCCATGCTCGCACCGCCTGGGGAGTTGTGTTGGGCCGGTAAGGCGACCATCTGGGGTTCTAAGGCTCTTCGATACACGGACTTCCCCATGACCTTCGCCGACCCGACCCTGGACCCGCGCCCTTCCGGCGACCTGATCAAGGAAGGCACGGACGCCTCCTTCATGAAGGACGTGATCGAGGCGTCGAAGACCCAGCCGGTGATCGTCGACTTCTGGGCCACCTGGTGCGGCCCCTGCCGGACCCTGGGGCCGGCGCTGGAGAAGGCCGTGCGCGCCGCCAAGGGGGCGGTCAAGATGGTCAAGATCGACGTCGACGCCAACCCGGCCTATGCGGGCCAGCTGCGCGTGCAGTCGATCCCGACCGTCTACGCCTTCGTCAACGGCCAGCCGGTGGACGGCTTCCAGGGCGCTATTCCGGAGAGCCAGATCAAGGCCTTCATCGACAAGCTGACCGGCGGCCAGGGCGGGTCCGCCGAGATCGCTCAACTGCTGGAGCTGGGTGAAGAATCGCTGGGCCTGAACGACTTCGGCGGCGCGGCCCAGGCCTTCGCCCACGTCTTGTCGATCGAGCCGGAGAATGAAAAGGCCATCGCCGGCCTGGCGCGTGTCTATATGGCGGGCGGCGACGTCGAACAGGCGACCCAGACCATCGCCATGGCGCCGGCCGAGTCCAAGGAACCGGCGGTTCAGAGCGTGCGGGCCCAGCTGGCCCTGGCGGCCAAGGCGCCCGCCGGCGCATCGGCCGAGCTGGAAGCCAAGGTCGCGGCCGATCCGAACGATCATCAGGCGCGCTTCGACCTGGCCGAAGCCCTGAGCGCGGCCGGCGACTTCAAGGGGGCGATCGACAATCTTCTGTCCATCGTCCAGGCCGATCGCGAATGGAACGATCAGGCCGCGCGCAAACAGCTTCTGGTCATCTTCGAGGCGGCCGGCCTGGGGTCGGACGTCTCCAAGGACGGGCGGCGCCGCCTGTCCTCCATCCTCTTCTCCTAGGGCGGACCCTTCCATGCCCCAGGGCTATGTGCGCGCTTTGGACCTGCCCCAGGTCATTCCGGTGTTTCCGCTGGGCGGCGCCATCCTGCTGCCCCGCGGACAGCTGCCGCTGAACATCTTCGAGCCGCGCTATCTGAACATGGTGGACGACGCCATGGCGGGCGACCGGATCATCGGCCTGATCCAGCCCAAGGGCGGGACGCCGGCCCTGCCCGGCCTGTCTTCGGTCGGCTGCGCGGGACGGATCACCGGCTTCGCCGAGACGTCGGACGGGCGCTATCTGATCACCCTGACGGGCGTGTCGCGGTTCCGCGTCGCGGCCGAACTGCCGACCAAGACGCCGTATCGACAGGTGCGGGCGGCGTTCGACGCCTATGAGGACGATCTGGCGCCCCCGCCTGAGGAGCCGGATTTCGACCGCCACGCCTTTCTGGACGCCTTGCGGGACTACATGGCTCACCGCGCCCTGGAAATCGACTGGGACACGGCCGAGACCGCGCCTATGGAGGCCCTGGTCAACAGCCTGGCCATGGCCCTGCCGTTCGAACCCGCCGAAAAACAGGCCCTGCTGGAGTCGATGAGCCTGATGTCGCGCGCCGAGGCCCTGACCGCCCTGTTGCGGATCGACGCCGCCGACGGGGGCGACGACGCCGCATCGTCGATCCAATAAGGCCCGCCCATATGGCGCAAAGCACGCCGTGACCCTAAACAGCCTTTCCGACCTGGTTTTCGCAGACGACAGGAGCCCTCATGAGCGACGCCTTCCAGACGCCGGTTTCCGTCGACCCCCGCCTGCTCGAGGTGCTGGTCTGTCCGGTGACGCGGGGCCGCCTGACCTATGACCGCGAGGCCGGCGAACTGATCTCGCCGGGCGCCAAACTGGCCTATCCGATCCGGGAAGGCGTGCCGATCATGCTGGCCGAAGAAGCCAGGCCGCTGGACTGAACCGCAGCAGACGAAGACGAACCCACGGCTCGGGCGCCTCGCGCCGATCGGGCCCAAGCAGCGCAAGGCGCGATAGGCCCCAGACACCATGACCCTCAAAGTCGCCATCCAGATGGACCCGATCGAGGCCGTCAATATTGAGTCCGACACCACCTTTCTGATGGCCGAAACGGCCCAGGCGCGGGGGCACCGGCTGTGGGTCTATGATTTCCGCACCCTGGCCCTTGAGGAGGGTCGGCTCTACTGCCGCGCCCGTCCGGTCGCCGTTCGTCGCAAGGCCGGCGATCATGTCGATTTCGGCGACCCCGTTCGGCTGGATCTGGGACAGGACGTCGACGTGGTTCTGATGCGTCAGGACCCGCCGTTCGACATGGCCTATGTGACGGCCACCTATCTCCTGGAAACGATCCACCCTTCGACCCTGGTGGTCAACGATCCGGCCGAGGTGCGTTCGGCGCCGGAGAAGCTGCTCGTGACACGCTTCCCCGACCTGACCCCGCCGACCCTGATCAGTTCCGACCCCGTCCAGCTGGGCGACTTCCACCGGCGCCACGGCGAGGTGGTGCTGAAGCCCCTGCATGGGGCCGCAGGCTCGGGCGTGGTCCGGCTGAAGGCGGATGATCCCAATCTGGATGCTCTGATCGAAATCCACGCCATGGGATCGCGCGATCCTCTGGTGATCCAGAAATTCATTCCCGCCGTGTCCAAGGGCGACAAGCGGATTCTGCTGGTGGACGGCGAGCCGGTGGGCGCCATCAACCGAATTCCCGCCAAGGACCAGGTCCGGTCCAACCTGCGGGTCGGAGGCACGGCCGCGCCGGTCGAGCTGACGCCGCGCGATCTCGAAATCTGCGCCGCCGTTGGTCCGACCCTGAAGGAACGCGGCCTGATCTTCGTCGGCATAGACGTGATCGGCGACTGGCTGACCGAGATCAACGTCACCTCTCCCACGGGGGCCCAGCAGCTGAAGACCTTCACCGGCGTCGACGCCACGGCGCGGATGTGGGAGGTCATAGAAGCGAAACGCGCCGCACAGGTTGCGTAATCGCCACTTGAATTAGAGTTCAGTTCATGGTTCGTTCCTCGCTCCAAGGGGGGACGGAGCCATGGTCGCGCGAGTCGTTACGGTCGCCTTTGACGGGGTCGAGGCGCGGCGTGTGGACGTCGAGGTCCAGCTGGTCGGCCAGGATCAGCAGACGGTGTTCAACATCGTCGGCCTGCCGGACAAGGCGGTGGCTGAAAGCCGCGAGCGGGTGCGCGGCGCCTTCGCCGGGATCGGTCTGGCCCTGCCCTCACGGCGAATCATCGCCAATCTGGCCCCCGCCGACCTGCCAAAAGAAGGCAGCCATTTCGACCTGCCCATCGCCCTGGCCCTGATGGCGGCCATGGGGGTGATCGGGCCGGACGCCCTGGACGGCTGGGCCGCCATCGGCGAGCTGGGGCTGGACGGGCAGATCGCCAGGGTCGGCGGCGCCCTGCCGGCCGCCGTGGCCGCCGACGCTCTGGGCCTGGGCCTGATCTGCCCGGAATCAACGGGGCCGGAAGCCGCCTGGGCCGGCGGGGCGCGTATTCTGGCGCCGCGGTCCCTGATCGCCCTGATCAATCATTTCAAGGGAAGCCAGGTGCTGCGCGCGCCTGAGCCCGGCCCCCTGGCCGGCGGCAAGGCCGTGCCAGACCTGCGCGAGGTCAAGGGTCAGGAAGGCGCCAAGCGGGCGCTGGAGATCGCGGCCGCCGGGGGCCACAATCTGCTGTTCATCGGCCCGCCCGGATCGGGCAAGTCGATGATGGCCCAGCGCCTGCCCGGCCTGTTGCCGCCCTTGACCTCGCAGGAGCTGCTGGAGACCTCCATGGTCTGGTCGGTCGCCGGCCTGATCGAGCGGGGCGCCCTGACAAGGGACCGTCCCTTCCGCAGCCCGCACCATTCAGCCTCGATGGCGGCCTTGACCGGCGGGGGTCTGCGGGCCAAGCCGGGCGAGGCGTCGCTGGCCCATAACGGCGTCCTCTTCCTGGATGAACTGCCCGAATACAGCGCCCAGGCCCTGGACTCGCTGCGGGCGCCCCTGGAGACGGGCGAGATCGTCGTGGCCCGCGCCAACGCCCATATCCGCTATCCGGCTCGGTTCCAGCTGGTGGCGGCGATGAACCCCTGTCGCTGCGGCATGGGCGGGGCCGGGCGCGGCGCCTGCGGCAAGGCGCCCCGCTGCCAGCGGGATTATCAGAACCGGGTGTCCGGCCCGATGTTCGACCGGATCGACCTGACGGTCGAGACGCCGCCCGTCACCGCCGCCGACATGATCCTGCCGCCCCCGTCCGAGGGCACGGCCGAGGCCAAGGCGCGCGTCGCCGCTGCACGCGCCCTGCAGGAAGACCGGGTGCGGGCCGCAGGCCTGGATCCCGCCCAGGGGCTGAACGCCCGGGCCTCCGGCGAGGCGCTGGACCGGTTCGCCACGCCGGACGAGGCGGGGCGGATGCTGCTGATGCGGGCGGGCGAGGCCGGGGGGCTGACGGCGCGGGGCTGGACCCGCACCCTCAGGCTGGCCCGCACCATCGCCGACCTGGACGGCTGCGACGGGGTCTTGCGCCGCCATGTCGCCGAGGCCCTGATCTATCGCCGCAACACGGTCGGCGCCGAGGCCGATTTCGACCGCCGCGTCGCCGCCCGCTCCAGCCTGGCCGAGGCCGCCGGTCGGGCGGCCTTCATCCACGATTGATCCAGGGCCTCTTGAAGCGTCCTTAACTCCGCTCGGCTTAGACGTCGTCCCCTCGCAGAGACGGAACAGACCATGGCGCGGCGGGCGGCGACGAAACGAACCGAAGGCTCGGCGGCGACGGCCGATCCGGCCCAGCAGTTCCTGCGCCTGATGAGTCACGAGATGCGCACCCCCCTGAACGGGGTGCTGGGCATGATCCATCTGTTGCAGCGGACCCGATTGGACGGCGCCCAGCGCGCCTATGCCGAGAACGCCCGCCAGTCGGCCGAACACCTTTTGGGACTGGTCAACGACCTTCTGGACTATGCGCGGCTTGAGGCCGGGGCGCTGGAGTTCGACCTGGCGCCGGTCGATGTGGAACCCCTGGTCCGCAGCGTCGCCGAACTGCTGAGTCCGCGCGCCCATGACAAGGGGCTGGAGATCGTCTGGTCCGTCGGCGCCGACGTGCCCGACATCAGGGCCGACGAGGGCCGGCTGAAGCAGGTTCTGTTCAACCTGGCCGGCAATGCGGTCAAGTTCACCGAGACCGGCGGCGTCTACATCGCGGTCGAACGGCGAAACGGCGCCGGCGGGGCGGCGCACCTGGCCTTCATCGTCGATGACACGGGCCCCGGCGTGCCGCACGAAGCCCACACGCGCATCTTCGAAGAGTTCGGCCACGCCGACGTTTCCGACGCCGTGCGACATGACGGGGCGGGCCTGGGGCTGGCGGTTGTCCGGAAACTGGCGCGGGCCATGGGCGGGTCTGTCCAGGTCGCAGACCGCCCGGGCGGCGGCGCCCGCTTCTGTTTCGAGGCCGCCTTCGATGTCGTTCCCGGTACGCGAGGCCAGCCTCTGGCGGGCCTGACCGTCGCCGTCCGCTCGCCCAACCCCTTCGTCCAGGCCGCCGCCATCGCCCAGATCGAGGCGTCCGGTGGGCGGTTCGCCGCATCGGCGCCGGTCGTTCTGGTCGATCACGTCGGCGCCTTGTCCGGCGACTTGGCGCTTCCGCCATCGGACGGCCGGGGCGTGATCCTGCTGAAACCGTCCGAGCGCGATCTGATCGCGCGCTACCGCGCCCAGGGCTTCCACGGCTATCTGATCAAGCCTCTGCGCCGCGCCTCCCTCGCCGAACGGGTGCTGGCCGTCGCGGCCCAGGACGATCCCATGCGCGAGGCCGGCGCCGCCTCTCCGGCGGCTGAGGACGACCGGGTCGTCCCTGCCCGCTTCGCCGGGACGCGGGTCCTGCTGGCCGAGGACAATCCGGTCGGCGCCCTGCTGGCCCGCACCCTGTTGCAGCGCGAGGGCTGCATCGTCGAAACCGCCGCCCGCGGTCAGGAGGCCGTCGCCGCCCTGGCCCGCGCCCGTTATGATCTGGTCTTCATGGACATGCGGATGCCGGGCATGGACGGCCCCGCCGCCGCCCGCGCCATCCGTGCTGCGGGCGACGCCACCCCCATACTGGCCCTGACCGCCAACGCCTTCGCCGAAGACCGCCGCCTGTGCCTGGAGGCGGGGATGGACGACCATCTGGTCAAGCCGCTGGACGCCGAGGCCCTGCGCGCCGCCCTGACCCGCTGGACGAAGCGCGACATCCACGCCAAGGTCGGCTGAGTTAACGGCGTCCGTCTCCGGCCGCCGCCGGAGCCGTGCATGACCGACCAGACCACCCCCGCCGAACCCGCAAGCCGTTTCGGCGGCCTGGCCGTCTATGGCGAGCGGCGCGTCTTCATCATGCTGCTGCTGGGGTTCTCGGCCGGTCTGCCCAATCTGCTGATCTTCGACACCCTGACAACCTGGCTGCGGGAAAGCGGCCTGACGCTGGAGGTGATCGGCTTCTTCGCCCTGGCGACCCTGTCCTATTCGCTGAAGTTCGTCTGGGCGCCGCTGATCGACCGGACAGCCATTCCCCTGCTGACGCCCCTGCTGGGGCACCGCCGGGCCTGGATGCTGGTGACGCAGGGGGTGATCATCTTCGGCCTATGGTCCATCTCAACGCTGAATCCCGCGAACGCCCTGATCGCCGTCGCCGGTTTCGCCGCCCTGGTCGGCTTCTTCGGCGCCACCCAGGACATCGTCATCGACGCCTGGCGGATCGAGGCGGCCGACGACAGCCGCCACGGCGCCATGGCCGCCGCCTACCAGATGGGCTACCGCGTCGCCATGATCGTCGCGGGCGCCGTCCCCCTGATCCTGGCCGATCTCTACAACTGGAACCTGTCCTACGCCGTCATGGCGGCCCTGATGGGTCTTGGGATCGCCGGCGTCCTGTTCGCGCCCCGCGAAAAGGCCCATTCGATCCGCCCCATCCCCGTCGGCGACGTGCCGTCGCGGCCTAGGCTGGAGGTGCTGGAGTGGGTCGCCCGTCTGGCGATCATCGGCGTCGCCGCCATGTTCCTCGGCTCGGGCCTGACAGGCCAGTCCGCGCCGCTGAACGCCCTGTTCGGTCTCTTCGGCCTGGGGGCGGAGGGCCAGGCTGCGGTGAAGGCGGCGTTGTCGGCCAAGCCCGAAGGCGTCTATCTGCAGTTCGTCTCGGTCTTCCTGGGCCTGGGCGTCATGGTTCTGGCCTGCTGGCCTCTGCCGGGACTGAAGACCCGCCCCGGCGCCTATCTGGCCGGATCCTTCGGCCAGCCGGTGGCCGACTTCTACAAGCGGTTCGCCGGCGTCGCGACCCTGATCCTGGCCCTGATCTGCGTCTATCGCCTGGCCGACTTCGTGCTGAACATCATGCCGCCCTTCTATATCGACCTGGGCTTCACCAAGACCGAGCTGGCCGAGGTGCGCAAGGTGTTCGGCGTGGTCATGACGACGCTCGGCGTCTTCATCGGCGGCTGGTCGGTGGCGAGGCTGGGCCTGATCCGCACCATGGTCATCGGCGCCTTCATGAGCCCGGTCTCCAACCTGGTCTTCGCCTGGCTGGCGACCCAGGGGCACAGTCTGTCGGCCCTGACGGTGGCCATCGGCGTCGACAACGTCTCTGGCGGCTACGCCGGGACGGCCCTGATCGCCTATATGTCCAGCCTGACCTCGATCGGCTTTACGGCCACCCAGTACGCCCTCTTCACCTCGCTGTACGCCCTGCCGGGCAAGCTGATCGCCTCGCAGTCGGGTCGGATCGTGGAGGCCTCGGCCCGGGCGGCGGAAGGGAACGGCCCCTTCGCGGGCCTGCGCGGCCTGTTCGCCAATCTACAGGAGGGCGTTTTGACCACCGGCGCGACGGCCAGCGGCGTGACGCCTGCGGCCCTGGGCGCCGGCTATGTGGCCTTCTTCCTCTATTCCTTCGTCATCGGCCTGTTCGGCATCGTCCTGGCCTTCGTCGTGGCCGGAAAACAGACCGCGCTTCAGGCCCGTCAGACGGCCGAAGACGTGGATCCCGCCGTGGCGGCGACCGAGGGCCAGCCGTCCTGAAATGCGAAGGCCCGCTGGTACGGACGGGCCTTGCGGATCATCCGATCAGTGTTTCGCCCGTTCCGCGCCCGAGCTGACGGCGGATCCGGCGGCCGAAACGTCGCGGCCGACGCCGGCGATGGTGTTGCAGGCCGAGACGGCCAGGGCGGCGGCGACGAGCGAGAGGGTGATGATCTTGCGCATGGCGAACCTCGTTTATGGTCAAGCTCCGCACGAACGCCCAAGCTTGGCCTTGGTTGCGCATCCCTGTCGCAAACAATGGATTTTCGCCGTCGTTCGGGGCTAAAGGGCCGCCATGTCCTTCACTGCCACCGTCCTGACCATGTTCCCCGAAGCCTTTCCGGGCCCGCTCGGGGTGTCGCTGATCGGCACGGCCTGGCGCGAGAAGGGGCTGTGGAGCCTGGATACGGTTGACATCCGCGCCTTTTCCACAGATACGCGCGGCTTCCTGGACGACACCCCTGCGGGCGGCGGTCCGGGAGCCGTGCTTAAGGCGGACGTGGTGGCCAGGGCGGTCGATAGCCTGCCTGGGCCGAAACGGCCGCTTTTGTACATGAGCGCCCGGGGTCGGCCCCTGACCCAGGCGCGCGTCAAGGAATGGGCGACAGCGGACGGAATCGTCGTGCTGTGCGGCCGTTTCGAGGGGGTGGATCAACGGGTGCTGGACGCCCGGGGGTTCGAGGAGGTCTCGGTCGGAGACGCGGTCCTCGCCGGCGGCGAGGCGGCGGCCATGGTCGTGATCGAGGCGTGCGTAAGACTGATCCCCGGAGTGCTCGGTTCAGGCGACAGCCTGTCGTCCGAAAGTTTCGAGGACGGGCTTCTGGAGCATCCGCAGTACACGCGACCGCGGACGTTTGAGGGGCTTGAGATTCCCGAGGTGCTGCTGTCGGGCGACCATAAGAAGGTCGCCGAATGGCGTCAGGCGCAGCGGGAGCAGACCACGCGGGAGCGACGGCCGGACCTCTGGCAGGCGCATCTCGCCAACTCACAGGTAAAGAGCGCCAAGCTCGAGGAGAAATGACATGAACATCGTTCAACAGCTGGAAGCTGAAGAAAAAGCCCGCGTTCTGGGCGACCGCAAGATCCCGGACTTCCAGCCCGGCGACACCCTGCGCGTCAATGTGAAGATCAAGGAAGGCGAGCGCGAGCGCGTCCAGGCCTTCGAAGGCGTCTGCATCGCCCGTGACGGCGGCGGCGTGAACGAGACCTTCACCGTCCGCAAGATTTCGTTCGGCGAAGGCGTCGAGCGGAAGTTTCCCATTCTGTCGCCGAACGTCGAGTCGATCGAGGTGAAGCGCCGCGGCGTCGTGCGTCGCGCCAAGCTCTATTATCTGCGCGACCGTCGCGGCAAGTCGGCCCGGATCGCCGAGCGTCAGACGGTTCGTCCCGCCAAGGGCGTGGTGGTCCCGGAGACCGGCGCCGCCGACAAGGGCGACGAAGCCTGATCCCAGGCGCGTTCGCAAAACGATAAGGGCCCCGGCGGCGACGCCGGGGCCTTTTTCTTTGTCCGGCGCGCGCCCCCTTACTGCGGAAACAGCGGATTGGACGCATCCCTCTGGCCTTCCAGACTGTGTTTCAGGCCTTCCATCTGATCATGGCCCGTCTTGATGGAGGCGTAGGCGCGGCGAATGGTTTCGCGGGTGGTGGCCGAGATGGCCGTGTCATCCAGAGCCTTGTCGAACTTTGCGGCGATGAACCCCTCGCCGCTGTTGATCGACCCCACCACGCTGTCGTCATTCCTCAGCAGGGCGTGTTTGACGTCCAGAAAGGCGCGGTGGGCCTTGGCCAGGATCGAGCCGTGAGCCTCAGGGTCGCCGCCCAGACCGCGCACGGCGGCCGACAGATCCTCGACCACCTGGCGGCGCTCCTCGCTGCGGCGTTCAAACAGGCTGCGGAAATGGGGATCGGTCGTCTCTTCGGCCGCCTGGGCGTAGCCGTCGGCGCTGTCCAGGGTGGTCTCGATCAGGCCGTTCAAGACCTTGATGTCATGGGCGTTGGGATTGCTCATTGCGTCGGCTCCTCCGCTTAGGCGGTCAAGCGGACAATGGCCGGACGCGGCGAAGGTTGCCGGATGCGGCGCCGCGCCCGATCAACAGGCCGTCAGAGGGCGGTCCGCAGCGACCACAGCTCAGGAAAGCACCGCTTGGTCAGGGTCGTGGCCAGATAGGCGGCCCCTTCCGTTCCGCCCGTCCCACGGCGCCGGCCGATGATGCGCTCGACCGTGACGACGTGCTTATGTCGCCAGGTCAGCAGGGCGTCGTCCAGGTCGACCAGCTTCTCGGCCAGCTGATACAGGGCCCACCAGCGCTCCGTGTCCCGATAGACCTCGAGCCAAGCCGCCTCTACCGCCTCGGACGGTTCATAGGGCTGGGTCACGTCGCGGTTCAGCACGGCCTGCGGCACCGGCAGGCCGGCCTTGGCCAACTGGGCCAGGGCGTCGTCATACAGACTGGGCGACGCGATCGCCGCCTCCAGCGCCGCATGGGCCTGGGGTCGGTCCACATGGAACTTCAGGAAGGCGGGGTCCTTCAGCCCCAGCATGGCCTCGAAGCGACGGAACTGGTCGCTCTGGAAACCGGAGGACGCGCCCAGCACGCCCCGGAACCGCAGATAGTCGGCCGGGGTCATGGTCGCCAGAATGTCCCAGCTCTGGGTCATCACCGCCTGGATGCGGCTGACCCGCGCCAGGCTCTTATAGGCGGGGACCAGGTCGCCGGCCCGCACCAGGGTCTGGGCCAGGGCCACTTCGTGCAGCATCTGCTTCAGCCACAACTCCTTGGTCTGGTGGATGACGACGAAGAGCATTTCGTCGTGCTGATCCGACAGCGGATGCTGGGTCGAAAGCAGATCGTCCAACGCCAGATAGCCGGCGTAGGTCATGTCGCGGGATTGGGTCATGCGCCGCTATCGCCCGCGGCCGGGAAAGGCGCAAGTCCGCCTATTGCTGACCCTGGCCCGACACATTGGCGGCCATCTGGCGGCCGGCGTCGAAGGCGTCGCGCGCGCCCTTATAGATGAAGCCGTAGGTCGGATAGACGGTCGTGCCCAGGCCGTTGATCGGATTGTACCAGACCTTGACCTGGGACCAGTCGTTGGCGGGCGAGACGTCCACGACGGTGACGTTTTCCTCGACCTTGCCGCGGCTGCCGCCCCAGTTGGCGTGGGTCACGCGCACCACCCGGTCGGTCAGAATGTCGGAAACGACGGCGACATGGCCGCGGCTCATCCGGCCTTCCGGGCGGAAGACCAGGACCGAACCGGTCTCGGGCGCCTTGCCCGTGCGGAACTTCTCGGCGGCCTGACGCCACCAGGTCCAGGCGTCGCCGAAGATGTTGATGCCCGAGAACATGCGGGCGAAGGTCACGCACTGCCAGTACGGCTCGTCAGCCTTTGCATTGGAGGGAACTGCGCCCAGTGCAAAAAAACCGAGGGTCGCCGCAACCGCGGCGGCTTTGAGCCGTTTTGTCATGCTGAGGCCGTATCCCGACTGCCGATGGTGTTTTTAGAACACAGGCTCTCAGGATTCGACAACCGTTTTCGACATACCGCCGTCAGGCGACGGACGGTCTTCTGTAGCGCTTGACACGGATTTCGGCCGCTCGGCCAACCCCCTCAAAGCCTGTCGCGCCGGGCGTTCGACCAGGTGATAGGAGACCGCCGCCACGACGGGCAAAAGGGCCAGAATCGCCAGCCACACGAAAATTTGAAGTTGCTTGTCAGCGGCGCCCGTCAGCTTCGCCGCCAGGCCGACGGCCAGCAGATTCCACGGCACGCAGACCATATAGACCGAATAGCTGATCTCACCCAGATAGACGGCCGGGCGCGAGGCCAGCCAGCCGGCGCTTGCATTGGGAAGGACAGCCAGGGCGAGGATCAGAGCGCCGGCGCACAGGACAGTGATCCCATCCCACAGCCCCAGGGCCGCACTGCCCATCATCAGGACGAAGGCGATCGCCGCGCCTGCCCCCGCCGCCGGGGCGGACAGCTGCGCCCCGGCCTTGCGATAGACCAGATAGAGGGCGCACCCCAGGGCGAAACAGGGGACGATCCGAAGCGCGCCCCAGCGAATGGTGGCCTCCGTCAGGGGAAAGCCCGCCGTCTGTTCGAACACGAAATAGAGCACCGTCAAAAAGGCCGCCGCCCCAACCACGGCCGCGACCGGCTTGTCGCGCAGACGCCAGAAGACGAAGGCGAACAGGGGAAAGCACAGATAGGCGAACCATTCCGCCGAGATCGACCAGGACGGATGGTTCCAACCGGCCACCGGCGCCAAGCCCCAGGCGTGGAGCATCAGCAGATTGGCGGGAAGCGACGACCAGGACAGGACGTTGGCGTCCACGCTCATTCCCGCGATCAGAGCCGCCGCCGCCAGCCCTCCGACCCCGATCAGGGTGGCGAGATGCAGCGGATAGACCCTGGCGATCCGCGCCCACAGGAAGCCGCGATAGGAAAACCGCTTCTCGCCCGCCGCCTGAAGATAGACGTGGCTCAGAATGAAGCCGGACAGGACGAAGAACAGTTCAACGCCCAGATAGCCTTTGGCGACCACGGCCGTCTGCGGCGCCCCGGCCAGATTGGGCCAGAAGGTGTAGACGGCGACCCACAGGGCTGCGGCGAACCGCAGGGCGGTCAGGGGACGAAGGTCGGCAGGCGTCTGAACCGGGGTCATGGTCTCACCTTGGCACGTCAGGCTTTGCGAACCATGAAGGGCGCAAGAACGGCGCCTGCCGCCTTTTGGCCCGGCCGGGGCACTAACCGACCCATGCCCCGTGGAAGCCGGCGGGCAGGGCGAAGTCCGCAGCCCAGCTGACCACCGGACCCTCCTCGATCCGGGCGGCGTCGAACACATGCAGTTCGGTGCGACCGGCGTCCAGATTGACGGAGGGTCCGATCAGCCAGGCGTCCCGCTCGGCCGTCGCGCCGGGCTTGGGCGCGAACAGCACCTCTTCGACGACCTGATGGCGGCCGAAGGTGAAGCCTTCGGATCGACCCGTCTCCCAGTCCTGCAAGGCCAGGCCGGTGGGCAGAGGCCGACCGCGCGTTTCTCCGCCCGTATGGACGGTCAGGCGGCGCCTCAGCCCCCGACGGCGCGGATCGCTTTGGGGAAACTCCCCGACCGCGTTGGAGCGCGTCATTTCGGCCCGCCCGTCAGGTCGAAGGGTGATCAAGGCCAGGGTCGCCGGATCCCCTGGAACTGTGCCCTGCCCCTCCACCAGCACCCTCGCCCCATCGACGGCGAAGCGCGGATCCTCGCCGGCGGCGACGTCGAAGCGAATGGTCCCGTCCGCCTCCGCCCAGGCGTCGCCCAGGTGGAAGTGGAAGAAGCCGGGCAGTTCATAGATCCTCCGCCGGCTCAGATCGTCCTTGTCCAGCACCATGACCTGGGTTCCCGCCTCAGGCCGCCAGACCAGGCCGTTGATGATCGGCGTCGCCTGGGTCTCGAACAGCCAGGGCTGCATCACCAGGATCAGATGCCGGTCCGTCGCCGTGAAATCGTGCATATAGCTGGCGCGCGGCAGACGCAGGACCTCCGCCTGATTCAGTCCCCCGTCGGGATTTAGCCGCCAGATCACCGCCCGATCGCCTGCCGCGCCGACGTTCCAGATCGAGCCGTCCGGTCCCCGACGCGGGTGGGCCTGGAAGGGCATGCCCTTCAGATCGCTCCGCAGGGTGACGAACGCCTGAGTGGACAGGTCGGCGGCGTCCATGGCCAGGGGCGACCCGCCCTCCCACAGGGCCCAGATCCGATCGCCCGCGGGCATGACCCCTGTATTGGCGGCGTTGGCGTCGTCATTGGAGCCGACGCGCGCGCGGGCGTCGCCGCGCGTGCCGAAGCCGGGAGTGACCACGGCGTCCAGCTCCGTCTCGGTTCGGCGCTTGGGCGTATCGGCGAAACGGGCCTCCAGCGTGGCCTGACCGTCCTGAATCCGAAAGGCCCGCATCAGTCCGTCCCCGTCGAACCAGTGGGTCACCGATCCGCCCGGCCGACGGAAGCGCCCCGGCCCATTGCGATAAAGAACGCCCTCCAGACCCGCCGGCGCGCGGCCGTGGATCAGGCGCAGGGCGTGACGGGGCGCGTCGGCGGCGACGTCGCGCGTCGCCAGGGCCCAGTCGGCCTTCAGCTCGGCGACGGCGTTCAGGGCGGCGGCCGCGCGCGTCATTTCGGGTGTGGCCACGGCGGCGGACAGGGCGGCGGCGCCCATCAGAAAGGCGCGTCGGGAGTGGATCATGATCAGGCTCCTGAATTTGAAACGGAGGAGGGCGGCGGGATCTACTTCAGGGTAATCGTCTGTTCGACCGACCCGGCCGCCGGGAAGCGGGCGCGGTCCCAGGAGGCCGGGCCCATATTGCCGACCGCATTGTTGGAGAAGGCGAAGGGCTCGGTCGGCATGCCGAAGGGATTGGTGTTCATCCGCCCGTCGGCGTTCAGATCGTGGAAGGCGCGCACCGCATAATCGCCGTCGGGCAGATCGTCGAAGGTGATGCGGGTCTCGCCTGCTGCGGCGTCCAGCTGGGCCGCCTTGACCGGTCGGCCCGCCTGATAGGCCTCGGCGCTGTCGAAGACGGCGACCATGATCCGGCCTTCTGCGGCCGCGTCCGGAAAGACGACGGTCAGGTCGGCGGCGAAGGCGGGCGCGGCGGCGAGAGCGGCGACGGCGGCGGAAAGGATGAGGGCGGAGAACTTCACGGCGGCGATCCTGTTGGGTGAGAACCGACGGCCGGCTCTCGATGACCGGACCGTGCCGCCCGTCCGCAGCCGCCGCCAGCGGACTTGCGGCGCTGGACAGTCCGTTTTCGCCAGTGACCGTGCGCCGCCGCCGGCGAAGCGTGAACGCCCGTGTCGGATCCGCCGCGCAAAGAAAAAGGCCCGGAACCTGGGTTCCGGGCCTGTCTCTCTGTGCGCCTGCGAACGCCGGACCTAGTCCAGGGTGCGCTTGATCTCTTCGACCGTGAAGCACTCGATGTAGTCGCCTTCCTTGATGTCCTGGAAGCCCTGGAACTGCATGCCGCACTCCTGGCCCGAGGGCACCTCGTTGACCTCGTCCTTGAAGCGTTTGAGCGTGTTGAGCACGCCCAGCTCCAGCACCACCACGTCGTCGCGGATGATGCGGACGCGGGCGCCCTTGCGCACGACGCCTTCGGTGACGCGGCAGCCGGCGATCTTGCCGACCTTGGAGATGTCGAAGACCTGAAGCACCTGGGCGTTGCCCAGGAAGGTTTCGCGTTGCAGCGGCGCCAGCATGCCCGAGAGCACGCCTTTCATGTCGTCCAAGAGGTCGTAGATGATCGAATAGTAGCGGATCTCGACCCCCTCGCGGTCGGCCAGATCGCGCGCCTGTTTCGAGGCCCGGACGTTGAAGCCGAGGATCGGCGCGCCGGCCGACTTGGCCAGGTTGACGTCGCTCTCGGTGATGCCGCCTGCGCCGGAATAGACGATGCGGGCGCGGACCTCGTCGTTGCCCATCTTCTCCAGCGAGGCGGCGATGGCTTCGCCCGAACCCTGGACGTCGGCCTTGATGACCACCGGCAGCTCGTTGATCTTCTTGGAGCCGAGCTTGGCCATCATGTCGACCAGCGAGACCGAGCCGCCCGAAACCTGGGCCTTTTCGCGCTTCACCCGCTGACGATATTCGGTCAGCTCGCGGGCGCGGGCTTCGGAATCCACCACGGCGAAGACGTCGCCCGGCGACGGCGCCTCGTCCAGACCCAGGATCTCGACCGGGACGGAGGGGCCGGCGTCGGTCAGCTGTTCGTTGCGCTCGTTCAGCAGGGCGCGAACCTTGCCCCAGGCGCCGCCGGCCACGACGATGTCGCCGCGCTTCAGCGTGCCGCGCTTGACCAGGACGGTGCCGACGGGGCCGCGGCCCTTGTCCAGCTTGGCCTCGATGACCACGCCCTCGGCCGATCGGTCGGGGTTGGCGCGCAGGTCCATGACCTCGGCCTGGACCAGGATGGCTTCCAAGAGGCCGTCCAGGTTCATCCGCTCCTTGGCGGAGACCTCGATGATCTGGGTGTCGCCGCCCAGGCTCTCGGCGATCACTTCGTACTGCAGCAGCTCGTTGACGACCTTCTGCGAGGTGGCGCCGGGCTTGTCCATCTTGTTGACGGCGACGATCAGCGGCGCCTCGGCCGCCTTGGCGTGCTGGATCGCCTCGATCGTCTGGGGCATGACGCCGTCGTCGGCGGCCACGACCAGAACCACGATATCGGTCACATTGGCGCCGCGCGCCCGCATGGCCGAAAAGGCGGCGTGGCCCGGGGTGTCAAGGAAGGTGACCTTCTGGCCGTCTTCCAGACGCACCTGATAGGCGCCGATATGCTGGGTGATGCCGCCGGCTTCGCCGCCCGCCACATCGGTGGTGCGCAGCGCGTCCAGCAGCGAGGTCTTGCCGTGGTCGACGTGGCCCATGATGGCCACGACCGGGGCGCGGACTTCGGAGGCATCGGCGTCGTCCGCCTCGCCCAGGAAGCCGGTTTCCACGTCGGACTCGGACACACGCTTGACGGCCATGCCGAATTCCTCGGCCACCAGTTCGGCGGTGTCGGAATCGATCACGTCGTTGATCTTCATCATCATGCCCTGCTTCATCAGGAACTTGATAATGTCGACGCCCCGCACGGCCATCCGGTTGGACAGCTCCTGCACGGTGATGACGTCGGGGATGACCACTTCACGCGGACGGTTCGGCGTATCGGTGGAGCCGCCCTTGCGCTTTTCCTTCTCGCGTTCGCGGGCGCGGCGGACCGAGGCCAGCGAGCGCATCCGCTCGGCGGCGTCGCCGTCGCCGACCACGGACTGGATGGTCATCCGGCCTTCGCGGCGCTTGGGTTCGCCGCGGGTGCGGCTGACCGCCTTGCCGGCGTCGGAGAAACGCTTCTCACGATCGTCGTCGCGACCCACGGGACGGCCGAAGCCGGCGCCGGGCGCGCGGCTGGGGCGCGCCACTTCAGGGGTGGCGGGCGGGGCGTTCGGGGCCGCACGGCCGCCGGGGCCGGTGCGCGGACCGCCGGGACGGGCGGCGCCGGGAGCCGGGCGGGGGTTCAGGGCCGAATAGCGGACCGGCTCGGCCGGCTTGGCGCCCTGGGGACGCTGGCCGCCGGGGCCGGGGCGGCCGCCCTGGGGACGGTCGCCTTGCGGACGCTCGGACGACTGGGGACGATCTGAATAGGACCGGTCGCCGCCGCCCATGGCCTGTTCGCGGGCCGAACGGCCGCCGAAGGCGGGGCGTTCCGGCGCCGCACGCTGCGGATTGCCGGGCTTGGGCGCGCGTTGGCCGAAGTTGACGGTCGGACGCGCCGGGGCGGCGGGACGGGCAGGCGCCGGCGTCGGAGCGACCGGCGCCGGGGCGGGCGCGGACGCAGCCGGCGTCGGAGCTGGGGTCGGCTTGGGCGCAGTCTTGACCGGCTGAGGCGCGGCGGCGGCCAATTTGGCGGCCTCGGCGCGGGCGGCCTCGGCTGCGGCCTTGGCGGCGGCGGCCTCTTCGCGCGCGGCCTGGGCGGCGCGTTCATTGGCGGCGGCGCGCTCACGCTCGGCGGCTTCGCGCGCGGCCTTTTCAGCGGCGGCGGCGCGTTCGCGTTCGGCGTTGGCCTGGGTCGCCAGGGCGATGGCGCGGCGACGGGCCTCCTGCTCCTCAGGCGACAGACCCCCGCCGGCGGGCTGGGCCGGGCGCTGGCCCTGCGGACGCGGCGCCTGTCCCGCCTGCTGCGGGCGAGCGACATCGAAGCCTTGCGGGCGTTGCGGCCCGCCGGCGCCGGGGCGTCGCTTGGTCTCGACCACCACCGTCTTGGATCGGCCATGGCTGAAGCTCTGCTTCACGGTGCCGGTCGAAACCGATCCCGCGGCGCGCGGCTTCAGGCTCAGCGGCGCCCGCGGCCCCGTCTGGGACGGCGTTCCGCCGGTGTTCGAACCCTGGCCTTGGTTGGTCTTGTCGTTTTCGTCGCTCATCCGGTCGCTTTACTTGGGGCGGAAAAGCCCGCCGTCGTCTCAATACCCATAAACGGCCGTGAGCCCGTCTCCGCCCCTGGAGACAGGCCCTCGGCCGCCAAAATCCTCAGCTCGCCCCACCGTGATCAAAATCAGTCGGGGGTGCGCCCGCCGGTCCGTCCTCGACACCGGAAATCTCCCAGTGAGGGGGGCGAAGCGGCCGAAATCCAGCCAGTCGTTCGACCTCTAGGGTCCACCGATCGGCGCGTCCGCCCGCAAGCAGGACGGCGTGTATCGCATTTTCCAGCCCAAGGGCCAAACTCAAATCGTCCGCCGTAAAGGCGCCGCAGACCTTGGCGGTCTGATGGCGGGCCAATGCGAGGATTTTGCCACGGCCGTCGATGGCCCCGTCAGAGGCCTCGATCACCCAGGCGGCCTTGCCGGACCGCAGGGCCGCAGCGGACTTTTCGAAGCCTGAGATAAGCACGCCTTCGCGCCGGGCAAGACCCAGCTGGTCCAAACAACGCCGGACCAGCAGCCGCTCGACCAGATCCGCCAGATCGGCCGGCGCGGTCAGCTTCGTCTTTGCGGCGCGCGTGAAGCCGTTCTTCTTGACCGCCGCCTCGACCGAGGCGCGGCGGGCTTCGACCCACAGGCCGCGACCGGGCAGTTTGCGCCCCAGGTCGGGAACCACCTGACCTTCAGGCCCGGCGACGAAACGGATCAGACGAGATTCGTCCATGACCTGGTGGCTGACCAGGTCCCGGCGTTCCCTATCGATCGTCGCGTCGCGCAAGCTCATGAAGGGCCAGGTCTCCCATCACGTGTTCGACGGTTCGGCGTCGTCGGACGCCTGGCCTTCGCCACCGGCCTCGCCGAACACCTGGTCGGGATCGTACTCGCCCTCGGCGTAGTCGCCCTCGTCCTCATACTCCGGCTCGGGCTGCGGCAGTTCCGAGGCGTCGATCCAGCCGGCGGCCACACGGGCCTGTAGGATCAGCAGTTCGGCCTCTTCCTGGGCCAGGTTGAAGCTTTCCAGAACGCCCGGGACCTTGACCCGTTCGCCGTTCTTCACCTCGTAGCCGCCGCGAATTTCGTCGGTCGCCAGATCGGCCAGATCCTCGACGGTCTTGACCCCGCCTTCGCCCAAGGCGACCGCCATGGCGAGCGTCACGCCCGGCACGTCCAGAACCGCGTCCTCAACGCCGAGTTCAGTGCGCTTGGCGTCCAGTTCGGCGGCCTTCTTGTCCAGATATTCGCGGGCGCGGGTCTGAAGCTCCTCGGCCGTCTCCTCGTCGAAGCCCTCGATTTCCGAGACCTCGTAGGGGTCGACATAGGCCAGGTCTTCCACCGTGGCGAAGCCTTCGGTGACCAGCAGCTGGGCGATGACCTCGTCCACGTCCAGGGCTTCCTGGAACAGGGCGGTGCGCTCGCCGAACTCGCGCTGGCGACGCTCGGAGTCCTGGCTCTCGGTGATGATGTCGATCTGCCAGCCGGTCAGCTGGCTGGCCAGGCGCACGTTCTGGCCGCGACGGCCGATGGCCAGCGACAGCTGTTCGTCGGGCACGACCACTTCCACCCGGCCGGCTTCTTCGTCGAGCACGACCTTGGAGACTTCGGCCGGGGCCAGGGCGTTGACGATGAAGGTGGGCTCGTCCGGGTTCCACTGGATGATGTCGATCTTCTCGCCCTGCAGTTCGGCGACGACCGCCTGAACGCGCGAGCCGCGCATGCCGACGCAGGCGCCCACGGGGTCGATCGAGCTGTCGTTCGACAGGACGGCCATCTTGGCGCGCGAGCCCGAGTCACGGGCGGCGGCGCGGATCTCGATCACCCCGTCATAGACTTCCGGCACTTCCTGGGCGAACAGCTTGGCCATGAAGCCCGGGTGGGCGCGCGACAGCATGACCTGCGGGCCCTTGGCCTCGGGCCGGACGTCGTAGATGTAGGTGCGGATCCGGTCGCCGATGTTGAACACTTCGCGCGGGATGGACTGGTCGCGGCGCATGACGCCCTCGCCCCGGCCCAGGTCGACGATGGTGTTGCCGTATTCGACGCGCTTGACCGTGCCGTTGACGATCTCGCCGACGCGGTCCTTGAACTCTTCGTACTGGTTGGCGCGTTCAGCCTCGCGGACCTTTCCGGTCACGACCTGGCGGGCCATCTGGGTCTGGACGCGGCCGAACTCGAACGGCGGCAGCTGTTCGACATATTCCTTGCCGACCTCGGCCTCGGGGTCGCGCTTCAGGGCGTCGCGCAGACGCACCATGGCGCTGTCGTTGAACTCCTCCAGCTCGTCTTCCGGCTGCCAGTCGTCCTCGACGATGGTGACGTGACGGGTCAGGGACAGTTCGCCGGTCTTGTGGTCGATCTTGGCGCGGATGTCGTGATGGGCGCCGTAGCGCGACTTGGCGCCCTTCTGGATCGCCTCCTCAATCGCCTCGATGACGATTTCGCGGTCGATGTTCTTCTCGCGGGCCACGGCCTCGGCGATCTGCAGCAGTTCGAGGCGGTTGGCGGAAATACCGGTGACGGCCATCAGGCTTTGTCCTCAGAAGGGGTCGTGGTGTCGGTGTCAGCGTCGTCGGCTTCCCCTTCGGGCAGGCCGTCGTCTTCAGGTTCGCCGCGAGCGGCGCGGATGGCGGCGCCCCGCTTCATCAGGGCGTCGGTCAGGACCAGTTTCGCATCGCTCAACCAGTCGAAGGGGATCAGGGCGGTGTCCTCCTCGCCCTCCAGGTCGATCAGGACATTGCCGTCCTCGAACCCGGCCAGCACGCCCTTGAAGCGTTTGCGGCCCTCGATCATCCGGTCCGTCTCCAGCCGCGCCTCCTCGCCCTCGAACAGGTCGAAGTCGATGGGACGGGTCAGGGGCCGGTCGATGCCGGGGGAGGAGACCTCCAGCAGATATTCGCCACTGATCGGATCGGCGGCGTCGAACACCTCCGACACGGCCCGGCTCAGCTTGGCGCATTGCTCCACCGAGATGTCGTGGTCGGACGGGCGTTCGGCCATGATCTGCAGGCGCTGGCGCTTGGAGCCGCTCATCAGACGAACGCGCACGACCTCGAGCCCGAGCGACTCCGCGATCGGGTCGATCAGCTCCAGCAGTTGGCGGTCCTGGGCGGTCTTTGCGCGCAAGCGGCGAATATCCAAAACAAAAGCGGCGGTCCGTCCGGGCCGCCGCTTTGAACGACGCCGTTGGACGCCGGTCTAACGATGTGGAGCGCCATATAGGCCTTTCACATTCGCTTGTCAGCCCCAATCGGCGCCCCCCGACCGCGACAGAGGCGGAAATAGAGGGCGCCGGCCAGAAACCCGCCCGTCAATATGCCGGCCACGCTGGCCGCCAGCATCATGTCGAGGGCGCCGAAAACGCCCTCGGCGCCGGGCGTGAGCCCGGCCCGAAACATCCAAGGCGCCATCAGAAATCCCGCAGTCGGTGCGAAAGAGCGGCAGATCAGCGAAGCGACGACATAGACGCTCGCGCTTGCACTTCCGGCCAGGCCCCAGGCCCACCAGGCTCGCGCTTGCAGGCTCCGCTCCGCGAGCCAGCATCCGACGCCGCCGAACAGGAGGGCGGGGATGAGGCCCCACAGGGTCACAAGAATGAACAGGGCGATGAGGCTGACGACGCCCGAGAAGATTGCGTCGATCGACACGCCGCCGCCTTCGACGCCTCCGGTGAGCGCCTGCGGAATGGAGGCCAGCAAAACACAGGCGAAAAAGGCGATCAGGGAAAGACCCGGCGCGTAGAGGACGCAGGCCGCCAGGTGATGGATGTTTGGTCCGGGACTGCTTCGCTTCATTTCGCATTCCCCGGCGCTCGACACAGCCGACCGAAGAATGCCGTGCTCACCTCAGATTGCAACCTTCCCTACTCGATCAAAGTAAGTCGCCCCAGATAATCCGTCTTGCCCAACGGCACGCCCGCCTTGCGCAGGATGGCGTAGGCGGTCGTGACGTGGAAATGGAAGTTGGGCAGGACGAAACTGGTCAGATAGCCCAGGCCGTCGAAATTCAGTTCGCGGCTGGGCGTCTTCAGGCTGATCGGTCGGGTCTCGGCGTCGGCGAAGGCGGCGGGGTCCACGCCCTCGATGAAGGCCAGGGTCCGCGCGATCCGATCCTTCAGTTCGGCGAAGGTCGTCTCCGTATCGGCCATGGACGGATTGTCGACGCCGGCCAGCCGCGCCACGGCGCCCTTGGCCGTGTCCGAGGCCAGCTGCACCTGGGCGGCCAGGGGGCGCATGTCGTCGTGCAGCCGGGCCTGGATCAGGATGGTTTCGTCGAAGCCCTCCGCCAGGGCCTTGTCCAGGAAACCGGACAGATTGGTGAGGCCGCGCGCCAGAACGGGCGTGGCGAAGTCGTAGATCGAGAGGGTCATTCAAGGGCTCCGGTGAAGACGGCCTAAGCTGGGCGGTTCATCGCCGCCGCGCCAGACCGTCCTCGACGAAGCCGCCTAGAATTCCTCCCAGCCGTCTTCGGCGGGAGCGGCCTGTTGGGCGGGCGCGGCGCCGCCGCGGCCCAGGGTCTTGAGAGCCTGGACCATGCGATGGGCCGGCTTGGCCGGTGCGGAAGACGCAGGCGCGGGCGCAGGGGCGCGGGCGGGGGCGGCGGCGACCTGGGCCGCTGAGCCGACCTTGAACCGGGCCACCGAGGCCTGGAGCGACTGGGCCTCCTGGGCCAGAGAGTGGCTGGCGGCGGTCGACTGTTCGACCATGGCCGCATTCTGCTGGGTGACCTGGTCCATCTGGTTGACGGCGGTGTTGACCTCGGCCAGGCCGATCGCCTGTTCCTGGGCCGAGGCCGCGATTTCCGACACCAGTCCGTCGATCTCGGCCACACGGTCCACGATCCGCTGCAGGGCCTCGCCGGTCTGGCCGACCAGTTTCACCCCCGAACCGACCTGGGTGCTGGAGGTCGAGATCAGGGTCTTGATCTCCTTGGCGGCTTCCGCCGAGCGCTGGGCCAGGGCCCGGACCTCGGAGGCCACGACGGCGAAACCGCGACCGGCCTCGCCCGCCCGGGCCGCCTCGACCCCGGCGTTCAGGGCCAGGAGGTTGGTCTGGAAGGCGATTTCGTCGATGACGCCGATGATCTGGCTGATCTGGTCCGACGAGCCCTCTATGGCCTGCATGGCCTGGACGGCGTCGCGAACGATGACGCCCGAGGTCTCGGCGTCGCCCTTGGCGGCCTGGACCACGTCCGAGGCCTGGCGCGCGCCTGACGCCGTCTTGTTCACCGTGGCGGTGATCTCGTCCAGAGCCGCCGCCGTCTCCTCCAGCCCCGCAGCCTGCTGTTCGGTGCGGCGCGACAGGTCGTCGGCCGCCTGGCTGATCTCGCCGGCGCCGGCGCGGATGCCGGCGATATTGCCCACCACCACCGACAGGGCCTGCTGGAGCTGAGCGATGGCGGCGTTGAAGTCCGTCTTCAGCTGCGCCGCCTTGGGCGCGAATTCGGTCTCGATCCGATAGGTCAGGTCGCCGTCCGCCATGGCCGCCAGACCCCGGCCCAAGGCCTCGATCGTCACCCGGTCGGCCTCGGCCTCCGCCGCCTTCTCGGCCTCGCGGGCGGCCCGCTCCTGCTCGCTCATCGAGCGTTGCGAAAGCGCCTCCGCCGCCAGACGCGCCTTCTCAATGGCGGCGTCGCGGAAGGTCGCGAGCGCCAAGGCCATCTTGCCGATCTCGTCGCCGCGCGCGACGCCCGGAATCTCGGAGGCCGTATCTCCCTCCGCCAGGCCGCGCATCCGCCGCTCGAGCGCCACCACGGGCCCCGACACCGACCGGCCGATGAACCAGCCCGCCGCCCCGACCGCCAGCAACACCAGCAGGGCCATGGAGCCCAGGGCCAGGGCCGACTTGCCCACGGCCGCCGCGATCTGGTCGGTATAGACGCCTGAACCGATCACCCAGCCCCAGGGCGCAAAGCCCTTCACATAGGAGATCTTCGGCGAGGCCCCGTCCTGGTTCGGCTTGGCCCACTGGTAGTGGACGAAGCCCTCGCCGTCCTTCTGCACCACGGCGACGAATTCCTTGAACATCAGCACGCCGTCAGCGTCCTTGTTCTCGCTCAGATCCTTGCCGTTCAGCGCCGGCTTCATCGGGTGCATCACCATGGTGGGATGCATGTCGTTGATCCAGAAATAGTCGTCCTGGCCGTACCGCATGGCCCCGACCGCCGCCTTGGCCGCCGTCTGGGCCTGATCCCGGCTCATCCGTCCGGCCGCCTCCTCGCCCTGGTAATAGGCGACCACGCTGTGGGCGATCTCGACGGACTTTTTAGTGCGGTCGGCGATGTCGTCACGCATGACCGCATCCAGCCGGAAAAGGGCCAAGGCCGTCACCACCAAAAGGCCCACCACCGTCACAAGCGCCAGCAGATTAATCCGCCCGCCGATCGTCAAAGCCTTCATGGTTGTTTCCCTAAGCATCGGACCATGCCTAAAGAACGAGGTTAAACGGGGGGCTATGAGGGGGCTAGGTAGATACCCTTATGCGACAATCAGCCCCGCACAAGTTCCCTCAGGCCGCCTTCTGATATTCCAGGAAGATCGGCGCGGTGTCGCCCAGTCGCTTTTCCTCATAGCGGGTGATCACATGGTCCGACGGGGCGACATGCCAGTCGGCCTCGGCCGCTCCGATCCGCTTCAGCCCCGGCGCCCTCTCCAATCGCTCCAGCGTCCATTCCGCATAGTCGCGCCAATCGGTGACGAACCGCAGCGTCCCGCCGGGCTTCAGAATGCGGGCGAAGGCCTGGGCCGTCTCGTCCTGCAACAGGCGGCGCTTGTTGTGCCGGGCCTTGTGCCAGGGATCGGGAAACAGGATCAGCACCCGATCGACCGAGGCGTCGGGAAGGACCTCGACCAGGTCGCGCGCGTCGTCGGCGTGGATGCGGACGTTCTCCAGCCCGCCTTCCTCGACGTGGCGCAGGGCCGAGGCGACCCCGTTCAGAAAGGGTTCGCAGCCGATCACCAGAACGTCCGGCCGCCGCGCCGCCTGGGCCGCCATATGTTCGCCCCCGCCGAATCCGATCTCCAGCCAGACCTCGGCGGCGTTGGGCATCAGAGTCTGCGGGTTCACCGGTCCCGCCTTCGGGTCCGGCACGGCGATCCGTGGGAGCAGCGTCTCCATCAGGGCGGCCTGACGCGGCTTGATCGGGCGAGCCTTGATGCGGCCGAACGACCGCAGCGGCCGCTCCAGATGCGGATTGTCGTCCTCGGGGGGCAGGTCGGTCTTCATCCGCCTGCCGTTAGCCGTCCGGAACCCCGGCGTCCATAAGCGACGCCTCAGCGCGTGGCGCCCGGCTTCCACTTGACGTCATTGGCGCCGTTAGCGTTGGCGCGGCGCCCGGCGACGAACAGATGGTCCGACAGCCGGTTCAGATAGCGTAGGGCCGCGCCGTTGACCGCCTGCCCCGCCTCGACCAGACGCACGGCGTCCCGCTCGGCGCGACGGCACACGGTGCGCGCCACATGCAGATGGGCCGACAAGGGCGAACCGCCGGGCAGGATGAAACTGTCCAGCGGTTTCAGGCTCTCGTTCATCCAGTCGATCTCCTGTTCCAGCCGCTCGACCTGGCTGTCCAGAATTCGCAGCGCCTCCCAGGCCGGGGGCGGGTCCAGCGGCGTGGCCAGATCGGCCCCCAGGTCGAACAGTTCGTTCTGGATCCGCCCCAGCATGGCGTCGATCCGGTCGTTCTGGCCGCTGCTGAGCCGGGCCACCCCCAGGACGGCGTTCAGTTCATCCACCGCCCCATAGGCCTGGACCCGCAGATCGGTCTTAGACACCGGCGCACCCGAGGCCAGCCGCGTCAGGCCCTCGTCCCCAGTCTTGGTGTAGATCTTGTTCAGCGTCACCATGGACGACCTCCGGTCAAGACGCCGTCGCCTTCCACAGCATGCCGATCACCAGAAGCAGGACCGCCAGGGCCTGAAACCCGACCCGCCAGCGCATCAGCCGGTTGGAATGGCTGCGCGCATAGGCGCCGCCGCGAAACAGGGAATACAGCCCCAGGCCCAGCGTCACCGTCACGGCGGCGATGGCGAGGAGGATCAGAATGTCCAGCATCTGCATGGACATCCTTTTAGGCGTGTCGCGCTTCCGGCGCCAGCATCGGTCGAATTGGCCGCCAGCTAAGCCATTGGTGACGATTTGTGGTGCAAGGTGCCGGGCATGACCGATCGCGCCGTCCGAAATCTCGATCACCTGAGGGGCTCGGCCTCCACCGCCCGCGTGCTGAACCTGCTGAAGGTGTGGGAAGAGAACGGCGACAGCCGGGCAGACGGCGCCCTGCGCAATCCCGACTGGGCCGCACGCCCGATCTTCCGCACCCCGGTGCTGAACCGATCCCTGATCATCAAACACCGGCTCCGACGCAACGAGACGGACCTGTTCACCGGCCGTCGCCATGTGGCGACCAAGGTGATCATTCCGATCGACGACGAGGATCTGAAGACCGGCGGCCGCTATGTCTTCGTCAATCAGATCGGCTTCGAACGGATGATGATGGAATCGTTCGGCGTCCCCGCGACCCACGCGGACATCGTCACCCTGCGCCAGATCGACCGCCTGCCGTCGCTCGACCCCTTTTTGCTTCGCGAACAGCTGCGCCGGTGCGGCCTGGAGCCGGCGCCCTGCTATTTCTCGATCAGCGAGAGCGATCTTCAGCGGATGACCACCTTCGTCCGGGGCGAGATCGAACCCCTGGTCAGCCTCAGCCTGGGCGCAGGCAACAGCGAAGCCGCCGATTCAGCGGCGCGGATGACGGCCAAGATCCTGTCCAACACCCCTGGCGACCAGCTGGAGGCCCTGCGCGAGACCCTGCGTCTGGCCCCGGAACAGTATCAGGAAGGGGTCTTCTGCTGGAAAGGCTTCCTCTACTACAAATGGACCCTGTCGACCCTGCTGGGCGAGGTGGCGGCCGTCGCCGAGGCGGTGCGCACCATCAAGCCGGTCGGTAAGGTCGATCGACAGGCCCGCGAATATCTGGACCGCAGCCGCGCCGTCCTGCGGGGCCGCATCATTCGCACCTGCGACGAGGTCAGCCGCACCCTCAGCGTCTATGACGACGCCTACGCCCGGCTGACGCGCGAGGGCAAACCCATCGCCTTCCGCGACTTCCTGCTGGACGCCCCGTCGATGTTCGCCCGCCTGGGCGACCAGCTGGGCGCGGTCCAGCACATCGTCAGCTATTGGCGTTTCCGCTTCGGCGCCGGCGCCCATCCGGCGGGGGTGGCCGAGCTGCTGGACATTTTCATGGACTTTGAAACCGGCCTTCTGGGGCGCGGCGAAAGCCCCGACGACATCATCGTCCTGGCGGCCTGAACGCCGCCGCGCCGGCGTCTCAGTGCGCCTCGTCCCAGTTGGGGGCGGCGCGGGCGTCGACGACCAGGGGCACGGTCAGGGCGACGGCGGGGTCCGAAGCGGTTTCCATGACCCGCTTGATGACGGGAATGGCGCGCTCAGCCTCCGCTTCTGGAGCCTCGAACACCAGTTCGTCATGGACCTGCAGCAGCATGCGGGTCTTCAGCCCCGCCTGGGCCAGGGCTGCGGGCATGCGGATCATGGCGCGGCGGATGATGTCGGCGGCGGCGCCCTGGATGGGGGCGTTGATGGCGGCGCGCTCGCCGAACTGGCGTTCGGCGCCCGATTTCGAGTGTATGGCGGGGATGTGGATCCGACGCCCGAAGACGGTGGAGACGAAGCCGGCCTGGCGGACCTCGGCCTTGGTCCTGTCCATATAGGTTCGGATGCCGGGGAAGCGGTCGAAATAGGTCTTGATGTATGCGCCGGCCTCGCCCTGATCGATGCCCAGCTGGGCGGCCAGGCCGAAGGCGGAGATGCCGTAGACGATGCCGAAATTGATGGCCTTGGCGCGGCGGCGGGTCTCGGACGGCATGCCCTCGACGGGGACGCCGAACATTTCGCTGGCGGTGGCGGCGTGGATGTCCAGCCCGGCCTTGAAGGCGCGTTTCAGCTCGGGGATGTCGCCGATATGGGCCAGAAGGCGCAGTTCGATCTGGCTGTAGTCGGCGCTGATCAGCAGATGGCCGGGGGCGGCGATGAAGGCCTGGCGGATTTCGCGGCCGGTCTCGGTGCGTATGGGGATGTTCTGGAGGTTGGGATCGCTGGAGGCCAGACGGCCGGTCGAGGCGGCGGCCAGCTGATAGGAGGTGTGGACGCGGTCGGTCCGGGGGTCGGCGGCGGCGATCAGGGCGTCGGTATAGGTGCCTTTCAGCTTGGACAGCTGTCGCCAGTCCAGAAGGACACGCGGCAGGGCGTGGGTCTGGGCCAGGTCCTCCAGAACGCTGGCGTCGGTGCCCCACTGGCCGGAGGCGGTCTTCTTCCCGCCCGGCAGATTCAGCTCGCCGAACAGGATGTCGCCGATCTGGCGGGGAGAGCCGATGTTGAAGGGACGGCCCGCAATCTCATGGGCCTGGGTCTCCAACTCGGCCATGCGCAAGCCGAATTCGCTCGACAAACGCTTGAGGCGGTCGGGATCGATGCGGACGCCGGCGGTCTCCATCTCGGCCAGGACGGCGGGCATGGGCCGTTCAAGGGTCTCATAGACGGTGGACAGGCCCTCGCGCGCCAGCCGGGGCTTTAGAATGCGCCACAGACGCAGGGTGACGTCCGCATCCTCGGCGGCGTAGGTGGTGGCCGACTTCAGAGCGACGTGCTTGAAGGATTTCTGGCTCTTGCCGGTCCCCGCCACGCTCTTGAAGGGTATCGGCTCGTGGCCGAGGTGGAGCCGCGCCAGCTCGTCCATCCCGTGACCGTGCAATCCGCCTTCCAGCACATAGGAGAGCAGCAGGGTGTCGTCATAAGGCGCGACCCGGATTCCGCGCCGCGCCATGACCGCCAGATCATATTTGGCGTTCTGCAGCACCTTCAGGACCGACGGGTCTTCCAGCAGCGACTTCAGCTTCGTCAGGGCCGTCGCCTTGTCCAGTTGCTGAATAGGCTCGCGCGGCTCGCCCGCTTCCCCGAACAGCCCGCCCTCGCCCGCCTGGGGCTCATGCTCATGGGTCAGGGGGATGTAGCAGGCCTGGTTCGGCCCGACCGCCAGGGATACGCCGCACAGGCCCGCATGGGTCGCTGACAGGGCGTCGGTCTCGGTGTCGAAGCCGACCACACCCGCCTCAGTCGCCCGCGCGATCCAGCGGTCCAAAGCCTCTTCGGTCTGGACGCATTCATAAGCGTCGAGATCGAAGGACTGCGCCTCGACCGGCCCGTCCGCCGTCTGGCCATAGCGGGGCGCCGCCACCGGGGCGTTCAGATTGGGCGTGCGTTTGGGCGCGAAGGCGGAGGTTTCGCTGGGCCCCGCCTTGCCGTCTCCGACCCGACGCTGCAGCGACCGGAACTCCATCTTGTCCAGAAAGGCCGACAGGGTCTCAGGATCGGGATCGCGCACGGCGAAATCCTCGATCGGCTCCGGCGCCGGCGCATCGCAGGTCAGGCGGACCAGTTCGCGCGACAGGCGGATCTGGTCGGCGAAATTGATCAGGGTCTCGCGGCGTTTAGGCTGTTTGATCTCCCCAGCCCGCGCCAGCAGGGTGTCCAGGTCGCCGTATTCGTCCAGCAACTGCGCCGCCGTCTTCGGGCCGATGCCGGGCGCGCCCGGCACATTGTCGACGCTGTCGCCGATCAGGGCCTGAAGATCGACCATCTTTCCCGGCCCGACGCCGAACTTTTCGAACACCTCGGGCTCGGCCAGACGCCGATCCTTCATCGGATCCCACATGACTACGCCGCCGCCGATCAGCTGCATCAGATCCTTGTCGGAGCTGACGATCACCGCCTCGCCTCCGGCGTCGCGGGCCTTGCAGGCATAGGTGGCGATCAGATCGTCGGCCTCATAGCCGGGCAGCTCGACGCAATGGACGCCGAAGGCCGCCGTCGCCTCGCGCACCAGAGGAAACTGCGGCACCAGATCCTCGGGCGCCGGCGGGCGGTGGGCCTTGTACTGGTCGTACAGGTCGTTGCGGAAGGTCTTTTCCGAATGGTCGAAGATGGCGACCAGATGGGTGGGGCCGTCGGCGCCCTTCATGTCCTTCAGCAGCTTCCACAACATGTTGCAGTAGCCCTGGACCGCCCCCACGGGCAGGCCGTCCGACTTTCGCGTCAGGGGCGGAAGGGCGTGATAGGCGCGGAAGATATAGGCCGAGGCGTCAATCATCCACAGCCGCAGGGCGGGTCCGTCCTGGGTGAGCGGGCGGTCCTGGGAGGGGGCGGCGTCGGAAGCGGAAGCGTCGGTCATGGCCGGAACATAGGCGGCCCGAGCCGCCGCGTCAGCCGTCAGAATTCCGTCCAGCTCGATCCCGGATCGCGCTGACCCGGCTGCGCCTGTTGCTGGCCCCAGGTCACGATCATGAACAGCTTGTGGCTGCGAATCCGGTACTGTCCGATCATCGGCAGAACCGCGCCCAAGGGCGCTCCGGTCTTGGCCTCATAGAGAAAGCCGGAGAATTCGGCCACGCCCGCCCGGTCGCGATTGCTGTAAACCGACAGCTCCGGCAGCGAGACGACGTTGAAGTTCTCGTTGATCGGAATCCGCATTTCGGGAATGCCGAAGACGCGGCGCATCTGCTCCAGCGCCAGGGCGCCGGTGCGGATTTCGAACACGGCGTCGGCGTCCTCCCGGGTGCGGGTCAGCCGATAACCGGCGTCCGACAGGGCCCCGCGGATTGCGCTGATGGCGTAGCGGGAGTTTTCGGTCTGGAAATAGGTCTCATCGACAAACACGGTCGCGCCGGTCGGAAGCGGCAGGGACAGGCCCTCCACCGCCTTGTCTGCGGCCCGGGCCAGCAGCAGGTTTTCGGTCGCCGTGCGGCCGATGTTGGATTCCGTGGTTGAGGCGCAGGCCGAGGCCAGAAGGGCTGTCATCGAAAGGGCGGCGACGAGGCGCGCCGACGTCGCGCGAAATCCGCCCATCACCAGCTCCCCGTATTGGGCATGGACGCCCAGGGCTCGGCCGGCGTCAGGGGCGGACCGTCCTGAAGCAGTTCGATCGAAATACCGTCCGGTGAGCGGACGAAGGCCATATTGCCGTCGCGCGGCGGTCGGTTGATCACCACGCCCCCGTGCATCAGCCGCTGACAGGCGGCATAGATGTCATCGACCTTATAGGCCAGATGTCCGAAATTGCGGCCGCCCTGATAGGTTTCCGGGTCCCAATTATAGGTCAGTTCCAGCTCAGGCGACCGTTCCGCCGCCGACTGCTCCAGATTCTTGGGCGCCGCCAGAAAGACCAGGGTGAAACGTCCCGCTTCATTCTCGGTGCGACGCACCTCCTGAAGCCCCAGCAGATCGCAGTAGAAATGCAGAGAGGCGTCGAGGTCGCGAACGCGGACCATGGTGTGCAGATAGCGCAACTCTGTCTCTTTTCAGTTCAAAGGCGGGGTCGAGCGTCTCTTACAGCGGCTGAGCGGCCAAACCGCAGCCTCAGTGCGCCTCGGCCGCGCGGGCGGCGGGGCTCAGATATTCGCTTTCGTCATGCGGCTGGGCCGACAGGACGAAGCGACGGTCGCAATAGCCGCATTCGACGAAATCATCCTCGCCCATGTCCATATAGACCAGCGGATGGCCCAGGGCGCCGCCGCCGCCGTCGCAGGCGACACGCTTTGTCGAGACCACGATCTCTTCGGGGGGCGGAATGATCGCATCGGGGTGGCGGGGCGGCATTATTCGGCTCGTGTCTTGGCGAGGAGGCGTCGGACGCATACCTATGCGGCCCATTCGGCGGCGTCAAACCGCCGCGCCCCTTCCTGTCCGATCAAAGCCCGACCGAATGACCGACCCCACCACCCTGCCCGACAACGCCATTGAGGTGCGGGGGCTCAAAAAGACCTACGCCGGCTCCAAGAAGGCCGCCCCCAAGACCGCCCTGCACGGCGTGGACCTGGCGGTGAAACGCGGGTCCGTCTTCGGACTCCTGGGCCCGAACGGCGCCGGCAAATCGACCCTGATCAACATCCTGGCGGGGGTGGTCAAGAAGTCCGAAGGGACCGTTACCATCTGGGGCCGCGACATCGACAAGGAGCCGCGTGACGCCGCCGCCGCCTTGGGCGTGGTGCCTCAGGAGATCGTCGCCGACGTCTTCTTCACCCCGCGCGAGTCGCTGGAGGTTCAGGCGGGCTTCTACGGCGTGCCCAAGAACGAACGCCGTTCCGACGAGCTCCTGGCGGCCCTGGGCCTGTCGGACAAGGCCAACGCCTATGTCCGCGCCCTGTCCGGCGGCATGAAGCGTCGCCTGATGGTGGCCAAGGCCCTGGTCCACAATCCGCCTATTCTGATCCTGGACGAGCCGACGGCGGGGGTGGACGTCGAACTGCGCCGTCAGCTCTGGGCCTATGTGCGCCAGATCAACGCCGAGGGCGTGACCATCGTCCTGACCACCCACTATCTGGAGGAGGCCCAGGAGCTGTGCGACACGATCGCCATCGTCAATCGGGGCCGGGTGGTGGCCTGTGAGCCCACGCCCCAGCTGCTGCGCCGGCTGGACAGCCGCAATGTGGTGGTCACGCCCGAGACGCCGCAGCAGACCCCCCCGGTCCTGAACGGCTTCCAGGTCGCGCCGCGGGCGGGCGGAGCCTTCGCCGTGACCTATAAGAAGGGGCAGTCGTCGGTGGAGCAGGTGATCAATGCGGTCCGCGCCGCAGGCGTCACCATCGCCGACATCACCACCGAGGACCCCGACCTGGAGGACGTCTTCCTAGCCCTGACCTATGGGGACGCCAGTCAGGTCGATCCGACCAGGGACTAGAAGGGGGCGAAGACAATCAGACGACGGCGCCGAACGGCCCGCTCATGAAGGGGGCCGGTTAGAGGTCAAGAACCGGCGGATTCGTGCGACGCGAGCGAGAAAAAGGCGGCTCGCAAAGGGAGTGCGGCGGCCCCCGCCGCCGAGGCGTCGCCAAGGATCGGCGACGCCTCGACCTTCGGGACAGGGCGGCAATGCCCGCGACGTTGCGGGTTGGTGAAGCGCAGCCGTTCGATCAGGCGAAGAGCCAGGGCGTGAGGCAGCCGCCCGCCCAGGACGATCCCGCCGGGATCCAGCACGCCCGATATGGCGGAAAGCACCAGGTTTAGCGGCTGTTCCGCCGCGTCCAGCCACTGGTCGATGATCGGATGATCGGCGGGGAAGTCGGCCAGAAGGTCGCCGAGCGACGCCCACCGGTCGCCGTCGCCAGCCTGCATCATCCGGAGCAGGGCGGTCAGATTGGGTTGGAACCAGTCAACGGGTATGACAGAGGCGAACTCGCCTGCATTGCCGTTGTCGCCGCGCAGGGGTTCGCCTCGCACGACGACGCCACCGCCGAATCCTGCCGAGAAGTACAGATAGGCGAAATTGTCCAACCGGCGCCCGACGCCGAACATGGCCTCGCCGATGGCCGCCGCCGTGCCGTCGTTCTCGATCCACACCGGGCCGTCGAAGGCCTTGGAGAGAATCCCGTCCAACGGTTGAAGGGCCCAGGCGTCCAGCGCAGGCGGCGGGTTGAGGCGGGCCCCGTCACCGATGAAATATCCCGTCACGGCGGCGCCGACGCCGATCCTTTGAGAGGCGGACACGCCCGCCTGGGTTTCCAGATCTCTGACGAGCTTCTGCATCTCGGCGATGGCGGCCGTCAGGGACACGTCGCGGATCGGGATCTGGCGACGGGCCAGGATCGAGCCGCTCAGATCCATGACGGCTGCGGCGACGGCGTCGGTCATGACGGAGACGCCGACCGCGTGAAGCGCCTTTGAATTGAGACTCACGGGAAGACCCGGCTTCCCACGACCTGCCACGACGGGCGCGCCTTCGATCAGCAGGTCGCGCTGCAAAAGAGATTCGACCAACCGAGCGATCGACTGTTCCGTAAGCTCAGTGGCGCGCGCCAGTTGCGCGCGCGTCATCGGCCCGTCCCGGCGCAGCAGGGACAGCAGCCGACGTTCGTTGGCCGTCGCCGTGCGTACGCCGTCCTCACGCAGGAAACGCGGCGCGATTGATCCGTAACCGACTCCCACCATAGAGGGATGCATAGCGGAAACGGCCAGCCAAGCACCTACCTTATGGTCGGGGCGGCGCAGGAATCCACCGCACCTTGTACAAATGCATGTCGTTGATCGGGACACGGACGACGCGGCCGTCTTGCATGACCGAGAAGCCGAACGCCCACCAACGTTCCTCAGCCTTGACCCAGGCCAGACGACCCTCGGCGTCGACGTCGACGGATTTGACCTGCAGCGCAGGATTCAGCGGCTCCAGAGCCTTGAAGGCGTTGGCTTCGGGATCGAAGCGCCAGGCTCCGTCGTGGGTCGTGACCAGATAATCCGATCCGTCGGCTGCCCTGGACAGATCATGTCCGTCGCGGGCGCCGGGCAGCGTCCACCGCGCCGTCTCCTGAAGTCGCGGCTCGTCACCCTCCCAATCCACCAGGGCGAAGGCCTGGATGGTGTCGTGCGATAGGGCGAAGAGACGTTGACGCTCTGCGTCCCAAACCGCCCCATGACCCGACGGCAATGGCAGGCTGAGAACCGGCTTTTCGCCGTCCGTGAGATCGTAAACGTTCAGTCGATCACCCCTGTCGTGAATCGAGAGCGCCACGGCGATGCGATCGCCGGGCAGGACGGCGGCCGAATGCGCCATGGGCGCTTCAGCGCGAAAAAGCACGTCTCCAGACGCACCGTCCAGCAGTACCACGCCCCCCGTTGAGGCTGTGATCAGCACACGACCATCGGCGACGGGCTTGCACTCATCGATCTTTTCCAAGAGCCCCGCGCGAAACCCCTGCGGCAGGTTTTCGGCCTCCGAGGCGTCCCAGCGCCAGGTCTCGCGCGGTCCTTCGGCGGCGAGTTCATAGCGCCGGACCTGATCATCTCCACAGGCCAGAAGGGCGGGCGAAGCGGAGAGCGCCGATGCGAGGGTGAAGAGGGCGGAGAGGATCATGGAGGCTCCTGAAAGTGACCCGGAACCTATAACGACGGATCATGTCATAAATATCTCACTATGAGTGAGTAAATGGAGCGCATCCCGATCACGGAGGCCCACATGTCGGTTCGCCACTCTTCGCTTCGTCAACTCTGGTTGGCGTCCACCGTTCTCTTCGCAACGCCGACGGTGGCCCAGACGGTCCCGACCGCTCCCGCCGCCCAGTTGGATGAGATCGTCGTCACCGGGGTTCGACTACAGGCGCAGAACGAAATCTCGATGAAGCGCACGGCCGCGATCATCTCGGATTCGATCAGTTCGGACGAAATCGGCAGCTTGCCGGACTTTGGTCTGGGCGAGGCGCTCGAACGGGTTCCAGGGGTCTCGACGGTTCAGAACAATGACCGCGGCGAAGCGCAGTTCTTGTCCATTCGCGGCTTGAACGCCGATTACAATCTGGTCCAGGTCGATGGGGTCGCCCTTCCGGCCAACGAACTCGGGCGCCGCAACGTTTCGCTCGACGTCATCCCCTCGTCGCTGGCGCGGCGGGTCGATGTCTCCAAGTCCGTGACCCCGAACATGAACGGAAACGCCATCGGCGGCGCGGCCGACCTCGTGACCCGCAGCGCCTTTGACGGACGCGGCGATCTGTTCATCGCTGGACGGTTCGATATTGGCGTTTGGGACAACGAACGGCATTTCAGAGACGGCGGACCGTCCGGTCAAGGCGAGGTCGTGGTCTCCAACACCTTCGGGCCCAACAACCGATTTGGCTTCGTCGTGTCGGCGAGCCGCTATATCCGCGATTCTTCGTCACTGAACTCGGCCGTCGACAACTATAGTTTCTTTGATCCGGTCACCCATGCGCGACTGGCTGTGACGGCGCCGGGTCTGGATACGGCGGACGTCGCGCCTCAGCGTCGTCGTTGGCTGGCCTACGACAACGTGCGTAAGCGAGAGGGCGTGTTCGGCAAGTTCGAATACCGTCACGGCGGCCTGGAGGCGCGCCTCACGGCGGCGGACTTCACCCATACCAACGATGAGGACCGCCAGAGCAACATCCTGATCGCGAACGGCAATCCGGTATCGGCCAGCATTTCCGCCACGGGGGGAAGCGTGACTTCCGCCAACGCCCAAGTCGATCTGGTCCAATATGACCAGGCGCGCGGCATCCGATATGTCGATTTCCGGGTGCGCTGGGCGCCCGGCGCGCGTCAGTTCGTCGACTTCGGCTTGAACGACGCCGTGGCCACCTACCGCCAGGACGCGCATCTGGCGACTTATCGCATCGCCAATACGACGAACCTCGCCTTCACCTATGAGATCGAGCGGGGCGCGTTTCCTTATTTCGACGTGGCCAACCCGGCCTTCGCCTTCGATCCCGCCAACTACCGGCAGTTTGAATACGGCACGACGCTGGACGACGCCCGCGAACAGGCCAAAACCGCGCATCTCGACTGGGGGTTCAACGTCGATCGAAGCGACCGCGGCCTGGGTCTGCAGATAGGCGCCTATGCGCGTCGCCTTGAGCGCAGCTACGATAGGGGCGTTGACAACCACCGGCCGCTGAGCTCCAGCGACTATCGCCTGTCCGCAGTAGGCCGGTTGTCCGACTACTCGCCCTTCAATGCGCGGGGGACACGAATTCTGATCGTTGATCCAGGCTTGGCCCGGGCGTTCTTCGAAGCCAACCGAGCGGGTTTCGCGGCGACCCCGACGAATGCGGCCGGCAGCATCTCCGCCGACTATGACATCGACGAGGATATTGACGCGGGCTACGCCATGGCGCGGTTCGGCGCCGATCGCCTCACCGTCTCAGGCGGCCTGCGCTACGAGCACACGAAACTCCGGTCCGGTTCCGCCGCCCTGACCGCCGGCGCCTACCTTTATGGCGTTCAGGAGACAGACTATGACGACTGGCTTCCGTCATTCCAGGCCAACTACGATCTGACCGAAAACCTGAAAGTCCGCGCCGCCTGGAGCCGGACCATTGGGCGGGCCAACTATGACGACCTCGCTGCGCGCGAAGTGCGGACGGTCAACACCGAGGGCGACTACACCATTCAGGGCGGCAATCCCTTTCTCAAACCGCGCCGGTCGAATAACGCGGATCTGAGCCTGGAATATTACGCGGGCCGTGACACCATGGCCTCGGTCGGCGTTTTCGAGAAGGATGTTTCGGACGAGATCATCGTCCTGCGGTCCACGGCAGACGAAATCATCGACGGCTCGCTGGAATCCGTCACTCGCGTACGTCCCGTCAACGCTGGCGACTTCAAGGTCCAGGGGATCGAGTTCAACCTGGTGGTTTCGCGCATGGACTTCCTGCCGACCCCGTTCCAAGGGTTAGGGGTGTCCGCCAATCTGACGTTGTTGGACGGGACGCCGCCCAGTGTCGCCATGAGCGACTTCACGCAACGTCGCCTGCCGGGGCTGTTTGAAAGCGCCGACCGGGTCGGCAACCTCAAGGTCTTCTACATCTCAGGCCCCTTCACGGTGCAGGGCGCCTGGAATCATGTCGGCGACATGCTCTATTCGGTGTCCAGCAGCGACCCGCTGCAGGACCGGATCGTTGAAGCCAATGACAGGTTCGACGCCCAGGCCCGGTATCGCCTGAGCCGGAACCTCACGCTCGTCGCCCAGGCCAAGAACCTGACCAACGAACGCCGCCGCAGAATGTTCGGCCCCGGCTTCGGCCTCTTGCGCGAGGAGCTCGACAACGGCCGCGCCTTCTACGCCGGCGCATTGTTCAGGTACTAGTCCAGCTCAGCCAGAAATTCGAAAATGGCCGCCTTGGCCTCCGGCTCGTCCAGCATGGGGGCGTGGCCGATCTGGGGAACCTCGACATAGGCCATGTCCGGCGCCGCCTTACGCATGCGCGCGGCGATGTCGGCGCTGAGCAGGTCCGAGACGCCGCCGCGCACCAGCAGGGTCGGCCGGTTGCGGGCCAGCCGCCGGAACATGGGCCACAGATTGGGAACCAGGGCCTTGGCGCCCGCCGCCCGGATGGGCACGGAGATGTCGGGATCATAGTCCAGGCCGATCTCGCCGTCCGGCCCCTGGCGGAAGATGCGTCGCGCGAAGGCGTCCCAGTCCGCATCCGAATAGTGGGGGAAGGCGACGGCGTTGATCCGCTTCGCATAGGCCGCCGCGTCCGCCCAGCTGTCGATCTCGACCGGCTGTCCGCTGTAGGCGGCGATGCGCGACAGACCCTCGGGCGCCACTTCCGGGCCGATGTCGTTCAATATGGCGGCGACCACCGCCTTCGGCCGCAGGGCGGTCAGGGCCATGGTGATCAGCCCGCCCATGGAGGTGCCCATGAAGACCGCCCGGCCCACGGCCGCCTGGTCCATCAGCGCCAGCACGTCGGCCGCATAGACGTCCGGTCGATAGGTCATCGGATCGGGCGCGCGGTCCGACAGTCCGCGTCCGCGCACATCGACCGCCAGGACCCGCCGCCCGCTCTGGGCCAGAAGCGGGGCTATCGCTTCGAAGTCGGCGCTGTTTCGCGTCAGCCCGTGGATGGCGATGACCGGCGGCCGCGCCGGGCCGGGGCCGGGCGCATAGTCGCGGGCGAACAGATCCAGGCCGTCCGGCGATTTCCAGCGACGTTCGACATAGGCGGCGGCCATAGTCACGGGCGGTCTCCTTGAACCGAGAAGCCGCCACAGTAATTCACCGCGCGACGAATTGCGATGGCGTCAGCCGCCGAGCAACTCCTTCACAAAGACGTCCAGGTCGCCGCCCTCGAACAGAAAACCCGAGACCCCGGCGGCTCGGGCCGCCGCCATGTCGGTCTGCTGGTCGCCGATCATGAAGGACCGCGCCGGATCGATCTGGTGATCCGCGATCGCCCTCAGCAGCATGCCGGGGTTGGGCTTTCGGTCAGGGTGATCCGGATGGCGATAGCGTTCGTCCTGGGCGTCGGCATGGAAGGGACAGGCGTAGACGGCGTGGATCACCGCCCCGTCCTGGGCCAGCCGTCTGGTCAGCAGACCGTTGAACGCATGCATCTGATCTTCGCTGAACAGACCGCGCGCGACGCCCGACTGGTTGGTGACGATCACCGCCAGATAGCCCAGTCGATTCAGCCGGCGCACCGCGGCCGAGGCGCCGGGAATCAGTCTCAGATGTTCAGGCAGATGCGGATAGCCCGAATCCTCGATCAGAACCCCGTCGCGATCCAGAAAAACCGCGGGAACACCAGTCATGCGTCTTGTCTCGAACGTAGCCGTATCGACGCCGCAAGGCGCGGCGCAAAGGGACGGTTAGAAAAGGAACCTGGCTTAGGATGAGGACAGGCCGGCGCCAAGAGCGGTCGAACGCCGCCCTAGAGCATGATCGTTTCAGGCGGAACCGCGTAGCGGTTCCTCCTCGACGGATCAGGCTCTAACGTTGCAAAGGGCAACGCGAAGTGACGCAGCCCCGTTTGGCCCCTGGGACCGATCTTGCTAGGAGGGCGGCCACCCTCGCGGCCGATCCGTCGGTCCGCCGCCCCCGAATCACGTGGAGAGCGCCCGCATGATCCCCTTCATCGACCTCCAGGCCCAGCGCCTGCGCCTCGCCGGCAAGATCGAGGCCGCCGTCCAGGAGGCCGTCGTCGGCGGCGCCTGGGTCATGGGGCCCCAGGTCCGTCAGTTCGAGGCCGACCTCGCCGTCTTCGGCCAGGCCAAGCACGCCCTGGGCTGCGCCAACGGCACGGACGCCCTGGCCCTGCCGCTGATGGCCTGGGGCGTCGGACGCGGCGACGCGGTCTTCGTGCCCAGCTTCACCTTCGCCGCCACCGCCGAGGTCGTGCCCTGGTTCGACGCCGAGCCGGTCTTCGTCGATGTGGACGCCAACACCTACAACATGGATCCGGCCGCCCTGGAGCGCGCCGTCGAAGCAATCAAGGCCGAGGGCCGCCTGACCCCGCGTGTGGTCATCGCCGTCGATCTGTTCGGCCAGCCGGCGGACTATCCGGCGATCAGGGCGATCTGCGACAGGCACGGGCTGAAGCTGATCTCGGATTCGGCCCAGGGTTTCGGCTGCACCGTCGGCGGCGAGCATCCGCTGAAATGGGCCGACATCACGACCACCAGCTTCTTCCCGGCCAAGCCCCTGGGCTGCTACGGCGACGGCGGGGCGGTTCTGACCAATGACGACGAACTGGCCCAGCTGATCGATTCCGTCCGGGTGCACGGCAAGGCCGTGGCGGTGGACCTGAAGGACCGCGTCTTCGATCACGACCCCAAATATCTGAACATGCGCATCGGCCTGAACAGCCGTCTGGACACGATCCAGGCCGCAGTCCTGATCGAAAAGCTGAAGGTCTTCGGCGAGGAGATCGAATGGCGCAACCGCATCGCCGCCCGCTACAATGAAGGCCTGCGCCCCCACGTCGCCAAGGTTCCCGACGTCCCGGCGGGCAATGTCTCCAACTGGGCGCAGTACACGATCGAACACCCCGACCGCGACGGCCTGATCGCCCATCTGAAGGCCCATGACGTGCCGACCGCCGTCTATTATCCGATCCCGCTGCACCTGCAGCCGGCCTATGAGCGCTTCCCCCAAGGCGCCGGGGGCCTGCCCGTCACCGAGCGGCTGAAGGACGTCGTCGTCAGCCTGCCCATGCACTCGGACCTGGACGAGGCGACCCAGGACCGGATCATCGCCGCCGTCGCCGGCTACAAGGGCTGAACCATGCCGAACACCCCTGCCCTCAAATTCGGCGTCGCCGGCGTCGGCGTCATGGGCCGCAACCATGCGCGTGTCGCGGCCGAGATGCGCGAGTTCGACCTGACCACGGTCTTCGATCCCGACGCCGTCGTCGCCGAGGGCGTTGCGGCCGCCTATGAGGCGACCCCGGTCACGACGGCCCAGGCCTTCGTCGACGCCGGCCTGGACGCCGCCGTCGTGGCCACCCCCAACCGCTTCCACGCCGAGGTCGGCGTGGCCCTGCTGGAAAAGGGCGTCCACGTTCTGGTCGAAAAGCCCATCGCCGCCACCGTGGCCGACGCCCAGCGGATGATCGACGCCGCCCGCGCCAATGACCGCGTCCTGATGGTCGGCCAGGTCGAGCGGTTCAACCCGGCCGTCGAGACGGTCAAGCGGGCCGTCGCCGACGACGAGATCATCTCCATCCAGATCACCCGCGTCGGCCCCTTCCCGCCCCGCATGGGCGAGGTCGGGGTGGTCATCGACCTGGCGGTTCACGACATCGACATCATCCGTCACCTGACCGGCTCGGAAATCACCGAGGTCCAGCCGCAACTGGCCCGCACCCGCGCCGAGCGCGAGGACACGGCCCTGCTGCAGTTCCGGCTGGACAATGGGGTGATCGCCCACATCACCACCAACTGGGTCACCCCCTACAAGACCCGCACCCTGCAGGTGGCCACCAAGACCAAGTTCGTCGTCGCCGACCTGATCACCCGCCAAGTCACCGAATATTTCGGCCAGCAGCCTGACGGTTCCTATTCGACCAAGATGCTGAACAGCTGGCCCGCCGAACCGCTGAAAAAGGAGCTTGAGGCCTTCGCTCGCGCCATCCACACGGGCGAGACCCCGGCGGTCACGGGCGAAGACGGCCTGCGCAATCTCGAGGTCGCGCTGCGCTGCCTGGGCGAACACTGATCGGGACGAGGCCTAAAGTCGCCGCAATGGAGAGGAAGGAAGGAGGCATGCGCACGCCCCTCGCCGCCCTTTCCGTCGCCCTGCTGACCCTGTCGGCGGCCGCCCCTGCCCATGCCGACACCCGCTATTTCTCCTACAACGCCACAGATCGGATCACCCAGGCCCTCACCAAGGGGATCACCCTTCAGGTGCGGCGCGGCCTGTTCGGCGCCGTCGCCATAGAGCGGCTGTTCTCGACCACCGCCCGTGGCTCGGCCGACCTGGCGCGCGGCGGCCCCGATGCAGCCCGGCGGATCCTGCCGGAGGACGCCCGAGGCGCGGACCTCTATGAAGTGCAGCAGGTCGGCGACGGGCGCGGTCTGGCCCGCGCCCTGTGTCCGGGGGCCGACCAGGTCTGGCTGGCGGCAAGCCGCATCCGCGCGCCACGCCCCCTGACCTTGAACGCAGTCGGTCGCTGGGCCGACGGGACCCACCGTCATTGCGTGACCCTGACCTATGAATGGCGTGGAGAGTGGCAGACGGCGCCGGCCTCCCCCTTCGCCGACGCCCCCGGCGCCTGATCCGGCGAACCCGCCTTCCAACCGCACCGCTTGATCGCCTAGTCTGGCGATCGACCGAACCTTCGGAGATGACGGCGATGCGATGGGCCCTGCCCCTGGTTGTTTTAGTCGGCCTTGTCGCCGCCCTTCTGACTTGGACCCGCCTCGGTCCGGCCGCGCCGCCGGCGACCGAGGCCCCGATCGTGATCTATTTGCTGGACAACGGCTTCCATTCCGATCTGGCCCTGCCCCGCGCCGCGCTTGAACGACGAGGCGGCGCCCTGGGACGGGCGGTTGAGACCCTGGCGCCGGGTGACTGGATTCTGGTCGGCTGGGGCGACGCCCGATTCTATGTCGATCAGAGCCCGATCTCCGACCGCCTGCCCGACGGCGCGCGCGCCTTCTTCCGGCCCGGCAATCCGTCCGTCGTCATGTTGGACCCGGAGGCGGACGACCCGCGCGCGCGACACGCCCCCGATCGGCGGGCCGCCCTTCATCTGACGCCCGTCGCCTTCGACCGGATGGCGGATCGGATCGAGGCGTCGCTGGACCTGTCGAGCGGCGCGCCCCGCGTCGCCGCCGCCCGCCCCGGCGACGACGCCCGCTTCTTCGCCAGCCGCGAAACCTTTTCCATCCTGCATCTTTGCAACCACTGGACGGCCGGCGTCCTGAACGCCGGCGGCGTGACGATCCGCCCCGCGCGGTCGATCTTTTCCAGCGAGGTGATGCGGTCCGTCCGGGCCGCAGAACTGGACACGGCGGTCCCACACGCCTAGACCGCCCGCCTTTCGCTTATCCGGCCGGGTCCGAACCCCGGCGGGCGATGAAGAAGGAGCGGCCGATGGCCCGTAAGCAACACACCCGAAATTCATCCGGCCTTGCCGGTCCCAGCCAGCGCCAGCTGCGCGCCGGCGAACTGATCCGCCACGCCCTGGTCGACATCCTGCGCGAGGAGGACATCCACGACGAGGCCCTGTCCGGGGTCTCGGTCACCGTGACCGAGGTCCGCCTGTCGCCGGACCTGAAACACGCCACCTGTTTCGTCGAGCCCCTGGGCGCGGGCGTGGAGACCGCCCCGGTCGCCGGCCATGAGAGCGAGATCATCAAGGCGCTGAACGTCCACGCCAAGTTCCTGCGCGGCCAGCTGGGCCGCCGGCTGGACATGAAGTTTACTCCCGACCTGAAGTTCCGCCACGACGAGAGCTTCGACGCCGCCAGCCACATTGACCGTCTGTTCGACGACCCCCGCGTCCGCGCCGACCTGGAACGCCGGGACGAGGACGAGGGCCAATGATCGTGTGGTGCGCCCGGTTCTCCACCTTAGCGCTTGCGGCTTTGGTGTCAGGATGCGGAAGCATCAAGGAAGGAAACCCTTTGCTACTGCCTCTCGCTATACCCGTGATCGTCGGGGCCGAGGCGGCGATGATGCTCGGCAACCCGAACAACGGTGCGTCCCGCATAGAATTTCTTCCCCCAACCTGGGATCCCTTCGTCGGCGATGGTGCTTGGACAGACTCTCGTGGGCAGCGCCTGATCGTCGGCGATGGTCGCGTTCGCGCTGAATTCAAGAAGTGCATCTTAACCGCGCGCCTCGCTGGAGCACGCACAGCGACCGACCGATCCGGACTTCAGTATCCTCTCGAAGAAGTCGTCCTCACGTCCAATGCTCAGGATGGATGTCAAAATTGGCCGGTTCCCGCAAAGGTCGATATCGAGATGTGGCGGACTCCGGGCTATCAAGACGAAATCCAGGTGAGTTTTTCTAACCTGGGGCTGACAATGATCTATTATCCGAAGGGCAAGTGATGGGCCGTCGGAAGAAGGGCGACGTCGTCGACGGCTGGGTCTGCCTGGACAAGCCGTTCGAGATGGGATCGACCGAGGCGGTCAGTCGCATCCGCCGCCTGTTCAACGCCCAGAAGGCCGGTCACGCCGGGACGCTGGATCCCCTGGCCAGCGGCATCCTGCCCATTGCCCTGGGCGAGGCGACCAAGACCGTGCCGATGATGATGGAGGCGAAGAAGGTCTATCGCTTCACGATCAATTGGGGCGTCTCGACCGACAGCGTGGACCGGGAGGGCGAGATCATCGCCCGCTCCGACGTGCGCCCGCCCCTCGACCAGGTGAAGGCCGCCTTGCCGGCCTTCGTCGGCGAGATCGACCAGACCCCGCCGCGTTTCTCGGCCATCAAGGTGGACGGCGCCCGCGCCTATGATCTGGCCCGCGACGGAGTGGATTTCGAACTGCCGTCCCGGCGGGTGGTCATCCATTCGGCCGAGGCGACGGCCGCGCCGGACGCCGATCATGTCGAGATCCGCATCCTGACGGGCAAGGGCGTCTATGTCCGTTCGCTGGCGCGCGACCTGGCCCTGGCCCTGGGCGCGGAGGGTCATGTGTCAGCCCTGCGGCGCGAGCGGGTCGGGCCCTTCAGCACGGAAAACGCCGTCACTCTGGATTCTCTGGAGGAAATGGTGCATAGGGGCGCCGCCTCGGAAGGCTTGCTTCCCGTCGCGACCGCTCTGGACGACATCCCGGATCTGGCCGTGACGGAACAGGACGCCTTCTCGCTTCGGCAGGGACGACCGATCGTTCTGCTCCCCCGTCAGGTGGAAACCCTCAAGACCCGTCTGTCGGACGGCTCGCGAACGGTTTCAGCCTTCCAGGGCCAGACCCTCGTCGCCCTCTGTCAGTTGCGGGCCGGCCGGTTAGAACCCGACCGCGTTTTCAACCTCTAGGCCCGGGCCATTCGGCAAGGGCCGAGACCCCACGGCCTCAAGCAGCGCGAAGCGCGATAGGCCAAGAAAGGACTCCTTCGATGTCGATCACTGCTGAACGCAAGAACGAAATCATCGCCGACAACGCCCGCACCGCCGGCGACACCGGCTCGGCCGAGGTTCAGGTCGCGATCCTGTCGGAGCGCATCGCCAACCTCACCGAACACTTCAAGACGCACAAGAAGGACAACCACTCTCGCCGTGGCCTTCTGAAGATGGTGTCGCAACGCCGCCGTCTGCTCGACCACCTGAACAAGGTCGACGCCGACCGTTATCAGGCGCTCATCGCCAAGCTGGGCCTGCGTCGCTAAGGGCGCGGCTCCGTGTAAGACTGTATGACGAGGCGCGGGCGGTCACGTCCGCGCCTCGTTGTGCGATTAGAACCGACCTGCGCGCCGCAGGACTTTAACGGCGCAGACGCGAGGGCCGAGCCGGTCCTCACCCGGGTCTCCGCGATGGCGCGGCGACCTTTGGATCGAAGGACTGAACGCCGACGCATCCGCCCAATGATGGGACCCCGCACGGAATACGCCGTCCGGGATACGAAAGACGAAATATGTTCGATATCAAACGCAAGACGATCGAGTGGGCCGGACGCCCGCTGACTCTGGAGACGGGCCGCATCGCTCGCCAGGCCGACGGCGCCGTGCTGGCGACCTACGGTGAGACCGTGGTTCTGGCCACCGTCGTCTACGGCCGTTCGCCCAAGCCGGGCCTGGATTTCTTCCCCCTGACGGTCAACTACCAGGAAAAGACCTTCGCCGCCGGCAAGATCCCGGGCGGCTACTTCAAGCGTGAAGGCCGTCCGACCGAGAAGGAAACCCTGGTTTCCCGCCTGATCGACCGCCCGATCCGCCCCCTGTTCGTCAAGGGCTTCAAGAACGAGACCCAGGTCGTCGTCACCGTGTTGCAGCACGACCTGGAGAATGATCCGGACGTCCTCGGCATGGTCGCCGCCTCCGCCGCCCTGACCATTTCCGGCGTGCCCTTCATGGGTCCGATCGGCGCCGCCCGCGTGGGCTTCATCGACGGCGAACTGGTGCTGAACCCGACCCTGGACCAGATGGAAGGCTCCGACCTGGATCTGGTGGTCGCCGGCACCCAGGACGCCCTGATGATGGTGGAATCCGAGGCCAAGGAGCTGTCGGAAGAGACCATGCTGAAGGCCCTGATGTTCGCCCACGCCGGCATGCAGCCGGTGATCGACGCCATCATCGATTTGGCCGAACACGCCGCCAAGGAGCCGTTCGACTTCCAGGCCGAAGACCATTCCGACGTCGTCGCCGCGATCAAGAAATTGGTCGGCGAGGAGATCAAGGCCGCCTACGCCCATCCGGGCAAGTACGAGCGCCGCTCGGGCGTCGACGCCGCCAAGAAGAAGGCCGCCGAAGCCCTGGTCAAGACCGACGACAAGCCCGAGGGCGTCGACAGCTCCAAATTCTCGGCCGCCTTCAAGGAATGCGAAGCCGACGTCCTGCGTCGCGACATCATCGAGAACGCTCACCGCGTCGACGGCCGCGCCCTGGACAAGGTCCGCGCCATCGTGTCGGAAGTCGGCGTCCTGCCGCGCACCCACGGTTCGGCCCTGTTCACCCGCGGCGAAACCCAGGCCCTGGTCGTCGCCACCCTGGGCACCGGCGAGGACGAGCAGTACATCGACAGCCTGCAGGGCACCTATAAGGAAAGCTTCCTGCTGCACTACAACTTCCCCCCCTATTCGGTGGGTGAAGCCGGCCGCATGGGTTCGCCCGGTCGTCGCGAAATCGGTCACGGCAAGCTGGCCTGGCGCGCCATCCGTCCGATGCTGCCCAAGAAGGAAGACTTCCCCTACACCATCCGCCTGGTCTCCGAGATCACCGAGTCGAACGGCTCGTCCTCGATGGCCACGGTCTGCGGTTCGTCCCTGGCCCTGATGGACGCCGGCGTTCCGCTGGTCCGTCCGGTCTCGGGCATCGCCATGGGTCTAATCCTGGAGCCGTCGGGCGAGTTCGCCATCCTGTCGGACATCCTGGGCGACGAAGACCACCTGGGCGACATGGACTTCAAGGTCGCCGGCACCTCGGAAGGCATCACCAGCCTTCAGATGGACATCAAGGTCCCCGGCATCACCGAGGAGATCATGAAACAGGCCCTGACCCAGGCCTCGGCCGGCCGCCTGCACATCCTCGACGAGATGTCCAAGGCCATGGACGCCCCGCGCGCCTCGCTGGGCGAGCATGCGCCCAAGATCGAAACCATCAAGATCGCGGTCGACAAGATCCGTGAAGTGATCGGTTCGGGCGGCAAGGTGATCCGCGAGATCGTCGAGAAGACCGGCGCCAAGGTCGACATCGCCGACGACGGCACGATCAAGATCGCCGCCAACGACCAGGAGAAGATCGACGCCGCCAAGGCCTGGATCCAGTCCATCGCCTCGGAACCGGAAGTGGGCGCCATCTACTCCGGCAAGGTGGTCAAGGTCGTCGACTTCGGCGCCTTCGTGAACTTCTTCGGCGCCAAGGACGGCCTGGTCCACGTGTCCCAGATTGCTCTGGAACGCGTCGCCAACCCGGCCGACGTCCTGTCGGAAGGCCAGGAGGTCAAGGTCAAGTTCCTGGGCTTCGACGACCGCGGCAAGACCAAGCTGTCGATGAAGGTCGTGGACCAGACCACCGGCGAAGACATCACCGACAAGATCAACGCCGAACGCGCCGAACGCGGCGAGGAGCCGCTGTCGGAAGACACCGGCGGCCGTCCCAAGCGCGAAGGCGGCGATCGCGGCCGTCGCCGTCGCGACTGAGCCTCGGCCTGAGGTTTGAGTGACGAAGGCCCCGCCGGCGACGGCGGGGCCTTTTTCATAACAGCCGTCTCAAGAGCGGCATTCGGCGGGCGGATCCTTGTCCCACAGCTTGCAGGACCGGTCGATCTCGCCCCGGATCAGGGCGCAGGGATTGTCGGCGTGGCAGGGCGGATGGGTGGCCGGGCTGACCTTGATGCAGCGCTCGACCAGACGCGCCGCCGCCGCCTCGCCGATATCCGCGCGGCATGCGGTCTGGGCTGCGAGGCCTCGTTCAGCGCCCGTATCGGGCTGATCCGAAGACGCCGGACCCGGAGCCGTCTCTGCTATGGTCTGCGCGCCCGAACCGGGGGCCGCAGCGGGCGCGGTCCTGTCCTCCCCGGACTGGCAGGCGGCGACCGCGAGGACGGCCGACAGGGCGAAACAGGCGGACAGGAAAGGGCGCATCGACATCTCCGGGCTGAGGGTCATAGCCACGATGACCCGCCTGTTGAACGCGCGAAACCCCTTAAGAGCGCACCGCCTCCAGCGCGGCCTTCTGCAGGGCGAACAGTTCGGCGCAGCCGGTCTCGGCCAGGGCGAACAGACGGTCGAACTCGGCGCGGGTGAAGCCGCGCTTTTCGCCCGTGGCCTGGATTTCGACGATCTGGCCCGAACCGGTCAGGACGAAGTTGGAATCGGCCTCGGCCTCGGAATCCTCTTCATAGTCCAGGTCCAGCACCGGAACCCCGTCGCAGACGCCGCAGGAGACGGCGGCCACCTGGTCCAGGATCGGGTCGGCCTTCAGCACGCCTTCGTCGCGCAGATAGTTCAGGGCCGAGGCCATGGCGACCCAGGCGCCGGTGATGGCGGCGGTGCGGGTGCCGCCGTCGGCCTGGATCACGTCGCAGTCCAGCACCACCTGACGCTCGCCCAACGCCTTCAGATCGACGACGGCGCGCAAGCTGCGACCGATCAGGCGCTGGATCTCCTGGGTGCGGCCCGTCTGTTTGCCGGCGGCGGCCTCGCGGCGGCCGCGGGTGTGGGTGGCGCGAGGCAACATGCCGTATTCGGCCGTGACCCAGCCCTGGCCCTTGCCGCGCATCCAGCCGGGGATGGTCTCCTCGACCGAGGCCGTCACCAGAACCTTGGTATGGCCGAAGCTGATCAGGCACGAGCCCTCGGCGTAGCGATTGACGCCGGTCTCGATGGTCACGGGACGCAGCTGGGCGTCGGTGCGTTGCGAATGGCGCATGAGATGAGTCCTTGGAAGCTGGGGCGGCGGTGATTATCCTGAAAACGTGAGCCTGTATGCCCCCAAAACCCCGCCGTTCGACGGCGGTCCGGCGACGGGCCAGTCTCTGGCGGGGCTGGCCGGGCTGGACGCGCGCGCGCGCGACATCTTCCGGCGCATCGTCGAGAGCTATCTCGAGACGGGCGAACCGGTCGGGTCGCGGACCCTGTCGCTGGGCGGCATCGCCCTGTCGCCGGCCTCGATCCGCAATACGATGCAGGACCTGACCCTGGCGGGCCTTCTGGCCTCGCCCCACGCCTCGGCGGGGCGGATTCCCACCCATGCGGGTCTGCGCCTGTTCGTCGACGGCCTCTTGGAGATCGGCGACCTCACCAAGGAGGAGCGGCGCGAGATCGACGCCCGCCTGGCCGGCCGGGGCCGCAATTTCGAGGCCGCCCTGGACGAGGCGTCCAATCTGCTGTCGGGCCTGGCGGGGGGCGCAGGCGTGGTCTCCAGCCCGGTGCGCGACGCCGGGGTCAAACATGTCGAGTTCGTGGCGCTTGGCGGCGATCAGGCCCTGGCGGTCATCGTCGCCGACGACGGCACGGTGGAGAACCGGATCATGACCCTGGCGGCGGGGGTCACCCCCTCGACCCTGACGGAGGCCTCCAACTTCCTGAACGCGCGGCTGCGCGGCCGGCCCTTCGCCGAGGCCAAGCGGGAAATGACCCAGGAGCTGGAGATCGCCCGGCGCGAGCTGGACCAGGCCGCCGCGCGACTGGTCGAGGACGGTCTTGCCGCCTGGTCCGGCGGGCCGGACCGCGAGCGGGCCCTGATCGTGCGGGGTCGGGCCAATCTGCTGCAGGACGGCGAAGGCCTGGCCGATCTGGAGCGGGTGCGGGTCCTGTTCGACGATCTGGAGCAGAAGGAACAGCTGATCGGCCTGCTGGACGGGGTGGATGCGGCCCAAGGGGTGCGGATTTTCATCGGCGCCGAAACCCGTCTGTTTTCACTTTCGGGTTCCGCCGTGATCGCGGCGCCCTATATGAGCGGCCGACAGCGGGTTCTGGGCGCCATAGGCGTCATAGGACCGGCGCGACTGAACTACGCCCGTGTCATTCCGTTGGTGGACTATACCGCCCGGGTGCTGGGCCGGATGCTGGACGGGAAAGAAACGTGAGCGACAAACCCCAGAACGACGATTTCAACGAACTGGACGCCGACATGGCCCAGGCCAACGCCGAACACGGGCTGGACGCCGATCCGTCCGACGCTCTGGCGCCGCTGGACGCCGTGATCGCCGAGCGCGACGAATGGAAGGACCGCGCCCTGCGCGTCGCCGCCGAGATGGAGAATCTGAAGCGCCGTTCGGAGGCCCAGCAGAACGACGCCCGCGCCTACGCCATCCAGCGCTTCGCCAAGGATCTGCTGGGCGTGGCCGACAATCTGGAGCGCGCCCTGATGGCCGCGCCCAAGGACGCCGAGGGCGCCACGGCCGGTCTGGTGACCGGTCTGGAAATGACCCAGAAGGCCCTGCTGCAGGCGTTCGAGACCAACGGTCTGAAACGGGTCGCCCCCGAGGCCGGCGAGGCCTTCAACCCCCATCTGCACCAGGCCATGATCGAACAGCCGTCGGACACGGTGCCGGGCGGGGCGGTGATCCAGACGATGCAGTCCGGTTTCGAACTCTTCGGCCGCACGATCCGCCCGGCCATGGTGGTGGTGGCCGCCAAGGGATCGGGCGCCCAGCCGTCAAACCCCTATGGCGGCGGCGGCGGCGAACCCCAGACTCACGCCTTCGACGGCAAGGCTTGATCACCGCCCTCCTCTGAGGGGGTTTGTGCTAGTGAATAGTGCTGGTGAGCGGCAGGTGAGCGAGGCGTTCGGCACGACGTTCGAGGCCGCACAATTCTCGCTCACCTTCACCAGCGCCGACACCCCCTCAGAACCGGCGTCGCCAGCCCCCGATCAGGGCGAACTCGGGCGCGGCGTCGGCGGTGTGGCGCGGCTCGCGGCTGGCCACGGCTTGCAGCGACAGGCTGGAGCCGTCCCTCAGACTGCGTTCGCCGCCCAGGATGAAGTCGATCTGACGCCCGCTGGGCGCCGCCGAGAAGCGGCGACGCGAATAGGTCAGGGGGTCGAAATAATCGACCGGCACGTCCGCCAGCCAGGCCGAGAAGGTCCCCCGCTCCATCCGGAGCGGCTGTGAGACGGTGAAGCTGATCCGATCGCACAGGGCGGTGCAACCCGTCAGCAGGGCCAGCCGCCAGTTGGAGCTGATCGCCGCCCCGTCCGTCGACAGGAAACGGCCTTCGGTCTCGGTGGCGCCCACGCCGACCTCGCCGAGCAGGGCCAGACCCGGTCGCAGGGCCCAGTCCCCGCCGACCGCATAGAAGCGGGTCCGCGACGGCAGGGCGAAGTCCGAACCGCCCGGGATGAAGGCCCCCAAGGGCCCCAGCCGTTCGTCCAGGGCGCCCAGGCTCAGCGACAGGCCGCCGTCGGCGCCGCGCCAGGCCAGGGTGGCGCGGCTGTAGGTCGAGGCCGCTTCCTCGACCCGACGCAGCGGCATGCGACGGTCCCCCCCGCCGCTCTCGGCCGCCAGGGTGAAGGCGCCGAGCCGAACCTGACCGCGCGCCGCATGATCGGCCTGGGCCAGGGCGGCGAAACCGTCGCCGGCCGCGCCCTTGAACGGAGAGACGGCGCCGCCGCGACCTTGCCAGGTGGCGAAGTTCAGGCGGCCGATCTCCAGATCCAGCAGGGCCTCCTGGCGGGGTTCGTCGCCCAGCCAGGGCGCGTCGGTCAGGTCGTGGCGGGCCGTCACCGCCTCGACCGGTTCGTCAAGCTGGGCCGCCGTCAGGCTCAGCCGCCCGCCGCGGGGCAGGCTGAGGCTGGTCGTGGCGGTGCGGCTGGGTTCGAACGGCGCAGCCTGGTACGAACGGCTGGGCGCCGTCGGATAGGCGCCGCCCAGCTGGACCGCGAACATTCGATCATAGCCGTCGAACAGCACGGTCTCGAGCGCCGTCTGGCGTGCAAAGGCGTCGCCGAAGGCCGAGCCGACAAAACTGCCGGGCTCCGTCGCGGCGACCAGGGTCGCGCCGTCCGCCAGGGGCACAGAAGTGGTCCCCGCCGGCTGGAAGGCGCGCGCCAGGTCCAGAAGACCGCGGCCATAGACGACGTCGGTCCCGGCGTCTCCGGCGTCCCGCGCAGTCTCTATCAGCAGGGACAGGGCTTGGCGGCCGGTCAGATTGGGAAAGGCGTCCATCAACAGGGCCAGGGCGCCGGCGACGTGCGGGGCCGAGAAGGACGTGCCGCTGACCCGCCAGCAGCTGGTCGTATCGCAGCCTGTGACGATCGCCTCGCCCGGCGCCGAGATATAGCCCGCCGCCGCCACCCCGGCCCTGTTCGAAAAGCTGGACATGGCGTTGGAGGCGTTGTGCGATCCCACCGCGATCACGGCCCCGGCGAAGCGCGGATCGACGGCGTAGCGCGCCGGCCAGCCGGGATTGGCCTCGCCGTCATTGCCGGAGGAGGCGACGATCACCGCCCCCGAATTGACCGCCCGGAGCAGCGCGGCCTCAAAGGCCGAACCCAGACGGTCGTCGCCGCCCAGGGACATGTTGATGATCTTGACCCCATTGGCCACGGCGTAGTCCAGGGCCCGGACCAGGTCCGAACTGCTGAAACAGACGTCGGTGTTCTTCTCCTCGCAGTCGGAGATGTCGGTGCGGATCGACAAGATCGTGGATTCATAGGCGACGCCGATCGTGCCCTGGCCGTTGAAGTTGGAGGCGATCACCCCGGAGACCCGTGTCCCGTGGCTGCTGTCGGCGACATAGGGCGCATTACGGCCGGGAACCACGTCGGTCGAGGCGGCGGAAATCCGCCCCACCAAATCCGCCGTGTCTCGGCTGACGCCGGAATCGACCACGGCGACCGTCACACCGCTCCCGGTGGCGCCCGCCCGCCACGCCGCCTCAGCCTTCACATTGGCCACGCCATAGTTGCGCTCATATTCGGCGGACGTGGTGGACGGCGGCGCAGGGGGAGGTGGCGGCGGTGGAGGCGGGGGAGGGGGAGGAGGAGGAGGAGGAGGAGGAGGGGGAATCACCGGCGTGACCGAACCGGAACCGCCTCCTCCGCCGCCACCCCCGCCGCAGGCCGCCAGCGGCAGGGCCAGAAGACCGACGCTCAGCAGAATCGTCCGCTTCAACCGTTTTCCGACCACGTCGTTCCTCCCGAGCGGCGCGGTCGGTCGCCGCGCCTTCACCCAGTAACCGCCTAATTCTTTAACGCTTTATCGAAAACCGCGAGCAGTTTGGCCCAACCGTCCTTGGCCTCCGCCTCGGCGTAGCTGGCGCGGTAGTCGGCGTGGAAGCCGTGCGGGGCGTCGGGATAGACGTCGATCCGGCTCTGGGTCTGACCGGCGCGCGCCAGGGCTTGGCGCATCCGTTCGACGCTGGCCAGGGGAATGCCTTGGTCCTGACCGCCGTAGAGGCCGAGCACCGGCGCCTTCAGGTCGTCGGCCAGATCGACCGGCCAGGGCTGGCCGGACGAGACCTGGGCCGGGGTCGCGTCCGCCGCCGGCGCCAGACGGCCGTACCAGGCCACGCCCGCGCCGATGGCGGCGAAGCGCGCCGCCGCCTGCCACACCACCTTGCCGCCCCAGCAGAAGCCGGTGATCCCGACCTTGCCGTCGCGCGCCCACAGCTGCTGGCTGGCCCATTCCAGGGTGGCCGACAGGTCGCCCATCACCTGTTCATAGTTCGCCGCGCCCACGATCTGCATGATCCGGCCCATGTCGGACAGGGGCGCCGGATCCTCGACCCGGACGAAGAAGGCCGGGGCGATGGCGGCGTAGCCCTGTTTGGCCAGGCGGCGGCAGACGTCCTTGATATAGTCGTGAACCCCGAAGATCTCGGACACGACGATCACGACGGGGAAGGGGCCGTCTCCGGCCGGACGCGCCACATAGGCCGGCAGTTGAAACCCGTCCGGCGCCGGATAGGCGACCTCCGCCGTCTCCAGTCCAACGGCGTCGGTGGTGATCGGCTTGGCCTCCCTGGCCAGGGCGGCGACTGCATAGCCGGAAAAGAACAGCCCCCCCAGCGCCCCCACCGCCCTGCGGCTGAGCTTCAGATCATCGGCGGTCTGGCCTTCGGGACGGATCAGGGTGGTCATGGGACGGCTCCAGAAACGGGGGAGCCGCCAGACCATCACGGCGCGCGGGGAGCGTCCAGTCACGAACGCGAGGACGCCGACTATGGGAAGAAGGGCGCTCAAGCAGCGAGCGACCGCGTCGCGAGCGATAGCGCCCTTCTTCCCCAAGAGGTCAGTGCCGGAAGACCCGCACGCCCGTGAAGGCCATGGCGATGCCCTTCTCGTCGGCGGCGGCGATGACCTCGTCGTCGCGGATCGAGCCGCCGGGCTGGATCACCGCCGTGGCCCCGGCCGCAACGGCTTCCAAGAGGCCGTCGGCGAAGGGGAAGAAGGCTTCCGAGGCGCAGGCCGACCCCTCGGCCAGCGAATGAGCCAGGCCCTTCGCCTCGCCGGCCTCCTTGGCGCGGATGGCGGCGATGCGGGCGCTGTCGCGGCGGTTCATCTGGCCGGCGCCGATGCCGGCCGTCTGGCCGTCCTTGGCGTAGACGATGGCGTTGGACTTGACGTGTTTGGCCACGGTGAAGGCGAACAGCATGTCCTGGATCTCGGTCGGGGTCGGCTGGCGCTTCGTCACGATCTTCAGGTCCGACGGCTTGATCAGCGACCGGTCGCGGCTCTGCACCAGGAAGCCGCCGGCGACCGAACGGAACACCTCGCCCGGCCCGTGCGGATCCGGCAGGCCGTCGGTGATCAAAAGGCGCAGGTTCTTCTTGGCTGCGAAGACGGCCTTGGCCTCGTCGTCGGCGCCGGGGGCGATGACCACTTCGGTGAAGATTCCAGTGATGGCGCGGGCGTCGTCGCCGTTCAGCGGCCGGTTGACGGCGATCACGCCGCCGAAGGCCGAGACGGCGTCGCATTCCAGCGCGCGGGCATAGGCTTCCGACAGATCCTTGCCCACGGCCACGCCGCAGGGGTTGGCGTGTTTGACGATGACCACGGCGGGCTGTTCGAACTCGGCGACCAGCTCATAGGCGGCGTCGGCGTCGGCGATATTGTTGTAGCCCAGCTCCTTGCCCTGGACCTGGGTCGCATAGGCCACGCCCGGCCGGCGCTCGCCGGTGCGGTAGAAGGCGCCGGTCTGGTGCGGGTTCTCGCCATAGCGCAGGGTCTGGGCCAGAGAACCGGCGATCGACTTGCGGGCCGGGGCGGCGTCCTCGACCTGCTGGGCGAACCAGGCGGAGACGGCGGCGTCATAGGCGGCGGTGCGGGCGAAGGCGCGGGCGGCCAGCCGCTTGCGCAGGGCCAGATCGGTCGAGCCTTCCGCCTTCAGCGCCTCAAGGATCAGGCCGATGCTCTCGCCGTCGACGGCGACGGCGACATAGCCGTGGTTCTTGGCGCCCGAACGGATCATGGCCGGGCCGCCGATGTCGATGTTCTCGACCGCCGCCTCGAACGAACCGCCCGCCGCAACGGTTGATTCAAACGGATAGAGGTCGATCCAGACGATATCGATGGCGCCGATGCCGTGGTCGGTCATGGCCTGGGCGTGGTCGGCCGCGTCGCGCACGCCCAGCAGGCCCCCGTGGACCACGGGGTGCAGGGTCTTGACCCGGCCGTCCATCATCTCGGGGAAGCCGGTCAGATCGGCCACGTCCTTGACCGGCAGGCCCAGTTTGGCGATCGCCGCCTTGGTGCCCCCGGTCGAGACCAGTTCGACGCCCAGGTCGTTCAGGGTGCGGGCGACCTCTTCCAGCCCGGCCTTGTCGGACAGGGAGATCAGGGCGCGTTGCGGCTTGACCCGATCAGGGGCGGGGGGAAAGTCGGGAGCGGCGGGCATGGCGGCGTCCGTGAAGGCTGGGGGAGGATGGGGCGCCCTCTAGCGCCAAACGGCCGCCTCGTCACCCCACGGACGGTTTCTGACGAGGATCAACTCGGATCGCCGCTCGCGCCTGCCGGGCTCAGCTTCCAGCGGATCCGGCTCTCGCTGTCGGTGCGGGCCGAGCCGCGCACGACGATCTGCAAGCTGCGGCGGGTCAGCCCGGCGTCGATATGGACGCTGGGCTCTATGGCCACGTCGGGGCCGTCGGTGCGGAACCACCAGCCCCGGCCCGAGGCGCCGCGCAGCAGGATCGAGCGACGGTCCCGCGCCAGCGAGGCCTGAACCCCCGGCTCCAGATGGAAGCGGATGGCGTAGGGGGCCGCGATCTGGCGGATCACCTCCTTGCGGCCGGGCGTCGGGAAAAGCTTCTCCTCCGCCCGCAACTCGTCCAGCCTCTGGTCCAGATACAGGCGCCGCTGATGGTTCAGGCCGAAGGCTTCGTTCCAGCCGTCATGCTCCATCTCCAGCCAGACCGCGCCCTCGGCTTCCCTCTGGTCGGTTGTCACATGGATCGGCGGCCCGACCAGGCGCGGTCCCAGAAGCTCGCCCTTCCAGCCGCCCAAGGGTTCGTTCAGCGACCGCTCGCCTAGGGTCAGGGTCGAATGGCCGGGGGTCAGGCGAAGGGCCTGACGATCGGTGGCGGCGGGGGTCCAGCCGGAGCCGGTGACCAGACGGTCCTTGCCGCAGGCGATCTCCAGCGCCAGCGGCTGGGCGCAGGCCGTGGCGCCCCAGGCGCCGCGCGCGGGCGAGGCGGCGTCAGCGATGATGGACAACAGGGGGCTGGCGATCCGCACCAAGCCGCCGATCCGGCCGACGGGGGGATGGGTCCGATCGGCTGCGCGCGCCGTGGCGGCGGCCTCGTCATGGGCTCGGGCGGCGGCCACACGGGCGGCCGATGAGGGACCGCCGCCTTGAAAACCGGCCAGCCGCCCGTCGGGGAGGGTCAGAAGGCGCAAGCCCTGGGTCAGGCGGTCGATCGCCTCCGACACCGGCTGCGGCGTCGGTTCGGACAGCTGGGCCAGGGCGTCGTCGAGGGTCAGGAGGTCCAAGAGCAGCTCCAGCCCCGCCTCGGGACTGCGTGACGCATGCGAACCGTCGTCGTGAACCGTGACGCGCAGCGCCCCCGCCAGACCGCCCAGGGCGCGGCGACGCAGGCCCTGCCCCGGCGCGCCGGCCAGGACGCAGCCCCCGATGGCGGCGGCGGTCAGACGCTCCGCCCGCGTGGCCAGGCCGCCCGGCGGACGCAACAGCTGGCGCGTCTGGCGCGCCAGACTGTCGGCCAGCCTCAACCGTTCCGCCTCGGTCGCCACCGCCCCCATGCGGCGGGCGGCGCAGGCCAGGTTGATCACCCGGCGCGGCAGAATCTCCGGCCCCCAGGCGAAGGGCGACCAGCGGGCGAAGGCGTCAGCCCAGGCCAGGGCCAGGCGCAGGGCCTCGCGCGCGCCGCGCTCGCCCTGGGCCATCAGGGCCGGCAGCCAGTTGAAGGCGTGCAATTCGACGGCGAAGGGCCGCGACGGACTGGGTCGGTTCCATGGATCGGACGGGGGCTCCACCTCCATGGAGGCGCCGGCCAGGATAAAGCGCCCGACCAGCAGGTTCTTGCCCGGGGCGGGATCGTGCGGCCGGAAATCCCGCGGCGTCGCGGCGAAGGCCGTGACCTTGCCCCCGCTCAGCACGGGGCTCAGGGTCAGACCATAGCCGGGAAGGCCGTAAAGCTCGATCCACAGTTGACGGGTGATCAGACGCCCGGCGATGGCGGGCCAAAGACCGGCGCTGGTCGCCGCCTGCCCCGCCCGGACGGGCGTGCGGACCGGCGCGCCCGGAAGGCCCGGGATCTGGCCCGAGGCGACGTCCGGCGTCTCGGCCTCGCGCCGCGGAGCGAAGGGACCCAAGGGGCTCACCCGGCGGTCGAAGCGTTCGGGGCGGACTTCAGGGCGGCGATATTGGCCGCATAATCGCCCTTGAAGACGAAGGAGCCCGCGACCAGGGCGTCGGCCCCTGCGCCGACGCAGGCGCCCGCATTGGCCGAGGTCACGCCGCCGTCCACCTGTAGATGGGCCGGCGATCCGGCGCGATCCAGAATGGCGCGCGCCCTTTCGATCTTACGCAGCGAACCGTCGATGAACTTCTGCCCGCCGAAGCCGGGATTGACCGACATGATCAGCACCAGGTCCACCAGATCGACCACCTCCTCCAGGATCGACAGGGGCGTGCCCGGATTGAAGACCAGGCCCGCCTTGGCGCCCAGCTGGCGGATCCGGCCCAGGGTGCGGTGGACGTGCGGCCCGCTTTCGGGATGGACCGTCAGCAGATCGGCCCCGGCCTCGCGATAGGCCTCCAGCCACGGATCGACCGGCGCGACCATCAGATGGACGTCGAACGGCAGACGGGTGTGCGGTCGGAGCGCCTTCACGATGTCGGGACCCAGGGTGATGTTGGGCACGAAATGGCCGTCCATCACATCGATGTGGATCCAGTCGGCGCCGGCGGCTTCCAGAGCGCGGACTTCTTCACCCAGGCGCGCGAAATCGCTGGCGAGGATGGATGGGCAGATCAGGGGTGCGGCCATGGCCCCTCGGATAGGACGGCTTGCCCACGGGGGCAAGCCGCCGACCGTCAGGAAATCCGCTCCAGCCGTGCGGCGAAGAAGCCGTCCAGGCCGCCGCGTTCGGCCCATTGGGACGGCAGAATGCGCAGCCAGCCTTCCGGCGTCAGGGCCTCGGCCGGGGCGCCGACGGCGGCGGGGTCGGCCGGAACCGTGCGGAAACCGGGGTTGCGGCGCAGGAAGGCGATCACCTGGGTCTCGCCCTCCTCGCGCTCCAGCGAACAGGTGCAATAGACCAGACGGCCGCCCGCCTTGACCCGTTCGGCGGCGGCGTCGAGCAGCCGGTGCTGGACGTCGGCCAGTTTGGCGACCTCGGCCGGCTTGGTGGCGCGCAGGACTTCCGGATTGCGGCGGAAGGTGCCGGTGGCCGTGCAGGGGGCGTCCAGCAGCACGGCGTCGAATGTGCGGTCGTCCTCCCAGTCCTCGGCCGGGACGGCGACCACCTCGGCGGCGAGGCCGGTGCGCTCCAGGTTCTGGGTCAGACGTTTCAGGCGCGGGGCCGACCGGTCCAGGGCGACCACCGAAGCGCCGGCGGCGGCCAGTTGCAGGGTCTTGCCGCCGGGGGCGGCGCACATATCCAGGGCGGTCTCGCCGGGCTTGACGTCCAGCAGGCGGCCGGGGACGGCGGCGGCGGCGTCCTGAACCCACCAATCGCCGGTCTCGAAGCCGGGCCAGGTGGCGACATCGCCGCGCCGGCCGGTGCGGACCGTACCCCCGTCCAGAACCTCGCCCTCAACCGCCTGAGCGACGGCGGCGGGATCGACGCCGGGCTTGAGGCTGAGATCGGTCGGCGGCTCCTCGCGCGCGGCCAGGGCCAGGCCGGTCAGGGCCGCCTCGCCATAGGTCGCACGCCAGCGGGCGGCGATCCAGTCGGGCAGATTGCTCTCGGCCGTGGTCAGGCCGGGGCCGTCGCGCCCCACCCCGCGCAGCACGGCGTTGACCAGGTTCTTGTACGGCCGGGTCTTGGGGTCCCGCTCGGCCAGTTTCACGGCCGTGGAGACGGCGGCGAAGGCCGGGGTCTCCAGCACCAGGGTCTGAGCCAGGGCGATGCGCATCAGGGTGCGGACGGCCTCGGGCGGAGACTTCTGCAGGCGGCGATCCAGTATCTGGTCGATCTCGCCCAGGCGACGGAGCGCCGCCATGGCCACGGCGCGGGCGAAGGCGCGATCGACCGGCGCCAGGGCGCGGGCGGGCGGCTGGGCCAGGGCCTCGTCCAGTCCGTTGCGTCGCTCCAGCGCCGCGTTCAGCAACAGGCCGGCGACGAGGCGGGCCTCCACCCCGATATCGTCCTGGTGCGGGGTTTCAGACGAGGCTTCCGACGCAGAAGCTGGACGCGGCCTGCCCTTGGTCGCCATCCGGCGGCCCCGCGCCTCGGAGTTCTGGCCCGGCCGGGCGCCCGGCCTCAAACCGCCACCTGGGCGCCCAGCTCGACCACGCGGCCGGGCGGGATGTGGAAGAAGTCGGTCGGATTGGCGGCGTTGCGCATCAGGAAGATGAACAGCCGGTCCTGCCACAGGGGCATGCCCTGGCGCGCCGACGGGATAAGCGACCGGCGGCCCAGGAAGAAGCTGGTCGACATGATGTCGAACTTCAGTCCCTGTTTGCGGCACAGACCCAGGGCGCGCGGCACGTTCGGCGTCTCCATGAAGCCATAGGTGATGGTCAGCTTCTTGAAGTCGTCATTGATCGGCTCCATCCGCACCCGATCCGCCTCCTTGACGCGGGGCCGCTCGGAGGTGCGCACGGTCAGGATGACGTTCTTCTCGTGCAGGACCTTGTTGTGCTTGAGATTGTGCATCAGGGCGACCGGGGCGACGTCGGGATCGCTGGTCAGGAAGATGGCCGTGCCGGGCGCGCGGTGCGGCGGCCGGGCCTGAAGCATCTCGATCAGGTCGGTCAGAGGCAGGCTATCCTTGCGGGTCTTGGTCGTCAGTATCTGAGTGCCGCGCACCCAGGTCCACATGATCAGGACCAGCATCGCCCCCAGAACCAGAGGCATCCAGGCGCCGTCGGGAATCTTCAGCAGGTTGGAGGTCAGGAAGACGCTGTCGATGAAGGCGAAGGGGATCAGGGTTCCGGCGACCGCCCACATCGGCCATTTCCAGCCCTTGGTGATCACCGAATAGCTCATCAGGGTGTTGACCAGCATGGTCCCGGTGACGGCCACACCATAGGCGGCGGTCAGATTGTGCGAGCTCTGGAAGACCACCAGCAGCAGCAGGACCCCGATCATCAGGAAGGTGTTGACCGCCGGCACGAAGATCTGGCCCGCCTGGGTTTCGGAGGTGTTGCGAATGTCGATCCGGGGCAGCAGGCCCAGCTGCACCGCCTGCTGGGTGACCGAGAAGGCTCCGGTGATCACGGCCTGGGAGGCGATGACGGTGGCGGCGGTGGCCAGGATCAGCATCGGCCAATAGGCCATCTCCGGCACCATGTTCCAGAAGGGGTTCTCCGACGCGGCCGGATTGTCCAGGATCAGGGCGCCCTGGCCCAGATAGTTCAGGGTCAGGCAGGGCAGGACGAAGGCCAGCCATCCCATGCGGATCGGCGCCTTTCCGAAATGGCCCATGTCCGCATACAGGGCCTCGGCGCCGGTCACGGCCAGGAAGACGCTGCCCAGGATGACGAAACCCAGGAAGCCGTCATTGATCAGCAGCATGACGCCGTAGTGGGGCGACAGGGCCCGCAAAATGCTGACGTCGTCGAAGATGTGATAAAGACCCAGCCCGCCGAGGCTGAGGAACCAGACGGCGGTGATCGGGCCGAAATATTTGGCCAGGCTGGCGGTGCCGCCCGACTGGGCCATGAACAGGGCCACCAGAATCCCGGCGGAGATCGGCACGATGAAGGGATCCAGACGTCCAGCCAGGCCCGGCGCGTCCTGAAGGCCCTCGACGGCCGACAGCACCGAAATGGCCGGGGTGATGATGCCGTCGCCATAGAAGAGGGCCGCGCCGCAGACGCCCAGGATGAAGATCCAGGCGCTGCGCCGTCCGACCGCGTGCTGGGCCAGGGCCATCAGGGACAGGGTGCCGCCTTCGCCCTTGTTGTCGGCCCGCATCAGGAAGAAGACGTATTTGAACGTCACCACCACCATCAGGGCCCAGAAGGCCAGGGAGACCACGCCGACCACGGCCAGGTCGCCGCCCACGCCCGACCGGGCATGGTCGATCGCCTCGCGCAGGGCGTAGAGCGGGCTGGTGCCGATGTCGCCGAACACCACGCCGATCGCGCCGACCGTCAGGGCCCAGAAGCCGCCGTGTTTGGCGATCTGGCCTGCTGGAGCTTGGGACTCGGGTCCCGTGGCGTGGGTGGACTTGTTCGGCGGGTTCGACGCGGCGGGGAGAGCGCCCGCGTCGTGGGGAGTGTCCCCGGCCATGCGTATCCTCCGGGTCGTCGACGACAGGTCGAGCCCTTCAAAGCGGCGAGCCTTTAGGCTCATTCCGCGTCCGCTTCAATCGCGGCGCGCGGGATTCGGTTTCTCCGGACAGGCGGAGATTTGTGATTCGGCGCGCGAGCGCCTATTTTCCCTTCAGGAACACGATCATGTCAGACAGCCAGCGCTTCCCCGTCGCCGCCCACGCCCTGGCCTATATGGCCCACAAGGGGGCGTTTTCGCCTGATCGGGCGGCGCCCAGCGGCGTTCTGGCCTCCTCCATACCGACCAATCCTGTTGTGGTGCGCCGGGTCACGGCCCTGCTGGCCAAGGCCGGTCTGATCGCCACCCGCCCCGGCGCGACCGGCGGCTCCTGGCTGCTGCGCCAGCCGCAGGACATCCGGCTGGACGAGGTGTTGAAGGCCGTCAACGGTTGCGCCCACATCGGCTCCCCACCGTCCGGCGCCAAGGGCTGCCCGATCAGCGAACATATCCCGCGCCAGGTGGCCAAGGCCCTGACCGCCGCCGACGAGGCCGCGACCGAGGCCCTGTCCAAGATCACCATCGCCGATCTGCTGGCGGAAAATCCTACGTCCCTGGCGGCCTTTACGCCGCACAAGTCCTGCCCTGTCGCGGCTTGACGCCCCGATGAGCCGAACGGTCCTGATCACCGGCGCCTCGGCTGGCATCGGCGCCGCCCTGGCCCGGACCTATGCGGCCAAGGGCTGGAACCTGATCCTGACCGCGCGACGCGAGGGGCCGCTGCAGACCCAGGCCGATGAACTGACCGCCGCCCATGGGGTGACCGCGACCGTGATCCCCGAGGATCTGTCCGATCCAACGGCCCCGCAACGATTGATCGCCGCCGTCGCGGCGCGGGGCCTGACGGTTGACGGCCTCGTCAACAATGCGGGCTTCAGCCGCGTCACCGGTTTTCTCGACACCGACCTCGCCGCCCACCGGGCCATGATCCAGGTCATGCTGACCGCGCCGGTGGAGCTGTCTCGCCTGGTCCTGCCCGGCATGGTCGGGCGGGGCTTCGGCCGGGTGCTGAACGTCGCCTCGCTGGCGGGCCAGATGCCGGCGACGGGCGGCGACACCCTGTATGGTCCGATCAAGAGCTTCCTGATCAAGGCCTCCCAGGGCCTGCATCTGGAGACCCTAGGGACGGGGGTCCATGTGACGGTGCTGAACCCCGGCTACACCCTGACCGAGTTCCACGACGTCAATGGGTCTCGCGATCAGGTGTCGCGCGCCTATCCGGCCTGGATGTGGATGGACGCCGGCCGCGTGGCGCAGATCGGCTACGACGCCTGCGAGGCGAACCGGGCCAGCGTGACGCCCGGCGTCATGAACAATGTCATGGCGGGCCTGGCGCGCGTCCTGCCCGACGGTCTGGCCCTGAAGATGGTGGCGAACCACGCCAGGCGGCTGGAGCGGCTGTAGGGCCGCTCCAGGTCGAGGTCAGATATGGATCGCGTGGCCCAGGGCCCGCAGGGACGCCTCGTGGAAGGCTTCGCCCAGGGTCGGGTGGACGTGAATGGTCCCGGCCACGTCTTCCAGCACCCCCCCCATCTCCAGCATCTGGGCGAAGCTGTTGGACAGTTCCGACACATGCTGGCCCACGGCCTGGATCCCCAGCAGCCGGTGGTCGGCCTTGGAGGCGATCACTCGCACGAAGCCGCCGTCCTCGCCGGCCTCGATGGCCAGGGCCCGGCCGATGGCGGCGAAGGGGAAGACGGCGGTGATCACATCGTCGCGGCCCTCGACATCGCTGGGACCCAGACCCGCCGAAACAATCTCCGGCTCGGTGAAACAGACGGCGGCGATCGTCGTGGGATCGAACACCCGGTCGTGGCCGGCGATGATCTCGGCGACCACCTCGCCCTGGGCCGAACCCTTGTGCGCCAGCATCGGTTCGCCCGTCAGGTCGCCGACGGCCCAGACGTTCTTCATGCTGGTGGCGCAGCGGTTGTCGATCTTCACGAACGGACCGGCCATGGCCACGCCCATATTCTCCAGACCCCAGCCCTGGGTGCGCGGACGACGGCCGACCGTGACCAGCACCTTGTCGGCCTCCAGCTGCAGCGGCTCGCCGTCCTTGGTCGTGATCGACAGTTTTCCGTCGCCGAAGCCGCCGGCCCGCGCGCCCAGATGAAGCTCGACCCCGTGCTTCTCCAGCCATTTGGCGACCGGATCGGTCAGGGCCTTGTCATACAGGGGCAGGATCCGGTCGGCCATTTCGACGATGGCGACTTCGGCGCCCAGCTTCCGATAGGCGATGCCCAACTCCAGCCCGATATAGCCGCCGCCGACGACGACCAGCTTCTTCGGGACATCCGACAGGCTCAGCGCCTCGGTCGAGGAGATGACGTCGCCGCCGAACGGCAGGAAGGGCAGTTCGACAGGCTCCGATCCCGTCGCCAGAATGACGTGTTCGGCGGTGATGCGGATGTCGCCGTCTTCCGTCTTCACCATGCAGGTCTTGGCGTCCTCGAAGGCCGCCCAGCCCTTGATCACCTTGACCTTGGCCTTCTTCAGCAGGGCCGCGACCCCGGCGTTCAGCTTACGGACGATGCCGTCCTTCCACGCGACCGTCTGTTTCAGGTCGATCGCCGGCTTGGCCGCCGTGATGCCCAGGGTCCCGCCCCCGGCCGCCTTGGCCACGGTCTCGAACTTGCCCGCCGCATGGATGATGGCCTTGGACGGAATACAGCCGACGTTCAGGCAGGTCCCGCCCAGCCCATCGCCGCCGTCCACCAGCACGGTGTCGAGGCCCAGTTGGCCGCAACGGATGCCGGCGACATAGCCTCCCGTGCCCGCGCCGATGATCAGGACTTTGGTCTTCAGGGTCTGGGTCATTTGGGTCCCGGTAGAGGCTGGCCAGCTATTGCCGCACGCCAGTCGCTCATAAAGCTTTCGATATATTCGGCGTCAGCCTTCACGATGTAGAGCCAAGTCTTGTCCGTTTCGGCTTCAGGGCTCGCGAAAACCAATACCCTCGAGCCATTCCGCGGCTCACCTTCGTCATCCATGAGAAAAAGCCAATTCGTGCAGGCTCCCGCTCTGTATGACAGACGGAAAGATCGCGGCGATACTGGTCCCCAGACAGCCAAGGTCGGCCTTACTGTGAAGTCGACGTTGTTCCCGTATTGATCTAGCCAAGCCGTGTTTTCGATCCTCGCTTCGTAGACGCCGGTCACGGCGCGAAGGTCGCGAGCTCGGACTTCGACCTGGTCCCCAAGCGCCAGCGAGCAGGCCAAAACTGGGCCGCCCATCATCACAGTTGCCAAGGCTAAGGCGCCGGTGAGCCGGAGCATCACTTCACCCCATCCACAAGGTCGCGGGCTGCTCCAGCAGGCCCTTGATCCGCTGCACGAACACCGCCGCATCATGCCCATCCACGATCCGGTGATCGAACGACGACGACAGGTTCATCATCTTGCGCACCACCATCTGGCCGTCGCGGACCACGACCCGTTCGGCGATCTTGTTAGGGCCGACGATGGCGACCTCGGGGTGGTTGATGATCGGGGTGTGGACCACCCCGCCCAGGGTTCCCAGGGAGGTGATGGTGATGGTCGAGCCCGACAGCTCCTCACGCTTGGCCGAACCGTCCTTGGCCGCGCCCGAGACGCGGGCGATCTCCAGCGCCGTATCCCAGGCGTCGCGCGCCTCGGCGTGGCGGACCACAGGCACCATCAGGCCGTTCGGCGTCTGGGCGGCGATGCCCAGATGGACCGGGGCGTGCTGGATCAGGACGCCCGCCTCGTCGTCATAATGGGCGTTGATCTGCGGCTGATCGCGCAGGGCCACCACGATGGCGCGGGCGATGAAGGGCAGCAGGTTCAGCTTGGGCTGATCCTTCGCCTTGGTCGCGTTCAGATGGGCCCGCAGCTCCTCCAGCGCCGTCATGTCGATTTCCTCGACATAGGTGATGTGCGGAATGCGGCGCACGCTCTCGGCCATCTTCTCCGCGATCTTGCGGCGCAGGCCGATGATCTTGACCTCGGTGGTCCCTTCGGCGCGGGCGAAGGGCGAGCCGCCGGCCGGAGCGGCGGACGTCGGAACCTGGCCGCCGCGGGCGATGAAGCCGTCCAGATCCTCGTGGGTGATCCGTCCGGCCGGGCCGGAGCCGGGCACGAAGGTCAGATCGACGCCCAGGTCGCGCGCGCGGTTGCGCACGGCGGGCGAGGCCAGGGGGCGTTCGCCGGGGGCCCGGCCGGTCAGGGCGGGGGCCGGTTTGCCCCCCTCCCCCGCTGCGCGGGTGCTCCCCCCAGGGGGGGGAGATTTTGGTGGGGCTGCCGGCGTCGATCCTCCCCCCTTGGGGGAAGCAGCGCCGGAGGCGACGGAGGGGGCCTGAACGGGGCTCTTGGCGACATTGCCGGCCCCGGCCACATCGAAGGCCACCAGCGGCCCGCCGACCGGCACGGCCTTGCCCGCCTCGCCGTACAGGGCGACGACCGTTCCGGCGACCGGCGAGGTGATCTCGACCGTGGCCTTGTCGGTCATGACGTCGGCCAGGATCTGGTCTTCCTCGACCGCATCCCCGACCTGGACATGCCAGCCGACCAGCTCGGCCTCGGCCGTGCCTTCGCCGACGTCGGGCAGTTTGAAGACATAGTTGCCGGTGGAGGCCTGGGGGGCGTCAAGAGCCCCTCCACCACGCTTCGCGCGGTCCCCCTCCCCACTGGCGTGGGGAGGAGACGATGCCGCTACTGTCTCCTCCCCGCGCGAAGCGGGGGGAGGTGGCTCGGAGCGCAGCGGAGAGACGGAGGGGCTCTCTTCCGCATTCCCCGCTCCCTCGACCTCGAACTCGACCAAGGGCCCGCGCACCGGCACCATGGCGCCGGGTTCGCCGTGCAGGGCAACGACCTTGCCGCTGACCGGGGCGGTGATCTCGACGGTGGCCTTGTCGGTCATGACATCGGCGACGATCTGGTCCTCAGCGACCGTGTCCCCGACCTTGACGTGCCAGCCGACCAGTTCGGCCTCGGCGGTGCCTTCGCCCACGTCGGGCAGTTTGAAGACGAAACGACCCATCTTAACGACCTCCCGACATGACGCTCTTCACGGCGTCTGAAACCCGTTGCGGTCCGGGGAAATATTCCCATTCGAAAGCATGGGGATAGGGCGTGTCCCAGCCGGTGACGCGGGCGATGGGCGCCTCCAGGTGATAGAAGCAGCGCTCCTGAACCAGGGCCGACAGTTCGCCGCCGAAGCCCGAGGTCTTGGGCGCCTCGTGCACGATGACGCATCGGCCGGTCTTTTTCACGCTGGCCTCGATGGCCTCGATGTCCAGCGGCACGAGCGAGCGCAGGTCGATCACCTCGGCGTCCACGCCGGCGTGTTCGGCTCCCGCCAGCGCCACCCAGACCATTGTGCCATAGGCCAGGATGGTGACGTCGTTTCCTTCGCGCATCACGCGCGCCTTGCCGATCGGCTCGACATATTTGCCCGTCGGAACCTGCGCCAATTCTTGCGCCTTCCACGGCGAGACCGGCTTCTCGTGCCAGCCGTCGAACGGGCCGTTGTACAGACGTTTCGGCTCGAAGAAGACGACCGGGTCGTCATCCTCGACGGCGGCGATCAACAGGCCCTTGGCGTCATAGGGGTTGGACGGAATGACGACCTTCAGCCCCGCGATATGGGTGAACAGGCTTTCCGGCGACTGGCTGTGGGTCTGACCGCCGAAGATGCCGCCGCCGTAGGGGCTGCGAATCGTAATCGGGCTGGTGAACTGACCGCCCGAGCGATAGCGCATCTTGGCCGCTTCGGAGACGATCTGGTCATAGGCCGGATAGATGTAGTCGGCGAACTGGATCTCGACGACCGGGCGCAGGCCATAGGCGCCCATGCCGATGGCGGCGGCGACGATGCCGCATTCGCTGATCGGGGCGTCGAAGCTGCGGGTCAGGCCGTGCTTCTGCTGCAGCTTGTCGGTGACGCGGAAGACCCCGCCGAAATAGCCGGCGTCCTCGCCGAACGACAGGACGTTCGGATCCTCGGCCATCTTGACGTCCAGGGCCGAGTTCAGGGCCTGGATCATGTTCATCGGAACGACGCCGGCGCCGGTCGCTTCCGAAGCGGGAGCGGCGTTCTGATCGACCATGTCCGGTTCGACTCCGTCAGTACGATCCGCTTCGATAAAGGTGGTTTGCTCGCTCATGATCAGACCCCCACCTCGCGACGCTGTTCGACCAGGCGCCAGTCCTCGGTCGCATAGACCTCCTCGAACATGGTCTTCACGCTGGGACGCGACTGGCCCAGGGTGCCGATGGCCTCGGACTCCTTGCCGGCGGCGCGAACCTGTTCGACCGCCTCCTTGAGCGCCGCCATGTGGCGCTCGTCATCCCATTCGCCGATCAGCGTCAGATGCTGGCGCAGCCGCTCGATCGGATCGCCCAGCGGCCATTTCTCGTGCTCGTCGCCGGGGCGATAGCGGCTGGGGTCGTCCGAGGTCGAATGCGGGGCGCCGCGATAGGTGAACAGTTCGATCACCGTCGCGCCCTGGTTCGAGCGGGCGCGCTCCTCGGCCCACTGGGTCGCGGCCCACACCGCAAGAAAGTCGTTGCCGTCCACCCGCAGGGCCGGCAGGCCGTAGCCGATGGCCTTGGAGGCGAAGGTGGTCTCCAGCCCGCCGGCGATGCCCTGGAAGGAGCTGATGGCCCACTGGTTGTTGACGATGTTCAGGATGACCGGGGCGCGATAGACGCTGGCGAAGGTCAGGGCGTTGTGGAAGTCGCCCTCGGCCGTGGCGCCGTCGCCGATCCAGCTGATGGCGATCTTGTCGTCGCCCTTGTAGGCGCTGGCCATGGCCCAGCCGACCGCCTGGGGGACCTGGGTGCCCAGATTGCCGCTGATGGTGAAGAAGCCGTAGTCCTTGGCCGAATACATGATCGGCAGCTGGCGGCCTTTGATCGGGTCCGCCGCATTGGAATAGATCTGGTTCATCATCGCCGTCAGCGGATAGCCGCGCGCGATCAGCAGCCCCTGCTGGCGATAGGTGGGAAAGCCCATGTCCTCGCGGCTCAGGATCATGCCTTGGGCGACTGCGATGGCCTCCTCGCCGGTGCACTTCATATAGAAGCTGGTCTTGCCCTGACGGTGGGCGCGGTGCATCCGGTCGTCGAAGGCGCGGGTCAGGATCATGGCCTTCAAGCCGCGACGAAGTGTCTCGGGGTCCAGGCGCGGATGCCACGGCCCGACGGCGTTTCCATCCTCGTCCAGCACCCGGATCAGTCGAAAGGCGTGATCGCGCATCTCATAGGGCGCCGTCGAAACCTCCGGCCGATCCACGGCTCCGGCGGGGTCCATCGTCAGATGGCTGAAATCCGGCGTGTCTCCCGGCCGACCCGAGGGTTCAGGCACGCGCAAAGAAAGGGGGCGACTGTTCTTTTGGCTCATTTTGTCGTTCATGCGGGCGTCCGGTTCCGTTCGGAGGATGCGTCCGTGTTTCCTCTGGACGTGTGATAACACGGCCCCTAAGCAGGCGCTCGCTCAAATTGACCTTGCAAAATCCCTATTTAGGGTATTTTATTGCGCCATAACCACAATCGGAGAAACGCATTGGCGGACGAACTCGACCCCATCGACGCCCGGATCCTGGATATCCTGCAACAAGACGCCGGACTGTCGGTCGCCGAAGTGGCGGATCGGGTCGGCTTGTCGGCCTCGCCCTGCTGGCGGCGCATCAAACGGCTGGAAGATTCCGGCCTGATCACCAAGCGCGTCACCCTGCTGAACGCCAAGCTGCTGGGCCTGGATTTCGAGGTCTACGCCATCGTCAAACTGATGCTGCCCTCGGCCGAGAACCTCGACATCTTCGAGGCGGCGGTCGCCAAATGGCCGGAAGTGGTCCAGTGCGCCACCATCACGGGCCGCGAGGACTATGTGCTGCGAATCATCACCTCCGACATGCACGCCTTCGACAAGTTCCTGCGCGAAAAGCTGCTGGCCCTGGGCATCGTCTCAGACTGCGAGAGCCATATCGTCACCCGCGGCGTGAAGAATGTGACCGCCCTGCCTCTTGGCATAGTGACCCCTCACGTCGGATAAGACCGTTCGGCGGCGTCTTCCGCCGAGGGGATGCCGAACATGATCGAACTGGTGATCGACGCGCGCCGTAAGGACCTGGGCGGGTTCGAGGTCGGCCGCGTCCTGCCCTTCCATTCGCGCCGGATGGTCGGGCCCTTCATCTTTCTGGATCAGATGGGTCCGGCCGAGTTCGCGCCGGGGTCGGACGCCATCGACGTGCGGCCGCATCCGCACATCGGCCTGTCGACCCTCACCTATCTGTTCGAGGGCGAGATCCTGCACCACGACAATCTCGGCTATAACCAGCCCATCCGCCCCGGCGAGGTGAACTGGATGACGGCCGGCAAGGGCATCGTCCATTCCGAGCGCACCGATCCACTGAAGAAGAGCCGCGGCGGGCCGATGCACGGCATGCAGGCCTGGGTCGCCCTGCCCGACGAGGCCGAGGAAATCGACCCCTCCTTTCATCATCTGGGCGAGGACGCCCAGCCTTCCTATGAGAACGGCGGCCTGTTCGCGCGTCTGGTGGCCGGAGAAGCCTATGGCGCCAAGGCGAGCGCGCCGGTGTCCTCGCCCCTCTTCTATGTGCACTGGGAGCTTCAGCCCGGCGTCCGCACCGCTCCGCCTCCGGGAAAGGGCGCCGGCGGCATGAGCGAGCGCGCCATATTCGTGGCCAAGGGCTCGATCGAGGTCGGCGACCGCACCTTCCACGAAGGCCAGATGATCGTGCTGGAGCCGACGGCCGAGCCGACGGTCAAGGCCCTGACCCAGGCCAGCGTCATGGTCCTGGGGGGTGAGCCGGTGGGCGAACGCCTGATCTGGTGGAATTTCGTCGCCTCCAGCCAGGCCCGCATCGACCAGGCCAAGGCTGACTGGAAGGCCGGTCGGATGAAACTCCCGAGCGAGGACGATCTGGAGTTCATCCCCCTCCCGGAGGAGCCGGTCCAAGCCCAGGCCGCCCCGGCCCCGGTCGAACCCAAGCCGACGGATCCGGTCTGAGGGCGTACCAGCATTCTCCCTCCCCGTTCCGGGGAGGGAGAAACGGATGACTTGTCCTCCCCCATTTGCCCCCGCCCCCGCAACCCGCTAACGCGTCGCGCATGAACTTCGCATTCGACGCCCAGGTCACCGCCGCCCTGTTCGACAACACCGGCGCCGTCTTCGCTCTCGGCGACGGCTCGGTACGGTTCGAGGACGGCGCGACGGCCCAGGCCCATGACGGCGCCGTCCTGTGCGCCGTGGTCCATCCGTCCGGCGAGGGCGTCGTCACTGGCGGCGACGACGGCAAGGTCGTCTGGAGCCGTCGCGGCGCCGAGCCCGCCGTTCTCGCGGAGGCCAAGAACCAGTGGATCGACGCCGTCGACGCCGCGCCCGCCTCCGGCCTGATCGCCTTCTCCTGGGGGCGCACCCTTTCGGTCATCGACACCGCCGACACCGGCTTCCGGCGGGATTTCCAGCACGAGCGCACCGTCTCGGGTGTGGCTTTCGAGCCCAAGGGGCGGCGCATCGCCGCCTCGACCTACGGCGGCGCGGCCCTCTGGTACGCCCGGATCGAGAAGCAGCAGCCGACCAGGCTGAGCTGGGCCGGGTCGCACACCGGCGTCGCCTTTTCGCCGGACGGCGCCTTCGTCGTCACCACCATGCAGGACAATCAGATGCACGGCTGGCGGCTGAAAGACGCCAAGAACCTGCGGATGGGCGGCTATCCGTCCAAGGTCCGCTCCCTGGCCTTCCTCGCCAACGGCCAACTCCTGGCGACGTCCGGGGCGCAGGGCGCCGTGCTTTGGCCCTTCATCGGCTCCAACGGCCCGATGGGCCGCGAGGCGACCGAGATCGGCTATGACGAGGCCAGCCTGATCAATCTGGTCTCGGCCCGCGTGAACCACGGCCTGTTGGCCGCCGGCCTGACCGACGGCCGGGTCTGGGTCGCCCATCCGGCCGCCCAGGGCCTGAACGTCGTCAAGGCCGACAAGGGCCCGGTCATCGTCGCCCTCTGCCTCAGCCCGGCGGCTGATACGGTCGCCTGGGCCGACGAGGACGGGGCCGCCGGGGTGGCGATCCTCTGATGGCGAGGTGGCCTCGTCCATCCTGGCTCCGGGCGGTCGTCATCGCCGCCGCCATCCTGACCGCCGTGCCGGTCGGCGGCGTCCTCTGGGTCGCCCTCTTCCCGCCCCTGCCCACCATCCTGATGCTGCGCCAGGCCGTGCGCGGCGAGGGGCTGGACTACCAGTGGCGCGGGCTGAAGCAGATTTCGCCCCATCTGGTCGACGCCGCCATCGCCGCCGAGGACGCCCGCTTCTGCAGCCACCACGGCTTCGACATGGAGGCCATCCAGAAGGCGCTGGATCATAACGCCGAGGGCGGGCGCATCCGGGGCGGCTCCACCATCAGCCAGCAGACGGCCAAGAACGTCTTCCTGTGGCCCGGCCGCGACTGGATCCGCAAAGGCTTTGAGGCGGGCTACACCGTCCTGATCGAGACCGTCTGGTCCAAGCGGCGGATCATGGAGGTTTATCTGAACGTCGTCGAATGGGCGCCGGGCGTCTATGGCGCCCAGGCGGCGGCGCAACACTGGTTCGGCAAGGACGCCGCCGACCTGACCCGGCGCGAGGCGGCGCGCCTGGCCGCCATCCTGCCCGCGCCGCGCCGCTACAAGGCGGCCGCACCCGGCCCCTATGTCCGTCGCCGCGCCGCCCGAATCCAGGCCGCCATGGGAACGGTGCGCAATGACGGACTGGACAGCTGCGTCCGGCTCTAGCAGGCCGCAGGCCGACAGCCTGCAACACAGTCGGCTGAACCGCCCCGCTTGACGCGGCGCCGCCCCTGGCCTCTCCTGCGCCCGCTGTTCAGGAGATCCATCATGAAGCGTCAGATGACGACCGCCGCTGCGGTCTGCGCCCTCGCCTTCGCCGCCGGCTGCGCCGCCGCCCCGACCCCGGACAAGGCTCTGCCGCTTCAGGCCGAAGCCGGCGCCCAGACCTTCACTCCCGCCCCGGTCACCGCCACCGGCCTGAGGGCCGACTACCCCACGACCGCCGAAGGCGCGACCCAGTTCGTCGCCGACGCCGAGGCCAAGATGCTGACCTTCGGCGAATACGCCGCCCGGGTGCAGTGGGCCCGGGCCACCAACATCACCTTCGACACCATGTGGCTGGAATCCAAGGTCAACGCCGAGGCGACCGAACTCCAGGTCCAGTTCGCCAACCAGGCGGCCAAGTTCAACGACGTCGCAGTCGATCCGGTGGTCCGCCGCAAGCTGAACCTGCTGCGGCTCGGCATCGTCCTGCCCGCCCCGAACCGCCCCGGCGCCGCCGAGGAGCTGTCGCAGATCGCCACCCGTCTGGATTCGACCTATTCGACCGGCAAGTTCGACTTCAAGGGACGGCAGATTACCCTGGACGAGGCCTCGCTGATCCTGGCCGACAGCCGCGACCCGAACGAAACCAAGGCCCTTTACGAAGGCTGGCGCACCATCTCGCCGGTGATGAAGAACGACTACGCCCGCATGGTCGAGATCGCCAACGAGGGGGCGCGCGAACTGGGCTTTTCCGACACCGGCGCCCTGTGGCGCTCGGGCTACGACATGCCCGCCGACGACTTCGCCGAGGAGACCGATCGGCTCTGGGCCCAGGTCAAGCCCTTCTACGAGAACCTTCACTGCTATGTCCGCGCCCGGCTGAACGCCAAATACGGCGACGCCGTTCAACCCGACCACGGCCCGATCCGCGCTGATCTGCTGGGCAATATGTGGTCGCAGCAATGGGGCAATATCTATGATGTCGTGGCCCCGACCAGCGGCGGCGCCTCCAGCTACGACCTGACCGAATTGCTCAAATCCGCCGACTACGACCCGGTGAAAATGGTCAGGACGGGCGAAGGCTTCTACGTTTCGCTGGGCCTCGATCCTCTGCCCCAGACCTTCTGGGAACGCAGCCAGATCGTGCGCCCCCGCGACCGTGAGGTCGTCTGCCACGCCTCGGCCTGGGATCTCGACAACGCCGACGACATCCGCATCAAGATGTGCACCAACGTCAACGGCGACGACTTCTACACCGTCCACCACGAGCTGGGTCACAACTACTACCAGCGCGCCTACAAGAACCAGCCGATGCTGTTCCGCAACGGCGCGAATGACGGCTTCCACGAGGCCATCGGCGACTTCGTCGGCCTGTCGGCCCTGACCCCCACCTATCTGAACCAGATCGGCCTTTTGAAGACGACGCCGGGGGCGGAAGAGGACATTCCCTTCCTGCTGAAGATGGCGCTGGACAAGATCGCCTTCCTACCCTTCGGCCTGATGGTGGACCGCTGGCGCTGGGGCGTCTTCTCCGGCGAGACCACGCCGGACCAGTACAACGCCGCCTGGACCGCCGACATGCTGAAATACCAGGGCCTGGTTCCGCCGGGCCCGCGACCGGCCAATGCCTTCGACCCGGGCGCCAAATACCATGTGCCGGGCAACACCCCTTACACCCGCTACTTCCTGGCCCACATCTACCAGTTCCAGTTCCAGCGCGCGGCCTGCAAACAGGCCGGCTGGACCGGCCCCCTGCACCGCTGCTCGGTTTACGGGAACAAGGACGTCGGCGCCCGTTTCAACGCCATGCTGGAAATGGGCCAGTCCAAGCCCTGGCCCGAGGCGCTCGAGGCTTTCACCGGCGAGACGCGGAACGACGCCTCGGCGGTCGCCGACTATTTCGCCCCTTTGAATCAATGGCTGACGGTCCAAAACCGCGGCCATGACTGCGGCTGGTCGCAGGCCTGAAGACGGTCCTTAGGCCGGGTCTGTTAACCGCGATCCGTCAGCCTTCCTTTAACCGCATGAGGCCATTGTGGCCTCATGCGGGCGGCGCGCGCCTGTAAGGAAGCGACGACATTGGCGCCACAACCGATCCATAAGGTCCTCAGCGGCCTTCGGGCCCTGGCCTTCCGGCTGGGCGGCGACCGGCGCGGCAATGTGGCGATCATCTTCGCTCTCAGCCTGCCCGTCATCGTCATGCTGGCCCTGGGCGGCGTCGACATTCACCGCATAACCACGGCCAAGGCCCAGTTTCAGGACGCCCTGGACGCCGCCGCCCTGGCCGCCGCGCGGTCTCCCTATACGACGCCGGAAGAGCTGAAGAGCATCACCCTGGTCAATCTTCGCGCCAATCTGAAGGGGATTGAGCTCGAGCCGGTTCAGGACGGCGACGTTCAGGTCGCCATGAACGACAAGAGCGTCGTCATCGCCACCGCTCAGGGGCGGGTAAAGACCCTGGTCGCCAACATCGTGCTTCCGCCCTACGGCCAACTGCTGGACGACACCCTGCCCGTCTCGGTGCGATCCGAGGTCAACCGCTCCTCGCGCGATGTGGAGGTGGCCCTGGTCCTGGACATCACCGGCTCGATGAACGACTGCGCCGCCAGTTGCTCAAGCGGCCGCAAGATCGACAATCTGAAGTCGGCGGCCAAGGAGCTGATCGACATCGTCGTCCAAGACAACCAGTCGCCCTTCTATTCCAAGGTGGCCCTGGCTCCATATTCCATGGGCGTCAATGTAGGCGACACCTATGCTGATAGGGCGCGCGGAGCGCTCGCCTCCAGCACCCAATCCATCACCGCGGCGACCTGGCTGACGGGCTCGGTCAAGACGATCACCAGCATCACCCGCGCCTACACCCCGGTGGTCACCGCTTCGAAGCACGGGTTCAAAAACGGCGACATCGTGACGATCTGGAGCGCGGAGACGATGGGGGGCCTGAACGGCATAGCTCTTACAGTTGGCAACGCCACGACAAACACCTTCAGCCTCGTCGATAGGGACACCCGCTACTATTCCGCCTTCTCAGGCCGGGCCTATGTCGCCAAATGCGCCCGGGCGGACTGCAACATCGTCATTACAATGGCCCGCCACGGCCTCTCGCCCGATGGGGACGCCGCTGTCCTGAGCGGCATGGGCGGCCTCAGCCAGTTGAATGACATCGGTTTCCGCGTCGCCGGCGTCAGCGCGACCACGGCGACCTTGGCGCTCGACGCCTCTCAAGCCCAATTGGCGAACGCCCCCATGGGCGGAGCCGCCTATACGTCGGGCGGCCAGCTGGTCTGCGGCGTGGACGGCTGTTCGAACCGAGATTTCGTCAATGCGGCAGGAACCTGGACGCGCTTTCCCGGAACGACCTGCGTGTCGGAAAGAGCCGGGGCGCAGGCCTATACGGATGCGGCCCCGTCCACCTCGTCCTGGGTTGGACGAAGCTACGCCGGAACCGGCAACGCCTGCCCGGCCTCCCGAATCGTCCCCCTGACCAACGTCAAGAAGACCCTGACCGACGCCATCAACGGAATGTCGGCGGTCGGATCGACGGCGGGCCATATCGGTTTGGCTTGGGGCTGGTATCTGGTTTCGCCGACCTTCGGCCTGTGGTCAGGCGCAGGCGCGCCCGCCGCCTATGACTCGACCAAGACCTTGAAGGCCGTCGTGCTGATGACCGACGGGGAGTTCAACACCCCCTATTTCCGGGGCGTGATCGCCGGAGACGCAGGGGTCGGCAGCGGCGGGGCGGACACCCATATCAACCAGCCCGCCACCAACGGCTCTTCCTTCGACCAAGCCTATCGGCTCTGTCAAAACATGAAGGCCGCCGGCGTCATCGTCTATACGGTCGGCTTCGATATCGGCGCAGCCCAGAATATGACCGGTCCGATCGATTCCGCCGGCGAGCTGATGGCGCGGTGCGCCACCAACCCCGACCGGGCTTTCCAGGCGTCCAGCTCCACCGACCTTTCCGACGCCTTCCGAGACATCGGACGGGACATCACCCGGCTGCGCATCTCCCGCTAGGGACGACTCGCCTCAGAGCAGGCGGATTTCGCGCAGACGTTCGGTCAGATAGTCCTCTGCCAGAATGGTCTTGCCGGCATAGCGATCGGGATTGTCCGGCGTGATCGTGCTCGGCAGCGTCTCAATCGGGAAGTCCGGGTTGAAATGCAGGAAGAAGGGCGTCGAATAGCGGGCGAAGCCCCGACGTTCGGGCGCGGGATTGACCACCCGGTGCGTCGTCGACGGCAGGACGTGGTTGGTTAACCGTTGCAGCATGTCGCCGATATTGACCACCAGGGCGCCCGCCGGCGGCGCGATGTCCAGCCAGCTGCCGTCCTTCTCCTTCAGCTGCAGCCCAGCCTCTTCGGCGCCCAGCAGCAGGGTGATGACGTTGATGTCCTCGTGCGCGCCGGCCCGCACGCCCGGCGCATCGGCGGGCACCGGCGGATAGTGCAACATGCGAAGGACGCTGTTGCCCATCTCGACCTTGTCGTCAAAATAGTCGTCGCTCAGCTTGAGGTACCGCGCGATGGCCCGGAGAATGCGCCGCCCCAGCGCGTCGAGATCCTCATACATGCCGTAAAGATGGTCGCGGAAACCGGGCACCTCCTCGGGCCAAAGGTTGTCGCGCATGAAGCGGCGATAAGAATGGTCCTGCGGCAGTTCGCGACCAACGTGCCAGAATTCCTTCAGATCCACGGCGGTCGCCCCCTTGGCCGCCTCGACCCCGAAAGGGGTCAGGCCCCGCGCCCCGCCGGTTCCCGGCTGGTGGTACTGGCGTTTGGTGGCTTCCGGCAGGGCGAAGAAGGTCTTGGCGGCGTCGATCGCGGCGGCGATACGCGCCTCGTCCAGACCATGGTCGGCCACAACCCCAAAGCCGAACCGGGTGAAGGAGGCGCCCAGCTCATCGCTGAACGCCTGAAAATCCTCGTCATACAAGGTCATGGAGACAGGGGTGATGGTTGAGGCGGCGGTTGGGGCCGAGATCGCGCTCACGGGCGTCGTCCTTGTTCAGACAATGTGCGGCGGTTCCTTACCCCCATTCCGCGCCCCTGTCAGGTTCAAGCCGTCGGTCCCGCAAGAACCGCTCGCCCGTTCACCTAAGGTACAGCTTGGAACCTAGACAGTAGGGGGGCGTTTCTCGCGCCAGACTGCCAATCGGAAGGACCAATCCATGCGCGCCAAGATTTTCGTCGCCGGTGTCTCCATCGCCGCCCTACTGGGCGCGGCGGCCTGCACCACCACCGACCCCTATCGCTCGACCCCCGTCCGCAACAACACCGGAACCGGCGCCATCGCGGGCGCCCTGGGCGGAGCCCTGCTCGGCTATCTGACCAATACATCCAACGGGGAACAGGGTCGTAAGAACGCCCTGATCGGCGCGGGCGTCGGCGCGCTGGGCGGTGCTGCGGTCGGTCAGTATATGGACCGCCAGCAACGCGCCATGGAGGCTCAGCTCTCCGGCACCGGCGTCGGCGTGGCGCGCCAGGGCGACAATCTGGTGCTCCGCATGCCGTCCGACGTCACCTTCGCCACCAACCAGTATTCGATCGACCCGCGCTTCCTGCCCGTGCTCGATGACGTCGCCCGGGTGCTGCAGGAATATGATCGCTCCACCATCGACGTGATCGGTCATACGGATTCCTCGGGTGGCGATGCGATCAACCAGCCCCTGTCGGAGCGCCGCGCCAGCAGCGTGGCGGCGGAACTCGTGCGTCGCGGCGTCCTGGCCGAGCGCCTCTATGTCGCCGGCGCCAGTTCCCGGAACCCCGTGGCGTCCAATGCAACTCCCGAAGGCAAGGCCCAGAACCGCCGCGTCGAGATTCTGATCCGGCCTTTCACCGGCTGAGACTTTCAGAAAAATCCGCAATCCGGAAGGCGGCGTCTCGCGACGCCGCCTTTGTCCGCCTGACACCGTTCCGTGACTTGCATCCCCGCGCGCGTCGTGATCCTCCCAGAAGGACGTCGGGGGAGGAACCATGACGCCGGATGACCGGGACCTGGCCAAGAGTCTGACACTCGCAGCAGTCGCTGTGATCTGCGCCGTCCTGAGCGCCACCCTCGTGATCACGGCCGGCGAGGCCCTTCTCGCCCCCTCTCTGCCTACATCCGCCGCGCAAACTCCGGCTCTGACCAATACAGCCGGCTGAGACGCCGCGCCGCCCCTCCGTCCTCTTCGCCGCCACATGCTGGAAAACACGGCACGGGGGGCGACCTGTCGCAGACACCCCCTCCGCAAACAGAAACGCCGCCCCCTTTCGGAGACGGCGTTCAGCTCTTCAGCTTCGAGATCGGCGGGATCGACCCGGTGAAACCGGGTCGATCCTTCGCCTGTCTTAGAAGTTGATGTCGATGGTGGCGCGACGGTTGAGCGGTTCGCGCACGCCGTCGGCGGTGGGCTTGGCCAGGGCGGTTTCACCCTTGCCGTCGAGGGCGATGACGCCGCCGTTGACGCCTTGGGCGACCAAGGCGTCCGCGACGGTGCGCGAACGACGGTTCGAGAGGCCGACGTTGTAGGCGGCCGAGCCCGAGGTGTCGGTGTAGCCGACGATCAGGACGCGGGTCGGACGGCCCGTCTTGGCGTAGTTGGCGGCCTGGGTCACGACCGAGCGAGCCTCAGCCGTCAGGTCCGAGCGATCCCAGTCGAAATAGACCACGAACTGACGCGCGGCCGGGGTCTGCGGAACCGGCGGCGGGGGCGGCGGGGGCGGAGGCGGCGGAGGCGGCGGGGGCGGCGGAGGCGGCGGAGGCGGCGGGGCCGCTTCTTCGGCGCCGAAGCTGTAGCGCAGGCCCAGGGTCACGGTGTGCGACTGGTCGTAGTCGCCGTCCCATTCGCCGAACTGGGTCGCGCCCGTCACACCGGCCGAAACCGATTCCCAAGAGGCGTCGCCCGTCAGATAGCGGTAGGTCAGGTCGATGTTGGCGCGGTCGCTGACGGCCCAGGCCAGACCGGCGATCGCCTGGGCGGCGAACTTGGTCGAGTTGTCGTCGACATCAATGGTCGCGGCGCGATTGGCGCGCTGGTTGCCAAGCATGTTTGTGGCAACGTGGTTCACACCGGCGCCCAGGCCGACGAAGGGACGCACGCCCCAGGCTTCATAGCCGAAGTCATAGATGACGTTGGCCATCAGGGTGGCGGACTCGATGTCGCCTTCCGGCGAATAGCAGCCGCCCGTCGCCGGGGTCAGATTGCACAGACCCTGAGTGCCCGAAACGGCGCGCACCGTGCCGATGTCGCCCGAGCGGTAGCCGCCTTCGAGCTCGACGCGCCAGTTGGGGTTGAAGCGATAACCCAGGCGAGCAAAGGCCGCCCAGCCGTTGTTCACCTCATAGTTCCAGTTCGCGCCGGTCGTCGACGACTCGGCGTTGATGTCGTCGATCATGTGGTAGCCGGCGTCGATCGCGCCATACCAACCGTTGGGATCTGCCGAGGCCGCGCCAGCCGACAGGGCCAGGGCGGCCGCTGCGCTGGAGGCCAGCACGATAGTCTTCATACGCATAGGGTATAGCCCTCCGCCTGTTAGAACCTAGGGCGGATCTTACCGCCTAGGCGGCTCTTACCAGCGTTGCCGTGGAAGGTCGAGGCTGAAACTTGACGACGCAAGCCCCGAAATGAGGCGCCGTGCCATTGATGCTACAGATGTAATTGGCCTTCACACGCAGATTCGTCCGAGTTCCGTCGTTTTTCCCGTCTTCCGCCGAGGGCGGCTCAACCTTCAGCTCTCTGCGGAAACGATCTGCATCCCGAGCCATTCGCCCACCAGAGCCGGCTTGTCGGCGCCCTCGATCTCGATCGTCAATTCATGTTTAAGAAGCCAGCGCCCCTCGCCTTTGTCGGTTGCATCCAACAGGCGGAACCGGCCCCGCACGCGAGATCCCGCCGGGACGGGCGCCAGAAACCTCAGCCGGTCGAAACCGTAGTTGACGCCCATGGTCAGCCCATCCAGCGGCGCCACGGCGTCATAGCTCATGGCGGACGCCAGACTCAGGGTCAGAAAACCGTGAGCGATGGTTCCGCCGAAGGACGTCGCCCTGGCCGCCTCGGGATCGACGTGGATGAACTGATGGTCCTCGGTACAGTCCGCAAAGGCGTCGATCCGATCCTGACCAATCTCGAACCATCGGGACACCCCGACTTCCTGACCGATCAAGGCGTGAACATCCTGTGTCCGGGTCATGGCCGTCTTCTCCTCCGTCTCTCTATTTTCCAAGACCTTGACCCAGCTCCGGAGCAGTGAAAAGGGTCAACCCTCGAACCGCCCCTCGATGATCGCGGCGTAAAGCCCGGGATCGACATTGCCGCCGGACAGGATCAGGCCTGTCGTCCGGCCCGCGCCCTCGACCTTTCCGGCCAGCAGGGCCGCCAGGGACACCGCCCCGCCGGGCTCCACCACCAGTTTCAGATGGCGGAAGGCGAACCGCACCGCCTCGGCGACCTCGGCGTCGGACACGGTCGCCGCACCGGCCAGCCGCCTGTTGATCGGCCAGGTCATAACCCCCGGCATGGGGCTCATCAGGGCGTCGCAGATCGAGGGCGGCCCGGCCGGATGCCCGACCCGTTCCCCGGCCGCCAGCGACCGAGCCGTGTCGTCATAGGCTTCGGGCTCGACCACCAGGACGCGGGTCTCGGGACTGCGTTCGGCCATGACCAAATTGATCCCGGCCATCAGTCCCCCGCCGGAGGCGCCGCACAACAGCTGGTCCATCGGCGCGTCGGCCTGGTCCAGCATCTCCAGCGCCGTCGTCCCCTGGCCCTCGATGATGAAGGGATCGTCGAACGGCGGCACCAGGACGCAGCCCCGCTCGGCGGCGATGGCGGCGCCGATCTCTTCCCGGCTCTCGGTCCAGCGATCGTAGAGCCGCACCTCGCCGCCGAAACCGATCACCCCCTCGACCTTCACCTGGGGCGAGTCCGACGGCATGACGATGATCGCCGGAGATCCCACCAGAGCCGCGGCGGCGGCCACGCCCTGGGCATGATTGCCGGACGAGAAGGCCACGACCCCGCGCGCCTTTTCCTGGGCATTCAGCCGGCTGATGCGGTTATAGGCGCCGCGAAACTTGAAGGCCCCGGCCCTTTGCAGGTTCTCCGCCTTCATCAGAACCCGGCCGCCGACCACGGCGTTCAGGGCGGGGCTCTCGATCAGGGGCGTGCGGACGGCGACACCGTCGATCTGGCGGGCGGCGTCGAGAACGCCTTCATAGCTGGGCAGGTGCGTCGTCATATGCTCCCCTTAGCCCGACCGCAGGCGTCGCCCAAGACGGCGCAGGGAGAGAAAGACAATGAGCCTGATCCTCGCCATCGACCAGGGCACCACCTCGACCCGGGCCATCGCCTTCGAGGTCCGGGGCCACGACTTGCGCCCGGTCGCCGTCAGCCAGATCGAACTCGCCCAGCATTTCCCCCACTCCGGCTGGGTCGAGCATGACGCGGGCGAAATCTGGTCCGCGACCTTGCAGACCTGCCGCGAAGTGGTGCGCCAGGCGGGCGGCGTCGACCGGTTCGCCGCCATAGGCATAACCAACCAGCGCGAAACCTCGGTGATCTGGGACGCAGCGACCGGCGAACCCCTTTGCCGCGCCATTGTCTGGCAGGACCGCCGCACCGCCGAGGTGACCGCCCGCCTGACCGCCGAGGGGCGTGAGCCGGGTGTCCAGTCCGCCACCGGCCTGATCCTCGATCCCTATTTCTCGGCGACCAAGTTCGCCTGGCTGCTGGACGCCGTGCCGGGGGCGCGCGATCGGGCGGCGCGGGGCGAGGTCAAGCTGGGTACGATCGACGCCTGGCTGATCTGGAAACTGACCGGCGGCCGGGTTCACGCCACCGATGCGACCAATGCGGCCCGGACGGCCCTGATGGATCTGAAGACGGTCGAGTGGCGCGACGACCTGTGCGTCCTGTTCGACGTGCCGCGCCAGGCCCTCCCCGCCGTCGTCCCCTGCGCCGGCCTGATCGGCGAGACCGATCCGGCGCTGTTCGGCCGCCCCCTGCCCATCGCCGGATCGGCCGGCGACCAGCAGGCCGCCCTGGTCGGCCACGGCGCGCTGAAATCCGGTGACGCCAAGATCACCTATGGCACCGGCGCCTTTCTGGTGGCCAATGTCGGCGAGACGCCGGTCGCCTCGACCCGTCGTCTGCTCGGCACGCTCGGCTACCGGGCCGAGGGCCGCACCGCCTATGCGCTGGAGGGGTCGATCTTCTCGGCCGGTTCGGCGATCCAGTGGCTGAGGGACGGGGTCAAGCTGATCTCCGAATCCCGCCAGTCCGAAGCCCTGGCCCAGAGCCTGGCCGACAACGGCGGGGTCTATCTGGTCCCCGGCTTCACCGGCCTGGGCGCCCCCTGGTGGGAGCCGGAGGCGCGCGGGACCGTGGTCGGGCTGACGCGGGATTCAGGCCCGGCCCATTTCGTCCGCGCCGCCTTGGAAGCCCTGGCCTATCAGACCCGCGACCTGCTCGACGCCCTGGCCCAGGACGGCGCCCCGCCGCTGAAGACCCTGAAGGTGGACGGCGGCGTCACCGCCAACAGTTTCGCCATGCAGTTCGTCGCCGACATCTGCGAGGTCGAGGTCGAACGTCCGGCCTTCCAGGAGATGACGGCCCTGGGCGCCGCGCGTCTGGCGGCCCTGGGCGTGGGTCTGATTTCCGATCTCGAAGCCCGTCCGGTTGAGGCCCCGGCCTGCTGGAAGCCCCGGATGAAGCCCGACGAACGCGACCGTCTGCTTTCGGGCTGGCGTCGCGCGGTCAAGGCCGCCATCATCGCCGCGCCGGAGCGCGCCTAAGACGCGGGCGGCTCTAGGGAAACGCTGAAAGAACCGACTGGGCTGTACATGACCGACGCCTCCGCCGCCGACGCGCCTCTTCAGGATGCTCAAGCCGCCTTTTCCGGCACGCGCGAGGTCGATCCCCGCTATCGGCTGGACGAGGCGGGGCTGGACGCCTGGATGACCGAAAACGTCGCGGGCTACGCCGGCCCTCTGACGGTGCGCCAGTTCAAGGGCGGTCAGTCCAATCCCACCTATGAGCTGACCACCCCGACCGCCGCCTATGTGCTGCGCCGCAAGCCGCCGGGCCTGCTGTTGCCCAGCGCCCACGCCGTCGATCGCGAATTCCAGGTCATCTCCGCCCTGGCCGCTCAGGGCTTTCCCGTGGCCAGGCCCCACGCCCTCTGCCTGGACGAGGGCGTCATCGGCTCGATCTTCTATGTGATGGACAAGGTGGAGGGCCGTATCTTCTGGGATCTGAAACTGCCCGGCCTCAGCCCCGCCGAGCGCCGGGCCATCTATCACGCCCAGACCGACGCCCTGGCCCGGCTTCATGCCTTCGATCCCGCCGCCATCGGCCTGGCCGACTATGGCAAGGCCGGCAACTATTTCGCCCGTCAGGTCGGCCGCTGGACCAAACAGTATCGCGCCTCGGAGACCGAGGCCGTTCCCGCCATGGACCGACTGATCGATTTCCTGCCGACCAGCCTGCCGCCGGAGGGTCCCTGCCGCATCGTCCACGGCGACTTCCGCCTGGACAATATGATCCTGGCTGAAGATCGGGCGGACGTCCGCGCCGTTCTGGACTGGGAGCTGTCGACCCTGGGCGACCCCATGGCCGACTTCTCCTATCTGCTGATCGCCTGGGCCATCCCCGCCAGCCTGCGAAACGGCCTCGCCGGCGCCGATCTGGAGGCCCTGGGCATTCCCTCGGTCGAGGAAACGGTGGACCGCTACGCCGCCGCCACTGGGATGCGACCTGCCGATCTCGAGTGGCTCTACGCCTATAATCTGTTCCGTCTCGCCGCCATCTGCCAGGGCATCGCCGGCCGTGTCCGCGACGGCACGGCGGCCAGCGCCCACGCTCGCAGCATGGCCGCCCAGGTCGGGCCGCTCAGCGAGGCGGCCTGGACGTTTGCCAAGAAGGCGGGGGCCTGATCCGCCTCGGCTTCAGCCGTCTCGATCCGCCCCGCCGGACCCGGAGGTCGGCCTGCGGACGGCGGCGCCCAGAATGCGCCGATCCGCCTTGTCCTGAATCATCACGACCACAGCGTCCTCGTCCCGCGTCTGAGGCAGGGGGTACAACATCGGCCGGCCCCGCCAGTCGCCCAGGCGCGTGACGTCGCGGACCACATTCAGCTGGCGCACCTCGCGGCCGCGGTTTTCGCCGCGACCGACCTCGACCACCTGGACGCCGGGCGTATAGGTGACGGCCAGAACCTCGGCCCCGCCCGCCGGGACGCGGCCCGAGCCGACGCCGACCTGATCGCCGCCTTGGCGGAACTCGATCTCGGGCGGCCAAGCGCGGCGGCCCGCCGCCTCGAGGATGGCGGTCTCAAGCTCAGGTCCGCGCACGCCCGAGACCTGTCGGCGGCCGTCGATGACCACCTGGGGCGTGGAGACGCCGCGCTGACGCAGGGCGGCGCGATAGGCCCGCTGGCGCTGAGAAAACTCAGGCCGGGCGAAGGTGTCGGTCCAGCCCAGATAGTCCCAATAGTCGACCCCGTAGGTCAGGGCGATGACGCGCGGCTCGGCCGCAGCCCGTTCGACCGTGGCATTGGCCTCCAGACAGGCGCCGCACCCCTGGGCGGTGAACAGTTCGACCACCACCGGCGGTCCGGCGGCGACGGCGTGCCGCCCCGGCCGCGAGGCGGCGGGCTGGGCGACCGATCCAGCGCATAGGGCGGCGCCCGCCGTGATTGCCGCTGCAATGATCCCGATCCTGTGTCTCATGGCGACGTTCTTAACCGCCGGGCGCGCAGGCGGGGGTCATAAGTGCGTGACCCTCGCCTGCGGCGGCGTTCAGTCCATCAGCTGCTGGGAGAGATAGACATAGTGGCGGGCCCAGCGCCGCGCGTTGGCCACGGGGTCGGCGTCGTTCGAATGGCCGCCGGCCGTGTCCTCATAATAGAGATGGTCGTGGCCCTGGTCGCCCAGCCGGGCGGCGAACTTGCGCGCATGGCCCGGATGCACCCGGTCGTCGCGGGTGTTGGTGGTGATGTAGACGCGCGGATAGTCCACGTCCGGCCGCAGCTGCTGATAGGCCGAATATCGGGCGATCCATTCCGCCTCCTCAGGAATGCGCGGATCGCCGTATTCGCCGATCCAGGAGGCGCCGGCCGGCAGCTCGTGATAGCGCAGCATGTCGATCAGCGGGCTCTCGATCACTGCGGCGTTGAACAGCTCCGGGTGCTGGGTGATCGACACCGAGGTCAGCACCCCGCCGTTCGACCGGCCATAGATGCCCAGACGACGCGGGCTGGTGATCCCGCGCCGCTCCAGGTCGCGCGCCACGGCGGCGAAGTCGTCGAAGGCCTTCTGGCGGTTTCCGTCCAGGGCCGCCTGGTGCCAGTCGGGCCCGAACTCGCCGCCGCCGCGGATATTGGCCTGAACGAAGACCCCGCCCCGCTCCAGCCACAGCTTGCCCATCTCGGGCTTGTAGGCCGGGTTCAGACTGACCTGGAACCCGCCGTAGCCGAACAGGATCGTCGGGTTCGACCCGTCCAGCCTCATGTCGCGCGGGCGGGTGATGAAATAGGGGATGCTGGTCCCGTCGGTCGAGGTCGCCTCGTACTGCTCCACCACATGGGTCGAGGCGTCGAACTTGGCCGGAGCGGATTTCAGCTCGGTCAGGGTGGTGGAGCCGACCGAGGCGAGGCTCAGGGTCGGCGGGGTCAGGAAGCCCTGGGTCGAGACGAAGACCTGGCCCTTGGACTTGGAGGAGTCGCCCAGGCCCACTGCGATGTTTTCTGGCGTCGCCACATCCTGGCGGCGCCAGCCGAATTCGCCCCGGTTCTCGAAGATCGCCAGCCGCCCGGCCACATTGTCGGACAGGGAGGCGACGACCTGGCGATCCAGCACCCGCACGTCGCCCAACGACTGACGGGCGGCCGGCTCATAGATCAGAAGGGCCTGGTTGCTGACGCTCAGATCGTCGCGGTCGGACCGCAGATGGTTCAAGGGTATGGAAAGCAGGGAACCGGGCTTGTAGGCGAGGCCGTTGAAGGTCCAGGCCTCGTCATTCGAGACGATCAGCAGGCCCCCCTGCGCTCCGAAGACGCTGACCCGGTCCGGCAGGGCCAGTTTCACCGTCGATCCGTCATGGGCCATCATCCAGGTTTCGGAGCGGAAGGTGTCCAACGGGCGGGTGATGATCACCGCCGTGACCCGGCCGGTCTTGTCGCGATAGACCGCCGGGCTGACGCCGTAGCCGCCGTCCGAGGCGTCGCCGCGATAGTCTTCGACCGCCTGGGCCAGGGTCTGGCCCCGCTTCAGGGTCTTGACGATGAAGGGATAGCCGGACTCCGTCAGACTGCCGGGTCCGAAGTCGGTGGCGACCAGGAGCGTGTCGCGGTCCAGCCATTCGATCCGGTGCTTGCCCTCGGGCAGGTTGAAGCCCCCGTCCACGAAACGCTTGGTGGTCAGGTCGAACTCGCGCACCACCACCGCATCCTTGCCGCCGTCCGACAGATTGATCAGGCAGCGGGTCTCGTCCGGCGCCAGGCAATCGGCGCCCTTGAACACCCAGTCCTTGCCCTCGGCTTTCGACAGGGCGTCGATGTCCAGCAGGGTCTCCCACTGCGGGGTCGCGGTGCGGTAGCTCTCTAGCGTCGTGCGACGCCAGACGCCCTTGGGATTGGTCGCGTCCTGCCAGAAGTTGCCGACGCCGTCGCCGAGGAAGGACGGGCCGGGGATGCGGTCGGTGGCGGTCAGGATGGCCTGGGCCTCGGCCCGGAAGGTCTCATAGCGCGGGTCGCCGGTCAGGGTGGCCAGGGACTTGCGGTTCTCCTCGGCGACGAAGGCCATGGCCTCGGCCCCGTCCACCTGCTCCAGCGCCAGATGGTCGTCGGCCGCCGCGACGCCGGCCGGGGTCAGGTCGCGGGGGAAGTGCGGCGGGGGAGCGTCGTTGGTCGATACGACGACTTCATCTGAACCGATCGCAACGGGCGTGCTCGCACAGGCTCCCATCAGAAGCGCCGGAATGGCGGCGGACAGGATCAGGTGACGCATTTAAAAACTCCGCTCATCCCCGCGAAAGCGGGGACCCAGACCTTTGGGCGTTCGGCGCCGCCCATGTGTACTGAACTGGATCCCAGCCGCCGAACCTCGCGAAAGCACTGGGTCCCCGCTTTCGCGGGGATGAGCGAAGAGAGACCTTACTCCTTCGCCGGCGTGTCCATCAGCCGCCGCGACAGATAGGTGTATTCCAGCGCCAACCGCCGCGCCGTCTCTTGCAGGTTGGCCCCCGCCGCATGGCCGCCGTCGGTGTTCTCGTAGAACAGGACCGGATAGCCCAGCTCTTCCAGACGCGCCGCCGCCTTGCGGGCGTGTCCCGGGTGGACCCGGTCGTCCTTGGTCGAGGTGTGGATGAAGACCTCGGGATAGGGCTGGCCCGCCCGCAGGTTCTGATAGGGCGAATAGGCCTGGATCCAGGCGCGTTCTTCGGGAACGTCGGGGTTGCCGTATTCCCCGATCCACGAGGCGCCGGCCAAGAGCTTGTGGAAGCGCAGCATGTCGAACAGGGGCACCTGGATGACGGCGGCGTTGATCAGGTCCGGCCTCTGGGTCAGCATCGCCCCCATGAACAGCCCGCCCTGCGAGCCCCCCATGATCCCCAGCTTCGGCTGGCTGGTGATGTCGCGCGCGATCAGGTCCAGAGCCACGGCCTGGAAGTCCTCGTGCGCGCGCTGGCGGTTCTGCTGCAGGGCCGCCTCGTGCCAGCGCGGGCCGAACTCGCCGCCGCCGCGCGTATTGGCGATGACATAGACCCCGCCCCGCTCCAGCCACAGCTTGCCGACCGTGGCCGAATAGCCGGGCAACAACGAGCTTTCGAAGCCGCCATAGCCGTACAGCAGGGTGGGGTTGGACCCGTCCAGCGGCATGTCCGCCTTATGAACCACGAAATAGGGGATCATGGTCCCGTCGGCCGAGCGGGCCTCGTGCTGGTCCACCGTCATGCCGGTGGCGTCGAACTTGGCCGGCATCGACTTGACCTGATCGACCGCTCCGGTCGCCGCATCGGCCAGCCACAGACTGGACGGGTTCAGATAGCCGGTGACGCTGACGAAGACCTTGTCGTCCACCTCAGACGCCGAGCCGACGCCGACCGAGACGTTCTGCGGCAGGTCCAGGGTCGAATAGGTCCATTCGGTCTCGCCGGGACGATAGACCCGAACCGAACCGCGCACATTGTCGTACAGGGCCACGACCAGGGTGTTGCGGGTCGCGTTCACACCCTCGACCGCCTGGCGCTCGGTCGGGCGCAGCACCAGGACGGCAGGCGTCGCCGGATCTTCCAGCCAGGCGTCCAGCGGCCAGGCGATCAGGTCGCCGCTCTTGAAGTCCTGCCCGGACGGCGCGGTCCAGTCCTGTTTCAGCGAAACCACCAGCTTGCCGGCGACCAGGCCGGTGATGTCCGACTTGGCCGGCAGGGTCAGTTTGACCACGGCCCCGTCGTCGGTGACGCGATAGGTCTCGGACGAATAGAAGTCGATCGACCGGTTGATCAGGGTCGCCTTCAGCTCCCCGTCTGCGTCGCGCAGCGTATAGCCGGACACCGACACATCCGTCGGCTCGCCCATGAACAGGACGTCGGCCTGATCCAGATTCTCGCCGCGCCGCATCCGCTTGATCACCATCGGATAGCCCGAGTTGGTCAAGGTGCCAGGGCCGAAGTCGCGCGCGACCAGAAGGGTGTCCTTGTTGATCCAGCTCGCCCCGCCCTTGGATTCCGGCAGATAGATCCCCCCTTCGACGAAGCTGCGGGTCACGCTGTCGAACTCGCGCAGGGTCACCGCGTCCTTGCCGCCGTTGGACAGGCTGATCAGGCAGTAGCGCTCTTCGGGGGCCAGGCAGGTCGAGCCCTTATAGACCCAGTTGGCGCTCTCGGCCTCGGCCAGGGCGTCGATGTCCAGAACCGTCTCCCACTGGGGCTCGGCGGTCTTGTACGAGTCCAGCGTCGTGCGCCGCCAGACGCCGCGCACATGCTGGGCGTCCTGCCAGAAGTTGTCGATATGGCCGTCGTGGGTGAAGCCCGGCGCGGGGATGCGGTCGCGCGACTGGACGATCTCCAGCGCCTGCTGGTGCAGGGTTTCATAGCGGGGATCGCCCTGCAGCACGCCCAGGGAGTGGGCGTTGTGCGCCTTGACCCATTCCATGGCCCGCTCGCCCTCGACCTCCTCCAGCCAGACATAGGGGTCGCTCGCCTCGCTGGTCGCAAAGGCCGGGGCGGAGGGGGCGGTCTGGGCCATGGATACCGAGGTCAGGCTGGTGGAGGCGAGAAGGGCCGCGAGCACGGCGGCGGATGAGCGGATCATGGACAGTCCCCGAAATGACGACCGGCACCTTAACGACGGCCCGCCCGGCGGCAAGGCGAGGCGGCCGACCCTTACGGTTTTGTCATCTTCGCTCAGCCCTCGTCGGGAATGCAAAGCAGATTGCCGCAGGCCTTGCAGTGGACGGCGTCCGGTTCATGCGTCTGAAGGCCGCAGCGGTCGCAGGGGTGGCGGACCTTGTGCGGCTTGATGATGGCCTGGGCCAGCCGCAGGAACAGGGTGATCCCCACCAGCATGATGGCGATGGACAGAAGCCGGCCTGCGGACCCCGGCAGGGTGACGTCGCCGAAGCCGGTGGTCGTCAGGGTCGCCACGGTGAAATAGAGGGCGTCCACATAGCCGCTGATCCCGTCATGCCCCAGGAAGGTGGCGTAGACGAAACCGGTCACGACGAAGACGAAGGTCACGAGACCGGACAGGGCCCGCACCACCGCCTCCACCCGCGTATCGTCATAGCGGGAGCCGACGGTCCGCCAGAAGAAGTCCGAATTCAGCAGGGTCCACAGCCGCAGCAGCCGCAGGAAGCCCAGGTTGAACAGCCAGATCGGGAACAGCAGGGTCGCCAGGACGAACAGGTCCAGCCAGACGATCGGCTTCTTCAGCCAGTCGCGAATGTCCGAATAGGCATAAGCCCGCGCCGCCAGATCGGCCGCGAGCAGGGCGGCGATCAGATAGTCCAGCACATAGAAGGCCCACCCCATGTTCTTCAGTATGGGCGAGGCCAAAAAGAAGGCGATGATGGTGAAATCGACGGCGATGACGGTCAGTCGGAACCGCACCGCCGGCGGCTGGCTGCCGTGATACAGATAGCGCAGCCGGGCGCGCAGACGCAGGCTGTCGGGCTTGCCTTCAACGACCGTCGGTTCGAGTTCGATCTCAGACGCCTTTCATCCGGCGGCGCGTGTCAGGGGGCGGGCCGCAGCGGGCCAATCAATCGCGAACCGCCGTCCATGTCCAACGGTTCCGAGAGCCGAGCCGTTTCCTCACGGCCGGAGCCGGCCTATATTCCGGCCATGACCCGATCCTTCGTCAAGATGAACGGCGCCGGCAACGACTTCGTCGTTATCGACGCCCTGGGCGCGCCCTTCCGGCCGACGCAGGATCAGATCACGACCCTGGCCGACCGCGCCTCGGGGGAAGGGTTCGACCAGCTGATCGCCATCGAACCGTCCGACACGGCAGACGCCTTCATGCGGGTCTGGAACGCCGACGGCTCCATGGTCGAGACCTGCGGCAACGCCCTGCGCTGCGTGGGCTGGCTGCTGATGGAGGCCAAGGGCTCCGACCGGGTCGTCATCGACACCGCCGCAGGCCCGACCACGGCGTCCCGCGCCGGCGACCACAGGGTGACGGTCGATATGGGCCGGCCCCGGCTGGACTGGACCGAAGTCCCCCTGGCCGAAGAGATGGACACCCGCGGCATCGAGCTTCAGCTCGGCCCCATCGACGCGCCGATCCTGCACACGCCGGGCGCCGTCTCCATGGGCAATCCGCACGTCGTCTTCTTCACCGACCGGCAGGATGACGCCTTTGTGACCGGCTCCGGCTCCCTGGTCGAACACCACCCCCTGTTCCCAGAAGGGGTCAATGTCGGCTTCGCCCATGTGCTGGACCGCGGCCACATCCGGCTTCGGGTCTGGGAGCGGGGCGCCGGCCTGACCAAGGCCTGCGGCACCGGCGCCTGCGCAGCCCAGGTGGCGGCGGTCCGGCGCGGCCTGACCGACCGCAAGGCCACCGTAGTCGTCGACGGCGGCGAGCTGACGATCGACTGGGATCCGGCGACGGACCATGTGCTGATGACCGGCCCGGTCGAGGTCGAACGCACGGGCGCGCTGACCTTCTGAAAGCCCGGTGGTTGACGCTGACGCGAAGGGAAACTTGCGCGCGCGTCTGTGAACCTTCCGGGGCGTCAAGACTTGGCGCGGCCCTTCCCAAGCTCTAGGACACGAACGGTTACAGCCGCGCCGAACCCTGGACGTCCCGATGCCCGATCTGACAGAAAAACAGACCTTCTCCGACCAGGAGGCGCTGGATTTCCACCGCATCCCCACGCCGGGGAAGATCTCGATGGCCCCGACCAAGCCGATGGCGACCCAGCGCGACCTGTCGCTGGCCTATTCGCCGGGCGTGGCCGTGCCGGTCCTGGCCATCGCCCAGGATGCGGACAAGGCTTACGAATACACCTCCAAGGGCAATCTGGTCGCCGTCATCTCGAACGGCACCGCCATTCTGGGCCTGGGCAATCTGGGCCACATGGCCTCCAAGCCGGTGATGGAGGGCAAGTCGGTCCTGTTCAAACGCTTCGCCGATGTGGACAGCTTCGACGTCCAGGTGAAGACCACCGATCCGGACGAGTTCATCACCGTGGTGAAGAACATCGGCGACACCTGGGGCGGCATCAATCTGGAGGACATCAAGTCCCCCGAATGTTTCGTCATCGAGAGCGAACTTCAGGACCTGCTGGACATCCCCGTCTTCCATGACGACCAGCACGGCACCGCCATCATCTCCACCGCCGGCCTGATCAACGCCTGTCATGTCGCCGGCAAGCGGCTGGACGAGGTCAAGGTGGTTCTGGCCGGCGCCGGCGCCGCCGGCCTGTCGTCCATCGCCCTGATGAAGGCGGCCGGGGTCAAGGCCGAGAACACGGTCATCTGCGACAAGGAGGGCGTCGTCTACAAGGGCCGCGAACACGGCATGGACCAGTGGAAGGCCGCCCATGCGACCGACACGCCCCACCGCACCCTGGCCGAGGCCATGGTCGGCGCCGACGTGGTGCTGGGCCTGTCCGCCAAGGGCGCGATCACCAAGGAGATGGTGGCCTCCATGGCCCCCAATCCGATCATCTTCGCCATGGCCAACCCCGATCCCGAGATCACGCCGGAAGACGTCAAGTCGGTCCGGTCGGACGCCATCATCGCCACCGGCCGCTCGGACTATGTGAACCAGGTCAACAACGTCCTGGCCTTCCCCTATCTGTTCCGGGGCGCCCTGGACGTGCGGGCGCGCCGGGTGAACCATGAGATGAAGGTGGCCTGCGCCCAGGCCCTGGCCGCCCTGGCGCGCGAGGACGTGCCGGACGAGGTCGCCGCCGCCTATCGCGGCCGCAAGCTGAAGTTCGGCCCGGACTACATTATCCCGACCCCCTTTGATCCCCGGCTGATCTGGTACATCCCGCCCTTCGTCGCCCAGGCGGCGATGGATTCGGGCGTGGCCCGCGTCCAGATCGACGACATGGACGCCTATCGCAACGCCCTGCGCTCGCGCGTCGATCCGTCCGCCGCCCTGATGCAGAAGATCAACTCGGCCGTGCGCGGCGGACCCAACAAGCGCATCGTTTTCGCCGAGGGCGAGGAGCCGGCCGTCATCCGCGCCGCCTGGGGCTTCAAACAGGCCGATCTGGGCACCCCCATCCTGGTCGGACGCGAGGATCTGATCCGCCAGAACGCCGCCGAGGCCGGGCTGAATTTCGACGATCTGGGCATAGAGATCACCAACGCCCGCGTCTCCGGCCACAATGTCGAGGACACCGACTGGCTGTACGAGAAGCTGCAGCGTCGCGGCTATCTGCGCCGCGACGTTCAGCGGATGATCAACCAGGACCGCAACTATTTCGCCGCCACCCTGGTCGCCAAGGGCCGGGCCGACGCCATGGTCGCCGGCGTCACCCGCAACTTCAACATGGCCCTGAAAGAGGTCCAGCGCGTCCTGGACGTGGACGACACCCTGATCGGCCTGTCGATCCTGCTGGCCAAGGGCCGGACCCTGTTCGTCGCCGACACCACCATCCACGAACTGCCGGACGCCGCTGAGCTGGCGGACATCGCGATCAAGGCCGCCGAGACGGTGCGCAAGCTCGGTCGCAATCCGCGCGCGGCCTTCCTCAGCTATTCCACCTTCGGCAATCCGCCCGGCGACCGGGCCGAAAAGGTTCGCGAGGCGATCCGCATCCTGGACAAGAAGGGCGTCGACTTCGAATACGAGGGCGAAATGCCCCCCGAGGTCGCCCTGGATCCGAAGGGCCATCCCGCCTACGCCTTCAACCGCCTGACCAAGCCGGCCAACGTCCTGGTCATGCCGGCCATCCACTCGGCCGCCATCTCGACCAAGCTGGTCCAGGCCTTGGGCGGCGCGACCGTCATCGGACCGCTGCTGGTCGGGCTGGAGAAGCCGGTCCAGATCGTCTCCCTGGGCGCTTCGGTCAGCGAGATCATCACCGCCGCCACCTTCGCCGCCTATGACGCCGGCCCCGCCTTCCAGGGCTCGGGCCTGACCTCGGCGCCGCGTCCGCCCGCCGCCGTGGTCGAAAAGCCGAGCACGGCGGTGCCCCCCACCGTCTGATCATGAGCGAACCCGGCCTCTTCCCCCCCGCCGCCCCCCCGCCCCGGCGGGTGGAGCCGGGTCTCTATCTGGTGGCGACGCCGATCGGGAACCTGCGCGACATGACGCTCAGGGCGCTGGACGTGTTGGCCGCCGCCGACCTGGTCCTGGCCGAGGACACCCGCGTCACCGCCAAACTCCTGTCCGCCTATGGACTGAAGGCGAAGCTGGAACGCTGCGACGACCACGCTTCCGGTCGTGCGGCCGAACAGGCGATCGAGCGCCTCCGGAGCGGCGAGGTGGTGGCCTTGGTCTCCGACGCCGGCACGCCCCTGGTGTCCGATCCCGGCTTCGTCGTCGCCCGCGCCGTCATCGCCGAGGGCCTGCCGGTCCACCCCATTCCCGGCCCGTCCAGCCTGCTGGCCGCCCTGTGCATCGCCGGCCTGCCCGCTGACCGCGTCCTGTTCGCCGGCTTCCTGCCGCCCAAGACCGCCGGGCGGACCGCCGCCCTGGAAGGGCTGAAAGGCCAGCGCCAGACCCTGGTCTTCTTCGAAAGCGGGCCGCGCCTGCGCGACAGCCTGACCGACATGGCGGCGGTTCTCGGCCCTCGCCCGGCCGCCGTGGCGCGTGAATTGACCAAGCTGTACGAAGAATGCGTGCGGGGCTCGCTGAACGAACTGGCGGTCGATCCCCGACTGGATGCGCCCAAGGGCGAGATCGTCGTGGTCATCGGCCCCGGCGAAGCGGAAGAAGCGACCCAGGCGGACGCCGACGCGGCCCTGACCGACGCCCTGACCCGGCTTTCGACCGGAGAAGCCGCCTCGGAAGTCGCCCGCGCCCTGGGCCTGAACCGCAAGTCCCTGTACCGCCGCGCCCTGGAGCTTCAGGGCAAGTGAGCCCCCGCCTGCCCCGCCCGACGCCGGAGCGACGTCCGAAGGCGGCCTGGCGTCAGGCCAAGGGGGGCGCCGCCTTCAAGGCCGGTCATGCGGCGGAATGGATCGCCGCCCTCTGGCTGATGCTGAAGGGCTATCAGATTCTGGGGTTTCGGCTGAAGACCCGCTCCGGCGAGATCGACCTGCTGGCCCGTCGCGGGCGAACCCTTGCCGTGGTGGAGGTCAAGCGCCGCGCCCGGCTCGACCTCGCCGTCCTGGCGCTGAAGCCCACCCAGCATGATCGGCTGGTTGCAGCGGGCGAGGCGGTCCGGCGCAATCGCCCGGCCCTGCAACCACTTGAATTGAGAATTGATATGGTGGCGCTGGCTCCCGGTCGATTTCCGCGTCATCTTCGCGGCGTTCAGAGGCGCGGGAACTGAAGGGATCGCATGACCCGGGAAGAGGCCGAGGCCATCCTGACGTCGGCCGGTGACGGCGGCGACGAGGGCTTCCCCCTGCTGGAGGCGGCGATCGCCTGCGCCATCCACGATCATCCCTTCCGTGACCCCCAACCCGTCCGCACCCTGGCCCGCAGCGCCTGCGAAAGGCTGAAGGAGCGGCTCGGGGGCGAAAGCCCGGAAGAGGCCCTGTCGGAAACCATGGCCGCCGACCTGCGTCTGAACGGCGACCTGCTCCATTACGACCATCCCGCCAACACGGATCTGATCGAGGTGGCCGAGCGCCGCCGCGGCCTATCCGCCGCCCTGGCGGTCTTCTATCTCCACGCCGCCCGTGCGGCGGGGCTGAAGGCGGCGGGGGTGGACTTCCCCGGCCATTTCCTGGTCCGGGTCGAGACGGCCGAGGGTCCGGTGGCGCTCGATCCCTTCAGCCAGGGTCGGCTGGTCCTGCCCAGCGAACTGACCCGGCGGGCGCTTCGGGCCGGTCTGACGCCGCACGTCGCCGACCGGCTGGACCTGTTGATGGCCCCGGTCAGCGATCGTCAGGCCTTGATCCGGCTGCAGAACCTGCTGTTCAGCCGCGCCATCCGCAGCCACGACTATGAGGCGGCCGAACGCTCGGCCCTGCGCCGGGCCCTGCTGGACCCGGAAGACCACCGGCCCTGGCTGGACGTCGCCGCCGCCCGCGAGAAACAGGGCGCGCTGACCGGTTCACTGGAGGCCCTGTCGCGGGCTCGCGGCCTGGACGGCGTCGAAGAAGCGCGTCGATCGACGACCTTCGAGCGCGTTCGAATGCGGTTGAACTAGACCGGTTCGCCGCGCAGCAGCCGCGGCAGGTCGCCGGTCGCCCCGCCCGCCTCCTGCATGAAGGCCCGGCGCAGCGGCCCGATCCGGTTCACCGCCGCCATGCCCAGATCCCGCATCAGCCGGACCGGGCCGATGTCGTTGGAGAACAGCCGCACGAAGGCGTCGAAACCTGCCGCCAGGGCGGCGTTGTCGAACCGGCGCCAGCGGGCGTAACACTCCAGAACCGTCTCGGCCCCCAGATCCTCGCCCAGTCGCGCGGCCTCGGCAAGAACCTCGGCTAAGGCGGCGGCGTCCTTCAGCCCCATGTTCAGACCCTGGCCCGCCACCGGATGCACTCCGTGGGCGGCGTCGCCGATCAGGGCGAGACGCGGCGCGACCAGTTTTTCGGCCAGGCTGAGCGACAGCGGATAGACGAAGCGCGGCCCCTCGACCGAAATCCCGTCCAGAAAGGCCCCGAACCGCCGCATCAGATGCGACTGGAAGGCCGCGTCCGAGGCGTCGCGCAGGGCCTCGGCCCGCCGGGTCGTCTCGGTCCAGACCAGGCTGGCCCGCTGGTCCGTCAGGGGCAGGATGGCGAAGGGGCCGCTGGGCAGGAAATATTCGTGGGCGACATTGCCGTGGTCGCGGCCCAGCCGGACCGTGGCCACCACCCCGCTCTGGCCATAGGCCCAGCCGACCGTCTCGATCCCGGCGGCGCGGCGCACGGTCGAGCCGCGCCCTTCCGCCCCCACCACCAGGGCGGCGGTCAGGATCGAGCCGTCGGCCAGGGTCACGGTCGCCTTGCCCGCATCCCGCTCGACCGAGACGACCGAGGCCGGCGCCCGCACCTCGATCCCCGCCGCCGTCACCGCCTCGGCCAGGGCCGCCCGGATCCGCCGGTTCTCGACCATATAGCCCAGGGGCTCGCCCCCGGTCCGCCCGCCGATCTCCTCGGCGTCGAAGCGCAGGAAGGCCGGCGAGGGCGACTTGCTGGCCGCGCCCGGCCGACGGCCGTCCGTGACGAGAATGTGATCCATCCGGCAGGCGTGCGGCCGCAGGGTCTCGCCCAGGCCCAGGGCGTCCAACATTCGGAAGGTCGAAAAGGCGATCGCGGTCGAACGCCCGTCGAAGCTGGGCGCCAGCTGGGCGCTGAACGGCTGGGGATCGACCAGCACCACCTTCAGCCCGCCCTGCGCCGCCGCCAGGGCGAAACTCGCCCCGGCCAGGCCCGCGCCGGCGATGATGATGTCGTAGCGTTCGGTCTCTGCCATGGCAGGCTTGTCGCGCCGCACGCTCAAAAGGTCCAGAGGACGGTTTGTCTCCGGCGCCTGGTAAATGAGCCCTTAACCCTGGGGATGCGACAAGGCGGGTCGAACGTCAGCCGCCCGGAAGGTCTCGCCTTTCATGTCCACCGCCCTCGCCGTCGGCCGCCAGGCCTGGATCAGCGCCCGCATCCTTTGGGAGGCGCCCTTTGTCGTGCGTTTCCGGGGTGTGCTTCAGGCCCTGCTGGCGACCCTGCTGCTGATCGCCCTGATCTCCTGGAATCCGGCGGACGCCAGTCTGAACGCCGCCTCCAGCCTGCCGACCACCAACTGGCTGGGGGCGAACGGCGCCCTGTTTGCGGACCTGTTCATGCAGTCCCTGGGCCTGGCCGCCTGGCCCGCCGCCCTGCTGGCGATCGCCTTCGGCCTGGCCCGCGCCATCGGCGACGCCATCCAGCAACGTCTGAAACCCAGCCCGATCAAGGCCCTGTCGGCCACGGCCGGAACCCTGCTGTTGTCCGGGGCCCTCGCGGCCCTGGCCGCCCCCGCCGCCTGGCCCTTAGCCGCCGGCCTGGGCGGTCTGTGGGGCGACGCCTTCACCGGCCTGACCGCCCAGGGCCTGGCCGCCCTGAGGATTCCCGGCGGGCGGATCATCGCCGGATTGCTGTTCCTGGGCGGCGGCCTGTGGCTGACGGGCTTCGCCATCGGCTTGCGCGCCATGGACTTCATCGACGCCCTGCACTGGGGCCGCTCGCTGCGCGCCCCCGCCGCGCCCCCGCCTGCCGTCGCTGCCAAAAAGCCGCGCGCCCCCGCACGCGAAAAGGCGGCGCCCAAGCCCGAGGTTCGCACGCCCGCCCCCGCCCCGGACGCCGCCGTCGCGCCGGATCAGGACGCCGACGGTCCCCAGACGGCCTATGACGACCTGCCGCCCTGGGAGGAGGAGCCCGCCCCCGCCGCCCGCGCCGCGCCGCGAGCGGTCGAACCCCGCGTCGCCGCGGTCAAGGCGCCCAAGCCGCGCAAGGAAGACGTCGACCAGCAGGCCTTCGTCTTCGACCGTCCCGAAGGCGCCTTCGACCTGCCGCCGCTGGGCATCCTCACCAAGCCCGCCCAGCGCGTCGGTTCGGTGGATGAGGACTCCCTGAAGCAGAACGCCAAGATGCTGGAAGGCGTGCTGCAGGAATTCGGCGTGCGCGGCGTGATCGACCAGATCCGCCCCGGCCCCGTGGTCACCCTGTACGAGCTGGTCCCCGCCCCCGGCGTGAAACACGGCCGCGTGGTCGCCCTGGCCGACGACATCGCCCGCTCCATGTCCGCCCGCGCCTGCCGGATTTCGGTGGTTCAGGGCAGGAACGCCATCGGCATCGAACTGCCCAACGCCAAGCGCGAGACCGTCTATCTGCGCGACCTTCTGTCCAGCGCCGAATACGACAAGAAGGGCCACCTGCTGCCTCTGGCGCTGGGCGAGACCATCGGCGGCGAGCCCTATGTCGCCGACCTGGCCCGCATGCCCCACCTCTTGATCGCCGGCACCACCGGCTCGGGCAAGTCGGTCGGGGTCAACGCCATGATCCTGTCGATCCTGTATCGTCACAGCCCGGCCGAGTGCCGCTTCATCATGATCGACCCCAAGATGCTGGAACTGTCGGTCTATGACGGCATCCCGCACCTGCTGGCCCCCGTCGTCACCGATCCGAAGAAGGCGGTCGTCGCCCTGAAATGGACGGTGCGCGAGATGGAGGACCGCTATCGCCGCATGTCCAAACTGGGCGTGCGAAACGTCGCCAGCTACAACGAGCGCGCCCGCGAAGCTCAAGCCAAGGGCGAACATTTCGAGCGCACGGTCCAGACCGGCTTCGACGACCAGGGCCGCCCCGTCTACGAATCCGAGAAGATCCGCCCCGAACCCATGCCCTATCTGGTGGTGGTCATGGACGAGATGGCCGACCTGATGCTGGTCGCCGGCAAGGATGTGGAAGGCGCCGTCCAGCGCCTGGCCCAGATGGCCCGCGCCGCCGGCATCCACCTGATCATGGCGACCCAACGCCCGTCGGTCGACGTCATCACCGGCACCATCAAGGCCAACTTCCCGACCCGGATCTCCTTCCAGGTCACCTCCAAGATCGACAGCCGGACCATCCTGGGCGAACAGGGCGGCGAACAGCTGCTGGGCCAGGGCGACATGCTCTATATGGCCGGCGGCGGCCGCATCACCCGCCTGCACGGCCCCTTCGTCGACGACAAGGAGGTCGAGGACGTCTGCAAACACCTGAAGGCCCAGGCCGAGCCCGACTATCTGGACCTGATCACCGACGAACCGGACGGCGACGGGGACGGCGGCTTCGACGAGGGCGGAAACGGCGGCCCAAATGGGAGCGGGGGCGACGATCTGTACGACCGGGCCGTCGCCGTCGTGACCCGCGACCGCAAGGCCTCGACCTCCTACGTCCAGCGTCGTCTGCAGATCGGCTACAACCGCGCCGCCTCCCTGATCGAACGAATGGAGCAGGAAGGCGTGGTCAGCCCCGCCAACCACGCCGGCAAGCGCGATGTCCTGGCCGGCCCGCCGCCGATGGTGTGAGCCAAGCCGAGGAACGGCTGCGCCTTCCAGCCGTTGTCTGACCCGCCGTCGCGTCCAAGCTTCAGCATTTCGATGAACAGGGCTTCATCGGAGCGCCGGAATATGGTCAGGCTCGCGTCATTCCGACGCCAAGCCGATCGGGCAAGACGGCGGCATCGCTGACCATCCCGAACGGGAGACTGACTTCATGACCACCACCGCCGTCGCCGAGAGCCTCGCCGCCCAGATCGGCGCCGCCGTCGATTCCCAACGCCGCGCCCTGCTGCTGGGCGCCGGACTTGTGACGGGCTTGGCCGCCCTGGGGATGTTCGACGCGGCCCAGGCCCAATCCAATCTATCGGCCGAGGATCGGGCGGTGGTTCAAAGGGCCCAGACCTATCTCCAAGGCTTGACCTCGGCCCAGGGCACGTTCGTCGAGACGGGTCCGGGCGGACAGCGCCGCGAGGGCCGCTTCTATCTGCAGCGCCCCGGCAAGATGCGGTTCGAATACACCAATCCGGCCGGTCTGCTGGTCGTGTCGGACGGCTACAACGTCAAACGCTATGATCCGCGGCTGAACAATTTCCAGCAGGTGCCGCTGGGACGGACGCCCCTTTCGACCTTCCTTGCGCGCAATGTGCGGCTGGACCAGGGCGTCCGGATCGACCGCGTCACGCGGATGCAGTCCGGCGCCTTCGCCATCACCGCCCGCGACGCCAATCGGCCCAACGACGGCCAGGTGGTTCTGGCCTTCGCCGGTGATCCGATCCGCCTGCACGAATGGACCATTTCCGACGCCCAGGGATCGCGGACCCGCACTCAGCTGACCTCGCTTCAGCCTGCCTCCGGCTTGGCGGCCAGCCTGTTCCAACTGCGAGACCCTACCCGCCGACCCGGTCGGAACTAGCGCCTGTAAGAGCGGAAGTCGCGAATCACCGGTATCCGTCCGTTGCCGGAGAATCACGGCCAAGCGAGAAATGTGACAATTTGACCTTTTCCTTCGGTCGTGACATCTAGAACACAGAGCGGCGGCGGCCGCTCTACCGCCCGGATGCATCCCCCTCCCCGGCGGCGAGAGAGACGAAACTGGATCGGCCCGGCCCGCAGAGGCCGGGCCTTTTTTCTGGGTGGTTCTTCCGGAGCGCGGCCTGTTAAAGCGAAGCATGACCCTTCGCCTCGCCACCTGGAACATCAACTCCGTCCGCCTGCGCATCGATCAGGTCGCCCGGTTCGTCGCCGAACGGGCTCCCGACGTTCTGATGCTGCAAGAGATCAAATGCACGACGGATCAGTTCCCGCGCGCCGCCTTCGAAGAGATGGGCCTGCCTCATATGCGTGTCGCCGGCCAGAAGGGTTGGCACGGGGTGGCGATCGCCAGCCGCCTGCCGCTTGAGGACAGCGAGACCTTCCAGGTCTGCAAACTGGGCCACGCCCGTTGCGTCTCGGCCCGGGTCGCCGGGATCGACGTTCAGAACTTCTACATTCCCGCCGGCGGCGACGTGCCCGACCGGACGCTGAACCCCAAGTTCGATCACAAGCTCGACTTCTACGAACAGCTGACCGAGATCGTCGCCCGACAGGATCGGTCTCGCCCCCTGGTCATGGCCGGCGATTTCAACATCGCACCGGGCGAGGGCGACGTGTGGAACCACCGCTACATGTCCAAGATCGTCAGCCACACGCCGATCGAGGTGGAGGTGCTGAACCGACTTCAGGCCACAGGCGGCTTCGCCGACGTGCTGCGCGACCGTTTCCCCGAACCGCAGAAGCTGGCCAGCTGGTGGAGTTATCGAGCCGCCGACTTCCGCAAGTCGAACCGCGGCCTGCGCCTGGATCATATCTGGACCTCGCCCGGCCTGACCCCGGCCGTCATCAAGGACACGGCCCGGATTCATGATGACGTCCGCGAGTGGGACCGGCCGTCCGACCATGCGCCGGTGACGGTCGATTTGTCCGTCTGACCCCGACAACTGTCCCACAAGCGTCGCACAAGCTTAGCCTTTCAGGCGCATAGCTTTAGGCAGCCTGTCATTGACCCGCACTAAGGAGCCCGCGCCGCCCATGGGGGCGCGGCCTCATTAATCGGATTTCCAATGACCATTTCAGGTTCGTCCACTCGGCGCGCCCTTCTCGGCGTTTCCTGCAGCCTCGCCGCGCTCTGCGCCGGCGGTTCGGCCTGGGCCCAGTCCGAGACCGCTACCGGCCCAGCCACCTTGCAAGAGATCGTCGTGACCGGCGCCCGGCGCGCCCAGACGGTTCTGGTCGAGGAACGCCAGGCGACCGGCGTCGTGGACGCCGTCGCCGTCGGCGACGTCAGCCTGAACCCCAAACCACCATCGCCGACCTGGCCAAGCGCCTGCCCGGCGTGTCGGTCAGTCAGGACCAGGGCCGCAACCAGTCGGCCACCGGCGAAGCCCAATACGTCGCCATCCGCGGCTTCGACACCAGCTTCAACGCCTATACGCTGGACGGCCTGCGCCTGCCCCAGACGGCCGGCGGCCGCTCGATCTCGCTGAACCTGTTCAGCCCCTTCGCCATCCAGACCATCGGCATCGAAAAGACGCCGGATGCGACGCTCGACGCCGACGCCATCGCCGGTATCGTCAATCTGGTCACGCCGACCGCCTTCGACTTCGGTGACCAGATGCTGCGCCTGCGCGCCGTCGGCCAGATGGCCGAACTGGCCCAGGATCGCGGTCAGGACAGCCTGGGCGGCGCAGTCGGCGTGGACATGGCGCGTCGCTTCGCCGACGGTCGCCTGGGCGTCTATGCTTCCGCCTATTACGAGCAGAAGGACAGCGCCGCCGAAAGCGTCGCTGTTCAGAACGACTACAAGACTTCCAGGGCCAATGTCGGCTCGGCCCGCGAGAATGAGAACGCCCTGTCGGCGGACGGTCTTCAGTGGAACTTCTTCAACTCCACGGTGGAACGCTACGGCGCCACGGCCTCTCTGGACTATCGCACCCAGCCCTTGGACCTGTTCGCCCGGGTCAACTATGCGACCTACACCAACACCAATACGATGAACCAGACGGGGCTTCGCAGCGAGCGGACCTCGGGCCAGACCAATCCCAATCCGGGCGGCGCCAACTACAACGCCGCCGGCGACTACACGCCCTACGGCATCAATCCGGCCAACTATTTCCGCGTCGAGGACGTCGAACAGGAGCTGCTGTCGGTCCAGACGGGGGGCAAGCTGCGCTTCGGCGACTTCACCGCCTCGCTGGAAGCCGCCTATGCCGACGGCCGTCTGGACTCGCCCAATACGATCGAGGCCGCCTGGCGAGGCGTCGCCTATAACGGCGCGACGGGCAATACCGGCGCCTCGACCGAAGGGCTGAAGCTGGACCTGTCGGACCCTCGCTGGCCCATGCCGGTGCTGTCGGCCGGCGCGACCGCCTATGTCGCCAGCCAGGACCGTCCCAGCCAGATCTATGTCCAGCAGGGCTACGGCTATCTGTCGGAGGTGAAGAAGACGGTGAAGGGCGACCTGACCTGGGCCGGTTCCGGCGTGCTCGCCAGCGCCTCGGTCGGCGGCTTGTACGAGACGGCCGATCAGGACGGCCGCAGCCTGGCCCCGGACGACACCCGCTACCGTTTCCGCACGTCCTTGCAGGCTGGAACCGTGGACGGCCCGTCGATCGGCGCGACGCCCGGCCGCCTGATCACCGACTTCATGGACCACGGCACGGTGCGCCCGGTGAAGCTGGTCGATCGCCGCTTCGTCGAAAACGAACGCGATCTGTACGGCTCGACCGTGGTGGTTTCGCAAGAGAAGCTGAACCAGGGCCTGTCGGACAGCCGGGAAGACCGGACGGCCGCCTTCGCCGCCGCCACCCTGAAACTGGCCGGCGGCGCCCTGGAGATCACGCCGGGGGTCCGCTACGAGGACAACCACTTCGAAGCCCGCTTCTTCGTGAAGGACGCCGACGGCGCCCGTTTCGCGACCGCAGATCGGGATTACGACCATGTCGATCCCAGCGTCATCGCCGCCTGGCGTCCCAGCGACGCCCTGGTGGTGCGGGCGGCCGCGCGTTCCAGCTACAGCCGGCCCGCGGGCAGCCAGCTGGCGGGTCCGACCACCGTCAGCCGCGACCCCGTCACCAACGCCGTCATCAGCATCAGCCAGCCCAACCCCGATCTGAAACCGGTTGAGGGCTGGAGCTATGACCTGGGTCTGGAATGGTACGCCGTCGGCTCCAACCTGCAACTGGCCGTCTACCACAAGGATCTGGACAATATCGTCGTGCCGACCGCCCTGCGGACGGGCACGAGCAAGACCAGCGATGGCGTCATCCTGATCAAGCCGTTCAACGGCCTGGGCGGCTCCGCCACCGGGATCGAAATGGGCGGTCGTTATGTCCTGCCGGTCGACGGCTGGATGGACGGCTTGTCGCTGGGCGGGAACCTGACCTATCAGCAGACGGAGGCCGAATACCGCCTCTCCTCGACCGACATCCGCAAGAGCGACCTGCCCCAGGCGCCCGAGCTGATGTACAATCTGGAGGCCGGCTATGAGCATGGGTCGCTGCGGGCCAGCCTCTGGTACAACTACACCGGTCGTCGCCTGGACACGGTTCAGGACAGCCAGCCCGACATCTACATCCAGCCGTCCAAGGAGCTGAACCTGGGCGTGGCCTTGACCCTGGCGCCGGGACTGGAAGTGGGGGCTGCGGTCCGCAACCTGACCGACGAACCGACCCGCTGGTCGACCGTCGGGGCGGGCGAACGCTATGTCTCGCCCGACCGCAAGGGCGGCTATCTGGAAACCGGTCGGATCTTCCAGGTCAGCGTCAACGCCACCTTCTGATCCTACGACCCAGTCGATTGACGCTCAGGAGGGCGGCGGAGCAAATCCGCCGCCCTCTATCGTTTCCGGATAGGCGAACCGCGCCTTCAATAGACGGCGACGCGACGGGGCGGGGGCGCGGAAACCGGCCGTGTCTTGCGCTCCAGCGCCTCGGCCGCCTGAGCCAATCGCTCGACCGCCACGTCCAAAACAGGCTCCGGCAGAGTGTAGGGCAGCCGCAGCCGATGTTCGAAGGCGCCGTCCACGCCGAAGCGCGGACCGGACGCCAATCTCAAGCCGCGCTCGGCCGCCTGGACCACCAGGGCCGAGCTGATCGGCGCCGGCAGTTGCGCCCAGACGGAAAGGCCGCCCGCCGGCCGGGGACAGGCCCACAGCGGCAGCCGTTCCGCCAGCCGCATCCGCAGATGGTCGCGTCGCGCTCGCAGCAGAGGCCGTCGCGCCGCCAGGCCGGCGCCGCCGTCGCCCAGCAGTTCGACCGCCGCCAGCTGCTCCAGGATCGGCGCGCCCAGATCGAAACTGGCGCGGCTTTGGGCGAGCCGCTGGATCACCGCCCGGTCCGCGCGAATCCACCCGATGCGCAACCCGCCCCAGACGCTCTTGGACAGGGAGCCCAGGCGCACGACACGCGGCGCATCGACCGCCGAGGCCGTCAGGGCGGGCGGGCCGCTGAGGGTCAGCTCCACCAGGGTCTCATCCAGCACCAGCAGGGTCTCGCACCCTTTCAGCCCCGCCAGAAGCCGCAGCCGATCCGCCGCCCGCATCATCCGCCCGGTGGGATTGTGATGGTCGAGGACCAGATAGGCCAGGGGCGCGCCACTGGTCCGACAGGCGGCGATCAGACCCTCCACATCCCACCCCTCAGTCCCCGCTCCCGCCCCGGCGTCGTCCGGCAGGGCGACCGGCGTGGGACGCGCGCCGGCCGCGAGAATGGCGTCCAGCGCCTGCGGATAGGTGGGATGGTCGAAGACGACCGGCTGACCCGGCCTGACCATCAGCCGCAGCAGATGAACCAGTCCATTGTGAGCCCCGTGGGTGATCAGGATCTGGGCGGGCGAGGTCGGCAAGCCGCGCCGCCGATAGGCGGCCGCCACCGCCTCGCGCAGGGCCTCAACCCCCGAGGCCTCATAGCCGTGGCCCGGCAAACGGGTCGGCAGCCGCTCCAAAGCCCGGACATAGGCGGCGTGAACGCTGGGATCGGCCGGCAGGACGGCGGCGGTCAGGTCGAGGACCTCGTCCGCGCGGGAAGAGGTTCTGGCTTCAGTAAGGCCGCGCGAGCCGCCCGTCGGCGCCTCACCCGGCAGGCTGGTCCGCGCCGAGGCGCCGCGTCCCCCTGTAAGAAACCCGTCATCCCGCAGTCGTCCATAGGCGGCCGATACGGTCGTACGGCTCAAACCCAGCGCCTGCGCCGCTTCGCGCTCGCCCGGCAGTCGCGCCGCCAGAGGAAGCCGTCCGTCCAGGATCAAAAGTCTGACCGCTCCGGCCAACTGACGGTAGGCCGGGCCAGCGCCTGGCGCGCGCCAAGCGCCCAGGTGGCGGATCAGAGAGGCTGTACCGATAGTACGCGAGGACATGGGGCCAGAATGGCAGAACTGGACCTTTTTTCCAAAGCCAGTTCGGGTGAAGTACCTGTTATGACCCGCCGCCTGATCCAACTCTTCCTGGGCCTGAGCCTTTACGGCCTGTCCATCGCCCTGATCGTCAGGGCGGATCTGGGTCTCGACCCTTGGGACGTCCTGAGCCAGGGCGTTTTCGAACGATTCGCCGAAGCGGCCGGTCTCGGCTTCGGCATGGTGGTCAATCTGATCGGTATGGCCGTGCTGCTGCTGTGGATTCCGCTGCGCCAGAAGCCGGGAATAGGCACGATCGCCAATGTTCTGGTCATCGGCTCGGTCGCCGGCCTGGCGCTGAGATACATTCCGGCGGACCCGGTCCTACCGGTTCGGAGCCTGTTCCTGGCGACGGGGATCGTGCTGAATGGCGTGGCGAGCGGCGCCTATATCGGGGCGGGCCTGGGTCCAGGACCGCGCGACGGCCTGATGACAGGTCTGGTCGCCCGCACCGGCTGGCCGATCAAGGTCGTGCGGACCGCCATCGAACTGACTGTCGTCGTCGCCGGCTGGGCCCTGGGCGGCTCGGTCGGGGTCGGGACGATCCTCTACGCCCTCGCCATCGGCCCGCTGGTCCAGATCTTCCTTCCGGTATTCACGGTGGGAAAGGAGGAAGGGCGAAAAACGCTTCCTGACAGAGAACCGGCGCGCCCAGTGTAGCGACGCCTTTTTCGGAACCCCTCAGGGCTGCAGCCGATAACCGCCCGCGTCGGTCAGCAGAAGCCTGGCCTGGCCCGGCTCTGGCTCGATCTTCTGGCGCAGGCGATAGATGTGGGTTTCCAGGGTGTGGGTGGTGACGCCGGCGTTATAGCCCCAGACCTCGGTCAGCAGCTCCTCGCGCGACACGGGCTTGGCGCCGGCGCGGTAGAGATACTTCAGGATGTTCGTTTCTTTTTCCGTCAGCCGCACCTTCTTGCCCTTGGCGTCCATCAGAACCTTGGCGGCGGGCCGGAACTCATAGGGGCCGATGGAGAAGACGGCGTCTTCCGACTGTTCGTGGCTGCGCAGATGGGCGCGGATGCGAGCCAGCAGGACCGCGAACCGGAAGGGCTTGGTGACATAGTCGTTGGCGCCTGCGTCGAGGCCCAGGATGGCGTCGGCGTCGGCGGACTGGGCGGTCAGCATGATGACCGGGGTGGAGACCCCGTCCTTGCGCAGCAGGCGGCAGGCCTCGCGGCCGTCCATATCGGGCAGGTCGACGTCCAGCAGGATCAGGTCTGCACGGATCTCGCGCCCCATACGGACGCCGTCCGCTGCGGTCGAGGCCTGCTGGGTCTTGAACTCTTCGTGCAGATTCAACTGCTCGGCCAAGGCCTCGCGCAGGTCGTCGTCGTCATCGATGATCAGGATGGTCTTGGGCGTGGGCATGGACAGACAATGGCGAGGCTTGGCCCCCGCGCCAAGGCTTGGGGGTGCGAATTCACGTCGAGTTACGGCCTAGAGACTGTTTCGGATGGTTTTCGTTCCCCGAACAACGCCGTTCCCACCCGGACATGGGTGGCGCCGCAGCGGATCGCCGTCTCGTAATCGCCGCTCATCCCCATGGACAGGACCGACAGGCCATTGTCCTCGGCCAGCCGCGCCAGAAGCCGGAAATGGGGTTCAGGCGGCTCATCGGCGGGCGGAATACACATCAACCCCTCGACCGTAAGCCCATAGGTCTTCTGCGCCGTCGCGATCAGAGCCTCGGCGGCGTCGGGCAGGACGCCGGCCTTCTGCGGCTCCGCCCCCGTATTGACCTGGATCAGCAGACGCGGCGATCGGCCCCGTTTCGCCGCAGCCTCGGCAAGGGTGCGCGCCAGCTTCTCCCGGTCCAGGGTCTCGATGACGTCGAACAGGGCCACGGCGTCTTCGGTCTTGTTGGTCTGGAGCGGCCCGATCAGACGCAGCTCCAGTTCCACTCCGCCGGGGCGGCCGTACAGGCCCTCGGCCCAACGTCCCTGGGCCTCCTGCACTCGGTTTTCGCCGAACACCCTCTGGCCCGCCGCCCTCATGGCCGCGATGGCCTCCGGCGGCTGGGTCTTGGAGACGGCGGTCAGAACGACGGTTTCGGGATCGCGCCCGACGGCACGGCAGGCCTCTGCGATACGGGCGCGGACGACGGCCAGCCTGTCGGAGATTGCGGCGGCATCGGTGGACGGAGACGCCGAAGCGGGAGAAGAAGAGGTCATGATCCTGCCGGCCGGTTACAGCGACGATGCGCGCATGCTCTGGGATGCGGCCACCGCTCTAAACCGCGCCGCCGCCTCTGTCAGCCCGGCGGCGGCGCGTCTGCCGCCGCTGCTGTTCTTCACCGACCCGGCGCGCACCCCCCGCCCCTGGGAGACGGCGGCCCGCCTGCCGCCGGGATCGGCCGTGGTCTATCGCGCCTTCGGCGCCGATCAGGCGGTCGAGATCGGCCGTCGCCTGCGCGCCGTGACGCATGAGGCCGGGGTTGAACTTCTGGTCGGAAAGGACGCCGATCTTGCCGACGCCGTATCGGCCGACGGCCTGCATCTGCCGGAGAGAGACGCTGATCGCGCCGCCGATGTGCGAAGACGGCGCCCGGACTGGCGGCTGACGGCGGCCTGGCACGGGGCCGAACCGCCGGCTTCAAGCGTGGAGGCTCTGATCCTGTCGCCGGTCTTTCCGGCTGGAGGCGCGTCGGCGACCAAGCCGGCCCTGGGGGCGCCGGCGTTCAAAACCCTGGTCCAACGCGCCGGGGTTCCGGTTTACGCCCTGGGTGGATTGCGTCCGGACCGGGTTGCGCTGCTGACGGGATCGGGCGCCTGCGGCCTGGCGGCGGTGGAGACGATCCAGTCCGCCTTCGGCGGCGTCAGAACTTAAAGATTGTTTCCAGACGGACGCGGGGCTGGGTGCGGGCGCTGGTTTCCGGCGCTCGGGCAGGATCAGCCTCCGGCGAGGCCACAGCCGCAGCGGCGCCGACGCGCAGACGGTCGTTGAGCCGGTAATAGGCGCCGGCTTCGACGTCTCCCCAGTCCGTCTCGCGGCCCACAGGCTGGTTCAGATTGAAATCCAGTGCCCAGCGTCCGCTGTCGTTCAGACGCAGGCCGCGACGCTGCTGCGCGGGGGCGTGGCGCTGAGCCGACTGGGCTTCCGACAGGGACAGGCTCGAACTGCGTGACGCTGCGCTCTGGGCAAGCACAGGCGTGGCGGCAAGCACAGCCGTCGCCGCAACCAGTCCAGCCGAGAAACCGCCGAAACGCATTCCAAACCCTTCAAACGCCGCCGACGGCGACGCCTTCAACCCTGCCCCGGCGTCCTCGGCCGTGAACGCCGCGATTAGACACCGGGCGCGCTTCCGGTCAACGCAACGTTGGCGCCGGGGCGGGGTTCCTCCGCATTGTTGCACCGCGATGTGGCTCAAGCGTCACGAGATTCTGGCCAAAACCGTTGTCTCCTCGGCCGCGAGACCGCTCCCGCGACGTCTCACGGCCGAGTTCGCCTTGTCATCGCCCCTTTTGCCCGTGTTATAGAACAGCGCAACGGCGCAGACCGTCAGAGCGACGCCGCGCGCGCGTGGGGGCGAGGGCCCTCACGTCCCTGAGTTTACGGAGACTTCCTTGATGAGCCTCAACAAGGCCCTGGTTCGCGGCGTCGCTGTCGCCTTGGTCTCAGGCTTGGCCCTGAGCGCCTGCTCCAGCCTTCCTTTCGTCGGCGGCGGCAAAAAGAAGGCCAAGACCGACGTGCAGCAGGGCATCGGCGTCAACGGCTATCTTTGGCGCGCCTCGCTGGACACCCTCAGCTTCATGCCCCTGCTGACCGCCGATCCGTGGGGCGGGGTCATCAACTATGACTGGTACATCAACCCCCAGACGCCGAACGAGCGTTTCAAGGCCACCGTCTTCATCCTGGACACTCGCCTGCGCGCCGATGCGCTGAACGTGACCGTGACCAAGGAAATCAAGGGCGCCGACGGTCAGTGGACCGCCGCTCCGGTCGCCGCCCAGACCGAGGCGGACCTGGAAAACGCCATCCTGACCAAGGCGCGCCAGCTGAACCTGTCTAATGCGGGCTAAAGCAGGCTAACGCCTGCTTTAGCTTTCCATTTAGGTGCTACCGCCCTTCGGGCTGTTTGAGCGCTTTTTTGGTGCTGTCGCTCTTCGGGCTGTTTGAGCACCCTTTTGCGCATGGCGCCGCCCAGAGGGCGGTTTGAGCGCAAATCTGCTTGGGCGCTGTCGTCCTTCGGGCTAGTGAGCCGGGAGGGCGGCAGCGCCCTTTTGACTTCAGGACGACCGTGGCCCGTTACGAACCCAAGACCGCCGAACCCCGCCAGCAGGCCCGCTGGGCCGAAGCCGCCGCCTTTGTGACCAAGGACACCGGCCGGCCGAAATACTATGTGCTTGAGATGTTCCCCTATCCGTCGGGCAACATCCACATGGGCCACGCCCGCAACTATGTGATGGGCGACGTGGTGGCGCGGTCCAAGCGCGCGCAAGGCTATGACGTCCTGCACCCGATGGGCTGGGACGCCTTCGGTATGCCGGCCGAGAATGCGGCCATGGAACGCGGCATCCACCCCAAGGGCTGGACCTACGACAATATCGCCCAGATGCGGGACCAGCTGAAGCTGCTGGGCCTGTCGCTGGACTGGTCGCGCGAGTTCGCCACCTGCGATCCAGAATACTACGGCAAGCAGCAGGCCTGGTTCCTGGAGCTGTATCGGCGCGGTCTGGTCTATCGCAAGGACGGGGTGGTCAACTGGGACCCGATCGACAACACAGTCCTGGCCAATGAGCAGGTGATCGACGGGCGCGGCTGGCGTTCCGGCGCCGTGGTGGAGAAGCGCAAGCTGAACCAGTGGTTCCTGCGCATCACCGACTATGCCGACGACCTGATCGACGGGCTGAAGACCCTGGATCGCTGGCCCGAGAAGGTCCGGCTGATGCAGGAGAACTGGATCGGCCGCTCCAAGGGTTTGCAGATGACCTGGGCCTTCTCCGGCCAAGCCCCCGCCGGTCACGAGACCGGCGTCGAAATCTACACCACCCGGCCCGACACCCTGTTCGGCGCCAGCTTCCTGGGCCTGGCCCCGGATCACCCCATTTCGAAGCAACTGGCCGAGGCCGATCCGCGCGTCGCCGACTTCATCGCCGAATGCCGCAAGGGCGGCGCCTCCCAGGCCGAGATCGAACAGGCCGAAAAGATCGGCTGGGACACGAGTCTGAAGGTTCTGCATCCCTTCACCGGCGCCGAAATCCCCGTCTGGATCGCCAACTTCATCCTGTCGGAATACGGCACGGGCGCCATCTTCGCCTGCCCGGCCCATGACCAGCGCGACCTGGACTTCGCCCGCAAATACGACCTGCCGGTGATCCCGGTGGTCCGCCCCGAGGGCGCCGGCGACGACTTCGCCGTGGGCGACGAGGCCTATACGGGCCCCGGCTCCATCTTCCATTCCGACTTCCTGGACGGACTGGACATCGAAACCGCCAAGGCCGAGGCGATCCGCCGCGTCGAGGCGGCCGGGACCGGCCAGGGCGCGACCATCTATCGGCTGCGCGACTGGGGCGTGTCACGCCAGCGCTACTGGGGCTGCCCCATCCCGATCATCCACTGCCCGTCCTGCGGCCCGGTGGAGGTTCCGGCGGATCAGCTGCCGGTCGAACTGCCCGAGGATGTGACCTTCGACGTGCCCGGTAATCCGCTGGACCGCCATCCGATCTGGAAACACGTCAAATGCCCGTCGTGCGGCCAGGATGCGACGCGCGAGACCGACACGCTCGACACCTTCGTCGACTCCAGCTGGTATTTCGCCCGCTTCACCGACCCGAAGGCGGCCGAGCCGATCAACACCGAGGCGGCGAACCGCTGGCTGGCGGTGGACCAGTATATCGGCGGGGTCGAGCACGCGGTCCTGCACCTGCTGTACGCCCGGTTCATCACCCGCGCCCTTTCGGACGCCGGCATGCTGTCGGTGAAGGAGCCATTCTCGGGCCTGTTCACCCAGGGGATGGTGGTCCACGAGACCTATTTTGAAGGCCAGGACGAGGTCGGAAAGCCGCGCTGGGTCGAACCCACCGACGTCCGCGTCGAGACGGTCGACGGCCAGCGCGTCGCCACCCGCCTGTCGAACGGCGCCCGCCTGTCGATCGGCGACATCGAGAAGATGTCCAAGTCCAAGAAGAACGTCGTCGCGCCTCAGGAAATCCTAGAAAGCCACGGGGTGGACGCCGGCCGTCTGTTCGTCCTCTCCGACAGCCCGCCCGAGCGGGACGTGCAATGGACGCCGGGCGGGGTCGAGGGCGCCAGCCGGTTCGTGCAGCGGACCTGGAGCCTGTTCGACGCCTATGACCCCGGCTTCGCGGGCGAGGACAAGGCCAACGCCGAACTGCTGCGAGAGACCCACAAGGCCATCAAGGCCGTGTCCGAGGGGGTCGAAGGCTTCCGCTTCAACTCGGCCATCGCCAAGCTCTACGCCTTCGTCGCCGCGGTGCGTGACAGCGCCCAGGCGGGCGGCGAGGCCAAGCGTCAGGCCCTCTCGGCCCTGGCGCGCCTGATCGCCCCCTTCACCCCCCACCTGGCTGAAGAATGCTGGACCCGGCTGGGAGAGGACGGGATGGTTCTGGACGCGCCCTGGCCGGTGTGGGACGCTGCGCTCGCGGCCGACGACGAGGTGGTTCTGCCCATCCAGATCAACGGCAAGCGTCGGGCGGAAATCCGCGTTGCGCGCGGCATGGAGCCGGCCGAGGTCGAGGCCCTGGTTCTGGCCGATGAGACGGTTAAGGCGCGTCTGGAGGGTCTGAGCGTGAAGAAGATCGTCGTGGTCAAGGATCGGATCGTCAATCTGGTGGCCGGCTGATGCGCGTCCCAACCAGCCTTGCCCTACTAAGCGTCCTGGCGCTCTCCGCCTGCGGCTTTACGCCCATGTACGCCGAGCCGGGCGTGGGCTCGCCCCTGCGCCGGATCGCGGTGACGGCCCAGGACGACCGACTGGGCTATCGCCTGCGTGAACAGCTGGAGGACGCCCTGGCCTCGGACCGGTCCGCCGCGCCGCTTTACCGGCTGACGACCCGTGTCGAACAGGACCGGCGGCCCCTGGGGCGCCGGATCGACGACACCGCCACCCGCTATGAGCTGACGGTCAAGGCGACCTGGACCTTGACGCCCATCGCGGGAGGCGCGCCCACGACCGGGGTGGAGACCGTCACCACCACCTACGCCGCCGACGACCAGCCCTATGCCGCCATCGCCGCCCAGCAGGACGGTGAAGAACGCGCGGCCGCCGAACTGGCGCGTCTGATCCGGCTGGACCTGATGCAGGCCCTGTCGAACCGGTGATTCTGGCCAAACGCCCCGAGATCGACCGCTTTCTGAAGGCGCCCGATCCGGCGATCCGAGCAGCGGTGATCCACGGCAAGGATCGGTCGGGCGTCGCCGAACGGGCCGAGATCCTGTGCAGGGCGATCACCCCGGACCTGAACGACCCTTTCAACGTCACCGTCCTGACCGACAGCGACATCGACAGCGAAGAAAGCAAGCTTGAAGAGGCCTTGACGGCCATGTCCCTGATGGGCGGGCGCCGTCTGGTGCGGATCCGGCTGTCGGCGCTGAAACCCGGAGTGGACAAGGCGGTGGCCGCCGCCGTCAAGATCCATGCCGAGGGCGGCTATAATCCCGACGCCATGCTGGTGGTCGAGGCCGACCAGCTGGGCCGTGACTCCGCCCTGCGCAAGACCGCCGAGAAGGAGGCCGGCGCCGTCGGCATCGTCTGCTATGAAGACGAGACCGGCGACGTCGCCCGCATGACTCGCGAGGCCCTGGCGGCCGACAAGGTGGGTCTGACCGCCGACGCCCTCGATCGTTTCGTGGCTCGCCTGCCGCGTGAGCGGGGTCTGATGCGCCAGGAGATCGAACGCCTGGCCCTGTTCATCGGTCCCGGTTCCGGGCGGACGATCGACAGCGAGCTTCTGGACCAGCATCTTGGGGTCGAGCCGGACGCCTCCCTGTCCGACGCCGCGCTCCAGGCCTTCGGCGGGCGGCCCGGCCCAGCTCAAGCGGGTCTGCGTCGCGCCTTCGCAGAGGGGGAATCCTCGGTCCTGGCCGTCCGATCCGCTGCCCTGCATCTGGGGCGGCTGCGGCGGATCAATATTCTTCAGGCCAACGGGGCCGGCGCCAAGGAGGCGGCCAAGGCGGCGGGCGTCTTCTGGAAACAGGAGGCGGAGATGCTGCGTCAGGCCCGCGCCTGGCGTCTGGAGGCGCTGGACGAGGTGCTCGACAGCGTCAACACCGCCGACGTCGCCACCAAGACGACCGGCATGCCCGACCAGCTGATCGCCGAACGCCTGCTGCTGGAGATCGCCGGACGGGCTAAGCGTCTGGGGCTTTGAGCGGGGCTGCTGCGGCTCAGCCTCGCTTTGACGCCTTGCGGAAGGCGGGCTTGGCCAGGGCCATGTTGCGGGCGGCCACGCTGCGCTCGTCGCCGGCGGACGGAGCGCCGGCTGGACCGGCGAAACCCTGGCCCGCTCCGCCCTGCCGGCGCGCCTTTTTGGCGGCCAGCGCCTGTTTCAGATTTTCGGCGGCGGTTGGCGGCGGAACATTATCGGTCATTCCACCTGTCTAGCACATCGCGGGGCTCAGCCGCGCATCAATCGACGGCACAGGTCGTCGAGCTGTTCCAGGGAGCCGTAGCGAATGGTCAGCTCGCCCTTGCCTGCGCGGTCGTTCAACTGAACGGACAGGCCCAGGGCGTCGGCCAAATCCTGTTGCAGGGCGGCGACGTCGGCCGTTCCTTCCTCGCTGGGCGCAGGCTTGGCCTTAACCGGTTTGGGGCCCTCGGCGGCGCGGCGAGCCAGGGCCTCGACCTGGCGAACGTTCAGCCCCTCATTATAGGCCTGCTCGGCCAGGGCGCCGGCGTTGGGCGCCGTCACCAGGGCGCGGGCATGGCCGGCCGTCAACTTGCCGTTCCGTACGTACCACAGCACTTCTTCAGGCAGTTGCAGCAGACGCAGGGTGTTGGCCACATGGCTGCGGCTCTTGCCGACGATGCCGGCGACCTGATCCTGGGTGCGGCCGAACCGCTCCATCAGCATCCGATAGGCGTCGGCTTCTTCCAGCGGATTCAGATCGGCGCGCTGGACGTTCTCGATGATGGCGACTTCGTAAACCTCGACGTCATCCATTTCATGGACGACGATCGGCACCTCCGTCAGCCGGGCCGCCTGGGAAGCGCGCCAGCGGCGCTCACCGGCGATAATCTGCCAGACCCCCTCCTCCTTGGGATGGGTGCGGACCAGGATCGGCTGAAGCACCCCCTTGTCACGGATGGAGGCCGTCAGTTCATCCAGCTGTTCCTGGGTGAAGATTTTCCGCGGCTGATCGGGATTGGGCTTCAAACTCTCGATCGGCACGCGCTGCACGCCCGAAGGCACGGCGGCGTTGGGCGCCGTCGGCGCTTCAATGGTCTCGCCCATTAGGGCCGACAGGCCGCGGCCCAGACCTCTTTGTCGTTCAGCCAATATACTGTTCCGCTTCTTCTTCTAATCAGGCGTGTAGCGGCCGTTCAGGCGGCCAGCTTCTGGCGCTGGCGTTCGCGCTTCACCACTTCCTTGGCCAGGCGCAGATAGGCTTGGCTGCCGGCGCATTTGAGATCATAGATCAGGGCGGGCTTTCCGAACGACGGCGCCTCGGCGACTCGAACATTTCTCGGGATGACGCTGTCATAGACCTTGTCGCCAAAATGGGCGCGCACGTCATTGGCGACCTGGCCCGACAGGGCGCTACGCCGGTCAAACATCGTCAGCACCAGCCCCTGGATTTCGAGAGACGGGTTCAGGCTCTGTTTGACCATGTCGATGGTCCGCATCAGCTGGCTGAGCCCTTCAAGCGCAAAGAACTCGCACTGGAGCGGCACAAGAACCGCATCCGCCGCCGCCATGGCGTTCAAGGTCAGCAGGTTCAGCGACGGCGGACAGTCGATCAGCACATAGTCATACGCGGTAGGGCCGTCGTCATGTTGCCGAAGAGCGTCCCTCAAGCGATAGGATCGCCGATCCGCCTGGCTCAACTCGATCTCGACCCCCGACATGTCCGCGTCAGCAGGGACGATCCAGAGCCCTGGAACAGTGGTCTGGACGGCGGCGTCTTCGATGGCGCGCTGATCCACCACCACATCATAGATGGTGACCCGGCGTGTTTCACGTGGAACGCCCAAACCGGTCGAGGCATTGCCCTGGGGATCCATATCGACGATCAGGACCCGCTTTCCGATAGCGGCCAGGGCGGTTCCCAGATTGATCGCCGTCGTGGTCTTGCCCACGCCGCCCTTCTGGTTGGAGACGGCGAGAACACGGGCAGGCAGTTTGTTAGTGCTTGGAACGGGCACGACGAACACTCCGGACGGTCACGATGCGGCCGCGCGGGTCGCTTTGCGACGGGGCCAGTTCAGCCTCGAAATGCCAGGATTTACGGGCCTCGATCAACTCGGATTCGACCCTTTCCCCCTTGAGGAACAGACCTTGTGCACCCCTTTCAAAGTAGGGCTGTGCATAACCCAGCAGCCGCTCCATTGGGGCCACGGCGCGAGCGGTCACCACGTCGCATTTTATGGTCTGATCCTCGGCGCGACCGTTGATCACCGTGGCGGGCAAGGCCAGGGCATCGACCGCCTCCTGCAGAAACCGGCAGCGTTTGCCCAGGCTGTCGATCAACCAGACCCGGGCGTCCGATCGTCCTTTCAGCAAGATCGCCAGGACCACGCCGGGAAAACCCGCGCCGGCGCCGAGGTCCGCCCAACTGCGCGCCGTAGGGGCCATTTGCAGCAGTTGCGCGCTGTCACAGGCATGGCGGTTCCAAAAATCCGGAAGGCTGTCCGGCCCAACGAGATTCATCACCGCGTTCGCCTCGCCCAACCGCAGGCGAAAGGCCTCCAGATCGGCCATCTGCGCATCTGAAGCACCGGCCTTGCGCTGGAAGGCGGCCATCTCCCCTTCCAGCATCAGGCGACCGCCTCGACCTTGGGCGACTTTTTGACATGGGCCAGCAGGGCCGTCAGGGCGCCCGGCGTCATGCCCTCGATGCGCCCCGCCTGGCCGAGAGTGCGGGGCCTGATGCGGCTGAGCTTCTCGCGCACCTCATTGGACAGGCTGCCGACGCCGCCATAGTCGAGATCGGCTGGCAGGATCAGATCCTCCTCGGAGCGCAGGGCCTGGGCGTCGATCGCCTGGCGATCGAGATAGTTGGCGTAGCCGGCGTCGATTTCGATCTGCTCGCGGACTTCAGGCGTCCAGTCCGCGATGGCCGGAATGGTCGGCATGAACTGTTGCAGAGTGACGCCCGGAAAGGCGAGCAGTTCACGCATGGAGCGGCGACGGCCGTCGGCGTTCACGGGAATGCCCAGGGCGTTGGCCTCTTTCGGCGTAAAAAGCGTTTCACGTGAAACACGGCTCGCCAAGGCCATGGCGTCGGCCTTGTCCGAGAAGCGCGCGGCCCTGTCGGAGCCGACGATCCCCAGCTTCATCGCCAGCGGCGTCAGCCGCTGATCCGCATTGTCGGCCCGCAGCGTCAGACGATATTCCGCCCGGCTGGTGAACATGCGATAGGGCTCGGTGACGCCGCGCGTCACCAAGTCGTCGACCATGACGCCGATATAGGCTTGGTCACGGCCCAGGATCACAGCGTCCTGCCCCGCCGCCGCTCGGGCGGCGTTCAGGCCGGCCATCAAGCCCTGAGCCGCCGCCTCCTCATATCCGGTCGTCCCATTGATCTGGCCGGCCAGATAGAGACCCGGTCTCTTCTTGACCTCGAGAGCGGCCGTCAGTTCGCGCGGATCGACATAGTCGTATTCGATCGCATAGCCGTAACGGAAGACCTCAACAGTCTCCAAACCGGGGATGGTCCGCAGGAAGGCCTGCTGGGTGGCTTCGGATACGGAGGTCGAAATCCCGTTGGGATAGACGGTCGGATCATCCAGACCTTCCGGTTCAAGGAAGATCTGGTGGCTGGTCTTGTCAGCGAACCGCACGACCTTGTCCTCGATCGAAGGGCAGTAGCGGGGGCCGCGCCCCGACAGACGCCCGCCATAGACTGCGCTCTCGCTCAGGTTCTCAGCGATGAGGCGATGGGTCTGTTCGGTCGTGTGGGTGACGCCGCAGGCGATCTGAGGAACGGTGATCCGATCCGTCAGAAAGGAGAAGGCGCTGGGGGTTTCGTCGGCCTCCTGCATCTCCAGTCGGTCCCAGGCGATGGTCCGCCCATCCAGTCGCGCTGGCGTGCCGGTCTTCAACCGGCCCATGGTCAGGCCGGCGGCGTGCAGATCAACGGCCAGACCCGTCGACGGCGCCTCGCCGTGCCGGCCTGCCGGAATACGCTCCTCGCCCCGATGAATGACGCCGTTCAGGAAGGTGCCGGTCGTCAGGACGACAGCAGCGGCTCGAATCCTCTCCCCTGCCCCGGTAATGACGCCCGTGACGCGGTCGCCGTCCAAGATCAGCCGCTCCGCCGTGCCGGCCATCAGCGTCAGGTTCGCCGTCTGGGCCAGCTCCGCCTGCATGGCTTCCCGATACAGGCGTCGGTCGATCTGGCTGCGTGGTCCCCGAACGGCGGCGCCCTTGGACCGGTTCAGCAATCGGAATTGGATGCCCGAGGCGTCCGCCAGACGGCCCATGATCCCGTCCATGGCGTCGATCTCACGCACGAGATGCCCCTTGCCCAGGCCGCCGATAGCGGGGTTGCAGGACATTTCGCCGATGGTCTCCAACTTCTGGGTCAGAAGCAGGGTTCGGGCCCCCGCGCGCGCGGAGGCGGCGGCGGCTTCACAGCCGGCGTGGCCGCCGCCGATGACGACGACGTCGAACGAATAGTCGCTTGTGGGGATCATGCGCGCCACATAGGCCAAAACAGGAGATTTCGCCAGAGGCGAGAGCGTGCGACGGTGACGACAGGGTTCGCTGAACGTAGTCCTACTTACGGTGTTTCACGTGAAACACCGGTATTACTTGCCGATGCAGAAGGTGGAGAACACCTCGCCCAACACCTCTTCGACACCGATCTCGCCGGTCACGCGTGAAAGGGCTCGCGCGGCGCGGCGCAGATCGTCGCCCGCCATTTCAGGCGAGGCCTCCAGCGCCGCCAGGCCCGCCCTTACGTCGGCCAGAGCCTCGCTCAGCCGCAGCCGATGACGTTCGCGCGTGGTCGCTGGGAAGTCCGCCCCCGACAGATCCCGCTCCAATCGCGCGGCGATCCAGTCATGAAGCTCGCCCAAGCCCGCGCCGGTATGACTGCTTACGGCGATCTGGTCCCAGCCTTGGGAGCCCACATCGGCCGATCCCAGGTCGCTCTTATTGGCCACGACCAGATCACCCGGCCGAACATAGTTCGCCGCCACGCCTTCCACGTCGCCGGGCGCTCGAACCCACAGCCTTAGATCCGCCCCCTCTGCGCGCGCCCGCGCGCGCCGCACGCCTTCCGCCTCCACCGGGTCGTCGCTGTCTCTCAATCCAGCCGTGTCCGACAGGGTGACGGCATAACCGCCGATCACCAGTTCGGCGTCCAGAACATCGCGCGTCGTCCCGGCGATCGGCGTGACGATCGCCGCCTCGCGCTGGATCAGGGCGTTGAACAGCGACGACTTACCGGCGTTGGTCTCGCCGATCAGGACGACGCGATAGCCGTCCCGGACCCGCTCTCCCCGCGCCCCGTCCTCGACGGCGCGGTGCAGATCGCGCGCCAGCTGCTCGAGCACAGGCCCCGCCGTCCGCGCCAGATTGTCCGGCACCTCCTCGTCGGGGAAGTCGATCTCGGCCTCGACCAGGGCCAGGGCCTTCAGCAAGTCGCGACGGAAACCGGCGTAGGTCTCGCTGAGCTTCCCGTCCAGCTGACCCAGAGCCTGTCTCGCCTGGGCCGCCGTCTCCGCATCAATCAGATCGGCCACCGCCTCCGCCTGGGCCAGATCCATCCGGCCGTTCTGAAAGGCGCGGCGGGTGAACTCACCCGGCTCGGCGGGTCGCAGTCCCAAGGCGATCAGGGCGCGACTGGCCGCTTCGACCACCGCCCGGCCGCCGTGCAGATGAAGTTCGGCTGCGTCCTCGCCCGTATAGGAATGGGGTCCGACGAACCGAAGGACCAGGGCCTGATCAATGGCGACGCCATCATGATTCAGCTCCCGGACCGAGGCCAGCCGCGGCTTCAATCCCCCCGCGCCCAGGGCTTTCAGCGTCGGCGCGACGGCCGGCCCCGAAAGACGCAAGACGGCGATGGCGCCTCGGCCGGGCGGGGTGGCGAGGGCGAAGATGGTGTCCTGGGTCATGGTCTCAGGGGCTTCTCCAACTGCGGAGAAACCTGTGGCTCACTTCACCGCCGCTTCCATCAACCGCCGAAACTGATCCTGCGCCTGAAGGCCGAAACTGGTCCAGGTCTTCAGCAGTTCGTCCGGCTGCATGGCGGCGACATTGGCTTCCATCCGCTTAGTCATCTCGGCCACCATGGCCTCGTTCAGCGGGGCGACGTCAGGCAGTCCCAGAAAGGCGCGCGCCTCCGCCGGAGTGCAATCGATCTCGATTTGAACCTTCATGCCGCCGTGCCTCCTGTTTCACGTGAAACCATCAGATGACGGATCAGGTGTTCATCGACTGGAAGAAGTCCGCGTTGTTCTTCGACTGACGCAGCTTGTCGAGCAGGAATTCGATCGCGTCCTGCGGACCCATCGGATTCAGGATGCGGCGCAGCACATAGGTCTTGGCCAGCTGGTCCTTCGGCGTGATCAGGTCTTCCTTGCGGGTGCCGGACTTCAACACGTCGATGGCGGGGAAGATGCGCTTGTCGGCCACCTTGCGGTCCAGCACGATTTCCGAGTTGCCGGTGCCCTTGAACTCTTCGAAGATCACCTCGTCCATCCGGCTGCCGGTGTCGATCAGGGCCGTGGCGATGATGGTCAGAGACCCGCCCTGCTCCACATTCCGCGCCGCGCCGAAGAAGCGCTTGGGCCGTTGCAGGGCGTTGGCGTCCACGCCCCCGGTCAGCACCTTGCCCGACGACGGGACGGTGGCGTTGTAAGCCCGGCCCAGGCGGGTGATGGAGTCCAGCAGGATCACCACGTCCTTCTTGTGCTCGACCAGGCGCTTGGCCTTTTCGATCACCATCTCGGCGACGGCGACGTGGCGCGTGGCCGGCTCGTCGAAGGTCGAGGCCACGACCTCGCCCTTGACGGTCCGCTGCATGTCGGTGACCTCTTCCGGCCGTTCGTCGATCAGCAAGACGATCAGGAAGACTTCCGGGTGGTTCCGCTCGATCGACTTGGCGATATTCTGCAGCATCACCGTCTTGCCGACCCGCGGCGGCGCCACGATCAGGCAGCGCTGGCCCTTGCCCAGGGGGGCGACGATGTCGATGACCCGACCCGAACGGTCCTTCAGGGTCGGATCCTGGATTTCCATGTGCAGCCGCTCCTCCGGATAGAGGGGCGTCAGGTTGTCGAACAGAACCTTGGTCTTCACCATCTCAGGGTCTTCGAGATTGATGGTGTCGACCTTCAGCAGGGCGAAATAGCGCTCGCCCTCGCGCGGCGCCCGCACGGCGCCGTGGACCGTATCGCCCGAGCGCAGGCCGAAGCGGCGGATCTGGGACGGCGACACATAGACGTCGTCCGGGCCGGGCAGATAGTTGGCGTCCGGGCTGCGCAGGAAGCCGAACCCGTCGGGAAGGATTTCCAACACGCCGTCGGCGATGATCTCGACCTCTTCCTCAGCCAGGGCCTTCAGGATGGCGAAGAGCAGATCCTGTTTGCGCAGGTTGGAGGCGTTCTCGACCTCCAGCTGTTCGGCGAAGGCAACCAGGTCGGCCGGGGTCTTCTCATTCAACTCGGCCAGGGTGATCCGGCCGTTCGGCACCACGGGCTCGCCGTCCTCATCCTCGTCCGCCGTAGTGTCCACGCCCGAGTCTGCGCCCGCCGCCTCGCCGGCCTCATGCGCGGCGCCGTGATGGGTCGGGGCTTCGGCCTCGATTTCGGTCTCGGGAGTGTCGGTGACGTCGGTCATGATACAGGCTCGCGGACGCGCGCACGGAACCGCACGGCGTCAGGTCTCTGGAAATGTCTGGCCTTTCGGCCGAAGGGGGGCACGACGGTCTCCCGCTGGTCGAACCGGCGGGCGTCGCGAAAAGAGAGGGACCGCTGGACGGACCGAACGGTTCACCACCAGCGGAACCACAGGCGAGAGGTCAGGTCAAGCGGAGCCGCTCACCCGAACGTCCACTCCGTGGTGACCGACAGCACCATGATGATGGCCAGGACGAACGGGACCTCGTTCGTCATCCGCCAGAACTTGCCGGAATATTTCGACGTCCCCGCCGCGATCTTCTTGCGCTGCGCCGCCAGGAAGCCGTGCCAGCCGCTCAACAGCAGGACGCCGATCAGTTTGGCCACCATCCACGGCTCGGCCAGAAGCGCCGCCCCCCGCGCCGAGACGTCGATATGGATCAGCCACAGGCCGAAGCCCCAAGCCAGGATCATGGCCGGGTTCAGGATGATGCGCAGCAGCCGCGTCTGCCACAGCCTCAGCAGGGCCTGCATCTCGCCGCGCAGGGGCTCGGGCTTGGCGTTCTGCTCGACGTCATAAGCATAGAGCCGCGGCAGGAACAGCAGACCCGCCATCCAGGCGATCACCGCCAGTATGTGCAGGCCCCGGGCCAGATCGTACAGGTTCACGCTGCGCTCCTTTCGTTACGACAGGGACAGGCCTTCCAGTCCGTCTGACAGCCCAGACCGAAGGGAGCGACCCCCGTGCGGCCCAGGGCGTCGATCGTCGCCGCCGCCAGGGCCTCGATGAACACGGGCGCAGTGCCGACCGCCGGCGCGCGCAGATAGGGCCTGACCCCCTTATCATGGGCCAGTTCGCCGTATTCGATGTCCAGCTCGACCAGGGTCTCGATGTGTTCGGAGACAAAGGCGATGGGGGTGATGACCACCCCGACCCCGTCGCGGCCGGCCTGTTCGATCGCCTCAGGCGTGGACGGCCCCAGCCATTTCATCGGTCCGACGCGGCTCTGGTAGCAGAGGGCATGGTCGATGGGGCCCCGGTCGCGCTCGATGGCGGCGACCACGGCGGCGACGGTCGTCTCGACCTGTTCCTGATAGGGGTCGCCCTTGCCGCTGACCAACTTCTCCGGGATGCCGTGGGCCGAGAACAGCACCCGCACCGGTCCGTCGCCCGCCTCATCCAGTTTGGATGCGATCGCCTGGGCCTGGGCCTCGACCCAGCCGTCGGCGCGAGGATAACAGCAGACCGTCCGGCTGACGCCCGACCCGGCATAGGTCTCGTTCCAGATCTTCAGCGAGGACTGGGTCGTCGTCGTCGAGAACTGCGGATAGAGCGGCAGCAGCACCACCTCGTCGGGCGCGAAGGCCGCCACCTCGACCGCCGTCTGATCGGTCAGCGGCCGCCAGTAGCGCATGGCGATAAAGACCCGGACCTCGTCCCCGGCCAACCGGGCGTTCACCACCGCCTCCAGGGCCTCAGCCTGCAGCCGGGTTCCAGGCAGCAGGGGCGACCCGCCTCCCATCAAGGCGTAGTTGGCCTGGGCGCTCGCCTCCCGCCGGCTGGAGATCAGCTTCGCCAGGGGCGTCCGTACGATCCCCGGCAGGCCGATGATGGCCGGATCATTGAACAGGTTGAACAGGAAGGGCTTCACCGAAGCCTGATCGTCGGGTCCGCCCAGATTGAACAGCACCACCGCGATGCGGCGGCCCGGCAGGGTTTGGGTCATTGGGCGCCGATCCTTTTCAGAACCCGTTCGACATGGTCGATGGGCACGTCGGGCAATATGCCATGACCCAGGTTGAACACCCACGGCCCCTGGCCCCAGGCCTCCATCAGCTGATCCACCCGGCGGTCCAACAGTTCGCCCCCGGCGCGCAGCAGCAGGGGGTCCAGCGCGCCCTGGATCGGCTTGATCTGCTGCACCCGTCTGCCGACTTCCAGCGGACAGGCGGTGTCCAGGGCGACCGCATCGACCTCGACCGCCTGGGCATACCGCTCCGCCAGGGCTGCAGAGCCCCGTGGGAAGCCGATCAGGGGCACGGTGACGCCCAACTCCCGCGTGCGCTTCACAAGCGCGTGGTGGGGATTCAGGACCAGCCTTTCGAACAGATCGTCGGGCAGGCCCTCGGCCCAGCTCTCGAAGATCTTCAACACCTGGGCGCCGGCGTCGGCCTGCATCTTCAGATACCGGGCCGTCGCCTCGACCAGGACCTCCAACGTCTCATCCACCCGCCTGGGATCGGCATAGGCGTAGGTCCGCGCCGCCGCACGCTCGCCCTTGCCGATGGTCCGGGCTTCGCCGTCCAGCATATAGGTGGCCACGGTCCAGGGCGCGCCGGCGAAACCGATCAGGGCCCGCTCCGGCTCGAGCGCCGCGCGCACGATCGACAGGGTTTCGCCCACGGCGGACAGATGCTCGCCCGCCCCGGCGGCCAACTCCATCATCCGGCCCGGAATGGGCATGGCGCCCAGACGCGGTCCCTCCCCCGTCTCGAACCACACGTCCTGACCCAGGGCCTGGGGGATCAGCAGGATGTCGGCGAATACGATGGCCGCATCGAAGCCGAACCGACGCATCGGCTGGAGCGTCGCCTCGGCGGCCATCTCCGGGTTCAGGCAAAAACTGATGAAATCCGGCGCCTCGGCCCTCAGCCGGCGATACTCGGGCAGATACCGTCCCGCCTGGCGCATGAACCAGACCGGCGGCCGATCCAGCGTCTCTCCTCGGAGAGCCCGGATCATCATCGGCGCCTCTTGGGGCGTCTGAACGGCGTTCTGGGTCGGATCGGTCATGCCGGACGATTAAGGTCACAGCCCCCCGCTCTCAATCCCTAATCAAGTTAAGAATTAAAAGATTCGTAGTGGCAGGTAGGGCGGTGGAACGGCGGGGATGAATGCGGCGGCTGTGGCGGAACAAAAGCGGATATCCACGCGCCTCCAGACGCCGTCGGGGATGCGGAACAGGATTATACGGCCGGTGGACAATCCCTAATGAAACCTTAACGGCGAAGGCTTTGCGGGGCGTTCGGCCTGTGAACGAGGTAAACCGGCGTTAACCCTTCATTAGGATTTTCCACAAAGAGGCGGAAAACGGTTTTCCGCCTTGGGATGAACCGGGGCCGGAGGGTTTTCGTCGTCCACCCTCATCCCCGCTCGCCGCCGTCGCCGTCTGGGTCTAAGGAGAAAAGCGCCCGGACGGTCCCCAGCCATCCCCAGGGCGAGACCCGTCCTTCAACAGAGAGACGATCCCCGAATGAGTCCTGCGCGACCCGCCGCCGCCCGCCCCGGCCCTGCCCGCCTGGCCACCTATTTTCACGTGCATCTGGTGTCGGACTCGACCGGCGAGACCCTGAACGCGATGGCCAAGGCGGTGACGGCGCGGTTCGACGGCGTCATTCCGATCGAACATATCTACGCCCTGGTCCGCTCGGAAAAGCAGATGGACCGGGTTCTGCAGGAGGTGGAGGCCGCGCCGGGGGTGGTGCTGCATACCCTGGTCGACCGCCAGCTGCGCGAACAGTTGGAGGAGGGATGTCGCCGGCTGGAAATGCCCCAGATCGGCGCCCTTGACCCCCTCGTCGGCGCCATGTCCCGCTATCTCGGCGCGGCGGCCCTCTCGACCCGCGTCGGGGCCCAGCATGCTCTGGATCACGACTATTTCAATCGGATCGCCGCGCTCGATTTCGCCATGGCCTATGACGACGGTCAGGGCACCCTGGAGCAGTTGGAGGGCGCCGACGTCGTGCTGTGCGGCGTCAGCCGAACGTCCAAGACTCCGACCTGCATCTATCTGGCCCATCGCGGCATCCGCGCCGCCAACGTGCCCCTGGTGCCGGGCCAGGAGGACGGCGAGCGCCTGACCCAGCTGAAGAATCCCCTGGTCATCGGCCTTACCGTCTCGCCCGACCGGCTGGTCCAGATCCGCCGCAACCGGATCGAAAACCTGAACGCCAGCCAGTCGTCCAGCTATACGGATCAGGACGCGGTCCGAGAGGAGACGATCAAGGCCAAGCGCGCCTTCGCTCGGCGGGGCTGGCCCACGATCGACGTCACCCGGCGTTCGGTGGAGGAGACGGCGGCCGCCATCACCAATCTGCTGAGCGAGCACCGCACCCATAAGATCGGAACCAGCTGGTGACGGCCGAAACCCTGATCCTGGCGTCCAAGAGCGCCGCCCGCCGGGCCATGCTGGAAAACGCCGGCGTGCCTTTCGACATTCGCATCGCCGATGTGGACGAGGCGGCGATCAAGGCCGCCTCGACCGATCTGGACCCGGCCGCCCTCGCGGTGCGTCTGGCTGAGGCCAAGGCCCTGGCGGTCTCGCGCGACGATCCGACCGCCTGGGTTCTCGGCTCGGACCAGACCCTGGCCTTCGACGGGGGGCTGGTCTCCAAGGCCCAATCGCTCGACGCCGCCCGCGCGCGGCTGGAATCGATGCGTGGTCGCACCCACCATCTCCATTCCGGCGCCGCCCTGGCGATAAAGGGCGAGATCGTCTGGTTGGGCGTGGACACGGTCGAGATGCGGATGCGCGACTTCTCCGACGCCTTTCTGGACGCCTATCTGGCCGCAGAGGGCGAGGCCCTGCTGGCCTGTGTCGGCTCCTATCGGCTGGAGGGACTGGGCGCCCAGCTGTTCGAGGCGGTGGACGGCGATTATTTCACCGTCCTGGGCCTGCCGCTCTGGCCGGTCCTGACTGAGCTGCGTCGCGTCGGGGTCCTGTCCGCATGAGCCGTCATCGCATTACCGGCGCCGCCCTGGTCGCCGGCATCGCCGGCAAGCCGGTGGCCCATTCCCTGAGCCCCGTCATCCACAACGCCTGGCTGGCGGCCGGGGACATCGACGGCGCCTATGTCCCCTTCGCCCCCGCCGATGCGGCGGGGTTCGAGGCCCTGGTCGCCGCCGGCCGGGCCGGTCTGATCCAGGGCCTGAACGTCACCGCCCCGTTCAAGGAACAGGCCTTCGCCCTGGCCGACCAGGCCACGGCGGCGGCCCGGCTGACCGCCTCCGCCAACATCCTGACCTTCGACGCCGGCCGGGTCTCGGCCGACAGTTCGGACGGCGTCGGCCTGATGCTGGGGCTGAAGGAGCAGGCGCCGGATCTGGCGCTGAAGGGCCGTCCGGTCGTCCTCCTGGGCGCGGGCGGCGCGGCGCGGGCCGGCGCCGGCGCCCTGGTCGAGGCGGGCGCCCAGGTTCGGATCGTCAACCGCTCGCGCGACCGGGCCGAGGCCCTGGCGGCCGATCTCGGCGCCTCGGTCCGCGTCATGGCCGTGTCTGAGGCCCTGGACGGCGCCGCCCTGGTCATCAACGCCCTCAGCGTCCAGCCGGATTTCGATTTCGACGCCGTCGCCCCCGGCACGGTGATGATGGACATGACCTACAAGCCCCTGACCACCCCCTTCCTGGCGGCGGCGCGGGTGCGGGGCCTGCCGACGGTCGACGGCCTGGCCATGCTGATCGGCCAGGCGGCGCCCTCGTTCCGGGCCCTGTTCCGCCGACCGCCCCCGCCGCTGGATCTGCGCGCCCTGCTGACCGCCCATATGGATCAGACGGCATGATCCTGCTCGGCCTGACCGGCTCCATCGGCATGGGCAAGTCGACGACGACCGCCATGTTCGCGGACCTCGGCGCCGTGGTCTGGAACGCCGACGACGCCGTGCACCGCCTCTATGCGCAGGGCGGAGCTGCGGTCGAGCCGGTCGGCGCGGCCTTTCCCGGCGTGGTCGTGGACGGCGCCGTGGACCGCGCCCGTCTGGCCGAGGCCCTGGGGCGGGACGAAACCGCCTTTCGGCGGCTGGAAGCCATCGTTCATCCCCTGGTGGCCCAGGGCCGGGCGGGCGACCTGGCGGCGGCCAGGGCCATGGGGGTCAGGCTGGCGGTCCTGGACATTCCTCTGCTGTTCGAAACGGGCGGCGACGCCCATGTCGACGCCGTGGTCGTGGTCACCGCCGATCCGGAGGTCCAGGCCGAACGGGTTCTGGCCCGCCCCGGCATGACCCGCGACCGGTTCGAGGCCGTTCTGGCCCGCCAGCTGCCCGACGCCGAAAAACGCGCCCGCGCCGACTTCGTCATCGACACCGGCCACGGCCTGGAGCCTGCCCGAGCCGAAGTCGCCGCTGTGGTTCAGACTGTGCTGGATCCGGCGTGGATATCTCCCCGTCGCCGCGCGCGGGCTCTTTCACCGTCTGACGAACGGGGCCATTAAGGCGCGATGGCGCGCGAGATCGTTCTGGACACCGAAACCACCGGCTTCGACCCCAAGACGGGCGACCGGCTGATCGAGGTCGGCTGTATCGAACTGCTGGACCTGCTGCCGACGGGCCGCACCTTCCACCGGTTCGTCAATCCCGAGCGGCTGATCCCGCCGGACGCGATCCGCGTCCACGGCATCACCGACGAGAAGGTCAAGGACGCCCCCAAATTCCACGAGATCGTCGACGATCTGATCGAATTCATCGGCGACGCCCCGATGATCGCCCATAATGCGGCCTTCGACCGGAACTTCATCGACTTCGAATATGCGCGCTGCGGCCGGCCGATCACCGGCGAGGCGCGCTGGATCGACACCCTGAAACTGGCCCAGGCCCGGTTTCCGGGCATGCCCAACTCGCTGGACGCCCTGTGCAAGCGCTTCAAGGTGTCCCTGGTCGAACGGACCCTGCACGGCGCCCTCATTGACGCCCGTCTGCTGGCCGAGGTCTATCTGGAGCTGCGCGGCGGCAAGGAGCGGGTGCTGGACCTGTCGTCGACCCCGGCGGCGGGGCGCGGCGCGCCTTCCGTCGTGCAAGCGGCGGCCTATGGCCCGCGTCCCCGTCCTCTGGCGCCGCGCTCGACGCCGGAAGAACAGGCCGCCCATGTCGCCTTCCTGGCCGAGGTTCTGAAGGACAGGTCCCTGTGGAGCGCCTACGGCGTGGGGATCGAAGAGGCTGCGGCGGCCTGATCCCCGTCCGTCCGTCGCGTCTCAGCAAAAAGGGCGGCCCGCCTGCGGACCGCCCTTCCCTTATAGAGGTTCGCTCGGCTCAGGCCTGGCCGGTCTCGACCGGCTGCTGGGCGATCTGCTGCTGGCGCGCGATATAGATGGCGGCGAAGTCGATCGGGTCCAGCATGAAGGGCGGATAGAAGCCGCCGTCGGCCGTGGCGCGGGCGATGATTTCACGCGCGAACGGGAAAAGATAACGGGGGCATTCGATCAGCAGCAAGGGCTCGATGTCCTGCTCCTGGACGTTCGCCAGCTGGAACAGACCGCCATAGACCAGTTCGACGTGGAAGACGGCCTGGTTCTCGTGGGTCGCCTTGACCGACAGCTTCAGGTCCAGTTCGAACAGACCGTCGGGACGGCCCTGGGCCGACATTTCGACGCCCAGGTCGATCGCCGGCTTGCCGTCGATACGCAGGGATTCTGGGGCGCGGGGGTTTTCGAACGAAAAGTCCCGCACATACTGGGCCAGGATGCGGAAGCCGGGGCCTGCGGGTTGACCCTGCTGAGGCTGGGCCGGTGCGGGGGTGTCGGCGGGCGGAGCGGCGTCGGTCATGGGCGTGTTCGATTGCGAAAAAGGGCCGATAGGGCCGGAATAAGGCGCCGCGACTAACACGTCGGGGCGGCCGGCCGCAATGTCGCACCTGCGCCGGGGGGCGCGCCGCGCCTTGCTTCCTCCTATATCAGCCCCTAATCGTCTCCCTCGCGCCTTCTCCTTCGCGCGCCGACATTCAGGAAGTCCCCTTGCCGGTCCAGTTCCAGATCGTGATCTTCGCCGTCATCGCGGCCTTCGTCCTGTTCCAGCTCTACAATGTGCTGGGCAAGAAGGTGGGGCGACAGCCGCAGGAGGACGCCAAGACCTTGGCCCCGCCCAGCCCGACTGCCCCTGAGGCGTCGAAGACGCCGGCCCTGGACGCCGCCCTTCTGGCCTCGATTGCGGGTTTGAAGGCGCGCGATCCCGCCTTCGATCCGCACCGGTTCCTGGAAGGGGCGCGTCAAGCGTATGAGACCATCGTGCGCGGATACGCCGCCGGCGATCGCGCCGCCTTGAAACCCCTTCTGACGCCGACCGTCATGGCCTCGTTCGAGGCCGGCATAGGGGCGCGGGAGACCCGAGGCGAGACCGAAACGGTCGAATTCCTCTTCCCGCCCCGCGCCGATCTGGAAGGCGCCACGGTTCAGGGCGACAAGGCCGTAGCCAAGGTCCGTTTCCTGGCCGAACTGCGCAGCCGTGTGACCAAGGCCTCGGGCGAGACCGCCGATTCCGTCACCGGCGAGCCCCTGGTCGAGGAACGCCGCACCGCCGAACACTGGACCTTCGAACGCAGCCTGGGCGCCGCCGATCCCAACTGGGTCCTGGCCCGCGTCGAGCCGGCCAGCGCCTGATGTCGGCCTCGCGCCGGCTCGGCTGGCGGACGGCGCGTCTGTGGCCCCTGCTGGCGGTGGCCGCCTGCTCCACGGGGCCGGCGATCACCCCGCCACTTCCTCAGACGCCGCCGGCGTCCCGGCCCTCGGAGACTGAGTCGGGTCCCCGCCCCTATCTGCCCATGCCCAGCCCCGCCGACGGCGTCAGCCCGGCGGTGCTGCCCGGCTGGAACGACGAGGATCATCTGGCGGCCTTTCGCGCCTATGTCGGCGGCTGCGCCGCTGCGCGGGATGCGGCCGGCCGCGCCGTCTGCAGCCGCGCTCAGGCCATGGCGGCCGCTCCCGTCACTCCGTCCGACGCGCGGGCCTTTTTCGAAGCCCGTTTCAGCGCGGTCCCGGCGCAGACCTCAGACGGGCGTCCCGGCCTTTTGACCGCCTATTTCGCTCCGGAATATTCGGCGCGCCGCGCCCCGGACGCGGAGTTTTCGGCGCCCGTCCTGGCCAAGCCGGCCGATCCCCGCGCCGCCGGCGACCGGGCGGCCATCGAAGCCGACGCCCGCCCCGATCAGGCCCTGGCCTGGATGCGGGCCGAGGACCTCTTCTTCCTCCAGATCCAGGGCTCCGGCTATCTGACCTTCGAGGACGGAACCCGCGTCCGCGCCGCCTACGCCGGCGACAACGGCCGTCCCTTCGTCGGCATCGCCCGGCCGATGGCGCGCCAAGGCCTGCTGCCGGAAAACGGCACGTCCGGAGAGGCGATCCGCGCCTGGCTGGCCGACCATCGCGGGCCCGAGGCCCAGGCCGTCATGGCCCTGAACCCCCGCTACATCTTCTTCCGGCTGGACCCCGACGACGACGGCCATCCCGCCGGGGCGGCGGGCCTGCCCCTGATCGAGCGCCGGGCGGTGGCGGTCGATCCGTCCCAGTGGCGCTACGGGGACCTGGTTTGGCTGGAGGCGGACGGCGGAAATCTGCGCGGCGCCACGACCTCCTATCGCGGTCTGGCCATGGCCCTGGATACGGGCTCGGCCATTCGCGGCCCGGTGCGGGCCGACCTCTATATGGGTCGTGGAGACGCCGCCGGCGCCGAGGCCGGGACGGTGCGCCATCCCCTGCATATGTGGCGGCTGATCCCCAAGGGCTGAGGACGCCGCGCTTCGGCCTAGGCGGTCCGTCGGCTCGAAAAAAGGTGTCCGATGTGTCCGATCTGTCCGACGGCCTTTGATTTCCATGAAGAAACTGTCGGACACCGACCGGACTGTCCGGCGTCGGACGCGCTCTGCCCTCTTGGCGATGTCAAAGACCGACGCGCCATTATAGGTGCGGCTGAAGGGGCGCCAGGCAGATCCTCGATCGGATCTGCAAGTCTCTGAATTGGTGCGGCCTTGAGGCGGAAATCGCGCCGAGCCGCTCTTCCCGCGTCAGAGGGCCTTAATGCGGCGACCGGGTTCATCACGGCGAGCACGGCGCATTCACAGCGGTCACGACGCCATCGGAACGCGCCGTGTTCGCCGTGACCTCGTCGTGCCCCGTTGTGATGAACCCACCCTCAATCGGCGTTCCGCCGCCAGACGGTTTCCCTTCCGCTGACGCGGGAAGGAAGACCGACACTCAATGGAATAGAGTCTTCAACGTCCGAGGCGCTTCTCCTAGATTGGCGCTAGGCTAGGTCCTCGATCTCCGCCTCGGTCAGTTCGCCGGGGACGATGGTGACGGGCAGTTTGCGGCCCCCTACATGGGCGCCCTGTTTCAATATGGCGGAGACCAGGGGGCCGGGGCCGCGTGAGCCCGATCCCGCCGCCAGGACCAGGATCTTGATGTCCGGATCGTCGCCCACGACCTTCTTGATCGCCGCCTGGGGCTCGCCCTTCTCGATCAGGAAGACCGGCGGCGCGCCCGACCGCTCCATCGCCTCCTCGCCCAGCCGGTTCAGCAGGGCCTCGGCCTCTTCGCGCTGCTGCCGCTCGATCTCCTCGCGCGCGCCGGACCAGTGGGCGTCGCTGTGGGACGCCAGGACACGCAGCATGACCACCCGCCCGCCGGTGGACTTGGCCCGCCGGCAGGCGAAGCGCAGGGCGGCTTCGAACTCAGGACTGTCGTCGACGACGACCAGGAATTTTCTCGGCATGACGGCCTCCCCAGCCGGTTTTCCCTGACGGAGGAGGCCGGGATGCGGCCCCCTCGTCAAGTCTCGGCCGCAGCCGGTTCAGCCCTTGCCGGCCGCGGAGGCCAGGTCGCGAATGGTGGCGTTGGCGATCGTCAGCTTGGCGAAGGTCCAGCCTGCGCCCGACTGTTCGATCTCGTCCACCGAGGCGCGAACCCCCTCGACCACCGCCAGTTTCGAGCCGATCCAGGCGTCGACGGCCCCTTCGGCGGCGTCTTCGCTGATCCCCACCGAAGCGTCCGACGCCCGCGCCACGGCGCGCGTCAGCGTCGCCTGTTCGGTCATCAGATCCTCGATCAGGCGGCGAACGGCCAGGCGATCGAAATGATCGACCGACGGGATCGAGCCGGCGGCCGCGCGCAGCCGGTCGAAATCGAAGGCGGCGCCCACCTGGTGGTAGAGCCGGGCCATGGCGGCGACCGGCCAGCCCGTCTCCTGAGCGATGTCGCCGATGTCGGCGGCGGCGACCAAGGGCCGCATCACCCCGATCCGCCGGGTCAGATCCTCCGGCGCCCCGTGGTCGGCGAAGGTCTTGACCCGTTCGTCCAATCGTCCCTGTTCGAAACGGGACAGGACCGGCGCGCCTTCGGCCTGGAGCGCGTCGGCGACGGGGCGATAGCGGTCGATCAGCGCCTGGACCGAAGCGCCGTTCTTGGCGCGGCGCGCCAGCCAGAAGGTCTGGCGGCGCAGGACCACGGCGATCTCACGATAGAGGGCCGTCTGCGCCTCGGCGGAAATCTTGAGATCCAGGTTCGAGACGGCGTCCCAGGCCTCATCCAGCCGGAAGATGCGCCGCGCCGCCTCGAAGGCGATGATCAGGGCGGTGGTGTCGCATTCCGCCGAGCCGCGCAGGCGGTCCGGGAAGGTCGGGCCGCACATATTGACCACTTCGTTCGACAGGACCGTGGCGATGATCTCGCGCCGCAGACGGTGGCTCTTCATCTGCGGTTCGAACCGGGCCAGGGCGTCGGGGAAGTAGCGCACCAGAATCTGCTCGAAGAAGGGATCCTCGGGCGCCTGGGACGCCACGATCTCTTCGGACAGTTCCAGCTTGGCGTAGGCGGTCAGGACCGCCAGCTCGGGCCGCGCCAGAGGAATCCCCGAGGCCATCATCTCCTTGATGCGGGCGTCGGAGGGCAGGCCCTCGACCTTGCGGTCCAGTTTGCCGCGCGCCGACAGGCTCTGCATGAAGCGCTGCTGGGCGTCCAGGGCGCCGGGACCTTCCGCCTGTTGCAGGGTCAGGGCCAGGGTCTGGTCGTAGTTGTGGGCCAGGACCTTGCGCCCGACCTCTTCGGTCATCGACGCCAGCAGCGGGGTCCGCTCCTCGGCCGGAAGGACGCCGTTGGTGACGGCCGAGCCGACCAGGATCTTGATGTTGACCTCGTGGTCCGAGGTGTCCACGCCCGCCGAATTGTCGATGGCGTCGGTGTTGATGCGCCCGCCGTTCTGACCGAAGACGATCCGCCCGGCCTGGGTGAAGCCCAGATTGGCCCCCTCGCCCACCACCTTGACCCTGAGTTCGTCGGCGTTGATCCGCAGGGCGTCGGTGCCCTTGTCCCCGACCTGGGCGTCGGTCTCGGCGGCGGACTTCACATAGGTGCCGATCCCGCCCAGATACAGCAGCTCGGCCGGCGCCTTCAGTATGGCGCGGATCAGGCTGACCGGGTCCAGCTGGTCCTCGTCGATGTCCAGGGCCGCCTTGATCTGCGGCGTCAGCTGGATCGACTTGGCCGAGCGGGAGAAGACGCCGCCGCCGGCCGAAATCAGGCCCTTGTCATAGTCCTGCCAGGACGAGCGCGGCAGGTCGAACAGGCGTTTGCGCTCCGCCCAGCTGACTTCGGGGTTGGGATCCGGGTCGATGAAGATGTCGCGATGGTCGAAGGCGGCGACCAGCTTGGTCGCCTTCGACAGCAGGGCCCCGTTGCCGAAGACGTCGCCGGACATGTCGCCGACGCCGACCATTGTGAAAGGCTCGGTCTGGATGTCCTTGCCCAGTTCGCGGAAGTGGCGCTTCACCGCCTCCCAGGCGCCGCGGGCGGTGATGCCCATGGCCTTGTGGTCATAGCCGATCGAACCGCCGCTGGCGAAGGCGTCGCCCAGCCAGAAGCCGTAGGACGCCGAGACGCCGTTGGCGATGTCCGAGAAGGTCGCCGTGCCCTTGTCGGCCGCGACGACCAGATAGGGATCGTCCTGCTCCCAGGCGACCACATGGGCCGGACGGGTCACCGCGCCGTCGGCGGCGATGTTGTCGGTGATGTCCAGAAGGCCCGACAGGAAGGTGCGATAGGCGCGGATGGCCTCGCCCTGAACAGCCTCTCGGTCGGTCGTGCGGGGCAGTTGCTTCGGATAGAAGCCGCCCTTGGAGCCGACCGGCACGATGACGGCGTTCTTGACCTGCTGCGCCTTGACCAGGCCCAGGACCTCGGTGCGGAAGTCGTCGCGACGGTCCGACCAGCGCAGGCCGCCCCGCGCGACCGGGCCGAAGCGCAGGTGCACGCCCTCGACGTGCGGCGCCCAGACGAAGATTTCGCGATAGGGCTTGGGCAGGGGCAGGTCTTCCAGCTCGCTGGAGGCGATCTTGATCGAGATGTGCCGCTTGGGCAGGCCGTCAGCGTCCTGCTGGAAGTAGTTGGTGCGCTTGATCGCGCCGATCAGGGCGGCGATGCGACGCAGGGCGCGGTCGTGGTCCAGGCTCTTCACCGCCTGGAGAAGGGCGGTGATCTGGGCCGTCAGGGCGTCGACGGTCTCCTGGCGGGTCTCCACGGCGGCGCCGTTCGGCTCGAACTTGGCCTTGAACAGGGCCAGCAGGGCGCGCGACACCTCGGGATATTCGCGCAGGGCCTCTTCCTGCACGGCCTGGGACGGGTCCAGACCCGTCTGCTGACGATAACGGGCCAGGGTGCGGATCAGGGCGGCCTCGCGCCATTCCATCCCAAGTTCGATCACCAGTCGGTTGAAGCCGTCGCTCTCGGTCAGGCCGCTCCAGACGGCGGCGAAGGCGCGCTCGAACGGCCCCTTGACGTCCGCGAAGACCAGATCCTCGCCGCGCGGATCCTCCATCAGGAATTCATGGACGTGAATCTCTTCCTCGCCCATCGGCCGGATGGAATAGCCGTATTCCTCCAGCGTCTTCAGGCCCATGTCCGTCATGATCGGCAGGACGTCGGACAAGGGGACGGAGGGGCCGCGACGATAAAGCTTGAAACGGAACTGAAGCGGACTGTCGTCGAGATTGCGGAAGGCCCGGACCGCCACGGGCTCGCCGGCGCCGACCTGGCCGGTGGCGTTCAGCCGATCCATCTCACGCAGATCGACCGCCGCCTCATCGGCGTCATAGCGGTCGCGATAGGCGGCCCCGAAGGCGCGAGCCCAGCGTGCGCTGAGCGGGCCGACCTCGACATCAGCCACCTCGGCCCGCCGCAGGGCGGCTTCGAACCGTTCGATCCAGCTGCGACCGGCCTCGGCCACATCCTGTTCCAGCTGGGCCGCGTCGGGAACCGGATGTTCGCCGGGCGTCACGCCGATGATGAAATGGACCCGAACCAGGGGCGCGTCCGAAAGCTGAGGATACCAGGCGGAGACGCGCCCGCCCCAGGCGCGGGCGACGATCTGGCCGATCCGCTCGCGCACGGAGGCGTCGAACTTCTCGCGCGGAATGAAGCACAGCACCGAGACGAAGCGGTCGAACGGATCCTGGCGCGTGAACAGGCGGATGCGGGGGCGGTCGTACAGGTGCAGGATGCCCAGGGCGATCGACAGCAGCTCGTCCTCGCTGATCTGGAACAGCTCGTCGCGCGGATAGTTGTCGAGGATGTTCTTCAGCCGCTTCTCATTGTGGCTGCCCGGCGCCTTGTCGGCGCGCGACAGGACATTGGCCACCTTGCGGCGGATCAGCGGGGTCTCGGTCGCCAGACGGTCATAGGCCTCAGAGGTGAACAGGCCCACGAACCGGGTCTCGCCGGTCGCCTTGCCGTCCGGCCCGTACCGCTTGACCCCGACGTAATCCATATAGGCGCGGCGGTGGACCCGCGAACGGGCGTTGGCCTTGGCCACGGTGACGGGGTCGCTGAAGTCCAGCTGGCGGCGCATCTGGCGCGTCAGGACGGCGGGTTCGGAGGCGCGGCGCAGAACGGTGCGTTCCGGATCGGCCAGAATGCCCAGGCCGGCGCCCGACTGGCTCAGGGGGGCCTCGGCCTCATAGTCGCCGTCGGCCCCGCGCGGATAGTCGTAGTCGCGTGCGCCCAGGAAGACGAAATGGTCGCTCTTCAGCCATTTCAGGAAGGCGATGTTTTCTTCCAGTATGGCCGGATCGGCCGCGGGCGGAGTGGTTTCCAACCTCTGCACGGCCTGGCGCATCAGGGCGGCCATCGCCTCGTGGTCCTCGACCGCGGCGTGGACGTCGCTCAGGCTCTGGGCCAGGCCCTCGCCCAGGGCGTCGCGGCGTTCCTGGGGCACGGGGTCGATGACCAGGATGATGACCGACAGTCGGCGTCCGTCCAGCGCGACGACGGGGTGGAAGAGGGCGCGCACGGAGACCCCGGCCTCGGCCAGGACGCCCATGACGCTGTCCACCAGGAAGGGGGCGTCGTTCTGGACGATGCGGACCAGGTCATAGTCCAGGGCCTGGCCGTCGGCGCCCGACAACGGCCCCACGGTGATCAGGGGCGGGGAGCCGGCCGGATAGTCGCCGGCGGCGCGCCAGGAGGCGGCGAGCAGGGCGGCCAGATCCTCGCCGTCCAGCTCCGGCGTTTCGTCGGCGGCGTAGTCCTCGTGCGCCTGAGCCAGGAAGGAGCGCTCCGCCTCGCCCGGGCTGGTTCCCAGAATCCGCGCGAATGAAGCTTCCAGCAGGGCCGGGGTGATCGGCTGAACCGTTGCAGAGCGCGGATCGAGGGCGGTCATGGACTTCCAGTCTCGGGCGACGCGGCCGGGGCCGCTGGGGGCTGGCGCGACGCAGCGCCACACCGCTGACTAGGCCAGGACTGATCGCTCGGGAAGCCCCTGAGGGGCGAAGATTCTCATGAACAGCGTTCAGGTTGGAACGGTTGTGCGGCGCCGCAAACGAGAAGGCCGCCGAGTGGGGGAACTCGGCGGCCTGCGCGGACCGACGCATGGGGAGGGGAGGGGCGTCGGCCTCGCTCGGCCGCGGTCGGAGGGGGGATGGCCGCGGCGTTGAGGCTGAGATGGGCGGTCCGGGGCGGGTTTCAAGAGGCCGGCGCCGAAGCTTTCGCTGCGGCCGGACGCCGCACGGCGGCCTCAGGCTTCGTCAGCGTCGTCCTTGGAGAATGAGCCCCGCCTGTGATGCGCCGTCTTGTGTTCGTCCGCATAGGGCTCGCCGTCGCCCGACAGCAGGACGGCCATCCAGCGCGAACCCTTGAACTCGGCCAGGATCGCCATGGCCATCACGGCCAGCGGGGTCGACAGGAACATGCCGACCACGCCCCACAGCTTGCCCCAGAAGGCCAGGGCCAGCAGGACCACCACCGGGTCGATGTTCTGGTTGTCGCCCTGCATGCGCGGCTGGACCAGATTGCCCACGATGAACAGAATGGTCTGAAGCCCCACCAGCAGGATCAGCGCCGGCCAGTAGCTGGGGAATTGCACCAGGGCGAACAGGGGCGGGGCCAGACCCGCCACAGCCCCGCCCAGAACCGGGATGAAGCCGACGATGAAGATGACGAAGGTCCAGAACTCCGCGTTCTGAAGCCCGACGGCCCGCATCAATATCCAGGCTGCGGCGCAGATCAGGGCCCCGGTCACGGTCTGGACCCACAGATAGCCCTCGACCCCGCCGCGGACGCGGTTGAACACCGCGATCGCTTCGTCGCGCTGATGCCTGTGGGGGAACATGGCGATGATCTTGCGCCGGAAGCCGATCTGCGAGGCCAGAAGAAAACCGAGATAGACCAGGACGAAGAAGGCGCCCGAGGCGATGCCCTGCACCTGAAAGGCCACGGAGGTCAGATAGCCGCGCAGATCGACGCCGTTGATCAGGTCCTGGGCCGTGGGGGGATTGTTCAGCCGGATCAGGGCGTAGACGTCGCGGATGATCTGGTCGATGCGCGGCCCGATGTTCTGCGACACGCCCGACGCCTCGCCGAAGAAGCCGGCGGCGCCGTTTACTATGATGGCGATGGAGGCGAAGAAGGCCAGGACCACCAGCAGCAGGGCCGCTGTCCCCGCCCAGCGGTCGTTCAAAGGAGTGCGCGCCGCCACGGACCGCTTGACCCCGTCTATCATGATCAACAGGAAAACGGCCATGGCCAGGGGCGTCAGTATGTCGCGCAGCCAGTAGAGGGCCGCACCGGCCGCGACGGTGGCGATCAAGACCAGGGCGTTTCGCGAGACGGCCGAAGACTGCATGGTGATGGGGCTCTTCATGGCCACCCTTGTCGGTGGGGCGAAGAACGCCGTCAACCGGCCTTGAAGGCGGCGGTTCCGACCCGCTCGCGACTGCGCTAGACCTTCGTCCCGCTTCTGGAGACCTTTCGATGTCCGACACCCCCGCCGGTCTTTTCCTTGGCCAGTCCGACGAAGGCCAGGACCAGGCCCTTCTGTTCCATCGGGCGAACCGCCACGGCGTGGTCGCCGGGGCGACGGGAACCGGCAAGACGGTGACGCTGCAGATCCTGGCCCAGGGCTTTTCGGACGCGGGCGTCCCGGTCTTCTGCGCCGATGTGAAGGGCGACCTGTCGGGGATTTCCCAGATCGGGACGCCGAACGAAAAGCTGCTGGCCCGCGCCGCCGACATGGGCCTGGCCCTGACGCCGTCCGCCGCGCCCACGGTGTTCTGGGATTTGTATGGTCAAAAGGGCCATCCGATCCGCACGACGATCTCCGAGATCGGCCCGGTGCTGATGGCGCGGATGCTGGACCTGAACGAGGTCCAGGAGGGGGTGCTGACGGTGGTCTTCCACGTCGCCGATCAGGAGGGGCTGCTCCTGTTGGACATCGACGATCTGCGCAGCCTTCTGGCCTATGTCGGGGAGAACGCCGAGCGGATCGGACGCGAGGTCGGACATGTCGCCCCAGCCTCGATCGCCGCCGTTCAGCGGGCGATTCTTCAGCTGGAACAGCAGGGGGGCGCGGCCTTTTTCGGCGAGCCGGCCTTGAAGCTGGAGGACGTCATCCGCGTCGGCCTGGACGGCCGGGGCCAGGTCAATGTGCTGGATTCCACCCGGCTGATGAACAGTCCGCGCCTGTACGCCGCCTTTCTGCTGTGGCTGCTGTCGGAACTGTTCGAACAGCTGCCGGAGGTCGGGGACCCGGAGAAGCCGCGTCTGGTCTTCTTCTTCGACGAGGCCCACCTGCTGTTCAACGACGCGCCGCGCGCCCTGCTGGAAAAGGTCGAACAGGTGGTGCGGCTGATCCGGTCCAAGGGGGTCGGCGTCTATTTCGTCACCCAGAATCCGGCCGATATTCCCGACAGCGTCCTGGCGCAGCTGGGCAATCGCATCCAGCACGCCCTGCGCGCCTATACGCCGTCCGAACAGAAGGGGCTGAAGGCTGCGGCCCAGAGTTTCCGCCCCAACCCCGCCTTCGACACGGCCGAAGCCATCCAGGCCCTGGGCGTCGGGGAGGCCCTGGTCTCGGTTCTGGACGACAAGGGCGCGCCCACGGTCGTGGCCCGCACCAGGATCCGGCCGCCCGCCTCGCGGCTGGGGCCGGCGACCGAGGCCGAACGCGCCGCCTTAATCGCCGCCAGCCCGGTCCAGGGCCGGTATGAGCCGGTCCTGGACCGCGAATCCGCTGAAGAAGTCCTCGCCGCCCGCCACGCCGCCGTGGAACGACAGGCTCAGGCCCAGGCGGATCCGAAGCCGCAAGGCCGGGCCAAGGGTGGAGCAGGGGCCGCCCAGGACCGCGACCGGGACGACGTCCGACCGGCGCCGGCGCCGCGCAAGCGAACATCCAATCGGCAGACGCCGATGGAGGCCCTGACCAAGTCCGTGCTGCGCACGGCCGGATCGACCCTGACCCGCGAACTGCTGCGCGGCGTCTTGGGAAGCCTGCGTCGGCGTTAGCGTTTAAGACTTGCAAGCCGTCGGCGTCGTGCGCATCTCCGGCCCATGTTCATCCAGACCGAACCCACGCCCAATCCTAATGCGTTGAAGTTCCTGCCCGGCCGGGAGGTCTCGCCGTCGGCCACGCTGGAATACCGGACGATCGACGAGGCGACCGCCTCGCCGCTCGCCGAAGCCCTGTTCGAGCTGGAGGGGGTTGAGGCCGTCCTGTTCGGCGCCGACCATGTTTCCGTCGTCCGCAGCGTTTCCGGGCCGGACTGGTCGGAGATGAAGGCGCCGATCCTGGGCGTCATCATGGACCATTTCGTCTCGGGCGCGCCCCTCACGCGCGGCCAGGCCGCCGATGTCGATCAGCACGCCGAGGCCGACAGCGAGATCGTCGCCGAGATCAAGGCCCTGCTGGACAGCCGCATCCGCCCGGCGGTGGCCCAGGACGGCGGCGACATCCTGTTCGATTCCTTCGACGAGGCGACCGGCGTCCTGTCCTTGCGGATGCGCGGCGCCTGTTCCGGCTGTCCGTCGTCCTCCGCCACCCTGAAGGCGGGGGTCGAGCAGATGATGCGCCACTATGTGCCCGAGGTGACGCGGGTCGAGCAGACCCTCTAGGGCGAGCCCGGTTTAAATTATCGCCAGACGTGCAAGGAGGCGCCATCTTTAACTTCTGATGGCGCGCTTCGTCCCTGATCCTCTTGTTCTTCGTCTCGGTGAGGCGCTCGCCGCCCTGCGTCGCCAACGCGGCCTGTCCCAGGCCGAGGCGGGCGCTCGACTGGAGATGACCAGCCAGGGTTGGGGCCTTTACGAGGCCGGTCGTCGGCCGGGCCTGTTTCGGCCGGATGTCCAGAGGCGTTTGACCGGCGCCCTCGATTCCACGCCCGAGGCCCTGGCTCTGCTGGCGGCCGGAGGTCCGGACGCGGCGCCGGCCGGTCCGGCGGACGGTCTGGAAGCGCGGGGTCGCGCCTTCTCCGGCGCGTCCATTCCCCAGACCCATCGGCTCGAGGTGGCCGACGACGCCCTGTCGCCCTGGGCCGATCGCGGCGTCGTTCTGGAGTATCGTCCGGGTCAGCCGCGACCGGGGCAGGGCTGCGTAATCCTGACGACCGACGGCCGGCGGCTGGCGCGCATTTTCGATCGCTCGGCCGCCGACGGCCTGCACGTGCGGGGCGTCGGCGGTCTGGAAGGGAAGGAGGTCATAGATCATGGCAGGGTGGCGCAGCTCTGCCTCGTCACGGCGCGCCACGAGCCATGAAACGAAAAGGTTGCATACCCGGACAGGTTGCGCCATCTTCGAGCCATGAACAGCCGCCCCGCCGCTTCCCGCCGGAACGCCCGCTCAGTCGAGGCTGTCGACGTCCATGTCGGCGCGCGCATCGCCGCTCGGCGTCAGGCCCTGGGTCTGTCCCAGACGGCGCTGGGCGAGATGGTCGGGGTCAGCTGCCAGCAGGTGCAGAAGTACGAAGGCGGGCAGAACCGGATATCGGCCGCCCGGCTGCACAATCTGGCGATCGCCCTGTCCATGCCGATCAGCGCCTTTTTTCCGGCGCGGGCGGAGGCCGGCGAGCCGACCGACCTCTCGATCATGCGAACCCTGGCCGCCACGCCGGAAGGCCTGGCCATGGCCGCCGGCTTCGCCGCCATTGAGGACCGTTCCGTAAGACAGGCTCTGACGCAGCTGGTCGAGGTTCTGTCGCGCGCGGCCTAGGAGACGCGGCCTGACGCGCGGCCTGACGCGCGGTCTGAGCGGCGGCTGAGGGCGGGTTGAGGCCGCAAAGCGATTTCCCATCCGCCTGTCAGCCTCTAGAAGGCCGGCATGAGACTCTTGGTCATTGATACGGCGCTGGGCGCCTGTACGGCGGCGGTTTTCCAGGACGACCAGCCCCTGTCGGTGCGGTTTGAGCCGATGGCCAAGGGCCACCAGGAACGGCTGGGGGGTCTGGTGCGCGACGTCATGACCGAGGCGGGGGGCGGTTTCGATCGTCTTGATCGGATCGGCGTCACGGTCGGGCCGGGCTCCTTCACCGGTTTGAGAGTGGGCCTGGCCTTCGCCCAGGGTCTGGGCGCCGCCCTGGGGCGGCCGGTCGTGGGGGTGTCCACGCTGGACGCCCTGGCTGATCCCCTGGCTGATTCCCTGGCGACGGCGGGCGGCCCGGTCGCGGCCCTGATCGACGCCCGGCGGGGTCAGGTCTACGCCAAATTCTTCGCCGGCGGCCGGGCCCTCGGCCCGGAAGAGGCTTTGCCCCTGGAGGCGGCCGCAGACCGCATCGCCGCTCTGGGGACGAAGGTTCAGGCGGTCGGCAGCGGGGTCGGTCTTCTGAGCGAAGCCTATCCTGAGCTGAGGCTGGCCTCGGCCGATCCCGTCGTCGCCCCAGCGCCGGCGGCCTTGGCTCGGCTGACCCGGTTCGCCGATCCCGCCGCCCATCCGCCCCGGCCCCTGTATCTGCGCGCGCCCGATGCGGCGCCGCCTACCCGTCTGCCGGGACAGCCCCGCCAGACCGCGCCATGACGCGTCCCGATCCCGCCGCCCTGGCCGAGGTGCATGCCCAAGCCTTTCCGGCGCCCTGGAGCCAGGACGAGTTCGCCGCCCTCCTGGCCCAGCCGGGCGTCTTTGCTTTGGCCGAGCCGGACGGCTTCATCCTGATCCGGGTCGTGCTGGATGAGGCCGAGATCCTGACCCTGGCGGTGCGGCCCGAGGCGCGGCGGGCCGGTCTGGGCGGGCGCCTGGTCGGTCAGGCGGCCGTCGCCGCCGCCCAGGCCGGGGCCGTGCGCCTGTTTCTGGAGGTGGCCGAGGACAATACGGCCGCCCGCGCCCTTTACGACCGCGCCGGCTTCCGCCCGATCGGGCGACGCAAGGCCTATTATGCACGGCCCGACGGGGGTCGAACGGACGCCCTGGTGCTGGGACGCGATCTTGCTATGAATCCGGACACGGCGCCGCTTCCCTGAAGCGGCCTGAGCCCCTATTCTAGCCCTATGGACCGGATTGAAAAACTCTGCGCCGACCGCGGCATGCGTATGACCGAACAGCGCCGGGTGATCGCCCGGGTGCTCTCCTCGGCGGAAGACCACCCCGATGTGGAGGAGCTGTACCGCCGCGCCTCCTCGATCGATCCGCATATTTCGATCGCCACCGTCTATCGCACCGTGCGCCTGTTCGAAGAGGCGGGCGTGGTCGAGAAGCACGACTTCGGCGACGGGCGCAGCCGCTATGAAGAGGCCGGCGACGACCATCACGATCACTTGATCGACACCAAGACCGGCGAGGTGATCGAATTCTTCGACGCCGAGATCGAAAAGCTGAAAAGCGAAATCGCCGAACGGCTGGGCTTCGAACTGATCGGCCACAAGCTGGAACTTTACGGCGTGCCGATCGACGGCGCCGAACCGTCCAAGCGTGAAGGGCTCATCTTCAAACGCCATGCCGCGCGCGTGGCGCCCGAAGACGCGGATGCGGGCTGAAACCCGGTCTTGTCCTCGCCGGTTCGGGCGATCATAAGCCCGACATGACCGAGACCCTGGTTCCCAAAGCCGAGGCCGCGCAGAACACGCCGTCCAAGCGGCTGTTCATCAAGACCTACGGCTGTCAGATGAATGTCTATGACAGCGAGCGCATGGCCGATGTGCTGCGGCCGCTGGGCTATGCCGTGACGGAGGAGGTCGAGGCGGCCGACTTCGTCATTCTGAACACCTGCCATATCCGCGAGAAGGCGGCCGAGAAGATCTATTCCGAGCTCGGCAAGATCCGCGAACTGCGCGACCTCAAGCGCCAGGCGGGCGGCGACATGACCATCGCCGTCGCCGGCTGCGTCGCCCAGGCCGAGGGCGAGGAGATCATGAAACGCCAGCCGGCGGTCGACATCGTCGTCGGCCCGCAGGCCTATCACCAGCTGCCCGAGCTTCTGACCCGCACGGCCCGGGCCCGAGGTGAACGGATCGGCGCCGACTTCGCGCCGGACGACAAGTTCGACGCCCTGCCGGCCGCCCGGTTCACCGAGGGCCCGACCGCCTTCCTGACGGTGCAGGAAGGCTGTGACAAGTTCTGCACCTTCTGCGTGGTGCCCTATACGCGCGGCGCCGAATGGTCGCGGCCCCTGGCCGCGGTGCTGGACGAGGCGCGGGCCCTGGCCGGGCGCGGCGTGCGCGAGGTCACCCTGCTGGGCCAGAACGTCAACGCCTATGACGGCGAACGGCCCGACGGGCGCAAGTCCAGCCTGGCCGAACTGGCCTACGCTTTGGCCGAAATCCCCGGCCTGGACCGGATCCGCTATACGACCAGCCACCCCAACGACATGTCGGACGCGCTGATCGCCGCCCACGGCGACTTGGACGCCCTGATGCCCTATCTCCACCTGCCGGTTCAGGCGGGCTCGGACCGCATCCTGCGGCTGATGAACCGCAAGCACGGCCGCCAGACCTACCTCGATCTGATCGCCCGCATCCGGGAAGCCCGGCCCGACATGGCCCTGTCGGGCGACTTCATCGTCGGCTTCCCCGGAGAGACGGATCGCGAGTTCGAGGAGACGCTCGATCTGGTGCGCCAGGTCCGATACGCCTCGGCCTTCGCCTTCATGTATTCGCCCCGGCCCGGCACGCCCGCCGCCGGCATGGGCCGACAGATCGAGCCCGAGGTGGCCAAGGAACGGCTGCACCGGCTGATCGAACTGCTGACCGAACAGCAGACGGCCTTCAACCAGGCCCAGGCGGGCCGGACCCTGAATGTCCTGTTCGACCGCAAGGGTCGCCATCCCGATCGCCGCCAGGCCATCGGTCGCTCGCCCTATCTCCAGTCGGTCCATGTCGATGATGCGGATCATCTGATCGGCCAGATCGTTCCGGTCGAAATCATTTCCGGCCAGCAGAACAGTCTGACGGGCCGGCTTGTCGCCCCAGGGGCGGCGGAAAAGGAAAAGGCGGCCTAGTGGCGAGAGAGTCCGAGTTCGTTCCCCTGAATGACGCCGAACTGAGGGCGGTGATCGGACCCAACAGCCGTCACGTCGCCCTGATCGAGGACGCCTTCAAGGTTCTGGTCGAGGCACCCGGCGGCGGGGTCTCCGTCAATGGAGGTACGCGCGACCGGGCCGACGCCCGCCGTGTCATTGAGGATCTGGCCAAGCGCGCCGCCTTGGGGGCCGAGGTCACAGAGGCTGATGTGCGCGCCGCCCTGGGTCAGGCGCGGGGCGGCAAGGGCGCGCCGGGTCTGGCGGCGGCGGGCGTCTCCCTGCCCGGCGGCAAGCGCGGCGCCATCGTGCCCAAGACCAAGGCCCAGGCCGCCTATGTCGACATGCTGGGCCGGTGCGAGCTCAGCTTCGGGGTCGGCCCGGCCGGCACGGGCAAGACCTTCCTGGCGGCCGCCTACGGCGCCTCCCTGCTGCGGCGCGGCCAGGTGGACCGGCTGGTCATCACCCGCCCGGCGGTCGAGGCGGGCGAGAAGCTGGGCTTTCTGCCCGGCGACCTGAACGAAAAGGTCGATCCCTATCTGGCCCCAATCTGGGAGGCGCTGAACGACATTCTCGGCGCCGAGGACGTGCAGCGCCGTCGCGACAAGGGCGAGATCGAGGCCGCCCCCATCGCCTTCATGCGCGGCCGAACCCTCAGCCACGCCTTCGTCATCGTCGACGAGGCCCAGAACACCTCGCGTCTGCAGATGAAGATGGTCCTGACCCGTCTCGGCGAGGGGGCGCGGATGGTGGTGACGGGCGACCCGTCCCAGATCGATCTGCTGAACCCGCGCGATTCCGGCCTGGCCCATGCCCTGCGGATCCTGGACGGGGTCCAGGGCGTCGGCATCCTGAGGTTCGCGGCCGAGGACGTGGTGCGCCACGCCATGGTCGAGCGGATCGTGCGCGCCTATGACGCCGACGCCGCCCGGTCCCGTCCGACCCCGGACCTTGAAGACGCCGAATGATCGACATCGAAATCGAGGCCGAGGCCTGGACCGCCGCCCTGCCGGATGTCGCAGCCGCAGCGGAACGGGCCGCAGCGGCGGCCCTGGGCGCCGTGGCGGGCGACGTCGTCGTCCTGCTGACCGACGACGAGGCGGTGCGGGCGCTGAACGCCCGATTCCGAGACAAGGACAAGCCGACCAATGTCCTGTCCTTTCCCGCGCCCGAGAACGCCGCGCCGCATCTGGGCGACATCGTCCTGGCCTATGGCGTCTGCGCGACCGAGGCGAACGTTCAGGGCAAGAGCCTGTCGGACCATCTGAGCCATCTGGTCGTTCATGGGGTGCTGCACCTGTTGGGCCGCGACCACGAGGATGAGGCCGAGGCCGAGGCGATGGAGGCCGAGGAGCGCGAGATCCTGGCCGAACTGGGCGTCGCCGACCCCTATGCCGCTGATGTCTCTGTAGAGGGGCAGGACTGACACTATGTTTCCCGACGCCGCGCTCGACCGTTTCGCCGCCCGCGTTCGCGCCCTTCCCGAGAAGCGTCGCGCCTGGACCTGGCGTCTGATCCGCATCGGTCTGGCCTTGTCGGCCGGGGCGGGGACGGCCCTGGCCCATCCGCCGTTCGGGGTGCTGGTCGGCCTTCTGGGCTATCCGCTGCTGATGATCCTGTCGGAACGGTCGGACACCCCGCGCGGCGCCTTCTGGATGGGGTGGCTGGCGGGCTTCGCCTATTTCTTCATCGGCTGCTGGTGGGTGGCCGAGGCCTTCTTCGTCAATCCGGAACAGGCCTGGATGGCGCCCTTCGCCGCCAGCCTGCTGCCGGCCGGCCTAGGCCTGTTCTGGGGCGCCGCCTGCGCCCTCTATCGTCGGTTCGCCCCGATCGGCGTGGTCCGGGTCCTGTTGTTCGCCGCCCTGTTCTGCGCCGCCGAATGGCTGCGCGGCCATGTGCTGACCGGCTTTCCCTGGAACCCGGCTGGCGCGACCTGGCGGGCGGGCGGGGGCATGTCCCAGTTCGCCTCGGTGGTCGGGGTCTATGGATTGAGTCTGATCACAGTGGCCTCGACCGCCGCCCTGGCGCCCTTGATCGGACCCGGCGCGGCGCGCGGCCGCCTGATCTCGGCAGGGTCGGGCCTTCTGGTTCTGGCCGCCATCGGCCTCTTCGGCGCCGTGCGCCTGGCCCAGGCCGAGTTGCGGTTCACCGACACCGTGGTTCGCCTGGTCCAGGCCGACGTTAAACAGGAAACCAAGTGGTCGCCCGAGGCCTATCGCTCCATCGTCGATCGCTACGTCGCCCTGACGAGACAGCCGGCCGCCCGAACGCCCGACGTGGTGGTCTGGCCCGAGGGCGCCCTGCCGGCCTCGGCCAATGACGTCTTCGCCTCGGCGGATGCGGCCGCCATCGCCGGCGCCGTGCGGCCGGGGCAAACCTTGATGATGGGGCTGGCGCGGGGCGAACCTGATCCAACGGCCCCAGAGGGCGCCCGCTATTACAACAGCCTGTTCGCCCTGGTGGACGAAGCCGGGCCGGGCCTGCGGATCGCCGCCGTCTATGACAAGCATCGGCTGGTGCCGTTCGGCGAATATCTGCCGCTGGGTTCGATCATGACGGCCGTCGGGCTTCGCAGCCTGGTTCACATGCCGAGCGATTTCTCCGCCGGGCCCATTCCTGCGCCCATCCGCGTTCCGGGCGTTCCGCCGGTCCAGCCGCTGATCTGTTATGAAAGCCTTTATCCCGGCTTCACGCCCGGCGCGGACGGGCGTCCCGACTGGATCGTCAACGCCTCGAACGACGCCTGGTTCGGCGCGACCTCCGGGCCGCGCCAGCATTTGAACCTGGCCAGCTATCGCGCCATCGAGACCGGCCTGCCCATCGCGCGAGCCACGCCGACGGGAATCTCGGCCATGATCGATCCTTGGGGCCGGATCGTTCAGAATCAAAGGCTTGATCCCGGCGTCGCCGGGGTGATCGATGCGCCCTTGCCGCGCCCGACGGCGGTGACCCCCTACGGCCGATGGGGCGACGCGTTCTTTTTCGCGGGTCTTCTGGCCGCCCTGGCGATTTCCCTTTTCGCCGGCCGCCGTCCCGGCTTGTGGCCGTTGACCTCTCCCACTAGGCTTCGCCTTAGGGGCTGACAGCGGGACGAGGGGAATCGGGATGGCGCGCGAAAAACTCGAGGAGCCCCATCCCGTCGATATCCACGTCGGCCGCCGCGTTCAGGAGAAGCGTCTGGGCCTGGGTTTGACCCAAAGCGCCCTGGCGCGCGCCTTGGGCGTCAGTTTCCAGCAGGTTCAGAAGTACGAGAAGGGCACGAACCGCGTCTCGGCCTCGAAACTGTTCGAAATGGCCGACTTCATGAAGGTGGAGATTCCCTACTTCTTTTCGGGCTTTCGCGTGGCCCAGGCCGGCGTGGGCGAGGAGGAGGCGCCCGCCTTCGACCACGAGCCCCGGATGACCAAACACAGTGTCGAAATCGCCCGTCTGGCGCCGCATCTGCCCCTGCGAAATCAGAAGCTGATCCTGGACATGATCCGCGAGATGCTGGGAGACGCCGCCGAAAAGCCGAGCTGAAGGCGGTCAGCCGACGGCCGTGATCTCCACCGTCCGGCCCGCCACCACCACCTCGTCGCCGATGCGCCGGCCTAGAACGGCGCGGGCCAGCGGCGACACATGGCTGACCGAGCCCTTCGCGGGATCGGCCTCGTCCTCGCCGACGATGCGCCAGGTCTGAGATCGCCCGTCGTCGCGCTCGATGCAGACCGAGCCTCCGAAACGAACGCGCCCGTCGGTCTCGCCCGGCTCCACCAGCTGGGCCGACGCCCTGCGGGCCGACCAGTAGCGCAGATCGCGGGTGGCGCGGGCCATGGCGGTCCGATCGCTTTCGATCGACCCCTTGATCTGGGCGGCGGCGTAGGCGGCGCGCGCGGAGGCCAGTTCGGCCTCGATTTGGGCCAGGCCTTCGGCCGTGACCAGGTTGGGGTGGGGCGAGATCGGCCGGTCCGCCAGGTCGGCGGCGGTGGCTTCCAGATCTTCTTCTCGGGTGAAGGCGACGCTCATCGGCCGAACATAACCATCCCGCCCCCTATAGCCAGCGTCGCGGTGAGCGGGCAAAGCGGGGCGATGACCCACTCCGACCGCCAAGCCGAGCCCGCCATCCATGTGATCGGCGCCGGACCGGCCGGCCTGACGGCCGCCGAGCACCTGGCCCAGGCCGGATTGAAGGTGGTGGTGCATGAACAGACGCCGTCTCCGGCGCGAAAACTGCTGATGGCCGGGCGCGGCGGTCTGAACCTGACCCATTCGGAGCCGATGGAGCGCTTTCTGAGCCGGTACGGTCCGGCGGCTGAAACAGCGAGGGCCTGGATCGCCGACTTCGGGCCGGATGATCTGATCGCCTGGGTCGAGGGCCTGGGCCAGCCGACCTTCGTCGGTTCCAGCGGGCGCGTCTTCCCGCGCGCCATGAAGGCCTCGCCCCTGCTCCGTGCCTGGCTGGCGCGGCTGGAAGGGCTGGGCGTCGAAATCCGCACGCGGTCGCGCTGGATCGGCTGGTCGGGGCCGGATCTGGTGTTCGAAACGCCTGACGGCGAGCGGCGAGTGCGGCCTGACGCCGTCGTCCTGGCCCTGGGCGGCGCCAGCTGGCCGCGTCTGGGGTCGGACGGCGACTGGAAGCCGTGGCTGGAGGCCCAAGGGGTGGCCGTCGCCCCCTTCCGCCCCGCCAACGTCGGCTTTGACGTGGATTGGTCCGCCGCCTTTCGCGCGCGGTTCGCCGGGCGGCCCCTGAAGCCCGTCTCGGTCCGCCTGAGGGATCGAACGGTGCCGGGCGAGGTCATGGTCACGCGCTATGGACTGGAAGGCGGGGCGATCTACGCCCTGTCCGCGGCCCTGCGTGAGGCGATCGAGGCCGACGGTCAGGTCGAAATCCACCTTGATCTGAAGCCCGGCCTGACGGTCGAACAGCTGGCGGAGCGCCTGGCGCGGCCGCGGGCCAAGGCCAGTGTGGCCACCCATCTGCGCAAGACGGCGAAACTGGACCCTCTAGCCGTCGCCCTCCTGCGCGAGACCGGCCCCCTGCCGGCCGATCCTTTCAGCCTGGCGCAGCGCATCAAGGCCGCGCCCGTGCGGTTGACGGGGTTCCAAGGGCTGGAGCGGGCCATCTCCACGGCGGGCGGGGTGGCGCTGGAGGCGGTGGACGCCCGCTCGATGTTGATCGCCAGGCCGGGCGTCTTCGTCGCGGGCGAGATGCTGGACTGGGAGGCGCCGACCGGCGGCTATCTGCTTCAGGCCAGTTTCGCCTCAGGCGTCGCGGCGGCGCGCGGCCTGCTCGACTGGTTGGGGTCGAAGGGCTGAGAGACGGCTCCGGCTCAGTCGGCCGCCTCTACGGCTTGCGGCCGATCCAACTGGAGTTCCGGCGGGGCGGCGGTGGTGGCCGCGCCCAGCGGCAGATGAAGGATGAAGGCGGCGCCCTTTCCGGGTTCGCTTTCCACCTCGGCCCAGCCGCCGTGCAGTTCGACCAGGGCCTTGACCAGGGCCAGGCCGACGCCCGGTCCGCCCCGCTCGCGCCGGACGAAGCGATCGAACACATGGGCCTGCAGATGATAGGGGATGCCGCGCCCCGTATCGGAGACGGTCAGCCGTACCTCCGACGCGCCGGCCTCGGCCGTCAGGGTAACGGCCCCGCCTTCGGAAACGGCGCGGGCGGCGTTTTCCAGCAGATGATCCAGGGCCTGGCCGATCCGGTGCTCGTCGGCCCGAATGGGGCTGAGATCGGCGGCGCAGGCGACGGTCAGGACGGCGCCGCGCCCCTCGACCTTGGGCCGGACCTTTTCGGCCGCCTCGTTCAGCAGGTCGCAGACCCGGACGTCGCCCAGCGACAGCTCCATCTCGCCGGCGTCGATCTGGGCCATGTCCAGAACGTCGTCGATCGAGCGGGCCAGCTGGACGGCGGCGACGCGGATGGCGCCCGCATGCTGGCGGCTGCGCTCGGGCAGATCGCCCATCGTCTCCAGAAGTTCGGAATAGCCGACGATCGTCGTCAAAGGCGTGCGGAGTTCATAGGAGACATTGCCCACGAACTCGCGCTTCAAGGCCTGGCTTTCCGCCAGGGCCTGTTCGCGCTGAACCAGGGCCTGTTCCAGGCCCCGACGGGCCGTCACGTCGGAAAAGGCGACCAGGGTGGCGCCGTCCGGCAGGGGGCGGGTCTGCCAGGCGGCGATGCGGCCGTCGATCGTGCGTCCCTCGCCCGAGATGGCGATGCGGCTTTCGGGGTCCGGATCGGCGACCCGGGCCTTCAATCCCAGCCACAGGGCCGGGTCCGGCAGGACGGCCTTGCACAGTTCGGCCAGGGCGTCGAAGTCGATCGAGGCGGCGATCCGATCGCTGGGCAGGCGCCAGAAGGTCTCGAAGGCTTCATTGTGCAGCCGCAGCCGCCCGTCCGAGCCGAAGACGGCGACGGCGTCGTTCAGCTTGTCGAGCGTCGCCCTTTGCACCTGGATCTGGGCGTTGAACCGGCTGCGCAGATTCAGTTCGTCGGTGATGTCCGAGAAGATCAGCAATATGCCGCCCAGCGGATGGGGCTGGCGCACGACCCGGAGCGTCCGCCCGTCGGGCAGGGACCAGCTGTCGTCCGGCGCAGCCTGAGACGCGCCGTAGAATTCCAGTTCGCGGGCCTTCCATCCGGCGTAGTCCACCACCTCCGGCAGGCGGCGGCGCTGGCGCAGCCGGTCCAGCAGCTCGGCATGGGTCGGCCGTTCGTCCAGCCAGGCGGGGTCCAGGTCGAACAGGGTCTGGAAGGCGGTGTTGTGAAAGGCCAGGCGTTTGGAGGGGCCGAAGATGGCGACCGCATCGGCGAGGTGGTTCAGCGTCTCGTCGTGGGCGTCGACGTGGCGGCGCAGGGTGTCGCGGGTCTCTTCGGCCTCCGTCACCTCGATGGCGAAGGCGGTCACGGCGCCGCCGGCCGCCGGTTCGGCGATGATCCGCCAGGCCCGGCGATGGCCGCCGCCGGTCGTCCAGCGGAACCCTTCCTGACGCAGCCCCAGCCGGCCCGCCTCGGCGATCAGGGCGTCGGCCCCGCGGTCGAACGACAGGCCCTTGTCCAGCACCTCATCCACCGACTGGGCGCCGAGCTCGCTCAACCAGGCGCGGTTGGCCCAGGCCAGTCGTCCGGCGCCGTCCACGATCCAGGTCGGAATCGGCGAGGCGTCGCCCAGCAGAGACAGGCCGCTCTCGGTCGCATCGGCTCCGGTCAGGACCACGCGGGACGCCGGCGACAGGCGCAGCCAGGCGACCCCGCCGGCGACCCGGCCTTCGACGCGCCAAGGCTCGATGTCGCCGAGGTCGATCAGGCTCTCGAACGCCTTTCCGGCCTCGACCAGGGCCTCGATCGAAACCGCATGGCTCAACCTCAGCCGCGTCAGTATGGCCTGGCCCGCCTCGCCCTGATCCATGCCCGACCCCACGGCGGCGTCCGAGGCGGTCAGTCGGGCGATCAATTCGGCGGGGCCGATGGGCGCGCCGCTCGCCTCGCCTTCGGCCGTCAAGGCCAGGCTCACGTCGTCGAAGGCGCGCAACATGCTGTCGTGGCGGCTTAGATCGGCCTGGGCGGCGTCACGGTCCCGCTCGGCGGCGGCGACGGCGGCGCTCAGACGCGCGCGCAGCCGCAAGGCCCAGGCGCTGACGCCCAAGGCCAGTCCGGCTGCGCCTGCAGTGGCGACATAGGCGATGTCGGCCTCGGCCATTCTTGTCCTTGAGTCCCGCGCCCTGATTCGCCTTTACCATACCTCAATGCAGCACGAAAAAGTCAGACCCTCCGATCGCGTCATCGCGCCCCGTTGCGCGCCCCGCCGACCGCGGCGATAGCGGACGGATGACAGAGCCCGCTCCCGACCTTTTCGCCCCCTCCCTGGACGATTTCGCGCGTCTGGCCCGTCAGGCCTTCGACGCCCTGCCGGCCGAGTTCAGGGCGGCGGCGGGGGAGGTGGTGTTCCGCATCGACGACTTCGCCGACGAACAGACCCTGGCCGAGATGGAGATCGAAGACCCCTTCGAACTGACCGGCCTCTACTACGGGGTGGACATCGGGCGGCGCGACAGCCTGGGGCCGGCGCCCGAGCCCTCGCGGATCTTCCTGTATCGCCGCCCCATACTGGACGAATGGTGCGAGCGCGGCGACGTGGGCCTGGCCGAGCTGATCGCCCATGTCCTGATCCACGAGATCGGCCACCATTTCGGCCTGTCCGACGACGACATCCACGCCATCGAGGACGCCGCCGACTGAAGCTTCAGGAGGCGGCGGGATAGGGGGTGGTCACGGCGCCGGAGATCATGCCGGGGATGGCTTCGCCCAGGCCCAGCAGGATGAACTGGATGGCCAGGGCGCACAGGATCAGGCCCAGCACCTTGACGATGATGGCCATGCCGACCTCGCCCAGCACCCGGCTCAGATAGCCGGTGAGGGCGAAACAGATGCAGGAGACGACGCAGGCGGCGGCGATGGCGGCGACCGAGCCCGCCATGCCGGCGTAACCCAGTTGAGCGGCCTCGCCCGCATTGATGATGACGGCGGAGATGGCGCCCGGACCGATCATCAGCGGGATGGCGAAGGGCACGACCAGACGCTGGAACCGCCGGCGGGCGTAGCCGCGCACATCCTTGCTGTCGCTCAAGGCGTCCTTGTCGGCGAACATCGCCAGAAAGTCCCCGCGCGCCATGTCCAGCCCCAAGAACAGCAGCAAAATGCCCCCGGCGATGCGGAAGGCCGCCAGGGAAATGCCGAAGAACTGCAGCAGGCCCAGGCCCGTGAACAGGAAGAAGCTGAGGAACAGCATGGCGAACAGGCAGATCAGGGCCGAGACCGAGATCCGCTGACGCAGGGTGGCCCCGGCGGTCGCGGCGGCGAAGATCGGCAGATTGCCGATCGGGTCCAACAGGGCGAACAGGGTCACGAACAGGTTGACACCCAGATCGACCGCGTTCATCGCCTCGCCTCGCTCTTGAAATTCAACACGCCGGCCGCGCCGACGCACCTTCAGCGTCCCGGCATAGCCGCTCAGCGCGAGTCCGTCGATGACCCAGGTCCAAACCGTCGCCCCCAATCGCGGTCCCGACGAACGGATCATCTGCGCCCTGGACGTGCCGACGGTCGCAGAGGCCGCCGCCCTGGTCGGGCGGGTTCAGGATGCGGCGGGCTTCTACAAGATCGGACTGCAGCTATTCGCCGTCGGCGGCATGGAGCTGGCGCGCGACCTGAAGGCCGAGGGCCGCAAGGTGTTTCTGGACTGGAAGCTGCACGACATCGGCGCGACGGTCGAAAAGGCGGCGGCGAATCTGGCGGCCTCGGGTTGCGACCTCCTGACCGTCCACGCCCGGCCCCAGGTCATGGCGGCGGCGGCGCGGGGCGTGGCCGGATCAGGGCTCAAGGTTTTGGGCGTGACCGTTCTGACCAGCCTGACGGCCGAGGATCTGGCGGCGGACGACCACAGTCTGTCGCCGGCCGAACTGGTGGAGCTGCGTGTGCGGCAGGCGCTTGAGGCGGGGATCGACGGGGTGGTCTCCAGCCCGCAGGAGGCGGCCCGGGTGCGCGAGATCGCACAGGCCGCCGGCCGGCCCGACTTTCTGATCGTGACGCCCGGCGTTCGGCCTGCGGGGTCGGCCCTGGACGATCAGGCCCGCGCCGCCACGCCCGAGGCTGCGCTTCAGGCCGGCGCCACCCATCTGGTGATCGGCCGGCCGATCACGGCGGCGGCCGACCCCCGCGCCGCCGCCCTGGCCGTCGCCGAAAGCATCGCCCTGATCTGATCAGCCGCGCTCGCCCGGTTCCTGGGCGTAGTACTGGCGGGGCGGGGCTTGCGGCGGAACATTGCCGGGCGGCGGCAGGTCGCCGTAATAGTCCGTCGGCGGCGGAGGGGGAGGCGGCGGCAGGGGTTCAGGCTCCCCGTAGATCGGCGGGTATTCGACATAGGGCGTCGGCGCCGGAACGGACCCTTCCTCCCTATAATAGCCGCCCGCCTCATAGGCCCGCTCTTCATAGGCGCGCTCTTCGTAGACGTGCGCCTCATAGGCGTCTCGGCGGCTCAGGTCGCGCCGATCCTCGTAGCGCATCTCGCGGTCGTGACCGGGATACGGCGGGCGGCAGCCGCAGTCGATCGGCGGCTGAGGCCGATAGGGGCGCCAGCCGATATAGTCGCGACCGAAGCCATAGACCGGATAGCCGACAGGGGCGCTGACGGGCGCAGGCCCCACGAAGACCACCGCCGGGGCGGACGCATAGCCCCCGCCGACGGCGCCGCCCTCGGCATAGCCGCCGCCGACATAGACCACCCCGCCCCCGCCCCCGCCCCCGCCTCCGCCGTGACGGCTGAAGCTGGACGACTGGGAATAGGCGCGGGCGTTGATCGCCGAATAGGCTGAAGCCCCGGCGTAGGCCGAGGCGTTGGCCCCCGCATTCGCATTCACGTTCACATTGACGTTGCTGTTGTGGCCGCCGCCGTAATGACCGCCGCCGGGGTGTCCGCCCTGATGCCCGCCGCCGCAGCCTCCACAGCCGCCGCCGTGAGGGCCGGAAGGGCCGCCCGCCAGAGCGGGCGCGGCGGAAAGCAGGAGGACCGCAGACGCGGCGGCGATGATGGGCTGTGTCATTGCGGGACAGACTCCTTGACCTAAGTCTTGTCTCGGCAATTGTCGCGCCGTCGGCGCCCGTCAGAAATCGACGGCCAGACCCTTTTTCTCCCAATCGCCGTAGCGGGTCGGTTCAGGCCCCGTCGGACCGCCGTATTCGGTTGCGGCCGCCGCGCCCTCCTGGGCCATGCGACGTTCAGCCGCCTCGAGCAGGGCGCGTCGGGCGACGTCGCTCAGCGGTCTTTCGGGCGTGGCGTGGGGGATTTCGGCGTTGAAAGTCGGGGCGTCCTTCTCGTCCGTCGTCGCTTCGGCCGGATCGGGGGTGGGATGTTCGGTCACAGGTCGGCTCCCTTGAGGACGGCGGCTCATGGCCTCAAATAGTCGATCAAAGCCGCGACGCCACAAAAAGCCGTCGACGGCGACGGAACGACGATGAACCATCTGAAGACCTTCATTCTTCTGGCCGCCTTAACGGCGCTCTTCGGGGGGCTGGGCTATCTGATCGGCGGCGCGACCGGCATGGCGATCGCCCTGGTCTTCGCCGGCGGCATGAACCTGTTCAGCTACTGGAACGCCGACAAGATCGTCATGAAGATGTACCGGGCCCAGCCGGTCGATGAGCAGCATCCCAATGCGGTGGTCCGCAACTATGTCGCCGACGTGCGCCAGATGGCGCGCGACGCCGGCCTGCCCCAGCCCCAGGTCGCCATCATCCCCAGCGACCAGCCCAACGCCTTCGCCACCGGCCGGAACCCTGAACGCGCCGCCGTCTGCGCCACCACCGGTCTTCTGGACATGCTGACCCGCGACGAGGTGCGCGGCGTGATGGCGCACGAGTTGGCCCATGTGAAGAACCGCGACACCCTGATCATGACGGTGACGGCCACCATCGCCGGGGCCATCGCCGCCCTGGCCAATTTCGCCCTGTTCTTCCAGGGCGGCGACGACCGCGAGCGGCCCGGCGGCCTTATCGGAACCCTGGCCCTGATGATCCTGGCGCCCATGGCGGCCGGCCTGGTGCAGATGGCGATCTCGCGCAGCCGCGAATATGAGGCCGATCGCGTCGGGGCGGAGATCGCCAATGACCCTCACGCCCTGGCCTCCGCCCTGCAGAAGATCGAGGCCTACGCCAAGCGGATCCACAATCCGACGGCCGAGCGCAATCCCGCCTCCGGACAGCTGTTCATCATCAACCCCCTGGCCGGGCGCGGGGCGGACAGTCTGTTCTCGACCCACCCGGCGACCGGAAATCGCGTTCGGGCTCTGGTGGAGCTGGGCGCGAAGATGGGGATGCGGCCGCGCCAGGCGGCGCCCGCGTCCGCCCCGGCGGTTCCGATCTCGGCGGTCCCCGCGACGCATCGGCGCCTGACGACTGGCGTGCCCGCCACGCCGGCCGAACCGCGCGGTCCCTGGGGTTGAGCGTCGCGCCGGGCCTTTTGGATTTGCACTTCAGTCGAGGATTCCGTCAGATAGCAGATTGAAGCGAGAGCATGATTCACGCTTCTGTCGGAACCGCGAAGCGGTTCCGTCCGAAACGATCATGCTCTAAGCCAATCAGGGGGTCCTATGTCGCGTCTGCTCGCCTTCGTTTCCGCCGCCGCTCTTCTGGCCACGCCGGTCGCGGCCCAGTCCGTCAACCGGACCACCGTCAACGGCATCATCGACCAGGGGCTGAACCACAGCCAGGTGATGCAGACGGCCGCCTATCTGACGGATCGGATCGGCGGGCGAATGACCAATTCGCCGCAGATGCGGGAGGCGGAACGCTGGACCCAACAGCAGTTCCGCGACTGGGGCCTGTCGAACGTCCGGGCCGAAGGGTTCGAGTTCGGGCGGGGCTGGTCCATCGTCCGCTCCAGCGCCCGCATGACGGCCCCGCGGCCGCTGGACCTGAGGGCCATTCCGGTGGCCTGGACGCCTTCGACCAACGGGGTGATCAGCGGCGGCGTCATCGTGGCGCCGATCTCCAAGGTCGAGGATTTCGACAAATGGCGGGGCAAGCTGTCGGGCAAGATCGTCATGCTGTCCCAGCCCGGCACGGGGTCCGAACCGACCGAGCCGGCCTTCAAACGCTGGACCAGCGCCGAGCTGGCCGAGCGCAACACCTATGTCCAACCCCAGTATTCGCCCGCTGCGATCGAGCGTCAGCTGAAGACGGCCGATTTCGCGGCGCGGCTCGACGCCTTCCTGGTCGAACAGGGCGCCCTGGCCTGGGTGAGGATTTCCCAGCGGGACGGCGGCCTGCTGCACGGCACGGGCTATACCTATCAGGTCGGCGCGACGCCCAAGCTGGCGGGCATGGAGCTGGCGGCTGAGGACTATCGTCGTCTGGCCCGACTGGCCCTGACCGATACGCCGCCCACGCTGGAACTGATGAGCGAGGTCCAGTTCCATGACGAGGACGTCAACGCCTACAACATCCTGGCCGACATCCCCGGCAGCGGGGGAACCAGCGAATACGTCATGGCGGGCGCCCATCTGGACAGCTGGGTCGCTTCGGACGGAGCGGTGGACAACGCCGCCGGCAGCGCAGTGGTCATGGAGGCCGCACGCATCCTTAAGACCCTGAACGTGAGGCCCAAACGCACCATCCGTTTCGCCCTATGGAGCGGCGAGGAACAGGGCATCCTGGGCTCTTTGGCCTATGTCGACAGGCATCTGGCCACTCGCGCGCCCTCGAACGATCCAGCGTTGGCGAACCTGCCGAACAACCGAACCTGGCGCAGCCGCTGGCCGATCGAGCCGCGCGAAGGCTATCGGGATCTGGTCGCCTATTTCAACCTGGACAACGGCTCGGGCAAGATTCGGGGCATCAACGCCGAGGGCAATGTGGCCGCAGTCCCGATCTTCCAGGAATGGCTTGCGCCCTTCGCCAGCATGGGGGCGACCACCGTGTCCCTGCGCCCTTCGGGCGGCACCGACCACGTCTATATGCAGACGGTCGGCGTGCCGGGGTATCAGTTCATTCAGGATCCGCTCGACTATTCCAGCCGCCTGCACCACACCAGTATCGACAGCTATGACCACCTGAAGCCGGAGGACATGCGTCAGGCGGCGATTATCCTGGCCAGCTTCCTGCTGAACGCGGCCAACCGCGACGAGCCCCTGCCGCGCATGCCCCTGCCGACCGAGCCGACGCCGACCGATCCCTTCGAATATCCGGCGGACTGAAGTTGGACTCCCTCTCCCGGCGGGAGAGGGCTTGAGCACACGGCGGCGGAGCCGTCGTCTTTGTGCGATCCGAAGGGCGGCGCGAAGCAGCCGAAGGGTGAGGGTTCGGTGGGTGCGACTTGGCGCACCGCCTGTCCCTCATCCGTCCGCTTCGCGGCCACCTTCTCCCAAAGGGAGAAGGAAGTTTCAGGTCACCCCCGCTCCACGCACATCGCCACGCCCATTCCCCCGCCGATGCACAGGGTGGCGAGGCCCTTCTTCGCGCCGGACCGCTTCATCTCGAACAGAAGCGTGGTCAGGATGCGCGCGCCCGAGGCGCCGATGGGGTGGCCGATGGCGATGGCGCCGCCGTTGACGTTGACCTTGGCCGGGTCGAGGCCCAGCTCCTTGACCACGCACAGGCTCTGGGCGGCGAAGGCCTCGTTGGATTCGATCAGGTCCAAATCCGCGACCGTCCAACCCGCCTTTTCCAGCGCCTTCTTCGAGGCGGGGATCGGCCCCGTGCCCATGATCGACGGATCGACCCCGGCGGTGGCGGAGGCGGCGATGCGGGCCAGGGGCTCAAGCCCCCGCGCCTTCGCCTCTTCGGCGCTCATCAGCACCAGGGCGGCGGCGCCGTCGTTCAAGCCCGAGGCGTTGGCGGCGGTGACGCTGCCGTCCTTGGCGAAGGCGGGCCGCAGCTTCTGCATCAGCTCCAGGGTGGCGCCGTGGCGGATGTATTCGTCCTGGTCCACGACCACGTCGCCCTTCTTGCCGGGGATGACCACCGGGGCGATCTCCTCGGCGAATCTGCCGGCCTTCTGCGCCGCCTCGGCCTTGTGCTGGCTGGCCAGGGCGAACTCGTCCTGGGCCTCGCGGGTGATGCCCCATTTGTCGGCGATGTTCTCGGCGGTCTGGCCCATGTGATAGCCGTTGAAGGCGTCCCACAGCCCGTCCTTGATCATGGTGTCGATCAGGGCGACGTCGCCCATCTTGTGGCCCGTGCGCAGCTGCTGGGCGTGGGGCGCCTGGCTCATGCTCTCCTGTCCGCCGGCGACCACGATCCCGGCGTCGCCCAGGGCGATCTGCTGGGCGGCGACGGCGACGGCCCGCAGGCCCGAACCGCAGATCTGGTTCAGGCTCCAGGCCGGGGCGGACTGGCGCACGCCGGCGCCGACCGCCGCCTGACGCGCCGGGCCCTGGCCGGCCGCAGCCTGAAGCACATGGCCCAGGATCACCTCGTCCACCTCATCACCCGCGACCCCGGCCCGCTCCAGCGCCGCCTTGATGGCGATCTCGCCCAACTTGGAGGCGGGCAAGGACGACAGGGCGCCGAGGAACGACCCGACGGGGGTGCGGGCGGCGGAGACGATGACGACCTCGGTCATGGGATTTCACTCTCTGCGGAATTATCGAGTGGCTCTTTTGCCGCATATGGGCGGCTTCGTCACCTAGCGGACGAAACACCGCGCCGGATTCAGTCCTTCGTCATCCTGACGGCGCATTCTGTCGGAACGATAGGGACGATCTTGGATTTGATTGGCCATGCTGGGAACGCTGAAACGCCTTGTCACCCATGTCTGCACGCCGGACGAGCTGGACATGATCGAGCACTATCAGACCCGGGCCGAAAGGCTGGCGGACCTCTGGGTCCATGCGGTGGGTCTGATGCTGGCGGCCGTCGGCGGCGTCGTTCTGGCGGGCTTGGCAGGGGTCTATACGGGGGTCGGAGGCGTTCTGGCCACGGCCATCTACGCCCTGTGCCTGATCGGCATGCTGACCGCCTCGACCCTGTATAACTGGACCAACCCGTGCGCGGCCCGTCCGGTGCTTCGCCGCCTGGATGAGGCGGCCATCTTCCTGATGATCGCCGGCAGCTACACCCCCTTCACCACCCAGAGGTTCGAAGGCCTCTGGTCGATCGGCTTCACCGCCCTGATCTGGACCCTGGCCTTCGTGGGCGCCGGGGTGAAGCTGTTCGCGCCGCGCATATCCGACCGGTTCTGGAGCGCGGTCTATGTCGTTTTCGGCTGGCTGGCCGTCGCAGCTCTGAAGCCAATGGTGGAGACGGTCCACCCCGTCGCCCTGGCCCTGCTGGTTCTGGGCGGGCTGATCTATACGGCCGGGGTGCTGGTCTTCATCAGCCCGAAGGTGCCGTTCCGCCGCGCCATCTGGCACGGTTTCGTCGTCACCGGGGCGACGGTGCATTGGACGGCCGTCCTGGTCGGGGTCGTACTGGCCCCGGCGATGAGCCACTGAGGCCTTGCGGCGCGCTTGGGATCAGCCTCTAGCGCTTCGCGCCGCAACGGACGATAGTGGCGCGTTGCAAAATCGCGAGAACAAGCGTGGCTGACGAAAACATCAAGGGCGGAAAGACCGGCGAAGGCGATCAGGTCGTCATCAAGAAGTATGCGAACCGGCGTCTCTACAATACGCGCAGCAGCACCTATGTGACCTTGGACGACCTTGCCGCCATGGTGCGCGAGGGGACCGAGTTCGTCGTCTATGACGCCAAGACCAACGACGACCTGACGCGCCAGATCCTGACGCAGATCATCTTCGAAGAGGAAAGCCGGGGCGAGGCCCTGCTGCCGGTCCAGTTCCTGCGTCAGCTGATCGGCTTCTACGGCGGCTCGATGCAGGGCGTTCTGCCCTCCTATCTGGAAATGTCCCTGACCAACTTCAGCCGTCAGCAGGAGCAGTTCGCCAGTCAGATGAGCCGGGCCTTCGGCGCCGGCGCCGGCGCGACCCTGATCGAGGAGGCGGCCAAGACCAATATGGCCGTGTTCGAACGGGCGATGCAGATGTTCCCCGGCTTCGGCTATGGCCGAAGCGAGACGGCCGCCCCGCCGGCGGCGGAAACCAAGGCGGCCGCAGACAGCGACGCCCTGGAGGAGATGCGCCGCCAGATGGACGAAATGCGCGCCCAGATCGACCGTCTCGCCGAGTCCAAGCCGAAATGACCGATCGGATCCAGGCGGTCAGCGGACCTGAGCGCGTGGATCGCCGCGAAGGTGAAAGGCGCGAGCGCGAACGGCGCGCTCAGCAGGCGGCGGCCAAGGCCCTGGTCCCGGCGCCGCTGACCGAGGCTGAGGCCGAGGCTGCAACGGGGTCCTCGGCAAGACCTGCCGTCCATACGGCCGGCGAACCCGGCGCGGCGGCCTTTGTGGCCCAGCAGATGGGCCAGAAGGGGCAAAGGCGCGGCCTGAAGGGCGGTCCTCCGGTTCTGAACGCCGCGCGCGCCGCCTATTTGGGGGCTGAGTATTCGGGCGAGGCCGAGCGACGGCCGCCGGTCGGGCGCGCGTCCAAGACCGACGTCTGATCGGGCGTTAGGCGTCGGGCGGCACGGAACTTGCTGAAGGCGTATCGAAACGCCTCCGCCAGGACACGCCATGCCCGCCGCCCTCAGCCTCGCCGCCAAGGTCTTCGACGTCGCCGTCGTGGCGCTGATCTTCACCGCCTTTTCCTAAATCGTCTTTTCGCCGCCCCGCGCACCGGCCGTCAGTTGGCTAGGTCGAAATCCTTGCGCGACGCGATGATGGTCACGATGAAGCCGGCCAGCACGTCCAGCAGGATCATCACCACGATCAGAAAGAAGGTCGAGGTGGCGAAGCCGCGGATCAGCAGGAATTCGACCAGGACGATGATGAACAGGACCATCGACAGGGCGTGATTGACGATGGCCACCCTCTGGCTCGACGTCGATTTCACCAGTTCGAAGAACAGCAGGATCAGGCCGACGAACAGGATCAGGTCGCCCGAGCCCACATTCCACTGGGCCCCTGACGCCATGGGAATGGAGAACAGCGGATCACGCAGCAGGGCGTCGGCCTGGCTCATGCCGCCGTTTCCGTCTGCGCCGAACAGCACGACGATATTGTAGAGGACCACCGGGATCAGCAGCAGGGGTATGGCGATCAGCATGGCGGCTCCTCTCCCCGGCGCAACGGCTGCGCTTCTTAAGTCTGATTAACCCTATTGCGTCCGTTCGTCACCTGCGGGGAAAGCCGCCTGCCCGGCTAAGGGCGGACGGGGCGGGGCGGCCGAGCACCGCACCGATCCAGCGCGCCGTTTCGATCAGGGCGTCCAGATCATAGCCGGTCTGAAAACCCGCGCGCTCCAGCATATAGACCAGATCTTCGGTGGCGATGTTTCCGGTGGCGCCGGGCGCGAAGGGACAGCCGCCTATGCCGCCGACCGAGGCGTCCAGCACGTCCACCCCCGCCTCCACCCCGGCATAGGCGTTCGCCAGCCCCGTATTGCGCGTGTCGTGGAAGTGCAGGCGCAGGCGCGCCTCCGGCGCCGCCCGGCGGGCGGCCTCGACCTTGCGCGTCACCGCCCAGGGATCTCCGGCGCCGATGGTGTCGGCCAGGGCGATTTCACCGACGCCCAAGGCGCCGATCGCCCCCACAAGGTCGCCGACCTGCTGAACCGAGACTTCTCCGTCAAACGGACAGCCCCAGACGCATGACAGGGTCGCCGACAGAGAGGGGACAACGTCGGACGTCTGGCTGTTGTGACGGCGGGCGACGATCTCGCCCAGCATAGCCAGCTGGTCCTTGACGGCCAGGCCCTGGTTCTTCAGGCCGAAGCCGTCGGTGGCGGAAAGCGAGACATTGACCTCGTCCACGGCCGTGGTCAGGGCGCGATCATAGCCTCGGCCGTTCAGCACCAGACCGATGCGGCTGCGTCCGGCTTCGTGAGGCAGGGCCGCCATCACCGTTTCCGCCCCGGCCATCTGCGGCACATATTTGGGATGGACGAAGGAGACGGCCTCGATCCGCCGGGCTCCGGCCGCCTCCAGCCGCCGCACCAGTTCGGCGCGGACGGCGGGGTCCAGCACGGTCTTTTCGTTTTGAAGGCCGTCGCGGGGGCCGACCTCGACGATCTGAATGAGGCGGCGGCTCATCGCGCGGTCGCCGCCGTCGCGAGGGCGGGGGCGGCTTGCGTCGCAGGCTCCGCCGTGCGGGGCGGGGGCGCATAGACGGTCAGGCTGACCTCGTCTCCGGCGGAATAGTTGTAGCCCCGCACGACCCCGACCGCCCGGCCCGCCACACCCAGCCGCCCGGCGGCGGCGCGGAAGGCGTCGGCGTCTCGCCCTTCAACGATGGCCGGCCGCCCTTCGGCCAGGGCGCGGGCGGCGCCTTGGGCGTCCGTCAGATCCGTGTCGCGACCGGTCAGGAAGACGAAGCTGGGCTCATGAAAGCCGGTGATGGCGACCGGTCCGGGCGTGCGGCCCTGGCGGGGATGCAGGTCGGCCGCCTCCAGGGTCTTTTCCAGCCGAGGCGCGATGGCCAGGGGGCGCAGCTGCCGGATCGTGCCCGACAGGGCGGCGTGGGCCACGATCCCAAAGGCCAGGGAGGCGACGAGCGCCGCCGCCGGCGCCCGGTTCAGCAGCAGAAAACCGCCGACGGCTGCGGCCGCCAGGGTCGATCCGACCGTCAGGGCCGCCCAGGTCTGGGCCGTCGAGGTGCCGTAGACGGTCAAGCCATAGACGGTGATGCCGCAGATCAGGACGGCGGCGAATACCGCCAGGGCCGCGCCGGTGATCCGCGAGACCTTGCCGATCGGCCGGGCCAGGGCGGCGGCGGCCAACAGGGCCAGGGCGCCGAAGGTCGGCAGGGTGTAGTGCCACAGCTTGGTCGGGGCCAGTTCGAACATCAGCCAGCCGGGAACCAGCCAGCAGACCAGGAAGCGGATGGCCGGCTCGGCCCGACGGGACCAGCCGGTCGCGACCGCAGCAGGCAGCAGCAGGGTCGAGGGGAAGAACAGCAGGGGCGCGAGAAGCACATACATTCCCGGGAAGCCGGAATGGCTTTCATGGGCCCCGGCGATCTTGGGCGCCAGGTCGCCGCCGATGGCTTCGCGCCAGAAGCCCCCGTCGGTGGCTATGGTGATGGCGATCGCCCAGGGGCCGACCATCAGGGCCACCAGCGGCAGGCCCCAGCCCCAGCCCAGCCGGCCCAGCCAGCGGACGTCCCGGTCCCAGATCGACAGGGCCAGGATCGCCAGGGCCACGACCAGAAGGCCGATCGGCCCCTTGATCAGGATCGACAGCCCCAGGCCCAGCCAGAACAGAAGCTTGTGGGGCCGGATCGGTCGTTCCCCGGCTCGGGTCGCCATATAGATTCGCGCCAGGGCGGCCATGGCCAGGGTGGTGGCGCCGCACAGCATGGCGTCCGTCTTGGCGATCCCGGCCTCGGTGGACAGAAGGAAGGTCGCCCCCATGATCGCGCCGCCGAAGAAGCCGACGCGCGCGCCCAGCAGGGCCGAACCCGCCCAGGCGACAGCCCAGGCGGCCAGCATGGCCCCCAGGAGAGAGGGGATCCGATAGGGGGCGATCTCGCGATCCTCGGGGTCCGAGGTCAGGGCGACGGCGGCGGCCTGCAGCCAATAGATGCCGACCGGCTTCTTCCAGCGCGGCTCGTCCTGGAAGCGGATGTCCACATAGTCGCCGCTCTCCAGCATCTGGACGGTGGCCTGGGCGAAGCGGCTTTCGTCCCGATCCAGCGGCGGCAGGAGCAGCAGGCCCGGCAGGCCGGCGACCAGCGTCAACAGGGCCGCCAGCAGGGGGCCTCTCCAGCCGGCGATGCGGCGATCCAGATCGAAGCTCTTCATGAGAGACTCCTTACACGGGGACCGGGCCGGCGTCAGCCGTCTCCCCTAAGCCGTCGATCTCGTCTATGGAGCGGCATGACCGCCCAAATCGCTCCTGACGCGCCCCAGATCTCCGTCGTGGTTCCCGTTCACGACGAGGCCGGCGCCGCCGTGCCCCTGGCGCGTGAAATCGCGGCCGCCTTCGCCGGCCGGTCCTATGAAATGATCTTCGTCGACGACGCCTCCAGGGACGCGACCTTGGCCGAGCTGAAGGCGGCCATGGCCGAACTGCCGACCTTGCGGGTTCTGGCCCACGGAACCAATGCGGGCCAGAGCCGGGCGGTGCGCACCGGGGTGCTGGCGGCGCGGGGATCGGTGGTGGTGACGATGGACGGCGACGGTCAGAACCCGCCGGCCGATGCGCCCCGGCTGGTGGACGCCCTGCTTGCGGCCCCCGCAGACGTCGGTCTGATCGGCGGGCGACGGGCCAAGCGCCAGGACAGCGCCGCCAAACGCCAAGCCTCGGTCTGGGCGAACCGCATCCGTCGTCGACTGCTGGGCGACGACGCCGACGACACCGGCTGCGGGCTGAAGGCCTTTCGCCGCGACGTCTTCCTGCGGCTTCCCTATTTCGATCACATCCACCGCTATCTGCCGGCCCTGATGATCCGCGAGGGTTACCGAAACCAGTATCTGGACGTCGATCACCGCCACCGCGAAACCGGCCGGTCGAAATACACCAACTGGGGCCGGCTGAAGGTCGCCTTCGCCGATCTATTGGGCGTCATGTGGCTGAAGAGCCGGTCGCGCCGGCCGGGGGCGATCTCCGAATTTTGAGCGCGATAATCCAGACGCTCACAGAACGGGCGCGACAATAGAAAAGGGCGGGACCTCGCGGTCCCGCCCTTCTGCATTTCAGCGTCGGAAGGCTTGGACTTAGAAGTCCATGCCACCCATGCCGCCCATGCCGCCCATGTCAGGAGCGGCGGCGCCGCCCGACTTCTTGGGGGCGTCGGCGACGGCGGCTTCCGTGGTGATCAGGATGCCGGCCACCGAAGCGGCGTCTTGCAGGGCCGTGCGGACGACCTTGGCGGGGTCGATGACGCCCATCTTGACCAGGTCGCCGTACTCTTCCGTCTGGGCGTTGAAGCCGAAGGAGGCGTCGTTGTTCTCCAGCACCTTGCCGACCACGATCGAGCCTTCGACGCCGGCGTTTTCGGCGATCTGACGGATCGGGGCCTGCAGGGCGCGACGGATGATGGCGATGCCGGCGTTCTGGTCGGCGTTGTCGCCCTTGACGTCGGCCAGGATCTTGGAGGCCTTCAACAGGGCGATGCCGCCGCCGGGAACGATGCCTTCGTCAGCCGCAGCGCGGGTGGCGTTCAGGGCGTCGTCGACGCGGTCCTTCTTTTCCTTCACTTCGACTTCGGTCGAGCCGCCGACGCGGAGAACCGCGACGCCGCCGGCCAGCTTGGCCAGACGTTCCTGCAGCTTTTCCTTGTCGTAGTCGGAGGTGGTGTCTTCGATCTGGCGCTTGATCTGGGCCACGCGGGCTTCGATGTCGGCCTTCTCACCCACGCCTTCGACGATGGTGGTGTCGTCCTTGGTGATCGAGACCTTCTTGGCCTTGCCGAGCATGTCGAGCGTGACGCTCTCCAGCTTGATGCCCAGGTCTTCCGAGATGACTTGGCCGCCCGTCAGGATGGCGATGTCTTCCAGCATGGCCTTGCGGCGGTCGCCGAAGCCCGGCGCCTTGACGGCGGCGACGCGCAGGCCGCCGCGCAGCTTGTTGACCACCAGGGTGGCCAGGGCTTCGCCTTCGATGTCCTCGGCGATGATCAGCAGCGGACGGCCCGACTGCACCACGGCTTCCAGGATCGGCAGCATGGCCTGCAGCGAGGTCAGCTTCTTCTCGAACAGCAGGATCAGCGGCTCTTCGAGAACGGCCTCCATCTTGTCGGCGTTGGTGATGAAGTAGGGGCTCAGATAGCCGCGGTCGAACTGCATGCCTTCGACGACGTCGACGGTGGTGTCGGCGGTCTTGGCTTCCTCGACGGTGATCACGCCCTCATTGCCGACCTTGGCCATGGCCTGGGCGATCAGCTCGCCGATTTCGGAGTCGCCGTTGGCCGAAATGGTGCCGACCTGGGCGATTTCCGAGTTGTTGGAAACGGGCTTGGAGTTGGTCTTGACCTCTTCCAGGACCAGGCCGACGGCCTTGTCGATGCCGCGCTTCAGATCCATCGGGTTCATGCCGGCGGCGACGGCCTTGAGGCCCTCTTGCACGATGGCTTGAGCCAGAACGGTCGCGGTGGTGGTGCCGTCGCCCGCCTTGTCGTTCGTCTTCGAAGCGACTTCGCGGATCATCTGGGCGCCCATGTTCTCGAAGGCGTCTTCCAGCTCGATTTCCTTGGCGACCGAGACGCCGTCCTTGGTCGAGCGCGGGGCGCCGAAGGACTTCTGGATCACGACGTTGCGACCCTTCGGACCCAGGGTCACCTTGACGGCGTTGGCGAGGACGTTGACGCCGCGCAGCATCTTGTCGCGCGCGTCGGTGTTGAACTGTACGATTTTAGCGGCCATGCGGGCAGCTCCTTTTGTGTGAGTGGCGAGTGGTTAGTGGCGAGTGGCGAGGATCTGAGATTGGGGCGACGGCGGCGGTTTCGTCCGGAAACCTGCTCGCCACTCGCCACTGATCACTCGCCACTGAGGGCTGAGCCTTAGCTCAGCACTCCAAGCACGTCCGACTCTTTCATGATGATCAGGTCTTCGCCGTCGATCTTCACTTCCGTGCCCGACCACTTGCCGAACAGGATGCGGTCGCCGGTCTTCAGCTCCAGGGCGTTGACCTTGCCCGAGTCGTCGCGGGCGCCGGGGCCGACGGCGACGACTTCGCCTTCCTGGGGCTTTTCCTTGGCGGTGTCGGGGATGATGATCCCGCCCTTGGTCTTGGATTCTTCTTCAACGCGCTTGACCAGCACGCGGTCGCCGAGCGGACGAAACGCCATCGGTTGTCTCCCTTGATCCCCCGAATGGGGCGATTTGAACAATGGGTCAGCCTCTCCGCGACCGCCGTTTTAGCAGCCGACCACGGAGAGTGCTAACGCGAGCGGGAGTTAGTCAGAGGGCGGCGGGGCGTCAAGCGCCGCCGCGTGTGAAACTTCCGCGACGGATGAACGCGCGATGAACCACGGCCTCCGAACCCGTTCAAACGGCGCGCGCTAAAACCACCTCAACGCTCGCGATCCCCGGAAGACGCGAGGCGATTCAGAGGAGACGGACCATGTCCAAGCTGTTGAAAATCACCGCCGCCGTTGTCGCCCCCGCCGCCGCCCTGGCCTTGACCGCCGCCCCGGCTTCGGCCCAGTCGCGTGACCGCGACGACACCGCCCGCAACGCCCTGATCGGCGCCGCCGTCGGCGGACTGGCGGGCGCCGTCTACGGCAATGGCGACGGAACCTATATTGCGGGCGGCGCCTTGGCCGGCGCGGCCTTGGGCGCGGTAGCCTCGTCCAATCGCGGATCGGACTGCGGCTATTATCGCGGCGGCCAATGCTACCGGAACCAGGGCCACTGGGAACGCGAGCACGGCATCAACAGCCGCGACCCGCGCTGGGAGCAGCGCCGTGATTATCGCGACTGGCGCCGCGACCAGCGCTATGACCGGCGCGACGAGCGCCGCGACTATCGCTACGATCGCCGCTGGTAGACTGCGGACGTGAAATTCAGAAGGGGCGCCTTATCAAGACGCCCCTTTTGTCATGCCGCGTCCCGACGCGGGTCCCAATGCGGGAAGGGATCCTCCAGCCTGGCCCAGCCCTTGGGTCCGCGTTCCATCTCGAACCGGCTCAAAAGGGCGGCGTCGAACAGGGAGGTCAGCAGATCGCGGTTCATGTCCTTGCCGATCAGGACGATCTCCTGACGACGGTCGCCATAGGGTTGTCGCCAGACGGCCTCGATCGCCTTCAGCCATTCGGCGTTGTCGTCGGGCCAGCGCTCGCGCGGCGCCGAAGCCCACCACAGTCCGCCCCATTCATGTTCGGTCACGGCCCCGGCCTGGCTCCAGGAACCGACATAGTCCATCCGGCTGGCCAGCCAGAAGAAGCCCTTGGAGCGCCAGACGCCGGGCCATTCGCGCTGCAGCAGGTCGTAGAAGCGTCGGGGATGAAAGGGTCTGCGCGCCCTGTAGACGAAGGTTGAGACGCCGTATTCCTCGGTCTCGGGCGTCACCTCGCCGCGCAGGGCCTGGGACCAGCCGGCCGCCTGTTCCGCCCTTTCCATGTCGAACAGGCCCGTGCCGACGACCTGATCCAGGGGCACGGCGCCGCGCACTGCCTGGATGATCCGGGCGCGCGGATTGAACTGGGTCATCATCGCCTTCAGCGTCCCGAGTTGGGTCGCATCGAGCAGATCGCACTTGTTCAGCACGATGACGTCGGCGAACTCGATCTGGTCGATCAGCAGATTGGCGATCGTGCGTTCGTCGTCCTCGCCCAGATGTTCGCCGCGAGTCTTCAGCCGGTCGGTCGAGGGATAGTCGCGGTGGAAGTTGAAGGCGTCCACCACCGTCACCATGGTGTCGATCCGGGCCAGGTCCGACAGGCTGAAACCGTCCTCGTCGCGGAAGTCGAAGGTGGCGGCGACCGGCATGGGTTCGGAAATCCCGGTGGATTCGATCAGCAGGCAGTCGAACCGACCCTCGCGCGCCAGCTTGCCGACCTCGATCAGCAGGTCCTCGCGCAGGGTGCAGCAGATACAGCCGTTGGACATCTCAACCAGCCGTTCCTCGGTCCGCGACAGGTCCGCCCCGCCGCCGTCGCGCACCAGGGCGGCGTCGATGTTCACCTCGCTCATGTCGTTGACGATGACCGCGACCCGCAGCCCGTCGCGGTTCGCCAGGACGTGGTTCAGCAGGGTCGTCTTGCCGGCCCCGAGAAAGCCGGACAGGACGGTGACGGGCAGGGTCTTGAACTCGGACATGACGGCGCTCCACGGCTGCTGCGCCGAGCTTGACCACAGCCCGGCGACTGTGAGAGTTACGTTATATTATAACATGCATAGTCAGCAAGGTTTTCCATGGCGGTCGGCGCAGTCGTCCAGGGGCAGGCGCCCACGGTCTTCACCACCCTGTTCGAGCCGCAGGTGCGGATGGCGATCTGGTCGCGGCCCAGTCCCATGCCGCCGGACGCCTTACCCCCGCCGGACTTCACCGCCGACTGCGACGGGCGCTGGATCGCCACGTCCGGTCCGGCGCCCGAGTGGTTGCTGCAGGATATCGAGGGATTGGCGGAGATTGTGGCGGCGATAAGCGGATGCGACGCCTGGCGGGCGCGCTGCGAGACCGTGACCCGCCGCGCCTGCCCGCGGTTTCATCAGGACGCCGTGCCGGTACGCCTGATCGTCGCCTATGAGGGGCCGGGGCCGGAATGGGCCTTCGCCGGCGAGATCGGCGAGGATCTGGACGGGCGCCTGATCGGCACGCGTCGTCGGGTCCGCACCCTTCGCCCTGGCGACGTCGCCGTCATCAAGGGCACGGCGCCGGGCTGGGAGGCCTGGCCGGACTTGCCGGTGGTCCTGCACCGCTCGCCGCCGGCCGGGAGACGCACCCCCCGGCGCGTCCTGACGATCGACGCCGCGCCGGACCGCGAGGACCGGGTTTGATCAGGGTCGCGAACGCGCGCGTCCGATCAGGCCGAGATGAGTCACGCCAAAGGCTTCAGGCGATTTCAGCCCATACCCCAGGGCGCGATCCAGGCCGATATGGGCCAGCCAGATTAGGGCCACGGACGTGGCTGAGGGGATGGATGCGGCGAGCCCCACGGCTCCCAGCACGAGGGGGCCGATCAGGCTGTGCGCCAGATTATAGCCCAGGGCGCCGAGACTCGGCCCCGCCAGATAGGCTGCGAAACTGACGTCGGGCGCCAAAAACAGGACGGCGAACAGGATCCAGCTGGCGTCCATATGGGCGTAGGCCGCCAGGGCCGCGCCGAAAAGCGCCAGGGCCTCGACCCTTTGCCAAGTTGCAGCGACGACCTTCATTGCGACAGGCGTCGCATCAGGGCGGCGGTAGAGGGGTCCAGTGCCTCGGACGGTCGTCCCGCCTCCACATCCTTCAGGATCGCCTTCGCTAGGACCTTGCCCAGCTCTACGCCCCATTGGTCGAAGCTGTTGATGTCCCAGATCACGCCCTCGACGAAGGTCTTGTGCTCATAGAGGGCCAGAAGGGCGCCCAGGGTCTGGGGCGTCAGACGGTCCATCAGTATGGCGGTCGAGGGGCGGTTTCCGGTGAAGGTCCGGTGGGTCGCCAGACGGGTCGCCTCTTCTTGCGACAGGCCCTGGGCCAGGCCTTCCGCCTTGGCGGCTTCGGTGGTCTTGCCCAGCATCAGGGCCTGACCCTGGGCCAGGGCGTTGGACCAGAGCGGCGATTCCGGCGCGTCTCCATGGGTCTTGGCCACGATGACGAACTCGGCCGGGACGATCTGGGGACCCTGGTGGATCTGCTGGAAGAAGGCGTGCTGGCCGTTGGTGCCGGGCTCGCCGAAGACGACGGGGCAGGTCTGGCGCGTCACGGGGGTTCCGTCGCGATGCACCCGCTTGCCGTTCGACTCCATCTCCAGCTGCTGCAGGAAGGACGGCAGGCGGCGCAGGGCGTGGGCATAGGGGGCCACCGTGCGGGCCGGCCGGTTCAGGCCGTCAACGTTGAAGACCTGGGCCAGGGCCAGAAGGATCGGGGCGTTCCGCTCCAGCGGGGCCGAGACGAAGTGATCGTCCATGGCCGCCGCCCCGGCCAGCATGGCCTCGAACACGTCCCAGCCCAGGGCGATGGCGCACGACAGGCTGACCGCCGACCACAGCGAATAGCGTCCGCCGACCCAGTCCCTGAACGCGAAGGTGCGGCCGCAGCCGAAGGCCGCCGCCTTGTCCGGCGCCGCCGTCACCCCGATGAAGTGTTTCGTCATGCCTTCGACCGGCAGGGCGGCCGCCAGCCAGGCCTTGGCCGCCTCGGCGTTGGCCAGGGTTTCCTGGGTGGTGAAGGTCTTGGACACCACCACGACCAGGGTGGTCTCGGGATCGAGCCCCGTCAGGGCCTCGGCCATGTCGCGGGGGTCGATGTTGGCGACGAAACGCAGGTCGATGGACGGCTCCAGCGGCCGCAGGGCGTCCCACACCACGCGCGGACCCAGGTCCGAGCCGCCGATGCCGACATGGACGATGGCTTTGAACCGTTTGCCCGTCGCCCCCGCCTCGGCGCCCGCGCGCACGGCTTCGGCATAGGTCTTCATGTCGGCGCGCACCGCGTCCACCTCGGCCGAGACCGGCTCGCCCAGGGCCTTGAAGTCGGCGCCGGCCGGGGCCCGCAGGGCCGGATGCAGCACGGCCCGGCCCTCGGTCAGGTTGACGGCCTCGCCGGCGAACAGGGCGGCGCGACGGCCCTCGACGTCGCAGGCGTGGGCCAGGTCCAGACAGGCCTCGAAGGCGTCCCGGGTCCAGCTCTGTTTCGACAGATCCAGATAGAGACCCGCCGCCTCGACCGACATCCGCGCCAGCCGGTCCGGATCGGCGGCGAACTGGTCCACGATACGGGCTTTGCCCGCCGTTGCGGCGGCGGCGTCGAAGGCGGTCCAGGCGTCGTTGCGGGTCATCAGTCGTCCTCGGGAGGAGAAATCTTGGGAAGACAAGGAAGGTAAACACTCGTTTACGGGTCGAGCGTATGCCGGTTCAACGTCCTAGCCGACGCTGAAACAGGAAGTCACCCATGTCCTGCGGCCTTGCTCTCACGATCGCCCTGACCCTGTCCAATCCCGCCGTGGCCCTGGCGGCTGATCAGCCCGCTGCGGCCGCCGGCGCCCCCGTGTCCGTGGCGGCCGAGCCCCTGTTCGCCGACATCGTGGCCCGGTCCGGGAGGCTGAAGGCGATGGTCGACGGCTGGGCGGCGTCAAAGGCTGCGGACGACGCCGGTTTCTTCACCAGCCAGGCCTTCACCGGCTTCAAGGCCCAGGCGGACGAACTGGCGGCCCTGGACCTGCAGGGCCATCTGATTCTGAAGGAACGGGGCACCGACGGCGATCTGAAATGCATCCTGCGCGGCATCTCCGAGGACATGCCGAAAAAGGTCCAGGCGGTTCAGGCCGCCGCTACCCCCGCAGAGCGCGCTACGGCCCTGTCGGAACTGTCCTATTTGCTGAACGACAATGTCGAAGTGATCACCGCCCCGCCTCAGCCTGAGGTCTAGTCGTTTTGACGGGGCGGAGCGCCTCGAGGACCAGGCCTTCAGTCAACAGTTGCGGCAGAACGCGGGGCTCGCCGCCTTCCGCCGGATACAGCAGATACAGGGGCACGCCCGAGCGGCCGTGACGCTCCAGTTCACGGCTGATGGCGTCGTCGCGGCGGGTCCAGTCGCCGACCAGATAGAGGGTGTTCGACGCCTTCAGGGCCTCGGCGACGCGGGGCGAGGACAGGGCGGCGCGCTCATTGATCTTGCAGGTGACGCACCAGTCGGCGGTGAAGTTGACCAGGACGGGACGGCCTGCGGCCTGGGCGGCGCGGACGGCCTCGGCCGACCAGTGGGCGGCTGTGAGGGAACCGGTCTCGGCCGCCTCCGCGGACGGCGGCCGGGTGGCGGCCAGACCGGCGAAACCGACGGCGAAGAGCAGGGCCAGGGTGGCGGCGACGGCGCTGACCACGGCGGTCCCGCCCTGGGCCCGGCGCGCCTGGTTCATGCCGGACAGCCACAGACCGAAGGCCAGCATCAGGCCCGCAGCGAGGACCAGGGCCAAGGCGTCGGGTCCCGTCTGGCGCGAAAAGACCCAGACCAGCCACAGGGCCGCGCCGTACATGGGGAAGGCCAGCAAGGCCTTCAGCCGCTCCATCCACGGCCCCGGCCGGGGGAAGCGTCGCAACAGGCCGGGCGACAGGCTGATCGCCACATAGGGCAGGGCCAGGCCCAGGCCCAGCATCAGGAAGATCGCCAGGGCCGCCGGCCAGGGCGCCAGCAGGGCTGCGCCGAGGGCGGCGGCCATGAAGGGGGCGGTGCAGGGGGCGGCGACGACCACGGCCAGCACCCCGGTGAAGAAGGCCCCCACGCCGCCGGGCAGCCGCGACAGGGGACCGGCGCCGGCCCCCTGCAGTCCTGCCCCGACATGGAAGACGCCCGACAGGTTCAGGCCGACGCCCAGCATCAGCAGGGCCAGGCCCGCGATCACCGCCGGCGACTGAAGCTGGAAGCCCCAGCCTATGGCCTCGCCGCCCGCGCGCAGGATCAGCAGGGCGCCCGCCAGGACCAGGAAGCTGGACAGGACCCCGGCCAGGAACAGCAGGCCGTCGCGCCGGGCCTCGCCGGCCTGATGGGCCGAGGCGGCCAGGGCGGCGGCCTTCATCGCCAGTATGGGAAAGACGCAGGGCATCAGATTCAGGATCAGTCCGCCGACGAAGGCGAACAGGATCGACTGCAGGATCAGGTCCGCGCCGGCCCCTTCGGCGGGGGGGGCGGCCTCGCCGCTGAGGGCCGCGCCGCCGGCCGTTCCGGGCAGGGGGGGACCGGGCCGGGCCGTGATCTCCCAGGCGCCGGCGTCGGTGGCCAGGACGCCGGACACCGGTCGGGTCAGGCCCTGGGCCTTCAGATCGGCGCCGGGGGTCAGGGTCAGGCTCAGCCCCCGGGGGCCGGCCTGGCCCGACTGGGCCGCCGCATGGTCGATCACGCCGCCGTCATAGGGATAGAAATAGGCCTGGGTCACGCCCGGCGCGCCGCCCATGATCTCCGCCAGCGGCCCGCCCGCCGCCGACAGGGTCAGGACGCCGTTCTCGAGCGCGGCGCGCGCCTCGATCCCGGCAGGGCGGGGCGCGGCCTCGAGCACGGCCTGGAGCGCCCGGCCGTGATCCGGGTCCAGCGGCGGCGCCCCCTCCCGGATCGGCAGGTCCAGCCTCAGGCTCATCTGCACCGGCACGCACATCTGGTCGCTGCACACCAGGAACAGGGCGTCGGCGACCAGGGGCAGGGTGGTGCCGGGTCGGGCCGAGGCCGGGATCTCGATCGGCACGGGCAGATAGACCTCGCCCGAATAGCCGTAGTTGACCAAGCTCATCAGCCGCTGGCGGGTCGGCAGGGGCCAGACGATGTCGCCGGCCTCGACCCCCGGCGGAAGGCGCCAGTTCAGGGTGGTGGGGCCCCCGGAATCGCCGGGGTTGCGCCAATAGGTGTGCCACCCCTCGGCGATCTGCTGTCGCACCGCCACCACGGCGGTGGAGCCCGGCGCCGCCCAGCGCGTCAGAGGAATGAGTTCCGCCCGGATGTTCTCCTCGCCCTGAGCGCCCGTCTCGACGGGGGCTTGGCTTCGGACCTGGGCCAGGGCCGGAGAGGCCAGGCCCAGCAGCAGGCCCAGGTTCAAGACCAGCAGCAGGCGCACCCCGACTCTGGAGCCGTCGCGGAGCCGGCCGGCCTTGAACAGGATGGAGAAAAGAAGGCGCATGATCGGCCTTTTAGGCCGGGAGACCGCCCCTGTCAGGGCGCCTTTACGGGATCAGCGAGGATGGGCGTCGATCGCCACCTCGGTGCGGCGGCGCAACGGCTCGGCAGCGCCCTCGGTCGTGACTGCGCCGACGTCCCCGGCGGCGGCCACGTCGAAGACGGGGGCGGGCAGGCCGGCGGTGTTCAAGGCCTGGGCCACGGACCGCGCCCTCTGTTGAGAGAGGCTGAGGTTGGCCGCAGACCCGCCCGTGGCGTCCGCGAGGCCCAGCACTTGGACCCGCCGAACGTCGCAGGTCTTCAGCACATTCGCCGCCGCCGTGATCGCCTGATCGGCCGCAGGCGTAAGCCGAGCCTCGCCTTCACGGAAATAGATGTCGAACCGCACCGGCGCGCACGGAGATTCCCCCGTCACGATTGCGTCTCGCGAAGGCGCGGTGGCGCAGGCCGACACGGCCGCAGCCAAACCGAATGCCGAAATCGTCAGATATCTCATACCGTCCCCCTCGGTTGTGCGTCTGCAGACGCAAAAAGGGCGGCCCGTCGCCGACGAGCCGCCCGGTTGAACGGACGCGAACCGTCTCACGTCCGTTCAGAAACCCTGAGGCTCAATAGCGCCGTTGGCCATTGTCCCAGTAGCATTCGTCCTGGCGGTTGTCGTAGCAGTAGTAGTAGCGACCTTGGCTGTCGCGATAACGCTGCTGGTTGTTGCGGTCCGCCTGAGAGCCGCGCACCGCGCCGGCCGCACCGCCCAGGGCGCCGCCGATCAGGGCGCCGGTGGCCGCATTGCCGCCGCCGACATTGTTGCCGATGACCGCGCCCGCCACGGCGCCGAGGCCCGCGCCGATGGCGCCCTGGCGCACCGTCTGGTTGGTGCCGCCGTAAGGATCGCTGGCGCAGGCCGAAGCCAGAAGACCGGCGCCGGCTATGGCGATGATGGCCTTGTTCATGGTGAATTCCTTTATCCTGGGTTCGCCCCGAATACGAGAACGCTGGACTCCCGCACCGGTTCCCTTGTCTATCACTGTTCCGCTTAAGCGGCTAAAATCGCCGCACGGCAGTCAAGCTTATGGGGGCAGGACGATGCGATTTTCCACACTCACGCGGGCTTCGACCGGCGCCGAGGGACCGATCTGGTCGCGGCCTCGCAAACGCAAACGCAGAGTCTCGGCGGCGTCCCTGGTCAACACCCTTCTGGTTCTGCTGGCCCTGATCGGCGCCCTGACGCTGGTTCTGTCGATCAGGGCGGGTTCAGTCGAGACCGCCGGCCGGACCATGGACGGATGGATCGCGACCGCCTGGGCCCACGGGCAGGCCTTGATCGACCGAACGCCCAGCCCCAGCCGCTGAAGCGTCAAAGCGACGTCCGCACCACACTGAGGGGAACGGCTCGGCTTGGCAGGCGTTCGGCCCGACATGACCGACATCCTGAGCTCTGAGCCCGACACAGGGGCGGGCGGGCAGCGCCCGGACGCGGGCCGCGTCCTGACGCCTCATGCGTCGCTGAAGCGGTTGGTCATTCTGGTGAATCCGCTGTCAGGCGGCGTCGGACCGCGCGCCGTCGCAGAGGTCGAGGCGATCCTGGCCGACTATGAGGTGGAGAGCCAGGTCGTGCTGTTGCAAGGCGGCGGCTTCGACCAGGCCATCGCCGACGCCTTCGCCGCAACGCCCGACGTCATCTTCGTTCTTGCCGGGGACGGCACGGCCCGTTCGGTGGCGGCCAAGGCCAGGCCGGACGGTCCGATGATCGCCCCCCTGCCCGGGGGCACCATGAATATGTTGCCCAAGGCGCTTTACGGCACCGGCGATTGGAAGGCGGCCTTGCGCCACGCCCTGGAGGAGGGCGAGCCCCAGACGGTGTCCGGCGGCGAGGTCGGCGGGGAATATTTCTACTGCGCGGCCATCCTGGGATCGCCGGCCCTTTGGGCCCCGGCGCGGGAGGCGATGCGGACCGGAAAGCTGAGACTGGCCTGGGCCTATGCTCGACGGGCGCTGAAGCGAGCCTTTTCCGGCCGATTGAGGTTCAGCCTGGACGGAGGCGGCCGTCGCCGCGCCGAAGCCCTGGTGTTGATCAGCCCGATGATCTCCAAGGCGATGGAGGAGCCGACGGGGCTGGAGGCGGCGGCGCTGGATCCGTCGGACGCCACCCAGGCCTTCCGACTGGCGGCGACGGCCCTGTTCAGCGACTGGCGCCATGATCCCGCGGTCTCGACCCGCCCCGCCAAGCGGATCGACGTGCGCGCTCGGTCCAAGATTCCCGCCGTGATCGACGGCGAACCCCTTCTTCTGAGCCCCGAGGCGACGGTGCGGTTCATTCCCAAGGCGTTTCGCGCCCTGGCGCCCAACCCCCCCGCCGCCGAGGACAGTCTGTAATGGGGCGTATTCTCCAGTTTTCCGATGTTCATTTCGGATGTGAGCACAAGGGGGCGGTCGCCGCCGCCCTGGAATACGCCCACGCCACGCCCAACGACCTGGTCCTGATCACAGGCGATATCACCCAGAAGGGCTATCCCAAGGAGTTCGCGGCGGCGGGTCGCTGGATGCGCGCCATGCCCGAGCCGCGCTTCGTCATCGTCGGCAACCACGACGTCCCCTACTGGGACGCGGTCGCAAGGCTGTTCCATCCCTGGAAAGCGTTCGAGACGGCGACCGGGTTTCCCGCCCACGACGGCCAGTTCTGCAATGAGACCGTCATGGTGCGCGGCGTCGTCACGGCGCGCGGCTGGCAGGCCCGGCCCAACTGGTCAAAGGGGGTCATCGATCTGGACCAGACCCGGCGCGCGGCCGAGGCCCTGCGGCAGGCGCCGATCGGGGCGCTGCGCATCCTCGCCTGTCACCATCCGCTGATCGAGATGATCGGGGCGCCGATGACCGGTGAGGTCAAGCGCGGGGACGAGGCGGCGCTGATCTTCGCCGAGGCGGGCGTGGATCTGATCATGACGGGCCATGTCCATGTGCCCTTCGCCCTGGCGATCGACCTGGCGGATCGCTGTTCCTATGCGGTGGGTTGCGGAACCTTGTCGCATCGGGAGCGGGGATCGCCGCCCGGCTTCAATCAGGTGGAGTGGGACGCCAAGACCATCACGGTCACCGCCCTGGCCTGGGACGGCGCGGCCTACAGGCCGCATCAGGTGTGGAGGCTTCCGCGTCGCCAAGACACCCGCCACGCGGCGACGGCGCCCGATCCGAACGCGCCGGGCATGCTGGAAAAGGCGGCGGTCTGACGCCGCCTTTCCATCTCGGCCACGGCCCATAAGGACCTCGGCATGAAGAAAGGGCCGGAACTCGCGTTCCGGCCCTTTCCGTTTTGAAGCTCGACGCCCTTTACAATCGAGGCGCGCCGCGTCCGCGAAGTCCGCCGGCCACAAGGGCGATGACGAACAGGATGATGGCGATCACGGCGATGAATTTGGCGATCTCGAACGAGAAGTTCGCGATGCCGCCGAAGCCGAGAACGGCTGCGATCAAAGCCACGACCAGGAAGATAATTGCCCAGCGAATCATGGGTTTAGCTCTCCTGCGTTGATGTTTCCGACGGCGGCCTCGCAGCCGTTCGTCCGTCGGTGGATCAACGTTCCCGGTCGCGGGGCGTTCCGCCCGCGACAGAGAAAGGAAAGACTATCGCCGCCGGCGACGGCCGTAGCCGCGATGCTCCATCTTGCGGTCCGCCACCATGCCGGCCACGATCGCGGCCAGGGCGGGATTGCGCAGCAGCAGGAAGGCGGCCCCCAGTCCGCCGACCACCCCGATGACAGGGCGCTCGCGCACCATATGCAGGATCTTGCCGGCCAGACCCTCCGGATCCTCCTCCTCGTCCTCATCGTCCCCTTCGGCGCGCTTCAGGAAGACGAGGGCGACGATCAGGGCCGTCAAGGCGAACAGGCCGAAGGTGATGGCGGCCGCGCCCAAGGGCGTGGTCATCAATTGGAGGGCGTAGAACACAGCGACGCCCAGGAAGATGACGGCCAAAAAGACGCTGGCGGCGACCACGGCGGTCGCCACGGCGCGCTTGAGGATGCCCTTGAACATCAGCGGCGGCGACCGGCCAGCAGCATGCCCAGCACCAGACCGACGCCCAGGGCGATGGCCGTGGACTGGAGCGGACGTTCCTGCACCCGTTCGACGACATAGCGCTGGGCTTCGTCCAGGCGCTCGGCGGCGTCGTCGTAATATTCGCGGCCCCGAACGCGGGCGGCGTCGTAATAGGTGCGGGCCTGTTCGCGCACTTCCTCGCTCTTGGCGCGCAGGCGGGCCTCGGCCTCCTCGGCCTTTTCGCGCAGGCGCTGGGTTTCTTCACGAGCGCCGGCCTTCAGATCCTCCTTCAGGGTCTTCAGATCGGCCTTGATGTCTTCTCGAGCCTTGGTGGTGGCCATGATGCGCGCTCCAGTTTCAAGCTTGGCATTAGAATAGGGAACCCCGTCTGCCAACGCCACACCCCTGTCGAGGTTCCGTCGTCGCCAATGTCGGTGAAGGCCTCGTCACCTCCGTCCCGGCGCCTTAGATTGGCGCCATGACCGCCTTTCTGTTCGAGCCCCGACCCCAGCCCAGCCTGCCGATCATCGGCGATGCGCGACGGTTTCCCGTGCGGCGGATTCTGTGCGTGGGCCAGAACTACGCCGCCCATGCGCGAGAAATGGGGTCGGATCCGGAGAAGCAGACGCCCTTCTTCTTTTCGAAGCCGGCCGACGCCGTGGTGACCGACAGCGCCGATCCGGCCTACCCGTCCGCGACGGCCCAGCTGCACTATGAGGCCGAGCTGGTGGCGGCCATCGGCGAAGGCGGGCGGATCGTCGGCTGGGCCGCCGGGTGCGATCTGACCCGACGCGATCTGCAGGCCCAGGCCAAGGCGGCCGGTCGCCCTTGGGACGCCGCCAAGGGGTTTGATCAGTCGGCGCCCTGCGGCGCCATAACCCTTGGCGCCCTGCCGAACCCGGACGGGTCCATCGTCCTGACCGTCAATGGCGAAACCCGCCAATCCAGCGTCCTCAGCGACATGATCCTGAACCCGGACCAGATCGTCGCGGCGGCGGGCGGGCTCTGGACGCTTCAGCCGGGCGACCTGATCTTCACCGGAACCCCGTCCGGCGTCGGGCCGATCGTGCGCGGCGACAAGGTGGCGGTCGCCATCGAGGGTCTGGCGCCCCTGAGCTTCGAGATCGTCTGATGATCCTGCACGGCTATTGGCGGTCCGGCGCCAGCTATCGGGTCCGCATCGGCCTGGGGCTGAAGGGACTGGCTTATCAGACTGCGGCCCTTGATCTGCGCAAGGGCGAACAGAAGGCCCCCGCCTTTCTGGCGATCAATCCCCAGGGCATGACCCCCGCCTTGCAGCAGGGGGAGACGGTCCTGACCCAAAGCCCGGCGATCCTGGAATGGCTGGAGGAGACCCATCCCGAGCCGCCCCTGTTGCCGAAGGACGCCCAGGACCGCGCCCAGGTCCGGGCCATGGCGGCCCTGATCGGCTGCGACATCCATCCGCTGAACAATCTTCGCGTCCTGACCGCCCTGCGTCAGGAGTTCGGCGCCGATCAGGCGACGGTCGACGCCTGGGCGGGGCGCTGGATTACGCCGGGCTTCGACGCTCTGGAGGTCCTGGTCGCGCGCCACGGTGCGGGTTGGAGTTTCGGCGATCGTCCCGGACTGGCGGACTGCTATCTGATTCCACAGCTCTATTCGGCGCGGCGGTTCAATCTGGCCCTGACGCCCTGGCCGCGCCTTCTGGCGGTCGAGGCCGCCGCCCAGGCCCATCCGGCCTTTCAGGCGGCCCACCCGGACCGGCAGCCCGACGCCGACGGCTGAGCGCGCCCGACCCATATCGGCGGTCGATGAGTAAGACTCGCGTAAGGTCTTGATCAACCTCCCTTAAGCTTTGGGGGGCATGATCGGGGGGTGACGCAGTCCCCACCCTCTCCCTCGGCGCCATCGCCGGTCGATCGCCTGGCCCTGGCCGTGGTGACCGAGCCCGAGCGCGCCGCCAAGCCCCTCATGGCCGCCCCGTCGGGCGCCCGCGAGGACGCGATGCGTTTCCTGTTGCAGACGGGAGCGGACGCGGGGGTCAAGGTGATCGCGACCAAGCCGACCGGCGACGGCGAACGGCTGTTGGGCCAGGCCTGGCCCTTCCCCTCCCCCTTCCGCGTCACGGTTCGCACCGTCGGCCTGGGCGAAGGACTGGATCGGGTTGAGGCGCGGGCGCGCCGCTCCTTGGAACGTCTGGGCCTGCCGCGGGGCGAGGCCCTGCTGGTCAACAATCCCGCCGACCTGGCCGGCGCCGAGGGGCGGGCCCTTTGGGACCGGCTGCAGGCCTTGAAGGCCCGCGGCCTGTTTCGCAGCATCGGCTTTTGCGCCACGGTCGAAGATGGGCCGGTCCTGCTGGCGCGACGCCTGGAGGCCGATGTGGTTCAGGTCGCCTGCAATCTTCTGGATCAGCGCGCGGCGGCCGAGGGAATTCTGGATGAGATCAAGGCCCTGGGGGCCCAGGTCCACCTGTCTTCGGTCTTCGCCGGCGGCCTGTTGTTCGCCCCCGGCGACGATCTTCCGGCCCATTTGACCGGCTATGATCAGGCCCTGTCGCGCATCCGACGGCGCCTGGCGGAACGGCGCTGCGATCCGATGCAGGCCGCCCTGGCCTACGCCTTTTCTCTGGAGGCGGTGGACCGGGTGGTGGCCAGCGTGGCCTCCGCCGCCGAGCTGCGCGCCATATTGGCGGCCGCCCATGCGCCCGGTCCCGACCTGGACTGGTCGGAACTGGCGCTGGAGGCGCCGGCGGCCTTCGCCGCCGACGCCCGCAGCCTGATCAGTAGCGCAGCCTGACCCCGACATAGGCCGACCGGCCGGGCTCTCCATAGCCGAACACCTGCTGATAGTGTTCGTCGCCCAGGTTCTCGATCCGCGCCGTCAGGGCGACCTTGTCCGTCAAGGCGTAGGCCGCGTTCAGATTGGCCGTGACGAAACCCTTGCGGACCACGGTCGAGAAGCCGCCGGAATCGTCCTGCTCGCCTTCCGCCCGCACGGTCAGGGCGCCCGACAGTCGATCCCCCGTCCAGCCCAGGGTCGCCGAACCGGCGTGTTCGGGCACGCGGAGCAGCCGGGCGCCCGTGGTGCGGTCCGCAGCGTCGGTCCAGGCGTAGGCCAAGGTCAGGTCGAAACCGGCGCCGAGGCGCGCGCGGCCTTCCAGCTCGAGCCCGTCCGACCGCGTCTTGGCGACGTTGACGTAGCGGCCGGCGGAATAGGTGATCTGGTCCTCGACGTTCAGCCGATACAGGGTCGCGCGTCCCTCGAATCGACCGTCGGCGGAGGCCCAGCCCAGGGCGATCTCGACGCTGTCGGCCGTCTCCGGCTTCAGCGCGGGCCACGGCTGGGGCGCGAAACAATAGTCGCACACCGCCTGGCTGACGGTCGGCGCCTTGAAGCCCGTGCCATAGGCGCCCGACAGAATGAAGCCGCCGGCCAGATCATAGGCCGCCGAAATCCGCCCCGTGGTCTTGGAGCCGAAGTCGTCCGTGTCGTCATAGCGCAAACCGCCGGTCAGGTTCAGGGCGCCCAGGTCCGCTTGCGCCATGCCGAACGCCGAGGTGATCGCCAGGTCGCGCGACAGGCCCGAGTACAGGTTGGCTGACGCCTCGTTGCGCTCGATCCCGAAAGCGTAGTCGACGCCTCGGGTTTCGCCGTCCGCCTGCCAGCGATAGGCTTGGCGGTCGCCGTTGAAGGTCAAGGGCGTGCCGTCGCTGTAGGAGGTGCGCTCCAGCTCCGAGGCCGAAATGCTGAACTGATGCGTCAGACCCAGAGCCTGGGCCGTCACCCGACCGAAGCCCGACCACTGTTCGCTGTCCTGGGCGTCGCCGGTGTCGGCCAGCACATAGTCGGGCGCCGGGAAGCCGTCGATGTCGGCGTGGCTGTCGTTCCAGCGCACGGCGCCGTCGATCTTGACGGCGTCGGACAGGACATAGCGGCCCTTGGCGCCCAGGGTCGTGCTGCGAAAGCCGTCGGTCTCGGGATTGCCGTCCGCCTTGTCCGCCGCGGAAATCCCGTCGGTCTGGAAGCGCGAGACATAGGCGCTGAAGGCGTAGGTCTCATTGGCGACGCCGGCCGACAGACGACCGCGCGCCGTGTCGAAGCTGCCGGCCTCGGCCTCGGCGCGAACGCCATCGATTTCGCGCGTGGTGAAGGAAATCACCCCGCCGATGGCGTCCGATCCCCACAGGGACGACTGCGGACCACTGAGCACCTCGATCCGGTCGATGTCGGCCAGTTCGAAGCTGGAGAAGTCATAGGCGCCGTTCGGTTCGGCCGCATCATTGATCGGCGCCCCGTCCACCAGCACCAGGGTCTTGCCCGGCGTCGCGCCGCGCATGCGGACCTGGGCGATCCCGCCGAAGGCCCCCGTTCGCGTCACCGACAGGCCAGGCACGTCGGACAGGATGTCGGCGGCGAAGACGGCGCCGCGTTGCTCGATGATCCTAGAATCGATGACCCGGGCGCCGGGCGTCTCGGCGACGATGGCGGGCAGGCGGGTGGCGGTGACCACGACCTCGTCCAGCTGGGTCGCCTCATCGGCGAAAGCGGGTGCGGCGATGACGGCGGCCATGGCCGCCGTCGATGAAAGAATGGAGCGCTTCATTGTGAGCGATGTCCCCGTATCGGCCCGGCGAATGCGCGCGCAGGGTCGTGACCAGCGAGCCGATCCGCCCGGCCGCGAGGCCGGGACGACGCAAGATCGGGTCGCTTCCACGGAGAAACCGCGCCTCTGTCTGGTCCCGGACAGGAGCGAGCGACGTCGGCGGCCAGGTCTCCTGGCTTGCGGGTCATAAACCGCCGTCCTCGCCTTCCCAGTCACCCAGTGGCGCCGAGGTCTAGACCCCGGACGGACGACGCTCTCGCCGCCTACAGTTGCGGGCACAGCCACGGTGTCTCACCGTGTTCCCTTAACCGCCTGATCCGGCCTATCGCAGGGGCGACAAGCCTGTGCAAGAGCCGGTCAACGGGCTTGAGCGCCAGGACGCGATCCGTCACCCTGTCGCAACATGAACGCCCCTGTCTCTCACCCGCCTGACATCGCCGCCTCTCTGGAGGGCGCCACGCCCTTCATGGCCCAGTATCTGACGGCCAAGGCCGGACAGCCGGACGCCATCCTGTTCTTCCGCATGGGCGACTTCTACGAGCTGTTCTTCAAGGACGCCGAGGTGGCGGCGGCGGCGCTCGGCATCACCCTGACCAGGCGGGGCAAGCACCAGGGCGAGGACATCCCCATGGCCGGGGTGCCGGTCCACGCCATGGAGGGCTATCTGGCCCGGCTGATCCGCCTGGGTCACAAGGTGGCCATCTGCGAACAGCTGGAAGACCCGGCCGAGGCCAAGAAGCGCGGCGGCAAGGCCGTGGTCCAGCGCGGCGTGGTGCGGGTGGTGACGCCCGGCACCCTGACCGAGGACAGTCTGCTGGATGCGCGCGGCGCCAACCGGCTGGCCGCCGCAGCGGTGCGCAAGGGTCGGGCGGCCGTGGCGGTGGTCGAACTGTCTTCCGGCGCGGTGGACAGCGTCGCCTGTGCGCTGGAGGATCTCGGGGCGACGCTGGCCGCCTTCCGCCCGTCCGAGGTTCTGGTCACTGACCGGATCTATTCCGACCCGACGACGCGGGACGCCCTGGACGGGTCCGGCGGCGTGGTTCAGGCCCTGGCCTCGGCCATCGCCGAGCCCCAGGCGGCGCGGACGCGGGTCGAGCGGCTGTACGGGGTTGCGGCCCTGGACGGATTCGGCGCCTTCGAGGAGGCCGAGGTCTCGGCGCTCGGCCTGATCGCCGCCTATCTGGAGACGACCCAGGCCGGCAAGGTTCCGGCCCTGGCCCCGCCCCGCCGTCTGGGCGAGAGCGGGTTTCTGGCCATCGACCCGGCGACCCGCGCCAGTCTGGAGATCGACCGAACGCAGAGGGGCGAACGTGAAGGCTCGCTCTTGGCCTGTATCGACCGCACCGTCACCTCGGGCGGGGCCCGGGCCCTGGCGGAACGGATCGCCCGACCGCTGCGCGACCCCCTGGCGATCAATGAACAGCTGGACGCCGTCGAATGGCTGCTGGAGCGGCGCGATCTGCGGCGCGACCTCCGCGACGGTCTGAAGGCGTCGGCCGATGTGGCGCGGGCGGTCGGACGGCTGGCCTTGGGGCGCGGCGGTCCGCGCGACCTGGCGGCGGTGCGCGTGGGCCTGTCCGTCGCCGAGGGGATCGCGGGCCTGTTCATCGGTCAGGTGGACCCGCTTACCGGCCGGCCGCGCCGCATCGCCCTGGCCCTGGACCGACTGAACCTGTCGCCCGAGGTGTCGCGGCTGAAGGCCGATCTGATCGACGGCCTGGTGGACGAGCCGTCGCATCTGGCCCGCGACGGCGGCTTCGTGCGCCCCGACTATCGCCCCGAACTGGACGCCGCCCGCACCCTGCGCGACGACAGCCGCCGGGTGGTGGCCGATCTGGAGGCGCGGGCGGTCGCCGAGTCCGGCGTGCCCTTCAAGGTCAAGCACAACGCCGTCCTGGGCTATTTCCTGGAGACCTCGGCCAAGGCGGCGGAGGGTCTGTTGCGGGCCGGGCCGGACAGTCCCTTCATCCACCGTCAGACCCTGGCCAGCCAGGTACGGTTCACCACGGTCGAACTGTCGGAGCTGGACGCCCGGATCAGCCAGGCCGGTCACCGCGCCCTGGCCATCGAGGCCGAGACCTTCGAGGGCTGGCGGCGCGAAGTCGCCCGCCTGGCCCAGCCGCTGCAGGCGGTCGCGGAGGCTCTGGCCGAGCTGGACGCCCATGCGGCCCTGGCGGAATGGGCCCAGGAGGCCGGGGCGACTCGGCCGGTGGTGGACGACAGTCTGGTCTTCTCGGTCGAGGCCGGGCGGCATCCGGTGGTCGAGGCGGCGGTCAAGGCGGCCGGCGATCCCTATACGCCCAACAACGCCCGCCTGGACGGGTCTGGATCGGACTGCGCCCGCCTGGCTATCGTCACCGGGCCGAACATGGCCGGTAAGTCGACCTTCCTGCGCCAGAACGCCCTTCTGGTGATCCTGGCCCAGGCCGGGGCCTTCGTACCGGCGCGCGCCATGCGTCTGGGCGTGGTCGACCGGCTGTTCAGCCGCGTCGGCGCCGGCGACGACCTGGCGCGGGGCCGGTCCACCTTCATGATGGAGATGGTCGAGACCGCCGCCATCCTGACCCAGGCCACGCCGCGCAGCTTCGTGGTTCTGGACGAGATCGGCCGCGGCACGGCCACCTATGACGGCCTGGCCATCGCCTGGGCCACGGCCGAGGCCCTGCACGACGTCAATCGCGCCCGCACCCTGTTCGCCACCCACTATCATGAGCTGGCCCAGTTGGAGACGCGGCTGGACCACGTCTGCAACCTGTCCATGACGGCCAAGGAATGGAACGGCGACCTGGTCTTTCTGCACGAGGCGGCGCCGGGCGCGGCGGACCGGTCCTACGGCGTTCAGGTGGCCAAGCTGGCCGGGGCGCCGGCCGCGGTGGTGGCGCGGGCCAAGGCGGTGCTGGAGCGGCTGGAAGGGGAGAAGGCCGCTGCGGCCCGCCTGGACGACCTGCCGCTGTTCGCCGTGGCCGAGCCGGAGCCGGCGCGCGCGCCCTCCAGGCTGGAGGCGGCCTTGCAGGCGGTGGACCCCGACGCCCTGACGCCGCGCGAGGCTCTGGAGACCCTCTACAGGTTGAAGAGCCTGGCTGACTGACAAGGTCGGCCCTTGCCAGGGATAGAAATCTAGACCCTGTTCGGTAACAGTCGTGGTCCGCCAGACCGAATCGCTGAGGATCGGCCATGAAGCCCAGCGCGCTTTCCCTTTCCGGCAAGACGGCCTTGATGGTCATTACGGCCCTGGGCGTCCTGACCCTGGTGCTGACGGCCGTCGCTGCGGTCCTGCTGACCCGCGACGCTGAGGCCCAGGCCGCCGAGCGTCAGGAGGCCAATATGCGGGTCGCCTGGGACGTGCTGGCCGATTACGGCGACGGCTTCACCGCGCGCGACGGCAGGCTGTATGTCGGATCGACGCCGATGAACGACTTCGTCGAGCCGGTGGACCGGATCAAGACCCTGGTCGGGGGTACGGCCACCGTCTTTCTGAACGATCTGCGCGTGACCACCAATGTGGTCAAGGACGACGGCTCGCGCGCCGTCGGCACTCGGTTGAAGCCCGGCCCCGTCTATGATGCGGTGCTGAAGGCGGGCGAGCCCTATCGAGGCCAGGCCGACATTCTGGGCAAGCCTTATTTCGTCGCCTACGACCCGATCAAGACCAGGGCCGGCCAGACCATCGGCGTGCTGTATGTCGGCATCCCCAAGGCGGACTTCATGGCCTCGGTGAACCAGGTGATGATCGCCCTGTTCGTGTGCGGCTTGGCCGCCGCCCTGCTGGGGGTCGGGCTGTGTCTGATCGTTTCCCGCCGGATGTTTTCGCCTCTCAAGGCTCTGTGCGAGCGGATGGAAGCCCTGCGCCAGGGCCGAACCGACTTCGACACGCCCTGGGCCATGCGTGAAGACGACATCGGCCAGATGGCCCGCGCCGTCGCCGCCTTCCGCGACGCTGCGGTGCGCCAGAAGGCCGCGGAAGCCGAGACCGAGGCCATGCGTGAGGCCGCCCGCGCGACGCAAGAGGCGGGAGAAGCGGAACGGGACCGTCTAGCTGAGGAAGACGCCCTGGTGGCGGAGGCGCTCGGGCAAGGTCTGGCGGCCCTGGCGCGCGGAGATCTGAGCCATCGGATCACCGCAGACTTCGCCGAGCGCAGCCGCAAGCTGAAGGACGACTATAACGCCGCCGTGGACACGCTGGCGGCGACCATGGCCGACATCGTAGACCTGGTTGAGGCGATGCGGGCGGGAACATCGGAGGTGACGACCGCGACCGACGACCTGTCGCGCCGCACCGAAAGACAGGCCGCCGCCCTGGAACAGACCGCCGCCGCTCTGGACCAGATCACGGTCACGGTGCGCAAGACTGCGCAAGGCGCCCGGTCCGCCGCCGACATCACCGCCGAGGCCCGGAGCGGCGCCGCGACGCGAGAGCAGATCATCGCCGAGACCACAACCGCCATGGGCGAGATCGAGGCGACCTCGGGTCGGATCGGGGAAATCATCGGGGTGATCGACGAAATCGCCTTCCAGACCAATCTCCTGGCCCTGAACGCCGGGGTCGAGGCGGCGCGGGCGGGCGAGGCCGGTCGCGGTTTCGCGGTGGTGGCCTCAGAGGTTCGCGCCCTGGCCCAGAGGTCGGCGGGGGCCGCGCGCGAGATCAAGGGTCTGATCGCCGCCTCCAGCGCCAGCGTCGGCGAGGGCGCTCGACTGGTGTCCCAGACCGGTGCGGCCCTGACCGCCTTGATCGGCCAGGTGGCCGAAATCAACCAGCTGGCCGGCGAGATCGCCGCCTCGGCCAAGGCGCAGGCCGAGGGGCTGGCCGAGGTCAATACGGCCGTCAACCAGATGGACCAGACCACCCAGCAGAACGCCGCCATGGTCCAACAGACCACCGCCGCCAACCAGGCGCTCAGCCAGGAGGCGGAACGGCTGGCCGAACTGGTGTCGCGCTTCCGTCTGGGCGACGGGGCGCCATACGGCGACGCTCAGGACGAACGGACGGTCTGGGCCGCCTGAGCGGGATCGAACAGGCGCAAATGAAAGGCCCGCCCGAATCCTCCGGGCGGGCCTTGTCACATCGACTGACAGGTCGACGGGGGCCGGATCAGGCCTGCATCATCCAGCCTTCGACGTCCATGGCCGCCTGACGGACGGCTTCCGAACGGGTGGGGTGGGCGTGGCAGGTGCGGGCGATGTCTTCCGAGGCGCCGCCGAAGCTCATGGTGACGGCGGCTTCGTGGATCATTTCGCCGGCCTGGGGGCCCATGATGTGGACGCCCAGAACCTTGTCGGTGGCGGCGTCGGCCAGAACCTTAACGAAGCCGTCGGTCTCGTGGTTGATCTTGGCGCGGCTGTTGGCGGTGAAGGGGAATTTGCCCTTCTTGTAGGCGACGCCTGCGGCCTTCAGCTGATCCTCGGTCTGACCGACCCAGGCGACTTCGGGGAAGGTGTAGACCACGCTGGGCACCAGGGCGTAGTCGACGTGGCCGTATTTGCCGGCGATGGTGTCGATCACGGCGACGGCGTCTTCCTCCGCCTTGTGCGCCAGCATCGGGCCATGGGTCACGTCGCCGATCACCCAGACGCCGTCGGCGACCTTGAAGTGATCATGGTCGATGAAGCCGCGCTTGTCCGGCGTGACGCCGATGGTCTCCAGACCCAGGCCGTCCGTATAGGGCCGGCGGCCGATGGCGACCAGGACGACGTCGCCCTTCAGGGTTTCGGCGGCGCCGCCGGCCGAGGGCTCGACCGTCAGCTCGACCCCGTCCTTGCCCGACTTGGCGGCCGTGACCTTGGCGCCCAGTTTGAACGCCATGCCCTGTTTGGTCAGGGTGCGCTGGAAGGCGGTGGCGACCTCGGTGTCCATGCCGGGGGTGATGCGGTCCAGGAACTCGACCACCGTCACCTCGGCGCCCAGGCGGCGCCAGACCGAACCCAGCTCCAGGCCGATGATGCCGGCGCCGACCACAATCAGCTTCTTGGGCACGGCCGGCAGGGACAGGGCGCCGGTGGAATCGATCACCTTGCCCGCTTCAAAGGCGACGCCCGGCAGCGGAGTGGGCTCCGAGCCGGTGGCGATCACGATGTTCTTGGCCTCCACCGTCTGGACCGAGCCGTCGGCGGCGGTCACCTCGACCTTGCCCTTTCCGACGATCTTGCCCTTGCCCTTGATCCAGTCGGCCTTGTTCTTCTTGAACAGGAACTCGATCCCCTTGGTCAGGGCGGTGACGCTGTCGTCCTTGGACTTGTGCATCTGGCCCAGGTTCAGCTTGGGCTGGACCTCGATGCCGATCTTGGCGAACTCGCTGTTGGCGGCGTCGAACATTTCCGAGGCGTGGAGCAGGGCCTTGGACGGCATGCAGCCGACGTTCAGGCAGGTGCCCCCCAGGGTGGCGCGCATCTCGACGCAGGCGACCTTCAGGCCCAGCTGGCCGGCGCGGATGGCGGCGTTATAGCCGCCGGGCCCCCCGCCGATGATGACGACGTCGTAGGGAGCGGGGGCTTCGGCCATGATATCCTCTGGTCTTCTGGCGCGCGGGAAAAGCGCGCGGACACTAGCGCCGACCCCGCACGGGTCAACCGCCGCGCATCATATGGGGCGCGGAATCGACCTTTGCAGGGGCTCAGACGACCGGCTCTGCCTTGGTCTGCTCCTGCGGCGACGGCTCGGGCGGGGCGTCGGCGGCGCCTTCAGGCGTCAAATCCAGCGGCAGGGTGATGGCCACCTCAGCCCCCTCGCCCGGGGCGCTCTCCACGGTCAGGGCGCCGGACGCCTGTCGGGCGAAGGCGAAGGCCTGAGACAGACCCAGCCCCGCCGCGTCGCTTCGGGTGGTGAAAAAGGGTTCGGGCGCGCGACGCAGAGTGTCCGAATCCATGCCGGGGCCGGAGTCGCGCACGCTGAGCCGCAGGTCGCCGGCCGAGGCGATCGCCAGACGAACGGCGACCGATCCGGCGCCGTTCGAGGCCTCGACCGCATTGCGGGTCAGGGCGATGACCGCCGCCTCGAATGCGACGGGATCGACCCGCGCCGGCGCGGGCTGGTTCGGGGTCTCGATCATCAGATCGACGCCCGGTCCGGCGATCTGGCGCAGCCGGCCCTCCAGCCCCGCCAACAGGACGCCCAGGTCCAGGCGGCGCAGCAGGGTGCGGTCCTCGTCCTGGGAGAAGGCGCTCAGCCGGCGGGTCATCTGTTCGCCGCGTCGCCCCGCCGTCAGGGCCGCCTGGCCCAGCCGGCGGACGCGGTCAGGATCGTCGGAGTGGCGCAACAGCATGTCCAGGGCGGAGGTCATGACGTTCAGCAGGGCGGCGAAATCCTGCGTCACCCCGCCCGCCAAACGGCCGACATTGGCCATGCGGCGTTCGGCCTCCAAGGCCTCACGCAGATCGCGCTCCGCCTTTTCCGCCTGGGCCAGCGCCTTTTCATGGGCGAGCGCCTGGGCCTCCTGACGGCGGGAGAATTCGGCCTGGGCGGCGGTAAGGGCGGCGGCGACCGCGTCGGAGGCGGCCGCATCGTCGTTTGCCTCGGCGAGGGCGGGCGCAGCCGGGGCCGTATCCTGGGCCTCGGACACGGGCGAGCCGGCCAGAAGGATGGCATCCGCAGCGTCCGCCTCGTCGGTCAGAGGCAGGAGGGTCCAGCGGATCGCCGCGCCCTCGGCGTCGATCGTCTCTATCGGAGGGATATCCTCGCTCGGAGCGGTCAGAACGGCTCTGAGGGTCTGGCGAGCCTCGACCCGGCGGTCGGGCGGCAGGAACAGGTCGGCGAAATCGGCCCCGGCCACGCCCTCGCTGCGGCCCAGCATGACCAGGGCGGCGCGGTTGGCCTGGCGGATCGCGCCGTCGGGCCCGACCACCACCAGGGCGCTGGAGGCGGCGTCGAAGACGCGGTCGGACAGGCTCGGTCCCGCCGGGCGCGCGGAGGGCGCGGCCGGGGGCGCCGGCGGAGGCGTCATCGGTTCGATCGCCGGGGTGGTCAGGACGTCCGTCTCGACAATGGCGGCGATCGAGCCCGTGATCTGGCCGTGCTCGTTCTCGATCGGCATGGCCGTCACCGAAACCAGCATCTTCTTGCGGGTCGCCGCATTGACCATCAGGTGCTGAAAGCCGCGCACCGTCTGGCCCCGCAGGGCCCGTGCGCTGGGAAGGAGGTCGGGCGGCACGGTCTTGCCGTCCGGAAAGGTGATGCCCCAGGTGGCGGAATGGAATCGCAGCCCCAGGAGTTCGGCGTCGCGACGGCCCAGCAACTGATGTGCAGCGCGGTTGGCGAAGACGAACTTGCCCGTCTGGTCCGTCTCGACCATGGCGACGGGCACGGCGTTCAGGGTTTCGAACAGGCGACGATCCGAGGATTCCGCCACCTTCTGAACGATGTCCAGCTGATCCGTCGCGCTGGCGTGGCGCACCCGGTTGGCGATGGCGAACCAGATGGCGATGACCGCCGCGACATTGCCGAAGCCCGCCAGGAGTCCAAGCACCAGGGTCCAGTTGACCTCGCCTTCGAGGAACATCAGTCGATCCGTTTCAATTTGGGGCTCACATCCCCCGCATCGGCGTCCCCGTGCAAAAGGCGAACCGGTGAAGCGGAGACTTAGCGGGTTAACCACACGACATCGCGACGGGCGTCGTCAAGCCGTTCCAACCCTCTCAGCCCCAACGAAAAAGGGGCCGGACGTCGCCGCCCGGCCCCTTCTATTCGCGGCTCGGCTGAGCCTTACAGTTTGAAGCGAACGCCGAAGAAGACGTTGTAGCCGAACTTCTCGTACTCGTAGGTCCTTTCCTTGACCCCGTAGTAGCGGACGCCCGCCGAGTCGGTGAGGTTCTTGGCCTCGCCGAACACTTCGACGCCGTTGCCGAAGTCGTAGCTGGTGGTGAAGTCCAGCTGACCGCGACCTTCGACATACAGATCCTTGCCCGGATTGGTCGCGTCGATCGCCTCCAGGAAGTCCCCGCGGTGGGTGTAGGAGATCCGCGCGCTGAACCCGTACCGCTCATAGAAGAGAGCGGCGTTGTAGGTTTCGTCCGACTGACCCGGCAGGGCGAAGGTGTCACGGCCGGCGAAGGCGCGGCTGGTTTTGATTTCCGCATCCGTCAGGGTGTAGTTGGCGAAGACGCCGAAGCCGGACGCCCAGCTCGGCAGGAAGTCGAACGTCTGCTGCCAGTTGAACTCGACGCCGGCGATGTGGCCGTCGCGAGCGTTGCGGGCCTCGGTCACCTGGGCGACCGTGCTGGTCGGGGTGACGTAGGGCACATTGTCCGTCACCAGGGTGAAGCGGTAGTTGGACAGGTCCTTGTAGAAGGCGTTGGCCGAGATCACGCCCAGAGGACGCAGATAGTATTCCAGACCCAGATCGACGTTGTTCGACAGGGTCGGCTTCAGATCGGGATTGCCCCGCGTCACGGTCGTGCGGCCGCTGTCGGTCGTTTCCAGAACGCGCGGGACGATGTCCGTATAGTCCGGACGCGAGATGGCGCGGGTCAGGGCGAACCGTCCGATCAGCTGATCGCTGAAGCTGTGGCGCAGCGTCAGATTGGGGAAGAAGTCCGTCTGATCGCGATCGACCGTGACCGGGGTCTGGGCGCCCGACAGGGCGACGCTGGTCGCCGACCCTTCGAAGTCCGTCTTCTCGACGCGCAGACCCACGAGGACATCGGTCGCGCCGAGGTCGAACCTGGCCTGAGCGTAGCCCGCCAGGATGTCTTCCTTGGCGGTGTAGTCGGCGGTGATCGACTGGGGAATGCGGCGCACGCCAGCGGCCGAATCCGGGTTGGTCGAGCCAGCCCGAACCCGGTCGAAATAGTCCGTCACCAAACCGGCGTCGAATTTGAAGCCGAGGTTATAGTCGTAGTTCTGCGACGGACGATCGCTGAGCAGCGAAGCCAGGGTACCCGGATTTGCGGCGGCGGAGCGGTCGCGGAAACGCTCCTCATCGGCCGTCACTTCGCGTGCGCTGTACTTGGCGCCGAACTTGAGCTCGACTTCTCGTCCGCCGATGATCGTGGGCAGTTCGAAGTTGGTCTTGAAGGCGACGTCGTCCTGTTCGGTCGAGTTGGACCGGAAGGTGTTTTCGCGGAATTTATAGTTGTTGGAGTTCAGGTAGAAGCCGGTCGGGTCGGTGAAGACCGAATAGGTCGGCTGATAGTGGTCGGCCGTGTTGTAAAACATCGTCGGCACCGGGTCCGAGCGATAGACCAGTTCGTCACGGTGCGGATAGGTCTGCTCGCTGTCGGCGAACGACAGGACGGCGTCCCAGACCGCCCCGTTGCCGAACGTCCGCTGGCCGCCCAACTGCACGGTGGAGATGTCGTTCTCTTGCGTGCGGTGACGCAGTTGCTTGTAGATGCGGGCGTTGTTGAAGGTGGCGCTGGTGTCGGTCGATCCCGGTTGCAGCGTGCCGTCGCTGTAGGTGAAGTTCAGCGTGTTGCGGAACTCGTCGTCGCGGAACTGGGCGTAGGAGCCCTTCAGCCAGACGCGGGTCGCCTCGCTGGGACGCCATTCCAGGGCGCCCGTCACCGCCTTGCGGGTGCGCTCGGTCTCGTAGTCCTTGAACAGGGTGTTCTCGAGACCCCAGATCTGGCCGCCGCCCTGCGCGGGGTTGCGGTTGATCAGCACCCATCCGTTCTCGACGTTGTCGGGACGGCGGTTGGTTTCGGAATAGCTCAACGACACCAGGGCGCCGAAGGTTTGGTTCGGGCCGAAGACGTTGGAAGCCGTCAGGCCGCCGCGATAGTCCTCGCCGCCGTAATCATTGTAGCTGCCGCCCGCGTAACCGCTGAGCGCCAGGCGGCGCTTGTCGAAGGGCGAGCGCGTCTTGATGTCCACGGCGCCGGCGATGGAATCCGCGTCCTGGCTGGGGCGCAGGGTCTTGGAGACCTCGACGGTCGAGACGATGTCCGACGGCAGGGTGTCGAGATCGACCGCGCGGGTCGACGGCGACACGGCGGGGACGGCCACCCCGTCCACCGAGATGGCGGTGAAGCTGGACGGCGCGCCGCGGACATTGATGTAGCGGCCTTCGCCCTGGTCGCGCTGGATGGCGATGCCTTGGACGCGCTGCAGGGACTCGGCGACGTTGGGGTCGGGGTAGCGGCCGATGGCGTCGGCCGACAGGACGTTGATGGTGCCGTCGGCGTTCTTCTGCTGGTTCAGCGAACGGGCCACGCCGTCGGTGATGACGCCGGTGACGATCACGTCGCTGACCGTGGCGGCCTCGGCCGCGCCAAGGGCGATGGCGACTTCGGTTCCACCTTGAACCACATTGACGGTCTGGCTGGCCGAGGGCTGGCCGATGTAGCGCACGTCCAGAACCGCCGTACCGGTCGGCAGAACCAGGTCGAACTCGCCCTGGGTGTTGGTCACGGCGCGTTGGCCGGTAGCGCGAACGACCACCTCCGCACCCGGGAGGGCGTCGCCGGCGGCGTTGGTGACCCGTCCGTGAACCACTTCGCCGGCGACGGCGACCGAGGCGGCCAGGGCGGAGCTCTCATAGGCGTGAGCCGGCAGGGCGGCGGTCACAGCGGCGAGCGACGCGAGCGAGGCGCCCGCGAGGAGATGGAATTTCATGACGATGTCCCCAATGCCGGGTTCAATCCCGACGAATACAGCCGCGCTTAGCGCCGAGCGGCGAAAGGATCGCGACGGTTCAGCGACGCTTGCGGATCGGTTCGGCGTCGCTGGTGTGACAAATCGTCAGTAAGCTGGCGAATCATCGTTCTGTCGTCTCGAAAACGTCACTCATTCGCCGTTGACGCCGTGCGGCGTCTTGCGGATCAGGCGCTTCTCATTCCTTAGGGGGATATCATGAAGGTCAATCAAGGCGCCGTTTGGTCCGGGATCTCGATCTCCGCACTCCTGCTCGCGGCTTGCGCGACCCATGAGGTGGATTTCCAGGGCGAAGGCGAAGGCTTCGTGGGGCCGGGGGCGGAGGTTCAGGCGGTGCTGGAGACCCCCTCGGTCGGCACGGCGGGCCAGGACGCCGCCGACGACCCGGCCGTCTGGGCGTCGTCAACCCCGGTGACGGTCGGGGGCCAGACCACGCTCGGTTTCGTCGCCGGCACGGACAAGAAGTCGGGTCTTTACATCTACGGCCTCGACGGGCGGATCCTGCAATTCCTGCCGGAGGGCCTGCTGAACAACGTCGATCTGGTCGATGGTCTGACCGTCGAGGGCCGTCCGCAGATCGTCCTGGGCGCCAGCGACCGCACGCCGGGCAAGACGGGGGTGTCTCTGTATCTGTTCGACCCGGCGGGAACCGGCGACAACCGCGTGCGGCCCTGGGGCGCCATCGCTACGGACGTGGTCGAACCCTATGGTTTCTGCTTCGCGCGTCGGGGCGATGAGGTCCATGCGATCCTGGTCGGGCATGAGGGCGAGCTGCGCCAGTTCATCCTGAGCGTGGACGCCGCCGGCCGTCCGGCGTCGCGCGAGGTGCGCCGGGCCGAGATCGGTTCGATCTCCGAAGGCTGCGCCGCCGACGAGGCGACCGACGCCCTCTATATTAACGAAGAGAACGTCGGCCTGTGGCGCTATGGCCTCAATCCGGCGACGGGCGCCGCACGCACGCTGGTCCAGCCGATCGCCAAGGACCGCCTTGTCGCCGACGCCGAAGGGCTGACGACCCTGGCCGATGGCGACAAACGCTATCTGATCGCCTCCAGCCAGGGCGATTCGACCTTCCCCGTCTGGCGCATCGACGGCGCGGCGCCCGAATACAAGGGCCGGTTCAAGGTCGTGGACGGGGCGGTGGACGGGATCACCGGCACCGACGGCCTGGCCGCCGCCGGCGGCGCAGTCGGCCCCTTCCCCGAAGGCGTGGTGGTGATCCAGGACGATGTGAACGACGTCGGGACCCAGAATTTCAAATATGTGGACTGGCGCGACATCCGCCGCGCCCTGGGGCTCTAGGACCCGCTGGTTCTACTGATCCTCGTCGAACTTGCGGGCGACGAGGTCCGTCAGGGCCTCGATCGCCTCCTGGGCGTCGGAGCCTTCGGCTGAGACCTCGATCTGGCAGCCGATCCCGGCGCCCAGCATCAGCAGGCCCATGATCGACCGGGCGTCCACGGTGACGCCGTCGCGCGAGACATGGATCTCGCTGTCGAAGCTGGACGCCAGCTTGACGAACTTGGCCGAGGCGCGGGCGTGCAGCCCCCGCGCATTGCAGATGTCCAGTGTGGCGGTGACGCTCATTTCTCGCCTGCAAGCACCCAGGACGCGACGGAGATGTATTTGCGACCGGCGTCCTGGGCATGGGCCACACAGGCCTCCAGCGTCTCGCGCCCGCGCACGCTGGCCAGTTTGATCAGCATGGGCAGGTTCAGCCCGGCGATGACCTCGGCATGGGTCTGTTCCATCACCGAAATCGCCAGATTGGACGGCGTGCCCCCGAACATGTCGGTCAGCAGGATGACGCCGTCGCCGTCGTCCACGGCGGCAGCGGCGTCGACGATGTCGCGCCGACGGCGCTCCATGTCGTCTTCGGGCCCGATGCAGATGGCCGCCACCCCGCGCTGCGGGCCGACCACATGCTCCATCGCCGAAAGAAACTCCGAGGCCAGTCCCCCGTGGGTGACGATAACAAGGCCAATCATGAGAACGTCACTCGCATCCCCCGAACCATCCCCGGACCTCTCCCTGTCCGACAGGGAGGCCGGACGCGCCCACCTCGGGACCGCAAGGGCCGTGTCATAGACTCGTTGCGCGCCGGTTCAAAGCGTTCCGAGCGCGACTGCGACCATCTCGACGGCGGACGGGGGGCGGGGGTCCAGCGCCAGGAGCGGCAGATCCACCCCCGCGAACCGGCGGGTTTGCGTCTCGGGCAGGCGTTCGACCGCCTCGGGCGCGCAGGCGACGGCCATGACGACACGGGCGATCCAACGTGTTCTGGCGGACACGATTCCGACCCCGCGCGCCTCGATCCGGCCGGCGATCGACTGGGGCGCCGTTGCGTAAAGCGCTCCGTCCGAGGCCCAGACCCGAGTATAGTCGTCGCTGACCAGTCGCCAACCGCGTCCGATCAGCCGCAGCGCCAGATCGCTTTTTCCGGCGCCTGAGGGTCCCAGGATCATCACCGCCCGCCACACGCCCTCGCCCGGTCCGCGCCGGGCCACCGTGGTCGCGTGGATGGGGGCGGCCCCGGTCACGGCCGGCGGCCGTTCGCCGGCAGGGCCACCACGAAGCGGGCGCCCAGGATGCGGTCGCCCTCGGTCATATTCTCCGCCCAGGCGCGCCCCCCGTGCGCCTCGACGATCTGGCGGACGATGGACAGGCCCAGACCTGAGTTCGATCCGAAGGCCGCGCCCTTGGGTCGCGAGGTGTAGAAGCGTTCGAATACCGTCTCGAGATTTTCGGGCGGCACCCCCGGCCCCTGATCCTCAATGCGGATCCGGATCGGCAGCTCGCCCTCCGTCTCTTCCAGGGTCACGCGCACCGATCCGTCGGCCGGACTGAAGGAGCGGGCGTTGTCGATCAGATTGCGGAAGACCTGGCCCAGAGGCCCGTCGCGCCCCACCACCCGCAGCGCCTGAGCCGGCGGATCATACAGGACCGGAATGTCGCCGGGCTTGGCCGTCGTCTCATAGACGTTGACGATGTCGCTCAGCAGGGTGTTCAGGGCGATGGGGCGGGGCCGATCGCGCGACAGTTCCGCATCCAGCCGCGAGGCGTTGGATATGTCGGTGATCAGCCGATCCAGGCGCCGCACGTCCTGCTGCAGCAGGGCGGTCAGTTTTTCGCGCTGAGCGTCCGTCTTCACCAGGGGCAGGGTCTCCAGGGCCGAGCGGATCGAGGTCAGGGGGTTCTTGATCTCGTGCGACACGTCAGCGGCGAACCGTTCGATCGCGTCCATCCGCGTGGACAGGGTGTCGGTCATCGATTCCAGCGACCGGGCCAGGTCGCCGATCTCATCCTTGCGGTCTTCCAGATCGGGAAGAGAGATGGATCGGGCCCGTTGCAGCTTGACCCCGTCCGCTGCCGCCGAAAGCCGCATGATCGGTCGCGCCACGAACAGATGCAGCAGCAGGGAGGCCAGGAGATTCACCCCCAGGGCCACCAGGGCGAAGGGCACCAGGGCGCGCCTCTGGGCGCCGAGGATCTCATCGACATTGCCGGCCTCAAGCGTCAGCACCCCCAAGACCTGACGCACATGTCGGATTGGAATGGAGACGGAGACGACGCGATCGCCCGACTCATTGCGCCGGAGCGTGGTCTGGGGCGCGCCGGCCAGTGCCAGCTCCACCTCGGCCGTCACCTCGCGCTCCGCCGCGTCCTTCTGTTCGGCCCGACGCGCGTTGACGCGCGCCAGATCGCCGGGCGCTTTGGAGCCCGCCGGGCGGGCGGGCGGCAAGGCCTGGCCGGGGATGTTTTCGGTGACCTGATAGCTGTCGATGACCTGCAGGCCGTTGATGTCGTACAGGCGCACCCGCTGCCCCTCGGGCACGAAGTTGTCGCGCAGCCAGCGGGCCGCCTCGCCGACGTCCAGCTCCGGGGTGGGCTCGCCTCGCGTGATGCTGAGCTGCCCCAGCACATTGCCGAGCAGTTCGGCCTGGACCTTCAGCGATTCCTGGCGCGCCTGAATCAACCCCTTGCTCCATTCATTGAGCAGGAGGGCGCCGCCGAACAGGATCAGCAGGCTCAGCAGGTTGAGGGCGAGGATGAAGCCGCCGAGCCGCGAGCCGCCGAAGCGGAACAGCGGCCGTCGATGAGGCTCTTCCTCGGTCTCGCGGCCGGGAAGATCAGCTTTCGCGGTATCGGTAGCCGACGCCATACAGGGTCTCGATCGCGTCGAACTCGGGGTCCACGGCGCGGAACTTCTTGCGCATCCGCTTCACGTGGCTGTCGATGGTGCGGTCATCGACATAGACTTGGTCGTCATAGGCCGCGTCCATCAGATTGTCGCGGCTCTTCACGAAGCCGGGGCGCTGGGCCAGGGCCTGAAGCAGTAGAAATTCCGTGACGGTCAGCTTCACCGGCTTGCCGTCCCAGGTCGATTCGTGGCGGGCCGGGTCCATGCTCAGCTTGCCGCGCTTTATCGCCTTGCCGGAGACCTCGGCCGAGGGCTCGGGCTCGACGCCGTCGGCGCCGGTGCGGCGCAGCAGGGCCTTGACCCGCTCGATCAGCAGCCTCTGGCTGAACGGCTTGTGGATATAGTCGTCGGCGCCGAGGTTGAAGCCGAGAATCTCGTCGATCTCTTCGTCCTTGGAGGTCAGCATGATGACCGGGAGCTGGGAGGTCTGGCGCAGCCGGCGCAAAACCTCCATCCCGTCCATGCGCGGCATCTTCACGTCGAGAATGGCCAGATCGGGCGGCGTGCTCTCCAAGGCCGCCAGACCCGATGCGCCGTCGTGATAGGCGGTGATCTTATGGCCATGGCTTTCCAGCGCCAGCGAGACGGACGTCACGATGTTCTCGTCGTCGTCGACCAGGGTGATATTGGCCAAGGGGTCTTCTCCTGAACTTCCCGTTCCCGAAACCGAGAACGCACGGCAAGCGTAACCGTTCGATCGCGGTTACATTAGGGCCAAGACAGATGGGCCGCCAAGCCGCAGGTTTCAACGACGGCGATAGGCGGATGGGTCAAAAACTGACAATTTACCGGGCAACCCCGCCTTAAAGCCTTGGCGCCTAGGGTGGTCGCATGGCCGGCCCAATCCATTATGAAGTCTATGTCCGAAGGACCGCTCCGGCGGCTTGGGCCCTGCTGATCGCGACCGAAGACCGAAAAACCGCGCTGGAAACCGCCGAAGAGCAGTTTCAGGCCAAACAGGCGGTCGCGGTGCGGGTCACCAAGGAGACGCTGGACCCCGAGACGATGGAGTTCAACAGCCTGACGATTCTGAATCTCGGGCTGCCGGAAGAAAAGTCGAAGAAGAAGCCGGAAGCGGCGGCCCGTCCCGCCTGCGGCTCGCCCAAGGAACTCTATGCGCCCCATGCTCGGGCCCTGATCGGCCGCGTCCTCGAGGACTGGCTGAAGCGGCACGGGGTGACCGCCTTCGAGCTTCTGCACCGGCCGGATCTGGCGGAACGGCTGGACGCCTCGGGCGTCGAACTTCAACATGCCGTTCAGAAGGTGGCCGTGCCCGAAAGCCAGGCCAGCGGCCAGGATCTGCATGGGATGGTGCGCCACTACCAGCGGCTGGCCGACGCCACGATCTCCCAGCTGATGAAGGCGGGCCGAAGCGGCCAGTTTCCGTCACTGGACGATCTTTCGATCGCCGATGTGGCCCATCGCCTGTCGGGATCGGCCGACCGAGCCTTCATCATGGGCGGCGTGGCGGCCCAGGCCCTGGCCGATCGTCAGGGCGCACGGGCGCGGCTGGACCGGCTGATGGATCTGATGGATGGCGCGCCGACGGAAGGGCCGCCGCGCGCCCTGGTCGCGAGCGTCGTCGAGCAGATTGCGACGGAGATGCTGGCGACGCGGTCGAATCTGGCGGACATCCTGGGTCCGTCCTTGGATCACGGAGCCACTCTGGCGGCCCTGGTGCGTATGGTGGCGCCCAAGGAGGTGGAGCGGCTGATCGCCCTGGATCCCCGGACGGGGCTTCTGACCCCGCCCGTGGACGGCCCCGCAGCCCGGCTCGGCAGCCGGATCGCCGCCGGCGACTTTCCGCGTGTGTCGGCCGCCTTGGCCCGATTCATAACGCGTGAACTGTCCAGTTCCCGCCGCCTGCGCCCCGCTGATCCGGCGGGCGAGATCGATATTCTTCGAACCCTGGCCATGGCCCTGACGGCCGCTTCGGGTCGGCTTTTGAGCCTGGAGGAGGTTCAGAACGCCTTCGTCGATCGGTCCAGGAGCCTGGTCACGCCCGACTTCGTCGCCTCCTATGTTCAGTCGTGCGCGACCGTATTGGCCGAGGCCGAACATCTGACGCGGCTTTGCGAGAATGTGACCGGCGCCGCCAACAAGCGGGCTGCGGCGCGATGGCTGAGCGGCTGCGTCAAGTCGGTGAGGCTTGAGGCCGAGCTCCGGCAATCGACTCCGGGCGGTCCAAACGCCTCGCAGAAACTGCTCACTCTGGCGCGGCTGCAGCGCTCGGTGCGCGCGGTGCAGTTGGGAGAGATCGACGAGCGTGAGATCGCCGCCTCGATCGGGACCTTGGGCGGAACCCTGGAGGCGGACGCCGGCCTGATCAGCCAGATCGCCCGCGCCTCGGCCGCCGTGACGCAGAAGCTGGGCGTCCTGCTGAGAATGGCGGCCGGCGAAACGGCGCCTCTGGGACCGGCCGCCGATCGCGCCCGGACGGAAGCGCTGCGCATGCTGCGCGCTTCCGAGGTCAAGGACGCCCTGAGCGTCGAGCCGGAGGCGTCGGCTGCGCTGAACGCCCTGATGCCGGCCGCCGGGATTCGGCTTTAGGCGTCAGTCGAAAATGTCGAAGATGCTGTCGCGCTTCTTCTTCTTGTAGTGATAGCCGTCGTCGCGGCGGCGATCGTCCCTGTAGCCCTTGACCTCTCCATAGTCGGACGGCGCGTTCCAGGGGCGGGTCTGCGGCGAGGGGGCGGAGGCGGCGGCGCGTCCTTCATCGACGGCCGAGGCCATCAGGGTTTCCAACTCGCCGCGATCCAGCCAGACGCCGCGACAGGTCGGGCACATGTCGAACTGGACGCCGTTCCGATCCAGGCTCTGCATCGGGCTGTTGTCGTTGGGGCACATCAGAAGGGGCATGGCGGGGCTCCGGGTCGGTTGACGATCGGGTGCGACGCGACGGGAAGGCAAGGGGTCGGAGACCCGTCGCGTCGATGCACCCGTGCGGTCCGACATCGCATCGCACGCCCAGGGGAGGGGAACCCGGCCGCGACGACGCCAGAGGGGCCCGTTCCGCAAACCCAAGCTAGGGGGTCGGCGTCTGCGCCGCCATGCGTCGTGGCGCCACAGGGCGCGGCTTGATCATGCTCTCGCTTTAATCTGGAGCCTGATTCACCGTTTCAGCGGAACCGCGAAGCGGTTCCTCCTCAACGGATCAGGCTCTAGCAGACCTGGCCGGCGGCCCAGCCCGACGACCAGGCCCACTGGAAATTATAGCCGCCCAGCCAGCCGGTGACGTCCACCGCCTCGCCGATGAAATAGAGGCCCGGCGCGGTCTTCACGGCGAGAGTCTGCTGGTCCAGGGCGGCGGTGTCGATCCCGCCCAGGGTGACCTCGGCCGTGCGGTAGCCTTCGGATCCCACCGGCTTGACGGTCCAGCCGTTGACCGCCTGGTCCAGCCGCCGCAGCGCCTTGTCCGACAGATCGGCCAGATTGCCCGCCACGCCTTCGCGCGCGCACAGGCTCTCGGCAAGGCGGCGCGGCACGATCTGGGCCAGGGCGGTGTGGACCGCCTGGCGTCCGTTCGCCGCCCTGGCGGCCTTCAGCGCCTCGAACACGTCGTGATCCGGGGCCATGGCGGCGACTATGGGCTCGCCCTCGCGCCAGTAGGAGCTGATCTGAAGTATGGCCGGACCGCTCAGGCCGCGGTGGGTGAACAGCATGGCTTCGTCGAACCGGGCCTTGCGCGTCTTCTCGGCCGGGGCCGAAGCCACGCGAGCCTCCACCGCCACCCCGGCGAGCGGCGCCAGGGTCTCCAGCAGGCCCGCCTCGAACGTCAGCGGCACGAGAGCGGGACGGGTCTCGGTCACGCGGATGTCGAACTGCCGCGCGACCTCATAGGCCCAGCCGGTCGCCCCCATCTTGGGAATGGACTTTCCGCCTGTGGCGACCACCAGGGACGCCGCCGCGATCTCGGATCCGTCAGACAGGCCGATCGACCAGCCCTCGCCCTTTCGGGCGATCCGGTCCACCCCGGTCCTCATCCTCAGCTCGACCCCGGCCTCGGCCATGGCCTCGGTCAACAGGCGTATGATCTGTTTGGCGCTGCCGTCGCAGAACAGCTGGCCGAGCGTCTTCTCATGCCAGCCTATGCCCGCCTGATCGACCCGCTTGATAAAGTCCTGGGGCGTGAACCGGCGCAGGGCCGAGGTGGCGAACCGGGGGTTTTCACCCAGGAAGTTCGCCGGCCCGCAGCCCAGATTGGTGAAGTTGCACCGTCCGCCGCCGGAGATGCGGATCTTTTCGCCGGGATGGGCCGCGTGATCGACGACCAGGACCCGACGGCCGCGCCGTCCGGCCTCGGCGGCGCACATCATGCCGGCGGCGCCGGCCCCGACCACCAGGACGTCGAACGACGCCCGGCTCACGAGACCGGCTCCGGGATCAGAGTCTTAGTAGCGATAGTGTTCGGGCTTGAACGGCCCTTCGACCGGCACGGAGATGTAATCGGCCTGTTCCTTGTTCAGCACGGTCAGCTTGGCGCCCAGCTTGCCCAGGTGCAGGGCGGCGACCTTTTCGTCCAGGTGCTTGGGCAGGGTGTAGACCTTGGTCTCATAGGCCGACTTGTTGGTCCAGAGTTCGATCTGGGCCAGGGTCTGGTTGGTGAAGGAGGCCGACATCACGAAGGAGGGGTGGCCCGTGGCGTTGCCCAGGTTCACCAGACGGCCTTCCGACAGCAGGATGATCTTCTTGCCGTCCGGGAATTCCACGTGGTGGACCTGGGGCTTGATCTCGTCCCACTTGAAGTTCTTCAGGCCCGCGACCTGAATTTCAGAATCGAAGTGGCCGATGTTGCAGACGATGGCGTTGTTGCGCATCCGGCGCATGTGATCGACGGTGATCACATCCTTGTTGCCGGTGGCGGTGACGAAGATGTCGGCCTTGTCGGCGACGTCGTCCAGGGTCTGGACCTCATAGCCTTCCATGGCCGCCTGCAGGGCGCAGATCGGGTCGATCTCGGTCACGATCACGCGGGCGCCGCCCTGACGCAGCGAGGCCGCCGAGCCCTTGCCCACGTCGCCGTAGCCGCAGACCACGGCCACCTTGCCCGACAGCATGACGTCGGTGCCGCGACGGATGGCGTCGACCAGGGATTCACGGCAGCCGTACAGATTGTCGAACTTGGACTTGGTCACGCTGTCGTTGACGTTGATGGCCGGGAAGGGCAGTTCGCCGCGCTCCGACATCTGGTACAGGCGGTGGACGCCGGTGGTGGTCTCTTCCGACACGCCGCCGATGGCGTCGCGGATGGCCGAATAGAAGCCGGGCTTCTCCTTCAGATACCGCTTCATGACCTTGTAGAGGGCTTCTTCTTCCTCATTGGTCGGGTTGTCGAGGACCGAGGGGTCCTTCTCGGCCTTCGGACCGAGCACGCACAGCAGGGTGGCGTCGCCGCCGTCGTCCAGGATCAGGTTCGGATAGCCGCCGTCCGCCCATTCGAAAATCTTGTGGGCGTAGTCCCAGTATTCCTCCAGGGTCTCGCCCTTGACGGCGAAGACCGGGGTGCCGGCCGCGGCGATCGCGGCGGCGGCGTGATCCTGGGTCGAGAAGATGTTGCACGAGGCCCAGCGCACCTCGGCGCCCAGGGCTTCCAGCGTCTGGATCAGAACCGCCGTCTGGATGGTCATGTGCAGGCTGCCGGCGATCCGGGCGCCCTTCAGCGGCTGGTCCTTGCCGAACTCGGCGCGCAGCGCCATCAGGCCCGGCATTTCCGTCTCGGCGATGGCGATTTCCTTCTGGCCCCAGTCGGCCAGAGAGATGTCGCGGATGATGTAGTCGGTCATGGCAGGGGCTCCTGGCCGTAAGGGGGTATTGCGCGCCTCATAGCCCGGCAGGCCTGAAGGAGCAATAAACATATAAGGATGTCCTTATATGCGAGGGCGTAGCCGTTTATTAAGCGCCGCGCGTTAGGGTCACGCCATGGAACGCCGCGCCCTCCTCGGTCTCGCCCTTGTCGCAACGGCCGCCGCCTCGGCCTCGCCGGAGCCCGCCGCAGCCTCTTCGAGCAAGGAGAGCGGCGGCGCCTCCGCCGAAACCTATTTCCGACTGCCGGTCGTCACCGCCTCCATCGCCGGGCTGGCCGGGCGCCGAGGGGTTCTGTCGATCGAAACCGGTCTGGACGTGCCCGACGCCGCCCTGCGCCTTCGCGCCCAGCAGTCTGCGCCGCGTCTGCGCGCCGCCTATAACACCGCCGCTCAGCAGTTCGCCGCCGGCCTGCGGCCCGGCGCGGCGCCCGACATCGACCGCCTGGCCGGCGCCTTGCAGGCGGCGACCAACGCCACCCTGGGCCGCCCCGGCGCCCGGTTGCTGCTGGGCACGGTTATGGCGATCTGACCGCTCGTCTCGGACGGGCGGGCGCCTATCAGAGGAAGGAATAGGGATCGACGTCCACGGCCAGCCGGACCGAGGCGGGAACCTTCACCCGCTGCAGCCAGGCGCGCAGAAAGGCTTGCAGATCGACGTCGCGATCCGCGCGCACCAAGAGCCGCTTGCGCCGACGGCCGCGCACCAGGGCCAGGGGCGCGTCGGCGGGGCCATAGACCTCCAGCCGTTCGGCGTTGGGAATGGTGTGGGACAGGTCGGCGGCGGTCTTCTCCACCGCCTGCGCATTCTCGCTGGACAGGATGATCGCCGCCAGCCGGCCGAAGGGGGGCAGGGACGCCGCCTCCCGCTCGGCCATCTCCGCCTCGACGAAGGCGTCCCGGTCGCCGGCCGCCAGGGCCTGAAGCACCGGATGTTCGGGGGTCCAGGTCTGCAACAGGGCCCGTCCCGGCCGATCCGCCCGTCCCGCCCGTCCCGTCGCCTGGGCCAAGAGCTGATAGGTGCGCTCGGCCGCCCGCAAATCGCCGCCCCTCAGGCCCAGATCCGCATCCACCACCCCGACCAGGGTCAGGCGGGGGAAGTTGTGGCCCTTGGCGGCCGCCTGGGTGGCGACCAGTATGTCGATCTCCCCGTCGGTCATCCGCTGGATCAGGGCCCGGGCCGATCTGGCGTCGGGTGCGGTGTCCGAGCTGAACACCGCCGTCCGCGCCTCGGGAAACAGCTGGCGCACCTCCTCCTCGACCCGTTCGACGCCGGGTCCGACCGAGACCAGACTGTCTTCGGCCCCGCACGACGGGCAGAGTTTCGGCCGGGCCATGGAGAAGCCGGTCAGGTGACAGACCAGTCGGCCGGTGTAGCGATGCTCGACCAGCCAGCTGTCGGTGTCCGGCGCCGTCAGCCTATGGCCGCAGGCGCGGCACAGGACCACGGGGGCATAGCCGCGCCGGTTCAGGAACAGCAGGGTCTGTTCGCCGCGCACCAGGGTTTCGCCGATCGCCTCCCTCAGGCTCTGCGACAGCCAGGTCTGCGGATCGGGCGGGGCGGTGCGCAGGTCGATCAGGTCGATGTCCGGCAGGACGGCGGTCCCATGTCGCGCGCCCAGCTTCAACCAGTCGTAGCGACCGTTCTGCGCATTCCACAGCGTCTCCAGCGACGGGGTCGCCGAGGCCAGGACCACGGCCGCCCCCTCGATCCGCGCCCGCGCCACGGCCAGGTCCCGGCCGTGATAGACCAGCCCCTCTTCCTGCTTGAACGAGCCGTCGTGCTCCTCGTCGACGATGATCAGCCGCAGATTGACGAAGGGCAGGAACAGGGCGGACCGGGCGCCGACCACGATGTTGCAACGGCCCGCGATGGTCGCCTCCCACACCTGGCGGCGGCGGGGCGGGGCGACGCCGGAATGCCACTCTGCCGGGGCCGCGCCGAAGCGGGCTGCAATCCGTTCGATCAGGGCCTGGGTCAGGGCGATTTCAGGCAAGAGGATCAGGATCTGCGCCGCCGGATCGGCGCGCAGCACCCGCGCGATCGCCTCCAGATAGGCTTCGGTCTTGCCGGACCCCGTGACCCCGTCCAGCAGAAAGGGTCGAAACCCGCCCTGGGTCGCTCCGGCCGCCAGGGCTGAAGCCGCCGCCGCCTGGTCGCCGTTCAGGGTCGCCGGCGCATGGTCGGGATCGGGCGGGGCGAAGGCGGCTTCGGCGGCGATCTCGACGATCTCCAGAACCCCCTCGTCGATCAATCCCTTCACCACGCCCGCCGAAACCCCGGCGTCCCGCGCCAGATCGGCGGCCGTCATTGATCGCGCGCCCAGGGCCTCCAGCACGCCCGTTCGCGCGGGGGTGGCGCGGGCCGGCTGACGGTCGCCGACCCGCCGCACCCTCCGTTCCGGCCGGGGACGCGGCGCGCGCAGCCCCTTCAGCGCGGTGGCCGCCATCTCGCCGGGGGGGGACAGGGTCCAGCGCCCGGCCCATTCGACGAAGTCCATCACCCCTGCCGGCAGGGCGGGGTCGTCCAGTTTCGAGTCCACCGCCTTCAGCCGCCGGTTCGAGCCGGTGGTCTCGAACACCTCGGCCACCACGCCCCGGATCAGGCGCGGACCCAAGGGGACGGCGACCTGATCGCCGCGCGCCAGGCTCAGCGCCTCGGGAACTTCGTAATCGAAGGCTTCCGGCACGGGCAGGGGAATGAGGACCGAGGCGACTTTCAACGAACTGCGCCCTCGGCTATGAAGCCGTCCATGAAACTCTTTCTCGATACCGCCGACGTCGCCGTCATCAAGGACATGGTTCCCACCGGCATGGTGGACGGGGTCACCACCAATCCGTCGCTGATCGCCAAGTCGGGTCGGAACATCGCCGAGGTCATCGCCGAAATCTGCGCCCTGGTCGAGGGTCCGATTTCCGCCGAGGCCGTCTCGCTCGATTTCGAGACCATGGTCAAGGAAGGCGACAAGCTGGCGGCCATCGCTCCGAACGTCGTCGTGAAACTGCCCCTGACCTGGGACGGTCTGCGCGCCTGCCGCGTCTTCACCGACAAGGGGATCAAGACCAACGTCACCCTGTGCTTCTCCGCCGCCCAGGCCCTGCTGGCGGCCAAGGCCGGCGCTACCTTCGTCTCGCCCTTCGTCGGTCGGCTGGAGGACAACGGCGCCGACGGGATCGCCCTGTTGGAAGAAATTCGGGTGATGTACGACGTCCACGGTTTCGAGACCCAGATCCTGGCCGCCTCGCTGCGCAACGTCGCCCATGTGGCCGCCGCCGCCGTGGCCGGATCGGACGCCGCCACCTTCGGCGCCGACACTTTCAAGGCTCTGGTAAAGCACCCGTTAACCGACAAGGGTCTTGATGCCTTTGTGGCGGACTGGGCCAAGACCGGTCAGTCCATCCTGTAACTCGCGCGTCACGGAGAAGGTCTGTTGAGCGGCTCATTGGACCTTTTCGAAACCTCTGAAGCGGACGCCGCCCCGGGCGACGGTCTCCACTGGCCGGATGTTCGCGGCTGGCTGCAGGCCCATCCCCAGATGCTGCTGGACGACCGGTCGCTGCTGGAGGAGATCGGCCTGCGCCCGCACGGTCGCAATGTGATCGAGTTCGGCGCCGCCGCCCTGACGCGGCTTGAGGCGGTGGTCGAGCGCGAGGCCGGCGCCCGGCGCGAGGTCGAGATGATCGCCCGCGCCAATTTCGCCGCCCAGACCCAGACCCACGTCGCCGCCCTGGATCTGATGGAGGCGCGCAATCATTCCGATCTGGCGCGTCGCCTCGACGCCGCGGCCCAGGGCCGGTTCGGCCTGGCCGGCGCCGCCATCGCCCTCGAAAGACCCGGCGGGGTGCCGTTCGGCTGGCGCGGACTGGACGCCGGCGAGGTGGACCGCCTGCTGGGCGACCACGGCCTGAGCTGGCTGGGGCCGATGTTCGACGGGCTCGACCTGTTCGGCGCGGCCGGCGATCAGGTGAAGTCGGTGGCCCTGGTCCGCATGGCGCCGCATCTGACCCCCGGCGAACCGCCCCGACCCTGCCTGTGCGCCTTCGGCTCGCCTGAGCCCGAGGGTTTCACCCCCAATATGGGCTGCGAACTGGCGGCCTTTCTGGCGCGGGTGGTGGAGCGGATGGCCGAGCGATGGCCGGTGTTGAACTGACTTTCCGTACTTCGCTCACCGTCACCCTCGGGCTTGACCCGAGGGTCGGACGCTCCGTCGCAAATGCGTACGGGTTGGCGCACGATCCCCGCCATTCGCCTCGTTCAACGCCCGATCCTCGGGTCAAGCCCGAGGATGACGGACAGGAAACGGGCGAATGACCGCCGCCGAGGCCCTCCACGCCTGGCTGGAGCATCTGGCGCACGAGCGACGGCTGTCGCCCCGCACCCTTGAGGCCTACGGCCATATCGGCCGGCTCTATGTCGCCTTTCTCGAACGCCATCGCGGCGAGACCCTGACGCTGAAAGGCCTGGGAACCATCACCGCCGCCGAGGTGCGCGCCCATTTAGCCGACCGCCGCAGCGGCGATCACCCCTTGGCGGCCCGATCCCTGAGCCAGACCCTGTCGGCCGTTCGGGGCTTTCACGCCTTTCTGGACCGGCGGCTGGACACGCCCGCCCCCCAGCTGGCTCTGGTGCGCGGTCCCCGGATCAAGCCGTCCCTGCCCCGCCCCGTCAGCGAGGACCAGGCGCGCGGCCTGCTGGCCGAACCCGACGCCGATCCGGACGCCGAACCCTGGGAAGCCGCGCGCGACCGGGCCGTCCTGACCCTGCTGTACGGCTGCGGCCTGCGGATTTCCGAAGGCCTGTCTCTCGTCCGCGCCGATGCGCCCCTGGGCGAGACCCTGCGCATCGTCGGCAAGGGCGCCAAGACCCGGTTCGCGCCCGTTCTGCCGGCCGTCCGCGCGGCGGTGGACGCCTATCTGGCGCTGCTGCCCTTCCCGCTCCAGCCGTCGGACGCCCTGTTCCGGGCTCGGCGCGGCGGCCCGCTCAGCCCGCGCCACGTCCAGGCCTCGGTCCAGCGACTGCGCGGGCGGCTGGGCCTGCCCGAACGCACCACCCCCCACGCCCTGCGCCACAGTTTCGCGACCCATCTGCTGGGGGCCGGCGCCGATCTGCGCTCGATCCAGGAACTGCTGGGCCACGCCAGCCTGTCCACCACTCAGAAATACACCGGCGTCGATGCGGAGCGCCTGTTGAGCGCCTATTCCGCCGCCCATCCGCGCGCGAGCGGCGCCTGACGGATCAGGGCGCCGTCGTCGCGACGGGCGTGCGCATCGCCAGGATTTCCCGTGTCCGCCGGGTGATGCCGTAGAGGACGCCGGGCTCGCTCTCGTCCCAGTCGATCGCCTGACCCTCGGCCTCTATGCCGAGGGTTTCCAGATGATCCAGAATTCCCCCGCCTTCGGGCAGGGCGACGACATAGAGTTCGGGCCGGTCGTGGCCGGTCAGATAGAGACGTCCGTCCGGTCCCCAGCCGCCGCCGGAAATGCTCATCGGCGCAATCCGCTCCAGAATGGAGGCCGGCAGCCCCCAGGCCTCCAGCCGTCGCCATTGGTCGTCGAACCGCACCAGGGTGGTGTGGCGGTGGTCGCGCGGCGCCTCGCCCCCGCGACCGTCATAGTTGGCGAACATGGCCCACCAGGCGCCGTCATGTCGATCGACCCAGGTGATCGAACCCGTCCCCATGCCCAGGGCGACGCTGCGCTTGTGATGCAGGTCGACGGCGTCGAAGACCTCCACCGTGCTGATCTGAGGAACGGCGGGAAAGTTGGAGCTGGCGCAGACCAGTTCGCCGTCGATCAGGGCGCAAGAGTTGATGTGCGGAAATCGGGCTCGGTCACCGGTCCATTCGGCCTGTTTGGCGCCCGTCTTCTTGTCATAGCGCACGATCGACCAGTTGGAGACGGCGTAGACGTCATCGGGTCCCACGGCCACGCCTTGGCGCGCCTCAGCGGGGTAGCGCCGCAGAGTCCGAGCTTCGCCCGACAGGACGAGCGGCGCAACCGCGTCGCCTTCGGCCGTCGGTGTGGCCTGGGCGGCCGAGACAAGCAGCGACAACAGGACGGAGGCGAGCATGACAGGCGTTCCTCAAAAGGACAGGGGCCGCGTCCCGGAGAAGGCGGCCCCTTTGATCGTCGGGATTAGAAGCTGGCGGACAGACCGACCCAGTAGGTGCGGCCGTAGTTGGCCGATTCCTGAAGATAGGTTCGACCCGGGCCGGTCACTTCCCGGCGTCCCGAGTTCGACAGGTTCTGGCCTTCGACGAAGACGGTGAGGCCGTTGTCGAAGCGCCAGCTGACCGAGGCGTCATAGACGTGGCGGCCCTTCCAGTATTGGTCGGCGTTCGGAATGGTGTCGTTGATCGTTTCCAGGAAGCCGCCGATATAGTTGTGCGAGACGCGGGCCTCGATGGGGCCGCGCTGATACCAGATCGATTCATTGGTGGTGGTCGCCGGCTGCTGGAACAGACCCGTGTGACGCTTGCCCGCCGTGGTCAGGAAGGTGAACTCCGTGTCCAGGAAGGTGGCGTTGGCGCTGACGCCCAGGCCGTCGAACGGCGCCGGCAGCATGGTCAGGGCCTGCTGGAAGGCGACTTCGACGCCGCGAATCTTGGCCGTTTCGGCGTTCGTCGGAGTCGAGACGATCACCGCCTCCACGCCCCGGCCCACGTCCAGGTTCTGGACCGAGCTGAGAGTGAAGATCTCGTTGTCGATGTCCTTGGTGAACAGGGCGACCGACATCAGCCCGTCGGTCGGATAGTATTCAAACGACAGGTCCAGACCTTCGCTCTCGCGCGCCTTCAGGCCGGGGTTGCCGCGGGACAGGGTCGGCTGCGAGCCGTCGAAGCTGATGCTCTCGCTGGCGGCCAGCGAACCGAAGTCCGGCCGGCCGATGGTGTTGGTCCAGGCGGCGCGGACGACCATGTTCTGACGCAGATTCCAGCGCAGGTGCAGGCTGGGCAGCCAGTTGTCATAGTCGCCGCTGTTCGACACCGGCGTCAGGACGCCGCCGGATAGGCGGGCGGCGTCCGAACTGACCTCGGTCTTCTCATAGCGCAGTCCGCCCAGCAGGGTCAGGTCGCCGACCCTGTAGCTGGCCTGGGCGTAGCCGGCGAAGACGTCCTCGGTGACGTCATAGTCGCCGGTCGGGGCGGCGGTCTTGGCGTCGAAGCTGGCCGCGTTGGCCGCATAGAAGGCCTCCGCCGTGGCGACGTCGATGCGCGGCGTCAGACGATACTGGCCTTCGATCAGCTTGTCCGGACCGGGCCGATCGACCTGATCCAGCGTATAGATGAAGCCCGGCTTGGTCGTGTAGTCGGTGCGGCTGGACCGATAGCTGCGATCGCTGGAGCGCCACACGGCGCCGACCTTCGCCTTCAGGTTCCGCGTCTCGCCGCCGTCGTCGAAGGCCAGGTTGAACCGCGCCTGGGTGGTGTCTTCATCGGTCCGCAGCAAGGACACGCGCCGTTGCTGGAGATTGAACAGGGTCGGATCGCGGAAGGCCGTCGGATTGGTCGGCGTGAACACCGGGAAAAAGTTCGAGGTGTCGTAGCGGAAGCCGAAGTTGGCGTTCGACGCCGTGCGGAACTCCATAGAGGTGTTGGGGGTTTCTGAGCCCGCCTGTGAATAGACCAGATCGCCGTCCAGCCGCCATTGCGGGGCGGCGTCCCACCGGAAGGCGGTACGGCCCAGGCCGATCTCGCGACGGGTGATGGGCTGGTTCAGACCGATGATGTTGCGGCCCGTGGCGAAGGTTCCCGAGGTGCGGGTCTGGTTGGTCACATTGCCGACCGGCTCGGTGCGGAACTCGGTCCGCTCCTCATCGTCCTCCATCCGGGCGTACAGGGCCGAGGCCTCCCAGCGGAAATCGACGCTCGGCCGCCATTCCAACTTTCCGTTCGCGCCCGAACGCTGTTTGGTGTTGTTGTACCAGAACAGGCGCAGTTGGGTCGGCACCTGGATTCCGTTGCCGGTCGGAGCGCCCGAGTTCACCGGCTTGCCGGCCGCGTCGTATTCGCGGATCGAAGGCGCGGCCGACTCCGCCTGTGGAATGTCGTAGTCGAGCTGCTCGTGGGAGGCGCCAATCACCACGCCCCATTCGTCGGCCGCGCCGAAGCGGCGACCGGCGGCGAAGGCCAGGCGATAGGACGGATCGTCGTTGCGGACGTCGCCGTGCTGTTCATAGACGCCGTAGGAGGCCATGCCGTTGAAGAAGGGTTTGGCTGCGTCGAACGCGCTTCGGGTGGCGACATTGATCACGCCGCCGATGGCGTTGCCGTCGTTCTCGGGCGTGACCGTCTTGATCACCTCGACCCGGCCGGCCATCACGGAGGGCACGATGTCCATCGGCACGGTGCGGGCGCTTTCATCTACCGAACCCACGAAGGCGCCGTCGATGGTCGTGCGGTTGTAGGTGGAGGCCAGGCCCCGAAGGATCGGCCAGCGCGGCTCGCCCTGATCCTCCATCACCGAGACGCCGGGAATGCGGCGCAGGGCGGCGGCGGTGTTGTGGTCCGGCAGCTTGCCGATGTCGTCGGCGGAGACGGCGTCCATCACCTCGAACTCAGCGCGTTTCACGGCGATGGCGGCGCGCTGCGCCTCGCGCTGGCCGGTCACGACGATCTCATCGACCTCGGCGGTCGGGTTGTCCTGAACCTGGGCCTGGGCGCTGGCCGCAAGTCCGGCGCTGATCAGGGCGGTGGTGGCGAGCAGAAACCGTTGCCGGCTCTGTGACGAAAAACACATGTTCTATCCCCCAACGTCGAATTTCGACGGGGCTCGCATAGGGGGCGGAGGCGACGTGCAGGCGTCTGTTCTGTGTCGCGCCCGACAACAGTGGGTGGAGATTCGATGGCGATTTCGCCGCTACGCGCCCTTTGCGACTCGAGGCTGTGCGGAGATTGCGACAGTCGGTCGACTGTCAAAACCTGAGCCGCCTCGGCGCAAACGGGACGTTAACCGAAGCGGCGCACCCTCTTGTCAATGTGGCCGCCGGAAACGTCTGGTCGGCCGTGGAGGGCCGGCCCATGTCGACCAAGATGACTTCGAGCGTGCGTCGCCACAGCGACCATTTCGAACCGCAGGACACCGATCCGCACGAGCAGCGCCGCCTGCGCGGCCAGTTGGAGCAGATCGACTACGCCGCCTATGTCGCCAACAAGGAGCTGATCGGCCACACCCTGACCGGTCTGGACGCCGCCTCTCTTCAGAAATTGGCGGTCCTGACCGCCGGCGCTCGCGCCAAATGGGCGGCCGAGGCCCTGCGTCTGGCCCATTCAGGCTCGCCCGTCACCCCCGACCAGGTCGCCCGCCTGACCGCCGCCCGCACCGCCTTCGACGAACTGGCCGAGGTGTACGAGGCCCTGCGCCGCATGGTCGAGCGGGGCTATGTGGTGCTGAAATAGGCTCTAAGGACGCCTGGTGGAGCCGAGGGGAGTCGAACCCCTGACCTCGTCATTGCGAACGACGCGCTCTACCAACTGAGCTACGGCCCCGTCCCAGTCAGGAGCAGGCCTCCAGGCGAGCGCGGGACATAGAAGGCGGGCGGGCGTGGTGTCAACGGGCTTGTGCGCGCAATCCGCGCAGGCGACCGCAGAAGATTGTCGGATGGGCGGGGGACGGCTAGAAGCCGAGGTTCGCGCCTTGCAGGAGAATACATATGGGCACCGCCCTGGTCTGGCTTGTGAACACCGTCATCGGCCTGATGGTCTGGTTCATCATCATCCAGGCGATCTTGAGCTGGTTGTTCGCCTTCGACGTGATCAACCATCGCAACCGGTTCGTCAGCCAGGTCGCCGACTTCCTGGACCGGATCACCGCCCCCATTCTGGAACCCTTCCGTCGGATCATTCCGCCGCTGGGCGGGATCGACATTTCGCCCATCGTCGTCCTGCTGCTGCTTCAGTTCGTCCGCATCCTGTTCAACGCCTCGGCGGCCCCGGTCCTGATCGGCATGTTGGGCTGAGGCGCCACGGCGGCGGGAGATTCCGACGCGAGACGGCGATTCCGCCCTTGCGCCCCGCCGCCAGCTTCCTAAAGGTGCCGGCCCCGACCATTATTGACCACGGTTCATGAGCACGATCACCACAGTCGCCGTCCTGGGCGCCGGACAGATGGGCGCAGGCATCGCCCATGCGGTGGCCCTGGGCGGCTATTCGGTCCGACTCTACGACGTGGCGCCCGCGCGACTGCCGCTGGCCCAGGGCGAGATCGCCGCCAGCCTGTCGCGCCACGTCGGCCGCCATCTGGTGACCCAGGCCGAGGCCGACGCCGCCCTGGCCCGGATCGCCGTCACGACGGACATGGCCGAGGCGGTGTCTGACGCGGACCTGGTCATCGAGGCGGCGCTGGAGGACGAGGCGGTCAAGAAGGCCCTCTACGCCGAGGTCGCCCCCCATCTGGGCCCGCAGACCCTTTTGGCCTCCAACACCTCCTCCATTTCGATCACCCGACTGGCCTCGGCCTCGGACCGGCCCGACCGGTTCATCGGCCTGCACTTCATGAAGCCGGCGCCGATCATGCGACTGGTCGAGATCGTGCGCGGCATCGCCACCTCGGCCGAGACCCACGCGGCGGCCGTCGATTTCGCCGAGAGCCTGGGCAAGACCACGACCGACGCCGAGGATTTCCCGGCCTTCATCGTCAACCGGATCCTGGTGCCGATGATGAATGAGGCGATCTTCGCCCTGTATGAAGGGGTCGGCAACGTCGCCTCCATCGACAAGGCGCTGCGCCTGGGCGCCAACCATCCGATGGGGCCGCTGGAGCTGGCGGACTTCATGGGACTGGACGTGGTCCTGGCCATCATGAACGTCCTGTACGACGGGCTCGCCGACAGCAAATACCGCCCCTGTCCGCTGCTGGTGAAATATGTCGAGGCCGGCTGGCTGGGCCGCAAGAGCGGGCGCGGCTTCTATGACTATTCCGGCGAGACGCCGGCGCCGACGCGATGAGCCGGTTCGAGACCTATGCCGACCTGCCGGGCCAGGCGACCATCCAGTCGCGGCCGGCGCCGCTCTATCCGATCCTGGCCTCTCTGGCCGGCGCCGCCTGGCCCCCGCTGATTCTGACCCTGCCCTTCTGGCCGCCCAACGCGATCGGGATGGGGCGTGACATCGACTGGCGGATTCTGGTGCTGCTGATCGGTCTGGCGGCCGTTCCTGCGGGCCTGTGGCGGATCAATCAGGAGCGCCGTCGCGAGGGTCGGCCAGGGTCGCGCCTAGGCGTGGTCTGGCGTTTCATGCTGTTCGGCGGCCTGACCGCCGCCCTTGTCCAGGTGGTCGTCAGCCTGGCCATGGTGGTCATGGGCTGGCTGGAGGCGGGGGATCTCATGCAGGGCCTCGGTGCGACCGAGACGACCCTCCTGATCTTCGGCGTGGGCGGCCTGCCCATCGCCATGATCGTCGGCGTCAGCTACGCCCTGTGGGCGGGTCTTTGCGTGGCCTTCATCGCCTTTGAGGCGCGGCCGACGATCGAGGTCGGGCGGCGTCGCTAAGCTTATCCGAGCGCCGCTCAGGCGCTGAATCGCTTCGGGGGAGGCTGTGAATGTCGACGGTGAACCAGACGACGGAACCGACCGGACTGGCGCCGGTCGAGGCGCCCGCCCGTATCGCTTCTCTGGATGTGATGCGGGGGCTGGCGGTCCTGGGCATATTGGCGGTGAACGTCGTCTCCTTCGGCCTGCCCTTCATGGTCTATGGCGATGCGGACCTCAGCCCCTTTCCGGTTACGGGCGCCAACGCCGTGGCCCGTTGGGCGATGGACGTCTTCTTCCACCAGAAGTTCATCACCCTCTTCGCCATGTTGTTCGGCGCTTCGATCTTTCTGGTGGGCGGTGAACGAAGCGATGCGGCGCGGGGGCGGCTGCTGCGCCGGCGCCTGTTCTGGCTGGCTGTGATCGCCCTGATCCACGGCCTGGCCTTCTGGTACGGCGACGTCCTTCTGCTCTACGCCTGGTCCGGCCTGTTCGTCATGCTGATGCGGTCCTTCTCCGCCCCCGTTCTGATCGGGGTCGGGCTGGGGGTCACCCTGGCGCTGGGGGCGATGCAGGCGGGGTTGAGCTGGCTGATGGTCGCCGGCCCCGCAGAAGTGGTCGAGGCGATGAAACAGGGCCAGCCGCAGAACAGCCAGGAGGCCGTCGCCGCCGCCATCGCCGCCTATCGCAGCGGCTGGGCCGGGGCCATGGGCCAGAACCTGACCGCCTGGTTCTTCCTCCAGGGCGCCAGCCTGGCCATGTTCGTCTTTTCGACCGTCGCCCTGATGATGACCGGCATGGGTCTGTTCAAGGCGGGTTTCCTCAGCGGCCGGGCGCCGACCTGGCTCTATCTCTTCGTCCTGGCGGTCGGGAGCGCGGTCCTGGCCCTTGTGGCGACGACCCATTGGACCGAAATCATGGCCGCGCCCGACGCCCATCCGACGCAAGGGCTGGCGGAGGCGGTCGCGGCCTTCCCGATCCTGGTGACCCTGGCCTATGTCAGCCTGATCGTGCTCGTGACCACGCGCGGACCGGCCTGGCTGGTCGCCCCGCTTCGGCCGGTGGGGCAGATGGCCCTCACCAACTATCTGAGCCAGACGCTGATCATGACCACCCTCTTTTACATGCCTTGGGGGCCGCGTCTGTTCGGTCAGGTGGACTATGTCGGCATGTGGGGCTTGGTGGCGGCCGTTTGGGCGGTCCAGCTGATCTGGTCTCCGCTGTGGCTGGCGCGGTTCAGAATGGGGCCGCTGGAATGGGTGTGGCGCTGCCTGACCTATGGGCGGCGCGTGCCGATCCGAAAAGCCGCCTGATCGCGCTTTTATCAGCGGCGTGAAAAGATTAACTGAGGAGCATGGCCGCCCCGGACACTCCCGCCGAAACCTTCAAACGCGCGCTCAGCCACGCCGCCCGCGCCCTGGCCGAGCAGCCTGAGCTGGAGGTGGTGTTCGGGTCGGACGGACCCAAGCTGGCTGGCGGGATTCTGACTCTGCCGCATCCCCCACGCGACCCCTCCGGTAACGAGAGCGCGTCCCTGCGAGGCCAGGCCGACCGCCTGGCCCTGCGTTTGGCCAATCATGACGCGGGGATCGACGCCCGTATGCGCCCCGCCGACACCCAGGCGGCCGAGGTTTTCGACGCGGTTGAACAGGCGCGGGTCGAGGCCGTGGGCTCCGAATTCCTGGCGGGGGTCAGGGACAATCTGGACGCCGCCCTGGTGACGCGGCTGGAGAAGACCGGGGCGCTTCGCATCCTCGAGCCCGAACGGGCGCCGGTTTCGGAGGCCGTGGCTCTCCTGGTGCGTGAACGGCTGACGGGCCGGCCTTCGCCCGACGGAACCAAATCCCTGCTGGATCTGGTTCGAGCCGGCATAGAGGCCAAGGCGGGCGATCAGCTGGACGCCCTGACCGCGACCGCCGGCGACCAGGCTCTGTTCGCCGAAAAGATGCGCGAAGTGCTGCGCGCCCTGAACCTGGATCCCGGCGACGGCCAGGGCGAGGACGCCTCGGACGACCCGGGCGATCAGGAGCCGGATCCCCAGGAGCCCGACGCCGACGATCAGCCGGACGAGGACGAGGAAGAGGAGGGCGGCGAGGGCTCCCAGTCCATGGAGGGCGACGCCGACGATCAATCGTCGGAGCAGGAGCGCGAGAGCCGCCCTGAGGGCGCGCCCGCCGATCCGGAGGGCGACGGCGCCGAGGACGGGCCGGAGTTGAACGAGGGCCAGCAGCCCAATCGCCAGCAGACCGCCGACGACGGCCGGGCGGTCGACTTCTACCGCGTCTTCACCACCGCCTATGACGAGGTGGTGGACGCCGCCGACCTGTGCGACCCGATGGAGCTGGAGCGGCTGCGCAATCTGCTGGATCAACAGCTCACCCTGCTGGCCAGCGTCGTCTCGCGCCTGGCCAATAAGCTGCAACGGCGGCTGCTGGCCCAGCAGAACCGCGCCTGGACCTTCGATCTGGAAGAGGGGATGCTGGACACGGCCCGGTTGACCCGGATCGTCACCGACCCGACCGCGCCCCTGTCCTTCAAGGCCGAGAGCGAGAGTCCGTTCCGCGACACGGTCGTGACCCTGCTGCTCGACAATTCGGGTTCGATGCGCGGGCGGCCGATCATGGTGGCGGCGGTCTGCGCCGATATTCTGGCCCGCACGCTGGAGCGTTGCGGCGTCAAGGTCGAGATTCTGGGCTTCACCACCCGGGCCTGGAAGGGCGGACAGAGCCGCGAGGCCTGGATCAGCGCCGGCAAACCCGCCAATCCGGGCCGGCTGAACGACCTGCGTCACATCATCTACAAGGCCGCCGACGCACCCTGGCGCCGGGCCAAGAAGAACCTCGGCCTGATGATGCGCGAGGGCCTGCTGAAGGAGAACATCGACGGCGAGGCCCTGCAATGGGCGCACAACCGCCTGCTGGCCCGCACCGAGCAGCGGCGCATCCTGATGGTCATTTCCGACGGCTCGCCTGTCGATGATTCGACCCAGTCGGCCAACGCCGCCCTTTACCTGGACAAGCACCTGCGCCAGGTCATCGCCGAGATCGAGGATCGCTCGCCGGTCGAACTGTTGGCCATCGGTATCGGCCATGACGTGACCCGCTGGTACCGCAAGGCCCTGACCATCGTCGACGTGGAGCAGCTGGCCGGCGCCATGACCGAAAAACTGGCCGAACTGTTCGAGGCGGACGCCGCGGCGACGCTCGCTCGCCGGCCGCGTCAGAAGATCGCCGCATGAGACGTCGTCTACCGCGTCTCGCGGCGGCCTGGGCGGCCCTGGCGCTGACGGCCTGCGCCGCGACCCTGGGCCCGCCCCAACCGTCCCTTTCAGACGAAGACGGCTGGTCCTTCGCCGCCGCCGAGTTGAAGCCGGTCGGTCTGGGCCTGCCCGGGGCCGTCCTGGCGCCCGGCGTGCGTTTCGCGGGCGGGATCGAGATCGTCGCTGGCCTGGGATCGCCGCTGCATGGGCTTTCCGATCTTAAACTGAGCGGAGGCGGCGGCTTTGTCGCCGTATCCGACGCGGGGGACCTGGTTCGCGGCCGTCTGCGGCTCAACGCCCAGGGGCGGCTCGTCGGCGTCGATGGTCTGGCGTCTCACCGGCTGGCCCTGGAGGACGGGACGCCGATCAGCGACAAGCGCGACGGAGACGCCGAGGGTCTGGCCCTGACGCAATCAGGCGACCTGCTCGTCAGCTTCGAACGTCGCCATCGAATTTGGAATTACGGCCCGCTGTCGGCCGTGCGCGCCCCCCGACCGGTTCCGTCGCCCGCCGTCGCCTTTGCGGACAATGAAGGCATGGAGGGCCTAGCCGCTTCGCACGCTCAGACAGACGGCTGGCGCGCGGTCGGCGAAGGCGGCGGCGTCTGGGACTGCACGATGAACGGCTGTCGCACCGTCGTCTCGCCGCCGGCCGAGGCGCCCCGCGATTCCGACTATCGCTTCACCGGTCTGGATCGCGATCCGTCCGGCGAAGGCTGGTTCGTGGTGGAGCGCCGCTATACGCCGCCGATCGACATGCGGGGCCGGGTGCGGCGCATGGCGGCAGATGGGTCTTTGGGACCTGCCTTGATCGAACTGAAGCTGCCCGGCACAACGGACAATTTCGAAGGCGTCGCGGCCGAGCGGCGCGGCCCGACGACCCGGCTCTATCTGCTGTCGGACGACAATGCCAATCCGGCCCAGCGCACCCTGCTGCTGGCCTTCGACATTCGCTAGACCGGGCCCTGGATCAGGCCGCGCCCGCCCATTGGGATTTTTCCGGCTCGGTCTCGACCGCCAGCAGGGCCTTGACGAAGGCGTCGCGCCAGATGCCCACGTCGGTGTCGCGCACCACCTGCATCAGGGCCTCCCACCGCCGCACCCGCTCGGCCAGGGGCATTGTCAGGGCCTTCTGGATGGCGTCCGACAGCTCCTCGCGGCTGTAGGGATTGACCAGAAGCGCCTCACGCATCTGTTCCGCCGCCCCCGCGAACCGGGACAGGATCAGGACGCCGGGATCGTCGGGGTTCTGGGCGGCGACATATTCCTTGGCGACCAGGTTCATCCCGTCGCGCAGCGGCGTCACCAGCCCAACCCTGGCGGCGCGATAGATCCCCGCCAGCTGGTCGCGGCGGTAGGTGCGGTTCAGATAGCGGATCGGCTGCCAATCCATGTCGGCGAAGGCCCCGTTGACCCGCCCGGCCAGGGCGTCCAGCCGCGCCCGCATGTCCTGATAGGAATCCACATCGTCCCGCGAGATCGGCGTGACCTGGAGCAGGAAGACCTCGCCACGCATCGACGGATTGTCCTGCAAAAACTGCTCATAGCCCAGCAGCCGCTCCTCCAGCCCCTTGGAATAGTCGAGCCGGTCCACGCCGACGATCATGGCGCGGAAGGCCGCCGAGGCCGCCATCCGATCATAGGTCCGGGCCCCGAGGGTCGAGTTCTTCGCCGCCAGGAAGCCGTCCACATCGATGCCGATGGGGAAGACGCCGGTCTGAACCCGGCGGCCGAAACATTCCAGCCCGCCATGACCGAACAGCTCGCCCTGGGCCTCGCTGACCACATAGTCGGTGAAGAGGTCGCACCATTCGCGCGTATGGAAGCCGATCAGATCGAAGTCGAACATGGACTCCACCAGCCGCCGGTGATGCGGCAGGGTCACCAGCAGCTGGCGCGTCGGCCAGGGGGTGTGCAGGAAGAAGCCGATCCGGTTGCGGACGCCCAGACGACGCAGATCCCGCGCCATGGGGATCATATGGTAGTCGTGGATCCAGATGACGTCGTCCGGTTTGATCACCGGCGCCAGAACCTCGGCGAAGCGGCGGTTCACCCGCTCATAACCCTCGCCGTAGGAGCGTTCGTACTGGGCCAGGTCGATCCGGTGGTGGAACAGCGGCCACAGGGTCTTGTTGGCGTAGCCGTTGTAATATTCCTCGACGTCCTGGGGCTCCAGATCGACCAGTCCGACGGTCACGCCGGCGCGGTCCTCGACCTTCATCTCGCCGGTGAAGCTGTCGATCGTCTCTCCAGACCAGCCGAACCAGAGGCCGTCGTATTTTCGCAGGGCCGCAGACAGGGCCATGGCCAGGCCGCCGGCGGAGCCCGCAGCGGGATCGGTCGGGGCCGAAACCCGGTTGGATACGACGATGAGACGGCTCATGACTTCACTTCGGCAGCGATCCCAGCCCCGGGACCAGAAAGATCAACGCACGTCGGTCCAGGATCGGCTCAACATCACGGCGCAATTGATGATCCCGACCAGGGAGTAGGACTGGGGATAGTTGCCCCACAGCTCCCCGTCCTCGACGGAAATGTCTTCGCTCAAGAGGCCGGCCTGGGTGCGACGGGCCAGCATCTCTTCGAATATGGCGCGCGCCTCCTCCACCCGGCCGTTCTGATGCAGGGCTTCGATGAACCAGAAGGTGCAGAAGTTGAAGGCCGTTTCGGGCTCGCCGAAATCGTCCGGTTCGACATAGCGAAACAGGAAGGGTCCTTTTTTCAGATCCCGCTCGATCGCATCGAAGGTGGCCACCTGGCGCGGATCATGCGCGTCCAGAAAGCCCAGGTCCGTCAGCTGCAGCAGGGAGGCGTCCAGTTCGCGTCCGCCGAAACTGGCGGCGAAACGCCCCTCGTCCGTCAGGAAGGTTTCCGCCTCGATCCGCTCTCGGATGGCCGCCGCCCGCTGACGCCAGACGTCGGCGCGGGCCTGCAGGCCCAGATGATCCGCCGCCTTGGCCAGACGGTCGCAGGCCGCCCAGCACATGACGGAGGAATAGGTGTGAACCCGCGCGATGGTGCGGAACTCCCAAAGCCCTGCGTCGGTCTGGTCGTGCATGGCGAAGGCCCGCTCGCCGACCTTCTCCAGGGCGTGGAAATCCTCGATCGTTCCGGGACGCAGCAGGCGTTGGTCATAGAAGGCCTGGACCAGGGGCAGGACGATCTGGCCATAGACGTCGTGCTGCAGGTGCTCATGGGCCTGATTGCCGATCCGCACCGGCTTCATGCCGCGATAGCCCTCGACCGTATCGACGATGCTCTCGCCGATGCCCGGCTCCAGCCCCACCCCATAGACCGGCTGGACATGGCCGCCGGCCGAGGCGTCAACCAGATTGCGCAGATAGCCCAAGTAGTTCTCGAGAATGTCGACCGCCCCCAGCCGGTTCAGCGCCCGCACCGTATAATAGGCGTCGCGGATCCAGCAGTAGCGATAGTCCCAGTTGCGCCCGCTCTCTTTGAATTCGGGAACGGAGGTGGTCATGGCCGCGACGATGGCGCCGGTCTCTTCATAGGCGCAGAGCTTCAGGGTGATGGCCGCACGGATGACGGCCTCCTGATAGTCCAGCGGCAGATAGAGTTTGCGGACCCAGTCCTGCCAATAGGCGACCGTGCGGTCCAGCGCGGCCTGAACCCCCGGTCCCACATCCTGATCATAGCCCTCGTCCGGGCCGAAGAAGAAGGCGTGCGGCCGTTCCAGCCGAAAGATCCGCTCCTCCAGGACGTGAGAGACGGGACAGTCGGTCGTCAGACGGAAGGTGACGTCCGGGCATAGGAACCGGATGTGGTTGGAGCCCGAGGTGTGGGGCGCCCGCCGCGCGCCCCAGTCGGACGAGGGGCGCAGCCGGACGCGGATACGCGGCGTGCCATGCAGCGGTCGAATGATCCGCCCGAAGGCGAGGGGGCGGTAGGTTCGCGAATGTTTCGGATGGCGCGGGGCGAAGTCGATGATCTCCACCGCGGCCCCGTCTTCGGCCGTCAGAACGGTCTTGAGCACCGGCGTATTGCGGACATAGGCCTGGCTGACGTGTTTCAGCCCCTCCAGCTCGACGGACCAATAGCCATGCTCGGGCGCTTCTCCGTTCATCAGGGCCGAAAAGACGGGGTCGCCGTCGACGCGCGGGGCGCAGGCCCAGACGAACCGGCCCTGACGGTCGATCAGGGCGCTGATCGCGCAATTGCCGATGGGGAAGAGATCGAGATTGGGCGTCATCGATTCAGGCCCCCGCCACCGCTTCCAGCCAGGTCAGGACGTCGTCCACGTCGTCCAGGCGATAGCGGGCCGCGGTTTCGCGCTCAGGCCCGACCAATACCCCGTAGCCGCCTAGGGCGGCGGCGGCCTCGAAACCATGTTCATCGGTCAGATCGTCGCCGAGCATGACGGGGGTCGCCCCCTTGAACGGCTCCTCCTGCATGAAGGCGGCGACGGCTGTGCCCTTGTCGGCGCCCGGCGTCTTCAACTCCAGCACCATATGGCCAGGCTGCAGCGCCAGGCCTGTCTCGGCCTGCAGCTGCCGGGCCAGTCGCTGCGCCGCCGCGCCCTGGTCGGGCGCCAGTCGATAATGCAGGCCCGCAGAGACTCCCTTGTCCTCGACGATCACTCCCTGCCGGTCAGCGGCGAAGGCGTGAAAGGCGTCCAAAGCCCTGGCGACGGCGGCGTCGGCCGTCGTCCTCTGGACCGGGCCGCCTTTCAGGCGCCGCTCCAGTCCATGAACGCCCGAGGCGGATTCAAGGGCCCGGTCGGTGATCCGGTCGATCTCTCTGATGGTGCGGCCGCTGACCACGGCCACCCGGCCGTCGAGGCGATCCTGCACCGCCTTCAGCACGGCCGTGCGGCGGGCCACGGGACCGACCTCGTCCGGCGTCGGCGCCATGGGCGCAAGGACGCCGTCCAGGTCGAGGAACAGGGCGATTCCCTGGGCGGCGACCGGCGGTCGGGGCAACAACAGATCGGCGGCTCCGGCGTGAGACGGCATAGGTATCTGACTCTTTACGGCTTCCCCAGGCCCCCATAACGCGCCAAAGCGGCAAAGGTTGACCCGAAAGCGACAAAGTCGTCTGAAAGAGGCGGTGCGCGCCGCCGAGGGGACTGTCTGCGGCCGTGCGTTGAAACAAGGAGAGCCCGGCCGCGGGCCTGACCAAACATGACCGAGATCGCCCATTCTTCGTCCGAAGACATAGCCGCCATGACCGGCCGCGCTCGCGAGGTGATGCGGCTGAACATCGAGGCGCTGGAAGCGCTGGAGCGGACGATCGACGTCTCGATCGCCCGGGCGGTGGATGTGATCATGAGCCGTCCCGGCTATGTGGTCGTCACCGGCATCGGCAAGTCCGGCCATATCGGCGGCAAGATCGCCGCCACCCTGGCGTCCACCGGCACCAACGCCTTCTTCGTCCACCCCGCCGAAATGAGCCACGGGGACCTGGGCATGCTGCGCCCGGATGTGACGGTTCTGGCCATTTCCAACTCGGGCGAGAGCCGCGAACTGCGCGATCCGCTGATCTTCTGCCAGCGCAACGGCATTCCGGTCATCGCCATCACCCAGCGCCCGACCAGCTTCCTGGGCCGCAACGCTGCGGTCTGCCTGACCATGCCCAAGGTGGCTGAGGCCTGTCCGAACGGCCTGGCGCCGACCACCTCGACCCTGATGACCCTGGCCCTGGGCGACGCCCTGGCCATGGTGCTGATGGACCGGCGCGGGTTCAGCGCCCTGGATTTCGGTCTGCACCACCCCGGCGGCGCCTTGGGCATGAGCCTGCAAAGCGTGCGGGAATGGATGGGCGACAACGCCGCGGCCCCGGCCAGCGTGCCGCTGAACGCCAGCTTCAGCGAAGTGGTCTCAGCCATTACGGAAGGCCGAAAGGGGGCGGTCGCCGTATTGAAGGCGGACGGCGCCTTGGCGGGGATCGTCACCGACGGCGACCTGCGTCGCGCCTTCCAGCGCGACATCACCGGCCTGACCGCCGCCGACATCATGGGGGCCAATCCGATCACGGTCGATCCGGACGCGCGGATGAGCGACGTCGTCGACCTGCTGACCGCGAACAAGATTTCCAATCTGTTCGTGGTGGAGGAGGGGCGGCCGACCGCCATCGTCCATATCGCGGAACTGATGCAGGCCGGCTACGTCGCCTGAGCCGCTGATGATGCGTATCCTCTATGACGCCAGCCGGCTGATGAGCCGGGCCGAACGTTCCGCCCCCACCGGCGTCGATCGTGTCTGTCTGGCCTATGCCGAATGGCTGCTGTCACGGCCCGACGTCGTCACCCTGCCGGTTCGCGGGCGCAAGAACCGCCTGGTCGCCGTCCAGCCCGAGTGGTTCCGGGACTTCGTGGTCGATCTGCGCGCGCGTTGGAGCGGGGCGGGCGTCGCCCCCGCCGACGTGGCGCATGAAGCCTTGTTGCTCGAGGCTCTGGCCGCCCCCGCCCGACCCGCAGAGTCTGTCATCAGTCCCCCGCCCCCGCCGGAGCGTGAGAAGCCGGCGGACAAGGGACGGGTGTTGAAACAGTTCTTCAAATCCCGTCACGTCGCGCCCCTGCCGGCCGCCGACCTCTATCTGAACGTGGGCCATACGACTCTGCATCAGGCCGACGCTCTGAGGGATCTGGAAGCGGCGGGTGTGGAACGGGTCGTTCTGATCCATGATCTGATCCCCATCACCCATCCGGAGTTCTGTCGGCCGGGCGACGGCGCCAAACACCACGCCCGCGTGACCCACGCCCTGCGTCACGCCGGTCGGGTGATCGTCAATTCGGCCTATACCCGCGACGAGTTGCGGGCCTTTGCGGCTAGAGAAGGTTTGCCGCAGCCGCCGGTCCATGTGGCGCACCTGGGCCTGGAACCGGCCTTCGTCGCCGGCGATGCGGTGGCGACCAGCCGTCCCTATTTCGTCCATGTGGGCACCATAGAGGCGCGAAAGAACCTGGCCCTGTTGCTGACCTTGTGGCGGCGGCTGGAGGAACGGCTGGGCGAACGCACCCCCTCTCTGGTCCTGGTCGGGCGCTACGGCTGGGAGAATGAGGCGGTGCTGGATCATCTGCAGCGCTCGCCCAATCTGCGGGGGATCGTTCACCAGGCGGCCAACCTGTCCGACGAGGTGCTGGCGCGCCTGATGCGGGGCGCGCGGGCGGTGCTGGCGCCCTCGTCGGTCGAGGGGTTCGACCTGCCTGCGGTCGAGGCGGTGGCCATGGGCCGCCCCCTGATCGCCTCCGACATTCCGCCGCACAGGGAACTGACGCCCCAAGCCGAGTTGATCGATCCCCTGGACGGGCTGGGCTGGCTGGCGGCGATCGAGCGGGCGACCATGACGTCTCCGCCCGCCGCCCCGGAGGCTCAGGCTGCGCCGTCGTGGGAGGCCCATTTCGACATCGTCGCTCAGGCTGTCGGCCTGGCGGCGGCCTCGCCTCTGGCGGGCGGTGCGAAAGGCGGGTAATCAACGCGCGAACAAGGGCCGATCCGTTTCCATGACTCGCACCATCCTGCCGCTTGCCATCGTCGCCATCCTGAGCGGGTGCTCCACCCTGCCGCGCGACGGACCCTCGGGCGCCTCCATCGACGCTGGGGCTTCGACGCCCCAGGCCCTGGGCAGCTACGCCCTCGTGCCCCTGACCTATGAGGTGACGGAGCGGATGAAGGCGGTGCCGCCTCAGTTCTTCGGCACCCTGGCGGCCGCTTCCAGCGAACAGCCGGTCGATGTGATCGGCGAGGGCGATACGCTGGCGATCTCGATCTATGATCCTTCAGGCGCCCTGTTTGGTGGCAGCCTGGGCGGTGGATCCACAACGGCTCGCAGCCTGCCCACCTTGTCTGGCGGTTCCCAGGCCTTGCCGGGGGTGACGGTCGATCGCAGCGGTTCTGTTTCCGTGCCCTTCGCCGGTCCGGTTCGCGTCGTCGGCCTGACCTCGACCCAGGCGGCGGCCGCGATCCGCCGGGCCCTGGCCGGCAAGGTCGCCAACCCCCAGGTCCTGGTCGGCATCGCCGGCAACGCCTCAAACACCGTCAACGTCCTGGGCGACGTGCGCCAGCCGGGCCGCGCGCCTCTGGGCGTCAACAGCGACCGAATTCTGGACGTCATCGCCGCCGCCGGCGGATCGGCCCGCCCGACCGACGATCTGACGATCAGCATCCAGCGCGGCGGTCAGACCTACACCGCCCCCCTGTCGGCCGTGACGACCGAGTTCAGCGAGAACGTGCGCCTGCAAAGGGGCGACGTGATCAACGTCCAGTACAAGCCGCGTCGGTTCTCCACCTTCGGCGCTCTGAACGCCGTCGCCCAGGTCGATATGCCCGCCGGACCCATGACCCTGACGGGCGCCATGTCCAAGGTCGGAGGGCTGAACACCGCCACCGCCAACGCCCGGCGCGTTCTGGTCTTCCGCTTCGAGCGACCTGAGGTGGCCCAGGCCCTGGGTATCAACCAGCCGGCTACGCCCAAGGGGGTGCCGGTGGTCTATCAGCTGGACTTCAACAACGCCGCCAACGTCTTCGCCGCCACCAATCTGGAGATCATGCCCGAGGACGTGATCTATGTGCCCCTGGCCGGCGCCGCAGAGGCGCGCAAATTCTTCGAGTTCGTTCAGAGCGTGACCCGCGTCGTCTATGACGTGTCGGTGACCAGTGCGATCAACGTCGACTGACGCCTGTGCAGGCTTGGCGCGCCCTTCTGTCCCAGTTGACGGGGCGCGCCGCCGCCGTCGGGAGTGATGCGGTCGATCCGACCGCCGCCGACCCCTTCGCCCGCCCCGCCGAAATCCCCTCGGGCGATCCTTCGCCTCTGGACGGCGCCTTGGATGAGATCGAGGCGGGCGCTCTGGAGGTCTACGCCGGCGCGGGTCTTCCCACCCGTCCCGGACACTATCGCCGTGCGCCGAACCAGACCGTCTGGGACTTCGTCGCTGCGGATCTGACGCCTCAGGCGCGCTTCGCCCTGGCCTTGGAGCATCCGCCGGAGACGGGCTGGCGCTTCGCCCGGCTTCAGGACCTGGGCGCGCGATCCGGTCGTCCCGACCTGCGCGCGGCCTCACGGCTGCTGAACGAGATCGCCGACCTGCGCCTGGCGCGGAGGGGCGTTCTGACCGAAGATCATCTGCTGGTCGCCATGGAACTCGGCGGGGCCTGGCGGGCGTTGAGGGACGCCAAGGCCGCGCCTGCGTCGGCGGCCCCACCCGCACCCAAGCCCCGCAAGACGCCCCGCAAGCCTTTGGCCAAACCCTCGACCGAACCGGCAGCCATGCCCCCTAGGAAGCGCCGGTCCAAGGCCGCCTCCGCTGCAACGGCGGATAAGCCCGCCAAGCCGGGCTGAGGCGGGCGGCCCGTTTCTGCAGGCGGCGTAACTCGCAACAATATTGCCGGCTCTGTTTTGTATCGCGCAAACTTGATCTAAGAGCGAGCTGTCCTCGAACGCCAGAGCCTCCCATGTCCGACGCGCCCCAGTTCCCCCCCGAAACCCAGCCGGTCGGCCGGATCATCGCCATGCCGGCCGACACCAACCCCGAAGGCGACATCTTCGGCGGCTGGTTGCTGGCCCAGATGGACGTGGCCGGCGCGACTCCTGCCTTTGAACTGGCCCAGGGACGCTGCGCCACCGTGGCCCTGGACGGCATGGTGTTTCACCAGCCCGTCTCCGTCGGCGACGAGGTCAGCATCTACGCCAAGGTCGTCGGCACGGGCCGCACCTCGATCCGCATCCATGTCGAGGCCTGGAAGCGGTCGCGCGGTCAGCCGCTGGCCACGTCCGTGCGCGTGACCCAAGGCGTCTTCACCTATGTGGCCATCGACCAGTACCGCAAGCCGCGCCCCCTGCCGGGCAAGGAATAGGCGGAAATCTTGACCTCGCGCCGGGGCGCGCCTACGTCCCGACCATGGCCATCCGACGTATCCTCACCATCGACAACGCCGCCGACCTGGCGATCCTGAAACAGGTCTCCAAGCCCGTCGCGGGCGTCGACGACGCCGTGCGCGCCCTGATGGACGACATGCTGGAGACCATGTACGCGGCGCCGGGCATCGGCCTGGCCGCCGTTCAGGTCGGCGCCCTGGACCGGGTCATCGTCATGGACCTGGGCGATCGCGACGGAACCGTCTGCGAAACGGAAGAGGAAGACACGCCGGAGGCCGCCGAGGCGCGCCGCAACCCGCGCTTCTTCGCCAATCCGGAAATCCTGTGGGCCTCGGACGAGCTCTACACCTACGAAGAGGGCTGCCTGTCCATTCCCGAGTATTTCGACAAGGTGGAACGGCCGGCCCGCGTTCGCATTCGCTATCTGAACCGTGAGGGTCAGTCGGTGGAGGAAGAGGCTTCGGGCCTCTACGCCGTCTGCATCCAGCACGAGATGGACCATCTTAACGGCGTGCTCTTCATCGACCACCTGTCGCGGCTGAAGCGGGAACGCGCCGTGACCAAGGTCAAGAAGGCCGCCAAGGACAGGATCGCCGCCTGATGACGAAGCGCAACCCTCGCCCCATCCGGCGCGGCCAGTCCCTGGTGATCGACACCCAAGGGCGCCGTCGCCTGACCCGCAGCCAGAAGATCGGCGTCGCCGGGGTCGCGACCCTCGCCGGCGTGGCCTTGCTGGGCGTGGTGGCGGGCCTGCTGCTGGACCGGCTGCTCGATTTCGACGACGCCCTGGACGCCGGCGGCGAATGGGATGAGGGCGGCGGCGTCTTCACCCGCTGGCAGTAAACCTCTAAAGGCGAGCCCATGCGCCTTGCCTTCATGGGAACTCCAGATTTCGCCGTGCCGTCCCTGGCCGAGCTTCTCGCCTCGGGCCACGAGATCGTCGCCGTCTATTCGCAGCCGCCGCGCCCGAAGGGCCGGGGCCAGAAGCTGACGCCGTCGCCGGTTCACGCCTTCGCCGAAACCATGGGCCTGCCGGTCTTCACGCCCGAGAGCATGAAGTCGCCCGAGGCCGTCGCCGACTTCCAGAGCCTGGATCTCGACGCCGCCTGCGTCGTCGCCTACGGCCAGATTCTGAACGCCGAGGTGCTGGCCGCGCCCCGGCTGGGCTGCCTGAACCTGCACGGCTCGCTGCTGCCCCGCTGGCGCGGGGCCGCGCCGATCCAGAGGGCCATTATGGCCGGCGACGCCGAGACAGGGGTCCAGATCATGCAGATGAGCCTGGGCCTGGACGAAGGGCCGATCCTGCTCAGCGAAATCATGGACATCTGGCCCGACGACACGGCCGCCAGCCTGTCCGAGCGCATGGCCCATGTCGGCGCCGCCCTGTGGCCCCGAGCCCTGGCCGCCATCGATCGGGGAGGGGTGACGCCGACCGAACAGGTCGGCGAACCCACCTACGCCCGGAAGATCACCCCCGCCGAGGCCCGCATCGACTGGACCCGCCCGGCGGCCGAGGTGGACGCCCATATCCGCGGCCTGTCGCCCTTCCCCGGCGCCTGGTTCGAGGCCCCCTCGGAAGCCGGCCCGGTTCGGATCAAGGCCCTGCTGTCGGCCCTGGCGGAGGGATCGGGCGCGCCTCGAACCGTGCTGGACGACGCCCTGACCGTGGCCTGCGGGACCGGCGCGGTGCGCCTGATCCGGGTTCAGCGCGAGGGCAAGGCGGCGCAAGGCGTCGATGAGATGCTGCGCGGCTTTGCTCTGCCGGCCGGGACCGTGCTCGGCTGATGCCGCGCTACAAGCTGACCCTCGAATACGACGGCACGGCCTATAACGGCTTCCAGGCCCAGGACGACCAGCCGACGGTTCAGGGCGCGGTCGAGGCCGCCATACAGGCCTTCTCCGGCGAGCGGGTGCGGATCGCCGCCGCCGGCCGCACCGACACCGGCGTTCACGCCACGGCCCAGGTCATCCATGCCGATCTGGAGCGGGACTGGCCGGTCGATAAGGTGCTGAACGCCGTCAACGCCCATCTGATCAAACAGGACGTCTGCGTCCTGTCGGCCGAATACGCGCCCGATCCCGACTGGCACGCGCGGTTCTCCGCGACCGGCCGGGGCTATCTGTACCGGATCCTGAACCGCCGGCCTCAACCCGTTTTGGAGCGGGACCGGGTCTGGCACGTCAAGAAGCCCCTGGACGCCGAGGCCATGCACCATGCGGCCCAGGTCCTGGTCGGCCTGCACGACTTCACCACCTTTCGCGACGCGGGCTGCCAGTCCAAGTCGCCGGTCAAGACCCTGGACGTGGCCCGAGTCAGCCGGTTCGGCGAGGAGGTGCATCTGGTCTTCCAGGCCCGCAGCTTCCTGCACCGCCAGGTCCGGTCGATGGCCGGGACCCTGGTCGAGGTGGGCCTGGGCCGCTGGACCGCCCATGACGTCAAGGCGGCGCTGGAGGCGAAGGACCGCGCCCGGTGCGGCCCCGTCGCCCCCTCGGCGGGGCTCTATCTCAGCGGCGTGCGCTACGACTGAACCCCGCCTAGACCGGTCAGCCGCGCTGCTGAACCAGCACCTCGGCGATCTGAACCGCGTTCAGGGCCGCGCCCTTCCTCAGATTGTCGTTCGAGACGAACAAAGCGAGGCCGTGCTCGACCGTCGGGTCGGGACGCACCCGACCGACGAAGACTGGGTCCTGGCCTGCGGCCTCCAGCGGGTTCGGCACGGCCGTGACCACCACGCCCGGCGCTTGAGCCAGCAAGTCCAGCGCCGTCTCGACCGACATCGCGCGCTCGAACTCGGCGTTGATCGACAGGGAGTGGCCGGTGAAGACCGGCACCCGGACGCAGGTGCCCGAGACCGGCAGGCCGGGAATGTCCAGGATCTTGCGGCTCTCGTCGCGCAGCTTCAGCTCCTCGTCGGTATAGCCGTCCTCGCCCAGCTTGTAGTTCAGAGCCACCACGTTCGCGGCGATCGGCACGACCCACTTTTCCGGCCCGCCGAAGTCCACGGCCCCGCCGTCGCGGGCCAGGGCCGCGCCCTGTCCCACGGCCGCCCGCGACTGGTCCTCCAGCACGCGGATGCCCTCGATCCCGCCGCCCGAGACAGCCTGATAGGTCGAGACCGTCAGACGCTTCAGCCCCGCCGCGTCGTGCAGAGGCTTCAGCACCGGCATGGCGGCCATGGTGGTGCAGTTGGGGTTGGCGATGATCCCCTTGGGCAGGTTCGCCAAGGCGTGGGGGTTCACCTCGGCGACCACCAGCGGCACTTGCGGATCAGAGCGCCAGGCGGAGGAGTTGTCGATCACCACCGCCCCGGCGGCGGCCACCTTGGGCGCGAGAGCCTTGGACGTATCCCCGCCGGCCGAGAAGAAGACGATGTCCAGACCGGCGTAGTCGGCGCTCGCCGCATCCTCGACCACGATCTCGGTCTCGCCGAAGCGGATCGTCCTACCGGCCGACCGGGCCGAGGCGAACAGGCGCAGCGAGGCCAGAGGGAAGTTCCGCTCGGCCAGCAGGCCGCGCATCATCTCGCCGACGAGGCCGGTGGCGCCGACGATACCGACGTGGGGCGGGTTGGACGGGGAAAAGGACATTCAGGCGTCTCCTGGGAGGATGGAGGCGCGGGGTTCAGCCGGATCGACCGCCCCGCGCATCGGCGGGGCTGGGTTCGAGTGGGCGCTTCAGACCTCGCGCATACCCGAAACCGCCCCGCCGAAGCCGGTGGTTTTCAGGGTAATCGCTTTGGTCATGGAGAGGGTCACAGCTAAGCTGTCTAGGGCCGAAACCGCAGTGTGTAAACCTCAGACGGGCGGGGCGGTCGTCTGCAACAGGGCCTGGCGGCGGCGGACACGTTCACGCCAAGCCGTATAGAGGCCGCTGGCGGCGATCAGGGCGGCGCCGGCCAGGGTGTCGGCGGTCGGGGTGGTCTTCATCAGCCAGGCGCCGAAGGCGACGGCGCCGAGGATCTGCAGATAGTCGAACGGGGCCACGACGGCGATGGGCGCCTTTTGCAGGGAGGCGGTCATCAACAGCTGGGCGACGCCGCCCGCCAGGCCCGACCCGGCCAGGAGGGCGAAGGTCGTCAGGGCGTGCATCCGGCCGACGAAGGGCAGAAGCAGGGCGCCGACGATGGACGAGCAGACGAAGAACCAAAAGACGATCGCCGCCACATGTTCGGTGTCGCGCAGCTGCCGCAGGGTGATCGTGACCGCCGCCGTCAGAAGGGCGGCGGCCAGGCCGAAGCCGACGCCGGCCAAAGGCAAGGGGGCTGAGTCCGCCCCGGAAACCAGCGACAGGGGGCGGGTGACGATCAGCACTCCAATGAATCCGACCGCTACCGCCGCCCAGCGCCGGGGGCCGACCGCCTCCTTCAGAATGAGGAAGGACAGGATGGTGGCGAAGATCGGGGCGGTGAAGCTGATGGTCGTGGCCTCGGCCAGCGGCAGAAGCGTCAGGGTCTGGAAGACGCACAGGATGGAGGCGACGCCCAGGGCGCTGCGGCCCAGATGCGCCAGGGGGCGGCGCGTGGCCAGGCCCGCCAGTCCGCCCGGCTGGGTCAGCACCCAGATCAACACCACCGGCAGGCCGAAGAAGGCGCGGTAGAACAGCATCTCCGGCGCGGTGACCCCGTCCAGGGAGGCCAGTTTCAGAACCGCCGCCATGATGGAAAAGGCGCCCGCCGCGGCGATCCGAAGGGCGATGCCCCTCGCAATGTCTTCGCTTCCGGTCGTCTTGCTCATGCCGCTCCTGTCGGACGAACCCATAGGCCTTCCCGTCGCCGCCGCCCACCCCGGCGGAGCGATTTCCATCCGGCCGCGTTAAGCCTCCGGATCGGCAAGCTTCGCTGCAACATCGACAGGGTTGGAGGCGCTCTATGGAAAATCTGCTGGATCAGATCGGTCAGTTCCTCAACGGCCTGTTCAACCTGGCCAGCGCCGGTTTCGACGGCGTCAATCAGGTCATGGGTCTGATCATCGCCGTGATCGCCGCTTTGATGATGGTCGATTGGCGATCCTTGGGATCGACGGCCTTGGGGGCGACCCTGGTTCATCTGATCGTCGTGGCCGTCCTTCCCGTCCTGAACGGCGGCGACTTCGCCCTGCCGGCTATCCTGACGGCGGGCTTTTGGTTGACGGGTCTGGCCCTGTTCCTGGGCTACGCCATCGTCATCGCCGTCTTCTTCTTCATCAAGACCTTGCTGACGGGCACGGCCTTCGGGCGGCGCAGGGTGCTGCACTGAGTTCAGCGGGCTCGGGGGGCCAGGCGCGGCTTCAAGCCTGACGGAAGCCCAGCACGTCCTGCATGTCGTAAAGGCCGGGTCGGCGGGTGCGAACCCAGGCGGCGGCGGCGACCGCGCCCTTGGCGAACAGCGACCGGTCGATCGCGGAATGGCTGAGGGTCAGGACCTCGTCCTCAGAGGCGAACAGCACCGTATGTTCGCCGATGATTCCGCCGCCCCGGATCGAGGAGAAACCGATCTTGCCGGTCTCGCGCTCGCCCTGGACGCCGTCATAGGGTTTGGAGCGGATCTCGGCCAGGTCCGTGAAGCGGCCCTCGGCGGCGGCCTCGCCCAGCATCAGGGCGGTGCCCGAGGGAGAATCCACCTTGCGGCGGTGGTGGGCCTCGGTGATCTCGATATCCCAGTCCTGGGCGTCCAGACGCTGGGCCGCGTGCTGGACCAGGCCGATCAGGATGTTCACGCCCAGGGAGAAGTTGCCGCTCTTGACGATGGCGATCTTCTCGGCGGCCCTCATCAGCTCGGCCTCCTGGGCCGGGGTGAAGCCGGTGGAGCCGATGACCAGGGCCGGGCCGCCGCGCTCGGCCGCAGACTGGGCCAGGGCGACCGAGGCGTCGGGCGTCGAAAAGTCGATGATGACGTCGCACAGGGAGATGTCGGCCGTCTCGCCCCAGTCGAACCGGGCGGCGACGACCACGTCCTCGCGCGCATCCAGAACCTGTGACACCGCGCGGCCCATCCGGCCGCGATAGCCGGAAATGCCGGCGTGGAAGATTGCGCTCAAGCCGCGTTCTCTTTCGACCCGTCCGCATCCTGGCTGCCCAGGATGTCGGCCCAGAAGCGCTTCGCCTTGCCGGCGAAGCTGGAATTCCGGGGGTTCTGCGCCTCGCCGAAGGACAGGGCAAGCTCTTGCAGCAATTCCTTCTGACGAGGGGTCAGGTCGGTGGGGGTCTCGACGAACAGTTCGACGACCAGATCGCCGCGCGTGCGGCCGTTCAGATGGGGCATGCCCTTGCCCTTGATCCGGACGGTCTTGCCGGTCTGGGCGCCGGCGGGCACCTGGACGGCGGCCTTGCACTTGCCGTCACAGGCGTCGGAGACCAGGCAGGGGGCGTCGATCTCGCCGCCCAGGGCCGCCACCGTCATCGGCACAGGCACGGTGACCAGCAGGTCCAGGTTGTCGCGCTCGAACAGGTCGTGCGGCGTCACAGAAAGGAAGACGTACAGATCGCCGCGCGGGCCGCCGCGCTGGCCGGCGTCGCCCTCGCCGGTCAGGCGGATGCGCGAACCGTCGTCGACGCCGGCGGGAATTTTCAGGTTCAGGGTGCGTGTCTTTCGCACCTGGCCGTGGCCGTGGCAGGCGGGGCAGGGGTCGGCGATCATCTGGCCCGCGCCGTGGCAGCGGGGGCAGGTCCGCTCGACCTGGAAGAAGCCGTTGGCCTGGCGCACGCGGCCCGCGCCGTTGCAGGTGGTGCAGGTGACCGGCTTGGTGCCCGGCTTGGCCCCCGAGCCCTCGCAGGTCTCGCAGGTCAGGGTGGCGGGGACGTCGATCTGGACCTCGGCCCCGCGATAGGCCTGCTCCAGCGAGATCTCCAGGTCGTAGCGCAGGTCGGAGCCCCGGCGCGGTCCGCCCTGCTGGCCCCGGCCTTGGCGGCCGCCGAAGGCGTCCCCGAAGGCGTCGCCGAAGACCTGGGAGAAGATGTCGTTCAGATCGGAGAAGCCTTGGCCCTGGCCGAAGGGATTGCCGCCGCCCCCGCCGTTGACCCCGGCATGGCCGAACCGGTCATAGGCCGCCCGCTTCTGGTCGTCGGACAGGACCGTATAGGCCTCGGAAATCTCCTTGAACTTGGCCATCGACTCTTCCGAGCCGCCGTTGCGGTCCGGGTGATGGATCATGGCCAGTTTGCGATAGGCCGATTTCAGGCCGGCGGCGTCGATCGTCCGCTCGACGCCCAGAATTTCGTAATAGTCACGCGCCATCGGGCGTCAGTCCTCATTACTTCCCCTGCCGCCCGGCCCGAACCTCTGCGGGCTCTGGAAGAGGCGGTGTCCCGGCTGACATGGGGGCCGGAACGCTTGATGCAAGTTTCATGAAAAGACCCCGCCTATCGCAAGACAAGCGGGGCCGTATCATTTCAGCGACCTGTTGCGGATCAGGCGCTCTTCTTCTCGTCGGTGTCCGAGACGTCCTCGAACTCCGCATCCACCACGCCGTCGTCAGCCGGCTGGCCTTCGGCGGGCGCGCCCTGCTGGGCGGCGTACATGGCTTCGCCCAGCTTCATCGAGGCCTGCACCAGGGTGTTGGTCTTGGCGCGGATGTCCTCGGCGTCCGTACCCTCGCGGGCGGTCTTCAGATCGGCCAGAGCGGTCTCGATCGCGGTCTTGACGTCGGCCTCGACCTTGTCGCCGTGGTCGGCCAGGGCCTTTTCGGTCGAGTGGATCAGGCTGTCGGCGGCGTTCTGGGCCTCCACCAGGTCCTTGCGGGCCTTGTCGGCGGCGGCGTTGGCCTCGGCTTCCTTGACCATCTTCTCGATGTCGGCGTCCGACAGGCCGCCGTTGGCCTGGATGCGGATCGACTGTTCCTTGTTGGTCGCCTTGTCCTTGGCCGAGACGTTGACGATGCCGTTGGCGTCGATGTCGAAGGCGACCTCGATCTGCGGCATGCCGCGCGGCGCCGGGGGGATGCCCATCAGGTCGAACTGACCCAGGAGCTTGTTGTCCGCCGCCATCGGCCGCTCGCCCTGGAAGACCCGGATCGTCACGGCCGACTGGTTGTCGTCGGCGGTCGAGAAGGTCTGGCTCTTCTTGGTCGGGATGGTGGTGTTGCGCTCGATCAGGGGCGTGAAGACGCCGCCCAGGGTCTCGATGCCCAGGGTCAGGGGCGTCACGTCCAGCAGCAGCACGTCCTTGACGTCGCCTTGCAGCACCCCGGCCTGAACCGCGGCGCCCAGGGCCACGACTTCATCGGGGTTCACCCCCTTGTGCGGCTCCTTGCCGAAGAAGGCCTTCACGGCCTCCTGAACCTTGGGCATGCGGGTCATGCCGCCGACCAGGACGACCTCGTCGATGTCCGACGCCTTCAGGCCGGCGTCGGCCAGGGCCTTCTTGCACGGCTCGATGGTGCGGGCGACCAGGTCGTCGACCAGGGCCTCCAACTTGGCGCGCGACAGCTTGATGTTCAGGTGCAGCGGGCCCGAGGCGTTCATGGTGATGAACGGCAGATTGACCTCGTACTGGGTGGTCGAGGACAGTTCCTTCTTGGCCTTCTCGGCCTCTTCCTTCAGGCGCTGCAGGGCCAGCTTGTCCTGGCGCAGGTCGACGCCCTGCTCCTTCTTGAACTCGTCGGCCAGATAGTCGACCAGGCGCAGGTCGAAGTCCTCGCCGCCCAGGAAGGTGTCGCCGTTGGTCGACTTCACCTCAAAGACGCCGTCGCCGATCTCCAGGATGGAGACGTCGAAGGTGCCGCCGCCCAGGTCATAGACCGCGATCTTCTGACCGTCGTTCTTCTCCAGGCCATAGGCCAGGGCGGCCGCAGTCGGCTCGTTGATGATGCGCAGGACTTCCAGCCCGGCGATCTTGCCGGCGTCCTTGGTGGCCTGGCGCTGGCTGTCGTTGAAATAGGCCGGGACGGTGATGACGGCCTGGGTCACCTTCTCGCCCAGATAGGCCTCGGCGGCCTCCTTCATCTTGGTCAGGGTGAAGGCCGAAATCTGCTGGGGCGAATAGTCCTTGCCGTGCGCACGCACCCAGGCGTCGCCGTTCGGACCCTTGACGATCTCATAGGGCACCATGCCCTTGTCCTTCGCCACGACGGGATCGTCGAAGTTGCGGCCGATCAGGCGCTTGATGGCGAAGAAGGTGTTGGCCGGGTTGGTGACGGCCTGACGCTTGGCCGGCTGACCCACCAGGGTCTCGCCGCCGTCCTGAAGGGCGACCACCGAGGGGGTGGTGCGGGCGCCTTCGGCGTTCTCGATGACCTTGGGGTTCTTGCCGTCCATGACGGCCACGCAGGAGTTGGTGGTGCCGAGGTCGATGCCGATAATCTTGGCCATGGGCGTACTGTTCTCTCCGTATCGGCGGGCGATGCGGCGGCCTTCGATGAAGCGCCGCGCGTGACCGCCCCCTGTGGGTTGGCGTGATGGTGCCGGATAGCCCCAAACTTCTCGGGGTTTCTCCGAAGCTGGCCCCGATATGGGAAAGTCCCCTAGGCCTGCAAGGGCGTTCTGCGATTCAGCGGTGCGCCGGCCCCGGTTTTCCCGCAGGATGAGGCCATGTCCCCGGTTTCAGCATGATTTCAGAGGTCCAAACCGCCGTTCAAGGCTTCCGCCTGTGGCCCGGCGCCCTGGACGGTCCGGCCCAGGCCGATCTGGTCGATGCGGTGTTCGCGCGTCTGGAGGCTGCGCCCCTTTATCGGCCGATCACCCCTGGCGGGCGGCCGTTTTCGGTGCAGATGAGCAATTTCGGGCCGCTGGGCTGGGTCTCGGACCGCAGCGGCTATCGCTATCAGCCGACGCACCCGCAGACCGGGCGGGCCTGGCCGGATATTCCGCCGGTGCTGCTCGACTTGTGGCGGGCGACCGTCGGCGGGCCTCAGCAGCCGGACGCCTGTCTGGTCAATCTGTACCGCGAGGGGGCGAAGATGGGCCTGCACCAGGACAGGGACGAGGCGGACCTGACGGCTCCGGTTCTTTCGGTGTCGCTGGGCGAGGCGGCCCTGTTCCGTATCGGGGCGGTCGAGGGCGGTCGCACTGCGACGCTGCGGCTGGACAGCGGCGACGTCTGCGCCCTGACCGGGCCGGCGCGACTGGCCCGGCACGGGGTCGACCGCGTCCTGGCGGGCTCGTCGCGCCTGATCCCGGGCGGGGGACGGCTGAATCTGACCCTGCGCGTGGCGGGGATCAATCCTCGATGACCTCGTGGGCGCCGGCGCCGCCGAGGCGCCAATAGCCTGCCGCCTTCACGGACTTGGCCGAAAAGCCGAGCGCCAGCACGCGTGTGCGCAGGGCCTTGGCCACGGCGGATTCGGCGGCGATCCAGACATAGGCGTCCTTGCGATCCACCTCGGTCAGGGCCCGATCCGCCGCCGTCAGCAAGGCGTCGGAACGGCCTCGGGGCGCGCCGTCGCGGATCGCCCAGGTAAAGGCGACATCTGCGGCGCTTTCGAAGGTCCAGGTCGACTCCATATCCGCAACCTCGACCACCACATGGGCGCGTGCGTCGGCGGGCAGTTCCTCCAGACGGCGGGCGATGGCCGGAAGGGCGGTCTCGTCGCCGATCAGCACATGATCGGCATAGGCGGTGGGGACGATGAAGGAGCCGCGCGGCCCCCCCACCCCCAGGACCGAGCCGGTCTTCGCCGCCATGGCCCATTCGGTCGCCGGACCGCCGTGGCCGGTGACGAAGTCCAGGGTCAGGCGACGGGCGGCGGCGTCATAGGCGCGGGGGGTGTAGTCGCGCATCACCGGGCGCGGCTCGGCGAAGACTGGACCGTCCGGCCCGAGCGTCGGCAGGACCGGCGCCTGACCCTCGGCGACCGGGAAGATCTTCACATGGTCGTCGAAGCCCAGGGAGACGAAGCCGTCCAGATCCGCGCCTTCCAGCACGATGCGGCGATAGGTCGGCGTCAGATCCTCGATCGAGGCGACGGCCAGGGTGCGGAACTTCAGTTCGTGCCGCACGCGACGCGGGATGCGCAAGAGCCCGGTCATGCCTGTTCCACCTTGTCGGCGGCCTCGTTCAGTATGGCGGCGATGGCCTGAATCTGGGCCTCGGTCAGGGCGGTCTCGCCCGTCAGACGGCCGTGAATCGTGTGGCGCAGGCGGCCGATGGCGTCCTGGATGGCGGTCGGCCTGAGGGCGCGGGCGGCGAACTTGTCCATCGTCGCCTCGGCGGCGCGCAGGATCGCCTCGTTCTCGGCCAGCAGGGCGCGCCCGGCCTCGGTGATCGAATAGAGTTTCTTGCCGCCCTGGGCCTCGGATTCCAGCGCGCCCATTTCCTCCAGCAGGGTCAGGCTGGGATAGATGACGCCGGGGCTGGGCGAATAGGCGCCGCCCAGTTTCGTCTCGACCGCCTTGATCAGCTCATAGCCGTGGCTGGGCTTTTGCGCGATCAGCGACAGCAGAACCCAGCGCAGGGTTCCATGGTCGAACAGGCGGCCGCCGCCGTGGCGTCCGGGCCCATGGCCGCGCCCTCGCCCTTCGCCGCCCCAGCCCGGACCGAAGCCCGCGCCGCGTCCGCCGCGCATGCCTCGCCCGAAGGCGTGGCCGAAGCCGCCGTGACGGCCATGTTTTTCGCCGCATCCGTTGCGGCCGTGGAACATCCCCGTGGTCCTCATCATCGCTTCCTTTTCGATATATCTATTCATAAGTTTTCAGATATATCGAAATATCGAAATCCGCAAGGGGGGCTGGTTTTCGGCGCGCCGCTGCGGCGTATGTCCAGGATGGACGATCTGAAACGCCGCTGGGCCCGCCTCGAACCCCATCTGACCATCGTCGGCCCGGACGACGATCGGCCCCGCCCGGCGGTCCTGCTGTTCCACGGCTGCGGCGGTCTGCGCAGCCATCTGCCCCGCTATGCGGAGGCGGCGAAGGCGGCCGGCTGGCGGGCCTTCATCGTCGATTCCTATGGGCCGCGCGGATGGGGCCGGGCCTTCACCCTGACGGCGGTCTGCACCGGCCTGGCCTTCCGGGGCTATGAGCGGGCCGGCGACGTCCTGGCGGCGATCCAGGGGATTTCGGCCCGCCCGGACGTGCACGCGACCCGGCTGGCCCTGGCCGGCTGGAGCCACGGCGGCTGGTCGATCATGGAGATGATGAGCGCCGACCCTGCGCCCAACACCCTGGGCGTGGCCGATCCCGGTGCGGCCGACCTGTCGGGTGTTCGCGCCGTCTGGCTGGCCTATCCCTATATAGGGCCCTTCGCCTTCAACCGGAGCCCTGGCGGCATTGCCCCCGGGTGCTGGCCGTCACCTGCAAACGCGACCATCTGACCACGGTGCGCAACGCCGAACTGGTCAACGCCATGATCCGCAACTGCGGCGCCGAGGTCGAGAGCTGGGTCGCCGCCGGCACCCACGCCTTCGACGAACCGACCAACAACGGCCCGATGCGCCACGACCCGGACCTGACCGAGGAATCCCTGCGCCGCTTCCGCGCCTTTCTGACCGACGTCGCGCCGCACGTTTGAAAAAAGAGTGCCGTCTCCGTCTTGACGATCGGCTTATCACGTAACAATTGAAGTTACATGAAAAGGGACTCCCGCCTCTCCAACATCCTCCACGCCCTGCTCCACATGGCCGAGTACGAGGCGCGGAGCGGCGCATCCATGACGTCGGATCAGCTGGCCGTCTGCCTGTCGACCCATCCGGTCGTGGTGCGCCGGACCATGGCGGGCCTGCGCGAACAGGGGCTGGTGGTCTCGGAAAAGGGGCGTGGCGGCGGCTGGCGGCTGGCCCGGCCGCTGGATCAGGTCACTCTGGGCCAGGTCAACACCGCTCTGGGCGAGCCCGGTCTGTTCCCTGAAACCCCGCCGGTCGAGGCCGACGGCTGCCTGGTCGAGGCGGCGGTCAACGACGCTCTGGCCGAGACCTACGCCGAGGCCCGCGCCCTGCTGGTCGCACGGCTGAACGAGATCACCCTGGCCGATCTGGCGGCGGACTTCGCGCGCCGAATGGCCGACCACCCAAAAAGGATCTGCTGAATGCCCGTCTCAACCTCCATCGTCCCGAGTGAGCCCATGCCGCACGACGCCCTGATCCTGGGCGGCTCCTACGCCGGCCTGTCCGCCGCCCAGCAACTGGTCCGCGCCCGTCGCCGGGTGCTGGTCATTGACGACGGAAAGCCGCGCAACAGGTTCGCCGCGCGCGCCCATGGGTTTTTGAGCCAGGACGGCAGGCCGGGGGCCGAGATCGCCGCCGCCGCCCGCGCCCAGGTCGCCGCCTATCCCACCGCCGCCTTCCGCATGGCCGAGGCGGTCGAGGTCGAGCGGATCGAGGGCGGCTTCTCGGTCGCCTTCGCCGACGGGACGCGGACCACCGGCCGCCGTCTGCTGCTGTCGCACGGGGTCGAGGACGTGCTGCCGGACATTCCGGGCGTCAAGGAACGCTGGGGCCGGACGGCGCTCCACTGTCCCTGGTGCCACGGCTATGAGATCGGCGGCGGCTCGATCGGGGTGCTGGGGCGCGGCGACCATGCGGTCCAGTACGCAGCCACTGTAGCGGAGTGGGGCCAGGTCACCCTGTTCATGGGGCTGGAGGTCGGACTGTCGCCCGAGGACGCCCATCTGCTGTACCGGCGCGGCGTGACCATCGAGACCACGCCCATAGAGCGGCTGGAGGGCGACGCCCCCACCCTGACGGGCGCGCGCCTGGCCGACGGGCGGTTTGTGGCGTTGAAGGCCCTCTTCGTCGGAGCCCAGATCCAGGTCGGCAATCCTTTCGCCGAGCGCCTGGGGTGCGAAATGACCGACACGCCCATGGGCCGGGTGATCAAGGTGGACGGGATGCAGCAGACGACCCAGCCGGGCGTCTTCGCCGCCGGCGACCTGGCCCGCGCCGCGTCCAACATCACCCTGGCGACCTCGGACGGCATGATCGCCGGCCACGCCCTGTTCCGCTCGCTGGTGGAGGAGGAGACGCAGCGCGCGGCCTGATTGGCGCGGCGACAACATGTCGCCTTCCGCGCGAGTCTGATCAGGCTAGGTTGTGCGCATGCAAGTTTCCGCCAAGACATCCATCGCGCTCAAAGGGCTGCTCGTTCTGGGCGGCCTTGTTGCGCTCGTCGCGGCGGTCGGCATTCTCGGCGCGCCGGTCTTCATGGCGATGGCGCTGAACGGCTAGGTCAGCCGATCGTCGCGATCGTCGTGATCGTCGCGCGTACGGAATGGGCCATTTCGCAATGGTCGTGGGCCTGGTGGTGCAAGGCGTCCAACTCGTCCTGCGTCGGCACGCGACCCGTGAAACTGGTGCATGGGTTCAAGGTCACTTCGGCGATATAGCCGCGCCCTTGGTCGTTCTTGCCCATCTTGCCGAAAGCCTCGTCGACATAGGTGTCGACCACCAGGCCGGCGTTGGCGGCGAAGGCCAGGAACCACAGCATGTGGCAGCTGGACAGGGAGGCGATCATCGCCTCTTCGGGATCGACGGCGGAAGGATCGGACATCGGCAGGGGCACGCTGGCCGGCGCCGACGACCCCGGCACGACCGTCCCGCCGTCGAAGGTCCAGGAATGGGCGCGGCTGTAACGCTTGTCGAGGAAGGGCTGATCACCGCGGCTCCAGGCGACCTTCGCCTCGTACTTGCCCATCACGTCCTCCAGAAGCCGACCATCTTCTTGACCTCTTCCACCACCGGATCGGCGATTTCGGCGGCGCGCTCGGCCCCGGCCTTCAGCACCCGGTCGATCTCTACGGGATCGTCCATCAGCCGGCGCATCTCGGCCGTGACCGGCGCCAGGGCCGAGACGGCGAGGTCCGCAAGAGCCGGCTTGAAGGCGCCGAAGCCCTGGCCGCCGAACTGTTCGATCACCTGTTCGCGCGTCAGCCCGGCCAGGGCGGCGTAGATGGCCACCAGATTCTTGGCCTCCGGTCGGTCGTTCAGCCCGTCCAGGGTTGCCGGCAGGGGCTCGGGATCGGTCTTGGCCTTGCGGATCTTGGACGCGATCGTGTCGGCGTCGTCGGTCAGATTGATCCGGCTGTTGTCGGACGGGTCCGACTTGGACATCTTGGCCGCCCCGTCGCGCAGGGACATGACGCGCGTCGCCGGCCCCTGGATCACCGGTTCGGGCAGGGGGAAGAAGCCGGGCGCGCCGAAGTCGTTGTTGAACTTGGCGGCGATGTCGCGGGTCAGCTCCAGATGCTGCTTCTGGTCCTCGCCGACCGGCACTTCCGTGGCCTTGTACAGCAGGATGTCGGCGGCCTGGAGCACGGGGTAGGTATAGAGGCCGACCGAGGCCCGCTCCTTGTGCTTGCCCGACTTCTCCTTGAACTGGGTCATCCGGTCCAGCCAGCCGAGGCGGGCGACGCAGTTGAAGATCCAGGCCAGTTCGGCATGGGCGCGCACGGCCGATTGCGGGAAGATGATCGACCGGGCCGGGTCCAGACCCGAGGCCAGATAGGCGGCGGCGATCTCGCGCGTCTGGGCCGCCAGCTTCTCGGGCTCCTGCCAGACGGTGATCGCATGCAGGTCGGCGACGAAGACGAAGACCGGCGCGCCCTGGTCCTGCAGTTCGACGAACCGCTTCAGGGCGCCCAGATAGTTGCCCAGGTGCAGGGCGCCGGAGGCCTGGATGCCGGACAGGATACGGCGCGGGCCGGTGTAGAGGGCCGGAGGGGTTTGATCGGTCATGGGGTCGGGTCTCGGAAAGTCGGAATCAGGCGTGACGAAGGGGGCGGCGGTTCAGCCGCGCCATCGCCAGGTGGAGATCAGGCCCGAAAGGATCATGGCTCGCGCTTATCGCCTCGAAGAGGTTCAGTCCAGACCGGAGGCGGCCGAACCGCCGGGCTCGCGGCGCAGGGTCGCCTTCAGCTCCGCCACGGTGACGGCGCGGAAGGCCAGAAGACAGACGCCATAGACGCCCGCGCCCAGGCCGCAGACCACCAGCACGGCGATCTCCTTGGCCAGAAACAAACGGCTGAGCAGTCCGTAGTTGATCCCCGCCAGCAGCAGCAGGCCGGCCATGACCGCGCTGGCGGCCAGGACGCGCGAGAGCCGGGAAACGAAGGCCGGCGACGGCCGCCAGCTGTTCTCGCGAACCAGAACCCCGGCCAACAGGCCGACATTGATCCAGGCCGAGACGCTGGTGGCGATCGCCAGGCCCAGCACCCCGTCCCAGCCCTGGGCGCTGAACCAGAAGAACAGGCCCGAGCCCAGGATGACGGTGATGACCACGCTGACCACCGCGAAGATCATCGGCCGGCGCGTGTCCTGGCGCGCGAAGAAGGGCGGGGTCAGAACCTTAGCCAGGACGAAGGCCGGCACGCCCCAGGCGAACTGGCGCAGCACATCGGCGGTGCGGGCGGCGTCGGCGCTGGTGAAGGCGCCGCGCGTCACCGTGGCGTCGATGATGAAGAAGGGGATGACGAACAGGGCCACGGCGGCCGGCAGGGTGAAGGCCATGGCCAGGTTGATCCCGTCATCCAGCGTCTTCTGCCCGCCCGCGTGATCGCCGGAGACGAAGGCCTTGGTGAGGCGTGGCACCAGGGCCAGGCCGATGGCGACCCCGACCAGACCCAGGGGAAGCTGGTACAGCCGGTCGGCGTTATAGAGCACCGACCGCGCGCCTTCGTCCGACCCGGTCAGGAACTGCGACACCAGGGAGTTGATCTGCAGGGCGCCCCCCGCCAGGGCGCCGGGTACGGCCAGAGCCAGGGTGTGGCGGACATTGGGCGTGATCCGGGGCAGGCCGATCCTGAGCCGCACGCCCAGCCGCCGCACGCCCCACCACAAGAGGCCCGCCTGAATGACGCCTGACACCGTCACCGCAGCCGTCACCATCAGCAGCACGGTCTCCTGCGGGATCGGCAGGAACACCGGCGGCAGCAGGGCGGCCAGGGTGCACAGGTTCAGAAACACCGGTACGGCGGCCGACAGCGCAAACCGTCCGCCGGTGTTCAACACCCCTGACAGCAGCGAGGCCGCAGTCATGCAGGCCAGATAGGGCATGGCCAGCTGGGTTGCGATCACGGCGGCGCGCAGCACCTCGGGTCGACCCTGATAGGCCGACAGCAGCCAGGGCATGATCCAGGGCATCACGACCTGAAGCAGGATGCAGAAGCCGGCGACCACCGCCAGCATGAAGCTGAGCGCCTCGGATGCGGTGACGGCGGCGGCCTCTTCGCCTTCGCGCGCCCGGACCCCGCCGTAGACGGGGACAAAAGCCTGGGCGAAAGCGCCCTCGGCGAACAGGCGGCGGAACATGTTGGGCAGCATCAAGGCCGTGGTGAAGGCGTCCATCATCGGCCCCTGGCCGAAGCGCGCCGCCAGCGCCATGTCGCGGACAAATCCCAGAATTCGGCTGCCCAGGGTCAGGCTGGACTGAACCAGGGTGTTGCGGGCGAGGCTCATGCGGACCGGGGGAGGAAGGCTGGAGAAAGGCGAGGCTTAGCGCGCTTCCGTCGGCGGCGATACGGGTTTGGCGCGGGTCCGCCGCCCCAGTTCGGAGACGTCGCGCGCGCTGGCGCGAGCCGAGGCGACCTTGCGGCCCTCCGGCGCCGGGGCGCGGCTGTCCAGTACCGCTTCCAGGGCCGCGCGCAGTTCGGCGACCCGCTGTTCCGAGGTGATCTTCCGACCCTTGCGATCGACCACATAGAAGCTGTCCACCGCCCGCTCGCCATAGGAGGCGACATGGGCCGAGCGGATGTTCAGCCCTTCGTCGCTGAAGACCCGTGACAGGGCCGCAAGCAGGCCGGGCCGGTCGGCGCCCGAGACCTCGACCACGGTGGCGGTCTCGCTGGCGTGGTGATCGACCATGACCACGGGCCGGACCTCGAAGGCGGCCTTTCTGGCGTTGCCGGCGGGGGCGGGCGCCTTGCCGATGCGGCCCTCGCCGCGCGCGGCCTTCTCCAGCGCCTCGATCAGGGCGTTCAGCCGGCGCGGCTCGGCCTGGCCGTAGGGCAGGCCCGCCCCGTCCTGAACCCGAAAGACGTCCAGCACCACTCCCTCGTCCGTGGTCGCCACCCGGGCGTCCGTGACGTCGGCGCCCAGGGCGGCCATGGTCTGGGCCAGGTCGGCGAACAGGCCGGGCCGGTCCAAGGCGGCGATGGAGATTTCCGTAGCCTGGACCGGCAGACCCTCGACCGGCGTCAGGGGGGCGGCCTGGGCGGCGGCGCCGGTCTGGCGCGCCCGCTCCACCAGGGCCGGATGGGCCGCCAGCGGATCCGCGCGCGCCACGTCTTCGCCCCGGAACAGGGCGGCGACCTGGTCATAGAGGGTCCGCATCAGCTGGCCCTTCCAGCCGTTCCAGACCCCCGGCCCAACGGCGCGGATGTCGGCCACGGTCAGGACCAGCAGCATCCGCAGCCGCTCCGGATCGCCCACCAGTTCGGCGAAGGCCCGGATGGTGCCCGGATCGGACAGGTCGCGCTTCTGGGCGTAGTCGGACAGGGCCAGGTGGCTGCGCACCAGCCAGACGACCAGTTCGATGCGGCGCGGATCGACGCCCAGTCGTTCGCAGGCCCGGCGCGCGGCGATGGCCCCGTCCTCCAACTGGCCGCGCTCGCCCCCCTTGCCGACGTCGTGCAGCAGCATGCCCAGCATCAGGGCTTCCATGTCCGAGATCAGGTGCACGATCTCGCTGGCCATCGGGTGGTCGGCCTTCAACTTGCCCCGGGCGATGTCGTTGATGACGCCGATGGCCTGGAGGGTGTGCTCGTCCACCGTATAGGCGTGGTACATGTTGAACTGGGTCTGGCCGACGATCCGCCCCCATTCCGGCAGGAACCGCCCCAGCAGCCCCGTCTCGTTCATGATGGTCAGGGTGCGATAGGGCCTCTGACCATGCGCCAGGACGTCGAGGAAGGCCCGCGACGCCACCGGATCGCGTCGCAGACGGGGCGTCACCAGCGACAGGGAGCGGGTCACGGCGGAGAAGGCGTCGGGGTGCAGGTCCAGATCGTGCCGGTCGGCGCAGACGAACAGGGTCAACAGCTTGACCGGATCGCGTTCGAACACCGAGGCGTCCTCGACCGACAGCCGCCCTTGGTCGATCCAGAAGCCCTCGATGTCCAGTTTTCGGCGACTGGGTCGAAAGGCGATCAGGCGCGACAGACCCTGGGCCGTCTTCTGGTGCCGCGCCTCCAGCTTGGCCGACATGGCCCGCGTCAGGGCGCCGACGTCACGGGCGTAGAGGAAATAGCGCCGCATGAACCGCTCGACCGCCGGCTCGTCGCCCCGGCCCTGCCAGCCCATGCGCCGGGCGACCTCGGGCTGCATGTCGAAGGTCAGCTTCTCCTCCGCCCGCCCGGCGACCAGATGCAGATGGATCCGCACCCGCCACAGGAAGTCGAAGGCGTCGTCGGACGTCCGGCGTTCGCGCGGGGTGAACAGTTCGTCCATCACCGCCGCGCCCAGTCGGCTGTCCGGCGCCAGGGATCGGGCGATCCAGTACAGGGTGTTGAGGTCGCGCAAGCCTCCCTTGCCGTCCTTGACGTTCGGCTCGACCTTATAACGGGTCACGCCGGCCTTCTGGTGCCGGGCGGCGCGTTCCTCCAGCTTGGCGGCGATGAAGGGACGGGGGTCGGCCTTGGCCACCATGTCGCGGAACCGGCCGATCATCAGCTCGGACAGGCGCGCGTCCCCCGCCAGATGGCGCGCCTCCAAGAGGGTGGTCCGCACCGTCATGTCCGTGCGCGACAGGCTGAGGCATTCCTCCACCGACCGCACGGATGGCCCGACCTTGATGCCCAGATCCCACAGAACATAAAGGACGAATTCGATCACTGTGCCCCCGCGCGGCGTCGCCTTGGCGGGCCGCAGGAACAACAGGTCCAGGTCGGAATAGGGGGCCAGCACGCCCCGGCCGTAACCGCCCACGGCCACCAGGGACAGGCGTTCGCTCTCGACCGGGGAAACCGGGAACAGGACCTCGGTCGCCACGCGCCACAGGGCCGACAGCATGTCGTCGGCGGCCCTGGCGTAGAGGCGGGCGACTTCCCGCCCCTTCATTCCGCCGTCCAGCTTGCGCTCGGCGCGAGCGCGGGCGACGTCATAGGCTTCGCGCAGAACGACAGAGACCGCCGCGCGCGGGTCTTTCGCGCGGGCGGCCTCGTCAAGGCGGTCATCCAGACTGGGCGGAACGAGGGTCATGTCCGGCCCATATAGGCGCCGAACCCCTATGCGTCAGTGAAGGATTATTCGGGGCGAACGCGCTTCTTGCGGAACGACGGGTTCAGCACCTGTTTGCGCAGACGGATGGACTTCGGCGTCACCTCGACCAGCTCGTCGTCGTCGATATAGGCGATGGCCTGTTCCAGCGACATCTGGCGCGCAGGGGTCAGGCGCACGGCCTCGTCCTTGCCGGCGGCGCGGACGTTGGTCAGCTGCTTGCCCTTGATCGGGTTGACGTCCAGGTCGTCCCAGCGCGCGTTTTCGCCGATGATCATGCCCTGGTAGGTCTTTTCGCCGGCGCCGACGAACATGACGCCGCGATCTTCCAGGTTCCACAGGGCGAAGGCGGCGGTTTCGCCGTCGGAGTTCGAGATCAGCACGCCCTTCAGACGGCCGGCGATGGCGCCCTTGTGCGGCTCATAGTGGCTGAACACCCGGTTCAGCACGCCCGAACCGCGCGTATCGGTCAGGAATTCGCCCTGATAGCCGATCAGGGAGCGCGACGGGCACTTCAGCTGGATACGGGTCTTGCCGGCGCCCGACGGGCCCATGTCGGTCATTTCGGCCTTACGGGCCGACAGCTTCTCGATGACGATGCCCGAGAACTCGTCGTCGACGTCGATCATGACGTCCTCGATCGGCTCCATCTTCTCGCCGTTCGGACCTTCCTGGAAGACCACGCGCGGACGCGAGATCGACAGTTCGAAACCCTCGCGGCGCATGTTCTCGATCAGAACGCCCAGCTGCAGTTCGCCGCGGCCGGCCACCTCATAGGCGTCGCCGCCTTCGGTGGTGGTGACGCGGATGGCGACATTGGCCTCGGCCTCCTTCAGCAGGCGGTCGCGGATGACGCGCGACTGGACCTTGTCGCCCTCGCGACCGGCCAGGGGGCTGTCGTTGACCGAGACGGTCATGGAGATGGTCGGCGGGTCGATCGGCTGGGCGGGAAGGGCTTCGGTGACTTCCAGGGCGCACAGGGTGTCGGCCACGGTCGCCTTGGACATGCCCGCGATGGCGACGATGTCGCCGGCCTCGGAGCCCTCGTCCAGCGGCTGGCGCTTCAGGCCGCGGAAGGCCAGGACCTTGGTGATGCGACCGCGCTCGATCTCCTTGCCGTCGCGGTCCAGGGCCTTGATGGCCATGCCGGGCACGGCCTTGCCGCTCTCGATCCGGCCCGTCAGCAGACGGCCCAGGAAGGGGTCGGATTCGATCAGGACGTTCAGAATCTGGAACGGCTTGTCGACGTTCTGCTGCTGCTTGGGCGGCGGGACGTGACGGACGATCAGGTCGAACAGGGGCGCCAGATTGTCGTTCGGCTGGTTCAGGTCCAGCGTCGCCCAGCCGTTGCGGCCCGAGGCGTAGATGTGGGGGAAGTCCAGCTGTTCGTCGGTCGCGCCGATGGCGGCGAACAGGTCGAAGGTCTCGTTGTGGACCCGGTCCGGATCGGCGTGGGCGCGGTCGACCTTGTTGATGCACAGGATGGGGCGCAGGCCCATCTTCAGCGCCTTGGTCAGGACGAACTTGGTCTGGGGCATGACGCCTTCCTCGGCGTCGACCAGCAGGACGCAGCCGTCCACCATGCCCAGGATCCGCTCCACCTCGCCGCCGAAGTCGGCGTGGCCGGGGGTGTCGATGATGTTGATCCGGGTTTCACCGGCCTCGCCGTTCCAGAGCACCGAGGTGCATTTGGCCAGGATGGTGATGCCCCGTTCCTTCTCCTGGTCGTTGGAGTCCATGGCGCGCTCGGTCGTCGCCTCATTGGCTCGGAAGACGCCGGACTGGGCCAGAAGTTGGTCCACCAGGGTCGTCTTGCCGTGGTCGACGTGGGCGATGATGGCGACGTTGCGCAGGTTCATTTGATAATCGCGAAAAGGCGCGGCCGAGATGCGGGCGGCCGCTGGTCATGAAAAGGCGTGCAGGGAGCGCGCGCCTCTTACAGCCATGTGGACGGAAAGACCAGAGCGGGCGTTTCGCCGCCTGCCGCCGCCTTACCGATATTTCATTCCGGACGCCGCATCCGCGCGGTCGAGCCCACTCCTCTACCCCTCGACGGCGTGACCGTTTGGACAAGGGAGACGATGATGACGGGCTTAATGGGATTGATGCTGGCGGCGGCCGTTCTGGCGCCCGGCGGCGCGCCGGACATGCGCGTGGACGCCAAGGGGCTGAGCATGGGCCGGACGGGGGACGCAGCGGTTCTGGCCGATCGAATTCAGACGGCCAGCCGAGACTGGTGCGCCCAGCATCGGGCGGTTCTGACGCCTAGCGACCTGGGGCTGCCGCAGGTGTGCGAGCGGGAAATGCGGCGCCGCGCCTATTATCAGCTGCCTGCTTCCGAACGCCGCCTGTTCGTCAAGGCCGGCGGGCGTCGCCTGCTGAACCAGTTTTAGAGACGACGCACCATATAGCGGGCGTCGGCGCCGTAGCTGGCCAATTTGGCGGCCATGCCCGGCGCCGTCTGCTCAACGAAGCCGTGGCGGGACCAGAAGGCGACGGCGTCATTGACGGCCACCAGGGCGACGGCGGGCCAGCCGTCCTCCGTCGCCTGTTCCGCCAGCCGTTCGACCACGGCGTGGGTCAGCCCGCCGCCCCGCGTCTCGGGGTGCAGGGCCAAGTCGTGTAGATAGAGGACGGCCGGGTCCGTCGGCAGGCCTTCGATCACCGTGTTCAAGGGCGGCGCCCCGTCGGCCCGCCAGGGATAGGCGATCAGATAGCCCTGCGCGGGGGCGTCCCCGTCCGTCAGTACGAAACAGCCGCGCGGATAAAGGGCCAGCCGGTTCTCGAAACAGGCCCGCGCCTCGAAATGATCGGGGAAGGACAGACGGGCGATCTCGACCACGGCGTCGATGTCGCTCGGCCGCATCGGACGCCAGACTAGCTGGGGCAGCGCGCGTTCAGCTCCGCCTTGTGGAAACGCCATCGAATAATCCTCTCCTGGCCGTCCAGCACGCCTTCGATCCGGGCGTTCAGGATGTCGCCGTCGCGTTCATAGACGACCCGTTTTGGAAAGTCGTCGTCGGCCGCCTGTTCGAACACCACCCGGCTCGGTCCGGAGGCGACCACCGGAAAGACGGCGGCAGGCTGGCCCTCCGGCTGGGCGAAATAGGCCAGGGGCGCGGCCGGGGTCGGATCGACCGGGGCGATGCGCGACAGCTCCCACCCCGCCCGTCCGCCGCGAACGGTCAGCGAGGTTCCCAGCATCAGCTCCAGGCGCGGATCGGTCCAGGTTTCGGACACTTCGCGGCCCGGTTCGCAGGACAGCCAGTAGCCGGCCATCCAGCCCAGATCGGGACGCAGGTCCGGCCCGGTCTGAAGGGCGGCGGCGAGAAGCAGCGGGGTCAGCATGGTCGGTTTTCCTCTCCGGTCGACGTCGACAGGCTAGGCGGCGTGCGGGCTGGACGGCTTGTAGGTTTGCGACGCTATGGCTCGGGCCAGGGCGTGCTGCTCCCGGGCCCATTCCGTGGCGGTGCAGCCCAGGAAGCGCCGGAAATCGCGGGCCATCTGCGGTTGGTCGAAATAGCCGGCCTCTAGCCCCGCTTCGAGCCAGCTCTGAGCCTCGCCGTCCGGCTGTGCGGCGTGGTCGAACACCCGGCGAAAGCGGAAAATCGAACGCAGCAGGCGGGGCGAGACACCGACCCGGTCGGCGAAGCGCCGCTGAAGCGCCCGTTGCGCCCCCGACGACCGAGGCGGCGCGGGCCGCTCGGCGGCCGCCTCATCGATCTCTGGGCGAACGATCGGGTCGATCGTCCAGTCCCCGTGCTGCTTCTGGCGGGTCAGCCAGGCGACGAAGGCCTCCGCCTGGCCCGTCGGATCGCCCGGCGGCGGATCGAACCCGATGAGGCGTTCGACCATGTCCAGCCGTCTGTCGGTCGCCTCGACCAGCGGTCGACCCAGAAAGTCACGCGCCCCGTCCGGTTCGAACCGGACGGACACCAGTTCGGTGGGGCCGGTCGGCTTCATGGCCAGGGGGCGGGTCATCTGTCCGGCGAACAGGGCCGGGGGCTGCAGGTGGAAAGCACCGTCCTCGCCCTGTTCGGCGTAGGGGGCGCCGAGGTCGAACACCAGTTCGGGGCAGCCGTCAGGCGCGATACGCTGGATGGTTGGACTGGGATCGGGGGCGGCGTAGGTCCAGATGACGCGGACGAAGGGCGCCAGCGCTGGCGGCGGCGCGAACTCCTGATACCGTTCCTCCCCCGAGGCCACTTCAGTTGACCTTGGAGGGGTCTGGCGGCGGGGCGGGCAGGGGGGCGACCGGCACGCCGTCCTCCTTCAGCTTCTTCACCTCGGCGGGCGTGGCCTCGCCGTAGATCTCGCGCTTTTCGGACCGGCCTTCATGGATGTCGCGGGCCTCGCGGGCGAAGGCGTCGCCGACATAGTCGAAGTTCGCCTCGACATGGGCGCGCACCTCGCGCGCGGCCTCCATCATCATGGTCTGCATCCGGGCCGCGATCTCGGGGGCCGCCTCCGGCTTTCGCGTTCCGCTGACGGCCGGGGCCATGATCGCCTTCCGCACCGCGCGCGAACCGCAGAACGGGCATTCCACCAGACCGCGCGCGGCCTGGTCGTCATAGTCGGCGGACGAGCCGAACCAGGCTTCGAAACCGTGGGCCTGATCGCAGTTGAGGGCGTATCGGATCATGAGGGTTGGAGCTGAATCAGCGGGCAGGCAGAAAGTCGCGGTCGTGGGTCAGGGCCGGCACGGCCGTCCGGGCCTTGGCCGTCGCCTCCATGTCCAGCTTGGCCGTAAGAATGCAAGGCTCGTCATGATCCGCCTTGGCCAGAATCTCGCCCCAGGGGCCCACGACCGTCGAACGCCCCCAGGTGCGGCGGCCGTCCTCATGCAGGCCGCCCTGGGCCGGGGCCAGGACGAAGGCGCCGGCTTCTATGGCCCGGGCGCGCAGCAGCACCTCCCAATGGGCTTCTCCGGTCGGAACCGTAAAGGCGGCGGGCACGGCGATCATCGACGCCCCGGCCTTGGCCAGCTGGCGGTGCAGGTGGGGGAAGCGGATGTCGTAGCAGATGGTCAGGCCCAGCCGCCCCCAGGGCGTGTCGGCGACCGCCGCCCCGTCGCCGGGCCGCACCGTGGCGCTTTCGCGATATTTTTCGCCATTGGGCAGTTCGACGTCGAAGACGTGCAACTTGTCGTACCGGGCCGTGATCGCGCCCGCCGGATCGACCAGCAACGATCGGTTGGCCGCTCGCCCGTCGCCCGTTTGGCCGGATCGGACGATGGCCGAGCCGATCAGAAGCCAGATCCCCAGCTCCGCCGCCAGACCGCGCAGGCCCAGGACGGCGACGTCAGCCTCTTCATCCGTGATCGCGGCGTCGCGTCGGTCGCGGCGCTGTTCCAGGACATTGGTCCCTTCCGGCGTCAGGACGAATTTCGCTCCGCCCGCCGCCGCCTCGCGGATCAGGGGCTCGACATGGGCCAGGGCCGCCTCGGCCGTCGCCGGCGTGCGGGTCTGGATCAGGGCGATGTCGAGCCCGCCGCTCATCGCATCAGGCCGTCAGAAGCGGATCGAGCTTGCCGTCGCGGTCCAGGGCGTGGATGTCGTCCGAGCCGCCGACGTGCTGACCGTCGATGAAGATCTGGGGGAAGGTCATGCGACCGCCCGACTTCTCGACCATCTCGGCCTTCTTGTCGGGGTCGTTGGAGGCGACGATCTCATGATAATCGACTCCCTTCTTCTTCAGAAGCGCCATGGCGCTGTAGCAATAGGGGCAGCCGGGCTTGGTGTAGATGACGACGTCGGCCAAATCAGAACTCCAGATTAAGCATGTCCCTCAAGCAGCGAGCCGCGCGGGGAGCGATAGGGACTACATAGTCAGTTCACGGGCGTTTCGCACCCGCGCGATCACGGCCAGATCCACGGCCCGCGCCCCGGCGTCGAGCAGGGCGCGCGTGCAGGCCTCGCCGGTCGCGCCCGTGGTCAACACATCGTCGATCAGAAGGATGCGGCGCCCCTTCAGGCGGCGTCGCCCGGCCTCGGTCACGGCGAAGGCCTTTTTCACATTCAGCCGTCGGCCGCGGCGGCTCTTGCCGCCCTGGCTCGCCGTATGGCTGGCCCGGATCAGGGCGTCGGGCAGATAGTCCAGCCCCGCCCTTCGGGCCAGGGGGCGGGCGATCTCGGCGGCCTGGTTGAACCGGCGCGACAGCAGTCGCAACGGGTGCAGGGGCACGGGGACCACGGCGTCGGCCTCAGCGACCAGTTCAGCGCCCGCTCGGCTGATCCAGCGCGCGAACAGGGCGGCGAACTGCTGCTGGTCCCCGTGTTTGAAGCGCAGGATCAGGCTTCGGGACGCCTCGTCATAGACGCAGGCGGCGCGGGCGCGGGCGAAGACATAGGGTTGGGCGATGCAGGCTGCGCAGCGGGTTTCGGCGAAAGGGCCGCCGTCGAATTCGAAGGCCGCGCCGCAGCCGTCGCACACCGGCGCCTCCAAGAACCGTATGCGGCTCCAGGCGTCGGGCGTCAGGCCGGCAGCGGCCGTGGCCTCGGGGCTGTCATGCGCCAGGGGCGGCAGGACCAGATCGGCCAGTCCCCGCGCGAAGTCCAGGCCGGCCCGCCGCAAATGACGCGCCGCCCCTTCCCAGGCGCGCCCCAAACCCCCATCCTGAAGGTCCATGAGCCTTTCCCCCTCCTCCGGCCCCGACGCCGTGCCGCCGACGACCGCCCCCCCGCGCATCTTTGACGCCGGGCGTCGAGAGGCGCGACTGGCGCGGTCCGAAAGGCGGCTGACGCAGGCCGATTTTCTTCACGTCCGCGCGGCCGAAAACGCGGTCGGCAGTCTCGAGGCCATATTGCGCGACTTTCCCGTCGCGGTCGATCTGTCCGCCCATCCGGGCCCCTTCGCCCGAGCCCTCGCGTCCAGCGAAGCGGCGGATCGGGTGGGGCGGATCGTCGCTCCGACCTCGCGGGCCGAGCGGGCCGCGCCCGGTCGCGACGCCCTGCCGCTGGAAGACGGGACGACGGATCTGATCGTCTCCCTGCTCAATCTCCACTGGGCCAACGACCTGCCCGGCGCATTGGCCCAGATCCGGCGCGCCTTGAAACCGGACGGGCTGTTTCTGGGCGCCTTGTTCGGGGCGGGCGCCCTGAAGGAGCTTCGGGCCGTCCTGACCGAGGCCGAGCTGGCCGAACGCGGCGGGGCCCAGGCGCGTGTTTCGCCCTTCGCCGACGGTTATGACGGGGCCGCCCTTCTCCAACGCGCCGGCTTCGCCCTGCCGGTCTCGGACGTGGACCGTTTCGTGGTGCGCTATCCGGACATGTTCGCCCTGGTCCGCGATCTCCGCGCCATGGGCGAGACCAATGTGCTGCACGGGCCGATCCGCCCCCTGAATCGCGCAATCATCAGCCGTGCGGCGCATCTTTACGCCGAACGCTACGGCGACGCGGACGGGCGGATCTCCGCCACCTTCGAAATCATTCACCTGGCCGGTTGGAAGCCGCACGAGAGCCAGCAGAAGCCGCTGCCGCGCGGCTCGGCCAAGGTCCGGCTGGCCGACGCCTTGGGGGTCAAGGAGTTGACGGGGGAGGAGGGCGATCCGGCTTGATCGCGCTGCGGGAACGCGTCAGCGTCCCAGGGCGTCCGCGATCTTCTGCATGACGTCTTTGTAGAGGGCGCCGTTGGCCCCCCCCAGGGCGTTCAAACCGCCCAGGATGGCGACGAAGATCAAGCCGCAGATCAGACCGTATTCAATGGCGGTCGCGCCGCGCTCGTCGCTCAGGAACCGGGCGATGAATCCGTTCATGTCCCGCTCCATGGACGGCGGTGGTCACAACAGGTCGCGCAGCCAGGCGACCAGGGGTTCGTCCGCCGGAGGCATGGGATAGTCCGAAAGCTTCTCCGGTCTGACCCAGGCCAGGCCGGCGTGCTCACGCGCCGTGACCACGCCGTCCCACCGTCGGCACAGATACAGTGGCATCAACAGGTGAAAGGAATCGTAAGCGTGGCTGGCGAAGACGAAGGGCGCCAGGCAACTCTCGCTGACCTCTATGCCCAGTTCCTCGCGCAGTTCGCGGATCAGGGCCGCCTCGGGCCGCTCGCCGGGCTCGACCTTGCCTCCGGGAAACTCCCACAGGCCGGCCAGCTTCTTGCCTTCGGGTCGTTTGGCGATCAGCACGCGCCCATCGACGTCGATCAGGGCGACGGCGACGACGAGGACGATGGGGAGCGGCGTCTCGGTCACGACCGATAGTCGCCGTTGATCTCGATATAGCCCTTGGTCAGGTCGCAAGTCCAAACCGTGGCCGAGGCCCGGCCGGCGCCGACGTCGACGGTGATGTCGATTTCGGGATTCTTCATATAGGCGGTCATCTTGGCCTCGTCGTAGGTTGGAGACGGGGCGCCATCGACGGCGGCCTGGTGCGGGCCGAACCTGATCGCCAGACGGTCGCGGTCCACCGGCTCCTCGGTCTTGCCCACGGCCATGACCACCCGGCCCCAGTTGGCGTCCTGGCCGGCGATGGCGGTCTTGACCAGGGGGCTGTCGGCGATCGACTTGGCCAGCTTGCGGGCCGAGGCGGGGCTGGCGGCGCCGTCCACCGTCACCTTGACGAACTTGGTCGCCCCCTCGCCGTCGCGCACCAGCTGGTGCGCCAGATCCAGCATGACCTTGTCCAGGGCGGCCGAGAAGCTCTTCAGCCGCCGGTCGCCGACCCGGCCGATCCGCGGCGCGCCCGAGGTTCCGGTGGCGAACAGCAGGGCCGTGTCGTTGGTCGAGGTGTCGCCGTCCACCGTCACCGAGTTGAAGGTGGTGCGGACGTGCAGGCCCAGCAGGGCCTTCAGCACGTTCGGATGGATGTCGGCGTCGGTGACGATGAAGGCCAGCATGGTCGCCATGTCCGGCGCGATCATGCCCGACCCCTTGGCGATCCCGGCGATCCGGACCTTATACCCCTCGATCTCGGCCTCGGCGTAGGAGCCCTTGGGGAAGGTGTCGGTGGTCATGATGCCGCGCCCGGCGCGGGCCCACTGTTCGGACGGATGGAGGTCGGCGTCCAGACCGGCCTCGATGTCCGGCAGTTTGGCGATGATCTTCTTTTCGTCCAGCACCACGCCGATCACGCCCGTCGAGGCCATCATGACGTCCCGCTGGCGGCATCCGAACCGTTTGGCCACCTCAGAGGCCGCCCGCCGCGCGGCGTCGGCGCCGGGCTTGCCGGTGAAGGCGTTGGCGCAGCCGGCGTTGACCACCAGGGCGCGCACGTCCTTGCCGCCCTCGGCCCCGCCCAGATGCTTCTTGCACCAGTCGACCGGCGCCGAGCCGATCTTGTGGCGGGTGAAGACCCCGGCGCAGCTGGTGCCGCGCGCGAAGCGGAAAACGACCAGGTCGTCGCGCTCATGCTTGTAGAAGCCGGCGCGGGCCGTGGCGATCTCGACCCCGCCGATGGGGGGAATGGTCGGGAAGGGCACAGCCAGGGGCGAGACGGCCAGGCCGGGCTTTCCGGCGGCTGGGGCGACGGGCGCGGCGGCGGCCTCGGCCGGACGGGTGGCGCGCTTCAGGGCTGCAGCAAAGGGGTCCAGCGCCTTTTCGAACGCCTGTTCGATCTTTTGGCCGGTCGTGGGGGTCTTGGTCATGTCAGGCGGCCGGTGAGAGGGGAGTGTCAGACGCGGAAGGCGGGGCGGAAGCGGGGGCGGGAGCGGGGCGGGGCAGGCCCGCCGACGGCGCCGACGCCGGCTCCTCGTCACCGGCGCCGGGATCGCCGGGCAGCAGAATATCGACCTTGGCCTTGCCGCGCAGCTGTTCCAACAGACGTCTCACCCCTTCATAGGTCAGGTAGCGGACGATTTGCGGCCGGGCCTGTTCCAGGGTCGGCGGGTTTTCCTTGCGTCGGTCCTCGACCCGCAGCACGGCCCAACCGCCCTCGGTCTGGAAGGGGCCGACGGTCGAACCCGCCGGCTTGTCGCGCAGGGCGCCGGCATAGGCTTGGGGCATGACGTCCAGGGTCGAATAGCCCAGGTCGCCGCCCGAGAAGCGGGTGGCCTCGTCGATCGACCGCTCCATAGCCACGGCTTCGAAGCTGGCGCCCTGGCCCAGAATGCCGATGACGGCGTCCGCCTCGGGCTTGGTGCGCGACAGGATCAGGCGGACCCGAATCTCCTCGGACGTCTTCGCCAGGCGCAGCTGCTCATTGTAAAGCGTCTGGATCGCCTGATCGGAGATGGCGCCGTTGACGACGCTCTCGACCAGCATGTCGCCTAGAATCCGCTCCCGGGTCGCTTCCAGCCGCCGCTGCGCCAGGGGTGAGGCGTCCAGGCGACGGCGCTCCGCTTCGCGCGCCAGCAGCTTCTGATCGACCACCTCGTCCAGAACCCGGCGGAAAAGCTCGGAGGTCACATCCAGGGGCTCGCCTTCCCCGACCAGACCCTGCGCCACCGCCTCGCGCTTGACGTCCGAGGCCCAGATGATCTGGTCCTGAACCTTGGCCACCTGCTGGTCGCCCGGCTGCGGCGCCCGATCGTCGTCGCCGCCGCGCGAACAGGCGGCCAGCGTCATCGCCAAGGCCGTCGCGGCGACCAAGGCGATGCCGCCGACCGATCCAAGGCCCCCTCGGGAAGGGGCGTGTCGGAAATGGAGGCGCCGGAATGGGATCAAGGGGACGCTCCGTCGAAGGCGGCCGAAAGCCCCCGCGTTGACAGGGGTTAGGGCGGTGCTTAAGTCCCGCCTGCGCCCAAGTCGAGGGGTTTTGATCGTCTGCGCGGCCCTTCGCGCGCGCCTGTGTCGGCGCGGCGGGGCCGTCATCGGTCCGAACGCCGCTTGGGGCGCGATCCTCGCCGCCCCTCACGGGATTTCAGAGCCGCTCCTTAATGACGCTCGACCTTTACCGGATCTGACATGCTCGGCTTCGCCAAGAAACTCTTCGGCTCTTCCAACGACCGCAAGGTCAAGGCTTTCCAGGACCACGCCCAGCGCATCAATGCGCTCGAGCCCAAGTTCGCCGCCCTGTCGGACGACGAACTGCTGATGATGACTGACGCTTTCCGCGACCGTCTGAGCAATGGCGAAAGCCTGGACAAGATCCTGCCCGAAGCCTTCGCCGTCGTGCGCGAGGCGTCCAAGCGGGTGCTGGGCCAGCGTCAATATGACGTCCAGCTGGCGGGCGGCATGATCCTGCATGAGGGCGGCATCGCCGAAATGCGGACCGGCGAAGGCAAGACCCTGGTCGCCGTGGCGCCGGTCTATCTGAACGCCCTGGAAGGCAAGGGCGTCCACGTCATCACCGTCAACGACTATCTGGCCCGCCGCGACGCCGAGACCATGGGCCGGGTCTATCGCTTCCTGGGTCTTGAGGTCGGGGTCATCGTCAACGGCCTGTCCCAGGGCCAGCGCCAGGCCGCCTACGCCGCCGACGTGACCTACGGCACCAACAACGAGTTCGGCTTCGACTATCTGCGCGACAACCTGGTCTATGACCGACGCGAGATGGTGCAGCGCCCCCACAACTTCGCCATCGTCGACGAGGTCGACTCCATCCTGATCGACGAGGCGCGCACGCCCCTGATCATCTCGGGCCCCACCGAGGATCGGTCGGACCTGTACAAGGTGCTGGACGCCCTGATCAAAGATCTGATCAAGGACAAGGACACCTATGAACTGGACGAGAAGCAGAAACAGGTTCTGCTGACCGAGCTGGGTTCCGAGCGTCTGGAAGAGGCCCTGGAGAAGGGCGGCCATTTCGCCCCCGACACTACCGGTCTTTATGACGCCGCCAACATCAGCCTGGTCCACCACTCCAACCAGGCCCTGCGCGCCAACACCCTGTATCAGCGCGACAAGGACTATATCATCAAGGGCGGCGAGATCATTCTGATCGACGAGTTCACCGGTCGGATGATGACCGGCCGGCGCCTGTCCGAAGGCCTGCACCAGGCCATCGAGGCCAAGGAGGACGTCAAGATCCAGCCCGAGAACCAGACCCTGGCCTCGGTGACGATCCAGAACTACTTCCGCCTGTATCAGAAGCTGTCCGGCATGACCGGCACGGCCGCCACCGAGGCCCAGGAGTTCGGCGACATCTATAAGATGGAGGTGCTGGAGGTGCCGACCAACCGGCCGATCCAGCGCAAGGACTATGACGACGAAGTCTATCGGACCCATGCGGAAAAGAGCCAGGCCATCGCCCGACAGATCGCCGAATGTCACCTGGCGGGTCAGCCCATCCTGGTCGGCACGGTCTCGATCGAGCGCTCCGAACAACTGTCCGAGCTGCTGCGCACCTATGAGTACAAGGTCGAGGTCTCGCGCAAGCTGAAGCCCCAGTACGAGGGTAAGGCCAAGGAGGCCGAGAAGATCGGCGACGCCGCCTATGACATTACCTACGAGACCAAGCTGCGCGGCATTCCGCACTCGGTCCTGAACGCGCGCCAGCATGAGCAGGAGGCCTATATCGTCGCCGACGCCGGTCTGCCGGGCGCGGTGACCATCGCCACCAACATGGCCGGCCGCGGCACCGACATCCAGCTCGGGGGCAACCTCGAGATGAAGATGCAGAAATGGCTGCTGGAACAGCGGAACATGGCCGTCGAGGTCACGCCCGAGATGCAGGCGGCCAAGGAGGCCGAGTTCAAGGCCGAGATCGCCGTCAACCGCGAGAAGGCCCTGGCCGCCGGCGGTCTGTTCGTCCTGGGCACCGAACGCCATGAGAGCCGCCGGATCGACAACCAGCTGCGCGGCCGCACCGGCCGCCAGGGCGACCCCGGCGTGTCGAAATTCTATCTGTCCTGCGAGGACGACCTGCTGCGCATCTTCGCCGGCGATCGTCTGGACTCGATCATGAAGACCTTCGGGGTCGCGGAAGGCGAGGCCATCACCCACCCCTGGCTGAACCGCGCCATCGAGACTGCCCAGAAGCGGGTCGAGACCCGCAACTATGACATCCGCAAGAACCTGCTGAAGTACGACGACGTCGTGAACGACCAGCGCAAGGCCGTGTTCGAACAGCGCCAGGAGTTCATGGATTCCGAGGATCTGTCGGAACTGGTCGGCGACTTCCGCCGCGACGTGGTGTCCGACCTGGTCGAACGCTACATGCCGCCCAAGGCCTATGCCGAACAGTGGGACATCGACGGCCTGGATGAAAAGGTCCGCTCGACCCTGGGGCTGGAGCTGCCGCTCCACGACTGGGCAGCCGAGGAAGGCGTCTCCAACGAGGAGATCGAGGAGCGGCTGCTCGCCGCCGCCGACGCCCGCGCGGCCGAACGTCTGGAGCTGATCGGCGCCGAACAGACGCGCGGCCTGGAAAAGCAATTCATGCTGCAGATGATCGACATGCAGTGGCGCGAACACCTGGTCCATCTGGACCATCTGCGCGGCGTGATCGGCCTGCGCGGCTACGGCCAGCGCGACCCGTTGCAGGAGTATAAGACCGAGGCCTTCAACCTGTTCGAAGGTCTGCTCTACGACCTGCGCCACAACGTCACCCGCTGGCTGATGACGGTGGAGTTCCGCTTCCAGGCGCCGCCTGAACTGCCTGAGTTCCAGGAAATCCACCTGAACCCCGGCACCGGCGAAAATGAGATGGCCGATCCGGCCGCTCAGAACCCCGAAGGCCAGCTGATCGGCGACGACCGGTCGAAACTGCCGGTCGAGGCGCTTCCGCCGGGCTGGGAGATGACCGGCCGCAATGCGCCCTGCCCCTGCGGCTCGGGCCGCAAGTTCAAACACTGCCACGGCGCCCTGATCTGAGCCTTTCGGCGCGGTAAGGACGAAAAAGAAGGCCCGGAGCAAATGCTCCGGGCCTTTGTCGTTTGCGACTGACGAGGCTCTTACTGGGCGGCGCCGCTCGCCGAGCGAACCTCGACCGGCAGGCCCAGGGCGTCGAGCTGGGGCTTGACCACCGAGGCGTCGCCGACGACCACCCAGACGAAGCGGGACGGGTCGAGCGCGGCCTGGGCGGCGGCGTCCAGTTCGGCCGTCGTCAGGGCGTTGGTGCGAGCGGCCACCGTTTCCGGATAGTCGTCCGGACGGCCCAGCATGTCGTTGACCCGCATGGCGTTCAGAACCGCCAAGGAGGTTTCATAGCTGCCGGCCAGACGGCGGGTATTGCCGTTGACGGTCCGCTCCAGCTCAGCCGGCGTCACGCCCTTGCCGCCCTTCAGGAAGTCGTTGAACTGGGCGTTCAGGGCGGTGATGGCCGGCCCGGTCTGGTCGGCCTGGACCGGGGCGGTGATCAGATAGGGCACGCGGCCGACGAAGCCGGCGGTCGAGGCGTTGACGCCGTAAGACCACCCCTTGGTCTCGCGCAGGTCCGAGTTGATGCGCGACAGGAAGTCGTTGCCCAGCACATTGTTGGCGGCGTTGAAGACCAGCAGGTCGTCCGAGCCCTTGGCCGACAAGACCGTCCCGCCCATGATGTAGGACTGAGGCGACTGCGGCCGGTCGATCAGCACGATCTTCGACGGGGTCGCGGGGATCGGCGCGGAATAATCCTTCACGCCCTTGGGGGTGGCCGAGGGGACCCAATGGCCGAACTGGGCGTCGAGCAGAGGCTTGATCTCCGCCAGAGGCTTGTCCGAGACCACGAAGATCTTGGCGTTGTCGGGACGGATCCACTCGGCGTAGTCCGCGCGGATGTCGGCCTCGGTGATCGCCTTGACGCTGGCCTCGTCGCCGTTGCCGCTGAACGGGCGGCCATAGGGGTTGGCCGAGCCGTAGATCAGTTCGGGCAGGGCGCGGTTGGCCAGGGCGGCCGGCTGGGTGCGCTCAGCGGCGATGCGGGCCAGGCGGGTGGCGCGCAGACGCTCCAGCTCCGAGGCGGCGAAGGCGGGGGTCTTGACCACCTCGGCCAGCAGGGCGACCGAGGGCTCCAGGTTTGGGGTCACGGCCGACAACTGGACCACCGATCGGTCCATCGAGGCGCCGGTCGAGATGGCGGCGCCGAGGGTTTCTTGCGCCTCGGCCAGCTGGGTGGCGTTCATGCTGCGGGTGCCCTCGTCCATCAGGTCCAGCATCAGGGTCTGCAGCCCCAGCTTGGACGCCTCGTCGGCGGCGATGCCCGCGTCGAACTCGATGGCGATCTTGGTCGCAGGCACGGCGTCGCGCTGGGCGTAGACCACCTCGACCCCGTTCGACAGGCGCGTGCGCTCCACAGTGGGGAAGTCGACGTTGGCGACGGCGGCGATCTCGGGCTTGGGCATGCGGGCCACGCGCTCGATCGGGGGCGCCGGGGTGCGGTTGGCGCCCGAGGGAGCCTCCGCCGCCTCCTGATAGGCCTCACGCTCGCCCGGCAGGGTGGTCAGGGTATAGGCCGGACGGGTCAGCCATTTCTGCATGGCCGCCTGGACCTGGGCGGGGGTGGCCGCCGCATAGGCCTGGAGCTCCTTCTTGTAGTGCTCCGGATCGCCGGCGTAGAGCTGGCCCTCAGCCAGGGCCACGGCCTTGCCGCCGAAGCCGCCGACCTGTTCCAGACCTTGAACCGTGCGCGAGACGTACTGGGTCTTGACCCGTTCCACCTCGGCCGCCGTCGGGCCGTTGGCGATCAGATCGTTCAGGATCTGGCGGGCGCGGGCCTCGACGGCCGCCGGGTCCTGGCCCGGCTTCACGTCGACGGTGATTTCGAACATGCCGACGCGGTGGAAGGCGCCGTTGTTCGCGCTGACCGAGACGGCGGTCTGCTCCCCGCGCACCAGTTCATTATCCAGCCGCGAGCTGGCCAGGCCGCCCAGGACCGAGGCGCCGATGCTGAGCGGCACGGTGTCCGCGTCCAACAGGCCGGGCACGGCCCAGCTGATCTGAATTCGGGCGTTGGAGACGCGGTCGTGGGTGGTTTCGCTGACCGGCGCCGGCAGGGTCGGTACGGAGGCCTGGGCCGGGGTGTTGACCGGGCCGCGCGGAATCGGGCCGAAATACTTCTCGGTCAGCTCCCGCGCCTTGGCCGGGGTGATGTCGCCGGCCAGGACCAGGACGGCGTTGTTCGGACCATAGTTGGAGCGGAACCAGTCCCGCACCGTCTCCATCGAGGCCGCGTCCAGGTCGGCCATCGAGCCGATCGTCGAGTGGCGATAAGGGTGGCCCTCCGGGAACAGGGCCTCCAGCTGCTTGTACTCATTCAGGCCGTAGGGCTGGTTGTCGCCCTGGCGTTTTTCGTTCTGGACGACGCCGCGCTGGAGATCGAGCGTCTCCTGGCTGATGGCGCCCAGCATATAGCCCATCCGGTCGCTTTCCATGAACAGGGCCTGTTCCAGCGCCGGGGTCGGAACCGTCTCGAAATAGTTGGTGCGGTCGAACCAGGTGGTGCCGTTCATGTCCGTCGCGCCCATGTTGCGCATCGGCGTGAAATAGCTGCCCGGCGCATTCTCCGAGCCGCCGAACATCAGGTGCTCGAACAGGTGGGCGAAGCCCGTCTTGCCCTCAGGCTCGTCCTTGGAGCCGACGTTGTACCAGACCGATACGGCCACAACCGGGGCCTTGTGGTCTTCATGGACCAGAACGGTCAGGCCGTTGTCCAGGGTGAAGCGGGTGTAGGGTATGTCCACCTCGGCGACCAGTTCGGACACCGGTGCGGCCCGCAGGGCGGGCGCGGCGGCCTGGGCCGAGGCTACGGGGGCCGACGCGGCGGCGTTTGAGGCCCAGACCGGGGTGGAGACCGCCAGAAGGGCGGCGGCGGCGACGAAGCAAGAGGCGCGACGCATGGGTTCGACATCCTTGGTGACAGATGAACGACGACCATAACGACGGTCGATCCACTGGCAACGCGACCGACTGAACATGAACAAAGCTTCATCTTTCCGTGGGGCCGCCCCGGAAAAGGTTGCATCGCCGGACCCCCGGTCTTATGCGCGCGTCAATTCTCCCCATCGCGCCGTCGAATTTACCGAAAGAGCCGCCATGTCCGCCCCCGCTGACAAGCCCGTGAAGAAAGTCGTCCTCGCCTATTCGGGCGGGCTGGACACCTCGATCATCCTGAAATGGCTGCAGACCGAATATAACGCCGAGGTCGTGACCTTCACCGCCGACCTGGGTCAGGGCGAGGAGCTTGGCCCGGCGCGCGAAAAGGCGCTGAAGCTGGGCATCAAGCCCGAGAACATCTTCATCGACGACCTGCGCGAGGAATTCGTGCGCGACTTCGTCTTTCCGATGTTCCGCGCCAATGCGCAATACGAGGGCGACTATCTGCTGGGCACCTCCATCGCCCGTCCGCTGATCTCCAAGCGCCAGATCGAGATCGCCCGTCAGGTCGGCGCCGACGCCGTCTGTCACGGCGCCACCGGCAAGGGCAACGACCAGGTCCGCTTCGAACTGGGCTATTACGCCCTGGAGCCCGACATCCGGGTGATCGCCCCCTGGCGCGAATGGGCGTTCCGCAGCCGCGAGGCCCTGCTGGACTTCGCCGAGAAGAACCAGATCCCGATCGCCAAGGACAAGCGCGGCGAGGCGCCCTTCTCGGTCGACGCCAACCTTCTGCACTCGTCCTCCGAGGGCAAGGTGCTGGAAGACCCGGCGGTCGAGGCCCCCGAGTTCGTCCACCAGCGGACCATTTCGCCCGAGGACGCGCCGGACAAGGCGACCGTCATCGAGATCGGTTTCGAAAAGGGCGACGCCGTCTCGATCAACGGCGAGGCCATGAGCCCGGCCACCCTCCTGACCGCCCTGAACCAGTACGGCCACGACAACGGCATCGGCCGTCTCGACCTGGTCGAGAACCGTTTCGTCGGCATGAAGTCGCGCGGCGTCTATGAGACCCCCGGCGGGACCATCCTGATCGCGGCCCACCGCGGCATCGAAAGCATCACCCTGGACGGCGGCTCCATGCACCTGAAGGACCAGCTGATGCCGAAATACGCCGAGCTGATCTACAACGGCTTCTGGTTCTCGCCCGAGCGCGAGATGCTTCAGGCCGCCATCGACAAGAGCCAGGAAAACGTCTCCGGCACGGTCAAGGTCAAGCTGTACAAGGGCAATGTCTCGGTCATCGGCCGCGAGAGCCCCAATAGCCTGTACGACCAGGATCTGGTGACCTTCGAGGAAGGCGTCCAGGCCTATGACCACAAGGACGCCGCCGGCTTCATCAAGCTGAATGCGCTCCGCCTGCGTGTTCTAGCCAAGCGCGGCGCGCGCCAGGGCTAGGCTGCGTCGCGGGAGAAGCCGAATGACCGTAAAGGACCGCATCAGGATCCATCAGACCCGGCTTCTCTCGGACAACTGGTATGTGCTGAAGACGACCCGTTTCGACTGGAAACGGCGCGACGGCGTCTGGCAGACCCAGGAGCGGGAGCATTACGACCGGGGCAATGGGGCGGTGCTTCTGCCCTATAATCCGGCGGCGCGCACCGTGCTGCTGGTGCGCCAGTTCCGCCTGCCGGCCTATCTGAACGGCTATGACGACCTGCTGATCGAGGCGGCGGCCGGTCTGCTGGACGACGCCCAGCCCGAGGTGCGAATCCGCGCCGAGGTCGAGGAGGAGCTGGGCTACCGCCTCGGCGCGGTCCGCAAGGTGTTCGAGGCATTCATGAGCCCCGGCTCCGTCACCGAAATCCTGCACTTCTTCGTCGCCGAATATGATGCGTCCATGCGGATCGGCGACGGCGGCGGCCATCCGGACGAGGGCGAGGACATCGAGGTGCTGGAGCCGACCGTGGACGAGGCCCTGGCCATGATCGCCGACGGCCGCATCCGCGACGCCAAAACCATCATGCTGTTGCAGCACCTGGCCCTGACGGTCTTCCGCTAGGGGATCAGGGCGTCAGCAGAATCCACAGGCCTGTCGCCGCGAAACCGGCGGCGGCGGCCAGCCGGATCCACTTCAGCGGCAGCTTCTTCGCCGCCGTCTCGCCCAGCAGGACGGCGGGCCCGTTGACCAGCATCATCCCCAGGGTCGAACCGGCGACCACCACCGGCAGATTCTCGAATCGGGCGGCCAGCATGGCGGTGGCCACCTGGGTCTTGTCGCCCATTTCGATCAGGAAGAAGGCCGAGGCGGTGGTCCAGAAGATGGCCCAGAAGCCGCGCTGAACCTCGCCCTTCTGCTCGTCCAGCGTATCGGGAATCAGGGCCCAGGCCGCGAAGCCCAGAAAGGCGACGCCGACGATCCAGCGCATCCAGTCGCCCGTGATGAAATGGGCCAGGACGGTGCCGGCCAGGGCGGCGAAGGCGTGGTTCAGCAGGGTGGCCGCCAGAATGCCCAGTATGATGGGCGTGGGGCGTCGCCAGGTCGCCGCCATCACGATGGACAGCAACATGGTCTTGTCCCCGATCTCCGCGATGGAGACCAGGCCGGTCGAAATGAGGAAGGCTTCCAACGGGAACCTGTATGCGCGGGAGCCTCGGCGGACGGACCTGTGGCGTTCGCAGCCGGGCCCCGCATGGACGTCCCTGCGAAAGCCGCCGGTCTTGCCGTGATCCGGATCTGAAAGACCCTGGACCGTTCCCGCGCCATCCTCTCCGGGAGAGGAAGTATGTTGACGCGGGCCCCGCTGATGGTTGCGGGCGGCTACTCCCCGATGACGCGGCGGGGTTTAGGCCAGGACGCCGGAAATGAAAAGCCGATAACGACTCGCAAGAAGGGGTTCAGATCAGACCCTGCCGCCTGGCCTCGGCCGTGAGGCCGTCGCGGAACTCGGGCGCGGCGAGGGCGATCAGGGCGCGGGCCCGCTCGCCGGTCGATCGGCCCTTCAGGTTGGCCCACCCGTGCTCGGTGACGACGATATGCACGTCGTTGCGGGGCGTGGTGACCGGGCCGTCCAGCCGGGCGACGATGCGCGAGCAGCTCCCCCTGGCCGCCGTCGCATGACAGGCGATGATCGACTTGCCGCCGTCGGAGCCATAGGCGCCGCGCACGAAGTCGAGCTGTCCGCCCGAGGCGGTGAACTGGCGGCCGTTCAGATACTCCGAACAGCAGGCGCCGCTCAGGTCGATCTGGAGCGTGGCGTTGACCGAGACCATCTTGGCGTTGCGGGCGATGACCGCCGGATCGTTGACATAGGAGACGGGCCGGGCCTCAAGCCCCCGGTTCTCGTGCAGGAAGTCATAGGTGTTCTGGTCGCCCATCGAGAAGGCGAAGACCCCGACTCCAGGATGCAGGGTCTTGCGGGTATGGTTCGCCACCCCGGCCTGCATCAGTTCGACCAGGCCCGGCGTCAGCATCTCGGTATGGACCCCCAGGTCGCGGTGGTTCTTCAGGGCGTCGCAGACGGCGTTGGGCAGGGCGCCGATCCCCATCTGCAGCGTCGCCCCGTGCTCGACCAGGTCGGCGATGATCCGGCCGATGGCCAGGTCGGCCGGCTGGGGTTCGGCCTTGGGCACGGCCAGAAGCGGGGCGGCGTGTTCGACGATTCCGGACACCCTGGAGACATGGACGGTGCAGTCGCCGTACACGCGCGGCATATGCGGATTGACCTCGACAATGATCGTCCGGGCCGTCTCCGACACCGGCTTGGCGTAGTCGGTATTGGTGCCGAAGGAGAAGAAGCCGTCCGCGTCCATCGGCGAGACGGTGCAGACCAAGGTGTCGACGCCGACCTCGTCGCACAGCAGGCGGGGCGACTGCTGGAAGCCGGTCGGGATGAACTGGACCGGGCTGGGCCGCCCCTCCTCGAAGGCGCGCTGCTCCAGCCGGCGTTCGACGGCGCTGTGGAACAGGCTCCAGGGCCGGATGCGGTCCATCAGCTCGTAGCGCAGCACGGTGTCGCCGGCGATGGCGGTGGAGAGGAGATAATAGAGGTTCAGGTCTTCGACCTCGCCCCGCTCGGCCCGTTGGGCTAGGGCCTTCAGCAGGGCCGGGGGCTGGGACACCCCCAGGCCCATGGCGATCCTGGCGCCGGATCGGATCAGGGCGGCGGCTTCGTCCGGCGTCTTCAGCCGCTCGGCGTAGAGGGCGGCGTGATCCATGGCGTCTCTCCCGTCTGCGCGCCCCTGTTCGGACGAGGCGTCGTCGGCGCCGACTATGGGGCCTCCCGCGGTTGAGTAGGTTCTAGACTTTGGTCGGATCGCCGGGCGTCTCGTCCGCCGTCGGAGACGGTTCGTCCTGCAAGGGCGCCCGGCGACGCTTCTGCCAACGCGCGACCCCATAGGCGACCAGCCACAGAAGCATGGCCCAGGCCGAGCCCACGGCCCAGCCGGCGAAGACGTCCGTCGCCCAGTGGGCGCCCAGATAGATGCGGGTCAGGCCGACCAGCAAGGCCATCACCATGCCCACGCCCAGGACGAAGATCTTAAACCGCCTGCGTGGAAAGGCGCGGGTCAGCATGACGGCCACGCTCAGATAGAAGACCGTCGCGAGCAGGGCGTGACCGGAGGGGAAGCTGGCGTTGATCGTCTCAACCGCCTGAAGCGCCTGGGGCGGACGCTCGCGTTCGAACACCGCCTTCAGCCCCTCGCTCAGCATGACGCCGCCCGTCAGCCCCAGGACCAGCAGCAGGGACGACAGCCATTTTCTCTGGCTCAGCAGAAAGAGGACGACGATCAGGGCGAACAGGCCCAGCACCGATATGCCGCCCAGCGAAGTGAGGTCCGCCGCCGCCTCCTTCAGCCACCACGGCCCCCAGGGGCGGCCGGGATCGTCGGCATAGGGCCGCATCAGGCTCAACACCTGGCGGTCAAAACTCTGACCGTCGGCTTCGGTCATGTCGTCAGCGATTTCGACGAACACCGTCACGCCCAAGGCGGCGACGAACAGGGCCGTCAGAGCGGCCGTCTCGGCGCGCGCGACCGTCAGCAGGCGTATCAAAAAGGGACGGAAGTCGGAAACGGCCATGGGGCGTCGAAACGGCCAAGCTGGACCGAAGTTCCGATCACGCCTTCGTGATGTCGCGGCCGCGAAGGCCCGAGAGGGGTTTGCTGGCTTGCGCGCTGAACTTTCCCCAGGCGAGGCCGACTTGTCCGACCGATTCGCCGACAAAGCGAGCGTCAAGACGTTGACGGCTTATTAGGCATGTGCGCCCTATATGTGGGCTCGGGGAGCGCTGGAGCCACTAGATGATGTGGTTGCGGCGCAGGTGGCTCTAGGCAGTTTATTGTTCAGGACGCAGATGACTATGGCTGGCGGCGAGGCTTTGAAGACAGCGGAATTCCAAGGTGTTGCGACGAACGCGGCGCCTGAGAAGCCGCATCTGACCGTCGTGAAATCGGTCCAGGTGGATCGTTCGCGCGACGCCCTGCTGACCGATTTCGGCAAGAAGACGCTGGAGGACCGCTACCTGCTGCCGGGCGAGAGCTATCAGGACATGTTCGCCCGCGTCTCGACCGCCTTCTCGGACGACGCCGACCACGCCCAGCGCCTGTATGACTATATGAGCCGCCTGTGGTTCATGCCCGCGACCCCGGTCCTGTCGAACGGCGGCGCTGATCGCGGCCTGCCGATCTCCTGCTTCCTGAACGCGGTCGGCGACAGCCTGGACGGCATCCAGAGCGTCTGGAACGAGAACGTCGCCCTGGCCTCGAACGGCGGCGGCATCGGCACCTACTGGGGCGGCGTCCGCTCCATCGGCGAGAAGGTCAAGGGCGCGGGCAAGACCTCGGGCATCATCCCCTTCATCCGCGTGATGGACTCGCTGACGTTGGCGATCAGCCAGGGGTCGCTGCGTCGCGGCTCGGCCGCCGTCTATCTGGACATCCACCACCCGGAGATCGAGGAGTTCCTCGAGATCCGCAAACCCTCGGGCGACTTCAACCGTCGCTCGTTGAACCTGCACCACGGCGTCAACGTCACTGACGAGTTCATGGAGGCGGTGAAGACCGGCTCCACCTTCGGCCTGCGCTCGCCCAAGACCGGCGAGGTGCTGAAGACCGTCGACGCCCGCTCGCTGTGGACCAAGCTGCTCGACATCCGGATGCAGACCGGCGAGCCCTATATGATCTTCTCCGACACGGTGAACCGCCAGATGGCGCCGCACCAGCGGGAACTGGGGCTGAAGGTCAAACAGTCCAACCTGTGCGCCGAGATCATGCTGCACACCGGCCGCGACCACCTGGGCGTGGACCGGACCGCCGTCTGCTGCCTGTCGTCGGTCAACGCCGAGACCTTCCTAGAATGGCGCGAGGAGCCCCGCTTCGTCGAGGATCTGATGCGCTTCCTGGACAATGTTCTGGAAGACTTCATCCGCCGCGCCCCGCCGGCCATGGCCGCCGCCGTCTATTCGGCCAAGCGCGAGCGTTCGGTGGGCCTGGGCCTGATGGGCTTCCACTCCTTCCTGCAGTCGCAGGGCGTGGCCTTCGAGAGCGCCATGGCCAAGTCGTGGAACATGCGCCTGTTCAAGCACCTGCGTCGCGAGGCCGACAAGGCCAGCCGCATCCTGGCCGAGGAGAAGGGCCCCTGCCTGGACGCCGAGGAGCGCGGCGTGATGGAGCGGTTCAGCCACAAGCTGGCCATCGCCCCGACCGCCTCGATCTCGATCATCTGCGGCGGGACGTCGGCCGGCATCGAGCCGATCCCGGCCAATATCTACACCCACAAGACCCTGTCGGGCTCCTTCGCCGTCAAGAACCCCTATCTGGAGCGTCTGCTGGACGAGAAGGGGATCAACACCGAGGCGGTCTGGAGCTCCATCCTCCAGCACGAGGGCTCGGTCCAGCATCTGGACGCCCTCAGCGAGGACGAGAAGGGGATCTTCAAGACCGCCTTCGAACTGGACCAGCGCTGGGTGGTGGAACTGGCCGCCGACCGCGCCCCGGAAATCTGCCAGGCCCAGTCGCTGAACCTCTTCATCCCCGGCGACGTCAACAAGTGGGACCTGCACATGCTGCACTGGTCGGCCTGGGAACGCGGCGTGAAGTCCCTGTACTATCTGCGATCCAAGTCGGTTCAGCGCGCCGCCTTCGCCGGCGCCGAGGACAAGGCCGAGGCCGAGATCGACCCGAACCAGCCAGACCTCTTCTCCATGCCCAAGACCGACTACGACGAGTGTCTGGCCTGCCAATAGGCCTCCTGCGCCGCAGCAACTGGCGTGAAAGGGCTCCGTGGTCACGGAGCCCTTTTTTCGTGTTCGGAACCCGCCACAAGGCGCGGCGTTGAAAAACGACCAAAGAATGTCGTGAAAATGTCTGTTGGACTCCCGCCGTGCATGGTGCAAGCTGGAGAACAGCGGACGGTGGGGAGACCGAATGCGTGTAGCGGCCTGGTTGTTTGGAGTGGCAAGCGTGCTGGCGTCCGCCGGCGCGGTCGATGCTCGCGCCCAGGCCTGGGTCCCCGACGCCTTTGACGCCGCACCCGAAACCGGATCGAACGTCACGGCTCGGTTGAACGAACAGCAGAGTTTTCGGGTCTCTCCCGACGCGCCCTTCGGCCCTGAGATCGAGATGAAGACGCCCCTGGCGATCTCGGGCGAGGCTCAAGGGATCGCCGCCAGCACCCGCCGCGACATCTGGATCGACCGCCAAGGCTTCACCGATCGGCTCAGCCTAGAGACCGCGGGCCGCCTGACACGCGCCGACGGCTCCCCTCTGCCGGTCACCTTACAGGACCGGGCCGTTCTGGAGCCCGAAGCCTATGATCTGCGCTATGTGCGCGGCTTCCGCAGCGCGGTCGGCCGCACGGCCTCTGGCCTGGAGGTCAGTCTGACGCCCCATGCCGGCGTCGGCCTGGGCAGCGAGGGCGGATCGGCCGAAGCCGGCGCCACTTTGAAGATCGGCGAGGGGCTGGACCGCCTGGCGCCCGACGGCGACGCCCGGTTCGGCCAGCGTCCGCGCTGGTACCTCTATGCCGCCGGCTCGGGCCGCGCCGTCGGCTATAATTTCGCCCGCACCCGCGACGGCGACTACGCTCGATCCGGCTACACTCAGGACCGCGGATCCTTCCTGGGCGACGCCTCCGTGGGGGTGGCCTATCGCCGTGGCGCGGTCCAGACCTCGGTCGGTCTGGTCTATCGCGAAATCGACGCCGGCAAGGGGCTGCGCGGCATGAACGGGCTGGACACCGATGTGGATGAGGGGCTGATCGCCTTCCAGCTCTCGATCAAGCCTCGCCGCTGATCGCGTCCGGATCGGGGCCTCAAGGCGCTTCCGACACCGCGACCCCCTCCCGTCGAGGATCGGCCCCGCCGTCCCAGCGGCCGTCGCGCCACATCGCGCCATGCAGGCCCGAGGTCTCCGTGGCGTTGGGCCTCAGCCCCATGCCGGCCGCTCCCAGGGCTTGGGCGATGTCCGGCGGGATCTGCGCCGTATCAGCGCCGACCGAACCGCCCCGCACCACCAGATTCGGCAGGGCGATCGCCTCCTGGACCGGCAGGTTCCAGTCGATCATCCCGACCAGGGCCTTGGCCACATAGGCCAGGATGCTGGACCCGCCGGGCGACCCGATCGCCCCGACCAGACGCCCCTGCTGATCCAGGATCAGAACGGGGGTCATGGACGAGCGCGGCCGCTTGCCCGCCGCTACGGCGTTGGCCGCCGGATGGCCGTCTTCGGTCGGGGTGAAGGAAAAGTCGGTCAGCTGATTGTTCAGGAAGAAGCCCTCGACCACCCGCCCGTCGCCGAAGATGCTTTCGACCGTGGTGGTCATGCTGACCGCATTCCCGTCCGCATCGACGATGACCATGTGCGAGGTTCCGCCCGGCTCGGCCGTGGCGTCCGCGCTGCGCGGCGCAGAGCCGGGCGGCGCGCCCGCCGGAACCGGCCCGTCGACCTCCGGGACCAGGGCCGCGCGCTGGGCCACATAGGCGGGGTCCAGCAGGCCCGCGATCGGCACGCCCACGAAATCCGCATCGCCGACATAGCGGTCACGATCAGCATACATCAGCCTTTGCAGCCGGCCGAAGGCCACCCAGGCCTCGGGACTGTCGGCCCCCTTCTGGATGTCGGGCGTGTGTTCCGCCATGGCCAGGAACTGCAACAGGGCCACCCCGCTGGACGGCGGGGGCGGAACGCAGATCACATAGATCCGATAGGGCCGGCACAGGGCGTCCCGGCGCAGCGGACGATAGGCGGCGATGTCCGCCTCGGTCAGGCCGCCCGGGCGCGGACCCTCGGCGACAGTGCGGGCGATCTCGCGGCCGATGCGTCCACCATAAAAGACTCCCGGCCCCTCGGCCGCCAGGGCCTGAACCGTCCGGGCGTAGGCCGGATTGCGCATGACGTCCCCGGCCCGGTAGCGGCGGCCGTCTGGGCCGGTGAACAGGGCGCTCGCCCATCGGGTCTTGGCCTGGGGCCACGGCCCGTTGATCATGCCCGCCAGGCGCGGACTGACCACAAAGCCGTCGCGCGCCAGCCGTTCGGCGTCTTCGAACAGATCGCGCCACGCCAGCCGTCCGTGATCCCCCTGCGCCATCGCCAGCATGGCCACCGCTCCGGGGGCGCCCGCCGATCGACCCGACAGTATGGCGTCGATGAAGGGCAGGGGCTTGCCGTCCTCATAGAACAGCTCGGGCGTGGCTGAGGCGGGCGCCGTCTCGCGCCCGTCATAGGCGGTGATCCGGCCGGTCTTGGCCTCATAGCTCATCAAAAATGCGCCGCCCCCCAGGCCGGACGACTGGGGTTCCACCAGCCCCAGCACCGCCTGGACGGCGACCGCCGCATCCACGGCCGAGCCGCCCCGGCGCAGCACCTTCATCCCAGCCTCGACCGCCAGGGGATTGGCGGCGGCGACGAACGGCCCGCGCGCGATCGACGGGGCCCCGGCCGGGTCCGACCGCGCCTCCAGCGAAGGCGCCGCGGCCGGGGTCTGGCATCCGGCCAGAAGCGTCGGGACGGAAACCGCCGCGACCAACAGGGACACGAGACGACGACGCAAAAACAACATTCAGGCGGTCCGACAGGGGGAGAGGTCCGGGCGACGTGGCCCGCCAGGGGACCACGCCGATCAACCCCGCTACAGAAACTGCATTCCCCGGCTTGCGTCCACCCCGTTCAGCGGCTAAAGACCCGCCCTCGCCGCAAGGCAGACGCACCCGTAGCTCAGCTGGATAGAGCACCAGACTACGAATCTGGGGGTCAGGAGTTCGAATCTCTTCGGGTGCGCCATTTTCCTTTGTTTGGCGCTCTGCGGTTGATCGCCCTCTTGGAGCCTGCCGGCGCCAGACGCGCAACGGTCGAGACGGAATTCATCTAACAGCCAAGCCTCGTGGTAGACGATGCAGGCCGTATGCCCCGCCTCGGCATGGCGATGCAGTAGGATTCTGAGAGGCTCGGGGCAGCGCCAAGCGCCCAGCGACGTCTAGATCTCAGCTGAGACTCAGCCTTGGGCGGCGCGCAGACCGTTGGCGGAGGCTTGCTGGAGGGCGGGGCGTTTTTGGCCGCCGGAGGCGATGATGCGGTCGATCCGAGCTTTTTCGGCGCGGAAGGCGGCCAGGTCGGCGCCGGACAGTTCGGTGCCCTCCTGGGTTTTGACGCCGGCCGGATTGATCCGTTGTCCGTTGCGCCAAATTTCGTAGTGAAGGTGCGGACCGGTGGAGGCGCCGGTCGAGCCGACATAGGCGACGATCTGGCCCTGGCTGACCCGCTGGCCGGCGCGGATGCCGGCCCCGTAGCGGGACAGGTGGCCGTAGCCGCTTTCCAGACCGTTGTTGTGGCGAATGCGCAGCCAGTTGCCGTAGCCGCCCCAGCGGCGCGCCTCGACCACCACGCCGTCGGCGGGGGCGACGACCGGCGTCCCGGTGCCGGCGGCGAAGTCGATGCCCTGGTGCATCTTGCGATAGCCGGAAATCGGATGGGTCCGGAAGCCGAAGCCCGAGGACACGCGTCGGAAGTTCTGCAGCGGGGTGCGCATCATGGCCGAGCGCAGGTTCTTGCCCGAGGCGTCGAAGAACTGCGCCTCTTTGGCGCCGGCCGGCTTGAAGCGATAGAAGGTCACGCCGCGCAGTTCGGCATAGACCAGATCGCCCACGGCGACGGTGCGGCCGGCCTCGGTCACGTCCCGGTCGAAGACCATGGTGAACTCGTCCGAGGCGCGGATGTCGCGTTGCATGTCGAACTTGGTGGCGAACAGTCGGCTGGCGGCGCGGACGATGGAGGCGGTGGCGCCCAGTTCGCGGGCGCTGGCGGACAGGGAGCGTTCGACGTCCCCCTTCAGCACCACGGTCTCGTGGGTGACCTTTTCCTCAAGCGAGCGCAGGCGCAGGGCGCCGTCGAAGCTGCGCGACACCGTCAGCTGGCTGGCCGGGCCGGTTCGCATGGTCAGGCCGATCAGGCGGGCGTCGCCTCGGCCGTCGCGCGGCTTGGCGATGGCGGTCTCGAAACGAAGGCCGGCGCGCAGGTCGGACAGGTCGAAGGCGTTGGCGACGGTGGCGGCGACGGCGCTGGCCTCTTCCGGGGCGACGCCGGTGCGGCGCACGGCCTCTTCAAAGGTTTCGCCGCGACGGATCTGGACGGGAACGGCCTCCGGGGCGGTCATGCCGGCCGGAGCATTGGCGGCGGCGAAGGCCTGAACCTCCATGGCGGCCATCTGGGCCGAGGAGGGGACGGGAACTTCTTCAGCCCTGGCGGGTTGATAGACTCTGCCGGCCAGAAGCGCCACCGAGACCGCGGCGGCGGCGGTCAGAGCGTGCGGGGCGAGGCGCATCGGCTGTCGGCGAGGGTCGAACTGAGCCATCGGTCTCGTCGTGCTGCAACGCCAGAGGCGTCAAACCATAGTCACCAAACTGCGCCGCATTCCTGAAAATGCGAAGGCTAGGCCTATACCTCGCCTGTTCCACTTTGGGAAGGCGGTTGCTTACAAGGCGTTAAGAGACGGCTCAAGCCCGTAAGGGTGCGTAGTCGTCCTGCCCCCGTTCCATAGGTTGCCCTCTTGTCGCCCCGCTTGGCTGCAACGGAAGATGAGAACGGACGTTGCGGACGCGCGTCTTCAAGGCGACGCTTGGGGCGTAAATCTTCATCGGGGGCAGCGATGGCGGTCTGGAAAATGGTTCTTTCGCTTTCCGGTCTGGACGTTTGACCGATACGACGACGCCATCCGACCGGTCGCGTCCGCCGTCCCGGCGGAACGATCCGCTGCGTCGGCTCGGCCGCGTCGCCGGCGTTGGGGTGCTGGTCGTCGCCCTCCTGCTGGCGGCGCTTTATCTGAATCGTCGAGCGGCGGCGCGCGAGGTCCTGGTGGGTTGGCTGGACCGGCGCGGGGTCCAGGCGGAGGTCGAGGTCGAGCGGATCGAGCTGGACGGCTTCGTCGGGCGTATCCGCATCGGCGATCCCAAAAATCCGGACGTGACGGTCGAGCGGGTCGAGGTGGACTACGCCGTGGCCTGGCCCTGGTCGAAGACGGGGCTGGGAGTGACGCCCAGCCGCGTTCGACTGGTCAGGCCGGTGATGCGCGCCAGTTGGAAGGACGGGAAGCTGGCGTTCGGATCGCTGGACCCGGTGATCAAATCCTTCACGGGCGGCCCGCCGCGTCCGGATGCGCGCGCGCCCCAGGTCATCGTCGAAGACGGCCGGGCGCTGTTGGAGACGGACTACGGCGCCGTGCGGATTCTGGGCGATGCGCGGGTGGACGACGGCAAGCTGATGCGGCTGAAGGCGGCGGTTCCGGCGACCGCGCTTCAAAGCGGCGAGGTTCAGGCCCAGGGGTTCGCCGCTGCGATCGATCTGACGACGACCGGCGACCGGGTGAAATTAAGGTTGCGGGGTGAGGCCGAGCGTTTCGTCGGCGCCGGCCTGAGCGGGCGTCGCGCCCTGCTGAGCCTGGACGGGGACCTGCCCTATCGGGATTTGAAGACGCGACGCGGCGATGGCCGCGCGCGCCTCCATGCGCGTTTGACGGGCGAGGTTCTCGGCCTGGGGGCGACCCAGGCGCGTGATGCAGAGATCCAGGCCCGGTTCGACGGTCGAACCGCCGGATGGATCGAAGACTTCCAGCTGGACGGCGAGACCGGCCTGGCCTTGACGGCGGCGGCCGTGGACGGCCCCGGCCTGAAGGCGACGCAGGCGCGGGTCCGAGCCGAAGGCGGACGCCTTGAGGTCAAGCGCGCAGACGCCCTGGGCTGGGGGCTGGAGACGCCGCTGGTCCTGACCGCGGAGGCCGGCGCGGCGGGCGGGGTCGAGACGCGCGGTCTTTCGATCCGTTCCGGAGCCTTGACGTTGGGCGGGCGCGACGCGGCTTTCGAGGCGACCGGGCCGGTCAAGGCCGGTTTCGACCGTATCGGCTGGGGCGACCTGACGTTAAGGCGTGGGACCGCCGATCTGAGCCTGGACGTCGTCAAGGACGAGGCGGTCCGCATCGTCGCCCAGGGCGCGATCCGGTCGGCGGACGGCGCCTGGCCCCTGTTCGGGCCGGTCGGGCCCGACGACATCGCCGAACTGGCCGAGATGAAGCGGGCGTTGGGCGGTTTCGCCCTGAACGCCCCGGCGGTTCGCCTGGTCACAGGGTCGGCCGGGACGGAGGCCAGCGTCCTGCGACCGGTCACGGCCAAGCCCGCCAACGGCGGCGTGTTGACCCTGTCGCAGCCCGCGGGCCAGACCGCCTACGCCGCCGAGCCGGGACGGCTGGGCGGCGGCGCGCTGAGGTTGACGGCGACGCGGGGACGGGGACTGCCGGAAATGGAGGTGGACGTGCCGCAGTGGCGGCTGACCGACGCCGGCTTCGAGGCTCAAATGGACGGCCGTGCGCGACTGGATTTCGACGTGGCGCGCGGGATCGACGCCCGGACGCGGGGGCTTCTGGCCCTTGCGGACGGACGGATCACCTACACCACCCCCGAATGTGCGGATCTGACGGTCGAACGGCTGGAGCTGGACGAGAACGACGTCCATGAAGTCGCCGGCGCCCTCTGTCCCACGGACGCGCCCTTGCTCAGCGCCAAGGAGGGGGTCTGGCGCGTCGTCGGCGGCTTTGATCGCCTTTCGGCCCAGGCGCCCTTCCTGGGCATGCGGTTCGAAGGGGCCGCCGGTCGGGTGACGGTGGACGGCGCATCCTCCGGCGTGGGGCTGACGGCGACGGTGACCCAGGCGCGGGCGGCGGACGCCCTGACCCCGAAGCGGTTCGAACCGCTCGCCGCCGTCGGACAGGTGCGGCTGGCCGAGGAGGTGTGGCGCGGCGGTTTCGACCTGGAAGGGACCGGCAAGGCGGCAGGGGCCGCCTTGGGGCGGTTGACCTTGATCCACGACGGCCGCAGCGGCGCCGGCGGCCTCCAGATTTCGGTTCCCCCGGTGACCTTCGTCGAGGGCGGCCTGCAACCGGCCATGCTGACGCCCCTGGTCGCGGACCTGGTGCAGTCGCCGGCGACCGGTTCGGTCGCCTTCGAGGGCCGGTTCGACTGGACCAAGACCGCCGAACCGACGTCGAGCGGGCGTCTGAGCGTGCCGGGGCTGGACTTCGTCAGCCCGGCCGGGGCGGTCAAGGGCGTCAAGGGCGACATCGTCTTCACCAGCCTGACGCCGCTGATCACCGCGCCGGATCAGAAGCTGACGGTCGACAGTCTGGCCGTGGGGACGGAGGCGACGGATCTGGACCTGACCTTCGCCGTCGACGCGGCCGGGATCAAGATCTCCGCAGGCTCGGTTCAGGCCGGCGGCGGAGTCGTCTCGGTGGAGCCGTTCGTCGTGCCGCTGGACGCCGCCCAGCCCTATGACGGGGTGGTGGTGCTGGACCGGGTCCAACTGGGCGATGTGGTGGCCGACACCGGTTTCGACGACAAGGTGGTGCTGGATGCGGTGGTCTCGGGCCGTCTGCCCTTCACCATGGATCCCAAGACCGGCTTGACGATCCGCAACGGGACCCTGGCGGCGGTCCAGCCGGGACGGCTGTCGATCAAGCGCGAGGTTCTGACCGACGTGGACGCCGGCGGAGGCGGATCGGAGGTGCCGCCGAACATGGTCGAGGATCTGGCCTATCAGGCGATGGAGAACCTGGCCTTCGACGTGCTCAGCGCCGATGTGAACAGTCTGGACGGCGGGCGGCTGTCGGTCCTGTTCCGTATTCGCGGCCGGCACGCGCCGCCCCAGCGTCAGGAACTGCGTCTGACTCTGGCGGAGTTGATCAGTCGCGAATTCCTCAAGCGGGAACTGCCCCTGCCGTCCGGCACCCAGATCGACCTGACGCTGGATACGACCCTGAACGCCAATCAGCTGTTCTCGGATCTGCTGGCGGTGAATCGCGCCCGCCAAGGGCAGCAGGAAGAGGCGGCGCCGTGAGCCCGGCCATTCAGAGACCGTTCACGCGCAGCCGTGCTATTGCATCTTCAAACCTGATCGAGCCGGAGTCTAAGCCATGATCACCAAGCGCCAGTTGGCCGGACTGGGCCTCGGAGCCGCCGCCGCCGCCGTCGCCGCCTGCGCCCCGACGGTCCGTCTGGAGGTTGCGCCCATCCAGATCTACGCCAAATTGGACGCAGACGTGCGCGTCCGGCTGGATCAAGAGTTGCAGCAGCTGCTGCAACAGAACCCCAACCTCTTCTGATCGCCTCGCTTTTTCCTGAAAGGACAGGCTGACATGAGCTTTCGCAGATTTATCGCCGTCGGCGCCGTCGCCGCCGCCGTCTCCATGGCCGGCGCCGCCCTGGCTCAGACCAGCGCCCAGAAGGCCATGATCGATCAGGCCAAGGCCGCCGGGGTCGTGGGTGAACAGGCGGACGGCTATCTGGGCTTCCGCACCTCAAGCGCCGACGCCGATCTGCGCGCGGCCGTCGAAGCGACCAACGCCGGCCGCCGCGCCGCCTACGCCCGCAGCGCCGCCGAGGCGGGCGCCACCCCCGACGTGGCCGGGGCCCGGATGTTCCAGAGCCAGCTTCTGCCCCGGATACCGGCCGGCCAATGGTATCGAAACGCCCAGGGCCAGTGGGTCCAGCGCTGAGGTCTTGGGCGACCTGACGCCTCAGGCCGCCGCCCGCCGCGCCGAAAGCGCGGGCTTCAGCAGTCCCTCCGCCAGGGCGCGCACCACCGGCACGGCGACGGCGTCGCCCATCAGCTTCAGGGCCGCGCTCTGGCTGGGCGGCAACAGATAGTCGTCCGACACGCCCATCAGGCGCGCCGCTTCGCGGCCGGTCAGCCGCCGCACCCGGGCGCGTCCCCCGTCGCAGACGACGACATATTGGCGCGACGAACCGCCGGCCGGCGTTCTGAGGCAGCCCGCCAGGCCGTCGAACCGGATTTCGAGCCGCTGGACCTTGCGGCCGTTTTCTCGGCGAACCCGGCGATAGGCCGCGCCGACCGTGCGCCGGCCCGAGGCGATCGCCGCCTCCAGCCGGGCGCGGTGCAGCGGAGCGGCCAGGGCCAGGATCGCCTCGCCGTCGTCGAGCCAGACGGCGGTCTCGTCCGGTTCGAGCAGGGCGTCGAGATCAAGATTGCGGCGCGAGGGGACCGGCAGGCTCCACCAGGTCCAGGCGTCACGCGCCGCCTGCGGCAGACGGGCCTCAGCCGCGATCAGCCGGGACGAGTGGAAAGGCCCGTTCGGCGCGCGCGTCTGCGGCGCCGCCGCAGCAATCTCTTCGGCCATGGCGACGACGAACAGACGCGGGCGCGACTGGGGCAGCCAGTGGGCGGCGTCCATCTCCAAGGCCCCGATCCGCCAGCCGCCGGCCGCCATGGCCGTGCAGACGGCGGCGAAGTCCTCGCCCTGCGCTGCGCCCGAGGTCAACAGACCGATTACATTCTCCAGAACGATGATCCCGGGCGCGCGTCCCTCGCGCGACAAGCCCTCGATCAGACGCCAGAAACCCCAGAAGGCGCCGGACCGCCCCGCCGTCAGCCCGCCGCGCCCACCCGCCAGGCTGACGTCCTGGCAGGGGGACGAAGCCCAGGCCAGGTCCGGCGCGCCGGGCAGGTCCGCCGTCGTCAGGTCCCAGACGTCGCCGAGATGGAAGGGGACCCGTGGATGATTGGCCGTGAAGGCGGCCGCCTTGGCCCGGTCCATGTCATTGGCGAAGACGGTCTCTATTCCCGAGACGCCGCCGGGATTGGCCCCGTTCAGGCCCAGGCCGGCCAAACCGCCGCCGGCGAAGAACTCGTATGCGGTCAGGCGAATCGACATTCCCGCACCATAACTCAGCCGCCGCCCTTGACCGAAGAGGATGTCGCCCACACTTGCGGGGCGAATCAAAAAGAGGCTGTGCATGCGTCCGATCGCCCCCGCCCTGACGGCGGCCGTCCTGACCCTGGTGGGCGGCTGTTATGACCGCAAGGATCAGACGCCGGAGGCGGCGCCGCCGCCCGAGCCGGCCCCCGTCCTGGCGGGCGTCGATCTGGGCAAGCCGGTGCGCGCTCTCGGAACCGAACCCTTCTGGAGCGTCGAAATCACGCCGGACGGCCTGACCTATACCCGTGTGGATCAACCGGCGCAGCATGCGCCGAACCGGGGCGCCACGGTGCAGGGTACGGTCGCCACCTACGCCACCTCGACCGATCTGAACGAAGCGCTCAACGTCGTCCTGATCGCTACCGAATGTTCGGACGGCATGAGCGATCGCACCTATCCGCTGACGGCCAAGGTCGAGATCGGCGACGACACCCTGACCGGCTGCGCCGCTTCGGTGGCGGCTCTGGAGGCGGAGCCGGCCCCCTGAAGCCGGCTTCCGCCATAGGCGCCAGACGCCCGCCTCACCACCAGTCGGCTTCGCGCAGGGTGCGGGCGTAGCGGCGGCTGACCGGGACGTTCAGCCCGCCCTCCAAGGTCAGGGTGGCGCGGCCGTCGCCGCGTTCGACGCCGCGCACGGCCGAACGGGCCACCCACCAGCTGCGGTGGGTGCGGGCGCCTTCCAGTCCCTCCAACTCTTCGACCGCGTCGGACAGGCGCATCAGGATCAGGTCCGAGCCGCGATCGGTGTGAAGGCGCAGATAGTGGTCCTCGGCCTGAACGGCGTAGAGGGTCGCGCCCTTCAGCCTGGGCGGCAGGCGATCCAGAAAGCGCGCCGGACGGGTCGGCTGGCTGGAGGGCGCGGCGTGGGTCTGAACCGGCTGGGCGCGGCCCAGGAAGACATTGACCGTCGTCACCGCCAGGGTGACGATCAGGACCGGGCCGAACAGCTGGGGCAGGGCGGACAGCGGGTAAAGCCGCTGGGCGAAGAAGAGGCCCGTCGCGGCCCAGACGATCAGGCTCAGCGGGCCGGTGATGACTGCCGTCATCAGGCCGACCGTCAGCCACGGCCGGTCGTCCACGTCGATGAAGCGCGTGACCAAACCGCTGCACAGGTGGCCCCAAAGGCCGCCCAGGATCATCACCAGAACCCAATAGGCCAGACGTTCCAGATAGGGCGCGCCGGCGCTGCCGAAGGCGCCGGTCGAGGCCAGGAAGACGCCGACCAGGACAGCCACGACAAGCCCGCGCAGAAAGGTTCGACGGCGGTCGGCGGCGGGTGACGTCATGAGGGCCTTCTGTCTTCCAAGGCCGATCTGAAACCATGATTTCCTTCAGGGCGGAAGGGGGCGGACGTTCGCGAAGTCGATGTGGTCGTTCGCGCAGAGGCGGGTGCGCGGCGATCGCAGCCCCGTCAGGAAGGGGGCGAGTTTTCCCGGAGCCTTCGTCCCATGTCCCGCCTCGCCCGTCATCTGCCGTCCGCCGCCGGTCTTCTCCTGCTCGGCGTTCCGATCCTCTTCTATCTGACACGAGACGATGGTCAGATCGCACGGCTGGGCTTTCGTCCGCACGCGCCGAAGCTGGACCTCTTGGCTGCGGCGCCGACGGCGATCCAGGTCCATGTGGCGGCCGCCCTGACGGCCCTGGGGATCGGGACCGTGCTGCTCGCGGGGATAAAGGGCACGCGGCTGCACCGGACGCTGGGCTGGGCCTGGGTGCTGGCCATGGGAACGACGGCGATCAGCTCCTTCTTCATTCACGCCATCAATCCCGGCGGGCCTGCGGGCCTGTCCTTGATCCATCTGCTCAGCGGTTGGACGGTGGTCGGCCTGCCCATGGCGGTCTACGCCGCCCGCCGCCATAGGGTGCAGGCCCATCGGCGGGCCATGACCTCCATGTTCGTCGGAGGACTGATCGTGGCGGGCCTTCTGACCTTCCTGCCGGGCCGGCTGATGTGGGCGGTCTTCTTCAGCTAGAAGGCGACAGCCCCGCCACGGCGCGAAAGCCGGCCGCCGCGAACCGGACCATATAGTCGCCGGCCGTCTGAAGATCCCCGGATCGGGCGCGACCGCCCGACAGTCGGTCCAGACGTCCGGTCTCGCCCAGGGTCAGGGTCAGGGCGCCCGACAGATTGTGATAGCCCCAGTAGAGATCGACCTCGCTGGCCTCGGGCAGGACCTGGGCGATCAGTTCGATCAGCCGCCGGATGGCCGGGTCGAAATACCGGGCCATGGTTTCGCCGCCGAAGGTCGGGTTGGCGTTGGTCTGGGCCACCAGGGCGGAATAGTGTTTCCAACCCGGCCCGCCCTTGAGCGACCATTCGAACGGCGGTCGCAGAAAGGCTTCCAGCAGCCCCTCCAGCGTCATGGGCTGACCGGTCTCCTCAGCCTGGGCGGCGTAACGGTTGATGGCGGCGACCCGTTCATTGTTCCAGACCTCGGCGCGACGCAGAAAGACCGCGTCGAACAGGTCTCGCTTGGCTCCGAAATAATAGTGGACCAGGGCGGTGTCGACGCCGGCCTCGCGCGCCACCTCGCGGATGGTGACGCCGTAGAAGCCGTGTTTGGAAAACAGATCCTCGGCCGCATCCAAGATCAGGTCGCGGGTTTCACCCGCCGCCTTGGCCTGGGCCTTGGGCGGACGGCCGCGCCGCGCAGGCGTCGCATCCGGCGCGGCCGTCTTGCGCCGGGCGGCGGCGACGGGACGGGGCGCGGCGGGGATCTGGCTCATGCGGCGACGCTAGAGCATGATCGTTTCGGACGGAACCGCTTTGCGGTTCCGACAGAAGCGGGAATCATGCTCTCGCTTTAATCTGGAGCCTGATTCACCGTTTCAGCGGAACCGCGAAGCGGTTCCTCCTCAACGGATCAGGCTCTAGGCCAGGGCCGGCGCCGGTGCAACGGCGCCACGCTGCACGGTCCGTGTGGGCGGATGACGACGTTGCGGCAGCCCCGGGGTTTGACAGACGGTCGAAACCGGGTCAGGTTCAAGAAAATCATTGAACGCTGAATAAAAGCGTCAACCAGGCTGGAAACGACAAAGGGGTTAAGGATCATGAATCGTCATGTGAAGTGCGCGCTGCTGGCCGGCGCGGCGTGGGGCGTGCTGGCGGGGGCCACGGTCGCCCAGGACGCGGAGGCGACCGCTCAGGCCGCGAATGCTCAGGACGCCGCCACCGTCGACGACATCGTCGTCACCGCGCGCCGCCGCGCGGAAAGCCTGCAGGATGTGCCTGTCGCCGTGACCGCCGTCACCGGCGAACAGCTTGAGGCGCGCGGCGCCCTGGACATCACCGAACTGGCGCGCTCGACGCCCAGCCTGACGCTGAACGCCGCGCGGGGCTCGAACTCGACCCTTATCTCCTTCATTCGCGGCGTGGGCCAGCAGGATCCGCTGTGGGGCTTCGATCCCGGCGTCGGCCTGTATATCGACGACGTCTATGTGGCCCGTCCGCAGGCCGCCGTTCTGGACATCTTCGACGTGGAGCGGGTCGAGGTGCTGCGCGGACCGCAAGGCACGCTTTATGGCCGCAACACCATCGGCGGCGCCATCAAATACGTGACCAGCCGCATCAATGCCGACGAGCCCGAGGGACGCCTGCGCGCCTCCTACGGCAGCTATAACCAGCGCGACGTGATCGCCAGCGCCCAACTGCCCTTCAGCGACGAGTTCAAGGTCTCGGCCGCCTTGGCCCGCTATCTACGCGACGGCTACGGCAAGAACCTGAACACCGGCAACGAACACTACAACAAGGACGTGACCGCCTTCCGCGCCAGCGCGGAGTGGAGCCCGACCGACAGCCTGTTCTTCCGTCTGGCCGGCGATCTGGTGAACGACGACTCCAACGCGCGCCACGGCCACCGCGAGTTCGCCCCGTCGCCCGCCGATGTCTATGACACCAACGCCGGCGCCGGCGACAAGAACCGCGTCCAGACGCGCGGCGTGTCGCTGACCGGCGAGTGGGAGATGAGCGACATGTTCACCTTCAAGTCGATCACCGCCTATCGTGAAGGCCTGACGCGCGGCAATATCGACTTCGACAACCTGCCCCAGCCCATCCTCGACATCCCCGCCGCCTATGACGACGACCAGTTCAGCCAGGAATTCCAGGTTCTGGTCAGCGCGGGCCGTCTGAACGGCGTCGCCGGCGTCTACTATATGGACGCCAACGCCTCTGGCGCGTTCGACACCGTCGTGGGTCTGGCCAATCTGACGACCCTGACCTCGGGTTCGGTGGCGACCAAGAGCTACGCCGTCTTCGCCGACTTCTCCTATGACGTCACCGACGCCCTGTCGGTCTCGGTCGGCGGTCGCTTCACCAAGGACGAGAAAGAAGGTACGGTCTTCCGTCAGCGTTACTTGGGTATCCGCAGCCCCTATTTCGGCAATACGACTGCCGTGCCGTTCTTGGGCGAGGCTCCCCGCACCAACTACACCCGCACGCGCGAGTTCGAGAAGTTCACGCCCCGCATCGCGGTCAACTACAAGTTCGGCCCCGACCTGACGGCCTATGCCTCGTGGGGCGAGGGCTTCAAATCGGGCGGCTTCGACATGCGCGGCGATGCGGTCCTGTATCCCGCCACCGTCAACGGCTATGCGCCGGAAACGGTCGAGACCTACGAGATCGGGCTGAAGGGTTCGCTGCTGGATCGTCGCCTGACCTTCGCCACCGCGATCTTCGATTCCAGCTACGAGAACCAGCAGATCACGACCCAGTATCCGGCCGGCGCGACGATCGCCTCGGTGGTGGACAATGTCGGCTCGTCCTCGATCCGCGGTTGGGAGTTCGAAGGCCGCTTGCGCGCCACCGACGCCCTGACGTTCAACGCCTCGCTGAGCTACATCGACGCCAAGTTCGACGAGTTCCTGGCCTACATCCCGACAGGCCCGCTGAACACGACCTGCCCCACAGTTGTCGGCTGTTTCGTCGATGTGTCGTCGCAGCGCGACTTCCAGAACACGCCGGAATGGACCGGATCGATCTCGGCCAACTACAACTGGGTCATGGAGAACGGCTCGTCGATCGCCTTCATCCCGTCGATCGCCTATCGCGGTGCCTACCAACAGTTCGAGACGCCCGCGCCGCTGCTCGATCAGGATGCCTACTGGATGTATGACGCCAGCATCGTCTGGACCTCGTCCGATGACCGCCTGACCTTCGGCGTCCACGGCAAGAACCTGGGCGACGAACGCTATCGCGTCGGCGGCTACACCTTCCCCGGCGCCCTGACCGGCGACTCGATCATCGGCTTCTACGGCCCGCCGCGCACCGTCACGGCGACCCTGGGTCTGAAGTTCTGATCCCCATTCATCACGCCTGACGACGAGGGGCGGCGGTCTCCGGGCCGCCGCCCCTTTTCGCTCCGCCAGGCCTATTTTGCACAGGGCGGACTTGCGGCTAGGCTCTCCGCAACGAACAACAAGACGCCGAGGGGAAACGCCGATGACGACGGAGACGCTGACGGTCCAGGATGCGCGGCCCGAGCGGCCTGAGCGGCCCGGCTACCGCTACTATGTGCTGGCGGTGCTGATCTTGATCTACATGCTGAACTTCCTGGACCGGCAGATCATCGGCATCCTGGCCGCGCCGCTGAAGGAAGAGTTCGGCATGTCCGACAGCCAGTTCGGTCTGTTGGGCGGCATCGCCTTCGCCTCGGTCTATTCGACCCTGGCCATTCCCCTGGCCTGGCTGGCCGACCGGTTCAGCCGGGTGTGGATCATGACCGGGGCGCTCGCCGTCTGGTCGGGCTTCACCGCCCTGTGCGGCATAGCCGGCTCGTTCGGCCAGCTGTTCCTGTGCCGGATGGGCGTGGGCGTGGGCGAAGCGGGCGGGGTGGCGCCGGCCTATTCGCTGATCGCCGACTATTTCCCGCCGCATCAGAGAGCGCGGGCCCTGGCCGCCTTCGCCTTCGGGATTCCGCTGGGCATGGCCGCGGGCACCCTGGTTGGGGGACTGCTGGCGGCGACCTACGGCTGGCGCACGGCCTTCATCGTCGTCGGCCTGTCGGGTCTGCTGGTCGCGCCCCTGCTGCGGCTGACGGTCAAGGATCCCAAGCGCGGCGGAACCGATGCAGTGAAGACCGAAGCCCAGGTCGCGGCTCTGGCCGCCTCGCCGGTCGGGACGGATCGGGCGGGCAAGATCGCGGCCCAGATCATGCTGGGCCTGGGCGCCGGTCTTCTGGTCCTGGGGGGGCTGGACTGGCTGCTGGGTCTGTCGCTCGGCAATCCGCTGGTGCTCGGCTTCGGCGGCCTGCTGGCTGGGGTGATCGGCGCCTCCTTGATGGTGGCGCGGCGCACCGCATCGGTGGTGATCAAGAAGCCCAGCTTCTGGCTGCTGGCCTTGGGCGCAGCCTCGTCGTCCGTCTGCGGCTACGGCGTCGCCGGCTGGTTGCCCCTCTTCTTCATGCGCAGTTTCGACCTGAGCCTGCGCCAGACCAGCTGGTACTATTCGGGCATCGCCCTGATCGGCGGCCTCCTGGGCATTTGGCTGGGCGGAATGATCGCCGACAAGCTGTCGAAGAAGGGCAAGGGCGCCTATCCCCTGACCCCGGCCGTGGCCTTTCTGATCTCGGCGCCCTGTTTCATCCTGGCGATGAACTCCCCCTGGCTGATCGGCCTCGTCCTGCCGGGCGGGGGCAGCCATGCGCAGCAGCTGATCCTGGCCTTCCTGATCTTCCTTCTGCCCACGGGGTTGAACCTGGCCTGGCTGGGGCCGATCACGGCGGCGGTCCAGCATCTGGTCCCGGCGGCCATGCGCTCCACCGCCTCGGCCCTGTTTCTGCTGATCAACAATCTGCTGGGGATCGCGGTCGGCTTCTACTATTTCGGCTGGATGAGCGACCTCCTGGCGCCCCGGTTCGGAGAGGAGAGCCTGAGGTGGGCCATCTACACCGGCATGAGCTTCTATGTGCTGGCGGCCATTCTGCTGTTTGGGGCCTCGCGGACGCTGAAGCGGGACTGGGTGGACTAAAGGGTCATAATCAGACGGTTGCACCTGCGAAGGCGCGGGGCCTATAAGCCCCGCAAACTCTTCCCAGCAAAGATTGCGGCGGTCTCCATGAACATCCACGAATATCAGGCCAAGCAGGTTCTCAAGGGCTTCGGCGCCCCCGTCGCCGCAGGCGTGCCCATCACCTCGGCCGATCAGGCCGAGGCCGCCGCCAAGCAACTGCCTGGCCCGCTCTATGTGGTGAAGTCGCAAATCCACGCCGGGGGCCGCGGCAAGGGCAAGTTCAAGGAACTGCCGGCCGACGCCAAGGGCGGCGTGCGTCTGGCCTTCTCGATCGAGGAAGTCGTCGCCCACGCCAAGGAGATGCTGGGCAACACCCTGGTCACCGCCCAGACGGGCGAGGCCGGCAAACAGGTCAACCGCCTCTATATCGAAGACGGCGCCGACATTGATCGTGAACTGTATTGCTCGCTGCTGGTTGATCGCGCCTATGGCCGCATCGCCTTCGTCGTCTCGACCGAGGGCGGCATGGACATCGAAACCGTCGCCCACGACACGCCCGAGAAGATCCAGAACATCGTCATCGACCCCGCCACGGGCGTGACCGAAGCCGACGTCGCCGCCATCAACGCCGCCTACGGCCTGACGGGCGCCGCAGCCGAAGACGGCAAGTCGCTGTTCCCCGCCCTGTACAAGGCCTTCGTCGAGAAGGACATGGACATGCTGGAGGTGAACCCGCTGATCGTCATGAAGGACGGCCATCTGCGCGTCCTGGACGCCAAGGTCAGCTTCGACGGCAACGCCCTGTTCCGCCACGAGGACATCCGCGCCCTGCGCGATGAGACGGAAGAAGACGCCAAGGAAATCGAAGCCTCCAAGTGGGACCTCGCCTATGTCTCGCTGGACGGCAACATCGGCTGCATGGTCAACGGCGCCGGCCTGGCCATGGCGACGATGGACATCATCAAACTGTACGGCAAGGAGCCGGCCAACTTCTGCGACGTCGGCGGCGGCGCCGGCAAGGAGAAGGTCGCGGCGGCCTTCAAGATCATCACCGCCGACCCGAACGTCCAGGGCATCCTGGTCAACATCTTCGGCGGCATCATGAAGTGCGACGTCATCGCCGAGGGCGTGGTCGCGGCCGTGAAGGAAGTGGGCCTGAAGGTGCCGCTGGTCGTGCGTCTGGAAGGCACCAACGCCGAACTGGGCAAGAAAATCCTGAACGAGTCCGGCCTGACCATCCAGGCCGCCGACGACCTGGACGACGCCGCCCAGAAGATCGTCGCGGCGGTCGGCTAAACGTCAAGAGATCGTCTTTGATGCTCTGACGGCGGCGCTGCTTGCAGCGTCGCCGTTTCTCGTTGCGGAGGGCTGCGACGCCCCGCCATAGTCGTCGCCTATGGAGGGAGGGAGCCTTGCCGGATTTCGAAGTGGTCGCGATGGCTTTGGCGCCCGCGCGTCATCTCGCGGCCTTCACCGACCATTATCGGGCTAAGCACCCGGCGCGGATCAGAATCTATTTCGACGGCGAGGATGCACCTGACCCGGTCCAGGTCGGGCTCGATCCCAAGGATCTTATCGTCTGCGACGCGGCCTTCTGGACGACGCGCGGTGGTCGGCCCCAGGCGGTCGAGGATCGCCAGAGGGTCGTCTATGCCGAGGCCTATTCCACCCTGGCCTCCGATTGGCTGCTGGTCGTGGACATCGACGAGATGATCCTGGGCGATGTCGACGTGTCCGCTGTGCTCGGCGCCGTGGCGGCCGAACGCGAGGCGGTCATCTTCCCCTCGCTCGAGGCGGTGTGGCGGGCCGGCGACGACCTGACGCGCGAGTATGGAGCCACGCTGGCGCGCAAACCCTATCACGGCCCTTTGTCGGACCAGTTCGCAGACCTGATCTATCCGGGACGCGGGCGCTTCTTCGTTCGTGGTCTTCTGGCGCATCACATGGGCAAGCACGCGGTGCGGCGTGGCCTGCCTGACGTCATGGTCTGCATCCATGAGTCCAAGCGCGGGGACCGGCCGTTGAAGGCGGCGCGGGCGCGCGATCCCGGGACGGGGCGCACGGCCTGGCTGCTGCATCACGACGCCATCGGCTTGGACGCCTGGCGGGCCAAGTGGGACCGGCGCGTCGCGGCGGGCGACACCGCCGAAATGGGGCGCCGTCGCCGCCGCCAGCAGGCGGCCTATGTTCAGGCGCGAGAAGCGGGTGAGGAAGCCGCCCTGTTCGCGGACCTCTACGCCCTGAAACCCTGGCAGCAGGCGATCTTGCGACGGCTCGGGTTGTTACTGAATATCTGACCGGGCTTGCCTGGTCTGTCCACGCGGCCTATGTGCTCCACATAACCCGTGTAAGCCGCCCCGCTCGCGAACATGACCCGCAACATCACCCTCGCCATAGATGACGCCCTGCTCGACAAGGTGCGTGTTCTGGCCGCTATGAAGCGGACCAGCGTCAATGAGATGGTGCGCGGTTTCCTGGCTCGACTGGTCGAGGAAGAAACGGAACACGACGAGGCGACCGAAGCCTTGCTGAAGCTGGCCCGCGAAAGCGAAGGCCGGATGGGCGACTGGCGCCCCGCCAGAGAAGATGCATATAGCGGCGAGCCTCGTTTTGATCGCTGGCGCTGACGTCTTCCTGGACACCAACATCCTGATCTACGCCGCGCTCGGTTCTGTCGATGAACCGGCGAAGTACGATCGTGCGCTTGAGCTTCTGACCCGACGCTTCGGCACCTCGGGTCAGGTTCTGGCCGAATTCTATGTCACCGTCCAACGCAAGGGTGCGCGCCCTCTGACTCCGGAGGAGGCGCAGGAGTGGGTGTTTCGGTTGTCCAAGAAGCCCTTCCAGCCCATCGACTACAGGGTGGTCCGCAGCGGTATCGAGAACGCCCAGCGTTACATGATTTCCTACTGGGACGGCACCATCATCGCCGCCGCCGAACGGCTGGGCGCCAAGGTGCTCTATTCCGAAGACCTCAATCACGGTCAGACCTATGGGTCGGTCCGTGTCGAAAACCCCTTCCTTCCCGCCTAACCCAACCAGCGAGACCCCATGTCCATCCTCGTCAACAAAGACACCAAGATCATCGTCCAGGGCCTGACCGGCAAGACCGGCGGCTTCCACACCGAACAGGCCCTGGCCTATCACGGCACCCAGATGGTCGCCGGCGTTCACCCGACCAAGGGCGGCACGAACTGGACGGGCTCGCACGGCGAAACCCTGCCGATCTACGCCTCGGTCGCCGAAGCCAAGGACGCCACGGGCGCCGACGCCTCGGTCATCTATGTCCCGCCGTCGGGCGCCGCCGCCGCCATCATCGAAGCCATCGACGCCGAAATCCCCTTCATCACCTGCATCACCGAGGGCATTCCGGTGATGGACATGGTCAAGGTCAAGCGCCGGCTGGAAGGCTCCAACTCGCGCCTCTTGGGCCCCAACTGCCCGGGCGTCCTGACGCCGGACGAGTGCAAGATCGGCATCATGCCGGGCAATATCTTCAAGAAGGGCTCGGTCGGCATCGTGTCGCGTTCGGGCACCCTGACCTATGAGGCCGTGTTCCAGACCACCAATGAGGGCCTGGGTCAGACCACGGCCGTGGGCATCGGCGGCGACCCGGTCAAGGGCACCGAGTTCATCGACGTGCTGGAGATGTTCCTGGCCGATCCGGAGACCACCTCGATCATCATGATCGGTGAAATCGGCGGCGGGGCGGAAGAAGACGCCGCCCAGTTCCTGATCGACGAGGCCAAGAAGGGCCGCAAGAAGCCGATGGCCGGCTTCATCGCCGGTCGCACGGCGCCCAAGGGCCGCACCATGGGCCACGCCGGCGCCGTCGTCTCGGGCGGCAAGGGCGATGCGGAATCCAAGATCGCGGCGATGGAGGCCGCCGGCATCCGCATGTCGCAATCGCCGGCCCGTCTGGGCAAGACCCTGGTGGAAGTGCTGAAGGGCTGAGGCTTCGCGCTGCGCGCGGGCGCTCCGCTCGCCGCGCGGCGGCTCGCTGCTTGAGCGCCTTCGCGGCATCAAAATGCCGTGTGACGCAGAAATGGACGCCCTTGGTTTCGGCCGGGGGCGTTTTTCTTTCGGCATGCGACCAATTTCTCACCGAATTGCCCCGTTTCGGTCATGACCCATAAGGAAAGCGGGCCTATATGACGGGCGCGCCCCTCACGGAGATGTGTCCGCAGGGGCCAGGGAATAGACGAGAACAATGGCGGACGATGCGGGTCGGCTGAACCAGGTCTTTGCCGAGACCTCCTTCCTCTACGGGTCCAACGCGGCCTATATCGAGGAGCTGCACGAGAAATGGGCCAATGATCCCGGCTCGGTCTCGGCGGAATGGAAGGCTTTCTTCGACCAGCTGCGCGACAACGCCGCCGCCGTGAAGGCCTCGGCCGAGGCCGGCGGCTGGGGCCGCGCCGCCGTCGCCGAGCCGACCGAGGCGACCGCCGTGTTCGACGGCCGCTGGCCGGCGCCCAAGCCTGATCCCAAGAAGCCCGGCGCCCCGGCGCCCGCAGCCTCCAAGGCCGCGCCGGCCGAGGCCTCGCCCGAGGCGATCCGCGCCGCCGCCCACGATTCCATCCGCGCCCTGATGCTGATCCGCAGCTATCGCGTGCGCGGCCACCTCCAGGCCAATCTGGACCCGCTGGGCATCGAACAGCCGGTGGAAAATCCTGAATTGACGCCGGAATTCTACGGCTTCAGCGGCGCCGACCTGGATCGGCCGATCTTCCTGGACGGCGTGCTGGGCCTGCAGACCGGCACCATCCGCCAGGTGCTGGACATTCTGAAGCGCACCTACTGCGGCAATATCGGCATCCAGTACATGCATATCGCCGAGCCGGAGGAGAAGGCCTGGCTTCAGCAGCGGTTCGAGGGGCCGGACAAGTTCGAGCAGAACGCCTTCACCAAGGAAGGCAAGCTGGCCATCCTGAACAAGCTGATCGAGGCGGAGGGCTTCGAGCGCTTCCTGCACAAACGCTTCCCCGGCACCAAGCGGTTCGGCCTGGACGGCGGCGAGGCCATGGTCCCGGCCCTGGAGCAGGTGATCAAGCGCGGCGGCAACCTGGGCGTCGACGAGGTGGTGCTGGGCATGGCCCACCGCGGCCGCCTGAACGTGCTGGCCGCCGTAATGGGCAAGCCCTACAAGGTCATCTTCCACGAGTTCCAGGGCGGCTCGGCCGTGCCGAGCGACATCGAAGGCTCGGGCGACGTCAAATATCACATGGGCGCCTCCTCGAACCGAGAGTTCGACGGCAACCACGTCCACCTGTCGCTGACCGCCAACCCGTCGCACCTCGAAATCGTCAACCCGGTCGTCCTGGGCAAGGCGCGCGCCAAACAGGCCTTCGACATCCGAGAGGCCAACGCCGGCAAGCCCGAGGCCGAATGGGCTCTGGACCGCTCCAAGGTCGTGCCCCTGCTGATCCACGGCGACGCCGCCTTCGCCGGCCAGGGCGTGGTGGCCGAATGTTTCGCCCTGATGGGGCTGAAGGGCTACCGCACCGGCGGCACCCTGCATTTCGTCATCAACAACCAGATCGGCTTCACCACCAGTCCGCGGAACTCGCGCTCGTCGCCCTATCCGTCGGACGTCGCCCTGATGGTCCAGGCGCCGATCTTCCACGTGAACGGCGACGATCCGGAAGCGGTCGTCTTCGCCGCCAAGGTGGCGACGGAATACCGCCAGAAGTTCCACAAGGACGCGGTGGTGGACATGTTCTGCTATCGCCGGTTCGGCCACAACGAAGGCGACGACCCGACCTTCACCCAGCCGCTGATGTATTCGAAGATCCGCGCCCAGCCCTCGACGCGCGAACTCTATTCGCAGCGCCTGATCGCAGAGGGCGTGATTTCCCAGGCCGAGGTCGACGCCGAGATCGAGCGGTTCGAGAAATTCCTCGACGAACAGTTCGAGGCGGGCAAGACCTTCAAGGCGGACAAGGCCGACTGGCTGGACGGCCAGTGGAAGGGCATGGGCGCCGCCAAGGAAGAGCTGCGCGGCGATACGGCGGTGCCCCTGGCCAAGCTTCAGGACCTGGGCGCGCGCCTGACCACCATTCCGAACAGCGTCGACATGCACAAGACGCTGAAGCGGGTCATCGAGGCTCGCCGCGAAGCGGTCTCGACCGGCGAGGGCCTGGACTGGGCCACGGCCGAGAGCCTGGCCTTCGCCTCACTGGTGGACGAGGGCTTCCCCGTGCGCCTGTCCGGACAGGATTCGGTGCGCGGCACCTTCTCCCAGCGCCACTCGGGCATCATCGACCAGACGACCGAAGAGCGGTACATGCCGCTGAACAATCTGCGTGAAGGCCAGGCCAATTTCGAGGTCATCGACTCGGCCCTGTCGGAAGAGGCGGTGCTGGGCTTCGAGTACGGCTATTCGCTGGCCGACCCGAACACCCTGGTGCTGTGGGAAGGCCAGTTCGGCGACTTCGTGAACGGCGCCCAGGTGGTGATCGACCAGTTCATCACCTCCGGGGAACGCAAGTGGCTGCGGATGAGCGGCCTGACCATGCTGCTGCCGCACGGCTATGAAGGCCAGGGGCCGGAACACTCCTCCGCCCGCCTGGAGCGCTTCCTCCAGGCCTGCGCCGAGGACAATATCCAGGTCGCCAACTGCACGACCCCGGCCAACTATTTCCACATCCTGCGTCGCCAGATGCACCGGCCGTTCCGCAAGCCGCTGATCCTGATGACGCCCAAGTCGCTGCTGCGGCACAAGAAGGCGGTCTCGCCGCTGCGCGACCTGGCCGAGGGTTCGTCCTTCCACCGCGTGCTGCACGACGACGCCCAGACCCGCCCCGAGGTCGCCGGGATCAAGATCAAGGCGGACAAGGACATCCGCCGCGTGATCCTGTGCTCGGGCAAGGTCTATTACGACCTGCTGGACGTGCGCGAGAAGAAGATGAAGGAAGGCCAGGCGGTGGACGACGTCTACATCCTGCGTCTGGAACAGTTCTATCCGTGGCCGATCCAGTCGCTGCGCAAGGAACTGGCCCGCTTCCCGAAGGCCGAACTGGTCTGGTGCCAGGAAGAGCCGAAGAACATGGGCGGCTGGACCTTCGTCGATCCGTGGCTGGAGCTGACGCTGGACAAGCTGGACGTCGCGGCCAAGCGCGCCCGCTATGTCGGACGGCCCGGCTCGGCCTCCACGGCCGCCGGCCTGATGAGCCGGCACCTGAAGGAGCTCGAGGCCTTCACCAACGAAGCCTTCGCCTGATAAGCGTTTAAGACAGACCTAGAGACAGCTGGACCCGACATGGCCGACATCCTGACCCCCGCCCTCGGTGAATCCGTCACCGAAGCCACCATCGCGAAATGGACCAAGAAGGTCGGCGACGCGGTCAAGAAGGACGAACTGCTCGTCGAACTGGAGACCGACAAGGTCTCTCTGGAAGTCGTGGCTCCGGCCGACGGCGTCTTGGGCGCCATCAACGCCGCCGAGGGCGACACCGTGGCGCCCGGCACGGTCCTGGGTTCGGTGACCGAAGGCGGCGCGGCCGCCGCCCCGGCCGCTGCCCCCGCCAAGGCCGCCAAGGGCGAGGCCAAGGCGGCTGCAGCCGCCGCCGCTTCCAGCATCGACATCACCGTGCCGGTGATGGGCGAAAGCGTCGCCGAGGGCTCGATGGGCAAGTGGCTCAAGAAGAGCGGCGAGGCGGTCAAGAAGGATGAACTGCTGGTCGAGATCGAGACCGACAAGGTCGCGGTCGAGGTGTCGGCCCCGGCGGACGGCGTCCTGACCATCGCCGCCGACGAAGGCGCGACCGTCACGCCGGGCCAGAAGATCGGTTCGGTGTCGGGTTCCGGCGCTGCTGCGGCCGCGCCCGCCGCCGCCGCCCCGGCGCCGGTCGCCGCTCCGGCCAATACCGGTTCGGCCCAGGTGAAGAACGAGACCCTTTCGCCGGCCGTCCAGCGCGTGGTCGCTGAAAACAACCTGGATCCCAAGGCGATTTCCGCCACCGGACCCAAGGGCAATATCACCAAGGGCGACGCCATCGCCGCGATCGGGGCCGCTGCGGCCGCTCCGGCGCCGGCCGCCGCACCTTCGGCCCCGCGCGCTCTGGCCCCGCGCGAGGAGCGGGTGAAGATGACGCGCCTGCGTCAGACCATCGCCCGTCGCCTGAAGGAATCCCAGAATACGGCCGCCCAGCTGACCACCTTCAACGAGGTGGACATGACCAACGTCATGGCCTTGCGCGCCCAGTACAAGGAAGTCTTCGAGAAGCGCCACGGGGTGAAGCTGGGCTTCATGTCCTTCTTCACCAAGGCGGTGGTCGCCGCGCTTCAGGAAATCCCCGCAGTCAACGCCGAGATCGACGGCACGGACATCATCTACAAGAACCACTATGACATCGGCGTCGCCGTCGGCACCGACAAGGGCCTGGTGGTGCCGGTGCTGCGCGACGCCGACACCCTGAGCCTGGCCGGTATCGAAAAGGGCATCGGCGCCCTGGGCAAGGCCGCCCGCGACGGCGCCCTGACCATGGACCAGCTGCAAGGCGGCACCTTCACCATCACCAACGGCGGCACCTATGGGTCGCTGATGTCGACCCCGATCCTGAACGCGCCGCAGTCCGGCATCCTGGGCATGCACAACATCGTCCAGCGTCCGATGGCCATCAACGGCGAGGTCAAGATCCGGCCGATGATGTATCTGGCCCTCAGCTATGACCACCGCATCGTCGACGGCAAGGAGGCCGTGACCTTCCTGGTCCGGATCAAGGAACTGCTGGAAGACCCGCAGCGGGCCCTGCTGGACCTGTAAGAAACTGAAAAGGCGGCGATTTCGCCGCCTTTTTTGTTGGGCCTGATGTCGGGCCGAGCCCGTAGTGTCGAATATCGACGTTTGTGTCTTGGCGACGTCAGAGGTGGAGTCATTGCGTGACTACGGGTTCTTCCGCACTGACAAACCGCCCAAAAGGCGCGCCCTATTCTCGCCATGGAATGGGCGGCGCGCGCGATAGGGGTGTTCTACGTCTTGGGCGGTCTGATGCTTCTGTATCAGGCCTGGCTCAACTGGCGTCTGCAAAGGGCCTTGTCGGACCTGGTCGCCATTCCCGTCGCCGAGCAGTTCGGCGATAGCGTGATTGTTCTGGCCGGTGTGCTGGTCATGCTTTCTGGCGCAGCCCTGGCGGCCCTCAGCGGCTGGGCTGTCGTCGCCTTCATGGCGGGATGGACGGTCCAGGCGCTGTACCTGCTCTGGACCGATCATGTCTCTCGTATCGGGGAGCCTGAGGCCGTCAGCGGACGCCGCCAGTCAGTCCACGCCTTTACCGGCTACACCGCCGCCACCGGGATCGTCCTTTGGCTCCCCACGGTCGGCGTGCTGGGCTGAATAGGGGCGGCCTGGACGTGGCTGCGACGACAATTTGGCAAGGGCGGCAAGGTCCCGGCAGGGTCGCACCCGATCATCGTTAAAGAAACCGAGCCCGATCCCGCGCCCAGGGGAGGCGCGGACGACGCGGACCCAGGCGAAAACCAGGCCTAGCCGAACTCGGCCTCCAGGTCCGCAAGGCGGGCGGCCTGGTCCTCGGCGATCAGGGCGTCCAGCAGGGGGTCGATGTCGCCCTCCAACACCTGGGGCAGGCTGTGCAGGGTCAGGCCGATGCGGTGGTCGGTCACCCGCCCTTGCGGGAAGTTGTAGGTGCGGATCCGTTCGGACCGGTCGCCAGACCCCACCTGGGACTTGCGCGAGTCGGCGCGGGCCAGATCCTTGGCCTGGCGCTGCATGTCGTACAGGCGGACCCGCAGGTTCTTCATCGCCTTGTCCCGGTTCACGTGCTGGGACTTTTCGGACGAGGTGACGACGATGCCGGTCGGCAGGTGGGTGATCCGCACGGCCGAGTCGGTCTTGTTGACGTGCTGGCCCCCCGCGCCGGAGCTGCGGAAAGTGTCGATGCGGATGTCCTGGTCGCGGATCTCGATCTCGACGTCCTCGACCTCGGGCAGGACGGCGACGGTGGCGGCCGAGGTGTGGATGCGGCCGCCGGCCTCGGTGGTCGGCACGCGCTGGACCCGGTGGACGCCGCTCTCGAACTTCAGTCGGCCGAAGACGCCTTCGCCGGTGACGGTGGCGACGATTTCCTTGTAGCCGCCGGCGTCGCCCTCGGAGACGCTGTCGATCTCCACCCGCCAGCCCCGTGTGGAGGCATAGCGCGAATACATGCGGAACAGGTCGCCGGCGAACAGGGCCGCCTCGTCTCCGCCGGTGCCGGCGCGGACCTCCAGCACGGCCGAGGCGTTTTCATCGGCGTCGCGCGGGGCCAGCAGCAGGGCCACGTCGCGCTCCAACTGCGGCAGCCGCTCGGTCAGGGCGCGCAGCTCCTCCTGGGCCATGGCGGCCATTTCAGGATCGGACGCCATCACCTCCAGATCGGCCATTTCGGCCCGCAGCCGGGCCAGGCCCTGAACCGCGTCGGCGACAGGCTTCAGCTCGGCGTGTTCCTTGGACAGGCGGACGATCTCGGCCCCGTCGGTCGCCGCGCCCATCCGGGCCTCCACCTCATGGAAACGGTCGAGCACCTGATCGAGACGGGCCTGGGGCAGACGCAAGGCGGAACCATCCTGGGACAATGAGAGGGGCCGTCCTTAGCCCGCCCAAGGGGGCGATGTCGATCATCGCCATGACGGTCGGGGCGGCGACGGTTTCGTGACCTTCGATAACGATGGCGTCAAACGCGGTGGCGAACGTCATGGTCAGGGGTTAGCTGCGTGAAGAGACGCCGCTGTGAGAAGGACGCCATGTTCGACCGCCTGCCGCCTAGCGCTTCTGAAACCGCCCGCCCCGTCGCATCGACGCCCCCGCCCTCGCTGAGGAACCAGGAGGTGGAGGGGCTTTGCCGCCTCTTTGATCGGCGCTTGTCGGACCGAGGGGGCGAGCTTTCTCCGAGCCACAGGCGCGAACTGGACGCCTTGGCGGCCCGATACGGCCTAGCGATCGACCGTCCCGCCGCCCAGGTCTGGCGCGATCTGCGCGCCGTCATCAGCCGGACGGTGGGGCGGGCCTCGGAACCACCGGTCGCAGAACCGGCTTCTGCGCCGACCCAAGCCCCCGTCCCCTTAGAAGCGGGGCCCCTGACGGTGCTGGTCGTCGAGGACGACCCCGAAGCGGCGGCCGCCCTGACCGAGCTTCTGACCGAGGCCGGGCACAGGGTGGTCGGGCCGTTCCACAGCGCGGCGCCGGCTGAGGCGGCCGCGGCGCTGCACGCCATCGACGCCGCCCTGTTGGACGTCAATCTGTCGGACGGGGCGACGGGAAGGGGACTGGCGGAGCGATTGAAACGACGCTGGGACATGCGGGTGGTGCTGACGTCGGGTGACGTCGAGGCGGTCCGCCGCGCCGATCCGGCCGAGACTGTCGTGTTCAAACCCTATACGGGGGCGCAGATTCTGGCGGCCCTGGCCGGTAGGCGACGCGAGGGCTGACGGCGGGCGCTTGCGTCCGGCCGGTGGGCGGGCGATCAGACGGCATGCTGTCGAACCGATCCCGCTACGCCCTCCGCGCCATGGTGCATCTCGCCGGCCTGCCGGGCGGGGGGCCCGCCACCATCGGCGAGATCGCCGAGGCCGCCGCGGCGCCGCGAAAGTTCCTGGAAGCCATATTGCTGGACCTGCGTCGGCGGCATCTGCTCGTGTCCAAACGCGGGAGGACCGGCGGCTACGCCCTGGCCGCGCCGGCCGACCGCATCAGTTTCGCCGATGTGATCCGGGCGCTGGAAGGCCCTTTGGCGCTCGCGCCCTGCGCATCCCGCACCGCCTTCGGGCCTTGTGAAACCTGTCCCGACCTGGACACCTGTCCGCTTCGCCCGGTGCTGCAGGACGGGCGCGACGCCGTCGCCGCCGTTTTCGAGACGCGAACCCTTCTGCAAGCCGCTGCGAAGTTTTCTCCTATTGACCCAGTAGGAGATAAAGCCCCAACCTCGTGACCCTCTGGAGGGGCCATGCAAGACTTCCTGCTGTTTCTGTGCGTCGGGTTCTTGGCCCAGGTCGTCGACGGCGCCCTGGGCATGGCCTATGGGGTGATCTCCTCCACCGTCCTGCTTTCATTCGGCGTGCCGCCCGCGACGGCCTCGGCCAGCGTTCACGCGGCCGAAGTCTTCACCACGGCCGCTTCGGCGGGCTCCCATACGGTCAACAGGAATGTGAACTGGAAACTCTTCACCCCCCTGGCCTTGGGCGGGGTGGTCGGGGGAGGCTTGGGCGCCTTCGTCCTCACCAGCATTGACGGGGATCTGATCAAGCCCTGGATCACCGCCTATTTGGCCGTCATGGGCGTCGTCATCATCTGGCGTGCAACTCGCCAGACCCGCGAGCGCCTCTTCCCGCGAAAGTTCGCCGGGCCTCTGGGCCTTGTCGGCGGCTTCTTCGACGCCATCGGCGGCGGCGGCTGGGGCCCGACGGTCACCACCACCCTGGTCGGATCCGGCCAGGACCCCCGCGCCTCGATCGGCACCACCAATACGGCCGAGTTCTTCGTCACCTCCGCCATCTCCGCCACCTTCCTGGCGGCCCTGCTGACCGGCCACTGGGACCAGGCCGAGGGCGTCGCCACCCACGCCATGGCGGTGCTGGGCCTGATCCTGGGCGGGCTGATCGCCGCACCCTTCGCCGGGATTATCGCGCGGATCGCGCCGCGCCGAGTGCTGACCTATGGGGTCGGGGCCGTGGTTCTGCTGTCGGCGGGCTATCAGGCGCTGAGGCTGTTCAAGGTCATCTGAAGCGAGGGGCGACGGCGGCGGGCCGCCGTCGCCGAAAGGCGGCTTAACGCGCGCGGGCGCGGAAGCGGGTCAGGAAGGCCTTGATGTTTTCGCGAATGGACGCCTCGTTCGCCATCCGCAGACGTTCGACCCCCATGAAGGCCTGGCCCATGGTCGCCGTCCCGGTGGCGGCCACCGTTTCATCGAAGACGGTGCGGTCTGCCTGGGACACCGTGTAGCGGACCTGGCTCGTCACCGACATGTCGAAGCCCGCCAGGGGCTGCTTCAGGTCGATCAGAGAGGCCGCGACCGTCATGGGCGGCCCTTCGCTTCCCATATAGCCGGCGGCGGCCAGGGAATTCTCCAGCGCCGTCTTGAAGTCGGCGTTGGAAACTTGGGACGTCCACATCGGATTGGTGGCCTGACCGCCGGAAACGGTCACGGTCGTCACCGAGCGATAGCCCAGATCGCCTGAAGAGGCGGTCAGACCGGCGGTGGCCGGCAGGGTCATCATGGCGGGGTTGGACGGACTGGCGCAGGCGGCTACGCCTAAGAACCCGGCCGCGCAGCCGGCCATGGCGAGACGACGCAACATCATTGTTGGGTCGCCGCCTGGGCGCCTGCGGCGGGCGCGGCGGCGCGTGCGGCGGCTTCTTCGGCCGGGGTGCGCAGGGTGACGATCAGCGGATTGGGCTTCAGATCATTCATGGCGCCCGAGGTGGCGTCGATCGCCCCGCCGATCAGGCCCCCGATCAGGATGTTGCCCGCCATGGCCGTGCCGCCGGCGCCTGACACGCTGCTGGTGATGTCATGGGTCTGCGAAACATAGCCGTCCTTGGACACGGTGATGCGGAATGCATCCTTGCGCGGCATGCGGAAGGTGCAGGGCGTAGCCTGGCATTCGAAGCCGTTCGAGGTGCTGACCTGCGCGCCCGGCGGCGTGCTCTGAACCGTGAACTGCTGGCTGGAGCCGCGCGTCACGGTGGCGCAGGCGGGCAAGGAAAAGGCCACGCCGGCGAGCAGGAAGGCGCGCACGCCGGCGCGCGTTATGAAGTCGGAAATCATGAAACCCCCAAGAGAAGACAGGCCCGCTCCCCAGGCGGCCATAGGCTTCACCTTGCACTTGGGGGCGGCGTAGTCAATCCTGACGCGAAAAACGTCAATCTATGGGTGTGTAAATGGATTATTCCGCCGCAGCAGGTGCGGTTCGGGCGGCCTCCAACTCGGCCGCCTTCTGTTCCACCAGCTCGACGATATGGTCGATCATGCCGTCATTGGCCTGTTTGTGGGCGATCTTGCCGTTCAGATAGACCATGCCCGCGCCCTTGCCGCCGCCGGTGAAGCCGATGTCGGTATAGAGGGCCTCTCCCGGGCCGTTCACGACGCAGCCGATGACCGACAGGCTCATCGGCGTCGAGATATGGGCCAGCTTCTCCTCCAGCAGGCCGACCGTCTCGATGACGTTGAAGCCCTGACGCGCGCAGGAGGGGCAGGCGATGATGTTGACGCCCCGGTGACGCAGGCCCAGCGACTTCAGAATGTCGAAACCGACCTTGATCTCCTCGACCGGATCGGCGGCCAGGGAGACGCGGATGGTGTCGCCGATCCCCGCCCACAGCATGGAGCCCAGGCCGATGGACGACTTGATCGTCCCTGTGCGCAAGGGGCCCGCCTCGGTCACGCCCAGGTGCAGGGGGCAGTCGATGGCGTCCGCCAGCTGCTGATAGGCGGCGACGGTCAGGAAGGGGTCCGACGCTTTTACCGAGATCTTGAACTCGTGGAAGTCGTTGTCCTGCAGGATGCGGGCGTGGTTCAGGGCGCTCTCGACCATGGCGTCGGGGCAGGGCTCGCCGTACTTCTCGAGCAGCTCCTTCTCCAGAGAACCGGCGTTGACGCCGATCCGCATGGAGCAGCCGTTGTCGCGGGCGGCCTGGATGACGTCGCGGACCCGATCCGGGCTGCCGATATTGCCCGGATTGATGCGCAGGCAGGCGGCGCCCGCCTCGGCCGCCTCGATGCCGCGCTTGTAGTGGAAATGGATGTCGGCGACCAAGGGAACCTTGGCCTCGCGGACGATGGTGCGAAACGCTTGGGTCGATTCAACGTCGGGGCAGGAGACGCGAACGATGTCGGCGCCGGCCTCTTCCAGCTGACGGATCTGATCGATCGTCGCCCCCGCGTCGGACGTCGGCGTATTGGTCATCGACTGGACGCTGATCGGGGCGTCGCCGCCGACCAGGACTGAGCCGACGCGAATCTGGCGGCTCTTGCGCCGTTCGATATGGCGCCAGGGACGGACGTGGCCGAGTTCTGAAGTGTGGTCGCTCATTTCCGGCCCATATAGGCGCTCTGCGGCTCCGCGACCACCGGCGTAACGGTCAGTTCGTCGTTACGCCGGCGCCGGGATTGGCGACCGTCTCGCCCGTCGGTGCGGCGTCCTGGGTTCGCAGGAGCTGAGCCGAACGCTCGGCCTGAAGCTGGGCCTGACGGCGCGCCTGCTCCTCCGCCACCTGCCGGGCCGCCTGTTCGGCGCGGCTGTTCAGCTGGGCCAACGGGGTCAGAAGGGCGGGCAGGACGCCGCTGTGCTCGCCGTTCAGATAGACGTCGAAGGCGGCTGGATCAGACACGTCGATCGTGGCGTTGACGCCCATGGGGGCGCGCCAGGCCTCTCCCGGCGCCATCTGCCGGGCGAACAGGGCCTGACCCCCGCCCAGACGGACCACCAGGGCGCCGGCCTTCTTGGCCTGAATGACCACCTGCGACGCGGTGGCCGGGGCGCCGTAGACGGCGCCGCGCGGATTGAACGCCTTCTGCACCGGAGCGGCGTCCGCCGCCTGGGCCGCCGCGATCACCGCCGGATCGTTCGGATCGATCCCGGTCAGCTGAGCCTCAAGGCCGGGCGTGACATAGAGGGCGGGCGTCGTCTGGTCCGGCGGCGCAGCCCTGGGGGCGCCCAGCGCGATCGGGGCGGCCTGGCCGGGCACCTCTCCCAGCCGCCAGCTTTCCGGCACGGCGGCGATGTCGGACGGGCGGACCTCCTGGTGGATGTTGAGGCGCTGAAACACGTTCCAGCCGATCAGGGCGACGGCCACTATGGCGACGAGACCGATGATCCGCGGCGAATAGCGTTTGACGTCCTCAAAGGCGATGCCGATCGGCGCCTTCAACGGGGCGGAGGTGTCCGGGCTTTCGCGCTTGAACCGCTCCACGGCCAGCTGTTCGTCCAGCCCCAGGGCCGCCGCATAGCCCCGCACATAGCCGATGGCGAAGACGCGCGAGGGCAGGGACGACCAGTCGTTCTGCTCCAGAGCGATCAGGAAGCGGGTATGGACCTTGGTTTCGGCGGAGAGATCGGCCAGGGACTTTCCCGACTGTTCGCGGGCGCGGCGCAGGCCGTCGCCCAGAGTCGCGGCCTCGGTGATGGAGGGCGCGAGGTCCTTCCAGTCCGGATGAGCCTTGAACTCTTCGGGGGCGTTCCCCGCATCCAGCGCCATGACGCCTGACCCCACACTCGGAACGACAGAGAGCCGCCCCGTACTCGCAACGGACCCGTCCGGTAGCATGTCTTCGCGACGGGACGCGCCTCTCCCCTTCGGCGGACCCCATGCGTTCTGTGGATAAACCATATCGTCAGCCCCATCAACGGCGTTTCCCGAATCGGGATGCGCGCGCCAATCCTCAGGCGGCGACGTTCAACTTCCGGGCCAGGGATTCGATCTCGTTGCGGATCGAACCGGTGGAGAGGTTCAGCAGATTGTTCAGGCCGCGCCGTGCGGCCGTCAGATCGGCCGACAGGATCATCCGTTTGACCGGCCCGACCCCGCCCGCAGGCGCCGACAGGCGGGTGAAGCCCAGGGTGATCAGGGCGAAGGCCTCCAGCGGCCGGCCCGCCAGCTCGCCGCAGATCGAGACCGGGGTGCCGGTGTCGGCGCACGCCTTCTGGATGGTCTGGAGCGCACGCAAGGTGGGCGGCGACAGAGGGTCGTAGCGGTCCGACACCAGGGGATTGGTCCGGTCGGCGGCGTACATGTACTGGAACAGGTCGTTGGTGCCGATCGAGACGAAGTCGGTCAGGGGCAGAAGCGCGTCCAAATGCCACAGCAGGGACGGGCATTCGACCATGGCGCCGACGCGCAACAGGGCGGGCAGGGCGCGGCCGCGCCGCCGAGCCCAGGCGCATTCGACGTCGACCAGTTCGCGCGCGGCCCGGAACTCGTCCACCGTCGCGATCATCGGGAACATGACGCGCAGTTCGCGGCCCGCCGCCGCCGTCAGCAGGGCCCGAAGTTGCATCCGCAGCAGGGACGGCCGGTCCAGGCCCAGGCGGATGGCGCGTCGGCCCAGGGCGGGGTTCTCCTCCCGCTCGGCCTCCAGATAGGGCAGGACCTTGTCGCCGCCGATGTCCAGGGTGCGGAAGGTGACGGGCCGGTCGCCGGCCGCGTCCAGCACCAGCTTGTAAAGGGCCGTCTGGGCGTCCAGCCGGGGCAGTTCGTCCGAGACCATGAACTGGAATTCGGTGCGGAACAGGCCGATGCCTTCCGCCCCCGTCTCGTTCAGATTCTCCAGATCCACCGCCAGGCCGGCGTTGGTCAGAAGGCTGATCCGCTGGCCGTCCAGGGTCACGGCTGGGGTGTCGCGCAGCTGGGCGAACTGGGCCCGGCGCTGGTCGCGCACGGCCATCCGCGACTGGACCGCCTCGATCATGTCGGGGCGAGGGCGCAGATAGGCCTCGCCGGTCTCGCCGTCGGCGATGACCATATCGCCTTCCGACAGCCGGTCGCGCAGTCCCATCAGACGACCGACGCAGGGAATCTGCAGCGCGCGGGCCACGATGGCGGCGTGGCTGGCCGCCGATCCCTCTTCGAGCAGCAGGCCCTTCAGCTTGTCGCGCGGATATTCCAGCAGATCAGCCGGACCCAGGTTGCGCGCCACCACTATGGCGTCGTCGGGCAGTTCGCGCTCGCCGGGCTTGTCGCCCGCCAGCACCCGCAGCAGCCGGTTGGCCAGGTCTTCGAAGTCGTGCAGCCGCTCGCGGATATAGGGGTCGCGCGCCTGGGCGAAGCGGGCGCGGTGTTCGTTCCTGACTCGGTCCACCGCCGCCTCTGCGGTCAGGCCGTTCCTCACCGCCTCTTCCAGCGACCGGTTCCAGCCCCGATCGTCGGCGAACATCCGATAGGTCTCCAGCACCTCGAACGAGGGACCGGCCAGGCCCTGGCCCTTGTCCAGCATGGCGTCCAGGCCGGTCTTCAGCGAGGCCAGGGCCAGCTTCAGGCGGGCCTCCTCCAGACCGGGGTCCTCGGCCAGCAGTTTTTCCGGCGGCAGGGGCGCCTCGTGCAGCACCACATGGCCGAAGGCCAGGCCGTCGCCGAACTTCTGGCCTTTCAGCCGTTCCGGCCGATGCGGCGCCAGTTCGACGTCGCGCAGCTCCTCCTGGTCCAGCAGTTCGCCCGAGGAGACGGTTTCGGCCAGGACCATGGCGATGGTCTGGATGTCCTCGACCTCGTCCTCGTCATAGCGCCGCTCGGTGCGGTTCTGCACCACCAGCACGCCAATGGCGCGGCCGCCGCGCAGCAGCGGGGCGCCCAGGAAGGCGTGATAGGGGTCTTCGCCCGTTTCCGGACGATAGGAGAAGGCCGGATGCGACGGGGCGTCCGACAGACTGATCGGCTGGGCGGTCCGCGCCACTTCGCCGACCAGACCCTCGCCGGGGCGCAGCCGGGTGTTGTGGACGGCGCCGGGGTTCAGACCTTCGGTCGCGAAAAGCTCCAGCTCGCCCGAGGCGCGGCGCAGATAGATGGAGCAGACCTCGGCGACCATCGACCGGGCGATGATCTGCACCACCATGTTCAGACGGTCCTGAGCCGGGGTCGCGCCCGCGCCCGCCCCGCCCAGAGCCTCGCGGATCTGGCGCAGGAGGTTGCGTGGTCCCCTGGTCATCGCGCCGCCTGCCGGCATCATGGCTCCCGCGCCTCGGCGCCGCAGCGCCCGTTCAAATCACCTATACAGCGTCCAGGCCGTAAGCCGAATGGAGGGCGCGCACGGCCAGTTCGGCATAGGCGGCGTCGATCAGCACGCTGATCTTGATCTCCGAGGTCGAAATGGCCTGGAACTTGACCCCTTTGTCGGCCAGGGCCTTGAACATGGTCTGGGCCACGCCGGCGTGGCTGCGCATGCCGACCCCGACGACGGAGACCTTGGCCACGTCCTCGTCGACGCGGATCTCCTCGAAAGCCAGGTCGGCCTGGGCCGCCTTCATGATGTCGGCGGCGCGCACGGCGTCGCGGCGGCCGGTCGTGAAGGTCAGGTTCACCGTATTGGCGGTGCGGGCCTGGCTCTGGACGATCATGTCCACATTGACGTTGGCCTCGGCCAGACGGGTGAAGACGTCTGCGGGAGCGTCCACCCGGTCGGACAGGCCCAAAAGGGTGATGCGGGCCTCGTCACGGCTCATGGTCACGCCGGACACGATGCGTTTTTCCACGATCTCCTCCTCGTCGCAGATCAGGGTTCCGCCCTTGTCGGGCATTTGGCCGGACTCGTCCGGTTCGATGAAGCTGGACAGAACCCGCACAGGCACCTGTTTGGCCATGGCGAGTTCGACCGATCGGGTTTGCAGCACCTTGGCCCCCAAAGAGGCCATTTCCAGCATCTCCTCGAAGGAGACCTTGTTCAGACGCCGCGCGCGGCTCTCGATGCGGGGATCGGTCGTATAGACCCCGTCCACGTCGGTGTAGATGTCGCAGGGGCAGGACAGGGCGGCCGCCACGGCGACGGCCGAGGTGTCGGATCCGCCCCGGCCCAGGGTGGTGATCTTGCCGTCCGGGGTCACGCCCTGGAAGCCGGGCACGATGGCGATCTCGCCGGCGTCGACGGCGGCGCCCAGCTTCTCGCCGGGAATGTCGACGATGCGGGCGCGGCCGTGGGCGTCGTCGGTGACGATCGGCACCTGCCAGCCCATCCAGGACCGGGCGTTCAGACCCATGTTGCGCAGGGTCATGGCCAGGAGGCCGGACGTCACCTGTTCGCCCGAGGCCACCACCACGTCATATTCGTCGTCGCTGAGCGGCAGGCCGGCGGCGGCCGGACCGGCGCCGTCGGTCCAGGCGACCAGCTCGTTCGTCTTGCCGGCCATGGCCGAGACGACGACGGCCACCTTCTTGCCCGAGGCGGCCTCTGCGGCGACGATCCGCGCCGCGCGACGAATGCGTTCGAGGTCCCCCATGGAGGTGCCGCCGAACTTCATCACCAGTCGTGTGGTTTCGGGCCGCGTCATCGTGGCGTTCCGCCCCCTGCTTGCGTGAAAGGGCGCGAAGGTCCATCCCTCGCGTCATGACCGCTTCTAGCGACGCCGCACCGTCTCGCCTACCCCGCGAAGGGCATGGTTTTTCGCAAAATTCGCCCGAAGGCGCATTCGGCGCATCGATTGACCCGGCCGACGTCGCCCGCTTCTCGGCCCAGGCGGCCGAATGGTGGGATGCGCACGGGCCGTTCGCGCCTCTGCATCGGTTCAATCCGGCGCGGTTGAAGCTGATCCGCGAGCAGCTGTGCGCCCGGCTGGGCCGGGATTCGCGAGCGCGCCGCCCGTTCGAGGGTCTGGCCCTGCTGGACGTCGGCTGCGGCGGCGGGCTGATCGCCGAGCCGATGCGGCGGATGGGCTTCACCGTCACCGCCATCGACGCCTCGACCGAGAACATCGGCACAGCGCGCGCCCATGCCGAGATGGTCGGGCTGGACATCGCCTATCGCCCGGCGACCGTTGAACAGATGGAGGCGGAAAAGGCGGGGCCGTTCGATGTGGTCCTGACCATGGAGGTGATCGAGCATGTCGCCGATCCGGAAGGCTTCGTGCGCGCCTGTTCGCGCCTGGTCCGGCCGGGCGGGGTGATGATGGTCGCCACCCTGAACCGCACCCTGAAGTCCCTGGCGCTCGGCAAGGTGGCGGCGGAATATGTGCTGCGCTGGGTGCCGGCCGGGACGCACGACTGGCGCCAGTTCCTGAAGCCCCAGGAGATCCGGGAAATGCTGGCGGCGGAGCCGGTGACGGTCGAGGGCCCCTACGGCCTGAACTATGACCCGCTGACGGATCGCTGGAGCCAGAGCGACGACGCGGGGATCAACTATATGATGGTGGCCACGCGGGCCTGAAACGCGAAAGGCCGCCCCGAAGGGCGGCCTTTCCTTTTTGGGCCGAAGCCTCACACCTTCGAAGCGCGGCTGCGGGTCCAGGCGTAGAGGCCGATCACGGCGACGGCGAAGCCGACGATCCCCGCCAGCATGGCGGGCCAGGTCGAGCCCTCGGGCAGCATGGCGAACGGCGCGTCGTCGCGGGTGGCCACGATGACGCCGGCGGTGAAGACGCCGAACAGGCTTTCGCCCACGATCAGGCCCGAGGCCAGCAGCACGCCCATGCGGCGCGCCACATCGGCGTAACGGGTGCTGGAGACCGCCTTGTCGTAGATCCAGCCGCAGACGGCGCCGATGACCAGCATGGTGGTGACGGCGGCCGGCAGATAGAAGCCGATGCCGACGGCCAGGGGCGGCAGCTTGATCTTCTTGCCGGTCGCCTTCTCCAGCACGGCGTCCAGGATGATGATGACCACGCCGATCACCGCGCCCAGGCCGATCAGGTCCCAGCGCAGGTCGCCGCCGATGACGCCGCGCGCCAGGGCCGAGATCAGGGTGGCCTGAGGCGCCGCCAGGGTCTTGGCCCCCTCGACGATGGCGGGCGGGCCGCCCTCGAAGCCGAAGGCCTGGTTCAGAAGGTTCAGGATCAACGGAATGACCAGGGCGCCGGCGCCGACGCCGACGATCAGGGCGACCTGCTGGCGCCAGGGCGTGGCCTCGACCAGCTGGCCGGTCTTCAGATCCTGGAGATTGTCATTGGCGATGACGGCGACGGCGAAGACCACGGCGGTCACGATCAGGGCGAAGGCGATGATGGACGGATCGGCGGGCACGCCCGCGATCGCCATCACGCCCAGCATCAGCAGGGAGGCGATCACGACGGCCAGTATGCCGACGCCCGAGACCGGGCTGTTCGACGAGCCGATCAGGCCGGCCATGTATCCGCAGATGGCGGCCACGGCGAAACCGATCAGGACCACATAGACCAGGCCGCCGATCACCAGCAGGGGCGTCGATCCGGCCAGGGCTGGAGCGGTCTGGGCGAACCAGGCCAGAAGGCCGGCGATGCCGATCAGGCAGACGACCGAGATCCCGCCGACCAGCTTGATCGGCAGATCCTGTTCGGTCAGCTCCAGCGCCTCGCCGTGATTGCGGCGGGCGTTGGCGGCCAAGGCCGAGGTCAGGCCGCCGACCAGGGGGCCGGCCAGTTTGATCAAGGTCCAGATGGCGGCCACGCCGATGACGCCGGCGCCCATGAAGCGGACTTCGCGGCTCCAGACCCGTCCGGCCAGCTCCTCGGCGCCCGTTCCGGCGGGCAGGGTGGAGGCCATGGAGGGAATGCCGTGCGCCGTCAGCCAGGCGACGGTGTCGGGGCTGGTCAGGATCGGCACGGCGATCGCCCAGGCCAAAATCAGACCGAACAGCTGGGCCAGGCCGACGGTCAGGCCGATCAGATGGCCCGCGCCCAGAAGGGCGAACTGCATGCCGAAGCCCATGCCGGTGGCGCCGCCGCCCAGGGCGGCCGGAAGCTTGAAGAATTTCGCCGCCTCGCCGGCGAAGACGCGACCCGCGACCAGCAGGGCGTAGCCGGCCGAGACGACGGCGCCAGCGACCACGACCCAGAGGCCGGACTTGTTCTCGCGCACCGCGCTCTCGGTCTGTTCGGCCCCGCGCGAGCCGACCTTCAGCACCTCGGCGGCGGCGACGCCTTCGGGATAGGGCAGGCCGCCGCCCGTCACCAGGGCGCGGCGCAGCGGGATGGAGAAGGTTACCCCCAGGACGCCGCCCAGGATGCAGATGGCCACCGACTGCCAGAAGGGAAACTCCAGCCACCAGCCGATCATCACCAGGCCGGGCAGGACGAAGATGATCGAGCTCATAGCCCCGCCGACCGAGGCCACGGTCTGGACGGTCATATTCTCCCAGATGGTCGAGGTCTTGAAGGCCCGCAGCACGGCCATGGAGATGACCGCCGCCGGAATGGCCGAGGCGAAGGTCAGGCCGACCAGAAGGCCCAGATAGGTGTTGGCGGCGGTGAAGATCACCGCCAGCAGGCAGCCCAGCACAAGGGCGCGAAGGGTCAGTTCAAGCCGGCCCTTTCGGGTTTGGGGCGCAGCGACGGCGTCAGTCATGAAGATCGGTTCCCACGTTCGACCGGGACGTAAGCCCATTACGGTCGCTGCGGCAACTGGTCACGCTCAGCGGACTCCTCAGGCGGGGAGGGGCTGGCTCCAGCGAAGGCGCCGGCGCGCCCGCCGAACCAGGCCCGGGGCGGCCGCCGTCACCCGATAGACCCCCGCCATGACCAGGGCCGTCAGGGCCCAGGACAGCAGGATGTCGGACAGGAAATGCCCACCGAAGGCCAGCCGGTTCATCGACAGGGCCAAGGCGTAGACGAGCCCCAGCGGCAGGACCGCCGGTCGCCACCGCGCCGGAGTGACCACCAGCAGGACGCCCACCATCCAGGCGGCGCTGGAGCCCTCGCCGGAGACGAAGGAGCAGTTGGACTGGCAGGCGTCGCTGATCACCCAGGCCGGGGTGAAGACCGCGTCGCCGCCGAACTGGTCGATCTGGACCGGGCGGGCGCGCCCCCAAAGGCTCTTGAACAGCAGATTGACGACCAGCCCCGGTCCGAGGGCCAGGGCCGCGACGGCGAACATCGCCCGCCGCGCTGCGGCGCCGACGGAACGCCCGCGCAGGGCCCGCCAGATCAGGCGGCCGATCACCCCCAGCAGCAGAAGGGCCAGGACCAGGGTGGAACTCTTGCGCAAGGCCTTGAGCACGGGATCGCCGGCCAGGAAGAAGCCGGCCTCAGGTCGGTAGAAGAGGCGGCTCACGGCGATGTCCACGCCCGGAAAGACCAGAAAATAGGCGCTGATCGCCAGGACGGCCGCCGCAGCCAGAACGGCTGCGTCGTCGCGCGTGAGACGAAGGCGAGCGCTCAAGTCCGTCCAGGACGAGAGGCGCAGACGCGGCGCGGGCGTGATGACGGACTGAGACACATTCCCCCCGGATTGGTCTGGAGACGCCAATGCCAGAGCGCGGTGTCGTTCCCGCGTCATTACGAACAATGTTTTCCGAACATCCGGGCGAGCACGGACGATCGACTTGGCCTAGGTTCCAAGACCGGCTAGGAGCGCCCCATGCCTGAACTTCCCGAGGTCGAAACCGTCCGGCGCGGCCTGACGCCGGTGCTGGCGGGCGCGCGTCTGTCGCGGGTGCGGATCAACCGGCCCGACCTGCGCTTTCCGTTCCCGGAAGGCTTCGTTGAGCGGCTGGAGGGGGCGACGGTCGAACGCGTGGACCGGCGAGCCAAATATCTGCTTCTGCCCCTGTCCACCGGCGAGACCTGGATCACCCATCTGGGCATGACCGGCCGTTTCACCCTGGACGGCGCCCAGCTGGGCGAGTTCGAGGAGGCGGCGCCCATCGCGGGCAAGCACGAGCATTTCAGCGGCTGCGCCGAGCGCGACGGCCTTGCGACCCGGATCGGCTACGCCGACGCGCGCCGGTTCGGCTTCATGGGCCTGATCCCCACCGCCCAGGTCGAGGCCCACCCCTGGTTCGCCGGCCTGGGGCCCGAGCCGCTGGGCAATGGCTTTTCCGGCGCCCATCTGGCCGAGGCCTTCGCGGGCAAGAGCCAGAACATCAAGGTCTCCCTGCTGGATCAGAGGATCGTCGCCGGCCTGGGCAACATCTATGTCTGCGAGGCCCTGTACCGGGCCCGGATCTCGCCCCTGGTGGCGGCCGGATCGCTGTCGAAGGCGCGGCTGGAGACCCTGGCCTCGGTGGTCCGCGACGTGCTGAACGACGCCATCGCCGCCGGGGGATCGACCCTGAAGGACTTCGCCAACGCCGAGGGCGGCCAAGGCTATTTCCAGCACCGGTTCGACGTCTACGGCCGCGAGGGCGAACCGTGCCGGGGCGAGGGCTGCACGGGGACGGTCGTCCGCATCGTCCAGGGCGGACGCTCCACCTTCTACTGCCCGTCCTGCCAGAAGCGCTGAGGCGACCGGCCGTCATGACGAACGGCCGTCGATCCTCTATGACCGGCGTCAACAGAGGAGACCGCACATGGCCGACGCCTATTCCACCCTTCTGATCGAACGCTGCGCCGACGGCTATGCGGTCGTGACCCTGAACCGGCCCGAGGCGCTGAACGCCCTGAACTCGACCCTGTTCGGCGAATTGGCGGCCTTCCTGGACGCGGTCGAGACCGACGACAGCGTGCGCTGCCTGATCCTGACCGGCTCGGCCAAGGCCTTCGCCGCCGGGGCCGACATCAAGGAGATGGCGGACCAGTCCTACGCCGACATGTTCAAGGGCAATTTCTTCGCCCTGGGCCATGACCGGATCACCCGGTTCAGAAAGCCGATCATCGCGGCGGTGTCGGGCTATGCCCTGGGCGGCGGCTGCGAACTGGCCATGCTGTGCGACTTCATCATCGCCTCCGAGACCGCCAAGTTCGGCCAGCCCGAGATCAATCTGGGCGTGGCGCCCGGCATCGGCGGCTCCCAGCGGCTGACGCGCCTGGTCGGCAAGTCCAAGGCCATGGACATGATCCTGACCGCGCGGATGATGGATGCGGCGGAAGCCGAGCGCGCCGGCCTGGTCAGCCGCGTCGTCGCCCCCGAGGCCCTGCTGGACGAGGCCCGCGCGGCGGCCGCCAAGATCGCCTCGCAAAGTCCCCTGGCGGTGATGATGAACAAGGAGATGGTCAATGTCGCCCTGGAGACGACCTTGACCGAGGGCGTCCGTTTCGAACGTCGCCTGTTCCACTCCCTGTTCGCCTTCGACGACCAGAAGGAGGGCATGGCCGCCTTCGTCGAAAAGCGCAAAGCCGACTTCAAGGGGCGGTGATCCAAGGCCGCGACCGTCAACCGATCGCCGTGATCCGGCGTTAGGAGGGCGTCATGCGCCGCCTTCTGCTCTCGCTCCTTGCGATCCTGACCCTCGTCCTGCCGGGCCTCGCCTTGGCTCAAGCCCCAGCCCCAGCCCCAGCCCCAGCGTCTCTGGCCCCCGCCTTCCGCTCTGATCGGATCATCGTGGAGACGCGAGGCGCGGGGCCGGACGTGATCTTCATCCCCGGCCTGGGATCGACCGGGGCGGCCTGGCGGTCGACGGCGGACAGGCTGGAGGGCCGCTATCGGGTTCATCTGGTGACGATCCGCGGCTTTGGTCAGACGGACATCGGCGCCAACGCCCGCGGCGCCCTGGCCGCCCCGGCTGCGCTGGAGATCGAACGCTACATCCGCGAGCACAGGCTGTCCCGGCCCGCTCTGATCGGCCATTCGCTGGGCGGTCAGATCGCGCTGCGCGTGGCGGCGGACATGCGTGGCCGAGTCGGGCGGGTGATGGTGGTCGATTCCGCCCCCTTCTTTCCGGCCCTGGTCGATTCCCGCGTCACGACGCGCGAGGTCGAGCCCCTGGCGCGCCTGGGCTATCAGGCCCTGATGCTGTTCGGCGACCAGGCGCTGAAGGGCCAGGTCTCGGCCCTGGGCGGGGACCTGGGCCTGGCCGGCGACATGGTGTTCGACGGCCTGGGCCTTCAGGGCGGCGACCGGCGCGTTCTGGCCCAGGGGCTGTACGAGGCCCTGACCGTAGACCTGCGGCCTCGGCTGCGCGACGTCACCGCCCCGGTGACGGTGGTCTACGGCTGGACGCGGGATACGAACAATCCGCGCAACCGGCTGGAGGGGCTTTACCGCTACGGCTTCTCCACCCTGCCGCGTCCGGCCCAGTTCGTCCGCATCGAAGGCGCCGACCACCAGGTGATGATCGACCAACCGGCCCGGTTCCAGGCGGCGGTGGAGCAGTTTCTGGGATAGGCAAAGATCTTCCCCCGCTTGCGGGGGAAGTGTCAGCTAGTCGAGCGAAGCGAGACGGCTGACGATGGGGGAAGTTCCGCTTCTGCAAGAAAGAAGACTTCCCCCTCCGACCCTGGTTCGCTGCGCGAACGCCGGGCCACCTCCCCCGCAAGCGGGAGAGGGTCCTATTGGCCTTTGGCCTCGCGATAAATGTGAGCGGTCACGGCGGGAAGATCGTTCAGCACGTCGCGGGCCGGAATCCGCAGGGTGCGTATGCCCTGCTCGAGCAGGAAGGCGTCGCGGCGCGCGTCCTGCGCCGCACGGCCGTCGTGACTGTCGCCGTCGATCTCGACCGCCAGTCGAACGCCGGCGCAGTAGAAGTCGAGCACATAGGGCGGTATCGGGTGCTGGCGTCGGAACTTCAGCCCGCCCAATTTCTCGCCCCGCAGCGCCTGCCAGAGCTGGACCTCGGGCAGGCTCATGTCCCGCCGCAGATCGCGCGCCTTGTCGATGATGTCGGAAGGACGACCGTCTACGGACTCCAGACCCTTCGCCAACGTCTCCAGCACCCCCTTGCCGTAGCGGTCCAGTTTCGACTGGCCCACGCCGGGCAGGGCGGCCAGGGCCGTCAGGTCGCCGGGTTCGGCCTGGGCGATCTCCAGCAGGGTCTTGTCCTGGAAGATGACATAGGGCGGGACGTGCTGTTCCGAAGCACGCTCGCGGCGCCAGGCGCGCAAGGCCTCGAACCGGGCGCGGACGTCGGCGTCCATGGTCTCGAGCGCGGCGTTGCGGCCCTCGCCCGAGCGGTCGCGGCGGCCGGAGCTGGAGGCGCGGACGCGAAGCCGGCGCACCTCGATCCTGCGTTCGGCCTTGTAGACGGCGCGCACCGCCTCGGGGTCGCCCAGGCCGACCAGGGGCTTGCCGTCGTTCGGATCCTCGACCAGCAGGCCCTCGAACAGCAGGTGGTCGATGATGTCGCGCCAGCCGTTGGGCGAGACGTCGGCGCCTATGCCCCAGGTGGACAGCTGCTGCTCCCACGGCTGTACATCCTTGGTGCGGCTGGTCAGGTGGTCGATCACCCGGCCCCGGCCGAAGCGGCCGCCCAGACGCTGGACCGCCGCCAGGGCCTTCTGGGCGGGGACGGTGGCGTCATAGGTCTGGGGCGGGTCGCCGCAGATGTCGCAGACGCCGCAAGGGGCCGCGTCGGTCTCGCCGAAATAGCGGCGCACGGCCTGGGCGCGGCAGACAGCCCCGTCCAGCATGGCGAACAGCTGGCGAGCCTTGCGCACCTGAACCTGTTTGACCTCCTCGGCCATGGGGCGGCCGTCCAGCCGCCGCAGGGTCCAGGCGATGTCGGAGGGGCCGTACAGGGTGATGCCCTCGGCCGGTTCGCCGTCGCGCCCGCCCCGCCCGATCTCCTGCCAATAGGCCTCCAGCGAACCCGGCGGATCGGCGTGGATGACGAAGCGGACGTCGGCCTTGTCCACCCCCATGCCGAAGGCGATGGTGGCCACCATGACGGCCCCGTCCTCGGCCAGGAACCGCTCCAGCCGCCGGTCGCGCTCCTTCGTATCCATGCCCGCGTGATAGGCGATGGCGTTGGTTCCGGCGTCGCGCAGGGCCTGGGCCACGCGTTCGCAGCCGTCGCGGCTGCCGCAATAGACCACGCCCGACTTGCCGCGCCGTTCGCGCACCAGTTCGATGACGCGGGCGTCGGTCCTGGTGCGCGAGGCGCTCTCCTTGCGTTCGGCCGACAGCTGCAGGTTCGGGCGGGCGAAACTGTCGACGAAGACCCGGGCCCCCTCCAGCCGCAGCGAGCGCAGGATGTCGTCGCGGGTGCGGGCGTCGGCCGTGGCGGTCACGGCGATGCGGGGGACGTGGGGGAACCGCTCGGCCAGCAGGCCCAGGCTGCGATAGTCGGGGCGGAAGTCGTGGCCCCACTGGCTGACGCAGTGGGCCTCGTCGATGGCGATCAGGCTGAGGGGCAGTTCGGCCAGCCGATCCATCATGGCGCCCGCTGCCAGACCTTCGGGCGAGACGTAGAGCAGGTCGAGGTCGCCTGAGCGGGCGGCGGCCCAGATGGCCGACCGTTCGTCCAGCGAGACACCGGAATCCAGCCGGGCTGCAGCGACCCCCTGCTGTTTCAGGGCCTCGACCTGGTCGGTCATCAGGGCGATCAGGGGCGAGACCACCAGGCCCAGGCCGGGGCGCAGGATGGCCGGGATCTGATAGCAGACGCTCTTGCCGCCGCCGGTGGGCAGGACGGCCAGGACGTCGCGCCCGGCCAGGACCTCGGCCACCACCTGGCTTTGCAGGCCGCGGAAGTCGCCATGGCCCCAGACGCGCGACAGCAGGGAGCGGGCGTCGGCCAGACCGGGGGTCGTGGCGGGGCGGGGCTGGGTCTGGAGGGCCGGCATCCGAAGGTTGTGCACTCTTTGTTCCGGCCTGCGAAGCCCCTTCGACCGCTTTCACGGCCGAGCGGCTGACGCGGCTGGGGACGGATCAGTGCGCGGGCGAGGGGGCGAACTGGCCGCCGACGCGATAGCGGTACAGATAGGAGGGCGCGATCGACTCCATGCTGGCCGGATGGACGACGCCCAACGCGGCCAGACCCTCGGCGTCCGGCGAGACCACATTGTCCTTCTGCAGCATGACGACCTGATCGCGGGTCAGGGGCGGGGTCAGACCGATCAGGCTGGCGGTCTGGAGCAGCGAGCCCAGCAGCCGGGCGACCGGGAAGGGAATGGGGGCCAGCAGACGGTCGCGACCCGTCTCGCGTTTCACCAGCTCCAGCACTTCGCGGAACGTAAAGATATCCGGTCCGCCCAGTTCATAGGTGCGGCCGGCCGCGTCGCCGCGGGTCACGGCCCGGGCCACGGCCTCGGCCACATCGCCGACATAGACCGGCTGGAACCGGGTCTTGCCGCCGCCGATCAGCGGCAGGGCGGGCGCCAGGGTCGCCATGGCGGCGAACCGGTTCAGGAAGCCGTCGTCGGCGCCGAAGACCAGCGAAGGACGCAGGATGACGGCGTCAGGATAGACGGCGCGGATCTCGTTTTCCGCCTCGCCCTTGGTGCGGGCGTAGGCGGAGGGGCTGTCGGCGTCGGCGCCGATGGCCGAGATCTGGACGACACGTTCGACGCCGGCCGACTTGGCCGCCTGGGCGATGTTCTTGGCGGCCTCGACGTGGGCGCTCTTGAAGCCGCGCTTGCCGCCGCCGTCGTGCAGGACGCCGACCAGATTGACCACGGCGTTCGAGCCGCGCACGGCCGCCGCCACATCCTCGGCGCTGGTGACGTCGCAGCGGATGAACTGAATCTGGCCCGGATCGCCGGCCGGCTGGACCTCGATGGCCAGGACCGGGTTGCGCACCGCCACGCGGATGCGCCAGCCGCGACGGGCCAGGGCGCGCACCGCCTGGGCTCCGATGAAGCCCGAACCTCCGAAGAGGGTCACGACGCCGGGGGCGAGGTCAGCCATGGGAGAAGCTCCAGTGAATTCCGTGTCGGCGGGATAGCCGATGGGGCGCCGCATCGCAACGCGGGCGACCCGGTCCGGGCGGAGGAAACGAAAAACAGTGTCCGATGTGTCCGATGTGTCCGGTTCGCGCGGTCGTGCGCTCCCAAAAAAGGTGTCCGATGTGTCCGATGTGTCCGATGTGTCCGATCTGTCCGATCCGATCTGCTCGCCCGTCCGCCGCCTCCGCTCGTCCCCGTCGATCCGCGACTGTCGCACGGCGGGCGGCCCAGGGGCGCAGAAGGCGGGTTTGGAGTCCTAAGCGGTTGGAAAGGCTGAGGGCGGCTTGGCGATCGAGCGGCGCTCGCCCATCTAGGGCCCATGCAGATTTTCACCATCGGATATGAGGGGGCGACCCAGGCGGAGGTGATCGGGCGGCTGAAGGGCGCCGGGGTCGATCTGCTGATCGACGTCCGGGCGGTCGCCGCCTCGCGCCGCGCCGGCTTTTCCAAGACGGTCCTGGGCGAAAGCCTGAAGGCCGAGGGGATCGACTATCTGCATCTGCGGGGGCTGGGCACGCCCAAGGCCGGTCGCGACGCGGCCCGCAAGGGCCATGTCGCCGAGATGCGCGCGATTTTCGCCGACCATCTGGCCGAGCCCCAGGCCCAGGTGGAGTATGCGCGGCTGAAGGATCTGGCGGGTGAGAAGCGCGTGGCCCTGCTGTGTTTCGAGGCCGATCACGCGGGATGCCACCGCGCGGTGTTGGCCGAGCGGCTGGCCGAGGAGGACGGGGCGACGGTGGTCAATCTGTAGGGGCGGTGGCGAGGCCCACCTTCCCCCGCTTGCGGGGGAAGCGTCAGGTCGTGGCGCGAAGCGACACGCCTGACGATGGGGGGCGTTTTTCCTCTGAAACAAGACTCCCCTCTCCGACCCTGGTTCGCTTCGCGAACGCCGGGCCACCTCTCCCGCAAGCGGGAGAGGGTCTTTTGCTTTACGGCCGGCCCACCAGGTCGTCGACCGAGCCGCTGGTCACCGGGTGATACAGGGGCCGGGCCTCGGCGTAGATGCGGCGGGCGATGGAACGGCCCCAGTCGCCCTCGTTCCACAGGGTCTGGAACAGGGGCAGGACGAATTTGCGTCGGCCCTGGCTGGTCAGGAACCGCTCGGCCGTGGCGACCGCGGGCTGATAGCGGTGGGCCAGGGCGATCTGGAGCCAGGCGAAGGTCAGTTCGCTGTTGCCCTCGTTCGCCAGGTTCAGGGTGCGCTCCATGTCCGCCAGCTGGGCGTCGGTGAGCCAGTCGCCGCTGCCGTTTCCAACCGGGGGGCGCCAGCCGAGGAAGCGCTGGCGCTGCTGAGTGTTCCAGTCCTTCCAGGGGACGGCCGAGGCGGGGCCCTTGCCGACAAAGAAGGCCCATGCCGCGTCATCGACCGGCTTGAAGGCGTTCGAAACGGGCGCCACGGCGTTGGACGGCAGGCCGGGCTGATAGACCCAGGCGTCCAGCTGAAGCTGGGATTCCAGGGCCGCGTCGCCCTTCACCAGATGGGTGCGGATGTCGTCCAGGAACATGGCCGTGGTCATGGGGCGATAGGCGTTGCGGTCGAAATAGCCGCGCAGCCAGGCGTCGAACCGATCCCGGCCCACGGTGCGTTCGACCGTCCGCAGGAACAGGGCGCCCTTTTCATAGGCGATGTCGTTCATGCCGTCGTCGGGGTCGCGGCCCTTCAGGTCCAGATGCAGGCGGGTGTCGGGCGCGGGCAGGGACTTCAGCGTGTCCTGCAGGCTGCCCCAGCCCAGGACCTGTTCCTGCATGGCGCGGTCATGACCATAGACCGACTCCATGATCCGGTTCTCGAAATAGACGGTGAAGCCCTCGTTCAGCCAGAAGTCGTTCCAGGTCGCGTTGGTCACCAGATTGCCCGACCAGGAGTGGGCCAGTTCGTGCGCCACCAGCGAGACCAGCGACCGGTCCCCGGCGATGATCGTCGGGGTGGCGAAGGTCAATTTGGGGTTCTCCATCCCGCCGAACGGGAAGGAGGGCGGCAGGACCAAGAGGTCGTAGCGGCCCCAGCGATAGGGGCCGTAGAGCTTTTCGGCCGCGTCCACCATCTCGGCGGTCGGCTCCAGCTCATGGGCGGCGGCGCGCAGGCGGCTGGGCTCGGTCCAGACCCCGGTGCGTTCGTCGAAGGGGGCGAAGGCGATGTCGCCGACGCCGATGGCGATCAGATAGGGCGGGATCGGATTGTCCATCCGGAAGCGCCAGGTCTTCATACCGTCGGCGGCGGGCTCGCCGTTCGGCGTCAGATGGTCGGCGCTCATGACCACGGTCAGGTCTTCGGGCGCGGTGATCCGGGCCGAATAGGTCTGGCGAATGCCGGGGCTGTCCTGGGTCGGGACCCAGGTGCGGGTCAGGATGGCCTGGCCCTGGCTGAACAGATAGGGCTTTTGACCGCCCGCCGTCTGGCTGGGCGACAGCCATTGCAGGGCCGCTGCGTCGGGCCGGGTCGAATAGCGGACGGTGATCTTGCGCCGTTCGTTGGGCGCGAAGGCCGGGAAATAGACGGTCAGGGGCTGGCCCTTGATGGCGTCATTGTCGCCGACGACGTAACGCAGCGGCTGACCCGAGGCGTCGCGCACGTCCTGAATGTCCAGATTGCGGATGTCGAGAATGATCTCGTTGGCGCCGGGGACGGCCAGGATGTCCAGGGTCGCCGTGCCCGACAGGGTCTTGGCCTCGAAGTTCGCGGTCAGGTCCAGGGCCACATCGACGACGCGGGCGATCTCGGGACGGGCGTAGGTGTGGCTGTCGACGGCGTCCGGGCCGGGGGCGGGCGCGACGGCCGGCGGCGCCAGGGCCGCGCTTCCGGTCGTGGTCGAACAGGCCGAAAGGCCCAGGGCCGAGGCGAGTGCGAGGGCGGAGACGAGGCCGAAGGCTTTGCGCGTCATCGAGGCTTTCCGGATCAGATCATGAGCTTGGCCCGGAGAACGCGCGGAAACGCGAAAAAGATCAAGCCTCGACGCGGCCGCAGCCTATGCGGTCGGTGGCGCGTGATGGGCGCGGAACAGCCGGCCCCGCTCGGCGAACAGGACCAGGGCCAGGGCCGTCAGGCCGAAGACGGTGAAGCCCAGGGACATGGGCACGGTGGTGCCGTTGAACTGCTGACCCACCGCAAAGCCCAGCAGGGAGCCGAAGACGGTGGAGATGAAGCCCTGGATCGAGGCGGCCGTGCCGGCGATATGGCCCATGGTCTCCATGGCCATGGCGCCGAAGTTCCCGGCGATCAGGCCGAAACAGAACATGGTCAGGGTCTGCAGGACCGCGAAGGTCCAGATCGTCTCATGTCCGCTGAGGGCCACCGCCGCATGGACCGCCGACACCGTGGTGAAGCCGATCAGGGCGGTGTGGGAGATCTTGCGCGAGCCCAGTTTCACGACCAGCCGGGCGTTGACCAGGGAGGCGACCGCTATGCCGCCCGCGATCAGGGCGAAGACGGCGGGGAAGGCGGCCTCGGCGTCGAAGACGTCGGCGAAGATCTGCTGGGAGGAGTTGATGAAGCCGAACAGGGCGCCGGTGATGGCCGTCATGGCCAGGGTGTAGCCCATGGCGGTGCGGTCGGTCAGGGCGGTCTTATAGGCCGAGGTCAGGCGTTTGACCTGGATCGGCAGACGATCCTCCGGCTTCAGGGTCTCGGGCAGGCGCAAGGACGCCCAGACGATCAGGGCCACGCCGATCAGGCCGAGGCCCGCGAAGATCCAGCGCCACGGCCCGACCAGCATGATCAACTGCCCCAGCGACGGCGCCAGGATGGGCACGCCCAGGAAGACCAGGAAGCTGAACGACATGACCCGGGCCATGGTGCGCCCCTCATAGCGGTCGCGCACGATGGAGACGGCCAGCACGCGGGTGCAGGCGCTGCCCAGCCCCTGGCCGATCCGCGCCAGGATCAGGGTCTCGAAGGTGGGGGCCAGGGTCGCCAGCAGGCTGAACATCACATAGACGCCGACGCCGAACAGCAGCACCGACTTGCGTCCGAACCGGTCTGCGACCGGACCATAGATCAGCTGCGCCGCGCCGAAGCCCAGAAGATAGGCGGTCACCACCCACTGAAGGCTGTTTTCGTTCGCCACGCCCAGGTCGGCGCCTATGGCGGGCAGGGCGGGCAGCATGGAATCGATCGCCAGGGCGTTCAGCGCCATCATCAGGGCGATCAGACAGACGAACTCGACGAATCCGGGTTCTCTTCTGGCGGGGGCTGACGCGGCGGAAACGGACATCCGGGCCAGATGCCCCGCCGCGCCGCGAACCGCAACCAGTCGCCGGCTATAAATTGCTGCAATGCAGCGAAATCGAGGTTGAACGCCGGGCGCCTCGCCAATGTCATGAAGCTTCGCTAGAGGAAGTCATGACAGAACAGATGACAGCACAGGCGGCGCTGGACCGCCTCGAAACCCTCTACACCCAATCCGTGACCAACCTGCGCGACGCCGTGCGGGATTTCGTCAACACCGGCGCCCGGCCCGATCCGGTCAAACGCGCCGAAGGGGTGTTCGCCTATCCCGAACTTCGCATCCGCTGGGACGGGGATCGCCCCCAGGACCTGGAGCCGCGCGCCTATGCCCGGCTGGCCAAACAGGGGGTCTATTCGACCACCGTCACCCGGCCGGACCTGTTCCGCCCCTATCTGACCGAACAGCTGGGTCTGCTGGAAAAGGAATACGGCGCGACCTTCGAGGTCGGGATTTCGAACCAGGAAATCCCCTTCCCCTATGTGACCGACGGGCTTGAGGTGGCGCTGGACCGGTCGATGACGGCGGCCCTGGCGCGCTGGTTCCCGACCACGGACCTGGCCCATATCGGCGACGAGATCGCCGATGGTTTGTTCGACATGGGCGGCGACTTCCCCCTGTCGCATTTCGACGGCCTGCGGACCGACTTCTCCCTGGCGCGGCTGAGACACTACACCGGAACCCCGGTGGACGACGTCCAGTCCTATGTCCTGTTCACCAACTACAACCGCTATGTCGACGAGTTCGTGCGCTGGGCCATCGAACAGCTGCAGACGCCGGGCACGCCCTATCAGACCCTGTCCTGCGCCGGCGGGGTGGTGATCACGCGCGACACCCCCAATCCCGAGACGGCGATCAGCGATACGGCCTGGAAGAAGCACCAGATGCCGGCCTATCACCTGACGGCGCCGGGCCACCAAGGAGTGACCCTGGTCAATATCGGCGTCGGCCCGTCCAACGCCAAGACGATCACGGACCACCTGGCCGTCACCCGCCCGCACGTCTGGCTGATGATCGGCCACTGCGGGGGCCTGCGCGCCAGCCAGACCATCGGCGACTATGTGCTGGCCCACGCCTATCTGCGCGACGACCATGTACTGGACGCGGTCCTGCCGCCGGACATTCCGATCCCTTCGATCGCCGAGGTCCAGCGCGCCCTGTACGATGCGACCAAGTCGGTCAGCGGCATGCCGGGCGACGAGGTCAAGCTGCGGCTGCGTACCGGCACGGTGGTCACCACCGACGACCGGAACTGGGAGCTGCGCTATTCCAAGTCGGCGCTTCGCTTCAACCAGAGCCGCGCCGTCGCCATCGACATGGAAAGCGCCACCATCGCCGCGCAAGGCTACCGGTTCCGGGTGCCCTACGGCACCCTGCTGTGCGTCTCGGACAAGCCGCTGCACGGCGAGATCAAACTGCCGGGCCAGGCCAACCGCTTCTACGAAGGCTCGATCTCGGAACATCTGCAGATCGGCATCCAGGCGGTCGGCCTGATGCGGGACGAGGGACCGAAACTCCACTCCCGCAAGCTCCGCGCCTTCGACGAGCCGCCGTTCCGTTAAGAGGGGCGCGATAGACCCTCTCCCGCTTGCGGGGGAGGTGGCCCGGCGTTCGCGCTGCGAACCAGGGTCGGAGGGGGAGGTTTCACTTGAAAAGAAGACTTCCCCCAATCGTCAGCCGTCTCGCTGCGCTCGACGAGCTGACACTTCCCCCGCAAGCGGGGGAAGGTCTGTTCGCTGTCGCAGATCAAGAAAGCGCTTTACAATGCAAAGCGCATTGTGCATCCTGTGATCATCGGATTTCAGGAGGAGTTCGCCATGACGCGCGACACGCAGACGATCCAAGACGACATCGCCTATATGCGGGCTTTGGCTCACGAAGGTCGGCACGCGCCCCTGCTGGCGGGCCCCATACTGGTGGCTGCGGCCATCATCTTCGGAGGCGCCAGCCTGGGGCAGTGGGCGCTCAAGACCGACTTGATCGCGCTGAATCCCTGGGCGGCGCTCTGGCTTTGGATCGGTTCGGCCCTGGTCTTCGCGGCCGCCCTGGTCGTGCTGATCGGGCGGATGAAGGGACGCCCCGGCTATAATTCGTCGGGCAATCGGGCGGTGGGCGCGGCCTGGTCCGGCGTGGGCTTCGGCATCTTCGTCACCTGGTTGGCCCTCACCGCCCTGTCGGTGAAGAGTGGAAGCTGGGGCTGGATGGCGGTCATGCCGACGGTGGTTCTGACGGCCTATGGATCGGCCTGGATGGTCGCGGCGGCCATGACGCGCGTGCGGTGGATGAGCGTCACGGCCCTGTTGTCCTACGCCGGCGCCGTCGCCATAGCCTGGTTTGCGGACAGTCCGGCCATCTATCTGGTCTATGCCCTGGTCCTGGCCGCCGTCGCCCTGGTCCCCGGTCTGATCCTGATGCGGCAGGAACCGTCGGAGATCGTCTGATGGCCGATGACTTCGACATCAGCCGGATCGACGAGGTCATCCACGGGCGGATCCGGCTGGGGATCATGGCCTATCTGTCCGGCGCGGACACAGCCGACTTCAACACCTTGAAGACCCGGCTCCAGACGACCGACGGCAATCTGTCGGTCCATCTGAGAAAGCTGGAGGAGGCGGGCTTCGTCGCCGTGACCAAGAGCTTCATCGGCCGCAAGCCCCTGACCCAGGCCAGTCTGACCGAAGAGGGCCGCGCCGCCTTCGTCGCCTATCTGGACGCCATGGCGGGCCTGCTGCCGGCGCGCTAGAGCATGATCGTTTCGGACGGAACCGCTTTGCGGTTCCGACAGAAGCGTGAATCATGCTCTCGCTTTAATCTGGAGCCTGATTCACCGTTTCAGCGGAACCGCGAAGCGGTTCCTCTTCAGCGGATCAGGCTCTAGAAGCGGGGCATGAGCCACCGTCTCCATGCCTTCGAGGCCATCGACAACTTCCGCGACTATGGCGACTACGCCACGGCGGCCGGGCGACGCATCCGCCCCGGCCGCCTGCTGCGCTCGGGCCATCACGCCCGGGCCAGCGACGCCGATCTGGAGCGGCTGAAGGGGTTCGGCCTGGGGGCGGTGGTCGATCTGCGCCGACCGGGCGAAAGGCGCGACCAGCCCTCGCGACGGCATGACGGTTTCGACGCCCTGGTGATCGAGGGCGGGATCGACGACGGGGCCGAGGCGCCCCACATCACCTTCCTGAAAACGGCGGACCTGACGCCGGATTCGGGTCGGCGTTTCATGACCCAGACCTATCGCAGCCTGCCGTTCGACGCCGCCCACATCGACGTTTTCGGCCGCTATTTCCAAGCCCTGGGACAGATGGGGGGCGATCAGGACCGACCCGTGCTGATCCACTGCGCGGCGGGCAAGGACCGGACCGGCTTTCTCGCCGCCTTGACCCACCATCTGCTGGGCGTCCGCCACGACGACCTGATCGAGGACTATCTGCTGACCAATACGGCCGTCGATCTGGTCGGTCGCGCCCCCGCCATTGCCCGGCGTCTGCACGAGATGACCGGCCGTGTCGCCTCCGACGACGCGGTGGTGGCCTTCCTCGGGGTGGAGGCCGCCTATCTGGACGCCGCCTTCGCCGAGGTCGAGGCGCGATACGGATCCCTGGACGCCTATCTGGAACAGGCCCTGGGCGTCGACGCCGCCCTGCGCGCCCGGATCGAGGCGCGGCTGTCGGCGTGAACGGCGCCCTGACCCATGTGGTCGTCCGCGATCATCCGTGGACGGACCCCTTGGCTGTCGCGGCCGGGATCGGTGGGACGGACGGCGCCCTGGCCCTGCTGTCGGACGGCGGTCCCGGCGGCCGCTGGTCCCATGTGGCGACGGCGCCGGATCGGGTTCATGTGGGCGGGGTCGAAGCCGATCTGTTCGACCCCCTGCGCGATCCGGCCTGGAGCGCAGGGACGGTGGGACTGGCCGCCTATGACGCGGGCGCGCGACCGGCGACCGGCGAGCGGCCCCTGGTGTGGCCTGACCTGATCCTGGCCCGCTATCCGGCCATGCTGAGCTTCGACCATCATCAGCGGCGTGTTCGCGCCGTCGGCCGGGGGGCGACGGCGGCGCAGGCCGAGGCGGCGGCCGTTCAGGCGTCGAAATGGCGGGCGGCGGCGGTCACGCCTGCGACTCCCGACGCTCCGGCCGAGACCTTTGCGGCCGAGGCGCCGGACCAGGCCTATCGCGACTGCGTGGCCGAGGTGGTCGCCCGGATCGCGGCCGGTGAACTGTTTCAGGCCAATATCGCCCGCGCCTGGGGCGGCGCGCTGAAGCCAAAGGCCGATCCGTTCGACGTCTTCCTGCGGCTGCAACAGGGGCGGGCCTCGCCCTACGGCGCCTTCTGGCGGATCGGCGACCGGGCCCTGGTGTCCAATTCGCCTGAGCTCTTCCTGGCCTTGGACGGCGAGACCCGGCGCATCGAGGCGCGGCCGATCAAGGGCACGCGCGCCCGGTCGGCCGACCCGCTCGAGGACGCGGCCCTGGCCGCCGCGCTTCAGGCCAGCGCCAAGGACCGGGCCGAAAACCTGATGATCGTCGATCTGATGCGTAACGACCTGGCCCGCGCCTCGCGCGTCGGCTCGGTCGCGGTCGAACGGCTGTTCGCGATCGAGAGCCATCCGACCGTCCACCATCTGGTCTCGACCGTGGTCGGCCGGGCCGAGCCGGGGGTGACGCCGGCCGACCTGCTGGAGGCGACCTTCCCGCCGGGCTCGATCACCGGGGCGCCCAAACACCAGGCCATGAAGGTCATCGCCGAATATGAGCCGCCGCGCGGCGCCTGGTGCGGGTCGCTGTTCATTCTGGAAGACGGCGGGGGGCTGACCGCCTCGGTCCTGATCCGCACCGCCGCGTTCGAGCGCCGGGACGAGTGTTGGACCTTCCGCACCCTGGCCGGCGCCGGAATCGTCGCCGACAGCGACCCTCAGTCCGAACTTGCCGAGACCGAAACAAAGATCGCCGCCCTGAGACAGGCTCTGACGGGTCAGCAGTCCGTACAGGCGATCTGCGTCACCTCGCGCGGATTCAGATAGGCGCGGCGGGTGAAGCTGGCGGACGGCAGGAAGCGCTGGAACGGCGAGGCGTAGGTGTAGCGGGCCTCGGCGATGATGATCGACGACCCGACCGGCAGGAGATCAGCGGGAATGTCGGCGTCCGCGACGGTGAGTCGGCCGCTGAGGGCCCCACTCCCGCCCGAGGCCGCCCAGCTGCGGCTCCAGTTCACCGTATATTTGGTCGTCGTGTCCCGGCTGACGCTGCTGACCCTCTGTTCCAGCGAGGCCGGGGCGAAGGGCGCCATGATGGAGGGGCCCACCAAAAAGACGTTGTCGATGTCGGCCTTGGTGATGTCGCGGGACTGGGCGGTCAAATCCGCGACCGAAGCGGCCACATGGCTGGTGCGACGCACAGCCATATAGCCCTGACACAGATCGACCATGCCTGCATAGAACAGGATCATGACCGGGGCGATCAGGGCGAATTCGACCGCAGAGACCCCGGTCTCGTCGCGCGCCAGCCTGCGCATCAGGGACCGGCGCATCAGAAGGGCTCGTTGCGGAAGGCGGTGGTGGCGGAGATCATGATCTGTCCGGGCCCCGCGGCGCTCACGGACTGGGTCAGGGCGGGCACGATCATCGGCTGTTTGTACCAGACACGCGCGACGACCAGATTCTGGGCCGCGCCGGGGTCGTAGCCGGTCTTGGACAGGTCCAGGACGCCGTTCTCGTCCTTGGGCGGGTCGATATTGTCGGAGAATTTGGCGACGACCCGGACATCGACGGTGGCGCGGGCGGCGCAGTCGCTCTTGAACACGCTCATCTGATCGCAGAAGGCCTGTTTGAACCCAGCCTGATCCAGACCCTTGGCCTGGGCCTCGCCGGTTCGGATTTCGCGGCTGACGGTCAACAGGGCGTTTTCGGCGACGGCGTCGGTGATGAAGACCAGACCCAGCTGGAAGATCGAGAACAGCAGAAGAAAGAAGGGGGTGGCGACCAGGGCGAACTCCACCGCCGCCGCGCCTTCACGGTGACCGGCGGAGCCGCGACGGGGAGAACGATCCAGCGCCGCCATGGATCAGGGCGCCGAGGCCGGGCCGGTCGCGGCGGCGCCGGCGCGCAGGCTGGGGGCGCAGGAGGCGCCGCAGGTCATTTCCGTGGCCTGGGCCCCGCGCCAGACCCGAACCGATCCGGTCGATCCGCCGGTAACCACGATCTCGCGCTGGAACAGGGTGCGGCCCACGCCGTCGACCGCCACCACCTCGGTCACCCCATAGCCCTTTCCGACGATGAACAGGGTGTTGGCGTCCACCACGGTGACGTCGGCGATCTGAGGATTGGCGACGATGACCGAGGCGGCGGCGCCCCGCAGCTGGACGCGCGCGGAGCGGTCGATCTCGACATTGAGCGCGCCGTTCGGGCTCTGGGCCTGGGCGGGCAGGCCGGCCAGGGCGAGGACGGCGGTGATGACGGCGATGGAAAAGCGGGGCATCGGCGGCTCTGAAACAAGGGCGCGCATCAGCGCGGACGCGCGCATGATGGCCCAGGCTTCCTCAACAAAGGCTGAAGTTCGTCGATCCGGGATTTTCTGTGGTGAATCCGCAGGTAACTAAAAACCGTGACCTGCCCTTAACGCCTCTTGGTCATTCTAACCGTGCGTTTTGGGGGTCAAGCGGGCTACCGGCTCCCCCCGCCAAGTTGCTCGCTAGACATTTACACAAGGGAACTCACCATGACTAAGTTCATCTCGCGTTTCGCTAAGGACGAATCCGGCGCCACCGCCATCGAATACGGCCTGATCGCCGCTCTGATCGCCGTCGTGATCATCACCGTGCTCGGCACCGTCGGCACCAACCTGAACGCCCGTCTGGAGGAAGTCGCCACGGGTCTGGAGAAGAAGGGCGAATAAGACGCCCGACGTCTTGAAGCCTGGGAAGGGCCGGAGCGCACGCTCCGGCCCTTCTTCTTTGCGGCGCGGCAACCCGGCCTTAATCCGCCCGTGCCAGCATGGGGTCATGGACCTTCTGAGCCTTCCCTTCCTGGCCGTCTTTCCGATCCTGATGGTGGCCACGGGTCTGCACGACCTGACCACGATGCGGATTCCGAACTGGATCTCCCTGGCCCTGCTGGCCGCCTTCTTTCCGGCGGCCCTGCTCGTCGGCCTGACCCTGCCTGAGATCGCCGTCCATCTGGGCGTCGGCTTCGCCGCCCTGATCCTCGGCATGGGCCTGTTCGCCCTGAACTGGATCGGGGGCGGGGACGCCAAGGCCCTGGCTGCGGCCTGCCTGTGGTTGGGGTTCGGCGATCTGGGGCCGCTGCTGCTGTGGATCGCCCTGGCCGGCGGCGGCTTCTGCCTCCTGCTGATCCTCGCCCGCCAATACTATCCTCTGCTGTCTCCGCTCCCGCCGCGCCTTCCGTGGGTCGCCCGCCTGCTGGAGCCCAAGGGCGATATTCCCTATGGCGTCGCCATCGCCATCGGCGCCCTGCTGACCTTTCGCGAGGGCGACATGGTCGTTCGCGCCTTGGCGGTTTCTTGAGGTTGCGCAAGCGGGCGTCGCTTAGGAAGCGTTAACTCTCGGGCCTCATGATCGTTAACGGTAGGGGGCGAGGATCATGTCCGGCTCGCCGCGCCTGCCGGAGATCGTCTGGATGAAGCCCGCCCGCATCGTCGTCCTTTGCATCGCCGCCGTGTCCGCACTGGGCCTGGCTCTGGTCGTGCGCGCCATGGGGCAGGGCGAGCCCGCCGCGCCGGCCGCCGCCGCGCCTGTCGAGGCGCGCCCCATGGCCAAGATTTTGGTCGCTGCCCGCGATCTGGAGCCCGGCAAACGCCTGACCGACGGCGACCTGTCCTGGAAGGACTGGCCGGTCGATCAGTTGAACCCCGCCTTCATCAGCGACGGCTCCGTCCCGCTTCCCGCCGCCGCCGACAAGCCGGCCGAGGCCAAGCCCGCTGATGAAAAGGCCGTCGCCGACAAGACCGCCGGCGCGGTTCAGCGGGTCGGCGAGGCCGCCGGCCGCCTGGTCGGGACCGGAGTCAAGTCCGACTATGTCGGCTCGGTCGTGCGCGAACCCATTCTCGCCGGAGAGCCGATCGTGGCGCGCAAGATCGTGCGCGCGGGCGACAGCGGCTATCTGGCGGCCTATCTGGAGCCCGGCATGCGCGCCATGGCCATTGCGGTCACGGTGGAATCGGCCGCCGGCGGCTTCATCCTGCCCGGCGACCGGGTCGACGTCGTCCTGACCGCCCAGAAGGAGACTCCTTCCGGGGCGGTGGAAGGCGGCGGCTCGGGCTCCAAATATTCGTCGGCCACAGTGATGCAGAACGTCAAGGTCCTGGCCATCGACCAGTCCACCCGGGTCGGCGACGACGCCCAGGCCGTGGTCGGGGCGACCGCCACCCTGGAGGTCCGCCCCCAAGACGCCGTGCTTCTGGCCCAGGCCAAGTCCGAGGGCGAACTGTCCCTGTCGCTGCGCTCCTACGCCGATACGGCGGGGCCGTCCGGCGCGACCCGCGCGCCCCAGGCGGCGGCCCTGACGCGCAACGTGCGGGTCTATCGCGGCGGGACGCCTGAAACCGTGGTGACGCCGTGAGAGCCTCGATCCTGTCCAAGGCCGTCCTGATCACGGTCGCCGCCGCCGGCCTGGTCCTGGCGCCGGCCGCCGGAACGGCCCAGACGCGCGCCGCCGTGTCGATGGGGACGGCGCCGCGGCTGATCAACCTGCCGCGCGGCACCTCCTTCGCCGTGGATCTGCCGGCCGACGCCCGTGACGTGATCGTCTCCAATCCGCAGGTGGCCGAGGCCATGCTGCATTCGCCGCGCCGGATCACCGTGATCGGGATCGCGCCGGGTGAGACCGACGCCGTCTTCCTGGACGCCGCCGGCCGCACCATTCTGAGCCTGCGCGTCCGGGTCGATGCGGGCGTCAGCGCCCTGCAGGACACCCTCAGCCGCGTGGCCCCCGGCGGCGGCATCCACGCCGAGGCCGTCAACGACAGCGTCATACTGACCGGAACGGCGGACAGCCCGGCCCAGGCGGCCCAGGCGGCCCAGGTCGCCCGCGCCTTCGTTTCGGCGCCGGAGAAGGTGATCAACATGATCAGCGTCGCCGGCTCGGACCAGGTGACGCTGAAGGTGCGCGTGGTCGAGGTGCAGCGCAGCAGCCTGAAGCAGCTGGGTTTCAACGCCGACATTCTGAAGGGCTCGGGCATCCACTCCTACGGCTTCAGTCGGCCGAACACCTATGGAGTAAACGGGGCGGCGGCCGGGGGCGGCGGCCTCTGTTACAATCAGACGGGCGGTCGGACGACGAACGGGACCAGCACGGTCTCCAGCGGCAGTCAGACGAGCGCCGGCTCGAACGCCAGCGCCTCCCAGACCTGGACGGGCGCCCCCTTCCCGACAACGGTTACGGTCACCGACGTCAACGGCAATCTGGTTCAGGTCCCTGGAACGGCCCTGGCCCAGGCGTCGACCGGCTCCTCGAGCGCGGCCTCGGTCTCGAACGCCATCCAGGATATCGCCTCCACCGCCTTCCGCACCATGACGGGCACGAACGCCACCGGCTGTCTGGAGGCGTTCGAGCGGGTCGGTCTAGCCCGGACCCTGGCCGAGCCCAATCTGACGTCGGTGAACGGCGAATCCGCAAACTTCCTGGCCGGGGGCGAGTTTCCCCTGCCGACCGGGCGGGATCGGGACGGCAACATCACCGTGACCTATAAGCCCTACGGCGTGGGCCTGGCCTTCCGGCCCATCGTCCTGTCGGGCGGCCGCATCTCGCTTCAGGTCAAGGTCGAGGTGTCCGAACTGACCGAACAGGGCGGGTTCACCATCGGCGCCGGCACGGCCTCGTCCATCACCCTGCCGGGCCTGACCGTCCGACGCAGCGAAAACACGGTCGAACTGCCGTCAGGCGGCGCGATGATGATCGCCGGCCTGTTGCAGGAAAGCACGAGGCAGGCGGTCGATTCCCTGCCCGGCATGACCAATCTGCCGGTGCTGGGCTCCCTGTTCCGCTCGCGCGACTATCTGAACGGCGAGACCGAGCTGGTCGTCATCGTCGAGCCCTATATCGTCAGTCCGACCTCGCCGGATCGGATGCAGACCCCTGCCGACGGCCTGCGGATCGCCACGGATTCCCAGACCATCCTGTTCGGACAGCTGAACCAGGTCTATGGCGCGCCCGCTCCCGGACCGGCCGGTTCAGGCGCCGTCTGGCAGGGCGCCGTCGGCTATGTGATCGAGTGAGCTCATGACCCGTCTCTCGTTCTTGCCTCTCGCCCTGTTGGCCGGCGCGGCGCTCGGCCTCTCCGCCTGCGTCGGCGGCCCGGCCAGCCTGGGCGGTGAACCGCCCCTGACGCCGGTCTCCCGCTATGCGCTCCAGGTGGAGACCGGCCTGGACCGGATCGCCCTCGCCGTTCACGACGACGGCCTTTCGGCCAATCAGAACGCCGCCCTAGCCGCCCTGGTCGAACGGTTCGCCGCCGTCGGCGCCGGTTCTATCACGATCGAGGCGCCAGCCGGGGACGATCCGGTCGCCGCCCAGACCGCCTACGCCGTGCGCGACGCCCTGGCCCGTCTCGGGGTGGGGGGCGACCGGCTGCGCATCCTCGGCTACGACGGACCCAATCCGCGCGCGCCGGTCCTGGTCGGTTTCGAGACGGTCCAGGCGGCCGTGCCCCGCTGCGGAACGGCCTGGGGCAATCTGAGCCGGACCGGGGACAACAGGTCCTCGTCCAACTTCGGCTGCGCGGTCAACGCCAATCTGGCGGCCCAGATCGCCGACCCGCGCGACATTGCAGGGCCGCGCGCCATGACCCCCGCCTCGGCCGGGCGGCGCACGGTGGTGTTCGACAAATACGCCGCCGGCGAGCAGACCGCCGCACCCCAGGAGACGCTGGTGGAGAGCGCGGGCATTTCGACGGCGGTGGACTGAGCCTGATGAACCCCGCCGCGCCTCGCCCCTTCGACGCCCTGGACGACGGTTTCGACGTCGACATGGACTTTTCCGAGCCGTCCGCCTTCCCGACCTCGGACGCCCGATCGGCCGCCTTCCTGAGCGCCGGCGCCCATCCGGGCCAGCCGGCGCCCCCCGGCGGGGGTTCGCCCCAGGCCCCCGCGCCCTCCAGCTTCAATCCTGTCGGCGAGATGGTGGCCAGGGCGCAGTCGACGCTTGCGCCCGCGCCTGCGGCGACGCCCCATTCGGCGCCCGCTCTGGCGCCCATGATGTCGGCCGAGACCAGCCTGGCGCCCCTCGGCGCCATCGGCGAGGTGTCGGTGCCCCGCATCGCCATCCATGTTTTCGCCGAACGTCAGGACACCCTGGCCGCAGCCGAGCGCGCGGCCCAGGACCGGCGCCTGTCGCGCGCCACCACCCAGATCCGCATCGGCGGGGTCATGGGGGCGGTCGAGACCTATCGCCATGAGCCGACCCCGCCCCTGATCATCGTCGAATGCCTGAAGGACCCCCAGACCCTGCTGTGGGAGGTGGATCAGCTGGCCGAGGTCTGCGACACCGGCACCAAGGTGGTGGTGATCGGGGCGACCAACGACATCCTTCTGTTCCGCGAACTGATGCGGCGCGGCGTCAGCGAATATCTGGTCGCCCCCCTTCAGCCCCTGCAGCTGATCGCGGCGATCGGCGGCCTGTTCAACGATCCGGCCCAGCCCTTCGTCGGCCGCTCCATCGCCTTCGTCGGCGCGCGGGGCGGGGCGGGCGCCTCGGCCGTGGCGCACAACACCGCCTATGCGATCTCTGAGCGGATCGGCGCCAACACCGTCATCGTCGACTACGACCTGCCGTTCGGCACGGCCGGGCTGGACTTCAACCAGGATCCGCTGAACGGGGTGGTCGACGCCCTGGGCCAGCCGGACCGTCTGGATGCGACCCTGCTGGACCGGATGATGGTCCGCTGCACCGACAAGCTGAGCCTGTTCGCGGCCCCGGCGACCCTGGACACCGACTGGGACATCTCCACCGAGGCGTTTGAAGAGGTCACGACCCGCATCCGGGCCACCGCCCCCTTCGTCATCCTGGACCTGCCGCATCTTTGGTCGCCGTGGATGCGCCGCACCCTGATCAGCGCCGACGAGGTGGTAGTGGTGGCGACCCCCGATCTGGCGGCGCTGCGCAACGCCAAGAACATGATCGACCTGGTCCGTCAGGGCCGGCCCAACGACGCTCCGCCGCGTCTGGTGCTGAACCAGGTCGGCGTGCCCGGCCGGCCGGAAATTCCGGCCAAGGATTTCGGCGCCGCCCTGGGCGTGCATCCCAGCCTGATCATCCCGTTCGACGCCAAGACCTTCGGGGCGGCGGCCAACAACGGCCAGATGATCCTGGACGCCGGCGCCAAGACCAAGGCGGCCGAAGCCTTCCAGACCCTGGCCCAGATCGTCTCGCGCCGAGAGCTGCCGGCTGCGGCTGCAGGCAAGCCCGTCAAGGCGGCGCGACCCGCCGACGAGGACAGGGCGTCCAAATCCCTGTTCGGCTCTCTGTTCAAGAAACGCTGACGGATGTTCGGCAAACGCACAGGTCAACCCGGCGTCGGCGCGGCGCCCCTGCGCGAGGCGCCCTCTGCCGCGCCGCCCGCCGCCACGGGTTTCGACGCGCCCCTGCGTCAGCCGACGCCCGGCGTCCAGACCGAGGCCTTTGCCTTCGGCGGACCTGACGATCTGACTGCGGCGGCCGGTTTCGGCGAGATGGACCCGGTCGGGGCGGCCCCGCCCAAGCCGGACCGGCTGGACGCCCTGGCGGCCCGACCTTCATCCCCGTCCGAGGCGCCCCCGCCCCCGTCGGGGGGCAAGGCTGCAGGGCCCCGGCCGACCGCCGGTTTCGAACAGTTGAAGAAGGCCCAGGCGGTCGCCGAGATCGTCCGGGAACAGAGCGACTATTATCACGCCACGAAGACCACCATCTTCAATGCGTTGATGAACACCATCGACCTGGCCAACCTGGCTCAGCTCGACAACAAGACGGCGTCGGAAGAGATCCGCGACATCGTCGCCGAACTGGTGGCGATCAAGAACGTCTCCATGTCGGTGGCCGAGCAGGAGCACCTGGTCCAGGACATCGTCAATGACGTCCTGGGCTATGGCCCGCTGGAGCCGCTGCTGGCGCGCGACGACATCGCCGACATCATGGTCAACGGCGCCGGCCGGGTCTTCATCGAAGTGGGGGGCAAGGTCCAGCTGACCAATGTCCGCTTCCGCGACAACGCCCAGCTGATGAACATCTGCCAGCGGATCGTCTCTCAGGTCGGTCGCCGCGTCGATGAATCCAGCCCCATCTGCGACGCTCGCCTGCCCGACGGCTCGCGCGTCAACGTCATCGCTCCGCCCCTGGCGATCGACGGACCGACCCTGACGATCCGGAAGTTCAAGAAGGACAAGCTGACGATGAAGAATCTGGTGGAGTACGCCTCCATCAGTCCCGAGGGGGCGCGCGTCCTCGGCGTCATCGGCGCTTCACGCTGCAATCTGGTCATCTCGGGCGGCACCGGCTCGGGCAAGACGACGCTGCTGAACACCCTGACCGCCTTCATCGACCCGACCGAGCGGGTCATCACCTGCGAGGACGCGGCCGAACTTCAGCTGCAGCAGCCGCACGTCGTGCGGCTGGAGACCCGGCCGCCCAATCTGGAGGGCCAGGGCCAGATCACCATGCGGGACCTGGTCAAGAACTGTCTGCGGATGCGGCCCGAGCGGATCATCGTCGGCGAGGTGCGCGGGCCCGAGGCCTTCGACCTGCTCCAGGCCATGAACACCGGCCACGACGGCTCGATGGGCACGCTGCACGCCAACTCCCCGCGCGAAGCCATCAGCCGGATGGAGTCGATGATCACCATGGGCGGCTACGGCCTGCCGTCCAGGACCATCCGCGAGATGATCGTCGGCTCGGTCGACGTCATCATCCAGGCCGCGCGCCTGCGCGACGGCTCGCGCCGCATCACCCACATCACCGAGGTGGTGGGTCTGGAAGGCGACGTGATCGTGACCCAGGATCTGTTCGTCTACGACATCACCGGCGAGGACGAGAACGGCAAGATCATCGGCCGCCACCGCTCCACCGGCATCGCCCGTCCCCGCTTCTGGGACCGCGCCCGCTACTATGGGCTGGAGCGCGAGCTGGCCGACGCCCTGGACGCGGCGGAGTAGGGGCATGCTGCCGATTCTCGCCGCTGTTCTGGCCTTCATCACCATCGGCGGCCTGGGCTGGGTCTTCGTCGGCGGAGACGATTCCTCGAGCCAGGCCCTGAAGCGGGCCAACAAGCTGGGCGAGACCAAGCGAAACGCCGCCACGGCGCGCAGGGCGGCGGCCGCGGCCAGCACGCCCGAGGCCCGCCGCAAACAGATCGCCGAACAGTTGAAAGAGGCCGATCGCCGCGAGCGCAAGGCCCGCGCCACCATGTCAGTGCGGCTGAAACAGGCGGGCCTGAGCATAGGCGTGCGGACCTTCTACATCGTCAGCGCCGTCGCCGGCGGGATCGCGGCCCTGCTGGGCCTGGTGTTCGGGCTGCACGTCATTCTGGCGCTCGGTCTGGGCGTGGGGGTGGCGCTGGGCCTGCCGCGCTGGATCGTCAGCTTCCTGGCCAAGGGCCGGATGAAGAAATTCTCCCTGGAGTTCCCCAACGCCGTCGATGTCATCGTGCGGGGCATCAAGTCCGGCCTGCCGGTCCACGAGTGTTTCAAGATCATCGCCCGCGAAAGCCCGGCGCCCCTGGGGCCCGAGTTCAAGCTGCTGGTCGAGGGCCTGGGGGTCGGCATGACGCTGGAACAGGGGCTGGAGCGGATGTACGAGCGCATGCCGTCGCCGGAGCTGCGCTTCTTCACCATCGTCATCGCCATCCAGCAGAAGACCGGCGGCAATCTGGCCGAGGCCCTGGGCAATCTGTCGGCGGTTCTGCGCGCCCGCCGGATGATGGCCGAAAAGGTCAAGGCCATGTCGTCCGAAGCCCTGGCTTCGGCCGGGATCATCGGCTCCCTGCCGCCGGCCGTCATGGCCATGGTGATGTTCACCAGTCCCGGCTACATGATGTCCCTGTTCACCGACATCCGCGGCAACGCCCTGTTGCTGCTGGCGGGGGTTCTGATGGGACTGGGCGTCTTCGTCATGAAGCGCATGATCTCGTTCAAGATCTGAGGCGGGGACATGGACGGTTTCATTCGCTTCATCACCGACCCGCAAAACCTGCTCAGCATAGGGGTGGGGGTGCTGGTCTTCGCCACCGTCCTGACCCTGCTGTCTTCCATGACCCGGGGCGTTCAGCTGGACAAGCGGATGAAGGCGGTTTCGGAGCGCCGCGACGACCTGAAGCGTCGCTCACGCGCTGCGATCCAGTCGGGCCAGGGCGCGCTGCGCCACAGCGATGACGAGGGCTTCAAGAAGCTGCTCGTCGACCGGCTGAACCTGACCAAGCTGCTGGAAGACCCGAAGGTCGCCGACCAGATGGCCCAAGCCGGCTATCGCGGTCCGCGTCCCTTGACCACCTTCTACTTCTTCCGCTTCGCCTCGCCCTTCCTGTTCCTGGCGGTGGCGGTCTTCTATCTGTTCGTGCTCAAGATCGTCGACTGGCCGACGATGAACAAGATCAGCGCCTGTATGGGCGCCGTGGTCGCCGGCTTCTATGCGCCGAACCTCTATGTGAAGAACCGCATCGCCAAACGCCGGGCCTCAATCATGCTGGCCTTTCCCGACGCCCTGGACCTGCTGCTGATCTGCGTCGAGGCGGGAATGTCGATTGAGGCGGCCGTCAACAAGGTCAGCCAGGAGATCGGCTCCTCCTCGATCGAACTGGCCGAGGAACTGTCCCTGCTGTCGGCCGAGCTCAGCTATCTGCCGGACCGCCGCATGGCCTATGAGAACCTGGGCCGGCGCACCAACCATCCAGGCGTCAAGTCGGTGGCGGTCGCCATGACCCAGGCCGAGACCTACGGCACGCCCCTGTCCTCGGCCCTGCGCGTCATGGCCAAGGAGAACCGCGAACTGCGCCTGTCGGCGGCGGAGAAGAAGGCTGCGGCCCTGCCGGCCCAGCTGACGGTGCCGATGATCCTGTTCTTCCTGCCGGTCCTGTTCATCGTCATCCTGGGCCCGGCGATCCTGAACATCATGGACACCATGGCCAAGGGCTGAAGCGTCAGCCCTCTGCGGCGGCCTTCAATCCGTCGACGATGGCCTGGTGCGCCTCGCGCAGGGCGTTTCTGTGCTTGTCGTGAAACAGTTCGCCGCGCAGGCCCGCGAACTTGTGGCCAGACGAGACGATGCAGCGCCCCTTCTCCAGCTCCTCGATGTCGATGTAGCGCAGGGTGCGGAACAGAAAGCCCCGGTTCTCGGTCCAGACCAGCCGCACATAGGGCCGCCATTCCGCAACCCGGGCCGCCGCCCGCCGCTCGCCCTGGCCGGGAAAGGCCTCGGTGATCGTCAGCTGGCCGCCAAAGGCGATGGCGCCCTCCACATCGGTCTCGTGCGGATTCCAGCGGTTCCAGCCGGGCAGGTCCGAGACCAGCTCCCAGAGCCGGTCAGAGGTCGCCTGCACCCCGGCGCGTCGTTCGATCTTGGCGTCTTCCATGGCGCCGATCTGACACGGCTGGACGGCGGAAGGAAGACGTCTCAGTCGGGAACGACCATCTTCAGCCGCCGCCCGTCGTCCAGCCCCAACCGCGTCTTGACCTCGAACAGGTCGGCGCCGGCCGGAATGATCAGCAGCTTCTTGGGCTGGGCCGTATTGACCGCGACCACGGCGCCCTTTGGACAGATGTCGAAACAGTCGGCGCTGGTGACGGTCAGCGCCCCCTTCCGACCCTTCTTGCCCTTCTTCAGGTGCAGATATTTCCGCAGCGCCTTCTTCAGGGTCAGGTCCCCGTCCGGCCCGAACCCGCCGTCCAGCTTCTTGGAGCATTTGCGGCAGACCAGGACCACATCCTTCCACTCGGTCTTTGCGCTCTTGAACTCTTCGACGGCCATGATTCGAGTGTCGCCGAGCGATGGTCGTTGCACAAGCGGAATGGGTTCGTCGTCTCCTCCCCGCCTAGCGGGGAGGTGGCGCGGCGCTTCTTCAGCGCCGTGACGGAGGGGCTGCTGACCCGGACTCGGTGCGGCGGACAGGCCCCTCCACCGCTTCGCGATCCCTCCCCGCAGAGCGGGGAAGAGACGGATATGACTACAACCGCTCGAACACCGTCTCGATCACCCGGCGATAGACCGCCGTCAACGCCTCCAGCTCCGCCGTCGGCACCCGTTCGTCGATCTGGTGCATGGTCTGGCCGACCAGGCCCAGTTCCAGCACCGGGCACAGGGCGCGGATGAAGCGGGCGTCGGAGGTGCCGCCGGTGGTGGAGGCTTCGGGGCGGCGCCCCAGCTCGGCCTCGACGGCGTCCTGCACCCCCTCCACGAAGACCCCCGGCTCGGTCAGGAAGGCCTCGCCGGAACACAGGTGCTCCAGGCTGATCTGCAGCCCGGTCTGGGCCTGCATGGCCCCGGCCTCGCGGTTCAGCCAGTCGATCAGGCCGTCCCCCGTATGGCTGGGGTTGAAGCGGATGTTCAGCCGCGCCCTGGCCTCGGCCGGAATGATGTTGGTCGCCGGATTGCCGATGTCGATGCTGGTGATCTCCAGGTTCGACGGCGGGAAGCTCTCATAGCCGTCGTCCAGGACATGGTCGTTCAGCCGGCTCATCAGCCGGGCGATCACCGGCGCCGGATTGGCCGCCCGTTCCGGATAGGCGACGTGGCCCTGTTTGCCCGTGACCGTGATCCAGCTGTTCAGCGAGCCGCGCCGCCCGACCTTGATCATGTCGCCCAGATGTTGCGACGACGAGGGTTCGCCCACGATACAGGCGTCGATCACCTCGCCCTCGGCCGCCAGGGTCTCGACCACCCGTTTGGTGCCGTGAAGCGCCGGGCCTTCCTCGTCGCCGGTGATCAGGAAGGAGAGGGAGCCCTTCGGCTCACCTTCAGCCAGCACCTGGGACACGGCGGCGACCCAGGCGGCGATCCCGCCCTTCATGTCCACCGCGCCGCGTCCGTACAGGACGCCGTCCCTGACCTCGGCGTTGAAAGGCTGGGCCGACCACTGCTCGGACGGCCCGGTCGGCACCACGTCCGTATGGCCGGCGAAGCACAGGTTGGGCGAGGCGGTTCCACGTCGCGCATACAGGTTCTCGATCCGCGCATGGACCCCTTCGCCCCCCGGCCCCTCGAAGGCCAGGCGGCGGCAGGTGAAGCCCAGGGCCGTCAGATGGCGCTCCAGCACGTCCATGGCCCCCTCGTCGGCGGGGGTGACGGATGGAATACGGATCAGGTCGCGGGTCAGTTCGACAGGATCGATCACAGGAGTTGATGCGCGGCTCATGCGCCTATGCTTTAGGGACATCGCGTCACGGCGAGAAGTCCCATGCCCAAGATCGACATCGAGGCCGCGCCCAGAGGCGACGGCACGACCTATCCGGACGAATTCGCCGGCCCTTGTCTGTCGCGCCGCCGCTGGAAGCTGGGTGATGCGGCGGGCCTGACCCAGTTCGGCGTCAACCTGCTGCGCCTGCCCGACGGCGCCTGGTCCAGCCAGCGCCACTGGCACGAAGCCGAGGACGAGTTCGTCCTGGTGGTCGAGGGCGAGGTCGTCCTGGTCGAGGACGACGGCGAGACCGTGCTTCGCGCCGGCGACTGCGCCGGCTTCAAGGCCGGCGTCCCCAACGGCCACAGGATCGAGAACCGATCCGGCCGCGAGGCGGTTCTGCTCGAGGTCGGCACGCGCAGCCCGACCGTCACCCCTTGCGACTACCCCGACATCGACATGGTCCTGCCTGCGGGCGCGGACCGCTATTTCCACCGCGACGGTTCGCCCTATCCGAAGTTCCCCAGACGCACGTGAGCACCGAAACCCTCGACACCGCCCCCGCCGCCCCGCCGGTTCCGCCGCCTCCGCCCGAGGGCCCCGACAGTCCCTGGGGCATCCGCGATTTCCGCCTCCTGTGGTTCGGGCGCGTGGTCGCGGTTCTGGCGATCCAGATCCAGTCCTCGGCCCTGCTGTGGCAGGTCTATGAGATCGCCCGGCGCGATCATCCGATCGAACAGGCCAGTCTCTATCTGGGCCTGGTCGGCCTGTGTCAGTTCCTGCCGCTTCTGGCCTTCACCCTGCCGGCCGGGGCCATGGCCGACCGGCGCGACCGGAAACGCACCGTCTGGATTTCCATCCTGGTCGAGGCGGCCTGCGCCGGCTCCTTTCTGGCCATGGCCCTGCACGGAAACCCGCCCCTGTGGGGGCTGCTGGCGGTCGCGGCCCTGTTCGGCGCCGCGCGCGCCTTCCTGGCGCCGGCCAGCCAGGCCTTCCTGCCGATGGTGGTGGGGCGCAAGGCCCTGCCGCCCGCCATCGCCGCCCAGTCCATCGCCTTCCAGACCGGGGCCATCGCCGGTCCGGCCCTGGGCGGGGTGATCGTGGGCGTCAATGTGCCCCTGGCCTATGCGGTGTCGCTGGGGATGTTCCTCTTGGCCGTCGCCGCCTTCATCCTGATCCGCACCAGCGGCAAGCCGGCGCCCCAGGCCAATCCCCTGTCGCCGATCGACGCGGTCAAGGAGGGGCTGGCCTATGTGTGGAAGACCAAGATCGTGCTCGGCGCCATTTCGCTGGACCTGGTCGTGGTCCTGCTGGCGGGGGTCGCGCTTCTGACGCCGATCTTCGCCCGCGACATCCTTCATGTCGGCCCCCAGGGCTTCGGCCTGCTGCGGGCGGCCTTCGGCGTCGGCGCCATGGGCATGGCCATCTATCTGAGCCGCTTCCCGATCCGACGGAACGGCGGGCGCTGGATGTTCTCGGCCGTGGCGGTGTTCGGCCTGTGCACCCTGACCTTCGGCCTGTCCAAGATCGTCTGGCTGTCCGGCCTGGCCCTGCTGATCGGCGGGGCGGCGGACATGATCAGCGTCAATGTGCGCCAGACCCTGATCCAGCTGGCCACGCCCGACCATATGCGCGGGCGGGTCTCGTCGGTCTCCATGCTGTTCATCGGCGCCTCGAACGAGCTGGGCGAAGCCTATTCCGGCGTCATGGTGCGGATGCTGGGCGCGGTGGGAGCTGCCGTCTTCGGCGGCTTCGGCGCGCTGGCTGCGACGGGGGCCTGGGCGGCGATGTTCCCGGGGCTGAGGAAGGCGGATCGGCTGACGTGAGGGGTTAGTGGCGAGTGACGAGTGACGAGTGGCCAGAGAGGCGGGGAGGGCTCGCCACTCGCCACTCGCCACTAACCACTCCCTTAATCACCACCCTCTGAAATGCTTCGACAGCTTCAGGCCCTGGTTCTGATAGTGGCTGCCGCTTTCGCCATACAGCCGGCTGGGCCGTTCGGTCAGGGGCTCATAGACCAGGCGGGCGACGATCTGGCCGTGCTCGAGCAGGAACGGCGTATCGTGGGTGCGGACCTCCAGCACCCCCTTGGAGCCGGCGCCGTGCGCCTCATCCGTGCCGAAGCCAGGGTCGAAGAAGCCGGCGTAGTGGACGCGGAACTCGCCTACCGACGGGTCGATGGGGGTCATTTCGGCGGCCTGATCGACCGGAATTTCGACGTCGTCGGACGAGGCCAGGATGTAGAACTCGCCCGGATCCAGCAGCAGTTCGCCGCGACGCAGGGTCAGCGGCTCCCAGAAGTCGCGCGGGTCGTGGCCGTCGATATGGTCCAGATCCACCACCCCGGCGTGGCGGCGCCCGCGGAAGCCGACGATGTCGCCGCCCTGCAGATCAACGCCGACCGAGCGGGTCTCCAGCTTGGGCGGATCGCCGGCCTTCAGCCTGAGTTGGTTCAGCCGGGTGCCGGGTCGCACCAGGATGGAGAAGGTCTGGGGCGCGACCTCCATATAGAGGGGGCCGTCATAGCCCTCGGCCACATCGTCGAAACTGGCGCCCTGGTCGGTCAGCAGGCGCACGAAGACGTCCACCCGGCCGGTCGAGGACTTGGGATTGGCCCGCGCGATCAGCCCCTTGGGCAGGTTCAGCCGCTCCTGAAGGCGCACGATATAGACGCAGCCCTTTTCCAGCACGACCCCGGCGTCGGTGATCACGATCCGGTGCATGGCCACGTCGGCGATCCGTTCCTCGACCTTGCGCCGGCCGGGCAGGAAGGAGGCGCGCACGCGCCAGGCCTGGTCCGACAGGCGCAGGTCCAGGCTGGCGGGCTGGACCTGGTCATGATCGAACGGGGTATCGGACGTGATGGCGCCGGCGGCGATCAGGGTCTCGATGGACTGGGCGGGCAGGATGCCGGGACGGGGCGCTTGGAAGAAACTCATGGCGTCAGTCTCACACGGTTTTCGCGACCTGTCGCCAAGTCGCGCTTGCGGCCCGCGCGCGGCGGGGCGAGCATATAGCCCATGCACGATGGTCCTGCCTATACCGCCGAAACGAACGGCATACTGATCCGGGTGCGGCCCAGCTATTTGGCGGGCCAGTCGGACCCGGACGAGGGCCGCTGGGTCTGGGCCTATCAGGTCGAGATCGTGAACCTGAGCGGGACGACGGTCCAGCTGATGGCCCGCCGCTGGACCATCACCGACGGCCACGGCCATGTCGAGGAGGTGCGCGGGCCGGGCGTGGTGGGCGAACAGCCGGTCATCGAACCGGGCGGCAGCTATGCCTATGCGTCCGGGTGCCCCCTGCCGACCGACAGCGGGTCCATGGTCGGGGCCTATTATATGACCGACGCCGAGGGGCGCAGTTTCGAGGTCGAGATCCCGGCCTTCTCGCTGGATACGCCCGGTGCAAGACGGGTGTTGAACTGAGCGAAAGCGGATGGGGCTGCGTCAACCCGGATGAACCGCAGCCCCGCCCCCTAGAGTCTCGCCGACCGCTTGCGCGACCGGCGAGGGGGAGGTCGGCTCCATAAGGAGCATCTGTGACGCGGGCATGACCCGCTTCATTTTAGTGCGCTATGTTCGCGACGCGGTCGCTCAGGACTTGAGCGCAGAGCGCCGCTGCCGCGCGGCGCTCAAGTAGCGCGAAGCGCGGTAGCGCCTCCAAACATGTCGCCCTTAGATGTAGCGCCGCAGGCTGCGGGCCAGGTCGGACGAGCCGTCCTTGCCGCGCTTGACCTGGGGCTGGTAGGCGACGCGGGCGTGTTCGACGCAATAGACGCCTTCCGAGGCGCGACGGCCGCAGAAGCTGAACTCGCGCGACGACGGATCCCCGATCGGCCATTTGCACATATGGGCGCCCAGGGTCATGACCGTAGCCGTGCCCGGCAGGTCCGGGATCGGGGCGGGCGCCGGAGCGGCCGGTTGAACCGCTTTGGGCTGGACCACTTCCAGGCGGCGCGGCGCGGCCGGCTGGGCGGCCGCCGTCGCGGCCGGGGCCGCAGGGCGGGGGCGGGCGGTGCGGAAGGTCGCGGCGGTGCGGGCCGGCTGGGACGGGGCGGCCCGGCCCGACAGGCCCAGACGGTGAACCTTGCCGATCACGGCGTTGCGGGTGACCCCGCCGCCCAGTTGTTTGGCGATCTGGCTCGCGGATTGGCCTTCCAGCCAGAGCTTCTTCAGCGCGCCTACGCGGTCGTCAGTCCAGCCTGCGGTCATGCCACCCTCCAGCGAGTTTGGATTCAATATCTAGGTTCAGGCTCCCCCTCCGGGGTCTTGACCTACCACTAATCGTAAACCAGCCGTTAACAGACGCAATATGTGCGAATCGCACTGTCCACAGAAACCAGATGTTGAATCGCCGGAGTGGCGAGTGGCGAGTGGCGAGTGGCGAGTGGGGTCTGCCGCGGTCTCTGAGCCCCTCGGTCGGCTGTGGTGCGCACTCCGAGGCCCGCGCCTACTCGCCACTCGCCACTCGCCACTAACCACTCGCCACTCCCTTGCGCAGCAAGGGCGCAAAGCGCATCTGGCGGCTCATGACCGAGACCACGCCCGACCTGATCGCCACCCGCCCGTCCGGACTGCCGCAGCCGCGGCGCTATCCGGGGATCAACTGGATCGGGGTGCAGACCCTGTATCTGCGCGAGGTGCGGCGGTTCTGGAAGGTGGGGGCCCAGACGGTGGCTGCGCCGGTGGTGACGACCCTGCTCTATATGCTGGTCTTCGTGGTCGCGCTTCAGGACGCCCGGCCGCCGCTGCACGGCACGCCCTTCGCCCTGTTCGTGGCGCCCGGCCTGATCATGATGGCCATGCTGAACAACGCCTTCGCCAACGCCTCGTCCAGCCTGATCCAGGCCAAGATCATGGGCACGGCCACCGACTTCCTGACCCCGCCGCTCAGCCCGCTGGAGCTGACCCTGGGCTTTACCCTGGGCGCGGCGACGAGGGGCGCGGTGGTCGGTCTGGTCACGGCCCTGTGCGTCCTGCCGTTCGCGCCGCTCGGGGTCGCCAATGTGCTGGCCATCGTCTGGTTCGCGCTCGCGGCCAGCTTCATCATGGGGATGACCGGGGTGCTGGCGGGCCTGTGGAGCGAGAAGTTCGATCACCTGGCGGCGGTCCAGAACTTCATCGTCATGCCGATGACCTTCCTCTCGGGCACCTTCTATCTGGTCGAGAACCTGCCCGAACCCTTCCGCACGATCAGCCGCTACAACCCCTTCTTCTATCTGATCGACGGTTTCCGTTACGGCTTCATCGGCCATGCCGAGAGCAATCTGACGGTCGGCGTGATCGGATCGGCCGTGCTGATGGTTATCATGGGGACGATCTGCTGGCTGGTGTTCCGTTCGGGCTGGCGCCTGAAGAGCTAGCCCGCTAACTCTGGCGGATCACCCTGGGGAGGTCCGCCATGCTGTTCCGTTCGCTCGTCGCCGCTGCGGCGCTTCTTGTCGCCCTTCCGGCCGCCGCCCAAGACTCCGGCGCCGCGATCCAGTCGGCCGCCGCCGCCTTCGTCAAACCGACGAACGCCGAGCGCATGGCCGTCATCGTCGATCAGCTGACGGCCGCCGGTCTGCCGCACCAGATTCAGGCCTTCGACGGCGGCAATCAACGCACCGGGCCGATGGCCGGCTCGAACGTTGTCGTCACCCTGGGCGACGGCCCCAAGGACATCGTCCTGACCGCCCACTATGACGCCGTGAAGCTGCGCGACGGGTCGATGTCCCAGGGGATCGTCGACAACGCGGGCTCGGTCCTGGCCATGATCGAGGCGATGAAGGCGCTGAAGGGCCAGACCACCGGCCACCGGCTGATCTTCGTCCTGACCGACCAGGAGGAGCTGGGCCTGATCGGCGCCAAGGCCTGGCTGGAGAGCCACGACAAGAGCCGCATCCACGCCGTGATCAACGCCGACGTCGCCGCCTACGGCCGCACCGTCATGTACGGCGAGAACAACGGCGCCCCGTCGGGCTTCGTCCTGACCGCCCTGCGCAGCCAGTGCGCGGAACAGGGCGTCAACTGCATCGCCTTTCCCGTCTATCCGCCCAGCGACGACCGGGTCTTCTCAGCGGCCGGCGTGCCCGTAGTCTCGCTGGGAACCCAGGACGCCGTCGGCGCCCACCAGATGTGGCTGGCCTTCAACGGCGGCGAGGACAACGGCCTGAAGGAGGGCTTCGTCCCGCCGGTCTTCCAGCGCATCCACTCGACCGAGGACAAGCTGTCCTATCTGAACGGCGAGGACGTGGCCCGCTTCGGCCGCTTCATCGCCGACCTGACCCTGCGGCTGGACCGGACGGCGCCCTGACGAAAGCCCATGGCGCCGGTGTTGACTAACACTGTCGCCCGTCCGACAACGCCTGTCCCTATGAAACCGGCTCCGTCGCGCCTCGCGTCGGGGCCGTATCGCTTTTGGAGGTCTTAGTCCCGTGTCCACGAACCATCTGATGGGTGTCTACAATCGCGCGCCGCTGGAAGTGGAACGCGGCCGAGGCGCTCGCCTGTGGTCGACCGACGGGACCGAATATCTCGATTGCGTCGCCGGCATCTCGACCAACGGCCTGGGCCACGCCCATCCCGAACTGGTCCAGGCGGTCAAGGACCAGGCCGAGAAGCTGTGGCACGTCTCCAACATCTTCCGCATCCCGGGCCAGGAGGCCCTGGCCGACGCCCTGTGCGAAAGCAGCTTCGCCGATGTGGTCTTCTTCACCAACTCGGGCACGGAAGCGGTCGAATGCGCCCTGAAGACGGCGCGCAAATATCACTCGGCCAAGGGCCATCCCGAGCGGATCGACATCTACGGCTTCGACGGCTCCTTCCACGGTCGCACCTACGGCGCCATCAACGCCGCCGCCAACCCCAGCTATACCGAGGGCTTCGGCCCCGCCATGCAGGGCTTTCACCAGCTGAAGTGGGGCGACCACGAAGCCATCAAGGCGGCCGTCGCCAATCCGACCACGGCGGCCATCATCGTCGAGCCGGTCCAGGGCGAGGGCGGCTGCCGCGCCATGCCGGAACAGTGCCTGCGCGGACTGCGTGAGCTGTGCGACCAGCACGGCGTCCTGATCATCTTCGACGAGGTCCAGTGCGGCATGGGCCGGACCGGCAAGCTGTGGGCCCACGAATGGGCCGGCATGTCGCCCGACATCATGGCGGTGGCAAAGGCCCTGGGCGGCGGCTTCCCCATCGGCGCCTGCCTGGCCACGGCCGAGGCCGCCTCGGGCATGACGGTCGGCGCCCACGGCTCGACCTTCGGCGGCAATCCGCTGGCCATGGCCGTGGGCGGCAAGGCCCTGTCCCTGATCAACACGCCCGAGATCCTGAACAACGTCAATGAGATCGCCGGCTATCTGAAGCAGCAGCTGGCCGGGCTTCAGTCCCGCTTCCCGGACGTCATCGTCGACGTCCGCGGCAAGGGGCTGCTGATCGGGGTCAAGCTGGTCCCGAACAATCGCGAGTTCATGGCCTTGGCGCGCGACACGCAACAGCTGCTGATCGCCGGGGGCGGCGACAACTGCGTGCGCCTGCTGCCGCCGCTGAACCTGACGCTCAACGAGGCCCGCGAACTGATCACCCGGTTCGAAGCCGCCTGCGAGGCCGCCCGCGAGAAGTGGGCCGCCTGATCGGTTTCATCACAACGGGCACGGCGAATGCACCACGGCCACGACGGGAGGGAGCCTGTTTCCCCGAAAGTGAACGAGGGCGGTCGCGCCGTTATGGACGCGGCCTTCGCCGTGCATCGGGAACTTGGGCCGGGCTTGCTGGAGTCGGTTTACGAGCATTGCCTCGCCAGCGATCTGATGCGTGCGGGTCTTGCCGTTGAACGGCAGGTCGCCATCCCCGTCCACTACCGCGAAGACCGATTGGATGTCGGTTTCCGGCTCGATCTACTGGTGGAGAGTCAGGTGATCGTCGAGGTGAAAGCGATCGACGCCCTGGCGTCGATCCATACTGCTCAGATACTCACCTATCTGAGGTTTAGTCAGATCAGATTGGGCTATCTGATCAACTTCAATACGCCCAGACTAAAGGACGGCTTTCGCCGTCTGGTTTTATGATCTCACCGGCCGCCTTCCGTCGTGTTCGTCGTGACGCCGTTGTGCTCTTTGTGATGAAACTTTTTTCGCCTCGACCGGATCACCCATGACCCGCCACTTCCTCGACATCCATCAGTTGGACGCCGCCGACCTGCGCGCCATTCTGGACGACGCCCACGCCCGAAAGGCCGCCCGCAAGGGCTGGCCCCAGGGGCGTCCCGACGCCGACGCCCCGGCCAAGGACCGCGTCCTGGCCATGATCTTCGAGAAGAACTCGACCCGCACCCGCTTCAGCTTCGACGCGGCCATCCGCCAGTTGGGCGGCGCCTCCATCATCGCCACGGCGTCCGACATGCAGCTGGGCCGGGGCGAGCCGGTCGAGGACACGGCCCGCGTCCTGTCGCGCATGGTCGACGCCGTGATGATCCGCGCCAACAGCCATGAGGACGTCGAACGCTTCGCCCGCGTCTCGACTGTGCCGGTGATCAACGGCCTGACCGACCGGTCCCACCCGTGCCAGATCCTGGCCGATCTGCAGACGATCGAGGAACATTGCGGCCCGATCGCGGGCAAGACCGTCGCCTGGGTCGGCGACGGCAACAATGTCTGCCACAGCTTCATGCATGCGGCGCCCAAGTTCGGCTTCCACCTGAACGTCGCCTGTCCGGCCGAATATCACCCCGACCTGCGCGACCTGGCCAAGGGCGGGAACGCCGTGACCCTGACCAGCGACCCGCGCGAAGCGGTCAAGGGCGCCGATGTCGTCGTCACCGACACCTGGGTCTCCATGGGCGACCAGGATTATGAGGCGCGCCTGGCGGCGTTCGAGGCCTATTCGGTGGACGAGGCCCTGATGGACCTCGCCGATCCGGACGCGGTCTTCCTGCACTGCCTGCCCGCTCACCGGGGCGAGGAAGTGACCGACGCCGTCATCGACGGCCCCCGCTCCCTGGTCTGGGACGAGGCGGAGAACCGCATCCACGCCCAGAAGGCGGTGCTGGCCTGGTGTTTCGCAGGCTGATGAAAAAGGGGCCGGGATGAAAACCTCGGCCCCGCTTCCTCTATCCTAGCTCAGGTTCACGTCCGACACGCCGCCGACGTCCGGCTGGGTCTTGGTCAGATTGGCCTTCAGGATCTGGTAGCCGAAGCCCACGCCGCCCTTGTCCGACACCCAGACCCGGCCGTCCTCGGCGTCGAAGCGGATAAGGGTCAGGTGGGGGTCGTCCTTGCCGTCCGGGTACCAGGCGGCCACGACCGGGTTCCAGTATTTGTCGATCCGGGCGCGGTCCTGGTCGATCGACAGGGCGCCGTGGATGCAGGCCTGCACCTTCTGGTCCTTGGCCTGGTAGCAGAACATGCCGGCCTGACCGCCCACGGCCACGTCGCGGGCGAAGTCGGTGTCGTCGCGACTGAAGAACCAGATGGTCCCGGTCTCGGGCTCGCCGAAGCCGGTCATCGGCTGATGGTGGTAGCCGGCCTGGTCCAGGCCCAGCATGCCGGTGTTGGAGTCCTTCAGACTGTCCCAGAATTCCTTCTCGGCCTGGGCAGGGGTCAGGGTGTCGGCCATGTCGTGCGTCTCCTTTTGGGGTCGCGGAGACAATGGTCGGGCTCGGATCGGGTTCCTGACGGGGGACGGCTCAGGGAATCCAGGGCGCGCGTTCGGCGCCGAACAGGGTCGCCAGATGAATCAGCAAGAGCAGGGCCAGGGCCGCGGCGCCCAGCATGATGAACCGCCAGGGCGTCATTCGCGGCCCCTTGAACGGATTGGGCGGCTGGGCGCCCCGCCAGCCGGCGAAGACCATGACCGCCAGGGCGGCGACCAGCAGGATCAGTGTGGCGTTCAGGTCCATCGGCTGCACCTGCCCAAGCCCGGCCGGTTGCGCAAGGGAAGTCTTGCCGAAGTCTTAATCTTAAGGCGACGTTAACCCTGATCGGCCCAGAAACACAGGGTGCGGCGAGATTTCCACAGGCTGGAGAGAGGCCGCAACATCTTGCGGTTAACCACACGTTTACACCCTCGATATTGGCGTTATAGCCTTGCCGCATGGGTCGGGAGCCGAATCAGTGAGCGCAGCCGCGCCTTGGAGTGTTAAGGGCATCGACCCGAAAGCCCGCGAGGTCGCCAAGGATCTTGCGCGCCGTTCAGGCATGACCCTGGGCGAGTGGCTGAACTCCATGATCATGGACGACGAGGAAGAGGGCTACGCCACGCTTCCGCGCCGCGGTCCTGTCGCCGACACCTATGACCGCCGCCATCGCGCCCGCCGTCTGGACGACGCCTATGAGCCGTCGGACGAGAAATGGCAGAGGGTCAGCGCCTCGATCGACGCCCTGGCCGCCCGGCTGGAGGCGGCCGAGCGCCGTTCGACCGTCGCCATCCAGGGGGTCGATCAGGCCGTCGCCGGCCTGGTGCGCCGCCTGGACGGTCATGACGCCCAGACCAAAGGGCAGGCCCGGCGCATTGACGACATCGCCGAGGAGCTGCGCGAGGGGCACCGCCGTCTGCGCGCCTTCGAACGGGACACCGGTCCTCAGGTTCAGGAAGGCTTCGGCAAGGTCGAACAGTCCATCGGCGCCCTGGCGGGGCGGCTGTACGACATCGAAGAGCGTCAACGCGCCGGCGTGGCGGATCTGCGCCAGCGGATGGAGGCGGTCGAAAAGGCCGCCGGACCCGGCGCTGGCTCGGATCTTCTGGCCCAGGTCGGGGCGCGTCTGGACCAGGCGCAAAGCCGCACCACCGAGGCCCTGAAGGCGCTGGAACGGTCCTTCGCCGATCTGGATCAGAGGCTGCGCGCCGCCGAGGGCCGGGTCGAGCCGGAAGGGGCCCGCGACGCCGCCCGGTTCGAAAAACTGGCCGAGACCCTGTCGCGTCAGATCGACAGCAACCGCGCCGAGATGATGCAGCGGCTCGACGCCGCCGAGACGGGCGCTCGGATCGACCGGATCGAACGGGCGGTTCAGGCCGTCAACGACCAGGTCCAGGCCTCCGAGCGCAAGGGCGCCCAGGGGCTGGAGGCCATGGGCCGCGAAGTCCTGAAGATCGCCCAGAACCTGAATGCGCGGATGCAGGCCGCCGAACGGGCGGGCGCCGATCAGGCCGAGGCCGTGACCCGCGCCGTCAGCCGCAAGGTGGACGAAGACCTGGCGCGCCATTCGGCCCAGGTCGATCAGACCTTCGCCCGCCATGTCGATCGGGTCGAACAGAGGCTGACCGCGACAGAGGACCGCCACGCCCTGGCGCTGGAGAAGCTGGGCGGCGAGATCACCCGCATCTCCGATCAGCTCAGCGACCGGATCGTCCAGTCCGAGCGCCGCTCGCAGCAGGCGCTGGACGACATCGCGCGGCGTCTGTCGGAAAGCTCCGAGAAGATCGAGCAGCGTTACGACCGCGCCTCGGGCGAACTGGCCGAGCGGATGCGGCTGAGCGAGGAGCGCACGGCCCGCCTGCTGGCGGAAGCCCGCGAGAGCATCAACGCTCGCCAAGCCGGTTCCGCCGACCGTCCCGCCTTTGAAGACCGGGCCGCGCCGACCGCCGACATCGCGGTCGAGGCGGGGGGATGGGACATTCCCGAGGCCGAGCCCAGGCCCCGCGCCGTAGCGGCGCGGACGGCCCAGGCCGCCGTCTCCGCCCCGGTGGAGCCGGACTGGCGCGCGGCCGTCTTCCCCGACGACTCCTTCGACGACGGCGACGACTGGTCCAGCGATGCGGCGGCGACGCCCAAGGCGGCGCCCTTCCCCTCGTCCTTCGCCGCTGCCCCGGCGACGCCCGAACCTGAGCCTGAACCCGTCACGCCTGCGCCCGAGCCCGCGCCTGTGGTCGAGGCCGCGCCGGTCATTCAGCCGTTCGGCGGCTTCGGCGGGGCCGATGTCGAGGATGCGCTGGACGCCACGGCCCCGGCTGCGACCTCGGCCTTTGCGGCTCCGGCTTCGGCGGAGACCCCCGACCTGGAGGTATCCGCACGCGAAGATGATTTCGGCGGCGAGACGGAGTTCGTCGATCCCCGGCGTCTGCGCGCCTCCATGGGCGCCGCCGCGGCGGCGGGCCGGGCCTCCTCGACCCGCTCGACCATCAACGCCGCCCGCGCCGCCATGACCGTCCCGGCCCCGGTCGAGGCGCCGCGCCAGGGGTTCGGCCTGGCGCCGAAACGCGGCGGCAAGTCCAAGCTGCAGGAACGTCTGGACAAACAGGCCGCCCGCGACGGTTCGACCGTCAAGAAGGCCTTTCTGGCCTCGGTGACGGCGGTGGCTTTGACGGGCGGCGCCTATGCTTCGCTCAGCCTGGCCGACGGTTCGGGCCTGCCTGACATCAACCTGCCCGGCCTGCCGGGACGCGACGCGGCGCCGGCGGCGGCCGAGCCGGCCGCTCCGCCTCTCGCCATGGCGGTGACGCCCGCCGACGCCGTCCCGACCGCCGAGGCGGGGGCGGAGGCCTATGACCGCGCCGTGGAACAGATCGAGAGCGGCGATCCGGAAGGCGTCGAAGCCTTGAAGAAGGCGGCCAACCTCGGCTACGCCCCGGCCCAGACCTATCTGGGACAGCTTTATCTGGCCGGGGCGGACGGCGTCGCCGCCGATCCGGTCGAGAGCCGCCGTTGGGGCCGTCGCGCGGCCGAGAACGGCGACCCGCGCGGCATGCACCTTTACGGCATGCAGCTGTATGAAGGCGACGGCGGAGCCGCCAATCAGGCGGAAGGCCTGGTCTGGCTGGTCAAGGCGGCCGAACACGGCCTGCCGGACAGCCAGTATAATGTCGCGCGCATCTATGAGACGGGCGCCGACGGGGTGGCCAAGAATCTGACCGAGGCGCTGAAGTGGTACATGATCGCCGCGCGCGGCGGCGACAGCGAGGCTCAGGCGGCGGTGAACCGTCTGCGCCCGACCGCCAGCGCCACGGCCCAGCGCGCCGCCCGCACCGCCGCCGAGGCCTTTGTGTCGCAGCAGTCCGCCAAGGCGACGGGCTGAGGCCGGGTTTCGGATCAAAGCCCCAGACCAGGGTGGCGGCGCGCCGTCCCCGTCGCTAAAGACCAGCTGTCGCCGTTCGGCGCTTTCCGTTTCGCTCCAGCCGAAGGCGCGTCCTTTGGATATCTATCTGCCGATCGCCGAGGTTTCGGTGAACTGGCCGACCCTGGTGATCCTGGGGGCGGTGGTCGGCTTCGTCTCGGGCCTGTTCGGCATCGGCGGCGGCTTCCTGATGGCCCCGATCCTGGTCTTCCTCGGCATTCCCCCGACCGTGGCGGTCGCCAGCCAGGCCAGCCACGTCGTGGCCTCCTCGACCTCGGGCGTGATCCGCTACGCCGGCCAGGGGGCGGTCGATTTCCGCATGGGGTTGGTGATGGCGGGCGGCGGCGCCGTCGGCGCCTTGGCCGGGGTCGAGCTGTTTCGCTATCTGCGGCTGCTGGGTCAGGCGGACCTGGTGGTGGCCCTGTCCTATCTGGTCTTCCTGGGCGTCATCGGCGGGCTGATGCTGAACGAGAGCCTGACCGAAATCCTGCGCCGCCGCCGGGGTCTGCCTGCGCCCCGCAAGGAGCGCCGCCGGCCCCTGTGGCTGTACGGCCTGCCGCTGAAGATGAAATTCCCCAAGTCGGGCCTCTACATCAGCGCCCTCCCGCCGTTCGGCCTGGGCGTTTTCGCAGGGGTGCTGTCGGCGATCATGGGGGTGGGGGGCGGCTTCATCCTGGTGCCCGCCATGCTGTACGTCCTGCGGATGCGGGCCGGCGCCGTGGTCGGCACCAGCCTGTTCCAGATCATCATCACCACCGCCATCACCACCATTCTTCAGGCCGGGCGGAACCAGACGGTCGACATCGTCCTGTCCACCATCCTGCTTCTGGGCGGGGTCGTCGGGGCCCAGATCGGCGCCCGCTTCGCCGGTCGGTTCCGGGCGGAAGAACTGCGGGCGGCCCTGGGGCTGATCGTTCTTCTGGTGGGAATCCAGATGGGGCTGGAGCTGTTCGTCCGGCCCAGCGACATCTTCCTGATCGCGCCGGGGGTCGCCGACTGATGCAGGCGCTTCCACCCCCTCCACCCGCGATCGAGGCCCCTCTCCCGCTTCCGGCGCCCGACCGGTCCGAGGCCACGACCGGGGAGCTGCGCGTCGCAGCCGCCCTGACCGACGCCAGGGTCCGGGTCGATTCCAGCTTCCGCGGCGCCTCGATCGTACTGTTCGGCGCCGTCTTCAATCCGACGCCGGAACCCGCCGATGTGGTGGTGGTGGTGCGCGGGCCGGACGCGCCCGTGCGCCTGGTCAAGAAGACCCGCAACATGGGCGTCTGGCTGAACAGCCGCCCGGTCCTGTTCGAGGGGGCGCCCGGTTTCTACATGACCGCCTCGACCCGACCCCTGTCCGACATCGCCGAGTTCGGCCAACTGCGGCGGCTGGGGGTGGGGGTCGATCACCTGAGGATCGACGCGCCGGAGGAGAGCCGCACCGTCACCCGCTACGGCGTGCGCGACGTGGTGGTCAGCCGTCTGGGCGACGACTATCTGGACTGGCGGCGCGCGGTGATCCGGCTGAAGGAGGCGGCGGCCCTTTACGACACCGATCCCAAGGGGGTCGAGTTCGTGGACCGTGGCCTGTTCCGGGCCGAGGTGAAACTGCCCACCGTCGCCCCGACCGGCAAATATTACGCCGAGGTCTGGCTGTTCCAGGACGGGGAGCCCCAGTCGGTTTCGAACCTGACCCTGACGGTGGAGAAGGTGGGTCTGGAGCGAGACATCTATGAGTTCGCCCATCGTCGGCCGTGGCTTTACGGCCTGGTCTGCGTCCTGTTGGCGGCCCTGACGGGCTACGGCGCCTCGCGCGTCTTCAGTCGCCGGAACTGAAGCCCAGTTCGGCCCGCAGGGTCTCGGCCGTCAGGCCGCCGGCGCGCAGTTCCGCCAGGGTCACGGACCGATCCCGCTTGGCGTAGCGCCGCCCGTCCGGCCCGGTCAGCAGGGGGTGGTGGCGATAGACGGGGGAGGGCCAGCCCATCAGGGTCTGGATCAGCCGCTGCACATGGGTGGCTTCGAACAGGTCTTCGCCCCGGATCACATGGTCGATCCCCTGCAGGGCGTCGTCATGGGCGACCGCCAGATGATAGGCGACGCCCGCGTCCTTGCGGGCCAGCACCACATCGCCCCCCGCCTCGGGCCGCACCTGGATCACGCCGGTCTCGCCGCCCGGTCCCGTCCCTTCCTCGACGAATGTCAGGCTCGTCCAGATCGCCTCCCCCAGGGCCTGGCGCGCCCGATCCAGCGACAGCCGCCAGGCGAAGGGCCGGCCCTCGTCCATAAACCTCGCCTCCTCCTCCTCCGGATGGGGGCCGGGGCGCACCGCCTCCATCGCCCCGTGGGGCGCATCGCCCAGGCCGTCCAGGATGTCCTTGCGCGTTCGGAAGCACCGGTACAGAAGCCCCTGACGCCGCAGATGGTCCAGAACGGCGGCGTAATCGTCCAGATGCGCCGACTGGCGCCGCACCGGCGTCTCCCAGTCCAGCCCCAGCCAGGCCAGGTCCTCCAGAATCCCGACCTCGAACTCCGGGCGGCAGCGGGTCGGGTCGATGTCCTCGATCCGCAGAACGAACCGCCCCCCGGCCCTCCGAGCCGCAGTCCAGGCGGTCAGGGCGGAAAAGGCGTGGCCCTTGTGCAGGCGGCCGGTGGGGGAGGGGGCGAAACGGGTGGCGAACATTTCCCTGATCCTAGCGGTTTCCGGACCCGAACGGCGCCCCGCCCTTTTCGAGAGCCCACATCGGTCCCAGAGCCTGATCCGTTGAGGAGGAACCGCTTCGCGGTTCCGCTGAAACGGTGAATCAGGCTCCGGATTAGAGCGAGAGCATGATTCACGCTTCTGCCGGAACCGCCTCGCGGTTCCGCCTGAAACGATCATGCTCTAAGCGTGGGCGATGCCCGTCGCCCCGACAGTCCAGGATATCGCCGCCGCTCGAGACGCTCTGGCCAAGGCCGATCCCGCTCTGGCGCGGGCCCATGCCCAGACGCCCGCCTTCGAATGGCGGCTGCGGCCTGGCGGCTATGAGGGTCTGTTCCGCATGATCGTGGAACAGCAGGTCTCGGTCGCCGCCGCCGCCTCCATCTGGGGGCGCACGGTCGAGGGGCTGGGCGGGGCCGTGACGCCGGAGGCGGTGCTGGCCCACGACGTCGAGGCGCTGCGCGCCTTCGGCCTGTCGGGGCAGAAGGCCCGCTACGGACGCGAGATCGCCCTGGCTCAGGTGGAGGGGCGGATCGACCTGGATCATATGCAGACCCTGTCGGACGAGGCGGCGATCGCCGCCCTGACGGCCATCCGGGGCGTCGGCAAATGGACGGCCGAGACCTATCTGATGTTCTGCGAGGGGCGGCTGAACGTCTTTCCCGGCGGGGACGTGGCCTTGCAGGAGGCCATGCGCTGGGCCGACCGGGCCGAGGTCCGGCCGAACGAGAAACAGGCCTATGCGCGCGCCGAAATCTGGCGGCCGCACCGCGGGGTGGCGGCGCATCTGCTGTGGGGATGGTATGGCGGGGTGCGGCGCGGCGAGATCGCGCTGGAGGATCACACGCCATGACCCCGCTGGACCCCGCCCTGACCGAGCCGCTGCGCAACCCCCAGACCATGCTGGCGGCCCTGGACTTCGCCGGGGTGGCGGTCTTCGCCGCCACGGGCGCCCTGGCGGCGGCGCGGGAAAAGCACGACGTCGTCACCTTCGCCTTCTTCGCCGCCATCACCGGCGTCGGGGGCGGGACCCTGCGCGACCTGCTGCTGGGCCTGCCGGTCTTCTGGGTCCAGGACTGGCGCTATATGGCCGTCTGCCTGTCGGCGGCGGTGGTGCTGTGGCTGATCGGCCAGAGGGACTGGCGGTTCCGCGCCCTTCTGTGGCTCGACGCCGTCGGCCTGGGCGCCTATGGGGTCATGGGGGCGGCCAAGGCCGAGGCGGCCGGGGCCCACCCGCTGATCTGCATCGTCATGGGCACCTTGACCGCCTGTTTCGGCGGGGTGGTGCGCGACACCCTGGCCGGCCAGCCGTCGATCCTGCTGCGGCGCGAGATCAACGTCACCGCCGCCATCCTGGCCGCGACCCTCTACATCGTCCTGAGGATGCCCGAGACGCCGATCTGGCCCGCCGCCATCGTCGCAGCGATCGCCGGCTTCATGCTGCGCGCGGGCGCCCTGCGCTGGGGATGGACCCTGCCGGGGTTCCCGGCGCGAAATTGACCCGGTTTCGTCGTCTGTTCGTCATGGCGACGTCTTCGAATCGGCGCTAGGTTATGAGCCTCTGACTAGGGAAGGAGATCCGTCTTCAATCCTGTCGCCTCCATATCCTCCGCTGTGAGCGGGAGGGCCTGATGCAGGTTCTCCATCGACCGCCGTCGGGCTTTCCGGCCCTGGTGCTGAATGCGGATTTTCGGCCCCTGTCCTACTATCCGCTGTCGCTGTGGCCGTGGGAGGAGGCGGTCAAGGCGGTCTATCAGGATCGGGTGGACGTGGTGTCCCTGTACGAGAAGGTGGTGCGCTCTCCGTCGATGGAGATGCAACTGCCCAGCGTCATCGCGCTCAAGACCTATGTGGATCAGGATCGCAGCCCGGCCTTCACCCGGTTCAACGTCTTCCTGCGCGACGGCTTCGCCTGTCAGTATTGCGGCGCCTCCACCGAACTGACGTTCGACCATGTGATCCCTCGGTCCCAGGGCGGTCGCACGACCTGGGAGAACATCGTCGCCGCCTGCGGTCCCTGCAATCTGACCAAGGGCGGGCGGACGCCGCGCCAGGCCTTGATGCCGATCCGGCGCGAACCCTACCGCCCCAACGCCTGGCAGCTTCAGGAGGCGGGACGGCGTTTCCCGCCCCATTATCTGCACCAGAGCTGGCTCGATTACCTGTACTGGGACATTGAGCTGGAGCCCTGAATCCCGTCGAGGCGCGGCGTCAGGCGAACCGACTCGGACGCCGGCGGTCGGGGGCGGCGGGCTCGGCGCAGGTCTTCCATGACACGGCATGGACCTTGTCGCGCCCCAGGACGGCGGCCATCGGTTCTGAGCCGAACAGGTCGGCTATGGCCGGATCACAGACGTCCAGCCCGCCGGTGAAGGCGCCGAAGGCCGGCAGGATCAGGCGCGATCCGTCGGTGATGAAACAGGGGCGGCGAACGCCGCGGCCATAGGCGACCACGCGGGCGGCGGGATGCAGGTGGCCGGCGACCTCGCCCTGGCGGTCGTCCGTCCCGGTGCGGGGCTCGGGCTCGTGGGTCAGGCGAAGCCCGCCCAGCCGCATCTCCGCCAGGACCACGCCGGGCAAACCGAGCGTGGAGGCGGTCAGGGCTTCACGGTCGTGATTGCCCTCCAGCCAGGTCCAGTCGCGCCCGGCCGCCAGCCGGTCCAGGCGGAGGCGGTCTTCCACCGCCATGCGTGGCACGGCTTTTCGGTCATGGAAGCTGTCGCCCAGCAGGATGACCCGGACCGGGTCCAGTTCGGCGATCTCGGCTTCCAGCCGGTCCAGGGTGGCGCGGCTGTCGTAGGGCGGCAGCATCTGGCCGCGTGCGGCGAAGGCCGAGCCCTTCTCCAGGTGCAGGTCCGCCGCGACCAGGGTGCGATGGGCGGGAAGCCACAAAGCCCCGGAACAGCGCAGCACGCAGGTCTCGCCCGCGATCTGGACCCGCAAGGACCCGCAGGGCTTGCGCGTGGGGGACAGGGTCTGGCGCAGGGCGGCGTTCATGCGGGCGCCTCGTCCATGACCTCGGCGATCAGCTGTTCGGCGCTTTCGTCCAGGATCATTTCGGCGGCGTCCCCGCCGACCCGCTCGCGCCCGATCTGGACCAGGACCGGCACGCAGAAGGGCGAGGGGCGCGTCAGCCGCTGATGACGGATGCGACCCTCGATCCGCGTCAGCATCTGGCCCAGGCGCGCCACGTCCAGCAGGCCCGAGGCGGCGTCGGCGCGGGCGGTCTTCAGCAGCAGATGGTCGGGCTGATGGCGGCGGAGCACGTCATAGATCAGGTCGGTGGAGAAGGTCACCTGCCGGCCGGTCTTTTCGGCGCCCGGCTGGCGGCGCTCGATCAAGCCCGAGATCAGGGCGCAATTGCGGAAGGACCGCTTCATCATGAAGCTCTCCTCCAGCCAGGCCTCCAGATCGTCGCCCAGCATGTCCGGCTGGAACAGGGCGTCCAGGTCGATCCGGGCCATCGGCTTGATGGACCAGACGGCCAGGGAATAGTCGGTGACGACGAAGCCCAGCGGCCCGACGCCCAGCCGGTCCAGCCGCCGGGTCAGCAGCATGCACAGGGTGGTGTGGGCCAGATTGCCCTCGAACGGATAGGCGACCAGGAAATGCCGGCTGCCGCGCGGAAAGGTCTCCACCAGCATGGATTCGGCGTCGGGGATGGCGGAGCGCTCGGCCTGGAGCGCCAGCCATTCCTGCACGTCCGGCGGCAGGACGCGCCAGTGGTCGGGGTCCTGAACCATCGTCCGCACCCGATCGGCCAGAGAGGTGGACAGGGGGAACTTCGACCCGCCCCAGGAGGGGATCTTGGGCTCCTTGTCGTTCGCGTGGGTGACCAGGGCGTCCGTTCCGACAATGCCCTGGAACGCCCAGACCTGACCGGCGAACAGAAAGGTGTCGCCGGGCGTCAGCTGTTCGAAATACCATTCCTCGGCCTCGCCCACCTTGCGGCCGGGGACCAGCTGACGCGAGGCCCCGCCGCGACGGCCGGCGACGCGCACGTTCAAGGTTCCGGCCGAGACGATGGCGCCGACGTTCATCCGGTGGCGCTGGGCGATATGTTGGTTGCGCACCTTCCAGCGGCCGTCCGGCGTCCTGACGATGCGGGCGAACCGGTCGTAGGTGCGCAGCGCATAGCCGCCGGTGGCGACGAAATCGACCACCTCTTCGAACTGTTCCCAGCTCAGGCCGCGATAGGGGCCGCAGCCGGTGATCTCGTCGTACAGGGCCTGCATGTCGAAGGCCTCGGAGCAGGCCACGCCCATCACATGCTGGGCCAGCGTATCCAACGTGCCGATATGGATCGGCTCCCAGTCGAAGGCGTTGTCGGCGACCGCCTCGCGCGCCGCCTGGCATTCCAGCATTTCGAACCGACTGGCGGGCACCAAGAGGGCGCGCGACGGTTCGTCCAGCCGGTGGTTGGCGCGGCCGATCCGTTGGACCAGACGGCTGGAGCCCTTGGGCGCCGCCATCTGGATGACCAGATCGACGTCGCCCCAGTCGATGCCGAGATCCAGCGTCGAGGTGCAGACCACGGCCCGCAGGTCGCCCCGCGCCATGGCCGCCTCGACCTTGCGTCTTTGTTCGGCGGCCAGGGAGCCGTGGTGCAGACCGATGGGCAGGCTTGCATCATTGATTTCCCACAGCTGCTGAAAGACGAACTCCGACTGCCAGCGGGTGTTGACGAAGATCAGGGCCAGGTTGGCGCGCTGGATGGCGGCATAGACCTCGGGGATGGCGTGCCGGCCGGTGTGCCCCGCCCAGGGCACATGGCCCTCGGAGATCAGCACGTCGATGACGGCGGGAGCGCCGGGATCGCCCTTGACCAGGCGCACCAAATCTCCCCCCGATGGGGGGAGGGGACCAGGCGAAGCCTGGTGAGGGGGCTTGCTTCGAACTCGGCGTCTAAGTCGGCCCCTCCACCGCTTCGCGGTCCCCCTCCCAATGGGGGAGGATTGAAGCGCGGCGCCAGCCACCTTCGGATCAGGTCCGGGTCTTCGATCGTCGCGCTCAGACCCACCCGTCGCATCCCGGGGGCGAAGCTCTGCAATCGCCCCAGGCCCAGCGACAGCAGGTCCCCCCGCTTGCCGCTCCAGATGGCGTGGACCTCGTCCAGCACGACGCATCTCAGATCGGCGAAATAGGACCGGGCGCCTTCCCAGGCGCAGAACAGGGCCAACTGTTCCGGCGTGGTCAGCAGGATGTCGGGCGGGAAGTCGCGCTGACGCTGGCGTTTCGACTGTTTGGTGTCGCCCGTCCGCGTCTCGACATGGATGTTCAGCCCGATCTCGCGGATCGGCGTCATCAGATTGCGTTCGACGTCGGTGGTCAGGGCCTTGAGCGGCGACAGATAGAGGGTGTGGACGCCCGAGCCTGGTCCTGTCTGCGGCTTGGGTCCGCGTTCCGCCAGCTCGATCAGACTGGGAAGAAACCCCGCCAAGGTCTTGCCGCCGCCGGTGGGCGCGACCAGCAGGGCGTGCGCCCCCGCCTGGCCCGCCGCGACCATCTCCAGCTGATGCCGCCGGGGCGACCAGCCGCGCGACGCGAACCAGTCGGCGAACAGGGGCGGAAGCGTCGTCATCCGCTCCACGGCGACAGCAGACGGCAGCCGCTGTGTTCGAAATGGCGGGTGTTGCGCGTGACGAGGGTCAGATCATGGACTAAGGCGGTCGCCGCGATCAGTTCGTCGATCACGCCGGGCGTCAGACCCTGCCTCCGATGTGCGTCGCTGACGGCGCCCCATCGCCGCGCGACGTCGACATCGACGGGCAGGATCCGCTTTCGATAAACCGACAGGATCAAATCCCGCCGCTTCGAAAGCTCGGCCCGCTTGGGACTGTCAGGCAGGTTCAGAATGCCGCGATCCATCTCGCCCAGTAGAAGAACGCTTAGGAAAATTCCCTCTTGCCGGTCCGCAGTTTCGGCCTGCTGGTCGTGCCACGCCATGAAGCCGGGGTCGGGGCGAGGCTTGCCCAGTTCGCTGATGGCGTTGGTGTCGAGCAGAAACCTCAAAAATCAGCCTCGCGCGCCGGCCGGGGGTCGCGGGTAAGATCGACGTTGGACCAGTCCATGCCACGGAGAATCTCCAGCATGGTCGGTTTGCGCTTCTGCATTTCCTGGAACCGATTCAGGGGGATCACGACCAAAGGATCGTGGCCTTCGACCTCCAGCTTTTGAGGGCCGTCAGCCTCGACACGAGCGGCGAGCGCTTCCAGCCACGCATCGGGATCAATCGGCTTGTTCACGGCGATCTCCTCGTTTGGACGACATATAGAGGCAGAAGGCCGGCGAAACCAGATGTTCCCGTTCCGTTTCGCTGGTCGGCTCGCTATGCTGCGGCCGTGTCCGACGAATCCGTCATCGCCGAATCCCGCCTGAGCGGCGCCGAGCCCTGGCTGGACCTGCCGCCAGCGCTCGCCACCCCGCCCGGCGCGGGGGCGGTGTGCGACGACCAGGGGGCGCGGAAGATCGGGCGGGGGGCGGCCGAGGGGTTCTTCACCGGCGGGCCGGTGCTGGTGGCGCATGCGTCGCTGACGGCGCGGCGGCTGGGGCTGACGCCGCCGCCTCGGTCCGGCGACCTGATGGATGTGCTGGAGCTTTACGCCTTCGTGCGGCCCGCTCAGTTCTGCGCGCCCTCGCCGACCGGCCTGGCCCTGGTCCTGGGGCTGGCGGAGCCGAAGTCGCCCGAGGCGCAGGCGGCGGTGTTGCGTGAAGCGGCGGCCGTGCTGCTGCGTGAGCTGGCGGCGCCCGCCTATCCCGAACGTGAAGCCGCCTATGTTCTGGCCCTGACTCTGCAAAGGGCGGGCTGGGCCTGGGGCGAGCGGGTGGTTCAGGCCCTTGAGGCGGGCGGGGTGCGGGCGCGCCAGCATCGCGGCTCGGGCCTGGACGTCTGGAGCCGGCTGACGGAATGGGAGGACGAGGCGCCGCGCGGCGAGGCGGGCTCGGCGCCCGTCGACAGCGAGAGCGCCCGCATCCGGCTGGAGAAGCTGCTTCAGGCCTCGGGCCTGGACGAGACGCGCCCGACCCAGTCCGACTACGCCGCCGAGGCCGCCTTCGCCTTTTCGCCGCGTAATGAAGAGGGGCGGCCGCGGGTGCTGCTGGCCGAGGCGGGGACGGGCACGGGCAAGACCCTGGGCTATCTGGCGCCGGCCTCACTCTGGGCCGAGCGGAACCAGGGGGCGGCCTGGATCTCGACCTATACGCGGGCCCTGCAACGCCAGATCGACCGCGAGAGCCAGTCGTTGTGGCCCGATCCGGAGGAGCGCCGCCGAAAGACGGTGATCCGCAAGGGGCGCGAGAACTATCTGTGCGTCCTCAATCTTCAGGACATGGTCCAGGCGGCCCAGTTGGGGAGCGGCGACCTGATCGGCCTGGGCCTGGCCGGACGCTGGGCCCTGCACACGCGCGACGGGGACATGACCGGCGGCGACTTCCCCGGCTGGCTGTCGGGCCTGTTCGCCGTCCCGCCCGCCCACTCGGCCGGCGCGGCCAATCTGGTCGACCGGCGGGGCGAGTGCGTCCACGCCGCCTGTCCCCACTATCGCACCTGTTTCGTCGAAAAGACCATACGCGCCAGCCGTCGCGCCGACCTGGTCATCGCCAACCACGCCCTGGTCCTGACCCAGGCCGCCTTCGACGGGGCGCGCTCGGCGCGGGGCCAGCAACAGGACGGAGAGACGGCGGCGCTGAAGCGGATCGTCTTCGACGAGGGCCACCATCTGTTCGACGCGGCCGACAGCGCCTTTTCCGCCTGCCTCTCGGGTCAGGAGGCGGCCGAGCTGCGCCGTTGGATTCGCGGACCCGAGGGGCGGGGGCGGCGCGGACGCGGGCTGGAACAGAGGCTCGGCGATCTGGTCGGGGACAATGAGGCGGCGCAGAAGGCGCTTCAGGACGCCATCCGCGCGGCGGCCGCCCTGCCGGGCGAGGGCGTGTCCGGCCGGGTGGCCCCCGCCTCGGGCGAGGTCAATCCGATCGGGCCGATCGAGGCCTTTTTAGCCGCCGCCCTGGATCAGCTGCGCGCCCGCACGGCGGAAACCCCCTATGGCGGGGCCGAGTTCGGCATGGAGTGCGCGCTCAAGCCCGTGACCGAAGCCGTGGCGGAGACGGCCCGCGCCGCCGCCCAGGCCCTGGCGGCGGTCGAGGCCCCGCTTCTGGCCCTGGCCCGGCATCTGGAAGATGTCCTCGACGACGAAGCGGCCGAGCTGGACGGCTCGCAGCGGTCGCGGATCGAGGGGGCCTTGCGGGGCCTGGATCGGCGCGCGCGGATGACCCTGCCGGGCTGGCGGTCGATGCTGGCGGCGCTGGAGGACGGCGGGGATGAACCTGATCCCGACTTCGTCGACTGGCTGTCGGCCGAGACCGCTTTCGGCCGCATCCACGACGTGGCCCTGCGCCGCCACTGGATTGATCCCACCGTCCCGCTGGAGGCGGCGGTGATCGCGCCCTCGCACGGGGTGCTGGTGACCTCGGCGACCCTGTCGGACCCCTTGCAGGACGATCCGTTCGACCTGGCCCGGCTCAGGACCGGCTCGGCCCGGCTGATCGAGCCGCCGCGCACCCTGAAGGTCGAAAGCCCGTTCGACTATGCGGCCAACAGCCGGGTCATCGTCGTCAACGACCTGGTCAAGGACGATCCGCGCCAGACGGCGGCGGCGATGCGTGAGCTGTTCCTGGCGGCCGGGGGCGGGGGCCTGGGCCTGTTCACCGCCATCCGACGTCTTAAGGCGGTCTATGAGCGGCTGGGGCCGGACCTCGCGAAAGCCGGAGTGCCGCTGTACGCCCAGCACGTCGATCCGCTGGAGGTGGGCGCCCTGGTCGACATGTTCCGGGTCGAGGAGAACGCCTGCCTGCTGGGCACGGACGCGGTGCGCGACGGGGTGGACGTGCCGGGTCGGTCGCTGCGAGTCCTGGCCTTCGATCGGGCCCCCTGGCCGCGCCCGGACCTGCTGCACAAGGCGCGGCGCGAACGGCTGGGCGGCCAGTTTGGGCAGGGCAGGGGCTATGACGACGCCCTGGCCCGCGCCCGCATCGCCCAGGCTTTCGGGCGGCTGATCCGCCGCGCGGACGACAAGGGGGTCTTCCTGATGCTGGACGCCGCCACCCCGACGCGGCTGTTCGCCAGCCTGCCGCCTGGGATAGAGGTGCAGCGCATGGGTCTGGCCGACGCCGTCGCCCTGACCCGTGACTTTCTTCAGACGACGCCGCAGACCGAGACCGATTGAGATGTCGAAGACCACGCCCGCCACCGTCGCCCTCGCCAAGGCGGGCGTCGCGTTCGAACTGTTTCCCTATGCCTATGATCCCGATGCGCCGCGCGTGGGGCTTCAGGCGGCTGAAGCCCTGGGGCGGCCGCCGGAAGAAGTGTTCAAGACCCTGATGACCCTGGCGGACGGGGCGCCCGCCTGTGTCGTCATTCCCTCCGACGCCGAGGTCAGCATGAAGAAGCTGGCCGCCGCCCTCGGCGCCAAATCGGCCCAGATGATGAAGCCCGCCGACGCCGAACGGCTGACGGGCTACAAGGTCGGCGGGGTCAGTCCCTTCGGTCAGCGCAAGGCCGTTCCGACCCTGTTCGACGAGATGGCGGCGCTGTTCGACCAGATCCTGATCAACGGCGGCCAGAGGGGGCTGCTGCTGGGTCTGGCGCCGGACGAGGCGGTGCGGGCGGCGGCCGCGCGGCTGGTCGATCTGACGGCCTGACGCCTTATGCGGGCGGGGCCGGTTGGGGTATAGCGGCCTTGAACCGGAGTTTGCATGACCGAGCCCTCGACCCCGCGACACAGCCGCGCCGGCCTTTACGGCCCCTTCATCCTGGTGCTGATCGCCCTGGCCGCCTGGACGGGCTGGTGGTTCTATCTGACCCGTCGGATCGACGCGGGGCTGGAGGCCCAGGCGGCGAGCCTGCGCCAGCAGGGGTGGGAGGTCCGCTACGCCGACAAGCGGATCGTCGGCTGGCCGTTCCGCGCCCATGTGCGCCTGACCCACGTCACTGTGGCCGCGCCCTCGGGCCTGGCGCTGGCGGCGCCGGAGCTGGAGGCCGAGGCCAACGCCTATCAGCCGACCAAATGGGTGGTCGCGGCGCCGGAGGGGCTGGTCCTGACCCGCGCCGGCAAGGGCAAGGTGGCGGTCCACGGCGATGCGATCCGCATGAGCGCCGGCGGCATTGATCAGCGCTGGCCCAATCTGGCGCTGGAGCTGGTCAATCCGATCTTCACGGCCCTGCCCCAGGGCGAGCCCTTCCCCATCGCCCGGGCGGCGCGGATCGAATTCTACACGCGGCCGCATCTGGAAGGCTCGACCGTCGCGACCGACGACATCGACGTCATGTTCCGACTGGTCGACGGCCAGGGACGGCGCGACGGGCCGGTCGAGGGCTTCGCCCAGGACGGACAGCTGACGACCCAGCTGGAGGCCACGATCGGCCGGGCCAGTCTGTTGAAGGGGGCGGACGCCGCCGGGGTCTTTTCCGCCTGGACCGCGGGCGGCGGGACCTTTCGCAATCTTCGCGGCGATCTTCAAGCGGGCGAAAGCCGCGCCACCCTGAGCAGCGACGTCCTGAAGGCCGACGCCGACGGGCGGCTGACCGGCCAGGTGACGCTCCAGTCGCAAAGGCCGCTGCCGGCGCTTTCGGGCCTGGTGGAAAGCCGAGGCCGGGCCGGCGAGCGTCTGGGCGCGGTCGGGGCCGCCGCTGCGGCGGGCGCCGCCCAGGCGGCCGGGGGCGAAGAGGTTCCGCTGACCCTGGTCTTCCGCGACGGCCGGACCTGGCTGGGGCCCTTCGCCCTGGCCCCTGCGCCCAAGCTGTTCTGATGGCGTTCCTGAACGAACCCCCGGCCGATGCGGCCCTGGACGCCCTGGACCGGGCGGTGGTCGAGGCGGTGCGAGCGCGCCTGGCCGCCGGCCCTCGCACGCGCCTGGACGCCTCGGCCCTGAGTCTGCGCGCGCTTCTGGCTGGGGCGCAGCCTGGCGATACGAAGGTGCTGAAGGCCCTGTGGGGGCGGATCGAGGCCGCCGCCGGGCCGTCCCTGATCACCAGCGGCGGCCTGGCCCAGGTGCTGGCGGCCGATCGGTACGGCCTGGGCGGGCGGCCTCTGCCGGCCGAAGAGGCGCTGAAGGCCGTGGAGGAGGGGGCGCGGGCTCTGATCGACCTGTCGTCTGATCGTCCCTGGTGGGGTCGGCTGCTGGCCCGGCCGGAGCTGAAGATCGCCGGGGCCCTGCCGGACGACGCCCGCGCCCGTCCCCAAGCCTTTCTGGTGACGCGCGAGGGGTCCGGGCCGACCGGCGAGGATCGGACCTTCTGGGTCACCGACAGCGGCTGGTCCGAGACGAAGATCGTCGAAGCCATGGGCGAGGCCGGGCTGGTCGCCGATCCTTTGGCTGCGGCAGGCGGCTTGAAGCTGTTCGCCCTGGCAGGCTATGTGCAGGCCGAGGACGGGCGGCTGACGAACGCCCCCGGCCGCCTGACCGGCGTCATCGGCGCCGCCCCCATCTTCTGAGATCAAGGTTTTCCATGACCGACGCGCCCCAGGGCCCCCAGCCCAAGCCCGGCATCCTCGACATCGCCCCCTATGTCGGGGGCAAGTCGTCCATCGCCGGCGTCGCCGAACCGATGAAGCTGTCCTCCAACGAGAACATGCTGGGCGCCGGCGAAAAGGCGCGCGCGGCCTATGAGGCGGCGGTTCGCAACATCCACATCTATCCCGACGGGCGGGCGACCAAGCTGCGCACCGCCGTGGCCCAGACCCACGGGCTGGAGCCCGAGCGGCTGATCTTCGGCAACGGCTCGGACGAGGTCTTCGCCCTGCTGAACCAGACCTATCTGACGGCGGGCGACAACATCGTCTGCGGCCAGTACGGCTTTCTGGCCTATCGGATCAGCGCGATGGCCTGCGAGGCCCAGGTCAAGCTGGCGCCCGAGCCGAACTACAAGGCCGAGGTGGACGCGCTGCTGGCCCAGGTCGATGAGCGGACCAAGATCGTCTATGTCTCCAATCCGTCGAACCCGACCGGCAGCTACAACTCCGGCGAGGAGATCCGCCGCCTGCACGCGGCCCTGCCGGCTCACGTCATCCTGGTGATCGACGAGGCCTATGCCGAATATGTGACCGAGCCGGACTGGGAGACGGCCTTCCCCCTGGCCCGCGACGCCGACAACATCGTCGTCACCCGCACCTTCTCCAAGATTCACGGCCTGGGCGGTTTGCGGATCGGCTTCGGCTATGCGCCGCTAAAGGTGGCCGAGGCGATCGACCGCATCCGCCTGCCGTTCAACGTCTCGGTTCCGGGGCTTGAGGCGGCGACGGCGGCGCTGGGCGACGAGGCGCACCAACAGGCGTCGCGCGAGCTGATCTCGACCTGGAAGCCGCGCCTGACCCAGGCCCTGCGCGGCTTCGGCCTCGAGGTCCTGCCCAGCGCCGGAAACTTCGTGCTGGTCGTGTTCGACGGGGCCGAACGGGCCGCCGCCGCCAATGATTATCTGAACGCCAAGGGGATCATCGTGCGGCCGGTCGGCGGCTATGGCCTGCCCCAGGCCCTGCGCATCACCATCGGCACGGAAGATCAGAACCGCGCCGTGATCGACGCCTTGAGCGAGTTCGCGGCTCAATAGGCATGGGCTTGCGGTCGGCAGGAGTGTTGGTTGGAGGGATCGTGTTGAGCGTGTCCGCCTGCGCCACGCCCTTGCCGCCGCTGCCCACTGACCCGGCTCAGCGATGCGAAGCCCTGGGCGGCCTCGTGCTTGAGGGGCCGCCTATTCAGACATCCGACAGCAAGGTGGAGCGCGGTCAGTTCCTTGGGTGCAACCTAGACCCTCACACGAGCGAAAAGGATGTACGCCAAGCCAGGCGGGCTTGGCGAGAGCATCACAACTCGGGAGGCTGACGCGGATCAGCCGCCGAAGCGACGGGCGAAGAAGACGCCCGTGCGGATGGTGTCGTCTTCCTGGGACAGGGGGCTGTCGGCCACGTCGCCCAGGCGGCGTTCATAGTTGACCAGGGCGCCGGCGCCCCATTTGTCGTTCAGCGGGACCAGCAGGAAAAGGCTGGCGCCGGCGCCTTGCAGACCGCTGCCCGGCGAATAGGGGGCGATGCCGTTCCGGGCGGCCTCTTCGGCGCTGACGCCGTAATAGGCGTCGGCCAGTTTGGCGTCGCCGCCGCGCGCATAGACCGAGACGTTCATCAGGCCGATGGGCGTCACCCGCTGATGGCCGACCGAGGCGTAGTATTCCGTACCCTCGCTGACGTCCGACACGTCGCGGCTGACACGGCCGCCCACCACGATGTTTCCGGGAAGGCGCTGGAAGGCGTAGGCGGCCACGTCGGCGCCGAAGTCCGGCCGATCCAGGTCCAGGCCCTCGATGTCTTCCGGCGAAAAGCGAGGGCGCAATTGCAGCCCGGCGCGGAAGCTGTCGGTCTTGATCGCATTCCAGCCCAGGCCGTCGATGGCGTTCAGATAGACGACGTCGCGATAGTTGGCCGAGACCCAGGGCACGACCCGCGTCTCAGAGCCCGTGTCGCCGCCGCTGTCCTTGCTGTAGAGGGCGCCGACGCCCAGATCGACAGTCCAGCCGTCGGCCGCGGGGCGGATCTGCTCATAGGGCTGGGACTGGGCCAGGGCGGCGCCCGCGGTCAGGGCGGCGGCGGTGAAGGCGGCGGCGGTCAGGGCAAGGCGGCGCAGGGACATGGGGGAGCTTCCTCATACGGGATCGGTCACCCCATACGTTCGAGCGCGGCCTTTGGCTCCAACAGTGCGGCGGAAGCCGTCTCGATGCGACTTTCCAGCAACGCCATCATCTGTCCGCGTTTCAGTCCGGCGGGAATCGGCTCCAGGAACTCGAACACCACCGTCCCCGGATAGCGGCGGAAACCGTGGGCGGGCCAGTGGACGCCCGAGTTCGTGGCGACGGGCCAGCAGGGCCCCTCCAGATCGCGATAGATGGCCGCGACGCCGGGCTTGTAATCGCCGGGGACGCCGGGTGCGTTGCGCGTGCCTTCGGGGAAGATGACGATCTGACGGCCTTCGGCCAGGCGGTCTTTGGCCTGGCGCGTCATGTCCTTGAGCGCCTTGGCGTGACCGGCGCGATCCACGGCGATCATCTTGGCGCGCCAGGCGAACCAGCCGAAGAAGGGCAGGGGCATCAGCTCCTTCTTCATGACGAAACAGGCGTCGGGCAGGACCGCCAGCAGGGCGACGATGTCCAGCATCCCCTGGTGTTTGGAGGCGATCAGGGCGGCGCCGGAGGGGGCGTTCTCCAGCCCGCGCACCTCCACCTTGACGCCGGCGATCCAGCGCAGGCCGAACAGGGCGATCCGCGCCCACAGCTTGCAGACGCCCTGGACGTAGCGGTGCGGCGCCAGGAGGATGGGCGACAGGCCGATGGCGATGATCGGCATCGACAGATAGAGCCAGGCGGTGAAGAGCAGGGAACGCAGGGTGTTCACTTAGGCGGGGGCCTTTTCGGTCGGGGCGGAAGCCTCGGGCTCTGAGGCTGAGGCTGAGGCTGGGGCTAGGGCTGGGTTTGGGGCGTCTCGGCTGAGCCGTCGCACGGCCTCGCGCCCCAGGGCGGCGAGGTATTTCATATATTCCAGGGTCATCCGTCGGGCCGTGACCGTGGCCCGCCACCAGTGGCGATTGTCCAGCGACGGCGTGGAGACGGCGTAGGGGGTCAGTTCCAAGCCCGGCGCCTGGCCGCGGATCTCCACCAGGGAGCGGGGCATGTGATAGTCGGAGGTGACGACGATCAGATGATCATAGCCCTTGGACCTCGCCCAGGCGGCGATCTCCTGGGCGTTGCCCACCGTATCCTCGGCCTCGAAGCCCAGATCGACGCAGCAGTTGAACAGGCGGCTCGAGCCGGGGGTCAGTTCGCGCAGTTCGCGACGGCGGACCTCGCGGTTCACGCCCGAGATCAGCACCCGTTCGCCCTTGCCCTGCTCCAGCAGGCGGATGGCGGCGTTGACCCGTTCAGACGAGGGGCCGGTCAGGGCCACGATGGCGTCGGCGGGGGCGGGCTCTTCCGCCGGGGTCAGTTCGCGCACCCGATGGGCGAAGGCGAACAGGCCGACCAGCCAGATCAGGGCGACGATGCCGATGACGACGAGCAGTCTCATGCCTTCCCCCTGCCTGAGCCCAGCACCTGCATGGCGGCGAATCTGGCCGCCACAAGCGCCACCGTAGCCGCCAGCAGCGGACATGGCGAGAGCAACAGCAGATCCCCCCAGGTCACGGGCAGGGCCTGGCTTAGCCCCCCCGATCCGCCCAGGAGCCGTACAAAGGCCAGAAGCAGGGCCGCGAACAGGGCGCCGACGGCGCCGGCGCCGGCCGCGATCAGGGCGAACCGCCGCTGGAACAGCCAGGCGATGCGCCCGTCGGTCGCCCCGTTCAGGCTCAGGGTCTCGATCACGCCTCGGCCGGCGGCCAGGCCGGCGCGGGTGGCGTAGGCGATGGCGGCGGCGGCGGCGAAGGCGATCGCCAGGAAGGCCGCGCCCGCCAGGACCGTGATCAGGGCGGCCGACCGTTCGACCTCGCCTCGCCACAGGCTGTGGTCGTCCACCGTGGCGTCCAGACCGGCCTCGGCCAGGGCGCGGCTCAGGCTGACGGCGCTGGCCGGGGCGTCGGGGTCCAGCCGGACCGTCACCAGATGCGGCAGGGGCAGGTCGGGCAGGACGGCGTCGCCCAGCCAGGGTCGCAGCAGATCCTCGGCCGCCTTGCGGTCAAGGGCGGCGGCCTCTTCGACCCCGGGCACGCCCGCCAGGGTTTCGGCGGCGCGGGCGGCGGCGGTGTCGCCGCTTTCGCCGACGCGGGGCCGCACCTGAACGGTCGCCTCGGCCCCCAGCTGACGCGCCCAGCCGTGGGCGGCCCGATCGGCGGCCGAGGCGGCGACGGCGGCCAGACAGGCCAGGAAACACAGGACGGCGATGACCGTCATCAGCCAGGGCTCGCCCGCGGCGGCGGGGGGCAGCAGGCCGGGTCGACGTCGGGGAAGGCTCCGGGCCAGGATCGACGGCGTCATGCGGCCATCCTGCTGGCTTCGCTCAACCGACCCTGGTCCAGCTTCAAAACCTTGGCTCCCGACCGTTCGGCCAGGGCCTGATCGTGGCTGGCGATCAGGACGGTGGCCCCCAGGCGGTTCAGCGATTGGAACAGGCGCAGCAGCTTGTCGGCCATGACGGCGTCCACGCTGCCGGTCGGTTCGTCCGCCACGATCAGGCCGGGACGGGTGATGACCGCGCGGGCGATGGCCAGCCTCTGCTTCTCGCCGCCGGACAGGGCGGGCGGGCGGGCATCCATCCGGCGGCCCAGCCCGACCCATTTCAGCATCTCTTCGACATCGGCGGCGTAGTCGGCCTCGCGCCCGCCCGCCAGCCGCAGCGGCAGGGCCGCATTGTCGAAGGCGGACAGATGGTCCAGCAGGCGGAAATCCTGAAACACCACCCCCATGCGGCGCCGAAAAGCGGGGATGTCGCGCCGGTCGATGTGTGAAACGTCGGTCCCGAACAGGCGGAGGCTTCCCTTGGTCGGCCGGTCGGCCAGGGTCAGAAGCCGCAGCAGCGACGACTTTCCGGCGCCGGACGGTCCGGTAAGGAAGTGGAAAGAGCCTCGCGTCAGAATGAGGTTAACGTCTCGCAGCACGTCGGGCGCGTCCGCATAGCCGAAACCCACGCCCGACAGGCGGGCGGTCTCGGCGACGGGGGCGGAATCGGCGGCGCTGGGGGGCGGGGACGGCATAGGGTTTGTTTTCAGGGACAGGGCGTGGACCGCGCCTTACGGGAGGGGGCGACAGCCTCGCAGTCAGCCACATGATACTGACCTGCCCCGCCTGCGCCACCAGCTATTTCATTCCCGACGACGCCTTGGGGGCGAACGGCCGCAAGGTCCGCTGCAAATCCTGCGGCGAGGTGTGGCGGGCGAGCCCCGATGAACCGCTGGAGCTGAGCGTCGCGCCCGAACCGCGCGTCATCTCTACGCCCGAGCCGGAAGCCGTCTCTGAGCCCGCCAGCCTGGCCGAAACCCCGGCGCCGGAACTGCCCAAGGCCTTCCGCGCCCGCGCCGAACAGCAGCGACGCCTGCGTCGGGCCGCAACCCACGGCGTGGTCTGGGCCGGTCTGGCCAGCGTCTTCCTGGGCCTGATCGTCTCGGCCTTCCTGTTCCGGATTCAGGTGGTCGACGCCTTTCCCCGCGCCGCGGCCGCCTATGCTGCGGTCGGCGCCCCGGTGAACCCCGTCGGCCTCGACTTCGAGGCCATGAGCGCCAAGGAGGTTCCTTCGCGGCCCGGCATGGTCCTGGTCTCCGGGGCCCTGCGCAACGTCCGTGACACCGAGATCGTGGCCCCGCCGGTGCGGGTGGCCCTGCTGGACGAACACGGCGCCGAGATCGGCTTCAAGCTGGTGACCATCGACGCTGCGCCGGTCCTGCCCGGCAAGGTGCAGGGCTTCGCCGTCCTGATCCCCGACCCCGGCGGACACGCCGCCGACATCGGCGTCAACTTCGTCACCGCCGAGACGCCGCACGCCGCGCCGAACGGCCACGCACCGGCTCCCCACGGGTCGCCCGAAAGCCATGGAGACGAAAGCCATGGGGCCGAGGCCCACGGCGAGGCCCATGCGCCGCCCGCCGCCGCCCACGCTCCGGCCGATCATGCGCCGGCCGCCGCCTCTGAAGGCCACGCGCCCGCCAACGCCCATGCGGAACTGGCGCCGGCCTCCAACGGCCTGCGTTCGGCGGTGGCGCCGGGGATGGGCGGCCGTCAGGCCGCTCCGGTCGAGGCCCGACCCCTCGCGACGGTGGACAGGGCTCATGGGGAGGCGGTATCCGCCTCTCATGGCTGATCCTTCCCCCACGCCGACCGTTCTCCTGGCCGAGGCCGACATCGCCCGCATCGTGGCGGACCTCGCCGCCCGCATCGCCCCCGTCACCGATGACGAGACGGTGGCGGCCGTCCTTCTGACCGGGGGGCTGTGGTTCGCCGCCGACCTGACCCGCGCCCTGTCCCGCATCGGCCGCAACGTTCGTTTCGACGCGCTTTGGCTCGCCTCCTATGGGGACGAGAAGACCAGCCGGGGCGCGATCGACGTCTATGCGCCGTTCCAGCGGCCGATCGCTGGGCGCAAGGTGCTGATCCTGGACGACGTCTTCGACACCGGCCTGTCCTTGGCCGAGGCGGCGCGGATCGCGCGCGAAGGCGGGGCGTCCGAGGTCCTGACCTGCGTCTTCGCCCGCAAGCCCTGGCCCGCCCCCCGCGCGCCCGAGCCGGACTTCGTCGGTTGGGAGGCGCCGAACCGGTTTCTGGTCGGATACGGCCTGGACAACGCCGGCGGCCTGCGCGGCCTGCCGGACATCTGCGCGCTGGACTGACGATAAAAGCGGCCGGTTCGGCGTTGACTCTGAGACGCCCTTCCGTATATGTCGCCGCTCTTCGCCCCCGGGGGTCCTCCCGGAGGGCGTATTCTTTTTTGCGTTTGCGCTGAGGCTTCAACATGTACGCGGTGATCAAGACCGGCGGCAAGCAGTACCGGGTTCAACCGGGCGACACCATCGTCGTCGAAAAGCTCGACGGCGACGCCGGCGCTGAGCTGAAGTTCGACAGCGTCCTGATGCTGGGCGGCGACAACGGCGTGACCGTCGGCGCGCCCCTGGTCGACGGCGCCTTCGTCGGCGCCACCCTGATCGAGACCCGCAAGGGTGAGAAGATCAAGATCTTCAAGAAGATCCGTCGCCAGGGCTATCGCCGCACCAACGGCCATCGTCAGATGGAATCGGTCCTGCGCATCACCGGCATCGAAGGCGCCGGCCAGTCCGCCAAGTGGGACGGCAAGGTGGAGCTGATCACCAAGGCCGAGATCAATCTGCGGGCCCGCGGTCTCGCGACCCGCGGCGCGACCTCGTCGCTGGGTTCGACCGAGACGGTCGTGACCGAAGCCGACGGCGCCGACGTCAAGGCGGCCGTGGTCGAGAGCTCGGCTCCCGCCAAGAAGGCTCCGGCCAAGAAGAAGGCCGCGCCCAAGGCTGAAGCCGCCGGCGACGAAGCCTAAGACATTCACCGGCGCCCCGGCGCCAGACCAGTTAAGAGAGACGTCCTCAAGTAGGCCGACAGGCCGGTAGGACACTCAGGAAAGACGGAGCGGCAAGATGGCTCACAAGAAATCCGGCGGTTCGTCGCGCAACGGTCGCGACTCTGAGTCGAAGCGCCTCGGCGTGAAGAAGTTCGGCGGCGAGCGCGTGCTGGCCGGCAACATCATCGTGCGTCAGCGCGGCACCACCTTCCACCCGGGTGAGAACATCGGCATGGGCCGCGACCACACCCTGTTCGCCCTGACGAACGGTGCGGTGAAGTTCACCACCAAACGCGGCGGCCGTTGTTACGTCTCGATCCTTGCGGCGAATGACGACGCCGCCCAGGCGCTCGCCGCCGAGTAACGCAGTCTGGAACATACCGGATCGCGTTGCTCACCGAAGCAGCCGATCCGGACCAGGGAACTATTCCGCGGGGTGTCTGGATCACCAGGCTCCCCGTTTGCGTTTCCCCGCCTCGAAGACCGCCCGAGCCCTCCAAGGAGGCGGTCCGAACGGAGGCGAACGCCATGTGCGTCATCGAAACCTCTCCCGTCGTGGAGACCCGGCGCCTGATCCTGCGCGCGCCTGCGCCGCAGGACGCGCCGCGCATCGCGGCCCTGGCCAATGATCTGGACATTGCGCGCATGACCAAGCGCATGCCGCACCCGTTCCGCATCGAGGATGCGGAAGACTTCGTCATTCAGGTCGCCTCCCAGGATCCGGCGCGGGCCAACACCTTCGTCATCGAGCATGAGGCGGAAGGGCCGATCGGGGTGATCGGCCTGTTCGAAGGCGAGGACCGGGTGCCCGAGACCGGCTATTGGATCGGCAGAGACTATTGGGGGCGCGGGTTTGCGACCGAGGCGCTGGACGGCGCCCTTGTCTGGGCCGGACGGCGGTGGAAGCGGCGCGCCCTGGTCGCCGGCCATTTCGCCGACAATCCGGCGTCGGGCCGGGTGCTGGAGAAGGCGGGCTTTCTCTACACCGGAGAGACCCGTCGCGCCTGGAGCCGCGCGCGGGGCGCCGAGGCGGACACGCGGATGATGGTCTGGCTGGCCTGAGCCGCGCCTCTCGATCAGCCCGCCAGGCCGGGGCCGTAGACCACAGCCGCTCCGACCAGGCCGGCCAGCAGCATGGCGCTCGCCCCGGCGATGAAGGCGGCCGCCGTGCGCGCGCGGCGACGGCGCACGCCGCCCGACCGATACTGGCGGACCAGGATCATCGGACCCCGGGTGAAGGCTTCGGACCCGATGATATTATGCTGGGACATCAAGACCCTCCCCTGATCGTCGGCGACATGCGGGGATCAGTCGGGGGCGGTCGCGGCCAGAAGATGGCGATCCCCGTTACCGGAATCGCAACTTCGTGAGCTTCATCCGTACGGAGACGGTTCGGCGGCTCAGCCGCAGAAGATCAGCCGCCCGTCGTAAGTCCGGTAGAAACCGCTGGCCGGATCGTAGGAGCGATAGGAGGCGCGGCACCAGGCGACGCGATAGGGGTCGCGCGGCGTCCCTCCATAGCCCCCGCCGGAGGGAGGGCCGTAGCCGTCGTCTGGGCCGTAACCGACGCCCCCGCCGGGATAGACCAGATCGGGCCGTCCGTAGGGACCGGGATAGACGACGGGTCGGCCCGGGTAACGGCCAGGACCATAGCTGGGCGCCCAATAGCGGTCGCTCCAGCCCGGATGGCGGGCCGGTCTCCGGTCGCGCCAGACGGCGCCGCAGTCGGTGCGGCCGGCGTCCCAGAAACGGTCGCAGCGATAGTCGCCCGGCCGGTCCGCTTGGCCGTTGAAGTCGTAGCCTCGACGGGCGTCGCCGTCCCGGCTCCGGTCTCCATGGCCGTAGCCGTACTCATAGCTCCGGTAGGAGCCGTAGCTGGAATAGGATTGGGCCAGGGCCGGGGCGGCGGCCGCAAGGGCGGCCGAGGACAGGGCGAGAAGGGCGGCGATCGAGGCGGGTCTCATGTCGGTCTCCCTGGACGCGCCCGGCGGGCCGCCGGGCTTGGGCTCAAGGGTGGAGGGGGACGCTAAGGCTCGGCTTACAGGGTGACATTGACGACCTTGCCGCCGCGCGTGTCAACGCGGCGCATCAGGACCAGGGGCGGCTCGTCGCCCGTCCGCACCGGCACGATCAGGAACCAGCCGCCGTCGGGCAGGCCGCTGAAACGGAACCGGCCGTCGCGGCAGGGCTCGGATCGGACAAAGCCGGTGTAGTCGGCGCTGGCGTCGGGCACGGTGCGGGCCCGAACCACGGCGGCGGGGACGGCGGCGCGGTCGGTGGAGCCGTAGAGGGTGCGGAAACGAGCGCGGGTATAGGGGGTCTCGGGCGTCAGGCCGGCCGAGGCGACGCAGGCGTAGGACTTGCCGTCCTGGGTATAGGCGACGCGGCCCTCTATGGCGGCCTGGCCGGTGCGCTGGGACCAGGCGAAGTCGGCCGCGTTGAAGGCGGCGGGGCCGCCGGTCGGGGCGCCGGCGGGGAAGGTCGTGGGGGCGCAGGCCGAAAGGGCGGCGGCCGCGACGGCGGCCAGGGCGAGGGGGCGGATCGACATGGGGGCTTCCTTCCGAGAATCCGGCCCCCAGGGGAAGGGCCGGGATGCGACAGTCCATTATCGCACGACCCACAACGCCCTCGCCACGGTCAAGGTTGCACCCTCTGGACCCGGAACCGACAAAGCGCGAAAGAGGCGGCGGAAATGCTCGGGCGCAGCGCCCGGCAGGCAGTACTGGAGCGCGCCTATATGACCGTCACCTTCGCCGATATCGAGGCGGCCCGAGGCCGGATCGCCGGTCAGGTGGACCGCACCCCGGCCCGCTATTCGCGCAAGCTGTCGCAGCTCACGGGCGCAGAGGTCTGGGTCAAGTTCGACAATCTGCACTTCACCGGCAGCTTCAAGGAGCGCGGGGCGCTGAACCGGCTGCTGATGCTGACCCCCGAGGAGCGCAAGCGCGGCGTGGTCGCAGCCAGCGCCGGCAACCACGCCCAGGCCCTGGCCTATCACGGCGGACGGCTGGGGGTGCCGGTCACCATTGTGATGCCGGAGGGCACGCCCTTCGCCAAGATCAACGGCACCCGGTCGCACGGGGCGACCGTGGTGATCGAGGGGCTGGACTTCACCGGCTCGACCGAGGCGGCCAAGCGGCTGGAGGCGGAGAAGGGCTACGTCTTCGTCTCGGCCTTCGACGACGAAGGCATAGTGGCGGGCCAGGGGGTCTGCGCCATCGAGTTCCTGGAGGACGCGCCGGATCTGGAGGCCCTGATCATTCCGATCGGCGGCGGCGGCCTGATCGCCGGCTGCGCCATCGCGGCCAAGGCGATGAAGCCGGACATCAAGGTCTTCGGGGTGGAGGCGGCGCGCTATCCCTCCTTCACCGCCAAACGGGCCGGAAAGCCCCCGGTCTGCACCGGCCAGACCATAGCCGAGGGCATCGCCATCAAGGCGGTCGGCGACATCCCCTTCGCCCTGGCCAATCCGCTGGTCGACGAGGTCTTCGTCTGCGAGGAGGCGGACTTCGAACGGGCCGTCTCCTATTTCGTCACCTATGAGAAGACGGTGTCGGAAGGGGCGGGCGCGGGCGGTCTGGCGGCGCTTCTGGCCTATCCTGATCGGTTCAAGGGGATGAAGGTCGGGCTGGAGCTGTGCGGCGGCAATATCGATCCGCGGATGCTGGCGGTGGTGCTGAACCGCGAGATGGTCCGTGAACGGAGGTTGATCGTCTATCGCATCCTGGGCGACGACCGGCCGGGCATGTTGTCGGCCATGGCGGCGGTGATCGGCGGCCTGGGCGGAAACATCATCGACGTGGTCCACAACCGCCTGGCCCTGGACGTGCCGGCCAAGGGCGCCGAGTTCGACATCATGGTCGAAACGCGCGATAGCACCCACGCCGACGAGATCGGCGAGGCCTTGAAGGAACGCGGCTATGAACTTCGGATGGGGTAGGGCGGCGCTGCTGGCGGCCGTGTTGCTGGCGGGCTGCGGCCGATCCGAGCCGGTCGATCCGAACGCGGGCAAGGCCGAGGCCGTCGCCTTTCTGGAGAAGAACGCCAAGGAAGAGGGCGTCGTCACCCTGCCCAGCGGGCTTCAGTACAAGGTCGTCCAGTCGGGCCCGGCCGGCGGCGTCAGTCCGGACCGCAACGACCTGGTCAAGGTCGATTACGAGGGCAAGCTGATCGACGACACCGTCTTCGACAGCTCCTTCGCGCGCGGCGCGCCGGCCATCTTCACCCCCGAGGAGGTGGTCAAGGGCTGGACCGAAGCCTTGCAGAAGATGCATGTCGGCGACGAATGGATCCTCTATGTGCCGCCCGAGCTGGGCTATGGCGAACGCGCCAGCCCCAAGATTCCGGCCAATTCGGTCCTGATCTTCCGGCTGAAGCTGCTGGACGTGGCCAAGGCGCCGGGCGGCGGATCGGGCGTCGGGACCGCGATGGGGTGAGGCCCGCACGATCCGTCTTCTCCCCACGTCGTGGGGAGGAGACGAAAAGTGCACTGCGAATTTTTTGAGTGCACTTTCGTGCAGATTTTTGCGATCGGCTCGCAGCGTTGCGGTGAATGTCAAAGATCAGGACGGCAGTATAACCGTCTCGGCGCGCGCGGTGGGTTGAAGAGCGCTGATTTCGAGCAAGCTTTTGAAATCGCGTCCGTCCATCGCGTGGGTCATGAGGACCAAGCCGTTTCGGACCGCCGCCATTCCTCCAGAACCTGGGGATCGGTTTCGGTCGTCGCCTGGGCCAAGGCCGCAAATTCGGCGGGCGGCGTCAGCTGCGACAGGGCCCAGACGGCGGCGCCGCGCACCAGGGGCGAGGGGTCGGCCAGCAAGGCTTTCGTCGGGGCGATCAGCGTCGCGTCACCCGAGTTTCCCACGGCGTAGAGCACGTTCCTGAGAAACCGGTCGCGTCCGATCCGCTTGACCGGGCTCTTGGCGAAGAGGGCGCGGAAGGCGGGATCGTCCAGCGTCAGCAGGTCGGACAGGCGCGGGCTTTCAAGGGCCGGGCGGGGCTGAAGCCGGATTTCGCGGGCCTCTTGCGCGAACTTGTTCCACGGACAGACGGCTAAACAGTCGTCGCAGCCATAGATGCGCGATCCGGTCAGGGTGCGGAACTCGACCGGCCAGGGACCGCCGAATTCGATGGTCAGGTAGGAGAGGCAGCGTCGGGCGTCGAGCTGGAACGGGGCGGGGAAGGCCTTGGTGGGGCAGGCGTCGAGACAGGCGGTGCAGCGGCCGCAGTGTTCGGTCTCGGCCGCGTCCGGCTCGATCTCGGCGGCGGTCAGGATCGTGCCCAGAAACAACCAGTTGCCGTGGGTGCGGCTGAGCAGATTGGTGTGTTTGCCCTGCCAGCCCAGTCCGGCGCGCTGGGCCAACGGCTTTTCCATCAGGGGGGCGGTGTCGACGAAGACCTTGATGTCGGCGCCGTTGCGGGCGGCGATCTGGCCCGCCAGCTGTTTCAGCCGGCCCTTGATGACCTCATGATAGTCGTCGCCGCGCGCATAGACCGAGATGTAGCCGGCCGAGCGGTCGGCCAGCTGATCCAGCGGGTTCTGGTCGGGGCCGTAGTTCATGCCGAGCACGATGGCGGTCCTGGCCTCGTCCCACATGGCGGTGGGGTGCCGGCGGCGGTCCAGGGTGGTCTGCATCCACGCCATGTCGCCATGCCGGCCCTCGTCCACGAAACGCCGCAGCCGCTCGCCCGCCGGCCAGGCGTCGGCCGCCGAGGCGAAGCGGCAGACGTCGAAGCCGAGCTCGGTCGCGCGCCGGCGGATGAAGGTTTTCAGGCGGTCGGACACGGGGCGGGGATAGCACGAAATCGGGCGAGGAAGACCTTCCCCCGCTTGCGGGGGAAGTGTCAGCGCGTCGAGCGGAGCGAGACGGCTGACGATGGGGGAAGTTCAGCCTTTGGCGACACTTCCCTCTCCGACCCTGGTCCGCTGCGCGGACGCCGGGCCACCTCTCCCGCAAGCGGGAGAGGATTCTGGGGCGGTCATTCGGTCGATGCGGCGCCGTCGAACAGCTCAAGGATTTGGGCCTGGATGTCGGGCGACCACGGGGCGATCAGGGCGGCGAGCCGGTCGCGGTCGCCGGCGAACAGGGCGCGGCTGGCCTCTTCGAAATCGGGGGCGTCGCCGGCTGTTTCGACCATGAAGCCATAGGCGGCCTCGGTGCGGCGGCGCCGCGCGTCGTCGTCTGCGCCGGTCTTGCGGGCCTGGTCCACCAGACGCCGCAGGGCGGCCGAGGCGCCCCCCGGCTGGCTGGCCAGCCAGTCCCAGTGGCGGGGCAGGAGCGTGACCTCGCGCGCGGCGACGCCCAGGCGCGGACGGCCGCGCCTGGCGGCCGGAGCGGCTTCTGTCTCGCGGAGGTCCAGGTCGACCGGCCGACCGGTCGCCAGATCGAACACGCGCAGCGCGGCTTGAGGCGCCGCCTCCAGGGCCTTGCGCAAGGCGGCCGCTACAGCGGCGTCCGAGCCTCTGGCGATGCGGCGGGGGCCGTCGAACAGAACCAGATTGCGATTTTCGTCGCCCATGTATTTACCCGGATGAAATTAGTCGTCATATTTATACCCGGATAAATAAGAGAGCGCCATGACCCAGACAGATCGCAAGACCCTGATCGCGGAATATAAGGAGCGGCCGACCATCGCCGGGGTCTATGCTGTGATCTGCAGCGCGACGGGCCAGGTCTGGGTCGGCAAGAGCCGCCACATCGACACCGAACAGAACGGCCTGTGGTTCGCGCTGCGTCACGGCGGCAGCCCCTATCGGTCGCTCCAGGCGGCCTGGAAGGCGCACGCACCCGAGGATTTCCGCTTCGAACAGCTGGACCGTCTGCCGGAGGACGTCTCGGACCTGCGCCGCAAGGATGAGCTGATCAGTCGAGCGAAGCTGTGGATCGCGCGATTGGGGGCCGAGGCGCTTTAGAAGTCCAGATCGGCATACCACCCCGACGGCGGCACGCCGACGAAGCGGTCGGCCAGCAGGGGGCGGAAGCAGGGGCGGGATTTGACCTTGGAGTACCAGAGCTTCAGCGCGGGCCAGTGGGTCCACTGGACCTCGCCGAAATAGTCGAGGACCGACAGGTGGGCGGCGGCGATCAGGTCAGCCTGGGACAGGCGGCGGCCGGCCAGCCAGTCGCGGGCGGCGACCAGCTCTTCCAGCATGGCGAGGTGGGATTTCAGGGCGTCGCGGCCGTGGCGCAGGGCGCGGGCCTCGGGCGGGCCGAGCTTCAGCAGGGGTTTCTCCATCCGCTCGTGCAGAAGGACGGCGTCGACCTCGTCGGTGAAGCGGCGCTCGAACCAGCCGGTCAGGCGGCGCGCTTCGGCCCGTTCGGCAGGGTCCGCCGGCAGGAGCAGGGGGGACTTCTGCTGGTCCTCGATCCAGCCCAGGACGGCGGGCAGTTCGCACAGGGTCAGGGGGCGACCGCGGTCGGTCGTCTGGACGACGGGCGGCAGGCCCGAGGGGTTCAGATCATTGACCGGGCAATCCTCTTCCCACGGACGAACCGGCGTATCGGTCCATTCGATCCGCGCCTCGCCCAGGCCCAGGCGCGCCGCGCGCGAGGCGGGCTGGAAGGGGAAGTGGAACAGGACGCAGGAGCCGGACATAGGCCCTAGATGCGCCCGCACCCGTTAATGTCCGTTTACCGCATCGGCGGGGCTGTCAGGACCAGGGGCCTTTGGGCGGGGCCGGCGGCGTGTCCGCTCCAGGGGCCTGGGCCTCGGCGGCGGGCGCCGGTTCGGACGCGGCGGGGGCGACGGCGCGCCGGCGCGGGTCGGCGTGGATCAGGATGTCGGCCGTGGGATAGTGGCTGAGCACCCGGTGTTCGGCCTCGACGACGATGGCGTGGGCCGCCTCCAGACGCAGATCGGGGTCCAGATCGACATGCATCTGGATCATCATGACCGAACCGGCCATCCGGGTGCGCAGCTGGTGGACGCCCTGGATGCGGGGGTCGGCCAGGACGGCCTGGGCGATGGCGGCGCGGTCGCTTTCCGGGACGGCGCGGTCCAGCAGATGGTCGGCGGCGGCCCTCAACATGCCGATCGCGCCCCAGAACAGCCAGACGGCGACCACCAGTCCGGCGGCGGCGTCCAGCCCCGGCGCGCCGAGGAAGGCGCCCGAGATCACCCCGACCAGCACCACCAGATTGGAGGCCAGATCGGCGGCGTAATGGGCGCGGTCGCCCGCGACCGCCAGGGAGCCGCTGGTCTTCAGGGCGCGGGTCTGCATCCAGACCAGCCAGCCCGTGACGGCGATGGAGGCGATGACCACCCCCACGGCCCAGCTTCCGGCGGTGACGGGACGCGGGTCGAAGATGCGCTGCAGCCCCTCCCAGCCGATGAACAGGGCCGAGGCGAAGACCAGACCCGCCTGGACCAGGGCCGCCAGGGCCTCGCCCTTGCCGTGGCCGTAGCGATGATCCTCGTCCGGGGGCGCGGCGGCCCAGCGCACGGCGAAGAAGGTGGCCAGGGAGGCCGCCAGGTCCAGAACCGAATCCGTCAGACTGGCCAGGATGGAGACCGAGCCGGAGGCGCCCAGGGCGAAGGCCTTCAGCGCGATCAGGGTCAAGGCCGCCCCGACCGACAGCCGCGTGATGCGGCGCGTGGCCAGATGCGGATCCTCCGAAGGGGGCGGGGCGGGCGGTCGGGCGGGGGCGGGCGTCGGCGTCATCGGCTGGTCTTGTCGCGCAATCGTGGCGGAAAGCCAACCGGGGCGCTCATTTGGACTGGTCCAACTGGATCGGGCGCGTCATTAGGATTAAGGAGACGAAACGGCGCTATGTCGGTTTCCGTTCATACGGGGCATCGGTCGTAGTCGTGGGGGCGGCATGGACGCTGACGAACGCTGGATCGCGAGACATGAGGCCCTGACCCGCCTGGGGGTCAAGGCCCAGACCCTGTACGCCTATGTCAGCCGGGGGCGGATCGCCGCCCGTCCCGACCCCGCCGACCCCCGCAGAAGCCTGTACGCCGCCGCCGACGTGGCCCGCCTGTGCGGCGACGGGGCCGAAGGCGAGACCGAGGTGCGGGCGCCGGTCGTGGGGGCGGCGGCGCGCGGCGAGGCCGACATTCAATCCTCCGTAGGCCTGATCGCCGAAGGCCGGCTGTTCTATCGCGGTCTGGACGCGGTGCAGCTGGCTGAGACGGCGACCGTCGAGGCGGCGGCCCGCCTGCTGTGGGACGTGCGGGACGGGGACCCCTTCGTCGGACTGAAGCCGCGTATCGATCCGATCGTCGGCGGTTCGACCCAGAGGCGGGTTCTGGCCGTACTGGGCCGTCGCGCGATCGAGGACCGCTCCCTGCGCAGCCACGACCCGGCGGGACTGAAACAGGAGGCGGCCTCGCTGCTGAACGAGGTGGTGGACAGCGTCTCCGGCCCCGGCCCGCGCCTGTATCTGCACCAGCGTCTGGCGCGCGGCTTCAAGGCGTTCGAACGCGACAGCCATCTGATCCGCCGCGCCCTGGTGCTGGGGGCCGACTGCGGTCTGGACGAGGCGGTGCTGGCGACGCGGGCGGCGGCCTTCGGCGGCGCGCCCCTGGCCGGGGCGGTCCTGGCCGGGATCACCACCCTGAGCGGCGCCCCCCTGGGCGAGCTGGGCGAGGTCGTGGCCTATGTGGGAGAGGCGCGGCGCGACCCGTCGGGCGCGGCGCGACGTTGGCTGGCCCTGAAGGGCGGGGTTCCGGGCTTCGAGGAGACGGCGGCCTTCGGCCGGGTCGATCCGCGGGCGCGGGCGCTGTTGGAGGCGGCGGGGCTTCCGGCCGATCTCCAGGCCCTGCTGGTCGAGGGCGAGGCGGCGGCGGGGCGGCCCGCCGGCTTCGACCTGGCCCTGGCCCTGACGGCGCGACGGCTGGACCTGGGGCCGACGGGAGCGGGCGACTTGCTGCTGCTGGGGCGGCTGGTCGGCCTTTTGGCCCATGCTGTGGATCAGGCGACGGACGGCTCGCCTATCCGGGCGCGATTGCGCTATGTGGGGCCCGAGCCGGGCGCGCACTGACCTCCGGCCTGTGACGGGGACTTCATGTCGGACTGGCTTGCGGCGATCATTCTCGGCCTGGTCGAAGGACTGACCGAGTTCATTCCGGTGTCCTCCACCGGGCACATGCTGCTGCTGGGCCATTTCATGGGCTTCCAGAGCGCGGGCAAGACGTTCGAGATCGTCATCCAGCTGGGGGCGCTGCTGGCCATTATCAGCGTCTATTTCAAACGGCTGTGGACCCTGGCGACGCGCTGGCCCTTCGATCCGGAGGCCCGGCGGTTCCTGATCGGCCTGCTGCTGGCCTTCGCCCCGGCGGTGGTGATCGGCTTCCTGGCCTACGACTTCATCAAAGACGTGCTGTTCGAAACGCCCCAGGTGATCTGCGTCGCCCTGATCGTCGGCGGGGTGATCCTGTTGGCCCTGGACCGGATGGACAAGCGGCCGCAGTGGCTGGACGCCAGCCAGTATCCGATGCGGGTCTATTTTCTGATCGGCCTGTTCCAGTGCCTGGCCATGATCCCCGGCGTATCGCGATCCGGCGCCACCATCGCCGGCGGCCTGTTGCTGAAGACCGACAAGCGGTCGGCGGCCGAGTTCAGCTTCTTTCTGGCCCTGCCCACCATGGGGGCGGCGGTGGCCTATGACCTATTGAAGAACCATAAGACGCTGGACTTCAGCGACGTCGGTCTGATCGCGGTGGGCTTCGTGGTGGCCTTCCTGACGGCCCTGGTGGTGGTGCGCTTCCTGCTGGACTTCGTCTCCAAGCACGGCTTTGGCCCCTTCGCCTGGTGGCGGATCGTGGTCGGGGTGGTCGGTCTGGCCCTGTTGCAGGCGGGGTTCTGACGCCCCGGCTGGCGATTTTCGCCCCCAGCCTCTAAGGGGCGGGGCATGAGCACGCTTCTTTACGGCCGACCGCCGGTCGTCTTCGATCCGCCCAGCGCCGGCGCCGGCGCCGCGATCCAAGTCTCGCCCCTGATCCCCGGCTCGACCGCCCTGGAGGCTGTGAGCGAAGGCTCGGTCGACGAGATCATGATCTACGCCCCGCCCGGCGTGCTGGAGCGGCGCTACACCCTGGCCCTGGCGCTGAGGGCGCTGAAGGTCGGGGGGCGGCTGGACGTCATGGCCTTGAAGGACAAGGGCGGGTCGCGGCTGAAGAAGGAGCTGACCGGCTTCGGCGTCGAGGTGGGCGAGACGGCCAAGGCGCACCATCGCCGCTGCGTCGTGATCAGGCCCGAGGCGATGACGGGTATCGACGCGGCCATAGCCGAGGGCGCGGCGCGGATCGTGCCGGGGCTGGAGGCCTGGTCCCAGCCGGGGATCTTCGCCTGGGACCGGATCGACGCGGGCTCCGCCCTGTTGGCGCAGCACCTGCCGGCGCTGAAGGGGGCGGGCGCCGACCTGGGCTGCGGCTATGGGGCTCTGGCGACGGTGGTCCTGCGGTCGCCGGGGGTGACGGGCCTGCGGCTGATCGACCTGGACCGCCGAGCCGTCGAGGCGGCGCGGAAGAATGTCGAAGACCCACGGGCGAGCTTTGAATGGGCCGATGTGCGGACGCTGGCTGCGGCGGGCGAACTGAACTTCGTCGTCAGCAATCCGCCCTTCCACGACGGCGGGGCCGAGGATCGACGGCTGGGCCAGGCCTTTATCCGCAAGGCGGCGGAGTTGCTGAAAAAGGGCGGGGTCGCCTGGATCGTGGCCAATCGGCATCTGCCCTATGAGGCCGAGTTGAACGCCGCCTTCGGCCGGGTGCGACTGGTCGCCGACGAAGGCGGGTACAAGCTGTTCGAGGCGGTGAAATGAGGCGCTCTTCTCTGAGCCGTCATCCTCGCCCTTGTGGCGAGGATCCAGACTCCCGGTGTTCGACGGGAGTGCTGTCTGCCGACGCACCGGGAGTCTGGATCCTAGGGACAAGCCCTAGGATGACGGGTGTCGGGGGTGCGGCATGACCAAGACCCCCACATCGCGCGTCGATCGCCTGCTCGGCTCGATGGGCTACGGGTCGCGGGCCGAGATGGCGCGGATGGCCAAGGCGGGCGGGATCCTGCTGGACGGCGCGGATCTGACCGACGTGTCGAGGCGGATCGCCGTGACGCCGGACCTGCCGAGCCGCATGGAGATCGACGGGGAGCCGCTGGACCCGGTCCAGGGTCTGGTGATCCTGCTGAACAAGCCGCTGGGCATGACCTGTTCCCACAAGGAGGAGGGGGCGCTGGTCTATGACATCCTGCCGGATCGGTGGCGGCGGCGCGATCCGGCCATCTCGACCATCGGCCGGCTGGACAAACAGACCAGCGGCCTGTTGCTGCTGACCGACGACGGCGACCTGCTGCACCGGGTGATCAGCCCCAAACGCCATGTGGCCAAGGTCTATCGCGCCGGTCTGGGCCGGCCGCTGACGGGGACGGAAGGGGCGCTGTTCGCTTCGGGCGAACTGGTGCTGGAGGGGGATGACAAGCCGCTGGCGCCGGCCGTGCTGGAGGTCGTGTCCCCGACCGAGGCCCTGCTGACGGTGACGGAGGGACGCTATCACCAGGTGCGCCGCATGTTCGCCGCCGTCGGCAACCATGTGGAGACCCTGCATCGCGAGCGGCTGGGTGGGCTGACGCTGCCGGCCGATCTGGCGCCGGGGCAGTGGCGGCTGCTGACGCCAGAGGAGATCGCGCTAATCTTCGACTGATTGGACATTGGACGGTCAGATGGCTATCTTGATGGCCATGTCCAGCTACTCCGTCGCCGAAGCCAAGAACAACCTGCCCAAGCTGCTGGACCGCATGCTGGCGGGCGAGGTTGTGACCATCACACGGCGCGGCGTGCCTGTGGCGCGACTGGAGCCGGCGCAGGAGGTCGAGCCGACGTCAGGGCCGATGGACATGGACTGGCTGAAACGTGTGCGGATCAAGTCTGAAGCCGAGATGGACTCCGTAACTCTCTTGCGCCGGATGCGGAACGAAGAGATTTGACCGTCTATCTGGACACCAGCGTCCTGATGTCCCTGTTTCAGACCGACAAGCACACTGAGCGGGCGTCGGTCTGGATCGCGGGTGTCGATGCCTTCGTCATGAGCAGTTGGGCTCTCACAGAGTTTTCCTCCGCCTTGGCGGTGAAGACTCGTATGCGCAATCTGCGCGACAGGGATCGGCGCGAGTTCGAACTGCAACTGGACCAATGGTTGAGAGGCAGGGTCGTCCTTTCTGTGGTTGACGGTGACATGGTGGAAGCGCGGCGCCTGGTGAAAAACGACGTGAGATTGCGCGCTCCCGATGCGCTTCATCTCGCGCTGGCGGCGAGGCATGGCTGCAGCCTGGCGACTCTTGACGAGGACATGGCCACGGTCGCCACCGACATAGGGCTGACGGTGATCGTCCCATGACGATCAAGATCAAGATCTGCGGCCTGACGACGCCCGACACCCTGGACGCCGCCCTGGACGGCGGGGCGGATTTCGTGGGGGCGGTGGTGTTTCCCAAAAGTCCCCGTCACATCGCGCCCGAGGCCGCCGCCGACCTGTTCGAGCGGGCGCGGGGGCGGGCGAAGATCGTGGCGGTGACGGTCGATCCGGACGACGCCCTGCTGGAAGAGATCGCGCGGACGCTGAGGCCGGACTTCATCCAGCTGCACGGGGCGGAGAGCCCGGCGCGGGCGGAAGCCGTGCGGGCCCTGACCGGGGCGGGGGTGATCAAGGCCCTGCCGATCCGCCATGGCGACGACTTCGCCGCCGCCGACGAATGGGATTATCACGCCGATCATCTGATGTTCGACGCCAAGCCGCCGGAGGGGTCGGTCCTGCCGGGCGGGGTGGGGCATAGTTTCGACTGGACCCTGCTGGCGGATCGGGCCTTCCGTCATCCGTGGTTCCTGGCGGGGGGGCTAAATCCCGACAATGTGGCCGAGGCGCTGCGGCTCGCCGGGGCGCCGATGCTGGACGTCTCCTCTGGCGTCGAAAGCGCGCCGGGTGTTAAGGACGCCGACCGGATCGCGGCCTTCATCCAAAACGCGCGCCGGTCGTAATTACGACGCCTCTCCGCGTGAAAGTCGAAACCGTGAACGCTCAAACGCCCATCCAAGCTCCTGATCCCGCCCAGCCGCTGTCCAACGCCTATGCCTGGCCGGACGCGCAGGGACGGTTCGGGCCTTACGGGGGGCAGTTCGTGGCCGAGACCCTGATGCCGCTGATCCATGAGCTGGATGCGGCCTATAAGGCGGCCAAGGCGGACCCCAGTTTCCAGGCCGAACTGGACGGCTATCTGACCCACTATGTGGGTCGCGAGAGCCCGCTGTATTTCGCCGAGCGGCTGACCGAACATTTCGGCGGGGCCAAGATCTGGCTGAAGCGCGAGGATCTGAATCACACCGGCGCGCACAAGATCAACAACTGTATGGGCCAGATTCTGCTGGCCCGGCGCATGGGCAAGACCCGGATCATCGCCGAGACCGGCGCCGGCCAGCACGGGGTCGCCTCGGCCACCGTCTCGGCGCGGTTCGGCCTGCCCTGCACCGTCTATATGGGGGCGGTCGATGTGGAGCGGCAGCAGCCGAACGTCTTCCGCATGCGTCTGTTGGGGACCGAGGTCTTCCCCGTCACCGCCGGCGCCGCGACCCTGAAGGACGCGATGAACGAGGCGATGCGCGACTGGGTGACCAATGTCTCGGACACCTATTACATCATCGGCACGGCGGCGGGTCCGCACCCCTATCCGGCCATGGTGCGCGACTTCCAGTCGGTGATCGGCAAGGAGATCAAGCGCCAGTCCCAGGCTCAGTTCGGCAAGCTGCCGGACGCCGTCGTGGCCTGTATCGGCGGCGGATCGAACGCCATCGGCGCCTTCCACCCCTTCATCGAGGACGAAGGCGTGCGGCTGATCGGGGTCGAGGCGGCGGGCCACGGACTGGACACGCCGGACCACGCGGCCTCGCTGAAGGGCGGGCGGTCCGGGGTTCTGCACGGCAACCGGACCTATCTGTTGCAGGACGAGGACGGAAACATCGTCGAGGGCCATTCGATCTCGGCCGGGCTGGACTATCCCGGCATCGGGCCGGAGCACGCCTGGCTGCACGACATCGGCCGGGCCGAATATCGCTCGGCGACCGACAATGAGGCGCTGGAGGCCTTCCAGCTGTGCTCTAAGCTGGAAGGCATCATTCCGGCCCTGGAACCGGCCCACGCCCTGGCGCGGACCGGCGAAGTGGCGCGCGAAGTCGGCAAGGGCGGCGATGTCGTCCTGCTGATGTCGGGCCGGGGCGACAAGGACATCTTCCAGGTCGCCCGTCATCTGGGAGTGGAATTGTGATCCGCAGCCTGTCGGCGATCGCCGCCGCCCTGAGCCTTTCGACCGCCGTTCAGGCCCAGACGCCGGTGGACGTTAAATCGGCCGATGTCGGCCTTTTGCCCGGCGCGCAGTTGTCGCCCGATTGCGGCGGTCTGAACAATCTGGCGGGCCGCGCCTGGTGCGTGACCGCGCCCCTCGGTCAGGTCGGCGCCCTGGCCGACGCCTATATCGCCGATCTGGCGACAAAGAACTGGCTGGCGGCGGGCGGCGACGAGAACCGCGTCGTCCTGATCAAGCGTCGCGAGGGCGGCGGTTGCGACGGTATGCAGATGGTCGCCTTCTACGACGCGGCCAGGGTCGCCGTCGCCGAACTGCCCGCCTATCTGGGCTTCGCCACCATTCCGGGCGACGTGTGCGGGCAGGCCGCCGCCGCCGAGAAGCCTGCTTCGGACGCATCGACCCAATGACCACCGCCCGTATCGACGCCTGTTTCGCCGCACTGAAGGCCGAGGGCCGGGCGGCCTTTATCCCCTATGTGATGGGGGGCGATCCGTCGCGCGAAGAGGCGCTGGCGATCCTGAAGGGGCTGCCTGCCGCCGGGGCCGACATCATCGAACTGGGCTTTCCGTTCAGCGATCCGATGGCCGAGGGGCCGCCGATCCAGCGGGCGGCGATCCGAGGCATGGCGGCGGGTTTCGGCCTGCGCTCGACCATGGATCTGGCGCGGGAGTTCCGCAAGGACGACCAGACGACGCCGATCATACTGATGGGCTATCTGAACCCGATCGAGAGCCTGGGATACGACGCCTTCGCCGCCTATGCGGCCGAGTGCGGCATCGACGGGCTGATCGTGGTGGACTGCCCGCCGGAAGAGGCCGCGCCGCTGATCGAGGCGCTGGACAAGGTTTCGATCTCGCTGATCCGCCTGGCGACGCCGACCTCGGACGACGACCGGCTGAAGATCGTGGTCCAGGGCACCTCGGGCTTCGTCTATTACGTCGCCGTCGCTGGCGTGACGGGCGTCAAGGAAGCGAACGCCGACGTCGTGGCGCCGGCGGTGGAGCGGGTGCGCAAGGCCTCGGGCCTGCCGGTCGCGGTCGGCTTCGGGGTCAAGACGCCGGAGCGGGCAGCCGAGATCGCCCGCGTCGCCGATGCGGTGGTGGTCGGCTCGGCCCTGGTGGACGAGGTGGCCGCCGCTCTGGAGGCCAATGAGCCTGCCGCGCCGCGGGTGCTGGCCCGGGTCAAGGCGCTGGGCGACGCGGTTCGATCGGTGACTAGTGCTTCCGTGACGGAAACCGTCTAAGAGCCCGCCCATGGTCGACAAGAACAAACCCCAGGAAAAGCGCGGCGGCTGGCTGAGCCGTTTCGCGCCCGGCGTCCGCAAGATCGTGTCGCGCCGCGACACCCCCGACAATCTGTGGGTCAAGGACCCCGACACCGGCGAGATGCTGTACCGCTCGGACCTGGAGGCCGCCCTGTGGGTGACGCCGTCGGGCCGCCATATGCGGATCGACGCGCCGACGCGGTTGAAGGCCACCTTCGACGGCGCCGTCTATGATACGATCGAGACGCCGGACGTGCCTGAGGATCCGCTGAAGTTCTCGGACGGCAAGTCCTACAAGGACCGGCTGAACGCCGCGCGCAAGGCGGCGGGGCGCAAGGACACCATGGCGATCGGCTGGGGTTCGGTCGGCGGTCAGAAGGCGGTGGTCATCGTTCAGGACTTCACCTTCATGGGCGGGTCGCTGGGCATGGCGGCGGGCGAGGCCTTCATCAAGGCGGCGCGCGAGGCCGTGGCCCGCAAGGTTCCGCTGGTCTGTTTCACCGCCGCCGGCGGGGCGCGGATGCAGGAAGGCGCCCTGTCGCTGATGCAGATGGCGCGCACCACCCTGGCCATAGAAGAGCTGAAGTCGGCGAAACTGCCCTATGTGGTGGTGCTGACCGACCCGACCACGGGCGGTGTGACCGCCTCCTACGCCATGCTGGGCGATGTCCATCTGGCCGAGCCGGGCGCCTTGATCGGCTTCGCCGGTCCGCGCGTGATCGAGGCCACCATCCGCGAAAAACTGCCGCCGGGCTTCCAGCGCGCCGAATATCTGCAGGAGAAGGGCATGGTCGACCGGGTCGTGACCCGCGCCGATCTGCCCCAAGTCCTGGGCCGGATCCTGTCCATGCTGATGGGCGGAAACCGCCTGGCGGCCTGACGGCCTTGGACCCGATCTCGGAACGTCTCCGGGCGCGGCATCCGCAACGGATCGATCTGTCGCTGGACCGGATGCGCGCCCTGTGCGCGGCCCTGGGCGATCCGCAGCACCGGTTGCCGCCCGTGGTCCATGTGGCGGGGACGAACGGCAAGGGGTCGACCGTCGCCCTGATCCGGGCCATCGCCGAGGCGGCGGGGCTGAAGGTCCATGCCTATACCTCGCCCCATCTGGTGCGGTTCAACGAGCGGATTCGGCTGGCGGGGCGGTTGATCCAGGACGATCATCTGAACGCCGTCCTCGATCGGATAGAGTCCGTGTCCGGCGAGGCGACCGTGTTCGAGAGCACCACCGCCGCCGCCTTCCTGGCCATGGCCGAGACCCCGGCCGATCTGGCGGTGATCGAGGTCGGCCTGGGCGGGGTGCTGGACGCCACCAATGTGATCGAACGGCCGCTGCTGAGCGTGATCACCCCGGTCGACTATGATCATGCCGAGTTTCTGGGCACGGACCTGGCCGGGATCGCCTCGGAAAAGGCCGGGGTGCTGAAGGCGGGGGCGCCGGCCGTCATCGGGCGCCAGCGCGAGGAGGCGTTCAAGGCCATCGAACGCCGGGCCGCCGACGTCCATGCGCGGCTGACGGTTCTGGGGGTGGATTTCGACGCCTGGGCCGAGCGGGGCGGCATGGCCTTCCAGACGGCGGACCTGTTCATGGACCTGCCGGCGCCCGCCCTGGCGGGGGCGCACCAGATCGACAATGCGGCCGTCGCCATAGCCGCCGCCCTGGAGCTGGATCTGCCGGAAAGCGCGATCATCGAAGGGCTGAAGGCCGTGCGGTGGCCGGCGCGGCTGCAGCGGATCTCGACCGGACCCTATGGGCAGGCGGCCAAGGCGGCGGAGGCGGAGCTGTGGCTGGACGGAGGGCACAATCCCCATGCCGGACGGGCGCTGGCGGCTTTTCTCGCCGAACGGCAGGCGCGGGCGCCGCGCCCCCTGGCCCTGATCTGCGGCATGTTGGGCAATAAGGACGCCGGCGGCTTCTTCGCGGCCTTGAAGGACAGCCAGGCCACGGTCTTCACCGTCGGTTTCGACGGGGCGGCGGCCGAACCTGCGGCCCTGGCGGCCGTGGCGCGCGGCCATGGGCTGGCGGCGACCCCGGCGGGCTCGGTGGGCGAGGCCCTGGACCTTGCCTTGCGGTTCGGTGCGGGCCGGGTGGCGATCTGCGGGTCTCTGTATCTGGCGGGCGAGGTGCTGGGCGCCAGCCCGGAGACCTGGCCCGTTTAGCGGGTCATCCAGGGTTTGGACTTGCCCGCCGCGATGCGGGCGGCCTGCTCGCGCTGGAAACGTCCGCCGCGCGGCGGCTTGGGCCGAGCCTCCAGCTTGGCGGTCTTCAGGCGCAGGGCCTTCTGAACCGGGGTTTCGCCGGGGATGTCGTCCGGGGTGTCGTCGGGCGGGGTTTCGTCGCTCATAGGCGGCCTTCTAGCAAAAACGCCCGCCGGTCGGAACCGGCGGGCGTCTGTCGTTCAGATTTCGTCCGAGATCAGGCGGCGTCGGCCTTGACGCCCGCCTCGGCCAGCCATTCGACGATCTTGCCCTTGGGCATGGCGCCGACCTTCATCGAGGCCATCTGACCGTCCTTGAACAGCATCAGGGTGGGGATGCCCTTCACGCCCAGTTTGGACGGGGTCATGGGGCTGTCGTCGATATTGATCTTGGCGACGGTGACCTGACCGCCCAGTTCGTCGGCGATCTGTTCCAGGGCCGGGCCGATCTGTTTGCAGGGGCCGCACCATTCGGCCCAGAAGTCCACCAGGACGGGGGTGGAGGATTTCAGGACGTCGGCGTCGAAGCTTTCGTCCGTGACTTTGACTGTCGCCATGAATGGCTCCCTGGGGCGCGGTCGCCGGGCCCGTAGGGGCGAGCGGCTTGAGCGCATGTTGAGATGGTCCGGTCTGTCCGGGTTCGGAGGCAGATGTGGGAGCGAATCGCGGGCAATTCAACTGTCCGCCAACGCCGCATCCAGCATGGCCTGCGGGATCGGCATCAGCTTGGGTCCGTCGGTCCAGACCAGGGCGGCCTCGACCGGGCGGTCGGGGTAGAGGCGTTTCAGCACGGCGACATAGACGGCGGCCTGAAGCACATAGGCGGGATCGACCCGGTCCAGGGCGTCGGGGGCGGGGCGGTTGGTCTTGTAGTCGATCACGAGCACCCGATCGGGCGTGACCACCAGTCGGTCGATCCGGCCGTTGATCGCCACGTTCGATAGGCCGGCCGGGGGGCCGGCCAGGGCGCCGGTCAGGGCGACCTCGGCGCGGGAGCCGGGGCCGAACACGGGGGCGAAACGGGCGTCGTCCAGCACCGAGAAGGCGGCGGCGATCATTTCGGCGCGCTGGGCCTCGTCCAGATCGGTCTCGCGCGCCAGAAGGCGGCGGGCGGCGTCGGCGCGATCAGCGGGCGCGATCTCGGGCAGGCGCTCCAGCAGCCGGTGGATCAGGTCGCCGCGGCGGAACCGGCCCAGGGCCGCGCCGCCCGCCGCGCTGCGGGCGAGCGGCGAGGGGGCTGGGATGCGGACCTGGCCTTCCATCCGCGACGGCGAGGCGAAGCGGGCGGCGGCGTCGGGCGGGGGCGGCACTGCGGCCCAGGCGGGCAGGGCGTCGGCGGAGGCGGTCGCGGCGGCCTGGGTCGGGCGATGTTCGGGATCGACGCCGAAGCGGCGGACGCCGTTCTCCACCTCGCGCACCTGATCCCCCAGCCGGTCGAAGGTCTCCTCGATCACCGACCACCAGCTGCCGGCCTCGGCGCCCCGGCTGGAGGCGCGGCCCATGACGATGACGCGGTCCCGCGCGCGGGTCAGGGCCACATAGAGCAGGCGCAGGGTCTCGTCGTCGGTGCGGGCCTGGCGCGCGGCACGAGCGTCCGCCGAGGCGGGGCAGTCGTCACGGGCCGAGCCGGGCGCCATCAGCCAGGCTTCGCCTTCGCCCTCGGGCGTGACGGCGGGCATCAGGGACGGCCCCTGGGCCTTCGCCTTCATGGTGGTGTCGGGCAGGATGACGATCGGCGCCTCCAGCCCCTTGGCGCCGTGGACGGTCATGACGCGGACCTCGCCGCGCGCCCCCTCAAGTTCGCGCTTCACCTCGACGTCGGCGGCCTCGAGCTGAGCGAGGCAGGTCTCCAGATCGATCGCGCCGCGGTTCTCGGCCGCCAGGACCTGGTTCAGGGTTTCATCAACGGCTTCTTCCGCCTCGCGGCCCAGCCGGGCCAGGACGCGGGCGCGGCCGGAGCGGCCGGTGTCGTCCACGCGGTTCAGGGCCTGGGAGAAGAAGGCGAACGGGTCGCCGCCGCGCGCGGATATGGCGGCCTGGAGCGTGTCGCGGGCGCGGGTCCATTCGGGGCGTTCGTGCGCCCGGTCGCGCAGGTCGCGCCACAGCTGGCCGCCTTTCCGGTTCTCGCGCCCGGCGAGGGCGTAGAGGCCGTCCTCGTCCAAGTCGCACAGGGGGCTGCGCAGCACCTCGGCCAGGGACAGGTCGTCGTCGGGGAAGAGGGCGAAGCGGGCCAGCGAAATCAGGTCGTCGAAGACGATATGGCTGGACAGTTTCAGCCGGTCGGCGCCGGCGACGGGGACACCCTCGGTCTTAAGCGCGCGGATGATCTCTTCGAAGGTGGCGTCGCGGCGGCGGACCAGGACGATGTAGTCGCCGTAGCCGGTGGGGCGCAGATCCCGCGTTCGGCTGTCGAAGACGGCCAGGCCGCTCTCGACCTGACGGCGGATCTCGCGGGCCAGGTCGCGGGCCAGGCGTTTCCGGGCGCTGCCGGCGCTCTCTTGATCGACTGGATCATCCCAGGCGTCGGTCTCGGGCGCGGGCTCGTCGAGGAACAGGGGCCACAGGTCGACGGCGCCGTGCTGGCCGATGCGGGCGGGGATATGGCGGGCGATGTCGCCCTGGGGGCCGGTCAGGGCGCGGGTGCGGTCGGGATCGGCGAAGACGGCGTCGACGAAGGCCAGCACCTCCTCGGTCGAGCGGTAGGAGGTGTTCAGCTCCGGCCCGGCGAAGGGCTCGCCGGCGCCCTCGGCCAGGGCCAGGAAGTCGGCCCGCTCCTGGCGCAGCCGTTCCGGCCGGGCGCCCTGGAAGGAGTAGATCGACTGTTTCTCGTCGCCGACGGCGAAGACGGTGCGGCCCGACGTCTGGCCGGAGTAGAACTCTCCGGTCAGGGCGCGGACGATGGCCCACTGGTCGGGAGCGGTGTCCTGGGCCTCGTCGATCAGGACGTGATCGACCCCGCCGTCCAGCTTGTACAGCACCCAGGCGGCGGCCCCGCTGCGGGTCAGAAGGGCGGCGGCGCGGGCGACCAGGTCGGGGAAGTCCAGCGCGCCGCGCTGGGCCTTGGCGGCCTCGTAGAAGGCGGCGTGGGCGCGGGCCAGGGTCAGAACCTTGATCGTGTCGTCGGCGACCTTGGCCTTACGCAGGGCTTCGCGCGTGGCGAGGTATTTGGTCTGGAGGTCCAGCAGCCAGCCGACCGCGCCTTGCGGCGCCGACTTGGTGCCCATGCTCTTTCGTGGCTCGCCCGCCTGGGTGCAGAAGACGCCCGCCAGGGCGGCGAAACCGGCGTAGGGTGGGGCGGCCACGCTCATGGCGTCGGCGATCTTGCGGTCGTTGGTCGAGCCGGTCGCCATGGCCTCGGCCATGCGGTTCCATTCGGCGGGGTCGATCCAGGCGATGAAATCCCGCTCCAGATCTTCCGGGCCGCGGCCCGTTTCGGCGCCGGTGAGGGCGTAGGGGTCGGGCGCAGCCCCGGCCTCGGCGCGGTCGATATAGTCCAGCAGATCGGCGCGTTTGGCCTCGATCATCGACAGCAGAGCCTGGAACCTCTGCCAGTCCAGTTCGACGGCGAAATGGCTGTAGGCTTGGCCGATAGGGCCGTCCGGGTCGCCGACGGCGGCGCGGGCCAGGTCCTCGCGCGCGGCATGGCTGAGGGCGGTGGCGGCCTGGTCTTCCAGAACGGTGAAACGGGGCGAGACACCGGCCTCCAGCGGGAAACGACGCAGCAGCTTCTCGCAGAAGGCGTGAAGGGTCTGGATCTTAAGCCCGCCGGGCGTCTCCAGCGCCCGGGCGAACAGTTTGCGGGCGCGGGACAGGGCGGCGTGATCGAGGGTCTGCGGATCGCCGTCGTCCAGCCGGGCCAGTTCACGCGACAGGGCGGCGTCGTCCAGCACGGCCCAGCCGCCCAGCTGGTCGAACAGCCGGGCCTGCATCTCGGCGGCGGCGGCCTTGGTGTAGGTGACGCACAGGATGGCGCCGGGATCGACCTGATCCAGCAACAGCCGCGCCACCCGGTTGACCAGGGTGGTGGTCTTGCCCGAGCCGGCGTTGGCGGTGACGAAGACGGTCAGGCGCGGGTCGGCCGCAACGATCTGAGGGGAGAGGCTCATTCGCCGTCCTCGCCGTCGCCGATCACCGACCATTCCCAGACGCGGGCCAGATGGTCGTAGTTGCCGCCCTGATTGCCCATGAACTGGGGCGCGGCCCAGGAGACGTAGGGGGTGTTCGGGTCGTCGAAGCGGGCGACGCGGCGTTTCAGCCCCTCCAGCGCCGCCTGGGCCAAGTCGGCGGCCTCGGCGCCCGAGGCGCGGGTGATGACCTCGCCCGCCGTCTTGCGCCCGACCACGCGGACATAGGTCAGTTCGTCGGGCGTGACCGGGCCCTTGGCGCCCGCGAACCCGCCGTCGGCCAGGATGGCGGCGGTCAGGGTCAGCTGGGGGGCGAAGCCGGACTTGACCTGTTTGGCGGACGGCGCCGCCCCGGTCTTGAAGTCCATCACCGCCGCCCCGTCGGACGACAGTTCGATCCGGTCCGCGAAGGCCTTGACGGTGAAGGGGCCGGCGGGGGCGTCGAAGGTCATGGCGCCCTGTTGCTCGACCAGGATTTCGATCCCGCGTGCACGGCGGCGGCGCTCGAAATCGGTCAGCCAGCGGGCGCAGTTGCGGGCGAGCGGCGCCTCGCGCGCCATGGCCGCATCCTCGAAACCGCGCGCGCCCAGTTCACGCAGCAGATGGTCGTGCAGGATGGTTTCGCAGTCGTCGGGCAGGTCATGGGGCCAGTCCAGCGTCAGCCGTTCGACAGCGGCGTGGACGGCGTCGCCGCGGGCGAGCGCTTCGGCGGACGCGCCGGGACGCTCCATCGCCTCCAGCCCCAGCACCCACAGGGCGTAGATGGCGTAGGGGTCGCGCACCCAGCGTTCGATGCGGGTGACATAGAGGCTGCGCGGGCGGCGATGCACCGGCGGGCGCGGCTCGGGCCGTTTGGCGAAGCGCGGCGGTCCGGGCGGAGGGGCGTCGAGCGCGCGGGTCCAGTCCAGGACGGTGCTGGGGCGGGGCAGGTCGACTCCCGCCCCCCGCGTCAGCATCTCCAGCCGCCACAGCCAGCGGGAGCGGACGGCAGGCTGGCCGCCGCGTCGTTCACTGTGGACCAGAATCACCTCCTCGGCGCAGGCGGCCTGGACGAAGTCCTGTGCCGTCTGGCCCAGGCGGCGTTCGGGCGGGGGCAGGCTCAGGGCCTTGCGCATCGGGCGCGACAGGAAGGGGTCGGTGGGCGCGGCCTGGGGCCAGACGCCTTCCTCCAAGCCCGCCAGGATCATCCGGTCGGCGCGCACAAGCCGCGCCTCTATGGCCCCCAGGATCCGCAGAGACGGATGGGTGGCGCCCCCGGTGCGGACCACGGTCTCGCGCACCAGGGAGGAGGTCAGCTCGGCCAGGTCGGCCCGGTCGATACGGCCCAGGGCGGCGCCCCCCTCGATCAGGCCGGACAGAAGGGCGGCGGCGGCCTCGCCGTCGGGACCGGCCCAGGCGTCCTGGCCGGCCAGGGTCTCGATCAGGCGCGTCAGGGCGGAGGCGGCGACGTTCAGGTCTGCGTCGGGGGTGAAGACGGCGGTAGCGGTCTCGACGGCGGTTTGCAGACGCTCGACCAGGCGGGTGGCGGCCGACAGGCGTTCCCGTTTCCACTCGGGCGGAGCCTTGCCGCGCCGGTCGGGCTGAACGGCTTCCAGCAGACGGCGGCGCACGGCGGCGAAGTCGCGGGGGCGCGGGCCGCGCAGGGCGTGCTCTTCCAGCGCCGCGACGGCGGCGGCCTGAGGAGCGTCGCCCAGGTCGAACCGGACCAGCGGGTGTTTGATGATCGCCAGCAGCAGATGGGGCTGGACGGGATCGGCGATCCAGCGGGCGCACAGATCGACCAGGGCGCCGGCGGGCAGGCGCGACAGGGGGCTGCCTGCCGAGGAATCCGGGACCACGCCCCAGCGTTCCAGTCTTGCGGCGACGCGGCGGCCCAGGGCCTGGTCCGGGGTGACCAGGGCGCAGGTCTTGCCGGGGGTTTCCAGCGTCTCGCGCATCATCAGGGCGATGGCCGCGGCGGCCTCCTCCTCGGCGCGGACGGTCAGCAGGGACAGGCCTTGCAGCCCTTCGGCTATGGGGTCGCGGGCCTCGCCGCGCGCGGCGGCGGTCGAGCGGAGGTCGCGGATGGCGCGGCGCCAGTCGTCGGTGGCCTCGGCGGGCCGCAGGGCCTCGTTGACCAGGCGCTGGCGGGCCTGGCCGCGGGCGAGAGCGGCGGGCGGCCGGGTCGGGGCGAACCAGGGGCGGACGTCGGAGCGGGCGACCTCGACCCGGTCCAGCAGGCGTTTCATCGCGCTCTGCGGATGCTGTTCGTCCAGCCGGTCCCAGACCGCCGCATCCAGATCGAGATCGAGGCCGGGCAGGACGACGCAGCCCAGGGGCGCTCTGGCCACGGCGCCCAGGACGTCGGCGGCGGCGGGGACGGTGCCGGTCGAGCCGGCGGCGATGACGGCCTGGGTCGGGGGCGTGCGGTCCCACAGTTCGGCCAGGCGTCTCAGCAGGGTGGCGCGGCGCCAGGAGGGATCGACCAGACCCAGTTCGGCCAGACGCTTGGGCCAGGCCTCGACCGCCAGGCCCAGGAACTCGGCCGAGCGTTCCCAGTGTTCGGCCATTTCGCCGTCGACCAGGGTCGCGATCCGTTCGGGGTTCGGAACCTCTTCCAACTGGCAGGAATCGAGGAAGCCGCCGAGCGCATCCGCCAGATCCAGGGCGCGCATCGGCGTCAGGCTGTCGTCGAACTGTTCGACGATCATCCGCGCCATCTCGAACCGGCGGGTCAGGGCGGGGATGGCGGGCGGCAGGTCGAGGCCGAGGGCGCCGGGGGTGAAGGGGGGCTCGTCCTCCTCCAGATCGCCCAGAGGACGGACCTGGGGCAGCAGGATGGGACGGCCCTGGGAGAGTTTCGACAGGGCGCCGGTGAAGGCGCGGGCGGCGCGCCGGTTGGGCAGAAGGAGGGTGGCGTCGGACAGGGTCTCGGGCGGCAGATCGCCCAGCCAGGCTAGGACGCCGGCGGCCAGGTCTTCGAGGAAGGGCCGGTGGGCGGGGACGGCGTACCAGCGGGGGCAGGACGCCGTGAAGGGATCGAACGCGCTCACTCCAATCCCGCCAGTTTCACCTCGGCCTCATCCCGGGCCTGGGGATCGCCGACGTGCATCCAGTCGCCGTCCAGGACGCAGCCGTAGAGACGGCCTGCGGCGGCGGACTTGCGCCACAGGGGGCTTAAGGAAAAGGGGCCGTCGGGCCCGTGGTCAGCATAGCCGGGGCGGGTGATGTGGACGCCCATATAGGCGAAGGGGGCGGAGGGGGCGTCGCCGCGGAAGGTCAGTCTCCCGTCGTCGGCCAGGAAGAAATCGCCGTCGCCCTCGAAGCCGATGGAGCCTTCGCGGCGGGCCAACAGCAGGGCGGCGTCCATCGTTTCCGGGTTCCAAAGGTGCACGAGGTCCGCCAAGGCGTCGCCCCGGTCGATCCAGACGCTGTCGATATTGGCGACGAAGATCGGATCGTCGCCCAGCAGGGGGCGGGCCTTCTTCAGCCCGCCGCCGGTCTCCAGCAGTTCGGCCCGTTCGTCGGAGAGGAGGATGCGGGGGCCGCGTCCGCGCGCGGCCAGATGGGCTTCCAGCCGGTCAGCGAACCAGTGGACATTGACGACCACCGTCTCCACCCCGGCGTCGGCCAGCCGGTCCAGCACATGGTCGATCAGGGCGCGGCCCGCCACTTCGACCAGGGCCTTGGGCCGGTCGTCGGTCAGGGGGCGCATCCGGGTGCCCAGGCCGGCGGCGAGCACCATCGCGGTTTTCGGCGGGGTCATGCGCGCACCTCGACAGGGACGTGGCGATCAAACCAGCGGGCGACGGGCGCCAGGGCCGGCTGGTCCAGATTGGCGTTCAGATGCCGCCACATGCGCGGCAGGAACTGGCGGTAGCGGGGCTTGCCGTCCCGCGCGATCAGTCGGGCGAAGATGCCGATGATCCGCGCCTCGTTCAGCGCGGCTAGCCCGGCATAGTCGGCCATGAAGGCGGCGCGGTCCACCTGGGGGCGAAGGGCGAAATAGCGGTCCAGGGCCTCGGCCTCCAGCGCCGGCGACACGTCGCGGCGGGCGTCCTGAAGCAGGGAGTGCAGATCCCAGGACGGGTGGGCGCGCACCGCGTCCTGGAAGTCGATCATGCCGACGCGGGCGGCGCCTTCACGCTCGGGCAGCCAGATCAGGTTCTCGGCGTGATAGTCGCGGTGGGCCATGACCGAGGCCCCGGCGGCGCCCGAGGCGACGATCGGCGCCCAGGCCTCTCGCCATTCCGCCACCGCGGCGGCGTCGAAGGCGACGCGCGCGTCCAGACGGGGCAACCAGTCGACGAACAGGTCGGCCCCGCCCTGGAGCGCCGTCTCGTCATAGGTCAGGAGCGGCCAGTCGCCGCCGGGACCGGTCAGCACCTCAGGCGGGGTCCCGGCCTCGTGCAGGGCGGCCAGGGCCTCGATGGCGGTCAGATAGAGGGGCGTCTCCTCGGCGCCGTCCTCGATGACGCGGGCGAACAGGGCGTCGCCGAAATCCTCCAGCACCGCCAGGCCGTTGGGCGCGTCCAAGGCCGGGATTTCAGGCGCGGACAGACCCAGCGACTTCAGATGGGCGGCGACGGCGGCGAAGGCCTCGATCCGACCGGCCGACAGGCGGGCGACGGCGTTCCAGCCTGCGGCGTGACGCTGCTCGGGCGTCCAGGCCGGATCGGCGGGCGGGCTCTCGGCGGCGGGCGCCTGGTCCATCAGCATCAGGGTGGGGCCGCCCGGCGGGGTCAGCCGTTCGTAGCGCCGCGTCGAGGCGTCGCCCGGCAGAGGCGCGCGCGCAGCCTCGGCCAGGCCGGCGGCGGCCAGGAAGTCGAGGCGAAGCTGTTCGCGATCAGAGACGGACATGGTCGATCAGGTCTTCCCACCGGCCTACGCCGGAAACGGTCGCAACACGGCCGTCGCCGTGTTCGGAAATCTCAATGACAAGGCGGTCGGGCCCCAAGAACCGGCCCGGATCCTCGCCCAGCCGCTCGGGCCATTCGATGAGGGCGCAGCCCTCGTCCAGGGCCTCGTCCAGGCCGATCTCGAACGCCTCCTCCGGCCGGGTCAGGCGATAGAGGTCGAAATGGGCGATTGGGGGATTGCACTCGTAGAACTGGACCAGGGTGAAGGTGGGACTGGGCACCTCCTCGTCCGGCGTGGTCAGGGTCCGGATCAGGCCGCGCGCCAGGGTGGACTTGCCCATGCCCAGCGGCCCGTACAGCAGCAGGCTGTCGCCCGGCGCCAAAAGGGGGGCGATGACTTGGCCCAGACGGGTGGTGGCCTCGGCGTCAGGGAGTTCGACCTTCATGGGAAGACCGCGTCTGGATCGACGGCCAGGGTGCGTTCGGTGAAATGTTTCAGCGCTACGGTGGCCTTTACGGCGTCCACGTCCAGCCGTTCGGGCGGGATGGGGCGGCCGACCAGGATATCGAAAGGCTTGCCCGCCTTGTTCAGCAGTTCGTGGAACAGGGTCACGTCGCGCAGCTCCTGCGAAACCTTGTCGAACAGGTGGAACAGCCGGCTGTAGGGGCCGGCGACGTGCATGGGCACGACCGGGGCGCCGTATTTCCGCGCCAGGGAGGCGGCGGTCGGCGCCCATTCGGGGTCGGTCAGCAGGCCGTCGGCGCCGACGCGGGCCAGACGGCCGGCGGGGAACATGACCACGCAGCGTTCGGCCTCGAAGGCCGCCTTGGCGGCGTTCAGGGTGGCGCGGGTCTTCTCGCGGGTGCGTTTGTCGTGAACCCATTCGACCGGGATCACCGTCTCGGCCAGTCGCGGCGAGACGCGCAGGGCGTCGGCGTTGGCGAAGAAGACCGCGTCGGGACGGCGCCGTTTGACGGCGTCATAGACCGCGACCCCGTCGGCTATGCCGGTCGGATGGTTGGCGACGACGACGCACCGGCCCGTCGCGGGCAGGTGGTCCAGAGGGGACGCCGTCACCTTCAGCCGAAGCAGGTCCGACACATAGTCCAGGCTCTCGGAGCCCGAGCGGTCACGCACCGCGTCGGCCATCTGCACGGCCGCCTTGTAGTTCAAGATCGAATAGAGCAGCGGGCGCACCGCCGGCCACAGCGGCGAGGCGGTCAGACGGGGCGCACGCTCGGCGATCAGCACATCGACGATGTGGGGCGAGCGGCGGACGGGAAGGGCGGCGGAATTCATGGACGACCGCTTGTCGCCGGTTCGGCGAAAGGGAGCAAGCCTACCAGAGCCGGGCCACGCCGAAGCCGTCGAACAGGGTTTCGTTCGAGACCAGGGTCAGGTCGTTGAGCAGGCCCTGGGCGATCAGCAGCCGGTCGAATGGGTCGCGGTGCTCGCCCGCCATCCGACCGGCCAGGCTGGCTTCGCGCCAGCTCACGGGGAGTTCGGCGAACCCCTCTCGACGCATGACGTCCGCAAACTGCTCGGCCAGGGCGTGGGCGTTCGGCAGCTTGCCGATGCGAAACTTGATCGCGATCTCGATGGCCGACACGCTGCTGACAAAGACGGCGTCAGCGTTCCGGATGGCGTCGTCGGCTGCGCCCGACAGCCGTTCGTCGTCCCAAACCCACCACATCAGGGCGTGGGTATCGAGCAGGAGGTTCAATCTCCCCGGCCCTCCCAGAGGCGGAGTTCCTCTTCGGGCAGCGGATCAAAAAAGCTCTCGTCGAAACGCCCCATGCCCTTCAGCCGACCTCGCCTGCGTTCAGGTTTCGCCGCCTCGAACGGCACGATCCGCACCGCCGGCTTGTCGCCGCGGGCGATCACCACCTCTTCGCCGCGTTCGGCGGCGGCGATCAGTTTGGAGAGATGGGTCTTGGCGTGGTGGACGGTGACGGTGGTCATGTCGCGCTCCTTGGTCCAAGCAGCTTAGCTAACTTCTGAGCTGTCAGCAACTTCCGCCCGGCGAACGAGGGTGCTACGCCTCGCCGCTGCAAGCTTTGCGAGGACTGCTTCATGCGCCACCGTTCCCTCCTGTTCGCCGCCTGCGCGGCCGTCGCCTTCTCGGGCGCCCTGATGAGCGCCGCTCCGGCCCTGGCCCAGGTTCCGCCCGCCCCGGTTCCGGCGCCGGCCGCGACGCCTGACGCCTTCACCTATCAGGACATGATCTCGGCCAACCGGCTGGGCGATCCGCAGGTGTCGCCGGACGGCCGTTACGTCGTCTATTCGGTGACGACGACGGATGTGGAGGCGAACCGCCGCAGCGGCAGCCTGTGGATATTGGACCTGGAAACGCCGGACGCCGCGCCGCGCCGGCTGGCCATTTCGGACCAGGGCGCCAACACCGCCCGCTGGGGCGCCGACGGCAATCTGTATTTCCTGTCGGGCAAGTCGGGGACCAGCCAGGTGTGGCGCATCGCCTCGCCGACGGCCGCGCCGGTGCAGGTGACCAATCTGCCGCTGGACGTGAACGCCTATCGGATCAGTCCCTCGGGCGACAAGGTGGCGGTGTCTCTGGCCGTCTATCCGGACGCGGCCGACCTGAACGCCTCGGTCGAGATGGGCAAGGCCGTGGCAGAGCGGAAGTCGACCGGCCAGGTCTATGACCGGATGTTCGTGCGCCATTGGGACACGTGGAATGACCACACCCAGAACCACCTGTTCGTCCAGTCGATCGGCCGCAACGGCCAGGCGACCGGCAATCCGGTCTGGGTCACCAAGGGCTTCGACGGCGACACCCCGTCCAAGCCGTTCGGCGACGAAAGCGACTTCGTCTTCACCCCGGCCGGCGACTCCATCGTCTTTTCGGCGCGTCTGGCCGGCAAGAGCGAGCCGTGGAGCACCAATTTCGACCTGTGGAAGACCAACGGCCTGAGCGGGGACGGGACCTTCACCAATCTGACCCAGGACAATCCGGCCTGGGACGCGGGCCCGGTGTTTTCGCCGGACGGCCGCACCCTGGCCTATCGCGCCATGGCGCGTCCGGGTTTTGAGGCCGATCGTTATCAGATCGTGCTGATGGACGTTCAGTCGGGCCAGAAGCGCGAGATCGCCTCGAACTGGGATCGTTCGGCGGACACCTTGCAATGGTCGCGCGACGGCCAGACCCTTTATACGACCGCCGGCGACGTCGGCTCGACCAAGCTGTTCGCGGTGGATACGCGCAACGGGGTGGTGACGCCGGTCACCGGACCCGGCCATGTCTCGGCCTTCCAGCAGACGCCGTCGGGCTTCGTCTTCGCCCAGGACAGTCTGAAGTCGCCCAGCGATCTGTATTTCAAGACCTATCTGGGTCGTGAAACGCCGCGTCGCCTGACCCAGGCCAATCCGGCCCTGGACGCCAAGGCCTTCGGGGAATACGAGCAGTTCAGCTTCCCCGGCTGGAACAATGAGACGGTCCACGGCTATGTCATCAAGCCGGTCGGCTATGTCGAGGGTCGCAAATATCCGGTCGCCTTCCTGATCCATGGCGGCCCCCAGGGCTCGTTCGGCGACAGCTGGTCCTATCGCTGGAATCCCGAAACCTACGCCGGCGCCGGCTATGCGGTGGTGATGATCGATTTCCACGGCTCGACCGGCTACGGCCAGGCCTTCACCGACGCCATCAGCCAGCACTGGGGCGACCGGCCGCTGGAGGACCTTCAGAAGGGCTGGGCGGCGGCTCAAGCGAAGTACGCCTTCCTGGACGGCGCCAACGCCTGCGCCCTGGGGGCCTCCTACGGCGGCTATATGATCAACTGGATCGCCGGCAACTGGTCGGACGCCTTCAAGTGCCTGGTCAATCACGACGGGGTCTTCGACACCTTCGGCATGGGCTATTCGACCGAGGAGCTGTGGTTCACCGAGTGGGAATATGGCGGCACGCCGTGGGACAGGCCGGAGGGCTATCAGAAGTTCAACCCGGCCAACCATGTCGAGAACTGGAAGACGCCGATGCTGGTGGTCCAGGGCGACCTGGACTTCCGCATTCCGACGGCTCAGGGCCTGTCCACCTTCACCGCCCTGCAACGCCGCGGAATCGACAGCCGCCTGATCGTCTTCCCGAACGAGAACCACTGGGTGCTGAAGCCGGCCAACAGCCTGCAATGGCACAATGAGGTGTTCGGCTGGCTGAACAAACACCTGGCCCCCGCCCAATAGGGGCGGTGCGCCGGAACGACGCAGGAACGACGAAGGGGCGCAGCCGCAAAGGCCGCGCCCCTTTTTTAAGGCGCGGCGGGGTTAGAGGCCGGCGCGGTCCTGGGTCGAGGAGACCAGCCGCTCATACTGCCGTTCGGTCATGCAACGGGGCGCGGCCCAATGTTCGCCCGCCCGGCGCGCGGCCATGGCGTCCTCCGCCGTGACGAAGACGGGGGCGGCGCCGAACTCGCGCTGATAGGCGCGCCGGGTGGCGGCGTCGGTTTCACAGATCATCACCGGCTGGACGGCAGAGCTGCGCGTCTGAGCGCGGTCGAGCTCGGCGCGAACGGCCTGAAGACGGGGCTTATCCTGCGTTTCGGGCTGGGTTTGGGCGTGCGCCAGACCGGGCGCGATCAAGGCGGCGGCGATCAGGGCGGGGGTGATCAAACGGGTCATCGGGCATCCTCCTACGGCCTGAATTAAAGTCAGGACTCGGACCAAATATGCGCGCATTTTCTACAATGTAAAGCTATTGCGAAAAATATGCGGTAAACGGACCAATATCGAGGCGTATGAGGCGGGCCCGAAAGGGGCGGCGGCGCCAAAACCGCCTTGGGGCGTTGTCTCTGCTTCTGGAGCCCCGGCCCTTGCCCAAGATGTTGAACTGGAACGCCTTAAGGACGCGGATCGGCGCGGGCGCCGCCTCGGCCAAGGCGCGCGCCGTCCAGGGGCGCGACTGGATCAGGCGCAATGATCCCGTCTACGCCGCCGTGCGCCGCCCGGGACCTGCCGAATGGTGGGCCGGCGGCCTGACACTGTTTCTGATCGCCGTCGTCCTGATCTTTCTGGCCTGGTTCGACTGGAACCGGCTGAGGGGACCGATCGGCCGTTGGGCCTCGGCGGAATATCACCGCGACATCGCCATCGACGGCGATCTGAATGTTCATCTCTTCAGCTGGACCCCCTCGGTCAGGGTCCAGGGACTGAAGATCGGCGGCCCGGACTGGGCGCGCGATCGCGATACGGCCCGGATCGACACGATCGAGGCCTCGGTGCGGTTACGGCGCCTGCTGGCGGGCCAGGTCGAAATGCCCCTGCTGCGCTTCACCCGGCCCCAGGTGGTCCTGATCGCCGCCGAAGACGGCCGCAAGAGCTGGGCTTTGAACGCCGACCACGCCGACGACGGCCAAGGCATGAAACTGCCGGTGATTCAGAAGCTGGTCATCACCGACGGGCGTCTGGTGTTCGAAGAGCGGCGGCGCAAGATGACCCTGGATGCGGCCGTCGATGCGCACGAAGGCGCAGACGGCGACGCGGGCTTCCTCCTGCAAGGCGAAGGGACGGTCAACCGGTCGCCTCTGACGCTGCGGATCGAGGGCGGGCCCTTCGTCAATATTCGCCGCGACCGGCCCTATCGCTTCAAGGCCCGGATGGCGGGAGCGGGCTCCAGCCTGACCGCTACGGGCGCCGTCACCCGGCCCTTCGACCTGGGTCGGTTCGACGCGACCCTGACGTTGGAGGGGCGCGATCTGGCGGACCTCTACCTGCTGACGGGCCTGACTCTGCCCAATACGCCCCCCTATCGGCTGAGCGGCGCCCTGAAGCGGAACGAGGCCGTCTGGACCTTCAACGACTTCGACGGCCGGGTGGGGGCGTCGGACCTGTCCGGCGATCTGCGGGTCCAGGGCGGCGGCCGGCTGCGGGTCGAGGCCGAACTGGCGTCGCGTCGACTGGACATCGACGACCTGGCGGCCGTCCTGGGGGCGCGGACCGTCACCAATGCCCGCGGAACCGAGACGGAGGCGCCCGTGGCGAAGGGCGGAAAACTGCTGCCGGACGCGCCCCTCCAGACCGAACGGCTGCGCCAGATGGACGGACATCTGACCTATCGCGCCGCTGCGGTTAAGGCCAATGAGCTGGACGTGCGGGCGGTGAACCTGGGCGCCGAGCTGAAGGACGGGATCTTGAACCTCGATCCGATCAGCTTCGACTTCAATCGCGGGGCGCTGAACGGGACGGCGCGGATCGACGCCACCCAGGCGCGGCCCTACAGCCGCGTCGACCTGCGGCTGAGCGGCTATCCTCTGGAGTCCATCGTCCCCGCCCGGAACGGCGCGCCGCCGCTGACGGGTCGTGCCCTGGGCCGCGCCCGACTGGAGGGACCGGGCGCCTCGGTCCACCAGTTCGCCGCCTCGTCCAAGGGCACGATCAGCCTGGTCGTGCCGGACGGGCGGATGCGGGCCGCCTTCGCCGAACTGTTGGGCATCAACGCCAGCGCGGGTCTGTTGAAGCTGCTGAGCGGAGATCAGTCGACCGCCCAGATTCGCTGCGCCGTCGCCGATTTCAACGTCAGCGGCGGGACGGCCGCCGCCAAGACCCTGGTCATCGACACCGATGTGGTGCTGGCGCAGGGCGAGGGGACGATCGACCTGGGGCAGGAGACGCTGAATCTGCGGATCGACGGCGAGTCCAAGAAGCCGCGCCTGCTGCGGGTCTGGGCGCCCATCACCGTACAGGGGCCGCTGACGGCGCCCCGCGTCGGGGTGGACGTCGGCGCTGTGGCGAGCCAGGGCGGCCTGGCCGGCCTTCTGGCGACGGTGGCGGCGCCGGTGACGGCCCTGTTCGCCTTCGTCGATCCCGGTCTGGCGGAGGACGCCAACTGCGGCCAGCTGATCGCCGGCGCGCGCTAGGGCCTTCCGGAAAAGAGTCTCGACGATATTGAGCCGATTCGCCTCGTCGGGCGTATTGAGGTCCATGGATCGGATCAGATGACGCGCCGGGGCCTTTTCGCGCCCGCCCTGGGACTGGTGGCGGCGGCCTGTTCGCCCCTGAGCTCCCCGGCGCTTTCGCCGCTCGGCCTGTTGAACAGCCTGGGGCCGCGGGATGCCGGCGCGCGTCGCGTGGCGCGCGACCTGCCTTACGGCGACGACCCGCGCCAGCGCATGGACCTCTATGCGCCCAAGGCGCCGGGTCCCCATCCGGTCCTGGTCTTCTTCTATGGCGGGGGCTGGGATTCAGGGTCGCGCGACCTGTATGGCTGGGCGGCGCAGGCCCTGGCGGCCCAGGGGTTCGTCGTCGCCCTGCCGGACTATCGGCTGGTTCCGCAGGTGGTCTTTCCCGCCTTCGTTCAGGACGCCGCCGCCGCGACGGCTGCAGCGGCCGAGGCGGCGGCGGACCACGGCGGCGACCCCCGCCGCCTGGGCGTGCTGGGCCATTCGGCCGGCGCCTATCTGGCGATGATGATCACCCTGGATCGGCGCTATATGGCGGCGGTCGAACGGCCGGACCTGATCCGGGCCGCGGCCGGTCTGGCGGGGCCTTACGACTTTCTGCCCTTGGATGTGGCGGCGTCCCGCAACGCCTTCGGCCGGGCGCCCGATCCGACCCTGACCCAGCCGATCACCTTCGTCCGCCCCGACGCTCCGCCGATCTGGCTGGGCCACGGCACGGCGGACGTCGTGGTCCATGACGAGGACACCCGCCTGCTGCACGCGCGCCAGCGCGCCGTCGGCGGCCGGTCTGAGGCCAAGCTCTATCCCGGCCTGGATCACGCCGATCTGGTGGCGAGCTTCTCGCCCCTGTTTCGCGCCAAGGCGCCGGTTTTGAAGGATGTGACCGGATTCCTGCGACGCGCCCTGGAGCGGGACGACGAAACACTTGCTTAAGCACAAAAGCATCTTTTCAACACTGCGACTTAGTGGCAAAAGCCTTCGCAGGTCGAACCTGTATCGTACCTCGATCTTCCACGGCCTGTTCCGAACCTGACTGGCTCCGACGCGGCGACGCGCCGAACCTGACTGGCTCCGGTACAGGCCGTGCAGTGTCGGCCCGGCGTAATCGCCGCCCCGATCGCGCCGCAGAGGCGACCCTTCCACATCACAGGTCCGGCCGTCCGGCACGCGCATTACGGCGGCGATCGTTCCGGCGCGTCCGCTATTCGACACCCGGAAACATCGGCCGGCAGGTCCGGTTACCTCCGCATCCCAATCAAGGAGCGGATGTATGGCTGTGATGACAGACGACGTCTGGCGCGAGGTGTTCGTGACCGGACTGAAGAACGCCCATGGGGTCGAACATCAGGCCCTGGCCCTGATGGACCGTCAGATCGAACGCGCCAAGAACTTCACCGAGGTCTCCGATCAGCTGACGGCGCACCGGGTCGAGACCGAACAGCAGATCACCCGGCTGGAACAGCTGCTGGGACAGTTTGACGAGACGCCTTCCGGCCTGAAGGACGCCGCCCTTTCGCTGGGCGGATCAATGGCGGCCATGGGCCATGTCTTCGCCGAGGACGAGATCCTGAAGAACGCCTTCGCCAACTTCGCCTTCGAGAACTATGAGGCGGCCGTCTACAAGGGGCTGATCCTCCTGGCCCGGCACGGCGACTATACCTCAGCGCTCGATCCGCTCGCTGCGACCCTGGAGGAGGAGCAGCGGATGGCCCGCTGGGTCGACGAGAGCCTGCCGACCCTGACCGAGAAATATCTGCGTCTGAAACGCGACGGCGAAAACCCCAGCCGTTGATCGGCTACGCAATCAAGGATTGACCCATGTTCATGCACAACAAGAAGCTGATGTATACGGTGCGGGTGGCGGAGCCGAACCCCGGCCTGGCCACCCTGATGCTGGAGCAGTTCGGCGGGCCGCAGGGCGAGCTGGCGGCGGCCATGCGCTACTTCACCCAGGGCCTGGCCGACGAGGACGTCAATCGGCGCGACATGCTGATGGACATCGCGACCGAGGAACTGAGCCATCTGGAAGTCATCGGCTCCATCGTCGCCATGCTGAACCGCGGCGCCAAGGGCAAGCTGGCTGAGGCGGCCGAGGAAGAGGCGGATCTCTACGCCAGCATGACCTCCGGCGGAGACAGCCACACCATGTCGATCCTCTATGGCGGCGGCACGGCCCTGGTGAACTCGTCCGGCGTGCCGTGGACGGCCGCCTATATCGACTCCATCGGCGATCCGGCCTGCGACCTGCGCTCCAACATCGCCGCCGAGGCTCGCGCCAAGATCGTCTATGAACGACTGATCAATGTCACCGACGATCCGGGGATCAAGGACGCCCTGTCCTTCCTGATGACGCGCGAAGTGGCGCACCAGAAGTCGTTCGAAAAGGCGCTCTACGCCATCCCCGCCAACTTCCCTCCCGGCAAGATCCCCGGCCGGCCGGAGTTCGCCGACAAATATTACAACATGTCCCAAGGCGAGGGCGACGCCTCCGGTCCCTGGAACGAGGGCGAGCAGTGGGAGGTGGTGTCCGATCGCGAGATGCAGATGGCGGTGGACGGCGGCGACGGCCACGCCACGGTCGAGATGGACGCCAAGGCGGGCAAGGCGGTGGAAGCCTTCATGAGCCGGACCATGTCGGACCCCGAGTCGGACCCCGTGACCGGCGCGGACCTGGGCGCAGGGGCGGGCGCAGGTCGGACGACCCCGATCGAAGACTGAAGAGACGAGAAGAGAGACGGCGGGCGCGGCTGCGGCGGCGTCCGCCGGATCTGATCTTTGGTGCGGGTGGTCGGGCTCGAACCGACACTCCTCTCGGAACTGGATTTTGAGTCCAGCGCGTCTACCAATTCCACCACACCCGCACAGGCGCGAAGGCACCGCTCCTATACCGGCCTCGGCCGCAATTCAACCGCGTCGGCGTCGGCGTCGGCCCACCGTCAAGCGGCGGGCGGCGCCGCGACCTCCACATGGGCGTCGGTCCCGCCGGCGAGGATGCGTTTGGCGCGAATGTAGATTTCGACGCGCTGCATGACGATCAGCCCCATGGCGAAGACCAGGAAGGCGTCGGTCACGGCCATTGCGTTCAGATGCCACTGGGCCGCATGACCTTCGATCAGGTCGCGCAGGGCCGTGCGGCCCGCGAACAGGGCGACCAGCAGGATCAGCCCCAGGGGCGAGGCCTGAGCCATGAGGCTGCCGTCCGGCTCCTTTTCGATGACCACCGTCTTGCCGCGATACCAGCCGGCCAAGCCCCCCAACAGTCCGCCCAAGGCCAGGATCGCCCAGCCGGCGGGGCCGAACGGCGCGTGGACCGCGCCGGGCGCCTGGGTCGAACCCCAAAGGCCAAGCGCGATCAGCGGCAGGACCACCGCAGGCGTCACCCAGATGAACTTCAGCTTCAGCGGCCGCCGCCGCCGGTTCCGCAGCAGGACAAGCGCCAGGACGGCCGGGAAGACCAGAAGCGGAATCAGTTTTTCAGGCGGCATGTCGTTCTCCGGGCCTCCCCCCGGAAGCCGACGTGGGGCAGCCTACACCCGTCAGGACCCGGCCGGAAGCGGGGCCACCGTCTGTTCGATGGCACCGAAGATGGAGCGGTGATGATCGTCCAGCATTTCGATCCGCACCGTGTCGCCGTGGGTCAGGAAGGGGGTTTCGGGCGCGCCGCGCAGGATCGTCTCGACCGTGCGGACCTCGGCGATGCAGGAATAGCCCAGGCCGCCTTCCGTGACCGGCTTGCCGGGTCCGCCGTCGGCGTCGCGGTTGGAGACGGTGCCGGAGCCGATGATCGTCCCGGCCGACAGGGACCGGGTCTTGGCCAGATGGGCGATCAGGGTTCCGAAGTCGAAGGTCATGTCCACCCCGGCGTCGGCCTTGCCGAAATCCTGGCCGTTCAGCTGAACCGACAGGGTTCCGTGCAGCTTGCCGTCCTTCCAGCGGTCGCCCAGGGCGTCGGGCGTGACGAAGACGGGCGAGAGGGCGCTTGAGGGCTTGGACTGGACGAAGCCGAAACCCTTGGCCAGTTCGGCCGGGATCAGATTGCGCAGGGAGACGTCGTTGACCAGGCCGACCAGGCGGACGGTGGCCAGGGCCTCCTCCCGCGTCGCGCCCTGGGGCACGTCGCCGGTCACGACCACGATCTCGGCCTCCAGGTCGCAGCCCCAGGCCGGATCGGCCAGCGGGATGGGATCGCGGGGAGCCAGGAAGCCGTCGGAGCCGCCCTGGTACATCAGGGGGTCGGTCCAGAAGCTTTCGGGCATTTCGGCGCCGCGGGCGCGGCGCACCAGTTCGACATGGTTCACATAGGCCGAGCCGTCGGCCCACTGATAGGCGCGGGGCAGGGGGGAGGCGGCGTCCCTTTCGTGGAAACGGCCGCGCGGCACGGCCTCATGCTCCAGGCTCTCGGCCAGGGCCGCCAACTGGGGGCCGCAGCGGTCCCAGTCGTCCAGGGCGGCCTGGAGGGTTGGGGCGATCAGAAAGGCGTCAGTGAACCAGTGCAGGTCCTGCGAGACGACCACGAGGCGGCCGTCGCGGCCGTGCTTGAGCGAGGCGAGTTTCATGCCCAACGCCTAGACCGAAATCGCGCCGGGGGGAACAGAGGGAGGGATCAGTGGACGCTGCGGCCGTGGCCGGGGGTCTGGCCGCCGGGGCGCGGCGTGGACAGCTGGCGGTGGGCGGCGCGCAGTTCCTCGATCCGCTCCTTGCGGCGGCACCAGTGGTCGTTGAACTGGGCCACGGCCTCGCGCAAGGCGGTCAGCTGTTCGGCCTTTGTCATCTCTCGCTCGATCTCCTCGACCGGCTTGGCGGGAACGGGCGGCGGGACGGGCTGGGGCGGGAGCGGGGCGTAGGGGGGCTTGTCCAGCACGGCGACGCCGGGGGCTTGGGCGGGGCCGGATTCATCGGCGGGGCCGTGCTCCACCCGGTCGCCCTTGATGACCACATGGCTGTTGGAGACCACGGTCACATTGGCCGGGACGGCGGGGTGAGGGGGGGATGGACGGTGGGCTTCTTGGTCGGACTTGGCCGTCGGCTCCTGCGGCGGCGTCTCTTCCTTCGGTTTGACCGTCTCCTTGATCCGGCCCTTCAGGGCGTGATCGACGGCTTTCAGCGGCTTGGACGGCCCCTCGGCCAGGACGACGACCGCGCCCAGACAGTCGTCATAGGTGGCGCGCAGGGCCTTGGCGGCGCCGACCAGGGCGTCGCTGTTGGCGGTCATGGCTGCGTGGCAGGCGCGGTCGATGGCGCGCCAGATTGATTCGGCGGCGTCGGCCTGGGTGGTCGTGGCGCCCTTGCCGGCCCGCCAGGCCAGGACCGTCAGACCCAGGATCAGGGCCCCCAGCAGCAGGAGCAGCAGCGGGTGGACGCCAAGGAACAAAGTGGAGTCAACGGGTTCTAACGCCGCCGGATCGGGTGTCTGGAAATCCTGCGGATAGTTGGAGACGCTCGCCGACATGCCGCACCCTGTCTGACCCGTTGTTCGCCGAACCATGATGCCGCAGCGGCGAAGCCGGGCCAAGAAAAAGGTTAACGACAGCCCTCAGGCGGCAGGGGTCAGCAGGGCGCGGGCCTCGGCGCCGGTCCGGGCGGCGCGGTCGCGCACCTCGACCTCGACGATGACGCCGCCTTCGGGCTCGACCGCCCACAGATAGCGGCGCTCGACCTCGACCGTGCGGCCGGAGGGGGCGAACCCCTCGAACGCATCGCCCCAGGGGGTGATCTTCTTCAGCTCGACGAAGGGCATGGCGCAGGCGGCGTCCAGCTCCTCCTGAGCCATCACGGTCAGTTCGTCATCGGTCAACGGGGGTCTCCTTCGTCGGCGTATATGGCGATGCGGGTCGGGGTATTCGAAGACACCGCCCCCCGATACATGCCCGAGGTGTTCATGGCGAAGGCGGGGGTTCCGTTCAGGCTCATGACGATGACGCCGCCGTCGCCGCCGATCGAGCCGACGTCGGCGATTTCGCCCTCCGCCGCCGCCTGGACGGTCGCGCCGTCGGCGGTGCGGCGGCAGATGTCGCGGGCGACGGTGGAGCGGATGAAATATTCGCCCGAGCCGGTGGCCGAGACGGCGCAGCCGTCGGCGTTGGAGGCGTAGGCGCCGGCGCCGATGATCGGCGCGTCCCCGACCCGGCCCCAGCGTTTGGCGGTCATGCCGCCGGTCGAGGTGGCGGCGGCGAGGCGGCCCTGGCTGTCCAGGGCCACGGCGCCGACCGTGCCGAACTTCTTCTCGTTCAGGGGCGGGGCGACGCTGGCGTGGGGGGCGGCCGATCGGTCGACGGGCGCGGCGGCGCCGGCGGGGCGTTCCGGTATGGGCAGGCCGGCCTCGGTCAGGGCCTTGACCAGACCCTGCCAGCGGCGCTCGGTAAAGAAGAAGGACGGATCGACCTGCTCCAACCCGACCGAGGCGGCGAAGGCGTCGGCGCCGGGGCCGATCAACATGACGTGGGGCGACCGCTCCATCACCGCCCGGGCGGCGGCGACGGGGTGGCGGGTGGTGGTCAGGCCGGCGACCGCGCCGGCGGTCAGGTCCGATCCGTTCATGACGGCGGCGTCCAGCTCGTTACGACCGGCGGCGGTGAAGACCGCTCCGCGCCCGGCGTTGAACAGGGGATCGTCCTCCATGACCTGGACGGCGGCCTGGACCGCATCCAGCGCCGAGCCGCCGCTCTTCAGCACGGCCGAACCGGCGTCCAGGGCGGCTTGCAGCGCGGCGCGATAGGCCGCGTCCTGCGCGGGCGTCAGGCTGGACCGCTCGATCACGCCCGCCCCACCGTGGATCGCCAGCGACCAGCGCGGCGCGGCGTCCTGGGCCTCGACCTGGGCCTGGGCCGAGGAAAAACACAGTGCAAAGAGTGCAATCAGTCCGACACAGGCGATGCGCATGGTGAAGTCCCCCTTCGGCGACAAAACACGGTGCAATTGGTGCACTTTCTTCAGAGGCGCCGGCCCGTCGCATTGTAACGCCGCGTTCGGGCGTGTCAGGTCGATTGGCCGAAGAAAAACGGAAACGCGGGAAAATCAGAGTGTTGAGTTTGGGCGATGGGACGGCCCGTCAACGTGAGAGGGCGTCGCCGTGCGCACAGGACCGCCTTGCAACTGATGGGCTAGGTCGCAAATCGACCCGTTGCAGACAGTTGGTCCACAGGCGTGTAGCATCGCTTCGATGGACGCTTCGACCTGGATCGACATGTTGAGTGCCGCCGGGACCGTGGCAGCTGCTGGCGTTGCTGCCTACTCGGCCCGATTGGCTTGGAAGCAAGTTCGATTCCAATTCGAGCCTCAACTTCTTATCCCATCCCGTCACTTTCAGATAAAGATGGCATCTTCTTCTATACGCGAAGTCTTCTGGGAGAAACCCACGGAGAAGGCTGCTTATGTGAACGGCGGAGATACTGACTACTTTTTTCTCTTAAGGAACATCGGAAATGGGGCCGCATACGACGCTTCAGTCCGGATCGAACTAGATTTCGAAACGATTTTCGCTGACACACAATCAAAAATTGCTAATCACGCTCCCACGCTATCCGTGGACCATGACAGTTTTGGTGTGTCTCTTAGGATAGATGGTGAAATCATCGGCGGATTTCGGTTACCCGACCAAGCTTTCAGCCTTGTTGATCAGGTAGGAAGCGGATCTTCGCAAAACTCTGTTCGCCACTTTCCGATTGATCCCAGCCTATCATTCTTCGCCCTCTGTTATGGTGCATACCTAATGCATGAACGGATGATTGGCCGGATACAGCCAGAGCAACGAATAAGTTTCGACTTCATCGTCGACTACACAGACTCGTCGGGAAGACGACAAAGCCGACGATTCCCCCGAATTCTGATCATTCGTGGTGGTCGCTGGCAGGCTGACCTATCGGACGGCGTTGCCTTTGTTATGCTGACGGCTCCATAGCCTGAAAGTCCGCAACCCTCGACAGCAGACACCCATCCAGCCCGCTCCCCGCAAAGTCCTGTCCAGGAACCCTCACCCCCGTTGGTGCAGCCGTTTCCAGATCCTGTAGGCGACGATGGGGGCGAAGCCGCAGATCAGGGCGGCGATCAGGACCGTCCAGAAGCCGCCCTCCAGCCAGAAACGCCCGGCCAGGGCGCCGGCGCCGGCCGCAAGGGCCGGGCCGAGCCAGGGCAGCCAGGTCGGCGGCCGCATCTTCATTCAGGCGTCGACCTTGATGACGCCGCGACGGATCTGGTCCAGCTCGATCGAGTCGAACAGGGCCTGGAAATTGCCGTTGCCGAAGCCCTCGTTGCCCTTGCGCTGGATGATCTCGAAGAAGATCGGTCCGAATGTGTCCTGGGTGAAGATCTGCAGCAGCAGGCCTTCCTCGTCCGAACCGTCGATCAGGATGCGGTTCTTGCGCATCCGCTCCACGTCCTCGCCGTGGTTGGGCAGGCGTTTGTCGATCAGTTCGAAATAGGTCTCGATCGTGTCCTGGAAGTCCACGCCCCGGGCGCGCATGGCCTCGACCGTCTCGAAGATGTTCTCTGTGGTCAGGGCGATGTGCTGGATGCCTTCGCCGTTGTAGCGGCGCAGGAATTCCTCGATCTGGGAATTGTCGTCCTGGCTCTCGTTCAGCGGAATGCGGATGGCGCGGTCGGGCGCGATCATGGCCTGGGAGAAGAGGCCGGTCGCCTTGCCCTTGATGTCGAAATACTTCTGTTCCTCGAAGTTGAAGACCGAGTTGTAGAAGCCCGACCAGGTGCGCATCTGGCCGCGGCGGACATTGTGGGTCAGGTGGTCCAAGACCTCCAGGCCGACGTTGTTCTTGCGTTCGGCCTCTTCCCAGCCCTCGATCTCGTCCCAGGCGTCGTACAGGGAGCCGGCGTCGCCGTACTGGTCGATGACATACAGCAGCGAGCCGCCGATGCCCTGGAGGATATAGGGATAGTCGCCCAGGGCGCCGCCGTCGGCATCCGTCGCGGCCACGGCGCCGCGCTGGAGCGCCCCCTCATAGGCGGCCTTGGCGTCATTGGTGCGGAAGGCCATGCCGTTGGCCGAGGGGCCGTGATCCCTGGCGAAGTCCGCCGCCTGGCCCTTTGGCGAGCGGTGGACGAGGAAGGAGATGTCGCCCTGTTTCAGGCGCACCACGTCGGTCTTGGGGTTCACATGGGTCTTGGTGAAGCCCATCATCTCCAGCCGCGCGATCATCGCCTGGGGCTCAGGGCCGGTGAATTCGACGAATTCGAAACCGTCGACGCCCAGGGGGTTCTCCCGGTCGATCTGTTCCGCCGTCGGTTGATGGGGGTTGGGGGTCATGTCGTTCATGGCGCGTCTCCCGCGTAGCGTTCTGAGGCGGGCTTAACCGAAAGGGGCCGCCGATTGGCGCGGAACCTAGTCGCGGATGACGACAGAGCCAAGGCAGACCCACGGGGTCGTGATGAACCCTAACCCGGCAGCAGCCGCGTCGCCCATTCCGCGCCCATCAAAAGGCCGGTCCCCACCGCGCCGAGGATCGCCAGCCACACGGTGGCGACGGCGCAGCCGGCGAGGACGAACAGGCCGTCGCGCTGGATCAGGCCGACCGACAGCAGGGCCAGGGCCACGGAGGGGACGGTGTTGGTCAGGGGCAGGACGATGGTGGCCGTGGCCAGGATCATGAAGACCGCCGCCAGCTTCTCGCCCGGACCGTCGGCGAAGCGTCGCAGGCGGGGGCGCGACAGCCGGTCGATCCAGCCCAGTTTGGTTTCGGCGAAATCGGCCATGGCCTTCAGCCAGGAGCCCTTGGCGCGCAGCTTCAGGAACCAGCGGGGCAGCCAGGGCTCTTCGCGCCCGACCAGCATCTGTGCGGCCAATAGAATGACGATGACGCCCACGACCTGGGGCACGCCGTAAAGGCCCGGCACCAGGCAGGGGATGGACAGCAGCAGGATCAAAAGGCCGTAGGCGCGCTCGTCCAGCCGATCGCGGATCTCGTCCAGGGTCAGGCCGGCCTCGCCGCCCTCGTCGGACAGGCGACGCAGCAGACGGGTGATGTCGTGGCTGACGTCATCAACCTGGGGGGATGGGCGGGGCGCGGTCATCTGAGGGGCTTAAACCGCAACCGCTTCAGTCGCGAGCGTTGCGGTGTCGCAGCGGGTGACGGCGAGACCGGGTCTTGCTAGGGCGGGGCGGTTCGAGGAAATCTCCATGCTTCGCAGACTTTATGACGGCGTGTTCGACCTGGCGCGCCATCGCCACGCCACGCCGGCCCTGGCGGCGGTCTCCTTCGCCGAGAGTTCCTTCTTTCCCATTCCGCCCGACGTCATGCTGGCGCCGATGATCCTGGCCCGGCCGGAGCGGGCCTATGTCTACGCCGGGGTCTGCACGATCGCCTCGGTTCTGGGGGGCGTGCTGGGCTATGCGATCGGCTATTTTCTGACCGACGTCGGCCTGGCGATCCTGAGGTTCCTGGGCCATGCCGACGGGCTGGATCATTTCCGCCAGTGGTTCGCCCAGTGGGGCCTGTGGGTCATATTGATCAAGGGGCTGACCCCCATTCCCTACAAGCTGGTGACCATCGCCTCGGGCCTGGCGGCCTTCAGCTTTCCGGTCTTCATGGCGGCGTCGGTCGTGACACGGGGCGGGCGGTTCTTCCTGGAGGCCTGGATTCTGAAACGCTGGGGCCAGGCCATGCTGGCCCAGGTGGAAAAGCGCCTGGCTCTGTGGTCGGGGACCGGCCTGGTTCTGCTGGTCGGCCTGATAATCGCGGTGAAGCTTCTGTAAGTCGACGCGGAGACCGGACCGGAGTAAGACCGTTTCGCAATGAGAAGCCTCTATCGCCTGTTGACCCGTTGGTGGACCGCCTTCGCCCTGGCCGCGTCGCTGGCCATGCTGGGCGCGGCCCATGGGTTCGAACGGTTCGCGGGCCTGGCGCCGTGCAACCTTTGTCTGAAACAGCGCGAGGTCTATTGGGGCGCCGTGGCCGTGGCGGCCGTGGCGACGGCCTGGACGGTGCTGAGCGGCGGGCGACGCGGCACGCCCCGGATCGCCGCCTTCCTGCTGGCGGCCGTGTTTGCGACGGGCGCGATCACCGCCGTCTTCCATATGGGCGGCGAATACAAGTGGTGGAGCCTGCCGGCGACCTGCGTCAGCAGCGGGTCGGTCGATCTGGAGAGCCTGACCGCCCTGGCCCTGGGCACGGGGCCGGCCCAGAGGGTGGCCATGTGCGATTCCGTGGCCTGGAGCTGGCTGGGCCTGTCGATGGCCGGTTGGAACGCCCTGATCTCCCTGGCGTTGGCCGGGTTCAGCCTGCTGGCGACCAAACGCCCCAAGGACGCCCGCGCCCCCCGCTTCGAAAGGGCCTGACCCCATGACTGGCGCCGCCCCGCACACTCCTCTGCCCCGCCCGGGCCTGGGCGCGGACAGGGCGCGGATGGACGAAATCCTTCGCGTCGATCACGCCGGCGAATATGCGGCGGTCCTGATCTATCGCGCACAGAAGGCCGTGTTCGAGGGGCGCAAGGCGCGCGGCGACATCGTGCGCGACCTCGGCGAAATGCAGGATCAGGAGGCGGTTCACCTGGCCCGGTTCGAGCGACTGCTGAACGAACGCCGCGTGCGGCCGACGGCCATGACGCCGCTGTGGCGCATCGCCGCCTCGGCCCTGGGCGCCGGCACGGCCCTGATCGGCGAAAAGGCGGCCCACGCCTGCACCGAGGCGGTCGAGAGCGTGATCGAGAAACACTACGCCGACCAGATCGCCGAGATCGGCGACCGCGACCCGGCCCTGGCGGCCGAGCTGAAACAGTTCCGGGACGAGGAGCTGGCCCACCACGATCACGCCGTCGAGCACGGCAGCCGCGACGCGCCGGCCTATCGGCTGCTGAGCGGGGTGATCAAGGCTGGGTGCCGCGCGGCGATCAAGATCAGCGAGAAGGTTTGATCCCGCGCCACCGTCACCCTCGGGCTTGACCGAGGGCCGGGTGGTCCGCCGACTTGCGCCAAGGGCGATGCACAGCCCGATCCACGCCCGGTCCTCGGGTCAAGCCCGAGGATGACGGATTTGGAATGGGGCGGGGCCGCGCCTTAATAAATCTCGAACAGCCCCGCCGCGCCCATGCCGCCGCCGACGCACATGGTGACGACGCCGTATTTGGCCCCGCGCCGCTTGCCCTCGATCAGGACGTGGCCGGTCATCCGGGCGCCCGACATGCCATAGGGGTGGCCGATGGAGATGGCGCCGCCTGAGACGTTCAGCAGCTCGTCGGGGATGCCCAGGGTGTCGCGACAATAGAGAACCTGGACGGCGAAGGCCTCGTTCAGCTCCCAGATGCCGATGTCGTCCACCGTCAGCCCGTGGCGCTTCAGCAATTTGGGCACGGCGTAGACGGGGCCGATGCCCATCTCGTCCGGCTCCACCCCCGCCACCGCCATGCCGCGATAGGCGCCGAGCGGCTGAAGATTGCGTTTCACCGCCTCGCCGGCCTCCATGATCACACAGGCCGAGGCGCCGTCGGACAACTGGGACGCATTGCCGGCGGTGATGTATTCGCCCTGCTGGATCGCCTCGCCGCTGCCGAAGACGGGTTTCAGCGCCTTCAACCCTTCCAGAGTGGTTTCGGGCCGGTTGCCCTCGTCCTTGGACAGGGTCACCTCTTTCGAAGCGGTCTCGCCGGTGGCCTTGTCCGTGACCAGCATGGTGGTCGTCATGGGCACGATCTCGGCGTCCAGTCGCCCTTCCGCCTGGGCCGCCGCCGTGCGCTGCTGGGACTGAAGGGCGTATTCGTCCTGGCGGTCGCGGCTGATGTTGTAGCGGCGGGCCACGACCTCGGCCGTCTCCAGCATCGACATATATATATGGGGCGCCAGCTTCAGCAGGGCCTCGTCCTTGCCGCGGTACAGGTTTATATACTGGTTCTGGACCAGGGAGATGCTCTCCAGCCCGCCGCCGACCGCCATCTTCTGCTGGTCGAAGATCACCTGTTTGGCCGCCGTGGCGATGGCCATCAGGCCCGAGGCGCATTGACGATCCAGGCTCATGCCCGGAACCGAAGACGGCAGACCGGCCGCCAGGGCGACCTGGCGGGCGACATTGGTTCCGGTCGAGCCCTGCTGCAGGGCCGCGCCCATGATCACGTCCTCGATCTCGGCCGGCTCGACGCCGGCGCGCTGGACCGCGTGTCTGACGGCATGGGCGCCCAGCTGTTGGGCCTGGGTGTCGTTGAAGGCCCCGCGATAGGCCCGGCCTATCGGGGTGCGGGCGGTGGAGACGATGACGGCTTCGCGCATGGAGAGTCCTTCCCGGTTTCGTTCGCCGCTTTGGAGGCGCGGCCGTGTTTCCTCATGGGCGGAACTTAGGCGCCTCCCCCTGCGGTAAGGCAAGCGGAGAGGCTCGAGGGGCCGTCGGCGCACAGGTCTTTTGTGTTGAAACGGCGCCACAGTCGCCACATTGTTCGCAGATGCGAGGGAACCGCAGCCGCAGCCTGCCGTTCGGCTCCTGAACGTCGGGCGGACAGCTCGGCTTCGGGCATTTTTTACAGAACGAGGAAGCTATGAAGCTCAAACTTCTCGCATCCGTCGCTGTCGCCGGGCTGTTCTCAGCTGGCGCGGCCTCGGCAGATCCCAACGGTTGGTATGGCGCGATCGACGCCGGCTACCACATGATCGACGACATCAACGCCGAGTCGTCGACGACGGGCGCGAACTGGAACTATGAAGTGAACGACGGCTGGGCGGCCTTTGCTCGCCTCGGCTATCGCTTCAACCCCAACTGGCGCGTCGAACTCGAAGGCGGCTACCGCTCGGGCGATATCGGCAAGGTGCGCGCCGTTTCGGGCACCCAGGGCCTGTGCAACCTGACCCCGGCGACGGGCGGCTGCTTCTCGCCGGAAGGCGACATCGAGTCCGCCACCCTGATGGCCAACGTCATCTATGACTTCGGCTATGAAGCCTGGGGCGTGCGTCCCTTCGTCGGCCTGGGCGCCGGCGTGAACCGCGTCAACGTCGACACCATCGGCAATCTGCGCGCTAACCGCGGCGCCGCGTTCGCCATTGACGACAGCTCGACCAAGTTCGCCGCTCAGGCGATCGCCGGTCTGGCCTGGGCCATTGGCGACCGCGCCAACATCGACCTGACCTACCGCTATCTGACGGGCGACGCCTCGTGGGAATCGACCACGGCCGGCACGGGCGCCGGCGCCACCGCCTTCGGCGAATGGGACGGCGACTACGATCAGTCGCACACCGTGACCCTGGGCCTGCGCTACAGCTTCGGCGCCGAAGAAGCGGCCCCGCCGCCTCCGCCGCCTCCGCCGCCCCCGCCGCCCCCGCCGCCTCCGCCCCCGCCGCCCCCGCCGCCGGTTCCGCAGACCCCGGCCGCGCGTCAGTTCGTGGTCTATTTCGACTGGGATCGCTCGGACCTGACGGCTGAAGCCCGTTCGGTGGTCGCTCAGGCCGCCAACTACGCCAAGACGGGCCGTCCGACCCGCGTCCTGATCGTCGGCTACACCGACACCTCGGGCTCGGCCGCCTATAACGTCGGCCTGTCGAACCGTCGTTCGCGCACCGTCGCGGACGCCCTGGTCGCCCAAGGCGTCAACGGCGGCGTCATCGCCCTGGACGGCAAGGGTGAAACCGCCCTGGCCAAGCCCACCGCCGACGGCGTGCGCGAACCGCTCAACCGTCGCGCCACCATCGACATCAACTTCTAAGACAGGCAAGACTCGGTCTGACATCGTCAGATCGGGTCTCGTTCTTGGAAGTCTGTCAGCGTAAAGTTGGAGAGCCGGCGCCCTTGCATTCCGGGCGTCGGCTTCTTCGTGCGCCTGCCTCAGCCGCCCCCGCAATTTCCCCATCGCTCAGCTTTAGTGGGTTGATCCCCATGCGGCTAAGCGCGACAAAGCCCTCGAACAATCTCTCTTGCGCCAGACGACTTGATCGGAGAGGTGAGGCGACCCGGCGTTGTATGATCGCCAGGCCAGACGGCGTGGAACCCCTTAGATGGTCGATTTAAGACACTCCAATCGAACCTTCTTGGGCCGGCGGCGCAGGCGCTACCGGCTTCGCGGAGAGGTCATGAGCGCGCCTCGACCTCAGCTTCGCCTTCGCACCCCCACGCCGCAGCGGGCGGCCGAAATCTCCGTCTTCCCCACGCCTCAAAGAACCAGCGCGGAGGCCGGGCCAGGTCGTGCGATCCAAAGCTTGGATGGCCGGAGATTCCTTATCGTCTCGGCGCCGTTCGGGCCGTTCGGCGTCGCCTTGGCGCAGACTCTCGAAGCCCGCGGCGCGACCGTCCAGCGAATGATCTTCAATGCGGGCGACGCCTTGAACTGGCCGCGAGCGGGGGGAAGGGTGTTCAAACACTCCGCCCAGGTCTGGGCTTCGCGACTGGCGGAACTGACGGCCGATTTCACCGATCTTCTGCTGTTCGGCGAGGGCGGCCCTTACAATCGCGCGGTTCTGTCCGCGGCGGAAGGACTTGGGCCACGCGTTTGGGTGTTGGAGAACGGCTATTTCCGCCCGGACTGGATCACCGTCGAACAGAACGGCGTGAACGCCTCAAGCGGCCTGCCGCGTTTTAAGGACGGCTATCCGGAGCCGGCGCCGCTTTTGCCTGATCCGAAACCCGTGGGGCGAATCCTGCCGCACCATGTGGTCAACATCACCGCCTATCATCTGGCTCAGGCCGTGGGGGGCTTTCTCTTTCCGCGCCACGCCAACCACTACACCGCCTCTCCGCTCAGCCAGTGCCTGGGTCACGTCCGGCGATATTTCGGCCTGGCCCTTCAGTCGCCGTCACGCAACGATGTGGAGGTGATTGCGGCGCGGGGCCCCTTCTTCATCGCCTGTCTTCAGCGGGAGGGCGACGCCCAGCTGCTGCGCTATTCCCGATATGCCGACAATACGGCGTTCCTCGCCGAGGTGATGACCAGTTTCGCCACCCATGCGCCAAAGGCGGCGCGGCTGGTGATCAAGAACCACCCCTTGGATCCCGGCTTGATTGACCTGGAGGCGGTGACGCGGCGCCTAGTCATCGAGCGGGAGCTGCAAGGCCGGGTTGATTTCATAGACGGCGGAAACCTGGCCCAGCTGTGCCGCGCGTCTCGGGGCATGGTGGTCAACAACTCTTCGGCCGCGCTTTCGGCCCTGGGGTTCCAGACGCCGGTCAAGGTGTTGGGCGACGCCTTCTTCAACTTCGACGGTCTGACGGATCAGCAGGCGCTGACCGACTTCTGGTCCAAACCCCAGGCCCCGGACCCTGCTCTGTTCGCCCGGTTCCGCGCCCATGTGATCGCCCAGAGCCAGGTCAACGGCAATTTCCACGAGCCGCGCGCCATTCGGCGCACCGCAGAAGGCGTAGCGGACGTGTTCGAACGGGTTTCCTGAACAAAATTTGCGCTTAAGGGCGTCAAGGGTGTGCTCTCTGAGCCACCCAAGCGTGTTGTCACGATTCTGACACATATGTGTCACCTAGCATTACAAGATGGATCGTACACGGGGCCGGATTTAGACGTGACGACCACGTTTCCGACTTTTTTGGTCCACCAGCTGGGGATAGCGAATGACCTTCCGTAAATTGGCGTATGGCGTTTCGGCCGCCGCCATCATGATGTCGGCCTCGACGGCCGTCTTTGCTCAAGAGACGACCGGCGCTATCCGCGGCCGCATCCTGGACGGCTCCGGCGCGGCCGTGGTCGGCTCGGTGACCATCGTTCACGAGCCCACCGGCACGACCGTCACCACCATGTCGGACTCGTCGGGCTTCTACAGCGCGCGGGGTCTGCGCGCCGGCGGACCATACACGGTGACGGTGTCAAGCGCGGCCGGTGAAGGCGGCATTCAGCTGGACAGCATCGGTGTGGGCGACGCCGTCAACGGCGACGTGATCGTCAATCAGGCCGCCGCCGAGCTGGAAGCCATTACGGTGACCGGCCAGCGCTTCTCCAACGACTTCGGCTACGGCACCGGCTCGAACTACGGCGCGGGCGACATCGCCGCCGCCGCCTCGATCAGCCGTGATCCGAAGGACATCGCGCGCCTCGATCCGTTTGTGACGCTTGACCCCTCGAACGAAGACGCCCTGTCGTTCGCCGGCACCAATACGCGCCAGAACCAGTTCACCGTCGACGGCATTCGCCAGAACGACGAGTTCGGCTTGAACGGCAACGGCTATCCCACCCAACGGTCGCCGATCTCCATCGACGCCATTCAGGCTTTGAACGTTTCGGTGGCGCCCTTCAGCGTCATCAACAACGGCTTTGTCGGCGGTTCGATCAACGCCGTCACCAAGTCCGGCACCAACACCTTCTCGGGCTCGGCCTTCTATGAGAAGTCGGACGACAGCCTGCTGGGCGACCGGTACTGGGGTTACGGCCCGCGCGGCAACGGTTTCCGCGCCCGCCAAGACTATAACCGCGTCTTCGACGAAAAGACCTGGGGCGCCACCCTGGGCGGTCCGATCATCCGCGACACCCTGTTCTTCTTCGCGTCTTACGAAAAGTTTGAGTCGCAGTTCTCGCTGAACGAAGGTCCGGTCGACGCCGGCTTCGCAAATCCGATTCCGCGCATCACCACTTCGGCCGTCGAAACCTTCCGGCAAGGCGCCAAGACGCGCTACGGCTATGAAACCGGTTCTTTCGTCAATGTGGCGCCTCCCGTCCAGGACGAGAAGTACCTTGCGAAAATCGACTGGAACATCAACGCCAACCACCGGTTGGCCGTGACCTTCCAAGAGACGACCGGCACCTCGTTCAACGGTTCGACCACGTCGGCCTTCATTAACGGCGGCTCGACCACGCAGCCGCGGTTGGCGCTGGAATCCAGCCAGTATGTCAAGGATGAGCGCCTCACGACCTGGAACGCTCAGTTGAACTCGCAGTGGACGGACGCCTTCTCGACCGAACTGCGGGTCGGCTACAAGGAAACTGAAACCACCCAGCTGCCTGTCGGCGGACTGACTGTCGGCCAAGTCACGGTCAACGTTTCCGATCTGGCGGGTGTTCAAGCCGGCTCGGGCACGCCGCAAATCCAGTTCGGCGCCGACAACTTCCGTCACGACAACTATCTGTACAGTGAAGTGAAGAACGCCGAACTGATCGGCCGCTATAGCTGGGGTTCGCACGACTTCATGGCCGGCGCGCGGATTGAAACGCGCGACTTCACCAACGTCTTCGTGTCGCAGTCGCTGGGTCAGTGGACGTTCAACAGCTATGCCGACTTCCTGGCCGGTAACGCTTCCGGTCTGGTCATTCGCGGCGCCGTCAACCCGACCGGCGGCACCGTTCCCGCTCGGTTCGGCACTGCGCGCGACGGGGCCGTCGAATTCGGTTACGACGTGAACTCGCTGTACGCCGAAGACACTTGGCAGATCAGCGACACGCTTCGCCTGAATTACGGCCTGCGCTACGACTGGTTCGCCATGGACGACCGTCCGGTGCTGAACACCAACTTCCGCACCCGCAACGGCTTCGACAACACCGCCAATCTGGACGGTCGTGACCTGCTGATGCCGCGCCTTGGCTTCAACTGGACGCCCAGCGACTGGTCGATCTCGGGCGGCGTCGGTCGCTTCTCGGCCATCGGCACCAACGTCCAGATCGGCAACCCCTTCGGCAACGACGGCGCGCGGATCACCAATGCGGTCTGCACCGGCGCCATTCGGGGCGTGACGGATCTCTCCGTCGTTCCCACCGGCGCGAACTGCACCTTCACGCCCGGCAACGGCAGCGTGGTGGCGCTGGATCCGAACTTCGAAATCCCCAGCGCCTGGAAGTACAACCTGACGGTCGCCCGCGATTTCCGCCTGCCGCTGATCGAAGACTTCCGTCTGCAGGCGGACGTCATCCGTACGGATTTCGAGAACGCCCTCTATTACCGAGATCTGCTCGCAACCCGCTCGGGTTCAGCGCCGGACGGTCGTCCGGTCTATACCCACCCGACCGGCCCGGTGGTCTTCGATCTGCTGCTGGATAATCTGAAGGACGGCGGATCCTCCACCTCGGTCGCTCTGACGGGACAGAAGACGTGGCGCGACGGTGTGTTCGAAGGTCTGGACGTCCGCAGCACCTACACCTACACGGAATCGGAAGACGGCAATCCGATGACCAGCTCGCAGCCGGACTCGTCCTATGTCCGCTTCGCTTCGGCTGATCACAACAACCCGGTGCTGGCGACGTCGGACTACGAAATCCGTCACAAGTTCACGGTCAACGCGAACTACACCCGCGCCTTCTTCGGCGACAACGAAACGTCCATCAACGTCTTCGCCCAACGCCGCTCGGGCCTGCCCTTCTCCTACGTTTATCACAGCAGCCGCACGGGCAACTACGACAACGATTTCGGCAACGCCGTTCCGCAGTCGTACTCCGGCGCCCTGGGTACGTCGAACCAGCTCTTCTACGTGCCCCAGACCGACGGCAACGGCGTCGTCACCGCCACGAGCGATCCCCGCATCACCTATGCGTCGGGCTTTAATCTGACGGACTTCAACGCCTTCCTGAACAACACGGGTCTGATCAAGTACGCCGGCTCGATTGCGCCGCGGAACGCCTTCCGCACCGGCGCCGTCACCACGGTGGACCTGCGCCTGTCGCAGGAAATCCCGGTTCCGGTTCTGCCGACCGGCAAGCTGAAGCTGTACATGGACATCGAGAACTTCGGGAACCTACTCAACGAGAAGTGGGGCGTTCTGGAGCAGTATCCGTTCTATCGCGGCGTCGGTACGGTTGTGCTGAACTGCCAGACGGCCGGCGTCGCCTCCTCCTGCGCCGCCCCCAATGCAGTGTACCAGTACTCCTCGCTGCAAAGCGCAGGCGCTGCCGGAACGCCGCTCGGTGGTGAGGCTAAGCGCCCGAACGCCCAACTGCCGGCCTCGACCTGGCAGATTAAGTTCGGCGCCCGCATCTCGTTCTGAGTGAAGCGAGCAATGTGCTGACGAAGGGCGGTCCGTTCGCGGGCCGCCCTTTTTCTTTGGGGGCGGCCCCTGGGCGTCCGGCGCCGTTGAAGTCGGGGGCGGTTGGGGCCATATGGCGCGGCTCGCGGGTCGCCCGCCCGTCGCCTTCGAACCCTGACAGGACTCTCGCCCGCCCATGACCGCTCCTCTCCCCGCCGAATGGGCTCCGCACCGCGCCATCTGGGTGGGCTGGCCCAGCCATGCCGAATACTGGTTCGAACCCTTCGAACAGGCCCAGGACGAGGTCGAGGCTCTGGTGCGGGCCCTGGCCGGGCCGGGGCGCGAACGGGTGAAGCTGATGGTCGGGGCGCCGGAGCTGGCGGAGGGCGTGCGGGCGCGTTTCGCCGACGGCGCGAACGTCGAGGTGGTGGCGGGCGTGTTCGGCGACGTCTGGCTGCGCGACACCGGTCCTCTGTTCTGGGCGGGATCGAAGACGGCCGCCGCCTTCCGCTTCAACGGCTGGGGCGAGAAATATGTGATGCCCGGCGACGAGACGGTGGCCGAACAGATCGGCGTTCATTCCGGCGCGACCCTGAGCTGGAACGACTTCGTCATGGAGGGCGGATCGCTGGATCATGACGGGGAGGGCACGGTCCTGACCACGCGCCAGTGCCTGCTGAACCCGAACCGCAACCCGGCCTGGAACCAGGACGAGGCGGTCGCGACCGCCGCCCTGGAAGCCGCCATCGGGGCGAAAAAGGTGCTCTGGCTGGGCGACGGGCTGCTGAACGACCATACCGACGGTCATGTCGACAATCTGGCGCGTTTCGTCGCGCCGGGTGTCGTGGCCTGCCCGATCGCCTGGGGTCGCAACGATCCGAACGCCGAAGTCTATGACGCCGTGGCCCGCGACCTGTCGGGCATGACCGACGCAGCGGGACGCAAGATCCGTGTGCTGAGGATCCCGTCGCCGGGCCTCGTCCTGGACGAGGACGAGCGCCCGATCCCGGCCAGCCACATGAACTTCCTGATCGCCAACGGGGCGGTGATCGTGCCGACCTATGGCGACGACGAGGCGGCGCGTTTCGCCTGCGAGGCGCTGAAGACCGCTTTTCCCGATCGCGAGATCATCCCGCTTCCGTCCAAGGCTATCCTGACCGGCGGCGGCTCGTTCCACTGTATCTCCCAGCAGGAGCCCGCATGACCCGCACCATCACCGTAGCCGGCATCCAGACCTCTTACGGCGAGGACATGCAGGCCAATATCGCCAAGACCGTCGGCTTCATCCGCGAAGCGGCGGCGAAGGGCGCGCAGGTGATCCTGCCGTCGGAACTGTTCCAGGGGCCGTATTTCTGCGTGTCGCAGGAGGAGCACTGGTTCAGCCAAGCCTATGAGTGGCGCGAGCATCCCTGTGTCACGGCGTTGGCGCCGGTGGCCAAGGCGCTGGGCGTGGCCATACCGGTCTCGATCTTCGAGAAGGACGGACCCCAGTACTACAACTCACTGGTCATGCTGGACGCGGACGGCGAGGCGCTGGGGGTCTATCGCAAGAGCCATATCCCTGACGGCCCCGGCTATCAGGAGAAGTATTATTTCCGGCCGGGCGATACGGGCTTCAAGGTCTGGAAGACCCGGTTCGGCAAGGTCGGGGTCGGCATCTGCTGGGACCAGTGGTTCCCCGAGGCCGCGCGGGCCATGATGCTGATGGGCGCCGACGTCCTGATGTATCCGACCGCCATCGGCACCGAGCCGCACGACGCCGCCCTGCACACGGCCGAGCCCTGGCGTCGGGCCATGCAGGGTCACGCCGTGTCCAACGCCGTGCCGGTGGTCGGGGCCAACCGCATCGGCCATGAGACGGTGACCGAGGTCGGCCAGACCTTCTACGGCCACTCCTTCATCGCCGATCAGCAGGGGACGCTGGTCGAACAGCTGGGGGCCGAGGAGGAGGGGGTGCTGGTGCACCGGTTCGATCTGGACGAGCTGGACAAATATCGCGCGGCCTGGGGCTTCTTCCGCGACCGGCGGACGGATCTCTATGGGGCGCTGACTGGCGCGAAGTAGGCGGTCCCTGATTCCGTCATCCTCGGGCTTGACCCGAGGGTGACGGAGGAGTTGGGTCGATCAGCCCCGCATCCCCTCCACCGCCTCGACCAGCCGGGTCAGGTCCGCCGGCGACGACAGCCGGTGGTCGCCGCCGTCGATCAGGTCCAGGCGGACGTCGCCGCCCGTCAGCCGCTCGATCAGTTCGACCTGATGGCGCCAGGGCACCACGTCGTCGGCCCGCCCCTGGAGGATATGGACCGGGGCGGCGATGTCGATGACGCCGTCCAGCAGCAGCCAGTTCCGCGCCTCCTCGAACATGCGACGGGTCAGGACGTATTCGCCCAGGCCCTCCTCGACGATCAGGGTCTCGCCCTCGCGCACTATGGCCTGGCGCTCGTGGTCGGCCAGGCCTGGCCACATCAGCCGTTCGGTAAAGTCCTGGGCCGGATTGATCAGGACCAGACCCTTGATCCGCTGTGGCCGCGCCAAGGCCGCCAGCAGCGAGACCCAGCCGCCCATCGACGAGCCGACCGGGATGACCGGGCCCGACAGGCTGTCGATCAGGGCGATCGCATCCTCGCGCCAGCGACCGATGGTGGCCCGGCGCCAGTCGCCGGACGACTGGCCGTGGGCGAAATGGTCGTAGCGGATGAAGCTCCAACCGCGGTCGCGCGCGGCGGCGTCCAGGGCGAGGGCCTTGGTCCCCTCCATGTCCGAACGGAAGCCGCCGATCCAAACGACGGTGGGACCGGAGCCGTTGATCCGTTTGAAGGCGAGCGTTTCGCCATCGGGGCGGGACAGGTGTTGAAGATCGTTCATGGGGCTCTTGTGCCGCGACTTTGTATGGGCGTCATCCTCCTGTTCGCGTCTTCGTCATCCTCGGGCTTGACCCGAGGATCGGGCGTGACGCACACGGACGGCTGAAGGCGGCGACAGTCGCCACTCCATCCGCAGTCTTTCGCGGCGCACCCGATCCTCGGGTCAAGCCCGAGGATGACGGTGTGAAAGGTCAGTCGTTTGTCCGCACCCCAGGTCCTGTTCGTCACCTCCAACCGCATCGGCGACTGCGTGATTTCCTCGGGCGTGATCCGAGAGATCGCGCGTCAGGTTCCGGGGGCGCAGATCACCGTCGCTTGCGGTCGCCCGCCCGCCCCCTTCTTCCGCTCGGCGCCGGGCGTGGCCCGGACCCTCGTGCTCGACAAGAAGAAGATGGCCGGTCACTGGGTCGATCTTTGGAAACAGGTCGTCGGTACGCGCTGGGACCTGGTGATCGACATTCGCGGTTCGGCCCTGGCCTATCTGATCCCGGCGAAACGGCGCATCGTTTACAACCGATCTTGGGAGACCGGCCTGCGCAAGGTCGAGATGGTGTCGCGCCTGATGGGGTCGCAGACGCCGCTCGATCCCGAAATCTTCCTGGACGACCAGGCGCGGGCCGAGGCCGCCGCCGTCATCGATCCGCAGCTGGCCGGCGGCGCCGGTCCCGGACCGATCATTGCGCTCGCCCCCATCGCCCACCAGCCGGGCAAGAGCTGGCCCGCCGACCGCTGGGGCGCCCTGGTCGAGAAGCTGAAGGCCGAGCCCCGTTTCGACGGCTGGCGCTTCATGCCCGTGGGCGGGCCGGGCGACCGGCCGCCGGCGACCCCGGCCCTGGAGGCGGCGGGGCCGCGGGGGATCGACTTCGTCGGCAAGGGCGACATCCTGGCCTCAGCCGCCGCCATCGATCGGGCCGATCTGTTCGTCGGCAATGACTCGGGCCTGATGCACGTCTCGGCGGCCCTGGGCCGCCCGACGCTGGGCCTGTTCGGGCCCACGGAATGGTGGCTGTACGGGCCCTGGGGCCCCAAGACGCGCACCGCCGCCTCGAACGAAACGCGCGGCCAGTTCGCCCCGATCGAGGACCTGACGGTCGAACATGTCTTCGAGGCCGTGCTGGCCCTGCACGACGCCTATATCGCCGGAGCGCCCGCCAAGCCTTGAAAAATAGGGCTTCCTGACGCATATTGCCGGGCGAGAGGGGACCGTGGCCACAGCCGCGCCCGTTCGCTCATCACGACACACGCCTTCTTTGACCACATAAGGAAACGACGCCCATTCGCCGTCCCATGCAAGCGCCACCCGTGAAAGACGGGCCGCGTATGAACCAGGATATCCGCGCCCCTCGCGTTCTTCTCATCGACCAGAACGGGGAAAAGCAGGGCGTCATGCCCACCTCCGCCGCTTTGGAAGCCGCCGAGGAAGCCGGGCTGGATCTGGTCGAGATCGTCTCCACCTCCGAGCCGCCGGTGGCCAAGATCCTCGACTACGGCAAGCACCGTTTCCAGGAACAGAAGAAGAAGGCCGAGCAGCGCAAGCGCCAGAAGGTCGTCGAGCTGAAGGAGATCAAGCTCCGTCCCAACATCGACACCCACGATTATGAGGTGAAGGCCAAGGCCATGCACCGCTTCTTCGACGAGGGCGACAAGGTGAAGGTCACCCTGCGCTTCCGCGGTCGTGAAATGGCCCACCCCGAACTGGGCATGAAGCTGCTGAACAAGGTCCAGGCCGATTTCGACGAAATCGCCAAGGTCGAGTTCGCGCCCAAGATGGAAGGCCGCCAGATGATCATGATCCTGGCCCCGCGCTGATCGACCGATTCATCGCCGAGTTCTGAAAGCCCCGGTCGGAAACGGCCGGGGCGTTTTCTTTTTTGCGTCCTGAGCGAAGAGGTCTTGCAACCTGGGCTTTGAGGGTCTGAAAAGGAGCCGGGACTCGGGGGAGGACGGGCGTGGTGTTCGGATTGAGGATTTGGGCGGCCGCCGTGGCGGTCGCGGCGGCCGTGTGCGGGGGCGGTGCGATTCCGGCTCAGGCTTCGGCTCAGAACGCGCCGCCGCTGGAGGCCTACGGCGCCTTGCCGGCGATCGAATATCTGGAGCTGTCGCCGAGCGGCGATCGCCTGGCCCGCATCACCGTCGCCGGCGAAATCCGCGCCCTGGTCGTTACGGATATGAGCGGCGGGCTCCTGTTCGTCGCCGACGTCGGGGATGTGAAGGTCCGCGACCTGCGCTGGCTCGGCGAGGACAAGGTGCTGGTCGTCACCTCTCGCACCGAGAGCATCGCCTCTCTGGGGGTGCCCAGGTCCGAACTGTATTTCGGTCAGATCCTCGACCTTCAGACCCAACGAATGGTCCAGGTTCTGAACCGGACGCCGGACGTGCTGGCCGTTCTGTACGGCCCGGCTACGATCCGTCGCTCGGATGAGGGCGCGACGCTTTATGCGCGCGGCGTCAATCTGGTGACCAATCAGATCGATCTTCACGCCATCAGCCTGACCTCCGGGCGCGGCCGTCCCGTCAAGGGCATGGACCGGGAGATCGAAGACTTCGTGCAGGACCCGTCCGGCGACGTGATCGCCATGGGCCGCTATGTCGAGCGCAGCAAACAATGGACGCTGCGCCTCAAGCAGGGGAATTTCTTCCGCGACGGCTGGTCGACGGAGGCGCCGATCGACACCCCGGCCTTCTATGGTCTGGGCCGCACGGCGCGATCGATAATCATCGGGGCGGATCGACCCGATCTGGCGCCTGCGGATCCGGAGGCGGAAACCCTGGACGTGCTTTTCGAGGTGGATGTGGACAGCGGCGAGTGGAGCCCCCTGCCTTTCGAACACCATCCTGACTTTCTGGTGCATCATCCCGTCACCCAACTTCTGATCGGCGCGGGCCGGACCGAGGACGACGGCGTCCATTATGAGTTCATCGACGCGGATGCGGCGCGTCGCTGGGCCGCCATCGAGCGCGCCTTTGCCGGCAAGCGGCCGAAGCTGGTGTCGTGGAACGACGCGCAAGACCAGATTGTGGTCTTCACGGATCAGGGCGAGGCGGGTGTCTATCAGCTGATCGACTTCCGCCGCGGCGTGGCGGAGATTCTGGCCGAACCCTATCCGACGGTCCTGCCCGAACAGGTCGGCGCGACACGACGGGTGGCCTATAAGGCCGCCGACGGGTTGGAGATCCCCGCCTATCTCACCCTGCCGCCGGGCGTAGAGACGCCCAAGGCCCTGCCTCTGATCGTCCTGGCCCACGGGGGGCCGGCCGCTCGCGACGAGGCGGGCTTCGACTGGTGGGCCCAGGCCCTGGCGTCGCGCGGCTATGCGGTGCTCCAGGCCAACTTCCGCGGCTCCACCGGCTACGGCCGCAGCTTCATGGAGGCCGGCTACGGCGAATGGGGCCGCAAGATGCAGACCGACCTGTCGGACGGCGTCCGCTGGCTGGCGTCCGAAGGGATCATCGACCCCGAGCGGGTCTGTATCGTGGGCGCCAGCTACGGCGGCTATGCGGCCATGGCGGGCATGACCCTGGACGCGGGGGTCTATCGCTGCGGCGTCGCCGTGGCGGGCGTCTCAGATCTGCGCCGCATGGTCAACTGGGAGGCGCGCCAGGAGGCCCGCCGCGACAGCCAGACCGTTCGCTATTGGAACCGGTTCATGGGGGCCGAACGCCTGAACGATCGCGGGCTGGACGCCCTGTCGCCGGCCTATCAGGCCCAGGCGAGCGCCGGCCCTCTGCTGCTGCTCCATGGCCGCGACGATACGGTCGTTCCGATCGAACAGAGCCGGGTCATGGCCGAGGCCCTGCGACGGGCGGACAAGCCGGTCGAGTTCATCGAGCTGAGGGGCGAGGATCACTGGCTGTCGCGCGCCGACACCCGGATGCAGATGCTGCGCGAGACGGTGCGGTTCCTGGAAATGAACAATCCAGTGGGCGCGAACTGACGCCGGTCTCAGGCAAATTTTCTGACGGCCCGTCCTTGAGACTGGCGCCGCGTCTAAAGGACTTCTAAGTTTCGCGAAGTCGATGGGGATCGGCGCGAGGGGGGGGGCCGATGAATCATCTCGCCACGGCTGCGGCGCCGCGGCCCAAGGCGGACGCCTGGTTCTTTCCCGTCATGACCGCAGTGGTCTGGCTGGGCGTGATCATGGGGTTCGGCGGCGAAATGGTGCGCCAGTCTCGCGCCGGCGATCTCACCTACCCGCTGATCGTGCATATTCACGCCTTGGTGTTCACGGGCTGGCTGGTGGTGTTTACCGCCCAGGTCGTCTTTATCCGTCAAGGCAGGTTCGGCCTGCATCGGACCCTGGGCTTGGCGGCGATGGCGCTCGCGGGGGTAATGTTGGTCCTGGGGCCGGCGACGGCGCTCATCGTCCAAGTGAATCGCCTGGGTTCCCCGGCGGCGGATCCCGCCTTCCTGGCCGTGTCCATGAGCGACATGATCAGCTTCGCCGGTCTGGTCTGCGCGGGCTTCATCAATCGCGCCAAGGGCGCGCTGCACAAACGGCTGATGCTGTTATCGACCCTGGCGCTCGCCGACGCAGGTTTCGGACGTTGGAGTTTCGCGCTTCTGGGCCAGTCCTTACAGCCAGTGCTAGGCGATGGATTCGCCTGTGCCTTCATCACCGGTTGCGGGTTCAGCGCTCTCGCCCTGCTCGCCCCTATGTTCCTCGACCTCGTCATGCATCGACGGATATCGGCGGGTGTGGCATGGGCCACTGCCTGGGCGATCGGTTGGTTGGTCGTGGCCACGTCGCTCTATCCCAATCCTGTCTGGAAAGCCTTGGCGGGCGGCCTCGTGGCGTGGCTCGGCGGACAGTGAAGGTTTGGGCGGCGCATCCGGCGGGGATTCGATCGACGACGTCAGGACGGCGCTTCTCGCAGGCCAAGCGTCGCGCTAAGCGTGGGGCATGACCCAGACGACCCCGAGCCCCGCCGTCCGCGCGCCCGCCCTGGCGGTGCTGTTCGCGGTGGTCTTCATCAATCTGGTCGGGTTCGGCCTGGTGGTGCCGCTGCTGCCCTTCTTCGCCCAGAGCCTGAAGGCCGAGGCCTGGCAGATCACCCTGATGTTCTCGGCCTATTCCCTGGGCCAGTTCTTCGCCGAACCCTTCTGGGGGCGGCTGTCGGATCGGGTGGGGAGAAAACCTGTGCTGCTGGTGACGCTTGTGGCCAATGCGCTGGGCTATCTGATGCTGGCCTTCGTGCCCAATATCTGGCTGGCCGTCGCGGTCAGGCTGTTCACCGGCCTGGGGGCGGGCAATATTTCGACGGTCCAGGGCTATGTGGCCGATGTGACCCCGCCGGAACAGCGGGCGGGGCGGATGGGGCTGATCGGCGCCGCCTTCGGCCTGGGCTTCATCGTCGGGCCGGGGCTGGGCGGACTGCTGACCCAGCCGCAGCTGGGGCGGCTGGGCTATCAGTTGCCGATTTTCCTGGCCGCAGCCCTGGCGGCCCTGGCGGCCGTCGGGGTGATGGTCTTTCTGCGCGAAAGCCGGGCCAAGGCCGATCCCACGGCGGCGCGTCCGGCCTTCCTGGCGGGGTTGAAGGACGCGCGGACCAATCCGGTGGTGTCGCGGGTTCTGGTCGTCACCCTGATCTATATGGCCGGCTTCTCGGCCATGGAGAGCGTCTTCGGCCTGTGGTCCGAAAGCCGCTACGCCTGGGGTGCGCGCGAGGTGGGGCTCAGCTTCATGATCGTGGGCGTGATTTCGGTCCTGAATCAGGGCTTCCTGGCAGGGCGGCTGGCGCGCCGGTTCGGCGAGGCGCGGGTGCTGGCGACCGGCATGCTGCTGTTCGGGGCCTCGCTGGTGCTTCAGGTGCTGGCGCCGGTCGAGTGGTTCCCGGCGGCCCGGCTGGAGCTGGGCGGCCTGTCCCTGCCGGTGGTGCAGGGATGGGTCGTTCCGATCATCATGGCCGTGGGCGCTTGCGGCATGTCCCTGGCCATGCCCAATATCTCGGCCATGATCAGCCGAGCCTCGCCGCCGGATCGGCAGGGGGCCATGCTGGGGCTCAACATGGCCTCCAGCTCGGTGGCGCGCATCTTCGGCCCCATGGTCGCTGGGGGCCTGTTCTCCGGCCTGGGGCATGACTGGCCCTTCCTGATCGGCGCGCTCTTGACAGTTCCGGCGGCGGTGATGGCGCTGAATGCGGGGCGGGTCATTCGCAAGGTCGATGACGGCGTGAAAGCCCCGGCCTGACTCATCTTGCGCTGGCCTCGGTCTTCGCGTAGAAGCCGCGCCTTCGCGTACCGAACCGCCGGGCGAACAGGCATGCCTGGGCGGTTCATAACTCTGGAGAGACACCTCCCCCGACGGGCTCAAACAGTCCGAAGGACGGTCGCCCCTCCAATATGGAGACTGAAATGCCGAAACTGAAGACGAAGTCGGGCGCCAAGAAGCGCTTCAAATTCACGGCCACTGGCAAGGTGAAGGCCGGGGTTGCGGGCAAGCGTCACCGCTTGATCAGCCACAATTCGAAATACATCCGCCAGAACCGCGGCACCGAGACCATGTCCGACGCCGACGCCAAGAAGATCAAGTCCTACATGCCGTACGCCTGATCGGCGCGCGCTGTACGAACTGATCCAACCCAAAGAATTTGAAGGAATAGCGACATGGCTCGCGTGAAACGTGGCGTAACTTCGCACGCCAAGCACAAGAAGGTTCTGGAGCAGGCCAAGGGCTTCTCCGGCCGCCGCAAGAATACGATCCGCACGGCCAAGGCCGCCGTCGACCGCGCCGGGCAATACGCCTATCGCGACCGCCGCGCCAAGAAGCGCAACTTCCGCGCCCTGTGGATCCAGCGCATCAACGCCGCCGCCCGTATCGAAGGCTTCACCTACAGCCAGTTCATCAACGGCCTGAACAAGGCCGGCGTCGAGCTGGACCGCAAGGTTCTGGCCGCCATCGCCGCCGATCCGACCGGCTTCAAGGCGATCGCCGACAAGGTCCGCGCCGCCCTGGCCTAAGCCGGGTCTTCGCGACAAGGATCAACGCCCGCTCCGGTTCGCCGGGGCGGGCGTTCTTCGTTTCAGGGATCAGGCTGCGGCCCTCTCGGCCGCCGGGGTCTCTGCTTCGGCTTCGGCCAGGACCAGGCGAATGGCGTTCAACAGGGCGTCGGGTTGAATCGGCTTTTGCGCCACCCCGTTCATGCCGGCGGCGACATAGTCCAGCTCGTCGCGCTCGTCGGCGTTGGCCGTCAGGGCCAGGATGGGCAGGCGGGCGGCCGGTCCGGGCAGGGCGCGGATGGCGCGGGTCGCCGCGATCCCATCCATGACCGGCATCTTGATGTCCATCAAAGCTAGGTCGAAGGGGCGGTTGCTGACGGCGTCCAGCGCCTCCTGTCCGTTCTCGGCCAGTTCGACCGTGCAGTTGAACATCTCCAGCAGCTTGGCGGCGACGAAACGGTTGGCGGCGTTGTCGTCGACCACGAGGACATGCAGGGTCTCGTGCGCGGTGGGCTCGGCCATCGGAACGGCGGCGGCGGCCTCTTCGGCCGCGCAGGCGGTCAGGGGCAGGACGACATGGAAGCGCGCCCCGCCCTGGGGCGAGACGCTGAGGCCGATGCTGCCGTCCATCCGCTCGGCGATCTGGCGGCAGATGGCCAGGCCCAGGCCGGCGCCCGCGCCTTCGCGCCCCGCCTTGCCGATGTTGAAGGGTTCGAAAATGGTCGCCGCCGCCGCTTCAGGCACGCCGGGACCGCTGTCGTCCACCGTCAGCTCGACTCTGACCCCGTCAGGGGTCAAGTGGCTGGACAGGGTGACGATCACACCGCCGCTCTGGGTGAACTTCAGGGCGTTGCCGACCAGATTGTTCAGCAATTGTTTGATGCGCATGCCGTCCGCTCTGACCCAGTGGCCGGCCTCGAACTCGGTGCGGACCGTCAGGCTCAGCGCCTTCTCCTCGGCGCGCGCGCGCCACAGGGCGTCGATGTCGAAGGCCACGGCCGACAGGTTCAGCGGCTCCTCCTCCAGGGTCAGCATCCCGGCCGAGGCGCGAGACATGTCCAGGGCGTCGGTCAACAGCCGCAGCAGGCTCTGGCCGGAATCGATGACGGTACGGACGTAAGGCCGCAGCTCTTCCTGCTCGAGCTTCTTCTCCATCAGGGCCGCGACACCCAGGACGCCGTTCAGAGGGGTGCGGATTTCATGGCTCATCACGGCCAGGAATTCCGATTTGGCGCGGCTGGAGGCGACGGCCTCGGCCTCGGCGGCGGCCAGATCGCGGGCCAGGGCGCCCATCTCCTCGGCCCTTTGGCGGTGCAGGGCGGCGCCGGCCTGGACGATCTGCAGGGCGGTGCCGACCCCCAGGTAGCGGCCATCGGCCACAACGATGAAGCCGCCCAGCAGGGCGCCCAGTTCGGCCGCCCCATAGGCCTGGAAAAAGAACTCCGCACTGGTCGAAGCCTCGGCCACCGGGGCGTTGCGGTCCATCAAACTCGCCGCCGGCTTGCGGGCGTAGAGGGCGCGGCCGTACTCCGCCGCCATCCGCAGGGTGAAGGCGTTTCGCTCAATCAGCCCCAAGGGCCGTCCGTCCTGGCCCACCACCGCGATCGCCAGGGTGTTGGGTTCCCGCTGGAAACGGTCGAACACCTCGGCGCCCAGGGTGGACGGGGCGACCGGCGCGATCAATTCGACAAAGTCACCAATCAGCGGCATTCGGCCCCCCAATGTCCACATCAGCGGGCTTAGCGGTCGATCTTTAATATCAGCTTTGCCGTGGATGAACCTTTCGCGGCGTCTTTCCGACATTTATTCCGTAAACTGATGAAATAAGCCGGGGTTGCGCGTGCGGCGACAGGCGTTAGGCTTTGGGTATGACGCGCCGCCTCTTCAGCCTGATCCTCGCCCTGGTCGCCGGTCTCGGCAGCCCGGCCCTCGCCCAGGATCGGAAGGTGGCCGTGACCTTTGACGACCTGCCCTATCAGGGGCCGGCGGCGGCCCTGTGCGACCCGGCGCAGCTGATGCGGTTGACGACGGATTTCCTGGCCATGCTCAAGCCGCTGGATACCCATGGGACGGCCTTCGTCAATGACGGCCGGGTGTGCGAAGCGACGCGGGCCTCGACCCTGCCGAAGGTTCTGAACCTGTGGCTGGACGCCGGGCTCGACCTGGGCAATCACAGCTTCAGCCATATCAACATCCACCAGACGACGGCGGAAGCCTATCTGGCCGATGTGGACGCCGGTGCTGCGACGACACGGGCCGCGCTTCAGGCGCGCGGGCGGACCCTGCGCTGGTTCCGCCACCCCTATCTGTTCACCGGCGAGACCCAGGAAAAGCATGACGCCATCGCCGCCGGCCTGGCCGAGCGCGGCTATACGGTCGCGCCGGTCACGATCGACAACAACGACTGGATGTTCGCCGACGTCTATCGCAAGGCCGAGCAGCGGGGCGACGCGGCGCTGAAGCGGCGGATCGGCGAGGCCTATGTGGCCCATATGACCCGGGTGCTCGACTTCTACGAACCCTACAGCGCCGAACTGACCGGCGGGCGCGAGCCGGCCCAGGTCCTGCTGCTGCACGCCAACAGCCTGAACCAGACCTATTATCCGCAGATCCACGCCCTCTATCTGGCGCGCGGCTATCGGTTCGTGCCCCTGGAGGAGGCCCTGTCGGACCCGATCTATCAGCACGCTGACACCTATGTCCGCGCCAATGGAATCTCGTGGCTGCACCGCTGGACCAGCACCGAGGGCAAGCCCATCCGCTGGGAGCCGGAGCCACCGGCCTGGATCGTCGCGGCGAACAAGGCGCCGGCCGCCGAGCTTGAGGCCATCGCCGGGGCGCAAACCGCGCCTTGAAGGGTGACGAAACGGCTGCGGCCCGCTAGAGCCTGATCGGCTGAGGAGGGATCGCTTCGCGATCCCGCTGAAGCCGTGAATCAGGCTCCAGATCAAACCGAGAGCATGATTTACGCTTCAGCCGGAACCGCGAAGCGGTTCCGTCCGAAACGATCATGCTCTAAGGCACGGGCCAAATGACCGATCTCGCCACACTCGAACTCGACCTGATCAACGCCATCGGCGGCGCAGAGAGCGTCGCCGCCCTGGAGGAGGTGCGCGTCGCCGCCCTGGGCAAGTCCGGCTCCGTTTCCGGCCTGCTGAAGGGGATGGGCGCCCTGAGCCCCGACGAACGCCGCGAACAGGGGCCGATGATCAACGGCCTGCGCGACCGCGTCGCCGCCGCCATCACGGCCAAGAAGACCGAGCTGGAGGCGGCCGAACTGGACGCCCGGCTTCAGGCCGAGCGGGTCGACCTGACCCTGCCGGCCCGTCCGCGTCGCAAGGGCGGGGTGCACCCCACCATGCAGGTGATGGACGAGATGATCGCCCTGTTCGCCGAGATGGGCTTCGCCGTGGCGGAAGGCCCGGACATCGAGGACGACTTCCACAACTTCACCGCCCTGAACTTCCCGCCGAAACATCCGGCGCGGGAGATGCACGACACCTTCTTCCTGAAGCCGGACCCCGAGACGGGGGAGCGCAAGGTGCTGCGGACCCACACCAGCCCGGTGCAGGTCCGCACCATGATGTCCCAGAAGCCGCCGATCCGCATCGTCGCGCCGGGGCGCACCTTCCGTAAGGACTCCGACGCCACCCACACGCCGATGTTCCACCAGATCGAAGGTCTGGTGATCGACCGCGACATCCATATGGGCCATCTGAAGACCACGCTTCAGACCTTCATCGCCCGCTTCTTCGAGCTGGACGCGGTTCAGGCGCGCTTCCGTCCGCACCACTTCCCCTTCACCGAACCGTCGGCGGAGATGGACATCCGCTGCGACCGATCCGGCGGGAAGCTGGTGTTCAACACCGGCGACGACTGGCTGGAGATCCTGGGCTGCGGCATGGTGCATCCTAATGTGCTGAAGAACTGCGGCATCGACCCGGACGAATATCAGGGCTTCGCCTTCGGCATGGGGGTGGATCGGCTGGCCATGCTGAAATACGGCGTGCCCGACCTGCGCCCCATGTTCGAGGCCGATACGCGCTGGCTGGCGCACTACGGCTTCTCGGCCTTTGCGGCCCCCAATCCGGCTTCGGGCCTGAGCTGAATCATGAAGATCGAAGACGACACGCTGAAACTGCCCCTGATCGGGGCCGGTCCCGCCTATGAGGGCGTCCATATCTGGCTGCCGCAGCTGGTCATTGAGGCCGCGCAGCGCGGCGAGGCGATGATCGCAGGCAAGACCTTCCGCGACTGCTTTCTGGAAGGGCCGGCTGTGCTGCTGGCCGTGGGCGGGTGCAGCTTCGACGGCTGCAACATGGGCGACGCCATGGGCGACCCGCGTAATCTGCTGCTTCAGCCGGTCGGCCCTGAAAAGGTCACCGGCACGGTCGCCTTCCAGGACTGCAGCTTCGTCAACTGCCGCTTCCTCCGCGTCGGCTTCACCGGGGCGCCGGAGTTTCTGACCAATATCCAGCAGGTTCTGGGCGGGGTTCCGGCATGAAGTTCACCCTGTCCTGGCTCAAGGATCACCTCGAAACCGAGGCCGATGTCCATCAGATCGCCGAGGCCATGACCATGGCCGGGCTGGAGGTCGAGGAGGTGCTCGACCCCGCCGCCAAGCTGGCGCCCTTCACCGTGGCCCGGATCATTTCGGCCGAACGCCACCCCAACGCCGACCGGCTGCAGGTCTGTCAGGTCGAGACGGTGGACGGGATGAAGGAGATCGTCTGCGGCGCCCCGAACGCGCGGGCGGGCCTGACCACCATCTACGCCCCCATCGGCGCCTATGTGCCGGGTCTTGGCGTCACCCTGGTCGAGAAGCCGGTGCGCGGCGTGGTGTCCAACGGCATGCTGTGCTCGGCCTCCGAGCTGGAGCTGGCGGATGAGAGCGACGGCATCCAGGAACTGCCGCCGGAAATCCCGGTGGGAACCCCGGTCGCCGGCCTGTTCGGCGCCGAGCCCGTGATCGACTTCGAGGTCACGCCGAACCGGCCCGACTGGCTGGGCGTCGCCGGGATCGCGCGCGATCTGGCCGCCGCCGGCGTCGGCAAGCTGAAGCATTTCGACATCGCCGTAGTGCGCGGGGGCTTCCCGTCGCCGATCAGCGTCCGGCTGGACGCGCCCGGGATGTGCCCGGTCTTCGCCGGTCGGGTGATCCGGGGCGTCAAGAACGGCCCGTCGCCGGCCTGGCTGCAGAAGCGCCTGACCGCCATCGGCCTGCGCTCGATCAACCGCCTGGTCGATGTCACCAATCTGATCGCCTACGACCGCGCCCGGCCGCTGCACGTCTATGACCTGGCCAAGCTGTCGGGGACCGAGATCGTGGTGCGGGGCGGACAGGTTTCGGCCGGGACAGCCCATATCGAGGGCGGCGAGCCCGAGCATCTCATCGCCCTGGACGGTAAGACCTATGCGGTCTCCGCCGCCGACTGCGTCATCGCCGACGCCGGGAGCGAGCGCCCCATCGGCCTGGGCGGGGTCATGGGCGGCGAAAGCACCGGTTGCGACGACGACACCACCGACGTCTTCCTGGAAAGCGCCTGGTTCGACCCCCTGGTCATCGCCCAGACGGGCCGTGCGCTCGGCATCCATTCCGACGCCCAGTATCGGTTCGCGCGCGGCGTAGACCCCGTTTCCGTCACGCCCGGCTTGGAACTGGCCACCCGCCTGATCCTGGACCTGTGCGGCGGCGAGCCGTCCGAGATCGTCTTCGTCGGCGAACCCCCGGCTGGGCCGGCGCCCTTCGCCTTCGACCCCGCCTATGTGAAGCGGCTCAGCGGCATGGACCTGCCGACGGATCGGATCGGGACCATCCTGGGCCAGCTCGGCTTCCTGGTGCAGGCCGCCCCGGCCGGTCAGGCCGAACCCTGGATCGTCACCCCGCCGTCGTGGCGGCGCGACGTCGAGGGCCGGGCGGATCTGGTGGAAGAGGTGGCGCGGATCGAGGGCTTCGACAGCCTGCCCGACACGCCCCTGCCCGAGGTCGCCCCTCCCGCCGGCGGGGTGCTGAACCCCCGCCAGGCCCGCGTCCGCACGGCGCGCCGCGCCCTGGCCGCCCTGGGATACGCCGAGGCCGTCACCTGGTCCTTCACCAAACAATCGACCGCAGCCCTGTTCGGCGGCGGGGACGATCGGCTGGTGCTGGAGAACCCGATCGCGGCCGATCTGGACTGCATGCGGCCCTCGGCCCTGCCGAACCTGATCCAGGCGGCGGCGAGGAACGCCGCGCGCGGCTTCGCCGACGCCGCCCTGTTCGAGATCGGCCCGATCTATCTGGGCGACGGACCGGCGGATCAGCGCACGGTCATCGCCGGCCTGGTCGCGCCCCACGCCGCCCGCCACTGGGCCGGCGCCGGTGACGACGCCCTGTTCGCCCTGAAGGCCGATCTGACCGCCGTGCTGGAGGAGATCGGCGCCCCGGTCGCCTCGCTGCAACTGGTCCAGGGTCAGAACCGCGACTGGTGGCACCCCGGCCGTTCAGCCCGCCTGCAGCTGGGCCCGAAGAATGTGATGGTCGAGTTCGGCGAGCTGCATCCGCGGGTGCTGAAGGCGCTGGACGCCGACGGTCCGATGCTGGCCTTCGAAATCGTGCTGGATGCCGTGCCCGAGCCGCGCGGCCAGAAAGGCAAGAATGGGTCGGGCAAGGCGCGGGGAACCGCCGACCTGTCGGCCTTCATGCCCCTGACCCGCGACTTCGCCTTCGTGGTCGAGGAGGCCAAGCCGGTCGGCGATCTGGTCCGGGCCGCAGCCGGCGCCGACAAGGCGCTGATCGCCGACGTCCGGGTGTTCGACGTCTATCGCGGCAAGGGGGTGGACGAGGGCTTCAAGTCCGTCGCCCTGGAAGTCGTGATCCAGCCGCGCGAGGCGACCCTGGCCGAGGCCGAGATCGAGGCCCTGAGCGCCAAGGTGGTGGCGGCGGTCGAGAAACAGGGCGGCAAGCTGCGCGCCTGACGTCCTGCGGTCCGAAGATCAGGCCGCCAGGCGTTCACGCGCCTCGGCTACGATCTCCAGGCTGCGGATTCGCGCGGCCTTGTCGAACATCATCCCGGTGATCATCAGCTCGTCCACCTGGGTCAGGGCGATGAAGTCCGACAGCTGCTTCTGGACGGCCTCTGGCCCGCCGACGGCGGAATAGGTCAGGCGGCTGCGCGCGCTCTCGATCTGCTGCGGGGTCAGAACGGCGGCGATGTCATCGACCGGCGGAGGCAGGCGTCCGGGCTTGCCGGTCGAAAGCCGGGCGAAACTCTGCTGCATCGAGGTGGCCAGGCGCACGCCCTCCGCGTCCGTTTCGGCGGCGAAGACGTTCAGCACGGCCATGGCGTGGGGGGCGGCGAGCCGGTCGGACGGAGTGAAGTTGCGGCGATAGAGGGCCAGGGCCTCCAGCAGAAGCTCCGGCGCAAAATGGCTGGCGAAGGCGTAGGGCAGGCCCAGCTGCCCCGCCAGCTGAGCGCTGAACAGGCTGGAGCCCAGGAGCCAGATCGGCACGCGCAGCCCCGCGCCCGGCACGGCCCGGACCGGCTGGTTCTCGGCGGCCGGCTCGAACCACTGGATCAGTTCGACCACGTCGCGCGGAAAATGGTCCGCCCCCTCGAAATAGCGGCGCAGGGCGCGCGCCGTGGCCCCGTCGGTTCCGGGCGCCCGACCCAGGCCCAGGTCGATACGGCCGGGATAGAGGGTCTCCAGAGTGCCGAACTGTTCGGCGACCACCAGGGGCGCGTGATTGGGCAACATGACCCCGCCCGAACCGACCCGGATCCGCTCGGTGCCCGCCGCGACGTGACCGATGACGATCGCGGTCGCGGTCGCGGCGATGCCCGGCATGTTGTGATGCTCGGCCAGCCAGAACCGCTGATAGCCCAGCCGATCGGCCGCCTGGGCCAGGGCCAGGGTCTCGTCGAAGGCGCGACGGGCGTCGCCCCCTTCGACGATGGGAGACAGGTCGAGAACGGAAAAGGGGATCATGACGCTTAGATCGGAAGCGGCGTCGGGGGTTCAAGGGGCGCGGGGCGGAAGGCGCGGCGGACGGGAACCTGAAGACGGTCACAGACCTTTGACGCAGTGAGACAGAACAGGAGACGGCGCCATGACCGACATCGACAAGGACGCGGAAGACAAGGGCGCAGAATCGGAACTCGAAGGCCGGGACTCCCGTGAAGCTCAGGACATGGGCGAGAAGCCCGACCTGGGGCGCAGGGGCGACGCCCTGATCGAGGCGCTGGACGGTTCGGACTCCGGTTCGGACCTGAGGGCGGGCTCGTTACGCGGCGGCTCGGCGAGCGGGTCGGACGACGATCCCGACTCGGCGGTCATCAATGAGGCCCTGGCGGCCGAAGGGCGGGCGGAGGCGGACCCGCAGTCGCCGTCGAACGCCGAGCCCGACGCCGTCGCAGAGTCCGGGCGGCGCTTCACCGGCGAGGCGGGCGATCCGGTCGAGGGCGGGCGCGGCGGCGACTGAACGCCTTGCTGGCGCCGCATCCTTAGGCCACGGTGCCGCCTCGACCACGGGTCCAAGGGACGATTCCCCGATGATACGCCTTTCGGCGGCCTCGGCCGCCTTTCTGATATTGACGCTCGCCGCTTGCGGCCGAGAGGAGGCCCAGACGGCCCAAGGCCGCGCCGCTCCTGCAGCGACTGAAGCGCCGCCGGCCGCGGCGGTCGGTACTGCGGTCGCGCCCGACGCCGAAACCGCCGCCCCCGCCTCAAGCGGCGGCGTTGAGCCCGCCGCCCCGGGGGCGCCCGACTACGCCGCCCTCTATCCCGGCGCGGTCATGGACCAGCCGGGGACGACGGCGACCGGACCCGACGGAGACGGCGGCCTGGTCACCTTCCGCACCTCCGCCAGTCCCGACGAGGTGGTGGCCTTTTATCGCGAGCGCGCCGAACAGGCCGGGCTTTCGTCGGTCATGGGGATGAACCAGGGCGACGCCCGCGCCTATGGCGCCGCCGGCGGCCCGGCGGGTGCGACCAATATCCACGTCGTCGCCGCCCCCGGCGAAGGCGGAGAGACCTCCGTGCAGCTGAGCTGGAGCGAAGGGCGGTGAAGCCGTTCGCCGCCTCCTTCGCGGCGGTTCTGACGACAGCCTTTGTCCTGTCGGCCTGTGCGGGCGGGGGGCGGCCGTCCCCCGCGCCGGTCTTCGTCCTGGCCGACAGCGGCTATCTGTCGCCCGAGGCCTTGGCGCGATTGGCTGAGGCCGCGCCGCCCGCTCCCGATGCGGGCTCGGCCGCCGACCGCCAAGACCGCGATCAGTCGGACCGGTTCCGGGCCTTGGAACAGTCGGATCGGTGGCTGCTGGCCACCGCCCACGCCGAGCTTCGTCCGCCCCTGGCCTTGCAACATTTCGACTGCGCCCTGGGGCTGCGGCTGGGCGGCGACGGAGAGACGCCGACGCTGGATCGGATGGCGGCCAAGGCGTTTCACGATGTGCGGGCCGTGTCCGAACAGGTCGCGGCCCGCGCGCGTCGCGCCCGGCCTGTGTCGAACGATCCCGACCGCCCGGCCTGCGAACGGCTGACGCCGACGGCGCGCGACAGCGCCGCCTATCCGTCCCTGGGCGCGGCGGCGGGCGCGGCCTATGCCGAGGTCTTGGCCGCGCTGGAGCCGGATCATGCGAGCGCGGTGCGCCGCATCGGCCGTCAGATCGGCGTCAGCCGAATGGTTTGCGCGATGAACTATCCCAGCGACGTCGCCGCCGGCGCGGCCCTCGGGCGGGCCGTCGCCTTACAGATCATCGCCGCGCCGGCCTTCCAGGCCGAGGCGGAGGCGGCGCGGCGAGAGCTGGAGGCGCGCCGCGCCACCGGCCTGACCAATCCGGGATGCGCCGCCGAACGGGCCGCCCTGGCGGCGACGGCCGCTGACTGAAATGGTCGGCCTCCTGCTGCTGTCCTTGCTGGCGCCGATGGACGACCGCCCCGCCGCCCGGCCCGCCGCCAGGCCGTGCACGCCGCAGGAGGTGCGCGACCTGATCACCCCCTCCGACCGCCCCTATCGGCTGCTGTGTCGCGCCGTCCTGGCGGGGGCGAACGTGTCCCGTCCGGTCCTGATCGAGGGGGCGGAAGCCTCAGGCGCCGGTCTGGACTGCGGCGGCGGGACGGTCCGCCGGCCGGGTCAGGCGACCGCCCAATCCCCCACCGTCGCCGTCTGGTCGCGCCAGACGCCGCAGGGGTGGAGCCGGCCGATCGGCGCCGTGGTGCGCCACTGCACCGTCGTCGGCAATATCCGCATCTGGGGCATGGGGGCGGGCGGGTCGATGCGGGATCTTCTGGCCTCGTCCCGCCGCCCGGACCATACGACCGCAGCCCAGGCGGCGGCTCCGTCCGAGACCGTGCTGGAGCAGGTGCGGGTTCAGGCGACAGGGACCATTCCCCTCTATGTCGGACCAGGGGTGACGCGGACGACCGTCCGGGAATCGCGCTTCACCGGTCGTTCGGTCTCCACCGCCGTCTATCTGGACGCCGAAAGCGCGGGCGCCCTGATCCAGGACAACGACTTCGTGCTGCGCACCGGACGCGAAATGATCGCCGTGGACGGGTCAGGCGCCAATCGCATCATCGGCAACCGGTTCGCCCTGGGCGGTCGGGGCGGGATCTTTCTGTACCGCAACTGCGGCGAGGACGGGGTGATCCGACACCAGACGCCGTCCTATAATCAGATCACGGACAATAGCTTCTCGGGCGCCGGCTGGCTGCGGCCTCGCACGGTGGTGGTCGGCGCGCGCGAGGGAAACCGGCGCTATTGCGCCGATGACGCGGGCTATCCCTTCGGTTCCAGCGCCGACGACGGCGATGGGGCGGTCGGCAACCGGGTCGAGCGGAACCGGACAGGACGCTGACGGGGCGCTGACGTCTCGCTCTTGCGAAACGCCACGGCCTCGGTCCTTAGTGCCGCTAGAGACTTCGGGGGATGGATCGCATGCGGCTGGTCTTGTTTTTGGCGGCTCTGACGGCGGCCCTGGGTCTGGCCGTGCTCACCACCCAGACCCCTCGACCCCAGCCGGCGAGCGCGCCGGCCGCCGCTTTTTCGGCCGAAAGGGCGATGCAGGACGTGCGGCTGATGGCGCGGGCGCCCCGGCCGGTCGGTTCGACCGACCACGCCCTGGTCCAGGCCTATCTCTACGGCCGGATGGCTGAGCTGGGCCTGTCGCCGAGGTTTCAGGCCGGCGCCCTGTCTCCGGCGGCCGTGCGGCGGATGGAGCGGAACGGCCTTTCCACGGAAGGGGTCTCGGCCGTCAATCTGGTCGGCGTCCTGCCCGGCCGGAACCCGCGCCTGCCTCTGGTGGTGCTGATGGCCCATTACGACAGCGTGCCGGGGTCGCCGGGCGCGGCCGACGACGCCAGCGGCGTGGCCGCCGTTCTGGAGGCGGTGCGGGCGATCAAGGCGCGCGGCCCGGCCGATAGGGGGCTGATCGTCCTCCTGACCGACGCCGAGGAACTGAACCTGGACGGGGCGCGCGCCTTCTTCAGCGAACATCCGCTGCGCGACCGGGTCGGGGCGGTGGTGAACCTGGAGGCGCGGGGCGGCGGCGGTCGGGCCCTGATGTTCGAGACCGGGCCGGGCAACGCCCAGACCGTCGATCTGTACGCCCGGGCGGCGCGGCGGGCTGAGGGCGGGCCGTCCAGCAATGCGCTCGCCGTCTTCGTCTATCGGCTGATGCCCAACGGCACCGACTTCACCATCGCCGCCGACCGGGGGCTGGCGGGGGTCAATCTGGCCTTCCTCGGCCGCCCGGCTCAGTATCATTCGCCCGGTTCGACGGCGGACGCCCTCGACCAGGGCAGCGTCCAGCATATCGGCGCCCAGGCGCTGGAGACGGCCGACGCCCTGTTGCGCGCGCCGACCCTGCCCCAGGCGACGCGCAACCTCGTCTATTCCGACGTCTTCGGCCTGGGGCTTCTGCGCCATGGGCCTGAGACGGGCTGGGGGCTGCTGGGTCTGGCCCTTGGGCTCACGGCCTTCGCCGCCTGGGGCGCGCGTCATGCGACCGGCCTGACCTGGAGACAGGGGGTGAAGGGCTTCACCGGCGGCCTGTGGCTGCTGAGCGTCGGCATGGTGGCGGCCCAGGCGGCGCGGGTCCTGGCGGGGCCGATCGGCGAGCGGATCGACTCCGCCGAGACCTATTACATGATGCTGCGTCGCCTGCCTTGGATGGAGGCGGGGGCTGGTCTGGCCGTGCTGGCGGTCCTGCTGGCCTTGACGGCCGGGCGGGCCCTGATCGGGCGGCGGTTGCTGGCCGGGGTGGTCGCGGCGGCGGCCGTTCTGGCGACGGTCCTGGGCGGGGTCGATTATCTGGTGCTCGGCGCCGCCGGGATCGGCGTCGCCTTCAGCCTCTGGCCGGACGGCGAGGACGAGACGGTCTGGGGCGGCTGGCTGGGCGCGATCGTCCTGGTGCTGGTCCTGGGCGGCCTGGTCCAGGCGATCGCGCCCGAGGCGGCCCTGCTGTTCGTCTGGACCGGTTTGGCGGCGGCCTTCGCAGCGGCTCTGGCCGCCCTGATCGGCGCCCGGCTGGAGCGGTGGACGGCCCTGGCGCCGGCGGCCGTGGTCACGGTCCTGGTCGGCGGCTGGCTGTTCGGCCTGGGCCATTTCATCTTCCTGGGCGTGGGCATGAGCCAGGCCTGGGCCCTGGCCCTGATCGCCCTGCTGATCCTCGTCCTGGTCCGGCCCCTGGCGCCGACCCGAGCCGGGGCGAACGGCGCCCTGGTCCATACGCTCGCGGGCCTGTCGGCGGCCGTGCTGATCCTCGGCTGCGGCCTGTCCCTGGCCGCGCGCCACGCCGAACCGGCTGCGGCGGTCGACGTCACCGCGGAGTGATACGTCAGAAACGGACGTAGATCCGAAGAGTCTCGCTGTTCCTCACGAGAACATCTTGTGAACAGGAACAAACCGTGCACATAGTCGGCCTCACCAAAACGGGGGCGGGTCCATGGCGGGTCTCTCCCAAGCTTCTGACGGGAATCATGGCAAGGGAGACGAAGGCAATGGCACAGGCGGCTTTGAAACTGGTGGGCAAGGAAGACGGCGAAAAACAACGGGCTCTGGAGGCGGCGATCGCCCAGATCGATCGCGCCTTTGGCAAGGGCTCGGTGATGAAACTGGGCAAGGCCGGCGTGGTAGCCGAGATCGAAAGCGTCTCGACCGGCTCGCTGGGTCTGGATATGGCGCTGGGCATCGGCGGCCTGCCGGTCGGGCGGGTGATCGAGGTGTTCGGCCCGGAATCCTCCGGCAAGACCACCCTGGCCCTGCACACGGTGGCCGAGGTGCAGAAGAAGGGCGGGGTCGCCGCCTTCGTCGATGCCGAACACGCCCTGGATCCAGTCTACGCCCAGAAGCTGGGCGTGAACCTGGACGATCTCTTGGTGTCCCAGCCCGACGCCGGGGAACAGGCGCTGGAGATCGTGGACACCCTGGTGCGCTCCGGCGCGGTGGACATCGTGGTGGTCGACTCGGTCGCGGCCCTGACGCCGCGCGCCGAAATCGAGGGCGAGATGGGCGACAGCCTGCCCGGCCTTCAGGCCCGTCTGATGAGCCAGGCGCTTCGCAAGCTGACGGCCTCCATCTCCAAGTCCAAATGCATCGTCCTGTTCATCAACCAGATCCGCCACAAGATCGGGGTCATGTACGGCAGCCCCGAGACGACGACGGGCGGCAATGCGCTGAAATTCTACGCCTCGGTGCGCCTGGACATCCGCCGCACCGGCGCGATCAAGAACCGCGACGAGGTGGTCGGCAACACCACCCGGGTCAAGGTGGTCAAGAACAAGGTCGCCCCGCCGTTCCGCGAGGTCATCTTCGACATCATGTACGGCGAGGGCATCTCCAAACTGGGCGAGGTCATCGACCTGGGCGTCAAGGCCGGGGTGATCGAGAAGTCGGGCAGCTGGTTCAGCTATGACTCGACCCGGATCGGCCAGGGCCGCGAAAACGTCCGCGAATTCCTCAAACAGAACCCCGACATCGCCGCCTCGATCGAAAAGGCGGTGCGGGCCTCGACCAATAAGATCGCCGACGAACTGCTGGGCACGCCCGAGCCGGACGAAGGCCAGGATCTGGAAGGCTGAGCCTCTCCGGACCTTAAGGATACTCCGTCGCCCCAAGCGACCCGCCACCGACCCCGCGAGGGGCGGCGGAGCGACCCGTCCGACCTCGTGTCGGGCGGGTCTTTTTTTCTTTCGTCATTCCGGGCGAAGGGCCGCTTGGCCCGAAGACCCGGAACCCAGCGGCGCCGTCAGGCGAAATCTATCCGCCGCACAACGCCTGAAGATCGAGTCCGTGACAGGTTCGCGCTCACGCGCGCCGCTGGGTTCCGGGTCTCCGCTGCGCTTCGCCCGGAATGACGAAAGGAGAGGGCAGCCCCAAACCAAAACGGGCGACCCGAAGGCCGCCCGTTCCGTACTCACACTTTCCGCGGCCGATCAGGCGGCGGCCTTCTCCGGGGCGAACCTGCCGTAGAAGGTCTCGTTCTTGGCGGCCATGTCGCGCAGCAGGTCCGGGACCTTGAACCGGTCGCCATAGGTCGCGGCCAGGCGATCCGCCGTTTCGACGAACTTGGCCAGGCCGATGCCGTCGATCATGCTGATCGGGCCGCCGGTCCAGGGCGCGAAGCCCCAGCCCAGGATGGCGCCCAGGTCGGCCTCGCGCGGGTCGTCGATGACGCCCTCGGCCCAGCAGCGGGCGACCTCGACGGCTTGGCGATACAGCAGGCGGGTCTTCAGCTCGTCGATCTGGGCGAAGGCGCCGGGCTCCTCGGGCGCATCGATGCCCTTGGTGGTCGGCGCCAGGTCGCTCAGCCCCTTCCAGATCGTCTTGGGCTTGGTGTCATAGTCATAGAAGCCCTTGCCGTTCTTGCGGCCGTAGCGTCCGCCCTCGACCATCTTGGCGACAATGTCGGCGCCTTCGGTCGGGACGTATTTGTCGCCCAGGTCCAGCGCCGTCTGTTTGGCGATCTTGTAGGACAGGTCCAGGGCGACGTCGTCGTGCATCTCCAGCGGGCCGCGCGGCATGCCGGTCATGCGGCCGACATTGTCGATCAGGGCCGGGCCGTAACCCTCCTCCAGCATGGCCATGCCTTCCATCAGGAAGGTGGAGAAGCAGCGCGAGGTGTAGAAGCCGCGCGAATCGTTGACCACGATCGGCGTCTTCTTGATCTTCAGCACATAGTCCAGCGCCTTGGCGATGGCGGCCTGACCCGTCTTCTCGCCCAGGATGATCTCGACCAGCATCATCTTGTCGACCGGCGAGAAGAAGTGGATGCCGATGAAGTCCTCAGGCCGCACGCTGGCCTCGGCCAGGCCGGTGATCGGCAGGGTCGAGGTGTTGGAGCCGAAGACGGCGCCTTCGACCAGCTGGGCCTCGGCCCGCTTGGTCACATCGGCCTTGATCTCGCGGTTTTCGAACACCGCCTCGATCACAAGGTCCGACCCCTTGATGTGGTCATAGTCGGTCGTCGCCGTGACCAGGGCCAGGGTGGCGTCATACTTCTCCTGGGTCATCTGACCGCGCGACAGACGCTTCTTCAGCAGCTCCTCGACATGGGCCTTGCCCTTGTCGGCGGCTTCCTGGGTCTGGTCGATCAGCACGGTCTCGATGCCGGCCATGACCTGCACATAGGCGATGCCGGCGCCCATCATGCCCGCGCCCAGGACCGAGACCTTCTTGGGATCGGATTTCGGCACGCCGGCGGGCCGCACGGCGCCCTTGTCCAGCTCCTGCTTGGACAGGAACAGGGACCGGATCATGGCCTGGGCCTGGGGCGTCATCAGGGTCTTGATGAAATAGCGGGTCTCGATCCGCAGGGCCGCGTCCATCGGCACCTGGGTCCCTTCGTAGACGGCCTTCATCAGGTTCACCACGGCCGGATAGTTGCCGTAGGACTGTTTGCGCAGCATGGCGTTGCCGACCATGAAGTTCTGGATGCCGGCCGGGTGATAGGGGCCGCCGCCGGGCAGTTTGAAGGACTTGTCGTCCCAGGGCTGGACGGCCTTGCCGCCGTTCTTGATCCAGGCCTTGGCCGCCTCGACCGCTTGGCCCTTCTCGACCACCTCATGGACGATGCCGGCGCCCTTGGCGTCGTTCGGGCGGAAGGACTTGCCCTCGCTCATCGCCATCATGGCGTTCTGGACCCCGACGAGGCGCGTCAGACGCTGGGTGCCGCCGCCGCCGGGGAAGAGGCCGACCTTGATCTCGGGCAGGCCCAGCTGGATCTTGTTGTCGTTCTCGACCACGCGGTAGTGGCAGGCGAGGGTGAACTCCAGCCCGCCGCCCAGGGCCAGGCCGTTGATCGCCGCCGCCACCGGCTTGCCGCAGGTCTCGAGCGCGCGGAAGGCGCCGTTCAGCGCCCAGCCGGCGTCGAAGGCCTTCTGCAGGTCGCCGCCGCCGGAAAGCACGCCGCCCGCCATGTCGCCCAGGTCCGCGCCGGCGCAGAAGCCCGAGGCCTTGCCCGATGTGATGACGGCGCCCTTGATGGTTTCGTCGGTCTTGATCCGTTCGACCAGTTCCGGGATCTCCTTCATCACCGCGCTGGTCAGGGTGTTCATCGAACGGCCCGGCACGTCGAAGGCGATGACGGCGATGCCGTCGGCGTCGATGTCGATCTTGAAGTTTTCCATAATCTCTCTTCTCAGATCCTCCCCCAGCGGGGGAGGGGGACCGCGAAGCGGTGGAGGGGGCCGCCGCCGACGCCGGCGATGGGTTCGCCCCCTCAGTCAGCTTCGCTGACAGCTCCCCCGACGGGGGAGCAATGGATCAGACGCGTTCGATGACGGTGGCGGTGCCCATGCCCCCGCCGATGCACAGGGTGATCAGGGCCGTCGACTTGTTCGAGCGCTCCAGCTCGTCCAGCACCGTGCCCGTGATGATGGCGCCGGTGGCCCCCAGGGGGTGGCCCATGGCGATGGCGCCGCCGCAGACGTTCATCTTGTCGTGCGGGATGTTCATGGCCTGCATGTAGCGCAGCACCACGGCGGCGAAGGCCTCGTTCAACTCCCACAGGTCGATGTCGTCGGTCGTCATGCCCAGCTTGCCGAGCAGCTTCTTGGACACATATTCGGGTCCGGTCAGCATGATCGACGGTTCCGAGCCGATCGAGGCGCCGCCTAGGATCTTGGCGCGCGGCTTCAGGCCCAGGGCCTGGCCGGCCTCAAGCGAACCGATCAGCACGCCCGCCGAACCATCGACGATGCCGGAGGAGTTGCCGGGGGTGTGGACGTGGTTGACCCGCTCGACCTCGGGATAGCGCTGGTTGATCACGCTATCGAAGGCCATTTCGCCCATCATGGTGAAGGAGGGGTTCAGTCCGCCCAGGGTCTGCATGTCCGTGTTCGGACGAATGGTCTCGTCGCGGTCCAGAATGGTCAGGCCCAGCTGATCCTTCACGGCGATGACCGACTTGTTGAACCGGCCCTCGGCCCAGGAGCGGGCGGCGCGCTTGTGGCTTTCGACCGAATAGGCGTCCACGTCGTCGCGGCTGAAGCCGTACTTGGTCGCGATCATGTCAGCCGAGACGCCCTGGGGCACGAAATAGGTCGGGAAGGCCGACGAAGGATCGGTCGGCCAGGCGCCCATGTCCGAACCCATGGGCACGCGGCTCATGACCTCGACCCCGCCGCCGACGGCGAAGTCGGACTCGCCCGACTTCACCTTGGCAGCGGCCATGTTCACGGCTTCCAGGCCCGAGGCGCAGAAGCGGTTCACTTGAACCCCGGCCGTATATTGCGACCAGCCGGCGGACAGAACGGCGGTGCGGGCGATGTCGGCGCCCAGTTCGCCCACGGGCGTGACGCAGCCCAGGATGACGTCATCGACCTTGGAGGTGTCCAGGTCGTTGCGGTCGCGCAGGGCCTCCAGGACCTGGGTCGCCAGGCTGAGGCCGGTGATCTCGTGCAACGAGCCGTCCTTCTTGCCCTTGCCGCGGGGTGTGCGGACGGCGTCGTAGATATAGGCGTCAGCCATGACAGGGAGTCTCCATCTTTGGGCCGGAGCGACGTCGCCCGGAAAGGGCGGCGCGGCTTACGGCCGGGTCGGATCAAAGCTTGGTCGCCAAGAACCCTACGTTTACGTCAACGTCAAGTAACAAGGCGCGTGAGGCGGTCGAGGCGCGGCGCCCCAGCCGTCAGTCGCCGGGGATTCGGCTGGCGACGCCGCTGATCCGGCAGGCGTAGTCGGTCTCTGGACGGCCGGTCTGCAGACCCGTGGTGACCAATATCCCCTGCCGCGCCGTACAGCGCGCCTCCAGGGCGTCCAACTCGGTCTGGTAGCGGTTTTCGACGCCGGTCGAGGCGCAGGCGGCGATCAAAGGCAGGGCGACCAGGGTCGCCGCCCAGATGCAGGATGTGGCGTGGCGCATGGCATTCTCCTATGGGCGAGGCCCGCAGGGGCGGGCCCGCGCTTCGCTAAAGACTACTCGGCCGCAGCCAGTCGGACCAATTTTCCGTCGCTCTCGTCGGTGATCGCCCAGACGGCGCCGTCTGGGCCGATCGCCACGTCGCGCACACGCTCGCCCAGGTCGGTCAGCAGCCGCTCTTCCCCGACGACGCGATCATTTTCGATCACGAGCCGGGCGATATGCTTCTCCTTCAGCGCGGTGACCAGCAGATCGCCGTCCCAGGCCGGGAACATGGCGCCCTGGTAGAAGACCGCCCCACCCGGCGCGATGACCGGATCCCAATAATAGACGGGCTGTTCCGTGCCGGCCTTCTGGGTCGCGCCGCTGTTGATCGCGCCGCCCGGATATTCGACGCCGTAAGCCGCGTCGGGCCAGCCGTAGTTCAGGCCCGCCCTGTCCAGATTGACCTCGTCGCCGCCGCGCGTCCCGTGCTCGATGGTCCAGATCGCGCCCGTGCCGGGCTGGACGGCGATCCCCTGGACGTTGCGGTGGCCCAGGCTCCAGATCTCGGGCAGGGCGCCGGCGCGGCCGACGAAGGGATTGTCCTGGGGAACCGTGCCGTCGGCGTTGATGCGGATGGTCTTGCCCATGTGCGAGCCCAGGTCCTGGGCCTGGGGCCGCATCGGCCGGTCGGAGCGTTCACCCAAGGTGATGAACAGCTTGCCGTCCGGCGCAAAGGCCAGGGACGAGCCGAAATGTTTGTCGCCGTCATAGGCGGGCAGGGCGCGGAAGACGACCTGGACATTGTCCACCCGCGCGCCGTCGTCGGACAGCCGCCCCCGTGCGACCGAGGTGGCGTTGCCGCCCTCACGAGGCTCCGCATAGCTCCAGTAGATTAGACGGTCCTGGGCGAAGCCGGGGCTGACGGCGACGTCCAGCAGGCCGCCTTGGCCGCGCGCATCGACAGCCGGCAGACCCTGGACCGGTTCGCTGATCTGGCCGTCGGCCGTGATGATCCTCAGCCGGCCGGGCTTTTCCGTCACCAGCCAGCGCCCGTCGGGCATCAGGGCCAGGCCCCAGGGATGCGACAGGCCCGAGGCGACCACGCTGTGGCGCATCGCCTGTTCGGTCTTCACCCCCGGCGCCCGGGTCTGGCCGGGGAAGGCGGGCTGCTGGTCGGGATTGTTGGCGGGCCGGGTCTCCAGCGGGGCGCCCGACTGGCCGGATGCGGAGGCGGTCTCTCCGTTCGCGCCGCAGGCGGCGGCGAGGACGAGCAGGGCGGTCGAGGCGGCGAGGGCGATGGGGCGCATGGGCGGCTCCGGGCGGGTTGGGGGCGTCGGTAACGAAGAAACCCCAGCGTTATCTGTCCGCTCCTGCCCCGTCTTGCGCCCTATCGCCGCACGATCTGCATCGACACGACTTGAACCGCGCGCGCGACGGCGATATAGGCACGCCTCTTTCGCGCTGGCCCAGGCCTCGCGAAGGCCCGGATGCGGGATACGACTGGGTAGCTCAGATGGTTAGAGCGGTGGATTCATAACCCACAGGTCGGCGGTTCGATCCCGCCTCCAGTCACCACCTTACCCCCACATTCGGTGGGTGCGGCGTTCGGGCGCACGAATCGTGCCAAATCCCCATGCAGCGTGACCTTCACCGGTGCGCGCGGTTCCGCGTTCACCGGTTCGATGTCGATGCGGGCGATCAGGTCGCGGACGGCGTCGACCACTTCACGCTCGGCCGGGTCGGCGCTGTCGCCGGCCTGGGCCAGGCGCGCCTGAAAGTCGGCGATGCGATTCGCATAGGTCTCGGCCGCGCGGGGGTGAAGCCGGACCGGCGGCGGCGCGTCCGCCTCGACCTGGGCCAGGGCTTGCTGGATCTCGGTGCGCTCGCGGCTCATCTCGGCCAGCTTGGGGCCGATGACGGCCGCCGGCGTGTGGCCGGCCAGCAGGGCGTCGGACCCTCGGTCGATCGCCCGATCCAGCTCGGCCAGGCGGCGGGCCAGAGGCGCGCGGCGATTTTCGTTCTCTGCCGCCCGCTCGCGCCAAGCCTCATGGTAGGCGCGGACGTAGGCGGCGACGGCTTCAGGCGCCAGCAGCCGTTCGCGCAGTCCGGTCAGGACGCGCTGCTCGATCATGGCGCGCGAGACGTGCCGGTTGTTGGTGCAGGCCGTCGCGCCCTTTTCACGATAGTTGACGCAGACCAGCCGCCCTGCGCTGAGCGAGGTGTAGGAGCCGCCGCACCGGCCGCACTTCAACAAGCCGGTCAGCAGGCCGGGGCGACGCCGCAGCTTGACCAGCTGGGACGGATCGACGTTCCTGCGGCTGAGGATGCGGGCCTGGGCGCGGTCCCACAGCGCCCGGTCGAGGACGGCCAGGTGCGGCACGGCCACCCGCTGGTGCTCCGAGGCGGGGCGGGTGATGGACAGGCGCCGTCCGGTCTGGCGGTCTTTCCGGCGTTCGACGCGGCCATAGACCTTGACCCCCGCATAGATCTCGCTGTGGAGCACGCCGTTCGCGCGGCTGGCGGAGCCGGTGATGGTGGAGGCCGTCCAGGGGCCGCCCCTGGCGGCGGGGACGTGTTCGCGGTTCAGCAGATCCGCGATGGCGCGGGGCGTCATCTGCTGGTCCGCGTAGAGGGTGAAGATGCGGCGGACGACGGCCGCCTCCTCGGGCACGATTTCGATCAGGCCGCCGGGGGCGGTGCGGTAGCCGTAGAGGCGGGCGCCGGTCGCCAAGCCCTTTTCGGCGTTGGAGGCCAGGCCGCGCTTGGTCTTCTGCGACAGGACCTGGATGTATTCCGCCGCCATGAAAGATTTGAACGCCACCTGCATGCGCGACACCTGGACCGTCGCCAGGGTGGAGATCGAAACGCCGGCGGCGCCCAGCCGGTTATAGACGTGCCACTGGTGCTCTTCGTCGCGGGCCAGGCGGTCTTCGTCCTCGACCAGGAGGACGTCGTATTCGCCGCGCTCGGCCGCCGCGACGGCGTTCAGCAGGCCCGGCCGGTTCGCCATGGACTGACCCGAGATCGCCGCGTCCATATAGGAGGCCGCCACCGTCCAGCCCCGCGCCTCGGCCGTGGCGGACAGGATCTGCAGTTGGTCGGCGATCGAGCGCGGATTCTGGCGGTCGTCGCTGTAGCGGGCGTAGAGGGCGGCGCGGTTCATGGGCGACAAGAGGGACTCAGGCGCCGCCCGGACGCAAGCCTTGGGTCGCGTGCGCCTGAACCACGGACGCCTGGGCGGCGTCATAGTCGCGGCGCGCGTCGGCGCGCGCCATGGCCTGGATGATCCGCAGCAGGGCTGGATCGAGGCCGCCGGGGCGCTCGATCCGTTCCGGCATGTGCTGCTGCGGGATGAGGGGCATCAGTAGGGCGACTCGCCGTCGCCATCCGAGCCGACAGAAACCCTGCCGCCCTTATGAAGGCGCAGGCTCCAGCAGCTCCAAAAATAGCCGTCGTGCCGATAGTCCCACCAGCAGACCTCGGCGCCGTAGGGGTCGCCACAGGGCTCTCCCCAGCGTCCGCGCAGGATGAGCGTCGTGATCCAAAGACGGATCGCAAACCGACGAATGCCTTGCAGCCAAGTTGGCCAGCCCCAGTGCGACTGCAACACCTCGGAGGTGCCGTGGGTTGAATGCCGGCCAGGCTGACGGGGCGGATCGCCGCGCCACAGCGCCGCGAGTGCGCGCCCTTCCTGTTGGCGCTCGATCGCTGCGCAGGCTCCGAAGATTTCATCGTAGTCCAGGCGGGTCAGGCCGTCTTCGTCTCTGGCGCAGTCGTAGCGCGCCTCCATCGCAGCGATTGCGGCGTCATTGATCGCCAGGCGTTCCGAGATGCTGTGTCCGCTCACGACTGGACCTCCGGATATCCATCGTGCTGGACGCCGTCGAGCAGGCGGCCGGCGGCCTTTTTGCCGATGCGGATGCTGGCGAAGCCCTGGGGTTCCCAGTCGTGGTTGCGCGGGTCCGAGTGGCCCACGGCCCATTCCAGGCCTGAGGCGTCGGTCTGGTCCTGGGGCAGGTAGTCGCCCCACTGTTTGAACAGGAACGGCGTGCCGGCGGCGGCGCATTGGTCGCGCAGGGACCGCGCCCAGTCAGGGTGCATGGGTCGAGCGCCGGGGCCGCTTTCGCCGCCGACGACGACCCAGTCCAAGCGGGATTCAAGGTCGGCCAGCGGGACAAACGGGCCGTCGATTCGGCCGAGCCCTGCGCCGGTCAATGCGTTGCGAAAGGTCCGGCCCGGAGCCTCAACCTCAATGTGCTGGAGATCGACCGGCCCCAGCAGCGGCTCGGCCGAGATCCAGCGGACGGCGGCGGGCGTGTCCAAGAGGACCGGAATCCGTTCGTCGGCGCGGGCCTGGTCCTCGACGCTGACGCCCAGCCAGACATTGGGGAGCATGCCGTTCGTCGTGGATAGGATCACGCCCTGGCCTTCGGCGGGCGGTTGGATGCGTCGGATTGCGTCCAGCCAGCGGGAGTGGGGTCGGCCCTGCAGATAGGCGCGCATCCGCTCGGGTCGCTTGGTCAGGATCTGGAAGACGTGCTGGGGGCACAGGGCCATGACGGCGAAGATCTGATCCAGCCAGTCGTCGGAGACGCCGTCATGGAACAGGTCGCCGTGGGCGCAGACGAAGATCTTGCGCGGCTTGGTCCAGCGCAGGGGCTGGTCCAGCCATTGGGCGTTGAACCGCACCTGGCCGTTCCAGACCGGCCCGGCCTTGCTGTCGGCCGTCAGGCCCTGGCGGGACGGGTGGTCGCGCAGCCGCGTGCCCGCCAGCTTCATCGCATAGCAGTTCGTGCAGCCCGGCGAGACGAGGCTGCAGCCCGTGACGATGTTCCAGGTGGCGTCGGTCCATTCGATGTAGGTGTGGTCAGCCATGGTCGGCGGCCTCTCCGTCTTTTGGAGCGGCGGTCGATTTCAGGGCGCCGAGGACCTCCTCGGCGAGCGAAGAGACGTCGATGGTCAGGAACGCCTTTGGCGTCGGGATCGCCAGGGTCGCGTTGTCGTCTTCCTCAACGGACGCATCGGGGTTCTGACGCATCAGGTCGCCGTGGATCGCGTCCATAATGGCGGTGTGCAGGTCGCCAGGTCGCGCCCTGTCGGCATCGGCGACTGGGGTCGGACGGATTTCACCGCCAACCGTGCTCTCGTTGAACGACCGCTGGAACTTCTCCACGGAGATGCCGAAGGTGTGGGGCTTGCCGCTGTCATCAGCCCACGGGAAGCTGATCGCGTCTGAAATCGCGTTGAGGGTGCGCTGGTACGGGAAGTCGAACGCCACAGGGGCTCCCGCCGCCCCTCCGTCGAAGGCGGGGGCGGGGGCGGGGGAAAGAGAAATCTCGGAGAGCGCCCCATGGATCGCGTCGATCAGGAGGGCGCGTTCCTTTTCGTTCGGCGTGTAACAGCCGCCTTCGCCGTCGGCGCGGAACTCGTATTCGGCCACATAGGCTTCGACGTCGAAGCTGTTCGCCCTGACTGTTTCGAGAGGCTGCGGCGGGGCGGCAAGCCGTGTCTGCAGTCCGTGGTTCTCCGACGTCAGGTTGAACTTGCGGGCGATGGCCTGGTCAAGGTCGATGCCTACGGCCATGGCGATCAGGTCGGCGCAGATGACGACGTCGGCCAGTTCCTCGGCCAGTTCCTGGATCGTGGCGCGCGAGCCTCTGATGCCCAGGCGTTCCCGCTCCAGCTTTTTGATGACGTTCTGCGCCTCGCCGCACTCGCCGCCCATTTCATTGCCGCGATAGGCGAGGGTGATCCGGTCGTCGGGGTCCCATTCGGCCTGACGGGCGAGGTTGGCGGCGCGGAGGGTGGGGAAGGTCTGGCTCATCAGTAGTCCCCGACCGAGGTGACCACGGCGTCCTCGTCCAGGATGATCCTGGTCCCGGCCGCATAATAGGCCCGGATCCTGTCGGGCAGGCCGTAGCTCCGTCCGATGTGCTGGGTGTCCTTGATGTCCCGTTTATCAAGGCGGGCGCTGCTGATGGTGCCGTCCTTATTCAGCAACAGGCTGTGCCTGCACTGGTATTTGTCGCGGCGCGAGTGGTGCTCCTCTTCGTCCAGATAGAGCCAGATCGAGCCGTAATCGTTGTGCTCGACGATGACGGTGATGACCTCGCCGTAGCCATCGTCGTCGTACCGGTCCTTGATCATGTCCCTGGCGATTTCCGACAGTTTGATTTCGGCGGGGGCGATGTTCAGCAGTTCGCGGATGTCGTTAGCCAGGCGCGCGTCGATCAAGGCGCCGGCGTGATCCTTGACCTGTTTCTCGATCATGCCGGTGACGAGGAGCCCGTAGGACGGGAGGTTGAGGTCGTTGACCTGGAGGCTGGCCGTCACCGCCTCTTTGATCTGTTTTCCGATGTCGCTGTAGCTGCGGAGCGCATCGTCGACCGCTTCGGTGACCAGCTTCTGGACGCGGGTCGCCACCTGGGTCTTTACGAAGTCGGGCGTCATGACTTCGGCGACGGCTTTGTTGATCAGATCGGTTGTGTCGCTCATCACGCCGCGTCCTGCATGCCGGCGGGCAGGACCAGGCGGTTGCGGCGCAGGGCGGCCTGGAGCGTCTCGCGGCCCCGGCCGTCGAGGTAGGCGTGGCCGATCAGGCGGTCGCGGTCGTTGGCGGCGTCCAGGGTGAAGACGGTGACGGCGCGGCGGGGTCGGGGGTCGCCCTGGATCTCCAGATCCTCGGTCTCGACCAGCTCCAGGGCCTGAAGGCCGCGTTCGCGCTGGATGTGGCGGGCCAGGGCCTCCAGGTCGGGGAAGACCCTGGGCTTGGCGGCGGGGTCGGCGGACAGGACGGCGTAGCGGGCGTCGGCGGGCATGACGGGTCTCCGGCGATAAAGGTCGGCTGGGCTGGCGGCGGGGTGGTGATGGGCCGCCAGCAGGGCGGCGGCCTCGGTCCAGGGCGGGCGCATCAGGCGGCCTCGTCCTGAGTGTCGTCGTCCTGGTCGGAGCAGCCCTGGTTCAGGTCGGCGTTCTCGGCCGCGCGCTGCTGAGGGGTGGGTTCGGCCATCCACAGGTTCAGCCGGTTGCGGCAGGCGGCCGGCGCCGGGCAGGCGGCCAGTTCGGCCAGAACCTCGGCCGCGCCCTGGGCCAGGGCGGCCAGGCGTCGGGCGCGCGGGCCCAGCCGGGCGTCGGCGGCATGGCGGCGGGCCAGGCGGCGCTGGCGTTCGGCCTCGGCCCGCGCCCAGTCGATCTGGCGTTGAAGCCGTGAGGGGCGGACGGTCACAGCAGGCGCTCCCTGTGGGTGAGGGCGAGGATCAGCCGATGGGCCGTGATCAGGACCTGGGCGAGGGCGAAGGCGGCGGTCATTGGCGGCCCCGCAGCGACACGCCCATCTGGCGGGCCAGATCCTCGCGCGCCTTGGCGTAGTTGGGGGCGACCATCGGATAGTCGGCGGGCAGGCCCCATCTGGCGCGGTATTCGTCGGGCGAGAGGTTGTAGCGGGTGCGCAGATGGCGCTTCAGCGACTTGAACTTCCGGCCGTCCTCAAGACAGACGACATAGTCGGGGTGGATGCTCTGGCGGATCGGCACGGCCGGGGAGCCTATGTCGGGGCGGGCGATCTCTTCACCCGGCAGGGGGTCGAAGGCGCCGGCGGCGGCCAAGGCGTCCTCGCCCCAGCGCACAGCCTCGGTCAGCTGGTCGTGGAAATAATCGGCGTCGTCGGCCGTGATCGCAACGTCGCCGTCGTCAGCGTGCAGCGCCGTCAACACCGGCTCCAGACGTTCGATCAGCACCTCCAGCGCGGCGCGCAGGCCCTGACGTCTCTGGTCGGCCGCTTCATCGGCCAATCCCTTCAGATGGGCGCTCATGAGGTTGGCGGGGGCGGGGGCGGGCGCGGGTGCAGACGTCACCGGCGCCGAGGCTGCGGTCAGGGGCGGCACGGGGGTGCGGTTATGCGGACGCACATAGGGCGCGTCATCCTCTGCGTCCTCTGTCGTGCGTGATCCGCCGCCCGAGTTGGCCTGCCGCTTGTCCCAGCCCAAGGCATAGCGTGCTTCCTTGGCTCGGCTGGCGTTGAGATGATCCTTTCCGGCCACGACAAAGGGGCCAGCGATGCGGTCGGCCCACTCAATCAAGGTCTGGGGGGCTTCGGGCCATTCGCGCCTCAGCATGTCCTCGATGGCCGCCTGATAGGCCAGGGACGGGGTGCCGGCGACGGTCGGCTGGGTGACATAAAGCCGGCAATCCATCCGTTCGGCGCGGAAATGGGCCCGGTAGCGCGTTTCACCCTCGCCCCCGTCCTGTTTGAACAGCGCCAGACTAGCGTCTCGGACGGCGGGGATCTTGTGGACCGGCGCGCTGTGCGTCTGGACGTGTATCCACGAGGAAGAAGACTGAGGCTGCAGCACCGCCGGGCCGTGGTCGGCGATCTGATCCGACAGGGTCGGCGCCTTGGGCGTCGTGACGCTGGCGCGCAGGGAGTCCCAGCTGCCGGTGCGTTCGTAGTCGGCGATCGCCTGGGGCGTGGCCTCGCGGGCGATCTTCAGCTTTTGCTGGACGTCGCGCAGGCCGGAGGTTTCGCCTTCTTTCACCCGGCCGATCTGGCGGGCCAGTTCGGCCGCGCTCCAGTCCGTGGCCTGTTGCAGTTTCAGCAGCTGCTGGGCGTCTTCCCAGGGCGACATGTCGGCGCGTCGGGCGTTGGCGACCAGGGTGATGACCAGGGCGGTGGCGGGGTCGGCCCGGCCCTCCTCGAACGGCAGGCCGTCGGCCAGCCAGTCGGGCAGGTCGGCGCCTTCCTCGAACGCCTGGTTCAGCAGCAGTTTGGCGGCCGCCCATCGGTGTTCGCCGTCGATCAGCATGCGCACGCCGTTCGCGTCCGGCTCGGTGGCGATGACGCGCTGGACCAGGCCGGCCGGGCCGCGCATGGAGGCGGCCATGTCGGCCAAAACCTCGCGGCGGACGGGGCGGTTCAGCGGGTTGGGGCGGAACTTGTCGATCGGCCACTGGCCCCGCGCGCGGCGCTTTTCGGCGCCGTGCTGGGCGCGGCGATAGGCGGCCAGCTGTTCGCGGCCGGCGTCGGTCAGGCCGTCGGTCATCGGCTCGGCGTGGACCAGGTTCGCCTCGGCCAGGGCCTTGAGGGCGCGCATGGTGTTGCTGGGGTCGCGGTCGAGGCGGGCGGCCAGGGTGGAGCGGGTCCAGCCCTCGGTCGGGCTGTCTTCCAGGGCGGCCAGCAGTTCGGCGTTCTGAAAGGCCAGGATGTTGGGCTCGGTCATTGGTCGGCGCCCTCCTGGTTCAGGCCGGGAGCGGCGTCTGGAGCGGCGACGGGCGCGCGCGTGCGCCAGTCGGGATCCAGCCGGTTCAGCAGGGTCAGGCCGTGGTTCAGGCGGGCGGCGGCGACGTCGCCGTCCTGAACCAGGCCCTGGACGATCCAGGCCAGGGCGACCACGGCCGCCCGGCCTTGTTCCGGCGTCAAGGGATCATGGCCGTGCGCCTCGCGGTACAGGGCCGCCTTGTCGGGCCAGTTGCCGAAGACGCTGCCGGTGGACAGGCCCGCGGCCGCCGCGATGGCGCGGAGCGTGGCCTGTTCATAGCCGACCTGGGCGAACCGTTCGGTCGCGGCGGCCAGGACGCGGGCGCGGGTCATGGCCTTGTTCTGCTGGCGGCGGCAGTCAGGCGAATGGCGACGGCGCGGGCGGGGCGGCGTTGAGGCGAGGGCGGGATTGGGCGTGTCGAGATGGGACAAGGCGGGGTCTCCGAGGGGTGTCAGGCGGCGCCGAACAGGCGGGCGCAGATCAGGGCGACGACGGCGCAGACGATCAGAGCGCCCAGGCCGTGGGGCGTCAGGGTGCGGGCGAAGCGGGGGCGCCGAGCCGGCGACCAACGGCGGCGCATCACAGCCGCCCCCCGGCCTCTGGCGCCGGTTGGTACAGGCCGTCCTTGACCAGGGCGGCGATGCGGGCGGCGCGGCGGTCGGGCCTGTCCAGCACGGCGACGCTGAGAACCGCGTCGATGAAGGCGTCCAGGGTGACGCCATAGACGCGGGCGATGCGCCGTTCCTGATAGAGGACGTAGAAGACGTGGGGGTTGTCGGTCGTGGTGTCGGGTTCGGCGTCCAGCCGGGCGGCGGCCACGCCCGCGTGACGGGCGATGGAGCGGACCGCGTCGCTGGCGCGCGGGCCGACGACGCCGTTCAGAATCTCGGCCCGCTGAACCCGGCCGACGCCGGGGGCGAAGTCGATCAGGATGCAGGGGCCGGCCAGCTGGTCCGCCAGGGACAGCAGGCGGTCGCGGGCGTCGGCGAGGGCGGCGGGGGGCGTCATTCGACATCCTGGGTCGGGCGGACGCCGGCGGACCAGTCGTGCAGGGCGGTCAGCCGGTCCTCGGCCTTGCGCCCCGCCAGGGTGAAGACGTCGGCAAACAGGTCAGCGGCGCGCAGGTTCGGCTCAAGCCGGATACGCAGGGCCAGGAGCGCCGCCTCCAGCGTCGGCAGGCTCCAGCTCTGTCCGTCCATGCGGACCACCACAATCGGCTGCATGACCGAACCGGTGATGACCACGGTTCCGTCGATGTCGAAGCTGCGGGCCGGGCCGTGGTGCAGGGCCTGGATGATCTGATCCGCCGCCAGATCATGCGCGTCGCCGGGGTCGGGAATGAAGCCCAGCTGCGAGAAAAGGGACGGGCGCGAGAAGAGGGACGGGGCGCGAACGCCGTGCGCGTCCGGAACTGACGTAGGCGGGGGCGAAAAGGGCGTGACGGCCATGGGGCGCTCCTGTGAAGAGGGCGCCCGCACCGGCGGGTGGAGGGATGGCGACCGTCAGACTGTATGCGGCGTGTCGCGCCCCGCCGGTGCGGGAGCGTCGTCGCGATCATCGCGACAACGGCGCGACAATGTCGCGCGATTCGCGATACGTCAACCCTAGTATGTCGTGGTTACTTGGTCTGCGGAGGCAGCAATGAAGCGTTTGATCTGTTCAGCGGTAGCGTTGGCGACCTTTTCTGCCGCAGGCTGCGACCGGTTGCCCGGCACGCCTCGCGCAAAGGCGCGAGAACTGGTTTCGAAGGTCCTGCGCGACCCCTACTCGGCCAAGTTCGAGTACGTGGTTGTTAGAGACGACGCCGTTTGTGGCTTGGTAAATTCGAAGAATGGATTGGGTGCATACGGAGGCGCCTCTCCCTTCATCGCAAACCTGGAGAGTGACCAGGTGATGTTCTGGGACGAGGCGCCTAGCCTTTCCGACTATCGAAGATGGTCGGACGATCCGGAGTCGCGGGGGGGTCTGAGAGCCTACTACCGTTTGCAGACCGGCTGCGCCTTCCCCACTGAATGGTCGTGGCAGTGCGGAAGACAATGGATAAGCGGCGATGTGGAGCCAGAGGTTTGTCGTCTCTGGCTAGCCAAAGACTTTAAAGGTCTGAATGACCTTGCCTTTCAACGGCGATAGGCGACGGCGTGGATCGCCTTGACCTTTGAGGCATCCACGCGGACCTCTTTGTCGGGGTTGTACTGGTGCAGAAAGACAACGCCGTCGCGCTGACCCTTGTACTGTTTCACGATCCCGGTTCCGTCGTGGAACTCGACCACACAGTCGCGATCGCGCTGGGGCGACATGTTCAAGCCGATGATTACGGTTTCGCCGCTGTAGAGGCGAGGCTCCATGCTGTCGCCGGCGACGCGAACGCCGATCGCGCGGCCCCGAACCAGACCGGCCGGAACCTCGATCCGATCGATCACCTGGTCTGACGCCAGGCCGATGCGATCCTCTCCGCCCGCCTGGGCGTAGCCATAGACGTCGATCAACTCGAACGCGGGCCCGGCGGGTTCATCGCCCGCAAAGAAGCTTTCGATCTTTTCAGCCTCTTCCGCCGTCATGCGGCGCCCGCCCTTGGTGTCTGGGCCTTTCATCAAGCGGCTTATGGAGTCTTTCGACACGCCGAGGTGCCGCGCCAGATCAGACTGGCGGCGTCCGGACGTCCTTAGGCGGCGATGCACGTCTTCAACCTTCATACGCGAAGGTGTCGCGAAAAAAGCGACGCGCTGGTATTGCAGATTTTCGCGAATCACGCGCGACATATATCGCGATTAACGCGACACTGACAAGAAGCTGCGCCATGAACGCGACCCATCCCACGCCGGCGGCCCGATTCATCGCCCGTTACGGCGTCCAGAGACTGTCGAAATGGTCCCGTCGGGACCGGTCCCGCATCCATGCCTGGACGTGGCCAAAAAGCCGGGGCGGCACAGGCGGGGTCATTCCCCATGCCGTGCGTGATCCGATCATTACGGGGGCGAGGGACGACCTGAACGAGGAGATCGCCTTCTCGGACTTCGAGCCTCGGGATGGCGAATCCTACCTGTCGGAGTGCGGGGTGGCCCAGGAGCCCCAGCCATGAACCGCTACGGCAATCTGAAGGCCGGGCCGGACAATCGGATGACCGACGACGACGAACGGTGCTGGCGCGATCTGATCGCGGCGGCGGAAGGCGCGGCCCAGGGCGCGCCGTCGGCGGCGGTTCCCGAGCTGAAGCGGGTGGCGGACGCGGCCCGCAACGCCTGCGCCCCCGGCGTGGTGACGCGGGACAATCCGTGCGTCGTCCTGGCCAAGCTGGCGCGCCGCTATGTCGGCGAGACGACGGCCGGCCGGCGCGATCTGCAGGCGCAGCTGGCGACGGCGGCGGAAGCCGCGCGCGAGGCCCTGAACGCCGGGGGCCGGCGTGAACGGAAGGATATCGACGGATGAGCGGCTCTGTCGGAAGCGCTGGCCGGGTGACGCCGTCGCGCGCGAAGTTCGGAAGTCGGCCCCAGCCCAGCGCGGGCCAGCTGGCCCTCGCGCTGATCGCGGCGGCGCGGATCATGGGCGTGGCGCCCGAGGCGGTGTTCGACGGCCGTCAGGGGGCGCGGCGGGCGCGGATCCTGGCCGGGGCGGCGCTGAAGGGCTGGACCGGGTGTGTCGCCAGTCCTCTGGCGGCGGCGTTGCGCCTGTCGGGGCCGGAGCTGTCGCCGTCCATGGTGTCGCGCGCCGGGGTGACCACGGACATGATACTGGAGGTGGTCGAGGCGTTGAACGGCGTGACGCCGGCCGCGATGGCCTCCGACGTCAGGCCCGTCGGCGAAGGCGATGCGCGCCCTCTTCCTGCGGCGGCGGAGGCGGAGACGCCTGCGCGTAAGGCCGCGTCGGAAGCGCGTCCTGTTACAGTCGAGCCCGTCGCCCAGCCTGTTTCGGCGCTTGCGTCGGCGGTCACGGACACGTCTGGCATGCGCGGGGTGTTCAGGGTCGGCCGCAGACCGAAAGCAGTCACGCCGCCAGAGGCGCCGTCTGTCCGGACGTTCGAGCGCGCGGCGGCGGTCCAGAGACTGAAGCCCATGACGTCTGCCCGGCTGCGTTACTGCGGCTGGTTCGTTGCGGCGGGTTGGGACCTGCACGAGGTCGCGGACCTGTTCGACGTGCATGAAGACGCGCTGGCGGATGCGCTCGAGTTCGGGGTGGCGGCATGAGCCGCGTCGAGGTCATCGGGCCTGCGACGCTGTACCTGGGCGACAGCTATGAGATCCTGCCGACCTTGGGCGATCAGGACGCGGGCGTGTTCGATCCTCCCTACAAGTTCTCGACGTCGGGCGGCGGCCGGTTCCGCAAGGCGCGACCGTCCATGGACCAGATCGCCGCCAAGGGGTTGGACCAGGGCTTTGACGACACGATCGTCAGCCCCGCCCGGTTCCGGTCTGTCGCCGTGTTCTGTCACAATGATCAGCTGGCGGAGCTGCTGCCGCGTATGGCGGCGCGGTATCACCGGGTGGTGGTGTGCAGCTGGCATAAGACCAATCCGCTGCCCGTGGCGAACAAGCACTATCGGCCGGACACGGAGTTCTGGATCCATGCCTGGCTGGAGGGCGCGCACCCCGTCGGGACGCTGGCCGATAAGGCGCGGTGGATCCTGAGCGAAAGCGGCCGGTTCAGCGGCGTCGCTCATCCGACGGTGAAGCCCGAACCTGTCATGGATAAGGTGCTGGCGACGATGAACGCCGCCTCGATCTGCGACCCCTTCATGGGCAGCGGATCGACCGGCGTGGCGGCGATCAAGCGTGGGTTGGGTTTCACCGGGATCGAGGTCGATCCGGCGTATTTCGACATCGCCTGCGGTCGTATCGCCGAGGCCGTGCGCCAAGCCGAGGCCGGTTGATGGCGAAGTGGCCTATCAGGATCGCGCCCGGGCAGGACCTGACGCCGTTCAAGGCGAAGGTGCTGAAGATCGTCGGCGACGCCGGCGAGGCCGGGACGACAGCGACGCCGATGACGCCGGGCGGCACGCTGGGCGCGCTGGCGCAGTTCGGTCTGCTGGAGCGGGCCCCCACGCCTGCCGGCGACGTGCTGGGCGGGAGCCGGTATCGGGCGACCGAGGCGGGCCGGAAGATGCTGGCGCGGCTGAAGGGGCGGGTTTGATGGGTCGCCGCAAGCCGAAGATCTATTGCTCCGACTGGGCCTGCCCTTCGCATCAGGTCTGCGCACGGTCGTGGTTCCGAGCCGAGGAATACTGGAACTTCAACCAGGACGACTTCGACCGGGGCCGGGTCGAGACCCGCGTGTTCGCGCGCCGCGCCGGCGTCGATTCCTGCGACGACTATGAGCGGGACACGCCCCGCGAATGGCTGAAAGACGCCTTCACCGCCCAATTCCCGATGACGCCGCCGCCGCGCGGCTATCCGCTGCACCTGGTCAAGTGTGAGGGGCGGGCATGATGGACGACCGTCTGTTCGACCAGGCCCGCGAGCGCGTCCGCTGCGAAGAGGTGGCGGGGCGTCGGGTGAAGCTGGCCAAGGTGGGGGCCGGGTGGCGCGGAGTGTGCCCGCTGAAGGATTGCGGATCCAAGAGCAAGGCTGCGCCCTTCGCCGTGTTCAGCGACGGCCGGAAGTGGAAATGCTGGAGCTGCGACCCGCGCGGCGGGGACGTGGTCGATCTGGAGCACCGGCTGTTCGGCCGGGGCGATGAGACGGTGCGGGACGCGGCGCTGCGCCTGGTCGGCGGCATTGTGGCGGAAGAGACCGAGGCATCGCGCGAACGGCGTGCGCAGGCGGCCGAGGCGCGCGAGCGCCAGGCCATGGCCGATGCGGCGTGGAAGGCCGAGCTGGCGGCGCGGCTGTGGCGCGAGGCGGGGCCGTCTGAAGGCACCCTGGTTCAGACCTATCTCGAATCGCGGGCGATCCGGGGGCCGGTGCTGGCCCGGGCGCTGAAGATACTGAGGTTTCACCCGGCCGCCTATCACAGCGGGGATCCGGAGGCGGGGGTTCGCCTGCCGGCCATGATCAACATCTGCATGACCGAGCTGGGGCCGACCGGCGGGATTCATGCGACCTATCTGAGCCCCAACGGCCGCAGCAAGACGCACCGGGCGCCGGCGAAGCGGATGTGGGGGCCGCAGGGCCTGTTCCTGGCGGCGCGGCGCGACGGCGCCTATGGGCCGCCGGTCCGGACGCGGGGCGTGCCGATCGAGGGCTATGTGCTGCGCGGCGGATACTGGCTGAGCCGGCCGGACGCGCCGGGGCCGCTGGCCGTGGCGGAAGGGCAGGAGAACGCCCTGAGCCGGGCCATGATGCTGGCCGGGGATCTGAGCCTGCCGGTGCGGGCCGTGGCGGCCGGGTCGCTGGATTCGCTGCAGGGCTATGAGCTGACGGACGGCGAAGGGGTGTTGGTCGACGTCTGGGGCGGGACCGGCGACCCGATGCGGCCGCCCTTCACCTGGCCCGAGGACCCCCGCGCCCCCTGGGGCGTCGTGGACATCGCCTGCGACAGCGACATGAGCCCGATCACCGTCCAGGGGCGCAGCGGCAAGAACCGGGTGGGGCGCAGCCGCGCGATCGGCGTGCGGCGCGAGGCCGCCGAGCGAGCGCGGGTGTGCGGACGGCTGGCCGTCGCAGCGTGGAAGCGGCGGCTGGCGCCGGGATCGGAGACCGGGGTGAAGGCCAGCGCCCCGCCGCCGGGTCTGGACTTCAACGACATGATCAGAGCGGCCGAAGCCGCCGGGGACGAGGCTGCGGCGTGAGCGACGATTTCGTGATTTCAGAGAGCGACGCCGAGGGCGCGGACAAGGGGACGACCGCCTACGTCAACCCCAAGGTCGAGGACTGTCCGGTGATTCCGCTGGGCTTCCTGGGGGGCGACGTCGTCTTCGCCCTGCCCGAAGGTTCGATCCGGCGCGAGAAGGCGGCGCGGATCGCCCAGATGCTGAGGACCGACATCTACGCCAGCGTGGCGGGGGCGATGTTCCTCGGAAACTGGCGCGACGAAGAGGGCAAGATCCAGCTGCAGGAGGCGGCGCGGTGGCTGGTTCGGCAGTGCCGCGAGCGCGGCGTATGGGACGAGAACCGTCAGGAGCGCGGTTACGGCGTCTGGGCCGGGGACGACGGGCCGATCGTCCATTGCGGCGACGCCGTGGGGCGCTGGCCGTTCGGGCCCGACGACTGGCGTCCGGTGGCGGCGGCCCTGCGCGAGGATATCGACGGGCCTCTGTGGCTGCTGCGGCCCCGGACGGCGCGGCCGGCGAAACCCGCCACCGTCAAGGAGGCCAAGAACCTGAGGGCCGCGCTGAACCTGTGGTCGTTCAGCCCCCTGGACCCCCGCGCCCCCGAGGGGTTGAGCCAGGCCGACGCCCTGTTCGGCTGGCTGGGGGTGCAGCTGCTGGGGGCGTGGCCGCGGTTCCGGCCGACCGTGAACGTCAGCGGCGGGGCGGGGACCGGCAAGACGACCCTGTCGCGCCTGATGCAGGCGGCCGGGAGTGCGAACGCCGGAGATCTGCTGGACAGTTTCTCGGAAGCGGGGCTGAAAAACAGCCTGTCGGGCGAGGCGCGGGGCCTGTTCCTGGACGAGGCCGAACCCAGCACGGACGGCCAGCCGGGGCCGGTGGAGAAGGCGCTGGAAGTCTTGCGCCGGATGGCGACGGGCGAGGGCAGTTCGGGGCGCAAGGGCTCGATCAACGGCGGCACGGTTTCGACCTCGGCCGTCGGGTGCGCCTATCTGGCCAGCATCTTCCCCGTGCCCCTGGGGGACGCCATGGCGACGCGGACGCTGGAGATCCGCATGGGGCGGCTGGACGGCCGGAAAGGGACGACGGACGACGACCTGGAGGCCGCCATCGAGGCGGCGCGGGCCGCGTCACCCGGCCTGCTGGCGCGGGCGTTGAGGGAGGCGAAGCGGTTCAGGGCCGACGTGGCCGCGATCAAGGCGGCCCTGGTCGAGACGAAGCAGGCGCCACGGGCGGCGGACCTGATCGCCAGTTTGGCGGCGGGACGAAGGCTGCTGCTGCACGACACGGCCCTGACGGAAGAGGAGGCGCGGGAGGAGGCCCGGATCTGGATGGGCCTGGCCCAGGCGCGGGACGAACGGTCGTCGGCGCTGAACCCAGGACAGGGGTGTCTGCAATACATCTGGGCGCTGAACTCGGGCCACCTGGGGCATGACAGGGCGCTGACCATAGGCGAGCTGATCCAGGAGGAGCTGGAGAGCCCCGGCGCACGGGCGGGAAAGGTGCTGAAGGCCTGGGGCCTGATCGTCGAGAATGGGCATGCGGGGACCGACAGGCCAGGGCCTTGGCTGTTGGTCGCCAACAATCACCCGGCCCTGGAGAAGGCTCTGCACGGGACGCAGTACGCCAACTGGCGCGGGGTGCTGGAGCATCTGGCGGACCTCGGCCCGTCGGTGGCGCCCAGGCCCGGCGACGGGCCGAAGCGGTTCGGCATGCACCAGAGCCGCGTGCTGTGCGTCCCCCTCACCCCCTGGTTGGACAGGCCCGTCGCGGTCGGGGCGGACCCCAGAGAGCCGCACCCCTTCGAGCCGCCGCGTTGGGGCCGGACCGAGGCCGCGTCCCATGATTCGTCCCACCCTGCGTCCCACGGGGAAACCCATGACTGACGGGGCTTTGAGGGGGCGTTGGGACGCTGGGACGCTTGGGACGCTCAGTCCGCCTCATGTGTGCGTGCGTAGGCGTAGGCGTAGGCGCATGACGCCACAGGTGCGTCCCATGCGTCCCGCGCGTCCCATGAGTTATTTTTACGAGATTGAACAAAAGAATAGACGGGACGCCCCGATGGTACGGCTTGGGACGCCCCGCTCAGCAGAGAAGGGGCTCTCCCAGTGACCGCGTCCGCCGTTCAAACCTCCGGCCTGGGTCGGGCCTGGTACGTGGTGGTGACCCACGTCCACCAGGAAAAGCACGCCCGCTATCAGCTGGAGCAGCAGGGGTTCACCGTCTATCTGCCGATGGTCCCGCCGCCTGTTCGGGCGCGCGCCCGGAACGGCGTGGCGCCCGGTCCGCGCCCTATGATCCCGCGCTATCTGTTCATCGAAATGGATCTGGACCAGGACCGCTGGCGAGCCGTCTTCTCGACCATGGGCGTGACCGAGGTGATCATGCGTGGCTCGGGCGAGGCCGCCCGGCCCAGCCCCATCCCCAGCCGGTTCATCGAGGAGCTGAAAAAGCGCGAGATCAACGGCCTGGTCGTGTTGCAGCATGCCCGCAATGACAACGGAAAGGGGGGCTCGGCGGGCCCTCGGTTCAAGCGGGGCGACAAGCTGAGGGTCGCCGGGCAGACCGCCGACTACGACGTCATCTTCGAAGAGATGGTTGACGGCGACCGGGCTGCGGTCATATTCACGCTCCTAGGCCGCGATTCGCGCCAGATCATTTCACTGCCGTCAGAAGACTGACGCGCAGTGCGGTAGCCATCCAGAGCCCCGCCATCCCAACCACCCGCCCAGGCATCGCGCTGGGCGGGTTTTTCGTTCCCGCTCAATGACTTAGGTCGGCCGCCCGCGATCGCGGGTCCTTCCCCCCGACCCCAACGCTATACGGTGCGGCAGAGCGTTTTCGTTCCCTAGTGAGCGATGTTGCGAGGGGTGCAACGGGTGTTGCTAAGCAACGCGGAGTGCAACGGCATGGAACAGCCCTTCCTCCTCGAACAATCGAGCCGCCGGTGGGTGAGCGTTAGCGAGGCGGCAGCGCTGGAGACCCAGGCGGGCCGCCCGATCAACAAGTCCTCGATCTCGCGATTCATCGCGCGGAACGAGGATCTGCCCGTGAAGCGGGACGGGCAGGGGCGGGTGAAAGAGGTCGATTACGACGCTCTGATCAAGGCGCGCGGCGAGTCGCTATCGGTGCTGGACAGTCGCGAGGCTGCGCCGGCGGCGCCGAAGGCGGCGGCTGCGCCGGCGGGGTCCCGAAAGCGTCAGCTCGAGGAAGAGAAACTTGAGCTGGATCTTGCGGACCGGAAGCGCGAGCTGCTGTCGAAGGCGGCGGTGACGATGGCGGTGGAGGCCATGGGCGTGGCCTTCACCCAGGCGCTGGAGCGCCGGCGTCGCACTCTGGCGACGGAGATCGCCGGGTTAGGAGACGTCCGCCAGGCCGAGCTGGCGCTGAAGACGGCGGATCGGAAGCTGCTGAACAATCTGGTCGCCGAACTGACCAAGCTGGCCGGCGGCTTCGAAGAGCCGGAGCAGGCGGCGGCCTGAAATGAGCCTGTTCTCCGCGCAGGAGATCGCGCGCCAGGCGGCGACGCTGGTCTTGGCCATGGCCGCCGCCGTGACGCCGGCGCCGGATCAGACGATCAGCGCCTGGGCTGAAGGCCGGATCAATATTCCGGGCGAGACCGGCACGACCCGCGAGGGCGAGCTGTCCTGGGACGGGTTCGAATATCTGATCGAGCCTCTGGACCGGCTGCATCCAGACGATCCGGCCCGGACGGTCACCTTCGTCGGGTCGGCGCAGATCGCCAAGACGACGGTCGGCGTCATCGCGACCCTGTACTATTCGACGGTGATCGCCCGGCCTTGGGGCGTGGCGCTGCCGAGCGGCGACGAGGCCCTGAAGTACAACCGCACCAAGTGGCAGCCGCTGGTGGATGCGACGCCGGAACTGCGGCGCAAGATCCGGGCGGTCACTTCGCGGGACGAGCAGGGCTCGACCAACACCTACAAGCGGTTCCCCGGCGGCTACGGCCAGTTCTTCGGAACGACCAGCGCCAAGCCGCTGCAGATGGTCACCTTCTGCCTGGTCGTGAAGGAGGAGACGCCGAACTGGAGCCTCTCGGTCGGCGACCGGGGCGACCCGCACAAACAGATCGAGGTGCGCCAGCTGCAGTGGGAGTTGGCGGGCGCGAAAACCTTCCACAATTCGACGCCGGGACTTGTCCGCCGGTCCGAGGAAGGGACAGGCGAGGCGACCGGATGCCCGGTGACCGCCGACTTCCTGGCGGGAGATCAGCGCCGGCTCTATCTGCCCTGCCCGCATTGCGCCCACCTGCCCGGCGGGGTGCTGATCCGGCTGGATCGGGAGGCGATGCTGGGGGTGGAGAAGGGCGAGACGCCGCACTTCTGCTGCCCGTCCTGCGGCGGGGTGATTGAACACCGGCACAAGCGCGGCATGGTGGCCGCCTGCCGGCCGGACCGCCAACCCGCGAACGGCGTGCGCGGCGGCTGGATCCCGTGCTTCCCCTCGGAAGACCCGACCAATCCGGCGCCGGGAAGCTTCATTCCGGCCGGCGAGTACGAGGCCTGGCGCGCGCGGCCCCTGGAAGGGCGTCAGCCCAGCTATCACGCCTGGCAGGTGGTCTCAGACGCGGTCGACTGGGCCTATATCGCCAAACAGATTCAGGAGGCCGACGACGAAGAGGCCAAGATCGCCCTTCATCAGCAGATTTTCGGCGAGGCCTATGAGGTCACGGTCCAGCAGGCGGACGTCGATAAGCTGCTGGAGCGGCGGGACAACCGGCTGACCAAGGGCGTCGTGCCGTCGGGCTATGAGATCGTCACCGTGGCGGCCGACCTGAACGGCGACTGGGCGCAATGGACGGCCTACGCCTGGGGCCCCGAGGCCGAACACGTCGTCGTGGACAAGGGACGGATCGAGGGCGGGCCGTCGGAGCCGCAGATCTGGGCCGAACTGGCCGAGCTGGAACGGCGGCGGTGGCCGCACGAGGATGGCGGGTTCGTCACGACCGAAGTGCAGGGCGTCGACTCCGGGTACGGCACCTATCACGTCTACGCTTTCTGCTCGTCGCACGCGAAGTCGAAGGCCCTGGACGGGGCCAAGGGCTGGGGTCTGACGCCGCTTCGCCGCAGCACCGGCAAGCCCCAGAAGCTGGAGGGCCCTGAAGGTCGGGTCGTGACCTGCCGCACTTGGCGGGTCGGGACGTGGGATCTGAAGCGGACCCTGATGAACGAGGCCATTCCCCTGAGCCTGGAAGGCGAGAAGGGGGCGCGGGCGCCGCGTCGTCCGCATTGGCCGGGCTGGGTCGAGCGGGATTTCTTCGAGGAGCTGACGGGCGAAGCCTTGGTCTCTGTTCAGGACAGCAAGACGGGCGTCGTCAAGGACGAGGCCTGGGTTCGGGTCCGCCGACGGAACGAGGAACTGGACCTCTGGGTCTACAACAAGGCCCTGGCGGCCTCGCTGGGCATCGGGGTTCCCGGCGCCGAACCCGATTGGCTGGAGCTGGCGCGTCGTCGCCAGGCGCAGCAGGCGGGCCTCGAGGCGCTGTGGGAGCGTCCGCCGTCTGCGGGCGCCCGCTCGGCGTCCGGGCTGCCCGCCACCGCCAACACGGCGCCTGCCTCGCTCGACGTCGAGGCCGCGAAGAGGAAGTGGAGCTTCTGACATGGCCCTGACGCCCCAACAGCAGACGTTGCTGAACGACTATCGCGCCGCCTACGGCCGACTGAGCACCGGCGGCCAGGTCACCGAGATCACCAGCAACGGCCGCACGGTCAAATACGCCAAGGGCGACATCGCCCGGCTGGAGCGCGACATCGCCGAACTGGAAGCCCTGGCCGCCCGATCCTCGGATCTGCCGATCCGCCGTCGCGGCGCGCTGAGCATCCGCCTGTAAGTCTTCTCCGCGCCGTTCCCCACGCCCTGCCCCGGGTTCGAGGGCGCCGGCGATCCTGCGATCCCTGATCGTCAACACCGGGCGCGGACGTCGGCATGCCGGCGGTTCTGAGCGGTGAAGGTCGTCACACCCGGACATCATTCACCAAGGAGGCCCTCATGAGCCGATCCCCCAAGACACCCGCCGCCGAACCGACCCCGCCGACTGAGGCTCCGACCGAGGGCCTGCCTGTGGCGACCCTCAACCTGGGCGAGGTTCCCGCCGTCGCCGCCCTGGTCGGCCTGATCGGCGCCGTCGCGGCCCTGGCCGGCTTTCCCAGCCGCCCTGTTCCGGACTCGCTGCTGCAGAACCTGGCCAAGGCCCGTGAAGCCTTCGTGGGCGCCCTGGCCGAGCCGCTAACCTTTCCGGCCGTGGCGGCCGCCGGCGCTTTTCCGGATGACGCCTCTCCCGCCGGGGCCGCTCCAGCCTATGACGACTCCTGGATCAAGGCCGCGTTCGAGAGCCTGAACGAACAGCTGAAGGCCCGCTTCGAGGGCCTGGAAGTGTCGCTTCAGAAACTCGCCGACTTCGAAGCCTCGGCCCGCGCGCCTCTGGCCGAACGGCTCTCTGCGCTTGAGGCGTCCGTTCAGGTGTCACAGGCGCCGGAAACGGCCGTCGCCGAACCTCAGGCCGCCGCCGAAGCCTGATCATGCGCACGCCGTTCGCCCCTTCCGGTCTGGTCGCGCCCTCGGGCCGGTCGATCTCGCGTCTTGAGGTCGCCCGCGTCCGCGCCGGCGCGATGACGGCCGAGCCCGTCTCGGCCGGCTATCCCCTGGCCTATGAGGGGGCGAGCGGTTCGGGCACCTATTTTGCGGAATGGCCGGCGGCCCTGCGCTCGGCGGACAAGGACTGGCTGCCGAACCGCGCGCCGGTGACGGCGCGGGTGCGCGAGCGGGTCCGCAACGACCCGGTCGCCGCCTCGGCCAAAGCCCGAAAGGTGAACGCCGCCGTTGGACGGGGTTGGCGAGTCAAATTCCGGCCCAACGCCCGTGCCCTGGGCATCGACATTGAAGCCGCCCGCGAACTTGGCGCTCAGCTGAGCACCGAACATCAACTGTACGCCTATGGTCACGCCTTCACGTCGGACGCAGAACGGCGATTGACCTTCGGCCAGCAACTTAGGTTGGCCGCCAACCACGTCGTCGTAGACGGCGAAGCGCTTGGGCTCGACGAATGGGCCGAGGAAGCCACGACGCGATACAAGACTCGTCTTCGCCTGGTCGATCCTGATCGTCTATGCAATCCAGGCGGCCGTCCAGACCGCGACGATCTGAAAGGCGGCGTCGAGTTCGATCCCTGGGGCGCGCCGGACGCCTACCATATCCGCGAGCGGCACCCGACCGACTATGGAGGACCGGGCCAGTTCCGCTGGAACCGCTTCGAGCGGTGGACCGAATGGGGCCGCCCCAAGGTTTTTCATGTCTTCGAACCTGACCGGGCCGGACAGACGCGCGGCATCAGCCGGTTTGCCTCGTCTCTCAAGAGTTTTCGGGCCCTGTCGCGTTTCACCGACGCCACCCTGCAGAGCGCCACGGTCAACGCCTTGATCGTGGCCTTCATGAAGTCGAACGCCGGGCCCGGTGCGGTCAGCGAGAACTTCGAAGCCAAGGACGTCCGCGAGTTCGAGACCTGGCGCCAGGACCACTACAAGGAACACCCGGTCAATCTGGCCAACGGCGCGCAGATCCCCGTCCTGCCCTATGGCGACGAACTGACGCTGCAGACGGCGTCCAAGGACGTCGGCAGTTTCGACGCCTTCGTCCGGTCCATCCTGCGGCTGATCGCGGCCTCGCTGGGCGTGACCTACGAAGAACTGTCGATGGACTATTCGCAGACGAACTATTCGTCTGCGCGGGCCGCCCTAATCCATTCTTGGGCCGAGACCGTGGCCTTGATGGGCCTGCTCGAGGATCAATTGGTCCGGCCTCATATCGTCGCCTGGGCGGAAGAAGCCTTCGACCGGGGTTATGTCGAGATCCCGGACGGCGCGCCCGACTTCTACGACGCCGTTGACGCATACTGCCAAATCCATTGCATCGGTCCAGGGCGCGGCTTCATCGATCCGACCAAGGAAATCGACGCCGCCGCCGCACGCATCGAGGCGGGGGTCAGCACCCTGGAAGATGAGTGCGACGATCAGGGCAAGGACTGGGAAGAGGTCCTGGATCAACGGGCTCGAGAAAAGGCGGCGCTTGAAGAGCGCGGCCTCGCAAATCCCCAGGGCGCCTTGGGCAAAACTGCGCTCACCAGCCGCGATCCTGCGCACCAGACGGCTCTGGATCAGCGCCCCGCCGCCTGACGCGCGTCAGGCCTCATCCCCCGAGGTTCCATGCGAAATCCCGCCCAACTGGCGGCCGCCCTGTCCGGCCGTCCCCTTCTGATGCGCGAGGCCTCGGTCCCCGCCCTGGCGCGGGAGCTGGGCATCGCCGGCGGCGAGCGGGGTTCGCCCCTGACCGCCTTCTTCGGCCGCGCGCGGCGCGCCATCGCCGGCCGTGGCGAGGCCGAAATGCGGACCGAGCCCCTGGCCACGGCGCCGCGCTTCGTCGGCGAGCCTGATGCGGTCGGCTACGGCTGGGTGCTGAAGGACGGGGTCGGGATTCTGGAGATCGACGGCCCGTTGATGGCCGAAGGCTTCGGCTGGGGCGACACCTGGTACCACGGCTACGACACCCTGCACGTCGCCTATGAGGAGATGATCGCCGACGCCCGCGTGGGCGCCATCTGGGAGGTGGTTCGGTCGCCCGGAGGCGTGGTCGATCAGGGTCTGCCCGAACTGGCGGCCCTGAAGCGCGACCATCGGGCCGCCAGCGGCGGCAAGCCGATTCACAGCTTCATCCGCGACGGCTACAGCGCCGCCTATTGGGCGGCCAGCGCGTCGGACCAGATCACGGCCGCCCGCGAAAGCGGCGTCGGCTCGATCGGGGCGGTGGTGACCCACTGCGATTTCTCGGGCGCCTTCGCCAAGGACGGGATCGTCATCACCCCGTTCAAGTTCGGCAAGCGCAAGACGGACGGCAGCTGGATGGAGCCCCTGTCGGAAACCGCCAGCGCCTCGCTGCAGGCCGAGATCGACCAGTGCGGCCGGTGGTTCGTGTCCGATGTCCTGGAAGGCCGAGCGAACCTGACGGAAGAGGCCGTGCTGGCGACCGAGGCCGGCTGTTACTTCGGCGATTCCGACGATCCGGAGCTGTCCGGCCTGGCCAAGGGCCTGATCGACACGGTGGCGACCGCGCGCACGGCGTTCGCAACCATCCGCGAGTTGGCGCGCGAGCGTCTGGCGTCTTCCGCAGCGGGCCCGGCGCCGTCCGCATCCAAACCCGCATCCACCCAGGAGAGTGAAATGAAGCGTTCCGCCGTACTCGCGGCCGCCAAGAAGGCCGGCCTGCCCGAGAACCACATCAAGGCCCTGTCCGAGGCCCTGCCCAAGGCCGAGGCGGCCGAGGACACGCCGTCCGACAAGGACGACGACGAAGAGGACGTCCCCGCCGACGAAGCCGAAGGCGACGACGCGGCCGAAGGCGCATCCCAGGACAATAAGGACGACGACGACAAGGCCGAGGGCGAGGCCTCGGCCATCGCCGCCTCGCCCGAGGCCAAGAAGCACCCGGCGCTGGCCCTGGCGGCCATTCAGTCGGGTCAGACCCTGGCCCAGTTCCGCGCCTCGGCGGCCGTCGCCGCGCCCGCCCGGACCAGCCGCCTGGATCAGGTCATGGCCGGAGCCAACAGGCTGAAGCCGGACGCCGCCAAGGGGACGAAGGGCCTGTCCGGCGCCGTCCAGGCGCGGATCGAGAAGAATCGGGGCGCCCAGGCCTAGGCCCGGATCCCGCCAGCCCGCCGGAGCTGGTCGCGATCCGGCCCCATCCACCTTTCTGAGCAGAGGAGGCCGTCATGAAGGCCTATACTTCCGAGACCGGCCTGCCCGGCCTCAGCGATCTGATCCATTCGGAGTATGATCCGACCTATACGACCGACAAGCGCGTCGGACGGGGCGGCGTCGGCACGGCGCGCGCCTTCCCCGCCTTCGCCCTTACCGCCACGGTCCTGATCGGCGCGGCGACCGTCACCGCCGCTGCGGTGGTCGGCACGGGCAACGGCGCCATCGGCGCGGTGACGGCCGACGCCGGCGCGGCGGCCGGCGTCTACCAGGTCGTCATCATCGAACCGGCGGCGAACGGCGGGACCTTCCAGGTCATTCGTCCGGACGGCGTGCTGGACGGGACCGGCGTGATCGGGACCGCCTACAACGGCGCGATCAACTTCACCCTGGCGGACGGTTCGACCGATTTCGTCGCCGGCGACCGGATCGGGGTCACCGTGGCCTATGGATCGGGCGTCGTCGCTAAGGACGTGCCCTGGGCGCCGGCGGGAACCGACGGTTCGCAGACGATCACCGGCATCAACCTGGTCGAGGCGGCCGCCCCGGTCGGGGTCGATATCGAACTGACCGTCCTGGCGCGCGGCCCGGTGATCATCCGCCGCGAAGCCATCGCCTGGCCCGAAGGCGTCACCGACGCCCAGAAGGCCGCCGCCTACGCCCGCCTCGCCGAACTGGGCATCCAGCCGCGCATCAGCGGCTGACGTCCAAACCCACGGGCCGCTCTCCGGGGGCCCTCTTCTGCAAAACCTGAATGAAAAGGAGGGCTCCCTATGGATCCCGAAGAACTGGCCTCCGGCGCCTCGCTGCTGCCGCTGACCGCCGCCGACCACGGCGGACTTGTGAACTCCATCCCGACCACCTTCGGTCAGGTCAACGCCGACGGTCTGTTCCCGACGCGCGGCCTGTCGACCCCCTATGTGCGGATCGACATCCACGACGGGGTGATCACCGCCCTGCCCGTGACCGAAAAGGGCCGCCCGTCCACCATCTCGAGCCACGGCAAGGGCAAGGCCGTGATTTTCGAAATCCCGAACATCAGCCACGAGGATTCCGTCCTGGCGGCCGACATCCGGGAATGGCTGGCCTATGCCGAGCGGACCAATGTTCCGGAAGAGGCGCTGGTCAACCGGGTCGAGGAACGCCACCGCCGCAACCGGCTGAAGTTCGACATCACCCTGGAGGTGATGAAGATCTCGGCCCTGAAGGGCCTGATCGTCGACGGCGCCAACCAGGAACTGTACGACCTGTACGCCATCTTCGGCGTCACCCAGCGGGTCGTCTATTTCAACTTCGCCGATCCCGACGAGGACGTGCCGGGTCGCATCGAAGACGTGCTGTCCGGCACGGAAGACGCCCTGATCAACGACACCATGACGGGCGTCGAGGCGCGTGTGGCGCCGGAGTTCTACAACAAGCTGATCCGCCACCCGTCGGTGGAGAAGTATTTCCAGAACACCCCGGCCATGTACGAAATGCTGCTGCAGCAGCAGCGGCAGAACGTGAACGGCGCCTTCCGCCGTACCATCACCATCGCCGGCATGACGTTCAAGGAATACCGGGCCAAGGTGAAGATGTGGGGTTCCGACACCACGACCCGCCTTATCCCGGCGACCGAAGGCTACGCCAATCCGGTCGGCACCCTGGACGCCCACAACACCTTCGTCGCGCCGCCCCTGGACATCCGGGAGCTGAGCGGCGCGGCGGCGGGCACCGACGACCTGATCCACATGACCGAAGAGGTCATGAAGCACGGCGGCGGTCTGGAATGGAAGTACCAGGCCAATGCGGTGCCGATCTGGAAGAAGATGGACCTGCTGACCAAGCTGGTCGATGGCGAAGAGCCCTAAGGTCAGGGCAGATGGGCTTCGACAAACATCTGTCGGCCCTGGTCGCCGAGGTGGACGACCACCTCGGCGATCGCGCCCGTTGGAGCGGGGTGGAGGGCGAGGTGCGCATCCATCCCTTCGACGGGGACGAGACGGCGCGCCTGGGCGCGACCGAGATCTTCATTACGGGGCGGATGATCCAGGTGCATCGGCGCTGGGTCGCGGATCCGCGCCCGAACGACATCATCGAACGGCTGGATGACGACGGCGTCACGGTCGAGACGCTGAGAGTGACGGCTGAGCCCGAGATCGACGGCGACGGCTATTGGCGCTGCGTCGTGACGGGCGCCTAGGATCGAGGGTCTGACATGCGGCATTCGGTCGGGGGGCGGGAGAGCCTGGACGGGCTGGAGCGCGGGCTGGAGGATGAGATCGCCGGTTTCGTGACCAAGGCGATCCGCGAGGGGGCGGACGAGGTCAAACAGGACTGGCGCGACCAGATCATGGATGCGGGCCTGGGGCAGAGGCTGGCCAACACCATTCGAACCGAGATTTATCCTCGCGCCCAGAACAGCCTGGACGCCGCCGGCCTGATCTCGACGAAGGCGCCCAAGATCATCGACTCCTATGCGCGGGGCGCGACGATCCGCCCGGCGAACGGCGGGCGCTATCTGTGGATCCCGACCGACGAGGTCCCGAAGATGCGGAACGGGCGGGCGCTGGACCCGCGCGAGGTCGAGGCCCGTTTCGGCAAGCGCTTCGTGATCATCAATCCGCAGGACTGGCGGATGCGGACGTCCAGCACCGCGGTGAAGCGGGGCGTAGCCTATGCCGGGTTCACCGGTCTGGCGATCCGAAGGGCCTCGGGCCGCTGGCGCACCGCGACGCGGAACCAGATGACGCCGGGCCACCGGTCCTACCGCGAAACCACCCGCCAGTTCGTGATCATGTTCACCCTGGTGCCGATGGTGAAGGTCAGCAAGCGGCTGGACCTGGACGCCATCGCCGCCGCCGCCGACGCCCGGTTCGACGGGCTGCTGAGCAAGCACTGGAGATAGGATGGCCAGTCGGCGCGAGGAGGTCGTTCAGGCCGTGCTGCAGCTGGTGCGGGACGCCCTGCCGAATGCGGAGGTGGAGCGCGACGCGCCCTGGCCGCAGAGGGCCCAGCCCGGCGGGCTGGTGATCGTCCGCGACGGCGATCCCGGTCCGGCGGAAGAGTGTTTCTCGCCCCGCAGCTACACCTATCGTCATGAGATCGAGGTCGAGGTCTTCGGCCCGGAGGGCGCGGCGGACCGCCACGAGGTTCTGGACGCCATGCTGGTCGCCCTGGGCGTCGCCGTCGCGGCCGATCCGAGCCTGGGCGGCCTGTGCGACTGGTTCGAAGTGGCCGGCGCGCCGTCGCCCGACGATGTGACGACCCAGAACGGTCAACCGGTGCGGGCCGCCACCGTGGCCCTGACGGCTGAATATACGACGACGAACCCTCTCGCCTGAGACTTTCCGCCTGAGATCGCCCGCTGCGGCGGCGGTCCGGCGTCACCCTTTCAACATGGAGAACTGATATGGCTCGCGCACGCGGCGCCAATGCGCGCCTTCTGCTGGGCATGGAGGCGTCCTATGGGGCGCTGGCCTCGGTCCTGACCTGGTTTCAGACGCCTTTCGTCACCGCCAATCTGGGCGATGAACAGGGGCTGATCGAGAGCGACGTGCTGGGCTTCGGCCGCATGCCGCAGCAGCCGGGGCGGGGCGCGGTCAACAACGCCGGCGACGTGGTCGTGCCGCTGTGCGCCCGCAACATCGGCCTGTGGTACACGCTGCTGTTCGGCGCGCCGACGACGGTCGCCGGCGTCGCCGCCACCGGCGCCCTGACCTTCGTGTCCCAACCGGCCAACAACGCCATCATCACCGTGGGTGGTCAGGCCTTCACCTTCACCACGGGCACGGCCGGGGCGAACCAGATCAAGATCGGTCCGACGCTGGACCAGACCCTTGCGAACGCCGTTCGTGTGCTGAACACCAGCGCGGTCGCCGGCGTCGCCGCCGCGACCTATTGGGCAGAGGATGGAACTCGCAAGATCCAGGTCCTGCATGACGCCGTGGGGACTGCGGGCAACAGTTTCACCCTGGCCAGCAGCTCGGCGGCGATCACCGTTTCGGGCGCGACGCTGGCGGGCGGCGCGGCGAGCGGCGGCTATCGTCACACCTGGAAGGTCGACGGGGCGTCGCTGACCACGCCGTCCGCCTCGGCCGAAGTCGGCATGCCGGAGGTGCCGAGCTATTCGGTCAACTACGGCGCCAAGGCCAACACCTACGGCATCCCGCTCCAGCGCAGCGGCAATCTGAACGCCACCCTGGGTCTGATCGCCCAGGGCGAGACGCCGACGGCGACCATGACGACTGAGGATGAGCCTTCCGTCCTGACGCTGCGCAAGTTCAGCAGCTTCGCCGGGACGGCCCGGCGGAACGGCGTGCCCTTCGGACCGTCGCTGGTCAGCGGACAGTTCAACTATTCGAACGGGGCCGATCCAGTCCCGACCGTCGGTCGCGGCGACGGCCGGATCGGCGGCGTGGACGAAGGCATGGCCGGCGTCAGCGGATCGGTCGGCATCCGCTACGATTCGACCGAGATGCAGACCCAGGCCGAGAACGGCGAGGCCTGCGAACTGACGTTCAGCTGGGCCATTCCCGGTTCGACCTTTGCCCTGCGCCACATCGCCCATGCAGTGTATCTGCCGAAGGCCAAGCGCCCCATCACCGGGCCGGGCGCGGTCCAGGCGGACTATAACTGGCAGGGCGCGCAGGACCCGACTACGGGCCGGTTGGTCACCTTCGTCCTGGACAACGACGTCGCCGAATACGTCGTGCCGGAGCCCGCCTGATGCTGCAGCTGGTTCAACCGCCGGCGCCGGAGTGGGTGCAGGTCGTTCCGGGCCTGAAATGCCTGTTCCGGCACGGCCCGTCGGAGGCCCTGGTCTTTGGCCGCCGGTTCGTCCGTCAGGCCGTCGAGGCCGACGACCGGACCGATCCACAGTTCGCCTTCGTCGTCGGCTGCGTGGTCTGGGGGCTGGTGGACTGGGACGGGGTGGGGGCGCCGGCGCCGGTTCCGCCCGACGAGATCCTGAAGGGCCCGGCCGAGGCCCTGGCGTCCTGGCGCGAGGCGAACCCGGCGCCGGAAGGCAATGCGCCGGTGACGGCGGACTATGTCGCCGCCCTGCTGCGGCAGAACCCGGCCGTCTATGATGCGATCGACCGGACCTATGTCGAAAGCATCGTCCGGGCCGCCGCCGAAAAAAAAGGGTCAGGGCCCTCGCCGAATGGCATTTCGGCGGCGGCCAAGCCTTCTGCGACGCCTGCGGCGACTGCGCCGAATGCCCCTATCGCGAGCACGAGCCCCGCACCGAAGCGGGCCAGGCGGTCTGGCGCATCGTCCAAAGTTGCGCCGGCCAGCTGAGGGTCGGGATGAACGGGGTGATCGGGTTGGATTACCCAGCCTGGATCGCGTTCGCCCAGCTGCGCCCCCTGTCGCCCGATGCTGCGGACCTGCTGTCCGCCTGTCTGCCTGAAGTCGAGCTCGAGGTCCTGAAGGGCTTCAGAAAGGATGATGAGGAATGACGACGCGGCAAGTCGCCTTTCGCCTGAAGTCCGAAGGCAAGGCCGAGGTCCTGCGCGATGCGCGCGACGTGGGCGAGGCGCTGAAGGGCGGCTATCAGGCCGCCGAACAGGGCGCCGCCGCCGCGACCAGCGCGGCCGACAGGCTGGAGCAGAAGTACCGGCGCATGGCCCAGGCGGCGCAGGACGCAGCCCAGGCCCAGGCGGCGCAGGCGCGCATCAATGCGGCCATCGGCGTGCGCGAACCCACGCGCGGCTCGGCCGCCGCCAGCGCCTCTGTATTCATGCAGGATGATGACGACGTGCGTCGAGTCGAGGCCCTGCGGGCGTCGATCGACCCTCTGACGGCGGCGCAGAACAAGCTGAACCACGAGCTGCGCGAGTATCAGACCCTGGCCAACGCCGGTAAGATCACGACCGGCGAACTGGCCCAGCTGCAGGCGCAGGCCAAGACCCGGTTCGACGAGACGGCGGCGGCCATCAAGCGGAACGAGCAGGGCCTGACCCGGCTGGCCTTGGCTTCGCGGCTGAACCTGGGTCGCCAGGGCGCCGACGTTCTGGTGACGGCGGCCATGGGGATGAACCCGGCCATGATCGCGCTGCAGCAGGGGCCGCAGATTCTGGACGCCCTGGCGACCAGCGGGATCAAGGCCTCGGCGGGCCTGATCGCCGTGGGCGGCGCCTTGACGACAGCGGCGGCCGGGGTGGTCGTCATGGCCGCCGCCTGGCAGAGGGCGCAGGGCGCGGCGGCGGAGCTGGAGGACGCCACGACGGGCGTCGGGCGGACGGCTGGACTGACGGCGGACCAGCTGCGCGACCTGACCGTGGTTTCGGCCGCCGCCGGCGAGGTCAGCCGCAAGGCGGCGCGCGACATGGCGGTGGAGTACCTGGCGACCGGCCGGATCGGCGCCCAGGTCCTGGGCGATCTGATCGCGACGACCAGGGATTACGCCTCCTTTACCGGTCAGGACGCCGCCGCCGCGACCAAGGATCTGGCCAAGGCCATGCTGGACCCGACCAAGGCCGGCGAGGCGATGACGGCCCAGTTCGGCCTGCTGAGCCTGGAGCAGCTGGACAATATCGAGAATATGCAAAAGCAGGGCGACCTGCTGGGCGCGCAGAAGGTTCTCTTGGACGAACTGACGTCCGCCGTTTCGGGTCACGCGGCGCGGGCTGGGGAGATCACCGACGCTTGGAGCGCCATCGGTCGTTCGATCTCGGACGCCTTGGATAAGCTGGGCGAGTTTCTGTACGCGACCGAGGACGAGCGGATCGACAATCTGCGCGACCTGCTGGCGTCACGCAGCCTGAACCCGTCGGATCGCCGGCGATTCGAGGGTGAACTGTGGGTCGCCGAGCGGCAACAGGGCATCCGCGCCCTGCTGGACGAAGGCGTCGCCGACGAAGCGCAGCGCAACCAAACGGCCCTGCGCGAACGCCAGGCCCGTGAGGCCCGCGAACGCGAAGGCCGCGCCGCCGCCAATCGCGCAGCGGCGGCGGCGCGACGCGAAGCCGCCGAGGCGGAACGGGCGCGGCGCGAGGCGCTTCAGCGGGAGCGCCAGGAAGAGGATCGGGCCGCACAGATCTCGCTGGAACAGGCGCGCGGCCGGGGCGATGAGGCGCGGGTGCGCGCGCTGGAAGATGCGAACGCCGTTCGCGTCCGCGAGCGCCAGCTGATCGACGCCGGGACGGCGGGCGAAGCGGCCCGGACCAAGGCGCTGAAAGAGCAGCAGCAGTTGATCGACGCCCGGTCCCTGGCTCAGGCGCGCGAGGTGCGGGAACAGGCGCGGGCGCGTGAGGTGGAGGTGATGCGGCTGCTGGGCGAGGACCGGTACGCCGACAATGTGGAGCGGCGGCTGGAGCTGACGCGGCGCATCAACGAACTGGAAAAGCAGGGGCTGGACAACGGCACGGCCAAGACCCTGGCGGGCAAGGAAGCCCTGGAGCTGGAAGAGGCGCGGGCCGTGGTCGCGGAACGATCGGCGGCGGTGCGGGAGCGGGAATGGAAGACGGTCCTGGCCCAGGCGTCGGGCGACCGATCGGCGTTGCGCGACCTGAACCGCGAAACCTGGATCGCCAATCGGGCGCGCGAGATTGAAGGCGACAAGACCAAGCCGCTGAACTTCGGCGAGGGCGTGGAGCAGGCGACGCGGGAGTATGCCGAACTCATGCGGGCGCAGACCGTCGGCGGCATTCGCGAGGGGTTCGGCGATTTCATCGACGATTTTCGTCGCAGCGGCAGTCTGCGCGAGGCCGTGGTGGAGCAGCTGTTCGACGCCGGCGAACGTTGGCTGGATCGGCTGTTCGACCAGATGAGCAAGGTGGACTGGTCGCAGTTCTTCAAGGGCGGATCGGACGGCGAGGGCGGCAGCAACCTCATCGCCAAGGGGCTGAACTTCCTGTTCGGTCGCCAGAACGCCCATGGCACGGACTTCTGGACCGGGGGGCCGACCTGGGTCGGAGAGCGGGGTCCGGAGCTGCTGGACCTGCCGCGCGGATCGCGGGTGATCGAAAACGCGCGGTCCCTGGACATGATGCGCCGGGCGGCGAGCGGCGCCGGATCGGCGGCGGGGGCGGCGCCGGTGAGCCTGGTCTATGCGCCGGCCCACACGATCAGCGGGGTCGATACGGCCCGGATCGAAGAGATCCTGCGCCAGGATCGTGAAGAGTTCCGGTCCAAGGTGGTGTCCGTGGTCAAGGACGCCTCGGCCCGTTTCGAACTGGCGGAGTAGGCGGCGATGGCCCTGATCTTTCCGCGCGCCATGCCCCTGGTCGGGCCGTCCAGCCAGTATTTCGAGATCGAACGGTTCGACGCCCTGTCGCCGACCTCGGACGGACGGGTGGACGGGGTGACGATGGGCGCGCCCCGCTGGACGGCGCGCTGGACGTTGAGCGAAAAACTGATGCTGGCCCAGTCGGACGAATGGCGGGCTTTCGTCGATAGTCTGAGAGGCGCGCAGCGGCCCTTTCTGGCGCGGGATTACGACCGGCCCTATCCGCGTTCCACGCCGAACGGTTTCGACGGGCTGAGTCGGGCGGGGGGCGGCGCCTTCGACGGCTCGGCCGCCAGCTGGTCCGTCAACGCCGACCGGGACACGCCGACCTTGAGCGGCCTGTCTGCGGGCCTGGTTCTGAGCCCGACCGACTATGTGATGTGGCGCTGGACGACCGGCGGAATACAGCGGCGATCGCTGCACCGGGTGATCGAGGCCGCCGCCGCCACCGGATCGGGCGTCGTCGCCGTCGCCGTCGAACCGCCCCTGCCGACCCTGATCCCCAGCGACGCCGTCGCCGACCTGAACCGGCCCGAATGCGTGATGAAGCTGGACGTCAGCCAGACCAAGCTGGGCGAGCGGACCCGCGCCGGCCGCGTCGGCGGGGTGATCGCGGGCGTGCAGGATCTGCGCGCCTGAAGGCGTGCGAACGCCGTTCGCATCGGAGGCTCCATGAAGATCTACAGTGCGGAGGCCGTCGCCGAGATCGAGGCGGGGACGGCCCTGGTTTCGGGTGCGGCCTGGTTCGGCGGCGATGATCCGATCGGCCTTTGGAGCGGCGACGGTCCCCTGGCCTTTTCGGTCAACGGCGTAAACCGGGCCTTCATCGGCATCGGCGAACGCGCCCTGGCGGGGGTGGCGGCCGGGGCGCTGGGCGGCGCCGAACAGGGGATCAGCCTGACGCTGTCCGGCATCGATGCGGATGTGGCCGGACAGCTGGACCTGGACAGTCTGCGCGGCCTGCCGGTCATCCTGTGGCGGCTGGTGTTCAACGGCACGGGGGCGCGTCTGCTGGACGCAAGGGTGCACCTGAGAGGCCGAGTGGACACCGCCCCGCTGGAGGATCAGATCGGCGGCGCATCGACGCTGACGATCAATATCGAGGGCGCCGCGCGCGGACAGGGTCGCCGTTCGGAACGGATGCGGACCGATGCGGACCAGCGGCTGATCAGCGCGACCGACACCGGGCTGAGCCGCGTCTCCTACGCCGGCGAAAAGACCATCTATGCCGGCGGCAAGCCGCCTGAGCGGGCGGGAACGGCCCTGGGCGGCGTCAGCGCCGGCCAGGCCGCCGCCCTGTCGCTGATGACCAAGGGGGTGTTCCGTGGCGCGTGATCCGCATGCCCTGATCGCGTTCCTGGAGGCGCGCGCCGACTGGACCTTCGGCTATGGGCCTGAGCCCCGGACGCATGATTGCGCCCGCTTCTTCTCGGCCGGCGTCGCGGCCGTCACCGGGGTGGCGCCGCTGGATCGGTTCGCCGGGCGCTGGACGACCGAACTGGGAGCGGCGCGAGTGCTGCGGCGGGCCGGCGGGCTGGACGCGGCGGTCAGCCGCATCATGACCGAAATCCCGATCACCCTAGCCCAGCGCGGCGACGGCGGACTGACGTCCGGCGACGCCCTGGTCCTGATCGAAGGCGAGACGGTCGTGGGCCTGAGCGAGCGGGGCTATTATCGCCTGCCGCGCCACGCCCTGCTGAAGGCCTGGACCATCGCCTGATGTCCAAGGTCGCGAAGTGGATTTTCCCCGCCGTCGGCGGCAAGGACGGAATCGTCGGCACGGCCAAGGCTGTGGTCGGCTTCATGACCGGCAACGCCGGCCTGGTCATGGACGGTTTTCGCCAGGTGGCGGGCATGGGCCGCAAGGGCGACGCCCAAGCCCGGCAGGCCAGCATTCTGACGCTCACGCTGGGGGAGACGCCGCGTGAAGCGGTGCTGGGACGGGTCTGCACGGCGGGGTCGCTGATCGACGTCTTCAACTTCGGCGGTCAGTACGGCACGGACAAGGTCACGCGCTGCATCGCCCTGGCGGACCACGCCATCGACGGGATCGAGGGCTTCTACGTCAATGAGGTCTATTACCCCTGGGTCGGGGAAGGGCAGCAGGCGGCGTTCAGCAACAAGCTGAGCTTTCACTTCCGCAATGCTTCGCCCGACGGCTATGAGCCGCCGCTGCACGTGCAGCAGAACGGCGGCTGGACCGCGACCGACCGCCTGTGCGGCGTCACCCACATCTGGATCGACTGGTATGTGGACGACAAGGTCTGGCCCCAGGGGCATCCGGAGTTCCGGTTCGTGCTGCGGGGCCTGCGCGTCTATGATCCCCGTTTCGACCCCCAGTTCGGCTATACGGGGCCCAACCCCCAGACCTGGGCGGATCGGTCCAGCCACCGGTTCAGCCGCAACGCCAAACTGCTGCGCTACGCCTATACGCGCGGGATCTTCGCCGAAGGCCACCACGGCGATCCGGCATATCTGCTGATCGGGCGCGGGCTGAGCGAGGAAGAGGCGCCGGCCGACCGGGTGATCGCCGACGCCAATCTGTGCGACGAACTGGTGGACGGGGTGGCCCGATACTGCGCTGACGGCGTGATCTCGGCGTCCCAGCCCTTTATCGAGGTGGACGGCATGTTCGCCGCCGCCATGGCCGGGCAGATCGTCCAGCGCGAGGGCACGGTGGACGTGGAGGCGGGGCAGGCCAAGGCCGTCGTCGCCACCATCACCGACGCGGACCTGGTGACGGGCGAGAAGGTCGGTTTCTCGCGCTTCCTGGGCGACCAGGACGGGGGGCGGCTGAACACCTTCATCGGCCGCTATATCGAGCCCCTGCTGGGGTGGAAGGATCACAGCGCGCCGGTCCTGCGCGATCTGAACGACATACAGGCGGACGGCGGGCCGCGCCCATCGACCCTGTCTTTGGCGCTGGTGACCGAGGTCAAGCAGTCGCTGCGGGTGACCGAGATCGCCCGTCGTCTGGCCCGGCTGGAGCGGCGCGGCAACATCGTCCTGCCGCCCCGGTTCGCGGGGCTGGAAGAAGGCGACTGGATCGCCTGGCAGAGCGCCCGCCGGCACAAGGGGGCGACGGTCCGTTACCGGATCGAAGCCTATCGCCAGCCCGAAAACTGGCGGCTGTATCTGACGCTGCGCGAGATCGCCTCCTCCGCATACGGCGTGCCCGATCCGTTCGAGGCCGTGGTGACGCCGCCGCCGGCGCCGACCCCGATCGACGCCCTGGCGCTGAGCGGCGTTACGGCCGAGGCGATCACCCTGCCGGGCGAGGACAGCGCCCTGCCGGCGGTTCGGCTGCGCTGGGACGCGCCGGTCGATGCGGCGGTTCTTGCCATTCGGGCCGAGGTTCGCCGGGTCGGAGAGACGGAAATCGCCCCGACCCGGACCGAGGCGGTCAACGACGGGATCATGGTGGCGACGAACGGGGTGGCGCCGAAGGCGTCGCTGGAGTGTCGCCTGGTTCCCATCGGCGATCCCTCGCGGCCCGTCCTGCCGTCGAACTGGATCACGGTCTCGACGTCCGGCGTCGTGGCGGGAGATCTGGGGCCGGGCAGTCCGGTCGTGAAGCGCATCGACGACATCGTGGTCGATGTGCAGGGGTTGACCGCCACCTATGGCTCGACCGCTGCGGCGGCCGTGAGTGCGGCGGCGGCGGACACGGCGCGAGCCCTGGCTGAGACCGCGAAACAGGGGGCCGTTGACGCCAAGAACGAGAGCGCCGCCCAGGCCGTGGCCTCTCAGACCGCGCGTCAGGGCAGCGAGACGGCGGCAGCGGCCTCTCAGTCCTCGGCCCAGACCGCCAGCACGAAGGCGGATGAGGCGGGTCAAAAGGCGTCGGCGGCCGAGGTGGCGCGCGCGGCGGCGGCGACCGAACGCGCCCTTGCGGAGTCGGCGCGAACTACAGCCGTGGCCGCCGCCGAGACGGCCACGGACGCCAGCGCGCAGGCGGAGCAAGCCTATGAGCTGGCGGCGAAGACCGGCGCTCTACGGCCAAACCTCGCGATCAACGGCGGACTGGAAGACGGCCTGACGGGTCTGAACGGCGCCGGCGCGGTGCTCTACATCGAAGATTCTGCGTCCTGGGGTCGGACCCTGCGAGTGACCCCTGACGGTCGGGCGACCTACATCGTCCTGTGGCCCACGATCAAGCATCAGCCGGGTGCGCAGATCACCATCAGCGGCGACAGCCTGATGTTCGCCGACAGCGGCGCCGCCTACTTCGACCTGGAAGCCCTGGACGCGACAGGCAATGTCCTGGCCGGCGGCGACGGGCCGCAAAGCCCCGTCGTCGGCGCCCATGACTTTTCCGACGATCCCAACCGCATCCAGCAGCATGCGTCGTCCTGGACGCCTCCGGCGGGGACGGTGGACCTTCGTCCGCGAGGGATATTCGAAAGCGTCGTGAACCCGACTGCCCTGGGGTTCCGGCGACTGAAGGTCGAGCAAGGCGGCCTTCCGGCGACCGCCTATACGGCGGAGCGTCAGGTCGCCGAGACGGTCGCTCGCCAGAAGGTCGAGGAGGCGGTCCGGGCGTCTCAGACGGCGGCTCTGGCGACCCGGCAGTCGTTGATGGAGGCGCAGGCATCGGCGCCCGCCAATGAGTTCGACGGCGCCGACATGTCGCAGGGTGTGCGGCCCTTCCCCCAGCGCTGGTCCGGCCCCGACAACATCCCGGTCACACGAGGGCTGAACGCCGATGGCTCCCTGTTCGTGCTGAAGACCGGCAACGGCAACGAATGGGCCGGAGTCGGTCTGCTGATGGGCTCGATCTCGCTCGCCGGCGGACCGCATAATCAGATCGCGGGCGCGCCGGGGGCTTGGCGGGTCTTCGCGGGCGAACGGATCGGCATCGCCGCCGATGTTCGGGCCTCGTCCAATACGTCCACGACGATGCTGCTTGTGCCGCGCTACTACAACGATGCGGGCGAGCAGATATCGGATCTAGCCCAGATTCGAGGGCAGAATTTCAACGGCACATATGAGCGGGTGGGCGCCGTCATCGACGTTCCGGGCAACGGCTATATCCAGATCGAAGCCTATCTGTTGCGCCAAGGCTATCAGCAGGGGCAGTACGCCGACGCCCATATCCGCAAACTGACCTTCGCGCGCATGGCCCCCAGCGCGACGGCGCTGCCAATCTACGGCGCGCCCGGCGGGGGCGTTATGGCCGCTCGGCTGACCAGCGCCGAAGGCGTGCTGGCGACGGTCGAGGGGCGTCAGCAGGCTTGGCTACAGAGGCGGGTTATCGCCGGATCGGCCGAGGCCTTTGCCGAGATGATGGCCCTGGACGAAAACGGCGTCCCGACTTCTGCGGTCAACGCCGGGGCCAGACGGATCGGCCTGTGGAACCCGGTGGACGGCGGCTGGATCGAGGTCGTGAGCGTCGCCGACGGTCGGGCTAAGATCGACGGGGCGGTGGACATCAACGTCGGGACGAACGCCGTGACGATCCGATCGGCCGCGACCGGCGCCCGCATTGAGATGACCGGCTCTCGACTGTCGATGTACGATGGTTAAGCGCAACACCATCGGCCTGCTGAGCAACGGCTCCTGGGGAATCGACATCAGCCTGCCCGGCGTCGACGTCGATACGGCCGCCCTGAGCCAGATGGCCTTCTCCTCGCGTTGGGCGAACGGCTCGGTCATCCATCAGACCGGCATCGTCACGAGTGTGTTCGACGACGGCGGCAAGACGGTTTCGTTTCCGGCCCTGCCCTATGTGCCCATGGTCTACCTGGTGGCCCGGCGGGACGACAACGGGACGATCCGGTCGTCGGTCCAGTATATGAACCTGAACTACAACGACCTGCGGTTCATGTTTCACCCCTTCTGCCGGGTGACGACCTCCAGCCTGTTCTTTGATTCCCAGCAGAACGGGCGGCTGCCGGGCATCAACTACGACTGCCGCTATGTGGTCTTCAAGACGCCTGGGGCTTGAGAGGGGGGAGCTTGAGTATGACGCGGAGACTCGTGATGGGCGATCTGGGGTCAGGGCCGTGGGCCGCCCGCATCAGCAAGCCGGGGGTGGACGCCCTGACCGGCGACCGCGCCCAGATGATGTTCGATTCCGATCTCGCCAGCACCCGCATCCTGATGGCCGGATCGGTGACCTCGTTCTTTTCTTCGTCCAACTCGCGGACACGGGTCGAGAACCAGACGGTGCAGCTGCCGGCCATCGACTATGAGCCGATCGTCTTCTGCGGCTTCATCAACCGGGTGTCGGACCAGGCGGGCAATGGAGTAGTCGATCCGCTGTCGGGGCAGAGGCTCGCGTCTCTGTGGTTCAGCGGCGTCACAAACGCCAATCCCAAGGACTATGCCGACTGGGCCTGGAACCCGTCGACCTATCAGCTGACGTTCAACGCCGAGTGCATCAACACCTGGTGGCCCTTCGCCCGTGCCGGCAGTCAGCCGATGATCTTTCGCTACATCGTCTTTTCGTCGCGGAGCAACTGAGGTGGTGGAGCGTATCAGGGTCGAGCCGGGCGTCTTTCGCATCAGCAAGCCGGGGGTGGACGTCGGCTCGGCCTCCGCGACCAGTCCGGACAACTTTATCCTGCATGAGGGCTATCAGAACCTCGGCGTCTTCATGACGGGGACGGCGACCCTGGCCGCCTACGCCGAGGACGGCAACGGCTCCTATAACGGGCAGACCATCCTCTATCCCTACGACCTGGGCTACATCCCACTGGTCATCGCCCATTGGTTGCTGCTGCCGGGCGAGGCTTTCGCCTCCTACGCCAACTCCGAAAGCTGGCGGTACATGGAGCCCGACGTCGAGACGACCGACCGGGGCTTCTATGTCTGGCCCATGCGCGACCGGCTGAGGTGCACTCGCTGGGGCAACTCAAGCCTTGGGGACGTGACGATCCGCTACACCGTTTTCTTCGCCAAGATGGGAGACGCCTGATGATCGTGGTCTATGACCAGCAGGGCCGCATCCAGTACACGGTGGATGATCCCTATCCGCCCGAACTGGAAGAGACCTATTCGGCGCTGGAGGCCGAGCAGGCGGATTTCAACTATCACGACGAGCCCCAGGCCGACATCATCGGCTGCTATGTGGACATGGTTGGGCGGGTGGTCACGCCGCGCCCTGAGATGGATGTGGCGGTGACGGGCGCTACGCTTTCGAACCTGCCGGCAGGCGCAACGGTGGCGGTGGATTCGGTTTTTGTGGTCGAGGACGCCCCGTCTGCGGTGACGCTGGAGGCCGTCGACGCAGGCGCCTATTCCGTCCGGGTCTCCAAATGGCCCTACTTGGATTTCGAGACGACGATGGAGCTGACGCCATGAAGCTGATTGTCAGCAAGCGCTCGGACCATCACTGGGCGCCGGTGCGCGCTGAACGCGACCGCCTGTTGGCCCTGACCGACGCCTATCTGACCGGCGACCGGCTGGATGAGACGCAGACGGAGACGCTGAAAACCTATCGCGCGAGGCTGCGGGATTTGCCGCAGAGCCAGGTATCGGCCGCCGATGTCGTCTGGCCCGACCTGCCGCCCTTCGTCAAAGACCCGACAGGGCCATCGAGGGTGTGAGCTCGCCCTGACGCATTTTCCGTCGATTGGAGACAGACCATGACCCAGACCAAAACTGATGAAGAACTGGCGACCGAGGCGCAATCCGCTCTTGACCAGGCTGCAGCCATCACGCGCGAGATCGCCGGCCGTCAACTGGCGAAGGTTCAGGCATTCGCCGACGCCATAGCGGCGGGCGACGTGGCGGCGGCGCGGATCGCCGCCGAGGGGTTGCCGGACCCAGCCGCCAGTCACGCCCGAAACTGGCTGACCGTCACGGAGGGCGTGCCGAGCCTGATCGCCGCCGAGATCGACCGACTGAAGACGGCGGCGGCCGAGCCCAGTTCGCCGTCTGATATGTCCCAAGCCTGACCGCCCGAACGGCGTCGAGGGGCTAGAGGTCCTTCGCCGGGCCGTCGGGTTCGTCGGGCTCGCCGTCGGCGTCCTTGTCGGTGAAGTGAGCGGGCTTGCCCCATCCCTCGATCCGTCCGGACACCGCAAACAGGGCGCCCGCCAAGATCACCGCGCCTATGCCGATCCAGATCAGTTCCATGTTCAGGCGTCCTCCCCGTTCCGGCGGCGGCTCTTGGTCGCGGACGCCGTCAAGACGATTGCGGCGATCAAGAGCGCCAGCAGCATTGTGGTCATGTCCATGACCGGGAAGCGCCCGCCCGTCCAGATCGGTTCCTTAAGCCGCCCCAACGGCTGTTTTCCCACGGCCTGACTCATGGAGGGGCGCATGTTCGACCCGCGCGACTTTGCAGCCTTCTGGGGCCTGTGCGGCGGCCTGATCGCGGGCGGTCTGGGCATGATCCCGGCCTATGGGTCCAAGGGCGCCACGCCCGAAGCTCGCCGTCGGGCCTGGCTGTCGCTGATGATCGGCGTCTTCGCCGGGCCGGTGGCGGCCGAGGCGGCGACGGCCTCGATCGTCGGCCTGGTCAAGGTGCTGGACGCGCGGGCCGTGGCCCTGGCGATCGGCTGGATGGCCGCCAACGATCCGCGGGCCTTCTTCTCTCTGGTGGGGCGCATCATCCGGGCGGCTTTGCGCGCCGCCATCGAAAGCAAGGAGGCGTCGTCATGACGCATCAAGCCTGGGTCGTTCTGACGGGCCTGCTGTTCCTCTCGTCCGGCGGGGTCATGACGGTCGTGTTCCGGCTGCTGGGACCGACCTATCACACACGGATCAGCGGCAGCTGGTTCCTGCGCCTGGTCGTCTTCCTGATCGCCGTCTTCCTGATGGTGCGGGGGGCGACGACCATCTTCCCCGGCCGGCTGGTGAAGGTGGAGCATATGAGCCCGCTGCTGCCGGTCGGGGCCCTGGTCGCCCTGGTCCTGACCCTGATCGTCCTGGACTTCGTGCAGCGGGATCGGAGCCCCCCGCCGTGGAGCGTTCACGCCCTGCGGGTTCTGGCCCTGTTGCGGCGCGACGACCTGGTCGCAGATCTGGCGATGAAGCTTCCACCGGCCGGGCTGCTGGATCGGCCGGTGTCGGACCGACCGTGCTTTCGGATCCGGCTGACGTTTCTGATGACGGCGGGGATTCTGGTCGCGGCCGGGGTTCTGGTCGTGGCGATCAACGGCCTGTTCGCCTGACGAACCGGGTTCGTGTCAGGAGGCGGTCACCGGGGCGGTCTTTGCGCCGGACGCGAATTCAATCTGCTCGACAATCCGGCTCTCGATCTTGTCCATATCCGGAGCTGAAACGGATCCGACAGCCTCCCCCGCCTCCCTCGTGTTGGGATTTCCGCCGATGAAGAGCGTCCCTGCCTCGTCCGCCCAGGCGGAGAGCCGTCGCTCCATTCCCCGTCCCTTGGCCAAGACGCTCAGGCCGCCGTTCGGCCAATAGAGGTCGTTGTCGTCAATGGTGACGGCCAGGCCCTCGGACAGTGAGCTGTTCAGTTGCGACACCAGCTGTTGGAGAAGAGGGCGAGCCGGAGCGAAGCCCGCTTTTGGCCCGGATGGCGGCGGCGGCGCGGGCGGCGTGCTGATTTGCTCGGCCTTCCATTTTTGCTGGGCGGCGACAGCTGCGGCAAGGCGTTCTGAGGTGTCAGTCATAGTGCTCCTCCGTCGGGCGTGTTCGGATATGTGTGCTGCGGACCGAGACCGCCAGGGTGAATATGTCCCGTTCGCGAACGGCGTGCGCGTCAGGCGAGGATTCGGGCGAGGGCGAAGGCGCCGATGGCGACCGCCAGCCACAGAGCCGCGCCGCCCAGGACGGCGGCCCACGGCCGTGACCGCCTGTTGTCGTTCTGAGGCTTCATGAGAGGCGCCTCAGCCGCTCGGCGGCGGCGCGATCGATGATCCGGCTGAGGATCGACGTCAGCTCAGGGTCGTGCGCCAGGTCGCAGTTGTAGAGAAGCTCGCGCGCGGTCCGCAGCACGGCCATGGGGTCTGGGCCCCTATCGAGCGCCTCCAGCGCCGCATCCAGGTCGACCGACGGCGTCGCTCCGCCGGGGTGACGGTTGGGATATCGGTCGCTCCAAGCGCTGAGGTTCGCCAATCGCAAACCCTGAACCAGTTCGTCGGGCGTCACGTGGTCAGGAAGTGCGCCGAAAGCGTGAGCGAAGGCGGCGAGGCGAGCCAAATCCAGGTTGACGACAAGCAGAACCGACATCGTAGAACCCCCGTCTTTCGCGACAACCATAGATGCGGCACATCACGACCACAAGTCACGCCTGACACGGCGTCACTAGGCGTCGTGGGGCGGTTTGGAAGACGAAACGCCGTTCATCTACGACTGGCCGAAAGGGCGCCGTCCCCGCCTCAGGCCGCTCGACAGCGGGGCGCTGAACATTTGGGCGGCGGGGCCGACCTGGTGCCCGCGTCAGTTCTATCCCGGCCCCTTGGACCCGTGGCCCTGCAAGCTCAATCCTTGCGCCGCCCAATGGCCGGACGGGGTGAACCCGGTCTGCCGGCTGCATCCAAAACATCCCAACACTGGAGAACTGACCATGCCGTATGTGCTGGGCGCGGTTTCGCGCGCCAATCTGAAGGGCGTCCACCCCGACCTGGTGCGGGTCGTGGAGCGCGCCATCTCGATCTCGAAGATCGACTTCAAGGTGATCGAGGGCGTCCGATCCCGAGAGCGGATGATGGAGAACTACGGCAAGGGCCGCACGGCCGCCCAACTGGCGGCGAAGGGCATTCCGGCGAAATACGCCCAGCCGTCGGTCGCGAAGGTGACGTGGCTTGCCGACCCGTTCAACTCCAAACACGCTGTCCAGAAGGACGGATACGGCCATGCCGTGGACTGTGTGATCGCCCCTTATGACTGGAAAGAGGGGCCGGGATGGCGGCTGATGTACGACGCCTTCATGGAGGCCGCTCGGATCGAGAAGGTCCGCGTCCGCTGGGGTCGCGACTGGGATGAGGACGGCGTGATCGGAGAGAAGGGCGAGAGCGATGGTCCGCACTTCGAGTTGGTCCGATGATCCGCGCGGCTCTCACCGCCCTCGCCCCCTGGGCGCTCGCCGCCGTCGTCGGCGCCCTGCTGTGGACCTGGACGCCGCTCATCGGCCCGGCCGCCCGCTACGCCCGTCTGGAGTCCGACCGCGACGCCAAGGCCGCCGCCGCCAAGGCGTGGGAGGCCCATGGGCGCGGCTGGATGGCCAGCTTCCACGCCGCCGAGGGCATCCGTCGCGATGAGCGCCAGAACAGCCGCATGGCGACTGAACAGCTGGCCGCCCAGTGCGACGCCCGCGTGGCCCAGGCCCGTCAATCCGCCCGCGTCATCGAACGCATCGTCACCAAGGAGCCGACCTATGATGAGACCCGTTGTCCTGTGCGCAGCCTCGTTGATCCTGGCGAGCTGCGGCGGGCGCTCCAGCCTGCCGACTGAGCCGATCGTCCCGCCGGCGGCGAAGGCGACGGACCCGCGCCTGTGCGCGCCGCTGAAGCCGGAGCCGCCGGTGGAAGGCTCGATCGTCCAGCCGGTGACGGCGGCCGAGGCGGACGCCACCCGCGATCACCTGGCCAGCGACGCCGAGGCGCGGGCCTGGGGCCGTGAGGGATGGGCGCGGGCGGCGGTCGCGGCGGAAGGCTGTGAGCCGCCGCCGGGCGCGCCGCTGAGGCCGGGGTAGGGTGTGATATTGCAGATTGCACAGGGCGCAATCATGTGTCTCCATGCCCAGGGAGGCATTTCTCCCCAGGAGGTATGACATGCTGAAGTCTATTCGCGCAGTTGGGATCGGGCTCGTCGCCGCCATGGCCGCAGCCTCCGCTGGACCGGCACTGGCCCTACCAGCTGAACATGAGTACTGGGTGTATTATTCTGACGCCACCTATCAGATGCGGACAGGCACCCTCGCTATCCATTGCACTGGCCGCATCGTGCGGACGGGGTACGAAACGGAATTCGCCGTTCTGGAAATCACCAAACCTTGCTTCGTATTTCCCGACCCGAGAGGTGGGGATCGCTGACTGAAAGGCCCGCTCTCTTCGGAGGGCGGGGCCTTCTTCGGTGAGAGCGAGTAAGGGTTGCGGGAGGTGCAATCTTGTGTCGTTATTCCGTCGGGAGATCGGCTCCCTCGGAGAAATGCGATGACTAGAACGCTCAAGACGATCGTTGCTTCCCTCGCGCTCATCGGCGCGTCACTGACTGCGCCGACGATGGCCAGCGCCGAAGACGAGGCTTGTTTGTTGCGAAGCGGGTGCTTCTTCACCAATACCGATACGGGCGGGTACTGGACGTGCCCTGGCCCCCAAGTCTACCAAGACTGTGTGACGCCCGCAGGCTGACGATCGTCCCGCCGGTCTGGCCTAGTATTCCGGCAATCCCGAGTAACTGAAGGCGAGCGCCGTCGCCCGCAGGGGCGGCGGCGCTCTTTTGCGTTCAGGGCAGATATTCGTCCAGGGCTTCCATCAGGGCCTTGCGCCCCGCGCTGAAGCGGGGCTGGGAAAGATAGTCGAGGCAGTCGCCCGGCGTCCCGTCCGGAAAGTCGGGGTCGGCCTTGGCGTCCCGCGCCAGGTCGCCGACCGGATCGTCTCGGTCGGCTTGGTCGAAAAGCCAGCGGGTGAAGCCGGCGGGCGACGGGGCGGCGTCGGTGATCAGCCGCGCCAAGGCGAGCGCATCGCGCCGCGCTGACGGAAGGGCGAGGCTGATATCGCCGCGTTCCACCGCCAGCGACAGAGACGCGCGCTCCAACGCCAGTTGGTGCCGATGCTTGAACTTCTTCCAGTCGTCGTCGCCCAGTTCCAGGTCGACATAGGCGGTCTTGCCCAGGCCCATGCGCTCGGCCATCTGGGCCTGGGTCAGGCGGGCGCGCTCCCGAAGGTCTTTCATTTCCTGAACGCTCATAATCACTCCTTCAGCGGCTGAGGATCAGGGCCGCCCCCTTTCGGAGGCGACCCCTTTCCGCTACATTCGGAACTTGACGGTCAGTCTAAGTCCGATCCAGCGGAGGACCAGTTTGAGGTGCAAGCTCATCTGGTTCTCCCTGCTTTCGTCAGCGGGATTGCTGACACGCTCTTTATGACCGGTTTCCGGTATTTATTCAAGCGATTTGACCGTTTTCCGGTATTTATTTCGCTTTCGACGCTGGACTGTGGTCGCGAGCGGAGCGATGGTCGGCTCATGGAAAACGCACAAACCATCGAGTTCTGGATCACCCGCAACGGTCGGCTGACGGCCGACGGCGAAGTGATCGGCCAGTTCGGCAGCGAGGCCGCCGCCGCCGACGTCGCCATCCGTTTCGCCCAGGATGCGGGGGTGTTCTACCGGATCTATTATTCGTTGTGAGCGGGCGGAGGCGAACCCCCGCCTTGTGCTCGGCTCGCGGCATGGCTTTACGAGGCCGTCGGTTCAATCCTTGCGGTTGGACTAAAGGGATTGATGGGTTATCAACCCACAATCTTCCTTGAGTCGTGTGGAGTCGATTTGCCGAGAGCCAGATGCGGCGCCTGAGCCCCACGCAGAAACTATATCACCAGCGCCGCGCTCGTAGGAATCTACGGTGGAAGCATCGGCTTAATCTGCCGAAAGTACTTCCCACACCAGACGGCCAGCGCTTTCTCAACAACGCAATGGAGGCGGGGTGGGTCATCCTTCCTGCTCCACGCGATCTGTCGTGGGCAGATACCAATCTGCACCGGCTATGCACCTATCTAGCGAAGATACGGCGTGAGGTCAGCCTACGCGGTCGGAAGGTCATCGTAGATCTCAGTCCTTGTTCGAAGATTTCGTCTCTAGCATGTATGATGTTGGCCGCAGAGATTGAGCGGTGTCAGCAACTGCATCCTGACTCGATCAACGGGTTAGATCCCTTGAACAAGAAAGCGAGGGCGATGCTCTATGCGATGGGATTCTATGAGCATCTGAAGATGAACCGGCCGCCTGTGACGGAGAGGGCACCACAGGCGATTCAAATACGCTCGGGATTAGGGTCTGACGAAACCATCGCTGCCGACGCTCACGAGGTCGCCGAGCTCGCGAACAAGGTTTTCGAGGACGACAATTTTGCAAAGCGAGTTCACTCGGCTCTCAACGAGGCGCTGGGCAATGTGCAGATGCATGCTTACGCCAACGAGGCAGGGGTTTCGCCTCTTGCAGGGCGATGGTGGATCGCCGGCCTGGTCGATCACAAGAACCACGAAGCCTACTTCTTCGCTCTGGATCACGGCGTCGGAATCCCCGCTACGGCCCCAAAGAGCATGGGGGAAGCACTGGCAAGCCGCTTGTCGGCGGTCGTCGGTACCGCCGTGGCTCGCGATCACCAGATTCTTCAAGCGGTAGTAGACGAGCGCCGAACCCGCACAAAGAAGGCCCAGCACGGCAAAGGCATCGCCTCTATGATCAGCCTAATCGAGCTGGCTGGTGAGGGCGAGTTTCGGATTTTCAGCGGGAAGGGGCTCTATCTCCTCGATTTTGTGAAGGGTGGAGCAACGGAACCTCAAGCTTTCGCGCTGCCTTTGGGCTATACATTCCCAGGTACGCTCATTATCTGGCGTGTAGCTGGGCCGGCTGAGAATGCGGAGTCCACGGGAGATGATGGCCAAAGTGATCAAAGTCGCGAGTGATTTCACGCGCTTCCCTTATGGGCGGTATCGGTCGCAAGGAAAATTCAGCGGCGAGGCCTTCCGAGACGATGTGCTTCTGCCTCTGCTGAAAGCGGGCCAATCTGTTGAGGTGGATCTTGATGGGACGAGCGGCCTGTCCCCCTCGTTCCTAGAAGAAGCCTTCGGAGGGTTGGTGCGCGCCGGCCTCGAGGTGGAGCGGATCTTGCAGCAGGTCAAAATCAAGTCCGACGATGATCCGTCCTACATCGATGAGGTGAAGGAGTACGTGCGCGACGCAGGCTTGGTGCACTGAAAGTTGGCCGATAGCCTGGGTGGAGCACTGACTGGCGCGCTGACGGGAGGCACGGTCAGTCTCTTGATGGGCATTGGACACGCCTACGCCAGACGCTTCATGGTGGCGGTAGACGCAGAACTCGGCCGTTTGGACGACTTAATCGACAGCGCCGTGGGCCTTGCAAAGGTTCGGGGCGGCGGGTTGGAGGCCGGATCCACCGACACTGCCGCCCTCTTTGAACGTCGGTACAGGCTGGGGCGAAATTTGAAGCGCCTTATGGGAACTCGGCCGGGGTACGCAAACGTTGCCACCTGCCTTGCGCTGTTCTCTCGTCATCTGGCCAAGTTTGACCCGTGTGAGGGCGACGCCTCTCTCGCGTCTCCCGATGAGATCGAGGCTGACGGGCAAGCGCTCAGGCGAGCCGTATGCGCTGTTGCAGGAAAGAATTGGTACTGGCGATATTTCAGGTCTCTTTAGGTCTTTATCTTAGCGCCGCCAACGCTCCGTCCGGCAGCGCCCGCTGAAGGGCCTTCGTCTCTGACCACGGCGCCGTCATCCACGTCTCGATCTCGTCCGGCTGCGTCAGGATTACCGGCATGGCCTTGGGGTGGACCGACTTAACCGGCTCGCTGGGGTCGGTCGTCAGGAAGGCGAAGAGGTCGGCGGTTTCCCAGCCGGTCTTGATCTTGCGCACGCCCTGCCAGCCCTGAAGGTGGATGCCGGCGAAGAAGGCCAGGGGCTCGGGATCGTCGCCGGCCAGCTTGAACCACACCGGCCGGTATTTGCCGGCGGCGTCGCGGCCAGGCTCGCTGAAGGCCGTGAAGGGGACCAGGCAACGGTGGGCCGGCTCCAGCCAGCGTTTCCAATGGGCCGAGGCGGTGTTGCGGACATTGGTCGTGCCGCTGTCCGGCTCCCTCTTCAGCAGCTCCTGAAAGTCGAACTCGGTCCCCTTGGCGCGCAGCTTGTCCGCGCGCTTGGTCGCCGCTTCATAGACGGCCCTGGACGACGACGGCATGCCCCAGCGGGCCAGGGCCAGTTCGCGCACGCCGTTCGCATCATTCCGGACGATCGGCGCGGCGTAATCAGGATAGATGTCGCCCGGCGCCAGGTTGCCGACCGAGGACGTCATGGCCTTTGCCATGTCCATGATGGCCTGGGGGCCGGTGCGCTGGCGATAAAGGTTGCACATGGGCGAACGCTGACACGGCGCGTCAGGTTTGTGGAGTCCGCCGCGCCGCCCTCTGGGCCGCGCGTCGGCTTTGGACCTGTCGATAGGTGAACAGCCAGTCGCTGTGCGCCTGAAACCGCGCGGCCCCGTCTGGGGTCAGCAGCCATTGGGCGCGAAGGCCCCGGTGGATCTGAAACCGGATCATGCCCAGGCAGTCGCCGTTGGTGCAGAACGGCAGGCGATCGACCAGGGAGAAGTCGCGCCCCTTAACGGCGGCGATGCGCTGCAGATCGACGTCGGCGAAGTCGCCGCAGCACTCACAGTGGCGCGTGGTCCGGATTCCCTCATCGATCAGCTCGCCGACGGTGCATCGCGGGATCACGTCGCTGGCGACAGCAGACCCAGCCTGGCGGCGTCGGCGATCAGGCGGGCGTTCTCGGCCGGGTGCAGATAGACCACGTTCGAGCCCGGCGCCGGCGTCGGCGGCAAATCCGGATGCGGCGGCGGGCAGCCGGTGCGCGCGTCCAGTTCGGCGATCAGCTGCAGGCGCTCGTAAAGAGAAAGGGTTCGAGGCGAACCCGGTTCGTCGGTCTTCATCCGTTCCTCCTCCATTCATTCCGCTCCACGTCCGGGGCGGGATCGGCGCGTTGCCGCGCGCCGATCTGCGGGCCGAACCCCGCACGACCAGGACCGATCGGCCGCCCGGTCGATCGCCGCCCCCGCTCACGCGAGCCGGGGACTCCTAACCGTGCGAAAGGCGACTCCGCAAATGAATTGTTCTCGTAATGTTCTCATCGTCACCCAGCGGCCCGTGGCGCCGTGCGAGCCGCCGGCCGCCTGGCTGGGCGGCAAGCGGAACCTGGCCCGCCGCATCTGTCAGGTGCTGGCCGCCACGCCGCACGACGCCTATGCCGAGCCCTTCATCGGCATGGGCGGCGTGTTTCTGCGGCGCCGGGTTCGGCCGGCCGTCGAGGTGATCAACGACCTGAGCGGCGACGTCGTGACCCTGTTTCGCGTGGCCCAGCGCTTCCCCGAAGCCCTGATCCGCGAACTGGCCTGGCGTCCGGCCGCGCGGGCCGAGTTCCAACGGTTGCGCGAGACGCCCGACGCGGATCTTCTGGACATCGAACGGGCCGCCCGTTTCCTGTATCTCCAGACCCTGGGCTTCGGCGGCAAGGTGGCGGGGCGGTCGTTCGGCGTCAGCCCCAGCAGCCCCCACAACTTCGACCTGACCAAGATCGAGCCCCGGATTCGCCAGCTGCACGACCGCATGGCCGGGGTGGTGATCGAGAACCTGGACTGGCTGGCCTTCATCACCCGGTACGACCGGCCGGGGACGCTGTTCTATCTCGATCCGCCGTACTGGGGCGGGGAGGGCGACTACGGCGCCGACATGTTTTCGCGCGACGATTTCCAGCGGATGGCGGACAAGCTGCAGGGTATCGCCGGCCGGTTCCTGCTGTCCATCAACGACCGGCCGGAGATCCGCGAGATGTACGCCTGGGCGGAGGTAGAGGCGGTGAAGACGACCTACTCGGTCGCCGGCGGGGACAAGGCGTCAACGGCGGCGGAGTTGTTGATCGGGAAGGGCGTGGAGTTGGCGCCGGCGGCGGCGCAGCCTGGTCTCTTCTAGCAGGCGATCTTGATCGCTGGAGATGTGGGTCTAAGGATGATCCCGCCTCCAGTCACCACCTTCCCCTTGTTCTCCGACATCGACGGTTCGGCCACAGGCGCAACCGGTACGCCCCTGCGGCGTTCACCGGCGGACAACCTTGACCGGAGAATTCGCATGACCATCCGCAAGTCGATGCTGCTGACCGTCGCCGCCGCCTTCGCCCTGGGGGCCGCCGCCTGCACCCAGGCGGAGCAGGAAAAGACCGAGGCCCATGCCGAGGCGGCCGCCGACAACACCGCCGAGGCGGCGTCCCAGGCCGGAGAAGTGATCGAATCCGGCGCCATGAAGGCGGCTCAGGCGGTCGAGAGCGGGGCCGGCAAGGTCGCCGACAAGCTGGAGGAAAACCAGGCCGAGGCCGCCGCCGAAGGTCGGCCGGGCGCCGTGGACCCCGCGACCGACCGGCGCGTGCCCGACGAAAACTGAGGCTCCGCCCGGATCAGGCGGCGGGCGCGCCTTCCGCCAGCAGGGCGTCGATCAGGGCGTGGGCCTCGGGACTGTTCCAGTCGGCCTCGCCCGCAAAGATCGCGCGGATGCGGCCTTCGCGATCCAGGAAGACGGTCTGGGGCATCTTGCCCTTGCCCGGAAACTCGAACGGCAGTTGGAAGCGGATGTCGCTGTACAGCGGCAGAGGCTCGTGCACGTCGATGAAGCTCCTGGCGTCGGCCAGGGCGTCGGCGGTGGCGTCGACATTGATCGGCAGGACGATCAGGTCCTCGTTGGTCTGATAGGACCGGGCCAGGGCCGCCAGGGTGGGCATTTCGGTGCGGCAGGGGGCGCACCACATGGCCCATAGATTGACGACCACCACCTTGCCCTTGAAGGCCGAAAACCGCACGGCCGTGCCGTTGCGGTCGCGGAACATATATTCGGGCGCGGGCTTGAGTTCGGACGGCGTCTGGAGCGCCGCCAGCGGCCCGACGGCGAACCGGGCCAGATCGCTTTTTGCGACGGGCGTCGTCTGGGGTTGCGCCTTCTGCCTATGATTGGCGTATAGCGACATCGCCAAGCCGCCGGCGCCGGCGAGCGTGCTGATCAGCACCAGAGCGCCGACGACCGCCCAGATCGCCTTTCTCGAGCCACTCATGACCGACGCCGCCTCCGATACCGCCCAAGTCGATGCTTCTAAGGCCCCGGCGAAGCCCGCAGGTCAAGACATGTGGGGCGGCCGCTTTTCGTCGCGCCCCGCCGAGATCATGCAGGCGATCAACGTCTCCATCGGGGTGGACCGGCGTCTGTGGCGTCAGGATCTGGCCGGATCGCGCGCCCATTGTCGGATGCTGGCCAAACAGGGCGTGATCCAGTCGGCGGACGCCGAGGCCATTCTGAAGGGGCTGGACGCCGTCGAGGCTGAGATTCTGAACGGAACCTTCCCCTTCCGCGACCAGTTCGAGGACATCCACATGAATGTGGAGGCCCGACTGTCCGAGCTGATCGGCGAGCCGTCGGGGCGGCTGCACACCGCCCGCAGCCGCAACGACCAGGTGGCCCTGGACTTCCGCCTGTGGGTCCGCGACGCCTGCGACCGCTCGACCGCCCAGCTGAAGGCCTTGCAGGCCGCGCTTCTGGACCGGGCCGAACAGCATGCGGCCGACCTGATGCCCGGCTTCACCCATCTGCAGACCGCCCAGCCTGTGACCCTGGGCCATCATCTGATGGCCTATGTCGAAATGTTCGGCCGCGACGCGGGCCGGTTCGCCGACGCCCGGACGCGGATGAACGAAAGCCCCCTGGGCGCAGCGGCGCTCGCCGGTTCGCCCTTCCCGATCGACCGCCATATGACGGCGGCGGAACTGGGTTTCGACCGGCCGATGGCCAATTCGCTGGACGCCGTCTCGGACCGCGACTTCGCCCTGGAAAGCCTGGCCGCCGCCTCGATCACGGCGGGCCACCTGTCGCGCCTGGCGGAAGAGATCGTGGTCTGGATGACGCCGATGTTCGGCTTCGCCACCCTGCCCGACGACCTGACCACCGGTTCGTCGATCATGCCGCAGAAGCGCAATCCCGACGCCGCCGAACTGGTTCGGGCCAAGACCGGCCGGATCATGGGCTCGCTGGTCGCCCTGTCCACCGTAATGAAGGGCCTGCCGCTGGCCTATTCCAAGGACATGCAGGAGGACAAGCCGCCGGTGTTCGAGGCGTTCGACGCCCTGGACCTGGCCCTGGTCGCCATGACGGCCATGGTCTCGGCCTTGCGGCCCAATACCGAACGGATGGCGGCCGCAGCCGGCGCCGGCTTTTCGACCGCGACGGACCTCGCCGACTGGCTGGTGCGCGAACTGAACCTGCCCTTCCGCAAGGCGCACCACGTCACGGGCGCGGCGGTGAAACAGGCCGAGGCCCTGGGCGTGGACCTGTCGCAACTGCCGCTGGAAGAAATGCAGAAACTCGAGCCGGGGATCACGGAAGCGGTTTACAAGGTGCTGACCGCCGAGGCTTCGTGCCGGAGCCGTCAGAGCTATGGCGGCACCGCGCCGGAACAGGTCCGCGCGCGTATCGCCGACTGGAGAGCCCGCCTATGAAGAAGACCATGATCCTCGCGGGCCTGCTCGCCCTGTCGGTCGCCGGCTGCGGTCGTATGGCCGATCTGGAATCGCCCAGGCGCGAGACCGAGCGGGCGCCCCGCAGCAGCCGCGCCCCCAGCCTGCCCGAGCCGGCGACCATCAACCGGCCGTCCAGCAGCGTGCCGATCGACGGCGGCCCCTCCAATCCCTTCGGCGCCAATCCCGCCGCCAACGACCCCCGCTAGGCCGCCTTGCACCATTTCGATCTCAAGAACGGCGCCTTGCACGCCGAGGGCGCGCCGCTGGAGCTGATCGCCGACGAGGTGGGCACGCCCGTCTATGTCTATTCGACCGCGACGCTGAAGCGGCACTACGGCCTGCTGCGCGCCGCCGCCGACGCCCACCGCGACGCCCTGGGCGAGGCCCTGATCGCCTTTGCGGTCAAGGCCAACTCCAACCTTTCGGTCCTGGCGACCCTGGCCCGGCTGGGTTCGGGCGCCGATACGGTTTCGGAAGGGGAGATCCGCCGGGCCCTGGCTGCGGGGGTGCCGGCCGACAAGATCATCTTCTCCGGCGTCGGCAAGACCGACATGGAGATCGCCTTCGCCATCAGCGTCGGGGTGCGCCAGATCAATATCGAGTCCGGGGCCGAACTGGACCGGCTGATCGCCGTCGCCGCCTTGATGCAGGCCGCCCCGGCCGTCGCCGTGCGGGTCAATCCGAATGTCGGGGCCGGCGGCCACGCCAAGATCACGACGGGCGGCAAGGGCGACAAGTTCGGCGTTCCGGTCGAGGAGGCGATGGCGCTCTACGCCCGCGCCTCGGCCTCGCCCCACGCCACGCCCGTGGGCCTGGCCTGTCATATCGGCAGCCAGATCACCGACCTGGCGCCGCTGGAGGCGGCCTTCACGATCCTGGCCGACATGACCCGCGAGCTGAGACGCCAGGGCCACGCCGTGACCCGGCTCGACCTGGGCGGCGGTCTGGGCGTGCCCTACGCCGGGGGAACGGAGCCGCCGTCTCCGGCCGACTATGTCGCCATGGCGGCCCGCGTCCTGGCGGAGCTGGAGGTCGAGGCGGCTTTCGAGCCCGGCCGTCTTCTGGCCGCCAACGCCGGGGTGCTGCTGAGCCAGGTGATCCAGGTCAATGAACGCTCGGACGGCCGCCGCTTCCTGGTGCTGGACGCGGCGATGAACGATCTGATGCGTCCGGCCCTGTATGACGCCTATCACGACATCCGCCCGGTCAATCCCCGGCCCGGCGCGGCCCGACCCTATGATGTGGTCGGCCCCGTGTGCGAGACCGGCGACACCTTCGCCCGCGAGCGGCTCCTGCCGCCGCTGGAGCCCGAGGATCTGGTGGTCTTCACCGGCGCCGGCGCCTATGGGGCCGTCATGGCCAGCGAGTACAACAGCCGACCCCTGGTCCCCGAGGTTCTGGTGGACGGCGAGCAGTGGGCGGTGATCCGCCCCCGCCCCACCTATGAGGAGATGCTGGACCGCGAGCCTTTCGCCGACTGGCTGTAGGGGCGATTTGGGCTCGACTGTTATAAAGTAACAAGCTATAGGGCCGGTCATGTCCCCGCCGTCCGACCCGCCTGTCCTGTTGTCTCTCCTGGGAGGCGGCTTCGTCGCGGCCTTCCTGCATGCGGCCCTCCCGACCCACTGGCTGCCCTTCACCCTGGTGGGGCGGGCGCAGGGCTGGCGCGCGTCGCGGGTGCTGGCGGTGGTGGCCGTCGCCGGCCTGGCCCATATCGCCACCACCGCCCTGGTCGGCGGGCTGATCGTGGCGGCGGGCCTGGCGCTCGAGCGCTGGGTGGAGGGTCTGCTGCCGCATCTGGCCGCCGTCCTGCTGTTCCTGTTCGGCGCCTTCTATCTGGCGCGGGCCACGCTGAAACGCCCGGCCGTGGCGGGCGGCCCCGCGTTGGAGATCGCCGCCCCCGCCGTGTCGGACAAGGCGGCCTTCCTGGGGCTGGTGGCGATGATGGCCGTGTCCCCGGGCGAGGTTCTGCTGCCCATCTATCTGTCTTCGGCCTCGGAGGGGATGGCGGCCCTGGCCCTGTTGACCCTGATCTTCGCCCTGGGCACCATCGCCGGCATGGCCGTCTTCACGGCCCTGGCCAGCGCGGGCGCCTCGATCCTGCGGCTGGAGCGATGGGCGCGCTATGAAGGCGCGGTGCTGGGCCTGGCCCTGATCGGCCTGGGGCTGCTGGTCGCGCTGCACCAGCATTGATGGGATATTACATGATAACATTCAAAGCGTTATCATGTAGCAGCTTCGCTGTTTGCGGAATTGGCGTATAGGCGAGAGCCATGACAGCCCAGCCCGAAAGCCCCTCCGCCCACCACGACCATGATCACGACCATGATCATGCGCACGACGGTCATCACCACGCGCACGGGGGACGTCATCATCACCATCACGGCCACGGGCACGCCCATGGCCCCGTGGACACAGGAGACTGGCGCTACGCCGTCGGCCTGGCGGTCAATCTGGCCTTTGTGGTCTGCGAATTCGCGGCCGGGCTGATCGCGGATTCCACCGCTCTCCTGGCCGACGCCGGCCATAATCTGTCGGATGTCCTGGGCCTGGCCATGGCCGGCGGGGCGGCCTGGCTGGCGCGGCGCGGGGCGCACGGGGCGGCGGGCGGACGGAGCACCTACGGTTTCGGCAAGGCGACGGTCCTGGCGGCCCTGGCCAACGCCGTGCTGCTGATCTTCGCCTGCGGCGCCATCGCCTTCGAGGCCGTGCGGCGGTTTGCGGAACCGGCGCCGGTCGGCTCGGGCGTCATCATGACGGTGGCCGCCGTCGGCTTCATCATCAATCTGGGCACGGCCCTGCTGTTCATGAAGTCCCAGCACGATCTGAACGCGCGCGGCGCCTATCTGCACATGATGGCCGACGCGGGGGTGTCTTTGGGCGTCGTCCTCGCGGGGGGCATGATTCTGCTGACCGGCTGGTCCGTGGTCGATCCGATCGTCAGCCTGGTCATCGTCGCCGTCATCCTGTGGTCGACCTGGGGCCTGCTGAAGGACTCGGTCCATCTGGCGATGGACGGGGCGCCGGACGACGTCGACATGACGGCGCTGGAACAGGGACTGTGCGCCCTGCCGGGCGTGCGCGCGGTGCACGACCTTCACGTCTGGGCCCTGTCCACGACCGAGACCGCCCTGACGGCCCACCTGGTCCACGACCGGCCGGACGGCGATACGCTTCTGCGAGAGGCCCAGGGTGTGGCGCGACGCCATGCGATCCGCCACACCACGCTCCAGCTGGAGAACGAACCCCTGCCGGACTGTCCGGGGTGTTGAGCCGCTGCGCTTAAGCCTGATCGAAGGTCAGCGGGGCGCCCCAGAAGCGGGCGATCAGGTCCGACTGAGGCCCGGCCTGGCCGGTGGTCAGGAAGTCGCGGCGGCCGCCGTCGCCCAGGGCGTATTCGGGATGGCGGGCGAAATAGCGATCCAGGGCGTCGGCCACCGCCGTCGGCTGTTCGATCAGGGCCGTCCCAGGCGGCAGGGCGGCGGCGAACAGTTCGGCGATGATCTCATAGTGGGTGCAGCCCAATATGGCCTTGTCCGGGTGGCGGCCGATGCGGCGGCGCAGCGCGTCCACGTGATCATTGACCACGACCGTCAGTTCTTCGACCGGGGCGCCCAGTTCGATCAGGCCGGCCAGGCCGGGGCAGGGTTCGCAGAAGACGGCGATGTCCTCGCGCCGTTTGTCGATCTCGATCTCGAACACGCGGCTGATGGCGGTGGCGGCGGTGCAGAAGACGCCGGTGATGTCCACCGCCTGGATCTTTTCGCCCTCCTGGGGGCGTTCGGCCTCGAAACTCCAGGGCAGGCCCGTCGCGGCCTCGATGGTGGGCACGATGATGCCCAGCACGTTCACAGGTCGGCCCAGCCGTTCGCGCAGGCCGGGGATCCAGGTCTGTTGCAGGCGACGCAGGGCGATGGCGCTGGCGGTGTTGCAGGCCAGGACCACGACCGAGGCGCCGGCCTCGAACAGCCGCTCGCACCCGGCCTTGGTCAGATCGACGATCTCCTCGCCGCCGCGCCCGCCGTAGGGGGCGTGGGCCTGGTCCGCCAGATAGACGAAGTCGCGCTGCGGGAACCGCCGCGTCAGTTCACGATGGACGGTCAGGCCGCCCACGCCGGAGTCGAAAACGCCAATAGCCATAGGCGCGCTTTAGAACAGTGCGACGACGTATCCAACCCGATCGGCGAGAAGATTGCGTCTCTGTCAGGTGACGCGCGATCCATGTGCGCCTAAGTGTACGGTCGAAATGGTTTTCCTACGGAGCATTCGATGCACAGACGCCAGCTTCTCATCGCGGGCGGCAGCCTGATGGCCCTTTCGGCCTGCGGAACGACGGGTGGCGCCGGCGGGGGCGGGGTCTCGCCGGTCTCGGTCGCGGAAGAGGCGCGCATCGCCCGCGCCGTCCTGCCGAGCGCGACGCCGAAGGCCGAACTGCTCCAGCCCTGGACCGGCCCCTATGACGGCGTGCCGCCGTTCGACAAGGTGACGCCGGCCAAGCTGCGCGAAGCCATGCTGGAGGGAATCGAGCTGCAGCGGGCCGACATCGCGGCCATTGCGAATAATCCCGAACCGCCCACCTTCGCCAACACCCTGGCGGCGATGGAGCTGGCCGGCGAGCCGCTGGACCGGGCGTCGAACATCTATGGCGTCATGACCTCCAACATCGGCGGCGAGGCCTATGACGCCGTCGACACCGAACTGTCGCCCATCCTGTCGGCCGCCTCGGACGAGATCACCTTCAACGAAAAGCTGTTCCAGCGCATCAAGACCGTTGCCGACAACGCCGACGCCATGGGCCTCAGCCCCCAGCAGAAGCGTCTGGCCGAACGTCGCCGCGACGCCTTCATCCGCTCCGGCGCCAATCTGGACGCGGCCGGCAAGGCCGAGCTGGGCCGGATCAACACCGCCCTCTCCAACGCCTTCACCCGTTTCGGCCAGAAGGTGGTGGCTGATGAGAACAGCTGGACCCTGATCCCGAACGAAGCGGGCGTCGCCGGCCTGCCCGCCTCGAACAAGGCCGCCGCCGCCTCGGCCGCGCGCAGCCGCAATCGGCAGGGCTGGGCCATTCTGAACACCCGTTCGGCCGTGGACCCCTTCCTGACCTTCGCCGACGACCGGGCCCTGCGCGAGCAGGTCTGGAAGAAGTTCGTCAACCGCGGCGACAACGGTGACGCCAACGACACCAACGCCACCATCGCCGAGATCGTGAAGCTGCGGGACCAGCGCGCCAAGCTGTTGGGCTATCGCAACCATGCGGAACTGCGGATGCAGGACACCATGGCCAAGACCCCAGCCAATGCGCAAAATCTGATGGACCGCGTGTGGGCCCCGGCCAAGGCCCGCGTCGCCGAAGAGGTCGCCGACATGAAGGCGATCGCCGGTTTCGACATCGAACCCTGGGACTATCTCTACTTCGCCGAGAAGGTGCGTAAGGCCAAGTACGACCTGGATCAGAACCAGCTGAAGCCCTATTTCGAGCTGAACGCGGTCCGCGCCGGCTCCTTCGCCATGGCCGAGCGTCTGTACGGCTTCAAATTCACCAAACTGCCCAAGGGCTCAGTTCCGACCTTCGAGCCGGACGTCGAGGTCTATGAGCTGCACGACAAGGCCACCGGCAAGCTGATCGGCCTGTATTACACTGACGACTACGCCCGTCCGGGCAAGCGTTCGGGCGCCTGGATGACCACCTATCGGTCCTTCTCGACCCTGGACGGATCCAAGGTGATCCTGGGCTCGAACAACAACAACTTCACCAAGCCCGAGCCGGGCGAGCCGGTGCTGATCTCGCTGGACGACGCCGAGACCCTGTTCCACGAGTTCGGCCACACCCTGCACTATTTCTCGTCGAACGTGACCTATCCGTCGTTCGGCAACACCCCGCGCGACTTCGTCGAATATCCGTCGCAGGTGCACGAGCACTGGGTGCTGAGCCGGCCGATCCTGGACGGCTATCTGAAACACTATCAGACGGGCGAAGCCATGCCCCAGGCCCTGGTCGACAAGATCCAGGCCTCGTCCACCTTCAACCAGGGCTATGCGACCGTCAGCTATCTGTCCTCGGCCATCGTCGACATGGACCTGCACACCCAAGCCGTGCCGCCGACCGACATCGACGCCTTCGAAAAGGCCAGCCTGACGCGGATCGGCATGCCCAAGGAGATCGTGATGCGGCACCGCCTGCCGCAGTTCAATCACCTGTTCACGTCCGACGCCTATTCGGCCGGCTACTACAGCTACCTGTGGTCCGAGACGATGGACGCTGACACCTGGGCCTATTTCGAGGAGTCGGGCGACGTCTTCAATCCGGACATCGCCGGCCGCTTCAAGTCGATCATGCTGGCGCCGGGCAACACCACCGACCGGGCCGAGGCCTACCGCGCCTTCCGCGGCCGCGACCCCGACGTGGCGGCTCTGCTGAAGGTCCGGGGCTTCCCGGTCTCCTGATCCGGGGGCCTGTTTGAGACCCCAACGGGCTGAATGACGTTTGCGGCCGGCGGAGCGATCCGCCGGCCGTTTCGTTTGCGCGCGGTCTGGCCTAAGTCGGGAGGACTGCCGAAGAAAGAAGAAGCGCCCATGCCCGTCGTCGCCTCCTACGTCTATCGCGACGGTCAGAGGGAGCGCGCCGCGCCTCTGACCCGCGAAGGACTGACCCTGCAGCCCGGCGAGTTCGTCTGGATCGGCCTGCACGACCCGACCGACGCCGAGTTCGAGGTTCTGGTCCGGCGCTTCAACCTGCACCCCCTGGCGGTCGAGGACGCCCTGTCGGCCCATCAGATGCCCAAGGTCGAGGTCTATGGGCGCGAGCTGTTCGTGGTCGCCCGGACGGCGGAAAAGATCGAGGACCATATCCAGTACGGCGAAACCCACGTCTTTGTGGGGGATGACCACGTCATCAGCATCCGTCACGGCTCAAACCGCGCCCACACGGCCCTGCGGACCCAGCTGGAGGCCTCGCCGGCCCAGCTGCGGGCCGGCCCGGACTTTGTGCTGCACGGCGTGCTCGACTTCATCGTCGACGCCTATGTGCCCATCGTCGATCATTCCGAGGACGCCGTGCTGGAGATCGAGCAGAGGGCGTTGGAGGCGTTTCTGTCGCGCAACGAAATCCGCCGCCTGTTCACCCTTCGCCGCGAACTGCTGAAGTTTCGCCGCATCCTGGGGCCGATGGAGGAGGTGGCGGGCAAGCTCCAGTCTCTGGACCTGCCCTGTATCGACCCCGACGTCCGACCCTATTTCCGCGACGTCGGCGATCATGTCCGACGGGTCAACAGCCGCCTGAACGGCCTGACCGAAATCCTGTCGTCCGTCTTTGAAGTCGCCAATCTGCTGGAACAGCAGAGGCAGGGGGTCATCACCCGCAAGCTCGCCTCCTGGGCGGCGCTGCTGGCCGTGCCCACCGCCATCGCCGGCATCTATGGCATGAATTTCGAACACATGCCGGAACTGCACTGGCGCTACGGCTATCCGGCCGTCATGGCGGTGATCGCCGCAGTCTGCCTCGGCCTCTACGTCGCCTTCAAGCGGACCCGATGGCTGTGAAGCGGCGAACCGGCGAGGGACGCAGCGCCCCTCGCCGGTTCGCCGTTCAGCCTTCGTTGGACGCGGTCGCGGCGCGAACGACGGGACGGGCGTCCCGCGAGGCGCGGACATATTCGACGCGGCGGACGCGCGGCAGCTGGCGCAGAGCCTCGGCCCGCACAGCCGCGCGGCAGACGCCCCGATTGGTGATTCGGGTCGAGGTGAAGACGAGGTCGCGGCACAGACGCTCGGCCGCCTGATCGAGGCGGGCGTCGAAGGCGGCGGCGCCGGCGGTCGAGGCCAGGTCCAGATCGCCAACGGGGATACGGGCTTCCTGAGCCAGGGCGGAGGAGGCGGACAGGACGGCGACGGCGAAGAGAACGGGGGAGAGAACCTTCATCGTTTTAGCTCCTAGGGAACGATAATCGCCCAAAGCGGCGATGAAGGCGCAATACCTTTCTTCTGCAACGGCGCAGTGAGACTTGCGGCGCCGATCTGTGACGATTGAATTAAATCGGATTGAGGGTGGCGGCGGAAATCAGCCGCTGTTCCTCAGACCCGCAGCCACGCCGTTGATGGCCAGCAATATGCCTTCGCGGACGCGGGGGTTTTCGTCCCCGGCGCGACGGCGACGGATCAGCTCGATCTGCACATGGTTCAGCGGCTCGACATAGGGCATCCGCAGTCGGATCAGACGGTCCAGTTCCGGCTGGCCGCCCAGCAGCTTGTCATGGCCGGTGATGGCCAGGATGGCGTCGTGCGTCCTCTGCCATTCGTCGCGGATTTCGCCGAAGATGGCGGCGGCCAGACCCGCGTCGCTCACCAGGGTGGCGTATCGACGGGCGATGGTCATGTCCGACTTGGCCATGACCATTTCCATGTTCTGAACAAGAGTCTTGAAGAAGGGCCAGGCCTCGGCCATCGCCTTCAACTCGCCCATGTCGCAGCCCTGGACCGCCGAGCCGAAGCCGAACCAGCCCGGCAGCATGACCCGGCTCTGGGACCAGCTGAATACCCACGGAATGGCGCGCAGATCCTCGATCCGGGTCGAGGCGGTCCGCGACGACGGGCGCGAACCGATCTTCAGGTCGGCGATCTCGGCGATGGGGGTGGCGGCGCGGTAATAGTCGACGAAGCCGTCGGTCTCATAGACCAGCTTGCGATAGGCGGCCATCGACCGGGCCGACAGGTCCGACAGGGCGGCCCCGTGTTCGGCGGTGAAAACCTGGTCCTGGCTCTGGCCCAGCGAGGCCAGCACGGCGCCGCAGGTCAGGGCGTCCAGATTGCGCAGGGCGATCTCGGGCTCGCCGTATTTGTTGGCGATGACTTCGCCCTGTTCGGTGGTGCGTATGCGTCCCTGGACCGTGCCTTCCGGCTGGGCCAGGACCCCGGCGAAGGCCGAGCCGCCGCCGCGTCCGACCGTGCCGCCGCGCCCGTGGAACAGTTGCAGCTTCAGACCGGCGGCCTGGGTCACCTCGACCAGGGCGCGCGACGCCTCATGCAGTTCCCAGCCCGAAGTCAGATAGGAGCCGTCCTTGTTGGAGTCGGAATAGCCGATCATCACCTCCTGCACCCCGCGCGCCTTGGCCACGGCGAGGGCGGAGGGCTCCTTCAGCAGCCGCTCCAGGGTGGGGCGAGAGGCGCGCAGGTCTTCGATGGTCTCGAACAGGGGGGCGGCCTGAACCGGACAGGCGGCCGGGTCTTCGGGGCGGTAAAGCCCGACCTCCTTCAGCAGCAGATAGACCTCCAACAGATCCGAGGCCGCGTCGGTTTTGGAGACGATATGGGTGCGGATCGCCTGGGGCCCGAAGGCGGCCAGGGCTGCGGCGGCGGCCTGGAGGATGCCCCGCTCCTTCAGGGTCTCGGCGGCGTAGTCGGCATAGGGGCTGAACAGCAGGCGGGGCGAGGTCAGTTCGGCCGCCAGGACGGCGAGCCGCCCCTCTTCGTCCAGGGCGGAATAGTCGTCGCAGACCCCGGCCGTCTTCAGCAGGTCGGCGACGACCCGCTCATGGACGTCCGAGTTCTGGCGCAGGTCCAGGGTCGCCATGTGGAAGCCGAAGATTTCGACCGCCGTGATCAGATCGTTCAGCCGGTCGTCGGCGAACACCCCTCCGTGGTGCGAGACCAGGCTGTCGCGCAGGATTCGCAGATCGGCCTCGAAGGCGTCGGGGCCGGGATAGGCCTCGGCCGAGACGGCCGCGCGGCGCGGGGGCAGGGCGCCGCCCCGCGCCTCATAGGTGGCGGCCAGACGCGCATAGACCCCGGTCAGGGCGCGGCGATAGGGCTCGTCCGCCCGGTGCGGCGACGGGTCTTGGGCGGCGTCGGCCAGGGCCGCCAGTTCCGGAGAGACCTCGGCCAATTCCGCCGCCAGGCTGAGCTCGGCGCCGAGGGCGTGGACCTCTTCCAGATAGAAGCCCAAGACCGCCCGCGCCTGGGTGCGGAAGGCGGCGCTCAGCACCGCGCCGTCCACGTTCGGATTGCCGTCCCGGTCGCCCCCGACCCAGGTGCCCACCCGCAGGAAGGGCTGAAGCTGGGGCGCGTCCAGCAGACGACGCCAGGCCGACAGCTGTTTCGGCGCGACCCGCAGGAAGATGCGGTCCAGGAAGGAGACGACGGTGTCGATCTCGTCCTGCACCACCAGACCCTGGGTGCGCACCAGGCGGGTGGCCCACAGGATGACGATCTGGCGGCGCAGGGGTTCGTTGATCTGGGCCGTCGAACAGGCGTCGCCGGCCTTGTCGCAGGAATCCAGCAGATCGGAGATGGCGGTGATCCGGTCGATGACGCTCTTGCGCCGCACCTCGGACGGGTGGGCGGTCAGGACCGGCGAGATCAGGGCCTCGTCCAGCAGGGCGCGCACCGCCGCCTTGTCGATCTTCTGATCGGCCAGCCGCAGCAAGGCGCCCTCGGGCGTGTCGGGACGCGCGCCGGCCTCGGCCTGGTGCTGGGCGCGTCGGCGGGTGGCCCGGTCCTCGGCGATGTTGGCGAGCAGGGAAAAGAGGGCGAAACCGTGCGCCAGACCCGCCGCCTGATCCACGCTCATGGCGGTCAGCAGCTTCTCCAGCCGCTTCGCCGGATGGGAGGCGGGGTCGCGGTGATAGGCGACGGAGGCCTGGCGCACGGCCTCGACGTGTTCGAACAGGGCCTCTCCGCCTTCGGCGCGAATGACCTCGCCCAGAAGCCCGCCCAGCAGTCGGACTTCTTCGCGCAGGGCGTCGTCGGCGGCAGGGCTCATCATCGGCGAATATCCTCGGTCGGCGTGGGGAGAAGCCCATCTGAGGGGCCGCAAACACGCCCGTCAACGCACGATCCGTGACAGCCGCCCTCAGCTCCAATCGTGGTGAACGCCCGTTAGGATTTCTTAACTGAGCGCATGGCAGCATGGGGGCGAAGGATTCCGCCCCGTGTCCATGTTCGCCAAACGCCAGTCCGCCCTCGCCGCCGCCGCCGGCGCCCCGCCGGCGCCGCGCGCCAAGCCGAGTCTGAAACCCGTCGTCGCCGTGCTGAAGAAGCCGCCGGTGGTCGCGGCCCTGGCCGGCGTCTTCCTGCTGACCTCGACCGCCCTCTTCTTGACCGTCCTGGGCGACCCGCGCGCCGGCACGCCTTCGGCCCGCATCGCCCTGGACCGGGCGCCGGCCGCGCCGGACGCCCCAGCCCCGACCGGATTCGAAGCCTTCTCCATGGGAGCCATGGGCCTTTATCAGGATTTGACGGGAAGCGGCGATCCGTCGGGCGCGGCGGGCGGCGAGGCCTTGATCACCCTGCCGGACGGCGCTTCCGTCGCGGGCGGCGCCAGCTACAGCGCCCCGGTCCAGCCGGCCTCGCCCCTGCCCAAGGCGCCGATCGCCGGCCTGTCCCAGCCCGGCCCCAGCGGTCCCCTGCCGATGATCGCGCCCGACGGCCGCGTCCCGGCCCAGGCCTACGCCCGGCCCTTCCGCTCGAACGGCAAGCCGCGCGTGGCCCTGATCGTCGGCGGCCTGGGGCTGAACGCCGTCACCACCCGCGCCGCCATCGAACGCCTGCCGGCCGAGGTGACCCTCAGCTTCGTCCCCTATGCCGACAATCTCCAGTCCTGGATCGACCAGGCACGCGCCCAGGGCCATGAGGTCATGCTGGAAATGCCGATGGAGCCCAGCGGCTATCCCGACAACGACCCCGGCCCCTATACGCTTTTGGCCAACGGCACGCCCGACGATGTCGAGGCCAAGCTGGACTGGCTGCTGGGTCGCGCCACAGGCTATTTCGGCGTGACCAACTATCTGGGCGACCGGTTCGCCGGTTCGGACGCGGGCATGGGCGCCTTCCTGACGATTCTGCGCCAGAAGGGTCTCGCCTTCCTGGACGACGGCTCCTTCCAGCGCCGCCCCGGCGCCTGGGCCCGCGCCAGCGCCGACAAGGTGATCGACCAGACCCAGTCGCCCGCCGCCATCATCGGCGCCCTGAACAGTCTGGAGGCCCAGGCCAAGCTGCGCGGCTCGGCCATGGGGACCGGCTTCGCCTATCCGGTCACGGTCGAGGCCGCCGCCCGCTGGACCGCCGGCCTGGACCAGCGCGGCCTGCAGCTGGCGCCGGCGTCTGCGATGACGCTTCGGCCGGGGCGCTAGGAAGTGGCGAGTGGCGAGTGGCGAGTGGCGAGTAAGGACGCTCGCCGTCCGAGCGCACAGGTGCGTTCGTTCTTCCTCGCCAATCGCCACCCGCCACTCGCCACTCGATGACCGACCTCACCCTCTACCGCCCCAATGTCGGTGTCGTGCTGTTCAACGCCGACGGCCAGGTCTGGTACGGCCGGCGACACGCGACGCCGGGACCGCATAACTGGCAGTTTCCGCAGGGCGGGGTGGATGACGGCGAGGATCTGACGGCGGCCGCACTGCGCGAGTTGAAGGAAGAGACCGGCGTGACCTCGGTGGAGTTCCTCGCCCGGACCGACGACTGGATCCTGTACGACTTCCCGCCCGAGACCCTGAACAATCCCAAGGCTTGGCGCGGCTTCAAGGGGCAGCGCCAGCAATGGTTCGCCTTTCGCTTCACCGGTCAGGACAGCGAGATCGATCTGGCCGCCGACGAGGAGATCGAGTTCGACGCCTGGCGCTGGGGCGATCTGTCCGAGGCCTGCGACCTGATCGTGCCGTTCAAACGCCCGGCCTATGAACAGGTGGTCGCCGCCTTCGCCCATCTGGCGGGCCGAAAGCCGGTATAGAAAAAGGGCGGCGCAAACGCCGCCCCTTCCAGTTCTGTGGGACCGATCAGGCCGCCTTGGCCGCTTGCTGTTGGGCCTTATCCGTCTTGCTCTCGATCAGGGGCTTGGCGCCGCCGATCTCGATCCGGCGGGGCTTCAGCGCCTCGGGCAGTTCGCGCTTCAGCGAAATCGACAGCAGGCCGTTGACCAGATCGGCCTCGGTCACGACCACATAGTCGGCCAGCTGGAAGCGGCGCTCGAAGTCGCGTTCGGCCAGGCCGCGGTGCAGATAGGTCTTCTGCGCGGCGGCGTCGTCATTGGCGGTCTTGCGCCCGGTCACGGTGAGCAGATTTTCCTTCACCTCGATGTTCAGCTCGTCGGGAGAAAATCCGGCGACGGCGATCTCGATGCGATAGGCGTTCTCGCCCGTGGTCTCGATATTGTACGGGGGATAGCCGCTGTCCTGACTGGTCCGCGCGGCGGTTTCCAGCAGATTGGCCAGGCGGTCGAAACCGACGGCCGAACGGTACAGCGGGGTGAAATCATAGGTACGCATCAGCATCCTCCTGAGGATCAGCAAGGTTGAGCCGCCCGGCGATTCGCCCGGACGGTGGGAGTTCAGACCGACGACCCGAAACCGGCTTCGTCCGTCCGGAGAGCCCGACATCGGCGCTCTCGGAAACAAAGATGGGAGGCGCAGATCGGCCGTCAAGGGGCGCCCAGGCTGCGACCGAATGCCGGTGTCTCGGGATCGTCATTTGCGCCTGTCCTCAGGTCTCTTAAGGAAGGTGACCCGCACCAGGAGCCCGTCCCCCATGCGCCTTCATCTGCTCGGCCTCGCCGCCGTCCTCGTCGCCCTTCCCGCCGCCGCCCAAACCGTCCCAGCCCAGACGGAAGGCGCGTGGACCCCGCCGCGCTCGGCCCTGTCCAGCACCCTGCCGATCCTGGAGGAAGATAAGGCGCTTCAGGCCGCCGTCGCCGCCGAGACCCGCCCGGCCGAAGACCGCGCCCGCGACGCCGCCCGCCATCCTTACGAATCCCTGACCTTCTGGGGGCTGCAGCCCGGCATGACGGTGGTGGAGATCGAGCCCGGCCGCGCCAGCTGGTGGCGCCATATCCTCGAACCCTACGCCGCGGCGACCGGCGGTCGATACGTCGCCGTCAACCGCCCGCTGGAGACGATGGAGGTCGCCCCCGGTTCTGCCGACTTCATCCTGGTGGCCCGCGCCTTCCACAACTGGTCGCGCGACGGCCGCACCGAACCCTATCTGAAGGCCTTCTACGCCGCCCTGAAGCCCGGCGGCGTATTGGCGGTCGAGCAACACCGCAGCGCCGAAGGCCTGAACGTCGCCGACGTCGCCTCCACCGGCTATGTCCCGGAAAGCTATGTGATCCATGAGGCCCAGGACGCCGGCTTCGTGCTGGAGGCGCGCAGCGAGCTGAACGCCAATCCCAAGGACGACCACGACCATCCGTTCGGCGTCTGGACCCTGCCGCCGGTGCGCCAGTCCCAGGCCCGCGACGGCTCGGGGGCGCTCACCCCGGACCAGCGCGCGGCCTTCGACGCGATCGGCGAAAGCGACCGTATGACCCTGCGTTTCCGCAAACCCGAATAGTCTCTTTTGACCCGCGTCGCGAACGTGGGTAAGCCCGTTCGACCAAGGTTAGCCGGACGCGGGGGCCGGCTTCCGAGGGGGTGTTTTGATGGTTGATCTTTCTGCGACGTCCCACGGCCTGTCCCGCCGCTTCCTGCTGACCGGCGCGACCGGTCTGGCCCTGACCGGCCTGGCCGCCTGCGGCCGCAAGAAGGAGGCCGCTCCCGAGGCGCCGCCGGCCCCGACCGGTCCGCCGGAAGGTTCGCTGGAATGGGCCGTCGCCGGCCCCTGGCGCGCCCAGGACCGGCCGCGCGACGCCTTCCGCCACCCTATGGAGACCCTGCGCTTCTTCGGCCTTCAGCCCGGTATGACGGTGGTCGAATTCTGGCCCGGCAGCGGCTGGTACACCGAAATCCTGGCTCCCTATCTGGCGCGCGGCAAGGGCGCCTATATCGCCGCCCTCTTCCCTGAAGGGCCCGCCGCCGATCCGGCCCAGACCGCGCTGAACGCCGCCTTCCAGACCCGGTTCAGTGCGGACAAGAAGCTGTACGGCGAGCCCCAGTTCACCACCTTCGGCGCCGCATCCGGCCCCGTGGCGCCGGCCGGGACGGTGGACCTGTGCCTGTTCATGCGCACCCTGCATGGCTGGATGGCGGCCGGCATCGCCGAAAAGGCCTTCGCCGACGCCTTTGCGGCGCTCAAGCCCGGCGGGGTTCTGGGGGTGGTGCAGCACCGGCTGGCCCCGGAGGAGGACCAGGATCCGGTGGCCGCCAACGGCTATGTCCAGGAAGCCTTCGTCAAACAGCTGGCGGCCGAGGCCGGCTTCGTCTTCGTCGCGGCCTCCGAGATCAACGCCAATGAGAAGGACACCAAGGACCATCCGTTCGGTGTCGACACCCTGCCGCCGATGCGTCTGACCGCTCCCCAGGGCCAGCCCGCCGACCCGACCTTCGACCGATCCAAGTTTGAAGCGATCGGCGAAAGCGACCGTATGACCTTGAAGTTCAGGAAGCCCGAGTGAACCGCGCCCAAGCCTTCGCCGCCAACGCACCTCTTATGGGGGTTCCCGGCGCGTCCTCGCCGCCCGGCGGCAAGGGCGAATGGTATCGGGGCGCCGGCGGCATGCGGTTGCGCGCGGCCATTTGGAAGCCGTCGCACCTGACTGCGGAACAGCCGCGCGGCACCGTGGTGCTCAGCCCCGGCCGCACCGAGCCGATCGAGAAATATTTCGAGGTTATCGGCAACTTCCTGGCCCGCGGCTGGTGCGTCCTGACCCATGACTGGCGCGGCCAGGGCCTGTCGGCCCGGCTGCTGCCCGACCGGCTGAAGGGTCATGCCCGGGCGGTGGAGGAGTTTCTGGACGACTACGGCCGGCTGCTGGACGCCTTCGAGGACCAGTGCCCCAAGCCCTGGATCATGGTCGGCCATTCGATGGGCGCCTGTCTGAACCTGCTGACGCTTGAGGCGGGCGAGACCCGCTTCTCGGGCGCCGTCCTGTCCAGCCCCATGCTGCGGATCAAGACCGGCAAACGGTCGATGTGGTCGGTCAAGCTGGCGGTGCGCTGGAGCATCCGCCACGGCCATGCGGGCGACTATCTGCTGGGCGACCCGGACGATCCGTTCGACCACACCTTCGCCGAGGACGCCCTGACCTCGGACGAGACCCGCTATGAGATGTGGCGCCAGCAGCTCTACGCCTGCCCCCACCTGGCCATCGGCGGCCCCACCTACGGCTGGCTGGCCTTCGCCCTGGACGCCGGCGAACGCGCCCTCAAGCCCAAGGCCCTCAAGACGGTCAAGATCCCGGTCGCCATCGTCCAGGCCGACGCCGACGACGTGGTCTGGAAACAGACCGCCCGCTGGGCCGCCAAACGCCTGGGCCGCGGCCGCTATGTCGAGGTCCCCGGCGCCAAGCACGAAGTCATCATGGAAGCCGACCCCATGCGCGCCGTCTTCCTCGACGAGTTCGACGCCATGGCGGAATATGTCTCCCCGCCGAAGGGGGCCGTGGCCGATCCGTCGGCGCGGGTCGAGGACGTGACGGAGGAGACGCCGTCGGTGGCGTGAGGGGCCTACTCCCCTGTCGTCATCCTCGGGCTTGCCCCGAGGATCGAACGATCCGCCGCTTGTGCGAAGGGGGCAAGCGCAGAGCTCGATCCGCGCCCGGTCCTCGGGTCAAGCCCGAGGATGACGGCAGGAGAGATTTGTGCCGCTGAGGTTAGGGCAAGGTCGGATTTCGGCGCCGAGGTCTATTTCGCAAATCGACCCGTAGCGGCTGTTGACGCGACTGGGTTACAACGGACGAATGGTAAACACCGAACCGCCGGCATTTTTTCTCCGAAGGATTGGATCTGATCCATCCGGTTGGGTCACCGTCCATCGTCACTGGATCACAGGCAGGCTGTGGAAGAGGCACTTTCCAAACGGTGACAGTCACGGCGGGGGAGAGGCCCGTTTCGAGCCGATTACTCGACAGGAAGCCGACCGCATCTTGAAGGTATGAGACCGACGCGAAGATGATGTTCGGCTTCCTCCGCTTGTGGCAAACCTGCGGTTCTGGGAATGATGGTTCCATGACTAAAGAGCACTATCCTGACGCGATCCCTGCCGATGAAATCGTCGATGAGATCGGGAAGCGAAGGGTCGCCCATCCAGTGTTTCGCTATGGCTACGAGTGCCTGTTCATCGCAGCGAAATCGACCAGACTTCCATGGAGTTCTCGCTTCTTCCCGCAGAGCTCAACTCCCCGGATTGGAGATCATACGTCGTCCAGCAGATTGAACGCGCAAAGGAAGACGCTCGCGTCGGCGAGACCGTCTACTTTGATGCTGACAGATTTTGTCCGGTAACCACCCTTTGCAGCCAATCCCGACGTCTGCTTTCAGGCCGCCGCCCGCTTCAACGTCACCAGCGCCTGCTCGATCAGCCGCTCATCCCCGACGGCCAAAATCTGCCCGCTCCCGTCCGGCGCCTCCCCGCGCCAGTTGACCACCCGGCCGCCGGCGGCCTCGATGACCGGGACCAGGGCCGACCAGTCCCAGGGTTTCAGGCTGGTTTCGGCGACCAGATCCATCCTGCCCGCCGCCACCATGGCGTAGGCATAGGCGTCGCAGCCCAGGCGGGCTAGGCGGGCGGCGGCGCGGACCTGGGTCCAGGCGCCCAGTTCGGCGCCGTTGAAGATGTTCGGATCGGTGGTCGAGATGACGGCCTCGGTCAGATGCTCGCACGCCCGCACGGCCAAAGGCGTCTCGGTTTCGCCGCGCAGCAGCCGGGCGCCGGACGGGCCGCCGATGAAGATTTCGTCCAGATAGGGCTGGGCGATCAAGCCCACGGTCGGCTTGCCGCCGACGCGCAGGGCGATCAGGGTGGTCCACAGCGGCAGGCCCGAGATGAAGGCCCGCGTCCCGTCGATCGGGTCCAGAATCCACACATGTTCGGCGTCCGGCCGGTCCTCGCCGTATTCCTCGCCGATGACGCCATGGTCGGGATAGCGTTCGGCGATCAGGCGGCGAATGGCCGCCTCGGCCTGTTTATCGGCCTCGGTCACGGGGTCGAAGCCCTTGGCGCCGCCCTTGTCCTCATGGCCGATATCGGAACGGAAGAAGGGCAGGGTGACGCGCGCGGCTGCGTGCGCCAGTTCCACGGCAAAGGATTCGAACTCGGTCATGCGCGGCTCTTAGAGCATGATCGATCGGGACGGAACCGAAAGGGGCCCGGCTGAGGCGTCAGATCAGGCGGCGACGTCCTTGGAGTCGTGCAGCGACTTGGCCAGGTCCAGCAGGCGGCGGCGCGGGCGCTCTTCCAGCTGATAATAGGCCTGGATCAGATCCAGGGTCTCCTTGCGCGAGAAGACCTCCTGGGCCGTGGGCAGGCCGCCCTTGGTCTCCAGGGCTTCGGCGACGCCGTCGTAGAAATAGCTGACGGGCGTCTCCAGCGCCTGGGCCAGCTGCCACAGGCGGGCGGCCGAGATGCGGTTGGCGCCGCATTCGTATTTCTGAATCTGCTGGAAGCGGATGCCCACCTGCACGGCCAACTGCTGTTGCGTCAGCCCCAGCAGGCGACGGCGACGCCGCAGACGGCGGCCCAGGTGGAGATCGATGTCGGTGGCCATGGCCCCCAATTCCTCATCTGCAACCCGTCCCGAATTGGCACGGCTCGCCCGAAACCTCGCAATCGCCATGCCGGAATCGGGCTTCGCAAGGGCTGGCGGCCCCTGTCCGGGAATCGGGACGGGGTTGCGCAACCCGATCGGGGCGGACGCATTTAGTCGGCAGCTTGGCTTTTGAAGGAAGGGACCAAACTCATGGGCATTATCGCCTGGATCATCATCGGCATCGTCGCGGGCTGGCTCGCGGAACAGATCATGGGTCGTAACCACGGCCTGATCACCAATCTGATCGTCGGCGTCATCGGCGCCCTGATCGGCGGCTTCATCGCCGGCGCCCTGGGCATCAGCTGGGGCGGCTGGATCGGTTCGACCATCGTCGCCACCATCGGCGCCGTGATCCTTCTGTTCCTGTTGGGCCTGGTCAAGCGTCGCGCCTGACCCCCGACTTAAGGCAATATAAGACGAAGGGGCGGTTCGCAGGAACCGCCCCTTCTTTTTGTCCGGCTCGGATCACCGACACAGGAAGGGCGGCCGGCTGAGCCGACCGCCTTCCAGGATCAAGCCTTCAGAGGCTTGCCGCGATCAACCCTGGGGGCTGGCCGGCGGGGTCGTCGGATCGCTCGAGGTCGCGGGGTCCGTCGGTTCAGTCGGCGCCGGCTCGGCGGGCAGGGTCGGCGGCGTCGGTTCCGCCGCGTCGGGCGCAGTCGTCGGCTCGGGCGCGGTCGGGGACGTCATGGCGTCGTCAGCGGGCGGCGTCGTCGCGTCGGGGGTGGCGGAAGCCTCGCCCTCGATGGCGGCTGCGGCGTCGAACTCAGCCTTGGTGTAATCCACCTTAACGGCTTCGCCTTCCTGGCGAATGCCGTTCAGCGGCACGGCGCGAACCTGGCCGTCCGCGCCGCGGACAGTCAGCTCCTGAGCGCCCGAGGCGTTGGTCTGAACGCCTTCCAGCTTGCCCAGCTCGCCGTCAGGGCCTTGCACCGAGACGCCCGGCGTCAGTTGCAGGCTCTGTTGGCTCGAAGCTGCGGCCGCGGCGTCTGGAGAGGCCGGCGGGGTCGAGGCGGCGTCTTGGGCCAGGGCCGGCGCGGCGATCAGAAAGGCGGCGGCGGCGCTGGTCAGAAAAGCGGTCTTGATGTTCATGGGACTATACCCTCGTACAAGCGGGCCCGGCGCCCGCATCGACCAAACCCGCCGTGTTACGGATTGTTTCACGCGCCTCTAAATGACCTTGGACCCGCCCCGGTTGGACGAGTCTTGGTCTATGATGGGGCGGAAAAGGCGAATCGGGGGGCTCTGTGAGCCAGAAGAACATCTATGGGCCTCGGCTCGTGCGGCGGCTGCTCGGGCTGGCCTATGAGCTGACGCCCCAGGTTTTCGCCGTCCTCGCCTTCGGCGCGGGGGCGCTGATGCTGATCTCGGCGGTGACGCCCGAGTTCGACGAGCGGTTACGGCTCCTGACGGGCGTCGTCTCGCCCATACTGATCGACCTGTCGCATTTCATGGCCAGCATCGCCGGCTTTATCCTGCTGTTGCTGTCGGCGGGCCTGTGGCGGCGCAGGCGCGGCGCCTATTGGGCGGCGATGGCGGCCCTGGCGGCGGGGGCGGTCTTTTCTCTGTTGAAGGGGCTGGACTGGCGGGAATCGATCGATCTGATCCTCGTGGCTGTCCTGCTGGCGCCGTGCCGCTCGGCCTTCAACCGGCGTTCGCGTCTCAGCGAGCCTCTGCGGCCGGGCTGGCTGCTGCTGTTGATCGCCGTGGTGATCTCCATGCTGTGGTTGGGGTTTTTCGCCTATCGGGACGTGGCCTATTCGGACGAACTGTGGTGGCGTTTCCTGGTCGATCGCCAGGCTTCCGGCTTCCTGCGGGCCGGTCTGGTCCTGTCCCTGCTGACCCTGTTGGTCGCAGGCCGGTCTCTGCTCAGTTCGCCCGGCGCCGACAGCCACGGCCCGGCGTCGCGCGAGGAGATCGAACGCGCGCGTCAGGCGCTGGAGACGGCCGACGCCGCCGCCCCGGAAGCCTGGCTGGCCATGCTGGGCGACAAGGCCCTGCTGTTCAGCCCGTCGGGCCGCAGCTTCCTGGCCTATCGCGTGCGCGGGCGGCGCTGGATCGCCATGGGCGAACCCGCCGGCCTGATGGCGGAGCGGCAGGAGCTGCTCTGGGCCTTCGCCGAAATGGCCGACAGCTACGGCGGTTCGGCGGTCTTCTATTCCGTCGGCGACGACATATTGGGCGAACTGGCGACCATGGGCCTGGCCCTTCGCAAGGTCGGGGAGACGGCGGTGATCCGCACGGAAACCTTCACCACCGAGGGCAAGGGCAAGCAGAACCTCCGCACGGCCCTGAACCGGGCCGAGCGGGAAGGGGCGCGGTTCGAAGTCCTGCCGCCCGGGTCAGCCCGGCCTCTGGAGGCCGAACTGCGCGCCATTTCGGACGCCTGGCTGGCCATGCACAACGGGGCCGAAAAGGCCTTCTCTCTGGGCCGGTTCGACATCGACTATCTGGACCTGACGCCGCTGGCGGTGATGCGCGAGGGCGACCGGATCGTGGCCTTCGCCAATCTTCTGGTCACGCCGGGCGAGGCGGCGGTGGATCTGATGCGCTATACGCCCGACGCCCCGCACGGGGTCATGGACTATCTGTTCACCCGCTGCGTCCAATGGGCCAAGGCCGAGGGGATCGCCGAGTTCGACCTGGGCATGGCGCCCCTGGCGGGGCTGGAGGATCGCCGCATCGCCCCTGTCTTCGCCCGCGTGGGCGCCCTGGTGTTCGAAGAGGGCGGCGCCCTTTACGGCTTCCAGGGTCTGCGCAGCTACAAGGGCAAGTTCGGCCCGGAGTGGAAGGCCCGTTTCATCGCCGCGCCGGTCCCCACGCCCCTGCCCCTGGCCCTGCTGGACGTGGCCCTGCTGACCAGCGGCGGCTGGCTGGGGATGTTGGGGCTCCGGCGGGCGCGCTGATCTCGACGTTCGTGGTCGAAGCCGTCATGGTGCGCCCATGTCGTTCAAAGCCCTCTTTTCACGCGCCCTGTCCCTGGCGCCTGAGCGCCTGCATTTCGCCGCCCACAGCCACCATCTGTGGCCTGACGCCTCATTCGAGGCGCAGCAGCAGGCCTGGCTCGACGCCAATCTGCACGCCGATCGCAAATGGGACCTGATCTTCGGCGAGGTCATTCCCCGGGCCCAGGCGGAGGTCGCGGCCGAACTGGGGCTTCCCGACCCGAACAGCCTGGTCTTCGCCCCCAACACGCACGATCTGCTGCTGCGGGTCTTTTCGGCGATCGAGCGCCGGCCCGTGCGGATTCTGTCGACGGACGGAGAGTTCCACTCGTTCCGTCGCCAGGCCGACCGGTGGGAGGAGGCGGGCCAGGCCGTCGTCACCCGCGTGGCCCTGGCCCCGTTCGAGACCTTTGCAGAGCGGTTCGTCGCGGCGGCTCAGGGCGGCGGCTACGACTGGATCGTCGTCAGCCATGTCTTCTTCCGCACCGGGGGGCTGTTCGACCGGATCGAGGCCTTGGCGGCGCTGGCCCGGCCGGAGGGCCCCTGGGTGCTGATCGACGGCTATCACGGCTTCATGGCCACGCCGACCGACCTGTCGGGCGTCGCAGGCCGGGTCTTCTATGTCGCCGGCGGCTATAAGTACGCCATGGCGGGCGAGGGCGCCTGTTTCCTGCATGCGCCGGACGGTTTCGGCCCCAGGCCCGTCATCACCGGCTGGTTCGCCGAGTTCGGGGATCTGTCGGGGCCGCCCGGCGGGGTTCAGTATCGCTCGGACGGCGGCCGTTTCTGGGGGGCCACCTTCGACAGTTCGGCCCTGTACCGGTTCAACGCCGCCCGCGGGATGCTGAGCCAGGCGGGGCTGACGACGGAGGATGTCGCCGAACACGGCCGGGCGCTGGCATTGCAGTTCCAGGCGGCGGTCGGTGCGGGCGAGGCGGGTGTTTTCGGCGAGGCCGAGATTTTGAACCCCGTCGTCGGCGACGGGACGCGCGCCCGGTTCCTGGCCCTGCGTCATCCCAACGCCCAGGCGTGGCGCGCGACCCTGCTGGCGGCGGGGGTGGTGACGGACGTCCGCGACGACGTGATCCGCTTCGGCTTCGGCCTTTATCAGGACGCCGCGGACGTGGATCGGCTGATCGCGGCCTGCCGGGCGGTGTGAAGGCGGCGTGAAGGGGCGGGAGCCCGATCAGAAAAAGGTGCTGTCGTCCTGGGTCTTGGGCGTCGGCGCGGCGCGGGGCGGCGGCGTTCGGTTTGTGGCCTGCCCATTGGGGGCCGTGCCCTGGGCGCCCGGCGTCGCCGCGCCTGGAGCCTGTGGAGCGGCGCCGGGCGCGGCGTTCGCCGGCGGAATGGCCGGCAGGTTTGGATAGGGCAGGGCGGAGGGATCGGAGCCCGGAGCGGGCGTTTCACCGCCGTAAGGCGCCGAGGCGGCGTCCGCATCGGGCGTGGCCGTCCCGACCCGATCCGGCGCGTTCAGGTCGTCGCGGATGAAGGGCCAGGCGCGGCTGTCGGCGCAGCCGCAGGCCTTCAGGAATCCGTCCCGGTCCCGCCACAGCACCAGCGGATAGGTGATCTGCACGCCCGCGTCCTTCAGCAGTTCGGTCAGGCGGGCGTCGAACTGACGACTGGCCTCGACCACGGCGGCGCGGGCCAGATTGCCGTCGGCCGCCGGAATGCCGGCCGCCGTCCATTCTCGCGCGGGTGTCTGGATCCAGCGCTGGTACAGCGACCAGTCGCGGGTCAGCCACAGTTCGGCGACGGTGGCCCGTTCGGCCGCCGTGGACTGGGCTGCGCCTTCCCGGTCGGCCCGGGCGAACAGGATGATGCGGGGCTCCACTCCGGCCGCCTTCAGCTTGTCGATCTCTTCGCGGACGTAACGCTGGGTCGAGGCGCTGTCGCGATAGCCGATGACATAGAGGGGGTCGCCCCCGCCGCCGCCCGAGACCCAGGAAGCCTCGTCCAGCAGCTGCTGAATCTGGGCCTGATTGCGCGTGATGGTGACGGGCTGGAAACGCGAATAGAAGTTCCAATAGGCCCAATAGCCCGTCCCGGCCAAAACCAGACCGACCACGGCGGCCAGAACCGACCATATCAAGAAACGACGCATCAGTCGGGGTGCTCCAGCTTCACCGTTGGCACGGTTAACGCATAGCATCGAAAACCGTTGTCCGCTTCATTCACGCAGACCCAGATCGCCGAAATCTCAGGGTGACGTGCGCGCGCCACATCTGTCGGGCGCGCGGCCGCCGTCAATCAGGGCTGCCAGCCCGAGACCTGATCCGCCTCGCTGTCCCCGCCCAGGGCGCCCCGGGTCTTCTTCACCTCGGCCCAGGCGGCGCGCAGCAGGGCGGGCACGCCCTCGCCGGACACGCCCGACACCAGCATGGGCCGGCGGCCCGCGACCGCCTCCAGGGCCTTCGCCTTCTCTTCGCGCTCCTCAGGCGACAGGGCGTCGATCTTGTTCAGCGCTAGGATTTCGGCCTTGTCGGCCAGGCCCTCGCCATAGGCTTCCAGCTCGTGACGGATGATCCGGTAGGCCTCGGCGACGTCCTCCTGGGTCCCGTCGATCAGATGGATCAGGCTGGCCGAGCGTTCGACATGGCCCAGGAAGCGGGTGCCCAGGCCCGCGCCTTCGCTGGCCCCCTCGATCAGGCCGGGGATGTCGGCGATGACGAACCGTTCGGTCGGCGACAGGTCCACCATGCCCAGATTGGGCGCCAGGGTGGTGAAGGGATAGTCGGCGATCTTGGGCTTGGCCGCGCTGGCCGCCGACAGGAAGGTGGACTTGCCCGCATTGGGCAGGCCCGCCAGGCCGATGTCGGCGATCAGTTTCAGCCTCAGCCAGACCCAACGCTCCTGGCCCTCCTGGCCGGGGTTGGCGTAGGCGGGCGCCTGGTTGGTCGGTCCCTTGAAGCGGACATTGCCCCAGCCGCCATTGCCCCCCTTCAGCAGCAGCTCGACCTTGCCGGGCGTATCCATGTCCAGCAGCACCGTCTCCTTGTCTTCGTCCAGCACCTGGGTGCCGACCGGCACCTTCAGGACCACGTCCTCGCCCTTGCCGCCGTGCATCTGGCGGCCCTGGCCGTGGTGGCCGGTCTGGGCCTTGAAATGCTGCTGGTAGCGATAGTCGATCAGGGTGTTCAGCCCCTCGACCGCCTCGATCCAGACGTCGCCGCCCTTGCCGCCGTCGCCGCCGTCGGGGCCGCCGTTGGGAATGAATTTCTCGCGTCGAAACGACACGGAGCCCGCGCCGCCGTTGCCGGAGCGGATATAGATCTTGGCCTGGTCGAGGAACTTCATCGCGGGCTTATGCCAAAAGACGGCGGCGAGGGCGAGGCGCCCCGTCATTCAGAGGGTGTTAAGCCTGTCGCGCCAGACTCCCTCCAATGAATGTCTCGGTCGCAACCTCCATGACGACTGTCCTGGCGGAAAGTCGGGCGCAGCGGGAAAAACAGGTGCAGGAGCGCGCCGAAGCCAAGCTGCGCGCCGCCCGTTCCGCCGTGGAGACCCTGAAACAGAGCGCGAGCGCCGCCGCCGATGACGCCAAGGCGCAGCGCAAGGCCGCCGCCAAACAGAAGGTCGATCAGCTCAAGGCCCGCATCCGCATGCTGCAAATGAGCGGTTCGGCCGATCCCAAACTGCTGGCCCAGCTGGCGCGAGAGCTGAAGGCCGCTGTGAAGATGTACGGCGGCGACGCGGGCGGCGGCGTGGGGGCGGCGCCCGTCCAAGGCGAGGCGGCGTCAAACCCGGCGGATTCCGACGCGAGCGCCGAGGTCGCCGTGAGTGAGGACGCGCCTTCGACCGAGACGGCGACTGAAACGACGCCGGTGACCGAGGGTCAGAACGAACGGGGCTCTGACGAGACCGGGGCGGAAAACGAAAAGTCGGGCGAGGGCGCCAAGGCGGACGCCAATCCCTATCGCCGCATGGCCGAGGAGGCCCAGGCGCGGATCGCGGAACAGGCGCGTCGCGGCGCAGCCCAACACGAGGACCGCGACTTTCTGAGGGAGGTCCGCGACCTCGCCAACCAGATCAAGGCCCTGGCCAAGCGCGCTCAGCAGCAGGCGAGCTCAAACCCCGCCCAGGCCCGACAGGCGGACGAGGCCGATCAGGCCGCCGCCGAGGCGCTGCGCGCGGTCGAGTCCGCCGGCCGCGAACTGGGGGCGGCCGGCGTCTCGCTAAGCGTCTAGATCAGCCCTTGGCCCAGACGCCGAACGGATCGCTCCAGTCCATGCCCAGAGCCTGGGCGACCGCCGGATAGGTGATCTCGCCCTTCAGAACGTTCAGGCCGCGCGCCAGGTGCGGGTCCTTTTTCAGCGCCTCCAGACCGTGATCCGCCAGGGCCAGGCCGAAGGGCAGGGTGGCGTTGTTCAGGGCTTCGGAGCTGGTGCGGGGCGCGGCGCCCGGCATGTTGGCGACGCAATAGTGGACCACGCCGTCGATCACATAGGTCGGGTCTTCGTGGGTCGTCGCGTGCGAGGTCTCGAAACAGCCGCCCTGGTCGATGGCCACGTCGATCAGGACCGAGCCGGGCTTCATCGTCTTCAGGTGCTCGCGTTTGACCAGTTTCGGCGCCGAGGCGCCGGGCACCAGAACGGCGCCGATCACCACATCGGCCTTGACCAGCTCCTCCTCGATCGCGCCGATGGAAGAATAGCGGGTGATGACGCGGCCGTTGGTGACCTCGTCGATATAGGCCATGCGCGGGATCGAGCGCTCCAGCACCACCACCTCGGCGCCCAGACCCATGGCCATGCGCGCCGCGTTCAGACCGACCACGCCGCCGCCCAGCACCAGCACGCGGGCCGGCGCCACGCCCGGCACGCCGCAGAACAGCAGACCCATGCCGCCGTTGTGCTTCAACAGAGTCTCTGCCGCCGAGAAGACGGCGATCCGACCGGCGACTTCGGACATGGGCGCCAGCAGGGGCAGGCCGCCGCGCGCATCGGTCACGGTCTCATAGGCCACGGCCGCGCATTTCGACGCCAGGAGGCCCTTGGTCTGCTCCGGGTCCGGCGCCAGGTGCAGATAGGTGTAGAGGATCTGGTCCTCGCGCAGCATCTCCCACTCGACCTTCTGCGGCTCCTTGACCTTCACGATCATGTCGTTGTTGGCAAAGACGGTCGCCGCGTCGGGGACCAGGGTCGCGCCGGCCTTCTCGTAATCCGCATCGGTGAAGCCGGCGCCCAGGCCGGCGCCGGTCTGGACCGACACCGAATGACCGTGGGCCACATATTCGCGCACCGCCGTCGGCGTCAGGCCGACACGGTGTTCGTTCTTCTTGATCTCGCTGGGAACGCCGACTCGCATGGGGCCTCTCCGTGATGGGTTCAAACTTCCGCCTCTCCTGGGCGGATCGCAGACGGCACATATAGCGCCGAGCCGAACGCAGAATCCTGTTCATTTCAGGGCCTGATCGCCGTACATGCGAATTTTCTGCGAAGAGGTTGACCCATGAAGACCGTTTCCGCCGTCGAACTGGACGGAACCGACAGGAAGATGCTTCGTCTGCTTCAGCAGGACGGCCGCATGACCAACGCCGACCTGGCCCGTCAGGTGGCCCTGTCGGAAAGCGCCTGCCTGCGCCGGCTGCGGGCGCTCGAAGCGGCCGGGGTGGTCGATCATTATGCGGCCGTAATCAGCGAACGCGCCGTGGGCCTGCCCATCAGCGTCTTCGTCACCGTCACCCTGTCGTCCCAGTCCGAGGCGGCGCTGAGCGCCTTCGAACAGGCGGTCGCCGCCGCGCCCGAGGTGATGGAATGCTATCTGATGACCGGGGGCGCCGACTATCTGCTGCGGCTGGTGGTGCGCGACGTCGACGATCTGGAACGGGTCCACGCCAAGACCCTCACGCGCCTGCCCGGCGTCCACCGCGTCTCGTCCAGCGTGGCCATGCGATCGGTGGTCAAGCGCGGGGTCCTGCCGGTCTGAGCCTCATCTCAACGCCAGGGTCACGGTCTTCACATCCACATATTCGTCTATGCCGTGGATCGAGCCCTCGCGGCCGTAGCCGGACTGTTTGACCCCGCCGAACGGGGCGACGGCGGTGGAGATCAGGCCGGTGTTGACCCCGCACATGCCCGCCTCGATCCGGCGGCTGAAGCGCATGGCCCGGTCCAGGTCGCGGGTGAACAGATAGGAGGCCAGGCCGAACTCGCTGGCGTTGGCCTTGTCCAGCGCCTCGTCCTCGGTGTCGAAGGCGAAGACCGGGATCATCGGGCCGAAGGTCTCCTCCTTGCGGAACAGGGCGTCGTCCCCGCCCAGGGTCACGGTCGGCTGGAAGAAGCGCCCGCCCCGTTCGTGGCGCGATCCGCCGGTCAGAACTCGCCCGCCGTCGGCCCTCACCGCCGCCACATGTTTCTCGACCTTGGCGATCGCCTTGTCCTCGATCAGGGGGCCGACCTTGACCCCCTCTTCGAAGGCTGCGCCCACCCTGATCTTCGCCACCTCCGCCGCCAGCTTCTCGGCATAGGCCTCGGCGACGGACCGCTCGACATAGACCCGGTTGGGGCAGACGCAGGTCTGGCCCGAGTTCCTGAACTTGCCCTTGATGGTCTCGGCGACGGCCAGGTCCAGATCGGCGTCGGCGAAGACGATCAGGGGGGCGGCGCCGCCCAGCTCCATCGACACCCGCTTCAAGGTCGGGGCGCACTGTTCGGCCAGCTTGCGGCCCACGCCGGTCGAGCCGGTGAAGGACAGTTTGCGGATCAGGGGGCTGTCCGTCAGCGCCTTGCCGATCACCGCCGCCTCGCCCGTCACGATCGACAGGGCGCCGACCGGCAGGCCGGCCTGATAGGCCAGCTCAGCCAGGGCGATGGCGGTGAACGGGGTCTGGCTGGCCGGCTTGACCACGGCGGTGCATCCCGCTGCAAAGGCCGGTCCCAGCTTGCGCGTCAGCATGGCAGCCGGGAAGTTCCACGGGGTGATCAGGGCGCAGGGCCCCACCGCCTCGCGATAGGTCAGCAGCAGATGGCCCAGCGGGCTGTCCTGGGTTTCGCCGATCAGCCGCTCGGCCTCGCCGGCGAACCATTTGATGAAGCCGTTGGCGTAGGTCACCTCCCCCTTGGCCTCTTCGAAGGGCTTGCCGTTCTCCAGGGCCATCAGGGCGCCCAGGCCCTCGAGGTTCTGATCAATCAAGGCGGCCCACTGGCGCAGGAAGGCCGCGCGCCTGTGCGGATCGCCGCGCGACCAGTCGGGAAAGGCCTCGGCCGCCGCCTGGATCGCGGCCTCCGTCTCGGCGGCGCCCAGGTCGGGCACATGGCCGATCACCTCGCCGGTCGCCGGGTCGTCCACCGCAATGCCTGACCCGTTCGCCGGGATCGGCTCGCCGGCGATCAGGGCGTGCTGGCGCATCAGGGCGAGGCCGGCGTTCTTGGCGGTCTGGTTCACGATCAATCTCCTGAGGCTGTCCCGAAACGAACAAGGCCCCGACGAAGCGGGGCCTTGCAAGTCCGATGCGGCTCGCCTGTCGGGAAGGCGAGGCGGCGGCGGCTTAGTTCTTGGCGTCTTGGGCGGCGCCGGTCACGGCTTGGCCGGCGGCCTGGGTGTCGCGGCCCACGCCTTCGACGGTGTTGCAGGCGGCGGTGGTCAGGGCGGCGGCGGCGGCGACCAGGACAAAGATCTTACGCATGAGAAGGCTCCGGTTCAGCCGACATGGGAGTCTGTCGGTCTTGCCCTAGGAACGCGACGCCACGGCGGCGGTTCCCTCCGGCTTCAGGCCTTGTCGGCCGGGTCGGCGGGCGACAGGGCTTCGGGCGTGGCGAAGGTCATGCGGGCGATGGAGCCGCCGCCCGGCGCCTCCACGAACTCAGTCTCGCCCCGCAGCTGTTTGGCGAAGGCGCCCATCAGGGTCTGACCCACGCCAGCCTCGGCGGCGGCGGAGCCCCCCGGACCGTCGTCCTCGACTTCCAGAATGGACGTCTCGCCATAGACCCGGAAGCGGACCTTCAGCGCGCCGCCGCGACCGGCGAAGGCGTGCTTCTGCGCATTGTTGACGGCCTCGACCAGCCACAGGGCCAGGGGCGCCAGCTTGTCGGGATCGACATAGAGGGAATCGGCGTCCACCGAACTGACCACCACATGGCCGCGCACCGCCTCGCCGGCGATGAGCTGGCCCACCAGCTCGTTCAGGAAGTCGCGGGCGTCGGCGTGGCGGATGTCCTCGCTCTGGTACAGGGTGCGATAGATCAGGGCCAGGGCCGAAATCCGCTGGCGCGTGTCGCCCAGCGCCGCCTTGGCCGGGGCGTCGGTCAGGGCCCGCTGCTGCATCGACAGAAGCGAGGAGATGATCTGCAGATTGTTCTTCACCCTGTGGTGGATTTCGCGCATCAGCGCGTCCTTTTCGGCCAGGGAGGCGTTCAGCTCCCGGTCGCGCTGGGTGATGGCCTCGGCCATTTCGTCCAGGGTCCGAGCCATGACGCGGATTTCCGACGGGGCGTTCATGGCCTGGAGCGGCCGCACCGAAAAGCGACCGCGCGCATAGAGGGCGGCGATCCGTTCCAGATAGTCCAGCCAACGGATGAAGATCCGCTCGGACAACAGCATGACGGCGGCGAAGGCCGTCAGCCAGGCGCCCAGGGGCAGCAGCAGGGTGCCGATCGGATTGAGCCGCGCCCAGGACAAAAGTCCCGGCGCCGGCGCCGAGAGCAGGGCGTAGAGATCGCCCCCGGCCAGAACCGCTCCGGCGTAGTCGCGGCGCTGGCCCTGGCTGTCCTTGCCCGCAAAGACGGCCGAGCCCTGGTCTCGCGCGCGCTCCACCCAGCCGGTGACGTCCCCCCCGTCCGACAGGCGGAAGGCGGCGGGGTCGCTGGCGAGCAGCACCCGCCCTGCGGCGTCCGTCAGGGCCGCTTCGGACTGGTCGGGCAGGGCCGGATCGCGAGTGTCCGGCTGAAGCGCCGACAGGGGGATGACGGCCGCCATGGCGCCGTCGAACCGGCCCATCGGCCGTTCGGCCCGGATGGCGACGATCAGGGCGGCGGGATAGCCAGCGTAGACGGGGGCGCGAACCACCACCAGATCCTCGCCGCGGCGAAGCCGTTGAAACCAGGTCGAGCCCGCCGCCGGCGTCACGCCCGACCGCAATCCCTCGGGCCGACCGGACGAACAGACGGCCTCGCCCGTCGGGCTGAGGCGATAGAGGCCCTCATAACCGTCCAGCCGATCGACCAGGGCGGTCAGCCGTGGCGCGCAATAGGGGCCCAGGGCGTCGGGGCTGAGGGCGCGCAGCAGAACCTGGGCGCTGTCCAGCCGCGCCTTGGCGCTGCCGGCGCTGCGTTCGGCGGCCAGTTGCAGATCGGTGCGGCGATCATCCGCCTGCCGGCGGAAGTCCGCCTGGGTCTGGATGATGATCAGGATCAGGATGGGCAGCAGGGCCAACGCCATGGCCGTGCCCAGCCGGAAGCGAATGCCTTGGAAGCGGGCCGAATTCCAGCGTCGTCCCAGGCGAGGCCTCGGAGCGGGGGCGTCGGATTGGGCGGCCTGGTTCACCGAGGCTCAGGACCGCGCGCCGGCCAGCCTGTCGGCCTCGCCGAGAATGGTGCGCATGGCGTCCCCGGCGGCCTTGCCGTCGCGGCTGTATCCGCCCTTTTCCAAGGTGGTCAGAAGCGCGCGGCGCGCCCGGCTGACGCGGCTCTTGACCGTGCCGACGGCGCAGCCGCAGATCTCGGCCGCCTCTTCATAGGCGAAGCCCCCGGCGCCCACCAGGATCAGGGCTTCGCGCTGCTCTTCCGGCAGGGTCTTAAGGGCCTGTCTCAGCTCGTCCAGCGCCACCGGCGCCTCGGGGTCGTCCACCGCCACCAGGGTCCGCTCGGCGGCCTCCTGGTCCAGCTGCGACTGACGCCAGGATCGGCGTTTCTCGGAATAGAACTGGTTGCGCAGGATCATGAAGGTCCAGGCCTTCATATTGGTGCCCATCTGGTAGCTGGCGCGCGCGTCCCAGGCCTTCATCATCGCATCCTGGGCCAGATCGTCAGCGGCCGTCGCATCGCCCGTCAAGGTGCGGGCGAAGGCGCGCAGATGCGGAATCAGCAGGACCAGTTCCCGCTTGAAGCCCTCATCATCCGCAGAGGCGGGTTTGGGCGCGGCGCCCAATCGGGACGTGCTCATGCGCCACCGTCCGACGCCTTGGCGTCGGCGCGCTTCAGAATATCCAGGAATTCGTCAGGCACGGGCTCGTTGACCACCTCGTCGAACATGTGCCGCAGCTTGACGCCGATGGCCTGTTGACGAAGGCGAGCTTCTTCGAGCCCCGCCTCCCCCGTGTTGCCGGCGCCCTTGCGCCGCGAGGAATCGGAAGAGTCAATCATAGACAGAACACCGCCCACCCAACTGCAGTGCAGAAATGCAGGTCCATTAACGGTCCCTCTGGCTCCGGGTTCCTCAGATGCGGTAATAAAAATCGACAGAGCGCAAGCGCTGCGGAACCGCATCGGGGCTTTGGCGTTTTCAGCCTCTGTATCGCTGTCGTCCATCCTCGGGCGCGCAGCCTCTGTCGGGGACTATCCAGCATGAGCCTTCTGGCCAGACTTGCGCCGCATCTGCCCTATGTCCGCCGCTATGCGCGGGCCCTCACCGGCGATCAATCGACCGGCGACAACTATGTGCGGGTCGCACTCGAAGCGCTGGCTGCGGGAGAGCAGCAGCTCTCGCCGGACATGACGCCGCGCGTCGCCCTCTATCACGTCTTCCACGCCATCTGGTCCTCGACCGGCGCCCAGTTGGAAAGCGGCTCTCAGATCGGCGCCTTGGGCGACGGCCGCGACGAGGCTTCGCGTCGCCTGATGCGGATCGCGCCGCGCTCGCGCCAGGCCTTTCTGCTGACGGCCCTGGAAGGCTTCACGCCTTCGGAAGCGGCCCAGATCCTTTCGGCCGATCCCCGCGACGTCGAGCGGCTGATCGCCGACGCCCAGTCGGACATCGACGCCGAACTGGCCACCGACGTCCTGGTGATCGAGGACGAGGCCATCATCTCCGCCGACATTCAGAGCCTGGTGAAGGAACTGGGCCACCGCGTCACCGGGGCTGCGACCACCCATGACGAGGCCGTCGAGGCGGTGGCTCGCCACAAGCCCGGCCTGGTTCTTGCCGACATCCAGCTGGCCGACGGCTCTTCCGGCATTGATGCGGTCAAGGACATCCTGAAGGACATCGACGTGCCGGTGATCTTCATCACCGCCTTCCCCGAACGCCTTCTGACCGGCGAAAGGCCTGAGCCGACCTTCCTGATCACCAAGCCCTTCCAGCCCGAGACGGTGAAGGCGGCGATCAGCCAGGCCCTGTTCTTCCATCCGTCGCGCCACAAGGAAGCGGCTTAATCTCGGACGCCCTTGCGCCCGCCGAGGGCGCGGATGAAGCCCCGGCCGCCTCGGCGCCGGGGCTTTTTCACATCAGCTGGACGGCTGGGTCGGGGCGTTGACGTTCGCCGCCTCTCCGGTCGGCACGGGCTGCGGCTCGCCGTTCGGGCCGGTCGGCGCGTCGGCGGCCGGCGGCGTCGCCGCATCGCCGCTGAAGGCGCGCGCATCGACCGCCTGGTCCCCGTCGTTGGCGTTGGTCTGGGACAGGCCGCCCTGGCTGAACATCCAAAGCAGACCCAGCAAAAGCGCCGCGCCGCCCAGGGAGGCGATAAGGATCAGCAGGATTCGGCTGCCGGATCGGCCCTGGCGAGCCGAGCGCGCATCTACGCCCTGACGATCGACCAGACGATCGTTGTTCGGTTGCGGTTCTTGGTGCGTCATGGTCTGCGTCCCGGCTGTTGCTTATGACCAGACACAACGCCGCCTGAGTAACGGCGTTCCTACCCGGGATCTTTCGCGCCAGGCACGAAAAAAAGCCGCCCGTCGTCGGGAACCGGGGTTCACCCACGCCGTTAGGAGACTGCGGAGGCGGCGACGCCCCCCCGACTTGAGATTGGCGACAGCCAATCTGCCGCCTCCGCACCTCATTCTCGATGATGCCACTTCAAAGGCGGTCCGCTTGGACCGCCTTTTTCTTTTCAACCCGGCCCTCGACCCGCGCCGCGCGCAGGGCCAAGATGATCCTCAAAGAAAACGCACGGAGAGAGAGACATGGTTTCCAACGCCAAGATCAATCGTCAGTGGGTGCTGCGTCAGCGGCCCAAGGGCCTGGTTCAGGCCGGCGACCTGGAGCTGGTCGAGACGCCCGTGCCGGAGGTGAAGGAATCCGAGGTGCTGGTCCGCACCGTCTATCTGTCGCTGGACCCCACCAACAGGACCTGGATGAACGATTCCGAAGGCTATCTGCCGCCTGTGGGGCTGGGAGAGGTCATGCGCGGCCTGACCCTGGGGGTGGTGGAGCACAGCCGGTCGGACCGGTTCAAGGTCGGCGACGTCGTCATGCCCGCCGCCGGTGGGTGGGCGGACTACGCCGTCGTGCCCGAAGCCGGGCTTCGGCCCGTGCACCGGGCGCCCGGCCTGCCGCTGACGGCCAATATGTCGGTCCTGGGCATGACCGGGCTTACGGCCTATTTCGGCGTCACCGACGTGCTGAAAGCCAAGGCTGGCGAGACGATGGTGATCTCTGCGGCGGCGGGGGCGGTGGGTTCGATCGCCGGCCAGATCGCCAAACAGCGCGGCTGTCGCGTCATCGGCGTCGCCGGCGGGCCTGCGAAATGCGCCTGGCTGACCGACGAACTCGGGTTCGACGCGGCGATCGACTACAAGAACGAGGACGTCGGCGACGCGCTGGACCGGCTGGCGCCCGACGGAATCGATCTCAATTTCGAAAACGTCGGCGGCGACATCATGATCGCCGTCTTCAACCGGCTCAAGGTCCACGGCCGGATGGCGGTGTGCGGCCTCGTCTCATCCTACAACGCCACCAAGGCGCCGCCGTCGCCCAACTTCGCCCGGATCATCACCCATCGGCTCCACGTCCAGGGCTTCCTGGTGCTGGACTATGCGCCTCGCGCCCGCGAAATGGTCGCGGAGATGGGTCCGTGGCTGGCCGAGGGCAAGGTGAAGTGGAAGGTCCACGTCGATGACGGCCTCGAAGGCGCGGTGGACTCGTTGAACCGCTTGTTCACCGGCGACCACGACGGCAAGCTGCTGGTCCGTGTTTCCGAAGAACCAGGCTGAAGGATTTCCATGAGCGACCCCCTGCTCGTCCATTTCGAGGATCTGGAGACGGGGCAGGTCGTGCCCCTGGGGGCCTGTGCGGTCGATCCGGGGGCGCTCGACCTCTTCGTCGAGCGGTTCGCGCCCGGCTGGGACGCCGCCTATGGGGCGCCCGATGCGATGATCTACGCCCTGTGGAGCCGGTTGGCGGCCGAGAAGTCGGGCGCCTGGGCCCAGACCAAGGTCCTGGCGGTCGACGGGCTGCGTTATCTGCGCAATCCGCCGCCGGGCGAGCTGCTGCGGGGCCGGATGACCGTCATGGGCAAGGATCCGGTCGGGGACGGAAAGGGCATCGTCATCGCCCAGCACGATCTGCTGGACGAGGCCGGGCGGCTGGTCTTCTCCTGCCTGACCCGCGCCCTGTTCTCCCGCCGCTGAAATTGAAAACGCCCGCCGGTGCGACCGGCGGGCGTTCTCCTTGACGTCAGGCCGAGGCTCAGTTGACGCTGGCCGGGGCCTGGCGAAGGAAGGCCAGGGCGATCAGGCGGTCCCAGCCCAGCAGCGACACCAGATGGGCGTAGATCTGGCCCAGGGCGCCGTTGTCGCGCAGCTCGGCCAGCTTCTCGGCCGGCAGGGCCCTCAGCTTGTCTTCCGACACGGCGTAATATTCGGCCAGCTTCTGGGGCGCGCCGGGCGTGCCGTCCGGGTTGCGCGGGGTGAAGACGGCTTCACGCACGTCCAGCAGGTCCAGGTCCTGGATCAGCTTGACGAAGGCTTCGGTGCGCTGACGCTCCTGTTCGAAGTTGTTGCAGAACTCCATCGCCATATTGGTGTAGTCGCTGGGCTTGCCCTCGACGAACAGCGGGTTCTGGCCGCCCTCGGCCACGATCGAGGCGCCGCGGTCGATGCACAGGATCAGGCGCTGATTCTGCTTGTCGTCGGCGAAGACGAACGGATAGCGGCGCACATAGGCGGGGATGTAGGCGTCGGGGCGGAAGTCGCCGTCGTCCGCCACGAACAGGTTCTCGCCCTGGCGCAGCCCCATGACCACGACCGGCTGGCGGTTCTCACCGGTGAAGATCACCGGATAGGACAGGGCGGCGGCGGCGAACTCGGTCACCGTCAGCGGCACGATGTTGGTCTGGCCGACGAAGGCGTAGGGCTTGTCGGCGGCGTTGACGCCCAGCGCGCCGTGCAGGGCCGGGTCCAGCGGTTCCGGCTTCGTATAGAAGAGGACGTTGCCTTCGAGCGGCGAGTTGTTCGTATCGGTCATGAGGAGCCAGGCGCTCTTGGAGTGGAATGAGGCGGGCCTTCTAGCCCAAGCCCGCCTCAGCGGCAAACGGCCCCGATCAGGAACCGGTCAGAAGGCGTAGGAGACGCCGATCCGCAGGTTGCGCCCAGGCAGGGGCGCGATGTCCTTCAGGAAGGAGGTATGCTCGCGCGCCTCCTCGTCCGTCAGATTGTGCGCCTCGGCGAAGACGGTGACGTCCTTGTCGGCGAACGGCCGAACCGCCCCGCGCAGATTGACCAGCGTATAGGCGTCCGTGCGCAGTTCGCCTTCCGCCAGCCGGTCCTGTTCGCCGACGTGGCGCACTTCGCCGGTCAGGTCCCAAAGCGTCGAGGTCCAGGCCAGGCGGGCGGTCGCCGACCAGGGCGGAATGCGCGCGGCCGGGCCCAGGTCGGTGTCGGCGCGGACATAGTCGGCCGCCCCCTCCAGCGACAGTTTGCGATCCCCGTCCTGCCACAGGGCGTAGGCGGCCTCGGCCTCGAAGCCGTAGAAGTCCGCGTCGGTCTGGACGAAGCGATAGACGGGGAAGGTCTCGCCCTCGTCGGTGGTGAAGTCTGCGCCGGTGCGGCGTTCGTCGATGAAGCCGTCGTACCAGGCCTTGTAGAGGTGCATATCCCCGGAGAACCGGTCACGGTCGAAGTGGACCGTGCCCTCCAGCGTGGTCACCTTCTCGGTGTCCAGGCCCAGGTCGCCGGTCTCATAGGCGGCGGTGGCGACGTGGACGCCGTCGGCGAACAGTTCGACCTCGCTGGGCGCGCGTTCCGTCCGCGACAGGCTCAGCCCCAGGAACAGGCCGGCCTGGGGACGCAGGAAGGCGGCGCCGCTGGCGGACCAGTTGTCGAACTGACGCTCCACCTCGGCCGTCTCGCCCAGCGGAACGGCGCTCAGGGTGCGGCGGTCATAGCGCAGCCCGCCCTCGAAGCCGTAGCGGTCGCGGTCATAGCGCTGGACCGTGTACAGGCCCTGTTCCTCGATCTTGACGGTCGGGACGAAGGCCTCCTCGCCGATCGCCTCGAAATTGCGCTCCAGGGCCTGGACGCCGACGGCGCCGTTCCAGCCGTTCCGCTCGCGCTGGACCAGTTCGCCGCGGGTCTCCCAGCCGTCGGAGTTGAAGACGGTGCCCGGCTCGCCCGGTCCTTCGAACTCGGTGTGGGTGTAGTCGGCGTGGCCGTAGGAGGCGCGGACCTTGGCGAAGGGGCCGGCGTCGAACCGGTATTCGCCGCGGCCGTCCCAGCGCTCCTGCTCCAGATTGATGAAGACCTCCGGCTCGGCGACCGTGCCGTACTCGCTTTCGGTCTTCTTGTAGGACAGGCCGACGAAGCCCTTGTCGGCGATATAGGAGCCGCCGACGCCCCAGGCGTTCAGCTCGGACCAGGAGTTCGGCTGTTTGTCGCCCGCGCCGCGCGGCTCGCCGTCGCTGTCGGCCAGAACCTGGGACCGGGCGGGGGAGGGGATGTCATAATCGTCCGTCTTGCGGGTCACGCCGCTCAGGTTGAAGGCGAACCGGCCGGCGCCGACGGTGACATGGCCCGAGGCGCCGCGGCCGTCGTCCACGCTGGAATATTGGGTCGAGACCCGACCCTCGACCCCGCCTTCAGGCAGGGCTTCAGGGATGCGGTCGTCGATGATGTTGACCACCCCGCCGATGGCCGAGCCGCCATAGACCAGGGTGGCCGGGCCGCGCACGACCTCGATCCGATGGGCTTCGCCGGGATCGGTGGCCACGGCGTGGTCCGGCGAAACGGAGCTGGCGTCGATCTGGCCCAGGCCGTTGGTCAGCACCTGGACGCGCGGGCCGGACAGGCCCCGGATCACCGGGCGGCTGGCGCCGGGGGCGAAGTCGGTCGAGCGCACGCCCGGCAGGCCGTTGACCAGATCGCCCAGAGACGTCGCCGGGGCGATGGCCAGGGCCTGGTCGTCCAGCACGTCGGTGGCGATGGTGGTGGCGCGCTGGGTGACGCCATAGGGGGTGGCGGTGACGATGACGTCATCGACCTGGGCCGGACGGCCGGGGCCGGTCTGAGCCAGGGTCTGGGCGAGGGCGGCGCCGCCCAGGGCGCTCCAGGCGACGGCGGAAAGCAGAAGCGAGCGGGTGACGGTCTGACGCATGGACATCACTGGGGTTCAGGAGAGGAAGCGTTTCTGTTATGAGATAACATCACGGACTGCAAGCCGTGTTCTGTTGCGGCCGGGCTTATCAAGGATTAGCTGTGGCTCATGAACGCCGTCTGCGACCATGATCATCTTCATTCCGGCCTGGACGGCGCACGCCTGGACCGCGCCCTGTCCGAGGCGGAGGCGCGGGTGGTCTCGGCCGGCGAGCGCATGACCCCGCCGCGCCGCCGGGTGCTGTCGCTGCTGCTCGAGAGCGGCGAGCCGGTGAAGGCCTATGATCTGATCGCCCGGTTCGGCGAGGACGGACAGGCCGCCAAGCCGCCCACCGTCTATCGCGCGCTCGAATTCCTGGAACGCCACGGCATGGCCCATCGGATCGCTTCGATCAGCGCCTATGTCGCCTGCGCCGGCCAGGAGGTCGGGGGCAGCCATGCGGCCGCCTTTCTGATCTGCGACTGCTGCGGGGTGACGCGCGAGATCGACGGGCCGGGCCAGGACGTCATCGCCGCCGCCGGCGCCGCCGCCGGCTATGCGATCGCCCGCACCACGATCGAGGCGCACGGCCTGTGCGCCGCCTGCCGGGATGCGGCCTGATCATGGATGCGGCCCTGATGTCGCCGCCGCGCCGGCTCAGCGTCCCGATCGACAATCGATGGGGCGGGGGGCGGATGTCGGTCTTGGACTTCGGGGATCCGAAGCGTCCGGTCGATCTGATCTTCTCCCACGCCAACGGTTTCAACGCCGGCGCCTATCGCAGCCTGTTATCGCCCCTGTCGACGTCGCTGCGGATCTGGGCCCCGGACCTTCGCGGCCATGGGGCCTCTGACCTGCCGGTGTTCGCCCGGCCCAAGACCAGCTGGCGGGATCACCGCGACGATCTTCTGGCCCTGATGGAGACGATCGACGGTCCGCCGCCGGTCCTGGCGGGCCATTCCATGGGCGGGACCGCCTCCCTGCTGGCGGCGGCGGAGCGGCCGGACCGGGTCGCCAGCCTGGTTCTGCTGGACGCAGTGATCTGGCGGCGGTCCGCCATGCTGGTGTTCAACCTGCCCTTCGCCCACCGGTTTCTGTCCCGCATTCCGATCGCACGCGCCACGCTTCGCCGCCGCGCCCTGTTCGCCAGCCGCGAGGAGGCCATGGCCGCCTACCGCGGTCGGGGGGCGTTCAAGGGCTGGCCCGACATGGTGCTGGCCGACTATCTGGCCGAAGGTCTGGTGGAAGGCCCCGACGGCTTCACCCTGGCCGCCACCCCGGCCTGGGAGGCGGCCAACTACGCCGCCCAGGCGCACGATCCCTGGCGGGCGCTTCGCCTCTATCGCGGTCCAATCCGCATTCTAAAGGCGGAACACGGCGCCTTGACCCACGTGCCCTCGTCGCCGCGCGGCCTGCCGCACGTCTCGGTCGAGGTGGTGCGCGGCGGCGGCCACATGTTCCCCATGACCCACGCCGACGTGACGCGCGAAGCCCTGTTCGAAGCCGCCGTCTGAGGTCGGACGAATAATCGGGGGACAGGGCGGGCGCCGCCATGATAAGGCCGCCTTGAGCATAACCCCCGAGACGCCTCGCTTGCCCTTCTTCCACGCCGGTCCCGCGCCCCAAGGCGCCGGCCCCCGACAGGGGGCGCTTCGCGATGGGCTGATCCTGACGCCGGGGATGAAGGTCGGCCTGTTCGGCGGATCGTTCAATCCGGCCCATGAAGGCCACGCCCATGTCGCCGAGACGGCCATGCGGCGACTGGGCCTGGATCGGGTGGTCTGGCTGGTCTCGCCCCAGAACCCGTTGAAGGACGCCCGCGACAGCGCCCCCCTGGCCGAACGGATGGCCTCGGCTCAGGCCCAGATCCGGGGCCCGTCCATGATCGTCTCGGATTTCGAAAGCCGGGCCGGGGTGGTCTGGACGGTCGAGACCCTGCGCCTGCTGGTCGCCCGCCATCCGGGCGTTCATTTCGTCTGGGTCATGGGATCGGACAATCTGGCCGGCTTCCATCGCTGGCGGGGCTGGACCGACATCATGCGGCTGATGCCCGTGGCGGTGATCGCCCGGCCGGGATCGCAACTGGACAGCCGCACGGCGCCGGCGGCCGCCCGCTTCGCCGCCTTTCGCATCCCGGCGGAGCAGGCGGGCCTTCTGCCGACCCTGGCGGCCCCGGCCTGGACCTATCTGACGGCGCCCCTGAATCCCCTGTCCTCGACCGCCATCCGGGCCTCGAAGAGGCCGGACGCGGGCTCGTGATCCCGGCGCCGGTTCACGTTCGCCCCCATCCGTGCTAAGGGGCTGCTTTAGTCAATGCTCCTGGAGCCCTCCGCTGACCCCCTCGCCCGCGTATGACGCGCAAGACGCCGCCGTTTCGAACACGGCGCACGAGATGGACCCTATAGAACCTCTCCATTCCGAAGACGGATCTGAAACCGCCGCCGCATTCGGGGATTCCGTCCCCCGCCCGGTCGGATCGACTCCGCTTGAAGAAGCCCTGCTGAGCCGCCTCGACGAGGACAAGGCTCAGGACATGGTCCTGATCGACCTGAAGGGCAAAAGCGCCATGGCCGACACCATGATCGTCGCCTCCGGCCGCTCGCACCGCCACGTCGGCGCCATCGCCGACCACCTGCTGCGCACCCTGAAGGACCAGGGCCTGGGCAAGGCCAAGGTCGAGGGCCTGCCGCACTGCGACTGGGTTCTGATCGACGCCGGCGACGTGATCGTCCACCTGTTCCGCCCGGAAGTGCGGACCTTCTACAATATCGAGAAGATCTGGGCCGTGGACTCGGCCCACCGCATGGTCCGCGACTAGAGAATGAAGCTGAGCATCGTCGCCATCGGCCGACCGGGCCGGGGGCCTGAGGCGACGCTCGCCGACGACTACGCCCGGCGCGCCACCCTTGCGGGACGCGCGCTGGGCCTCGGTCCCCTCGAACTGATCGACCTGGAGGCCAGGAAGCCGGGCAAGGCGCCGGAGGCCGAGCTGATCCTGGCCGCCGCCGAGGGGGCGCACCTGATCGCCTGCGACGAACGGGGCAAAACCTATTCCTCGCGCGCCTTCGCCGACCATGTCGCCAAGCTGCGCGACCAGGGCGAACGCCGCCTGGTCTTCGCCATCGGCGGGGCGGACGGGCTGGACGAAAGCGTGCGCGCCGCCGCCGCCTCGACCCTGGCCTTCGGTCCCCAGACCTGGCCCCACGCCCTGGCCCGCGCCATGTTGGCCGAACAGCTCTATCGGGCCGTGACCATCCTGGCCGGATCGCCTTATCATCGCGACTGACATGGGCCGCGCCTCAGCACTCTCTCTCGCCCTGATGACGGGCCTGGTCCTCGCCGCCCCGGCGGCGGGGCGGCAGGCGTCTGAGAGCGAGCTGGCGCGGATCCAGGCCGACTATCGCGACGAGGCGGTGCGGGCGCGGCGTCTGCGCGCCGACGCCGAGGCCGCCAAGGCCGAACTGGCCCAGCTGGAGCGTCGGCTCGCCGCCCTGCGCGCCGACGAACGGACTGACGACCGCCAGATCGAGGATCAGAGGGCCCGGCTGAAACAGCTCAGCGAACGGGAGGCGGACCTGGTCACGGACCTGGCCCGCGAGCGCGGCGCCCAGGGACGTCTGCTCAGCGCGCTTCAGATGATGAGCCGCCGCCCGCCGCCGCCGCTTCTGGTTCCCGCCGACAAGGCGATCGACACGGTGCGCGCCTCCATCCTGTTGAAGGCCATGACGCCCGAGCTGGAGCGCCGCGCCAAGGCCCTGGCCCAGCGTCAGGCCGAGATCATGCGCATTCGCCGCCTGGCGGTCCTGTCCTCGGAACGGCTCTTGACCACCGAAAGCGCCCAGGGCGATCGCCGCGCCCGGATCGAGGGGCTGACCGCGCGCAAGACAGCCCTCACCGCCGTGCTGAACGCCGAGGCGCGCAGCGCCGAACGGGCGGCGCGGGCGCTGGAGGCCCGAATCCGCGACCTGGGCGGCGCCGTCCCCTCCGCCCAGGAGGCCGAGGCCGCCGAGGCCGAGACCGCGCGCCTGCCGGCCGGCCGCAACCGGCTCAGTGCGCCCGTGCGCGGCGCCCCGACCCAGACCTGGGGGGCTGGAACCTCGGGCTGGCGCTGGCGCGCCGACCGCGCCCCCGTCGCCGCCCCGGCCGACGCCAAGGTGGCCTACGCCGGTCCCCTGACCGGCTGGGGCCAGGTGGTGATTCTCGATCTCGGCCCCGGCTGGCGGGCGGTGATCGCCGGGCTGGAGCAGTTGGACGTCCAGGCGGACACCCGCGTCTCCGACGGCCAGACCCTGGGCCGCAGCGGGCCGGACGGCGACATCTATTTCGAACTGCGCCGGGACGAGCGCCCGATCGACCCCGGTCCCTGGCTGCGATGAGCGGCCGGATGCGCCCTCGGACGACGATTGGCCTTGCTTTCCCGCCGGACGCTGATTTTATCGGACCGACGCCGCCCAGCCACGATTTCGTCGTGTCTGTGCGGCCCTACCCTCCCAACGGGCGCCTTCCATGATCGGCCCGACCGAAAGAGACCGAATGCGTAAACTGCTCCTCGTCGGCTGCGCCGCCCTGGTTCTCGGCGGCTCGGCCGCCGTCGCCACCAGCCAGACGCCCCGCAACGAAACCTTCCGCATGCTGGAGCTGTTCGGCGACGTGGTCGGCATTGTCGAGCAGGCCTATGTGGTCCCGGTCGACAACAAGAAGCTGATCGAGGCCGCCCTGGCCGGCATGATGACGGCGCTGGATCCCCACTCCAACTATCTGCCGCCGTCCAACTATGACGAACTGCGCGAGCGGACCGAGGGACAGTATTCGGGCGTCGGCCTGACCATCACCTCCGAAGGCGGCCTGGTGAAGGTCATCTCCCCGATGGACGAAAGCCCCGCCGCCAAGGCCGGGGTTCAGGCCGGGGACGTCATCAGCGCCATCGAGGGTCAGAACGCGGCGGGCCTGACCGTCAGCCAGGTGTCGGAAAAGCTGCGCGGCGCGGCCGGCACCAGCGTGCGCGTCACCTTCCTGCGCGACGGCGAGGAGCCGCGCGAGGTGACCCTGACCCGCGAGATCATCAAGGTCCAGTCGGTCACGGGCCGGGTCGAGGGCGATTTCGGCTATCTGCGCGTCTCGACCTTCAATGAGAACACCGGCCGCGAACTGTCCGAGGCCATCGCCAAGATCAAGGCTCAGAAGCCGGGCGTGAAGGGCTATGTCCTGGACCTGCGCAACAACGGCGGCGGCCTGCTGAACGCCGCCATCGACGTGTCCGACGCCTTCCTGGAGCGCGGCGAGATCGTCAGCCAGCGGGGCAGGAAGCCCGAGCAGATCCAGCGCTATTCCGCCAAGCCCGGCGACCTGACCGGCGGCCTGCCCCTGGTGGTCCTGGTCAACTACGGCTCGGCCTCCGCCTCTGAAATCGTCGCCGGCGCCCTGAAGGACCACGAGCGGGCGACCATCGTCGGCCTGACCAGCTTCGGCAAGGGATCGGTCCAGACGGTCATCCCGCTGCGCCAGGGCCGCGACGGCGCCCTGTCGATCACCACGGCCCGCTACTACACCCCGTCCGGCGCCTCGATCCAGAAGATCGGCATCGAGCCGGACCTGGAGGTCGCCCGGTCCGAGGCCGAGGCCCGGATCGTCTCGCGTTCCAGCTTCATCTATTCCGAGGCCGCCTATGCGACGGCCCTGGACTCCTCCATCGGCGCGGAACGCAAGGGGCCGCACACGCCCCGCGAAGCGCCGGGCGAAGCCTATGACAAGGAAAAAGACTACCAGCTGCAACGCGCCCTGGACGTCCTGCGCGCCGGCGGCGACCTGTCGAAACTGTCCGCCCCGCCGGAGGGGATTGTCGTGACCGAGCCGGGTTCGGAACCGAAGACGGACGAAACCCCGGCCGAGACGCCCGAGGAGCCGTGAGGAGCCGCGCTCCTTTCTCTTTCGTCATCCCCCGGCAAGCCGCGTCCTCGCGGCGCAGACCGGGGGAGCCAGCGGCGCCGAAGGCGAAATCTCTCCGTCGCAGGATGCCGGAACGTCTCGTCCGCAACAGGTTCGCGCTCGCGCGCGCCGCTGGGTCCCCCGGTTCCGCTTCGCGTCCCGGAGGATGACGAAAGAAGGGGAGGTCGTAGGATTCGACATTCCCCGAGTTTTCCTTCATAAGCCGCCACTTCCGACGCAAGTGAACCTCGCGTCTCCACCGGGACGACAGCTTTTCTGTTGTGCTATCGCGCTTAGCGCTACTTGAGCACGGCCCTTTCGGGCTCAAGCAGGCCGAAGGCCGGTAGCCCCAAGGAAAGAACGAGCCCGGCGAGAACCCTCCGCCGACGTGATCGTCGCCGGGGGTCGTTGTCGTATGGAGCCGTTTCACCTGCGCCACATGAGGTAGTGAATGTTCGAGGCTCTGAACGAGCGGCTGACAGGCGTCTTCGACCGGATCACCGGCCGCGGCGCCCTGTCCGAAAAGGATGTCGCCGAGGCGATGCGCGAGGTGCGCGTGGCCCTGCTCGAGGCCGACGTCGCCCTGCCGGTCGTCAAGGAATTCATCGCCTTCGCCACCGAGCGCGCGACGGGCGAAGAGGTCATCCGTTCGGTCAAGCCGGCCGATCAGGTGGTCAAGATCGTCTATGACGGCCTGATCGAAATGCTGGGCGGCGAAGAGCCGGTCCCGCTGAACACCAACGCCACTCCGCCCGCCGTGGTGCTGATGGCCGGCCTTCAGGGCTCGGGCAAGACCACGACCTCGGCCAAGCTGGCGCTGCGCCTGACCAAGTTCGATCGCAAGAAGGTCATGATGGCCTCGCTGGACACCCGCCGTCCGGCGGCGATGGAACAGCTGGCCACGCTCGGCAAACAGATCGAGGTCGCGACCCTGCCCATCGTCGCGGGCGAGAGCGCGGTCCAGATCACCCGCCGGGCCCTGCAGTCCGCCAAGCTTCAGGGCTTCGACGTCCTGATCCTCGACACCGCCGGCCGCATCACCCTGGACGAAGGGCTGATGAACGAGGTGGCCGAGGTCGCCGACATCGCCAAGCCGGTCGAGACCCTGCTGGTCGCCGACAGCCTGACCGGCCAGGACGCCGTCCGCACCGCCAAGGCCTTCCACGAACGCCTGCCCCTGACCGGCCTGGTCCTGACCCGCGCCGACGGCGACGGCCGCGGCGGCGCCATGCTGTCGATGCGCGCCGTCACCGGCCTGCCGATCAAATATCTGGGCGCCGGCGAAAAGGTCGATGCGCTGGACGTCTTCGACGCCCGCCGCGTCGCCGGCCGCATCCTGGGCCAGGGGGACATCGTCGCCCTGGTCGAAAAGGCCGCCCAGGACCTGGACCAGGCCAAGGCCGAAAAGATGGCCAGGAAGCTGGCCAAGGGCCAGTTCGACCTGGATGATCTCGCCGGTCAGCTTCAGCAGATGAAGCGGATGGGCGGGCTTCAGGGCATCATGGGCATGCTGCCCGGCGTGGCCAAGATGAAGGCCCAGATGGCCGACAGCGGCGTCGACGACAAAATGATCCTGCGCCAGGAAGCCATCATCTCCTCGATGACCAAGGCCGAGCGCAAGAAGCCGGACCTCCTGAACGCCAGCCGCAAGAAACGCATCGCCGCCGGCGCCGGGGTCGAGGTCCAGGACGTCAACCGCGTCCTGAAACAGCACCGCCAGATGGCCGACATGGTCAAACAGATGGCGCGCGGCGGTCCCAAGAAGATGCAGCAGATGGCCGCCATGCTGGGCGGTCTCGGCGGCGGCGGGGGCATCCCCGGCATGGGCGGCGGCCCCGATCTGAACCGACTGAAGGCCCTGGGCGGCGGCAAGATGGCCGAGCCCTCGGCCGACGAATTGAAAGCCATTCAGGACCGCCTGGCGGGTCTGGGCGGCGGACAACTGCCGGGGGGGCTTCCGGGCCTGCCTGGCCTTCCCAAGAAATAACGACTTCCTAGAAAGAGACTTGAAATGCTGAAGATTCGTCTGGCCCGCGGCGGCGCCAAGAAGCGCCCCTACTACCACATCGTCGTCGCCGATTCGCACGCCCCGCGCGACGGCAAGTTCATCGAGAAGGTCGGCTCCTACAACCCGATGCTGCCCAAGGACGGCGCCCAGCCGCGCGTCGCCCTGAAGGTCGAGCGGATCGCCGAATGGCTCGGCAAGGGCGCCCAGCCGACCGACCGCGTCGCCCGCTTCCTGTCGCAGGACGAGACCCTGGGCGCCAAGGTGAAGTGGTCGCAGGGCAACAACCCGAACAAGGGCGCCCCCGGCAAGAAGGCGCAGGAGCGCGCCGCCGAACGCGCCCAGCGCGAAGCCGACCGCCTGGAAGCCGAAGCCGCCGCCAAGGCCGAGGCCGCCGAAGCCGCCGCCCGCGCCAAGGAAGAGGCCGAAGCCGCCAAGAACGCTCCGGCTGCTGAAGAGGCTCCGGCCGCCGAAGCCGCCGCTGAAGAAGCTCCGGCTGCCGAAGAGACCACCGAGGCCTAAGGCCTTCGGTCTCGACATGATCAAGGCGGCGTCCTGCGACGCCGCCTTTTTCATGCGCTATCAAACCCTCTCCCGCTTGCGGGAGAGGTGGCCCGGCGATCGGCGCAGCCGATCCAGGGTCGGAGAGGGGAGTGTTCTTCCAAGGAAGAGGACTTCCCCCATCGTCAGGCGTGCCGCTTCGCGTCACGACCTGACACTTCCCCCGCAAGCGGGGGAAGATCTAGGACGACGGACCCAGACCATGACCCAGGAAAGAAGGCTCATCCTCGTCGGCCAGATCGGCGGCGGTTTCGGGGTGCGGGGCGAGGTGCGGGTGACCGCCTTCACCGCCGATCCCCGGGCCCTGACCGCCTATGGTCCGCTGCTGCGCGCAGACGGCACGGTGGCCCTGACCCTGACCTCGACCCGGCCCGACAAGAACGGCGTCGTCGGCCGGGCCAAGGAGGTCGCCACCAAGGAACAGGCCGACGCCCTGCGCGGCCTGAAACTCTACGTCCCCCGCGACCGCTTCCCCGAGCCGGAGGAGGACGAATTCTATCTCGCCGACCTGATCGGCCTGGAGGTCCGCGACATCGCCGGCGCCGTCATGGGCTCGGTCAAGTCGGTTCAGAATTTCGGCGCCGACGACATGCTGGAGATCGCCCCCGCGACCGGCGGCCCGACCTGGTATCTGCCCTTCACCAAGGAAGCGACGCCCGAGCTGCGGCTTTCCGAAGGCTGGCTGACCGCCGTGCCCCCGACCGAAGTCGGCGAGCGCGAGCCGGACTGAGGTATTCGCGCCCAAGGGTGTTGCGAATGGCGCGGCGGGCGCCGACATAGGCCTATCGCAAAGCCGAGGCCTCTCCATGACCGACCTGTCCGCCTTCCCGATCACCACCCGCTGGCCGGCCCAGCATCCCGATCGGCTGCAGCTCTATTCCCTGCCCACGCCCAATGGGGTGAAGGTCTCCATCATGCTGGAGGAGATCGGCCTGGCCTATGAGCCGCACCTGATCGACATCATGGCCAATGAGACCTGGGGGCCGGAGTATCTGTCGCTGAACCCCAACGGCAAGATCCCGGCGATCCTCGATCCCAACGGCCCGGGCGGTCAGCCTCTGGCCTTGTTCGAATCCGGCGCCATCCTGATCTATCTGGCGGAAAAGACAGGCAAACTGCTCTCGAGCGATCCCGCCACACGGTACGAGACGATCCAGTGGATCATGTTCCAGATGGGGGCGATCGGCCCCATGTTCGGCCAGCTGGGCTTCTTCCACAAGTTCGCGGGCAAGGACTATGAGGACAAGCGTCCGCGCGACCGCTACGTCGCCGAGAGCCGCCGCCTGCTGGGCGTGCTGGAGACGCGGCTGGAAGGTCGGGACTGGCTGGTGGGCGACTATTCCATCGCCGATGTCGCCACCCTCGGCTGGGTTCGCAATCTGATCGGCTTCTATGAGGCGGGCGAGATCGTGGGCTTCAAGGACTTCCCCCGCGTCGCAGCCTGGCTGGAGCGCGGCCTGGCCCGTCCTGCGGTGCAGCGCGGTCTGAACATCCCAGCGCGGAACTAGGCGCGACGGAGCAGGCGGCCCGCGCCCAGGGCCGCAAATCCGACGACCAGCCCCCAGAAGGCCGATCCCACCCCGAACAGGGCCAGGCCCGAGGCCGTCGCCGCAAAGGTCAGGACGGCGGCCTCGCGCGAGGGCGCCTCGGCCGTCAGGCTCTGCAAGGCGCCGGTCAGGGGGGCGATCAGGGCCAGTCCCGTCACAGCCGCCAGCACTGCCGGGGGCATGGCGATGAACAGGCCCGCCAGCGGCGCGGCGAACAGGGCCACGATGAGGTAGAAGCCCCCGTAGATCACCCCGACGATCCAGCGTCGGCCCGCATCCGGATGGGCGTCAGGGCCGGTGCAGATCGCCGCCGTGATGGCCGCCAGATTGACCCCATGGGCTCCAAAGGGCGCGGCGATCAGGCTGGCGATCCCGGTCGACAGAATCAGCCGATTGGCCGGCGGCGGATAGCCTGCGCTCTGCAACACGACCAGCCCCGGCAGATTCTGCGCCGCCAGGGTCACCAGAAACAGCGGAAAGCCCAGACTGACCGCCGCCTTCCAGTCGAAGGCGGGGGCGACGGGCTCCAGATGTCCGAACAGGCTGGTTCCCGCAGGAAGCGCCAACTGCCCCCGCATCGCCAGCACCGCAAACGCCGCCGCCAGAACGGCGGGCAGGGCCCAGGTCGGCCAGAGCCGCCGGAAGACCAGAAAGACCGCGATCAGGCCCACGACTAGAACCGCCTCGTCCGGCACGACCTTGAACAGTCGCATCACGAAGGGCAGCAGCACGCCCGCCAGCATGGCCGAGGCGATCGCCGACGGGATTCGCCCCGCCAGCCGTCCCAGGGCCGGGATCAGGCCGGTCAGGATCATCAGGGCGGCGGAAATGACGAAGGCGCCGACCGCCGTCGCCCACGACAGCCCCAGCGTCGAAGCGGCCAGCAGGGCTGCGCCCGGCGTCGACCAGGCCAGGACGACGGGTATCTTCAGCCGCCAGCTCAAGAGGGCGCCGGGAACGCCGATGGCCAGGCACAGCGCCGTGACCATGGAGCCGATCTGCCCGGCGTCCGTGCCCAAGGCCTGTCCCGCCTGCACCACCAAGGCCACGGTCCCGCCGAAGCCGATCACTGTGGCGACGGCGGCCGATGAAAAGGCGGAGGCGGGCGGGGGGCGCATGGAAAAGGCCGGAGCAGTCATGCCCCGGCCTTAAACCTTCGCCGCAGATGGCGGAAGCGGGTTCAGCCCTCGATGTCTTCCGGCAGGCCCACGGCATGGAAGCCGGCGTCGACGTGGACGACCTCGCCCGTGGTCGAACGCCCCAGGTCCGAGCACAGCCACAGGGCCGCGCCGGCGACGCCCTCCATCGAGGTCTCTTCCTTGATCAGCGAGAACTGGGCGCTCTTGGAGTGCAGGCCGCGCCCACCCGAAATGCCGGCCAGCGACAGGGTGCGCATGGCCCCGGCCGAGATGGCGTTGACGCGGATGTTCTTGGGGCCCAGGTCGCGGGCGATATAGCGGGTCGCCGCCTCCAGCGCCGCCTTGGCCACGCCCATGGTGTTGTAGTTCGGAATGACCCGTTCCGACCCCAGATAGGTCAGGGTGATCAGGCTGCCGCCGTTCGGCATCAACTTGGCGGCGCGACGCGACACGTCCACGAAGCTGAAGGCCGAGATGTTCAGGGCCAGAAGGAAGCTGTCGCGCGTGGTGTTGTCCACGAAGCTGCCCTTCAACTCGTCCTTGTTGGCGAAGGCCACCGAGTGGACGACGAAGTCGATCGTGCCGAAGGTCTTTTCCAGCTCGGCGAAGGCGGCGTCCATAGAGGCGTCGTCGGTGACGTCGGCCGGGATCAGCAGCTTGGCGCCGACGCTCTCGGCCAGAGGGCGCACGCGCCGCTCCAGGCTCTCGCCCAGATAGGTGAAGGCCAGTTCGGCGCCCTGCGCCGCCAGCTGCGAGGCGATGCCCCAGGCGATCGAACTCGAATTGGCCACCCCCATGATCAGGCCCTTCTTGCCCTTCATGAGGTCGCCGGTCGGCATGTCCCAGCCTTCGGATGTGGCCATGGTTCGTCTCCTGATGATTTGCCGGGAGGGTTAGCAGGGGTGGGCGCGAACCGGAACCCCTGCCGCCTTCCCTTGCGTCACAGCAGGGCCGAAACCGCCGCCCGCGCAGCCTCGCCCAGGTCTGGGCGCTTCAGGGCCAGGGCGACGTTTGCGCGCAACAGGCCGATCTTGTCGCCGCAGTCGTGGGTCACGCCTTCGTATTCGACGGCGGTGAAGACCTGGGTCGCCATCAGTCGGGCCATGGCGTCGGTCAGCTGGATCTCATTGCCGGCGCCGCGTTCCTGGGTGGCCAGCAGGTCGAAGATTTCCGGCTGCAGGATGTAGCGGCCCGAGATCGACAGGTTCGACGGCGCCGTCCCTTGGGCCGGCTTCTCGACCATGCCCTTCATGGTGATTCGGCGGCCGTCACGGCCGGCCGGATCGACGATGCCGTATTTGTGGGTCTCGCTCTCGGGCACGGCTTCGACGCCGATCAGATTGCCGCCGACCTCCTCGTAGGCCTCCAGCAACTGCTTCAAGGCGCCGGGTTGTCCATCCACGATCACGTCGGGCAGAAGGACGGCGAAAGGCTCATGCCCGATGATGTCGCGGGCGCACCAGACCGCATGGCCCAGCCCCTTGGGCTGCATCTGGCGGGTGAAGCTCATCTCGCCGGCCGAGGCCAGTTCGGCGTTCATCATTTCCAGGATGTCGGTTTTGCCCTTGGCCTGCAGTTGAGCCTCAAGCTCGATCTGGTGATCGAAATAGTCCTCGATCGCCCCCTTGGAGCGGCCAGTGACGAAGACGATGTGCTCGATCCCCGCCTCTCGGGCTTCTTCGACGATGTAGGAGAGGATCGGCCGATCGACGACGTTCAGCAGTTCCTTGGGGGTCGTCTTGGTGCCGGGCAGAACCCGGGTGCCGAGGCCCGCGACGGGCAGAACGGCCTTGCGCAGACGCGCGGGCGTGGTGGTCATCAATGAATCCTGACAGCTATCCCGCCCCTCTTAGCCGGTGCGGGCCGGCGAAAGAAGGGGCGGGACGGCGGTCGGTTCCGCCTCAGCCGGCGGGACGCTGCATCGGGGTCAGGGCCGTAGCCGCAGCGCGCTGGGCCTGCAGCTGGTCTTCCGGCAGCGGGATCAGGCCGCGGTCGGCCAGATAGCCGCCCTTGCCCGCGGCGCCTTCCGACAGGAACTCCTGTACGAATTGCTGCAGGCCGGGGATGACGCCGATGTGGGCCTTCTTCACATAGATGTAGAGGCTGCGCGACAGCGGATATTCCCCGCTGGCGATGGTTTCGGCATTGGGCGTGACGCCGTCGATGGTCTCGGGCTTCACCGTGTCCAGGTTCTGTTCCAGGAAGGAATAGCCGAACACGCCCAGCGATCCGGGGGTGCGGCTCAGGGTCTGGACGATGGCGTTGTCGTTCTCGCCCGAGTCGATCCAGGCGCCGTCTTCACGCAGGGTGTGGGCCAGGGCTTCGAACCGGTTCTTGTCGGCCTTTTCCACGGCGGCGGTCGCAGGAACCAGCTTGGCGCCGGGGGTCATGCCCAGCTCCAGGAAGGCGTCGCGCGTGCCGGAGGTGGGCGGCGGGCCATAGACCTGGATGCGCTGGTTCGGCAGGCCCTTGTTGACCTCGTTCCAAGTCTTGGCCGGGTTGGCGACGAACTGACCGTCGGCGCCCGGCACTTCCTTGGCCAGGCCTTCATACAGGTCGTTCAGTTCGAAGTTGAAGCTGTTTCCGTTGCGGGCGGTGGCGATGACGATGCCGTCGAAGCCGATCTTCAGCTCGATGATGTCGGTCACGCCGTTCTTCTGGCACAGGTCGAACTCGGACGCCTTCATCGGGCGCGAGGCGTTGGCGATGTCGGGCGTGGTCGGGCCGACGCCCTGGCAGAAGGCCTGAATGCCGCCGCCGGTGCCCAGGGATTCAACGCGGGGCGCGGCGCCGCCGGAGGTGCGGGCGAAGTTCTCAGCCACGCGGGTGGCGAAGGGGAAGACGGTCGAGGAGCCGGCCGCCCAGATGCCGGAGCGGGCGCTGGAGGCGCCGCCGCCGGTTCCGCCGTCGCCGCAGGCCGCCAGGGCCAGAAGGGCGGCGGCCGCCGTCGTCAGTTTCAGTGTGCGGATCATCGTGCGCTCTCCCTGAGCATCGGTTTGGCGACGGTTAGACCAGAGGATTGTGAAGGTTTTTCCGGCAATGAGCGCGAGGTCGGGGCCTTAGAGCAGGCGCTTGCGCATCACCTGGGACAGGGTGTCGATCAGGGTCACGGCGACCACGATGACGATGGCGATGGCGGCGACGCGGCTGTAGTCGAAGGCCTGGATGCTTTCGAACAGGGTCTGGCCGATGCCGCCCGCGCCGATCAGGCCCAGCACCGTGGCCGCCCGGCTGTTGGATTCGAACCGGTACAGGGCGAAGGAGGTCCACAGGGGCGCCACCTGGGGGAAGACGCCCCAGACGATCTCATGCAGCTTGCCGGCGCCGGTGGCGCGCACCCCCTCGACGGGCCCCTTGTCGATCGACTCGACCGCTTCGGAAAACAGCTTGGCCAGGACGCCGCCGGTGTTCAGCGCAAGCGCCAGCACCCCCGCCAGCGGGCCCAGGCCGACGGCGACGATGAACAGGGTGGCGATCACCAGGTCGGGGATCGAGCGCAGCAGGTCCATGACCCGGCGCACGATGAAGACCATCCAGCCGGGCGCGATGTTGCGTGACGCCATCAGGCTGAGCGGCAGGGCCAGGAAGACGGCCAGGAAGGTGCCCCACAGGGCGATCTGCACCGTCAGCCACATCTGACCCGCCAGGCTGGCGGTCGGCTGGGTGAAGACATGGGTGAAGGCGGTCCAGAAGTCCCCGGGCGGAAAGATGGCGCCCCAGTCGGGCCGCAGCAGATCCGCCCCATAGGTCGAGATGTTCGACGAGCCCGAGAAGAGCCGGCCGATGTTCTGCATGTCCACCTTGCCGAAGCTGGCGATCAGGATGATCGCCAGACCGCCCCACAGCATCAGGTCGAACAGGGTTGAGGACAGGGGCTTCTTCGGCGCGGCGGGAACGGCGTCCGGGGCCAGGCCGCCGCGGGCGGCCTTGTCGGCGGCGGCAATCTCGGCGGCGGCGTCGGTCAAGGCTGGACCTCGCGCTTGGCGCGCAGGGCGGCCAGTTCGCGTTCGGCGGCGGCCACGGCGGCCTGGTCGTTCTTGGCCTTGGCCTCGGCCAGCTTCTGGTCGGCGACCATTTCCCGCACCGGGTCCAGATAGGAATCGTCTGCGGCGCGGAACATCGAATAGTTCAGCCCCGCCAGCACCTGACGTTGACGGTCGGCTTCAGGCCCCTGGCCCTGGCCGTAGGTCAGGAAGAAGCTGCGCAGCTTCTCCTTCAGCACCGGGTCCAGGTCTTCGCGGATGACGATGCCCGATTCCGGGATCGGCGGAGAGACCCAGATGTCCTCGATCTGCGACGCCAGCTGCGGGTTCTCGCGGCGCATGAAGACGGTGTTGACCGAGTTGGAGGTGGCGACGTCGACCACGCCCGTGGCCACGGCGAAGGCGTTGGCCTGGTGGCTGGCCGAGCGCACGGTCTTGAAACACTGGTTCGGCACGATGCCGCGCGGATTGAACAGGAAGGTCAGGGGCGCCAGGGTGCCCGAGGTCGACTGGGCGTCGCCGATGCCGAAGTCGTACTGCTTGCCGCAGGCCAGAACCTTGTCCAGCGTAATGCCCGAACCCTTACGCACGATCAGGGTCGAGGTGTAGCTGTCGCGGCCTTCCGGATCGACGATCCGGGCGATGACCTCGCCTTGGGCGCGGTCCACGGCCTCCAGGGCCGGCTTGGCCGAGAACCAGGCCACCTGGGTCTGGTTGAAGCGCATGGCCTCGATCAGGACGTTGTAGTTGCCCGCGAAGAAGGGCTTCACCGGAACGCCGATCGCCTTGGACATGTCGTCCAGCAGGGGCTGCCACAGCGGGCCGGACGAGGCCTGGCCTTCGGCCGACAGGATGGAGAAGGTCAGTTCCGACGGCATGGCGCCGGACGCCTTCTTGTCCTCGCCGCCGCCGCACGAGGCGACGCCCAGCAGCAGGACCGCAGCGCCGGCCGCCGCGAACAGACGACGGGAAAGAGATGTGCGGGACAGGCTCATGCCTTGGTCTCCCAGAACGCGTCCTCGAATTCGGGACCGTAGATGTCGATGAGGCGCTGGTGGTCCAGGCCCGTGGCGGGACCGTCATAGACGATCTTGCCGCCCTGCAACGCGATGACGCGGTCGCAGTAGCGGATGGCGTAGTCGACCTGGTGCAGGGTGACGATCACCCCCATGCCGTCGCGCCGGTTCAGCTCGACCAGCAGCTCCATCACCTTGCGGGCGGACACCGGGTCCAGCGAGGCGACCGGCTCGTCGGCCAGGATGGCCTTGGCGCCCTGGACGATGGCGCGGGCGATGGCGCCGCGCTGCTGCTGACCGCCCGACAGCGTGTTGGCGCGCTGGCCGGCGTAGTCGCTGACCCCGACCCGGTGCAGCGCGGCCATGGCCCGGTCCTTGTCGGCCTGGGGCCACAGGCCCAAGAGGCCCTGCCAGGTCGGCAGGCGGCCCAGCGCCCCCAGCATGACGTTGGAGAACAGGGTCAGTCGGCCGACCAGGTTGAATTGCTGGAAGATCATGCCCAGCCGCGCGCGCGCCTGGCGCACGGCGCCGGTGACGCGGCCGTCCTTCTGCACCGTCTCGCCGAAGACGCTGATCGTCCCCTTGCCGGGGTCGATGGACTGAAGGCCGGTGATGGAGCGCAGAAGCGTGGACTTGCCCGATCCCGACGGACCGATCAGGGCCACCATCTCGCCCGAGGCGACGGAGATCGAGACGCCGTCCAGCGCCTTTCGCGATCCGAAGGTCTTCGACACGTCACGCGCCAGGACCAGGCCTGGGGCGGCGGCTGTGGATGAACTCATGAACTCGCTGGGAAGGCTGTGGCGAACGGGCGCCGCATGACGCGACCGGGGCGTTTGGGCAAGTCTTAATCGCACGTCCGGCGCAATCTCGTCCAGACCCCGTCGTCCCTGCGTCGTTGCAGCCTGGTGTCGCAGCGGCCCTGTCAGCGCGCCAGGGCGACCGCTTCCAGCCGTCGGATGTCCGCCTCGATGGGCAGGGCGGCGCGCGATCGCTCCACGGCCGCCTGGGCCAGGACGGCGACCGGCTCGGCCAGCTGCGGCGTGGCCGCCAGCGCGGCCAGACCCTTCTGCAGCCGCATGGCGACGGCAAGATCGCCCGCCCCATAACGGGCGATCGGACCGAACAGGTCTTCCAGCAGCTCTTCGGCCGTGACCGCCGGCCCCAGCAGTCGGTCGCAGCGCGGCGGCCTGGGCCCGTCGTCTTCGGGCGTCTGAACCCAGACGTCCAGCAGCCGCACCCCCGTCCCGATCACCTGAATGGCCGTGCCGGGGTCGTTGACGCCGGGCGACAGGGCCTTGGCGGCGATCTCGCCCAGGACGATCAGTCCGAACCGCGGATCCTGGTCGAAGGAGCGCGAATCTCCCAGGGCGAAGGCCGAACGGAAATCGGCCTGGGCCTCTTCGTCGCAGGCCGCCAGGCTGATGCGCGCCAGCACCGCGCCGCGTCGTACGAAGGCGCCGGGAGGGGCGACGATCTCCACCTGACAGTCGCGCGAATCGGCCATGGCCTGAAGCCGAGAGGGATCGACGTTCTGGACGTAGCCGGTGCAGGGGGCGACGATCTCGGCGCCCGTGGTTAGCCGGCCCTCCCGGCCGCCGAAGAAGGGGGCGTCGCGCCGCGTTTCCAGGGCCTTCAGCGCGCGCGCCTCCACCAGGTCGATCGTATGGCCGACCCGCGCCAGGCTGGACAGACGGTTGATCCAGGCCAGCAGCCGAAAGGCCACCAGCCCGACCATGGCCAGGCTGACCAGGAACAGAATGGCCCGCCCGTTCTGGCCGTAATAATGGGCGTTGATCGCCGTCACCGAGACGATGGCGTAGAGGAAGGCGCCGACGAAGGTGGCCAGAGCCTTCTGGGTCTCGTCGTCGGAGGTCACCAGGGCGGCGACGCGGGGGCTGGCGGCTGTGGAGACCGACGTATAGGCCGTCACCATGGCGCCGACGGAGAAGGTCGCCACGCCCAGCAGGCTGGAGGCCAAGATGGTCAGGATGGATTCGACCGACTCGCCGCCCAGCCGTTCGGCCATGTCGTCGGGCACCCAGGGGGCCAGGGCTGCAGCCAGCAGGGCGGCGGCCACGCCCACCCCGGCGTAGGCGGTCGCCTTGACCCACAGTTGGCGCGTCCATTTGCGCCACAGGAACAGCCACCGATTCATTGCGCCCTCCAGCCGAGGCAACGGCGCAGAACCGCTGCGGTTGCCTGACCGCCGTTCAGCTGACCGCCGTCAAAGGGAATTGTGACAGTCAATTCGGCCTCGAACCCAGGCCCTGTCACGAAAAAACCCCTTTACATGACAGTCCAATGCCCCCATATCGCGCCTTCCGGCGGACCCCGTAGGTCTGATGCTGCGCCGCTAACGCCGGTCTGGGTTTAACAATTAGCAGGGGGTTACGTGAATTGCGCACGTACCAACTTCCCCTGGACCTGGTCCGTGAGCGGTCCCCTGAGCGTCCCGTCGCCCTCGTGCGGCCGCGCTCGGTTTCCGTAGCGGCGCGCTGGTTCCAGGATAATCTGAAAGCCGACGTCTTCTATGCGGTGAAGGCGAACCCGTCCGCCTGGGTCATCCAGACCCTGGTTGAATCCGGCGTTCGCAGCTTCGACGTCGCCTCTCTCGCCGAGATCGAACTGGTCCGTTCGGTCAGCCCCGACGCGCGCCTGGCCTTCATGCACCCGGTCAAGAGCCGCTCGGCCATCACCAAGGCCTATTTCGACCACGGCGTGCGGACCTTCTCGCTCGACTGCGTGGACGAGTTGAACAAGATCCTCGACGCCACCGGCGGCGCCGACGACCTGAATCTGATCGTGCGCATGGCCGTCTCGGCCGACGGGGCCGCCTACACCCTGTCGGGCAAGTTCGGCGTGCCGGTCGATCAGGCCCCGGCCCTGCTCCTGGCCACGCGCCAGGCGGTCAAGAACGGGCTGATGGGCGTCAGCTTCCATGTCGGCAGCCAATGCATGCGCCCGACCGCCTATCAGGCCGCCATGGCCCAGGTCGGCCGGTCGATCAGCCGCGCGGGCGTGATCGTGGATATCGTCGATGTCGGCGGCGGCTTCCCCTCGGTTTATCCGGGCATGGTCCCGCCGGACATGAGCGAATACGCCGACGCCATCCATCGCGGCTTCAACGAAATGCCGGTGTCGGAAACCACCGAACTGTGGTGCGAGCCCGGCCGGGCCCTGGTCGCCGAATCCTCGTCGATCCTGGCCCGCGTCGATCTGCGCAAGGGCGACGCCCTGTATCTGAACGACGGCTCCTACGGCTCCCTGTTCGACGCCACCCACTCGCGCTGGCCCTTCCCGACCAAGCTGGTCCGGGACGGCGAAGCCTCGGGCGAGCTGAAGGCCTTCCAGTTCTACGGCCCGACCTGCGATTCGATCGACCATATGCCCGGCCCCTTCTGGCTGCCGGCCGACATCCGTGAAGGCGACTTCATCGAGATCGGCATGCTGGGCGCCTATGGGGTGGCCATGACGACCGGCTTCAACGGCTATGGCGAGCATGAGATCGCCGCGGTCGAGGACGCCCCCATGGCCTCCCTCTACGGCCTGGCCCCGCGTTCCATCCCCACCGTGCGCACCACGGCGGAAGAGAACGCCCGCAAGGTCGTGCGCCTGTCGCGACCCAAGGGCAAGGCGGGCCAGCGCAAGAAGGCCCGCCGCTGAGCGCGGACTGAGACGAGCGGCCGACCCTGCTGAGGGTCGGCCGTCTCACCTGCCGGATGTTTCAATCGCCGGCCTTTCGCCCGGCTTTCCTGCGACGGCCGTGAGCCAGGAACACCCGGACCCCCTGTGCGATGAAGAGCGCCAGCGCCAGGGTCATCAGCACTTCGTTCGCCGATAGAATCCAATCCCCGGTCTCGACCCGCTTCGGCAACAGTCCGAACAGTTCGCGCGCCTTGCCGACCTGCCTGTCTTCGCCGCCCGCTGTCTTTTCGCCGATCCAGTAGAACATCTGGCCCGCGCCGAAGACGCCGGTCATTCCCAGAAGAAGGTTCAGAAGCTGACCGCGTTCAGCGGCCTCGTCGTCGGCCGCCTTCTGCGCCATATCGGCCCGCTTCTGCTGGCGGCGGGCCAGGTCGCTGGCGTGGTCCTCCAGGCTCTGGATCGCCAGGGACAGGGCCTTGTTCTTGCGGCTGACGCCCCGCAGCTCCTCCAGCTTTTTGAACACGTCCCGCTCGGTGTCGTAACGGAAGGGATTGGCGTGTCTGAACCTTTCGTACTGGGCGAACTCGGCCAGCTTAGCCTGGTTGATGGCGAACTCGGCCTGGCTCAGCCGGTCCTCGCCGTCCAGCGGCTCTCGATCCGCCAGGGCGCGGATGCGGGGATCGTCGGCGGGCGCGCGCTCGTCCACCAGGGCCTCGATCCGATCGATCCGGGCCATGGTCTTCTGCTCATGCTCCCGCGCCAGGAACTCGTTGTGCAGGGCCAGGGCGTGGATCAGGAAGGCGTAGGGGCAGGCGCCGATATAGTCGTTGCCGATCTCCAGGCTGCGGCTCTTGGGCACATAGGTGATCATGGCCCGGTGGTTGGCGTAGCGGACGAAGAACCGCTCGTCGCTCTGTTCGGAACTGTCGGGATAGATGGGGTCGATGCTGTCCAGGATCTCCGAGGTATCCTGGTTCATGAAGTCTATGATGTTCTGGTTGAATCCCGCCAGGAACAGATAGTCCAGACAGTCCGCCCGCGCGATTTCGAAAGCGGGAAGGTGATGCTCGATCGGCGTCTCCAGCCGGGGGCGCGCCTCGGCTTCGTTCGGCTTGCGAAAAGCCTTGATCTGGACGGCCTGGCCGGTCCGCATCGCCTCGACGAAATCCGCCATCCGCGCCTGCGGCGTCGCCCTGTCCGAGATCGGCAGCCACCGGCCTTCGTCGCCGCGCGCCGGGTCCGGCGTCGGATTGCGACGCACGAAGACCCCGTCTTCCAAGGCGGCCTCATAGTCCGCCCGGCGCTCGACCCAGTTCCAGAACTCAGGATCAGCCCTTTCGCCGGCCTTGGTCCCTGCGGGCGGGGCGCCCAGATGCACCGCCTTGGGCGGTCGGCCGTTCACGGGCTTGGTCAGGGCGCGGATGCGGTCCTGATACGGGTCGTAACAGAGCGGCTGCACCATCCGCTTGCGCGGCGCCGGGATCTTCGTCGCCTCGTCCACCGGCATCAGCCGGTCGAAGAAGCGTTCGTCGTGCAGCATGAACATGAAGCGCGACTTGGGCGCCTTCAGCCCCGGCGTCTCCATGACGGGCGCCAGTTCCAGCAGACGGGTTTCGAAACCGGGCCTGGGCGGCTTGGAGGGATCGAGTTCCGCCGCCAGACGGGGGAACAGGCGGACGGCGTCGCGCTCGAACACCGTCCTGACGAACGGCCAGAACCGCTGGGGCTCAGCCTGGGTCGGGGCCTGGCCCTCAGGGCCGGTCGCTCGCCTTACCCTGATGTCGTCCAAAGGACCGATGTCCAGCTTGGTCTCGCTGAAGACGTCCAGGAAGGGGTGGGGATCGGCCTCGGCAGGCTTCAGGCGCTGCGGGTCCAGCACATATTCCTTGGGCGCGGCCAGCTTCTGCAGCAGGGACAGGAAATAATAGGTCGAGGGGTCGTAGCCCGAGCGCCGGCGACCCTCCGCATCCACATAGCCGCCGCCGTAATAGTGGCTGAAGCTGAGGTGGTAGCTCAGGGAGCCGTCGTTGTGGGACAGCCAGAACCGGCGCAGCCGCACCAGCCGGTCATCGTCCATTCCGGGCGGATGGGCGTGAAACCGCACCCCCTCGGTGGTCCAGGAGACGGACTTGGGCAGGCTGAAGATCAGGTCTTCATGGCTTCGGATGGCCAGCGCAGCCTCGTCCAGGTTCTTGATTCCCGCATCGTCCGCCGTGGACAGCAGGAACTCCTGCAACTCGCCCCGGACTTCGCGATCGGCGATGTCGTTCATCAGGGGGTCGATGGCGTGGCCCAGGGCGAGGGACGGCAGATGGTTCCTCTGGGTCCGGCGAAAGACGGGCGGCTCGATCCGCTCTCCGGGCGCCAGATTCAGGGCCTCGGCCACCCGATCCGGCCCGATATAGAGCGACAGGGTCCAATACAGGGCGCCCGAGCGCGCCTGTTCATAGTCGTCCGTCTCCGGCCGCTCGCCTCGCACCGTCATCGACCTGCGGCCTCCCTCGCCAAGTCCCGGAAACTGTCGAACCCCGTCCCCCGGCCGGACCGCAGCCGCGCCAGGGCCGGGGTCATCGGCAACAGGGCCGCCGGCTCCCGGCGCGCGGCCAGGTCGGCGATCTGGCGCTCGGCCGCTCCGCCCGGCGGTCCGGCCTCGCCCTTCAGCACCGAGATCCTGAAGAAGCTCTCCAGATGGTCGTGCAGCAGACCCGCATCCACCGCCTCGCCCGGATAGTCGACGGCGGCGTAGATCAGCCCGTCCTCATCGTCCTGATCCGGCGACAAGGCCGGCTGGACATAGGGAAAGTCCACCACCTCGGCTCCTATCCGGGCCCAGATCGCCAGTCGATCCACCTGATCCAGGCCCGAACGCAGGGTGTCGGCGGCGGCCTCCTCGGGCGTCAGGCGCAAGGGATCGTTCTGTTCGATGAAGACGGCGGTCTGGGCGTTCGGACCGGCGTCCAGGGCCTGGGTCGCCAGTCGGCGCACCGCCGAAAGCGCCAGGCGCAGCAGGCCGCGCCCCCGCGCCGCCTCCTCGACATAGACATAGTTCAATGCGACCGCGATGTCCGGCGCCGAGGCCCGGTTGACGGCGGTGGCCAGGAAGTTGATCCCGCCCAGACGCGCGCCGCCTTCGTCCTCCAGCACCGCAACCAGTTCGCAGTGGGTGCGGCCGAACGCCCGGCGATGCGTCCGGTTCAGGGCCAGGCATTTGCGAAAACCCGCCAAATCCTCGCGCTCGTCCGGCAGGACGAAGGCCCGGTCATAGCCTTCGAAGAAGCGGGTCAGGATCGACGACTCCGGATCGGCCGAGGCGAGGGCGCGCACGCCCGAACCCAGGTCGATCGTCAGATCCGGCTGACTGTGCTGTTCCAACGGTCCCGCCCCCCAACAACGGCCAGTTGGCATGGGGCGCGCGGGCGACGCAAGCCCGCCGGACGGTTCAGGCCGCGCAGGCCTCGAACCCGGCCTTCAGCTCCGCCTCGTCCAGATCGCGGCCGATGAAGACGGCGCGGCTCCAGCGGCGTTCGTTCTCGCCCCATTCGCGCTGCAGGTCGCCCTCCAGGATCATATGGACGGCCTGGAAGACCAGGCGGCGGTCTTCGCCCTTCAGGTCGATGATGCCCTTGGCGCGCAGGATGTTCTGACCCTGTTCGCCCAGCAGACGGTCCAGCCAGGCGGTGAACTTCGCGCCGTCCAGCGGCCGGTCCAGCGACAGGGAAATCCCCTTGATGTCGTCCTGGTGGGCGTGACCGCGCGCCCCGTGGCTGTGGTCATGATCATGATGATCATGGTCATGGTCATGATGATGGTGGTCATGGCCGCAGTGTTCGTCATGCACATGGCCCTCGGCGCCGTGCGGCGGGTTCACGAAGTCCGGCTTGACCTCCAGGATCCGCTCCAGGTCGAAGGCGCCCAGGCCCAGCACCTGATCCAGCGGCACGTTCGACCGTTCGGCCCGCACGATCGGCGCCAGGGGGTTCAGCGCCCGCAGACGGGCCTCGACGACGTCCAGCTCTTCCGCCGTGGCCAGATCGACCTTGTTCAGGATGATCCGGTCGGCGAAGGCCACCTGTTCGCGCGCCTCCTTGGAGTCGTCCAGCCGCGCCATCACGTGCTTGGCGTCGACCAGGGTGGTGACGCTGTCCAGCTGTGTCTTGGCCTTGACGTCCTCGTCGACGAAGAAGGTCTGGGCCACCGGGCCGGGGTCGGCCAGGCCCGTGGTCTCGACGATGATGGCGTCGAAGGCCGGCTTGCCGGGACGCTGGCGTTTCATCAGGCCCGAGACCACCCGGATGAGGTCGCCGCGCACCGTGCAGCAGACGCAGCCGTTGTTCATCTCGAACACGTCCTCGTCAGCGCCGACCACCAGATCATTGTCGATGCCGATCTCGCCGAATTCATTGACGATGACGGCGTAACGCTTGCCGTGATCCTCGGTCAGGATGCGGTTCAAGAGGGTGGTCTTGCCCGCGCCCAGATAGCCGGTCAGGACGGTGACGGGGATCTTGCCGCCCGAACCCTGGGGGGCGGCGGTCGAGACGGGGGCGTCGAGGGTGTCGGTCATGGCCGCTAGATGGCGGCTGAGGTTCCGTTTGGGAAGAGGGGCCTTAAGCCTTCTTGACGAACTCGGTGCGCAGGACCAGGCCGCGCACCTTCTCGACATTGGCCTCGATCTCGTCGGGGTCGCCGGTCAGGCGGATGTTCTTGACCAGGGTCCCTCGCTTCAGCGTCACCCCGCCCGAACCCTTGACCTTCAGATCCTTGATCAGGGTCACGTTGTCGCCGTCGGCCAGGATGTTGCCGTTGGAGTCCTTGGTCACGTCTTCGGTCATGGCGAAGCTTCTAGCGAGGGGATCGCCAAATATCCACGCTAAAGATATGGCTATTGCACAATGCCTCCTCCCCACATCGTGGGGAGGAAACAGTTAGTCCGGCACATTGGCCTCCAGCTCGTCCAGCCAGACCCGCGCATTGCCGTCCGACGGGGCGCGCCAGTCGCCGCGCGGGGACAGGGAGCCGCCCGTCACCACCTTGGGCCCGTTCGGCAGGGCCGAGCGTTTGAACTGGGCGGTCTGGAAGAAGCGGATCAGGAATTTCCGCAGCCAGGCCTTGATGGTCGCCAGGTCGTATTCGACCTTTTCATCGTCGGGGGTGTTGACCGGCCACTGTCCGGCGCCGGCGTTGCTCCAGGCCTGGTGCGCCAGGAAGGCGACCTTGGACGGCGCCATGCCGAAGCGGCTGATGTAGAACAGGAAGAAGTCGTTCAGCGCATAGGGGCCGACCGTCCCCTCGGTGGACTGGATCGCCCCGTCCTTGGCGGGGACCAGTTCGGGCGAGATCTCGGTGTTCAGAATGGCGTGCAGCGTCGGGCTCGCCTCGGCGCCGACCAGTTCGCGATCGGCCACCCAGCGAATCAGATGGCGGATCAGGGTCTTCGCCACCCCGCCGTTGACGTTGTAATGGCTCATATGGTCGCCGACGCCGTATGTGGCCCAGCCCAGGGCCAGCTCCGACAGGTCGCCGGTCCCCAGCACAAAGGCCCGGTTCTGGTTGGCCAGACGGAACAGATAGTCGGTTCTCAAGCCCGCCTGAACATTCTCGAAGGTAATGTCGTGCACCGGCTCGCCCGCCGCATAGGGGTGGCCGATGTCACGGAACATCTGTTCGGCCGCCGGGCGGATGTCGATCTCGGCCCCCGTGACCCCAAGCGCCTTCATCAGGGCCCAGGCATTGGACTTGGTCCCGTCCGAGGTGGCGAAACCCGGCATGGTGAAGCCGAGAATATTGGTTCGCGGCAGGTTCAGCCGGTCGAAGGCGCGGCAGGCGACCAGCAGGGCCTGGGTCGAATCCAGCCCGCCCGAGACGCCGATCACCAGACGTTCGCCCTTGGTCGCCGCCATTCGGCGCATCAGGCCCTGAACCTGGATGTTGAAGGCTTCGTAGCAGTCCTGATCCAGCCGCCCCGCATCGTCCGGCACGAAGGGGAAACGGTCCAGCGGCCGGATCAACGCGAATCCTCCCCCCCTGGGGGAGGTGGCGCGGCGCGCAGCGCCGTGACGGAGGGGGCCGCCCCAACCCCTCCACCGCTTCGCGGTCCCCCTCCCCCCTGGGGGAGGAACGTCGCGCGCCATGAAGGGGACGACGGTCGCGGCCTCCCCCTCGTTGCGGGCGCAGTCGGCGAAGGTGCCGTTTCTCAGCCGGTCCAGGCCGATCCGGTCCACGTCGATATCGGCGATCGTCAGATGGTTCTCCAGGGCGAACCGTTCGCCCTCGGCCAGCTTCGTTCCCAGTTCGTGGATGGTCGCCTGACCGTCCCAGGCCAGGTCGGTGGTCGATTCGCCCCAGCCCGAGGCGGCGAAGACATAGGCCGACAGGGTCCGGGCCGAATGGCTGGCGCTCAGCATGGCCCGCTCGTCCGCCTTGCCGATGACGATGTTGGACGCCGACAGGTTCAGCAGGATGCGCGCCCCCGCCAGGGCCGCCCGGGTCGAGGGGGGCAGGGGCGCCCAATAGTCCTCGCAGATCTCGACCGCAAAGACGAAGCCCGGCCGGTTCACCGCCTCGAACACCAGGCCCGGCGCGAAATCCACCGTCTCGCCGTTCAGCCGGATCACATCCTCGGTCCGCGCCGTCGCCGGGGCGAACCAGCGCTTCTCATAATATTCGCGATAGTTGGGCAGATAGGTCTTGGGGACCACGGCCAGCACCTCGCCCCCGCCCATCACCACGGCGCAGTTGAACAGGGCGTCCCCGTGGCGCAGCGGCGCCCCGACCACGGCGATCAGCTCATGCTCGGCCGTCGCCCCCCCGGTCGCCTGGGCCAGGACCGCGACCTGCCGCTCCACCTCGTCCAGCAGGGCCGCCTGCATGTGCAGGTCGTCGATCGCATAGGCGGACAGCGACAGCTCCGGAAACACCATCAGGTCCACACCCTGGTCCGCCGCCTGCCGGATCAGGGCCAGATGCGCCTGAGCGTTCGCGACCGGATCGCCCACATGGCTGACCGGCGTCGCCGCCGCCACCCGCACGAAGCCGTGGGTCTTGGGCGAGAAAAAGGGGTGGCTCTCGGTCATCGCATCGTCCGCATCACCCGGCCCGCGCCGGCCGGACCTCTATAGCGGGGAATGACGTACGGCGGGAATGGTTCGGCGGCCCCTCTCTCCCCCCCCCCCCCCCCCTTGGGGAGGGGGGACCGCCGTAGGCGGTGGAGGGGGCGACGCCGCACCGCTGCCAGACGCTTCACGCCCCCTCCGTCTCGCCGCTTCGCGTCGATCCACCTCCCCCAGAGGGGGAGGATTTCAGACGGCTTCACCGCGCCTCGTCCGGCCTCAGGGTCAGCACCCGCACCCCGTCGGCCGTCACCGCCACCGTATGTTCGAACTGGGCCGACAGCTTGCCGTCGGCCGTCGTCACCGTCCAGCCGTCGTCCTCGGTCCGCACGGTGCGCACGCCCTGGTTCAGCATCGGCTCTATGGTGAAGACCATGCCTTCCTTCAGGGTCAGGCCGGTCCCGGCCCGGCCGAAATGCAGCACCTGGGGCTCTTCATGCATCTCGCGCCCGATGCCGTGGCCGCAATAGTCGCGCACGACCGAATAGCCGGCCGCCTTGGCGTGGCGTTCGATGGCGAAGCCGATGTCGCCCAGCCGGGCGCCGGGCCGCACGGCCCTGATCCCCTTCCACAGGGCCTCATAGGTGGTGCGCACCAGCCTGCGCGCCTGGGGCCCGACCGAGCCGATCAGATAGGTCTTAGACGAATCGGCGATGAAGCCGTCCTTCTCAAGCGTTATGTCCAGATTGACGATGTCCCCGTCCTTCAGCACCTCGTCCGCCGAGGGCACGCCATGGCAGACCACGGCGTTTCGCGAACTGTTCAGCACGAAGCCGTAGCCGTACTGACCCTTGCTGGCCGGCCGCGCCTTCAGCTCATCGACGATGAAGGCCTCGACCCGGTCGTTGATCTCCAGGGTGCTCATCCCCTCCAGGGGCAGGCCGTCCAGATGGGTGAAGACCTGGGCCAGCCGCCGCCCCGCCTCGGCCATCAGGGCGATCTCGGCCGGGGTCTTGGTCATGCCGCCGCGCCCGACAGGTTCGGCGTCTCCACCCCTGCCGCCCGCAGCTCGCGCGCCATCAGTTCCTGAAAGCTCATCCCCGGATGGGTTTCGCACAACATGCCCAGCCTGATCCAGAAGGCGGCCTGGGCGTTGATCGACCGATAGGAGGCCTTGCTGGCCCGCCGCAGCTGTTCGTGCAGCTCATCCTCGATATTGACGATGCCCATGGGGTGGTCCTGATATGATTCGAATACGTTTCGTATATCTATTCCTCGCGGCGCGGCGCAAGCCGGCTGCGGGAGGTCCCCAGGTCCGAAGCGACGTCGCCTCTGCAATATCAATCGGTTGCGGCTGCTGGAGCCAATCGACCCTTCGCCCCGCCACACCGGCGCATAATGGGAATAGCGACGGAGGGGAGATGCAATCGGACACATCGGACACATCGGACACTGTTCTTCGCGCGCCGAGGCCGCGTCGCCGACCTTCCCGCGACTGCCCTCTCCGACCCCGGTTCGGCTGCGCCGAACGCCGGCCTGCCTCTCCCGCCGACGGAAGATGGGCGGTCCGCCCGACCGGACACATCGGACAGTTCGGACACTGTTTTTCCGACGCCCGCCCCTGCCGCAAGGCGGCGGATCGTCCGACGTCGCGAATGCGGGTGACGCCGGGGCTTGCGGGAGCTAAAGCCCTGTCATGACCGATACGCCGAAAAAGGGCTGGTTCCAGCGCCTGTCGCAAGGGCTCTCCCGCTCCTCCAAACAGATGACCGACCAGGTCGTCTCCGCCTTCGTCAAGGAGCCCCTGTCCGAGGCTTCGCTGGAGCAGCTGGAAGAGCATCTGCTGGAAAGCGACCTGGGCCCCGCCGCCGCCGCCCGCATCGTCGAGCGGTTCCGTTCCCTGAAGTTCGGCAAGGACGCCCCCGAACGCGAGGTCAAGGAGGCCCTGGCCGAGGCGGTCGCCGCCGAACTGGCGCCGCGTCAGGCGACCTTCGATCCCCTGTCCGGCCCCAAACCCTATGTGGTCCTGTTCGTCGGGGTGAACGGCTCGGGCAAGACGACGACCCTGGGCAAGATCGCCGCCGATCTGACGGCCAAGGGCGCCAAGGTGATGATCGTCGCCGGCGACACCTTCCGCGCCGCGGCCCGCGAACAGCTGAAGGTCTGGGCAGAACGGGCCGGCGCCCATTTCGAGAGCCGCCGCGACGGGGCCGATGCGGCGGGCCTGGCCTTTGACGCCTATACCCGGGCGCGGGCCGAGGGGTTCGACGTGGTCCTGATCGACACGGCCGGGCGGCTGCAGAACAAGTCGGCCCTGATGGACGAACTGCTGAAGATCGTGCGGGTGCTGAAGAAGGTCGATCCGGACGCCCCGCATGACACCCTTCTGGTGCTGGACGCCACCGTGGGCCGTAACGCCCTGGCCCAGGAACAGATCTTCGGCCGCACCGCCTTCGTCACCGGGGTGGTGATGACCAAGCTGGACGGCACGGCGCGGGGCGGGGTGCTGGTGCCCGTGGCCCAGGCGTCCGACGCCCCCCTGATGCTGATCGGCGTGGGCGAGGGGGTGGAGGATCTGCAACCCTTCGACGCCCGCGCCTTTTCGCGCTCCCTGGTGGGGCTGGAGGACTGAGATGACCGACGCCCCCGCGCCTGCGCCCGAGAGCAAGAACCGCCAGTGGATCCGCCAGCTGGTCGATTTCGGGGCGCTCGCCGCCTTCATGATCAGCTATTTCACCACCCGCGACATGATCTTCGCGACCTGGGTCCTGGTCGGCGCCTCGGCCCTGGCCCTGGTCGTCGGCTATGCGGTGGAGCGGCGCTTCGCGCCCCTGCCGCTGATCACCGGCCTGTTCGCCCTGGTGTTCGGCATGCTGACCCTGTTCACCCACGACGACCTCTATGTGAAGCTGAAGCTGACGGTTCAGAACGGGCTTCTGGCCGTGGTGCTGCTGGGCTCCATCCCGCTGAAGAAATATCCGTTCAAGGCCCTGCTGGGCTCGGCCCTCCGGGTCAATGACGCCGCCTGGCGCACCTTGACCCTGCGCTACGGCCTCTATTTCCTGGCCGTCGCCCTGTTGAACGAGGTGTTCCGCAGCCCTGAGGCCGTCACGGCCGTCTGGCATGCCCTGGGGCGTGAGACGCCCAATCCCAACGACGTCTGGACCAGTTTCCGGGGCGTTCTGTGGATCGCCGCCTCCCTGTTCGGCCTGTCCCAGGTGCCGCTGATCATGAAGAATATGATCAAGGACGAAGAGCCGGGTCCGATCTCGCCGGACACGGGCCTCTGATGGCGGAATGACGGGAGCTCACAGACAAAATGTCGCGTAACCGACATACTTCTCGCGTCAAATCGTAAAGCCCCGCTGATACGCATGCGGACGAAAGACACTCGGGGGACGGTCGATATGGTCAAGTCTGGCAAGGCGGCGCGGAAGGTCGGGCCGCTGGGAACCTCGCCCAGCCATCTGATGCACCGGGCGCTGCAGCTGGCGCTGGACATCTATTCCGAGGAAATGGGCCCCGACGGCCTGACCCAGCGTCAGTTCGCCGTGCTTGAGGCCGCCTCGCTGAAGGCCGGCCTGACCCAGACCGAGCTGGTGCGGATGACCGGCATCGACCGCTCCACCCTGGCCGATCTGGTCACGCGGATGACCGCCAAGGGCCTCCTGGAGCGCGAACGCTCGACCCTGGACGCCCGCGCCAAGGCGGTTCGCCTGTCGCCGGAGGGCGCCGCCCGACTGGAGGCCGCCCGCCCCCTGGTCGAGACCGCCGACAAACGGATCATGGCCCTGCTGCCCAAGGGCCAGCGCGACGCCTTCCTGACCCAGTTGGCCGAACTGGCCGCCGCCGCCGACGCCGCCCCCGACGCCGCCAAGGCTGAGGCCAAGGCCGCCAAGAAGGCCGCGAAACTGGCCGAGAAGGAAGCCAAGAAGGCCGAAAAGGCCGCCAAGAAGGCCGTCCGCCCCGCCAAGCCCGGCAAGGCCAAGAAGCCCAGGCTGAAGGTGGTCGAGGTCGCCTGACGGCGGGGAGGCGGCGAAACGGCTTGCGTCGCACGCCAGGGGCTGAGACCCTCCCGGCATGGCTGATCCGACAGACCTGCCCGGAGGCGTGGTTCATGACCTGCCCGCCGATCTGGCGGAGGCGGTGAGCCGTGACGTCGCCGCCTGCGCCACCTGGATGTCGATCACGCCCCTGGCCCGCAACGAATGGATTTGCTGGGTCGAGTCGGCGAAGAAGACCGAGACCCGGCTGAAGCGGATCGACTGGGGCCGCGAGAACCTGAGCGACGGCAAGCGCCGCCCCTGCTGCTGGCCGGGGTGCCCTCATCGCGAGAAGGGGACGGGCGCGGCTTAGGCGGCCTTCGGGTCCGCCTCCCGTCCAAACCGCAAGGCCGGCCTCTGCGGCGTCCAGAACCCCTCCACCGCTTCGCGGTCCCCTCCCCGCAAGCGGGGAGGAGACAGGAGGGCGCAGCAGCGTCTGTTGTGAGGTCAGACGTTGATTTCGCAAATCGACCCATTGCGGACGTCCGAGCGTGCGCCAACAGTGACTTGCGCGGCTAAGGCTCTTTGGCCGTTGGCGTTGGCGCTGGGTGTAGCTCGCGATACCGGGCCCTAGCTGCGTCGCGCTCAGATTTAGACAGCTTCCATCCAAGCTCAGGATAGAAGAAGCGATGACACCCTTTCACCACGTCGTCCTTGTTTTTGATGGGGTCGTAGAACGTTACGCGCACGTCAAACTCAGGCCGCATGGCATCTAGCGATTGGCGGCTGATGCCAAAGGTTATCGTCTGCTCGTGAAAGGCGTGCGGCTGGACGACCTTCTGGTACACCACGGACCAACGACCATCGCGAACATAGGGCTGATCGCTTCCGGTGAACGGCTCATCGCGAGCCTCAGCGCCCTTGAGATCGGCAGCGACCCACGTAACGACGACGGGGTACTTGCGGCGATTCCAAAGCTCGACTGTGATGGCGAGATTCGTTGTGTCTTTGTCCTTCACTGCTCCGCGCCCCATTGTGGCGTTGTGAAGCAAAAGGGCTGGCTTCCATCCGACGTTCTGGCGATAGCTGAACAGAAGCGCTACGGCGGCGATGAGAACTGACGCTATGGTCGAAGCGACTGAGGCGATGGCTCCAAGAGTGATTGTCATTCGTGTCCCGAATCTAAACCGCGTCACGCTATTAGCCGAATGAGCGGCTGTCCCGCCTTCGGCTAGACAAGGGGTCAACACATCGCCCCTCCAACGTCCGCTTTCCACCCCAAACAGTCCTTCGCAATGTCCGCCTTTGGGCCCCAAGCCGTCATCCTCGGGCTTGACCCGAGGATCGAGCGGTCCGCCGCTGGTGCGATGATCCTGGCGCAGCGCCCGATCGGCGCCCGGTCCTCGGGTCAAGCCCGAGGATGACGAGGCAGGGGGCGGTAAGAGCCCCTCCACCCGCTGCGCGGTCCCCCTCCCCGCAAGAGCGGGGGGAGACAGTCGTCCGCTTCAGCGCTTCCTCAGCCGTTTGGCGTTGGCGACGGCGGTCTTGTGGATGGGGGTCAGGGCGGCGGTCTGGGCCTGGGTCAGTTCGGCGCTCAGGGTCAGGGTCTGGCCGGCGGCGCGGCTCCACCAGCCCAGGGCGTAGCGGAACTGGGCCTGGGCGGCCGCGGCGGGGGTCAGGGCGCAGGCGATCTCGGTCGCGGCCTGCATCGCCCGCGCCCCCTCGTCCAGGGCCGCCTGGCCCAGGCGTTCGCCGACGGCGCCCGCGCGAACCGACAGGGCGGCGGCGGCGGCGGCCAGGGCCTCGGTCTTCTCGGTCGTCATCAGCGACAGCTCGGCCAGATCCTGTCCGGCCGGATCGGTCAGCCCCTGAACCATTCGCCCGGTGCGGGCGGCGATCACCTGGGCCGAGGCGTTCAGCAGTTCGGCGCCCAGCACCACCGGCGCGACGGCGGCGGGGACGCGGGCCCTGCGGCTCAGAACCCGGCTCCCGACACGGCCTGGGGCCGCGTCTCGGCGGCGAAGGCCGCGACGTCGGACAGGAGGGCGGGGACCGCCAGATCGATGATGCGGCGGCCCTTTTCGGGGCTGGCCTGGGCCGGGTCGGAGCCGATGCGGCCGTCGGGGAAGCGGGCGCGATAGTCGAGGGCGTCGCGAATCGGGCCGCTGGGGGCGATCTGAGGGCTGTAGTCGGCCGTCTTGATCCGGTCGGGATAGGCGGCCTGGGTCACGGCGATCTCGGACGGGGTGGCGTGCATGCCGTGGCCGGTGGGGAAGATCTGGTTGCACAGGCCCTGGACCCCCGGCAGGTCCCACCAATTCTTGAGCTTCAGAACAAACGGAGGCTCCTCCTCCATGAAGCTCCATTCGGCGTAGATTTCCGAGAAGGTCGCCTCGATGGTGGCGACGTTCCCGCCGTGGCCGTTGAGGAAATAGATCCGCTCGAACCCGTGCCGGCTCAGCGACGAGACCCAGTCGGTGATGGCGGCCATGAAGGTGGAAGGCCGCAGGGAGATGGTCCCGGCGAAGGCCAGGTGATGCTGGGCCATGCCGATGTTGAAGGTCGGAGCCACCGTCAGGGCGGCGTCGGCGCGCTCGGCCTCATGGGCGATGATCTCGGGACACAGCCAGTCGGTGCCGAGCAGACCCGTCGGGCCGTGTTGCTCATTGGAGCCGATGGGAACCACGATCGTCTTGGACAGGGGCTGGTCAGAGGCGATGCGGGCGTCGATCTCGGGCCAGGACGACAGGTGGATCAGCATGGGCGAACTCCTTTACGCGACCGTCTCACCTAGCTTGATCCAGCGTCGGCGCATAGGCCGTGACGAAGATCCTCGCGGCTTCTCGGGCGCGATGGGCGCGGCGCTCATCGTCGATCTGGGGCACGTTCAGCATAGACCGCAGATGGGCGTGACCCAGGACCAGGCCGGTGAACATCTCGGCCGCCTCGTCGGGGTTAGGCGTGTTCAGCCGACCGGCGCGGGTCTGTTCGGCCAGCCAGGCCGACAGCAGGCTCAGGCTGCGGCGCGGCCCGGCCTCATAGACCGTCTGGGCCAGTTCTGGCGCATCGGCCGACAGCAGCACCACGCCGCGCATCGAACTGACCTTGTCCGGGTGGCAGACCAGGGTCAGCAGGCCTTGGGCGAAGGCTTCGAGCACGACCAGGGGCGATCCGCTGGATCGCAGCGGGGCCACGATCGCCTCGGCCTTCTGGTTCGCCATGGCCCGGGCGATCTCCAGCTTGGAGGCGAAGCGGTTGTAGACCGTCTGTTTCGACACCCCGGCGAGACGGGCGATCTCCTCCATCGAAGCCGACAGGCCCTTCTCGGCGAACAGGGCGGCGGCTGCCTCCAGTATGGCCTCGCTCTTCTTCTCGTCGACCTGGCCCCGGCGGCGCGCCATCAGTGGGCGTCCGACGGGGGCGCGCCCGGCTGGGCCTTGACCGGCTGGGCCAGCAGGGTGACGAAGGCGGCCCCGGCGCACATGATGCCCAGCAAGGCGAAGGCGTCGCCGAAGGCCATGGTGGTGGCCTGTTTCTGCAGGATGCCATAGACGGCCTTCATCGCCGAAGCGGCCGGGTCGATGGTGCCGGCGAAGCGCTGGGCCATGCCGGCCATCATGTTGCGCATGGCCTGGTCGCCCTGGGCGATGCCGCTGGTCAGTTCGCCCATATGGATGGCCGTATTGGTGGTCAGGCCGGTGTTCAGGATCGCCAGGCCGAAGGCGCCGCCGACATTGCGCGACAGGTTGACCAGGCCCGAGGCGTTCTTGACCATGTGCGGCGGCAGGGTGGCCATGGTCACCTGCTGCGAGGCGATCATGGCCAGCATGACGCCGACCCCGCGGAAGGCCTGGACCGAGGCGAATTCCCAAAAGCCCCAGTCGTCGGTGACGATCCGCGCCTCCCACATGCCCCAGGCGCACAGCATGAAGCCGCCGAACATCAGGATCCGCGCGTCCATCCGGCGCACCAGGCGCCCGGCGAAGGGGGCGGTGGCGAACATCGCAAGACCCGAGACGACCATGGTCGTGCCCACTTCCGACGACGAATACTCCCGCACCCGCCCCAGGAAGAGGGGCAACAGGAAGGTGCCGCCGAACAGGGCGAAGCCGACCGTGAAGGTCATGACGAAGCCGACCAGGAAGTTGCGGTTGCCGAAGGCGCGCAGCTCGACGATCGGCTGGCGATAGGTCAGGGAGCGCCAGACGAAGATTGGCCCGGCCACGGCGGCGACGACCGTCAGCATCAGGATATGGGTGTCGTCGAACCAGTCGTTCTTGGCCCCCTCCTCGAGCACATATTGCATCGACATCAGGAAGGCGGCCATCAGGCCCAGGCCCCACCAGTCGAACCCCTTGGCCAGGGACGGGTCGCCCTTGTCGAAGTTCCCGTACCGTCCGACCAGGAAGAGGACCAGCAGGCCCGGCCCCACATTGATGAAGAACAGCCAGCGCCAGCTGAGCCACTCGGTCAGGTGGCCGCCGAGCGTCGGGCCGACGGTGGGGGCCAGGGTGACGATCAGGCCCATGACCACGCTGGCCGTGACCCGCTTGTCCGGCGGAAAGGCGGTGAAGGCCACGGCGAAAACGGTCGGGATCATGGCCCCGCCGACGAAGCCCTGGATGGCCCGGAACAGGATCATCATGTCGATGGACGTCGACAGGCCGGTGGCCACGCTCATCAGGACGAAGCCGGCGCAGGAGGCGAGGAACAGCCGCTGGGTGCCCCACAGCCGCGACAGGAAGCCGGACAGGGGGATCATGACGACCTCGGGGATCAGATAGGCGGTCTGGATCCAGCTGATCTCGTCGGCCGAGGCGCCGACGCCCGCCTGGATCTGGGGCAGGGAGGCGGCGACGATCTGGATGTCGAGGATGGCCATGAACTGGCCCACCACCATGCCGGCGAAGCCCAGCAGCAGCATGGTCCAGTTGATCTCGGGATGGCCGGCGACGGGGGCCCTGGCGTCGGACGGGGCCCCGCCGGCGGCGGCGGGGGCGGCGGCGGTCACGGGCGGGGGGCCGCGATGGAGGCTTCGGCGAAGCTCGCGCCGCCCTGGCTCTTCAGATCCACCTTGACGTCCACCGACAGACCGGGGCGCAGGGCCAGGTTCCGGTCGGCGCCGCTGACGACGATCCGAACAGGTACGCGCTGGGTGATCTTGGTGAAGTTGCCGGTGGCGTTCTCGACCGGGATCAGGGCGAATTCGGAACCGGTGGCGGGGGCGAAGCTGTCGATCCGGCCTTCGATCTTGCGGCCGGGGAAGGCGTCGGCGGAAATCTCGACGGTTTGGCCCAGCCGCATCCGGTCCAGCTGGGTCTCCTTGAAGTTGGCGACGATATAGGTCCGGGTCAGGGGCACGATCGACAGCAGCTGGGTTCCGGCGTTGACGAACTGGCCGGGGCGGACGCTGCGGGCCCCGACGACGCCGGCGATGGGGGCGCGGATCACCGTGCGGTCCAGGGCGATGCGGGCCTTTTCGACCTGGGCGCGGGCCTGTTCGACGGCGGCGACGCTCTGTTCGCGGGTCGAGCCCAGCACCCCGGCGGTGCGCTGTTCGGCGACCAGGGCGGCCTGGGCCTGGGCCACGGCGGCGTCGGCGGTGACGGCGGTGGCGCGTTCGGTCTGGATCCGCTGCTGCGAGACCCAGCCCTGCTGGGCCAGCTTGCCGTAGCGGTCGACCTCGGCGCGGGCCAGGCCGGCCTGGGCGCGGGCCTGGGCTACGGCGGCGGCGCGGGCGGCGACGGTCGCCTTCTCCTGCTCGGCCTGGGCGTCGACATTGCCGACGGCGGCGATGGCCGCCTGAAGATTGGCTTCGGCGCGGATCAGTTCGGCGCGCTGGTCGCTGTCGTCCAGCTTGACCAGGACCTGACCGGCCTCGACCCGCTGGTTGTCGCCGACCAGGACCTCGGTCACCCGGCCGGCCAGCTGGGGGCTGACCAGGGTGGTGTCGGCCTGGACGAAGGCGTTGTCGGTGCTCTCCCACCTCTGGCCGTTCAGCCACCAGACGATCCCGCCCGCGATCAGGGCGAGACCGACGAGGATCGCGGCGAACAGCGGCAGGCGTTTCTTCAGTTCAGGGGACATGGGGACATCCGGGGGAGGGTGCGGCGTTTTGAAGCGGCGCTAAAATGGACGTCGCCGTCCAAAAATCAATCTCCAATCTCCAATCTCCAATCTCCAATCGCCAGAAGCCCGATCACGCCTGGTTTTCGTGTATGTCCTCGCCTCATGACCGACCGCGCCCGAGCTTCGAATCCCCTGCCGTCCGAAGTCGATGTGGCGGTCGTCGGGGCAGGGGCGGCGGGGATCGCCGCCGCGCGGCGGCTGGTGCGGCCCGGCCTGTCGGTTCTGGTGCTGGAGGCGCGCGACCGGATCGGCGGGCGCGCCTGGACGGCCCAGGTCGAAGGCGAGGGCCTGGACATGGGCTGCGGCTGGCTGCACTCGGCCGACGACAATGTCCTGGCCCGGCGGGTGGAGGCCGAGGGCCTGACCCTGGACCGGACCCCGCCGCCGTGGCGGACCCAGGCCTTCGATCACGAGATTACGCGCGCCGACCTGGCCGAGTTCGGCGAGGCCTTCGCGGCCTTCGATCAGCGCGTAAGCGAAGCGGCGGCGCGGGGTGAAGACCGGCCCGCCTCCGACTTCTTCGACCCCGACTGCCGTTGGAACGCCCGGATGGACGCCATCTCGGGCGCCCTGAACGGGGCGCGGTTCGCCGAGGTGTCCAGCCTGGACTACGACGCCTATGGCGACACCGGGGTGAACTGGCGAGTGCGCGAGGGGTATGGCCGGCTGGTCGCCCGTCTGGGCGAGGCCGTGTCGGACGCCGTGGTGCGCGACTGCGCCGTTCGGCGCATCGACCGCTCCGGCCCCCTTTTGCGGCTGGAGACCAGCCGGGGCGAGCTGACGGCGCGGGCCGTGATCCTGACGGTCCCCAACAGCCTGATCGCCAGCGAGGCTGTGCGGATCGATCCGCCGGTTCCCGCCTGGCTGGAGGCGACGGCGGGCGTGCCCCTGGGCCTGGCGTCCAAGGTGCATATGACGGTGCGGGGTGCGGGCGACTTCCAGCCCGACACCCAGCTGTGGACGCGGACCGACACGGCCGAGACCGGCGGCTATCATCTGCGACCGTTCGGACGGCCGATGATAGAAGCCTATTTCGGCGCCGACCTGGCCTGGGGGCTGGAGGCGCAGGGGCCCGCCGCCCTGGTCGACTTCGCCGTGTCCGAACTGGTTGCGGCCCTGGGGTCCAACATGAGGCGGCGGCTGGAGGCTGCGGCGGTGTCGAACTGGGGCGTCGATCCTTGGTCGCGCGGCGCCTATTCCCATGCCCTGCCGGGCCATGCGGGGGACCGGGCGAAGCTGCGGATCGCGGTCGAGGACCGGATCTTCCTGGCGGGCGAGGCGACGGCGCCGGTCTATTACGGCACGGCCCACGGCGCCTGGATGGAGGGCGAGCGGGCGGCGGACGCGGCCCTGAAAGCCCAAGGGTTGGCGACCCTGGGTCTTGACCCGCGCCGCGACGACGGCGACAGCGAGTCATGACGCCGACCAAGGCCAGAAAAACAGCCGCCAAGCCGCTTAAGCCCGGCCCGAAACGCCCGGCGGTTATGACCGGCGCCTCGGTTCCCGTGCTGCGCTGGCCGCCTGACGAGGACCGGGTCGAGACCATCTTCGAACGGCTGTCCGGCGTCATGCCCGAGCCGAAGACCGAGCTGAACTTCTCCAACCCCTTCACCCTGGTCGTCGCCGTCGCCCTGTCGGCCCAGACCACGGACGTCGCGGTCAACAAGGCCACCGACCGGCTGTTCCAGGTCGCGGACACGCCGGAAAAGATGCTGGCTCTCGGGGAGGAGGGACTGGTTCCCTACATCGCCTCCATCGGCCTCTATCGCGGCAAGGCGCGGAACGTCATCGCCCTAAGCCGGATCGTGCTGGAGAAACATGGCGGCGAGGTTCCGCTGAACCGAACCGATCTCCAGGCCCTGCCGGGCGTGGGGCGAAAGACCGCCTCGGTGGTGCTGAACGAACTGGGGATCGAGGCCGCCATCGCCGTCGACACCCATGTCTTCCGCGTCTCGCACCGGCTGGGGCTGGCCAACGCCAATACGCCGGACAAGGTGGAGGCCCAGCTGTTCCAGGTCGTGCCGGAGCCGTGGCTGCCCAAGGCCCACCACTGGCTGATCCTGCACGGCCGCTACACCTGCACGGCGCGCCGGCCCAAATGCCTGGCCTGCGTCATCGCCGACCTGTGTCCGTCGCGGGCGGGGCTGGCGGCTCTGGGCGAGGCGGCGCCCTGAGGGGCTTCAGGCGGCGTTCGCCGCCTCTGCGGCTTCCATATCCGCATTCATCGTCTGCAGGATGGCGCGCAGTTCGGCGATCTGGGCGCCGGACAAGGGGAGGCGCTCCACCACCTGGCAACGCACGCCCAGCACCTTCTCACGCAGGGACCAGCCCGCTTCGGTGGGCTCGACCCAGACCCGACGCTCGTCCTCGGCGTCGCGTCGCCGGGTCAGAAGGCCGGACGCCTCCATCCGCTTGACCTGAGGCGTCAGGGCGCCGGTCTCCATGTGCGTGCGCCGACCAATCTCGCCCATGGTCAGGGGACGCCCGCTCTCCCACAGGGCCAGCAGGATCAGATATTGGGGGTGGGTCAGACCCAGGGGGTCGAGCAGACGTCGATAGATGCGCGTCACCAGACTGGCTCCGGTCTGAAGCGCCAGGCACAGCTGGGCGTCGATCTCCAGATCGCGGAACCCGTCGGAACCAATCTGCGCCTTCGCCATTTCGCCCTCCTCGAGCCGCCGCGGGGGCGCGAGTTCGCACCCAAACACAGGTTGTTAAGCACAAAACCTGAAAAAATCAAAAATATCAAATTTGATATAATCAATCATTAGGCAATCTCGCCGATAACCCTCCGACGAAGACACAGGAGTGTGGAATGTTCGGCACAGCGCAGAAGCGTCGCCAGCAACAAGAGCTTCAGGAACTGACCGGCATGGTCGCGGCGCTGAAGCGGTCGCAGGCGGTCATCGAATTCGCCCTGGACGGGACGATCCTGGAGGCGAACGAGAACTTCTTATCCGTGATGGGCTACCGCCTGGATGAGGTGCAGGGCGCCCACCACCGCATCTTCGTCGATCCGCAAGACGCCAATACGCCCGCCTATGCCGACCTGTGGCGCCGGCTGAATGCGGGCGAATTCATCGCCGACAAGTTCGTCCGCTACGCCAAGAACGGCGCGCGCGTGGTCATCGAGGCCAGCTACAATCCGATCTTCGACGTCGACGGAAAGCCGTGCAAGGTGGTCAAGTTCGCCACCGACATCACAGCCGTCGAGGCCGAGCGCGAGCGGCGTCTTGAGGCGGACCGTCTCGCCGCCGAGGTCCAGGCCTCGGTGGTCCAATCGACCGGGCGCGCCCTGTCCGCCCTGGCGGCCGGCGACCTGTCCTACAGGATCACCGACGCCTTCCCCGGCGAATACGCGGTTCTGCGCGAAGACTTCAACCGGGCGATCGCCGCCCTGGATCAGGCGGTGGCGGTCATTCGTGTCAACGCCGGCTCCATGCAGTCCGGCGCCAATGAGATCAGCAGCGCGGCGGAGGATCTCTCGCGCCGCACCGAGCGTCAGGCCGCCGGACTGGAAGAGACCGCCGCCGCCCTGGACCAGATCACCGCCACCGTGCGTCGGACCGCCGAGAACGCCCAGTCCGCCGACACGGTCGTGGGCCAGACCCGCACCCAGGCCGAGACCGGCGGCGCCGTGGTTCAGCGCGCCGTCTCCGCCATGGAGCAGATCGAGGCCTCCTCCGCCCAGATCGGCCAGATCATCGGCGTCATCGACGAGATCGCCTTCCAGACCAATCTTCTGGCGCTCAATGCCGGGGTCGAGGCGGCGCGGGCGGGCGAGGCCGGTCGCGGCTTTGCGGTGGTGGCCTCCGAGGTCCGCGCCCTGGCTCAGCGGTCCGCCGACTCGGCCCGCGAGATCAAGGCCTTGATTTCCACCTCCAGCGCTCAGGTCGAGTCCGGCGTCAAACTGGTGCGGGAATCAGGCGAGGCTCTTTCGGGCATCGCCATCCGCATCCATGACGTCACGCGCCTGATGGCCGAAATCCGCGCCTCGACCCAGGAACAGGCCGTGGCCCTGGCCGAGGTCAACAACGCCGTCAACGATATGGACCAGGTCACTCAGCAAAATGCTGCGATGGTCGAGGAATCGACGGCCGCCAGCCTGAGCCTCGACCGCGAGGCGACCGATCTGGCCGAACTGGTCGGCCGGTTCCGACTGTCCGAGGGGCAAGGCGAGGCGGCTCCCGCGCCGATCCGCCAAGCCCAGGCCCGGATCGAAGCCTTCGCCGCCGAAACCCTGCGCCCTCGCCCGCGTCTGGTCGCTGCGGCAGGCGAGTGGCAAGCCTTCTAAAGGCGGTTTCGAACCGCTTCGGCGAAGCCTGAGCCGTTCGCCGGGTCATGGTCCAGATAGAAGTCGGGCTCGATCAGCTCGGCCTCCATCAGCACCCAGGCGCCGGCGTCGTCGCGCGCCAGGTCGATGCGGGCGTAGAGCAGCGGCTCCTCAACCGCCGCCAGCACCTGTTCGGCCAGGGCGAAGGCCGCCGCGTCGGGCGTCACGGTCGTGTAGAGGCCGCCGAACTGGATCTGGATGCGGAAGTCTCCGGGGACCGGCCGCTTGTTGACTGCATGGCTGAACCGGCCGCCGAAGAAGAGCAGGGAGGTCTCTCCCTCGGTCTCGATCGACTTCAGATAGGGCTGGATCATGGCCGGACCTTCCGGCGCCTCGGTCAGGGGCTGTCCCGGCGTCAGGCGCAGGGTGCGGAAGGCGCCAGCGGACACCGTCGGCTTTATGATGAGGGTCGGGGCGCCGGTTTCGGCGAAGGCGGCGTCCACCTGGTCCTGGGTGATCGCCTCGCTCCAGCGGGTCGGGGGAATGGGCACGCCCTTGTCCGCCAACCGGGCCAGATAGGTCTTGTCCGAATTCCAACCCAGGACCGAGGCCGCATTGGCGATCGGCAGGCCGGCCGTCGCCCAGGTCGCGCAGGCCTTCAGCCAGCGGGCGTGGTCGCGGTGATAGCCCCAGGCGATGACCGGCAGGATCAGGTCATGGCCCTCCAGCCCCGAGGCGTCCTCGACATGGTCGGTCCAGGGCGTGGGCGTGATCTCTGCGCCGGTCGTCTCCAGCGTGGCCTTCAGACGCGCCAACACCTCGGGCCAGCGGCCGATGTAGGATTTGTCGGCGGGGTCGGGGGTCAGGACGGCGATCCGGGTCATGCGCCCTGCCTATCGCAACCGGCCGATACATATAAGGGCTTCCTTATAGGTTTTCGGGTGACGTGCCGGTCTTCAACCGCTAAGGCGCGCCCATGACCCAGAACACCGCCCAATATGACGTCTGCGCCGTCGGCAACGCCATCGTCGACGTGCTCAGCCCCTGCGACGCCGCCTTTCTGACGGCCCAGGACCTGGCCCCCAACTCGATGCAGCTGGTCGACGCTGAACGCAGCGCCGCCCTGTATGACGCCATGGCGCCCGGCGTCGAGGCCTCTGGCGGATCGGCCGGCAACACCGTGGCGGGCGTCGGCTCCTTCGGCGGCCGGGCGGCCTATATCGGCAAGGTGGCCGACGACGTCCTGGGTCAGGTCTTCACCCACGACATCCGCGCCGCCGGCGTCCATTTCGACACCCCGGTCCTGACCGGCGGGGCCGACCAGGGTTTCGGCACCGGCCGCTGCCTGATCAACGTCCTGCCCGATGGGGCGCGGACCATGGCGACCTTCCTGGGCGCCGCCAATCAGCTGTTCGCCGACGACATCGACGAGGCCCTGATCGGCGCCAGCCAGATCGTCTATCTGGAAGGCTATCTGTTCGACCCGGCCCCGGCGCGCGCCGCCTTCGAACGCGCCGCCGCCGCCGCGCACAAGGCCGGCCGCAAGGTGGCCATCACCCTGTCGGACACCTTCGTCGTGGCCCGCTGGCGCGCCGAACTGCTGAGCTTTATCGAACAGTCGGCCGACATCGTCCTGGCCAATGAGGCCGAACTGGGCGCCCTGTTCGAAACCGATGATTTCGACGCCGCTGCGGCGAAACTGGCCGCCCTCGTCGAGGTCGCCGCCGTGACGCGCGGCGAACACGGCTCGGTCGTGATCAAGGGCGAGGAGCGCGTCGCGGTCGCCGCCTATCCGGTCGCCAAGGTGATCGACACCACGGGCGCCGGCGACCAGTACGCCGCCGGCTTTCTCTTGGGTCTGGCGCGCGGTCTGTCGCTGGAGGAGGCCGGGAAACTGGGCTCCCTGGCCGCGTCCGAAGTCATCGCCCACTGGGGCCCGCGCCCGATGGTGAAACTGGCGGACCTGGCCGGGGAGCATGGGCTGAGGGTGTAATCCGGACCTTCCCCCGCTCGCGGGGGAAGTGTCAGCTCGTCGAGCGCAGCGAGACGGCTGACGATGGGGGAAGTCCTCTTGCTTTAAGCAAGACTTCCCTCTCCGACCCTGGTCCGCTGCGCGGACGCCGGGCCACCTCTCCCGCAAGCGGGAGAGGGTCGTTTGTGTCAGCTCTTCCACCTCAGGGTCGTGGGCTGGATCGGATTGACGAACGGCCGCCCTTCGGCGCGGCTCCTGGTCCATTCGCGCTTGAGCTGCTGGTACCATTTGGCCTGTTTGTCGGCGTCGTCGATCCAGATCAGGGCGGGGTCGTAGCGCAGGCCCTCGTTCTGCAGGTTCACCATGCCGCCGTCCTGTTTCAGGAAGGCGACCACCCCCAGGCGCAGGAAGGGCTTGGCCAGGTCGAAGACCCAGTGGTCGGACCAGAAGATCTGGGTGATGCGGGTCTTGGTGTCGCTGATCGGGGTCAGGCAGGTCAGGGCCAGGACCTGTTTCTCGCCCACCTGGATATGCTCCCAGCGATAGCCGGGCAGGCGGAAGGTGATCTCGGTCGCCGGGGCGCCGCCCAGGATCTTGTAGAGGCGGCTGTTGGACGAGGGGGCATGGCGCACCATGGCCCAGCCGAAGTCTACGGGTGCGAAGGCCTTGGCCTTTTCGTGCATCGAATGTTCGGACCGCCACCACCATTGCTGGTGGACATAGGGGCCGTGGGCCGGGTCCATCAGGCCGACGACGGCATGGTCGATATGGCTGTCGAACTCCATCCATTCGACCAGTTTCGGGCCGGATCCGACGACGCCGGGGAAGACGGGGGGCTCATGGTCCGGTTCTGACGGATTGCGGGCGTCCGAGGCCATCCAGACGAAGACCATGCCCTGGCTCTCGCGCACCGGATAGGACCGCACCTTGATGCGGTTCGCCTCGAACGCCTGATCCTCGACCAGGGACGGAATGGCGGCGCAGACCCCGTCGGGCCGGAAGCGCCAGCCGTGATAGGGGCATTCGATCGTCTCGCCCTCGCCGGGCTTCTCCACCAGCTTCCCGGCCGACAGGGGGGCGGCGCGGTGGGGGCAGATGTCGCGCATCCCATAGACGGCCCCCGCGCGGGTGCGGCCGATCAGGACGGGTTCGCTCATGATCTCATAGCGTTTCAGCCCGGCCGGGGCGACGTCGCGCGACAGGGCGACGAAATACCAGGCGTCGGCGACGAATCCCTTGCCGAACGGCTGGGCGCCGCTCTTGGACGGGGCGGCTTCGGCTTGAGGGGGCTGGACGGGAGCGGCGTCTGCGGGCTTCATGCGCGCCTCATAACAGAGGGACGCGGGGTCTGTCCTCACGAAGTCCTCAGAGAACTTTACAATACAAAGTGAAGACGTCATAAGGGTGGCTTCACAGGGGAGTTTCGCCATGTTTCGCGCCTTGAGTTTCGCTGCGGCCCTCTTCGCCGCCACCACGGTTCAGGCCCAGGCCGAGGCCCAGAACAGGCACGGGACCCATTCCGAGCACGGCTCGGCGCACGGTCACCACCATGCGGACTTCGCCTCCGACCGCATCCACGTCCGCATCGACGGCGACATGGACGGGCGCGACATCATCCTGATCCCCGGCCTCAGCTCTTCGCCGGAAATCTGGCAGGGGACGGTGGATCATCTGACGGCCCAGGACGGGGTCGGCTGGCGCGTTCACCGCATCCATGTCCAGGGCTTCGCCGGCGCCCCGGCCGAAGGCAACGCCCAGACCGGGGGCGCCCCGACCCCCGTCGCCGCACCGGTCGCCGACGAAATCGCCCGCTATATCCGCGAGAACAATCTGCCCAAGCCCGCCGTCGTCGGCCATTCGATGGGCGGAACCATCGGCCTGATGCTGGCCGCGCGCCATCCCGACAGCGTCGGCCGTCTGATGGTGGTCGACATGATCCCCTTCATGGGCGCCATGTTCGGCCCGCCCGGAACCACGGCCGACAGCGTCAAACCAGTGGCGGACCAAATCTGGGCCGCCCAGGCGAACAGCCCGCGCGAGGCCTATGTCGCCCAGGCGACCGCCTCCATCAACGGCATGATCAATACCGAAAGCCGCCGCGAAGAGGCGCTGGAAGACATGCGGACCAGCGATCAGAAGGTCTCGGCCGCCGCCTTCCGCGAACTGGTGGCGACCGATCTGCGGCCCGAACTGGCGAAGATCACCGCCCCGACCGAGGTGCTGTACGTCAAGTTCAACGACCCGCGCATGACGCCCCAGATCACCGACGCCGTCTACCAGATGTCTTACGCCGGCCTGCCGGGCGTGACCCTGAAGCGGATCGACGACAGCGCCCACTTCATCATGTTCGACCAGCCCCAGGCCTTCTACGGCGAACTGGACGCCTTCCTGGCGCGATGAGCCATCCGGCGGCGGACCGAGTGGTCGGTCTCTATCAGGACGGCGCCGAGGGCTGGATCGCCGACCGCGGCCCGTCCCTCTATACGGGACCGAACGGTCCGAACGAGCCCGAATGGCTGGACCGGTTCGTCGCCGACCTGCCGTCGAACGCCCGCCTTCTCGACGTCGGATGCGGCTCGGGCTGGCCGATGGGCGCGGCCCTGCTGGCGCGGGGGTTCAGGGTCGTGGGGCGGGATTCCTCGCCGGCTCTGATCGCCCATGCGCGCGAGACCCTGCCGGCCGGCGTCTGGGAGATCGCCGACATGCGGAATCCGCCGCCTGACGGGATGTTCGACGGCGTCCTGGCCTGGCACAGCCTGTTTCACCTGACGCCCGAGGCTCAGATGCGCGTCCTGCCCGGCCTGGCGAACCAGGTGGGGCCCGGCGGGCGGCTGATGTTCACCAGCGGTCCCGCCCATGGCGAGACCATCGGCGAATGGCGCGGCGAACCCCTGTATCACGGCAGTCTGGACCCCGCCGCCTATCGCGCCCTGCTGGTGGGGGCCGGGCTGTCGGTGGAGGGCGACGGGGCCGAGACCGGCGTCTGGCTGGCTCGCCGCGCCATTCTTTCGGCGAAATAGCCGCTCACGCTGGCGTGAAGTGAGCGGAGCCGTTTCGGCGGCGGTTCATACGCGGTACACGTCGGTATTAGCTAATCCGCCTGAGTGCGGCATCTGAAGGAAAGTCATGGCGGGTCCAGGGTTCGGGGGCGGACAGCAGGGGGGCGACAAGCCGGCCCGCACGCCGTTGCAGAAGGCGCTCTACTGGGGCGCCGTGCTGGCGGTCTGGGGGCTGATCTTCCTGGTGGTCTTCTTCGCGGTGTTTGCGCGCGGCCTGCCCGACACCTCGACCCTGTATAATGTCGATCGTCAGCCCTCGATCACCTATCTGGACCGCAACGGCGCCCTGATCGCGACGCGCGGCACCCAGATGGCGCCGCCTGCGGATCTGGACGCCCTGCCCGACTATGTGCCGGCCGCCTTCATCGCCATCGAGGACCGGCGCTTCTATCACCACCCCGGCTTCGACCCCATCGGCATGATGCGGGCCATGGCCACCAATATGCGCGCCGGCCGGGTGGTCCAGGGCGGCTCCACCCTGACCCAGCAGCTGGCCAAGAACCTGTTCCTGACGCCGGACCAGAACCTGCGCCGCAAGGTGCAGGAACTGATGCTGGCGGTCTGGCTGGAGATGAAATTCTCCAAGAAGGAGATCCTGGCCCTCTATCTGAACCGGGTCTATTTCGGCGCCGGCGCCTATGGGATCGAGGCGGCGTCGCAACGCTATTTCGACAAGTCGGCCAAGGATCTGACGGTCGGCGAGGCCGCGCTTCTGGCCGGCCTGCTGAAGGCGCCCTCGCGCTATTCGCCGGTGTCAGAGAGCGAGCGGGCCGCCAACCGCGCCACCGTCGTGCTGAACGAGATGGAGGAGGCCGGGGTCATCACCGCCGCCCAGCGCGAACAGGCCGTGACCCAGCCCATCATCGTGTCGCGCACCCTGGCCACCCAGCACGCCCAGTATTTCATCGACTGGCTGGACCAGTCGATCCGGGGTCTGGTCGGCGAACCGACCGAGGATCTGGTGGTCGAAACCACCCTGGACCTGACCCTGCAGACGGCGGCCGAACGCTCTGTGCGCCGCATTCTGGACCGCGACGAGGGCAAGGGGGTGCAGCAGGCGGCCCTGGTGGCCCTGGACGGCGACGGCCGGGTGCGGGCCATGATCGGCGGCGGCTCCTATGCCGACAGCCAGTTCAACCGCGCCGTCGAGGCGCGTCGTCAGGCGGGTTCGGCCTTCAAACCCTTCGTCTATCTGGCGGCGGTCGAGGCCGGCTATACGCCCCAGACCCCGGTGGTCGATCAGCCGGTCACCATCGGCAACTGGTCGCCGAAGAACTATTCCAACACCTTCGCCGGCCCCATGCCCCTGTCTCAGGCGGTGGCCCAATCGATCAATACTGTGGCGGCCTCCGTCGCCGACCAGATCGGCCGCGACAGCGTCGCCCGCGCCGCGCGGCGCCTGGGCATCGAAAGCCGGATCGGTCTGGAGCCGGCCATGGCTCTGGGCGCCGTCGAGGTCTCGCCGCTGGAGATGGCCACCGCCTATGACGCCTTCGCCAACGGCGGCCGCCGGGTCGAGGCCTACGGCATCAGCCGCATCCGCACGCCCCAGGGCCGCGTCATCTATCAGCGCGCAAGCGGCCAGAGCGGTCAGGCCATCAACAATCCGCCCCTCTATTACATGAACCAGATGCTGCGCGGGGTCATGACCTCGGGCACCGGGCGCAGCGCGGCCATCGCCGGGCGCGACCTGGCGGGCAAGACCGGCACCACCTCCGACTATAAGGACGCCTGGTTCGTCGGCTACACCGGCGGCTTCGTCACCGCCGTCTGGGTGGGCAAGGACGACAACACCGCCATGCGCGGCGTGACCGGCGGCTCCTCGCCCGCCGCCATCTGGAAGGGCTTCATGGAGGCGGCCCTGCCGCGCCTGAATGCGCCCCGCATCCCCGACGGCCCCGCCATGCCCGAGGGCTGGGTCGCGCCGGACCCGATCGGCGACCTGATGTCGGGCATTGGCGAGGACGGTCTGCCGATCCAGCCGACCGACCCGGCGGCCGAAGGCGACCCCTATGCCGAACCGCCGGAGGCCGCCGCGCCGTCGGACCCGAAACAGCCGCTGGACCGGCCCAAGGCCCAGCCGGCGCCGCGCGATCCGCCAGACCAGCAGCCGGAAGGCCGCCAACCGGCCGAAAAACGCAGCGATCCGCTGTTCTTCTGATCCTTCGGGGAAGCCCCCACAGACCTTCCCCCGCTTGCGGGGGAAGTGTCAGCTCGTCGAGCACAGCGAGACGGCTGACGATGGGGGAAGTCTAGCCTCTTGGAAGAAGACTCCCCTCTCCGACCCTGGTTCGCTGCGCGAACGTCGGGCCACCTCTCCCGCAAGCGGGAGAGGGTCTGGGACGCCGCCTACCGCCCCACCGCATGAAGCGCCGCGCCATGGTCCTTCAGCCATTTGCGCCAGGGCCGGTGATCCCCCACCAGCCGCTCGACCACCGACCAATAGGCCGGGCTGTGGTCGGCGTGGACCAGGTGGGCGACCTCGTGGGCGGCGAGGTAGTCGATGACCGGGGGCGGGGCCATGATCACCCGCCAGGAATAGCGGATGGTGCGGTTGTGCGGGCTGCACGAGCCCCAGCGCGAGCGGGTGTCGGCGATCGACACCTGGACCGGCGTCTGACCCAGGGTCCGCAGATGGTGTTCGGTGCGTTCGACCAGGGTGGCGCGCGCCTCGCGCTTCAGCAGATTCTCGACCCGGCGGGCATAGGCCTCGCCCTCGCCGCCCGAGCGGATGACGGTTCCCTCCTCGACCAGCCGCGCCGCGCCGGCGCCGGGCGTCGCCTCCAGCCGCACGGGCCGGCCGCGCAGGGCGATGACCTGGCCCGGCTGCAACGGCCGGCTCCGGGGGCGCACGGCCAGGCGTTCGGCGATCCAGACGCTTTTCGAACGGGCGAAGGCCACGGCCTGGACCAGGCCGCGCTCGGTCGGGGCGATCACCACCGCCTCGCCGGCCCGGGCGTCGATCCGCACCGACAGCCGCCGCGCGCGCGGATTGACCGACAGTCTCAGCGTCGGACCCGAACCGGGTTCGGGCCGGTCTTCGTCAAGCGGCAGCCGCTGACCGTTGCGATACGCCAAGTCGGGCCTCGTTCCGGGCGATGAAGTCGCGAACGCGGGGATAGATCTCCTCGCGGAAACGACGACCGTTGAAGACCCCGTAATGGCCCACGCCGGGCTGGACGTACAGCACCCTCTGATCCTCGGGGATGTTCGGGCACAGGCCGTGCGCCGCCTGGGTCTGGCCGACGCCGGAAATGTCGTCCTTCTCCCCCTCGACCGTCATCAGGCCGATGTCGGCGATCTTGCTCAGATCGACCCTGCGGCCGCGATGCTCCAAGAGGCCGCGCGCCAGCAGATGCTGCTGGAAGACGATGTCGATGGTCTGGAGGTAGAACTCCTCGGTCAGGTCCAGGACCGACAGATATTCGTCGTAGAATTCCTCGTGCTTCTCCACCCCGTCGCCGTCGCCGGCGATCAGGCTGGTGAAATAGTCCCAGTGGGCGTCGCGGTGACGCTCCTGGTTCATCGACATGAAGCTGTAGAGCTGGACGAAGCCCGGATAGACCCGCCGTCCGAACCCCGGATAGGGCAGGGGCACGGTGTGGATCATGTTCGACTTGAACCAGGTGAAGGGCTTCTCCTCCGCCAGCTGGTTGGTCACGGTCGGCGACAGGCGGGCGTCGATGGGCGAACCCATGAAGGTCATCGAGGCGGGGCGGTTCTCGTCGCCGTCCTCGGCCATGATCGCACAGGCCGCCATGACGGGCGGGCCGGGCTGGCAGACCCCGACGACGTGGGGCCGGCCGCCGATCTCGGCCAGCATCCGCCGGACATGGTCGATATAGTCGAAGAAGTCGAACCGCCCCTCCAGCACCGGAACCTGGCGGGCGTTGATCCAGTCGGTCACATAGACGTCGTGGTCCTGAAGGAAGGCCTCGACCGTGCCGCGCAGCAGGGTGGCGTAATGGCCGGACAGGGGGGCGACGATCAGGACGGCGGGGCCGGACGCGGGTTTTTTGGCGCGCTTCAGATCGCCGATGTTGCGGGCGAAGCGGACCAGACGGCACCAGGGGCTCTGCCAGATGACCTGTTCGACCGTGCGGACCGGCTTGCCGCCGATCTCAATGGTCTCCAGCCGCCAGTCGGGCTTGCCGTAGCGGCGGGTGACGCTCTCGAACAGTTCGGCCGAGGCGTAGGCGGTGCGGGCCAGGGCCGTGTCCGCCGCCGGATTCAACGGCGAGCTCCAGAACCGGCGCGCCATCTGGGCGCCGAAGCGCCAGGGCAGGGCCGACTGATAGGCGAGTTCATGAAGGGCGTAGAGCATGACCATCCGTTGGGCCGCGCCGCGACCGGCGTCGGCGGGCCTCTTGCTGCACGGCAGCATACAGGGTTTCGCCCTTCGCGTCAGTTAATCGCAAAGGGGTGTAAATGGGGCGCAGTTCGACCTTCTCGCCGCCGCATGAACATGATCTGATAGGGCCGACGTTCGGGGCCGTCCCTTCGGAACCGTCTATCGGAAAGGTCTTGGAGCATTCGATGTGGGTCTCGCTGACCATCGCCGGCCTGATGCTGCAACAGGCGCCCGCTGCGGGTCTGGTCTCCTATGAGGAATCGGTGCGTTGCGCCGGCCTGACCCAGGCGGCGTCCGAGCTGGAGGGCGGAGAAAGCGCCGAGGGCCGCAGCCTCTATGACGCGGCCCTTTTCTGGTCGCTGGCGGCCATGCAGGCGGCGACGGCGGCCGGCAAGCCCGCCCGCGCGGCCGAGGCGGATCAGACCCGCGCCCGTATCGAGGCGGTGCGCCAGCTCAGCGCCGACGCCCCCGCCGCCCGCGCCGCCCTGCAGCGGTGTCGGCGCAAGACGCCGAACCTGAACTGAGGCCGAAATGTCGGCTTGGGGCGCGGCTGAACGTTCGTGGCGGCGCTGCGTTTGCAGGAGACCGACGGCAAGGGACGTCTTTCGTCCCGATCCGGGATTTTAAGGCGTTCAATCCTATGTTCGAGTTCGGTCGTGATCTTCGCAAACTCTTCGCCCAGGCTCGTGAGAGCGAGGATCTGGGCTGGGTCGAACTGATCGGAGTCGATCTCCTGGCCGCCGAGGCCCGGCGCGAGGCCACCGACGCCGGCCGCGTCTCCTGCGCCCGCCCCTTCGACACCGAAGTCCGCGCCGCCGCCCTGTGGCGCGAGCACGCCCGCCGCAGCGGGGCGGCCGACAGCCTGACCCGCGCCGACCGTTGCGCCGACAGCCTGGTCCGAAACGCCCAGGGCGACGACCAGGCCGCCCGCGCCGCCGGCGCCAAGGCGCAAGGGTTGATGCTGCGCTTCGACCTGTGCGGCGATCCGGCTCATCTGGACCGCGCCCTGGCCCTTGTGGCGGGGGCGGGGCGTCCGCGCCGATCCAAGACGGCCGCCGACCTGGCGGCGACCCACGCCCGGTTGAAGGCGCGCAAGGCCCGCCTGTCCGGCGATGCGAAGGCGCTGATGGACGCCGCCGCCCTGATGGATGCAGCCCAGCACGACCTGTCCGGCGAGGATATGGACCTTCGTCTGGATCAGGCCGCCTTCGCGCTCGAGGCCGGGGTGATTCAGCGCGACCCCCGCCTGCTGGACCACGCCGGGCGCGACCTGGGCATATTGGTCGAGGGCGCCTCGCCTGATCACCGTCCCCTGACCCGGGCCCGCGCCCTGGCCATGTGCGGCGCCGGCCTGTCCGCCCTGGCGGCCCTGGCCGACCATGCCGAGGCCCAGGACCAGGGCCGCTCCATGTTTGAAGCCGCCGCCGACCAGTTCACCCCCGATCACAGCCCGCTGGACTGGGCGGCGATCCAGGTTCTGCGCTCCGGCGGCGACGCCCTGCCGCTGATGGTGCTGAACCAGGCCGAAGTCCTGACCCAGGGCCAGGGGCTGATCATCGGCGCCCTGGTCCGCGAGCGCCGGCTGGCGCGCGAGATCGCCCTGGTCGAAGCCATGGAAGACCGCGCCGGCCTGGACGTGCTGGAGGATCGGCTGCGCCGTCGTCTGGCCGCCGCCGCCCCGCTCGATTGGGCGGCCGACCAGATCAGCCTGGCCGGTGTGGCCCTGGCGCGTCGGCGCCTTGGCGGCCCAGAACCGCGCCGCCTGAACCTGATCCTGAACGAGGCCGTCCTGACGGCCCGCGAAATGGGCGTCCCCGCCCTGGCCGAACGCGCGGGCCTGCTGCTGTTGCAGTCGGGCCTTTGAAGCCTCAGCCGCCCATGGCCACGAAGGGGCCGTTCAGGAAGCGGGGCTTGCCGTAGGACAGAGGCTGGCCGTCGTCGGCCAGCACGCGCCCTCCTGCGGCCTCCAGCACGGCCTGACCCGCCGCCGTATCCCACTCCGAGGTCGGACCCGAGCGCGGATAGGCGTCGAACCGGCCCTCGGCGATCAGGCAGAACTTCAGGGAGGAGTCCGTGCCCTGCCAGCGGGTGCAGCCGTGCCGGGCGGCCAAACGCGCGGCCTCCTCGTCGGTGACGCTGTGGCTCAACAGGGCCATCCCCTCGGCCGGCCGGTCGCGCACCTTGATCGGCCGCCATTCGGCGCCGGAATGGGCCTCGCCCTCCTGCTGTTCGCCGAACTGGCGACGGAAGGCGCCCTGGCCGGGGGGGCCGGTGCGCCAGGTGGTCGCCGTCGCGGGCGCCGTCACTACACCCGCCACCGGACGGCCGGCGTGGATCAGGGCGATGTTGACGGTGAAGGCTTCGCCACCGCGCACGAACCCCTTGGTGCCGTCCAGCGGATCGATCAGCCAGAACCAGTCCTCGGCTTGGGCCGGGGCGCCGCTTTCGGCGACGGCCTCTTCCGCCACCGTCTGGACGCCGGGATAGAGGGCGGCCAGCCGTTCCAGGATCAGGGCCTCGGCGGCGCGGTCGGCCTGGGTCACGGGGCTGTCGTCGGACTTGGTCTCGACGGCTGTGTCGCTGCGCCAATAGGGCAGGATCAGGCGGGCGGCGTCTTCGGCGATCTCGGCGATCGCCAGGGCCAGGGCGCCGGAGGCCAGATCGCGCGAAAGGGTCTTGTCGGGTGTCGCGGGGGAGGGGGAGGTCGTCATTGCGGGCTCGATAGACCATTGAGCCGGTTCCATGAACCGGCAAATCACGTCAGCTTCTCTTGCGCCTCCTGACTGTGACCTGAACGCCGACGAGAGTATGCAGGCTCAATGATCCCGACCGACGCCGAAAACGACGCCCCGCCCGCCCTGGACCTGCCGTTCGAGGGGACGGAGCTGGCGACCTATGTGGCCGCCAAACTGTGCCACGACTTCATCAGCCCCTCGGGCGCGATCGTCTCGGGCCTGGACCTGATGAAGGACCCTTCGGCCCAGGACATGCGCGACGACGCCTTGGCCCTGATCGAACAGAGCGCCAACAAGATGGTGGCCCTGGTCCATTTCGCGCGGGTGGCCTTCGGCGCGGCGACCAGCAGCGAGCGGTTCACCGCGCGCGAGCTGCGCGATCTGGTGGTCGGCATGACGGCGGGCGGTCGCGCCTCTCTGGACTGGCGAATCGAGGCGCAGGAGTTCTCCAAGCCCCAGGCGCGGGCTCTGACCAACCTCGCCTATCTGACGGTCGGGGCTCTGCCCCTGGGCGGCAATGCGGTGATCCAGTCGCGGGTCGCGCACGGCGCCCTCTTTCTTGAAGGATTCGCCGAGGGCGCGCGGGCCCGGCTGAAGCCCGAGGCCGTCGTCGGCCTGACCGGCCGGCGCCTGACCGAGGGTCTGCCAGGCCAATGGATTCAGCCCTATTGGCTGTGGCTGACGGTCAAGGGGGCGGGCGGAACCCTGCGAGTGGCGGTGCAGGAAGAGCGGATCGCCCTGGTCGCACGGATGCCCCTTTAGGTCGCCCGACAGGCGTTTCCCAACGACTCGTTAACTGGCGATCTGCCATATTAAGCGACGCACATCGGCCGATCGTCTCCGCCTGGGAGCCCGCCTTGAACTTCAAAACCTGCCTGATCGTCGACGACAGCCGCATCATCCGCAAGGTGGCGCGTCGGATCGTCGAAGGCTTCGGCTATGAGGTGGATGAGGCGGCGGACGGGGCCGAGGCCCTGTCCTACTGCACCGGCGTCACGCCCGACATGATCCTGGTCGATTGGAACATGCCGGTGATGGACGGGCTGACCTTTCTGCGGCGTCTGCGCGCCCTGCCCGAGGGCGGACGGCCCAAGGTGCTGTTCTGCACCATCGAAACCCGGCCCGAACGCATCGCGGAGGCTCTTGCGGCCGGCGCCGATGACTATGTGATGAAGCCGTTCGACGGCGAGATCCTTCAATCCAAGCTGACGGAGGTCGGCGCGATCGCGGCATGACTCCCGAGGACTTCGACAAGCTCCAGGGACTCTTGGCCACCCGCGCCGGCTACAGGCTGACGCGGGATCGCATGAATTTGGCCGAGCATCGTCTGGGGCCGATCGCGCGGCGCGAAGGCTACGCCAATGTCGAGGCCCTGCTGGCCAATCTGTGGGCCCATCCGGTCGCCTCCCTCGGCTGGGCGGTGATCGAGTCCCTGCTGAACCCCGAAACCTGGTTCCGCCGCGACCGCGCCCCCTTCGACGTCCTGGAACAGGAGCTTCTGCCTGCCCTGGCCAAGGCGCGGCCCGGCGGGCGGGTCAGCCTCTGGTCGGCGGGCTGCTCCACCGGGCAGGAGGCCTGGTCCATCGCCATGGCGGCCAAGGCGTCCGGCGCTGCGGCCGAGATCGTCGCCACCGACCTGTCGCAGCGTGCGATCGATAAGGCCCGCGCGGGCCTCTACACCGGTTTCGAGATTCAGCGCGGCCTGAACGCGCGGGCCATGCTGCGCTGGTTCGAACCGGACGAGGAGAACTGGCGGGTGCGTCCCGAACTGGCGGAGATCGTCCGGTTCGGCCGGGCCAATCTGCTGGACGAGCCGACGGACGAGATGCGGTTCGACGTCATCTTCTGCCGCAACGTCCTGACCCATATGGAGCCGTCGCGCCGCGCCCGGCTGCTGGACGGGCTGGAGCGCCGCCTGGTCGACGACGGCTGTCTGTTCCTGGGCCTGGATGAGCGGCTGGAAGGCGAGACGGTCGCCTTCCGCCCCGTCAGCGGCCGTCAGGGTCTCTATGTGAAGACCCCCGCCGCCGTCCGCCGCGCCGCCTGATCGGATCGCCTGAACTGATTCCGAGCCGATAAGGCTCAGCCCGCGTGCAGCTCCTGCTTGACCCGCTCCGCCAGGGTCTTGATGTCCAGCGGCTTGGGCAGGAAGGAGACCCCCGCCTCGTCCTGCAACAGGTCCGAAAAATCGCTCTCGGCATAGCCCGAGATGAACATGACCGGGGCGTCGCCCAGATATTTGCGCGCCTTCTTCAGCAGGGACGGGCCGTCCAGGCCGGGCATGATGACGTCCGAGATCATCATGTCGATCTGTCCGGCGTGCTCCTCGGCCAGCATCAGGGCCTCCTCGCCGTCGGCGGCCTCGATGACCTCATAGCCGCGCTGGCGCAACAGGCGGGCGGCGATGCCGCGCACCGCATCCTCGTCCTCGACGAACAGGATGCGGCCGGCGCCCGACAGGTCGCGCGGCGCCTTGACCTTGACCTCGACCGGCTGGACCTCGGCCAGTTCCGCCTCGCCCGCGGCGGGCAGGAAGATGCGGAAGGCCGCGCCCATGCTCATGCCGTGCGGGCCTTCGATATTGCTGACCGAAATATGGCCCCCGGCCTGCTGGGCGATGCCGTAGACGGTGGCCAGGCCCATGCCGGTGCCCTCGTTCACCGCCTTGGTGGTGAAGAAGGGCTCGAAGATCTTGTCCACCAGTTCGGGCGGCACGCCGGGGCCGGTGTCGGACACCTCGATCAGGGCCACCTCGTCGGTCGGGGCGGCGGCCCAGCCCATTTCGCGCGCCTGCTGGGCGGTCAGGCGGCGGGTGGTGATGGTCACGACGGCGTCGCCGGGTTCGACCACGCCGCGCATGGCGTCGCGGGCGTTGACCGCCAGGTTCATCACCGCCGTCTCCAGCTGGCTCTTGTCGGCCAGAACGATCGGCAGGTCCCGACCGTAGTCGGTCTCCAGCCGCACGTCCTCGCGCAGCAGCCGGCGCAGCAGTATGGCGAACTCGCCCACCAGCTCGCCCAGGTCCAGCCGTTCGCGCCGCACCGTCGACTTGCGCGAAAAGGCCAGCAGCTTCCTCACCAGGTCCGCCGCCCGGATGGCCGTCTGGCGGATCTCGTTCAGCCCCTCATAGGAGGGATCGCCGACCGGGTGCCGTTCCAGCAGGCCCGACAGCTGCAGCTGGATGGCCGTCAGCAGATTGTTGAAGTCGTGCGCCACCCCGCCCGCCAGCTGGCCCACGGCCTGCATCTTCTGGGCCTGGCTGAGCTGCAGCTCCATCGACTTCTGGGCCGAGACGTCGAACAGCCAGATGCGTTGGCGCTCGCCCTCGGGCGCCACATACAGATGCAGCATCTTGTCGGGATAGGCCCGCGCCACCAGTTCGATCGGGCCGGACGACCCGGCCGCCAGCTTGGCCCGCGCCTCGACCACGCCCGTCGGATCGAACAGATGGCCGAAGGCGGCGTCGCGCGCGGCGTTGGGTCCGGTCAGGATCGCCAGGGCCGCATTGGCCTCTTCCGCCCGGCCGGCGAACAGGTCCGAACCCGCGACGACGGCCGAGCCGAACGGGGCGCCGGCGGCCATGGCGCGGGCCTCGCCGTTCGTCCCCTGGGCCTGGGCCGGAACGGCGGCCAGCGGCAGGACCGCCTCGGGCGCGGCCCGCATCAGGAACCGGTCGGGGCCGGCCCGGCCGATCACCACCTCGAACTCGCGCGCCCCGATCTGGACGATGGCGTGGCCCGGCTCGCCCCGCCGCGCCTGGGCGAAGGCCATATAGAGGGCCTGGGCCGACTTGCCGCGGGGCAGGGCGGTGGTGGCGCCGTTGGCCTCGGCCCAGGCGCCGTTGAAGGCCAGGACCTGGCCCGTCTCCCACACCAGGGCGGCCGGCTCGGCCATGGCGTCCAGCAGTTCAACCGCCACGTCGCTGGACGGCTGGACCGTCTCGGCCCGGCGGAAACCGAACAGGGCGATCAGGGCGATCAGCCCCACGGTGACGATCAGGATCAGGCCCGGCGCCGAGGTCGGATTGGCCCGAAAGGCCGGATAGGCCAGGGCGGCGACCGTCGCCACCGCCCCGAAAGCCATCACGGCCGAGAGCAGGTCGAACGAAAGACGGCGGTTGGGCGTCATGCGGCCTCGCGAATCAGTAGGCTGATCATACGCTGAAATCGGGCGGCAAGCCTTACGGCGGCGTTACCGGCGTTTTCGCGATTGGAAGACGAAGCCGATGATCTTGGCGGCGGCCTCGAAATGCTCCTTGGGGATCACCTCGTCCACCTCGACGGTGGCGTAGAGCGCGCGCGCCAGAGGCACGTTCTCGACGATGGGCACGTCGTGTTCCTTGGCCACCTCGCGGATGCGCAGGGCCAGGGCGTCCACCCCCTTGGCGACGCAGACCGGCGCCCCGTCCCCCTGGTCCGGCTCATAGCGCAGGGCCACCGAATAGTGGGTCGGGTTGGTCACGATCACCGTGGCCTTGGGCACATTGGCCATCATCCGCTGGCGGCTGCGCTGCATGCGGATCTGCTTCAGCTTGGCCTTGACGTGCGGGTCGCCCTCGGTCTGCTTATAGTCTTCCTTCAGCTCTTCCTTGGTCATCCGCATCCGCTTGGCGAAGCGCATCTTCTGCCAGATGAAGTCGGCGCCGGCGGTGGCTCCCAGCAGGATGATGGCCGCCACGAACAGGGCCAGGGCCATGTCCCGCGCCAGGGGCAACAGGGCCAGGGGGCTCACCGTCACGAGGTTCTCGAACTCGCGCGTGTGGGGCTTCAGCACCATCCAGCACACCACGCACACGGCGATCAGCTTGATCAGGGTCTTGACGAACTGCATCAGGCCGTCAGGCCCGAAGATGCGTTTGAACCCCGACAGGGGGTTCACCGCCGACCACTGCGGCTTCAGCTTCTCGCCGGTGAAGATCAGGCCGGACTGGGCCAGATGCCCGCCCGCCCCGCCGATGATGGTGGCCAGCATGACCGCCCCCAGAAACGGGGTCATGGCCCACAGGGCGCGGGCCAACACTTGCGTCCCCGCTCCGGAATCCAGCATGCCCAGCATCTGGTGCGGGGCGGCGATGAAGGGCAGGAGCTGTTCGGCCATGGACCCGGCGAACCAGCCCCCGGCCCCCAGGATCACCGAGGCCGCCCCGGCGAGCGCCAGCACCTGACCCACGTCCTGGGACTTGGCGACGTCGCCCTTCTTGCGGGCCTCCTCAAGTTTTCGGGGTGTCGCCTCTTCGGTTTTCGACTCGGGATCGGCGCCTTCAGCCACCGGCGCCTCCCATCACCCCGGCCGCGAACAGCTCGCCCAGGCGTCGATAGCGGTCGATGAAGACGGTCCCCAGCGCCCCCAGGCTGAGGGCGAAGATCGAAAGACCCAGGATCACGCTCAGGGGCGCGGCGGCGAAATAGACCTGGAACGACGGCATGACCCGCGCCACCAGGCCCGAGGCCAGGTTGAAGATCAGGGCGAAGACCAGAACCGGCGCCGACAGCTGCACCCCCAACAGGAAGCTGTCCCCCACGGTCCGCACCGCCATGGCGGTGAAGTCGTTCATCATCAGCGGCTGGGCCGGGGCGATCAGCTTGTAGGAGCCGACCATGCCGGCGATGAACAGATGGTGGGTGTCGGTGGCGAAGATCAGCGTCACCCCGAACAGCATCAGAAACGAGGCGATGGTCGATCCCGGCTGGGCCTGCAGCGGATTGGCCGTCTGGGCGAAGCTGAGGGTGGTCTGCAAGGAGACGATCTCGCCTGCCGTGGTCAGGGCCGTCATCAACAGGCGCAGCAACAGGCCGATCATCAGGCCGGTCGTCACCTCGCGGATGATCCAGCCCACCATGCCGCCCAGGCCGTCGGGCAGGCCGGGCAGGCCCGCCCGCACCACGGGCCACAGCACCAGGCTGATCAGCAGGGCCAGGGACAGGCGGATGCGCGGCGGCACATAGGCCTCGCCGAAGCCGGGCATGACCATCAGGATCGCCCCGATCCGGGCGAAGATCAGCCCGCCGGCCCAGACTTGGTCGGCGGTGGCCCAGCCGTCCATCAGACGCCCCGCGTCTCGGACCCGCCCACCCTACATGCCCGCGATGCGGGCGGCGATCTGGCGCATGAAGCCGCCCAACAGGGCGCCCATCAGCGGCAGGAACAGCAGCAGGGAGACGAAGATGGCGATGATCTTGGGCGCATAGATCAGGGTCTGTTCCTGAATCTGCGTCAGGGCCTGAAACAGACCGATCACCACGCCCACCACCAGGCCCACGATCAGCACCGGCAGGCACAGCTGGATCGTCAGCCAGATGGCGTCACGCCCCACATCCAGAACTTCCGCGCCGTTCATCGGCCGAGACTCCCAAAACACACTGGGCAGAAAATGCCGGGAGGATGGTTAACGGGGAGATAACGGTGGCGGATCTCCTGAACCCCAGCCTCTCTTGTCTGTTCTATCATGGGTTGCGATATTGGGGCGCGCTGTCATCGAGGAGGGGCGATATGAAGAGGGAGGTGATCGCTCATCTGACCGAGACCTTCGAAGGTCACGCACAACAGACGGACGCGGGCGTGGACTATTGGCTTGGGCGAGACGTTCAACATCTGCTCGGATACGCCGAGTGGCGGAATTTCCAGAACGTCCTGTCAAAGGCCAAGACGGCCTGTGAGCTCTCGGGACACGAGATCGGGCACCATTTTGTTGACGTCAACAAAATGGTCGACCTGGGGTCGGGCGGGCGACGCCAGATCGATGACGTGATGCTCACACGGTTCGCATGTTATCTGGTGGCTCAGAACGGCGATTCTGCGAAACCTGAGATCGCTTTTGCGCAAAGCTACTTCGCCATTCAAACTCGTCGAGCCGAGTTGGTGGAACAGCGCATGCTCGAAGTGGAGCGTTTGCTTGCTCGCCGCAAGTTGACGCAGACGGAGAAAGAGCTGTCCGGAATTATCTATGAACAAACCGGCGAGAACCAGAACTTCGCTCTAATCCGTAGCAAGGGCGACGGCGCGTTGTTCGGCCGATCAACGCAGGCGATGAAGGCGACATGGAAGGTGCCGGACAGCCGTCCCCTCGCGGATTTTGCGCCCACCATCATCTTGAAGGCCAAGGATTTCGCGACAGAAATCACCATCTTCAACGCCCGCGCCCACGCCATGAGAACGGAAGGCGCCATTTCTTCCGAACATGTCACCAACAACAAGGCAGTCCGAAAAACCCTTTTGGACCGCGGCATTCGGCCGGAGGCCCTGCCTGCTGCGGAAGACATAAAGAAGGTTGAGCGCAGAGTGGCGTCGCACGATCGCAAGTCGCTCCAGAATCCAGATCGAATCGACGAGTAGATGGACGGCTGTTCCTGACCTTCTGCGGAAGGCGCTCCTATGGACCAGATGCGGCGCGCAACTTGGATACATCGGACAGATCGGACACATTTTTTCGCGCCCGCCGCCGATTTCCGGACACATCGGACACATCGGACACTGTTTTTCCCGGTCCGGCGTCTGACCGCGTCGCCGCAGCGTAAGGGGTAGGATTTTTGCTTTTCGTGTTCGGCTCGCTATAGGCCCTGTCATGACCGACGTCCCCCCCAAGACCGCCCGCGCCTCCCGTCTGACCCAGGCCGACGCCGAGGCGGCGGTGCGCACCCTGATCGAATGGGCGGGGGACGATCCCGACCGCGAGGGTCTCCTGGAGACGCCGGCGCGGGTGGCGCGCAGCTATCGCGAGCTGTTCTCGGGCTATGAGACCGACCCTCTGTCCTATCTGGAGAAGACCTTCGAGGAGACGGGCGGCTATGATCAGCTGGTGGTGCTGAAGGACATCCGCTTCGTCAGCTTCTGCGAACACCATATGCTGCCGGTCGTGGGCCGGGCCCATGTGGCCTATCTGCCGACCGACCGGGTGGTGGGCATCTCCAAACTGGCGCGGGTGGTGCGCGGCTTCGCCCGGCGCCTGCAGATCCAGGAGAAGATGACCGCTGAGATCGCCGAGGCCATCAACACGGTGCTGAAGCCGCACGGCGTCGGGGTGGTGATCGAGGCCGAGCACAGCTGCATGACCCTGCGCGGGGTCAATGCGCCGGGCGCCAGCCTGTCGACAAGCCATCTGATCGGCGTGGTCCGCGACGATCCGCGCACCCGCGAAGAGTTCCTGAGGCTGGTCCGGGGCTGAACCCGGCCCGTCTCTTGCGGGGGAGGGGGCCAAGGAGGCCTTCCCCGTGCCCTGGACCCTGATTTCGACCCGGAATGAGACAACCCCGATCGCTCGGGGCGGCTGGCTCGACGCCCTGCGTTTCATTGTGGCCTTCCTGATCATTCTGCACCACTTCCAGGCGGCCGGCCCGGTCCCGCTGGCTGAGGCGGTTCATCCGGTGTTCGAACGCGGCGGCTTCCTGCTGACCAACTTCTTCCTGATCGATTCCGGCTATGTGCTGATGCGGGTCTATGGGGCGGCGGTCGGCGGCGGGCGGATGTCGCACGGCGACTTCGTCCTGAAGCGGGTGTTGCGGGTCGTCCCGGCCCATCTGATCCTGGGCCTGTCTCTGGTCGCCCTGGTGCTGCTCAGCGCCTCGGTCGGGATCGCGCCCCGCAATCCCGAATGGTTCCGCTGGGACCAGCTGCCGGCCCAGCTGCTGCTGGTTCAGTCCTATGGGGTGTACGGCGGCCTGGGCTGGAACGCGCCGACCTGGTCGATCTCGGCCCTGATCGGCTGCTATCTGTGCTTCCCCTGGATCCTGCGCGGCCTGACGCGGCTGGGGCCGTGGAGCGCCCTGGCCCTGGGGATCGGCGGCTATCTGGTCGCCAACCAGCTGTGCTGGAGCCTTCTGGCCTATCCCGTCTATCAGATGCCCATGGGCTACGGCTTCATCCGGGCCCTGCCCCTGTTCGTCCTGGGCATGAGCCTGGCCTGGTTCGCCCAGTCGGTGTGGATCCATCCGCGCTTCGCCGGCTGGATCGGCATCGCCGCCTTCTGCGGCCTGGTCGTGGCCCAGGCCTTCGGCAAGACCGCCCTGGTCTCGCTGGCGATGATCTCGCTGATCATCCTGGCCGCCGGCGCCGTGCCGGTGCGCCGCCCGTCCAGGCTGGTGGAGACCGCAGCCCTGGTCTCCTTCTCCATGTTCATCTCCAACGAAGTGGTCCGCATCGCCTGGTTCGGCGTGGTCAATGCGGCGAACGCGCGCTTCGCCCTGTCTGAGCCGGCCCAGTGGGTTCTGTGGGGCTGCGGCGTCCTGGCGGCTGTGGCCTTCGCCTTCGCCTTCCACTTCGCCGTCGACGACCGGATCCAGTCGCGCGTCCGCGCCTGGCTGAAGCGCCGCCGCGGCGGACGCCGGTCCGCCCCGGTCGAGGCCGGGCCGGTCATCTCCCTGGAAGGCTGAACCCTCGGTCAGTCCTCGTCGTCATCCTCGGCGACGTCGGGGATTTCGGGCGTGACGACGGTTGGGGCGATGGTCTTGATCTCGCCCAGCTGGGCGCCGGGAAAGGCCAGCAGCACGGCCTTGATGAAGGGATCGGCCTCGATCTTCTGGCGCTCGGCGGCCCGTTCCTTCCTCTGGCGTTCGATCAGGGTGTCGCCGCCGCCCTGGCCGTTGGCGGCGATCAGCCAGGTGCGGCCGGTCCATTCCTTCAGCCGGCCGGCCAGCCGCCGGGCCAGTTCGACCGGCGCGCCCTCAACGCTCTCATAGACGATGGCGCCGGGCTTGAACGAGACGGGTTTGACGAACCGCTCCACGTCCATCTGCAGGCCGACTTCGCGCTTCTCGCCGATCAGGGCCACGACCTGTTCGAAGGTCTGGGGATCGGGCAGGGCGGGGGCCATGACCGGCCGCGCGGCCAGCTGGGCCGAGGTCCCGCCCCCGCCGCCGGAGCCGCCGCCACGCGGGGCCGATCCGCCCCCGAAGGGCTCGCCCGACTGAAGCCGCTTTAACGCCTCCTCCGGTCCCGGCAGGTCGGCGGCGTAGGCCAGGCGGACGATGGCCATCTCGACCGCATCGGCGGGATTGGGCGCGCGCCGCACCTCGTCCAGGGCCTTCAGCAGCATCTGCCAGGTGCGCGACAGGGTGGCGGCCGGGATGGCGGCGCCCAGGGCGGCCAGTTTCTGCGCCTGGTCATTGGGCAGTCGGGTCGCGTTCGGCCCCAGCATCTTGGCCACCGAGGCGGCGTGGCAGTGTTCCAAGAGGTCGTTGGTCACCTGCACCGGGTCGGCGCCGTAGCCGTAAAGGGTGCGGAAGTTTTCCAGGGCTTCGGGCGTGCGGCCGGCCATGACGCTTTCGAACAGGGCGATGGTCTGGCTGCGGTCGGCCAACCCCAGCATGTCGCGCACTGTCTCGGTCTTGACCACCTGTCCCCGTTCGGCCTGAACCAGGGCCTGGTCCAGCAGGGACAGGCCGTCGCGCACCGAACCCTCGGCTGCGCGCGAGATCAGGGCCAGGGCGTCCTGCTCGATCTTCATCCCCTCCCGCTCGGCGATCCGGCCCAGGTGATCGACCAGAATCTCGGGCTCGACCCGGCGCAGGTCGAAGCGCTGACAGCGGCTCAGGATGGTCACCGGCACCTTGCGGATCTCGGTGGTGGCGAAGATGAATTTGGCGTGGGGCGGCGGCTCCTCCAGCGTCTTCAGCAGGGCGTTGAAGGCCTGCGTCGACAGCATATGGACCTCGTCCAGCACATAGACCTTGTAGCGGGCCTCGACCGGCGCATACCGCACGCTCTCCAGGATGTCGCGGATGTCGTTGACCCCGGTGTGGGAGGCGGCGTCCATCTCCATCACGTCCATATGCTGGCCGGCCATGATGGCGGCGTCGTGCCGGCCGTGGGCGGTCAGGGTCAGGGACGGACGGTCGATCGTCTCCGTCTCATTGTTCAGGGCGCGGGCCAAGAGACGGGCGGTGGTCGTCTTGCCGACGCCCCGCACCCCGGTCAGCATGAAGGCGTGGGCGATCCGCCCGGTGGCGAAGGCGTTGGTGAGCGTCCTCACCATCGCCTCCTGACCGATCAGATCCTCGAAGGTGCGCGGCCGGTATTTGCGCGCCAGCACCTGATAGGCGGCGCCGTCGTCGGCCTGATCCTCGCTGACGGCGGCGACAGGCGGCGGCGCGGCCGGCGCAGGCGCAGGGACGGGCCCGGCCGCCGGGGCGGAGGCGCCGAACATGTCGTCGGTGTTCTCGTCGCGCTCGACGACGTCGTCCTCTTCCCAGGGCGGGCCGTCGAGATTCGGGTCGTTGTCGCTCATGGGCGAAGTCTTACAGCGGGTGAGCGGCGGGGCGAAGGGCTTCCTTCGGACCTTCCCCCGCTTGCGCGGGAAGTGTCAGGTCGTGGCGCGCAGCGACACGCCTGACGATGGGGGAAGTCACGTGTCCTGAAGGAAAACTTCCCTCTCCGACCCTGGTCCGCTCTGCGGACGCCCGGCCACCTCTCCCGCAAGCGGGAGAGGGACGCGAACACACGCGCTCAAGCCGCGAGCGACCGCGTCGCAAGCGTTAGCGCACCAAACGCGCTCAAGCAGCGAGCCGCCGCGCGGCGAGTGTTAGCGCACAAACAAAGGAAGTAGAGACCGCGACCCGAAGGGGAATTCGTTGTGGCTGCTGCCTTCCGGCCCTGACCAGGTTGGCGAAGCCTTCGCCCGCGATCTCCGAGGGGAGATATGACGGGTGCGGCGGACGGAATCAAGGGTTACAAGGCCGCATGGCTCATCAGAACGTCTTCTCCGGCAATCCGCTCGACCGCGCGGGCGATCTTCGCAACGACCCCGACTGGCTGGCGGAGCAAGAGGCCAATCCCGAGGCCCTGTGCATGGTGCTGTGGGAAGGGCGGCCCCTGGTCGAGGAGACGGCGGAGGGGCCGCGCCTGGCCTGGCTGTCGCTGAAACACGCCCGCGACATGGTTCCGGATCGCGACGTCTTTCTCGGGCTCTGGAAGGAAGCGCCGGTCTTCGCCGTCGAGTTCGAGGGCTCCGTCGATCCGGCCGAGGGGCCGGTGAAAGGCTTGGGAGCCTTTCATGAGATGCGCGCCGCCGCAGCCATTCTGCCGGCCCAGGACGCGGCCATGGCCGGCGGGGCCAAGAGCCTGTTCGACTGGCGCCGCAAACACGGCTTCTGCGCCAACTGCGGCACACTGAGCGAGACGGCTTCGGGCGGGTGGAAGCGGCGCTGCCCGGCCTGCGGGACCGAGCATTTCCCGCGCGTCGATCCGGTCACCATCATGCTGCCGGTCTATAAGGGCGGGGCCGAGCCGGTCTGTCTGCTGGGCCGCCAGGCGGCCTGGCCGGCGGGGCGGATGTCGGCCCTGGCGGGCTTCCTGGAGCCCGGCGAGTCGATCGAGGAGGCCTGCGCCCGCGAGGTCAAGGAAGAGGCGGGCCTGACGGTGATCGACGCCGTCTATCACTCCAGTCAGCCCTGGCCCTTCCCGTCACAGCTGATGATCGGCCTGATCGCCGAGGTCTCGGACGACCAGGCCCGGCCGGATCAGACCGAGCTGGAGAGCGTGGCCTGGCTGACGCGGGCCGAGGCGAGGGCGGTTCTGGCCGGCGCCCACCCGACCATTCAGGCCCCGCCGCCCTTCGCCATCGCCCACAGCCTGATCAAGGCCTGGGCGGAGGAGGCGTAGGGTAGAGACGTTATCTGCCCTCAGACCAGCGCCCGCGCCGCCTCCAGGTCGGCGGGATTGTCGACCGACAGGGGCGCCTCGTCGATCACGGCGGCCCAGATCTGCATCCCCATCTCCAGGGCCCGCAGCTGTTCCAGCTTCTCGCGCTTCTCCAGCGGCGACTGGGGCGCGGCGCAGAAGCGGTTCAGGGCCGCGCGGCGATAGCCGTAGACGCCGATGTGACGCCAGATCGGCGCATCGCCATACAGGGTCGAACGGGTGAAATAGAGGGCGCGGCCCTGACGCTCGGCCTCGCCCCATTCGTTGCTTTTCAGGGCCAGGACCGCCTTGACCACATCGGGATTGGCCCGGTCCGACGGATCGGCCTCTGCGGCGACCAGGGTGGCGATGTCGCAGGCCGGCTCGCCGTGCAGCACGGCCGCGCAGGCGGTCGCCAGGCCCGGATCGGCGAAGGGCATGTCGCCCTGGACGTTGATCACGGCGTCGAAATCGCCCTCGGGGTCTATGGCGTCCACGGCGGCCCGGATGCGGTCAGAGCCGGACGGCAGGTCGGGGTCGGTCAGGATCGCCCGGCCGCCCGCCGCCTCGACCACGGCCACGATCTCGGGATCGCCGGCGGCGACCACGACGGGCAGGCCCGAGGCGGCGGCCTGTTCATAGGCCCGCACGATCATCGGCCGGCCGCCGATGTCGGCCAGGGGCTTGTTCGGCAGGCGGGTGGCGGCCATGCGAGCCGGTATCATTATCAGAGGATTCATGGGTCTGGCGGGGCCTGTCCTGGTCGAGCGGCGCCGTCGCGTTCGTCGCGCCGGTTGCGAACCCTGCGCTACCGTGCAAGACGTGATCCGGCAAGGAAGGCTTCTCTGCGCAAGACGGGGAAGTTGGGAAACCTAGGGACGGGTGAGACGACGCGCATGAGCGGCGATCTAAAGTGGAACAAGATTTTCGGCGCGGCTCTGGGGACGGCCTTCGTCATCCTGGTCGTTCAACAGGCGTCGGGCCTGATCTATCATTCCGAACCGCCGGAAAAGATGGGCTATTTCGTCGATGCGCCGGATGAGGTCGCCGGCGCCGAACAGGCCGAGCTGCCGCCGGACTGGGGCACGGTCCTGCCGACCGCCGACCTGGCCGCCGGCGAGGCCGCCTTCGCCCGTTGCCAGGCCTGCCACAACGCGACGCAGGGCGGGGCGGACGGCATCGGCCCGAATCTGTACGGGGTGGTGGGCGGCCCGGTCATGCACCGCGCCGGCTTCGCCTATTCGGACGCCATGGCCAAGCACAAGGCCGAGGCGCCGACCTGGGGCTATGACCAGCTGAACAGCTTCATCACCGCCCCCGCCCGCTATGTGCCCGGCACCAAGATGTCCTTCGCCGGCATCCGCGACACCCAGACCCGGATCAATCTGATCGCCTGGCTGCGCAGCCAGGGCTCGAGCGGCTTCGCCATCCCCGCGCCCGATCCGGCCCGCCAGCCTGGCGCCGCCGCCCCCGCCGAGGGTGAAGCCGCCCCCGCCGAGGGCGCCCCCGCCACCGAGGCGACGGGCGAGGCCCCCGCCGTCGGCGAACCGGCGACCACCCAGGCGACCCCGGCCGCGCCGCCCGCCGCCACCAGCCCGGCGCCGCCGAACAGCTGATCGCGCGCCCGACGGGCCGCCCTCATCGATCTTCGCCCGGCGTCTTAGGATCCCGGGCGTTTTTCGTTTCTAACGAAGCGGTCGACCTTAAGGGCGCCGGTCGGGCGGTCGCCCCGAACGCCCAGTCGAAACGCCATGATGTGGCCTTTGGCGAACAAGTTTGAAAAACAAACAAGTCTGTGCAATATGTCTCTCGAACAGGGAGACGAGGATCATGACCGCAGACGACATCAAGACGGGCGAGCGCCTTCACGGCCTGGACGCCCTACGGGGCGCCGCCCTGCTCCTGGGTTTGGTGCTCCACGGCGCCATGACCTTCTTTCCGACGCCGATCTGGGTGGTGGTCGACGATCAGCGGTCGGTCTGGGCCAGCGGCCTTTTCTTCGCCATTCACCTGTTTCGGATGGCGACCTTCTTTCTGATTGCGGGTCTGTTCGCCCATATGATGCTGGCGCGGCGGGGGCTGGTGCGGTTCGGGATCAACCGGCTGGCGCGGATTGCGGGACCGCTGGCGGTCTTCTGGGGGCCGTCGCTGGCGGCCATTGTCGCGGTCCTGATCTGGAATGCGGGCCTACATGGCCTGACGGCGGCCGATGCGCCGCCGCCTCCGACCTATGACTGGACCAATCTGCCGTTGACCCATCTGTGGTTCCTGTGGGTCCTGCTGATCTTCTATGTCGGCCTAGTCGTCGTGCGGGCGCCGTTCGCGGCCCTGGACCGGCAGGGCGGCTGGGGGCGGGCGGTGGTGGATCGCGCGACGGCGTTGCTGGTTCAGCCGGGCGGCGCCGTCGTCCTGGGCGCGCCCCTGGCCCTGGCCCTGTGGCTGCATCCGAACTGGGTCGCCTTCTTCGGCGTGCCGACGCCCGACGCGGGCCTGATCCCCAACACCCCGGCCCTGGTCGGGTTCGGACTGGCCTTCGGCCTGGGCGCCCTGCTGGACCGGCGCCGCGACCTGCTCGAGCGGATCGCGGCGCGGTGGCCGCTTCATCTCGGCCTCGCCCTGGCGGCAGGCGCGACGGCCCTGGCTTTGGCGGGCGGTCCCAATCCCAGGTTGGAGCCTATCACCGATCCGGCGATCAAGGCGGCGACGGCGGTCGCCTTCGGGGTCGCCGTCTACGCCTCCAGCCTGGCGGCGGTCGCCTTGGCTGTTCGGTTCTGCTCGGGCCACAGCGCGGTGCGGCGCTATCTCGCCGATGCGGCCTATTGGATCTACATCGTCCATCTGCCGCTGGTGATGGTCGGTCAGGTGCTGGTGCAGGACTGGAGCCTAGCCTGGCCGGTCAAACTGGCCTTGATCGTCGGCGGAGCGCTGGCGGCGTCGATCGCCGGCTATGAGCTGCTGATCCGCCACAGCTTCATGGGGCGCTGGCTGAACGGCCGCCGGGTTCCGTGGCGGCGTCGCCCGGCCGCCTCAGCCCCGTCGCCCGCCGAATAGCTTGCCAACCCCCGTCGCCGCGTCCATCCGAAGGACGCGCAAGCCGCAGAGGAATCATCGATGAACGACACGTCCCGCAGCTCGCCCGAAGCCGACCTGGCCTTCCTTCGATCGATCGTCCAGGGCGGGGGCGATCCGAGAGCCACACTGACCATGGGCGTCCTCTATCTGGCCGGCGGCCTGCTGTACGGGCTGCAGTGCCTGGTTCACCTCGGACAGGCGGCGGGGGTGATCCGCTGGTCCGGGCCGATCAGCCTGGCCTTCGTCACAGGCGTGACCGTCGCCTTCCTGCTGGTGATGGCCTGGGCCATCCGGGAGGACCGCAAGCGGCCCAAGGCCAGCCCCGTCGTCACCCGCACCCTGAACGCCGCCTTCAGCGGGGCGGGCATGGCCAATCTGGCCATCGTCATCGTCTTCGGCTTCGGCTCGGCGCGAGACCAGGACTTCGCCGTCTGGCTCTATTATCCGGCGATGATCTTCGCGCTCCAGTCGGCCGCCTGGTATGTGGCCTGGGCGCTGAAGAAGAAGGGCTGGATGCTGGCGGCGTCGATCGGGGGATGGGCGACGGCGGTGGCCCTGGGGCTGTTGGTCCGCGAGCCCCTGGCCTATCTGCTCGTCGCGACGGCGGCTCTGTTCCTGCTGTTCGCCGGGCCAGGCTGGATCATCACCCGCGAAGCCTTGAAGGCCCGCCCGGCTGCGGACGCCGCCTGACCCATGGGGCTGAACGACCTGGGGCGAATCGACGAGGTCATCCACGGCCGGATGCGGCTGGGGATCATGGTCTATCTGGCCGACGTCGAGGCCGCCGACTTCACCGAGCTGAAGACGGTGCTGGAGGCGACCCAGGGCAATCTGTCGGTGCATCTGAAGAAGCTGGAGGAGGCGGGCTATGTCGCCATCTCCAAGAGCTTCGTGAACAACAAGCCCCTGACGCGGGCGGCGATCACGCTTGAAGGGCGCAAGGCCTTCGACGCCTATCTGGAGGCTCTGGGCGGACTGATCGGGAGGAAGGCGTGACGGTCAAGGTCATGGGCATCGTCAACGTCACGCCCGACAGCTTCTCGGACGGGGGGCGATGGGCGTCGACCGAGGCGGCGGCGGACCAGGCGATGCGGCTGGTCGAGCAGGGGGCCGAGGTGCTGGACATAGGGGGCGAGAGCACCCGGCCGGGCGCCGAGCCGGTCAGCGAGGCCGAGGAGATCGACCGGGTCGTTCCGGTGATCGAGGCCGTTTGCGCCCGCTGGGGCGGCCCGATCAGCGTGGATACGATGAAGCCGGCCGTGGCTCGGGCCGCCGTCGCCGCCGGGGCGACGATGTGGAACGACGTGACCGCCCTGAGCCATGCGCCGGACAGCGCCGCCGTCGCGGCCGAGCTGGGGTGCGAGGTGGTGCTGATGCACATGAGGGGCGAACCCCGGACCATGCAGGCCGATCCCCGGTATGAGGACGTGGTCGCCGAGGTCCGGGCCTATCTGCTGGGCCGGGCCGAGGCGGCGACGGCGGCGGGGGTGGCGCGCGAGCGGATCTGGCTGGATCCGGGGATCGGCTTCGGCAAGACCCCGGCGCACAATATGGCCCTGACGGCGCGGCTGGGCGAACTGGTCGGGCTGGGCTTTCCAGTGCTTTACGCCGCCAGCCGCAAGCGGACGATCCAGGCGGTGGATGCGACGGCGGTGGAGGCGACCGACCGGCTGGGCGGCTCGCTGGCCCTGGCGCTGGAGGGGGCGCGGCGCGGGGCGCGGATGGTGCGGGTCCATGACGTGCGCGAGACGGTTCAGGCGCTGAGGCTGCAGGCGGCGGTGGCGGCGGCGGAGTGACACGCTTGCCTGGTCCACGCTTGCTCGGGCGCGCCGACTGGGCCATCTGATCCCCATGTCCTGGGTGATGTCGATCAATCCGTGGGCGACGCTGGTCGTCGCCGGTCTGCTGGAAGTGCTGTGGGCGTCCGGCCTGAAGTCCGTCAGCCTGCAAAGGCCGCTGACCTCGCTGGGGGTGCTGATCGCCCTGGCGGCCAGCATGATCCTGCTGTGGGTGGCGACCCAGAGGCTGCCGATCGGCACGGCCTATGCGGTTTGGACCGGGATCGGGGCGGTGGGCGCGGCCCTGGTCGGGATCGTCGTATACGGCGAGCCGGCGACGGCGGTGCGGGCGGTGTGCATCCTGCTGATCGTGGCCGGGATCGTGGGCTTAAAGCTGTTCTCGGGGGCGCACTGATGAGCCTCGCTCAAGCAGACGCCCGCCGCGCGGTCGGCGGTAGCGAAAGAAAAATGGGACGGGTCCTGATCCTGGCGGGGTCGGACAGCGGCGGGGGCGCGGGGGTCCAGGCCGACATCAAGGCGGTGACGATGATGGGCGGGTTCGCCGCCACGGCGATCACGGCCATCACGGTGCAGAACACCCTGGGGGTTCACGGCGTCCATCCCCTGCCGCTGGAGCTGATCGCGGCCCAGGCGCGGGCGGTGCTGGAGGACATCGGGACCGATGCGGTCAAGACCGGCATGCTGGGCTCGGTCGAGGTGGTCGAGACGGTGGCGGCCCTGCTGGACGAGGCCAAGGCGCCGGCCGTGGTCGATCCGGTCATGGTGGCCAAGGGCGGCCATCCCCTGTTGCCCGATGCGGCGGTGGAGGCGGTCCGGCGCCTGATGATCCCGCGCGCAGCCCTTCTGACCCCCAATGCGCCCGAGGCGGAGGCCCTGACCGGGCTTGAGGTGCGCGACATCGACGGCCAGAGGCGGGCGGGCGAGGCCCTGCTGAAACTGGGCGCCAAGGCCGTGCTGATGAAGGGCGGCCATGTGGACGGGCCGACGGTGATCGACCTCTTGATGACGGCCGATGGGGAGACGGTGCTGGAGGCCGAGCGGATCGACACCCGCCACACCCACGGCACCGGCTGCACCCTGGCCAGCGCGTGCGCGGCGGGTCTGGCCCTGGGGCGGCCGCTGGAGGTCGCGGTCGCCGAAGCCTGGGCCTATGTCGGCGAGGCGATCCGGCGGGCGCCGGGTCTCGGCGGCGGACACGGGCCGCTGGATCACGGCTGGCCCGTGCGGGGCTGAGGCGGCGGTCCATCGGACACCGAAAAAAGGTGTCCGATGTGTCCGATCTGTCCGACGGCCTTTGTTTTTGAAGCGGAATTACTCCGACGCCGATCGGACTGTCCGAGAATCGAGTCTCACGACGGCCTGCGAGCGGGGCGTCGGATCGGCGAGCGGCCGAGAAGGCCGAGATCGGACAGGAAAAAGGTGTCCGATGTGTCCGATCTGTCCGATGGCCTTTGTTTTCACAAAGAAAATGGTCGGACTCTGATCGGACTGTCCGGCGGGCCACGTTCTGCGCGCGTTGCGATGTCAAAGACCGGAACGCCAGTATAGGGCCGCGCGGAAGGGCGCCGGCTGTTTTGACGGGTGAAGCCCTAAGCCTTTGAACCTTTTCGGGCTCGCCTCGACAATCGCGCGCGTAACGGGCGGCGGGCATGGTCCGCCGTTGCGAGGCGGGCCTCCGTTGCGTTCGTCATCCTCGCCCTTGTGGCGAGAATCCAGACGCCCGGTGTTTCCGCAAGGTGCGCCGTCTTTGGCGCCCGGAGTCTGGATCCTGGGGACAAGCCCCAGGATGACGGGACGTGCGGGGGCGCGCATCTGGGGATGAAGGCGGACGGCCTCTCCCGCAGGACGGATGGGAAGGGTAAGGGAGGCGGATGAACGCCCCCCTGAGCCAGAAGCTGATCGACATCGTCCGCGCCGATCCCGGCCTGATGCACGTTTTGCGGACGGTGCGGGGGCTGGGCCTGCCCGACTGGCGGCTGGTGTCGGGCGCCGTCTATCAGGCGGTATGGAACGCCAGGACGGGACGGCCGTCGGGATACGGGATCAAGGACTATGACCTGGCCTATTTCGACGGATCGGACCTGTCCTATGAGGCCGAGGACGAGGTGATTAAACGGGTCTCCGCCGCCTTTGACGAACCCTTCCGCAGCCAGGTCGAGGTGCGCAACCAGGCGCGGGTGCACGCCTGTCGGTAAGTATGAACCTTGCTCAGAGGGGGCGGGAAGTCCCGTTTTGAGCCAGTTTCATCATGTCCATCAAAGCCTTCGCCTATGTGAGGTATAGCGATCCGTCGCAGTCCACGGGGAATTCAGTGGCGCGGCAGACAGAAATGGCGGTGGCATACGCGGCCAAGAATGGCGTTGAACTCGATTGGTCCTATCGGGACGATGGGGTCAGCGCGTTTCATGGTCACAACCGCACAGTGGGTGACCTCGGCCGGTTCATGGCTGACGTTCAGTCTGGCAAGGTCGAGGCAGGGTCGCACCTTCTGATCGAGGGCTTCGACCGATTCTCTCGCGAAGACCCATTCGAAAGCCTCTACACCTTCCTCACCATCCTCCGGGCGGGCATCGTCTTGGTGACCCTTAGCGACGGTCAGGACTGGTCTACTGCCACTCTCATGGGCGCCAGCTATCGGCTTTTCGGGGTTCTGCCTCACATGGAGCGCGCCCATAGCGAGAGCAAAGCAAAGAGCGAACGCACCCTTCACAACTGGAAAAAGCGTAGGGAGAGTGGGGTGGTCGTTGATCGCCTGACCAAGCCTGCATGGCTCGATGTCGTGGACGGTGAATACAAGGTCATCGAGCAGCGCGGCCACATCCTCATCCGCATCTTCGAAGAGATCGCATCCGGCATCGGGGCCGATAGTGTCGCCCGGCGTCTGAACGCGGATGGGATTGCGGCTTGGGGGCGTGCCTACAAGGAGAGTGGCGTTCGCGCGGGTCGAACCAAAATCTGGCACGGCTCCTACATTCAGACGCTGCTAAACGGCCGGCAGGTGATCGGCGAACATCAGCATCATCAATATCGGGGCCGGAAGCGTGTTCCCATTGGTGACCCGATCTCAGGCTACTACCCGGTCGCGGTCCCCCTGGACCTCTACTATCGTGCGGTCTCAGCGTTCAGGTCGCGGAGCATGGATGGCGGGCGCAAGTCCACGAAGCTGGTCAACCTGTTCGGTGATCTCGCTCGCTGCCGCCACTGCGGTGGCAGGATGCGCTGGAACGGCACTCAAAGCCGGGCGCGCGACGGCAAGTCTTTCGTCTATCTGATCTGTTCGTCCAACCGCCAGAGAACGGGTTGCGACCATGCAGCACGCCACCGGCTGGAATACATCGAGGACGCGGTCTTCGATCTCGTCACCGAAATCCGATTGGATGGGACAGCGGACGATACTGAGGCTGCGACCTCCCTTGCGGAGGCCAAGCACCAGCAGACGGTAGCGCAGGATCGGGTTGGAAGAATTGCCGATCTTCTGATCGAACTCGACACTCCGACTATGCGGATCAAGTTCGCTGATGCCGAGAAGTCGCTCGTGGAAACCAAGAGAGCCGTTGCGGCGGCGGAGGAGGGATTGGCCCTGGTTCGACGGCGGGCGACACCCTCACGCCATCAAGAAGCTGTCGCGGCCCTGCGGGCGCAGATGGCACAAAGCGATGATGTGTCGTTGCGTATCAAGATGGCAGGCGTCGTCCGTTCCGTGGTTGATTCCATCTCCTTCGACAGAGATGGCGGGGTGATGGTCACACTCATGGGGGGGAGGCGCGTCTACCGATTCCGCCTCGCGAAAATCGTCACTGAGTTCAGTCTCGTCGTCGCGGACCATGGCTCGACGATCACAATCGACGGCGGGCGCATCGCCACTAACGAGGAAGCATCGGATTTCAAGGCAAGGCTGTTGGCATAGCTCAAGTTGACGCTCGACGAGCACGGAGATTGATGCTCGATTGATGAGCTTTGGAAAACGCTCCGTGATCGCACGAGGCTGTTCGCCATGCTCCGGGCGACCTGCACGCTGGCGGCTTCCAGTTCTTCGATTTGAGCATGCAGCCCACCTACGTCTTTCGACGATGATCAAGTCGTGCTTGGGTAGTGTTCGGCGGGGAGGCTAACTTGGCGTGCAACGCATGGAACCACTCAGCCACCTGCAACTGCGGTTGGGGTGGCGTATCCTATGGATTCTGACGTGCCCCTGAGAATTTCCTCCACGCGGAGCTAGAGTCCGGCCCTTGAAAGGACGGACGGAATGAAACGAGCGAGATTCACGGAAGAGCAGATCATCGGGATCCTGCGGGAGAACGAGGCCGGTGCCAAAGCGGGCGAGTTGGCGCGCAAGCACGGCGTGTCGGAGGGCACGATCTACGCCTGGAAAGCCAAGTTCGGCGGGATGAGCGTGTCGGACGCCCAGCGCCTGCGCGCCCTGGAAGATGAGAACGGAAAGCTGAAGCGCCTGCTGGCCGACGCCATGCTCGACAAGGCGGCGCTGAACGATCTGCTCTCAAAAAAGTGGTAGGGCCCGCGGCGATGCGCCAAGCCGTCGCCCATGTGAAGGCGACGTTCGGCGTCAGCGAGCGGCGGGCCTGCTCCATCATCAAGGCCGACCGCAAATCGGTGCGCTATCGCTCTTGCCGCCCGCCAGACACGGCGCTGCGGGAGCGGCTGCGCGCCCTGGCTGTCGAGCGGCGACGGTTCGGCTATCGCCGGCTGTTCGTGCTGCTGCGACGTGAAGGCGAGCCTTCGGGCAAGAACCGGATCTACCGGCTCTACCGCGAGGAAGGTCTGACGGTGCGCAAGCGCCGCTCCCGTCGTCGAGCCATCGGCACGCGGGCGCCGATCCTGATCGAGGCAAGGCCGAACGCCCGCTGGTCGCTGGACTTTGTGCACGACCAGTTCGCCACGGGCCGCCGCTTCCGCATTCTCAACGTGGTCGACGACGTCACCCGCGAGTGCCTGGCGGCGATCCCCGACACCTCGATCTCGGGACGCCGCGTCGCGCGCGAGCTGACAGCGCTGATCGCTCGACGGGGCCGTCCCGCCATGATCGTCAGCGACAACGGCACGGAATTCACGTCCACGGCCATCCTGGCCTGGGCGCAGGATCATGGCGTCGACTGGCACTACATCGCGCCCGGCAAGCCGACCCAGAACGGGTTTGTGGAATCCTTCAACGGCCGGATGCGCGACGAACTGCTCAACGAGAGCCTGTTCTTTAGTCTGGATCACGCCCGCCAGAAGGTCGCTGCCTGGGCGCTGGACTACAATACCCGCCGGCCGCACTCGTCGATCGGCTACCTCACCCCGGAGGCCTTTGCCGCCAGTCTGACCGCAACAGGCCGACCCGCTGCGCAGGATGAAAGCTGCGCGGCTCGGCCTGTTGCTCACCCCACGCTACGAGGCGTAACTAACCCAAGGACTCTGGTCGCCGCTGGATGAAAACTCAGGGGCACGTCAATTCGTCACCGAGACGACTCCGCTGCCTTACATCCGCGAGGTCAGCTTTCTGAATCCTAACGCCCGTTGTCCGGTGTGCGGCGATCAGGTCTTCTTCTACCGATCACCGAATGGGGGAGCGGTCTACTTCGACGGCCTTGGGTGGCCGTGGCCGAAGCATCCCTGCACGGATGTCGGGGTAGCGTCCTCCGCTCGAACCATCTCGACCCCAGCCGGCTCTCGGATTCTGAGCGCACAGTCTGAAAAGTCAGATGATCATGGTGCAAATCCGTGGACGCCATTCGAGATTGTCAGTGTCGTTCAAGAAGACGCTTACACACTCCTGGTAGGCCGCGTGGACTACGCGACGTCGATGATCAAGATCGGCATTCAAAGCCTCGTCAACACCGCACCGGCCATCCCAGCCTTTATCCGCGCCAAGCCAGAGCGTTGCGGAATCATTGATCTGAGCACGCTCTCCGATCTCGATCCAATCGAGGTCGATGCCTATTTGGACTGTATCGAGGTAGACGACTTGAGGGTTTGGAGCGCGGCTTTGTCGGGATCACTGGCTGACCTGAATATGGTCGGCTGGCGCCTGTGTTTCGGTCGAGATCGGACACAGCAGTCGGCTCGAAATGAATTCACACGGCCCAACTGGCTGGGTGGGTTTTACTGGTTCTGTCAGTCGGCATTGGCGGGGTATCCGTCTGCGCTCAATAATCTTGCCTCGGCCAAATTGTTGAGGGGATGTGGTGTGGCCGAAACTGAATGGGCCGCGCTTCAGCAGCAGCTATACGCCAGCGCAACCCTTCTCGAAAACTCGAAGGAACACGCCCCCGATGACCTGGCCAGAACCTTGGAGAAGGTTAGGGAGGTAGTCGATGCGATGCGCCATAAAGTTGCGAAGTCGGGCTGATGGCAGACGATCCAACTCAATTCCAAGAGTTCGCGGCAGATGACAATGATGACGTGCCGTGGGCCGACCCTGCAATCCGGGTTGGATATGAGGCTGCGCTTGGCCGCCTCATCCTCGGATTTAACGAACTGGACTACTACCTCACGCAATTGATCGATCACTGCTTGGACCTGCGGGAACGACCGCTTGAACTGGAACACATGACTAAGGGGTCGTTCACGGCCCGGCTTAATCATCTTCGGACATTGAATAATCGCTTTCCCGAGTTGAAACTTCGCGACCTCCAGTTCGAAGAACTGGTCGCGCTCAACGAACTGCGAAACGTCGTTGCCCATGGTCACTTCGACCAAAACCCGTTCCAGGGGGACTACGCCCTCATAGGGAAGACGCGCCGTGATGACTTCCCAGCCAAGCGACTGGATGAAATCACCGCCCGCCTCGAAGAGGCGGCGAACGTGATCAAAGTGCAGATTTGGTTCTCAGACCTGGAAGACCTGAGTTAGCCATTGGGTGACTTCGCGGCGAAGGTTAAGCTAACGCCCTGTAGACGCTCGCACGACTGATCCCGACGCTCTCTGCGATCTGGGCGACGGTCTGGCCTTCAGCCTTCAGACGCAAGACCTCCGGCGTCTTGGCGCGGGCGGTCGGAGCGCGTCCTCGATAGCGTCCTTCAGCCTTGGCCTTGGCGATCCCGGCGCGTTGCCGCTCAAGCATGATCTCGCGTTCCCATGATCCCACGCCAGCCAGGATCGTCAGGATGAGGTTGGAGGTCGGGTTGCCGGTGTCGAGGTGCATGGCGAGGATGCGAACCGTCACGTCCTTGGCCCGGAGCCGCTCAACGATCCCGAGCAGGTCGATGACATTCCTGGCCAGCCTCTCTGGCTTGGTGACGACGAACACGTCACCGGCTCTCACCCAGTCGAGCGCGGCCTGAAGCTCGGGACGGGCAGTGTCGGCGCCGCTAACCTGTTCGGAGAAGATGCGCGTGCAGCCGGCGGCTTGGAGTTCTGCGATCTGGGCATCGAGACCAGCCTGTTGGTCAGACGTTGAAGTCCTCGCGTATCCTACCACGGCACCCGACATCGGTCCTCCTCACACAGTTCTTAGACAGTGTGACACAGGTCTCTCAGAAGGCGATCATAATGCTTGTGAGACAGTCTGGAGGCCGGATGCCGGCGTCTCACGAGACCGTGGCCGTGTGAGATGAGGGGAAGTCAGTTGGAGAGCCGTCAGGCGTTCCGAATGGCTCGCTCTATCGGGTCATGGCCAAGATTGCCGTCGATGAAGTTCCAGCCGGTGAATACCTGCCAGATGAAACTGCACAGGAGCTTACTCTCATCGTATCCGGCCCCATTCCGTTCGATACGTCTCAGCGTAGCATCGAGTCTAACCAGAGAGTTGTAAGCCTCTGGGTTGTCGATCAAGTTTGCATCAATCAGCCGGTCAACCGCCCGGCCGATGATCTGCAAATTGAGGACGATCTCATCGTATTCCTGCGTGGGGTCGCTCATCTGGTTCTGAAATGCATAGAAGCCCTCGTCGGCCTCCCGCCCTCCCTCGAACAAGGCTCTGAACCCGTCTACTGTCAGTGCGCGCTCAATGGTGCTGTGGTCCGCGACCAAATCAGTGCGACCACCTTTCCTACTCGCCTGGATCACCGCCAAAGCTATGTCATGCTTTGCATTACGGTAGCTTCGCAACGCAACCTGTTTGACGAGATCGCGTCGCCTAACTTCAATCCGCTCACTGACGACGTAGTAGAATATGAAGGCAACGATGCCGCTTGTGCCGATGGCCAGAGCGACGTTGAGGGCGGGCGCGTATCTTGAGACTTGATCATTTGGGAAAACGGACAGCGCGACGAGTGATCCGCCCGTTAGTAAGGCAAAGCAGAGCAGTGAGGTCCACTCCAGCCAGCGACGTTTCACTGTTCCGACTGAAGCTGCCAAAGCCGCCTGCACTTTGGTTGGTGCTTTGCTCCTCACGACCGCCACCCTGAATGAAGTCGATAAGCCTCAGCTTTGCGAAACCAGTCGGCCAACTTGCGGGTCGTATCTGAAGCCAACGATACTCCCGTCACGGATGCGTTCCACGGCCTCATCAATCGCACTGATGGGCACGAGGAACCACTCGCGCGGCTTGACGTCATTGCCGAACCGATCAGGGATCGTGAGATCGAACAGCGCGGGCGCAAACACCTTATGGATGAGGGCTTCGAGCTTCCGACACTGGACGCCGTAGACCTTGTAGGTAGCGACGACCTCGACGTCGGCGAGCAGGTAGGTCGCGCTCTTGTTTGCTCCGGCGATCCGCGCGGCCACGTCGCCGCCGGTCACGCCGATCTTGTGAAAGACCTGGCGGTGTTCCGCGACGAACGGCTGGTCCGAGAGGCTACGCAGAACGTAGATCGTTCCATCCTCGATCTCGTCGTCGTCGGCTTCGCTGCCGAAGACCGGGCTGGGGGCGGCATCCTCAGCCACACCTCCGAAGAGCGGACCCGCGTCAGGTTCAGTGATGCGACGCCCCGCATCATCCTTATAGAGCGCGCGCTGCAATGAACGGAGCAGGAGGTCGCTCTCGGTGCCGTTCGCATAGATGACGCGCAAACGCGCGTCCGTCTCGCCGTTCGGCGCCTTGATAGGTTCTCCTACCGACGCAACGTAGGCGATCTGACCGCCGACGATGAAGAAGTCACCCGTGCGGATGTCGGCCTTCTGGAAGCCGGCGTCACGAACAAAGCGGCGGGTGACACGAACACCCGCGTCGAGGTCTCGCTGAACCTCGGCGAACAGAGGCTCGAAGACCTCGAAATCCTCGCAACGCTTGCGCCCGGCGATCTCCTCGGCGGCCTGACGCTCTTCCCGCGACGAGACGTGCCGCAGCTTGGTGATGTCTTGATCGTCGGCGCCGGCGAGTTCAGCGCGCAGGGCGTCGAGGTCCATCTCCTCGGGTTCGACAGGCACCGCCTCGGCTTTCAACAGACCGTTCTTGTCGAACGCAGTAAGCAGGGTCCGGCATTCGTCAAGACCGCGCATCCGATCCAGGCGCACTGCATAGAGCCGTTCGAAGATGTCCCGATCCTCGCCGTGCAGAGGCGCGCGACCATGCTCCTCATAGAAGCGCACGATGTCTTCGAAGCCCGCGATGATCCGCTCCTCGCGCGGTGTGTAGCTCGCCGTCTTGGTCTCGGCCGGAGCGAAGTCGGCGAGTTCGGCGCGCAGGTCGTCAAGGCTCAGGTCAGCCATACTTGCCTTCCCGGTCATAGCGCATGAAGGCGGCGGCGCCCTCGGCCAGCTTCCGCTCCCACTCATCGGCGGCGTCCATCGCTGGCGAACGACCACGCTCGCGACGGAAACGAACGGCGCGCGCGGCGTAGTCCTTGGCCTCCTCGGGTGAGAGCGTTGTGCGTTTCGCCGAGATCACCGACTGGACCTGCTTGAGGGTGGCCTCGTTCATGGACTTGGCCAGGACGGCATAGGCGGTCTCGAACGGGTTGATGCGGTCGATCAGGTCGATGTCGAGTTCCTTGACCTCAATGGCGAGCCGGCGGACCCCATCCAACAAAGCAGTGTTCGCCTTCGGCTCACCGGGCGCGTCAGGCGCGGCAGCGAGTTCCTTGGCCTTCTGCGTCAGGTTCAGTGCTGCAATCGCGTGCTGGCGGATCGCCTCCTGATCCTCGGCACTCATGTCGGGATACTTGTCGCGGACGATCTTGCCCATGCGGACCTGTGTCAGTTCCTCGGGCACCGTCTCCTCGTCGAACAGTCCGCGTTCGAGCGCGGTCTTATCCTGCACGAAGGCTGTGATGACCTCGTTCAAATCCTCTTGGCACACCCGCGCTGCCTCAGGACTCTTAGGCTCGACCAGGCCCCCAATTTCGAAATGGAACGTGCCTGTCTGATCGTTGAACCCGACGTTGGTCTTGCCTTCTTGATAGCCATCTTCGCCGTAGTCGAAGCCGTCGATCTTACCGTGATCCTTGGGCGTGAAGTTGAAGCGCGGCGCCAGCACTTGCTCCATCAGGAGGCTGGCGGCGATAGCTTTGAGAGTATCGTTGATCGCATCGACGACGGCGCCTTCCGAGGCGTCAGGCTCAGCAATCAGGTTAGTGAAGGACGCGCTCTCCTTGCCCGGCGCGTCGCGGGTCGCGCGACCAATGATCTGGATGATCTCGGTCAGGCTGGAGCGGTAGCCGATCGTCAAGGCGTGCTCGCACCAAATCCAGTCGAAGCCTTCCTTGGCCATGCCGAGGGCCAGGATGATGTCCACATGGTCGCGGTCGTTCTTGTGAGCCGGGTCTTTCAACGCGGTCAGCACCTTGGCCCGTTTCGCCTGATCACCATCATCGACCAGATCGGCGATCTTGATGATCCGGCCGTCCTCCAGCTTCACACGATGGAAGCCGGTCGTCGGGTCGGCGCCCAGCCACTCGCCGAGGCAGTGCATTATGTGCTCCACCTCTTTGATCTTGTCAGCCGTGCTCTCGCGCGCGTTCACGGACGGGATGTGGACGATGGTCTTCTTTGACGGATCGAGCACCGCCTCGATGGCGGTCAGATACCGGCCACTGTAGAAGAAGTAGCCGATGTTCAGCGACTTGAGGTGCTCGTAGCCGTTCAGTTGCTCGTAGTAGGTGTAGGTGACGGTCTCGAACTTGTTCTCATCCTCGGGCATCAGCACCGGCGCCGCGTCGCCCCGGAAATAGCTGCCCGTCATCGCCACGATGTGCGCCTTGTCGCGCCGGATGAACTCGGCGAGTTGGGCGCCCAGCCGATTGTCCGGGTTGGCCGAGACGTGGTGGAATTCGTCCACGGCGATCAGACGTCCGTCGAACGCCTCGACGCCAAGCTGGTCCACGGCAAACCGGAACGTGGCATGGGTGCAAACCAGCACCGTATCGTCGCTGGCCAGAAACTGGCCGACCGCCTTCACCTTCGACGGATCGACGCGCTGCTCGTCAGGGCCGGGCGCGTTGCAGAGGTTCCACTGGGGCTTCACCGTCCAGTCGGCCCAGAAGCCGAACTTCGACAGCGGTTCGTCTGCGAAGCTGCCCCCGATGGACTTCTCCGGCACCACGATGATCGCCTGTCTGAGGCCCTGGTTGTGCAGCTTGTCGAGCGCGATGAACATCAGCGCGCGCGACTTGCCCGAAGCCGGCGGCGACTTGATCAGCAGATATGGCTCACCGCGCTTAGCATAGGCGCGTTCCTGCATCGGACGCATGCCGAGTTCGTTGGCCTTCGCCGAGGCACCGGTGCGGGCTGTCGTAAAGCTGACGGCAGGGATCGGTTTGGCTGTGGTCATTCGTCAGCGTATCCATACTTCTTGAAGTTCGGCACCACCTTGCCGACCGCTTCAAACTCCGGCTCAAATCGCTTCAGCAGTTTGCGTATGCCATCGGCGATCTCCTCGGCGTCCTGCACGTCCTTGATCTCGATGAAGTTCTCTTTGAGGAACTTCGAATATCGCTTGCCCTCTTCGGCAGCAGCCCGTTGAAACTTGATCCGCTTCTTACCGATTGCCTCACCGGCGGACTGGATGGAATGGATCAAGTCCCTACGAAATTCGTATTCGGTGAGAGGGCCGACCTCGCCATAAATTCCGATCAAACCCGACGTGCCGTCAGCGTTCGGCCATAGCTGTAGCCACGCGATGAGCGGGTATCCCGCCCACCAGTTTTCGCAGCCCTTCCACTCGAATTTGTCTCCCGCGAAACCCTGATACCAGGACTCAGGCAGGAAGCTCAGCATCTTGTAGTCGAGGTGATGGAAGCGGAATTTCTGGCCGTCCACTTCGAATGTTCCGAGATGGTCCGGCTCCTCACCCAACACGCTTTCGGCGGCTATGGAGAAGTCCGATCCAGAGCCGTGCTCCATCACGAAGTCGAGCACCTTCTTGTGGTCCCGATAAAGCTGCTTGGCGAGCTTCTCCATCTCACTCTGGTCGGTGCTCATTCCAACTTCTTCCTCAAGGATTTCGATGTAGTGCCGCAGGAAGGTCCGCACCTCGGCGGTCAGCAGATCGGACCCTTGCTGAACGAAACGAGGGAGCAGACGGCAGATCGTCTCGTAGTTGATAGGTGCATACCGGACATCCGCCGGCTCCTCGTCATGGAGGGTGAGGAAGATGCCCCTTACGATGAGGTCGTCAGCCTCTGAGCCAAGGCCGGCGTGGACGCGATCCAGGTATTTGGAAAGCTGCCCCTCGTGCTGGCGGCTGTCGTATTTGTTCTCGATGACGAAGCCCCACCCGTTCGAGACGCTGTGGATGAAGACGTCGATATGCTGCCACTCGCGTCGGATCACGGTGTCGCGGAGATCGGCTCTCGCGACATCAAGGGCGGACGGTGCGCCGAGCCCGCTCTGGCCGCGAAGGGCTTCGCCGAGGAACGCCTTCAGGAACTTGTCTTCCAGTCCGTGGCTCTCGGCAGGATCGAGAAGCCAAGCCAGGATCGCGGAATGGCGAATTTCCATCCGCTCCATCCGCATGACACGGATCGGATTAAAACGACCAAGATGGCTCTCGATCCGCGCCAGCAGGGGGTTGTTGACGAAGAGTGCCTCTAACTCTTCGGTCGTCGGCGTGGTGGTGGCGTCGTGGTTTGAGGTCACGCCGCCCTCTTGTTGGTGATCTTGGTGTAGAGTTCGAACAGCTTCTCCAGTCGCTCGGTGTCGTTGCGGAAGCGGCGGCCGATATAGATGCGTTCGAGCATCTCATCATTGGCCTCGTGAGCGCGACGGAGGTCGTCTGGCATTTTGTTCGGATCATAGAGATCGAGGATATTGCTGGGATAATGGGACTCTCGAATGAGCAATATCTCTTGGGTGTTGCGTTCCAGTGCCCGTTTGTTCTCCGCGGTTAGAGGCACCAGCGGAAAAGTGTTCCATCCGAGAGTGTTCGTGTAAGAAAACCCTGTCCTCATCCGCGCCGAAACTGTGCCAATCCAGACCCTATGCAGAGAAGAAACCAAAACAGAGAAGCACCACAGCGGCGCATCATATAGAACATAACACTTGTTTGAAAATATAGCTCGCTCAGAGAAGACAGAAGCGGGAAGATAATCTCTCTTCTCAGTAGTAATAGCTCCAATAGCGATTGTATGCGATTTCGATGTCCCCTCCACCTGCATGAACCTATACGGCGGCACCTTTGTTGCGCGCGTGGTCGGCGCAAGACTTGATTTCCGCGACTGGTCTACACGCTGGACTCGGCTCGCAATTTCTGTGTTTTGCATAGCATGATCGACATCACTGTCGCCGATCCAGAGGCAGAATCGCGTTCTGTCGGAGACGAGTTCGTCTGCACCGACGAAGGGTCTTAGGTAATTCGCGTGTTGTTCAAAATTCCTTTTAAACTGGCGAGCCTCATATGGTGCGAAAATGAGGTGGCCACCATCTGTAGGCATGTTCCCCCGTAGCATTTTCGGTTTTCCGAATAGATCGGAATAGCTTTTGTTTACGATAATCTGGCCACCCGGAGTGAGATATGGCGTTATGCCGTCTACCTCGCGAACCGTGCTTCCATCATACAACCGTCGTGGTGCCGACGATCTTCCGACGCCAACGATTACGACTGTCACTCCCGCTTGATTGGCCGCCAAGTTTGCCCAATCGAACCTCGTGTGTCCGAACAAGATGTCTTGTCTATTGCCATAGATAAGAGGCCACAGAGCACCGACTTGCTCGCCTTCGCAGACCGTTTTGGTTGCAACCAGCGCGAACTGCCCTTCGGTGTGGACAAGATAGTCGGACGACTTTATCAACCAGGCAGCAACGTAGTCTAACGCTTTCCAAGACCTTATCCTACCTCCGCAGACTTTCTCAATGTCAGCCTTTTGGTCAGGCGATTGCCATGAACTTCCGAGGTAGGGTGGATTGCCACAAATGTAGGTCTCACCCCCTTCGTTTTCAAAGTCGATCTCTGCTTGATCGAGTGGAGTCTGAAAGAGGTCATCCGAAGTGATTTTGACGCCCTTCCCTGACGGCGGGCAAATACTCAACCAGTCCATGCGGAGAGCGTTGCCGCATGTGATCCAGTTCTCCGCACCGAGTGGAAGGAACTCAGCAATCGCCTCCTTTTGCCCGCGATAGGTCACGTCGGACTGATACTCAGCGATGATGAGGGCCAGGCGTGCTATCTCTGCTGGAAAGTCCCGTAGCTCGATCCCACGGAAGTTCGTGAGCGGAATCTCAGATCGTCGATCAGGCTCCCCACGTCGTTTGTTGATCTCGGCTTCGATTTCACGCATCGCCTTGTAGGCGATCACCAGGAAGTTGCCCGAGCCACATGCCGGGTCGAACACCCTGATCCGCGCCATGCGGTTCCGAAGGTTCAGCAGCTTGCGGGCGTTGGTTCCCGCCTCCTCAAGCTGTTCGCGCAGACTGTCGAGGAAGAGCGGGTTCAGCACCTTCAGAATGTTCGGGACGCTGGTGTAGTGCATGCCCAGCGAGCCGCGCTCCGCATCATCGGTCACCGCCTGGATCATCGATCCGAAGATGTCCGGGTTGATCTTCCGCCAGTTCAGGCTCCCGATGTGCATCAGGTATGATCGGGCCACCTTGCTGAACCGGGGCGCGTCAGTGCTGCCGCTGAAAAGCTGACCGTTCACATACGGGAACTTGGTCGCATAGCGCGGGAGGTCAGCCGCCTCGCGATCCGCCGGCTTGGTGTCCATCGCGCGGAAAATCTCGCCGATCACCTCGTGCGTCATGGCGGCGTCACCCGCCGACATCTGTTCGACCGTCTTTGTGAACAGCCCCTCGGTTAGGAAGATGTCCGTGTCCTCGGCGAAGAAGCAGAAGATGAGCCGCGCCATGAAGTGGTTCATGTCGTGCTGACGCTCGACCGACGCCCAGTCTGGGTTCTCCTTCAGAAGCTGGACGTAGAGCTTATTCAGCCGCCCGGTCGCCTTCACATCGAACGAGCTTTCGCGGATTTCCTTGACCGTGGTGATCCCAGCCAGCGGCAGGAAGAACCCGAAGTGATCGGGGAACTCGGCGTAGGTGCAAGCCACCGTGCCGCCACCGTTCAGGTCTTCCGCCTGAAACCATTCGCCATCCGTTGCGACTATGAACTTGGCCTTGGCCGAGGCGGTCTTGGGGCTGTCGCGGAGGGCCTTCAGCGTGTCGTCCACGGCGCCAGACGCGCAGGTAGCGATGTGGATGTTGTTGCGCTGGAGGACGCCGCCCGGCACGTCGGACTGATTGGTCGATCCCGTCCGCAGCCGTTTGATCGTGGTCGCCGGGTTGTCGAAGGCGATCAGGAACTTGAACGGGAACTCGGCCGCGTCGAACGGCTCAAGCGCGAGGTTGGATACAGCTTCTTCGATCTCAACGGGATTCATGAGTGAGACCATACGAGGCTCGCCGGCCGGGCCACAACTGGTCATCAGCCAGCCACGCGAAAATGCCCATTATGCTTGCCAGACCGGAGTTCCGTGAGAGCCTGTTAGCCTTCCATCTCACAAGGAGGCTGCGTGGCTGCTGTCGAGAACCCGCTTCGATGTTTGGCCCTGCGCGTTCAACCTGATCGCGCCGGCTTGATCGATCTGGTCGAGGTCGCGTCCTACCTCGATGAGATCGCCGGAGAACGTCAGTGGATGACCGCCGAGCAGTGGCTTTTCATCGATCCGCCCGCTGAAGCAGAGGGTGAAACGACTCTGCCAGTAGTCATGCCAGTCGGGGCTGCGACCAGGGCCGTCCTTAACGACCTCACCGGCGAGCCGCCGCGCATCATCACCGACTATCAGATGTCGCCCGCTGAGACGCGCCGCTGGCGATGGTATGCCTCTCTGAGCCACCCCGCCGACCTGCCTAAGTCGCTCTTCCCTTGGGAGCGTTCCGCCCTTGCGTGACGGCCTCCTCGGTTGGACGCTTCCCACCCTTTTACACCTCGATGACCAATGCCACGGTGTGCTTGCTCGGGTGCTCTCTGCTGCGCCTGACCGGCGCCAGGCGATCTTTGCTGCGCTGGCCATGCGAGAGATCGAAGGCGAGATCGTCCACGCCAACGAAGACCTGTTGCCACCGCTCTTCGCCGAGATCGTGCGCCACGGCCGCTCCACTGAAATCCTACGACACGCTTTCGGTGAGGTGCCCCAAGGCTTTCGAGGTTTGTTGGAAAGAGTGGGAGAATGGCCACTCCCAAAACCGCAGTGCTACATCGCGTTGCGCGACTTAGCTGCCAGTGGAGAGCCTCGTAGCATCGGCGCGCTGCGGGACTCTGGGCGGATCACCCTGCGAAAGCTGGACATACTCTCCAGCCTCGACCCTCGGTGGAGGCACGCGAACACCCTTTTGCGCCTCGACACACCGGCTGAGGCCGTGCGCTTCAACGCGGCCATCGAGTTCGTTCAGGGCGTTTGTTCGAAAGCCGACGATGAGGCGGTAGCTCTGGCTATCGCCAACATGTCGGGGACCAGCACCCTTCCGCGACTTCTGCACAGGTTCATCAGCCGGGCTGATCGCCTGCCTACCAATCCAGTTCCAGCCGGCGACGACGAGCTACGACCATTCACGAGCACGCGGGAATATCTCAATGCCGCGAGACGGTATCGCAACTGTTTGGCCAGCAAGCTCGACCAGGTGGCCGCTGGCCGGTTCGCCATAGCCGAGTTCAAAAACCAGGCGTTGCTGGAGTTCCGTCAACTTACGGCAGGAGCGGGTTGGATGCTTTGGCTGATCCACGGCCCCCGGAACGATCCCGCGCCGATCTCAGTCTACGAAGAAGCCGAGGCGAAGTGTGATCGCCTCGGCATCCCCCGCCAGAACGACGGTGCCGGAGGCTCCCCTTGGAGGAGCTACCGACACTTCTCGCAGACGTTGGATTGGGATTAGCGTTCGAACGACGGTGCACGCCTGTTCGTGCGCCAGCATACACCACGCGGTCCGTCTGTCCGTCACAGGTTGTGCCGAAACATCCCCAACGCATTGTGATGCGCTCGTAGGTCTGTGAGGAACAGCTTAGCGGCAGCTACGTCTCCGAAAACGGTGACGGATGGGAAGGTAATGTCCGCGTCGGGCAAGGTGGCCCAAATGGCGAAACAACCGGGCTTCAGGAAAACGAAGACGAACTCCTCCTCGCCGTTGTTCCTGCGGTTCATGCCTTCGAACTGGATCGTGACAGTCTCGTCGAACTGCGTGGGCTTAGGGTCGTGTGAACTTGTGAAGTCAGGGTCGGTCTTAGCGAAATGAGCGAAGGAGTGTAGCGTGTCCAAGGCGATGAACCGAGCCAGACGGGCCATTTTAAGCTTCGACATTACAGACCGTGCCCGCTCAGGGATGTTCTGAGGGGGGCGAGCTTCTCCATCGCTTTGTCATGCTCGGCACGAAGCAGTTCCGCAGCATCGAGAAATGCGCTCTTGCTGCCCCGATACGAAAGGTGAGCACGTCCTGCGTCCTCGGTTAGCAGCGCGAGAACCTCAAATTCCTCGCCTGTAAACTGCACCGCGCGTAGAGGACCACTCGCCGGGTGGGTGAACCGCCCGATCACTCGAACGCCGAGTTCGACGTCTCCGAGGCCGAAGGTTGCCTGGCCTGTTTCATCGTTGTCGTAGTGCCTCAGCGTCTCCCTGGCAGGTATGGCAAAGCCAATGTAGTCTCCCGTTGGTGCGGCTCTCCAAGGTGCGCCGGGGAGTTGGTCGAACATGCCCTCTGCGACTGCTCCGGGCGTTGAGGGACGGATTTTGCGGTTAGTCATAGGGTGAGCTTCCTTGTCGCCTGCGACCGCATTGACCGCAGAGCTTGGGTGGGTGGTAGGGTTGTGGGCTGGGCCGAACGACCGGGATCAGTGCGACAGTTAGTCGAACATCGCTCTCCGCCCGCAATCTCAGCGGGCAACTGGTCGGCGTCGCCGGTCTACGAACGTCACACGATCTGTCCGATCCATGAGTCGCGGTAGACCTTCACCACGTCGGCGGCAGCGTGCACCTGACACCACCTGCGCCAGTTCGACTGGGCCTTCAGGATGGCTTGTCGCTGATCGGTCGCGGTCACCGACCATGGCGACCAGTCGTTGCCGTCCGGGTCCGTGAGAATGACGACCCAGCAGTCGCTCAGACAGGCTCCGGGGGGAGGCACCTCCGGTCCGTAGTCTTTTCTGAAGTCGGCCACGATCACCAGACCGAGATGGTCTGACGACCATGGTGTGGCAGAGTGGTAGTAGCCATCGCCGCCAGGATGCCGGCCGGCCTTCAACGTGACCAGTTCAACATCCTCGTCCTCGAACTTGGTCCAGATGTTTTCGTCAGGCTGGTCAGCGAGTTCGTCGATCTGACTGACCCTGTAGAACTCAGGATCAAACTTCTCCCACCATTCGTCGTTAGTCATGCCCTTGCTCCCGAACGGACGGGTGCTTGGGCCAGTCTTTTGGCGAAGTGATTTTCGAGACGAACGCGCTGGCCTTCGAACCAGGCCGCGCAGTGATCTCGTTCGGGATCGGGAACGTCAATCGTCGTTTGGCACCCGACGCGAGTCAGGACGAGACTGGTTCGACCACGCCATGTCAGGGTGAATTCCTGTGAGACTGACCATCGGTCCCGCAGGGTGAAGAAGACGGTGTAGCTGTTCCGATTGTTGTAGACGACGATGCGGGGATCGGCCGGGCGGTCTGTGTTCATCCCCCAGAACATCCTTGCCAGAATGGTGCGAGCCTTCTTGCGGAGGTCGAGTTCGCCCACTCCAAGCGCGATCTGAAGTGCAAACGACGGTATAAGGACGTTGGGCACTCCCATGATCGAGACGTGCAAGTAATCCGCATTGATCAGGGGGACGATGGCACCATGCTCTTGGAGTTCATGGATGACAGGAAGGGGCGACCACTTGCCTGAAGGCATTAGAGGCACCGGGCTGGCGTTGCTCGCAGCACTTTGCTGCGGCACCTGGCCGAGTTGGCTTCGATTCATCGGTTTCATTCCTCGCCGTCAGACGCACTGATCGGCATGTGGCGAAATACGCCGTGGCTGGGAATATCAGCTAAGGAATGATTGCCTTATGACTGATCAGTTCCAGCACGTCAACAGGTTTCGTGCAGTCATTTCAGCCGCTTGCCTTAAAATAACTGTCCGATGTAAGTAGTTGTATCTGGGAGGTCGTTATTTGCTCGTTTGTCTGAGGCACAATAACTGCACTAAATCCGGCATGTCTGAGAGGTAGATAACTCCCGAGAGAACTTCATCTCGAAACGTCCGCGCGCGTCCGTTCCGAGGCCGGTTGGCCTTTAGCTCGCTGTCGCTCGCTCAAACGGCCAACGGCACCCTTTGGGTAAGAAGATTCAATCGCATATCCCGAGCGGAAATTATCCCTTTCTCCCCCCGCCAGAACGACCGAAGTCGGGTAGCGGAAAGGAGATCGTGACATCCCTATGCGTTTGGATATCTCCCACCGGCGACGATCTACCTTTAGAGTAGAGGCTGGCGGTTCACCGAAACCAGCATGTAGTCGCCCAATCTCGCCAAGCTCGCCGGAATGTCGTGAGACGAGGAGCTTTGGGGCATTGATAACTCGATATGCAAACAGCCTTTTTCATCGGTCATCACCTTGCGCTCCCGGCAGCTTCTGAAAGGCTGAACGGTTATGAGGGCAGTTGCCCCCACGCTAACGGCCCCTGCGGTCGGATGGACAAGGGCACGCTCGGACGGGCGTGAAATTGATCAACACGCACACGTCCTCATTTGTTTGAAATGCCTTCCGAGAGCCAGGCTCTCCAAGCGGCCGTCCTTTCAAGCCACGCACCCAGATCGAACTGGTCAGGCCTTCGGGTCCATCTTGCTGGGCGTTCTCCCACGTTTCTCGGTCAGTCGTCCCGATAGCCGTTTTGCGGTGGGGTGACCGCGCTTGACCCCTGAACGATATGGCTGGCCAACGGTGTTGGCCGACCTTCTATTTATGCACGATTGCGCGTGGCCTGACTATATCTTTCGGCACCCTGGCTCGCCGGCTCTTGCTGATAAATAGTGCTACCGATGCGCGATGGCGTGATCGGCTAAGCGATCACGGAGCCAAATGTTCGACCTTTACGAGTTCATGCTGAAAAGCCGTCTAACGACGAGCCGTCGCCACTGCGCCACCTATTGGTGTCAGATGGCCCCGAACTACCTCGTGATTGGTGGCCCTTCTGATACGGCCATGATCAAGGTCTTCCGCCGGCTGATTTCAGAAGGGCGATGGGCGACGGCCTATCGAGTGGCGCATGCCCTTCTTTTCGGACAGGTGCGACGATGAGCCTGCCAGTGGTCCCGTTTGAAACAAATTTGCACATCGAAATGCGCATTAATCTCGACGACGCCGCCGACGACCGCCGGCGGATCACCGCCGAATGGTGGTGCTGCGATCATGCTGACGGACGCTGGTTCAGATCGGTGGACAAGCTCGCCAGGACCGTTCGGTTCTCGTTCGAGAGCGACCACGACGCCATCGCATTCTGGCTGGCGAACTAACGGGTTGGCTCGCAGTCGAGGAGTTCGACAGGTCGCTGAAACACGGGATCGAAGCGAGAAACCATCGTCTTGGTCGGCCTATCCGAATAGCCTGCTCAACCAGCGAGTCAGGTTAAACTTGCCGCATGAATCCCCTCAAACCCTACAAGGAACACATCGTCGGCGAGTTGGCTGAGGTTGCCCGTTGGACGGTGCTGAACGTGAAGACCGGCATCTCTTGGCCATATGAGGTCCAGAAAGTCCGGTGGAGGGATCGCGACCTCTTCATCCTCCCGGCCTCTGAAGACAAAGGGGCGGGCGTCGCCGTCAAACTGGAGAAGCATGAGGTTCACGACGAGGTTCAGAAACTCTTGCTGACGTTCCTGAGTGCGTTGTGCTGGGTGGAGCGCGGCGGCGCGGAAGTCACTGGGTTCGGCGGCGGGGCCTATCCGGTGCCGTGGGAGCGCGAGCGACGCTATGGCTCCATCACCAAACAACTGGACCTGACCTATCTCCCCGAACCGGGCGACGACAAAGCCCGGCTCGCTCTCGCGCTTTTCCGCGAAGGTAGCAGCGTCAATCACCCGGCCTTTGCGTTCCTCAGTTTCTTCCGGGTGCTGGAGCTTCGACCGAAACACCGCTGGTCGAACAACATGATCAAGTGGATCAACCGGCAAATCCCGCACCTGTCGGATCATAAGGCTCAACAGATCGCCGCCGGGCTGTCGGCCAAACACGCCGACCTCGGTGCCTACCTTTATGAGTCGGGGCGATGCGCGGTCGCTCACGCCAACAGTGGGGTGATCGTTGATCCAGATGATTACACCGACGTTCGGCGGCTGGAGGCCGAACTTCCGTTGATGCGCGAGTTGGCAATCCGGTTCATCGAATTGACCCAAGGCGTGAAGACCGGCCACACGATCTACAACGAACACCTCTACGAACTGGCTGGGTTCAGGAAGATCATCAGTGAAGAGGTCATCGAGCGGCTGAAAAATCCCGACGACCAGATGGAAGGCGTCGTGATCAATGTTCCGACCATCACCATCGGTCTGATCGACAAGACGCCCTACGCGCCGCTCGACTACATGATCCCCTTCGAGTTTCAGCGGGGGCCGAGCGGCCAACTGGTAGTCTCCTACACCAGCCCCGACAACCTGATCTCATTCCGGTTCTGGCTCGATTTCGCCAACGAACGACTCCACTTCAACATCCAGAACGACCTCGCGGCGACAGATAGTGGCTCGCTCCAGTCGGCCGAGAACATGGCCGAACTCGCTCGCTTCGTTTGGGACTACTGGCGCAACGGAAAGCTGGTCATTACCGAGACCGACACCGGTGAACAGATGTCTCGAAAGGACGCCTTCATTCCGGTGAACGTCATTCTCCGAGGCACCGAGAACGTGGAACAGCAAGCGGCTCTGAAACAGGCCGACCGGCGCCGGGCGCAGGTCGAACGGCTGGTCGCCATCGTTCGAAACGATCCCGACCTCATGACAGTTCTGACGACCGTTCGTGGCCTCGGCCTTGATGACTGGCTGGTGTTCTCGGGCGCCGTCTACCAGGCAGCTTGGAACGACGTGACCGGCCGGGCGCCCGGCTACGGCGTCAAAGATTTCGACGTTGGCTACTTCGATGAAGACGTGTCGTGGGATGCGGAAGACGTGGTGATAAAGCGCGTCGCCGAGGCGTTTCAAGAGCCGCTTCGAGGTCGGGTTGAAGTTAGGAACCAGCGTCGAGTTTCAGAGTGGTTCGAAACCAAGTTCGGCGAACCCTATCCGCCCATCGATGACACCGCCGAAGCGTTGAAGCGGTTTATAGCTCCGGCCTTCGCCGTGGGTGTCAGGCTGGCGGCCGATGACACGATCACCGTGGTCGCGCCCTTCGGTCTGGACGACGTGTTCGACATGAGGATCAGACCGAACCCGCTCCGGCCAGTGGCCAAGGATTGGGATCGAGTCACCGCGAGAGCTTTGGAACGGTGGCCGGAACTGACCATCGTCGCCCCGAATTGAAGGTTCGCAAATACAAACAGGGGTGCGTGCATCTGTGGTTCGAAAACCGGTTCGGCGAGCCCTATGAGGCTCTGCATTCGACCGACGAGGCCCTGGGCCGGTTCGTGGCCCCCGCCTTCGCCGTCGGGGTGCGGCTGGAGGCGGACGATGCGATCACGGTGGCGGCGCCGTTCGGGCTGGAGGATGTGTTCGCCATGGTCGTGCGGCCGAACCCCAACCGGCCGGTGGCCAAGGGCTGGGCCAGGACTGTCGAGAATGCGCGTGGGCGGTGGCCGGAGTTGACGGTGGTTGAATCCGTCTAGGGCGCGCATCCAGGGCGCGCGGCGACACGTATCGGCCGTATGACCCTGACCGACATCCTCCTCCTCCTGGCCCAGAACCTGGTCCTGATCGTCGCCGTGATGCTGGGGCTGTGGGGCGTGGCGCTGAGGCTGAAGGACGTCAGTTTCGTCGATGCGGTCTGGCCCCTGGGCATGTTGCTGCTGGCCCTTGCCACCCTGCCGCGGACCGACGGCGATCCGACGCGCAAGACCCTGCTGGTCGTGATCTGCGCGGTCTGGGCGCTGCGGCTGGGGCTGCATCTGTTCGGGCGGTGGCGGGCCAGCGGGGCGGACGGCCGCTATGTGCAGATCGTCGAGGATCAGGAACGGAACAAGGGCTGGTCCTTCGCCAAGACGGCCCTGCTGTTCGTCTTTCTGCCCCAGGCCGTTTTGGCCTGGCTGACGGCCCTGCCGGTGCAGCTAGGCCAGGTCGCCGACGCGCCGGCGGCGGGGGGGCTCGCCCTGATCGGGGCGGGGCTGGCCCTGGCGGGGATCGTCATCGAAAGCACGGGCGACGCCCAGCTGGCGGCCTTCAGAAGCGATCCAGCCAATAAGGGCAAGGTGCTGGACACCGGCCTGTGGCGCTATACGCGCCATCCGAACTATTTCGGCGACGCCTGCGTCTGGTGGGGGCTGTGGCTGATCGCGGCCGAGACGGGCGTGGGCCTGTGGTCCATCGCCGGGCCGATCTTCCTGACCTTCACCCTGACGCGGTGGTCGGGGATCGGGATTACGGAGAAGGCGATCAACAGGTCGCGGCCGGGCTATGCGGACTATGTGAAGCGGACCAGCGCCTTCGTGCCGTGGCCGCCGAAGAAGGGGTGAGGTCCGCTTCTCCCCGTCATCCTCGGGCTTGACCCGAGGATCGGAGCCTCCGCCGCTCGTGCGAACTTGAGACGCACGGACCGTTCCGCACCCGATCCTCGGGTCAAGCCCGAGGATGACGACTATGTATGGGATGACGGACGGCGTGTCGGGACGAGGCGCGAAAAAGCCCCCGTCGCGAACGACGGGGGCTTTGAACCGAGACGTGACGGCGTCTTAGTTGGTGGTCGGGGTGTTGTGGGTGGTCATGCCGCCGTCGGCGTTGCCGCCCTGTTGCTCGATCTGATCGGCGCGGCGGTCGGCGTTTTCCTCGACCTGGTCGGCCTGGCGGTTCAGGGCGTCCTTCTGAGCGTCGGTCGGGGCGGCGTCGGCCTGGGCTTCCAGCTGGTCGGCGCGGGCTTCGCCCTGGGCCTCGACGGCGTCGGCGCGGTTCTCGGCGGCCTTGTCGGCGGCGCTTTCACCGCAGGCGGCGACGCCCGACAGGACGAACAGGGAGGCGGCGGCGACAGCGATCTTTTTCATGACGTTTCCTTCCATTGTGGAGGCAGGGAAACGTCACGGCGGCGGTTCAGTTCACGCCGCCGTGAGCTTTTCGTGATCTCAGCCCTCGGCCTCGGCGAAGGCGACCCGCGCGGCGCCCAGGAGGGCGGCGTGTTTGTGCATGATCACCTTGGTCGGGATCTCCTGCATGTATTCCTTGAACCGGCCCTTGCGCTCGAACCGCTGGCGGAAGGGGCTGGCCTTGATGAAGGGCAGGATGCGCGGGACGATGCCCCCGGCGATATAGACGCCGCCGCGCGCGCCGGTGGTCAGGGCGATGTCGCCGGCGACCGCGCCCAGTATGGCGCAGAAGCGGGCCAGGGTGGCGCCGCAGGGGCTGTTCGGATCGGCCAGGGCCGTCGCGGTGATCTGGGCCGGGTCGTCGATATGGGTCTCGCGGCCGTCGATCTCGGCCAGGGCCCGGTGCATGTTCAGGAGGCCGGGGCCGCAGATCAGACGCTCGATCGAGACGCGGTCATAGCGGCGGCGCAGGATGCGCAGGATCTCGTCCTCGACCGGGTCTCCGGGGGGGAAACAGGCGTGGCCGCCTTCGGACGGCATGGCCATCTCCTTGCCGTGGGCGTCGCGCACCAGGGCCGAGACGCCGAAGCCGGTGCCGGGGCCCAGGACGGCGACGGTCGAATGGGGATCGCCGTCGATGGGGCCGCCCAGGCTTTCCAGCTGGTCTTCCGGCACGATGGGGGCGCCCCAGGCCAGGGCCTCGAAGTCGTTGATCAGCTTGACCGGCGAAAGACCCAGGGTGGACAGCTCGCTTTCCGACACCTGCCAGGGGGAGTTGGTCAGGTCGATGGCGCCGTCGGTGACGGGGCCGGCCACGGCGATGACGCCGCCGGTCGGCTTGACCTCGCAGCCCTCGATGAAGGCGGCCACCCCTTCCAGGAAGGTCGGATAGGTTTCGGCCGGGAAGCTCTCGTGGTGGTCCAGCACGGGCTTGCCGTCGATCATGCGAGCGACGGCGAAACGGGCGTTGGTGCCGCCGACGTCTCCGACGAGGAGGGTCTTGTCAGTCATAGGGTCGTTTCCTGCAGTCGGTGCGTCGGATCAGGCGTCGACGGTCCGGTCGACGAGATTGGGGTCGGGCGGGGTGTCCGTATGGGCCTGGGCGCCGGAGGGGAAGGCGAAACAGACGGTGGCGCCCTCTTCGGCCGTCGTGACCACATGGCGGAAGGCGCCGAACAGCTCACGGCCGTAGCCCCAGGCCGAGCCCTCGGCGTGGACGCTGGAACGGATCGCGGCGGGCCGGGCGGTCAGGCCGTCGACGCCGACCGTGGTCAGAACCCCGGCCTCGGCGTCCAGACGGATGACGTCGCCGTCCTTCACATGGGCCAGGGGGCCGCCGGCGAGGGCCTCAGGGCTGACGTGAATGGCGGCCGGGGTCTTGCCGCTGGCGCCCGACATGCGGCCGTCGGTGACGAAGGCGACCTTGAACCCCTTGTCCTGGATGACCGACAGGGCCGGCGACAGGCTGTGCAGTTCGGGCATGCCGTTGGCCTTGGGGCCCTGAAAGCGCAGGACCACGACCACGTCGCGGAACAGTTTGCCGTCCTTGAAGGCCTGGAGCGCGTCTTCCTGGGTTTCGAAGACGGCGGCGGGGGCCTCGACGATGCGGTTCTCGGGCTTGACCGCCGAGACCTTGATGACGGCGCGGCCGAGGTCGCCCTGGACCAGGCGCAGGCCCCCCTCCTTGTCGAAGGGATCGGAGGCGGGGCGCAGGATGTCGCGATCGAGGCTTTCCTTGACCCCGTCGCGCCAGACCAGCTGGCCGTCCACCATCGACGGTTCCTGGAAATAGGCCTCGATGCCGCGACCCATGATGGTTGTGACGTCGGTGTGGATATGGCCGTGTTCGGCCAGTTCGCGGGCGACGAAGGCGACGCCGCCGGCGGCCTGGAAGGCGTTCACATCGGCCGAACCGTTCGGATAGACCCGCGCCAGCAGGGGGGTGACGGACGACAGCTCGTCCATGTCGGTCCAGTCGATCAGAACCCCCGCCGCCCGCGCCATGGCGACCAGGTGGATGGCGTGATTGGTCGAGCCGCCGGTGGCCAAGAGGGCCACGATCATGTTGACGATGGACTTTTCGTCGATCACGTCGGCCATGCGGCCCTCGCCGCTGCGGGCCAGTTCGACGGCGCGCTGGGCGGCGGCGGCGGTCAGGGCGTCGCGCAGGCCGGTGTCCGGATGGACGAAGGCGGTGGAGGGCATGTGCAAGCCCCCCAGCTCCATCATCATCTGGTTGGAGTTGGCCGTGCCGTAGAAGGTGCAGGTGCCGGGCGAGTGGTAGGAGCCGATCTCGCTTTCCAGCAGGGTCTGACGATCGACCTTGTTCTGGGCGTATTCGGCGCGGACGCGGGCTTTCTCCGCATTCGGAATGCCGGACGGCATGGGGCCGGCGGGGGCGAAGACGACCGGCAGATGGCCGAAGGCCAGGGCCCCCATGAACAGGCCGGGCACGATCTTGTCGCAGACGCCCAGCATCAGGGCGGCGTCGAAGGCGTCATGCGTCAGGGCCACGCCCGCGGACATGGCGATGACGTCGCGGCTGAACAGGGACAGCTCCATGCCGGGGCGACCCTGGGTGACGCCGTCGCACATGGCGGGGGTGCCGCCGGCGACCTGGGCCGTGGCGCCGACCTGACGCACCGCTTCGCGGACCACGCCGGGGAAGCGCTCGAACGGCTGGTGGGCCGACAGCATGTCGTTATAGGCGGTGACGATGCCCAGATTGGGCTTGGACCCGTCCATGGCGGTCAGCTTGTCGGCTATGGTCTGACCGGCGAAGGCGTGGGCCCAGTTGGCGCAGGAGAGCTTGGCGCGGCCGGCGCCGGAATCGCGGGCGGCGTCCATGCGGCGCAGGTAGTCGGCGCGGGTCGCGCGGCTCTTTTCGACGATGCGGGCGGTGACCGCCGCCACGGTGGGGTGAAGCGCCATATCAGCCTTCCTCCGTCCACAGAACTTCAAGGGGAACGTTCGCCGCGATCAGGGCGGCGATGGGCTGGATCTTGGGATCGCCCTTGGCCTGCTCTTCGAAGACGCGGCGTTTGGCGGCGCCCTTCAGGCCCAGGATCACCCGGCCGGCGGACATCAGATAGGGCAGGTTGATCGACAGGCGCTCGATCGTCGGCGCGGCGCCGTCGCGGCCGTGGGGCACGCCCAGCACCGTCGGCTTCAGCGTCGGGGTCAGAAGCGTCTTCAGGGTGGGGCTGTCAGGGAACATGGAGCAGATATGGCCATCCTCCCCCATGCCGAGAAGGACCGCGTCGAAACGCCCGCCCGCATCGGCCAGGGCGTGGGCGGCGACGATGGCGGCCCGGTCCACTGTGACCTCGGGCGTATAGAGGGGGATGAAGCGGGCGGCGGCCGCCTTGTCCTGCAACAGGACGTCGCGGATCAGCCGGGCGTTGGACTCGGGCGAGGTCTCGGGGACGTAGCGTTCGTCCACTAGGGTCACGGCGATCCTGGCCCAGTCCAGGTCGGTCGCAGCCAGGCGGCGATAGACGGGGGCGGGGGTGGTTCCGCCGGGGCCGGCGAAGACAGCGGAGCCCTTGTCGCGGACGGCGGCGCCCAGGGTCTCGGACAGGCGGGCGGCGATGGCCTCGGCCCAGGCGTCGACGGTGGGGAAGGTTTCGATCACAGGCGTCTCAGACATCGGTCGTGTTCCAGTCGCGGCCGGTGCGGATCATCAGCATGTCGGCGCTGTCGGGGCCCCAGGTTCCGGCGACGTATTCGTCGGGCTTGTGGCCGGATTCAGCCCAGGCCTCGGCGACCTCATCGACCCATTTCCACGCCTGTTCCGCCTCGTCGCGGCGGACGAACAGGGTGGAATCGCCGTGCATGGCGTCCAGCAGCAGCCGCTCATAGGCGATGCGGCGGCGCGGCGGTGTGGCGGACTTGCCGTCCACGCCCCAGGACAGGCTCATGGTGATGGGCTGGAGCTGCATCCGCTTGTCCAGGCCGGGCCGCTTGTTCATCACCGTCAGGGAGATGTCCTCCTCGGGCTGCAGCTCGATGATCATGCGGTTGGCCGGCGCCTCGCCCTCTTCATTGTCGAAGATCGAGTGGGGCACGGGCTTGAACTGGATGACGATCTCGGTGCGCTTCTCGGGGAGGCGCTTGCCGGTGCGCATGAAGAAGGGCACGCCCGCCCAGCGCCAGTTGTCGATGTCGGCGCGGATGGCGACGAAGGTCTCGGTGTCGGACGGGGCGCCGCGCTCCTCGATATAGCCCTTGGCCGGCCTGCCCTCGGACACGCCCGCCACATACTGGCCGCGCACGGTGACGCGTTCGGCCTCCTCGTGGGTGATGGGGCGCAAGCTGCGCAGCACCTTGACCTTTTCGTTGCGCAGAGACTCCGGGTCCAGGTCGCTGGGCGGCTCCATGGCGACCAGGCACAGCAGCTGGAGCATGTGGTTCTGGAGCATGTCGCGCAATGCGCCGTACTCGTCGTAATAGGGCCAGCGGTCGCCGACCCCCACCGTCTCGCCGATGGTGATCTGGACGTGGTCGATCGTCAGATTGTTCCACAGGGGCTCGAAGATGGTGTTGCCGAAGCGCAGCGCCGTCAGGTTCTGGACCGTCTCCTTGCCCAGATAGTGGTCGATGCGGAACACCTGGTCCTCGCGGAAGGCGTGGGCCACGGCGTCGTCGATCTCGAGGAACGACTTGAGGTCGCGGCCGACCGGCTTCTCCAGCACGATGCGGCAGTTGCGCTCGGCCAGGCCCGCCGCCTTCATCGCCGTGACGATGCGGCCGTACAGCGAGGGCGAGACGGCCAGGAAGGAGGTGACCTCGCCGTCGCCGACCTTGTCCTTCAGCGGCTTCAGGCTGTCGGCCGAGGTGGCGTCCACCGCCAGATAGTCGAGCCGGGCCTTCATCTTGGCCCAGGAGTGGTCGTCCCAGGCCTTGTCGGCCTCAGCGCGGGCCTTCACGGCGTCATGGACCTTGGCGACATAGTCCTCGGCGGTTTCGTCGGAACGGGCGGCGCCGATGATCTTCAGCCCGTCGGGCAGGAGGCCGTCGTGCTCCAGGAAATAGAGCGAAGGCAACAGCATCCGCATCGCCAGATCGCCGCCGCCGCCGAACAGAATGAGAGCCGCCATCGAAATTCCCTCGAATATCCCATTTGTCGGGACGAACGCCTTTACGGCCTAGTCTTTGGGCCTTTGCCCGCTTCCGCCCGCGAGGCCAACACGTCCAGCACGTCCTGAAACACCATGTTACGGACATGGAGAAGCACCAAGAGGTGATAGATCAAATCCGCCGCCTCGCTGGCGAGTTCCTCATCCGGGCCGGCGACGCCCGCCAGGGCGGTCTCGACGCCTTCTTCGCCGACCTTCTGGGCGACGCGTTTGGCGCCCTGGGCGACCAGTTTGGCGGTCCAGCTTTCTGACGGATCGGCGGCGGCCCGTTCGGCGATAGTCTGTTCCAGCCGGGCGATGCGGCCGAGACCCGGCGCGTCGGCGGCGCCGAAACAGCTGGTGCGGTTCAGGTGGCAGGCGTTTCCGACCGGATTCACCGCCAGGACCAGGGCGTCGCCGTCGCAGTCGGGGGTGATCGAGACGACCCGCAGACGGTCGCCCGAGGTCTCGCCCTTTCTCCAGCGCCCGCCGCGCGAACGCGAGAAGAAGGTGGCCTCGCCCGACTGGATCGTCTCGTCCAGGGCGGCGCGGTCCATATAGGCCAGGGTCAGGACCTGGAGCGTGGCGGCGTCCTGGACCACCACGGGGACCAGGCCGTTTCCTTTTTCGAAGTCGATGGCGTTGGGGTCGATCATGGGATGATCTCCTCAGAAATCCTCCCCCTCTGGGGGAGGGGGACCGCCCGAAGGGTGGTGGAGGGGGTAAGGGCTTGCGGGGTGTTGAACATCGGGCGGCGGCGCGCGGGCGGGCCCCCTCCACCGCTTCGCGGTCCCCCTCCCCCAAAGGCGGAGGATTGCGGGGATCGGGTCACAATCTCATCTCCAGCCCTTCGCCCGCCAGATAGGCCTTCAGGTCCGGGATGGCGATGGCGCCGGTGTGGAAGACGCTGGCGGCCAGGGCGCCGGAGACGTCCGACTGTTCGAACACGGCCTTGAAATGCTCAGGGGCGCCCGCGCCGCCCGAGGCGATCAGGGGGATGGTCAGGCGCGCCCGGGCGGCCGACAGTTGTTCGATGTCGTAGCCTTTGCGAACCCCGTCCTGGTCGATGCAGTTCAGCACGATCTCGCCGGCGCCCAGGCTCTGGGCCTCGTCCAGCCAGTCCAGGGTGCGTTTGCCGGCGCGGCGGCGGGCGTCCGGATCGCCGGTGTATTTGTGGACCACCCAGTCGCCGTCCTCGAACCGGCTGTCGACGCCGACGACGACGCATTGCCCGCCCAGCCGTTCGGCCATTTCGGCGATCAGTTCGGGACGCTCCAGGGCGGGGGAGTTGATCGACACCTTGTCCGCGCCGTGGTCCAGGCAGCGGGCGGCCTGATCGACGCTGCGGATGCCGCCGGCGACGCAGAAGGGGATGTCCAGCAGCCGGGCGATGTCCTTGATCCAGCCGTAGTCCAGGGTCCGGCCCTCGGGGCTGGCGGTGATGTCGTAGAAGACCAGTTCGTCGGCGCCCGCGTCGCGGTAGCGGGCGGCCAGTTCGGCGGCGTCGCCCATGTCGGTATGGCCGACGAACTTGACCCCCTTGACCACCCGGCCGTCCTTGACGTCCAGGCAGGGGACGATACGGCGCGCGGTCATGCCGTGGCCGTCGCTATGGCTTGCGGCAAGGTGAAGCGGTTCTCGTACAGGGCGCGGCCGACGATGGCGCCGTTGCAGCCCAGGGCCTTGACCGCGACGAGATCGTCCAGAGATGAGATGCCGCCGGACGCCTGAAGCACCAGATCGGGGCGGCGACGGCGGATTTCGGCCAGCAGCTCCAGATTGGGGCCGGTCAGGGCGCCGTCGCGGCCGACGTCGGTGACCAGCAGGTGTTTGGCCGTCCCCTTGGGATACCGATCCAGCGCCTCCCACAGGGTCGTTTCGGAAGACTGGGTCCAGCCCTTCAGGGCGGGGACGGGCACGCCGTCCTCGATCTTGACGTCCAGGGCCAGGGTGATGCGTTCGGGGCCGAAACCCTTCAGCCAGGCGGCGACGTCGTTGGGTCGGGTCACCGCCAGGGAGCCGACGACGACGCGGGAGACCCCGGCCTCCAGCAGCTTGGCCACGTCATTGGCGCCGCGGACGCCGCCGCCGGACTGGATCTTGACGTCGATGGCCTTCGTCAACTCGCCGATCAGGGCGTGCTGGCGCGCTTCGCCCGCCTCGGCCCCGTCCAGATCGACGACGTGAATCCATTCGGCCCCCTCGGCGGCGAAGGCGGTCAGGCGGGCGGCGGGCTGTTCGTCATATTGCGTCACCTGGTCGAACTTGCCGTGCATCAGGCGCACGCAGACGCCGTCCTTCAGGTCGATGGCGGGGTAGATCAGCATGGGGTCGGCTTCCGTTCGTCATCCTCGGGCTTGACCCGAGGATCGGGCGTGGATCGGGTCGTGCGGGGCCTCGTTCGCACGAGCGGCGGATGGTCCGGTCCTCGGGTCAAGCCCGAGGATGACAGGGAGGGAGAGGCGGCGCGGGTCATGCGGCGACCTGCAGAAAATTCCGCAAAATCGTCGCCCCGGCCTCGGCCGAGCGTTCGGGGTGGAACTGGCAGCCCCAGCGGTTGGCGGAACGCACCACGGCGGGCACGGGGCCGCCGTAGTCGGCGCGGGCCAGGGTGGCGGCGCCGTCGGGACAGACATAGCCGTGGACGAAATAGGCGTAGGCGCCGTCGGCGACCCCCTCCAGCAGAGGGTCGTCGCGGTCGCGCGTCAGCCGGCTCCAGCCCATATGCGGCACGGGCAGGCCGCCCGCCGGCTCCAGCCGGGACACGGCGCCGGGGATGAAGCCCAGCAGATCGACGCCTTCGCCCTCCTGGCTGGTTTCGAACAGCAGTTGCTGGCCCAGGCAGACGCCCAGCAGGGGACGGGGGAAGGCGCGGATCGGTTCGACCAGGCCCAGTTCGGACAGGCGGCTCATGGCGTAGCCGGCTGCGCCCACGCCGGGCAGGATGACCCGTTCGGCGTCTGTGATCACGGCGGGATCGTCGGTCAGGCGCACAGTGGCGCCGAGACGTTCCAGGGCGAACTGGACCGAGGCGACGTTGCCGGCGCCGTAGGCGATGACGGCGACCTCGGTCATTTGGGGGCGGCCGGGGTGAGGCGTGCTAGTGCTAGTGAGCAAGGGGTGAGGGCAGAGGCGCCGACGCCTGCACGGTCTCGCTCACTAGCACTAGCACGGTTCACTGAACCGCCCCTGCGGGTGTAGGTCGCGCTCATCACAGAACCCCCTTCGTCGACGGCACCGCATCGCCCTCGACCCGGATGGCCTGACGGAGCGCTCGGCCGAAGGCTTTATAGACGGCCTCGGTCTTGTGGTGGTCGTCCTGGCCCGTGACCTTGATGTGGACGGCGGCGCCCATGGCCTCGGCCAGCGAGCGGAAGACGTGGGCGGTCAGGTCGGTGCGGTAGTCGCCGATGAAGGGGGTGTCGAACGTGCCTTCGAACAGCGGATAGGGCCGGCCGGACAGGTCGATGGAGACCGTCGCATTGGCCTCGTCCATCGGCAGGACGAAGCCGTAGCGGGCGATGCCCTTTCGCTCGCCCAGCGCCTGTTTCAGCGCCTGGCCCAGGGCGATGGCGCTGTCCTCGATGGTGTGGTGGGGGTCGGTGTGCAGGTCGCCCTCGCATTGCAGCCGCAGGGAGAAGCCGCCGTGGGCCGCGATCTGCTCCAGCATATGGTCGAAGAAGCCGACGCCGGTCTCGATCCGGACGGGGCCGGGGGCGTCCAGATCGACGGCGCAGACGATGCGGGTCTCTTTCGTGTCGCGCACGGCCTGGCCGACGCGGGCCGGGCGGCGTTTGGCGGGCGTCAGGCCGAAGGCGGCCAGCAGCCGGTCGTTGACCTCGGGCTTGATCGAGACGGGCAGGCGCAGCCGGTCGCCGGACAGGTCGGCCTCGATCCCATAGGTCTTCAGGGCGGCCAGGGCGGCGGCGGGGTCTTGCGGCCGGGCCATCAGAATGGGGCCGACGCCGGGCTCGATCGTCAGATCGCGGCCCAGTTCGCGGGCCAGCCGCTCGCGCTCGCGCCGGACCAAGGCGATCCGCTCGGCGGTCTCGATCATTCGCGACGGATCCAGGGCCTGAAGCGCCAGCCGCACCAGGGGCTCGGGCAGGGCGTAGGGCTCCAGCACCGAGGCGAGGCGGGCCAGGGTCGGGCCTTGCGCGACCGCCGCGCCGACGCGGGCGCCGGCTAAGCCATAGGCCAGGGACAGGCTGCGCAGCACGACCAGATTGGGCTGGTCGGCCACGACCGTGACGGCCGAGACGCTGTCGGAGAATTCGATCAGGCCCTCGTCCACCACCAGCAGGGCGGGGGCGACGCGGGCGGCCATTTCGGCGACGGCCTCGGGCGAGCCCAGGGCGCGGACGACCACGGCCGCGACCTCGCCCCTGGCCGGATAGATGGCGGCGAGACGGTCATAGGGCTCGGCCTTCGGCGCCTCGACCGAACCGCCGTCGCGAGCGGCGAGACGCCAGACCAGCTCCAGCCCGTGGGTCAGGCCGCGGACCGGCAGGACCTGGTCGACCGGGACGGCGTAAATCGCCGCCATGCGGGCGGCGAGGGCGGCGGTCTCGCCCGGATAGCGGTCCAGGCCCTCGCCGCCGGAGACCAGCGGGGGATAGGGGGCGGGCAGGGTCATAGGGCGGCTCCGCTATGATCTTCCCCCGCTTGCGGGGGAAGTGTCAGGTCGTGGCGCGAAGCGACACGCCTGACGATGGGGGGAGTTCTGCGACTTGGCGAAACGCCCCTCTCCGACCCTGGTTCGCTGCGCGAACGACGGGCCACCTCTCCCGCAAGCGGGAGAGGGTCTTTAAAGGCGGCCCTCATCCCTCGCTCCTCAGATCCGCCGCGCGGGCGTGGGCTTCCAGGCCCTCCATCCGGGCCAGGCGGGCGGCGATGGGGGCCAGCTGGCGGGCGCCGGCCTCGGTGACCAGCTGGACCGACATGGTGGTCATGAAGCTGGACGTGGTGACGCCGCCCAGGGTGCGGGCGCCGCCGTCGGTCGGCAGGACGTGGCTGGGGCCGGCGGCGTAGTCGCCCAGGGTCTCGGCGGCGAACCGACCGACGAAGACGGCGCCGGCGGCCTTGATGGCGGGGAGCAGGGCCTCGGGATCATCGACCTGAAGCGCCAGGTGTTCGGGGCCGTAGAGGTTGATCACTTCGCAGGCGGCGTCGAGGTCGCGCACCAGGACGGCGCGGGCCTCGTTCAGCGAGGCGCGGGCGACGGCCTCGCGCGGCAGGTCGGCGACCTGGGCCTCCACCTCGGTCAGAATATAGTCGATGGTGGCGCGGCTGGTGGAGACCAGGAGAACTTGCGCGTCCGCATCGTGCTCGGCCTGGCTGAGCAGATCGGCGGCGGCGATCTCGGGCGCGGCGTCGCGGTCGACGACGACCATCAGCTCGGACGGGCCGGCGGGCATGTCGACGGCGGGGCCGCCCGGAAGAGCGGACGCCTGTTTCTTGGCCTCGGCGACGTAGGCGTTTCCGGGACCGAACAGCTTGTCACAGGCGGGGATGACCCCGTCCTCCAGCTCCACGCCGAAGGTCAGGGCGGCGATGGCCTGGGCCCCGCCCATCAGCCAGAGGGCGTCCAGCTCCGCCTCGGCGGCGGCCAGGATCATGGCGGGGTGGACCCCGCCGGACTTGTCCGGCGGGGTCACAGCGACGCGCCGGCCCACGCCCGCGACGCCGGCCGGAATGGCCAGCATCAGAAGCGAGGAGAAGAGGGGGGCGGTGCCGCCGGGGATGTAGAGACCGGCCGAGGCGATCGGACGCCAGGCCAGTTTGGAGCGGACGCCCGGCGTGGTCTCGACGAAGTCGGTGTCCTCCGGCCGGGTCGCCTGGTGGAAGACGCGGATATTGTCGGCCGCCATCCGCAGGGCACGGACGTCGGCGGGGGGCAGGGCGTTGCGGGCTTCGGCCACGATCTCGGGCGTGATGGCGATGCGGCGGGGCGGGGCCTTGTCCAGCTTCCGGCACCAGTCGGTGACGGCCGCGCCGCCGCGCGCGCGCACGTCGTCCAGAATGGTGCGGACGACCTCGGTGACGTCGCCGGCGGTGCGCTGGGCCGGGCGGGCCAAGGCCGCGGCCTTGCCGGCGGCGTCGAGGGAAGACCAGTCGATACGTTTGAAGGCCGTGGTCATCACATCATCTTCTCGATGGGCAGGACCAGTATGGCCGAGGCGCCGGCGGCCTTCAGCTTCTCCAGCGTCTCCCAGAAGACGGCCTCCTGGCAGACGGCGTGGACGGCGACCGCGTCGTCGCGGCCCGACAGGGGCATGACGGTGGGCGAGCCGGCGCCGGGCAGGATGGCGGTGATTTCGTCCAGCGCCGCGCGCGGGGCGTTCAGCATGACGTATTTGGCGCCCTGGGACGACACGACGCCGGCCATGCGCTCGATGATGCTGTCCAGCAGGGGCTTGAGGCTGGGCTCGGGCGCGGTCGGCGACTGAATCAGCACGGCCTGGCTTTCCAGCACCGTATCCTTGGCGCCCAGGCCGTTGGCCTCGAGCGTCGCGCCGGTCGAGACCAGGTCGCAGATGGCGGCGGCCAGTTTCAGCCGGGGCGCGACCTCGACGGCGCCGCGCATGACGACGATGTCGGCCTTGACCCCCCGCTCGTCCAGGAAGCGACGCAGGATCTTCGGATAGGAGGTGGCGATGCGCAGGCCCTCCAGCGAGGCCGGGCCCTCATAGGCCAGGGCCGGGGGCGCAGCGATCTTCAGGGTGCAGCGGCCGAAGCCCAGGGGCATGACGACGGAGGCGTCAGGCCCGCCGTTGCGGCCTTCCTCCAGCACGTTCTCGCCGACGATCCCTAAGTCGCAGACGCCGTCGGCCACGAAGGTGGGGATGTCGTCGTCGCGGACGCGCAGCAGGTCGATCGGATAGTTCTCGACCCGGTACAGCAGGTCGTTGTGGCCCTTGACCCATTTCAGACCCGCGTCGCGGATCAGGTCGAGGCTGCGGTCGGCCAGACGGCCGGATTTCTGGACGGCGATGCGAAGCCGGCCCTGTACGGTGCTCATGTGCGGATACTCAGTTCGTGTTCTTCAGGCGGTCCAGGGCGAGGCGATAGCCCTGATGCGGCATGTCTTTGAGGTAACGGGCGACGCGGACGACGGTGGTGGGGCTGGCGTGGGCCTCGGCCGCGATCTCGCGATAGGACTTGCCGCCGGCGTCCAAGAGGCGCGCCACCTGCCAGCGCTCGGCGAAGGCGCGCAGTTCCGCCGGGGTGCACAGGTCGGCCAGAAAGGCGTCCATCTCGGCGCGCGTCTGCATCGACAGCAGGGCGTCGTAGAGGGCGTCGCGGGCGGGCGGGGTCGTCATGCGCGTTCCACTATGCTGTAACAGTGGAACGGTCAAGGGCGATTAGTGGCGAGTGGCGAGTGGCGAGTGGCGAGTTTGAAGACGGCGCCTTGTGCGGTCCAGCCAGGTTTCGTCAGTCCCAAGGATGATGGTTGAAAGCGGGGGCGTTTATCTCGCCACTCGCCACTCGCCACTCGCCACTCTAAATCACCCCCATGACCAAGATCCTGATCATCGGCGCCGGCCACGCCGGCGGCTCCGTCGCGGCCTTTCTGCGGCAGTATGGGCATGAAGGCCCCATCGTGCTGGTGGGCGAGGAGGATGCGCCGCCCTATCAGCGGCCGCCCCTGTCCAAGGCCTGGCTGAAGGGGGAGGCGGATCTGGAGGCGCTGCTGCTGCGGCCGCTGAGCTTCTATCAGGAGCAGGGGATCGCGTTTCGACCCTCGACTGTCGCCGTGTCGGTGGACCCGGAGGCGAAGACGGTCGCCTTCCACGACGGCTCGAGCGAACCCTATGACGTCCTGGTGCTGGCGACGGGATCGACGGCGCGCAAACTGCCGGTTCCGGGCGGGGACCATCCCGACCTGCTGGAGCTGAGGACGCTGAAGGACGCCGAGCGGCTGAAGGCCGTGCTGGGGCCGGGCAAACGGCTGGCGGTGGTCGGCGGCGGCTATGTGGGTCTGGAGGCGGCGGCCTCGGCCCGCGCCTTGGGCGCCGAGGCGGTGGTGATCGAACGGGCGCCGCGCGTCCTGGCGCGGGTGGCGTCGGAGACCCTGTCGGCCTTCTTCACCGCCCAGCACCGGGCGCGGGGGGTGGAGATCATCACGGGCGCCGAGGTGGTCGCGGTCGCCCATGACGGCGTGACCCTGGCCGACGGATCGACGGTGCAGGCGGATGCGGTTTTGGTGGGCGTGGGCGCCCTGGCCTGCGACAGCCTGGCGCGGTCGGCGGGCCTGCGCTGCGACGACGGGGTGGTGGTGGACGATCAGGCGCGGACCAGCGATCCGGCCATCTTCGCCGTCGGCGACATGACGCGTCGGCCGATTCCCGTGCACGGCGGGGTCTCGCACCGGCTGGAGAGCGTGCCCAATGCGCTGGAACAGGCCAAACAGGCGGCGACCGCCATCGTCGGGCGACCGGGGCCGGCGCCGGAGGTGCCGTGGTTCTGGTCCGATCAGTACGACTTCAAGCTTCAGATCGCGGGCCTGCCGTTCGATGCGGACCGCCAGGTGGTGCGAGGCGATCCATCGGCGGGGGGATTTGCGGTCTTCCACCTGAACGGCGACCGGGTGGTCTGCGTCGAGGCGGTCAATGCTCCGCCGGAGTTCATGGCGGGCAAACAGCTGATCGGAAAGGCGACGCCGGTGGATCCGGCCAAGCTGGCGGACGTCTCGGTTTCGATGAAGGCGGTGGGGGTGTGATTTTCACCCGACCTTCCACCGCTTGCGGGGGAAGTGTCAGGCCGTGGCGCGAAGCGACACGCCTGGCGATGGGGGAAGTCTTCTTGCTTTGAGCAGAACTTCACTCTCCGACCCTGGATCGCTGCGCGATCGACGGGCCACCTCTCCCGCAGGCGGGGGAGGGTCTGGTTGTTGAAGCTTCGCCGCAGTGCAACAAAACTGTTGCGCTTTTCGTTGGGTCGCGATCAAGTTGTGATCTCAACGCGGCGGGGGCGGATGACGAGGGCTTTCGACGAAATGAACGGCGGCGGGTCGGGGGCGATCCGCGACAGCTACAAGACCCTGGCGGCCTGGCTTGAAAACGCCCCGCCGGACCTGTTGCAGGCGCGCTCGCGCCAGGCGGAGCTGTTCTTCCGCCGCATGGGGGTGACCTTCGCCGTCTATGGCGACGAGGAATCCAACGAGCGGCTGATCCCGTTCGACGTCGTGCCGCGCATCATCGGCGCCGACGAATGGGGCGGGCTGGAGAAGGGGCTGAAGCAGCGGGTCACCGCCATCAACGCCTTTCTGAAGGACATCTACGGGCCGCAGGACTGTATCCGCGCCGGGATCGTGCCCGCCGACCTGATCCTGACCAATCCGCATTATCGGCCCGAGATGCAGGGGCGGCGTCCGCCCGGCGACGTCTGGTGCCATATCGCCGGGGTCGATCTGGTCCGCACGGGCGAGGACGGTTTTTACGTGCTGGAGGACAATGTCCGCACCCCGTCCGGGGTCTCCTATATGCTGGAGAACCGCGAGATGATGATGCGGCTGTTCCCCGACCTGTTCGCCGAACATGCGGTGCGGCCGGTCGAAATCTATACCGACATGCTGCTGCGATCCTTGCAGGCCTCGGCGCCGTCGGGGGCGGGCGAGGATCCGACCATCGTCGTGCTGACACCCGGGCCGTTCAACTCGGCCTATTACGAGCACAGCTTCCTGGCCGACAAGCTGGGGGTCGAACTGGTCGAGGGCGGGGATCTCTTCGTCAATGACGACACCGTCTATATGCGCACGACCGAGGGGCCCAAGCGGGTCGACGTCATCTATCGCCGCATCGACGACGACTTCATCGACCCCCTGACCTTCATGCCGGATTCGGCGGTTGGGGCGCCGGGGCTGATGTCGGCCTATTTCGCCGGGCGTGTGACCCTGGCCAATGCGGTCGGGACCGGGGTGGCCGACGACAAGGCCGTCTATACCTATATGCCCGAGATCATCCGCTTCTTCACCGGCGAGGACGCCATATTGAAGAATGTGCCGACCTGGCGCTGCCGCGAGCCGGAGGCGCTGAAGGAGGTGCTGGAGAAGCTGCCGGAACTGGTGGTCAAGGAGGTCGGCGGATCGGGCGGCTACGGCATGCTGGTGGGGCCCACCTCAACCCAGGCCGAAATCGAGGCCTTCCGCGCCAAGCTGATCGCCGATCCCGACGACTTCATCGCCCAGCCGACGCTGAGCCTGTCGACGGCCCCGACCCTGGCGGGCGGAGCCCTGTCGCCGCGCCACGTCGATCTCAGGCCGTTCGTCCTGTCCAGTCCGGCGGGGGTGCGGGTCGCGCCGGGCGGGCTGACGCGGGTCGCGCTGAAGGAGGGGTCGCTGGTGGTCAACTCCAGCCAGGGCGGCGGAACCAAGGACACCTGGGTGCTGGATGTTTGATCGGACGAAGATCCTCCCCCGTCGGGGGAGGGGACCAGCGAAGCTGGTGGAGGGGCGCCCCGGACACCCGGCGCATTTGGCCCCCTCCACCGCCTTCGGCGGTCCCCCTCCCCCAATGGGGGAGGAATAGATGCTCTCTCGCACTGCAGACAGTCTCTACTGGACCGGCCGCTATATGGAGCGGGCCGACTTTCTCGCGCGCATTCTGGAGGCGGCGATCCGCCTGGCGGCCCTGCCGGCCAAGGATCAGGCGACCGTCACCGCCTGGGCCGGGGCCATCGCCTCGTCGGGGGTGAAGTCGGCCTTCGACGCCACCGGCCGCACCGTGTCGGAGAAGTCCGTCCGCGAATATCTGGCCTTCGGCGCCGACAATACGACCTCGATCAAGGCCTGTATCACCCGGGCGCGGACCAACGCCCGTTCGGTGCGGACCGCCCTGACCATCGAGCTGTGGGAGGCGATCAACGGCGCCTGGAACGGGCTGAACGAACTGGGCGAGCCGACCCGCCGCGACGACTTCACCAACTTCCTGGACTTCGTGAAATCGACGTCCCTGGCGGTGGAGGGGGCCTCGTCGCGGACGATGCTCAGGAACGACGCCTACTGGTTCCTGCGGCTGGGCATGGCGATCGAGCGGGCCGACAACACCGCCCGCCTGCTGGACGTGAAGTACCATCTGCTGCTGCCGCCGGGCGAACGGGTGGGCGGACAGCTGGACTATTTCCAGTGGACCACCCTGTTGCGCGAGGTTTCGGCCCTGACCGCCTATCGCTGGGTTTATCGCGAGAGCGTGCGGCCCTGGCTGGTGGCGGACCTCTTGGTGCTGAACCGGCAGATGCCGCGGTCGCTGGCGTCGTGTCAGGGGATGATCGTCAGCTATCTGGAGAAGCTGGCGGCCGACTATGGCCGGCGCGGCCCGGCCCAGCGGCTGGCCTCGAACCGGCTGACCCAGTTCAACGAGGCCCGGATCGAGGACATCTTCCAGTCGGGCCTGCACGAATACATCCAGGGCTTCCTGAACGAGAACAACGCCCTGGGCGCCGCCATCCACGAACAGTATCTGGTCTGACCATGCGGATCCGGATCGACCACTCCACCCGCTACGCCTACGCCCGGCCGGCGCGGTTCATCGTCCAGGTGCTGCGGCTGACGCCCCGGTCCTGCGAGGCCCAGCAGGTGCGGGAATGGCGAATCGAGACCGACGTCGACGCCCGGCTGCGGCGCAGCGACGACGCCTTCGGCAATATCGTGCACAGCCTCTATACCGAGCGGCCGACCGACGCCTTGACCATCCGGGTGACGGGCGAGGTCTCGACCGTGGACACCGGCGGGGTGATCCGGGGGCAGAACGAGCGGCTGCAGCCGGGCGTCTATCTGCGCGACACCCGGCTGACCCAGGCCGATGCGGCCCTGATCGACTTCGCCCGGTCCGTGCCCGAGGGCGCGGCCCTGGAGCGGATGCACCGTCTGATGGGGGCCATCCACGCCGGCGTCGCTTTCGAGGTCGGGGCGACCTCCGCCACCCATACGGCGTCCGAGGCCTTCGCCATCGGTCGCGGGGTCTGCCAGGATCACGCCCAGATCTTCATCGCCTGCGCCCGGACCCTGGGCGTGCCGGCCCGTTATGTCTCGGGCCATCTGAACCGGTCGGACGGCCGGCACGACCAGGACGCCGCCCACGCCTGGGCCGAGGCCTGGATCGAGGACCTGGGCTGGGTCGGGTTCGACGCGGCCAACGGCGTCTGCCCGACCGAGAACTATGTCCGCATCGCCGTGGGCCTGGATTCGCTGGGGGCGACGCCGATCCGGGGAACCAGCTATGGCGGCGGGGTCGGCAGTCTGACGGTGGCCCTTCATGTGCGGCCTGTGCAACAGGGCCGGCAACAACATCAGAGCCGGGGATGGTCCTGATCGTCATGTCGCGGGAATCTGTTAGCGTCTGCGGATTCGCGGAACGGGGAGCGGATAGGGGACAGTGACCTATTGCGTAGGCATGTTGGTGAAGGAGGGGTTGGCGATGATCGCCGACACCCGCACCAATGCGGGCGTGGACAACATCTCGTCCTATCGCAAGCTGCATGTGTTCAAGCGGCCCGGCGAGCGGGTGCTGGCCGTGGCGACGGCGGGCAATCTGTCGGTCACCCAGACGGCCCTGGCCATGGTCGCCGAAGGGGTCAAGCTGCCGGATTCGACCGGGCCTGAGACGCTTGAGACCGCGCCGACCCTGTTCCGCGCCGCCCAGATCCTGGGCCATGCGATGGCCACGGTCCGGGCGACGATCAACACCCCCGCCTCGCCCACCGCCGACGCCCTGAACGTCAACGCCTCCATGCTGCTGGGCGGCCAGATCGCGGGCGGCAAGATGGGGCTGTATCTGATCTACGGCCAGGGCAATTTCATCGAATGCGGGGCCGACACGCCGTATCTGCAGATCGGCGAGCTGAAATACGGCAAGCCGATCCTGGACCGAGCCCTGCATTCCGACACCCCGCTGTCCGAGGCGGTGAAGCTGGGGCTGATCTCGTTTGACTCGACCATTCGCTCCAACATCGCCGTGGGGCCGCCGCTGGATCTGATCGTGATCCGCCGCGACAATCTGTCGGGGATGGAGCGTCGGCTGGAGGCCGATGATCCCTATTTCCGCGATCTGGGCCGGCGGTGGTCGGAGGCATTGGCTGCGGCGCACCAGGCCATGCCGGCGCCGAACTGGCTTGATCTGGGCGCGCAGACGGCGCCGTCTCGCCCGATCAGCGTCGTCTCGAATTAAGTTGCGACCCGCTCGCAATCGCTCTTGTGCGACCCGATGAAGCTGGTTATTGCGACCGCATCGCAAAATCAGACCAAAAGGTCGCCAAAACATGTCCGACTCTCGCGCCGCCTCCCTTCGCGCGCTTCTCTTCGCCTCCAGCGCCGCCGGCATGCTGGTCGCCGCCCCCGCCCTCGCCCTCGCCGCTGACGCGACCGCCGAAGACGGCGTGGTCGTCACCGCGGATCAGCAACAACAGCCCGCCAACCTGGGTACGATCGACGTCAACGGCCAGCTGAAGAAGCCTGCGCCGGTCAGTCCCGAATTCGTCGCGCCCCTGGTTGATACGCCCCGCGCCGTGACCGTCATTCCCCAGGCGATCATCGAACAGACGGCGGCCTCGTCGCTGCAGGACCTGTTGCAGAATTCGCCCGGCATCACCTTCGGCGCCGGCGAGGGCGGTCAGCCCTTGGCGGACCGTCCCTTCATCCGCGGCCAGTCGTCCGGCAACAACATCTTCGTCGACGGTCTGCGGGATACGGGCGGCCAGCAGCGTGAAGTGTTCAACCTGGAACAGGTCGAGGTGATCAAGGGGCCGGACGCCGTCTATTCCGGCCGGGGCTCCGGCGGGGGCAGCGTCAATCTGAGCTCCAAATCCCCGAAGCTGAACGCCTTCAACAACTTCAGCGCCGGTGTCGGGACGGACGGCTACGTCCGCGGCACGATCGACGCCAATATGCCGCTGGGTGAAACCGCCGCCCTGCGGATCAATCTGATGGGCGCCCAGGGCGACGTGCCCGGTCGCGACAGCGTCGATTACGACAAATGGGGCCTGGGCGTCAGCCTGGGCGCGGGCCTGGGAACCGGCTCGTCCATGGTCTTCAGCTACTATCATCTGACCAGCGATCAGACGCCGGACTACGGCATTCCGCTGTTCACCAAGATCCAGTCGCGCACGACCGAGTCCGGCGTGCTGGACGTCCCCTATGGCAGCTTCTACGGGCTGAAGGCGCGCGACTATCTGACCAATGAGGTCGACAGCTTCACCTTCAAGGCCGAGCACCGCTTCAGCGACCTTCTGACGATCCGCAACGTCAGCCGCTATGCGGAGACGCTGAACGACTACATCGTCACCAACCCCGGCGACGGCGGCTATGTCGGCCGCGCGGCCGACGGGACCTATTGGATGAAGCGGGGGACCAAGACCCGCTGGAACCCCGTCACCACCCTGGCCAATGTGACGGATGTCTTCGGCCAGTTCGCCACCGGTTCGATCAAGCACAGCTATGACGTCGGCGTGGAGCTGTCGCGCGAGCATAACAAGAACGCCACCTATTCGACCTACACCACCTCCGGCGCGGCCTGTCCGACGGGTCTGACGCCCGTGTCGGGAACCTATCCGATCGCCACAGGCGCCTCGGGCGCCGGCGACTGCACCCCGGTGTATAATCCCAACCCCGAAGACTCCTGGACCGGCGTGATCAATCGCGGTCCGACCAGTTCGAATACGACCGAGGCCATTGGCGTCTACGCCAACGACAGCATCACCCTGACCGACCGACTGATCCTGAACCTGGGCGTTCGCTGGGACCAATATTCGGTCAAGGGCGTGAACGCCGTTTTGGGTTCGCCTTCGTCCACGGCTGGCGTCTGGAACGTCATGGGCTACACCGTCGTGCCGGAACAGACCTGGGAGTTCACCAACTATCAGGTCGGTCTCGTGTTCAAGCCGACGCAGAACAGCAGCGTCTATGCGTCCTGGTCCACCTCCTCGACGCCGCCGACCATTTCGGCGGGCGACCAGAACGCCTCGGGCGGCACGGGCACGGTCGATGGCGTCGCCAACACCGTTCTGGATCCGGAAGACACCGAAAGCTTCGAGATCGGCGCCAAGGCCAATGTCTTGAACGACCGTCTCGCCCTGTCGGCGGCCGCCTTCCATCTGACCCGCAAGAACGCCCTGATCTTGGTCGAGCCGAACATCTTCCGTCAGGAAGGCGAGGTCGAGGTCAACGGCTTCGAACTGGGCGTGTCAGGCAGCATCACGCCGAAGTGGACCGTGTTCGGCGGCTATACCTACATGGACTCCGAGCTGACCAAGGCGGCCGTGGTCGTGTCGGGCACGCCGCCGGTCGCAAGCGTCAATCCGCTGCAAGGCCTGCCCCTAGCCAATACGCCCAAGAACAGCGCGAGCCTGTTCACCACCTATCGCCTGCTGCCCAAACTGACGATAGGCGGCGGCGTCTATTACACCTCCAAGTCCTGGGGCGGAAACCAGGGCGGGGCCGGCGGCGGGAACAACCGCGTCTATGCGCCCGAATGGACCCGCGTTGACGCCTTCGCCACCTATGACCTTTCGGACCGCGCCAGCCTGCAGCTGAACGTCAAGAACGCCACGGACGAGGAATACATCATGCGGACCAACGGGGTTCACCATGCCGACCCCGCTCCGGCGCGTCAGGCCATCCTGGCCCTGAACCTGCGCTTCTAAAGGCCTCTATCCCCGGCCTATAACTGGCGGCTCCGTCCTTCCGGCGGGGCCGCCTTTCTCTTTTCCAGCGAGAGCGACGTGCTGCTGCAAATCCCCGAAGTCTTCTCCAAGGCCGAAGTGAAGGCGCTGCGCGAGCGGCTGGACGCCGGACCGTGGGCCGACGGAAACATGACCTCGGGCCATCAGTCGGCGACGGCCAAGCGGAACCAGCAGCTGCCGGAAGACTCCGACATCGCCAAGGAGGTCTCGGCCCTGATCGTCCAGGCCTTGAACGCCAATCCCATGTTCGTCGCCGCCGCCCTGCCGCACACGATCTTTCCGCCCTTGTTCAACCGCTATGAGGGCGGGGGCGAGTTCGGCCTGCACGTGGACAACGCCATCCGCCAGCAGCGGGGCAGCGGGTCAATCCGTATACGGAGCGACCTGTCGGCGACCCTGTTCCTGTCCGAGCCCGAGGACTATGACGGCGGCGAGCTGATCATCGAGGAGATGTACGGGCCGCAGTCGGTCAAGCTGCCGGCCGGGGATCTGGTGCTTTATCCGTCCAAGAGCCTGCACAAGGTCATGCCGGTGACGCGCGGGGCGAGGGTCTCGTCCTTCATGTGGATGCAGAGCCTGATCCGGGACGACGGCGATCGCGAGATGCTGTTCCGCCTGGACGTGGCGACCCAGCGCGTGGCCCTGGAGAAGGGGCCGAAGGATCAGGCGGTGATCGAACTGACCGGCGTCTATCACAATCTTCTGCGGCGCTGGTCCGAGGTGTGACGTCCCGACCGCCCCGTCTGTGACCCCAGGGTCGCAGTCCGCTTTATAAGGTCGCAGGGCTGAACCAAGGCGGGGCTGGTCTATTGTGACCGGGATGTTCCAAGACGCGCCCCCCGCTCCGCCCGCCCAATTGTCTGAAATCACGGTGACGGCGGCCCGTCTGCCGCCCGCCGCCGCCGACGCCGCCTTTTCGGTGGTTCGGCTGGATCAAACCGTGCTGGAGCGGTCCGTCCGGCTGGACGAGGCCCTGCGGACCGTGCCCGCCGTGTCCCTGTTCCGCCGCACCTCCAGCCTGGCCGCCAATCCGACGACCCAGGGGATTTCCCTGCGGGCCATCGCCCCGTCCGGCGCAGGGCGGACCCTGATGACCCTGGACGGAGTCCCGCTGAACGATCCGTTCGGCGGCTGGGTGATCTGGTCCGAGGTCGCGCCGGAATCGCTGGAGCGGGTGGACGTCGTGCGCGGCGCGGGCGCGGGGCCCTACGGCGCCGGGGCCCTGACCGGCGTCATCGGCCTGACGGAGCGGGCCGGCGGCGGAGTGCTGGACCTGTCGGTGGCCGAGCGCGGCGGGGCGCGGGCGGCGGGCTCGGGATCGACCATGCTGGGTCCGGTCGGCGTGACCCTGTCGGGCCTGTATGAGACCAGCGACGGCTATACGCCCGTGCGCGGTGCGGCGGCCGGTGCGGCGGATCAGCCGCTGGACCTGGACAGCCGCAGCGCCGCCCTGCGGGTCGATGCGCCGCTGGACGGAGTGAATCTGGAAGGGGCGAACCTGTCTCTGCGCGCGGCGACCTGGGAGGAGGATCGGGGCTCCGGTCTGCTGAACGCCCGGTCAAACGCCAGCGGCCACAGCCTCAGCGCCACGGCCGCCAAGGCGCCTACCGTCGACGGCTACGGCTGGCGGCTGCAGGCCTGGCGGATCGAGAGCGACTTCGCCAACAGCTCGGCCTCGGTGGCGGCGGATCGATCAACCACAACCCCGGCCAATGATCAGTATAAGACCCCGGCGACCGGCTGGGGGCTGAACGCGGCCCTGCGCCGTCGCGTGGCCGAGATCGCGGGCGGCCGGCTGGAGTGGGAGGTCGGCGCCGACGCCCGCTTCAACGAGGGTGAGACCAATGAGTTCTTCAGCAATCCCACCGGCGCGGGCTTCGCGCGGGGACGGCGCGCGGGCGGCGAGACCTCGGTGGCCGGGGCCTATGTGGACGGGTCGTGGACCGGCGGGGACTGGCTGGTCGCGGGCGGTCTGCGCTACGACCGGTGGAAGAACGAGGCGGGCTTTCGCTACGAATACACGCTGGCGACCGGGGCGCCGATCCTGGACGAGACCGACGAGGACCGGTCGGGCGAGGTGGTCAGCGCGCGACTGGCGGCGCGGCGCGATCTGGCCGCCTGGCTGGGCGAGGGTTACGCCTGGCGGGCGGCGGCCTATTCCGGCTTTCGGCCCGCGACCCTGAACGAACTGCACCGGCCTTTCCGGGTCGGCAACGACATCACCGAGGCCAATTCGGGGCTGGAGCCCGAGACCCTGCGCGGGATCGAGACGGGCCTGGCCTTCGACCGGAGCGGCGTCGCCTGGGGGGCGACCGTCTTCTGGAACGAGATCGAGGACGCCATCGTCAATGTGACGATCGGCGAGGGACCGGCGACCTTCCCGCGCGCGGGTTTCGTGCCGGCGGGCGGCGTGCTGCGCCAACGCCAGAACGCCGGCACGATCAAAGCCTGGGGCCTGGAGCTGAACGGTTCGGTCCGGGCGACCGAGGCCCTGGCGCTGAACGCCGCCCTGTCCTGGACCGACGCCGAGGTGGACGGCGGGACGGCGGCGCCGCAGCTGACGGGCCTGCGTCCGGCCCAGGCGCCGGAATGGAGCGCGACGGCGGGCGTCGACTGGCGGGCGACGGATCGGCTGACCCTGGGTCTGGCCGCGCGCTATGAATCGGCCCGGTTCGACGATGATCTGAACAGCCGCACCCTGGACCCCGCCGTCACCCTGGACGCCCGCGCGGAATGGTCGGCCGGGGACGGGGTGATGATCTGGGCCGCCGTCGACAATGCTTTCGACGCGGATGTGGAGGTGTCTATGACCGGGTCCGACGTTGCGGGCTACGGCCCCCCGCGCACGGTGCGGGCCGGGGTCAGGTTCAGCTACTGACGATCTCTGCGCGACAAATTCGCCGCATCGCTTGCTATTGAAAACGGTTCGCAACAGTGGCACAGCCGTTCCGTGACTGAACTCGCCGCACAAAACCAGATCGAGCCGACCTCAAGGGGCGCGAAAAAGCCGAAGGCTGCGCTGAACGGCGCGCGGTCCTTCTGGCTGAAGCAGCTGCATTCCTGGCACTGGATTTCGGCGGCCGTCAGCCTGGTCGGCATGATCCTGTTCGCGGTCACGGGCATCACCCTGAACCATGCGGCCTCCATTCCGGCCGAGCCGGTGACGGTCGAACAGACCGCCACCCTGCCGGCGCCCCTGCTGCAACGGCTTTCGGCCTATCCGCAGGAGACGACCGAACCGGTTCCCGACGCCGTCGCCCGCTGGTCGGCCGAGGCCCTGAAGGTTCAGATCGCCGGGCGGCCGACCGAGACGACGCCCGAGGAGATCTATGTCGCCCTGCCGATCCCCGGCGGCGACGGCTGGCTGACCATCGACCGGGCGACGGGCGAGGCGGTCCATGAAAAGACCACGCGCGGCTGGATCGCCTATCTGAACGACCTGCATAAGGGGCGGAATGCAGGCGCGGTCTGGTTCTGGTTCATCGACGTCTTCGCCGTCGCCTGCGTCATCTTTGCGGTGACGGGGCTGGGGCTGATGTGGCTGCATGCACGCGGCCGTCCCTCCACCTGGCCCCTGGCGGCGCTGGGCCTGCTGATCCCCGTCGTCATCGCCCTGATCTTCATCCATTGAGAGTGTAACGGATGCGTCTTCTCCCCATCGTCGTCACCACCGCCGGCCTGACCCTGGCCGCCGCCCCGGCCCTGGCGGCGGATCTGTCGGTCACGGTCGAGGTGCCGCGGCTGAACACCGCCTCCTATCACCGGCCCTATGTGGCGGTCTGGATCGAGCGGCCGGATCAGACGGCGGTCCAGACCCTGGCGGTCTGGTACCAGCAGACCCGCAACAATGAGGGCGACGGCAAGGACTGGCTGAAGGACCTGCGCACCTGGTGGCGCAAGGGCGGCCGGGCCATGAGCCTGCCCGCCGACGGGATTTCGGGCGCCACCCGCGCGCCGGGCCGCCAGACCGTCAACGTCCCCGCCGCCCGTCTGCGCGGGCTTCAGCCCGGCCAGTACAATCTGGTGGTCGAGGCGGCGCGCGAACTGGGCGGGCGCGAGGTGGTGCGCGTGCCCTTCCGCTGGGGCGGGGCCAATACCGCCGACGCCTCCGGCTCCACCGAACTGGGCGCCGTGCGCGTCACCGTCTCTCGCTGAGGAACAGACCCATGAAAAAGACCGTCGCGCTTCTGGCCTTCGCCGCCGCCCTGGCCGCGCCCCTGGCCGCCCAGGCGCACCGCGCCTGGATGGCGCCGACCTCGACCAGCCTGTCGGGCGCCGACGCCTGGGTCGGTTTCGATGCGGGCATGTCCAACGGGGTCTTCATCCCTGACCACGCCGCCATGCGGATGACCGGTCTGGTGGTGACGGCGCCCGACGGCTCGACCGTCCAGCCCGAACATCTGATGCAGGCCCAGTACCGCACCACCTTCGACGTCCATTTGACGCAGAACGGCACCTATAAGGTCGCCAACGTCATGGGCGGCGTCATGGCCATCTACACCCTGAACGGCGAACAGAAGCGCTGGCGTGGAACCGCAGCCGAATATCCGGCCGCCCTGCCCGAAGGCGCGACCGACGTCCAGGCGACCCGCACCGCCAGCCGGATCGAAACCTTCGTCACCCTGAACAATCCGACCGACACCGTGTTCAAGACCACGGGCGAGGGACTGGAGCTGGTCCCCGTGACCCATCCGAACGATCTGGTCGCCGGCGAGGCCGCCAGCTTCAAACTGTTGAAGGACGGCCAGCCCGCCGCCGACCTGGACGTGACCGTCGCGCGCGGCGGCCTGCGCTATCGCGACAATCCCGAGGAGATGACGGTCAAGACCGGCGCCGACGGCGTCTTCACCGTCACCTGGCCCGAGGCCGGCATGTATTGGCTGAACGCCTCGGTCCGCACCCCGGCCCAGGGCGAAACCCTGGGATCGAACGCCAACTATGTGGCGGTGATGGAAGTCCTGCCCTAAGCCGCTGGGCATGTCCGACACGCCCTTTTCGCGCGGTTCGCGCGCCGCCCCGCCCGTCCTCACCCTGGGAGACCCGGTTCCGCTTGCGGACCGGGTCGACAACCGCGTCCTGATCCCGCCGGTCGAGGGGCCGCCGCCCCGGCCGCCCGGCGATCATATCCAGGCGCTGGACGGCCGGACCATGGGCACGAGCTGGAGCGTGCGCGCCATCGGGCCGCGCGGCCTGACCGAGGCGGCCCTGCGCGAGGCGATCGAGCGGGAGCTGGCGACGGTCGTGGCCCTGTTCAGCCCGTGGGAGCCGTCCAGCGAGATCAGCCGGTTCAACGCCGCCCCGCCCGGCATGTGGGCGGTGTCCCAGCCGTTCTGGGACCTGGTCGATGCGGCCATGGACCTGGGCGACGAGACCAATGGGGCGGTCGATCCGACCCTGGGCGCCCTGGTCGATCTGTGGGGTTTCGGCCCGCCGGGACCGCGCGGCGCCCTTCTGCCCCTGCCCAGCGACGAAGAGGTCGAGGCGGCCCTGAAGGTCAGCGGCTGGGGACGGCTGCGGATGAACCGCGAGGCGCGCGGCCTGATGCAGCCGGGCGGAATGAAGCTGGACCTGTCCGGCATCGCCAAGGGCCATGCGGTGGACCGGGTGTCGGACGCCCTGACGGCCCTGGGCGCGACCTCGCACCTGGTCGAGATCGGCGGAGAGCTGAAGGGGCGCGGGGTCAAGCCTGACGCCCAGCCCTGGTGGGTGGAGATCGAGCGGGCGGAGGGCGACGCCTCGCCCCGCACGGTGGCGGCCCTGTTCGACCTGGCCATGGCGACCAGCGGCGACTATCGCCGCGCCTTCCGCCATGAGGGGCGGCTCTATCCTCATACGATCGACGGATCGACGGGGCGGCCGGTCAGCAACAATCTGGCCTCGGTCACCGTGCTGCACGCCTCGGCCATGAAGGCCGACGCCTACGCCAGCGCCCTGACGGTCATGGGGCCGTTCGAGGGGCCGGAGTACGCTGAAGCGATCGGTTTGGCCGCCCTGTTCGTCGAACGCACGCCGCGCGGCCTGGTCGAGCGGATGAGCCCGGCCTTCAAGGCCATGATGGAGGATGGGGCGGAGGCGGCGCCGGGGTGACGAACGATCCGTCCCGCTGGCTTCTGGCCCTGGCGGCCGTCGGCCTCTGGCTGGTCCTGATCGGCCTGATCGTCTGGCGCGAGCGCCGGGCGAAGGCGGCGGCGCGCGCCCGCTCCGAGGCCCTGGCCGGAGACGGGGAGGAGACGGTGCTTGTGGCCTTCGCCAGCCAGACGGGACTGGCCGAGGAACTGGCCTGGATGACCGCCCGAGCCTTGCAGGACGGCGGCTTGGGGGCGCGGGTCCTGTCGTTTGCGGACCTGGACCTGGCGACGCTGAAGGCGGCGGGCCGGGCCCTGCTGATCGTCTCGACGACGGGTGAAGGCGATCCGCCCGACAGCGCCGCGCGGCTGGTGCGAAAGGCCATGGGGGCGCCGGCCGACCTGGGCGGGCTTCGGTTCGGCCTGATGGCCCTGGGCGACCGCAGCTATGATCAGTTCTGCGGCTTCGGCCATGCGGTGGACGGCTGGCTGAGGCGCTCGGGCGCCGAGCCCCTGTTCGATCTGGTGGAGGTGGACGCCGGGGACGCGGGCGCCGTGCGCCACTGGCAGCATCAGTTGAACCAGATCACCGGTCGGGCCACGGCCCCCGACTGGACCCCGCCCGCCTATGAGCCTTGGCGGCTGACGCAGCGGACCCTGATCAATCCCGGCAGTCCGGGCGGCGAAGCCTATCATCTGGTCTTGGAGCCGGTCGGGACGGCGCCGCCCTGGTCCGCCGGGGACATCGCCGAGGTGGGGCTGCCCGAACGCGACGGCGTGACGCCGGGCGCGCGCGAATATTCGATCGCCTCCATTCAGGCGGACGGACGGGTCGAACTGGTGGTGCGGCTGATGCGCCGGCCGGACGGGACGCCCGGCCTGGCCTCGGGGCGGCTGACCCAGGACCTGGCTCTGGGCGCAACCATCGACATGCGGGTGCGGACCAACCGCAGCTTCCACGGCCCGGAGGATCAGACGCCGATGATCCTGATCGGCAACGGCACGGGGATCGCGGGGCTGAGGGCCCATCTGAAGGCCCGCGCGGCCCAAGACGGGGGCCAGGGGAGCGGCGCCTGGCTGATGTTCGGCGAACGGACCCAGGCCCACGACGCCTTCTTCGACGCCGAGCTTCAGGCCTGGCTGGCGTCCGGCGTTCTGACCCGGCTGGACCGGTGTTTCTCGCGCGATCCCAGCGACGGCCGCTATGTGCAGGATCTGGTCGCGGCGGCGGCGCCGGACGTCCGCGCCTGGGTGGACCGGGGCGCGGCCCTCTATGTCTGCGGCAGTCTGGAGGGGATGTCCCAGGGGGTCCATGCAGCCCTGGAGGCGGCGCTGGGCGCGGAGGCCCTGCTGACCCTGCTGGAGGACGGCCGCTATCGCCGGGACGTCTACTGAAAAGGAGATCAGCGCCGCCCGACTGCTGCGTCTGCCCGACCGAACCGGAAGCGGCGCCGTCGAATACCCGCCGCCGGGCCGTCGACCGGCTGTTCGCCTTCGCCACGGCCTCGCTGGACGCCGGATGATCCGAATCGGGGACGGCGTCGTAAATCGTGGCGTCCGAGGGCGGACTTCCCCTAAAAGACGCCTTTCGTTTCCGATTGGACCGCCTCGCCTCATGACTGAATCGCCGCCCCGGATCGGAGGCCTGGACGTCCAAGGTCTGAACGTCCAAGGTCTGGGCGATCCCGAGGACCCGGTCGTCCTGCTGATCGGTTCGCCCGAGCGGCTGTCGGCGGACGGGCGACGGTGGGTGCGGGCCCTGGTGGAGGCCGGGCGTCACGTGTTGCTGGCCCCGCTGGACGAGGCGGACGGGGAGGGGGCGGCGGTCGCCCTGCGCGCCCTTTTGACCGAACTGTCGTCCCGACCCGCCGTACTGTGTTCGGCCCAGACCCTGGCGGCGGTCCATCCGGCCCTGGTCGTGACCGGTCCGGCCCTGGTCAGCTGTCTGATCGTCGTCGGGGCGGCGCCGGATGCGGCGACGCCCGCAGACCTGCCGCGGCTCGATCTGGAAGCCGAACCGGCGGGCGAGGCGACCGAGGCGGCGCTGCTGGGCTTTCTGGAACGCCATGCGCCGCGCCAGGCCCTGCATTATCAGGCCGGGTCGGACGCCCGGACCCTGCGCGACGCCCTGGGCTGTTTCGCCACCGGGGTCACGGTGGTCACCACTCTGGATGAACAGGGCCAGCCGGTGGGGCTGACCGCCAACTCCTTCTCCTCGGTGTCGCTGGACCCGCCCCTGATCCTGTTCTGCCTGGCGCGCAGTTCGTCCAATCTGGAGCGGTTCCGGCGGGCCGAGCATTTCGCCATCAACGTCCTGCACATCGGCCAGCAGCCGATGTCGGGCGTTTTCGCCCGGTCGTCGGCCGAACGGTTCGACGGCGTCGCCTGGGAGAGCTGGGACACCGGCGCCCCCATACTGTCGGGCTCTCTGGCCAGTTTCGAATGCGCCACCCATCAGGTGGTCGAGGCGGGGGATCATCTGGTCTTCATCGGCCGGGTCACGCGCGCCCGGTTCGAGCCGCGCCGCGATCCCCTGCTCTATTTCCGGGGCCGTTACCGGCGGCTCCATTTCGCCTGAGCCGCGCCCGACCCGGTTCGCATCCCGGTTCACAACGGGCGGTCGGATCGCTATCTCAGGCGCCAAATCAAGAGGAAGCCCGCCATGTCCCCCGATCCCGCCCAAGATCCCGTCGTCATCGTCTCCTACGCCAGAACCCCGATGGGCGGATTCCAGGGCGTGTTGTCGGACGCCAAGTCCACCGACCTGGGCGCGGCGGCGGTGAAGGCGGCGCTGGAGCGGGCGGGCCTGGCGCCGGACAAGGTCGAACAGATCATCATGGGCTGCGTCCTGCCCGCCGGCCTGGGCCAGGCGCCGGCGCGTCAGGCGGGGCTGGGCGCGGGCCTGCCGATCTCGGCCGAGGCGACCACGATCAACAAGATGTGCGGCTCGGGCATGCAGGCGGCCATGATGGCCCACGACGCCCTGCTGGCCGGCTCGGCCGAGGTGATCGTGGCGGGCGGCATGGAGTCCATGACCAACGCCCCCTATCTGATGCACAAGCACCGGGGCGGCGCCCGCATCGGCCATGACGTCATTTCCGACAGCATGTATCTGGACGGTCTGGAGGACGCCTATGAGCCCGGCAAGCTGATGGGCCAGTTCGCCGAGGACACGGCCAAGGCCTATCAGTTCACCCGCGAACAGCAGGACGCCTATGCGGTCGAAAGCGCCGGCCGGGCCAAGCGCGCCCAGGACAGCGGCGACTTCGACGCCGAGATCACCCCGGTCGAGGTCAAGACGCGCAAGGGGGTGGTGGTCGTGGACCGCGACGAACAGCCGACCAAGTCCGACCCGTCCAAGATCCCCAATCTGAAGCCCGCCTTCGGCAAGGACGGCACGATCACCGCCGCCTCGGCCGCCTCCATCTCGGACGGCGCGGCCGCCCTGGTGATGATGCGCCAGTCCACGGCCCAGGCCCTGGGTCTGACCCCCATCGCCCGCGTCGTCGCCCAGGCCGCCCACGCCCACGAACCCAGCCTGTTCACCACCGCCCCGGTCTTCGCCCTGCAAAAGGCGCTGAAGAAGGCCGGCTGGACGCCTGAGGACGTCGATCTGTGGGAGGTCAACGAGGCCTTCGCCATCGTGCCGATGATCGCCATGCAGGAGCTGGGCGTCCCCCACGACAAGATCAACGTCAACGGCGGCGCCTGCGCCCTGGGCCACCCGCTGGGCGCATCCGGCGCCCGCGTCCTGACCACCCTGCTGTCGGCCCTGAAGGCCCGCGGCAAGACCCGGGGCATGGCCGCCCTGTGCATCGGCGGCGGCGAGGCGACGGCGATGGGGGTGGAGCTGGTATAAGGGGCGGGCGGACCGACCGATCGTCCGCCGACGGAGAGAAGAGGCTCAGTGGGCGGCGCCGACGGGCAGGTGGCTCTTGTCATGCCGGCCCAGCTTGTCGATCAGGGTCCGCCCGGCCTCATTCATTCCGATGAGGTCGACCTGCGCCCCCTGACGGCGATAGCGGAACACGACCTTGTCCACGGCGGCCACGCCGGTCAGATCCCAGAGATGGGCGTCGGTCATGTCGATCTCGACGCGGGTCGGTCGGCCGTGATGTTCGAAGGCGGCGGCGAACACGTCGGCCGAGGCGAAAAAGAGATTGCCGGTCACCCGGTATCGCAACACGCCCTCTTGCGACGTCTCGATCTCCTCCACGCGAACGGTCTTGCCGACCTTGCGCATGAAGAAGACGGCGGACAGGATCACGCCCAGAACCACCCCCTTCGACAGGTCGTGGGTGACGACCACCGTCGCGGTCGTTGCGATCATCACCACAGACGACTGAAACGGCGTGGAGCGCAGTTTCAACACTGAACCCCAGTCGAAGGCGCCGATCGAGACCATGATCATCACCGCCACCAGAGCCGCCATGGGAATTCGGGCGACCCAGTCCTGAAGCACCAGGATCAGAAACAGCAGGAACAGGCCGGCCCATAGGGTGGACAGGCGTCCGCGGGTTCCGCTGGTCACATTGATGATCGACTGGCCGATCATGGCGCAGCCCGCCATGCCGCCGAACAGGGACGAGGCGATGTTGGCCATGCCCTGTCCGCGCGTCTCTCGGTCCTTGTCCGACGGCGTGTCGGTGATGTCGTCCAACAGATTGGCGGTCAGCAGGCTTTCCAACAGGCCCACAAAGGCCAGGGTCGCAGCCACTGGACCGATGACGGTCAGCGTCTCCCAGGTCAGCGGCACGTTCGGAATATGGAACATCGGCAGGGCCGAGGGCATCTGGCCCATGTCGCCGACAGTGCGGACATCAAGCCCCGTCAGGATCACGAAGGCGCTGACGGCGACGATGGCGACCAGCGGAGACGGGACCGCCCTTGTGATCCTGGGGAAGCCGTAGATGATCGCCAGGGCCGCGCCCACCAGGGCGAAGGTCTGCCAGTCGGCGCCGATCAGTTCAGGCATCTGCGCCAGGAAGATCAGGATCGCCAGGGCGTTGACGAAGCCGGTCATCACGCTGCGCGAGACGAACCTTATGTAGCGACCCAGCTTCATCAGGCCGATGAGGATCTGAAACACGCCGGTCAGCAGCGACGCCGCGAACAGATATTCCAGCCCGTGATCGCGCACGAGCCCGACCATCAGCAGGGCCATGGCGCCGGTCGCCGCCGAGATCATGGCCGGGCGACCGCCGACGAAGGCGATGGTCACCGCGATCACGAAGCTGGCGTACAGGCCGACCGCCGGATCGACCCCGGCGATGATCGAAAAGGCGATGGCCTCGGGGATCAGGGCCAGGGCGACGACGGTCCCCGCCAGCAGATCACGGCGTGGGTTGGCGAGCCATTGCTGGCGCACGGACGCAACTATTGTCATTGAGATTTCAGTGGGGATGACCCAAGGCTTGGGTCGGTTTCCTGACGGATCGGCGGTCAGGATAGCCACCCGCCTCCTAGCTGTAGGGACAGGTCCAAGGTGAGGCCTCCCTCATGCCTTCAAGCCGCGCGTGAAGCAAGGGCGAAGCCCGACCGTCTTCGAGCCGTCCTCGCGGTCGGTCCTAGGCCGCGAACGCCTGTTTCATCGGCATCACCGTGCCCTCGGGCCGTTTCACCGGCAGGTCGAAGCTGACCACCGTGCCGACGCCCGGTTCGCTTTCCAGCATCAGGCGGCCGCCGTGCATTTCGATCAGGGACTTGGTCAGGGCCAGGCCCAGGCCGGTGCCCTGGGTGGTCTTGGAGTGCTGGCCCTCGACCTGTTCGAAGGGGCGGGCCAGGCGGGCCAGATTTTCGGAGGCGATGCCGATGCCGGTGTCGGCGCAGGAGACCTTGACCCGCGCCTGACCGTCTTCGCCCTGCGTCGCCGCCAGGGTCAGGGTGATCCGTCCGCCGGCGGGGGTGAATTTCACCGCGTTGGAGATCAGGTTCAGCATCACCTGTTTCAGTCCGCGCTGGTCCGCCTCGATGTCGGGCAGATCCTCGCCCACGACGCTCAGGGTCAGGTCCGCCTCCTGGACCTTGCCCCGCATCAGCCGCACCGCGTCCTCGCACACCCCCTTAAGCGACACCGGCTCATAGTGCAGGGTCATCTTGCCGGCCTCGATCTTGGCCATGTCCAGGACGTCGTTGATCAGGCTGAGCAGATGCTGGCCCGACTTCAGTATGTCGGCGGCGTAACCCTTGTATTTATCCCCGATGGGACCGAACAGCTCGGCGGCCATGATCTCCGAAAAGCCGTTGATGGCGTTCAGCGGCGTGCGCAGCTCATGGCTCATATTGGCCAGGAACTCGGACTTGGCCTGGTTGGCGGCCTCGGCCCGGGTCATGGCGATCTCATATTTGCGCGCCAGCTGGGACAGCATCTCCTGGCTAGATTCCAGCTGGGCGACGGTGCGGCTCAGGTCTTCGACGGCGCGGCGGCGTTCGGCCTCTTCGCGCTTGATGGCGGTGATGTCGGCGGCGGTGACGACCGAGCCGCCTTCTGAGGTGAAGCGTTCGGCCAGCTGCAGCCAGCGGCCGTCGTGCAGTTCGACCTCGCGCAGGCCCGCCCGCCCGTCGGAGGGGGCGTGTTCGGCCTTGATCGCCAGGGCGGCGATCCGGTTCAGCTCGTCCTTCAGCGCACCGCGCCGGACCACGCCGGGGGTGAAGGCGAAGGCGTCCTCGAAGCCCTGGTTCCACAGGATCAGGCGGCCGTGGCGGTCGAACAGGACGAAGGCGTCGGAAATGCTCTCGACCCCGTCACGCAGGCGGCTTTCGGCGGCTTGGGCGGCCGCCTTGGCGCGGCGGGCCTCGGTGATGTCCAGGGCCACGCCCAATATGGCGGAAAAGCCGACCTCGCCGCGCGCGCCGCGGGCCTGTCCCCGCGCGTCGATCCAGCGGGTGCGCCCGTCCTCGGCCGCCACGGGGAAGGTGACTTCGAAGGCGCCGTAGGCTGCCGCCTGATCGAGGGCGTGGCGGACTTCGTCGCGGAAACGGGGATGTATGCGGGCCATGACGTCTTCGGCCTGCACGACCCCGCCGCGTTCGAAGCCGAGCAGGGTCGCCATATAGTCGGACAGGGTGACTTCCTCGCCCGCCAGGTCCCATTCCCAGACGCCGCACCGAGCCGCCTCGACCGCGACCCGGAACCGCCTCTCGGACGAGGCCCATTCCCGGCTGGCCCTGGCGCGTCGCAGGCCCTGGATCAGATAGAGGATCAGCACGCCCAGGCCCAGCAGCACGGGGGCGATCAGCACCCAGGCTTCGTCCAGCAGCCCGCCGCCCTCGGCCTTGGGATCCAGCACCGTCACATAGGGGCCGCCCGGCGCGATCGGCGCGGCCGCGACCGCCCCGCCGCCCCGCGCGGCGCGGGGCGTGGTCAGGGACGGCAGGTCCTTGGGCTCCACCCCGATCAGGGCTTCAGCCGATTGCCCCGCCTCGCCGGGCTGGGACGAGGCCAGGACGCGTCCGGCGGCCGAGACGATCCGATAGGGGGGCGCAGCCGGCAGGTCCTGGGCCACATGGGCCTCCAGCCGCCGCCCGCCCGCCTGGGGTCCGGCCAGGGTCAGGGCGCCGGGCTTGCGCGCCCCTTGCGCCGCCACCAGGGCGCCCGAGGTGTCGACTACGGAAAAGCTGACGTCGGGGGCCGCGCGTCGCGCCGCCTCGACCGCCGCCAGGGGGGCGGCGTCCTGTCCCAGGACGGGGGCGGCGGCGTCGAAGCCGGTCTGGGCGGCCTGGATCTGGACGGCGATCCGGCTGGCGGCCAGCTGGGCGTTCAAGGCCAGGTTTTCATCACGCAGACGATGGACTTCGCGGCTGGGCTGGCTCAGATGGCGCGACATCACCAGCACACAGCCGGTCGCGCCCAGGGCCAGGACCAGGACGCCGATGCGGATCCAGGCCGGGGCGCCGACGGGGGCGTGGTCGGAGGCGCGCCGTCCCCGTCCTTGCTGCCGCCGCTCCATGCCCCGCAAGTCGCTCTCCCGCCAAAATGCCGCTGATCAGGCGAATCTAGGCTGCGTCGCGGATTCCTGTCGAGACTTGGTTAACGGTTTCTGACCCGTCAGGCGGCGACGGCTGGGGATTGCGGCGACGTCTGCGCCTCCTGCGCCACGGTCACGACCGGATGAAGGGCGCTGCGGGCCTGGCGCGCCAGGTCCAGCACGGCGGGCGGGGCGTCTTCGGGCGCTTCCGCTGCCAGGGCGATCAGGCTTTCGGCCAGCCGCATCAACTGGGGCGCCGCCGTGATCAGGCGCGCCTGAAACTCGATCCGTTGCGGATCGCGGTCGTATTCGGCGCCGGGCACGCGCCAGCCGCCCCAGTCGGCGGTGTCGGTGACGACCACGGGATAGGTGCCGGGCTGAGGGTGGTGCAGACAGTCTTCCTCGGCCTGCCACTTGTTGCGGGCGCGCAGCACGCGCCAGACGCCCAGGTCGCGGCTCGCGGCGTCCTCGGCGGCGGTCATCAGCTCCGAAGCGGCGAACTCCCGCCCCAGGCCCACGTCATAGGTGACGCGCACGGGCTCCTCGAACCCCTTGGCCCAGACCGGCTGGACCTTTTCGACCGTGGCCCAGGCGCCGACGCATTCGACCCAGACCCTCTGCCCCTTCTGGAACTGCGCGCGCGCCATGGCTGTCCTCCGGCCGTTTGAGCCGGGTAAGGATGAACGGTTCGCCTTAGCGTCGCGTGAGCGGACAGCGTTAACGCGAAATGCTCTCCAAGGCCTCGCCGGCGTACCGCTCCTTCACCCGCGTCGATAGGTCGCCCAGGGAGATCACGCCGACGATGCGGCCGTGCTTGTCCACCACCGGGGCGCGCCGGATCTGACGCGAGGCCATCAGGTCCAGCACAGACTTCAGATCATCGGTGTCCAGCACCGTGTGCGGGTCGCGGGTGATGTATTCGACGATCGGGGCGGTGGGCGCGGCCCCGGCGGCCAAGGCGCGGACCACCAGGTCGCGGTCGGTCACGGCGCCGATCAGCCGGTCTCCTTCGGCGACGGGCACGAAGCCGAAGTCGCCGCGGGCCATCCGTTCGGCCACCGCCTGGATCGTATCGCCGGGGCGCGCCAGATGGACGTCGCGGGTCATCACGTCGCGGATCTTCATCACGGGTCTTCCTTGCCTGACTGTCGCGCTGAAAACCCGTCGCCGGCGTCGCGGTTCCGGCCTTAAGGCGTCCGTGCAGGGGGCAGGTCTTTCGCCGCACGGACCAGCTGCACGAACTCGGCCCGGTCGCCATAGGGATCGTCGCCCCGTGCGCCCTGGGCCTGTTCGACGATCTGATCCCAGCCGTAGTCGGCCGCCATCCAGGGATCGTCCCTCAGCTTCTGACCGAAGGCCGCGACGGCCATGGCCCAGCGTGTCGATTCCGGCGCCTGGGCGCCGACGGGGCCGGTCGCCCGGTTGGTCAGGGGCTGCTGGATCAGCTCGGACCGGCTCTGGCCCGGCTGTTTGTAGCGGATCTGGATGAAGCCGATCTCGCCGTTCGGATCGCCGCCGCCGATCCCGATCCGATTGTCGGGATAGCGCCGCTCAGGGACCTGGGTCGCGCCGCCGACGGGGGTGATTTCATAGAGGGCGGTGACGCTGGCGCCGGAGCCGACCTCGCCCGCGTCGATCCGGTCGTTGGCGAAGTCTTCCTCGTTCAGCAGCCGGGTTTCATATCCGATCAGCCGCCATTCGGCGACGCGGGCGGGGTTGAACTCGACCTGAATCTTGACGTCGTCGGCGATGGGGAAGGCGCCCTTGTCGAAGGCGGGCCCGAACAGACGCCGGGCCTCGCGCAGACTGTCGACATAGGCCGCGACGCCGTTGCCCGCCTGGGCGATGGCCTGCATCCGCGCGTCCTGATAGTTGCCCCGCCCGAAGCCGTAGACCGACAGATAGATTCCCGTCTGGCGCTTGTTGGCGACATAGTCCTCCAGCCGCTTGTCGTCGGTGACGCCCACGTTGAAGTCGCCGTCGGTGAACATCAGGATGCGGTTGACCTTGTCACGGGCGAAGTTCGCCTGGGCCTGATCATAGGCGTTGGTCATGCCCGTCGCCCCCGCCGTGCCGCCCGAGGCCTTCAGGCTGGCGACCGCACAGCGCATCTTCAGCTTTTCGTCGCCCTTGGTGGGCTGCAGGGTCGTGCCGGCGCCTTCCGCGTAATAGGTGACGGCCAGAGTGTCCTGCGGCCGCAGTCGGTCGATGGCCAGGTTCATCGCCTTCTTGGCCAGGTCCAGCTTGTCGGGGCTGTTCATCGAACCGGAGACGTCAACCAGGAAGGTCAGGTTCAGCGGCCGCTGCTCGCCCGCCGGCAGCTCATAGCCTTGCAGGCCGACATGCACGATCTGACGCCCCTCCGCCCAGGGCGAGGCGGCGACCGCCGTGGTGATCGCGAACGGCCGGCTCCGGCTGGTCGGCCGGGCGTAGTCATAGTCGAAGGCGTTGATCAGCTCCTCGACCCGCACCGCGTCCTTGGGCGGCGCGCGACCCTCGTCGATGAAGCGCTTCACGTTCGAATAGGACGCCGTGTCCACGTCGATGGAGAAGGTCGAGACCGGCTGATCGCTGGTCCGCTTCACCGGATTCGGCGTCGCGTCGGGATAGCGTTCGGTGTCGGCCCGCGCGGGCGTGGGCGCAGGCGTGATCGGCGAGACACGATATCCGGTGACGACCACGTTCCCCGCCATCGCGGGGGGAGGCGGCGGCGGTGGGGGAGGCGGCGGAGGAGGGGGCGCGGGCGGCGCGGGCGGTGCATTCATTTGGGTCCGGCCCTGAACACGCGACGCCGTGACGACGACGTCCTCCATGTCTGGTTCTGCTTGCAGCTCAAACCCCAGCGGTCGGCACGCCGCCGGCGTCGGTTCGCCATCCACCGGCTTGGCCAGGGCGACGCTCGGCACGGCGACCGGCGGTGCGGCGAAGGACAGGCTCAGAACGGACAGCGCCGCCATCCTGATGATGCGTGACATGGCTTCCTCCGGTTGTTCTCCTTGATGTCAGTCGCGGGTTGGTCTGAGGCGAAACTGTGGCCGCGGACGCCGCTCGCCGCACGATCCTCTTCCAGCGTGTCTTTCGCGTCCTCTCGCAATCTGCGCCGAGCCTCCCCACAATGGGAGCCTAGCTTCAGGGGTGCAGCATGGCCGAGCCGGCGTCGGGATTGGATTTGGGGGCGGCGGCGGCGCTGCTGGCGGCGGGGGTGATCGCCGTGCCCGTGTTCAAACGGGTCGGCCTGGGCTCGGTGCTGGGCTATCTGGCGGCGGGCCTGGCCATCGGTCCGTTCGGCCTGAAGCTGTTCCGCGAGCCCGAGACCATTCTGCACGTCGCCGAGTTCGGCGTGGTCATCTTCCTGTTCATCATCGGGCTGGAGATGCGGCCCAAACGCCTGTGGGGACTGAGGAAAGAGATTTTCGGCCTGGGCGCGGCCCAGGTCCTGTTCTGCGGCTTCATTCTGACTCTCACTGCCATGCTGGCGGGCTTCTCCGCCCCCGTCGCTTTCGTCGGGGCCATGGGGTTCGTCCTGTCCTCCACCGCCGTCATCATGCAGATGCTGGAAGAGCGCGGCGCGATCGCGGGCGGACCAGGCCAGCGCGCGGTCTCCATCCTGCTGCTCGAAGACCTCGCCATCGTGCCGCTTCTGGCCGTCGTCGCCGTCCTGGCCTCGGTCCTGGGCGTGGCGGACGAACAGGCGCCGCCCCTGTGGCAGACCGTCGGCTTTGCGGTGGCGGCGGTCGGCGGGGTGCTGCTGGCCGGCAAATATCTGGTCAATCCGATCTTCCGTCTTCTGGCGCGCTACGGCGGGCGCGAGGTGATGACGGCTGCGGCCCTGCTGGTCGTCGTCGGCGCCGCCTGGGCCATGTCCCTGGGCGGTCTGTCGATGGCCATGGGCGCCTTCCTGGCCGGGGTCCTGCTGTCGGAATCCAGCTTCCGCCATCAGCTGGAAGCGGATGTGGAGCCCTTCCGGGCCATTCTGCTGGGCCTGTTCTTCCTCAGCGTCGGCATGTCGCTGGACCTGTCGGTGGTGGTCGCCGACTGGCGTCTGGTCGTCGGCGGCGTGGTCGCCTTCATGGCGGTGAAGGCTCTGGGCATCTATGCCGTCGCCCGCCTGTTCAAGGCGTCGCACCATGAGGCGGTGGAACGCGCGGCCCTGTTCGCCCAGGGCGGCGAGTTCGCCTTCGTCCTATATGGCGCGGCGGTGACGGCCGGTTTGTTCGACGCCCAGGTCGGGGCCATGATGTCGGCCATCGTCATCCTGTCTATGGCCCTGACGCCGCTGACCAGTCTGCTGACCCAGCGTCTCCTGCCCAAGCCGACCGTGTCGGCCGAAGATGCGGACGGCGTGGAATTCGCCAAGGATCTGCGGGGTCAGGTCCTGATCATCGGCTTCGGCCGTTTCGCCCAGGTGGTGTCCCAGCCCCTGCTGGCGCGCGACGTGGACGTTTCGATCATCGAGAACGACGTCGAGATGATTCAGGCCGCCTCCCAGTTCGGGTTCAAGGTCTATTACGGCGACGGCGCCCAGCTCCACACCTTGCGGGCTTCGGGCGCGGACGAGGCCGAGATCGTCCTGGTCTGCGTGGACAAGCCCGAGGTCGCCGATCGGATCGTCGAACTGGTCAAGTCCGAGTTCCCGACCACCAAGATCATGGCTCGCGCCTTCGACCGGGGCCATTCGATGCGGCTGATCCAGGCGGGGGTCGATTACCAGATCCGCGAGACGTTTGAGTCGGCGCTGAAGTTCGGCGAACGCGCCCTGGTCGAACTGGGCATGGACGAGCACGAGGCGGCCGAGACGATCGGCGACGTGCGCCGGCGCGACGAGGCGCGGCTGGATCTTCAGTTGACCGGCGGCATCACGGCGGGCCGCCAGCTGATGCGCGGAAACATGCCGACGCCGCAGCCGGCCCCCTATATCAAGCCGCGCCGCGAGGGCCGGCTGCTGAACGAGGACGAGGCGGGTCCGTCCGTCCCGGCGGCCGAGGACGAACCCGTCGCATCCTGAGCCTTATTGAGACGCCGCCTGATAACGGGCGCCGATCAGTTCGGCCCGGGCGCGAAGACCCGGGTCCTGGGACACGGCGGCGGCGATGGCGTTGAAGCGATCCACGGCCAGGCCGGAGCCCTGGACGGCGGCGGTCAGCTGGGCGCTCTGCTCGGGCGTGGCCTGGCCGTTCTGCACATTGGCGGTGACGGCGCGGATCTTCTCCATGGCCTGGACGAACTGGGTCAGTTCGGCCTCGCTGACGCCGGCGGCGACGGAGCCGGGGACGGGCGGCGGCGCCTTCATGGCCCTGATCCGGGCGTCGATCACCGGATTGTCGGCTGCGGCGCGGGAGATGGCGTTGAAGCGCACCACCTCCAGCCCTGACTCCTGAACCGCTGCGGCCATTTCCGCCTGCTGTTCCGGCGTCGGCTGGGCGCCGTTCAAGGTGTCGCTGACGGCGCGGACGCGGGTGATGGCCGCGTCGTATTTGCGCAGTTCTTCGTCGGTGAAGGTCGAAGGATCGTTCGGATCGGCCGGGGCCGCCTGGGTCGGCGTCGTCTGGCCGGAGGCGGGTTGATAGGGCGTGGCGGTTTGGGCCTGGGCCGCCGCTGCGGTCGCAAGGGCGGCGGCGGAGACGAGAAGGGCGAAACGGGGCGCGCGCATCATGCGTGGTCCTTTCGGTCTGGCGTCCACGAAAGCCGTCAGTGACGACGACGACGCAATCACGCCGTCACTCGCCCGCGACGGTGGAGCCTTGAAGGGAACAGGAGGGCGGGGAGCCCGCCTAACCTAGGCGTTCGCGCCACCATCGTCACCCCGTCGGGCTGGAGAGCCGATCAAGGATGCGTTAGACGGTCGTGATCTGCGCAAGGGTCCTCCGTATGAAACGTCTCGCCATCGCCGCAATGGCCGTCCTCGCCGTCGCCGTCCCCGCCGTCCAGGTGGACGCCTGGGGTAATACGGGGCACCGGCTGATCGGGGTGGCGGCGATGCGGGCCCTGCCGGACGACCTGCCCGCCTTCCTTAAGACTCCCGGCGCCGTCGCCGACGTGGGCGAACTGGCGCGCGAGCCCGACCGGTGGAAGGGCGCGGGCCAGCCGCATGACCGCGAGCGCGACACCGCCCACTTCATCGACCTGGACGATCAGGGGCGGGTGTTCGACCAGCGCGGCATGAGCCTGAACGCCCTGCCGCGTCTGAAGTCGGAGTATGACGCCGCCCTGACCCAGGCGGGTCTGGACGTCGACGACGCCGGCTATCTGCCCTACGCCATGATGGACGCCTGGCAGAACCTGGGCCGCGATTTCGCCTATTGGCGCGTGCTGAACGCGGCCGAAAAGCGCGAGACGAACATGGAGCGCCAGGCCTGGTACCGGGCCGACCGCATCCGCCGCGAGGCCCTGATCCTGCGCGACATCGGGGTGATGGGCCATTATGTCGGCGACGGCTCCCAGCCGCACCATACGAGCATCCACTACAACGGCTGGGGCGATTTTCCGAACCCGGAAGGCTTCACCAATTCGCGCCAGACCCACGCCCAGTTCGAAGGCGCCTTCACCAGCCGCGTCGCCCGTCTGGATGCGGTCGAGGCCGCCATGCCCGCCGCCGATCTGACGGGTTTCGATGTCAAGGCGCGCACCGTCGCCTATCTGACCGCCACGCTCGGCACGGTCGTTCCCTTCTACCGACTGGAGAAGGCGGGGGCCTTCCGCGACAACGATCCGCGCGGCGCGGCCTTCGTCAACGAACGGCTGGCGGCGGGTGCGGCCGAGCTGCGCGACTTCATCGCCGCCGCCTGGACCGCCTCGGCCGACGCCTCCATCGGCTGGCCCGCCGTCAAGGTCGCCGAGGTCGAGGCCGGAACCGCCGACCCCTGGCTGGCCCTGGTCGGCGAGGACTGACCCCCGTTATCGGCTCATCCCGGCGAAAGCCGGGACCCAGACCTTTGGGCGCTTCGATCTGAAAGCGGCGCTCGACCTTTCGTCCGACGCATTAAGGCGCCGTTGGCGATGCGAAAGCACTGGGTCCCGGCTTTCGCCGGGATGAGCGGAAAGAGTATGTGCATCGAATGCCCGATCTGACTCCCCCCGCCGTCATCCTCGACAAGCCGCAGATGGCCGAGAACATCGGCGCCGTGGCGCGGGTGATGGCGAACTTCGGCCTTGTCGACCTGCGCCTGGTCAGCCCCCGCGACGGCTGGCCGCAGGAGCGGGCCTGGGCCACGGCCTCGGGCGCCGACTGGGTTCTGGAGGGGGTGCGGGTGTTCGACACGGTCGCCGAGGCCATCGCCGACCTCAACACCGTCTTCGCCACCACCGCCCGCCCGCGTGAGACGCGCCAGCCGGTCCGCACCCCGCGCGAGTCCAGCCGCGTCCTCTATGACGACACCGCCTCGGGCCTGAAGACCGGCCTGCTGTTCGGCGGCGAGCGCGCCGGCCTGGAGACGACCGACATCGCCCTGTGCGCCGGCATCGTCACCATCCCCATCGACCCGAAGCACCATTCGCTGAACCTGGCCCAGGCCGTGGCGATCAACGCCTATGAGTGGCGCACCCTGATCCTGGACGCCCCGCCGCCCCGTTTCCGCGAGGCTGAGCCGCCGGCCTCGAACGACCTGTTGATCGGCCTGTACGAACATCTGGAGGAAGAGCTGGAAAACGGCGGCTTCTTCTACCCGCCCGAGAAGAAGCGCTCGATGAGCCAGAACCTGCGCGTCATGCTGGGCCGCGCCGCCTTCTCCGAACAGGAGGTCGCCACCATGCGCGGCGCCATCCACGCCCTGGCCCGGGGCCGGGGCCGGGTGCTGGCCAAGATGGCGGCGGAACGGGCGGCGAAGGCTGAAACGGGCGAATAGAGGCTCCCATCCCCTCGTCATCCTCGGGCTTGACCCGAGGATCGGATGATCCGCTGCCTTGCATCTCCGTGAAGGCATGGTTCGAACGACGCCCGATCCTCGGGTCAAGCCCGAGGATGACGGCGGTGGAAAAGACGGCGTAGGAAACCTCTCATGAAGCCGGCCCTGATCTACCCGCTGGCGGCGCTGGCGGAGATCGGCGGCTGTTTCGCCTTCTGGGCATGGCTGAAGCTGGACCGCTCGCCGCTGTGGCTGGCGCCGGGCCTTGCCTGTCTGATCGTCTTCGCCTGGCTGTTGACCCTGGTCCCCAACGAGGCGGCGGGCCGGGCCTTCGCCGCCTATGGCGGGGTCTATATCTGCGCCTCCCTGAGCTGGATGGCGATGGTCGAGAAGACGACGCCCGACCGCTGGGATCTGATCGGCGCGGCGGTCTGTCTGGTCGGGGCAAGGATCATCCTGTTCGGGCCGAGGAATTTCTAACATCGCAACCCGATGATGTGCGTGGGCGCTTTCCAAGTTGGATCGGACGTGTTTACTCGCCGAATGAAATTTCGGTCGTTATTCGCGAGCATCCTTGGGCTGGCTTTTTGTTTGACCGCCACCGGTGCGCTCTCGCAATCTTATCACGCGAGAACGGCTTTGCCGTTGGACGGCATTCTGAGCGACGCATCGCCTGATGTGGCGAGCGCCTTCGAGATCACGGACGGCGCACTCCGCCATAGGGCGAGCGGGTTTTCCTGTCCCTCACTCGGCTCCGGCGTGGTTCTGTCTGCGATTGGGGCGGGGGGCTTGCCAGGGCAGGTGCAGACCGAGGCGGTCTTCTGCGAGTATTCCGACGGCGCGAAGCCGGTGGCGAAGGTGGTGTTCAACCGACCTCCGCCCAGCGATCCGCTTTTGACGTCGGACCTTTGCCAAAAACTGGCGCGGGAGTTGCGGCTGCCACAGGGAGCCGGCCGGATACCGGGCGTGAGCCGTATCGACGGGCCGGGACAATCGGCCAGCCTTCCGACCTTGCCGATCAATGGTGAGGCGAAGCCGCTTTCGCGGTGTTCGCACCTACGAGCGCCCCTGGATCGTCCGATCATCGTATTCGACGCTGTCGCCATTCAGGCGTCGAGTGGTTGGGCCGTTACGGTTCTGCACACGCCGCCCCCTCCGCCCTGCTGCGGCGGCTATCAGGGAATTATGAGCACGAGCTTCTTTCTCCTCCCGATCGACTTGCTGAGGCAGGTCGCCAGTGTGCCTGTGTCCGCGCTGCCAAATTCGTTCGAAGGCATCGAGAGTCTGATGCCTGGCCGATGGTTTCAGGCGACCCCGCGACCTTGAGCGACCATAAAGTCTAACCCGCCCCCAACAGATCCGACCAGCGCCAGCTGCCCTTGCCCAGGGCGATCCGCGCCCGGTCGGCGCCGTCCTCCAGCGTCAGCACGGCCAGGCCCGTCATCCGCTGGTTTCGGCACTCGGCCGGGGCGAAGGCGACCTCCAGCGCAATGGCCTGGCGCACCCCGGCCAGACCCTTGCCGGCCTGGTTGCGGCTTTGCAGCCAGTCGCCGTTCCAGACCAGCATGGCCCGACCGGCGGCGTTCATCTCCCGGCTGGCGGCGATTACGGCGCGGCGCACGGCGGCGTCGTCGCGCACGGCGTCCTGGACCCAGCGCACCATGTCGCAGGACCCGCCGCCGGAGCCTGGGCCTGATCCCGTCCCGCCGTTCCCGCCCCCGCCGCCGCCTCCATCGCCGCCCCCTCCGCCCGGACCGGCGCCGACAGTCGCTGCGCCCGCCAGCTGGGCCGCGCCCAACAGGGGCAGGGGCGGTCCCGGCGGGGCGGGGGCGGCGGGCAGGGGTTCGATATCGGGCGGAAGCCGATCGACGATCTTGCGCGGCCGCGCCGCCGCGACGGCGGGCGGGGCGCGTCGGGGGGCGGGCTTGGCCGGGGCGGGTGTCTGGGCCGCCGCCGGGGCGTCAGGCGCCGGCGAAGGATCGGGCGCGGGGATGCGCGCGGGCGGCGGCGGCTGTGGCGGCGGAGCGACCAGTTCGACCAGGATCGCCGGCTCCGGCGTCGGCCGGGCCGGCGGCTCGGGCCGCACGGCCGTCATCATCAGCACCAGGGCCGCATGGCCGAACACCACCGGCGCGACCGCCAGGGCCCGTCGCCGGATCGCCGCCGGGCTCAATCGCCGATCCGTGATGCGATGTGAGACGTCGTTCGCATGGTCATTCGCGACGAACCCCTGTAAAAAATCACGACTGTCTGTTGAAAACATTCAGTCACGTCAGGAAGGTGGCGAAGGTGCGAATACAACTGGTCACTGTCTAAGACCAGCAATAGTCCAGATTGTCCGCCATACGGCGAAGCCTGCTGGCGGCGCAACGTAACGGCGCGCCTTCTGGTTCCAATTGTTCATCGAAAATCGCCGGTTTTGTCGAAGACCGAACGGCTAAGCTGACATTTTGCCGCCTAAAGCGCGTCATTACTCCGCCTTGTCGCCTACCGCAGTTTCATCGGGCGCATGAACTGGGCGTGGCGCCCCCAGCAAGAAGGAGACATGAACTTGAGCAGATCGAAACTCAGGACGGCGGTCCTCGGCGGCGCCCTCATCGCAATGGGCTTTGCGGCCAGCGGCTGCGCCAGCCATCGTTTCGTGCGTGATCAGGTCGAGGTGGTGGACAACCGGGTGACCCAGGTCGAGGGCACGGCGGGCCAGGCCCTGCAACGGGCCAATGACGCCCACAAGCTGGCGGAAGGCAAGTTCCTCTATCAGGTCGTCCTGTCCGACGATTCCGTGAAGTTCCCGACCGACGCCGCCGCCCTGTCGCCCGAGGCGGAGCAACGTCTGGCCCAGTTCGCCCAGCGTCTGCAAAGCGAGAACCGCAACGTCTATCTGGAGATCCAGGGCTATACCGACTCCACCGGCACGCCCGAGCACAACGACCAGCTGGGCGAGCAGCGGGCCGAGGCCGTGCGCCGCTTCCTGAACCGCCAGGGCGTGGCCCTGAACCGGATGTCGACCATCTCCTATGGTCAGGAAGAGCCGGTGGCCTCCAACGACACTCCCGAAGGCCGGGCGCAGAACCGGCGCGTCACCATCGTCGTCCTGGCCTGATCGGGCTTGATCCAGAGATCGGCGGCCGCAGCGATGCGGCCGTCGTTTTCAGGTCTATAGGTCGCGGAAGAAGGCCGGCACGGCCTCGGTCGCAGGACCATAGACCCCCTCGTCGAACAGGCGCGCGCCGGACGTCGGCTCCAGATTGATCTCGACGGTCCGCGCCCCGGCGTAGCGGGCCGACTGCACGAACTCCGCCGCCGGATAGACCGCCCCCGAGGTGCCGATGGAGACGAACAGGTCGCAGGCCGCCAGCGCCGCCTCGATCCGCTCCATGGCCAGAGGCATCTCCCCGAACCAGACGATATGGGGCCGCATCCTCCCTTGCGGATGGTGCGGGGAAGGCTCGTCCGCCGCCATGTCCCCCGCCCAGTCCATCACCACGCCCGAGCGGGTGCAGCGCGCCTTCAGCAGTTCGCCGTGCATATGGATCAGCTCGAACCCGGCGGCGGGCGGCGTCTCGGCATGGGCCCGGTCGTGCAGATCGTCGACGTTCTGCGTCACCAGCAGGAAGTCGCCGTCCCACCGCGCCGCCAGCTCGGCCAGGGCGACATGGGCCGCATTGGGCCGGACCTCCGCCAACTGCCGCCGCCGCTGATTGTAGAAGTCCTGCACCAGGGCGGGGTTCGCCGCATATCCCTCCGGTGTCGCCACCTCTTCCACCCTGTGCCCGCACCACAGGCCGTCTGACGCCCGAAACGTGGGCACGCCGCTCTCGGCCGATATGCCGGCGCCGGTCAGGACGACGAGGCTCATGGCTCGGCTTTTCGAGAACGGCGCTGGTGGGTCATATAGCTTTCAGACGCGGCGTATTCGGGCGGGAGGAGAAACTTTCCTCGCTGGTCGTAGTCTCTTGCGCTCTTATAGTTGCCTGCGCGGATAAGGCGAGCGGCTCGCCAGCCGACGAAGGCGATCCACAACAGCCAGAATGCTGCGGCCACGACTGAGGAAGACGAGACGGCCTATCGGGGAACAAACGGCGCCCACCCCATCAGCGCGGGAACGGCGAAGATGAGTATGCTATCAACTTTCGCTGGAGAGACGGGCATCGACCCAGTGTCGCACCTTAAGATAGGCGTCTCGCCCTTTCATCGCTGACCAATCTGGGCTCCCCCCAGCTTGCCGATTGCGACAGCGGGGCGTGTTCATCGCCTGACCTGTGGCTCGCTCAACAAGCCCCGAAGTTCGCCAGATAGCCGGCGTAGTCGGGCCAGCCAAACCCCATCGGAGCGCGGCGTTGTTCAAGCCGTTCCGGGTCTTCGGTCGGCGCAGGGATCATGCGGCCGTCGACGCATTGCATTTGCGTGCCATACCGTTGGGGGCGGTTCTCGGCGACGGCGATGCGGTCGTACATCATCGCATACTGCCACTTCAGGGCCTCGCCCCGGTCGGCCATCGCCTCCAGCGCCGGAAGAAACCGCTTTTACAAGTCCGTATCGGCGTGCTGGATGACCAGAAAGGCGCCTGTCGCCGCATCCTGGCCGTAGATGGCGTTGGAGAACCAGCCTTCAGGCGGAACCAGCGACAGAACGGTGGCGACGGTCTCCGCACTGACGGCATCGAGCCGCGCTTCGGCCTCCGCACGGGCGGCGCGTCGATCCGCCTCTGAAAGGCCCGAGAGATCGACGCTGTGCATCGCCATCAGCGGTTCCTGATCGAGGGCCAGCGCCAGCTCCAGCTTTTCGCGAGGCGTGGGATTGTCGGGCAAGGCCGTCTGCTTGGCGCGTGCGCTCGCAATGGCCTCGGTCAGGGGACGAAGCGCCGCCTCGGCGGCTGGCGAAAGATCGCCCAAAGTCAGGGCGGCGGCGAGGAACCAAGCCAGCATGAAGCGCTTCTCCGTTGCGGGTTCATACTATTAGGGCGCGTCCAATGCGCAAGCACATCGTGTGCGAGGCGCGCATGATCCGGACTTGTTCAAGACCGTGTCTGAGGCAAGATTTGCCTTGTCGGCTTGGCTCGTGACACACAGGCGCAAACCAAGGAGTCCCCGCCATGAAAACCCGCGCCGCCGTCGCCTTCGAAGCCAAGAAGCCGCTCGAGATCGTCGAGGTTGATCTGGAAGGGCCGCGCGCCGGCGAGGTGCTGATCGAGATCAAGGCGACGGGGATCTGCCACACCGACGCCTATACGCTGGACGGTCTGGACAGCGAGGGCATCTTCCCCTCGATCCTGGGGCACGAAGGCGCGGGCGTGGTGGTCGAGGTGGGGCCGGGCGTGACCTCGGTCGCCGTCGGCGACCACGTCATCCCGCTGTACACGCCCGAGTGCCGCCAGTGTAAGTCGTGCCTGTCGCGCAAGACCAACCTGTGCACCTCGATCCGCGCCACCCAGGGCAAGGGTCTGATGCCCGACGGGACCAGCCGCTTCAGCTACAAGGGCCAGGCCATCGCCCACTATATGGGCTGTTCGACCTTCTCCAACTACACCGTCCTGCCCGAGATCGCGGTGGCGAAGATCCGCAAGGACGCCCCCTTCGACAAGGCCTGCTACGTCGGCTGCGGCGTGACCACCGGCGTCGGCGCCGTGGTCAATACGGCCAAGGTCGAGCCGGGCGCCAACGCCGTGGTCTTCGGCCTGGGCGGCATCGGCCTGAACGTCATCCAGGGGCTGAAGATGGTGGGCGCCGACATGATCGTGGGCGTGGACATCAACCCCGACAAGGAAGAGTGGGGCCGTCGCTTCGGCATGACCCATTTCGTCAATACGAAAGAGGTCTCCGACGTGGTCGCCCATCTGGTCGAACTGACTGGCGGCGGCGCCGACTACACCTTCGACTGCACCGGCAACACCGTGGTCATGCGCCAGGCGCTGGAAGCCTGCCACCGCGGCTGGGGCGAGAGCATCATCATCGGCGTGGCCGAGGCGGGCAAGGAGATCGCCACCCGCCCGTTCCAGCTGGTCACCGGCCGGGTCTGGCGCGGCTCCGCCTTCGGCGGGGCGCGCGGCCGCACCGATACGCCCAAGATCGTCGACTGGTACATGGACGGCAAGATCGAGATTGATCCGATGATCACCCACACCCTGCCGCTGGATCGCATCAACGAAGCCTTCGACCTGATGCATGCGGGCGAGAGCATCCGGTCGGTGGTGGTGTTCTGATGTGGGAGGGCGCGGACTATCGGATCGTAGATCCCAGGCCGATCGCTGCATCCGCGCCTTATACGTTTTTCCTGCCCAATCCTTTGGATGTTGCTGCGCTTAAGGACGGTGACTTCATTAAGGCGACGGTCAAGTCGATTCCCGAAAGCGCCCAATGGGACGCGGAGCGTCTTTGGTTCGTGATCACGAGCGTATCGGATGAAGCCTTCGAAGCGCGGTTGGAGTCCGATCCGCGCGATATGCCGAATCTTGAAAAAGGCAGGGTCATCCAAATTCCGCGACCAGCGGTCGTTGACCTCATTTTCTCAGATGACAGGGCGCAAACGGTCGGGTCACGCGAATATTGGGAGAGATGTCTGGTCGACGGGGCGGTCTTGAATGGGGCGCGCCGTATCGAGTTCATCTATCGAGAGGATGCGGACAACACTTCAGACAGCGCCTTTCACGACAGCGGCTGGCGTATTCGAGCCACCACCTCCGGCCTTTCGGCGCTCGAAGCAGAGCAGGCGACTGTAGAATGTGTGGCCTTGGGTGCTGTCTTGAACAAGGATGATAGTTGGCTGCACCTGATAGACGCCCCTGCTGGATCGGCGTTTCTCCGAGATTTCGAAAACAACATCTGGGTTGAGGAAAAGGAATAGCCCATGTTCACCCACGTCACTGTCGGCGCCAACGATGTCGAGGCGTCGCGCCGCTTCTATGACGCCGCGCTCGGCGCGCTGGGCGTCGACGCCGCTCAGGGGCCTGATCCGAAGGGCCGCTACTGGTGGCGCACGGCCCATGGGGCCTTCGCCGTGGGCAAGCCGATCGACGGCGAACCGGCCTGTCACGCCAACGGCGGCACCATCGGCTTTGCGGCCAAGGATAAGGCGGCGGCCGACGCCTTCCACGCCGCGGGCGTGGAGGCCGGCGGAACCGCGATCGAAGACCCGCCCGGCCTGCGCCAGGGGACGTTCGGCAAACTGTATCTGGCTTATCTGCGCGATCCGTCGGGCAACAAGATTTGCGCTGTGCACCGGGTCGGCTGAACGGCCTGGGTGAGGCGTTGGCGTCGTGATAGCGCTATGCTATCATGACTTATGGCTCAGGTCCTGGTTCGCGATCTCGACGACCGCATCGTCGCCCGTCTCAAGATGATGGCGAAGGCGGAGAACATTTCCCTGGAGCAGAAGTTCAGGGACATGGCCGCGCGCGAGGCCATGGACGTCGAGGCGCGGTTCGAGGCGGCTTCTCGACGATCCCGCGAGCAAACGCGAGGCTCAGCGCTCGACTCCACGGCTCTGATCCGCGAAGACCGCGATCTGTGAGCGCTGTCTTCGACGCCAGCGTCGTCGTCAAATGGTTCATCGACGATCCGCTGGCTGACGCCGCGATCGAGGCGCGCCAAATACACGGCCCGGCCGTTGCGCCGGACCTGATGCTGATGGAAGCGGCCAATGTCTTTCGTCGCTATGTCGTTCGTGGCGAATTGCAGGCGTCGTCCGCGACAGAGAATTTGTCCATCATTCGGCAGGTCGTCGATCTGACCGATCACCGAGCGCTGATTTCGGAAGCCTTCACCTTAGCCTGCGACCTCAACCATTCCATGATCGACTGCCTTTATGCCGTGACGGCGCGACGGCAGGGGCTGGCGCTCATCACCGCCGATGGCAAGCTCGCTCGCAAACTGGGCGCCGTCAATGACATGGATGTTCGTCTCCTGAGCCTGCCGGAAAGCGTCGCATGACCCTCCAAACCACCAAGACCCACATCGTCCATGGCGGCACGCTCCGCTATCTGAAACACGACAGCGCGGCCACGGGCACGCCCATGACCCTGTCGGTCTTCGTTCCGGGCGGGGAGGGGCCCTTCCCGGTCTTGATCTGGCTGTCGGGCCTGACCTGCACCGAGGATAATTTCACCACCAAGGCCGGCGCCTACCGGGCCGCCGCCGAGCACGGCCTCATCATCGTGGCGCCCGACACCAGCCCGCGCGGGGAAGGCGTCGCCGACGACCCAGCCTATGACCTGGGCCAGGGGGCGGGCTTCTACGTCGATGCGACCCAGGACCCCTGGGCGCCGCATTTCCGCATGGAAACCTATGTCACGGACGAACTGATCGCCCTGATCGACGCGGAGTTCCCGACCACCGGCGTCCGGTCGATCAGCGGCCATTCCATGGGCGGCCACGGCGCCCTGACCCTGGCGCTGCGCCATCCGGACCTGTTCCGTTCGGTCTCCGCCTTCGCCCCCATCTGTTCGCCGACGCGCTGCCCCTGGGGCGAAAAGGCCTTCACCGCCTATCTGGGCGAGGACCGGGCCGAATGGGACCGTCACGACGCCGCCAGGCTGATCGAGGCCGGCGCCGCGCGTGGTGTCTATGACGACATACTGGTGGACCAGGGCGGCGCCGACAGCTTCCTGACCGACCAGCTGAAGCCCGAACTGCTGCGCGCGGCCGCCGAGGCCTCAGGCCAGGGCCTGACCCTGCGGCTGCAGCCCGGCTATGACCACTCCTACTTCTTCATGACCAGCTTCATCGCCGACCACGTCGCCTTCCACGCCGCGCGGTTGAGGGGCTAGAATCATGAGCCTTCGGCTGACGCTGTTTGCCGGCTTGGCCTTGTGCCTTTCGGCCGGGGCGTCGGCGGCGCAAGAGCAGTCCGGCGATCTGGATTGGAGGCCCCAGGGCGTCGTTCCCGCCTATGCCGAGGCGGGGCCGTTGATCCGCATTGATCAGGGGCACGGCAGCCTTCAGACGATCGAGGGACGCTATGCGGGTTTCGCCGCCCTGCTGCGCGCCGACGGCTATCGGGTGGAGGCGGGGCGCGGGCGTCTGGACGAGGCCGGCGCGCTGCGGGACGTCGCGGTGCTGGTGGTCGTCAATCCCGCCGCTCCCAAAGACGGATCTCGCATTTCAGCCTTCGATCCCGGCGAAATCGAAGCGGCGGCCAACTGGGTCAGCCAGGGCGGCTCGCTGCTGCTGGTCGCCGATCATGCGCCCCACGGTTCGGCGGCGGAGGCCCTGGCGGAGCGGTTCGGCGTCAAAATGGGCAAGGGCTACGCCTTTCAGCGGATAGGCGACGATCTGACCGCCAACCTGACCTTTCCGTCTCAGGCCCTGGGCGATCATCCCATCATCGCCGGGCGAAATGAAGCCGAGCGCGTCCGTGTCGTGAAGACCTTCACGGGCCAGTCGCTGGAGGGCCCCGCCGGCTCCACCATCTTGATGGCGATGAGCGCGGACGCTCTGGAGGCGACCGACAGAGAGGCCTTGCAAGCCGTTCGGGAGGGCCTGGCCCGAGGCGAGCGGGCCGAAACCCTATTCAGCGGGCACACGCGACCGGCGTTACCCGCCCAGGGTCTGGCCTTCTCCTTTGGACGGGGGCGGGTGGTGGTGCTGGGCGAGGCGGCGATGTTGACCGCCCAGATCATTCGTTTTCCCGACCAGCCGGACCGCGCGCCGGTTCGGTTCGGCCTCAACACCGAAGGGCACGACGATCAGCAGTTTGCGCTGAACCTGGCGCACTGGCTGTCCCGTCTGATCCCCTGATGTTAAGGGGACGGGATGAACGCCCCCGATCCCTATGAGCCGATGTTTTCCGCCCTGTGCCGCGAGGTGGGCTTTTGCCTGCATGAGAAGGGGCAAAAGCGCGTGATCGCCGCCCTGCCGGGCGGGCTGGACGCCGCCGTGCGGGCGGTCCTCGCTGCGGAAGGGGTGGACGAGCCCAATGCGCCGGGCGATCTGAAGCGGGCGGTGCGCGACTGTCTGAAGTCCAACTTGCCAGCTTGACCGTTCCCGGCCGATAAGTCGGAACGAATCCAGGCGTCGTCGCTTGGGTTTCACGAACGGGCGCCTAGATGAGGCGTATCGGAAATCTGTCGCGAGAGGAAACTCCCCATGGCCTTCACCCTGCCCCCGCTGCCCTATGCCTATGACGCGCTGGAGCCGGCCATCGACAAGGAGACGATGACCTTCCACCATGACAAGCACCATCAGACCTATGTCGACAATCTGAACAAGGCGGTCGACGCCGACGCCTCGCTTCAGAACAAGACTCTGGAAGAGATCTTCACCAGCATCTCGACCGCGCCCAAGGCCGTGCGCAACAACGGCGGCGGTCACTGGAACCACAGCCTGTTCTGGGAACTGCTGGCCCCGGCGGGTCAGACGGGCGAACCCTCGGCCGAGCTGGCCGCCGCCATCGACCGCGACCTGGGCGGCATGGACAAGTTCAAGGAAGACTTCAACGCCGCCGGCGCCGCCCAGTTCGGCTCGGGCTGGGCCTGGCTGATCGTGCAGAACGGCAAGCTGAAGATCACCTCCACCCCGAACCAGGACAATCCGCTGATGGATGTGGTCGAGGAGCGGGGCGAGGTCGTTCTGGGCGCCGACGTCTGGGAACACGCCTATTATCTGAAATACCAGAACCGCCGCGCCGACTATCTGAAGTCGTTCTGGACGGTGGTGAACTGGAATAAGGTCAACGAACTGTACGCCGCCGCGGTCGCCCAATAACGGCGGGCTTAGGCAAGCCGAACGAACACCCGCCGGAGAGACCTCCGGCGGGTGTTCTCGTCAGATGGGCAGGCCGTCGCGCAGCCGGTCGTTCATCCGCTCGGCGTGATGGCGGCGCACGGTGCGGCGCTGGCGCAGCAGGTCGTGGATGCCGTCGGCCAGATCCAGCAGCTGGTGGTCGCTGAGCGGCTCGACCAGATCAACCAGTCGGCGCTTCAGCGTCTCGAACCCGCGGTCGGACAGGCCGGCCTGAAAGCGCGGGGCGTCGGTTCGCATTTCAATCCTCCCTTCTCCTCGGCGGTCTGCGTCGGAACAGGAAAGAAGCGAGGCCCGGCTTGGTTCCCCGCCATCGTGCTTAACGGCCTGTCTGACTTGACTCCGACAGTCTGCATGGCCATAAGCGCCGCCTTCCACGCCTCGGTTCGCCGCAGGCGGGATTCATGACGGAAGATGCGTGGACCGCCGTTGAGATCGCATCCCCAATTCAGGGGACGCCGGGCCGCATCGTCGAAAAGAGAATAGAATGTCCAAGCGCCACAGCGCCAAATACAAGATCGACCGCGCCATGGGTGAAAACCTGTGGGGTCGCGCCAAGTCTCCGGTCAACAAGCGTTCCTACGGTCCCGGTCAGCACGGCCAACGCCGCAAGTCCAAGGTCTCTGACTTCGGCCTGCAACTGAAGGCCAAGCAGAAGCTGAAGGGCTACTACGGCAACATCACCGAGAAGCAGTTCGCCAAGACCTATGACGAGGCTGCTCGCCGCAAGGGCAACACCTCGGAAAACCTGATCGGCCTGCTGGAATCGCGCCTGGACGCCATCGTCTATCGCGCCAAGTTCGTGCCCACGGTCTGGGCCGCCCGCCAGTTCGTCAGCCACGGCCACGTCCTGGTCAACGGCAAGAAGGTCGACATCGGCTCCTATCGCGTGAAGCCCGACGACGTCGTCTCGGTGAAGGAAAAGTCGCGCAACATGGCCCTGGTGCTGGAAGCCCAGCAGTCGTCGGAACGCGACGTGCCGGACTATCTGGAACTGTCGGACCGTTCGTTCGCCGTCCGCTACGTCCGCGTGCCGGAACTGTCGGACGTGCCCTACGCCGTCAAGATGGAACCGAACCTGGTCGTCGAATACTACGCTTCGTAAGCGGAGCTTACGAAGCTTTCTTCAAGGGGGCTATCGCCCTTCGGGCTACTTGAGCCCCTTGGTCGTCCCTTTGAAGTGTTCAGTTGAGGGCCTCGGATTCGTCCGGGGCCCTTCGTCTTTATGCTGTTCCCTCAAGGAGCGAACAGGCGCATTCTCGGCCGGTTCAGGCTTTGAGGCAGGGGAGGTCGTCCGTTGCACGACTCCATCATGAAACGCTTGGCTTTGATCGCCGCCGCATCGGCGAGCTTGGCCGCCTGTGCGGGCGGTCTGGACGGGCCCACCGTCTCGACCGTCGGCATGCCCGGCGCCCTGGAGCCGATCCATGCAGCGGCCTTCACCAAGGACCAGGCGGTCTTCTGGGTCAGCTCCAACGGCTGCACCCGCAAGGAGGATCTGATCCCCATCGTCAGCATCAAGGGCGGGGATGCGATCATCACCCTGCGCCGGATCGACGAGGACACCTGCGACAAGCCTTCGATCCGCGGCGTCGAGCTGAAATGGTCGTTCGAAGAGTTGGGGCTGGCGCCCGGCTCGCCCGTCAGCGTCAACAATCCCTATCAGCTGCCCCAGACCTGATCGGCCCTCAGCGGCCGTATCCGGGCCAGTGGGCCTTGCCGGCGCGTTCGTACTGGGGCGGCAGACCTTCGTCCTGACCCAGGGCGACGGCGGCGTGATGGGCCCAGTTGGGATCGTCGAGCACGGCGCGGGCCACCGCGATCAGATCGGCCTGTCCCGAGGCGACGATCGCCTCGGCCTGGTGGGGATCGAAGATCATGCCCACGGCCATGACGCTGGCCTGGGGCGCCGCCTGTTTGACCGCCTCGGCGAAGCGGACCTGATAGCCGGGCTGGTCGCCGGGGATCGGGGCGCGGGGGACGTTGCCGCCCGAGGACAGGTGCAGATAGTCGTAACCCAAGCCGTGCAGCGCCTGGCCGAAGGCGACGGCCTCCTCCAGCGCCACGCCGCCCTCGACCCAGTCCGAACCGTTGAAGCGCGCGCCCACGGCCTTGGTCCGAGGCCAGGCCTCGCGCAAGGCCTTTGCGACGCGCAGGGGAAAGCGCGCCCGGTTCTCGGCCGAGCCGCCGTAGGCGTCGGTGCGGCGGTTCGACAGGGGCGACAGGAATTCGCTCAGCAGATAGCCGTGGGCGGCGTGCAGTTCGACCAGGTCGAAGCCTGCCTGGTCCGCCCGGCGCGCCGCCGCCTCGAAGGCGGCGACCACATGGTTCATGTCGGCCTCGGTCATCTCCAACGGGGTATGCCAATCCTCGCGGAAGGGCAGGGCCGAGGGGCCGTAGGTGGTCCAGGCTCCGTCCTCGGCCGCCAGAGGGCCGCCCCCCTTCCACGGCGCGGCGGTCGAGGCCTTGCGTCCCGCATGGCCCAGCTGAATCCCAATCGGAGTGTCGCAATAGGTCCGCACGCCGCGAAGGATGTCGGCGAAGGCCTGGGCCTGTTCGTCGTTCCACAGGCCGACGTCGTCCGGGGTGATGCGGCCCTCGGGCGTGACGCCCGTCGCCTCGATGATGACTAGGCCGGCGCCGGACAGGGCCAGCCGGCCGATGTGCTGGTGGTGCCAGGGCTGGGGCGCGCCGTCGATCGCGGAATACTGGCACATGGGCGCCACGACGATGCGATTGCGCAGGGTCAGGGGGCCGAGGGCGTGGGGCGAGAAGAGGCGGCTCATGGCGGGCAGGTCCGGTGGGCGGCGACTGCAACTATGTCTGTTTCGAAGCGGATCAAGCCCGACCTTTCCGATTGTTCACCTGGCTTGCCGAAAATTCACGTGTGTGGCGGCGGTGAGCGCGTCACAAAAGGCTCAAGCTTCAACTGGGGAACACCAATGCTTCGCCTCGCTCTCGCCATCGCCATCGCCGCCCCGCTGCTGTCGGGCTGCATCATCGTTTCGACCGAAAAGCCGACCACCCGGGTCATCACTACCCCGGCGTCCGACCAATGATGCGGGGGCTGCGTATCCTGGCGGTCGGCGCCCTGGCCGCGCCGCTGCTGGCCGGCTGCGTCATCTATGACAGCGAAGCCGGCGAGAATGTCTCGGTCAACGTCTCGCGCAGGGACGGGCCTCCGGCGGAGGCCATCCGCGAAGCCCGCTTCGCCGACGGCGCCCTGGTGGCGCGGGTCGATTCCAACGGCTGCACCCAGGCGTCGGATTTCGAAGTGTCGATCGCCGACAATGATCCGACCGAAATCACCCTGCGCCGGACCAAACAGGACCTGTGCAAGGCCCTGGTTCCCGACGGGGTCGAACTGCGCTGGACCTATGCCGAACTGGGTCTGGAGCCGGGAACCCCGGCCCGCATCGTCAATCCGCTGAAATAGCCGTCGCCTCGGTCGTCGTCGAAAAGACGGCGACCATCGGCGGGGGGATGCGGTGCGGCCTCAAGGTGGCGGCGTCCACCAGGCACCATTCGGACACGCCCTGAGCGCACAGCCGGCCCTGGCCGTCCTCGATCCGGACATAGCGGTTGAACCGCGGCCCCTGGGGATCGCCGACCCAGGTACGGGCCATGACGCCGGTCGCGTTCGGCTCTATGGCGCGCAGATAGTCGATCTCGTGCCGCAGGGCGACCCAGGACCAGTGGGCCCGCGTCGCTTCGTCGAACCGGGCGTTCCAATGGGCCGTGCCGACGTCCTGAAGCCAGCCGACATAGACCACATTGTTCACATGGCCGTTGGCGTCGATATGGTCGGGCCGGACCTCCAGCGGGACGACGAAGACCTCCCGGTCCTCGCGCGGCGTCAGGGCTGGACGCGCCATCAGGCCTCGCCCGCGCCCCCGTCCAGGGCCACGCCCTTTTCGGCCATCAGGGCCTGAAGCTCGCCGGCCTGGAACATCTCGCGCACGATGTCCGAGCCGCCGACGAATTCGCCCTTCACATAAAGCTGCGGAATGGTCGGCCAGTCGGTGAAGGTCTTGACGCCTTCGCGCAGGGCCTCGTCCTGCAAGACGTCGACGCCGACGAAGGGCGCGCCCACATGGTCGAGAATCTGCACCGCCAGGGACGAGAAGCCGCAGCGCGGCTGGTCCGGCGTGCCCTTCATGAACAGGACGACGTCGTGCTGGCTCACGGTGTCGCTGATGAAGGCGTGGACGGGGTCGGCGGAAACGGTGTCGGTCACGGGAGAAGCCTTTCGCGAAGACCGTCAGCTAGGGAGAGGGGACCGCCGGGTCAAGGCGCGGCGAACCGACGCGGTTCTGACGCGCTCAGTCAGGCCGCGGCCGAGGCGGCGACGCGACCCATTTCGATCTGGGCGGCCAGGGACGGGGGCAGATCGCGCTCGGGCGTCTCGGCCAAGATCCGCAGATGGTCGGGGTCGGTGGCGCGCACGATGACGCTTGAGATCGTCGTCTCAGTCAGCACATAGCCCAGGCAGATGGACTCGGCCGACCAGCCGGGGGTGCGATACAGAAAGCCGAAGGCGTCCGGTCCGCCAGAACGTTGCGGCGGCTTGGGCGCGCCCAGACCGAACAGGCCCTTTTTGGCGACGGTCTCTGGGCCGCGCGGCCTGGCGCGACGGTCGGTGTAGAAGTCATAGGCGATGACGGCCATGTCCTGTTCGCGTGCGGCGCGCAGGCGGTTGCGTCGCTTCCAGTCAGCATTGATGTCGAACGGCGTCGCCAGGACGTCGAAGGCGCCGGTGGAGATATAGGCGTCCATGACGTCGCCCGAACCCGCCACGCCCAGCAGTTTGACGCGGTCGGCCGCGCGCGCCGCCTTCAGAGCGTTCAGCGCCTGTTGCGACAGTTCGTGTTCCCCCGGTTCCTGCAGGATGGCGATGTCGATCCACCCCAGTCGCGAGAAGTGCAGCACGCGATCCAGGGCGGCGGTCATGGCTTCGGCCGAAAAGTCGCGGTCGGCGCCCAGGGTCAGGGCCACGCACACCAGTTTGCGGTCCACGTGGGACAGGGCTTCGCCCAGAATCTCGGCCAGAACGGAATCGGCGGTCTCCAGTCGATAGGCGTTGATGCCCGCCTCAAGCGCCGAGTAGAGCAGGTCCAGCGCCGCTTCGCGTCCCCGCGCCAGGCAGTCGGGGCCGAGGCTGAGCGTCAGATTGGAAATCGCCGCGCCCGAGGCGCCGAAGGGACGATAGCGCATCCGATCACCCCTTGTCGGACGGGGCTGAGGTTTCCAGGGCCAGGGCGTGCAGGGCGCCGCCCATCTGTCCCTTCAGGGCGGCGTAGACCAACTGATGCTGGCGCACGCGCGCCAGGCCCGCAAAGGCGTTGGAAACGATGCGGGCGCGATAATGATCGCCGTCCCCGGCGAGGTCTTCGATGGCGATTTCCGCGTCGGGAAAGGCGTCGATCAGATGCCGACGCAGGGTTTCGACGGACATGGGCATGGGCGGGCCTTCGATCTGGTCGCGTCAGACTGCCCCATAAACCTTAACGACGGACTACGGCGGGGCCGGTTCGGTCAGCCTGCGCCCAGTTCGCGCTCAGTTCGCGCCCAGTCGCACCCCGGGGTCGTTCGAACAGCTGAACCGGCTCGTCCCTATAGGTGGTGCGCCGATAGGGGCGGTAGCCGACCCGCTCGGCCAGGCGAACGGAGGCCAGATTGTCGGGCGAAATCATGCACAGGGTCCGCGCCGCTCTCAGATGGGCGTCGGCCCAGGCCAGGGCCGCCTCCAGGGCCTCTTTCGCAAAGCCCCGTCCCTGGAAGGCGGGCGCCAGGCCCCAGCCCAGTTCCGGATCGTCGATCGGCGGATCGATCAGCCGTCGATGATCCAGGATCGAGACATTGCCCACATAGGCGCCGCCTTCGACCAGGCGGATCGTCCAACTGCCGTAGCCCCTTACGCCCCATTGGCCCAGGTCGCGCAGCAGGCGGAACCAGACCTCCTCGGTGGTCATGGGACGGCCGGTGATGTGGCGCGTAAAGTCCGCATCGGCCCAGAGGGCTTGCAGGTCCTCAAGGTCGGCCAGATCGACCGGCGTCAGCACCAGCCGCTCGGTGGTCAGGGTCGGCCGGTTCATCCGAACAGGCTTTCGGCGTTCAAGATTTCGGTCCCCCCGTCGGCGCGTGTGACGGCGTAGGTGAAGCCGGGCTGAAGGGCGAAGGCCCCGACGCGCCCCGCCTTGGTCAGGGCCAGAAGCCCGACCTGGGCCTCAGCGACGGCCCGCCCCCGCAGCCGGGCGATCCGTTCGATCGTCTGCCGACAGGCGGTCGCGGGGTCCATTCCGTGACGCATGGCCTCGACCACGGCGTGGGCGCCGCAGACCCGCAGCACCTCTTCACCCACCCCGGTCGCCGTGGCGGCGCCGACCTCGCCGTCCACGAACAGGCCGGCGCCCACGATCGGACTGTCGCCCACGCGGCCGCGCATCTTGAACGCCATGCCGGAGGTGGTGCAGGCCCCGGCCATGCGGCCGGTCGCGTCGCGGCCCAGCACGCCGATGGTGTCATGATCCAGAACCCCGCCGGCGCCCGCCCGGCGCCAGTCGTCATTCTCGCTGTTGGCGCGCGGGGCGTAGCGGGCGGTCTTCAGCCATTCGCGCCAGGCGGCCTCGGCCTGGGGCGTCAGCAAATTCGTCGTCTCAAAGCCTTCCGACAGGGCGAAGTCCCGCGCGCCGGCGCCGACCAGGATGACGTGGGGGGTCTTCTCCATCACCCGGCGCGCGACCGAGACGGCGTGAACCACGTCCTCAAGGGCGCAGACGGCGCCCAGACCGCCGGCGTCGTCCATGATCACGGCGTCCAGGGTCACATGGCCGTCCCTGTCCGGATAGCCGCCCAGGCCGACCGAGGCGTTGGTCGGGTCCGCCTCGGGCACGCGGGCCGCCGCCTCGACCATGTCCAGGGCCGAGCCGCCGCTCTGGCGCACCCTCCAGCCTTCGGCGTTGGCCGCCGCGCCGAAGTCCCAGGTCGAGGCCATGACGACGGGCGCCGCTTCGGCCAAGGCCGATCCAGCGGCTGCGGCCCCCGCAGCGGCGAGTCCGGACGCGGCGATCAGGCTGCGGCGCGACAGATTGATCATCACATCAGACCCAATTGTTTGAAGCTGGCCACCCCGTCGCGGCCGACGACCAGATGGTCGTGAACCTCGACATTAAGGGCGCGGCCGGCCTGCACAACCTGTTTGGTGATCTCGATGTCGGCGCGGCTGGGCGTCGGGTCGCCGGAAGGGTGGTTGTGCACCAGAATCAGGGCGCTGGCCGACAGCTCCAGGGCGCGACGCACCACTTCGCGCGGATAGACCGGCGCGTGATCCACCGTGCCCCTGTTCTGGACCTCATCCAGGATCAGCTGGTTCTTCTTGTCCAGGTAGAGGACGCGGAACTGCTCGCGCGGCTCGTGCTGCAAGGCCACGCGCACATAGGCCAGAAGGGCGCTCCAGGACGAGATGACGGGCCGTTTCGCCGTCGGCTCGCGCGCGATCCGCCGCGTCACGTCGAAGATCAGCTGAAGGTCCAGCGCCACCGCCCGCGTCGCCTTGCCGGGCGCATAGCCCAGGGAACGCGCCACCTGATCCTCGACCGCCTCGTGGCTGGCGGCGCCGATGCCTTCCAGCCCGCCGAACCGGGCCAGCAGATCCTTGGCCAGCGGCTTGGTGTCCTTATAGGGCACGCTGCGGAACAGCAGCAGTTCCAGCAGCTCATAGTCGGGCAGGGCGCCCAGACCACCCTTGGCGGCCCGCTCGCGCAGCCGGTCGCGATGACCGCTGTGGCGCGGCGACGACTTGGTTCGGCCCGGCGCCCCGGCCGCTTCGTCCGTCTCCGACATCAGGGCTTGGTCTGCTCGGGGCCGAACTCCAGCCCCGCAGGCCAACGCGGCCACCGCGGGGGAAGGGGCGCGTCCGTCGGGGGCGGCGACTGGTCGTGATGGCTCAGATAGCGTGTTCCATCCATCCGCGTGGCCGCCATTCCGACGCGGCCCTCTTCATCCGCAAAAACAGGGATGAGCATCCAGCCGCCCGACCAATCTGCGGCGCCCGCATGGTCGCTCGGCGCCCCGCGGCTCAGATAGGCGCCCCCCCGCGCCTTCAGCCCGCAGGCGGGGTCGTCCTCAGCGTAGGCGACGCAATGGGTCAGCGGGGCGTTCGAGGCGGACACCCAACAGCTGAACCAAGCCTTTGTCTCCAAAGGAACGCATCGCCGAGCAGCCGTCTGGCGATCGTCGGCGGGTCGGTCTCGCTCGACCTCAGACCTGTCGGCCGAAGCGCAACCGAGCGTTAGAAGAAACAAGCCGGCGGCGGCGTAAGGCGTCTTCATCGTCGTGCTCTTCGGTTGTGCGGCGGCAACCTAGCGTCACGACATCGAAGAGGATAGAGCCTGTGCGCAGGCGGCGTGGCTCTCGCCCGCTCAGTTCGGGCGGAACAGTCCTGCCGGAGAGGCGGTGAAGATTTCCAGCCCGTCTTCCGTCACCCCGATGGTGTGTTCGCACTGGGCCGACAGGGACTTGTCGCGGGTCACGGCGGTCCAGCCGTCGGACAGGACCTTCACATGGGGTTTGCCCAGGTTCACCATCGGCTCGACGGTGAAGAACATGCCGGCCTTCAGCACGGCGCCCTCGCCCTTCCTGCCATAGTGCAGGACGTTGGGGCTGTCGTGGAAGACGCGGCCGATGCCGTGGCCGCAGAAGTCGCGCACCACGCTCATCCGCTGGGCCTCGACGAACTTCTGGATGGCGAAGCCGATGTCGCCGAACGTATTGCCCGGCTTGACCTGCTCCAGGCCCAGCTCCAGCGACTGATAGGTGACGTCGATCAGCTTCCTGGCTCGTGCATTGATCTCGCCCACCGCATACATGCGGCTGGAATCGCCGTGCCAGCCGTCGACGATGACGGTGTGGTCGATGTTGACGATGTCGCCCTCTTTCAGAACCTTGTCGCCGGGGATGCCGTGGCAGACGACGTGGTTGATCGAGGTGCAGACGGTCTTCTCATAGCCCTTGTAGCCCAGGCAGGCGGGCAGCCCCCCGTGGTCCAGGGTGAATTCGCGGATCAGGTCGTCGATCGCGCCTGTCGTCACGCCCGGTTTCACATGGGCGGCGATCATGTCCAGAGCCTCGGCGACCAGACGACCGGCCTTGCGCATGCCTTCGAAATCCTCCGCCTGATGGATGCGGATGGCGCTGGAGCGGACCAGGGCGTCGGTTTCCAGTTCGGGCGTTTCGTACATGGGGCTCTATTCGGCGACGGAAGCGGCTTCAGATGGCGATCCTATCACGGATACGCAAGGCGAATGTGGGGCGGTCAGGGATTCCTTCCGTTGCGGAAAGAATGACTGTGTATTGCGCGACACTGGCGTTCATCCGAATGAACCTGCCCCGGCGTAACCTCTCGCCGGTGTGATCATGTGGGCTTTTTCAGACACAGTTTCGCCCGTTTCCGGGCGGAGACCCGCCACGCATGCAACGTTTTCCTGACGAAAGCGCTGCCGTGCGATCGACCTCCCCGAATACCCACCGCCGCTTAAATGGCGGGGGCTGAACTATAGGAATGGCTTTTATGACTCCCAGGAATTTCGCCCGCGTGGGCGGCATTGCGCTGACGACCGCCCTGCTGGCCGGCGTCGCCGCTCCGGCCATGGCCGGCTCCTTCTACGTCCAGGAACAATCGACCCGCGCCCAGGGCCGCGCCAACGCCGGCGTCGGCGCCGACAAGGGCGTCCAGTCGCTGTGGTGGAACCCGGCCGCCATCGCCGGAACCCAGCGTGAACTCTATGTCGGCATGCACGGCCTGGTCCTGGATTCCGACGTCGACAACACCGGCTCGACCCTGACCTACAATGTGCCGGTCGCCGGCGTCGGCGTCGTCAGCCGCACCTATCCGGTCAACGGCGACCCGCACGTCCAAGAGGTGGTCGAAAGCGGCATCGTGCCGAACTTCGCCGTCTCCATGCCGATCGGCGACCGCTTCAACGTCGGCCTGGCCGTCCAGGCGCCGTACAACTTCACCACCAAGTACGAGCCGACGGACTTCGCCCGTTACGACGCCCTGACGTCGGAACTGCGCTCGGCCAACGTCAGCCTGGTCGCCGCCATGACGGTCACCGACTGGCTGGACATCGGCGCCGGCTTCGACGCTCAGTTCGCCAAGGCCACCCTGTCCTCGGCCCTGCCGAACGCGCCGATCCCGGCCGTTCTGTCGCCCGCCTATGTCGTCTCGCCGTCGACCGACGGCCGCAACCAGCTGGAAGGCGACGGCTGGAACTACGGCTGGAACGCCGGCGCCCAGATGCATTTCGGCAAGCTGGACCTGGGTCTGTCGTATCGCTCCAAGATCGAGCACGAGCTGGACGGCACGGTGAACATCTCGGGCCTGACCGGCGTCCTGGCTCCCGCCAACGTCTCGGCTGACGGCGTCGCCAGTTTCACCACCCCCTGGTTCGCCACCGTCTCGGCCCGCTACGCCGTCAATGACCGCCTGACCCTGAACGCCCAGGTCAATCAGATCGGCTGGAGCGAGTTCGACGCCATCCGCGTCGCTTACGGCGCCACGGGATCCTCGACCATCGTTCAGGACTATGACGACGTCACCACCGGCGCGATCGGCTTCGACTACAAGATTGATCCGACCATGACGGTCCGCGCCGGCCTGGGCTATGACCCGACCCCGACGCCGGACGATCACCGCACCGCCCGCATCCCCGACGGCGACCGCTGGCTGTACGCCGCCGGCCTGTCCAAGACGGTCGGTTCGATGACCTTCGACGGCGCCGTGACCTATATCGACATCGACACGGCCACGATCAACGACACGCGCGACCTGTACAACAACGGCCTGGTCATCTCGAACCTGCGGGGCGAGGCCAAGGGTTCGGGCGTCGGCTTCTCGCTGGGCGCGACCTGGAACTTCTAAGTCGGTTCAGCCCCGGCTGACATGACAACGGCGGCGCCTGCAAAGGCGCCGCCGTTTTTCTTTCCAGACCCTCTCCCGCAGGCGGGGGGAAGGCGGTGAGAATCACCCCTTGGCGGCGTAGCCCTTGCCGCCGTTGGAGGGGCGGCGACGGGGGCGGCGCTTCATCTCGCCGACCGGACGGGGCTCGTGCTGGCGCGCATCGGACGGACGCGGTTCGCGCGGGGTCGTCTTTTCACCGGCCAGGGGGTTGTAGGTCTTTTCCGGACGGGGAGCGGCCGCCTCGCCGCCGGGGCGGTTGCGGCGCTGGCGGTGGGGCTGGCCGCCGCCTTCCGGACGCACGCCGTCGCGGTGGGGATTGCGACGACCCCGGCCGCCCCGTCCCTGGCCATGACCGCCTTCGTGACGCTCGCCGCCTTCGCGTTCGGGCAGAGTCGCCTTCTTGGCCACGCCGGCGGCCATGATGGAGGCGTCCAGGGCCGCCAGCTGTTTGTCGTTGCGGCGGTCCGCAACCGGGATCTTCTGGCGCGTGACCTTTTCGATGTCGCGCAGCAGCTTCATCTCGTCGCCGGCGACGAAGCTGACGGCGGTGCCGTCCTTGCCCGCCCGCGCGGTGCGGCCGATGCGGTGGACATAGGATTCCGGCACGTGCGGCAGTTCGAAGTTCACCACGTGGGAGACGCCGTCCACGTCGATGCCGCGCGCGGCGATGTCGGTGGCGACCAGCACCCGCAGCTTGCCCTTCTTGAAGGCTTCCAGGGTGCGTTCACGCTGGGGCTGGGACTTGTTGCCGTGGATGGCGCCGGCCTCGACCCCGCCGGCTTCCAGATAGGCCGCGACCTTGTCGGCGCCGTGCTTGGTCTTGGTGAAGACCAGGCAGCGCTTGTACTCGGGATCGCTGAACATCTCGGTCAGCAGGGCGCGCTTCTTGCCCTGTTCGATATAAACCACCGACTGGGCGATGCGCTGGACCGTGGTCGATTGCGGCGTGACCTGGACCTTGACCGGATCCTTCAGCAGTTCGCCCGCCAGTTTGCCGATTTCGGTCGGCATGGTGGCCGAGAAGAACAGGTTCTGACGGCGCGCCGGCATGCGGCTGACGATCTGACGGATCGGCTTGATGAAGCCGAGGTCCAGCATCTGGTCAGCCTCGTCCAGAACGAAGATCTCGGTCGAGGACAGGTCCAGCGTCTTTTGCTGGATATGGTCCAGCAGACGGCCGGGCGCCGCGACCAGGATGTCCAGACCCTGTTGCAGGGCGCGTTCCTGGGCGCCGTACTTCACGCCGCCGAAGATCACGGCGACGCGGAAGCCGAGATGCGCGCCATAGGCCTTGAAACTGTCGCCGATCTGGGTGGCCAGTTCGCGAGTGGGGCTCAGGATCAGGGCGCGGGTGGTGCGGGGCACAGGCGGGGTGCGGTTCTCGGCCAGCCGATGCAGGATCGGCAGGGCGAAGGCCGCCGTCTTGCCGGTGCCCGTCTGGGCGATGCCCAAGAGGTCCTTGCCGGCCATGACGTCGGGGATGGCCTTTTCCTGGATCGGAGTGGGCTTGACGTAGCCGGTCGAGGCCAGGGCCTGGAGGAGGGCCTTATTGAGGCCCATGGATTCGAAGGTGATGCTCACGGCAGTTTCTTTCGCGTGCGGCGACGCGCATCGGCCATGGCATGACGCCGTCGGGCCGCGCACCGCCAGTCCCGACGGAGCCTCAAAGACGAGGCCTGCGGGGTGGATCGGGCGCCGCCCCGCGTGTCCGGGCAGCGAATGACTATGAGGAGCCGGCGGCTGCTACAGTCAGGTCCGAAAGGGGACCCACACGCGCTGGAGACGCCGGAGATCGCGATTGTGCGATGCAGCGCAAATGGGCGCTTCGGCCGCGAAAGTCAAGTTGAAGACACGCCGTCCCGCCGTCCGCGCAGAAACAGCAGGGCCGAGCCCCCCACCAGCACCAGGCCCGCAAGGCTGGTCGCATAGGCGGCGCCGGTGAAGAAGGGCAGCCAGGGCAGGTCCACGACGGCGAAGTTCTTGAACAGCAGCAGGGCCACACTGCCCAGATAGCCGGTGGCGTCGGCCAAGTAGATCAGAAAGCCGGCGGTGGCGACTGTGCCGGAATAGGCGATCATCCGGTCGAACAGCATGGCGTTGAAGGGGGTGTAGGCCAGATAAAGCCCCGCGCCGCCCGCGATCATCCAGGCGATCGGCGACATCAAACCATGCTGGAAGGCCAGGGTGGACAGGCCCAATAGTGCGAAACCGGCCAGTATGACCCCATGCATGAGCAGGAGGGCGCGGCCGTTGTTCTTGACCGCGATCAGAACGCCCATGGCGACCAGAGACAGGACCGCGACCGGGCCTTCGCTGGCGGTGAAGACCGAGGCGGCGTCGCCATAGCCCAGGGCCCGCCAGATCTCGGCGGCGAAGTTGTCGCGCAGGTCTCGGAAGGCCGTCAGCAGCACATAGGCGGCGATCAGCAGGACCAGCACCGGCCAGTGGCGCGCCAGAAAGGCGGCCCGCTCCCCCGCCATCATCGGGCGGCGGGCGACCCGCTCGGCCTCATCGGCGGGACTGGGCGGGGGCAGGGCGGCCAGGGCCAAAACCGAAACGGCCAGCAGGGGCATGAAGACCACCCCGACGGCCGCCGGCATCCAGAAGGGGCTGACGTGCTGATGCTCCATCAGGGCCTTGCCGACCGATTTCACAACGCCGGAAGACAGGATGAAGCTGGCGCACAATATGGCGCCCAGCACCTCGCTGGTGCGCCGCCCCTCCATGAAGCCGAACACCAGGCCCCAGATCAGGCCCAAGGGCAGGCCGTTCAGGAACAGGGCGGCGACGTTCCACGGCGCCGGCGTCACCGCGAACAGCACCAGGGCGAGCCAGGACGCCCCGATCAGCAGCACGATGGCCAGGGCGCGGCGTTCGGCCCGCATTTCGGCGATCACCTTGACCCCGATCAGCTTGGACAGGGCGTAGCCGGCGACCTGGGCGATCACCAGGGCGATCTTATAGTCCAGGGCGAAGTCCCATCCGGGCACGACGTCGAAGGTCGCCGCCGTAAAGGGTTTGCGGAAGGCGTACATGGAAAAATAGGCGCAGAAACCCGCCAGACCCGCGAACAGGACGAAGACGACAGGATTCGCCTGGGCCAGCCACGACCGCATCCGTTTCATCATTTGACATCATCCCGTTGCACTCGCGTGGTCTAGACCACTGCTGCGACGCTTGGATGACGAGGACGAGGATGACGGAGAGACGCTACGACGTCGCTGTGGTGGGCGCGGGGATCGTCGGCCTGGCCTGCGCCCTGGCGGCCGCGCGGCGGGGTCTGTCGGTCGTGGTGATCGACCGCGACGCCCAGGCCAACGGCGCCTCGATCCGCAATTTCGGCTTCGTCACCGTCACGGGCCAGCCGCGGGGGAAGGTCTGGAGCCGCGCCCACCGCAGCCGCGCCATCTGGGATGAGGCGGCGCGCGAGGCGGACGTGCCGGTCCTGCAACGCGGGCTGTGGCTGCCCGTGCGCCGGCCCGAGGCTGCGGCCGTGCTGGAGGCCTTCACGGCCACCGAAATGGGCGAAGGGTGTCGATTGATGTCGGGGGAGGAGGCGCGGGCGCGCGCGCCGCAGATCATCGGCCCCCAGACTGTCGCCGCCCTGTGGAGCCCCCACGAGCTGCGCGTGGATTCCCGCATCGCCATCCCGCGTCTGGCCGCCTGGCTGGCGGATCGCTTCGGCGTCGCGTTTCGGCGACAGACCGCCGTCCAGACCGTCGAGCCGCCGCGCCTCGTCACCAGTCGGGGCGTGGTGGAGGCCGAGCGGATGGTGGTCTGTCCCGGCGACGACCTGGTCAGCCTGTTCCCCGATCAAATGGCCCAGGCGGGCGTGACCCGGTGCAAGCTTCAGATGATGCGGCTGGCCTCGCCCGGCTTTGATCTGCCCGCTCCGGTCATGTCGGACCTGGGCCTGGTGCGCTACGGCGGTTACGCCGCCCTGCCGGAGGCGGCCGCCCTGCGCGCGCGGCTGGAGGCGGAGCAGGGCCAGGCCCTGACGAACGGGGTCCATCTGATCGCGGTCCAGGACGCCGACGGCGCCCTGGTCATGGGCGACAGCCACCATGACGCGGCCACGCCGGACCCCTTCGCCAGCGAGGCGGTCGATCAGCTGATCCTGGACGAATGGCGCGCCGCCACCGGCCAGCCCGCCCCGCCGGTGCTCCAGCGCTGGACCGGAACCTACGCCCGAGGCCCCCAGGCCGATCTGATCGCGGCGCCGCACCCGGCCGTGCGCCTGGCCCTCATCACCGCCGGCAACGGCGCCTCCACCGGCTTCGCCTTCGGCGAAGAGGTGATTGCAGACCTGTTTCAGGAGACGTGACCATGACCCCCATCCGCGACAGTTTCGACATGGTCGTTTTCGACTGGGCCGGCACCATGGTCGATTTCGGCAGCCGGGCCCCTGTTCTGGCCCTGATGGAGGCCTTCGCCGCCTTGGACACGCCCGTGACGGAGGACGAGGCGCGCCGCGACATGGGCCGGGCCAAGGCCGATCACGTGCGGGCCCTGTTCGAACAGCCCCGCGTCAATGAGGCCTGGCGGGCGGCGCACGGCGCGGCGCCCGATACGGCGGCGGTCGAACGGGTCATGGGCGAACTCCAGCAGCCGATGATCCGCCTGGCCCAGGAAACGGCGGACCTGATCCCCGGCGCCGCCGAGGTCGTGGCCCGGCTGCGGGGCGAGGGTCTGAAGATCGCCTCCTGCACCGGCTATACGCGCGAGATGATGCAGGCGGTCCTGCCCCGTGCGGCCGACCAGGGTTACGCCCCCGACCTGGTGGTCTGCGCCCATGAGACGCCTCAGGGACGGCCGTCGCCCCTGATGATCTACAAGGCCTGCGCCGATCTGGGCGTCTGGCCCCTGTCGCGCGTGGTCAAGGTGGATGACGCCGAGGTGGGGATCGCCGAGGGGCGCAACGCCGGCTGTTTCACCATCGGGGTCGCCGCGTCCGGCAATCTGACGGGGCTGACGGCCCAGGCCCTGGCCGAGCTGGATGCGGACGAACGGTCGGCCCGGCTGGCCGCAGCCGCCGATCGTCTGCTGAAGGCGGGCGCCGACCGGGTCATCGACACGGTGGCGGATCTGATCCCGGCCCTGGAGGCCGAGGCGGCGCGGAGGGCCTGATCGCCCGAGGGCTTAACGCACCCGGATGTCGACGCTGATCTTCAGGGCGTCGTGGCGCCAGTATTCGCGGTCGAATTCGACCACCCGGCCCTGGGCGTCATAACTGGTTCGGACCACGTTCAGGCCGGGCAGGCCCGACTTGACCTGTAACGCCTCGGCCTCGCCGCGCGTCAGGGCGCAGGGCTGCATGTCCACCCGGTTGCGGGCCACGGCGATGTTGTAGGCGGACTTCAGCACGCTGGTCAGGGAGCCGTCCAGCGGATGGCTGAGCAGGTCCGGGGCCATGGCGGCGTCCACGACGATGGTCTCCACCAGAACCGCACGGCCGTCGACCGAACGCCGGCGGCGGATGCGGTACATGGGGGCCCCCACCGGTCGGCCGAAGATCGGCGCCAGGACCGGGGTGCAGGCGATCTCGGTCTTGCTCAGGGTTTCGGTGGTCGGCCGGCGTCCCTGGGCCTCCACATAGGACATGAAACCCTCCCAGCGCGTCGGATCATAGACGACGGGCGGGGGCGAGACGTACCAGCCGCTGCGGTCCTTTCGATAGATGACCCCCTCGGCCTCGAGCTGGAACAGGGCTTCGCGGATCGTGCCGCGCGCCACGCCGCCGCCGACCTGCAACTGACGTTCGGAGGGCAGGCGTTCGCCGGGCTTCAACTCTCCGCCCGCGATCCGCGCGGCGATGGCGTCGCGCACCCCGAGGTAATGGAGACTGTCCGGCTGCGTCATGGAATCGCTCAAACGACGGTCGATTCCCGCCCGGTCGGAAGATGCGAATTCGAGCATTGCGGGTCAAGCGAGCCGGGTCCGCCCACGGATGGTTCAGACATCCGCCGCGCAAGCTTCATGAAAATTTCGCCGAAGGTGACCGCCCTTCTGGTCTATACCAAAAATGAAGAGGGGGATTTGATCCATGTCAAATGATCGTCGGTCTTTCCTGCGGGGCGCTCTGGGCGGCGCGGCCGCCGGCGCGGCCCTGAACCTGCTGCCCGCCACGGTGCGCAAGGCGATGGCCATTCCCGCCAACAACGCCACCGGCACCATCATGGACGTCGAACACGTGGTCATCTTCATGCAGGAGAACCGCGCCTTCGATCACTATTTCGGCGCGCTGAACGGGGTGCGCGGCTTCGGCGATCCGCGCCCCCAACGGCTGCCTGGCGGGGCCAGCGTCTGGCGTCAGCCCAGCGACCAGCACCCCGACGGCTTCGTCATTCCCTTCCATGGGGATTCCCGCACCACCAACGCCTATACGGTCGACGGGTCGGACCAGGGCCACAAGGCCGCCGTCACCATCGTCAACGGCGGCCGTTATGACCAGTGGGGCCATTCCGGCGAGCTGCATAAGCGGATGGCCTATTACAAGGCCTCGGACCTGCCCTTCTACTACGCCCTGGCCAGCGCCTTCACCGTCTGCGACGCCTATCACTGCTCGACCCTGACCCAGACCTATCCGAACCGGCTGCACCTCTGGACCGGCTGCAACGGCGGCGGAAAGGTCGGCGGCGACCCCGAGATGAGCAACTACGGCGAGGACGAGACGCCCAGCGCCGACATGGCCGAAGACATGGAGATGGCGCGCGGTCCGCATGACTGGACCACCTACGCCGAACGGCTCCAGGCGGCGGGCGTCAGCTGGAAGGTCTATCAGGAGTACAACAATTTCGGCGACAACATCCTGTCGGTCTTCAAGCCCTTCCGGCCCTGCCCCAAGGAGTCGCCCCTGTATCAGCGCGGCCGGTCCTGGGTGTCGGAGCATAAGACCGGCCCGGACCGCACCCGATCGGACGGCGAGCAGCTGGTGGAGGCCTTCCGCGCCGACATAGCGGGCGGGCGCCTGCCGCAGGTGTCCTGGATCGTGACGGCGCGGGATCTGTCGGAACATCCCGACGCCGAGCCGTCCAAGGGCGAGCACGTCTGCGCCCAGCTGATCGAGGCCCTGGTCGATCACCCGGAGGTCTTCTCCAAGACCGTCTTCATCGTCAACTATGACGAGGCCGGCGGCTTCTACGATCATATCCAGCCGCCGATGCCGCCCCTGACGCCGGACCAGGGCCACAGCACCGTCTCCGTCGCCGGCGAGGCCAAGGTCTATGGGTCCGACGCCGATCCGGCCCATCGCGGCGCCCATCCGCTGGGCCTGGGCATTCGGGTGCCCGCAATCGTGGTCTCGCCCTGGAGCCGCGGCGGCTTCGTCTGTTCGGAGGTGTTCGACCACACCTCGACGCTGCAGTTCCTGGAAAAGCGTTTCGGCGTTCGGGAGGAGAACATCAGCGACTGGCGTCGGACCGTCTGCGGCGACCTGACGTCGGCCTTCGACTTCGCGCGTCCCAACCAGGACTGGGCCGCCCTGTCTCTGCCCGCCACGGCCGACTACATGCAGCGCGTGGCCCGCTCCAAGGCCGCGCCGACCCTGCGGATTCCCGAGCGCCAGGTTCCGGCCGTTCAGGACGGGCCGCAGCGGGGCGCCCGCCCTCTGCCCTATGATTTGGCCGCCCAGGCCCGCATCGCCGACGGGGCGGTCTGGATCGACCTGGTCAACCGCGGCCGCACCGGCGCGGTCTTCCAGGTGTTCGACGCCACTGATCGCGCAGGCCCCTGGCGCTTCACCCTCGCCGCCGGAGAGACCTACGCGGCCGGACACTGGAACACCGGCCGGCCGGGCCCTTATGATCTGACGGTTCACGGCCCCAACGGCTTCTACCGCCGCTTCGCGGGCGACGCCGCCCAGCCCCAGCCGCAGGTGATGATCGCCACAGACGCCAGGGGCGTGCTGACCGTGGGCGTGACGGGCGTGGGCGAGGAGGCCGCCCTGGCGGTGCTGGACATGGACCCCGCCTATCCCCTGTCCGAAGGCGAGGCGCGGCGTCGGCTGACCGTCCGGCCCGGCGCAGCGTCGCAATCGACCTGGGACCTGCGCGGCAGCGACCACTGGTACGACCTGACGGTGAGCCTGGAGAATGATCCGACCTTCATCCAGAGGCTGGCCGGTCATGTGGAGACCGGCCGCCCCAGCCGCACCGATCCGGCCATCGGGCGGATGCGCCTGTGACCCCCGCTCTTTCGACCGCTGCTTACGACGGAAATTTGATGACCTCTCCCGTGGACGCCGACGCCTTCGTCTCTGAACTTTCGGACCTGTTCGCCCGGCTGGGCGGGCTGCATTACGGGGAGGACGTCACCCAGCTGGAGCATGCGGTGCAGACGGCGCACCATGCCCAGGCGGACGGGGCTCCGCCCGCCCTGGTGGCGGCGGCCTTGCTGCACGACGTCGGCCACATGATGCAGAAGGCCGGCGAGGACGCCGCCGACCGGGGCATCGACACCCGTCACGAACACATCAGCGCCGGCTATCTGGCCCGCGCCTTTGGACCTGAAGTGACCGAGCCGGTCCGACTGCATGTGGCGGCCAAACGGTGTCTGGCCGCCACGGCGCCGGGCTATGTTGATCGGCTGAGCGCCGCCTCGCTTCAGAGCCTGGCCTTGCAGGGGGGACCGATGAGCCCGGCCGAGGTGGAGGAATTCATGGCCTTGCCGGCGGCCGAAGCCGCCCTTCGGCTGCGCCGCTACGACGAACTGGGCAAGGCCCAGGGCGTCGAGGTCGCCGGTTTCGAGGCCTATCGCGCCCTTCTCTGCGACCTGATCAACCGCAGGGCGGAAGCCTAGTTTTCATTTCAACGAATGGGGGTTGTTGAATGAGTGAAGGTTCCAGTCGTCATCGCTCCGGATAGCCGGAGCACAAGACATCGGCCCGCCGGTCCCGGCGGCGCCGTCGCAATCCAATAGTTTTCGGCCCGGGTCTGGGTCGAGCGGTTGATGCAGTCAGGGCGCGCCCGCGCGTCGCTGATCGCTGACGCCTGCCCTGAGCGGACCCAGACGGCCGATCCGACCACACATCAGGATCAATGGAGACAGTCATGTCGCGTCATCTCATGGCCCAGGAACGGGCCGTTCATCGTCACACCATCGCCCGGACCGGCCTGCGCGCCGTCCTCATGGCGGGTTCCGCCGCCCTGGTCGCGGGCGCCGCCCACGCCCAGACCGCCACGCCGCAACCGAAGCCCGCCGAGGTGGAGGAGGTCGTCGTGACCGGTCAGCGCCTCAGCACAGCCAACGCCATCGAGGCCCAGCGCCGCTCGGGCGTGGTGTCCAGCGTGATTTCGTCCGACGACCTGGGCAAGCTGCCCGACGCCAACGTCGCCGACGCCCTGGCCCGCGCGCCGGGCATCAACGTCGTCGTGAACCAGGAGACGGGCGAGGGCGAATATGTCTCGGTGCGCGGCCTGGCCGGCACCTTCAACGCCTATTCGATCAACGGCGTCCGCGTCGCCCTGACCGATCCCGACAGCCGCAAGATGTCGATGACGGTCCTGCCGCCCAACGGCCTGAAGAGCATCACCGTCTCCAAGACCCTGACGCCGGACATGGACGGCGACGCCATCGGCGGCTCCGTCAACTTCCAGACCCCCACGGCCTTCGATTTCGCCCGCCCGGTGGCGCGCGCCTTCCTCAGCTATGGGATCAACGACCGCGCCCGCGAGCAGGATGAAAAGGACGGCGCCGGTCAGGTCCAGCTGGACTTTGCCAGCCGCCTGCCGTCCGACAGCCGTTTCGGCGCCTTCGTCTCCTTCAACTACGGCAAGAGCAACGGCCTGAACGAAGAGACCGAGAACGACGGCGAGTGGGAGCCCTATCGCTGGCGTCGGAACAGCACCGAAGAGATCGACGATCGTTCGATGTACCTGCCGGGCATCGACCTGGACTACCGTCGCATCGAGCAAGAGCGGTTCGGCGGGAACTTCTCGATCGACTATCGCGGGGACACGAACGACTTCTATCTGCGCGGTCAGTACAGCCGTCTGGAACGGACCGGCACCAATGACTACACCGACTTCCGCAGCCGCAAGACCAAACGCCTGCAACAGGTCGATCTGGAAGACACCAGCCTGATCCAGCCGGACAATGCGGTCGTCGGCTTCGGCGCCAAGGGCCGAATTTACAGCTACACCACCGCCCAGATCAAAGACTTCGACGCCGACGGCGTGATCACGGACGCGGACCGTCAGAGCAGCTCGTCCTACTGGTCCCTGTTCGGCCGGTCCGGCGTGTGGAAGCCCGAGACCTTCCAGTTCGCCCGCACCTTCCAGACCCTGGACCAGACCTCGACCCTGGGCACCATCAACCTGGGCGGCCAGAGCCGTCTGAACCGCCTGACTCTGGATTACGACCTCAGCTACAGCGCCGGCGAGAAGGGCGGACCGGACAGCTTCTCCGTCGGCTATAACTGCGACGCCTGCTCGGCGCCGTTCAACCAGACGGGCCTCTTGTGGTCGTCCTATGATCCGCGCTTCCCCATGCCGCAACTGCCGGCCTTCGCCCAGAACGCGCCGAACGATCCCAATCTGCTGCCCTATGACGGCGGCGGCCGCAGCCGCGACAAACAGACCGACGCGCGCACGGCGTTCAAGTTCGACGCCGTCTATGAGATGGAAGGCCTCGTCCGTCATCTGAAGGCGGGCGTGAAGATCCTGCGGTCCGAGCGGGAGTACGACTCGACCCCGATCTGGGGCGGCTCGTTCGACAATACGCCGCTGGCGGGCAAGAGCCTGGGGCAGTCGGGCCTGATCGACCGCGAGGTCCGCAACGTTCTGAACGGCCGGTACTACTACGGCGCCATCCTGAACCGCGACAAGGTGACGGCCGCCATCGAGGCCGCCCAGAAGGCCAATCCGGTCAACTATTCCTACGCCGATCTGAACTCGAGCGATAAGAGCGGTGAGGAGACCATCTACGCCGGTTACGGCTTGGCCAGCTTCCAGCTCAACGATCTGGACGTGGTCGCCGGGGTGCGCGTCGAACACACGGAAGTCACCAACACCAACTGGATCGAAGACGGCGACCGGAGCGGCTTCGGCGACACCGACAGCCACTACACCAACGTCCTGCCCAGCGTGACGGCGGTCTATCGCCCGTCGGAAAACTTCGTCTATCGCGGCGCGATCTGGACCAGCTTCTCCCGGCCCGAGTTCAGCAACATCTCGCGTGGCGTCAGCGTCGGCCGGGCAAAGCCGAGGCCGGGCGAGACCCTGGGCGAGATCGTCTCCATCAGCCAGGGCAATCCCGACCTGAAACCGGCCGAGGCCCTGAACCTGGACGTTTCGGCTGAATACTACCCCGACCGTTCCAGCCTGGTGTCGATCGGCGTCTTCCACAAGAAGATCGACCACTTCATCTTCACCAACGGCAGCGCGGTCGATGCTCCCACCCAGGAAGGCGTGATCACCATCACTCAGCCCAAGAACGGTGAGACGGCCCGGATCACGGGTGTCGAGCTGAACCTGATCAAGTCGTTCGAGGGCATGGCCGCGCCCTTCGACGGCTTCGGGGTCGAGGCCAATCTGACCCGCCAGGTCAGCGAGGCCGAGACGGGTCTGGACTACCGCAGGGGGCGCAAGATCTCCTTCATCCAGGCGCCGGATTTGATCTACAACGCCTCTCTGACCTATCAGAAGTATGGCCTCGAAGCCCGGCTGTCCTATCAGTATCAGGGCGCCTATATCGAAGACCTGCGCGATAACGCCGTGGACAAATGGGTCCAGCCCAACAAGAGCCTGGACTTCCACTCGCGCTACACCTTCCGTCCCGGCCTGACGATGGACTTCGACGTCCAGAACATCCTGGACGGCCACCGCTACTATACGACCAAGGGCGAAAGCCCCTCCTATCAGAAGGACTATATGGAACCCGGCCGGAACTTCCTGGTCCGCCTGGCCTATTCCTACTGATCCAGAACCTGGGCGAAACCGGCTGGGGGACGTTCCCTCCAGCCGGACTTCGCTCAGCCCGTCAAACCCTGACGCCAAACTGAACCGCCCCCGATCGCAGGATCGGGGGCGGCTTTTTTCGATGGGGGGGTAGGGGACCGAGGGTCAGACGTCGACGGCGGCGTCCAGGGCGTTTTCCTGGATGAAGTCGCGGCGGGGTTCGACCACGTCGCCCATCAGCTTGGCGAACAGGTCGTTGGCGTCTTCCTCGTGCTCGACCGAGACCTGCAGCAGGGTGCGGGCGTTGGCGTCCAGCGTCGTCTCCCACAGCTGTTCCGGGTTCATCTCGCCCAGACCCTTGTAGCGCTGGATGGCCAGGCCCTTCTTGCCGGCGTCCAGCACCGCGTTCAGCAGGTCCAGCGGCCCGCGGATGGTCGTGGACTTGTCCTTGCGGCGATAGGTGGCGGGGGCGGCGAAGACGCCGTCAAAGGCGGCGGCGCGTTCGGCCAGACGACGGGCGTCCAGCGACCGGATCAGGGTCTCTTCCAGGACGATGGTCTCCTGAACGGCCCGGCGGGTGCGGGTGAAGATGACCGCGCCCTGTTCGCCCGGCGCGCCGGTCCAGTCGCCGTCGCCTTCTTCGGCATAGAGGTTCAGGCGAACGGCGGCGGCTGACGCCGCCTCGGCGGTGTCGGCGTTCTCGGTGAACAGACCGGCCAGGGCCGCCTGTTCGATGGCGAAGGCGGGGGCGCGCTGGCTGAGGCGGTCGACCCCGGCCTTGAAGGCCTTGGCCTCGCGCACCAGGGCCTGCAGGTCCAGACCCAGGCGACGTTCGCCGGTGGACAGGTCCAGCTCGGCCTCGGACGAGCCTTCCTCGATCAGATAGGCGTCCATCTCGGCCTGGTCTTTCAGGTAGCGCGACTGCTTGCCCTTGGAGACCTTATAGAGGGGCGGCTGGGCGATGTAGACGTGGCCGCGCGTGATCAGCTCGGGCATCTGCCGATAGAAGAAGGTCAGCAGCAGGGTGCGGATGTGGGCGCCGTCGACGTCGGCGTCCGCCATCAGGATGATCTTGTGATAGCGCAGCTTGTCGGCGTTGAAGTCGTCGCGGCCGATGCCGGTGCCCAGCGCCAGGATCAGGGTGCCGATCAGGTCCGACGACAGCATCCGGTCGAACCGGGCGCGTTCGACGTTCAGGATCTTGCCGCGCAGGGGCAGGACGGCCTGGTTCTCGCGGTTGCGCGCCTGTTTGGCCGAGCCGCCGGCGCTGTCGCCCTCGACGATGAACAGTTCGGACTTGGCGGGATCGCGTTCCTGGCAGTCGGCCAGCTTGCCGGGCAGGGAGCTGATCTCCAGCGCCGACTTGCGGCGGGTCAGGTCGCGGGCCTTGCGCGCCGCTTCACGGGCGGAGGCGGCCTCGATGATCTTGGCGACGATCATCTTGGCCTCGACCGGATGTTCCTCGAACCAGGTGGACAGGCCTTCCGAGCACAGGGCCTCAACGGCCGGCCGCACCTCGGAGGAGACCAGCTTGTCCTTGGTCTGGCTGGAGAATTTGGGGTCCGGCACCTTGACCGACAGGACGCAGGTCAGGCCCTCGCGCGCGTCCTCGCCGGTCGGGGCGACCTTCTCCTTCTTCGCCAGGCCCGAGCTTTCGATATAGCCGCCCATGACGCGGGTCAGGCTGGCGCGGAAGGCCGACAGGTGGGTGCCCCCATCCCGCTGGGGGATGTTGTTGGTGAAGCACAGCATGGTCTCGTGGTAGCTGTCGTTCCACCACAGGGCGAGATCGAGCTCGATCCCCTCCTTCTTGCCGCGAATGACGATGACGTCCTTCAGCAGGGGCTGCTTCGACTTGTCCAGGTGGCGCACAAAGGCCTCGACCCCGCCCTCATAGTGCAGGGTGACGTCGATCGGCTCGGCGTGGCGCATGTCGGCCAGGCGGATGACCACGCCCGAGTTCAGGAAGGCCAGTTCCCTTAAGCGGTGCTCCAGCGTCTTGAAGTCGAAGTCGATGTGGCTGAAGGTCGTGATCGAGGGGAAGAAGGTCACCTCGGTGCCGCTCAGGGGCTGACCGGCCTTGTCGCCCGTGGTGCGGATCGGCGCCGTGCCGGTGACTTCCAGCGACTTGACCGTGTCGCCGCGCTCGAACCGCATCTGGTGCTGCTTGCCGTCACGGTAGATCTTCAGCTCCAGCCAGTCGGACAGGGCGTTGACCACTGACACGCCCACGCCGTGCAGGCCGCCGGAGACCTTGTAGGAGTTCTGGTCGAACTTACCCCCGGCGTGCAGCTGGGTCATGATGACCTCGGCCGCCGACACGCCTTCCTCGGCGTGGATGTCGGTCGGGATGCCCCGGCCGTTGTCGGTCACCGTCACCGAGCCGTCGGCGTTCAGAATGACCTGGACCAGGTCCGCGTGGCCGGCCAGGGCCTCGTCGATGGCGTTGTCCACCACCTCATAGACCATGTGATGCAGGCCCGAGCCGTCGTCCGTATCGCCGATATACATGCCGGGACGCTTGCGCACCGCGTCCAGGCCTTTGAGAACCTTGATGGAATCGGCGCCGTATTCGGGCTGTTCGGCAATCGGATCGGTCATGAAATCTTTGGCTCTGAAGTCCCGACCGGGACGGGGAGTGAGCGCCGCTCAGGGCCCTCGAATCGACGACGGGATCGCACCGCGTCGAAGCCCGCAACATATAGGAAATTTCGGCGAAAAAGCGAGGAATTCCGGCGTGGATTCCTAGTCGCGCTCCAGCGCCCCGCCGGCGACGCGGACGAACTGGGCGCGGCCCTCCAGACCGGCGAACAGGCCCCGTTCGGTGCCGGTCATGAAGGCCTGCAGATCCAGGGCTGTGATCTCGTCGAACAGGGCGGCGCGGCGGGCTTCGTCCAGGTGGGCGGGCGCTTCGTCCAGCAGCAGGACGGGGCGGGCGGCCCCGGCGGCTTCAGGGTGCGAGAGGCGGCTGATCTGGGCCAGGATCAGGTTCAGGACCAGGGCCTTCTGCTCGCCGGAAGAGCCCTCGGCGGCGGGGCGGTTCTTTTCGCGATGAAGCGCGGTCAGGTCGGTGCGGTGCGGCCCGAACAGGGAGCGGCCGGCGGCGCCGTCGCGGGCGCGGGCGCGGGCCAGGCCGTCGCGGATGGCGGCGGCGATTTCGTCTTCTTCGGCGCCGCCCTCGGCCATCTGTTCGGCGGGGCCGTCCAGGCCCAGGTCGGCCTGGGGGAAGGGACGGTCGCGGCGGGCGTCGATGGCGGCCTGGAGCGCCTGCAGGGCGGCGACGCGGGCCAGGGCCGCGCGCGCGCCGGCCTCGCCCAGCCGGGCCTCCAGGGCGTCCAGCCAGACGGGGTCGGCCTCGCGTCCGTCCTGCGCGTCGTTCAGAAGTCGCAGCCGCTCGCGCAGGGCCTTTTCATAGGCGGAGACGGCGGCGGCGTGGTCAGGATCGGCGGCGAAGACCAGTCGGTCGAAGAACTTCAGCCGCTCGGCCCGGGCGTCGGAGAACAGCCGGTCCTGCTCGGGCGTGGCCCAGACCGGGCGCAGATAGTCGAGCAACCGCCCTGGCTGGGCCGTCTCGCCGTCGATCCGCACGATGCGTCGCGCCGCGCCCGCCGTCTGGACGCCGGTGCCCAGCCGCGTCTCGTCGTCCAGTTCGACCATGACGGCCCAGGCGCGGCCCACCGCCTCGCCGGGCTCACGCCGCCCCATCTCGGCGGCGGTCGCGCCCCGCAACCCCTTGCCGGGGGTCAGAAGGCTTATCGCCTCCAGCAGATTGGTCTTGCCCGCCCCGTTCGGGCCGTGAAGCACCACCGGGCCGGAGGCGAGCTCCAGCCGTGCGCTCGAATAGGAGCGGAAGTCGGTGAGGGTTAAAGCCTGTATCAAATCTGTCCGCTCAGCCGGAGCCGTATCGACGAAGCCATTCGTCGAACGTATCGCGAAGATCGCGCACGGAACCTTGCCATCCCATGCCTAGCGACGCATCCATGTCGAGCGATGGCTTTTGCCAACTTTCGACAGCGGTTACGCCGGGCCGATAGCGCCAGCCGACATGCTCGCGATTGTTGTTGGAGTCTTGAGCGATTCCGAAGGCCTCGACGTCTTTCCAACGGATGAATCGGACCCCTGCTTCATCCCTGATGGTGAAGCCTGACGGGACCAACACAATAGTCGGCTTTAGAATGAAGCGTCGCGTCAGAAGATGGCCCACATAGCCGAACCAGAGCGCCATTGCGGCATACACCAAGGCGACCAGCCAGAACGACCAGTTGCTTGCCAAACTCGTCCACACCGTCAGCGCCTGATCGCTCGGAGCTGCCAGCGCCGTGATCCAGATTGGCAAGGCGAACAGCGCGAAGAAGCAGCACCAAATCCCTATTAGAGGGCCGACCGCCTTTCGTGTGTCTGCGCGCACTGTCAAAGTTGACGGAAGGTTTGGTCCATCCTGACTAATGTGGGAGGACGTCAAGCCTCGCTCTTCCGGTGAAAAAGAGGTGTCGGAATGGCGCGATCTCCAAGCCTCCAGCGCGATGCAGATGGCGTCAGGCCCGCCTTGCCAGCCTCGACCGAAATCGCCGTCCATCGTCGTCGCGGCGGAACTTTTCACGCGCGGCTTGCCATGAGCATCGCCGCGATAGTCCCATCCGACCACGCCTTCTTGGCCCAGTACAGGTGTATCGACACGGAACGTGTTCACCTGTTCCCAATGAAGGAAATGCTTCCGGCCGTTGATCCGAAAGCCAAGGCCGCGATCAGTAGGGACGATGTAATCCCCCCAGCACAGCGATCGTATCGCTTCGCCGCATAGCGCAAGCAAAACCAAACCAGGTGCAAAGATTATGAAGGCGTCGAAAACAGAACCTGTCAGAGAGCGAGTGAGCTCTTCGATGCCTTCAAGGCTGCAAAGCCAAACAAAAACGCCGACGTAGGCACCCAAGCCCAAGAATGAGATCACGAGTGGGGTCCAAACTCTCCATCTCGTTTTTCTGATCACTGTTCCGCCATGCTCATGGCTGTCAGACACGCAGCGGCATTAGCACATACTGCACGCCCGGATCGCCCGGATCGAGCACCAGCGTCGGCGAGGCCGGGTCGGCGAAGCGGAAGGCGGCGTTTTCGCCGGTGATCTGGCCGGCGACGTCCAGCAGATAGCGGGCGTTGAAGCCGATCTCGAACGGTTCGTCGGAATAGCCGATTTCGACCTCTTCCTCGGCCTGACCGGCCTCCATGTTGCGGACGGTCAGCTTTACCCGGTCGTTGTCGAAGGCCAGTTTCACCGACCGGCTCTTTTCGGCCGAGATGGTGGCCACGCGGTCGACGGCCTTGGCGAACAGGGCGTTATCGATGTCGGCCTGTTTGTCGTTGCCGCGCGGAATGACGCGCAGATAGTCCGGGAAGGCGCCGTCGATGACCTTGGAGGTCAGGCTGGCCTCGCCCAGCTGGAAGCGGATCTTTTGGGCCGAGACGGTGATCTCGACCGGGCCGCCGGCGTCGTCCAGCAGGCGGCGGACCTGATCCACCGTCTTGCGCGGCACGATCACGCCGGGGCCGCCGGCCGCGCCGTCGGGCGCCGGGGTCTCGGCCAGGGCCAGGCGGTGGCCGTCGGTGGCGACCGCGCGCAGCAGGGGCACGCCGGCCTCGGCCACCGTATGCAGATACAGGCCGTTCAGATAGTAGCGCGTCTCTTCGGTCGAGACCGCGAACCGCGTCTTGTCGATCAGGCGCGCCAGGTCTTCCTTGGGCATGACATAGGCGGCGCCGGCGCTGTCGGTCGACATGACCGGGAAATCGCCGGCCGGCAGGACCGGCAGGTTGAAGCGCGACCGACCGGCCGAAACCACCAGGCGGGGATCGTCGCCCGAATAGGTCAGGGAGACCTCGGCGCCTTCCGGCAGCTTGCGCACGATCTCATACAGGGTGTGGGCGGGGGCGGTGATCTGCCCCTCGACATTCACCGTCGCCTCGGCCTCGTCCACCATCTCCATGTCCAGATCGGTGGCGGCGAAGGCCAGACGGTCACGGCCCGCGCTCAGCAGGACGTTGGACAGGATCGGGATGGTGTTTCGACGTTCGACGACGCTCTGCACATGGCCCAGGGCCCTAAGGAGCGCGGATCGTTCGATGGTCAGTTGCATATCGTCTCGCCCGGATGCGGCGACTCAGGCTGGAGCGCCACGATAAAGGGCCTTGGACACTAGCGGATTGAGCGCAAGGAGCAAGGAAGTGGCGAGTGGTTAGTTGGCGAGTGACGAGGGATATTGGGGGCAAATCGGCGGGACGAGACGTTTTCCATTCGCTCGCCGCTCGCCGCCGACCACTCGCCGCTCGAAATCAGCCCCGCAGCTTGCGGGTCAGGGCCTCCACGTCCCGGGCGATCTGGTCGTCCTGGGCCATCAGCTCCTCGATCTTGCGCACGCCGTGCAGGACCGTGGTGTGGTCGCGCCCGCCGAAGCGACGGCCGATGTCGGGGTAGGAGCGGGTGGTGTGCTGCTTGCACAGATACATGGCCATCTGACGCGGACGGGCCACCGAACGGGTGCGGCGCTCGCTGAGCAGGTCGGCCTGTTTCAGGTTGAAATGGTCGGCGACCGTCTTCTGGATCTCGTCGACGGTGATCCGACGTTCCGGTCCGCCGCGCAGGGCGGCGCCCAGCAGGGTTGAGGCCTCGTCTACCGAGACGGACGAAAGACGGGAACCGGCGGCGGCGGCCAGGGTGTTCACCGCGCCTTCCAGCTCGCGCATCGAACCGGGGGTGCGGTCGACCAGCTGGGCCAGCACCTCGGGCGCGGCCTCCCCCTGGACGACGCCCAGGGCCGACAGAGCCTTCAGACGGTTTTGGGCCACGGCGATCTTCAGCGCCCGGTCGCCCGCCTCGACCGGGCAGGTCAGGCCGGCGGACAGATGGCTGCGCAGGCGGGGTTCCACCTCGGTCAGGGCCATGGGCGCGCGGTCGGCCGAGAAGACGATCCGTTTGCCGTCCTCGATCAGGGCGGTCAGGGTCGACAGCAGCTCCTCCTGGGTGCTCGCCTTGCCGCCGACGAACTGGACGTCGTCCAGCAGCAGCATGTCGGCCGAGCGCAGGCTTTCCTTGAAGGCGGCGGTCGAACGGTCCTGCATCGCCTTGACGAAGGTCGACAGGAAGCGTTCGGCGGTCAGATAGACCACCTTGGCCTCGGGCCGCAGGCGTTGGGCTTCCCAGGCGATGGCGTTCAGCAGGTGGGTCTTGCCGTAGCCGTAGGGGCCGCAGAAGAAGACGGGGTTGAAGTGGCCGTCGGCCCAGCTGGCCACCTGTTTGGCGATGGCCAGGGCGAAGGCGTTGCCCTGACCTTCGACGAAGCTGTCGAAGGTCAGACGCTCCTGCAGGCCAGCGGCGCGCACGGCCCGGGCGCCGTCGGCGACGGGGGCGACGGTGGGCTGGGCCAGGGCCGCCAGACGGGGAGTGGCGTCCACCACATTGCCGCCGATCACCGCCGAGGCCGGGGGCGCCGAGCTCACTTCGGCGCGGCAGCGGACGTCCAGCCGGCGGTTCAGCCGGTCCAGGCCCAGCCACAGCTCGTTCATACGCCGCAGGGCGTTCTTGCGAACCCAGTCGCGGGCGTAGGCGGTGGGGGTGACCAGGATCAGCTGACCGGCGGAATCCATCCGCACGGCCGAGGGGGCGATATAGGACGAGAAGGGGCCGTCGCCGATTTCGGCCCTCAGGCGCAACGAGGCCTCGTTCCAGATGCGGTTCGGATCCGTCATGTTCGATCCGTCCACGCCGTTCGCCGCCGCCATCGCACCCCCAACCAT